>NZ_VCIA01000001.1:0-2400000 GCF_005887555.1 Lentibacillus cibarius | reverse complement strand
TGAAATTGCTGGATCCATGAGGCATATCGGATATAGATGAAACGATGCTTGGTACCTTCGTTTCGTTCGCCATGGCTTTAACTTTAAAATACCGGTTTAGCCAGTTTTTTTCCGCATGTTCAATATAGAAATTCTGTTCATCCTTTAAAATGTCTTCAATTTCCTCTTGCGTGAATATGTTCTCAACATCCGTGCTGAATTGCATGAAGCGATTCACCCTTTCTTACATCTCAGATATTGATTTCAACCCAGATTTTCGTCAATTGGCAGGATGATGCTTAGCCAATGAATGCATGACCCATGTTATCCGTTGAAAATAAATTGAGGCATGATCCAAATCATCTTGTTGAATAGATTCCAAAGCTTTAGCCAGGTTCATATCATAATAATCCCATTCTTGTTTTATATACGCTTGATCAATTTGAGACACAACTATATCCTCCTTTATAAGTTATTACTTAAAATCTCACTGACACAATCATATAAGTCTTCTTTATTTGAATAGCATTCATGGTTTGATTTAGTGACCATTTCGTACAGGCCATGCTGATTTACCTGAACAGTTGCCTTTATTTCAGGAATAAATAGCGATTCTTCATGGCCATATACAATGGATCAGACATTTTTCCTAGGTATTCATAAACGTGTAATTGATGAGCCATGTGATCAGTCACGATGCTCTTCCTTCCATTTGCGTATCCTCGCATCCCCAAAATGCCGCCCAGTCCAAGACGTTAATTCTTCCAGATAAAACGGTTCTTCACAACGTGGACAGGAGGGCAGCATCTTTTTTCCTCGATACTTTTGCTCTAAATGACGTATGGTCTTTAACCATGGCTTATAGTTAATAATTCGCTTCCGTTGTTCAAGCATGTATTCCAATTGTTCATTCATTTGCTCCCAACGTGACGCCATATCATACATGGCATCATAGGGATCAATCATTGCCCCACAGCTTGAACACATGACGCTTCTATTTCGTGTGTCAAGCATGTATTTTCTTTTTTGGCACTTACATATCTTTTCCATCCCCCGATTGATTCGAATTTGATCCATATGAATGATCTTGTCAGGCAGTTGGTCAGTCATTCTACATTCACCCCGTTCACTAAATATTACGTTCAAACAGCTTTCCTTCTAATCAGCTTTGCCATGCCATAACTTCTTCCTCGCAAACTTCTTCAGACGTAACGCCATATTCGTTTGCTAAATTTTTGATATTACTTTTTGAATAACCATTTGCTAAACACAATCGCTCGTAAAATCCGGCTCTCGGATTCGTGATGTTTAGCCAAAACAACCTTCTCCTCACTGCTTTCATATACTTCAAGTTACTTCTAGCTTCGCGAATAGACTGATTGATGTTCATTTTGATACCCCCTTATCATTCAGTAATTGTCTTTTCTGGATCCGGATTCATGAGATCATGCAGCAACTCACCTATAACTTTTTCTTCTTCACTATTTTTTCCATTCAATGCTTCCATCCGCAGCCTGTATAAAGATAACGCTTCTCGCATAAGGTGTGCTTCCGAATAGCCTGCATGAACCACCAATGTCTTGTCATCACTTTTATTGATCACTTGCATCTAAATCCTCCTGATTAAGTTTAATTTCACATATCAGCTAATCATGGTATAATTGAAGATATCTTCTTGGACATCAGAAAGTTTGATATTTAGGCGTATCGTTGCTTTCTGTTTTCCAGTTCATTAAGATATTTTCTTGTTTCAGCTGCCGTTGGTACATATTTGTCACCAACGGAGCTTTTATGTTGCATCCATTCCCGCCATTTCCTGTCGGTGTCCACTTGACTATCCTTCGGGTCAAACACCATCACACTTTTCATACCTTGCCACATCTTAAAAACCCCTCCTTCTATAATCTGAACCGTTCATAACGATAACGTTTGTATTGTCCATCATTCTTGAGAAGTTCCGTTCATTCACCCGTTCTTTGAGTTCATCACTACTTAAATTGGTCGTATAAACGGTTGCTTTACCTGAGCGATCATCCAGTATTTCGAAAAGTTTAGACGTAGACCATTCTGTTTGTTGTTCCGCCCCAATATCGTCCAGCACTAATAAGTCCACACGTTGAATAACATTTAGCAGGTCATCTTCTGTGACGCCTTTTGTATTATAGGTTCGCTTGATCTTCGTTAGCAGTTTTGGAAGGGAGAGAAACAAGCATTCGTAGTCTCTTTCCATCAACTCTTTCGTTATCGAAACCGAAAGATGGCTTTTTCCGGTTCCATAATCGCCTGTCAATAAGAGATTCTGTTTTCGATCAAATGAATGGATATACGCCAATGCCTTTTCTTTAGCCCTCTTTATGTTGCTGTCGAGGGAATCAAAGTTATCTAATGTTGCTTCTTTCAGCGAGTCATTTATCAATGAATAATAATTAAAACTGTCCATCAGCTTACGATGTTTGAGCTGACTGTATTTTTGTTCAGCTGCTTTTGCCAGCTTGATATCTTCACATCTGCATCCGTAATTTGCTATGACTCGCTCCCCTTCACGTGGTCCAGAAGGGATGATCAATTCTGTTTGTGATACGTGCTGATGGCAACCCTCACACACAAACGTTTTAAGTCGTTTTTGTTCTGGACTTGTTATATGCTGTTTAATACTTTCCATCAGGAATTCCTCCTAAAATCCATAATCATAACCATCATTCGTTGAACCTGCCTGCTCACTCGACTTTCGCTTCCGGTTCTGAAATTGATTCCGATATGCCTGTTCTTCAACATTTGCTTGCTCAACAGTGATAATATTGTTTTTTTGCCATGACTTAAGTATTCTCTCGGTGTATCCCCATGACTTTTTATTACGTTTAATAGCTCGTTTCATGGCTTCAATAACTAAATCTCCACCTAAATCGTTAGTCCACTCAAGAATAGATTCTTGTTCATAAGGACTGGCGGCCCCAAAGTTTTTTTCATAAAACTTGATTGCATTATTAGTAGTAGTAGATATATTCTCTTCTTCTTTCTCTTTTTCTTTCTCTTCTTCTACTTCTTCTTCTGGTGCGTGATTGTCACGTGACGTCACGTTTTTAGGTTTTTGCTCAATTTGTTTAGCTTTCTCACGTTCTCTTTGCTTTTGTTTTCTTAATTTATTCTGCTGCCTTACCCTTTCCATCCCTTCAACATTCTGGTGTTTTTTCCAATTTGTAATGTGTATAAAGGAATCTTCGTCTATGTGAATCATTCCAAATTCTCGTAAAGCATTTAATGCAAGCCGTACAGTATTTACTGGTCTACCGAATATCGTAGCAAGCATCTCTTCCGTGTATGGAATATTTTCATTTAGGTAGATGTATCCATTAGCATTGGTTTTTCCTGCTTGTGCCAGTAATTTCACCCAAACAATTAGAATGGTATCAGCCTCTGGCATTTGTTCTATCAGTTTTATTTTTTCATCCTCAAACATAGATATATCTAATTTAATCCATTTCAGATCTTGCATTACTATCTCCCCTTAGCTGTTTGAGATATGTTTCTCTACTTAATACGTTTTAAATGGCGCTGTATGGATACTTCATACGCATTTCTTGTGCATTCTGTGCCGATGCGTATAACCAATCGAAAAACATCTTTGTAGGCACTTTAGGATGACCTAACTCCCTCGTGACTGGAAAATCTCCACGATTGAATAACTCGTTACACTTAGTAGGACCAACCCCTGTAATATCCATGAATTGTTTTCTTGTCAGCAATGGTGGCAATTCTGATTCCTTTAATTCTTCAACGAGGATCGGCACCAATTGTTTTTTGATTTCGCTTGCGAATGTTTGTATTTCTTCCGAACTGAATGTTGTGTTTGACATTCCCATCACCATCCTTGCAATGTAAGTTTTTAATTCAAATTATTTTGTTCCTTTTTGGGACAATCACTACTAAAAAAATTCACCCAGTTAAACCTCAATGAATTTGCAATATTTTTTGCTGTATTAACAGAGGGCTTTTTTGTTCCTTGTTCTATACGAGTATAATGACTTCTTGAAATCTTAGATAGACAAGAAACTTCATTTTGGGTATATCCCCTTTCACCTCGAATTTCTTTGAGCCATAACCTCATTTCGCACCTCCTTTATGTTCCTTAAAGAAACTTTATACTAATAATAATATGTTACTAAAAGGAACTTGTCAACAATAAATTAAAATTAATTTATACTTATAGGAACAAAAGGGTGAAGTTACTGAAAGAAACCTTTATAATGTAGGTAGTAGGTGGAAAGTAGTGATAATATATGAGTCTCCTCTCTGAACGTCTGAAAAATTATAGAGAAGAACTAAAGAAAACTGACAAAAAATGGACCCAACAATATGTTGCTGAGAAAATAGGGGTGGCTAGAGTCACCTATACAGCTTATGAACGTGGTACTAAAACACCACCTCTGGACATCATTAATCAAATTGCTGATTTATTCGATATTGATACAGACTATCTTCATGGAAGAACAGACGATCCTATCAAGGGGGTTGATGAGGAACTAAAAGAATTATTAAATGATCCACAAACTGACTTAATGTTTAACAATTGGAAAAACATGTCTGATGAGGAAAGAAGAGAAGTGCTTGATACAATTGAATATCTCCATTTTAAAAGGAAAAAAGGAAAAAAGTAATTCTACAGCCAAATACGGAGACTATAGTAACTGAAGATAAGCGAATTTAGGAAAATCGGAAATCACACGGTGTACATATAATTGTATACCTTTATTTTTATACTTAATTAGAACATACGTTCCTATGGAGGGTTGTTGTATTAATACTCATCTTGAAGACTATATACAGAATTTGTACAAGTTTCTCCGTATCAATAGACCAGAACAATTAACAATTGATAATATTGCCACGAGGCTCAATTTAAATATTTATTACGGCAAATTCAGTCTCCGTTTCGGAAATGATTTAGTAATACAAAAATCGACAAAGCAGCGAGAATGGCAGTTATTTGGTCACGAAGTTTGTCATTATTTGAGGCATTGTGGAAATCATCTAACTTTGCATCGTTTGTTTTTAGACATGCAGGAATGGCAAGCCAATCATTTTGCTTACCATTTCTGCGTACCAACTTTTATGCTACATAAAACAGACTATATCTCGATAGACACCATTATGAATTTATTTAACGTTGAATATGATTTCGCTGTTAGACGATTAGAAATGTATCAAAACAAACTATATAAGGAGGGCATGAATCATGTACTGTCAAAAATTTAAAACTAAATCTGGACAAGTTAAATAGGAATGTATTGCCGATGGAGAACCTGATCCTGCAACAGGAAAGCGCAAACAAATAAAACGACGTGCAAAGACACAACGAGAAGCCAAAGAACGTGTGAAAAAAGCTGTCCGGTCAACTCAAGAAGATAAAATTGACGAGAATTCAGGAAAACGCGTTACATTTGATCAAGTTGCAGCTGCTTGGTTGGAAGTATACAAACAAACAGGCGTTAAAAGGAGCACAGTACGGATCCGGGAAAAAGAAGTCGCTATACTAAACCGTTACATGGCAAAAAGCCCAATTGGAAAGATTACGTATTCCATGTATCAAAAATTCATTAATGACATTTCGCCAAATTATGCCCGGACTACAGTCCAAGGAGTGAACACATCAGCTGGCATGATTTTTCAGCATGCAATAAAGGATAGGCTTATTAAAGAAAGTCCAAATCGCGATGTTATTATACCTAAAAAACGAAAAACAGTTGAAGAAATTGAGATAGCACCTATTGAACAAAAATATTTAACGAACGAAGAATTGAACGAGTTTTTAAATGCCACTTTAGACAATGGCCAGGAATTAGATATCGAGCGTTTCTATCTGTTAGCCTTTTCAGGCATGCGCTCCGGAGAGTTATGTGCATTAAAATGGTCTGACATTAACTTTAGCACTAACACTGTTCGAATTACAAAAACACTCTATAACGAAGATAACAACATGCGCAAATTTGAATTAACACCGCCAAAAACGAATGGGTCAATACGGTCGATTGAAGTGGATTCTGAAATTATGCAGCTTATTAAATCACATTACAAACGTCAGAAAAAGATCAAAATGAAATATCGTTATGAAGTGGAACATGACGGTAATTTCGTTTTTTGCCGAGCGAATGGTTATCCTTATATACAAAAAAATATTGTGATGAGGATGGCTAGGCTGATGGAATATACCAACATTGAAAAAAAGGCGACGCCCCATATCTTCAGACACACCCACATAAGCATGATGGCTGAAGCTGGCGTGAACCTTGCGACGGTTATGGAAAGGGTAGGACACGATGACCCACAAACGACTTTAAAAATCTATACACATGTAACCAAAAAGATGAAAAAGGACGCTTCCGCAAAAGTTAGCAACTTATACGAAAACGCCCTTTCCAAAATAAAATTCAATTAAATGTTACTTTCTTGTGACATTTTTAATGTTACAAAGGCTTTAAACCTCTTATAAACACTATCAAATCAAGGCTTACGGGCGATGATTTACATCATGCCGCCCCTTTCATACCTAACCATTTCAGTTTTTCTTAACAACTATAAAACACCTTCTAATCAATATTTTTAGCGTTTATGGAATTTTTTAATACTGCACAGATTTATGTGTTTATAAATTTTTAGTGACCAAATTTGAGTAACCATAATGCAATATGTTGACTTTTATTGATTGTTCATTAATAAGCCAAAAATAGTTTTAAGAATTAATTGTTATTCTACAGTCGCGCTTGATTGTGGCAATATTACTCATTCCGGGCAATCATTGATAAGCAATCGTTATCCTTCAGTTTAACTAATAACTGCGTTTAAATTAACTATACCTTGAATCTGTTTAAGTACATCACCCTTGGCTCGTTCTATAAATTCTCTATAGGTATCAACGTTTGGGAGAATGACTAAAGCGTTTTTATAATTAAATTTAAAATCCCCTTTTACTCTCCACTCTCTTTCATGTGTCCAGTCCACAATGTTATCTTTGCTGGAGAAATCAAGTGTCACCATTCTCCACCTTTCATCAGATGGTAAGATTTTTGCAAATTCCTTAGTTTCATATATAACAGGCCTGCCACCTTTCGCAAAAACCAAAGGTTTGTTGAACATCAACCCAATAGCTGTGTATCGTTCCTTGCCTCCCAATTTTTCATGGTTAATAACTTCATGTCTGATATTTTGAGCAATACCACTCAAAGGTGCATCCTGAAAGCAGACAGCAGGGTCACTACCACTTACATAGCCACTATTTGTACTACCTTTAATTTTTTTGTCTTTTAAAATCTCAAACAAAACATCTAAAGGGCTTTTATCCTCCTCTTTTCTCCCACGTGTCAGATGTGTAACATATAAACTCATGTCAGATCGAGCCCATACTCTTTCCTCCCATAATTTATTAGTGTATGTCATCGATTAACTTCCTCCCCAGTATCTTCCTTTCTACGACCAAAAATAATTCCTTGAATTTCATAGCCACTACCACCTTTATTCACTTCAAGTTTACCATTTCATAAGCATTTACCTCGAAATAATTGAGTTTATAGATTATTCCCTTGATTACAGCCAACAAAGTGTACCACCTGTGACATCTTATTTACCAACGAATGACAAGAAATGTACCACTAAATGACAACCTTTTTACCAGTTTTTATAAAGTACACTACACTTTTATGGAATGAAGCCTGAGCCACTGCGAAGCAGCTTACCATTGACTGTAACGCCTGATTCTTTGCAGACGCTGGAAGGGGTCGGGGCCCCGCCAGCGAATGCTTAGAATCGGCTTGTCCGTGTTATCATATTTGAGCAGGTGTGCCTCTAAGGCATTATTTCTGCCACACCTGCGATAGATCCGCAACACGGACAAAAGTTAAGTCAATGGTAACGGATTACCGAATTAGCACTACTTCAGGCAAATCAGAGCGACCCTTTTTTTATGTGGTAAAGTAGGTTGGCACTTGGTAAATTGTTTGTCAAACACTGGTACAAAAGATGGCAAAGGTGGTAAAAAAACCCTGGCCGTAATCATCCCTTGAAAAACTGTTTTCATCCTAATTGGTAAATCTTTGCTTCTTGGATGATTTATATTGCTATTTTTCAAACTCATTATATATCTTATCTTCAAATACTAATTGGTTGATATAAATACGTGCCTAAATTTTCCATAGTGCGGACCATCGTAAGAGTGACAACCTATTTTTCTAGAATTTTTAAAAAGAAATTAATTTACCCATTTAAAACGGTAATGTATCACTATTAACAAACCCTTTATACTTTTCCATCATTTCGTCTAATACGCTTACCATATCTACCGGTAGATCCAATAAATGATTAGAAATAACTTTAACTAAAATATACTCTCTTGGATTGCCATAAGATGTTGTATCATACACTTCGAGGAAATTCCTTATTATCAACTTATTTAGGGCTTTACTGTAATTGCGAGACAGTTGGTCATCTAAATCATTAACCTCTTCCCATTGCTTTATATTCTGAATTTCTCCTTCTGCCTTCCACCTATAGCCCAAAGTTTCTTGTCCCATATCTATCATGTATTTTATTAATAAGAACTCCTCATCAGTAAGTTTTCTATTTCAATGACTTCCTTAAACTTTTTAAATTGAATATCGTTGTTCGTATTACTATCCAATGTTTCATCTTTTTCATTAGAATGGGGGATAAAATCATTGGTAGTTGTCGACTCGTTATCCAGTTTAACATAGTCTATTATTTCTGAATCATCAATTTCTTGCTTAATGTTTTCTATTGTCTCCATGTATTTTGTGATTGCTTCATCGAAGATAACAGGGTTCACCTTATTGCCAAGTGTACTGACAATTATGTCCGCAAATTCAATTATATTTTGTCTATCATCGATAAAAGCACCCAATTCTCTTGGTTCTACTGCTCCTTCCCAAAATTCAGGGTTACTAGGATTGAACCCTGGTGTAAATAACGAAATATGCTCATTCTCAATAACCCATGCAGCTCCCATCTCGTTTAAACAAGTTATGCTCGAGTAATATCTTTCTGAAAGTAGATAGATAACAAAAGGTTTTTCCTTTATTTCATTTTTCAGCCATTTAAATATGTCTTCACCTTTTGGGATTCCATGTCCTGATTTACTAGTAAATATAATGTTTTGTTGAGGCACACCAATATCCTTCAACAATTGGACTATTGCATCACCATATTTAAAATCTTTTGAGGAGTGGCTAATAAAAAACTTCATATGTAACCTCCATTTAAATAAACATTTAAAATTGTAGTGATAATAGAGCTAGGTCTATTTATTTTATTAACTTCAATAAGAAGCATACATGGAGCTTACGGTGTTTCTTTGCTAATTTATCCATTGGATACAATAATCAAAGACCAATAAGCCCACTGTATTTACAGGCCAAATCGTTATTAAAAAAGTTTATCAATAAAATTTTCTCTAAATTCCTGCTTTAATTCAGGTGAACCAGAGTAACGTCTGAACGTGAAGATAATGATTTCAAAAATTCTTCTTTCGATTTACCCTGTTCACGTAAATGATCTCCTTTAGGCTCTAAAAGACTTGATATGTGGTATTTTCACCCTTCATATAGAGTAGAAATTCAGACATAAACCCCCTCATTTTTTAACCTTAAATCATTAAGACCTTTATATAAGTTACTCAACTTTCGCATACTGAAATAGGCAGATATGCCTTGGTATAATTGGGCAGACTCGCAATCCATTGCTGTAGTTGACTTTTGATGAGTTGTTGTATTTTCTTATTACTCTTTTTCAGGGTATCTTCAAGAAGCTCGATTAACTGCTGCAGCGCGACAGCCCAATCGAGGTCACTTGCTTCGTCGCATAATTCATAAAACATGCCACCTAGTGTTCGGTCATCTGTACTGCAGCGGTTCTGCCATGACAGGACAATATACCTTGCGAACACAATGGTCGTGTGGCTGATGAGCGCGTCATAGGAACGGCTCTGGAACTCTTTTTGAAGTTTTAAAAGGGATTTTGTTGTTTTGAAAAACACTTCAATATCCCAGCGCATGCCGTGAATTCGGTTGATTTCCTGATCGCAATGTACAGTCTGTGCTTAAGATCGCCAGCCAGTCACTTTTCTTATTTCGGTTGCGGACGAAAACGACTTTGACAGGCACACCATTAGCCTGTGTTGTATGGATGGAACGCAAAATGCCCTTTTTTCCATCAGTGGGCTTAGCCAGGCGATACAGCTCATCCAAGCTCACGCGCTTACCATTCACAAGATAACGTTGCTTCAGCTTTTTGACCATGCCAATAACGTCAAGTCCCTGTTCAGTCAGGTCTTTGATGAGAGGCTGCTGTGTAAACCATGTATCCATCAGCACATAGGAGACATCAATGCCGGCGTTCATCGCCCGTTCCATCATACCGGGAATCTGTTCCGGTGCCGTTTGTAACGCTTCCTTTCGACGCTTGTAGCCGGAACTGCGCTTATCAACCGTTTCAGACATACCGTTGACCTGACTCTTTTTCGAGCTTAATAATGAAAAGTCTACAGGCAGAAACGTTGCACCGTCAGACCAGCAATGTCAACATGCGGAGGCCTTTGTAGAAACGTATTTTCTGCATGATCGAAGCAGCGAGCCAAAAGCTCTACGTTTTTGCTTCGGTTTCGATCATAAGATGAATCATCTAAAATGAACACTTTCGGACGATCTTGACGCATCAGCTTTGACACTTTACCAATCGTATAAGCGGCCAATGAAAGCAGAAACCGTCGCCAGTTAAACGTCGATTGGTTCAGAAACCGATAAACGGTATCCTTGGCCGGAAGATCCGTGGCTTTTTTGCTTTCAAATGTCCGAAACCAGTTTTGTTTTCAAAGATTAAGCAAAAAATTAGCTAAAAAATGGAAGCACAGGAAAAACCAAAAGACTTCTTAATCCCTGTGTTACGCAAGTGTTTGAACACATTTAATTCTTTAAATGTCGATTTTATTTCTCCTCCAGTGAAAGATACATCACATTCTCTCTGATCTATATATAGTCCAAACTTGTATAAATGCTTTATTGTGTCTTTACTGAAAGTTGTCGATTTTTAAATTCTGTATGCCACTCTCTAAGTCCACAAAAGTCATTTTCTAGCTCGTACGGATCAGGAATTGAAACAGGAGCTTCAAGTGGTTGAGAATGCTCATACCTTGAGTATTTGGTCATTAGTTGATCAAAATAATTACAGTCTGCTTCAGATATTTTCGCCAGTTCATCTATCTTGCCCTGAGTGTTGATGTCTCGCTTATATCGTTGGACAACGTTTGACATGAGTTCATGCTCAATCATTCGTTCAATAAGAATTCTAAATTCGCTGCATAGAGACTTCCCGTAGGGTTCGTAACTTTCTCTCCCATGTTCATTGTAAATTTTTTTTGCTTTTGAAAGGATCTCACCGATAAGTTTGTTTAAAACCCTGTCTGGTTTCTTTGCAAATATAGGTATGTCACCTGGCTCTCCAGTACCCCACGACTCTTCTCGTATGGCAACAGTCTCGGGCTTAACATTTTTCTTTTTTGCAAAATCTTGAACTAGACCCAGAAAAGAGAGACGATGCGTGAAAATAATTACCTGTTCGTTCGAGGAAAGATTACAAAGTCTTTGAACCACCGCCTCCTCATAATTTTGATCAAGTGAAGAAATAGGATCATCAATTACAAAAGGACCTGAATTATTGCTTCCTGTAACATCTGCGATAAAGGCAGCAATGGAAACAATCCTTTTTTCCCCTTCGCTAAGAATTTCATTGATATTTTTTTGAGTTACCCCATCTAGCTTAATCGTATGGAGCACACTTCCTTTTGAAACTTTTGATTTCACTATCCTTACTTTGAGATGAGAGGCTCCCAGTGCACTAAGTTCGTTATTAAATCGCTGAATAAAAGCATCCGTAATGAACGTTTCTGCCAGCTCTCCTTTTTTCTTCGAGAGGGCTGTAGACGAAGTTGTTCGTTTGGCCTCTTTAATTTTCTGGAGAGCTTGAAGTCTATTGACTTCTTCAAAAATCTCTTGTTTATAATTACTCAGCCATTTTTTTGCTTTAAGATTTTGTAATATCTGCTTTAATTCTTCACGATTATCTTGCTTGTAGTCTTCTGTATATTTATTGGCTAATGATTGATATTCCTTTGAAATATCACGCATTCTTTCTAACCAATCAGGATTTTGAGATATAGCAATTATATCCTCGTTTATGTCAGATGATTGTAATTGTCCTTTTATTTTTCGAAGCATTGTGAATGTTTCGATCATCGCATCTATGACTTCTTGTTTTTCTATTCCAGAAGCATTAGCTTTAGCTTTTAAAGTATCTGAATCCGGTATTTCCGATAAGGCATCTATATGTAGTTTCTTTTCATTTTCTGCTTTTTCTGCCTGACTTTGGGTCTCACCTTTTATATATTCTTCAAAGGACATAAACCTTTTTTTTGCTTCTACAGATAAGGGCTGGTGACACAATACACAAACTGAATTGTCTTCAATAACTGGAAAGTTTTTATCCTTCCAAGCATACTCATTCGAATATTTTCGGGCAGCATTCCACATTTCCTTCCATACATCGGAGCCAATGCCTTCAAGTTCGGAATCACTAAATGCCTTACTTGCAGCTGTTTCAGCGGCTGATCTTTTTGAAACTTCTTTTTTCTTAGCTGCAATAATTCTTTTACAGTTTTCATAGGACAACTCATCAAGGTGTTTTTGAACTTCTCGAATAAGGTTGTCTACATTTTTATTTTGGTTTTTTAATTGTTTAACTTTGTCTTCTGGGGATGGTTCTAAAAGTCTTTTCTGGATTTCTTGCAATTTCTCTTCGTTTTCTTTGGTAAACGCACAATATTTTTCAATCTCTTCGGAGGTAGTTCCTGCACTGATATCTCCTATCCATTTTGCTCCTTCAGACCCCATTAATTCATTTGGGATTTTGGGTATTTTTGATTTTAATGCACCCTCTTCTTCATTCAGTTTGATTTCAACCTTTTTGCAAATCTCAATAAGCGAACTAAAAAAAGATAGTATTGGGGGTTCATAACTAACTTCATCTTCTCCTCCAATAAATACTTGTCCAAACGTATCATCAAAGATATTTACAGAATTAAGCTCATCACAAACACCTTGACCAGTCCATTCATAAGTTTTTGGCACATTATTCTTTAAAAATGTAATTTTAGCTTCTTGATCCGTTTTTTCTTGAGTAAAAACATTATTATGTAATTCGCCTAAAATTTTATTCCGAGCTCCACAGACATGTTTTAACAGTCTTACATAACCAGATTTTCCTGACCCATTATGTCCATATACAACAACGATGTCACCTTCTCCAAATTCGAGAGGAGTCTTTGGTGCTAGTTTATTAATTCCGGAAGTCTCACTAATTGAGCACAAACGTATATTTTCAGAGTTATGTGAGCTGAAAACACTTTCAGGTATGTCGATATCTATATTTGGGAATTCATTGTTTACTTCCTGCTTGCATAACCTTGTTAATTCTAAAATCATATTATCACTTGGCTCACCTGATTCTAGCAACTGTTTTGCTGCAAGTTGTATCCATTTAGGTCTATTGACTAACCATTCCTTCGTTGATACATCCATTCCAGTAGTCTCCCTTTATTAATATTATATTTCATTCATCTAACTTATTGACATATATAGACGTTATCGAAAGTTATACAAACATTTTCCGGAGAAATCCCTGTTTTTGTGTTTTTAAGGCTTCGATTTTTTGGGATTGTAATTCAATACGTTTGTCTAACTTTTGAAAGAAAGATCCGATTTTTTGTTGTTCTTTTTTATCTGGATAATTTATATTAATCGCCAATATTTCCGACTTTTTTAGGTTCGTTTGTCCAACACCATTATCATATTTTAGTAATTGAATATTACGATTCAAATTCGAAAATAAAAATCTGGGGCTTCCATTTATATTAAATATTCTACCTATCCGTTGATTCAGGGTATACCTTTCATCTTCATCAACCAGAAAACATTTAGCAAGTGCCTTACCATTAGGTACGTCGCTCATGACTATCGTTATATCCTCTTTATAAAGAGGAGTTAATCTCTGATTAACCAATTTTTTCGTCGTGCCTTCGCTGGAAATAAATTTTGAGTTTATAAGTACATAGTTTGCATGCTTATCAACAAATTTCTCATGGGCCTTCCCATTTTGAAAATCAGAAATATCACCTAACTTTTTCTTTTCCCACTCCGGATAATTGTTCCCATCTTCATCTTTAAACCGTAGTTCTTGCGAGAATATATTTTGCATATACCCCTTTTTTTGCTCTTCCAATAAATCTAATTTCTTCTCTTCTAGTTCGATCTGTTGATCGAGTTTGCTGAAGAAATCGCCTATTTTTTGTTGTTCATCATTAGATGGAATTTTTAACTTTAGCCCTCTAATATCTTTTCCTGATATCGCCTTAAAAGTACTGCCTTGAGCAAATTTTTCCCATTTATTTTGTAAATGAAATTTTTCTAAGAAATAATATATAAATTTATTTCCTTTTATAGAACTAACTCCACGACCAATACATACTTCCATTTGTGTTATTCCGATTTCTCCGACAGGGGCTCTTACTGTAAGTAATATATCTCCTTTATCAGCAATTTGGGTCACCTCTTTAGTATATATTCTGGGAAGTACTGTGCCGCCTTTTAAATCTGCGTTACCTTGAACTAAGATCATATTTTCACTATCATCTGTATAATTAGAACTTTTTGGACTGTGTCCCATTTTAATTTTTGTTATATTCCCAAGTACTTTTGGCCTCCATCCCTCCTCAAACTCAGAGAACCTCAACTCAGGTACATTCTTTTGTTTTATTGATATATCTGCCATCTTACAACACTCCAAGTTCTTTTAAGTAGCCATTAATTTCATTTTCCAATCCGGCAATTTCCTGATCAATTTCCTGAATATCTTGCTGAACTTGATCCAGATCGACCGGTTCTTCTTCTTCAAATGTATCGACATAACGAGGGATGTTAAGGTTATAATCATTTTCCCGGATTTCATCCAAAGTTGCCACATAACTAAATTTATCGAGTGTTTCCCTATTTCGAAATGTCTCCACGACTTTGTTGACATCTTCATCTGATAAATTGTTTTGGTTTTTGCCTTTTTCATAGGACTGCGATGCATCAATAAATAGAACATTTTCATCTTGTTCGCGGCATTTCTTAAGTACGAGAATACAAGTCGGAATGCCCGTTCCGAAAAACAGATTCGACGGAAGTCCGATCACTGCATCCAGATAGTTCTTTTCTTCGATCAGATATTTCCGGATGGTCTCTTCGGCAGCCCCACGGAATAACACGCCATGTGGAAGGATCACGGCCATCTTTCCGTTATCATCCAAATGATAGATCATGTGCTGCACAAAGGCGAAATCAGCTTTCGACTTCGGCGCTAGTTTCCCGTAATTGCTAAAGCGTTCATCATCCAAAAAGGACGGATCGGCACTCCATTTCGCACTGTAAGGTGGATTCGCCACGACAGCTTCAAACTGTCCATCAACTACAGCCGGATGCTCTAACGTATCGCCGTTCGCAAGAGAGAAATTATGATAATTCACATCATGCAGCAACATGTTCATACGAGCCAGGTTAAAGGTGGTATTGTTATATTCTTGGCCGTAATAATGCCGCACATTGGCTTCCCGGCCTACGCGTAATAGTAAGGATCCGGAACCGCACGTTGGGTCATACACGTTCTTCAAATCTTTTTTGCCAGTGGTTACGATTTTGGCTAGAATTTTTGAGACCTGCTGTGGGGTGTAAAACTCTCCTGCCTTTTTACCGGCAGTAGCCGCAAATTGTCCGATGAGGTACTCATAGGCATCCCCTAACATATCAATCTCCATATCACCTTGAATAAATGGTAGAGCTTCTAAGTTTACCATTACTTTGGAAATGAGTTTTGTCCGCTCCGCATTAGTATTTCCTAAACGGGACGAGTTCAGGTCCATATCTTCAAACAAACGATCAAATTCATCTTCACTATCTTCTCCACGAGTTGAAGCTTCAATATGATTAATGGCTCGGTGGAGATCTTCGATTTCAAACGTCTGGTTTTCAATCTTTTTCACTAAATAACTGAATAAATCCTGCGGTTCAATGACATAACCTATACGGGCGATCAACTCTTGCTTGAGGACGTCCTGGTATTCGTCGTCCTGCCAGGCTTCTTCATACGTGATATTGTCTTCTGCTAAAAGCTGTTCTACCTGCTGCTCGGTGTTTTCCGAAAGAAAACGATAAAAGATTAACCCTAGAATATAATTGCGAAATTCACTAGCGTCCATATTGCCGCGCAAGTCATTGGCAATATCCCATAGTTTTTTTTGTAGATCAGCCTGTTGCTGGCGTTGTTTTTCTGTTGTCGTCATACATGTTCCTCCTAAAAAATTGTTGCGCTAAATACTGGTCCATTAATGCTTCGCGTTTTTGTCGAAGATATTGGATTCGTTTTCGGTTTTGGTTGACCTTTCCCATACGTTGTTGCTTATCAAGAGGGGGCAGCGTGATATGCAAATCCTGCAATTGTCGAGCCGTTATTTTCTGTACTGAACTGCTCCCCTGTTTCATCTGGTGACGCTGTGCAAGAGCTTCCGGCGACCAGTCCCACCAATACACAAAATAAAAAGGATTGATACGGTCGGTATCGACCTCAATATGCATAAAATTATAGGGGAGAATGGCTCCGGCATGCTCGGGGGAAACAATTGCACATTTCTCGGTCATTAGCTGCATGACGATATCCCCTTCGTAAATACGCTTCGCATCTGACGCCTCATCGAGCATGACCATTTTTGGAGACTCCGAATGCCGGATGTATTCTCCAGCGTCCTTATCCAACATTTGCCGATCATAGACCATGGACGGTAAACCGTGCTCAGATTCTGTTAAACGCTGGAGAAGGGTTCCGTTATGATAGGCAAATAATGCTGCCACCAACATGACCTCCTTGTAGTTTTTTTATACTACAAAAATATAACACACAACTATATTGTAGTAAATCAAAACTACAAAATTAAACGGACTCCGGTACACTATATTTTTCTACAGTAGTTTGAATAAACTGTTTGATCTGCGTCACTTTCTTATTGCGCATAAGAAGACTACCTGTCAGGCCTTTATCAATCATATTACGGTTGATATGGCCGCTAAATTCATATTCATGAATGAGCTTACGGAGTAAATCTGCTGGATAATCTTGTGTTTCAGCAAACTGGTTAATTTCGGCTTCTTTTCGTTGATCTTCAAAATCATAGAACGCTTCGTCAACGTCTTGATCTGTTTCCAAATTGGGAACGACCTCATCAAGAAATTCCCGGATTAAATCGGCTTTGAGACGCAGATGGTCATCATCAGCTTTATCCAATAATTGATGAATCTGCCGGCGTCCTTTGTCTCGTTCTTTCGCGTCTTGCAGATTGAGATCTCGAAGCAAATCCATGATGTATTGCACATTAATCACATCGTTGCGCAGAACTTCGATGTGAAAATCGATATCATCCATCACGGATGCCCCTTCTTCGCCCTCTTTTCCACGTTGAATAACACTATCGTAAAGGGTTAGATACTTGCTTTTATAGTCTTCAAAGGTTTGTTCACCGATACCTAATACATTTTCATCAAAAGTAAATTTATCGAATGTTTTAAGTTTAACCATGGTGTTGGCTAAATCACGGTAAGCTAACACGAATTTGCGCTGATCTTCTTCCTCTTCCAGCTGATCGACATCCACCGGTGTAGGGGCAATCTTAAAAACACGCTGCAAAATATCCTGAAAAGCATTTAGGTATTCTTCATAGGAAGCACTCAGCACGGTATCGGTGTTATCGGTTTGAGAAAAGATCTCAATCGCTTCATCCGTTCTGGCTTTTAAATCCCGGTAACAGACAATATTGCCGTAAGGCTTCGTCGCTTTTTCCACACGATTAGTACGGGAATACGCTTGGATCAAATCATGATGTTTTAAGTTTTTATCGACGTACAACGTATTGAGTTTTTTGCTGTCAAAACCGGTTAAAAACATATTGACGACAATTAAAATATCAATCTTATTTCCCGGAATAGCTTGCTTCATTCGTTTGGAAACATCCGCAAAATAACTGCTAAAAAACTCGGAGGAAAAATTGGTTTGGAACATCTGATTATAATCCGTTATCGCCTGGTCCAGGACTTCTCGGGAATGCACCGAATCGTCTTGTTCCTCTGTATCCTCATTCGGTGTATAGGTGAAGATCGTCGCAACATTTAAATCGTGTTTTCCGGCTTCTTGGGCTTCTCTAAAGGCCTGATAATATTTCACAGCCATGGGAATGCTCTGCACAGTCAAGATGGACGTGTACGTCTTGTCGCGTGTTTTTTTATGATGATTCTCCAAGATATGATCGGTTACATTCCGAATCCGTTCATCAGCCATCCAAATTTCGTCCGTATTTATACGTTGAATATATTCCTCTTCAACAACCTTATCGGTCCGATCAAATGTATTAATATATTCCACAGAGAAACCAAGCACATTACCGTCCCGTATAGCGTCTTTAATCAAATAATAATGCAGGCATTTATCAAAAATATCGGCTGTCGCCCGTCCGTCCTGACTAGCATTTTCCTCAAATCGTGGTGTTCCCGTAAAGCCAAAGTACTGCGCATTACGGAAATGCTCCCGGATTGCACGATGCATATCCCCGAATTGTGACCGGTGGCACTCGTCAATAATGAAAATCACTTTATCTTCCTGATACCGATCCATAACCGGATGCCCCGATTTAATCGCATTATCCATTTTTTGAATCGTGGTCACAATTAAAGGCCGTGTAGGGTCCCCTAATTGTTTTAGTAGTTTTTTGGTATTATTCGTAAAATCCACGGCATCTTCTTCAAATTTATTAAATTCAGCTAAAGTTTGATGATCCAAGTCTTTCCGGTCCACTAGAAAGATTACTTTCTGAATATCTTCTTCCTGTGCCAATACTTGACTTGCTTTGAATGACGTAAGAGTTTTGCCGCTTCCGGTGGTATGCCAGATATAGCCGTTATTATTGGTCTCTAATGCTCGCTGTAATAAGGCCTCAACAGCATAAACCTGATAAGGGCGCAAAACAATCAGTTGGCGATCCGTTTCATTTAACACCATATAACGACTGATCATTTTAGCAGCATGACAGGGATTAAGGAAGCTTTCAATAAAATCTCTCAGAACATTGATGCGTTCATTTTTCTCGTCACTCCAGTAAAACATGTTCCCTTTGTAAATCGTCTGGTCACTGTTAGCATAATAACGGGTCTCCATTTTATTACTAACAACAAAGAGCTGAATAAAGCGGAATAAGCCTGTATAGTTTTGCTTTCGGTAACGTTCTATCTGATTAAATGCTTCCGATATGGCCACGCCACTGCGTTTCAGCTCCATTTGGATGAGGGGGAGGCCGTTCATCAAAATGGTAACATCATAACGACTTTTATAAGTATCATGGACACTTACCTGATTTGTAACCTGAAATTTGTTTTGACACCATTTTTGTGTATTGAAAAACTCCAGATATACCGTTGATTCGTCATCTCGTTCTAACACATACTTATCCCGCAGCATCATGGCGCTATCAAAGACGTTTTTTCCTTCGATATCCGTGAGGATACGATTGAACTCCCGATCGGTGAGAGGTTTTCCTCCCAATTTATCCCGGTGCCGTTCATTTAAAATGGACCGAAAATTTGCCTTTAGCTGTTGCACATTATGTATCGCAACACGTTCATAACCCAATGCGTTTAATTGTTCCAGCACTTCTTCTTCCAGTTGTAACTCCTTTTGGTAAGCCAAATTACCCCTCCATTGTCCCTTTTCTATTTCATTTCACAACAGCCTAAAAAACAGCCTATTAGTTTTAAACCTTCTACCATAATTTGATTCTTTTACCTTGAAGGAAGTCTTCACCATGTAATATTTTATCTACCCAATTTCAGCTATAATTTTAAGTCTATTTGATACTGTAAAAAG
Source organism: Lentibacillus cibarius (assembly GCF_005887555.1). Lineage (NCBI taxonomy): Bacteria > Bacillati > Bacillota > Bacilli > Caryophanales > Bacillaceae > Lentibacillus > Lentibacillus cibarius. The sequence continues at coordinate 2,379,969 of NZ_VCIA01000001.1, read as the reverse complement.
CACACACACCTCTAAAGAGATAAGCACAATTTTCACTTCTATTAGTTGTTAATGCATCTTTAAAATATGTTCTTTTTCCTCAATTTCTTTTCGTTTATTGTGCTTGGATAATTAAAAAAGTTTAATTTATTTCTTCTTGTTCTATTTCATTCAGACTCTTTCCCTTATACATCCATTGTTTCCACCCGTTTTCAGATCCTTCAGCTATTGCTGCTGCATAACTTGGACTGTTAAATATTTAATCATCCACAAACTCCATAATATTTCTATTTAACAGCTAATCCCACGGAAGGATAAAGAATGGACTATTTTGTTGAAATAGAGTTTTTCCAAGATAGTGGTACAGAGGAAAATGTTCTTCAGAAACATAAATCCTCAATTGTCCTATTTCATCCATATTCGGCCGCATCCATACTTCCTCTTAATTTAACTGCCATTTGCCATAGTTTTTCTTCATACCCTATGTTTGCATTTGTTTTAGTCACTGCGATTCCTCCTGAATTTAAAAGTGTATTAAACTAAGTATCTCAACTTTCGCAGGTTAAAACAGGCAGGTATGCCTTGATATAATTGGGCAGGCCCGCTAGCCATTGTTGTAGTTGACTTTTGATAAGTTGTTTCATTTTCTTATTACTTTTGGACAGCGTATCTTCAAGAAGCCCAATTAACTGTTGCAGGGCAACAGCCCAATCGAGGTCATGGACTTCTTCACATAATTCATAAAACATGCCACCCAAGGTTCGGTCATCTGTGCTGCAGCGATTCTGCCACGAAAGCACTATATACCTTGCAAACACAATTGTTGTGTGACTGATAAGAGCGTCATAAGAACGGCTTTGGAATTCTTTTTGAAGTTTTAAAAGGGATTTTGTTGTTTTGAAGAACACTTCAATATCCCAACGCATGCCGTAAATTCGGATGATTTCCTGATCACTCAAGGTGCAATCCGTGCTCAGGATCGCAAGCCAGTCACTTTTCTTATTTCGATTACGGACGAAAACGACTTTGACAGGCACACCATTCGCCTGTGTCGTATGAATGGAACGCAGGATACGCTTGTTATCAGCGCTTGGCTTAGCCAAGCGATACAATTGATCCAGGCTGACGCGCTTGCCATCTACAATGTAACGCTGCTTTAATTTTTTGACCATGCCAATCACATCCAACCCCTGATCTGTCAGATTCTTAATAAGGGGCTGCTGAGTGAACCATGAATCCATCAGCACATAAGATGCATCAATGCCAGCTTTCATTGCCCCTGCAATCATCCCCGGAATTTGTTCCGGTGCTGTTTGCAGAGCTTCTTTCCGACGTTTGTAACCGGAACTCCGTTTATCAACGTTTTCAGATATACCGTTGATTTGGCTTTTTTTCGAACTCAATAACGAAAAATCAACAGGCAGAAATGTCGAGCCATCAGACCAGCCCAGGGTCAACATGCGGAATCCTTTATAGAAGCGCATTTTTTGCGAGGCATGATCAAAGCAGCGAGCTAAAAGCTCGACGTCTTTACTTCGGTTACGATCATAGGATGAATCGTCCAATATAAATACTTTGGGACGGTCATGTCGGGTTAGCTTTGACACCTTCACAATCGTTTGAGAAGCCAGTGAAAGCAGAAAACGACGCCAGTTAAATGTCGATTGATTGAGAAATCGATAAACGGTATCCTTGGCCGGTATATCCCCGGATTGTTTGCTTTCAAGCGCTCGAAACCAATTTTTGTTTTCAAAGATTAAACAAAAAATGAGCTGGAAAATATAAGCACATGAAAAACCAAACGATTTCGTGATACCTGCGTTCCGCAGGTGTCTGAACACATTCAATTCTTTAAACGTTGCTTTTATTTCTTTTGGGAGTTGATTATTTGGGTTGTTTTTAGCTATCATAGCAGTAGGCACCTCTTCTGTTTTGGTAGTGATTCTGGTTAAATCAACTATACCAAACGTTGAGGTGTTTTTTCATGTATAAACATCATTGTCAATCATGATATGTCAGAGGCTACAAGTTCCTCTATGTCCTGAGTTTACTGCGATTTTATTGGTGCGAAAGTTGAGTAAGTATTAAAAGGGGTGGAATTATTAGGGATTTTTATCTCATTATCTTTTCCCTTATTTCCATAGAGTTTGAAAGAGTGCGCGCCTTTTTTATGTGTAATGCGTATGTAAGGCTGACCTCTAAGATTTTCCTGTAAATCCACACACTTTAATATTTTGCTTATATGTCCCCAAATAACATCTAAGGAAAATGGGTCAGGGTTAGAACAAGTAAAAGCTAACCATAATTCACCATCATTTTTTAAAGTTTTTAGTTCTTCTACTTCACTTGGTGTGAATGAAAATGTCCACCTTTTCCTGTTTTGATTCTTGCTCGGTGGATCTATTTTAGCCCTATATTTAGTAAAAATACGCCTATATTGATTATCGTTATTAACGATGACTTCATACAATCCGCGAGAATCATTTTTGTCTATTAAAGCTGGGACATATTTCTGATTGACTAAATCTGATAGAATAGCTCCATAATATAAATCCCGTTTTAGCATAATTTATCTCACCTTTCATTTATCACTTAAATATTCTTCAGACAGATGTAGAAACAAGTCGACAAACTCATCGCTTTCAGGTTCGCCTACCCATTCAGGTAAAATATTATAGTAGTAGGAAAGAGCATCGATAGTAACATTAAATAACTCATCATTTTTGTGTCTTTTCAATAGCAATAAGAGTTGGGTGAACTTTAATAAATTTGTAGAATCTTTTACTTCTGATAATACTACTTTAAAGTCTTGAATTAATTGAGCTTTCTCTATATCAATTTCAATGGAATTAAGTTCACTGTGGCTATAGATAGGTTTTTGATATAGATCAGGTTCACCGTTCAGACTTAATTCTGTTTCATAATCTACAATTCTGGGTTTTAATTCATGTCTTAACTTTTCTTTTTGAATTACCAATTTATCTACGTCATCGAGTTCTTTTTGGAAGTATCCTTCATCTATATCAAATATTTCAGCAAGTACTGGAAGATGTCTTTGTGGAATTCTTTGTTTCTCCGTCACCCATAAATTAATGTTTTGCTTTTTAATTCCCAACTTATCCGCCAATATTTGGTGCTCCATGCCATATAAGTTTAAAATATATTTCAGACCAATCATCGCGTCACCCCTTATATTGTTTGAGTCAATAATATACTATTTTATTGTCTGAGTCAATATTTCTGAGTTGGAATATACCGTAAAATCGAACTAGTCATAAATTTATTATACTTTAAAAGGGATACAAATATTTGTAAGGCTTTATTAAAGTGCTTCCAGAGTTTCTTTTTGTCCTGATTAACGTGCTTTAAGGAATTCCCGTCATTCTTCCGATTTCTCTATATGTATGTTGATTTCAATAAACTTAACAAGATCTCCCTTTTTTTGAAGGAGGAGCCATTATTCGGACAATTTCAGTGGTCGATATAAAGAAGACTTCGACATATTTGTAATTTCACAAATCATACTTACTGTCATTTTTCCTTCCCTATATAATTCAATTGCGTGATTCATCCCAGCATGATTATCATGGTATTTTTTTGTTCGCCCTTTATATTTCCCTTGCTTTTTGGTAAGTTCTATTCCTTCTCTCTGCCGCATATGTAGCAGGTCACGTTCAAGCTGATTAACGCAGGCCATGATTGTTATTAAAAATTGGCTGTAAGGATTATCCTCGGACAAATCCATCCTTGTATCTTTTAACGATTTGAGATTGGCCCCTTTGTTACGAATCATATCAATTAATTCGAATAGAACCTGTGTACTTCTGGTTATCCGTGTTAAGTCGGTAACGTAAATAACGTCTCCCTCTTTCAAGTCCTGCAGCATTTGTTGTAGCTGTGGTCGATTATCCTGTCTTTTTCCTGATATTTTTCTTGGTAAATACTTCTTTCCCTCACAAAACATAAACTAATTAAAAAAGACACACCAATATATTCCAAATGTGCTATAATCTAATCGGGTGATAAATATGCTGCAAATAATTGGTGAAACAACCTTATATTTTAAAACAAATAAATTTTCCATGAACCTCGTTCAATCAAGATTAAATGATGTATTTGAGAAATTTGACATCATTTCTCACGACATCTATAAAGTGAAGCACAAACTGCATATTAAATTTATTATGAATATGCAGGAAAACAACAAATGTAAACTTCTCGATGACTACATAAGCTACGTATTACCAGAATTAAAGAGTCATTTTCCTTGGGACATCGAATTTCAGCCTTTAATAGTCCACCAAATCACAAAATCATATCAACCTCTTCAACCAATAAATAAACATATGACTACATTTATAAATAACAAACTGAGCAATAATGATTAACGCCCAAAGCTGCATTTAGTCTTCAGACCAAAGAATATTTATTTGGCGCTTACTGTTTACGTACTTCTTAAAAAAATAACCCAACAACTGCCAAACTTGAGTTACAGTTGATCCATTTTATCCAACATTTCAGTCTTAGTTGGATTCGTATACAACAGAGTCGTATGAATATTCGAATGACCAGCCTGATTTGCCACTTCATGAATACTCAAGCCTTTGGCAATTGCATTAGAACAAAAGAAGTGCCTCAACACATGAGGGGTGATTTTTTTGCCAACTTCTTTGGCGTATCTTTGAAATGCTGTATTGACAACAGTACGATCAAGACGCCGGTTCCGATTACTCGGAAACAAGTATTCACTATCTACTCCGTTGTTCTTTCTTTCTTTTAACCAGGACTGTAATGCAGTGCGAACCTTCTCGCTCATGTAAACAATTCTCGTTTTATCCCCTTTTCCTTCTCTTACCGTAATTTCTCTCGTCACCAGGTGAACATCATGAAGATGCAAATCCAGTGCTTCCGATAGTCTTAACCCCGCATAGGCAAATATCGTAGCTAAAGCATAATAACGCATATGTTTGTTATCCAAAATAACCTGACGAAACTTCTCCACATCATGATATTCTACTGTCGATAAAGAGGCGTATTGTTGTTGCACTCTTTCGAAGTCTTTCTTTCCAATGACTACTTTAGTTTGCACACGGTACTCTTCCATCAGAAATTGATTGAATTTTATTAAGCCGCTCAGCTTTGTGTTGATTGTTTTCGGATTTAATTTTTTAACGGTCTTCAGGAATGAAATATACTCAAGTACATTTTCTCGATGAAGGTTTTGAAATGGAACATCTTTTGATTCATCAAACCATTTCAAATAACCTTTGACTGACTGGAGGTATCCTTTTATGGAATTTTCCTTTAAACCTTTATTCTGTAAATAAGCATGAAAGGATTCTATCAACGTGTCCCACCTCCTTAAATTATGTTGGGCTCTCTAATTCGCTTTTCCTTCTAAATTATGTTGGATTATACACTCATAATTCTATCAGATGATAAGAAAAACACAACATAAATGACATTATGTTGTGTAATAAAAATTTCAATGTATCATTTATAAATGCTAACCTATCGATTTGAGTCTTCGTATCATATAAATAAGCTTTGCTTTACGTTAAAGACCAAGCTTACACACGGTTCAAATCATCCTCTATTTAAACAGCAGCTGCTTTCAGTTCAATTGTAGGCAATTGTACAATGGACCTCCGTGAAGCCAGTCACCAGGAAATTGTGAAGAATTTGCACTAAAAATGACGAAGGATTTCATTTATTTAGCCATAAAAAAATAAGCCAGACACCTGAAATGCCTGGTCTTATAAGAGTTGAACAAGCTATTTAAACGCTTATGTTCATAAAGTATTGATGATTATGGATGATAATTTGCCTGCCGTCCATGGACAAAATTCCGCCACACTTTAAATCGTTTTGCCTTCACGATGGTATCCTTTTTCCGGCCGCTTTGGTGACAGGTCGTGACGCCCTTCCTCACAAGGCTGCCGAGGCACTCGCATCGCCTAAACCGTCGCCCAATGTCCGACAGTCGAAAGGACCGATTGATGCGGAAAGTACTTTTTGAAAATAGTGTAATACATCAGTTCCTGTTTCGAGCGGACCCACTCATGATCTGAATTGGCGCGGGCAAGTTCGGTATCACTATATTGATTTTCCGCATAACGCTCCAGAATATCAAGCGCACCGCTGCCCTCTGAAAATTCCGCTTTATCACGCCAGATAATATTATCCGAAAGCCGTCCGTCATACGCTTTTCTTAAAATCCACTTCTCTACCTGATCATCATTTAATTTAAGTTCAGCCGGAATTTTCAGTGCATACGCGATGAAGTCCAAATCAAGAAACGGCATACGCAGCTCGACAGAATGGGCCATGCTCATCCGATCTCCCCGCTGCAGGCTAATATTATGCAATGTGTTGATAATCCTGACCAATTCCCGGTTCAATTTTTCCGTATCCTTAATTCCCTTAAGGTATTGGTAACCCGAAAACAGTTCATCGGCACCTTCCCCGGAAAGAATCACCTTCACACCGTTTTCCGCTGCAAGCCTGGAGACAAAATAGTTTGGGATCGCGCTCCGGACAAGTGATGAATCAAAGGATTCCAGATGATAAATCACTTCCTGAAGATAATCGATCAGCTCCTGTTCATCAAAAATATATTCATAGTGGCAGCTGCCGATCTCTTCAGCCACTTGACGCGCACGCCTTACATCCTCACTCTCCGCGCTGCCAACACAAAATGACTTCAATGGCTGTTTCCGTTTCCGGTTTTCCTGAGCAAGCAAAGCGATCAGGCTGCTGTCCAATCCACCGCTGAGCAGAACACCGACTTCAACATCCGCAACCAGCTGCTTTCGAACAGCACGTTCAAGATGATGACGGATGCCAGCCATCATCTTCGGCATTTCATTTTCGGAAAAGATATGCTGGCTCTCAGGCTGTTGAATGTGCCGGTACATGACAAAACCTTCTTCCGGTGTATAGTAATTTCCCGGCGGAAATTCATGAACATCATCGGTAACGTTATACAACGTCTTCAGTTCGGATGCAAAAACCATATTTCCCGTGTTGTCTTCCCCATAGTATAGCGGCTTGATTCCAAGCGTATCTCTTGCCGCCATAAATGTCTTGTTTTCAGTACCCACAATTATAAAGGCAAACATCCCGTCCAGGTTTTTGACTGATTCCGGACCCTCTGCTTCATATAGTTTCAGTGGCACTTCACTGTCCGATTCAGTTAGAAATGCCATCGTATCCGAAAGCTGTTTTTTCAGATTTCGGTAATTGTAGATCTCCCCATCAGCTACAATCCACTTAGCGCTATCTTCACTCACAATCGGCTGTTTTCCTTGTTTCACACCGACAATTGATAGACGCTGATGAGCCAGATGGAAAGCATCCAGTAATGCATCGCCTCCCTCATCAGGCCCCCGGTGATGCATTGATTGCAATACATCCCTTATTTTCCCATCATCCAACGATCCTTCCATCGCAAATATACCACTCATGACAATTGGTCACCTCTAAGTTCGTTTTTTCTCATCAACTGATGCATTCGATGAGACATTGTTGTCAGTATAGATGAACCGCATTAGCAAAGCAATGAATTCGTATATTTCAGAAAAACATCGTTATATTAGGCGATATAATTTCGAATTTGCGTAAAATAAATAATTCTATTAGTTTATCTCAAGATATCGCCTTATATATCTTAATTAGTCATTTTTTTATGATTCTTTGTACTTTGTAAAAAAATTGTAATATTGATAGACTTAAAGAGTTGACGCATTTCCGCCCACCCCACCCGGAAACATAAAAGCGATCAAAGAAATGGAGGTGTTAACAATTACCGACTTTTTAAACTACTTTTCTGCTAATACTGATCAAATTCTTGACTACACGCTTGAACATATTCAATTGGTGGGACTTGCTATCATCATCTCAATTCTCATCGGTGTTCCACTCGGTATTTACTTAACGACCAATGAGGAATTAGCCAATACTGTTCTGCAAATCACATCCATTATCATGACCATTCCAAGTATTGCTTTGTTTGGTATCATGATTCCGATCTTATCCATTGTCGGTCAGGGCATCGGATTCCTGCCTGCATTAATAGCACTCATCCTCTATTCCCAATTACCAATTATCCGAAATACGTATACCGGAATTAAAGACGTGGATCCCAATATTCGGGATGCTGCAAAGGGGATAGGCATGACGACCGGACAACGGCTATGGAAAGTGGAAATCCCCAACGCGATGCCGCTCATTATGGCCGGAGTCCGTACAGCAACAATATTAAATATCGGAATTGGCGCAATCGCAGCTTACATCGGGGCTGGCGGCCTCGGCTCACTCATTAACCAGGGCATTTCCAGATCAAATAACACGATGGTGCTAGTCGGTGCAATCGTTGTATCGATTTTGGCGATTATCGCTGATCTGCTCCTGAAATATGTACAGAAAAAATTTACGCCTAAAGGCATATAGAAAAGTGGTGAACAAAATGATACAGTTTAACGATGTTTCAAAAACATATAATGGCGGCGTGCAAGCTGTTGAAAATGTCAGCTTCGACGTCCAGGACGGTGAAATTGTCATTCTGATCGGTCCTTCCGGGTGTGGAAAAACAACCTTACTTCGCATGGTAAATCAGTTGGAGGACATAACGAAGGGCGAAATCGTCCTGAATAATCAAAACGTGAAAAAATTGGATAAAATTGAGATGCGACGGAAAATCGGCTATGTGATCCAAAGCAATGGGCTGTTTCCGAATATGACAATTGAAAAGAATGTCATGATTGTTCCGGATCTATTAGGCTGGGATCGGAAAAAAAAGAAAAACCGATTCAATCATCTGATGGAATTGATTGGACTCCATCCCGATGAATTCCGCAAACGATACCCGCATGAGCTGTCAGGCGGGCAGCAGCAGCGGATTGGCGTAGCCCGGGCACTTGCAGCGGATCCGCCTGTCATGTTGATGGACGAACCGTTTGGTGCACTCGATCCGATTATCCGCAACCGGCTGCAGGAAGAGTTCCTTCAAATACAGAAAGAAGTGAGAAAAACAATTTTGTTCGTCAGTCACGATATTGACGAAGCCGTGAAAATGGGAGATGAAATTGCACTCCTCCGTGATGGACACATCATGCAATACGATCGCCCGGCAGAAATCCTGAATCACCCGAAAAATGACTTTGTTTCCGAGTTCGTTGGCCGGGACCGCGTGCTGAAGAGTACCAGCCTCTATACCGTCAGCGACCTTGAAAACACGGTGGGACTGAGCCCATATACCGAATCAGCCCATATGAAAACTGTGAATGATGACACGTCCCTTCGAATCATCCTTTCAACACTGCTGAATCAAGAAGCGGATCAGCTGATTGTTGAGGATGTACACGGCCACAGAAAGGGGAGTCTGACACTAAATCATATTGAAGGATTCCTCCAGGCCGAAGTTAAAGAACATCCTGATCGAGTGGCATTACAGCATGAGTAGGAATAAACGAATTAGTCTAATCGTCAAAATATTCTTTTGGGCTGGACTTATCATCTTTTTCAGCTGGGCTTTCATGAACGACATGTTTCTGCCAATCTATGAGGAAACCGGCGCATTTTTTAACTTAATGGGCGAACATATGCTACTTGTATTGATATCAGGATCGTTGGCCATATTGACTTCCGTTCCGCTGGGCATTTTTCTGACGAGACCAAGGTTCCGTAAAGCGGAATTCTTCGCCGTCAACGTTGCAAATTTGGGACAAACCATCCCAAGCCTGGCTATTCTGGCTTTAGCAATGGGCTTTCTGGGAATTGGCATGAAGGCCGCACTGGTTGCCTTGTTTGCTTATTCGCTTCTTCCCATCCTGCAAAACACCATTGCCGGAATCGACTCAGTGGATGAGGATACAAAAGATGCGGCGCGCGGTATGGGGCTGACAAACACACAGATTCTATGGCGGATTGAGCTCCCGAATGCGGCCTACTCCATTATCGCTGGTGTTCGAACAGCACTCGTTATGAACATTGGAACAGCAGCACTTGCTTATCTTATTGGAGGCGGCGGATTCGGCGTATGGATTTTCACAGGAATACAGCTATTTGACAATGCCTATTTAATTTCCGGCGCGGTGTCAGTATCTCTGCTGGCAATTGCAGTGGATTATCTGTTCAGAGGTATGCAATTTGTCCTCGTGCCAAAAGGCCTGCGTTTGGCCAGACAGGCAGTCAGCTGACTTCGACACTATAATAAAAACATTTAAATGGAGGAAAAAATTCAATGCGAAAAGTAAGTTTATTTATCATATCGATTGTATTGTTACTTGTCCTGAGCGCTTGCGGCGGTGACGGTAATAAAGAAATCACAATCGGATCCAAAACGTTCACCGAGCATTATTTACTTGCTAAGATGTCCACCCTTCTATTAGAACAAGAAGGATTTGAGGTAAATGAAACATCTAACCTTGGAAGTACAGCCCTCAGAAAGGCACTGGAAAATAAGCAAGTAGATCTGACATGGGATTATGTCGGCACCGGATTGGTCACCTATCTTGGAGAGGATCCAATGAGTGATCCACAGGCAGCATTCGACAAATTAAATGACATTGACCAGGAACAACACGACATCGTCTGGACCAACTTGAGCGAACTCGTGAACACGTATACCTTAATGATGCGTGAAGACCATGCAAAGGAACTGGGAATCAGCAGCCTCAGCGACCTTGCCGACTATGTGAATGAAAATCCGAATGACCTTTCAGTGGCAACAAATGCGGAATTCTACAATCGCCCCGATGGCCTACCGGGTGTTGAAGAAACCTATGGATTTGAATTCCCGGATGCAAACGTCAATGAAATGGATACCGGTTTGACCTATAATGCACTCCGCGATGAAGAAGTCGATGTCGCCATGGGATTATCGACAGATGGGCGTATCGAGGCATTTGGTTTCATTAACCTGGAAGATGACCAGAAGTTTTTCCCGGCTTATAACGCAACGGCTGTCATGACAACTGAAACTTATGAAGCGTATCCGGAAATCGAGGAAATCTTTGAACCGCTTTCAGATATATTGACTAGTGAAACCATGATTAAACTAAACTATCTAGTGGACATTGAAGAGAGAAGTGTTGATGAAGTCGCACGTGAATTTTTGGTGGAGAATGATTTGATTGAGGAATAATAGTTGGCAAACGCTTTTTCTATAAAAAACCATTACAAGATACAAGAAATCCCGTATCAGCTTATTAAGGTGATACGGGATATTTTTTGACAACGCTAATTTCCCTATCGAACCTGAATTAATTAAGCTTTTGCATATCTGTACGGATCAAGATGTCCGATCGAATGCCTTATTTCCCCTTCTGTAATCAGGTCCGCTGCAATCTTTCCGATAACAGGAGACATTTTAAAGCCATACCCGGAAAAGCCACTAGTGAGAAATGTAATATCCATGCCAGGTAATCGCCCCACAATGGAATGGTCATCTTCCGTATAGGCATCCATATAAACACTGGCTCGAACGGGATTAGGCACCAGCCCCGGCAAAAGCTGATCAACAGCCTCACCAACTTCCTGAAGTTCCTCACTGCTTACATCACGATTCAGTTTATCCGGAGCTTCCGGATTTTTCGTATTGGACGCTTTTACCATTGTGCCGTCAAAGGTTGGCGTCCCCGTTAGACGATAGCCCTTCCGCATGCGGGCAAAAATCGGGAATTTTTCAGGCTTATATTCTTCTGCATTCTTTGGCGCAAACTTTGTCAGCACCAAGCGTCTGGCCGTCAATTGATCTCTTAATCGCGGCAATAACTTCCCTGTCCAGGCTCCCGTCGTGACTAAGACTTTATTAACCCGATACTCTTTTTCATTAGCAACAATTGTAACACTCTCTTTGTCCGGATAAACACCCTGCACAGTTGTATAACGTTTAATAGCTGCTCCTAAAGCTTCTGCCCGCTCAACAGCTGAAACAACAGCCAGTTCCCGCCGCAGAAACCCTGCATTTTTATCTAAAACCATAATGTCTTCCGGAAATAAACGGTGCTGTGGGAAACGTTCGGCTGCCTCATTCCCTCTGAGTATTTCATGATCTAACTTAAATTCATCTATGCTTTTCAATAAGCTTTTCATGACATCGGTATCCGGATCCCCGATTGTCAAACCGCCATTCAACGTTAAAAGCTCGCGATCTACTTCAGCCTCCAGTTGCCGCCACAAATCTCTGGCTTCAAATAAAAGTGGGACGTATGTATTCCTTTCCTTCCATATAAGCTGTCCTGAATAAGGGGAGTTATGTACTTTCATCTAAATTGCCCCCGAAATTTTCTATAGAGTTTCCCCATAATAAGTTATTAAAATCACTATCGTGTTCGACCAAAACCAGCATTCTTTCTAGCTTAAAGTGCAAGGAGTCTAAGTCTATTCCATTATTTTCATATCTTTGGGTTAAAACATTAATACTTTGTAGTCGCTGGATATCTTTCTTATTTAGCATATAGCTATCTTCTAATAACAGATTCAGCTTATCTGTAATTTCATCTAATGGTTTTCCGTATGAAGAGTAAAGTTTTATCATTTTAATCATTGATTGAATCTGTAAAAGAGGGGCATTTTTGCTGGCATAACTTAAAAATACAAATAAATATCTTTCTCTTATATTATTTATTTCTTTCATTGAGGTACAATAAAAAAGTATGATTGATACAATACCTTTTAACAAAACCTCCATATTTTACTTTACCTTTCCTATGGTACTGTTCTCCATATCAAGGAGTAAATAAGTTAATGAGGCACTCACTCTAAAAATCATCTTGTAGCTGTGGTCGGTTATCACGTCTTTTCCCTGATATTTTTTCCTAGTAAATATTATCTTCCTTTATTCCTAAGTCAGTCAGTTGTTGTATTTGGCGAGCCGGATTTTACGATTCCGAACTCACTCGTACATAGCCAAAGTCGTTCATATGTATCAATCCTTTTATCTAAATAATCTAAATCATAATATTAGAATAAACCTCTCCACTTTTGGAACAATCCTATTGGGAATGTCTCAACTCCCATTATACCGTTACTCACTAAATGTTCCAATAGGGTAAACCCTAATGAAACTCGTAATTTTATTATAGTATTTATGCTGCTTAAACACAAATATAAGTTCGACTTTATGATACTATTATTGCAGTAATGATTTCCTTCGCAACAGATGTATCAATTCTTTCTTATTGTTCTATATTGCCATTATTTCCATTTGGGGTTGGTGCTTCTAACTTCTAAAGCCTTATGTCATACTATCGAGCTTTTGGTGTCAAAACTTCTAAGTTATGAATATCAACCCGGATACAAAAGTACTTTTACTATGGCACCATTCGCTCTCTTCCTTTGATAATAGGAGCAGGAGGGGTATTCATGAAGAAATCATTAAACCACACTTAATTAGGTTTGGATCTATAAGAGATATTGAACGTCTGAAGAAGATTATTATGATAAATTTACCGATGCAGGTATATCCCAAACGTATAGTGTCTGCAAGAATAAATGTGACACCGGTTATTTGCAGGTGCTCGGGTGGAGTTAAAATAGAATATCATGATACGTTCATCCCCCAAAAACCTCCAATCTTGAGATATGTTAAATTAGTAAGAGTATCACACTTGCTTTCTCACCGGTATTACAGAAAAACATTAAAATTAACTTGAAATCATATCGAAAAAATAACTAGTTGTTATTCTTATTTCAAGACATCAACTTATTATTGTCGAACTGCAATCATTTTTCACATAATTGTTATAATTGGATTGTTTGCAACAAGGACTTATGTATTACAATATAAACAGAATTGAAAATAGTATAATAAAGGAAGTGAGTACCTATGCGCACAAAGACACTAGAAGAATTAACAGACCAAATTAAAGAGGAATTACTAAATGACGACGAAGCTTTAAAAAAAATCGAGCAAAAAATAGATGAACGCTACTCAGAGCAAGCTTTAAAGTCACAATGGGATTAAAACCTATTGAGGTCCCCTTTCTGGAGGGAAGTATAGAAATAAGTCGCTGGTTCTCACTTAAGTGAACTTCATGGGGGGGCTCACATGACAGGTTATTAACTAGCCATTATACTCGCCAGGCTTAAAAAATAGATGTTTCAAATACTGTACCCTCATCGGCATCCCCTTCCCAAGAAACATGTAAAGGGGTGTGAGCCACCACCCATGAAAGCCTTGTTAACAACCTTTATTGTAGCTAACCTTCTGCACATCTAGCGGAAAATTGACTGGCTTCGAGTTTGGATTTATATTGGAGGTTTAAAAATGGAACACGCCTTAGATGACACTTTAATTTATGCTTATAAAATAGCGTTGCGTTTAAACGTGGATCAACATTTCATCGTGCTTTTAAAAAAAGAATTAATCAGTCGCAACCTGTTGGATCAGATAGAAGAGGCCAATAGTTATTAAGGCGAAAATGAATAAGATACTAAAAGTGAGCTGAATCATCACTGACTTGTTGGTGGTCTGACAAATACCTCATATTTTAACATCCCGTAGTATCCCCTTTTAAAGAACCCTCCCTGCAAAGGGTTTTTTAGTGATATATAGAATATATAATTCTTAAGTAACAAAGGGAGTGGATGCTATGGATAGGAAACACATTTTGAACACCGGTGTTGCCGGATGTGACTTTCACAATTTCAATACATATTACTGCAACAATGAAGGCTACCTGATAGTGGCGTTTATTGCGGCACAAATTCCGGATATCGACGCCAAATACAGGAAAAAGCCAAATCTTCCGAAATATTATCGAAACGCTTATGGCACATAACCTGAAAGTCGTGCTATCAGACACCCGCAGTCGATCAGCCGGGCGCATTAGCGGCAAATGCGTACTCGTTGTTGGAGCTGGTCCGACATTGACCCACGGGGAAATGAAACACGGCGCCGGTACAATTGCAGCAGAGCGACTGGGTACAAAAGGCATCGTCGATCCGCGCCCATTTGCAACAGGAACATTGATTGATACATTCAATACCTATCAACATATTGGAAACTTCGTCCCGGCCATAACAACGTTGACTGAGATGCAGTCAATCATTGGTACCCCAATCGACCTAAACCGTGTCATCACCATTAACAAACCAACCGCCAAGGACCGAAACTGACGATGTATTAAAAGACTTCAATAGACTTATGAATAAAGGAAAAAAAGAAGAAGTAAATAGAAGCGCCCGACACCAAACGGCCATTTGGCGCCTGTAACTTAATTTATTAGGTTTTCCCACGCCTTTTCATAATCAGTCGCCGTATTAAAATGACAGCCACAGCGGTCAATGCTGATATAAACAATATCCCACCAGTCACGGCAAATCCAAGCCCCCTCCAACCCCCGGCTATGTAGCCAATCACATACAAAGTGACACTTATCAAAACCGCACCAACCGGAAAAAGTAGCTTTTTCTTGAGCGTCTTAGCCATCAGTGAAAGAAGCACAATAACCACCGTCAGTAACACGAACGTCAAAAATGGTTTCATACAAGACACCATCCTTTAGGATGAATGTGAAAGGGAGAATAAGGACTTTCACCGAGTGTAACACAGCAAAAGACGGCTATGAAAAAACACTTCAAACTACTCAACGGATCAGTTACCAATAAATTAGCCCATAATTTTGAGAATCATGTGCACCATGTTCGTAATATTTAACTTCAACCGTAAGATCATTTTTAGCCCATTTTTTGATTCCCTTGCCATTAACTTCACTTATCAATAAACTTCCGAACAAAACATTGGTTCGTATTACACCTTAGAAATATATCGCGTTCAATGTGAAAACCTATGTGCAAGGTTATCCCGATAGCCGAAACTTAGTTGAAAATGTAATAACTGAACACGCCTGACCGTGTATTGAATATTACGTGTTCTTTATATGGATAAGTCTGCCCAAACTTCAAAAATTGCATGATGGCTATACAATTAAACATATGTGTAAAATAATTCTCGGGGCCACCTGAGGCAATTTTCTAGTCAAAAAAGAGAAGGCACTCTATCATAAATGTATGCTTTGACGGGCAAATACATTTCGAAAGAGGCCTTCTCATGGAAACTATTATATCAAGATTATACGCATTAATAAAGGAAACAAACAACTTAGTTGATTTGGAAGAAAGCATTCGACTCTATATGTATGAGGTGTTTGCTTCCCAGATGGGGGAAGTGTTCACACAGATTAATAAGGTGATTAAAGCTGAGAAACAGAAGTTGGGCTGGACTGTCGAGCGTGAAGATTGGAAAACGGTTCAATTCACGTTTGGGGCAGTTCGTTTTCGGCATACATTAATGCATGACCTGAAAGGTGATTCTCACTATCCCTTTGATGAGTGGGCTGGTCTTCGGAAAAGTCAACGATACAGTCCCCTGACGGAGGTAAAAGTGGCTGAATTGGCTAGTGAGAGCACGTATCGTGCATCAGTCCAAACTTTGAAGGAATGGACCCCCGTAACGATGAGTCATCAAACAGTCGGGAGTATCGTGAAGCGTGTTGGAGATGCGCAGTCCCAGGCTGATGTGGAACTGGCGGCTGAACTGGAGGAAGCAGCGTCCCTTCCGGAGGGAAAAGAAGTTGACTATTTATATACAGAGGCAGATGGCGTTTTTGTCCGTTCTACAAAGAAAAAGAAAAGCCATGAGGTCCGGCATGCGATTATGCATGAAGGCTGGGTCAAAAATGGCAAACGGGTCTCACTCAGCAATCAACACGTAATCATGACAACGAAGCCGACTGATGACTTTTGGAAAGAGGTGCAGTCATATGCGGCCCATGGTTATTCGCTGGAGAATACGCAGGTTGTGACAAATAGTGATGGCGGGCAGGGCTACACAGCTGAACGGTTCCAGGAAGCCTTTTCCCAGTCCCGTTATCCCGTGTTGAATCAACTTGACGCTTACCATGTAGCTCAGGCGTTAAATCGGGCATTAGGCGGTGAAAAGAGTGAATTTAAGGACGGGATAAGAAAAGCGTTAAAACAACACGATTGGCAACAGTTCATACTTTGGCTGGATACATACGAAAGTACCCTGGAAAACGCAAAACAGGTAGAAAAGGTAAACGGTTTTCGAACTTACATTCAGCACAATTGGGATCGTATTTTTGACTGGCGTGAGAAAGTGGAAGACCCGCCAGAAGACGCACGAGGCTTAGGGGCTATGGAATCCAATCAGCGTCGCGTTTCTTTCCGGATGAAAAGACGGGGGATGCATTGGAGCGTAGAAGGCAGTGAAGCTATGGTGAAAGTAAAACAGGGTATCCTCAATAACACGTTGCGGGATGTTTATCTCACATCCCAAAAACGAAGCGCACGCAAGCAGCGAGACGTTGAAAAGACCGTTCGCATGACGGAGTATTTGAATCAGCCAACACGCCCATCGATTGGCGCAAAAGAAGGTTCCATCAGTTTATATACAGCCCATTCATCAGCGATAGGAAACTTGATGAAGAGTTTTAGGTAATACCCTGCATGTTTTTGTCAGGTTCCGGGTTTTGGAACGTGACGAAAACATGCAGGCCACCAAGCGACAGCGCGGTAGCCGGAAAACGTGTACAAAAATAGAGTGCCAAATATATTGGTGTGACAACCACATCGAGAAAAGATTGACACATACCAATTAAACCCACCACTCACCAATATCTGCCAAATATGCTATAATCTAACCGGGTGATAATTATATGTTACAAATAATCGGTGAAATAACCTTATATTTTAAAACCAATAAATTCTCCATGAACCTCATTGAATCCAGATTAAACGATACATTCGAGAAATTTGATGTACTAGACCATGCCATTTACAACGATAACCATAAATTGCATATAAAGTTTATTATGAATATGCACGAAAGCTTTAATTGTAGGTCCTTTAACGACTACATAACCTATGTTTTGCCTGAAATTAAAAGTCACTTTCCTTGGCAGATTGAATTTCGTCCTTTAATCATTCATAAAATCACAAAATCATACCAGTCTCTTCAGCCACTAAATAAGCATATAACCACATTTATCAATAACAAACTAAACAATGGTGATTGACCTTATGTCGTTGATCACGTATTGGAATAATGTCTTACACCCCCTATCTATCAAGGGTTACCAGAATGGTGTGGATGTGGCTCCAGCTTTCGTTCAGCCGAATCACCTGTGCTTCATACCCCAAAACCTGTCGGTCTTGACGCATGCAGGATTTGTTGACGGGGCGCTCCGGGAAACATGGTTCCGCCATTCCCATCTTCCCTCGTAAAGTTGGAAATCATTAATATCCCTGCACGTTCACACTTCAAAGTGTTTATAGCGGAACTTGTCGCGCCATTTAAGCTGATGAAATACGTGAATTTTCAAAGGAAATTCTGTTGTAAAACAGGAAAACGGCATTGGTTGATTTCTTGTTTTTTGCATGCAGCAAATATTAAATAAGATGGAGAAGATTCACTACCCTCCCTCCCCAATCCAGTTGGAGATTATATTCGTCAGCGCAGATTGCGTGACCAGAACACCATTAATTCCCACAATAAATTGTCAGATGATGTGAGTAACAACAGAACTAAGGGCAGGATCCCTATAAACTCAATTGTGCTTGAGCCATCTTCATTTTTAAGCCTTATTTCTCCATCAATTCAACCATCTGCTTTTGCAGTGCTATCGCATCTTTCAAGAATTGCAAGCATGTTGGAACTACTTCTTTTTCATCATCAAACAACACTGTCTGACTTTGTGCTTTTTCCAAAAAAGTCTTCGTTTTATAAAAAGGCTTTATGCTAATTTCTTTTCATTCCTGTTTCTTGAACAGCCCCCATCCTATTTAGAAGTATGATAAGCCATGCGAACGCTTCTTTATATGGTTCGTTTGTGACATCAGATTGTGGAAAACAGAGCCATTTCTGTCGTATCAAATCTTTGATAAAATGCTAAATAGAAATGAGCTCCGTCAAGATACAAATGGTGAGGGCCAATCCAATATTTCTCAAATATCTTTTTAATCTTCTTTGCCGTATCGAAAACATCTTGGTTAACAGATTTCATGTAAAACATCCTTTTCACAGATTCAGAGACCACTATTCGTGATCCATACTAATAGACCCGAAATCAATCTAAATCGTAAGTTGGATATCTAAGACCTTTCCTATGTCCCACAAATTCTTCCGTGTCGTGACAACCATCACTTAGAATTATCATCGCAAAAAACATTAATATGTCAATCATGTGACAAAATAAAAACATTTTTTGCTGCGTCTTTAGTTTCGTATCAGTGGACTTTGACATTTAATGTAACTTTCTTAATTCACTAAATTTAAGATAATTATTACTATAAAATTGCAATCTGCCTTTCAATGGAACCCCCATTTAAATAATATATTGGTTGATGTGATCTGGAATATAGGGAGATCTTGTATAGCAGTTCGTAATACGATTAATTTGATTCGTAGTGTCAGAATTTCATCCATGAACGGAAAGATCCCCCTCCCCTGGAAGAGCAATTCAAAAGTTTTTAATGACAAAAAGGTCCTCGTAGTATAATTAGGAACTCAATTCAGTTAAAATAGAAGAAATCACTACTTACCATATACCAGTCCTTGGTGAAGGAACTGGTGCCAGGAGGGAAAAATGACTGCAATTTTTCGACAACCTGTAATGATTTTCACACTTGCTATCGTCGTTTTTTCTTATACGTGGATTATTTTTTTTATAATAACGATTTTATACGGGCCACAGGCATCGTTGCGATTCAACTAGCCGGGATTTCTGTTAGTAGTTATTGGATAGCTAAAATAGTCACGGTTTTAAAGAAAAATAAAGATAAAGACCGTTTCTTTCGGCTCTTACTAGGCATAGGGGTTATTCCATATAGTATAGCGGTCTTGCACTGGGCTTATCATTATTTGTATGTAGAGACATCTCTCCCTTACCCCGGGTTTTCTGATTATTTATGGCTTTTGGCTTATTTCATTTGGGTGATCGCTCTAACCTATAAACTGGTTTTAGTCATCCAAAAAACAGAAATCACGCATGTCGACAGGTCATTTTTTACGTTTCTTTCGATTGGTTTTTCGCTTCAAATATTGGCTGATTTTGTGTACTTACAACAAATCTTGGAAGGAGCTTATACATACAGTGGCTGGATTGATCCCCTCTGGACGGTAACGTTACTGTTAAAGGGGGCTGCCGGAATTTATCATTTACAAGTGCAAAAGCTGGGTGTCGCTCCCAGGGGTCATTGGTTTATTGATTGGCGTAAAGACAACACTTCCTATCTGTTGTTGGCAATATTTCTTAGCTATGTACTTGTCCGCAGTTTCGGAACAATGAACCTTTTGCTCACTTCGCTTTATATAGTTTTTATTTTAGTAATCATTAAACAGGTTGCACTGCTTAAACAAAATAACCAAACCGTCGAACAGCTCAATCGTCTTTCCAAGAGTTTAGAAGAGAAAGTGGAAAATAAAACGAAACAGTTGCAATATGCTTTGGACGAAGTAAGTAGAATGGCTAAATACGACAACTTGACCGGCCTCCCTAACCGTCACATGCTTCATGGACGCCTGAATGAAATTACACATAGCGAGATCGAAGCAGCATTGATGTTTATAGACTTAGACCGCTTTAAATTGATTAATGATACCATGGGGCATGAAGCCGGTGATAAACTTTTGGTAGAGGTAGCCAAACGTTTGGAAAAAAGCATAAGAAAAAACGACATAGTTGCCCGGCTCGGAGGTGATGAATTCATAATTTTGCTCGAAGATATTCATCCAGATGACGTGGCGGAAATAGCGCAACGCATTCTAATGAGTTTGCTTCCCCGCTTATAATACAAAACACAGAAGTTCATGTAACAACAAGTATAGGTATAAGTCTTTTTCCGGAAGATGCACAAAATAAGACAGATATAATCACATTTGCCGATAAAGCTCTATATGCAGTAAAAGAAAGCGGGAAAAATAACTACCAATTTTACTCGACAGTCAGTTACCGTATAAACAGAGAGATGACACTTAAAGAAGGGCTGAAAGTAGCCATTACAAATGAAGAATTTTATATTCATTACCAACCGCAGTTTGATTTGCATTCCAAAAACATGGTGGGACTGGAAGCTCTTTTGCGATGGCATCACCCCAAGCTGGGGAGCGTTTCCCCGGCTGAATTTATCCCGTTGGCAGAGGAAACAGGTTCTATCGTCTCGATAGGAAAATGGGTGCTCCGTTCAGCATGTGAGCAAACCAATGCTTGGCAGCGGAACGGGCACCCTCTGCTTAAAATTGCGGTGAATGTATCTGCCTACCAATTGACACATCCAAGTTTCTTAGAGGATTTGAAACAAATTATTCAGGAAACAAGCTAGAACCAGAATTTCTGGAACTCGAAATCACAGAAAGTCTCATGCTTGATGCCACTTATGCGGCATTTATTTTGAAGGAATTGAAAAAGATAGGGGTAAGCATTTCGATTGATGATTTCGGGACTGGTTATTCTTCGCTAAGCAGTATTAACCAATTACCTATCGATCGGATAAAAATTGATAAGACGTTTATTAACAGCATGTTATCAAACTCCAAAGAAAAAACATTGGTCAAAGCAATGGTGGAAATGGGAAGAAATTTGAATGTCGAACTGGTGGCGGAAGGTGTAGAATATGAAGAACAGGAAAAAGCACTCAGAGATTTGAAGTGCCATATGGGACAAGGCTATCTGTATAGTCCACCGGTTTCTATAAACGAAATAGAAAACATGCTTACACTTGTAAAGGTAGAATCAACGGTTATTTGAACATCGACTACATAAAGGAGAGCTTAACCAACGGGGTTGAGCTCTCCTTTAAATTATGATAGTTGATGCATCCCCCCTATTTTTGTGGTCTGATAAACAGGGGAATGGTGTACGCCTCCTTTGCAAAAATGACCCAAGTCAATTTCTTCAGTTCACAAAAAACGTCGTCTCAAGGTCCCAAAAAAATCTTATTTATCCGCGATATACCTAAACCTTCCAAAATCTGATATATCAACAAGTTTTCCATTACTTATCATATCCACTCCCCCTCGTATATTATGTTTAGGCCCTATCATTTGAGCCCATATTTTCTTACTTTTCCTGCTGGATATAGTCAAAAGTCTTGGACGTCCCGTGATGTTCCTAGATAATGGTCTTAGGATCATTTGGGACAATTCTTTTCCCCCTTGTGGCTAGACCACACGTAAAGACTGTTTCCCAGTGTGCGTTCGGACCTTCCTACTCGCAGGCTGTGCACCCTGAATCTCGAACCTGGGTGTTAGTAGCCCCAGGGCGGCTTTCGAATCAGGGTTAGTACTTATACACGAGGTTGCTGATCGGCGTTCACACTAGGGATATCTCAGGGCGTCCAAGAAATAGTACCAATGATTCTAAATCGAAAGGAGGAGAACCCCCCATGAAATTATTTGCTGGATTAGATGTTAGTTCTTTTGATATCAAGATTTGTTTGCTGGATGGTGAAGGAGAAAAGGTTAAATCCTTCACGGTTTCCAATGACCTTCCTGGTGCTAGTGAGCTTCGGGATACTGTTTTGGAATATTTGCGTGATCAGGCTGTTGATACGCTCAAATTCGGGCTTGAATCCACGTCCGTTTATAGTTTTCATCCATCCATGTTTCTTCATCATGATGAGGCACTCAAAGCACTTGGCGCAGAGGTATTTGTCATGAATCCAAAACAGATTGCGAACTTTAAAAAGAGTTATAGCGACATGGACAAAACCGATGAAATTGATGCGTTCGTCATCGCCGATTATCTGCGTTTTGGCCGATTGCCAATGTCTGTTGTCAAAGAGAGCCAATATGTTGCGCTCCAACAGCTTACACGCTCCAGGTATCAGCTAGTTCATCAGGTTACCAAGGAAAAGCAGCACTTCCTTCAACACTTGAGTTTTAAATGCAATACCTTCAAAGAGGAAGTCGATTCTTCCGTTTTTGGGAATGCCATGATGGAACTGTTTTTCGAGAAGTTCAGTCTGGATGAACTTGCGCAAATGCCGGTTGAAGATCTAGCTGATTTTCTACAAGAAAAGGGCAGAAATCGCTTTGGTGACCCGGAATGTGTTGCGAAATCCATTCAGAAAGCCGTTCGTTCTTCTTACCGTCTGGACAAGGTTGTGGAAGACTCTATCGATGTTATTCTTGGTACAACTATCGAAGTCATTCGCACACTCCAAAAACAGATAAAGGAAATTGATAAAGCAATCGAGCGTATCATGGCTGGACTGCCACAAACGCTTGTCACTATCCCAGGCATCGGGCCCGTGTTTACTGCGGGAATCATCGCCGAAATCGGCCAAATTGAGCGATTTGATGATGAAACTAAGATAGCCAAATATGCAGGCCTTTATTGGCGAAAGCACCAATCAGGCCGCTTCACAGCTGACGACACTTCACTTACGCGTAACGGGAATCAGTACCTCAGATATTACCTGGTTGAAGCCGCCAACTCGGTAAGACGGCACGTTCCTGAGTATCAAGCATATTACGCGAAAAAATACAGTGAAGTACCTAAGCATCAACACAAAAGAGCACTCGTCTTAACCGCAAGAAAATTAGTGCGTTTGGTGGATGTGCTACTACGCAATCACCAAATCTACACGCCAAAAAGGAGCGTGAATGCATGAAGCACAAATAGCTTCTAAATCCTTTTACTGATTACCAGTAATTTCCATTTATTTACTGGTCTAGTTTCCTGATGCCTTTTTTCGCAAAATTGAACCTTGACAATCGAATATTTAGTTATTTTCCTCTTGACATATCACCGCAGGTCTTTTCTTGATGGTATCAAAAGGCTTCAGTGTATATATAAGAGTGTTTATAGTAATCACCAATAACCCCCTATCATTCCTACCAATAATAATATCGCCATGAAATACAACTTAACTTTTCCTACATAAAACTTTACAGAATATTTACATTGAATTAATAGGTAATTAACATTCATTCGTTATTATAGAAATTGCAGGGGAGATAGCTCAGCGTCTTTTCTGACAAACACGAATCATTAGGGGGTAAAAGCATGAAGTCAAAATCATTATTGGTATTAGCAATGATTTCTCTGCTGCTGGTCGTTTTAACAGCATGCGGTAACACAGAAGACAGTGAGGAAAGCGGAAATGAAGAAGCAAGTAGCAAAACGGAACAAAACACGAGTGAAAAAGGTAATAGTGCTTCAGAAAATGAGACGACAGAAGTAATGGTCGATGGATCATCTACTGTATTCCCTATAATGGAAGCTGTGGCTGAAGAATATCAAAAAGAAAACCCGGACGCCCGCGTTAATATCGGTACTTCCGGAAGCGGGGGCGGATTTGAAAAATTTGCTGCCGGCGAAACACACATTTCAAATGCTTCGCGCCCAATTAAAAATGAAGAAAAAGCGGCACTTGAAGAAGCTGGAATTGACTACACTGAATTTGAAATAGCCCTTGACGGGTTGTCCATCGTGGTCAACAAAGAAAACGACTGGGTTGATCAGCTGACAGTCGAGGAATTGAATAAAATGTGGTCAGCAGACGGTGATGTGACGACATGGGCTGATGTCAGAGAAGGATGGCCGGAAGAAGAAATCCAATTTTACAGCCCCGGCGCAGACTCAGGTACATTCGATTATTTCAGTGAAGTCGTCTTTGGAGAAGAAAGCGACATTCGTCAGGACGCTTCATTATCTGAAGATGATAACGTTCTTGTACAAGGTGTCACAGGATCTAAAAACGGGATCAGCTACTTCGGATATGCCTATTATGCAGAGAACAAAGACCAATTGAAAGCCGTACCGATTGTAAATGATAGTGGCGAAGCGGTTACACCGAATCAGGAAACTGTTCAGTCAGGTGAATACAATCCTTTCGCAAGGCCATTATTCATTTATGTAAAGCATTCAGCGCTGGAAAATGTATCAGTTTACAACTTTACAAAATATGCATTAGAGAATGCAGGCGCAATGGCGGAATCAGTCGGGTATGTTGCGAAACCTGAGAGCGCCTATGAAGAAGCGCTAAATAAACTTGATGAAATCGCAGGGAAATAAGATGCATGTTAACCGGGTTCCAATTAACTAATGCATGGTGGGGGGGGAAATCTGACAGACTTTCCTCACCCTCCTCCATTTAATCTTTCGTAACAAGTGATAAGAATCCAAGCTGTAAACATAAAGGACAGATACGCATTGAGAAGCAAGCCCACCGGTTATCATACGGTGCTGTCCAGTATATAAAAGAGGAGTATTGTCATGACGGTCAATGTTAAAGAAATAATGAATGAGAAAAAGTCAAACCAGCATTTTCTCCGCATTTTGGAGAAGGTTGCACCAGCATTTTTTTTGCTGTGTGCGATTATATCTGTTCTGACAACGATTGGTATAATTCTTACGTTATTAGTTGAAACCATCACGTTTTTTAACCGTGTATCATTTACAGAATTTATAACAGGAACTGAATGGTGGCCGTTTGGGGAAAATGCCAGCTACGGCATTCTTCCGTTAATCTCCGGCACGTTGTTGATAGCAGTTATTGCAATGATTGTGGCGTTGCCGATTGGTCTGGCATCAGCAATTTATTTAAGTGAATTTGCACCACCTAAGGTGCGAAAGGTTGTTAAGCCTATTCTGGAAGTGCTGGCCGGAGTTCCGACAATTGTCTATGGTTTCTTCGCCTTAACCTTTGTGACACCAATGCTGCAGCTCGCCATCGATGACTTGCCTATTTTCAACGCACTCAGCCCTGGAATTGTTGTAGGTATTATGATTATCCCGATGATTGCATCTCTCTCGGAAGATGCGATGAGTTCCGTACCTGACCCCATGAGGGAAGGCGCTTTGGCGTTGGGGTCCACAAGATTGGAAGTGGCGCTTAAAGTCGTTGTTCCGGCGGCATTGTCCGGTATCATAGGCTCATTTTTACTGGGGATATCCCGCGCCATTGGGGAGACAATGATTGTTTCCGTAGCTGCAGGCTCAACACCAAAACTTACGACCGATGTCACGGAATCGATACAGACAATGACCGGTTATATTGTTCAGGTAACACTGGGTGATGCATCATATGGGTCCACCACCTATTACAGCATATATGCCGTGGGTATAACACTATTTGTTTTCACGCTGATTATGAATCTATTGTCACAATATATCTCCAGTCGTTTCAAGGAGGATTACTAACATGAATCTGGTCGATAAACAAGTCGTTCAAAATAAAATGAATAAACGAATCATCAGCAATCGGGTTATGCGCCAAATGTTCTTTTTGGCTTCAGTATTCGGCATCGTTGTCCTTGCTGTATTGTTATATCGTATATTTTCGGAAGGTCTGCCATATTTGGATTGGCGTTTTCTTACAAGTTTTGCCTCACGTTTCCCTGAGGAAGCGGGTATAAAAGCAGCAATTGCAGGCTCTGTCTGGTTGATGGCAGTAACTGCCCCAATATCGCTGGTGCTTGGCGTCGGAACAGCTATCTATCTTGAAGAATATGCCAAAGAGAATAAATTTACACAGTTTATTCGAATGAATATCTCAAACCTTGCAGGTGTACCATCGGTTGTGTTTGGTCTGCTGGGGTTGACCGTTTTTGTTCGATTAATGGATATGGGCAGAAGTATTATAGCTGGCGGCCTGACAATGAGTCTGTTGATACTTCCGATTATAGTGGTTTCTTCTCAGGAAGCAATCAGAGCCATCCCAAAAAATCAGTATGAAGCTTCGTATGCTATGGGAGCTACAAAATGGCAAACTATCCGTCGAATTGTACTGCCCGCTGCTATCCCCGGTATATTAACAGGAGGTATTTTAGCATTATCCCGGGCAATTGGCGAAACAGCTCCATTATTGATGATAGGAGCATTATCATTCATTGCTTACTTGCCTGAAAATATTTGGTCCGGTTTTACGGTGTTGCCGATACAGATATTCAACTGGACCGGAAGACCACAGGAAGAATTCCATTTGGTTGCATCGGCGGGCATTATTGTTTTGCTGATCATATTACTTCTGATGAATTCCATTGCTGTTGTTATACGAAATAAATTTTCAAAACGCTACTAATTAGGAGGTTTTTATCATGAATGCAGCAACAGATCGTAAACAAGTACCAATCATCAATACGCATAATCCGATTAAAGAAGAAACGAAAACGATTTACGCGGTGAATAACTTTAATTTATGGTATGGCGAAAGTCAGGCACTTTATGAAGTGAATATGGCTATCCCCATGAATAAAGTGACAGCGATTATTGGACCGTCCGGCTGCGGGAAATCGACATTTATCAAAGCTTTAAACCGAATGGTTGAGTTGGTACCGTCTGTTAAAATGACCGGAACCATTAAATATAATGACAAAGATATTTTTAATTCAAAGTATAAAGTGGAAGATTTGAGAACACGTGTCGGTATGGTATTTCAAAATCCAAACCCTTTTCCAAAATCGATTTACGAAAATGTTGTCTACGGCCCAAAGACACATGGTATTAAGCGAAAGAAAACCCTTGATGAGATTGCTGAAAAAAGTCTTAAAGAAGCAGCTTTATGGGATGAAGTGAAGGATCGGCTGCATGCGAATGCGTTCGGATTGTCAGGCGGTCAACAGCAACGTCTTTGCATTGCCAGATGTCTTGCCATTGAACCTGATGTCATTTTGATGGATGAACCGACATCAGCATTAGACCCTATATCCACCACAAAGATTGAAGAACTTGTACAAAAGCTCAAGAAGGATTACAGTATCGCTATTGTCACGCATAACATGCAGCAGGCTGCGAGAATTTCAGATAAAACAGCATTTTTCTTGAATGGGGAGGTCATCGAATACAACAACACAGATGAACTCTTCTCAAATCCTGAAGACAAGCGTACTGAAGACTATATTACCGGCCGCTTCGGTTAAATATTAAGGAGGAGATTTAATGGTTGCCCGCGAGCAGTTTGAAACGGATTTAAAAACATTAAAGGAAGATATCATATCATTGTCAAACACCTCAGTGAAAGCTTTGATTCAAGCAGTTGACGCACTGTATAATCAGGATCTGGCATTAGCAAAAAATGTTATTGATGAAGACAAGACAATCGACAAACAAGAACTTGCCATCAACGACCAAACGATTTTACTGATTGCAAAACAGCAGCCGGTGGCAACGGACTTACGCCGGCTAGTAATCGCTTTGCAGATAACAACGGATATTGAACGGATGGCTGATAATGCGAAAAACATAGCCAAATCAACAATTCATTTAGGGGAAGATCATCGTCTGACGGTTCATCCAAAAATAAAAGAAATGCTGGATATGGCAGTTGAAATGAACAACACTGCGATGAAAGCTTTCGAATATGAGGATATCTCGATAGCCGGTAAGCTGTCAAAAATGGATGATAACGTGGACCGATTATATGAGTTGATTATCAAGGACATTTTAAACGAAACGGCCACAAACCAGGAGAAAATCCAGTATATGATGCAAATGGCTTTCAGTGCCCGTTACATTGAACGATTCGCTGACCATATCACGAATATCGGTGAAAACATTTTATATCTCGTAAAAGGCAAAACGTATAAATTAAACTAATTTATTGAATCCCGACAAATGAAAAAATTTATATTGTCCTTTATCAATACAGGTTAATTTATTACCAATTGCCACTTGCTAATAAACCAATTGTGCACAAAGTCATTCTTTCATTATACGATGGAACCATACCTACTATAAAGGGTGTGTAATATGAGTCAAAAAGTACTGATAGTGGACGATGAAGAGTCAATAGTAACTCTATTAAATTACAATGTTGAACGAGCAGGATTTGCGACCGAAGTTGCGTATACGGGAACAAGTGGATTAGAAAAAGCAACCAGTATCCCTTTTGATTTAATAATACTTGATTTAATGCTTCCCGGAATAGAAGGAACGGAAGTATGCAAGCAGTTAAGACAAAGAAAAATTGATACACCAATTCTTATGCTTACAGCTAAAGGTGATGAGCTTGACAAAGTGCTGGGACTGGAATTAGGTGCAGATGATTACTTGACCAAGCCGTTTAGTCCAAAGGAAGTGGTTGCCAGAGTAAAGGCAATCCTGAGAAGAACAACTAAAAAAGAGGTTATCAATGAAACGCCTATACGTATTGCAGACTTAACTGTTTTTCCGGAGCAGTATGAAGCAACGATTAATGGAGAAACTTTACAATTTACAAAGAAGGAATTTGAATTACTTTCATATTTAGCTAAACATAGAGGCAAAGTTTTGTCGAGAGAGCAATTGTTAAATGCTGTATGGGGTTATGACATTGCGGAAGACACGAGGGTTGTCGATGTTCATGTCAGTCACTTAAGGGGTAAGATTGAACCTGATTTAAAACACCCTGTTTATATCAAAACGATCCGTGGGCTTGGATATAAGATGGAGAGGCCCTATTAAGGTGGCTCACATTATAAGTTTTTTAAACCACTCATTATAATTGCCAGGCCTATGGGTGGTTACTTTTTATAGTTTGACAGTAGACAGTACGTCTATCATTTATGTTCCAAAAGAAACCATCAAAAACAGTGTTTCGAATACTGTTATCGTCATCGGTGTCGGCCTTCACAAAAAACGTGTAAAGGAGTGTGAGCCATCGTTTGCCTTTACTTTGACATAGACCCCATCAAACTGCTTCCGGTATACGTTACATAAGCTCCAAGGTTAGAGAGCCCCCCATCTTTCCGAAGAAAGAAAGTCCACTGAATCAATTGATACGGTAGCAGCAGCACTTTTAGCATGCCGCATTGTTGGTCAGTACGGCAATTTCGTTAATATGTGCGAGAACTTTCCCGCCAAAAATCGTATTCGGCAGTACAAGCCTTGTCTGCACTGTTTCGATGCTGCTGATTGGTGTTTTTTTCCATTTTTAATTGCATTAGAGTACTGGTCGAATATAAATTCGCGCCCTCCATCTCCCGTAGGACAAATATTCTTCCTTACGGCAGGTCTCCTGTTTTTGCATTATCAACGGCTCTTTATTTTTTCTCATTCTTTTAAACAGTGATTTACAATTGATTGGGTGTTTTTAAGAAATACAATTATATTGTACAGATGTTTTTGCATCTAGCGGAACTTGGTGCGAAGGCCTAATTGCAGAACTAATCACTAATGTTTTTCCATCTTTTTATTTGTCATTTCTTCACCTTTTTTATTATTACACCCTATCACATAAACATTGTCTGAAACAGTAATTCCAATTATAATTACTCTTTCGAGAAGATTCTCAGGTTTCTATACTAATACCAGCATCCTACCTCTTCAACCAGTACGGCCATTTTATAAATTTATTATGTTAATCCTAAATGTTCACGGAAGGTATGACCTTCATATCTCTTTCTGAAAATGCCTCTTTTTTGCATTTCAGGAACAATTAGTTCAACAAAGTCTTCTAAACTACCGGGTAATGTAGGAGGCATAAGATTAAATCCGTCAGCCACACCAGCTTCAAACCAGACTTCCATCTGATCCACTATTTCGTCGGGTGTACCTATCAGCGTATGGTGACCACCGCCTGCATTAAGATATCCTAATAATTCTCTTACTGTAGGTTGTGTATCATTAATAATTTGTAGTATCGTTTCGTAACGTCCAACTGGACCAGTAAACTCTTCTACTGGTGGTAATTGGGGTACTTCTTTATCAATATCCCAATTAGAACAGTCTTGTTGAATAAAGAAACTCAGCCGTTTTAAAGCTGTTTCAATAGGTAATTGCTCATCTAATGCTGCTTTTTTGGCTAAAGCTTCTTCATGAGTATGACCTACATAAGTTACTAGGCCTGGAAATACTTTAATATGTCTATTGTTGCCTTCGCTTTGTTTAACTTGTTCATCTAATTTTTTACGAAATTTTTTGCTTGCTTTAAGTTCCACGACACTGCATAGACTGCATCGGCATATTTTACGGCTAATGCAATACCTTGTTTAGATGCCCCTGCTTGCATTGATACTGGTTTGCCTTGCGGACTTTTTGGCGTGGTGGATGGGCCATACACTTTAAAATAGGTACCATCGTGATTAAATGGCTGAATATTTGACGGATTTATCAATTTTCTTTCTTCTCGATTATGCAGAAACTCATTACTGTCCCAAGAAAAAAATAACTTTTTCATTAAAGCAGCGAATTCATCTGCCTTCTCATAGCGTTTGTCATGAGAAGGTAGTTCTTCCATACTATGATTCAATGCTTCTAAATCAGTCATTGACGTAACGAGATTCCAGCCAACACGTCCTTTTGTAATATGGTCCAAACTTAATAGCTGTCGTGAAGCTGTGAAAGGATTAGAAAAAGTACTTGAAATTGTTGAAACTAATCCTACATAACTTGTCACTTGAGAAATCGCCGTTAAATTGACTACTGGATCAAACCAAAATGCTGGCATATCACTAGAATCTTTAGCTTGAAATGATTGATTATCAGCAAAGAATACTGCATCAAAGAAACCTTCTTCTGCTAACTGCGCTAAGGACTGATAATAAGAAATGTCTCCAATTCGTTCAACGCTTGAATCAGGCATTAACCAAGCAGCTTGATGGTGTCCGCAACCATACAGCAAAACACCTAAGTGCAGTTGTTTTTCTTTAGTTTTTGTTATTTATTTACACCTCAAAACACATCATTATTAATGTCTTGTATACTCCTTTTTTGAAGGATTATCTATTGTAATTTAAGCTATTAGTTCATTGTCAAACCGCCATCTACTGTGAAATTTTGACCTGTAATACCGCTCGCATTTTCCGAAGATAAATAAGCGACCATATTGGCTACATCTTGAGGTGTGGTCACCTTCTTCAATGGTGATGATTGAGCAATTAAATCAAATACTTCTGGTGTTGTAGCAGCACTGGCGTTAGTCGTTTTTAATAATCCACCTGAAACTACATTCGCTTTTATACCATATAGTCCTAATTCAGAAGCGATATTACGTGTAAAACCTATTAATCCAGCTTTAGCCGTTGTATATTCGTGGTAGGGTACAACGGGATTTTGATATAAATTAGTACCTATACTTATAATACTTCCATTTTGCCGTTCAATAAATTGAGGTATGACGCTTTGAACTACATTAAATGCTGCTTTTAAAGTACCATCGAGTTGTTTTTGATAATCATCCCAAGTGAGTTCTGCGAAGGGTTTCTGTTTGTTTGGATCAAATTCGAAGTCTACTAATGCGTTGTTGACTACAACATCTATTTGATCAAAATATTCCGTTGCTTTTTTTATCAGGTTATCTACTTCTTTACGCTTTGTTACATCAGCCTGAATTGCAATAGCATTCTCTTCACCAATCTCAGAAACGAGTTTCTCAGCAGCATCTTTACTTTTATAATAATTGATAACCACTTGAAACCCTTGGTGTGCCAATGTTTTTACAATAGTGGCGCCTAAACCTCTACTACTACCTGTTACTAATACTGTTCTAGTCATCATAACAACTCCTAAATTTTTATTTTTTTATGAAACTTAAATAAAAAATACGCAACCTCCCCATAGGAAAGTTGCGTAAAACCAAATAACTACATATTAAGAATAAGGCCCAATCGCTCTATTAAGTATGTATTAGAGTTTACACTTTCCTACGCTAGTTTCAACTAGTTCAGGTTCAAAGGGTTTGAGGTAATACTCATCTCAGTTAAATAACACCCCTAGTGCATATATTAAGTTATATTCAATGTTATAGTTTTAAGAAATTTATGTCAAGGAAATATGGCTAGTTCCGCTTTTCAGGTTCCTTTTCTTATCATTCATTCTTATGGAAATCACTCATTAATTGATACACACGTGATAGTTGAACGCGATCGCGAACAACCTTAGCTACAAATCAAAACCTTCCTGCTTTTTTTGAGCATAAGGGGTTCGGTTTAAAAGTGAATCCAATCCTTTTTTACGCCTTATATCATTCAGAACGTTCTCCCGAAATGAGTCATTATGGAAGATGCCATGAAAGTAGGTGCCGATAATGTTCCTGTTTTCAGTTATGGTTCCTTCTGTTCGATCTGATAGCTGGATAAAAGGACTGATCCCAGCTTCAAAATGAGGTTCCCCCATATGTATCTCATACCCCGTAACAGAAATGGTTTTCTCTCCATAACGGACAAGTCCTTCCGACTGAACCGTTGTCCTTTCTTTAGTCATCTTGGTTTGCATCGGAATCAGTCCTAATCCTGCAACCTTCCCATGTGATGACTCCACCTCATATGTATCTATAATGCTCGTGCCTAACATTTGATAACCTCCACAGATTCCAACAATCGTCGTATTCTTTTCTGCTAAAGCACGTATTCGATCAGCTAGACCGGTTCGGTGTAAAAATTGCATATCCGCTAACGTGTTTTTGCTTCCAGGTAAAACAAGTAAATCTGGTTCTGCTAATTCATCGGCCGAATGGACAAAGCGAACGTGACAATCGGTTTCTTCAAAAAAGGGATTCATATCGGTAAAGTTGGTGATCAGCGGATGACGGATAACAGCAATATCAATCACTTTGGATGTATCCTTATGAGAAGAATAGCTGTCTAACACAACTGAATCCTCCGCCTCCATGACAAAGTTATCGATATGTGGAATCACCCCGAGAACGGGGATATTGGTATATTCTTCAAACCACGTTAATCCAGGCTGTAATAACGATACATCTCCTCTAAATTTATTAATGATACCCCGACTACCCGTTTACGATCTTCTGGTTGGAGGAGCTGCAAGGTTCCTACTAAACTGGCAAAAACCCCACCTTTTTCAATGTTTCCGACCAAAATAACTGGTGTTTTTGCGATTTGTGCTACCCGCATATTGACAAGCTCTCTATCATTTAAATTGATTTCAGCGGGACTACCTGCGCCTTCAATCACAATTCGATCATAACTGGCAGACAATCTATGGTAAGATTCTTTTATTAACCGTAACCCTTGTTGGAAAAAATCTTGCCGATATTCGCCTGCCTGCATATTTTTAAATGGCTTGCCATGTACAACAATTTGGGATTGGCAGGCCCCTGTTGGCTTGATTAGTATTGGATTTATATCTGTTGTGGCAATGACACCTGCTGCATCTGCTTGTACACCTTGGGAACGCCCAATCTCTTTTCCATCAGCTGTAACATAAGCATTCAATGCCATATTTTGAGACTTAAATGGAGCTGTGTTAAAACCATCCTGCGTAAATATACGGCAGAAGGCAGTTGCAATAGCACTTTTTCCGGCATCTGAATGGGTACCCTGAATCATTAAAGGAACGGCTTTTTCCATTGACGCTACACCCACTTTAACACTTTCACTTAACCCTTAAAGCTCAATCCCTTTCACTGCTGGGATACCTCTATCATAGTAATGCTTTTCCACATCAACCACGGAAACAAGGTCGGCGATATCTTTAATTTCTTGTTTGGCATTTCTTCCGGTAATAACGAGGTGGACATGTTCTGGTTTATTTTTTATTAAGTCCTTTACTTCCTCTAATGGCAACACATCATCAATCGGAAATTTGTCAATCGCTAACGCATTGTTTAATTCGTCTAGGACAACAAGGTCATATTCTCCACTCATCACTATCTCCTTTGCTTTTGGCCATGCTTTTCTTAATGCTTCTCGATGTTCTTCTGGGGTTTTGGTCCATGTAAATCCAATGCCAAGCTGCTCTATCTCGACACCTAACTTTTCTAAGGTAATTTGCTCCCCATAGGCACGTCTTGGTGATTTGATAAACTGTAAAATCTTTACGTTAAACCCTTGACCAACTGCCCGAGCTGTTAATCCAATAGCTGCTGTCGTCTTTCCTTTACCATCACCAGTATAAACTAATGTTAAGCCCTGTCGTTTTCTTCTTTTCTGTACCATTTGATTCCTCCTATTGTTTATTTAATACTCCCTCAGTAACAAACGTAGCGATTTCCTCTATCATTAAAGTAGCTGATTGAATGTTGATAACCAACTTTAAGTGCGTCTTCTGCTTCTTTCCGGGTCATTGCATCTTCCTGAAATTAAATGGCTAATTCCTCAAGCCTGCCAAGACTTCTAAGCAACTTTGTCAGTGTATTTATATATCGGCTTACTTGCCCCATTTCCTTAATTAACATTGGAACCGAATAATTTTGATTCAACATATTATTTCCCCCTATTCCCGTAATACGCTATACATTTCTTCAGCCAATTTTCCACCATTCTAGGACAAGATCCGAAATGAAAATGCGTAAACCCGGCAACTACATTATTTTTCAAATAACCTTCGTTACGCACACCTCTCAAACCTGTTGTTTGATATGCGTAAGGAACCTTTTCTTCTTTTGGATGAAAAGAACCGTAATGAAATTCATGCCCCTTTGCGACGAGGTCTTCGAGGAGAAAATTATCTAGCTTCCCACGAACTTCTCTGTACCCTAGCGCAGCTAACCTGTCTTGCATTTGAATCCTTCCAGGAATGACACCTGCCATTGAATATGTTTGATTTTTGGTAGTTTTAATTGAATCTGTTAAATACATAAACCCGCCACATTCCGCAAGTGTTGGTAATCCCTGATCAACAGCATCCTTCACGGAACATTTGGTTTCTTTATTCTTTGCAAGTAAACTAGCAAACTCTTCTGGGAATCCGCCACCTAGGTAAAGTCCATCTACATCGTTCGGTATCGTCTCACCTGCTAGTGGGGAGAAATAAATCAATTCCCCGCCATTTGCTTCCAATATTTCTAGATTTTCGGGGTAATAAAAATTGAAAGCCGCATCTTTGGCCACGGCAATTTTAGCTACATTGTCTTTTTTCTTTTCAAACATGGATGGCTGCTGACTACACTTTATTGGTTCGGCTACAGCCATATCTATTAGCACATCAACATCAATCGTCTCTAGCATTAACTCTCCCAATTGGTCAAAAAAGGTATCAAGCTCCCCTCTTTCAATCGAAGGAATGAGGCCAAGGTGCCGCTCTGGGATTTTAATATCAAACTCCCGCTTCAAATAGCCGATTACTGGAATATGGCATTCCTGTTCAACTGCGTTTTTTACTAATTCAAAATGGCCTTTGCTCCCTACTTTATTTGCAATGACACCAACAATATTCGTACTCTCATCAAATAGTTGAAAACCTTTTACAATTGCAGCTGCACTTCGAGCCATACCCGCACAATTGACGACGAGCAAAACCGGACTCTTCGTTAACATACTTATTTCTGCCGTACTTCCCTGATTGGTTTCTGAGTTTTTCCCATCAAAAAATCCCATCACACCTTCAATTACGGAAATTTCCGCTCCTTGACTTCCATTTACGAACACATCCATAACGTGATTGTGTGTTAGCATCCAGCTATCTAAATTACGAGACTTCCGTCCTGTAACAGCTGTGTGATAAGTTGGATCAATATAGTCCGGCCCACATTTAAACCCTTGAACAGTTAGCCCCCGTTTTTTCAAAGCTGACATCAGACCGATTGCTACGGTTGTTTTACCTACACCGCTCTCCGTACCTGCAATGACAATTTTTCGTTTCGTCATTAGTTTACCTCTCCTCTTTTTCGTGGCTCTTTTCTACCAACAACCTTTTGAAAACAGCCGTTTCAATTAACGCCCGGCTTCAACTCTGTGTAACTCCTTTTCCAGCGCTTGCCTTGTTGCCTGATAAACCACGCTTCCAATCCTTTTGCCTACAACGGTTCCGGAACCGGCATATGGTGTTTTTTTCCCTTGTTGGGTAACACCAATGAGGAGAGCGTCCGTCGATGTACCTGTTGCCACCGTATTTGATAGCGGATCCTTAATATCAAGATCTTGCAAGGCTTTCACCTTCGTTTCCGTGGCAGACTTAGATGCATTTACGAGTGCTCCATCGGTAAAATGGGCATCGACAAAGACCATCGTGTTAATCGTACCAATCGTTGGCTCTAATTCATGTGTTGAATTGGTTATATCAACCGCATTATCTGCACCTGCTGTCACGAGAACAAGCATGGACAAGCCATCTATTTTTTTTGTTACTATCACAGCATCTTTTAGCTTCACAGCAGTCATCATCCCAACAGCGCATTCATGTGGAATATTTCTTTCTATCATCCATTGCTTGATATCGGTCTCAGGGTTAGCGCAGTTGTATTTTTTCGACACATGGAAATTACAAAAGTGACTGGACCACTGAATGCCATCACCTATTACACCATTGGAAATTGTTCGTAAAGATTGATCAAAGGCCACATGAATAACATCGTCGGTTTGTTTTATTTGGTAAGACTGTTCAAAGTTTGTACGATTGTTTTTGTTTGAATAGCCCGGAGTCATCAAAAGCTGCGGTTTCGGAATCGTTGGGTGAGATTGCTGCTGAATGTCTACTTCATATACTTTCTTTAACTGATCCGTTTTCCTCAACGTATCTACATCCCCAACTTCTAAAAAGGTCCCCTCATGTAGTAAAGCAACCCGATCGGCATAAAGGGAGGCTACATTTAAGTCATGTAAAATAGAAAAGACGGTTAACCCGTTTGTTTGCTGTTGCCTCTTTAGTAAATCCAGAATTTGAAAGGTGTGTTTAATATCCAGATGATTTGTTGGCTCATCTAAAAGTAATACTTCCGGCTGCTGAACTAACGCTTTGGCCAACAATACCCGTTGCTTCTCCCCACCACTAATTGTTCGAAATGGTTTGTTGCGAAAATGACTTATTTTAGTTAATTCCATCACTTCGTCAATAATGGTTTGATCATTCTGTGAAAGTATTTTTATGATTCCTTTTTGATGTGGGTAACGACCTAGACTAACAATTTCCTCCACCGTGTAATCAAACGAAACTTGAATCTCTTGAGTTAGAACAGCTAGTTTTTTTGCCCTTTCAAGCTTGGAAAAAGAGTTAATATTCTTTCCTTCAAGGAAAACATTTCCCCCTTGGATAGGCAACTGCCCAGTAATTAACTTGAAAAGAGTTGTTTTCCCGCTTCCATTCGGGCCAAGCAAAACAAAAAATTCACCCTTTTCAATTTTAATATTTACTCCCTGAATGGTGGGGGGATTCATGTATCCTCCTGCTAAATTTTCCAACTGCATCATTACGATCCCCTCCGCAACATTCGTTCTTTTGTCAGCAATAGCGCAAATACCGGTGCACCTATTAATGCCGTTATGACACCAATTGGCAGCTCTTCCGGGGCAATAATCGTCCGAGAAACTAAATCGGCTAAAATGAGAAACGCTCCCCCTACGAGCATGGATAGTGGTAGGACGTGACGATGATTCGGACCAGTTACCAGACGGACAAGGTGTGGAATGACAAGGCCAACAAACCCAATAGACCCCGATACCGCAACCGCTGCTCCTGTTA
This sequence comes from Lentibacillus cibarius, assembly GCF_005887555.1. Taxonomy (NCBI): domain Bacteria; kingdom Bacillati; phylum Bacillota; class Bacilli; order Caryophanales; family Bacillaceae; genus Lentibacillus; species Lentibacillus cibarius. The sequence continues at coordinate 2,341,681 of NZ_VCIA01000001.1, read as the reverse complement.
ATATTGAAGCGCCAATTAAAATAAACATTTTCCCTTTTTTCACATTGACACCAATATGATCTGCCGCATCTTCACCGAGTGCTAACGCATTTAATTCACGGTAGTAATAAATGATAATGAAAGAGCCAACAAGCATAAACGGTACGATCAACTTCACATGACTCCAACCTCTCATTCCAACACTTCCGTACAACCAGTAAATAATTTGTGTCATTGCATCTCGATCACTTAATGAAATAATCAAGGAGACAATTGCTCCAATAAAAGCACTTACAATAATTCCAGCTAATATGATTGTTTCAACTGCCAGACTTCTACTACTTAATCGAACGAGACCGAACACAATAAAAAGTGTTAAGAAGCCAGTAATAACCGCTACAATCGGCAAGGTGAAATTTTCTATACCAACAATCGAAAATTGAAAAAATAATACAAATACAGCACCTAAAGATGCACCCGATGAAACCCCTATGGTATAGGGATCTGCTAATGGGTTCCGTAATAATCCTTGAAATGCTGCTCCGGCAAGTCCAAGTGATGCACCAACACAAAAAGCGAGTAACACCCGCGGTAACCGGATATTCCAAATAATCATTTCTTCATTTTTTGGTACTTCATTAAGTAAATTGATATGTAACGTTTTATCCAAAATAATATGTGAAATCGTATCTATCGAGACATGGACACTACTCATTATTAAACCAAGAAGGGCTGTACCAAGCGCGACTCCTCCGCATAGAATATACAGCCAGCCTATTTTACTTTTTGAAAACTTCAGGGTAAACAAGCTCCGCAAGTGTCTCGACTCCTTCAATTAACCGAGGGCCTGGTCTGGTTACAGTATCGTTATTTACATCAACGACGTGTTCATTTTTAACAGCCGGTACTTCTGCCCAGCCTTCACGACTTAACACATCTTGACGTGGATTATCTACATAATAACCATAAGTAGTAACAATTGCTTCCGGGTTCAACTTCACAATTTCTTCCTCGCTCAAACTAACCCACCCCTCATATTCTGCTGCTACATTAATGGCCTGGATCGACTCAAGCATTTCGTTCATAAATGTATTTGTTCCAGTTGTATAAATATCTGGTGCGGGTGAAACTTCCACCCATACTTCCTTCTTATCCGTAACTTCTTTATCAGCTTTTTCTTTGATTTCAGCTAAACGCATTTTCATATGAGAAATCGTTTCTTCTGCCTCAGTTGTTGTTCCAGTTGCTTTAGCGATCATGGTTATGTCACTATAAACATCGTCGAAAGAAGTGGCACTTCCAACAACAACGACAGTAATTCCCGCCTCTTCAAACTGTTTTATTGTTTCCTTTGCATTTTCGTAATGATAGTCGGTAACAAAAGCAATTTGCGGGAGTAGGGAAAGAACCTTCTCAACGGAGATTTCCTGTCCACCGAGTTTATCGATCTCTTGTGTTTCTTCGGGGTAATTACTATAATCAGATACTCCGATAACTTTATCACCTAAACCAAGGTCAAATACAATTTCTGTCGTACTCGCTTGAAGCGAAATAATCGATTTTGGTTTATTTTCAATCGTAACTTCACGTTCTGCATCATCTGTAATGGTTATTGGGAAGGTTTGTCCACTATCTTCATCAACTTGTTCATTACCGTTCGAATCATTAACCTCCTCTTCCCCATTACCATCAGATTCCGGTTTACCACAACCTACGATAATGGCCATAGTAAACAATAAAATAACACTAATAAGTCCCCATCTTTTTAACATCTCTGCATTCACTTCTGTTCCTCCTCCTATTTTTGAACACAAAAAAACGCTATTCCTGCGGAAAGCGTTGGTTAAAGGCATAGGTATTATACTTCCATTGATAAAAGTATGATAACTTGCAATCTATCTGGTATGATACACTGTGGTACAAACAGATTGCCTGCACTTTAAACATTCCTTTCCTCGAGGAAGTTTAAACACAAATAGGCAGGTCTCCTGACTTACGAATTAACGGTAGGTTACTCCTTCCCGTGTTAGAAACACAGTGGATATTATTTGTAACCATCCTCATCGCTTACAGTGGCGGGACCGTGTTGGATTTACACCAACTTCCCTCTTAGTTTTACAGTTAAGTTCACTTGGAACACTGCAAAAAACCTCTTTGTCTACTATTCATTTTTTTTGTTTTCTAATAAAAATTATAATATAGTATATCCCTTTTGTAAATTATTAGGTGAAGCTAACTGCAAAGGGAACGATCAAGGTTAGCTGGATTATTTGCAATACCAATCGTTGCGTCATCCGGAATCTCCTCGATACTATCGTATTCTTTTGCATAAAGGCCGAAATTAGCATAATAAATCGGCTGAACTTCTACTAGTTCAGCATCTGAGTTTTGGTTAAACTGATTCATCATTGGGAAATGCATTGTAAAGTGTGCATCAACCTCTTCGTTTGCTAGTGCTTCGTTAGGTTGAATGTAGTCACCCATTTTAACCATCTCAACTTCAATATTTTCTTTTGCAATTTCTACAACGTCTAACATTGGTGATTCAACGACAGCAACTTTTATTGTTTTCATTATTACTTGCTTTGTCTGTATTTTCACTGTAGTCGCTACCACAACATGCAACGAGCACGGACAATACGGTCACTGTCCATTAATTTAATTATATTTTTTTCTTTTAGATAAAATTAGAGTTAATATTGAGGCAGCTATAATCATTATATATCCGATTAAATCCCATCTTAGTTTCTCCATTTTTAAATACGCCAACAATAATAATCCCTAAAATGACCCCTGCAATTCCATTAAGGAACAGTTTCATTATATTCCGTGATAGCGCTCTATTGTTTTAATACGATTAGTCTTCACCTGTTTTTTTAAATACTGGCAAGTTTACAAGCCAATTAAAAAATGTAGCAACGAATAAGATACCTATTATTTCCAATATGTGCTGATTATAGAAAGGTAGCGTGAGGTTCAGTATCGACATAACAACTAACATTGCTAAGAAAAACAAAATATGTTTAAGCATTTATTCACCTCAGTCATATTAAGAAGAGTGCATTCTACTCTGGCCACAATATTGTCCTACAATGGCTATTTGGACACTGTTCTTTACTCCGGAATAGCGCCCTTTTGTTGCATAGTTATCAACAGTTTTCTTGGAGCCGCTTGCTGAAATAACCGGAGAGATGAAGTTCTTACCCTCGTTGATTGCTTATATAGTTTATTTTTCAAAAAAGCTTTCTACTCTTTGGGTGTCATTTAAATTCTTTTCTATAAGATTCTTTAGTTTTTTCGTAAGCGTCAAATAATCCCCACCTATTTCTAGATGGGGATTTCTCTTAGAAATTTGAAGATATCTATCACTCATATACCATCCTGTTAATTCCTCTTTGTGTACTACTATACCGTCGTTCTTTAAATTTAAAAATTATATTATCGACATCTTCGATTAAATTAAAAATGTAAGTAACATTGTTCAAAATAATCTTACGAGCAACTTTCTCTGTTTTACTAGTATATTCGGCTATTATAAGGTTTTCATCGGTGTATCTAGCATAACCATTTGAATCATCTTGATAAGGCAACATACTTAGAATTGCTACAGCATACTCTTTATTAGCTCAACTCGAACCTTTGTATAAAAACATTGTTTCATCCTCTTGTGAGCTATTTTCTGAACTACAACTAGTAACAAAAAATAGAAACGCAATTAAGCTTCTTCAATAAACAAGCTCCCTCCCTTTGTTGTTACATCTAATATTAACTAATCTTTGGGGATAATAGCTATTATTAATTTGAAATTTCTTTTAATTTAGCTACTGCTTCTTCTAGGTCATATGTTTTAAACTCTAACTTTTTTAACTCTGCTCCATCTGTTTCAAATATTAACACCGCAGGAACTTGTTCTATTTCATACTCCGGATATTGTTCTTGAGCATCTTCTGAACTTCTGAGGAATTCTATTTTGTGAAAGCTTTCTGAGGAAACATCTATTGTCTCAGTAAGAATATCGTCCGTTTCATCATATCCATTTTGTACCACTAAAACAGAATATAATTTTTTTTCTTCCTCATTAGCAGCACACCCAACTAATAAGCTGAAAATGATAGTTGCCATTAAAAGGAGAATCATTTTACCTTTCACAATTACCACTCCTTATAAAGACTTCTTTTTTCAACAACCCTTCCCGTTCAATAAGCTTTACACCATAAACTGGCTCCGATAGCTTAAGAACAATCCTTCACAATCTCTATGGTTATTTTAACATATATACCCGGTAACACGATTTTTATATGTGAAATTGACACAGAAAATGGAAGCCATTTTGAATTAACTAATTGAAAATAGCTTGTCATATCGCTAAACCTATGCTATTTAAGGTGGTTTTTCTTTGTTTTGTACGTTGTTAAAACAATAAAAATAAGCAGTCCAATCGATGTGCTAATTGAACTGCTAAAATGCTTGCTATTTTTAATTTTTGTACTCCAAAACCGAACCCGTTAGTAAATTACGCTAATGGCTTTTATTAAGCATTTCGTCCAAAAGGTCTGAAAGCGGCCGGCGGTCCAGATGGTGATGATACACTTCAATATTCTCTTCATATACGCTTTGCTTATTTTCATCCGTAAAAAACTGCAATAACTGTTCTTCCAAATTATGATCCTTATCCACCGGAATTGCTGTTCCCTGCAGTTTCATCTGCTCGGCATTTATCCTCTCCTGTCCGGGGAGCGGGTTATATAAAAAAATCGGCTTTCGTTTCAAAAGGCATTCGCTGATGGTCACCCCTCCCGGCTTTGTCAGCACCGCATCAACGTGATCATACAACTTATTCATTTCAGCTTTCTCGGTGATATACGGAATCGGTGTAACGGATTCCTGTTCTATCTGGAGCAAATCCTGATATAAGGTGTCATTTTTGCCGCACAAAGTATAATAATGAACCTTGTCCGACTTGAGCGCCGGGAGCATACTTTTTAGCGAACCGACCCCGAGACTGCCGCCTGTCACCAGCACTTTTATGACATCGCTGTTCTTTTCTCTTCTGACCGCTTTCTGAAATACATTGCCAACAGGTATGCCTGTTATATAAATCGCTTCCGGCCTGACACCTTTTGACGTTAAATAATCTTTAACTGTCACGGTGGGAACTAAATGGTAATCAATCCCTTCAATCCCCCAGAGATCATTAACGAAATAATCCGTATAAACATTGACCGTGACAGACGGTAATGTGTTCTTCTGTTTTAAGACACTCGCCATGTTTGATGGAAGGGCATGTGTGCAAAATAAAATTCGGACATCATTCCGGTTCGTCAGCCGTTTTAAAAAATACATGAACATTGCTTCATAAAGATATCGGCGGTTACGAATTGGTTCTTTTCTATAAGCAGCAAACCTGTACAGCCAATCATAAACATCCGGAAAATATTTAATCCAGTTTAAATAAGCAGCAGAAATAACTTTTTCCATTCTCCCATAGCTGTATGACAAAATATCCACTTTGTCACAGACAATATCATTTCGGCAAGAATCAATTTCCTCAATTAATGCATCTGCCACATGATGATGTCCGGTTTGTAATTGCATGAATGGCAAAAATAGTGCCTTTTCCATGGTCTCACCTCCACCCGACAAGTGTTTCTGGCTTCAATTACCAATGATTCCACCTCTGATCGAATGCTATAATTTTGATTGGAGAGGAGTCATAAAATGATATATGAAATCACGATATTCACAACAGTGTGTATCGGCTACTTCCTGTACAAAGCATATAAAAACACACACGATATACAGATTAATAAAATCAATGCAGTGCCTGAATCTGCCCGACAGCTTCCGGCATTATCGATCCTCCATTTGTCTGATTTACATTTGGAGAATATTTCACTCACACCTGGTCAGCTTGCCGATAGTCTAAAGAATGAATCCGTTGATATGATTGCACTGACCGGCGATTTTCTTGACCGGAAACGGAGCATTCCTAAATTGCTGCCCTATTTAAAGGTGTTACGTGACATGAAACCTGCTTACGGTATTTACGCAGTCCTGGGCAATCACGATTATGTTCTGAAAGATCAGGACTTAGTGGGACTCATCACCTTATTGGAGAAAAACAATATTCATGTGTTGCGAAATGGCAGTGAAAGCTTTTCAATTAATGGCCATGTGATCAATATAATCGGGATTGATGACTACAGCACAAACCGCAGCAACCTGCCTTTGGCCTATCAGCATGTAAACACGGGAACAAATATCGTTCTGACACATGATCCTAACGTCGTGCTCGATATGCAAGGTTATCATTTTGACTATTTAATGGCAGGGCATTTTCATGGCGGCCAGATTTGCTATCCTAAGGCATACCATCTAGTTAAAATGGGCAAACTCGCAAAACAGAACGTCATAAAAGGTTTCCACATGCACAATAAATCACCTTTTTATATCAGTGAAGGTCTTGGACAGACCGGACTCAATGTACGAATTGGCTCAAGGCCGGAAATAACGTTTCATCAGATTCCATTCAGCTCGTTCGTTCCGAGTGATTCAGCAGCCGATTCGTTGACATGAACAGGTAGCAAGGCGGGGTCCGGTCAGCCCGGCCTGCAATAAAATTAATAAACGCACACGTCAATTGTTTGAACAAACGGTAGTATCGGTTTTTAATGGCAAAAGCTTCAAATCCCAGCCGACGTGTTCCTTTGTCTAACATCGTAATCCCGATTATAGCTTTTATGTCATGGCATCTGGGGTGCCCCTCAATGTAGCTTGAAAGATGTTGCAAATCATTCCGCACCATACGATACAACACCAATGCACGCTGAACCTGGCTTTTACAGTTCTTTAGCTCACGAATCATACGAACATTATGCAAGTGGATCTTCAACAGCACATCGTTCTTTCGAATAGCTGTACCATCTTCAAGTATTACAAACGAACCTTTGTATTTTGTTAATCTGACACGGAATATTGTTTTATTCCGGTCATGATCCGCTACATTATGAAGTCTGGTAAAGTTGTAGTAAACGGGGTCAAGCGTGTTCCATAGTGTCAGCAAATAGTTTTTCATAACCTTTATCCTTTTCATTAACTGGTATGTGTTCTTTAGCTTGCTTTAACCAGTCAAATAATATTGCAGGTATTTTAATCCAAAAACACTTAAAACCCGGCATTTAAAGCTAACGGGTTTACTTGTGAGGTGCAAAATCGTAAATAACATAGGAGATCGTGATGATTTTCACAGGGCTTTCACACTATATTTCACATTAAAAAAGCTTAGAGATAAAAATGTCTCTAAGCTTTTTTATTTCATTGTCTCTATCTTCTGCTAAAGCGCCCGTTTGGATGAATAGCCATTGACTCATATTAGCTGGTATTGCTGCAAAGAACATTCTTTTGACTTTTATCATCCTAAGAGAAGAAAAATTGGAATTAAAGTGATTACACCTAACCCATATAGTACGATTTTTTGCCCCAGATTATTTTTGTGATAAAGATATACAAATAAAAAATAAACAGCAGTTGTTACAAAGTAAAAAATTAATCCTGAAATGATTTCATCTTTATTGTATAAGTGAGCATATGCCACAAAATAAATTATTACTGATATTATTGATACCAGACCTATTAAATTTAAAAGTTTATGTGTACTCATTTCACGCCTCCTATCCTATATCCAGTCTTCACCGACACTAAAATGGCAACTTAAGCGCTGACCCTTATTTCAATCAACCTACTGGAGGTGACTCAGGATGAGCGCTAATGATTTTTTGCAATCAGTTTCCTGATTATTAGCTTAGTTTCCAAGCCACAAATTAAAAGAATTGGTGGTATTAATACTTCTAACAAAGGGTAATTAATACCACTCCACCCTAAGATATATAAGAATGGAAAGTTGTAAACTATTACCAATATATTGATTATAGAACTGTGTTCCAATTCTATAAAACTTAACAGAAAGAAAATAAAACCCAAAATCAATACCGATAATACCGATAATAAGTTTTTAAGCAAAGAACCATAATTATTCAATAAAAAACCTGCAAAAAAATAGAGTGATAACATTAGTACAAATGCCATAAAAACGATTTCATTTAGCATAGTGCTATTCCAGCTTGCACCAATAATAAAAGTTCCTGTCATAGCCAGAACAGTATGTATAACAAAAGGTCTCACATTCATTTTAAGTATTTTGTTTAACTCAATTAATTACACCCCATTTATATCCTACTGGATAATAGCGCCCATTACTCATCTATTACAACAAGCCTCTTTTCCCACAATTTCTTTCCCTCCAATCTTGCAACCGCTTTATTTATAGGATAATAGTTTAATTTCGCCTGTTTCCAACGAACGAGAGTCGATTCCCCTTTTGATGCATCCCCTTCATCTAGAACTTCAGCCTCCCAATAAGCTTGAATCAATAGGGCATCGGATATGTATTGCATTGTATTACCTTGTTTCCCCCTTAAAAATGCTAGCTATTATTTTCACTTTTTAATTTAATTCGATTTTAACATAATTAATTCCATAAAATGACCCGATGCAAGTACAATTATATTCCATTTCTGCGCCGCTCTTGTATAGTTCCTTTCTCAGCTATTAGCGCTATCGTAATGTGCTCTGATTCGGGCTTTTTCTACTTAGTAAACAATCTGCCAAATTAACCCGCGACTTTACGATTAAGGAGCTCGACAAAATGGCCTATCATATTAAAGCAAATGTAGCATGAATCTTATTCCAAAAGTGCATTTTTACTCAACACCACTTATGTCATCGTTGGATGACATCTAGTTTCCCTATGTTTTATGTCAAGGGATTTAACTAAAAACTGGATATGGTGAGAATGTTCTCATGAAAAGGATCTGAAAAACTTTCGGATGTACGGATCTAAAAGTTAAATTAGATCGATGTGGTTCGGTCTGAGGGCATGATTGGAGGTTGTACAAAGAGGATCACCTATAATGGGAATGCTCATTATCTGCTAAAGGATTTGTTCACGTTTATCGTTTTTGGTTTAGTCACACCTCAGATGGCAAATGACTGAATGAGGTAATTTTCAATGAATTCAGTTAGACCATCTTGTTCATGATGACCGGTTGTAACATCTGCGGCCGCTTTCACTTCTTGGTCAGCATTTGCCATTGCGGCGCTGATTCCGGCATAACGCAGCATTTGGATATCATTCGGGCCGTCACCGATGGCTGCTGTTTCTTCCGGATTAATACCAAATGCTCTAATAAGCACTTGAATGGCAGCCCATTTGGAAACACCGGGGGCAACTATCTCAAACCCGTCTTTCCAGTCAATGACATCCGCTACATCACTAAACAAATGTGACATATGCGAACCATGGCAGCCTGTCCTGACACTATATTTCAGCACGTTCCGGTAATCTACATGCCGTAAGTCGCCGATATACCTTGGCGGAACCTTACCTTCCCTGGTCCACTCATCAACCGCCTTGCACGTCTTGTTGCAATAGAGACCGTCGGTCGTATGCACAATGATATTGCACGGGATTTCATTCGTTACACGATGAAAATGCGCCTCATCCAGCACAACCGGATTCATCTGGACAACTCTTCCCGTGATTCCATCATGAATGGAGGCACCATTCAGGCAGATCATCGGTGCTTTCAAGCCAAGCAGACTATGGTAAGGTGCTGTGATCTCATATTGACGCCCTGTCGCCAGAAAAACTTTAACGCCCTGATTTGTCAATCTGTTAATCGTTTCCGCATTGCGTTGTGAAATTTCATTTGATGACGTCAGCAATGTTCCATCCATATCAATGAACAATGCACGTATATTCATTTTTTTCCTCCCTCCCTATTACACATCAACCATATCACCTAAATGTAAAGTCTGCATTAACGGTGTGTAATGATTTGATGAAGAATTGAGGGAGGAGTGTAATATGATAATGATATAAACCGTCGATGCTTGTAGTACGGATTGTGGTGCTAAACCTTTGGCAGGTGGTTCTTCCGACTGCAAAAATATACCCTGTATTTTTAGCATATTATCGATAACTGAAAGCTAAAGCCTTTGAGGATTTCCTGTACTCCGTCTCACAGCCCCGGTATGATCAAAATGGTACTTCTCCTTTTCCAAAAACAACATAGTGCATTTCTGTATTTCCTATCGTAAAGGTTTTCGCCTTTGCGCTAGACATCACATGCCCCTTCTTCCCACTTGCTCAATAATCTGGTTCAACCAAAAGCTTTATTCAACTCTTGCGCCGTTAGCTTAATAAAACTCTAAAATTATTTAAATTTGCTTTGAATCTTAATGAGAACGTATTTTTCAGTCCACATTTGAGTAGTAGCCAGTAATCTTTCTCCGTCTTTTTTAAAAAACAGACCAGCACCATCTTTCTCTTTAAATTCCCATCCATTTGAACTAATCATTTGTTTAATTTTTTCATCGGCTATCGAAATACCTTCATTTTCACTTCTTGTGAAATACCAAATCGTATCATCTTCTACTGCAATTTCTACTACCTTATTGTCGGACTCTTTCAGTTTTTCAATTACTTCTTTTGCTGATAGATTTTCTATCGGTATAGAAGGATAATATGATTTATTCACAAATATAAACACTGCTACAGCCACTACTACTATACCCAAAATAATTCCGACCTGTTTCATACATTACCCCCCTACGTATTAAATCGAAGTTTATAAAGTTATTCTTGAACAATCTGGCCCTTATGTACAGAACGTACGCAAAGTCTTATTCCGGAATGGCGCCCAATTCTTGAATAGTCAATTTACAATTACATTGCGATTCTCAATCCATGTCGTTTCCAGTTTGCTATGGCAATAATGGTTTGGATTATCGACAGGACAATCAAAATTATCCCTATTGAAAATAACGTTATGAACGCCATAAATAATAAAAGTCCCGAAGACATAATTTGCCCTGGAACATCTTTTTTAATAAACGAGACAATACCCACAAGAATTCCTGCAGCAATAAGAATCCAATATATCCAAGGTGCAAAAAATGTAAAGTCATTAACAGAAATACCGTAAACAAATATACCAAGTAAGATTATTAAAAACATACCGTTTAGAATCAGACTTATCCAGTGACTATTACTTTTGCTTTGTCTTATAACTTGAATGGTGAGCCAGAATGACAGGAACAAAAATAAAATAGCCAATATCGGTAATATACCTAATGGAAACATCATATTCCTTACCTCCTTAATGTCATCATAGCATTAAAAACATTCAAATTTCACTCCACAAAATGTCCCTTATGCGCGATATTAGCGCGATTCCTTATTCAATCACCGCACCCGATTGTTTTACAATGCGCCCCTATCCCGATAAAAAACAACGTAAGTGCATTTAATAAAATGGTAACAATGACAAGTACCGTTGAAGCAACAGCTACACCGCGCATTGTATCTGCCAGAGTAGCAAAGTCTTCAATTTTTACCAAGTAAAAGTTATAAAAAATTTGAAAACATATTGCGATAGCGCAAGCGCTGAAACTGATAATGGTAAGAGCAACCCATTTCTTATTCGAATACCATCCATGATTGGTGCCGGGTGGTGCCGTCTAAAAAGATAATTAGAAGCATTCTTGCGAGTCATTCTCGTGCGGTTGGTGTTCATCAATGGACGTATTACGTTTAAAGGATTGATTTGCTTTTTAGTCGCTCATTACGTAAATGAGCGACTTTTTGTTGGCTTTGTCACTCCGTTCGGGCACTCATCCCACCATTCAACAATCCGAACAAGGGTATCTTCTTGCATTTGGACTGAAGGATTTATATAATAGTGAAAACGCAATATTGCTAGCGATGAGAAAGATAAAGTACAATTGCCCACTGATTTTCAGAGAGCTTGTGGTCGGTAAAAACAAGTATCAAGGTAGATTGGAATCGGACTTTCGAGCTGATTAACATTTAAGTGATCTTACAGATACGTAAGATAATTAGGGTGGCACTGCGGGGCATGTGTCATGAAACCACACAACTTTTTAATTAAAAAAGATAATCCTGAGTATATTATTTTGGAGTTTACAATGAGAAGCGGGTGATTAAAACCCGCTTCTTTTAGATAATAAAACCTGTGCTTTTACAAAATGGTTCATTTTAGGGAAAAGTTCTCACAATATATATTGTTTGAGAGTCAACTTAGAAGTGAAAGTTGAAACCAAATTCGCTTTAAAAATTACTCTAAGTATTTTAAAGAGAGGTTTTCCAGTGTACTTACAAAGAATGGTAATGTATCGACATCAATCCGTTTTACAACTTCATTTTTCTCACGGTTAATAACAGCGACCTGATCCTTGCTAGTAACAGCTACATAAACTGTTTTTCCGTCTTTTGAAACGGTAACACCGTGTGGTCCCATTCCAACAATAATTTGTTTGATTTCTTTTTGTTTGGAAATATCAACAACAGAGACAAAATCTGAGCCAATATTTCCGACATACGCATATTTACCATCTGCAGTGATATCTACCACATGATGCCCCGTACCTACAGTAATCGTTGACGTCATTTCACCTTCATTTAAATCGATGACCCCAAGCTCACCATTTTTTGTTAGAGTAACGAGCAATGTATTACCGTCAGGGGTGATGTTTATATTGTGCGGCGCACCCTTTATACCTTTAATTGTATTGATCACTTTTTTGGATGCAACATCAATAACTGATACGGAATTGGAACCTGTATTCGTTACATAAAACTTGCTACTGTCCCGACCAGCTACACCATTATGTGGATTTTCCCCAACTCTTATAGTCGCCTTCTTCTCCATGGATTTGGTTTCAATTGCTGTGACAGTCCCCTCGCCTTCATTGACAACAAACACCCATTTTCCATCAGGCATGAAATTGACTCCTTTTGGTGTTTTGCCAACAGGAATCGTTTTAACAACTTTATTTGTTTTGGCGTCAATAATTGATACATCTTCAGATTTACTGTTGACGACATAGACATATTTTCCGTTTGGCCCAATTTCATTATAGGTGGGGTTTTCACCAACATTAATGGTATCCAATACTTCGTTTGTGCTGGAGTCAATAACTTGAATGTCACCTGCATCACGGTTATTGACATAAACCTTGGTTCCAGTGCTATCATGACCTGATTTGGACGACTCTCTATTTTTTGTGTCACCACTAGGATTTTCTGATCCTGTTTCACTGTTTTCAGTACAGCCAACCAAGGCTATCAATGTAATGAGTATGACTGTAAATAACAAGATAAATTTACTTCGCATAAAAAAACCTCCTAAAATGCTTATTTACCCTAGTAAACGGATAAAGGCAGAAAAAAGTTTGCTTGTTTTAGGAAATTTTTATACTGACACCGAAAATATTTATACTTTGCTATAAGCCCTAAGTTCTTAGTTCCATCCAATATTCCGATTTTCTCCTATTACGAACCTATCACTTTTTCCCCTTGAGGCTGGGTGTTATTTTGACTAGGTTCCATTGTGATACCAATGTTTTCAAAGTCATCTTCGTCATCGGATAAGGTATAGGTTAATACCCCTGATCCGGAATCATTCGTATTAAACATGCCTGCATTTGTTCGTTTTCCACCCTTTAGCATCCACACCTGATATATTTTTGAACCCTTTAACTTTGGCATTCCATTAACATGGACCACCAGTTTTTTCACCTGATTATCTTTCACAACATACGCATAACCACCTGCATCACGCATTGCTTCATTAGCTGATGTTAAATTTAAGGAAGCAATTATTTCAGCTGGCTGCTTTATTGTACTTGGCTGATTGGCTGCTGATTGAACATTGGTATATGTTAGTGCAGCTGTAATAGCAAACAAAATAGCAACCAGTCCTGCTGATAAAGGAGTAAATTGTTTTTTCAACAGAATTCCCCATGCTTTTATTCTATCTTTTACCGAGGGATTCCCTTCTTTTTGCTCATCCCTAAACACAAAATCAAACACTTCTGCCTTTAGCGACTCCGGTACTTCCTGCTCCTCAAAATCGAACTGCAATGCCTCCCATGAATCCGTCAGATCTTCATATTCCTTTCTGCATACCTCGCACTGCTCCAAGTGTCTTTCAAATTTCGCTTTATCTATATCATCGAGTGTACCTGCCATATAAGAAAGTAAGTGTTCGCATTCCCTTTCCATTTATGACCCCTCCAGTTCCAAGTGTTTCTTTAATTGTTTTAGCGACTGATGAAGCCTGCTTTTGATGGTTCCCACCGGCGTATTTTCCATTTCCGCTATTTCCGTAAGTGAATATCCCTGCCAGTATAACAAATCTATTAATCTCTGCTGTGCAGCCGATAACCTGTTTTTCGCTTTGGCAATTTCCGTTTTTTGCAGTGTTTCTTCAATTTGGTCTTGAGGATCAGCCACACCCAGCGTTCGATCTGTATCATACTGATGATTTGGATGGGCATGCTTTTTTTCTTTCCTGATATAATCAATACACACACTTCGGACAATTGTCAGTAGCCAATTAACAAACTTTCCTTTAGAGGGATCATAACTGCTTTTAGTCGTCCACAGTCTTAGAAAGGTCAGTTGAACCATTTCTTTGGCTGCTTCCTCGTTTCCATTACTGAATTTATAAACAAAACTATAAATCAGCTTTATATACCGTCCATAAATCTCTTCTAATGCGGGACGATGGTTTTGATTTATTAATCCGATTAGTTCAGCATCCGTTTTATCTTTCACAACGATCAGGCTCTCCTCTCCGTTCGCATTGTTGTCAATGTTTACATTATTTTTTCATTATACTAGCTAAAGAGAAGAAAAGGAACTATCACATCGGTGATCGTTCCTTTGGATGCCGTCATTGTATTACTCAAATGTTGTTTCTGTATTGACAATATACCAGACATCTTTCACACCTTGTCCGTTTACATCGCCTTTTGCCTTATCTTTCACAAAATAATAGAGCGGATAACCCTTATACGTTACTTGTTCTTCTCCAGTATCCTCACGCGTTATCGTACCAAAGTTGTCTTTGTTAAATCCTTCTGGCACTTCGAAATCCTGTGCCGTAAATGCTGGCCAATTCTCCAGGCATTTATCGCTGCAATTACTTTTTCCTTCTTCATCTTTCGTAAAGTAATACAATGTCATGCCTTCTGAGTCAGCCAGATATTTACCTACCTTGTCATTTTCTAATAGTTGTAATGATGCCGATTCACCGCCCGCTTTTTCATCTGAAGCCTTATCAAATGTTGTTTCACTGTTTACGGTATACCAGACATCTTTTACACCTTGTCCGTTCACATCGCCTTTTGCCTTATCTTTAACAAAATAATACAGCGGGTAGCCCTTATACGTTACTTGCTCTTCCCCGGTATCCTCACGGTTTATCGTATCAAAATCATCTTTATTAAATCCTTCTGGCACTTCGAAGTCTTGCGCAGTGAATGCAGGCCAATTTTCTAGACATTTCCCGCTGCAATTACTCTTTCCTTCCTCATCTTTTGTAAAATAATAGAGTGTCATCCCTTTAGAGTCTGCTAAGTATTTTCCCGCATCGTCATCTTCTAATAATTGCAGGCTTTTCGCTTCATCATCTGCTCCATCACTTGTTTCCTCAGTTTCTGGTGTGTCATTGTTTGCCTGCTCATCTTGAGATTCTTCATTAGATCCATTACCACAAGCAGCCAATAACAAGATAGTTGCTAAAATAGTTAAGCAAAATATCCATTTTTTCATTTTAGTCCCTCCCAAATTGTTTTCATCTAAGGTAACGGACTAAATCATGGAACGGTTTGCTCAAAAATAAAATTTTTTATATAGATGCTGTCATCATGCATTAGAGCTATCACCCTATTTGACCCGACTATTTTACGCATCAGGTCCTAACCCAAGCATCCTTCTCATAACCACGCTGCTCCCAAAAGCCAACATGTTCATTTTTGGATACCGAACTAATTCTGCAACAAAACGGTGAGCCTGTACAACTGGCAAAAGACGCCGACCGTGATGAAAAAGTGTCTGGTAAACCGGAGGAAATTATCACTTATATTGGCCGTATGCTGGGGAAATAGAGATAGATTTCAGATTATTAGGCGACTGTTATGGGGAAATTCCATAACAATCGCCTTTTCGTTTATATGACATGAGTTTAAAGGTATTTCATCATTTGAGCATTGCCAGACAATAGTCAATACGCTAATGTTCATAACTTACAAGTAGCGGTTTTTTAATCGCGTCGATAATACTTCCAACATGATTGCTATAATTAAAATAGCATACGTGATAAAGCCTACTTCTCGGAGATCAAAATAGAACCCGGATGCCATAAACAGTTCAAATCCGATTCCGCCTGCTCCAGCTGCTGCTCCCATTGCTACGGCTACAGAAAAGTTGATTTCGAATCGCAGAAACGTCCATGATAATAAATATGTAAACGTTGATGGCAGGACGGCATGGATAACAATATGCCACCAGCTGGAGCCAGTAGCCCGCAATGATTCTAAAACGCCTGCATCAATTTCTTCGATAGCTTCTGAAAATGCTTTAACTAAATAAGCAACCGAATGAAACAGCATCCCAAGTACTGCAGCCTCACTTCCTAAACCAGCTGCAATTGCAAAGATTAACACCCATAAAACGGTTGGAACCGCACGTATAAAAGCAACTGTTATTCGTACTGATTTTGACACCCATTCCTTCGACAAATTCGTTGCAGCCAGTAACGCTAAGAAAAAAGCAATAACAGCACCAAGAACAGTAGATAAAACAGCTAATCCAAGGGTAACGCCAACCTGATAAAATGCTTCCGCCCATGTAAAATGACTTAAGGATGGTTCCAAGAACATAACCTTTATATTATAAGCCGTTTCTGTTATGGCGCTTATGATATCGAGTCCGGTATAATCAAAGAACATAAACGCCATAACGGTTGAAACAATAAATAGCAAAATGGTCCATTGGATTACACGTTCCGCTTTACTACCAGATTTGATCGCAATCCGCCCGCGTTTTGTTCTTTTTATATGACTTGTTGTAGATAAGCCCTGCACTATAGGATCACCTTCCGTATATAGTTTGAAATCAGCTCAATGATAATAACGGAAATAACAACACTGAAGGTTACAAGTGCCACTGCATTATAATTCATCGTTTTGTAATATAAATCAAAGATGTAGCCGATTCCTGTCCCTGTTAATATCCCCACTAATGTAGCACTTCTAATATTCGTTTCAATCATAAATAGAATCCAGCTAATCATTTGCGGCAAACTCTGCGGAATAACAGCTTTATTAACAATATGAGCATAGGTAGCTCCTGTTGCCGTTAATGCTTCTACAGCACTTTGGCTTGCTTCATCAATGGATTCAATAAATGCCCTTGTTAAAAATCCGACCGTTCCCACGAATAATGCCAAATAGCCTGTGATAGAATTTTGCCCGAACGAAAGCAGGAGTATTAACGCCCAGGCAACCACTGGAATATTTCTTGAAGTAGAGGCAACGAAGCGGGCTAACACACTTAAAAAGCTATTAATCTTCGTTGCTCTTGATCCCATAATTCCTAAAAACAAGGAAACAACAGCTGCTGTTGTCGTAGCTGCGATCGACATAAAAATCGTCTCATTTAATTTTTCTAAGATGGTCGGCAGCTTTTCAATTGTTCCATGCGTTATGACTAAGTTGGAAAAAATCCAACCTATAGCCTCTGGAAAAGCAGTGATTCCGTGAATAAAGTCAAAGTTCGTGATAGCTGCCGATAAATAGGTAACGACAATGATAATAAAGAGAAAAACTGTTATATTCCATTTACGTCTATGCATTAATTTTTCATTCACGATAGATAGCTCCTTAAACCGTGATTAACTTTCTTGATTCCGTACCATATATATGATTTATACGATCCTCTGTAAGCAAGTGGTTTGGCCCATCAAAGACGATTTTTCCTTTATTCAACCCAATAATTCTATCCGAATATTTTTGTGCAACTTCTACCTGATGCAAATTTACTAAACACGTAATATTCAACTCAGAAGTAATGGCTTTAAGATGGTCCATAATTACTTTTGAAGCGTTCGGATCCAGTGAAGCTATTGGTTCATCACAAAGTACGAGTTTTGGATCTTGAATAAGTGCACGCGCAATTCCTACCCGCTGCTGCTGACCACCACTCAATTGATCACAGCGTTTATACGCATGTTCTGCAATGCCCAGCTTTTCTAATAGAAAGAAGGCCCGCTCTTTTTCATCTTCGGTAAATCGGGCAAGGATTCCTTGCATCGTCGTTTTATAGCCAAAACGCCCATGGAGGACATTTTCAATAACCGGCAGTCGAGGCACGAGATTATAATGCTGAAAAATCATACCAATGTTTATACGCAGTTTGCGTAATTCTTTTTTCTTCAGTGAGCCGACATTGGTGTTTTCAAAGCGTACGGTTCCCTCGTTTATGTCAACCATTCGATTGATACAGCGCAAAAGCGTTGATTTTCCTGCACCAGATGGTCCAATAATCGAAACAAATTCTCCCGCTTCTACTTCAAAGTTTATATCTTCCAATACGTTTGTTTCCGAGTCATATGTTTTTGCCAACCCTTCAAGTGCTAACAATGTCATAAACATTCTCCTTTTTGTAGGATTTGTAAGAATGGAGCGTATGCATTTTATCAACCATGCATACACTGCATTCTTTGTCTAAACTTCTCTAAAGCATAAGCTATTAATTCGAAAGCTCGCGAATCGGATCAAACCATGAGTCGTCTACTTCTGCAAATCTTTCTTTGTCAGTCTTAAAGAATAAACCTGATTTTCCGGAATCCTCTGGAACAAAAATCTTTTCATTGTTTGCCATTTTGTCAGATGTGAACAGCTCTTGTAATGTGTCAAAATCTGCTTGTCCTAAGGCATCCATATTAGCTGCGATTGGAGCGTTTAATACCGGTGTAACGTCCATTAAGGTAAACGTGCTTCCAGTAACTTTATTAAAAGGTTCGGCCGCATCGTCGCTTACTTTGTAAACAGCTCCTACTGTATTTTCTTTTCCTTCTGCAACTTCAACATAGTTTTCTACACATACATCACAAAAGGCTGCAACATCAGCATTTCCTGTTAATAAGTTAACCGCTGAGCCTTGGTGGGAATTTCCAAATAATACTTGCGAAAACAGGGATCCGCCTTGCATTAAGTCTTCCTCGGTCAAGTCCGCATATTTTTCTTTTTCGCTAAAGTGACCAATAATTCTGGCAGAAGGTACTTTAAATCCTGATGTTGAACTATTGGATACAAACGAGAATTTTTTATCTTCAATTGTATCGAGGGCATACGCACCGTCTTTCTTGTATTTTTCCTGGTCATCTGTATTTACTGCTAACCAGCTATGATACACAGCATCTTCCAGCGTACCAGATGGTCCAGTAGATACAGCTAGCGGCTGGATGGCATCATTTTTATTTTTAGCTTCAATATAACCCTGGGCACCCATATAGGCGATGTCTGCATTTCCATTTGTTATTGTCTCAATCGCTATGGCATAGTCCGTCGTTAAATGATGCTCAACTTTCTTACCTGTTTCTTCCTCAATCATTTTACCAATTGCCTTACGAGAAGTTTTCAAATCTGATGCAGATTCATTCGGATACCAAACGACATCAATAACATCATCCGCGTTTGATGCTCCTTCTGTGCTTCCTTCCGAACAAGCAGCTAAGCCTAATAGTGCTATAATAAGAGCGACAACTAAATACAATTGCTTTTTCATTGCGAACACTCCCTTTGAATTAATTTATTAAACAATTTTTACGCTATATAAGTGAACTTTTAGTTTTTCCACAGCTAGAAGGACTGGTAATATCCCCCACTTCAATTGCTTCCCCAAATGTGCCATGATAATCCGTACCGCCAGTCATGATCAGATTATATGCGTTTGCCAAGTCTTCCACCCGCTTATAATCGTCCGGCCCATGGTCTGGATGGTTTCGTTCGATCCCTACCAATCCTGCTTCGACAAGCTCGGGGATGATGGCATAGGAGTCCAGTTGACCAGGATGTGCGACAACCGGAATCCCCCCGTCAGCTGTGATTGCCTGCACTGCTTCAAATGCATCAATATAGGTGATATCTCCAGCGGCAACCCCATTTCCTTTAAACAATTGCTGATAAAGCTGTTTATACGCTGGCGATGTGTAGGGCGCATCCGTTAATTGTTTCATAATATGTTGCTTATAGATGGTGGTACTTGGTTTTGCCGCTTCAACAATCGCATCAATATCCAACTCATACCCGACAGCTTTCAGTTTTTCAATTTGATCCAACGAATGGGCCTGCCGCCTGTAAAGGATCTTGTTGCATATGCTCTTTATGTTTGTTGCTTTAGGGCGATAATCATAGCCAAGTACATGTACTTTCCGATTTCGTTTAAAATCAAACGCTGATATCTCGATACCCGGGATAACGGTTATACCGAATGTATTTCCAAGTCTTGTCATTTCAGGCATCCCGCTGACGGTATCATGATCAACAAAACTTATTTGGGTTACCCCATTCTCGCTCGCCTTTTTCATGACTGTTTTCACCGAATCAGAACCATCCGAGAAATGGCTGTGAACATGCAAATCAGCTTTCATGTGCAGCACCAACTATCTGTTTGACATGTAACTGTTTTTGCTTGATATCAAAAACTTTGTCACACAGACCATCCATAAATGCGATATCATGAAAAATACCAACTAATGTCGTTCCATTTGCTTTTAACTTTTTGATGATGTCACGCACTTTTTCTTTTGATTGTTGATCCAGGCTTGCTGTTGGTTCATCGAGCAATAATAACCTCGGTTTTTTCACCGTAGCCATTGCAATATTTAATCGCAGTTTTTCTCCACCAGAAAAGGTATTTGGATAGGTGTCCCACAGTTTTCGGTCAAGTTCAAAATGATGTAATGCTTTTTCTGCTTCAAGACGTGCGACTTCCTCTAATACGCCCATTTCCAGCAAAGCATGTTGTACAAGTTCCCTAGCCGTTCTTCTTGGCATTACATTTAAAAATTGGGATACATAACCAATTTCATATTTACGCAAATACAATACTTCACGTTCGGTAGCTGTTGCTAAATCGATATATCCAAAACGTTCGGAATGATAGTACAGATTCCCAGTATCAGGTAAATAGGTACGGTATATACTTTTTAAAACAGTTGATTTACCACTGCCGCTTTTTCCAATGATTCCGATAAATTCACCTTGTTCGATGGAAAAGTTAATTTTTTCGACAGCTTGCATCGTTTTATCTAAGTGGTGAATCGTAAATCGTTTGCCAAAATCCTTGATATCCAGCATAGGCATATCTAGCACTCCTCCTCTTTATTTTGTGCGATAATTTGTACTCGTTATTAAGGAGCCGTTGACCATTGTTTTTGTCAGCATGGGATAACCGTCTTCCATTCTTTCAATAATAATTAAGTCAGCTTTTTTTCCTGTTTTAATCGAGCCAATTTCATCATCTATTCGTACAGCTTTAGCCGGATTAAGGGTTACCTTCATAAACATGTCGTGCAAATCATTGCCATGGTGATCACTTAAATCAAATATCGCATGGAGTAAAGCTGACGGATAATAATCACTGCAAAGAATATCGGCACATTGATGCTTTACAGCTCTAGCGGCAGCTAAATTTCCCGAGTGTGAACCACCAAGTAAGACATTTGGAGCCCCGGCAATCGTAAATAACCCCATTTCTTTAGCCTTTTTAGCCACATCCATGGTAATCGGAAATTCACTAATCGTTATTCCGATGTCTTTAACTAATTCAAGTTTTTGGATTTCATCATCATCATGCGAAGCAACCGCAATGCCTTTATCGATCGCAATGTCAGCAACTTCTTTCATTTTGTCAATGGTCATGATTTCCGTATTTTGCCGCTCCAGAATAATCGTTTGCACATCAGCATCGGTCAAGTCGTGGTAGCCTTTTAATGTTTCCCCGTATACTTCCAGGTTTCGATATTGCCCTTGCCCTGGTGTATGATCCATAAAGGATAATAAATGGACTTTATCATCTTCAATGTTTTGAACTAAACGATCAACTTGCCCAATGTTTTCAATTTCAAAACGTGCATGCAGACGGTGCCTGATCAGATGCAGTTCATTGTGTGTTGCATTTATGGCATCCACCATTTTCTGCACATTTTCCGGTTGACGGATCGGGCTGTGTGAGAATGCATCTTCTTTATAAAACGAAAGGGAATGAAACATCGTTGTTATTCCATGACTGATTAATATTTTTTCTGCTTCCCGCAAACTCATATTGAAATCCATTAGCGATGTCGGTCTTGGCGATGCAATTGTTTCGATATAATCAGAATGAATGTCAATAAATCCTGGTGCAATATAACCTCCCCGGGCATCAATAAGCGTTGCGTCAGGGTAATTATTTATTTCCGCTTCAGGAATGATTTTCTGAATAATTTCCCCATCAACGATAACCGCATAACCACTTATAATTGCTTCTTCTGCTACAATCTCTCCGTTATGAATAATGTACACCGTGTCCATGCCTCCTATAGTAGTGAATAAACTAATTGTTGCGTATATGCATGCTGGGGATCTTCGAGAATCTGATCGGTCAGCCCCTCTTCAATAATGCTTCCATTAAGCATGACGACTGTACGATCAGCGAGCATCCGAATCACTGCCAAATCATGCGAGACAACAATCATACTAATACCCAATTCCCGCTGAATCTTTTTAATTAAATCCAGCACATTCGCTTGAACAGATAAGTCAAGACCTGTCGTTACTTCATCCAAGAAGAGAACGGGAGGATTATTGGATAAAGCCTTCGCAATTTGCACGCGCTGCTGCATACCCCCTGAAAAATTTCGCGGCTCTTGTTTCATCCGAAATAGCGGGATATGCACACTTTCCAACAAACGTTTACTGATCGCTTCCATTTCCGAAACATTACGATTGCCTGCTGCTATTAATTTTTCGGCGATATTACCGACAGACGAAAAGTTCATTTTCAACCCGTGAATCGGATTTTGATAGACCATTCCGTATTTATAGTTACGAACATAACGTTTCTTCTGGGAGGATAATTCGAAAAGATTCTCTCCTTCCAACTCTGTATCCTTTATATACACCTCGCCTGACGTTACATCCATATCAAAATATAAACATTGCATCATCGTTGATTTTCCACTGCCGCTTTCCCCGACAATTCCAAGGATCTCTCCAGAATACAGTTCAAGTGATACATCCTGACAGGCATACGTTGTACTGCAATACGGACAGTGATTTTTCTTGAGCTCACGCGTTTCGGCTCGCTGACAATGGACACACCCTTCACCAAATGTTTTATTTAAATGGTCAATACGTAATATCGGCTCATCATGCATAACTGCTTTCCACCTCCAGCTTCTCCTTTTCATTCAAACGCGCCATACAGTAGCTTGTATCATTGCATTGATAGAGGCTTTTGCCTGTCGAATCGATTAACTCATCCATAAAAACATCGGTAGCACCACACAAGTGACAGTGCTCACCTTCAAACGATTCAACGGTAAATGGATAATCGTCAAAGGCAAGTGATTTCACATCCGTATAAGGTGGGACGGCATATATTTTCTTCTCCCTTCCCGCACCAAGCAGTATTAAGGACTCTGACTGATGCATTTTTGGATTATCAAATCTTGGAATTGGGCTTGGAGCCATGACATACCTATCATTTACGTATACAGGATGATCAGCATCAGTGGCCGTTTTGTTATACTTCATAATTTGTTCGAACAACATAAGCCAGGCGCCGCTATATTCGTCCTCTGAATGAAGCCGCTTTGTTACATATTCACTCGCTTCCACATTCCGGAGCGGTTCAGGTTCTGGTACTTGTAAGACGAGAATCTGTTCTTTTGTTAAGGCAACTTCCGGAATACGGTGTCTTGATTGGATAACCGAAGCTTCCTGTGTCTGGTCCGTTACCTCCACACCTGTCGTTTCCTGCACTAATTTCTTGATACTGACGGCATTTACAGATTCATCTGCTCCCTGGTCGATAACTTTTAACACATCTTGTTTGCCAAGGATGGACAATGTTATTTGCAGGCCACCTGTGCCCCATCCGCGAGCGATCGGCATTTCTCTGGATGCAAAAGGAACCTGATACCCCGGAATTGCCACAGCCTTTAACATTGTTCGACGGATTTCTTTTTTGGAACCTTCATCCAAAAATGCAAAGTGTGTATTAGTTTTCATCCTTTTGCGCTCCTTTCTTTATTTGGCGTATACTATCTAATTTCGATTGGAATGTAACGTAATGCGGCAGCTTCAAATGGGAGATGAAGCCCGTAGATTCAACAGCATCAATGTGTAATAAAACGAATTCTTCATCATGCGTCGGAAACTCCCATTCCGGGTGCTCCAGGCATTGATCTAAAATACTCATTGCAATAGCTTTCGTTTCATTTTGTCCGTAACAAACGCCATATCCGATTTCAAACTCCAGTTCCTTTTCATTATTTTCATCCTTTTTTGTTATCGGAATAAATGACTCCACTTCCGTCATCTTGAAATCCCCGATATAGAATTGATCTTCATCATCCTGTTCTACTTCGTTTGGGTGTTCAACGTAGATTGGCAATTCCCCCACTCGTACTTCCCCAACAGTAGGGTGAACCTGACCATATCCTCTTAGTGCGGCATAACCTAAAGCTGTTACCGCTCCTGTTTGTCCCCGCGTTAACACTTGCAATCTTGCACTTCTGGAAGCAGGAAATTGCAGACTTCCCTTGGTAATATCATCAGGTGGTGTGTGGTCTATTTCGTATTCTTCAAATAAACCTTCTTTTCGTAAATAATCAACGATTTTAGGAAAATACGTTACCGAATCGGAGGTTTCCACGTTGTTTTCTAACGATTTAAGGTAATCCTGCAGCCACTGTTTGTTTTGCATTGGGCTTTCGTTTACCAGGCTAAAATCTAGCAATCGATGTGTATAATCATTTGTAGAACCTAATAATTGCCCTCCTGGAATATCTTTAAAACTAGCAGATATCCGACGTTCAACAAGCATTGATTCCGGCTGAACAGTATCACTGTAATAAAGTCTAGGCAGTGTTGAACGATGTGCCCGCATCAAAAAAACCGCCTCTTCCATACTTCCTTCTGCTTGTTTAATAGCCAATGCTGCTAAAAATGGAGAGTATAAACTGCTTTCTGACATTACCTGATCGACCAGTGCCCGCATTGTGGAAAGTATGGTTTGAATTTCAATTATTTCTTCCCCCTTTAAGCGGTCATAGGTTAATCGTTTAATCGATGCTTCGATGGCCATGGTGCCACCTTTTACCGCAACATACCCCATTATCTCACCTCCGAAAAAGATAAGGATGTTGTTCTGGGAACACAGGCAATTCGGGCCATTTCATCTGTAAAAATGACATCCACCCCTAACGGATATTCTTTCGTCCGTTCATTTCGAGCTTTCCACATATTTTTAGTAATACTTGTATGAAGCTGCTCTTTTTCTTTGATACCAGGACCAGCTAAAACCAATTCTCCATCATTGGATAAGGTCTCACATTCGATAATCCACGTTGCAGAATGTTGAGGGTCAATTAAATTTCCGATTTTACATTGTTTCATCGCTTGGATAACCTCGTTTTCTGAAACGCCTCGTAATGCAATAATATAGTCAGCTTCATCGATAGGAGCGGGTTTTGCTAACGTATATTCGGGTATTTTGTTATGTAAATTTGTTTGATTTTCCGAGAGAATGTGAAAGGTCACTTCGCCATCCAACAGCGTCATCATCGTTAAAAAACTGGCATGATTACAAGGAAGTCCATTTTCTGGTTGGTGAACATTCTCTTCCATAACTGAAATGGTTCCTGGTCTGGACATACTGTGCAGCAGCTTTCGATATACTTGTTGCAAATCGTGTGTTTGAACCATCGCCATACTATCTCTCCCGATCATGTAATTTTTGATGAACTAGACATCCATCGTTTCGAAATTAACCTTAGTTTCAAAAATCTCCGCCTGCTTTTGTGCTTTTTCTTTTTCTATTTGTTCTTCAGCAGCAATTAATTGATCTTCCCAATCGTTTGTTTCCGGAAGTTTAGCTTTATAAGCTGCATCAATAATGGCCAAGTCTTTAGACAATTCATCCTGCATACCCGTTACAAGTCCTATACCAATGCTCTGATTAATTTCTACTTTCGTTTCAGTTACAAGAACTTCTCCGATATAAAATAATGAATTCTTTGCCGTCTCACGCATCTTCATCATTGTTAATCCGTACCTCGGTGCAACAATTTCCCGACATTCATATTTTGTGGTAATGGTTGCTGCCAAACGGCGAGCCAAATTTGGATCAGCTTGAATAAGAATTGTTGTTCTTCGTTTTCTTTTCATAAATGTGTTCCAACCTCCTTTACAAATTCATCATAACTTGGCGCCAAGCTGTTGTGTGAAAAGATACTGTAAATCTTTGTAAAATTTATTTACAATTGGGACAATAAAAAAAGAGCATTAAATTGCTTTACAATTCAATGCTCCTTTTAATCCTATACATTTTCGTTTTTGTCACCCAAAACTGAACAACTTAAGAATCCAGCTATGGCTTTAAATATTCGTAATATCATACTTAAACTTATCACTTCGATACAATATTTTCGTATGTTCAAGAACTTTGTTTGATTCTACATCAATACAATCGCTTTCCACAACGATAAGCGGCACCAAACTATTGCAAGCTAATAGCTCCTGTTCGTAAAAAGTCGGAAACGTAATGCTCAGTATACTTTTATTGCTGTCAAATTCCTGATAACCATGCTCCCGGTAATACGTAAACATCGACCTAATGTTTGGACCATCCTTAGCGATAGCAGGGAAATTCGAACTGCTGACAAATGACTGGTGGATTGCAATAGGTTTACCTTCGATATAGCGTAATCTAGCAACCTTAAATACTTCCTCGTTTCGGTCAGCATGCAGAAGGCAATATATTTTGTCATCATAACTGATTTTCTCACAGGTAATAGCTTCTGTTGTCAAATGATACTCGGATTGCTTCATTTTTTCTGTGAAACTCGTTTTTCCCGTTAGATGCAACTCTATTTGAATAGATTCTTCTTTTAAAAAGCGACCTTTCCCCTGTTCGGAATAAATATAACCTCGCTGCTCCAGCTTATTTAGCGCATTTCTTACGGTTGCTCGAGGCACCTCGTACTTTTCTGCAAGTGTATACTCAGAGGGCAATTTAGCTCCAGGTTTCAATGTTTTTGAAACAATCTGCTGCATCAAATCATCAACAATGCGAAATTCTTTAGTTGAAGAAATAACAATCATCTCCCCACTGTCCCTTTAATTTTTAACCGGGTGCTTATAAACATACTCAGGGAAATCAGTAATAATACCATCGACACCAAGATCTAATAAGTTATCAGCCTGTTCTTGGGTTCTTGTTGTGTAAGGATACATCTCCATTTCTACTGCATGGACACGATCAACCAGTTCAGGTGTGACAATGTTCCTATTTGGGTTGAAGTAATCTGCGTAGCTTGCAAAATGTGCAAGCTGCTCATCTGACACATTTTCCCACGACATTCCAGCAAGTACACCGTGTGGAATAGCAGGTAATAACGCTTTAGAAATCTGGACAGACTCATGATTAAAGGATTGGATAATAATTTTATTGTTACTCGGGCGATGCATATTACGTTCGATTAACGCATCTGCAACCTTTTGTTCAATACCTGGATATAATCCTGGTGACTTAAGTTCAATTAATATCCCGATCTTGCCTCGGTAAGCATCAATAACCTCTTCAAACGTCGGGACCTCTTGTCCGGCAAAACGCTCGTCAAACCAGCTGCCTGCATCCAGCTGTTTAATTTCTTCCAGCGTGAAATCCCCAACAGCACCCGTTCCATTTGTTGTGCGATCTACAGTAGTATCATGGATTACAACTAATTCTCCGTCTTGTGTCATTTGCACATCAATTTCAATATAATCTGCCTTCATTTCAAATCCTTTGTCAAATGCAGCCATTGTATTTTCAGGAGCATGACCCGAAGCCCCCGATGGGCAACATTAGCTACTTCTGAATGCGACTCATTACTCGCTGCATATGCAGGCACCGTAATCATAAATAGGAACGTTACTGCCATGAAAAAGATAGAAAAACTAACCTTCATAAATCTAGCACTCTCCTTTACTATGTATTTACCTAATAGTATAAAGGAAGATTATTGACCTCGTATTAACTGAATATAAAGATTATGTAAGATAAGAGAGGGACATACGTTAGTTCCTCTATTTGTCCCGTAGCAGGGTTGATGGTGACATTTAGGTAGGGGATAAACTAAAACTTCAATCAGTGGGGGCTCCGCTGCATTGCCTTAAGTTCGGTCACTGTTGTCTTAAATGCACTCAGACTAAAAAAAGTTGGCTCTTCGCTAAGAACAATGAAATAAGGCAAATTTCAATCTAATAGTTTCCAGAAAACCTATGAAAACCGGACAAGGGAACGAGTTCAATTGCTTCGCTCCACAATCACCACCTGATGCCCGTATAATGCGTGCAAAAAACGGATACGCTAATACCGGACAAGGGAACGGGTTCGGTTGCGAGCGATACATGGCTCCATACTGATGCCTGTTCTTTTTATTTAGGTGTGAAGTCCAGTTTACCAGCAAGCAGGTAAACTATGGCAACGATATTTTTATCCGAGCGATACCCTCTGGCTTTCCGTTTGGCTGCTTGGAATAAGCTGTTAATACCCTCCATAATGCCATTATTCAGCTGGGATTGGAACCACTGCACAACACCGTCGTAATGTCTGCGCAATGTTTTGGCCAGTTCTACCATTGGTTCCAGGCGACAACGTAACCCCCACTGAATCCAGTCCTCAAGTACCATAGGAGCGATCTGAGCAGGGTATTGGTAGATCTCTTGCAGAACAAGGCGCATTCGGTACGCTTTGGCGGTGTCCAGTTCACTGTCTTTCAATTTGTCGAGCATGCCCTTTTGTTTCTTTGTCAGGTTCTTTTCATTCTTGAGCCAGACATAGCGGGTGTTTTTGAGTTCCGCACACGTCTTGCGTTCCGTGCGACGTACGGCATCTACAGCTTTGTTGGCTTCTTGAATCACATGGAATTTATCAAACGTAATGGCAGCATCCGGAAAGTACTCAGAAGCCCCTTTAATAAAGGCGGGAGACATGTCCATACAGACTTCTGTTACGTTATCTGGGTTACCGCCTTGAGCTTCTAAACGTTCTTTGCATTTTTCCCATGTACTGGCATCCTTTCCTTTCGTTACATGGATGACGTTTCGTTTTTCTGAGTCCACAAAAATGGTGATATAATTATGACCACGTTTTGAGGAAGTTTCGTCTGTATTAATCTTGGTAACATGTGATAAATCCTGAGTAGCCAGTGCGTTATCGACATAGTGATGGAGTATCCGCCAAAGTCGCGTATCATGTTCCTTTACTAAACGGCTGACAGCACTCATAGGCATGTCCTTGACCAGCATCATGATCCATGCATCGAACAACTTGGTAAAGCCAGCGCGTGTTTTAATAGCCCATGGAATATCAACACGGTGCTTTTTTCCACACTTCTTACAATCTGTCCGGGGATGCTCGGCATGAATGTAACAAGGATATTCCAAAAAATTTAAATGCCTCCACCGTTGATCATAATCAGCGATATCAAAGAATCGTTGACGTTCGGCATCACAGTTGGAACAAATCATTGGAGCACTTTTATTTACTTTTACATAAACATCCAATTGTTCCTTGTTTTCATCAAATATACAGTTGTCAATGTACCATGGCTCAGGTATATGGAACACGTTTTCTAAGTCTTTAATTTCTATCAGCATATGAAAACCACCTTACATTTTTGTTTCGGTAGTTTCCAGTATTGCCAAGTTATTTCATTTTAATCAGCGAAGAGGCATTCATGACTCATATGGACACACCTCGTTTTTAAATAGCAGGCTTTTTAACTTCTATTTCTAATATACTTTAATATTACATTTCGAAGCAATACTAATGTAAATCAAGGAAATTCGTTTACTAACAAAACACTCCAAAATTTTCAATGTCGCATAAAACTTAAAAAATATGTGCTCCGACAACGGAAGCTGGGATTATTTTGTGGCAGAAAGTGTTCAGTTCTATCGAGCAAAAACTGTCCATTTTAGTTTAGCAGTTGATGAGGTCGTGTGGCTGTCAACTAAAATTGAACACTTTTTGCTAATTAATTTTGGACACTTTTTGCGTAATTACCATCTCTGTATTCGCAAATGAAAAGGTGAGCGATTTCGTAATTCCGCTTTATTTTACTATCTTTCATATAAGTAAATATGTGATTTATTAAGAAGACATAATCCCGAGTTGGTCTTCTAGACCTTCTTTTTCTTTTGTTAACGTTAATATTTCTGTTTTGAGATCATTTATCTCCACTAATAATCTTGCAATTCTTTCCTTGTCACTAATTCCGTTTTCGTAAGCAGTTCCTCTTGCACTGTTCCACATATCAAAGCTAATAAAATCACTTTTGGTAACTCCATAGCTTATATTCATTGTTTTTGTATCATTCATCCATTCTTGAACCAATGTTTCATTACAATCGGCACCGGATGAACGAAAGAATTTCGTTGCTTCTCTCACTGTAAACCTACTCATCGATTCAACTCCTTTATTTTGATCCTATAAATCTCTGTACAAATTTCATATTGCGATGGTGGCTTTTAAGTTACCATATAAACGTCTGCATTCTCCTCATCACCAAAAATAGATTTTCTGTGCTTCATACGATAACTATCCCCATCTAAATGAACCACCTCTGCTCTGTGTAAAATGCGATCCAATATTGCCGTTGTTATACTTGGGTCTCCCAGTAAATCCCCCCAATCATTTGGCCCTTTATTTGATGTGAAGATGAGTGCCGACTGGTCATATAATTCATTGATTAATTGGAAAAACAGATTAGCTTCATTTTGGTTCATAGCCATATACATCAAGTCATCGATGATGACGAGATCCGATTTGAGAATACGCTTTTTCCTCATTTGTGATTTACGGATGATCTCCGTTGTTTTGAGGATGTGTATCAATTCTCCCATCGGGAGAAAGGAAACCTGATATCCACGATTAATGGCTTCCATCCCCAGCGCGATGGAAAGATGCGTTTTACCAGAGCCGGGCGGCCCCAAAAAAATAATGTTGTATAGTTGCTCCATCCAGGTCAATTCTTTTAGTTGATTCAATTGTTTTTGGCTTAATGACGCTTGTTCTCGAACATCAAATTCTTCCAGCGTTTTGTGATAAGGAAATGCTGCCCATTTCATGAATCGCTCGATTTGTTTTTCCTCCCGTCGCTTTTGTTCGTAATTCAATATACTTGCGAGAAATTCTTGATAAGACACGTCCCGGCGCTCAGCCTCTGTAATGAGCTCCGGAAGTCTGCCTGCAGTTTCCGCCATTCGCAATGAGCGTAATTGTTGTTCAAGGTAACTTGTAGATGTCATGGATACAGACCCCCTTCCAATATGCCAATATATTCATCCACATTTCTTGTCGTTGGTTGATACTGATCATAATCACTGCTGACATTAGAGGACGGCTCTTTTTCTGTCGTATCCGTTGGCTTCGTTTTTTCATATTCGCGATGCATATACGTCCATACGTCTCGAAAGTCATGGCCTGCATATAATTTTTCGTTTATACACATATCTAGCGCCTGATTCAGGTGCTTGCCCTCGGAACTTTTGGCTACATCCGCAATCACCTGTAGATGATCACGAGTATAGCGAGGGTAGAGGCTGCGAATTTCCTCCAAATAGGCCGTTGCCTGTGCAACATTTCCAAAGTAAGTAGCTACTGTTTGGATATATGCGTCAATACCTTTGCTTCGATCTCTGCGATGACTCGTATCCTGAATAAGTTTTCCTTTTTGATGGTCGATTTTATGCTCGGCTATAACTTCGCCATTCGCATTAATAATGCGGAGCATTTCATCATCTATTCGTGAAATTCGTACTTTGTTCGTCTCGCCATGCTTATACGTTCCAATAGGCACGGAATAACGGTTCCCCTTATGAGGATATGTGTAAAATAATTCTCGGGGCCACCTGAGGCAATTTTCTAGTCAAAAAAGAGAAGGCACTCTATCATAAATGTATGCTTTGACGGGCAAATACATTTCGAAAGAGGCCTTCTCATGGAAACTATTATATCAAGATTATACGCATTAATAAAGGAAACAAACAACTTAGTTGATTTGGAAGAAAGCATTCGACTCTATATGTATGAGGTGTTTGCTTCCCAGATGGGGGAAGTGTTCACACAGATTAATAAGGTGATTAAAGCTGAGAAACAGAAGTTGGGCTGGACTGTCGAGCGTGAAGATTGGAAAACGGTTCAATTCACGTTTGGGGCAGTTCGTTTTCGGCATACATTAATGCATGACCTGAAAGGTGATTCTCACTATCCCTTTGATGAGTGGGCTGGTCTTCGGAAAAGTCAACGATACAGTCCCCTGACGGAGGTAAAAGTGGCTGAATTGGCTAGTGAGAGCACGTATCGTGCATCAGTCCAAACTTTGAAGGAATGGACCCCCGTAACGATGAGTCATCAAACAGTCGGGAGTATCGTGAAGCGTGTTGGAGATGCGCAGTCCCAGGCTGATGTGGAACTGGCGGCTGAACTGGAGGAAGCAGCGTCCCTTCCGGAGGGAAAAGAAGTTGACTATTTATATACAGAGGCAGATGGCGTTTTTGTCCGTTCTACAAAGAAAAAGAAAAGCCATGAGGTCCGGCATGCGATTATGCATGAAGGCTGGGTCAAAAATGGCAAACGGGTCTCACTCAGCAATCAACACGTAATCATGACAACGAAGCCGACTGATGACTTTTGGAAAGAGGTGCAGTCATATGCGGCCCATGGTTATTCGCTGGAGAATACGCAGGTTGTGACAAATAGTGATGGCGGGCAGGGCTACACAGCTGAACGGTTCCAGGAAGCCTTTTCCCAGTCCCGTTATCCCGTGTTGAATCAACTTGACGCTTACCATGTAGCTCAGGCGTTAAATCGGGCATTAGGCGGTGAAAAGAGTGAATTTAAGGACGGGATAAGAAAAGCGTTAAAACAACACGATTGGCAACAGTTCATACTTTGGCTGGATACATACGAAAGTACCCTGGAAAACGCAAAACAGGTAGAAAAGGTAAACGGTTTTCGAACTTACATTCAGCACAATTGGGATCGTATTTTTGACTGGCGTGAGAAAGTGGAAGACCCGCCAGAAGACGCACGAGGCTTAGGGGCTATGGAATCCAATCAGCGTCGCGTTTCTTTCCGGATGAAAAGACGGGGGATGCATTGGAGCGTAGAAGGCAGTGAAGCTATGGTGAAAGTAAAACAGGGTATCCTCAATAACACGTTGCGGGATGTTTATCTCACATCCCAAAAACGAAGCGCACGCAAGCAGCGAGACGTTGAAAAGACCGTTCGCATGACGGAGTATTTGAATCAGCCAACACGCCCATCGATTGGCGCAAAAGAAGGTTCCATCAGTTTATATACAGCCCATTCATCAGCGATAGGAAACTTGATGAAGAGTTTTAGGTAATACCCTGCATGTTTTTGTCAGGTTCCGGGTTTTGGAACGTGACGAAAACATGCAGGCCACCAAGCGACAGCGCGGTAGCCGGAAAACGTGTACAAAAA
This sequence comes from Lentibacillus cibarius, assembly GCF_005887555.1. Taxonomy (NCBI): domain Bacteria; kingdom Bacillati; phylum Bacillota; class Bacilli; order Caryophanales; family Bacillaceae; genus Lentibacillus; species Lentibacillus cibarius. Next base: position 2,308,005 of record NZ_VCIA01000001.1, on the reverse strand, counting down.
TAGAGTGCCAAATATATTGGTGTGACAACCACATCGAGAAAAGATTGACACATACCTTATGAGGTATTGTGTTGTCCTTGCGCACCGTTACTGTTATACTGGAACTATCTTGATGAAAGATAGTTGACTTTTTGTGGATCGGACGAAGGTGTTTCTTTTCTAACTGAAACACGGCGTTCGGTCTCTTTTTTGTTGTATTGTGCACCTTGCCGTTTCCCGTACGATCAATCCATGCTTGACACGCTTCATTCCATTTATCAATATTGTCGAAGATACGATGCTTGGCAAAACTTTTCTTCACAAACCCAACGACATTTTCAATTCGTCCTTTCGATTCTGGATCAGCCCCTCTACACATATATACATTGAATCCTCTTTCTTCCTGGTAAGACTGAAAAGCTGCTGTATAGATTAAGTCTCCGCCGTTTTCATTAACAAGGATAAGACGGTCTTGGTCAAAGACGATTTCCTCCGGCATTCCGCCTAAGACTTCAAAGGTCTTTTCGTGTGCCCATAATACATCTTTTGTTGTAAAAGGCCGATCCAGCCATATCACCACCTTATATCGTGAATGGGACAAGACAAAACTGATAAAATAAAGCTTAACTTCCTCTCCTTTCGTTGTTTGTTGTCTAGTTTCACCGAAATCCACCTGCATCTGTTTCCCCATCGGAGGATCAGGGACGGCCTCATATTGGCGGACCGTTAGGACTTTCGGCAAATGGTAATGCTGTCGAAGATCTCTAACATAATTACGAACGGTACTTTCGGCAACCCCTGTATATCCATACTTTTCCTGAAGCCAGTCAAAAACCTGCGCAGCTGACATGTCTGTATGTTCTTTTAGCCAGGAAAGAATATCATTATGATAGGGATCCAACTTTTTGGATCGGGTTTTTGTCCCCGCTTCCCATACCGCCATTTCTTTCGGATTTCGCTTTAAATGTAAGCGTCAAATAATCCCCACCTGTAATCAGATGGGGATTTGTTATATACTCTATTTAGATTGATTGGGTACTTGGCATTCTTCCGGGAGTGCCTGGGACCAGGGCATCAGAGATGCCAACTTTGCTTTATCTGATGTATCTATATTGGGAAGTTCTTCAAATAAAAAGTTGAGATAGTTAAAAGGGCTTAAACCGTTCTCCTTGGCTGTCTCAATCACACTGTATACAACAGCGCTTGCTGTTGCCCCTTTGGCCGTGTTGCTGAACAGCCAGTTTTTTCTATTATGTTCTTAAACACATAATAGAAATTATGTACTTAACCTAGTTATGTGCTGAGTTTACCAACCGCTTTTAAAAGCACTTTAAAATTAACGACTTACTATAGGACTCAGCACATAACATACTTATTATAATGAATTTAAGAATTGAAGGATTTCATCAGTTACTTGATATCTATAGTCCGTTTCATTCGATTCAGGTTCATGTAGTTTGTTTAACGCACGTTCCTTTAATTTTATATCAGCCACCATATATTTATGTGTAGTCTCAATACTTTCGTGCCCTAGCCACATAGCTATTGTTGAAATATCAATTCCTGATTGGAGCAGGCTCATTGCAGTTGAATGCCGAAACACATGGGGCGTTACTGTTTTATCATTTAAAGATGGACAAATGGCAGTTGCTTTCTTAACGATGCGATCTATTCTATAACGCACCCCAGAACGGGTTAAATGTTTTACATTCCTGCCAGATAACAAGTAATCATCCTCTTGAATTCCACACTCATACATAAAATCAGCAAGATACTCCGATGTCGTTCGCCATAAAGGAACAGTCCGTTCCTTTCTCCCTTTTCCTATAATTCTCAAATGACATTTTCCATTATCGGAAAAAAGAGCATCTTTCCCTTGTATCGAAATCATTTCCGAAACCCGCATCCCTGAATTATAAAGGAGAAGCAACATAAGATAATCACGCCTTCCTTCGGAATTTTCGGTTTCACAGGAATTAAGTAATGAATCCATTTCCTCCTTGGTGAGATAGCAGATTTCCTTCTTTTCTATTTTTCGAAAGGGTATGGCCTTTATCTTTTGTGCAGTTCCTGAATATTCTGGGCATTCGTAGGATACGTATTCCATAAACGATTTTATTGCCGCAAGCCTATTGTTTACTGTCTTATACTTGTTTTTTCGATTATTTTCCAAGTAATGCATGAATCCTATAATAATATCCGCATTTATTATTTCCATGTTTATGGAACCTGGTTTCACGCCATGTTCATCATACATATATTTTAATAGGATACGGAACGTATCCTTATACGTTTGAACAGTAGAAGGGGACACTTTCTTTTGACTCATCATCCATTTCAGGAAAAAGTTTTGAAGGAGGCTTTGGAAATCACTACTCTCCATGGCTGACACCGCCCTCATAAAAGTATTTTTCAAAATTTCCAGAAACGATCTGTAATAACTCAGGTGTCCCTGTAAGATACCAATAGGTATCTTCTACTTTAACGTGGCCAAGATAAGTGGAAAGGTATAGTATTTTCCTATCTATATTTATACCGTTTTTAAGCCAGCCTAGCAGAGTGTTACATGCGAATGTATGGCGTATATCATATAATCTGGGAGGCCGTCTATTCCATTCCTTATTATCTGCCAGGAGCTGCTTTCTGATTACTTGCAATGCATACTCAAAATTACGTAATGCCAGTTTACGACTTCCTGAAGTAATTAGGAAATGTCGGTCTGAAAAGTCCTCCCTTAGTTTATCCCTAGCATTTATATATGAACTTAGTTTCGAATTAGTGGTTTCATGAATAGGAATAATCCTAGTTTTTGAAAACTTGGTCTCCCTAATAGTAATCCGCCCGTTTTTTAAATCGACATCGTCGTCCATTAATTGACATACTTCATTTGGACGCATCCCTGTAGACCACAAGAGACCAATTGCAGCAGAGATGGTCCTACATCTAAGACCGTCAGGTGCATATAATTCCATTGAAGCTTTCATTAATATGCATATTTCTTCTTCAGTAAAGATGTATGGGGTCGTTCTCCCATGACATTTCCCAAACATACCCTTTGGAGGCATCTGTGCCATGGGATCCAATACACAAATATACTTTGCGAATGTTCGAATTGTCTCCATCCTTCTTGCCATATACCACCGTGAATATTCTGGTTTAAGGGTAGCCCATTGGAATGCAACATCCTTGGCCAATGAACCTTCATACCCTATCGAGACAGTATATGCCGCAAAACGTCTTAATTCCTGAGATTCTATTTTAATCTGAAATCCAAGACCCCTTTTATAAGAAATATATTCTTCTACCTGCCTTGAGATGAGATTACTATTCATGATCTCACCTCTGGCCAAGTTCCAGCAACTTCCTGTAACTGTGTGAAGTTTATCTTCGTATAAATACTGGTTGTTTCAATAGATTCATGTCCCAGAATATCTGCGATCATCTTTAATTCAACACCATTATTGATCATTTCTTTAGCTGCCGTATGTCTTAACATATGTGTGCCAGTGAAATTCTCCAATCCGGCTCTAATAGCAGCACCTCTTACCGTATTTCGAACTTGGGAAGTTCCCATCGGCTGTCCCGGTTCTTTTTTAAATCTCACAAATAAAATTCTTTCTTGGGTAGCTGGACGGGAATGTAATAAATATTTTTCAATAGCTTTGCCTGTAACAGCATGAAGTGGAAGACTTCTTTCGGAATGTGACTTTGTTTGTCTAATAGTTACAATTCCATTTAACCAATCAAAGTCATCCAATGAAAGTTTAGCTGCTTCCGAACAGCGAAGACCTAAATCTTTTAAACATCGTGCAATTGCGTAGTTCCGGATTCCGGTTGGATTTGATTGATCATATGATGAAAAAAGGGTATCTATTTCTGAATCAGTTAGATGTTTGGAGATTCTTGCCTGTTTCCAAACAGGCGGTGTCATTGGTAAATTCAAAATTTCCTCTAAGTTGAAGCCATCTCTGAATTCAAGAAACTTTGCGTAACTTCTAATTCTGACTATCATAGTTTTCTTTGATGCATTTGAAATATGACGCAGTGTGTCAGTTAGGTATCTTCGAACATGATCGGCAGTCAGTTTTTCTGGCGAAAAGTCTTTTTCTGGAAAACTAGAATATAAAAATAATTTTACGGTATTACATTGAGAAAAGATTGTATTATCACTTAGTTTGGCCACTTCAGTTAAATATGTTCGAAACCTATCTATTTCAACCTCAATAGACGGATTTATTTCAAAATCTGAAAGATTTAGCCGTCTGAAGATTTGGTAACCACTAAGAAAGTAATAATAAGCATGAAGAGCGGCTTGAATAGTGCCTTTTTGTGATGACAATGGAATTTTTACTAAATACTTCTCTATAGCTTTCTTTAATTCCTCATGATCTGTCCTTCGGACAAAATGTACTTCATCGCACTTTAAAAAATCTTTAACTTTCCGAAGATACTGTCCAATAACAAGGTCGGAATAACCCTTCTCACCAAGATGTTTTTCAAAGTTAGTAATTTGTGTTTCGTTGTACATAAGCATTGGCTCCTTTTCTTTTACTCTTATCTTAGCAAAAGGACAATGCTTATAACGTTATGTACTGAAATTAGATAAAATGGATTTATCCAAAAGGTTTATATTTATTTTCAGCACATAACTAGGTTAAGAACATAATTGCGCCCCATCACAAAAGGTTTGATGGAACGTTCAGCTCGATTGTTGTCGATCTCCAGGCGCCCGTCCAGTAAAAACCTCTCCAGACGTTCCCATTGGTTACGACAGTACTTAATAGCTTGGCCCAGAGCACTTTTGGGCAGCACATGAGGTGTTTGTTCACGAAGCCATGCCGAAAAAGCATCCAGAACAGGCTGACTGCGTTCCAGACGTGCTTTTTGACGTTCTTCAGGACTGACGTCCTTTAAATTACGCTCTATATTAAATAAACGATCACAGAAAGCCAGGCCTTCTTTGGCTTTCACCGCCGACGTACTGGCAGATTCCGGCAGCGCTGTCAAAGCCTCCGTAAATTTTCGGCGGGCATGCGCCCAGCATCCAACTAATGTGACGTTGGAAAGGCCATTGTACCCCGAGTAGCCATCCACATGTAAATAGCCCTGAAAATTGGACAGGAATTGTTGAGGATGTTTACTCGCCCGGGTTTGCCGATAGTCGTAAAGCACGATGGGTGTATCATCCCGTCCGGTTCTGTACAGCCACATGTACGACTTCGACTTGGCCGGACGATCAGGTTCTGAAAGAACCTGAAGCGTCGTTTCATCCGCATGTAAAATGTCGTGCCCGATGAGATGGGCATACATTTCATCGTATATAAGCTGCAGCCAGGTGCTGGCGCCATAAACGATCCAGTTAGCCAACGTCTGGCGTGGGATCGATACACCAAAGCGCTCCAAGTGTTTCTCCTGACGATACAAAGGCATGCTTTCCACATATTTTTGGGTCATGGTATAAGCCATCGCAGATGGCGATGCAAGGCTACCCGGAAAAACAGGTTCAGGCATGTTTGCCGTCACAATGGGCGTTTCAATTTCATGACGTTCGCAATGGCGGCAACTGTAGACATGTTGAACGTGTTCCACAACTTTAACTTGGGCTGGAATGACCTTTAGTTCCTTGCGGACTTCCGTACTCATATCATGCAGAGTACCGCCGCAACAGGAACAGATTTGTTCCTCATCGGACAAATGATAGTCAAGGGTTTCCTTAGGCAAGTTGTCAAGCTTTTGATCACGATGGCCACGTCGTTTTTTGCGTTTATAAGTAACCGTTTCAAGATCTGGTTCCTCGAGTGTCGAATGGGTCGTATCTTCAGCTTCATTAAAAAGCGAAATTTGATCGGAATTGACTTGTTCACTGGAAGATCCAAACCGACGTTGCTGGCTGAGTCGGAATTGCTCCTCATACCATTTGAGTTTGGCCTCCAGTTCTTCCTTCTCCATTTCAAGCTTTTCATTCTGAGCCTGATAATATTCGATTGTTTCTTGTGAGGCGTTCGCTGTGTTATCCATCCCCACCAGTATAAGGAAAAAAATCCGACTTGCCTAGTCGAATTCCCGTATTTGTATATTTCACTTTTTTATAGAATGGTACGAGCTGTTTCTTCACGATGTGCCTGTTTCTGGTTAATCGAAAGACCATCGAGTAGCCAGCGCAGCTGGCGTTGACTAATGCCCATCGGAGCTGTTTCGTTTTCAGAGGGCCAGTGAAACGTGCCTCTTTCGAGTCTCCGATAATGAAGCCAAAATCCATTGTGCTCCCACTGAAGGATTTTCAGTTTGTCGCGTTTTCGGTTACAGAAAACAAACAGACAGGGCGAAAAAGGATCGAGTTCAAAACACTCCTTTACAATGACGGCCAAGCCGTCAATGGATTTACGCAGGTCCGTATTGCCGCGTGCCAAATATACTTTGTCGAATGGGACGTTGGTCAACATTGGCTTTGTAGAAGCTTCATAATGTCAGAAAGCAGATTCCTGTCGGCATCCGGACGGACTTCTACAGATATGGCGCCAACGTGAATGTAGATGGGTCCCTGCCCTTCAGGCGTAACCATCTCATTATCCATTTGGACCGCGAGCCATTGAGTTTGTCCCGGTTCCTCTTTCTGGACATCTTGCCCCTCTTCAAATTGTTGAACCCAGTAATACATTTGATGAGGCTTTATATCGTGGTTCCGACACCACTCCGCTATACTCTGATCGCTTTTTTTCCAGGCATTATACCGTGTTTTCCATTCTATTCGTTTGTCTTTTTGCGTCATCGCATAACCTCCCAAATCAATGTCTAGGAAGATTATCGCATTGATAATGAAGGTTTAAAACGTGTGTTTTATCTGACGCTTACCTTTAAATAATCATCGACAGTTGTTCGTGATACACCAAGTTTCCTAGCAATTTGGGCTTTCTTGAAGCCTTGTTTTTTTAGTTGGCGAATGTCCATGTACACTTCCCATTTTTCCACCTTTCCATCCACTCCATCTTGACTTCACATTCCACCCTCTTTTACAATCTTATGAACTATACACATTCCTTTTACAGCTTTATTCAGCAACATAAAGTCTGATTTGCATTTATTATTTATTTCACGCGTCATTTTCTGAAGCGGATTTTTTTCCATGCTAACCCGATTCTATGGAGGTTAATGCTATAATTACCCTTTTTTACAAACTCTGGCGCTCCTTATCGACTTGTTTATTTTTCCTCCATCTAAACCAACGCTTTCCTTTAATGCTGCCCATTCTACCGATATCATGTTTTTCAAAAAACATCCCTATTTTCGCCAATACAATTGTTACAAAGGTAGCGAAAATAACAATGGAATAAAACCCTGCACCAATTCCAATTCCGACGCCACCGACGAAAAAAATCATGGCAGCAGATGTTAAGCCTTGTATTTTTAAACCATTTTTAAGAATGACTCCTGCTCCAAGGAATCCTAACCCAGAGACAATTTGAGCTGCCAATCGCATCGGATCCATACGCAATCCGTTATCTACATTTTGTATATTGTACTGTTCAACACTCTCTATAGAAACAATCGTGATTAAAGAACAGGCGACTGCCACATAAGGAAATGTTTTCATTCCAGCAGGTTTGTTTTTAGATGTCCTGTCCCATCCTAAAATAAAACCTAAGCTCGCACTGATCAATATCCTAAAAAATATTTCATATTCGTAAAAAAGTTGTGTTATTATTATGCACCTCCTATCTTCTAACAAAAGGCAAAATACACTATTTAATTAATTTACTATCACTTAATTTCTGTTACTCTATAATTATTGTGCCCATTGTCGGAATCGGATTGTGACTCACCATTTCTATAAAATAAACAATCGGCTTTTGAGAAAGTGACTGTTATTTCTTTTCCTTCCCATAAATGATTCCCTCCATCATTCAGTGAATCCACCTGGAATGTGTAATCGGCAGCCTCCACTTCATAACGAACCACATTCCCAATCATGGAAATATCACCAATTACGCCAGTAACAGTATAATGTACCTTTTTTTCTGTGGAAATCTCTTTATATCCTGTTACTATTTTTATAACCTCTGGGCGAATCGCCACTTCTGTGAAGTTTTCTTTTTCGCTACCGGTAAGACGTTTGAAGTCTTCCTTTTTTAAAATATTATAATTCCCAATAAAGCTTGCAATGAAGATACTGGTTGGGCTTGTGTAAATCTCTTTAGGCGCCCCTGATTGAACGATTCGTCCCTCATCCATTAAATGAACTGTATCGGACAGTGTCATCGCTTCCTCTTGATCATGCGTTACAAATATTGTTGTAATCTTAAATTCACGCTGAATCCGTTTCAGTTCTTTTTGTAAATTTTTTCTTATTTTAGCATCCAGTGCACTTAGTGGTTCATCCAGTAATAATACTTTTGGCTGCAAAATTAAAGATCTGGCGAGTGCAACACGTTGCATCTGTCCTCCCGATAAATGCTGGGGATAAGAATCCTCTTTTCCTTTCAGTCCCATCATTTCAATCATTTTATGAACTTCTTCCTTGAAATTTTTAAGCTTTTTCATTCTTAAGCCAAATGCAATATTATCGAATACAGTCATATTCGGAAACAATGCGTAGGACTGAAACACCATTCCAACCTGTCGATCTTTAGGGCTTACATCGGTCACATTTTTTCCATCGATATATATAGCCCCACCATCTGTTTTGTTTAGACCAGCAATACAGCGCATCAATGTACTTTTTCCGCAGCCACTTTGTCCAAGTAAAGTAGCAAATTCCCCTTTTTCCAGGGAAAGAGACACTTGCTTTAGTACCGTGTCACTACCGAATTGTTTTTTTATGTTATCTGCAGTTACAAAGCCCATTACTGTAGTCCTCCTTAAGACGCAGCTTTCTTATTGCTACGCATTCCTATTTTTATGATAAACCCTGATATCAATAGCAGTATAAAATAATACAAGATAATAATAGCACTTACCGAATGGCCGTTGGTTTCCAGTTTATTGTAAATTAATATCTGGATTGTTTCGAATTGGCCGCCGACCAATAGATTGGCAAATACAAATTCTCCAAATAGAAAAGCTACTGATAGCACTGTGGAAACGATAATTCCCGAAATGATATTTGGGAAGATAATAGAAATAAAGGAGCGTACTTTTGAAGCTCCAAGTAATTCAGCTGATTCCATAAGATCAGTTGCATTCACTGTCCTAATGCTGTTTCTGATTCCCTGATACATAAACGGTAAAATCAGAACAAAATATGCACCGAACAATATCCAAAATGTTCCATAAATTGGAATGATACCAGAAGCGTACATTTGGATTAACCCAATGGCAGCAACAACTGGCGGTATCCCATATCTTAACAGTGAGAGACCCTGAAGCAGTCTTTCCCATTTGGGGAAAAAGGTAACGACGATAAAAACAGTAGGTACCATAATAAATACACTTAAAGTTACGGTTCCAATCACTATAAACAATGTTCTGCCCAATGCACTGTAAAATGCCGGGTCTTGAAGCAATTCACCATACCACTGGAAGGTATAAGAATCTGGCAAAACAGAGTAACTCCATTCTTTCGCAATAGAATAGATAAAGGTTCCAAGAATAGGTGTAAACAGATAAATCATTAACGCAACAATTATAAGTTTATGGATCCAGATAGATTTTTCTTTATTCATTCCAAATCCCTCCTTACTTTGCGCATCATTTTTTCGTTTATCATCATTGCTAAGATAGTGATAACTGCAAGGTACACACCCATTGCACTCCCAAGTTCCGGTTTAAGTACAACGTCACCGGCTATAAGAGCGGAAATTTGCAGTGACATCAGGTTATACGTGGATCCAACCATTGCATATGCTGTAGCATATGCTCCCATGGCATTCCCAAATAAAATACTCAGTATCCCTACAATACTAGGCAGTAAAATCGGAATGCCAATGTGTTTCCAGTATGAAGCATTTGACGCACCAAGGAGTAAGGCTGATTCCCGCCATTCTTCACGCATCCCATAGTATGTAGGATAAAGAAGCAATATCGAAATGGGAGTCTGGAAAAAGACATAAACAAGAATCATGCCTCCCCAAGTATATAAATCAAATTGAGCAAAAGCTTCCAAACCAAGCATTTCAAAGAATAGAATAAACAGACCGCTGTTTCCTAATAAAATTATGGCTGAAAACCCTAAAGGGACCCCTTCGAAATTAGAAAACACATTGCACACTGTTAATAAACGGTCCTGAACTTTCTCTGAAAACCGAGTGATGGAATATGAACAAATAACTGCGATAATAATCCCAATCAGCGCTGAGACCAGTGAGATAATCACACTATTAAGAATTGATTTAAGATAAAAGTTACTTTTAATCACAGTAAGATACTGAATAAAACTTAGTGTTTCACCGTCATCAGCATAAAAACTGTTTTTAAGCATAGAGGCTAATGGCCCTAGTAAAAACCCGAAAACAATCAAAAAAAATGGAAGCAGCACAAGAAGAAGAAAAAGTCTTTGTTTCCCAAATGTCTCCAAAATATTTCACTCCTTTATTTTTCTGTGATTGCCCACATTAGGCAATCACAGAAATGATATTTACTCTTCTAACCCAGGAAATTCAAACGAAATCATCTCCTTAGACGGATCAACATCCAGAAGTTTACAGACAAATGGCGCCAAAGCTAGTTGAGGGATTTCTTCGTCATGAACTCCCGGAGTAACTTTTGGACTAATTACATAAAGCGGAACATCTCTTTCACCCTCTGTTGTTCCACCGTGTGTTCCGTGTTCACTCATACCATGATCTGCAGTAATCAGCACCTGATAACCTTCCTCAATCCAGGTTGGAAGAATCTGTGCCAGATGTTTCCCAGTCTGTAGTACACGTTTATGGTACTCTGTCGACTCAGAACCATATATCTCACCAATATAATCTACATTCATTGGATGGATATATAAAAAGTCTGGATCAAAATTCCTGCGCAATTGCTCTCCATCAATAATGAGATGGGAATCGGGATAATCGTCTTCAAAATAAAACCTTCCATACTGAATCGGTTTGCTTTCATCCTCCTGCTCACGATCTTCATAGACATCAAAAGGGGAACGATTATACAATTCACTCACCCAGTAATAGGAAGCAGTAGCATTTTTTAAACCATTTTTTTTGGTTATATGGAACAGACTTTCTTTTGTGGAGTTGCGAATAACTGCGTTATCCACAATTCCATTTTCAAAACTTGGTGTACCAGTCAAAATAACTTCATATAAAGGACGGGACAAGCTTGGAAGCTCAGATTTCACTTTATACAGCGCGGCTTTATTTTTCTCCACCAAATGATGAACATAACCTAAATTTCTTGTCGCTGTATCATTTCTCATTCCATCCACAACTACTAAAATAACTTTATTAGTTGACATAAGCTAACACATGCTCTTTCCATAGATCCACAAGGTTACTTAAGCTTTTACTTAGAGCCTCCTGATCTTCAATCGTAAAGGTATTTTCGTACTGCTCAGGCGGTAACAGGCTATCTTTTCCTTCCTGGGATAGCTCAGCATTTTCTCGGATTGGTCGGGCATGTCCTTTTGCCAGATTGTCCTGCCCCGCATCACTAAGGATATACTCCCTAGTCAACATAGCAGCATGTGGATTTGGAGCGTATTTATTAAGAATCGTTGCATAACCGCTAACCACAGAACCATCTTCAGGGATACTGATTTCATAATTATCCTTATCTAGCTGATTCGCATAACCAATGGCATTAAAGTCCCACATCAAAGCAACTTCCACTTCATTTGCTTCCCATTTTGGGAGGTTAGGATTAACTAATACCAATCTTCCCTGTTTTGCAAGCTTGGCGAAATATTCAATACCCGGCATTAAATTATCAACGCTTCCACCATTAGCCAAGGCAGCAGACAATACGGCCATTTGCGCTTGTGTTGCACTCTGAACATCACCAACGGAAACTTCATAATCACCTTCTAAAATGTCACCCCAGGATCTAGGAGGATTATCAACAACCCTTTTATCTGTCATGATTGCAATCGTTCCTTGGTATCCCACAATCCAGTCGCCGTCATCATCCTTTGCCCAATCAGGAATATCATCCCAGTAAGAAGTTTTATAGGGCATTGTTACCCCCTTTTCTTCTGCTATGGGGCCAAAGGAAATACCAACATCACCAATATCAGCTGTGGCATTTTTTCCTTCCGCCTCAAATTGTGCAACTTCCTCTGCACTGTCCATATCTGTATCGGTATGATCCAATCCATATTCCTTTTCTAGCTCTTTCCAAGTTTCTTCCCAGTTTGCCCAACTATCAGGCATTCCGACACTTTGAATCTTCCCTTCTTCTTTAGCCTTCTCAGTGATTTCCTCTACTGACATAGAATTCGGGTCTTCAATTGCCGAACTTTCTTCCCCACCGCTACATGCAGCTAGAGTTCCCAGAAGTGTTGCAAAAACAATTCCCAACAGGGGGTTCATTATATTCCGTTTTTTCAATTTTATCAGCCTCTTTTCATTAAATTAAGGTTGTATTAAAACAAAAGCATTGATTAAGGATGCATACATCCAATCAGCGATCTGGCAATAATACTATTTCATTTGTTCCCAATTTGGTCGTGGACTCATACAAATGCAATAAACCAGTATTTTCATTTCTCCCTTGAAGCGCATATGTTGGCCCGCTTTCTTTTATTTCAAGACTGCATTTCTCTGAAAGGTCTGCAATATTGCCCTTCTGTAAACAGTTGATTATCAAGCCAAGTTTCATATTTTTAAATTCTGTTAACATTTCATAGTCACTGCTGCTGTCACCTGCAACAAGCAAGGGTTCAGTTCCGTTTCTTTTAGCTGCAATCTCCCTACGGATGATAAGTGTTTTACCATGATGTGCCGCAACAGGCCAGTTGTCCTGTTGGATTGACTGCATTATCCCATTCTTTTTCCTAAGTCTTGTTCCGAATACATTTTCTTTTGGAAGACCGTAACCATATTTAGGATTCGCTGCAAATACTTCAACAATTTCTTCCATGGAAGCTGATACAATAAAAACGTCAATGCCCCTTTTCCGAAATGTATTCATTAGGTTAGAAATCTCAGAGATGACTCGTAAACCACTTACATAATACACTACGACTTTCCCAGCGCTTCCTGATAATAGTTCCGGACTGGTCAAATGTACGTTGGCCAGTGCCTGTCCGAGATTGAAATCATTGGAGGTTTCCGCTAATTTCTGCACTTCCTGAACGGTCATATTTGTAAATAAACGCTGCATCCATGGATATGCTACTTCAGGGCCATATGTACCCCCAATAGCCGCATAGAGAAAATAAAGCTTTACTTTAAAATCTTTAAAATAATCGGTTAACCGAATCTCTTCCAACGGTTCGCTTCCCTTGAACTTTTCATAGTGATCGTAAAGATAACAATAATCACGTTCCAAGTCTTTTGAAATCGATTTAAGCGTAACTGGTCCCCCATCGGTGTTTCGGTAATCATCTGAGAATGAGTTATCAGTCACATTACGTTTTATAATGCTTTCGAATTGGCTCGGTGTCAGTTTAAATGCAAGATGATCTATTTGGTATAAGAATAAAGCCTCTTCCGCATCATGGAAAATACATGTATTATCCCAATCGAAAATCACATATGGTTTTTTTCAGAATCATAACCGGGACTGTCCACACCATATTCTTCAATTAAATTCTGGATAGCTTCGAACGTTTTGGGTGCCCATTTCCCCCTATCTAGCAATTGTATTGATTTTAACTGTTTACTGTTTGTTGAAATTTCATTAATAGCAGCCCATTTGGAAACACCGGGGGCAACTATCTCAAACCCATCTTTCCAGTTGATGACATCTGCTACATCACTAAATAAATGTGACATATGCGAACCATGGTAGCCTGTTCTGACACTGTATTTCAGCACATTCCGGTGATCTACATGCCGTAAGTCGCCGATATACCTTGGCGGATCCTTACTTTCTCTGGTCCACTCATCAATCTCCTTGCACGTCTTGTTGCAATAGAGACCGTCGGTTGTATGCACAATGATATTGCACGTGATCTCATTCGTTACACGATGGAAGTACGCTTCATCCAGCACAACCGGATTCATCTGGATAACACTTCCCGTGAATCCATCATGAATGGAAGCCCCATTCAGGCAGATCATCGGTGCTTTCAAGCCAAGCAGACGATGGTAAGGTGCTGTAATCTCATATTGACGCCCTGTTGCCAGAAAAACTTTAACACCCTGATTTGTCAATCTGTTGATTGTTTCCACATTGCGTTGTGAAATTTCATTTGATGACGTCAGCAATGTTCCATCCATATCAATAAACAATGCACGAATATTCATTCTTTTCCTCCCTTCTATTACACATCAACCATATCACCTAAATGTAAAGTGTTTATTAACTGTGTGTAATCATTTGATTAAGAATTGAGGAAGGAGTCTTCTTTTGGAAGTAAGAACAACGCCTGAATCCTCGTTTTCTGCAATTAGTTCGGATTGTTGAAGGGTCAGGTGCCGATAAAACTGATAATATAACCACCTACAATACCCAATATCACGATAAGCCACGCTGGAACCTTCCAAATGTTTAATAAGGCGAATAGGACAATACTTAAGGCAAAATCTGATGCATCAAAAATTGAACTCTTGATAACTGGGTCATAGAATGCTGCTAACAAGATCCCAACAACACTAGCATTCACACCCATAAGAATGCCTTGGAATGTTGAATGTTTACGTAATTCATTTAAAAAAGGTAAAGCTGCGATAACAAGTAGAAAGGACGGTAAAAATATACCTATGGTTGCGACAACTGCGCCGCCAATACCTTCCATAATCGTTCCTAAATAGCTGGAAAACGTGAATAATGGTCCAGGGACGGCTTGAGCCATCCGTATCCAGCAAGAAACTGTTCAGGTAACATCCAGCCCGTTGGAACAACTTCTCGTTCGAGCATGGGCAGGACAACATGCCCTCCGCCAAAGACCAATGAACCAACCCTGAAAAAGATATCAAAAATACTAAGCAACGGGTTGTTTGTTAGCTTCGTTATGATAGGCAACGCAATAAGACCAAAGATCAAAATTCCTAATGAAGTGATTCCTGTTTTCTTAGAAATGTTGATAGAAAAGGGTTTTACTTTTGATTCTGCTTTATCTTTAAATAGTTTTATACCTAATACACCTGCGCTGACTATGATAACAATCTGCATCCACGCAGTTGGATAAAGCAGCATAATAAAGGCAGCCACAATGGCGATAGCAAGTCGTGTTTTATCGGGTGTCATTTTCTTGCCTAACCCGATTACAGCGTGTAGCACAATCGCTGTGGCTACGACTTTTAAGCTATGAATAAACCCTGCATCCCCTAAAGTAAAAGTCTGATAAAACATGGCAAAGATGATGAGAACCATCACCGATGGCAGGGTAAAACCAATCCATGATATGATTCCTCCCAAAATGCCTCCTCGAAGCATTCCTATAGAAATACCCACCTGACTACTTGCCGGCCCTGGAAGGAACTGACACAGAGCAATAATATCCGTATAGGTTTTATCATCTAGGAGCCTTAGACAGAAGTATAACGGGTTTTATGTAAAAATATGTAAATTAGCGAGTGGAACATCAGATTTTCAATGAAACGGCTTGATCTCCCGCCAAGACAGGAGTAATTAGGTTTTAGACATATAAAAAGCACTCTTTTCATGGTATAATGTTCTTGGATAAACATACCACCGAAGAGTGCCTAATCCGTATTATAGCCTATTCTGCTTCATAATACCAACATTTTTCAGGCGCTCTTCGTTGGAATCGTCAAAAACGAGGAGAGATCAAATGGCGCAACGCAGCCCCGACGCCCCGAATCAGGTTGTTTTTTTCCAGGAATTATTACAAGAAAAAATTGAACACAAACCTCATGCAGCCCGTTTCTTTTCATACCTGGTAGATGAACTGGATCTGATTTTTTATGCCCCATTATCAATGGGCGCGCCACCATACACCCGCCGCACATTGACGGCTGTTATTTTATACGCCATGTATCACGGTCATTATGCAGCGCAAAAGATCTGCAAATTTGCCGAAGACAGCATTGGTGCACAGTGGCTATTATCCGGCATGGGCATGCCGGGTTATAAGACCGTCGAACGCACAATCGATGCCCTTTTAAATGAAGCGGATCGTTTTTTATCCCAAATCATCGGAATTTGTGAAGGATTGGCCTTAATTGGTCGGCAGCGCATGTATATTGATGGTACCAAAGTCCAAGCGAATGCCTCTAAGCACAAAGCGATGAGTTATGAGCACTTGATAAACAAGATCAATCGCCAAACAAATGAACTGGAAGCATTATTTGAATCCATCAAACCCTACATAGATGAGGCAGAACAAATATCGGAAGAGGAGCTGAAGGCCTGTATACACGAGCAGGCTCAGCGGGTGCATCACATTCTGCGACAACAGCATCAACAAGAGCTGCGGGACAAGGAACAACAGGTATTCAACCTCGATTACGAGGAAGCCGAAAAAAGTCAGGGTCTCGAAGAGGAAACGCTGAAAACCTCTTCCCCCCTTTTGAACGACGTTCCAACGGAATCGTTTGAACAAACGGTGGATCTCCTGAACAACATAGCGTTTACGCATAATCGGCTTCACACCATGGAACAGGCAAAAACGACATTGGAGCAAAAATGGAAAGCGGAACATGGGAATCAAAAAATCCCGGAAGGGAAACAAATTAATTTTACGGATACAGACTCCAGCATCATGGTCACGAAACATCACGGTGTGCAACAGTGTTACAACCATTTTGCCTGGGTTGATGACAAGGCGCATATCATCCTTGGTACACATACGAGCAACAATGCTTCCGATCAACTTGGATTGCAGCCAACGCTGGAGCATGCGGAAAACATATGCGGTTCGCTGGCCGGCGTGCAGGCTGGCGCTGATGCCGGATTTTTTTCAGCCCATAATATAGCGGTCATGCAAGATAAAGGGATTGACTTTTACGGGTCGTACGCAGTGGCAAAATCCCCATTTGCCAAGGATAAATTTGTGTATGATACACAGGCCGATACCTATACATGCCCGGAGGGGCATACGCTTACGCGGCAGAAAACGAAAAAATCGGGACGGATTGACGAATACAGCAATCAGGAGGCCTGCCTGGCCTGTCCGCTCAGTGCGCAATGTACAAAAGCACAAGACGGTATTCGCAAAATCGATCGGGATATGGAACATGATCGCCTCAGAGAAGAAGCGAAAGAAAAGGCCAACACGGAGCAGGGAAAAGAAATCCTGAGTCAGAGAAAAAGTGTTCCGGAGCCAGTGTGGGGCAACATTCAAGTACAGGATGGGTGGAAACAGATGCATGGACGCGGGATGGACAACGCTTCGCGTGAATTCAAATTGCATTGCGTCATGCATAATATCCGAAAGATACTAAAAGTCTATTTCAATAGTGTGTCGTATCAAGAGACTGTTCACGAAAAAGAGCATTTGTTCCAAGATACTGCCTGAGGAAGCGATACTTGAAAGGAGGGAGGTATAAACAAATACGTTTATAAAAATTAAAAAAATGACATAAACGTGAAGCTTATTTGGCATACCCTTTTTTAAATCATTTCCATTTTTTTACATAAAAATAGGTTGTAGTGAAATGAAGCGGGATTTTTTGAAATACTTCTGTCCAAGGCTCCTAGCCACTTCCGGCGATCAATATATTCGTCTTTAAAGTAAGCTAAATGCGCTACGGGACCTCCAAAAGATGTAAATCCGAGTTTGATGGAAGCCAATAGGATTTCTAATAACTCAACTTTCGCAGGTTAAAACAGGCAGGTATGCCTTGATATAATTGGGCAGGCCCGCTAGCCATTGTTGTAGTTGACTTTTGATAAGTTGTTTCATTTTCTTATTACTTTTGGACAGCGTATCTTCAAGAAGCCCAATTAACTGTTGCAGGGCAACAGCCCAATCGAGGTCATGGACTTCTTCACATAATTCATAAAACATGCCACCCAAGGTTCGGTCATCTGTGCTGCAGCGATTCTGCCACGAAAGCACTATATACCTTGCAAACACAATTGTTGTGTGACTGATAAGAGCGTCATAAGAACGGCTTTGGAATTCTTTTTGAAGTTTTAAAAGGGATTTTGTTGTTTTGAAGAACACTTCAATATCCCAACGCATGCCGTAAATTCGGATGATTTCCTGATCACTCAAGGTGCAATCCGTGCTCAGGATCGCAAGCCAGTCACTTTTCTTATTTCGATTACGGACGAAAACGACTTTGACAGGCACACCATTCGCCTGTGTCGTATGAATGGAACGCAGGATACGCTTGTTATCAGCGCTTGGCTTAGCCAAGCGATACAATTGATCCAGGCTGACGCGCTTGCCATCTACAATGTAACGCTGCTTTAATTTTTTGACCATGCCAATCACATCCAACCCCTGATCTGTCAGATTCTTAATAAGGGGCTGCTGAGTGAACCATGAATCCATCAGCACATAAGATGCATCAATGCCAGCTTTCATTGCCCCTGCAATCATCCCCGGAATTTGTTCCGGTGCTGTTTGCAGAGCTTCTTTCCGACGTTTGTAACCGGAACTCCGTTTATCAACGTTTTCAGATATACCGTTGATTTGGCTTTTTTTCGAACTCAATAACGAAAAATCAACAGGCAGAAATGTCGAGCCATCAGACCAGCCCAGGGTCAACATGCGGAATCCTTTATAGAAGCGCATTTTTTGCGAGGCATGATCAAAGCAGCGAGCTAAAAGCTCGACGTCTTTACTTCGGTTACGATCATAGGATGAATCGTCCAATATAAATACTTTGGGACGGTCATGTCGGGTTAGCTTTGACACCTTCACAATCGTTTGAGAAGCCAGTGAAAGCAGAAAACGACGCCAGTTAAATGTCGATTGATTGAGAAATCGATAAACGGTATCCTTGGCCGGTATATCCCCGGATTGTTTGCTTTCAAGCGCTCGAAACCAATTTTTGTTTTCAAAGATTAAACAAAAAATGAGCTGGAAAATATAAGCACATGAAAAACCAAACGATTTCGTGATACCTGCGTTCCGCAGGTGTCTGAACACATTCAATTCTTTAAACGTTGCTTTTATTTCTTTTGGGAGTTGATTATTTGGGTTGTTTTTAGCTATCATAGCAGTAGGCACCTCTTCTGTTTTGGTAGTGATTCTGGTTAAATCAACTATACCAAACGTTGAGGTGTTTTTTCATGTATAAACATCATTGTCAATCATGATATGTCAGAGGCTACAAGTTCCTCTATGTCCTGAGTTTACTGCGATTTTATTGGTGCGAAAGTTGAGCTGATAAGAATCATGATCCAGAGAATATAATTTCCTTATATTTTGTTAATATAAGCCACAATGCAGTAGCTGGTATAATGGCAACAGCAGAAAACGATGAGAGTGATATAGAGCCATTAGTATCACCTAAAAATATAAGGGCAATTAATTACACACCTAACGGAGTCGTATTAAACATTGTTAAAAATAAAATTGAAGATAAAGATTATAAAATCACAATTAAATACCAAATCCAAGCTAACAAACACTATAATTCAGAATTAATAGTGTCAGTAAGTCACGGTGTGTTTTTTAACATAAAAGAACAGAATGCAAAAAAACGAAGAAGACGTAAGCGTCAACTTGGGACAAAACGCTCTTATACATGGTTATTGAATAAAGCAACCCAATTAAAGGACGCGGCAGACCGTAATCCCTTTCAGAATCCTATCTATTATGGTCATATCGTCAGACCGCAGATGTACATTAAAATGCTCTTCCAATGAAACAAGTAATTTACAGGCTTTATGATCGTAAAAGAAACGAGGGCAAACTACACAAGGTGCGGTTGCCTATGCCGACAAACTCGTTTACTGGATCCATGGCACATCGGAAGTTTTTATACAATCGTAAGCCGCCAGTGTTCGGAGCATTCCGAATCCTTATCGGTTGAACGATAAGGATATTTGGTATGTCCAATTCTTAGTATCATTAAACCTATAAATATTCCTTGAATTTTATAGTATAATTTCACTTGCTAGCAGCGGTTATAGTCTTATCATTAATCTTATAATCGCTTTTTATTAATCATTTGAGCAAGTGTTTGTAAGTTAATTTGCTTTTTATCCTCTTCTTTTAGTTTCTCGTACTGACGATTCATCCGTTTTTGTTCCTTATCTACTATTTTTCTAATCCTTATTTTTTCATCTTGGTTGATCGCAAATTCCTCAACAATATCATACCAATTTTTTATTTTTAATTCTGGGAATTCACTTCTCCCTTTGCCACCTTCTTGAAATGCATTATCATTCGTTTTCATAAATGGCATTTCAAAATGGTCAGCATATAAAGCAGAAACAAATTCACCCTTGTTCTTTTCCTTAGGATTGTTTTCCAGGCCATTTGTAAAACTTAATTCTTTTAATGCTTGTTCCAAAAAGTCACGATCGTCTATATCTATATGTAATTCATGCTGAATAACTAATAAATCTCCATTATTTTTACATTGCCTAAAAAAAGTTGCAATATTTTTATCTTTATTATTATTACGTTCCCATGCCAGTATTTCTTGTTCAACAACATCGGCAAATACTATTTTTTCGTGTTTTTGCAAAACCCTACCTAAAAAATCACTTAAATATAAATACACCCACATATCTGCATCACAAATTGGAAATTTAGAGAAATTAGGACTCATATTTTTTCTTCATATCCTCTAGCAATTCTAAAACGGACTGAGCCTTATCAGCAGATATCCGATTCTCATCTAAGTTATTATATAGAAGTTCAAGAAACCTTTGTGATACAGAAAATTTATTCGTTGGAAGAACCAAAGATTTATCCCCATCAACGGCATGAATTTTTTCAAGTAACTTTTGGGCGTTTTCAGGTCTGCCTAAGTTATACCGCTTTGATAAATCACCTTTGAATTTAGGATATAACTTTATTAATCTTGTTACAAGGGCGCTAAAGCTGACACGAAAGTAATTCTGCATAATAATTAATTGCTCATACCTAATGTACTTTAAATTAGATAGGCCGTTTTCATTTATGTACCTTCTTACCAAGTCTTCCGGCATGAGGATACAACTAGCAAAGTATTCCGCCTTTTGCTCCATTTCACTGTATTTCATATCCCCAAAAAGACTAATCCCACCGTTATCTCCTGTATATGCATGGTAGCACTCGTGCCATGCAGAATAAAATTGTCTTCCTAAGGAATGTGAACTATTTACAAAAATACAATTATATCCACTTTTTTCAATATAAAATCCTGATAAATCTTTATGAGTTGGGAACTTAACAATAAAAAACCCCAATCGCTCTAGTGTTTTAAAAGTGTCCTCAATAGGTTTATCTTTGTTGAGGAAACGACTTCGAAACTCTTCAGCAATTGGGATTACCGATTTATATAACTCCTCTTTTTTCCCAGGAGTTAATTTATTTTTATTCGACAAAAAAACACCCCTGATTACTTTGATCCAATTTTTTCTTGCATTACCATCTCATCAAAAATAATATTAGCAAGCTGAACAGTTTCTTGTATGTCTGGATGTTCTTCATCATCGGTACGAAAGCTAAGGGATGTAATATCATCCTTCTCTACTGCTAACATTTCGTTTTTACCCATATTTAAAAAATCACCAATAAGTTTATAAATTTTAGTATTAAAAACTCTTGATGCATCTTCAATGCTTTTCCACAATGATTCTGTAACTTCGTATTTACTCGCTACCATTTCGATTGACATATTCAATTCTTCTCTACGTTCTTGAACTAGCTTAGCCAATTCAAATCTTGTGTATTTGGGTCTTTCGGAAGGGTTAGAGTACACTTTATCCAAAATTGTTTGCATAATATCACTCCAATACTCTTATTATAAAGTATATAAGACATCACACAAATTGTAAACAGAAATGATTTCAATTCAGTTAGATGTTTACTTATCATTACCCTAAGAAATATTTCTTATAACAAATAATACAGATTTATTTTTAATATTTATAACATTTCAGTTGTTTTGCATCAAGTATAAAATATCATATTGTATTTAATTGCAAACCCATCTGAAGATAAACTTCAAAAAGGGATATGCAATTAAGCTCAATATTATTTTTGTACCTTCAGCTATTTGTTATAAGACCCAAAGTCGGAAAAATTAGCATATACCTAATGCCCGCTATTCAAAACTTGGTGTAACAGACTTTTCACTATTTCAAACTTTAATTATTTTAACATAAAATTCGATAAGATTGGTCAAAACAGTTTAAGTATTGTTTAACAGCGTATTAATCAATCACAACCTCCATAACATCATCAAGGGGAACCGATGTATTTTCATCGTTGTCAAATTTCAGCGTATTAGCCAGTGTATCGGCCATCAATAACTTACCTTTTAATTTTTGAAAATCATGTACACCATGATCGTAATATTCAACCTCGACTGTAAGATCATTTTGTAAGGCAAGTTGTAACTTAGTATTGAGTTCAAATTGCTTTTGTTCATCGAGGATTGGCTTCTTTTTATATTCTTGTTCTTGCCACATTTGCTGCAACATCTCTTCATGTTCCGGCATCATCATAGCAGTCCACTTTTTTGTTCCTCTATCGTTGACTTCACTCATTTTAAAACCTCCAAAATCAAACATTTGTTCGCATTATAACATAACATTAACAGTTCTGTGCAATGAATTTTAAGCGTCAATTAATATCAAGGTAATAACATGTAATCCATAACTATTCATGGATTCTTTGCAATGTTTTTATGAAAAGTACCAAATAGTGTGATTTTTTACCGCAAAAATACCCCTTTAGACTATCATGTCCAAAGGAGTAAACGGAACTATTTTTTGATTTTACCAAACCACTTTTAACGCTTGTGCATTATAACTTCGCACAAGTCATGAGGAAAATGATGATAAATGGAATACCCAGAACCCATAACCAAAACTCGGCAGAATAAACTATGTTCAAATAAATCTCGGTATGCATAAACCACTGGAAGACAGCCAGGAATATAATGCCACAGAAAGTTGAAAAAGCAATAAACACTATAAAGAATAACAAGATAAGCAATGATTTTTTGACTGTATGAACAACTCCCATCATCAGGAAAATCCCCTTTCAGCAAAGACACCGTATAGATGTCGCCCAAGTATTTCCAATGCTTCTTTCTTTATTTCATAATACCTCGTTTTGCCGACAAATAGCTGCGGATAAATGACCTCGTCACTATATCGAGAACCGTCATGACGTCTACGCAAATACTTCAATTCAATCAATTCTTGTTCAATGGGACTTAATGAATGTATGGTTGAATGCAATATTTCTAACCATTCTGATGCTTGTATTGTTCTTATGGCATACATTTCTGTCTTGCTCTTGTTAAAATTGCCGGATCCATGAGGCATATCGGATATAGATGAAACGATGCTTGGTACCTTCGTTTCGTTCGCCATTGCTTTAACTTTAAAATACCGGTTTAGCCAGTTATTTTCCGCATGCTCGATATAGAAGTTCTGTTCATCCTTTAAAATATCTTCAATCTCCTCTTGCGTGAATATGTTCTCAACATCCGAGCTAAATTGCATGAAGCGATTCACCCTTTCTTACATCTTAGATATTGATTTCAACCCTGGTTTTTTCAATTGGCAGGATGATGCTTAGCCAATGAATGCATTACCCATGCTATCCGTTGAAAATAAATTGAGGCATGATCCAAATCATCTTGTTGGATAGCTTCCAAAGCTTTAGCCAGGTTCACATCATAATAATCCCATTCTTGTTTCAAATACGTTTGATCAATTTGAGACACAACGACATCCCCCCTCGTATATTATGTTTAGGCCCTATCATTTGAGCCCATATTTTCTTACTTTTCCTGCTGGATATAGTCAAAAGTCTTGGACGTCCCGTGATGTTCCTAGATAATGGTCTTAGGATCATTTGGGACAATTCTTTTCCCCCTTGTGGCTAGACCACACGTAAAGACTGTTTCCCAGTGTGCGTTCGGACCTTCCTACTCGCAGGCTGTGCACCCTGAATCTCGAACCTGGGTGTTAGTAGCCCCAGGGCGGCTTTCGAATCAGGGTTAGTACTTATACACGAGGTTGCTGATCGGCGTTCACACTAGGGATATCTCAGGGCGTCCAAGAAATAGTACCAATGATTCTAAATCGAAAGGAGGAGAACCCCCCATGAAATTATTTGCTGGATTAGATGTTAGTTCTTTTGATATCAAGATTTGTTTGCTGGATGGTGAAGGAGAAAAGGTTAAATCCTTCACGGTTTCCAATGACCTTCCTGGTGCTAGTGAGCTTCGGGATACTGTTTTGGAATATTTGCGTGATCAGGCTGTTGATACGCTCAAATTCGGGCTTGAATCCACGTCCGTTTATAGTTTTCATCCATCCATGTTTCTTCATCATGATGAGGCACTCAAAGCACTTGGCGCAGAGGTATTTGTCATGAATCCAAAACAGATTGCGAACTTTAAAAAGAGTTATAGCGACATGGACAAAACCGATGAAATTGATGCGTTCGTCATCGCCGATTATCTGCGTTTTGGCCGATTGCCAATGTCTGTTGTCAAAGAGAGCCAATATGTTGCGCTCCAACAGCTTACACGCTCCAGGTATCAGCTAGTTCATCAGGTTACCAAGGAAAAGCAGCACTTCCTTCAACACTTGAGTTTTAAATGCAATACCTTCAAAGAGGAAGTCGATTCTTCCGTTTTTGGGAATGCCATGATGGAACTGTTTTTCGAGAAGTTCAGTCTGGATGAACTTGCGCAAATGCCGGTTGAAGATCTAGCTGATTTTCTACAAGAAAAGGGCAGAAATCGCTTTGGTGACCCGGAATGTGTTGCGAAATCCATTCAGAAAGCCGTTCGTTCTTCTTACCGTCTGGACAAGGTTGTGGAAGACTCTATCGATGTTATTCTTGGTACAACTATCGAAGTCA
The DNA here is from genome assembly GCF_005887555.1 of Lentibacillus cibarius. Lineage (NCBI taxonomy): Bacteria > Bacillati > Bacillota > Bacilli > Caryophanales > Bacillaceae > Lentibacillus > Lentibacillus cibarius. Next base: position 2,283,020 of record NZ_VCIA01000001.1, on the reverse strand, counting down.
TTCGCACACTCCAAAAACAGATAAAGGAAATTGATAAAGCAATCGAGCGTATCATGGCTGGACTGCCACAAACGCTTGTCACTATCCCAGGCATCGGGCCCGTGTTTACTGCGGGAATCATCGCCGAAATCGGCCAAATTGAGCGATTTGATGATGAAACTAAGATAGCCAAATATGCAGGCCTTTATTGGCGAAAGCACCAATCAGGCCGCTTCACAGCTGACGACACTTCACTTACGCGTAACGGGAATCAGTACCTCAGATATTACCTGGTTGAAGCCGCCAACTCGGTAAGACGGCACGTTCCTGAGTATCAAGCATATTACGCGAAAAAATACAGTGAAGTACCTAAGCATCAACACAAAAGAGCACTCGTCTTAACCGCAAGAAAATTAGTGCGTTTGGTGGATGTGCTACTACGCAATCACCAAATCTACACGCCAAAAAGGAGCGTGAATGCATGAAGCACAAATAGCTTCTAAATCCTTTTACTGATTACCAGTAATTTCCATTTATTTACTGGTCTAGTTTCCTGATGCCTTTTTTCGCAAAATTGAACCTTGACAATCGAATATTTAGTTATTTTCCTCTTGACATATCACCGCAGGTCTTTATAAATTGTCATTTAAAATCTCACTGACACAATCATATAAATCTTCTTTATTGGAATAACACTCATGGTTGGATTCAGAGACCATTTCATACAGGTCATGCTGATTCACTTGAACAGTTGCCTTTATTTCAGAGATAAATAGCGATTCTTCACCATGCAACATACCGATGGCCATATACAATGGATCAGACGCTTTTCCCAGGTATTCATAAACGTTTAATTGATGAGCCATGTGATCAGTCACAATGCTCTTCCTTCCATTTGCGTATTCTCGCATCTGCAAAGTTACGTCCGGTCCAAGTCGTCAATTCCTCCAAATAAAACGGTTCTTCACAACGTGGACAGGATGGCAGCATCTTTTTTCCTCGATACTTTTCCTCTAAATGACGTATTGTCTTTAACCATGGTTTATAATTAACAATTCGCTTTCGTTGTTCAAGCATATATTCCAATTGTTCATTCATCTGCTCCCAGCGTGATGCCATATCATACATGGCATCATAGGGATCAATAATTGCCCCGCAGCTTGAGCACATGACTCTTCTATTTCGTGTATCAAGCATGTATTTTCTTTTTTTGCACTTACATATCTTTTCCATCCCCCGATTGATTCGAATTTGATCCATATGAATGATCTTGTTAGGCAGTTGGTCAGTCATTTTACATTCACCCCGTTCATTAAATATCACATTCAAACAGCTTTCCATCTAATCAGCTTTGCCATGCCATCACTTCTTCCTCGCAGACTTCTTCACACGTAACGCCATACTCGTTTGCTAAATTCTTGATATTATTTTTGGAATAACCATTTGCTAAACACAAGCGCTCGTAAAACCCGGCTCCCGGATTCGTGACTTTTAGCCAAAACAACCTTCTCCTCAAGGCTTTCATATACTTCAAGCTGCTTTTAACTTCGCGAATAGACTGATTGATGTTCATTTTCATTCCCCTTCATTCAGTAATCTTCTTTTCTGGCTCCGGGTTCATGAGATCATGCAGCAACTCACCTATCATTTTTTCTTCTTCACTATTTTTTCCATTCATTGCTTCCATCCGCAACCTGTATAAAGATAACGCTTCTCGCATAAGGTGTGCTTCCGAATAGCCTGCATGAACCACCAATGTCTTGTCATCACTTTTATTGATCACCTGCATCTAAATCCTCCTCGTATTAGGTTTATTTATTTGACGATTTCACATATCAGCTAATCATGGTATAATTGAAGATATCTTCTTGGACATCAGAAAGTTTGATATTTAGGCGTATCGTTGCTTTCTGTTTTCCAATTCATTAAGATATTTTCTTGTTTCAGCTGCCGTTGGTACATATTTGTCACCAACGGCGCTTTTATGTTGCATCCATTCCCGCCATTTCCTGTCGGTCTCCACTTGGCTATCCTTCTGGTCAAACACCATCACGCTTTTCATGCCTTTCCACATCTTAAAAACCCCTCCTTCTGTAATCTGAGCCGTTCATGACGATAACGTTTGTATTGTCCATCATTCTTGAGAAATTACGTTCGTTCACGCGCTCCTTTAATTCAGCGCTATCTAAATTAGTCGTATAAACGGTTGCTTTACCTGAGCGATCATCCAGTATTTCGAAAAGTTTAGACGTCGACCATTCTGTTTGTTGTTCCGCCCCAATATCATCCAGCACTAATAAGTCCACACGTTGAATAACGTTTAGCAGCTCATCTTCTGTGACACCTTTTGTATTATAGGTTCGCTTGATTTTAGTAAGCAGTTTTGGAAGTGAGAGAAACAAGCATTCATAGTCTCTTTTCATCAACGCTTTCGTTATAGAAATCGATAGATGACTTTTTCCGGTTCCATAATCGCCTGTCAATAAGAGATTCTGTTTGCGGTCAAATGAATGAATGTACGCCAATGCCTTTTCTTTGGCCTGCTTTAAGTTGCTGTCGAGTGAATCAAAGTTATCGAATGTTGCTTCTTTCAGCGAGTCATTTATCAACGAATAATAATTAAAACTGGCCATCAGCTTACGATGTTTGAGCTGGCTGTAGTTTTGTTCGGCTGCCTTTGCCAGTTTGATATCTTCACATCTGCATCCGTAATTGGCTATGACTCGCTCCCCTTCACGTGGCCCAGAAGGAATGATTAATTCTGTTTGTGACACGTGCTGATGGCAACCATCACACACAAACGTTTGAAGTAGATTTTGTTCTGGACTTGTTATATGCTGTTTGATACTTTTCATCAGGAAATCCTCCTAAAATCCATAATTATAACCATCATTCGTTGACCCTACCTGATCACTCGACTTTCGCGTCCGATTCTGAAATTGACTCCGATATGCTTGTTCTTCAGCATTTGCTTGCTCAACAGTGATAATGTTGTTTTTTTGCCATGACTTGAGGATTCTCTCGGTGTATCCCCATGACTTTTTATTACGTTTAATGGCTCGTTTCATGGCTACAATAACTAAACCTCCACCTAAATCATTTGTCCACTCAAGAATAGATTCTTGTTCATAAGGAGTGGCGACCCCCAAATTTTTTTCATAAAATTTGATTGCACTATTAGTAGTAGTAGATATATTCTCTTCTTCTTTCTCTTTTTCTACTTCTTCTTCTGTTGCGTGATTGTCACGTGACGTCACGTTTTTGGATTTTTGCTCAATTTGTTTAGCTTTCTCACGTTCCCTTTGCTTTTGTTTTCTCAATTTATTCTGTTGCCTTACCCTTTCCATCCCTTCAACATTCTGGTGTTTTTTCCAATTTGTAATGTGTATAAAAGAATCTTCATCAATGTGAATCATTCCAAATTCACGTAGAGCATTTAATGCAAGCCTTACAGTATTAACTGGTCTACCGAATATCGTAGCGAGCATTTCTTCTGTGTATGGAATATTTTCATTTAAATAAATATATCCATTTGCATTGGTTTTCCCTGCTTGTGCCAATAATTTCACCCAAATAATCAGAATGGTATCTGCTTCTGGCATTTGTTCTATCAATTTAATTTTTTCATCCTCAAACATAGATATATCTAATTTAATCCATTTCAGATCTTGCATTACTATCTCTCCTTACCTGTTTGGGACATGTTTCTTTACTTAATATATTTTAAATGGCGCTGTATGGATACTTCATACGCACTTCTTGTACATTCTGTGCTGATGCGTATAACCAATCGAAAAACATCTTTGTAGGCACTTTAGGATGACCTAACTCCCTCGTGACTGGGAAATCTCCACGGTTGAATAACTCATTACACTTAGTAGGACCAACCCCTGTAATATCCATGAATTGTTTTCTTGTTAGCAATGGTGGCAATTCTGATTCCTTTAATTCTTCAACGAGGATCGGCACCAATTGTTTTTTGATTTCGTTTACGAACGTTTGTATTTCTTCCGAGCTGAATGTTGTGCTTGGCATTCTCGTCACCATCCTTAAAATGTAAGTTTTTAATTCAAATAACATCACTCGTTTTGTTCCTTTTTGGGACAATCATTAATAAAAAATTTTACCCAGTTAAACCTCAATGAATTAGCAATATTTTTCGCTGTATCAACAGAGGGCTTTTTTGTTCCTCGTTCTATACGAGTGTAATGACTTCTTGAAATCTCAGATAAACAAGAAACTTCATTTTGGGTGTATCCCCTTTTACCCCGAATTTCTTTAAGCCAAAATCTCATTTCGCACCTCCTTTATGTTCCCTAAGGAAACATTATACTTATAATATTATGTTACTAAAAGGAACTTTTCAACAATAATTATAATTTTTGTTATACTTTTAGGAACAAAGGATGAAGTTACTGAAAGAAACCTTTATAATGTAGGTAGTAGGTGGAAAGTAGTGATAATATATGAGTGTCCTTTCTGAACGTCTAAAAAATTATAGAGAAGAACTAAAGAAAACTGACAAAAAATGGACCCAACAATATGTTGCTGAGAAAATAGGGGTGGCTAGAGTCACCTATACAGCTTATGAACGTGGTACTAAAACACCACCTCTGGACATCATTAATCAAATTGCTGATTTATTCGATATTGATACGGACTATCTTCATGGAAGAACAGACGATCCTATCAAGGGGGTTGATGAGGAACTAAAAGAATTATTAAATGATCCACAAACTGACTTAATGTTCAACAATTGGAAAAACATGTCTGATGAAGAAAGAAGAGAAGTGCTTGATACAATTGAATATCTCCATTTTAAAAGGAAAAAAGGAAAAAAGTAATTCTACAGCCAAATACGGAGACTATAGTAACTGAAGATAAGCGAATTTAGGAAAATCGGAAATCACATGGTGTACATATAATTGTATACCTTTATTTTTATATTTAATTAGAACATATGTTCTTGTGGAGGGTTGTTATATTAATACTCATCTTGAAGACTATATACAGAATTTGTACAAGTTTCTCCGCATCAATAGACCAGAACAATTAATAATTGATAATATTGCTAAGAGGCTTAATTTAAATATTTATTACGGCAAATTCAGTCTCCGTTTCGGAAATGATTTAGTAATACAAAAATCGACAAAGCAGCGTGAATGGCAGTTATTTGGTCACGAAGTTGGTCATTATTTGAGGCATTGTGGAAATCATCTAACTTTGCATCGTTTGTTTTTAGACATGCAGGAATGGCAAGCCAATCATTTTGCTTACCATTTCTGCGTACCAACTTTTATGTTACATAAAACAGACTATATCTCGATAGACACCATTATGAATTTATTTAACGTTGAATATGATTTCGCTGTTAGACGATTAGAAATGTATCAAAACAAACTATATAAGGAGGGCATGAATCATGTACTGTCAAAAATTCAAAACTAAATCTGGACAAGTTAAATGGGAGTGTATTGCCGATGGAGATCCTGATCCTGCAACAGGAAAGCGCAAACAAATAAAACGACGTGCAAAGACACAACGAGAAGCCAAAGAGCGTGTAAAAAAAGCTGTCCGGTCAACTCAAGAAGATAAAATTGACGAGAATTCAGGAAAACGCGTCACATTTGATCAAGTTGCGGCTGCTTGGTTGGAAGTATACAAACAAACAGGCGTTAAAAGGAGCACAGTACGGATCCGGGAAAAAGAAGTCGCTATACTAAACCGTTACATGGCAAAAAGCCCAATTGGAAAGATTACGTATTCCATGTTTCAAAAATTCATTAATGACATTTCGCCAAACTATGCCCGGACTACAGTCCAAGGAGTGAACACATCAGCTGGCATGATTTTTCAGCATGCAATAAAGGATAGGCTTATTAAAGAAAGTCCAAATCGCGATGTTATTATACCTAAAAAACGAAAAACAGTTGAAGAAATTGAGATAGCACCTATTGAACAAAAATATTTAACGAACGAAGAATTGAACGAGTTTTTAAATGCCACTTTAGACAATGGCCAGGAATTAGATATCGAGCGTTTCTATCTGTTAGCCTTTTCAGGCATGCGCTCCGGAGAGTTATGTGCATTAAAATGGTCTGACATTAACTTTAGCACTAACACTGTTCGAATTACAAAAACACTCTATAACGAAGATAACAACATGCGCAAATTTGAATTAACGCCGCCAAAAACGAATGGGTCAATACGGTCGATTGAAGTGGATTCTGAAATTATGCTGATTACGGTCAACAAAATGTACCACTAGTGACATGTTATTTACCACCGAATGACAAGAAATGTACCATCAAATGACAAATAAATGTACCACTTACGCGATACCTTCTATATAATTAATGAGCACGCCTTTGGTGTGACATGATTATAGGAGGTATTTTTTAATGATTCACTATCGAAAGATACTGGAATTGCACGATGAGGGCATTAGCCTTAGGGGCATTTCAGTAAGTACAGGCAACTCTCGCCAGAAGGTAACAGAAGTTATTGATCTGGCAAAAAAGAAAGGAGTGATTTGTCCATTAGAGGAAGAAATGTCAGATCAATGGTTAGAAGAATTCCTTTATCCAGAGACGACGTTGGAGGCGTCAGGTCGAAAGCCATTAGATTTCGAATACATTCATAAAGAATTAGCGAAGCCTAATGTGACCCTTTCGCTGCTTCATCATGAATATGAAATTGAATGCCGTGCGAATCATAAAATTCCATATTCCTACCGTAGCTTTGTTCGTCATTACAGTAAGTATGCGGATAAATATAAGGCTACATTACGCATTCGAAGAAAACCTGGTGAAATCATGGAAGTTGATTGGGCGGGTTCTACAGCTTCCATTATTGATCGAGATACTGGAGAGAGATTAAAAGCTTACATTTTTGTTGCGACTCTGCCTTGCAGTCAATTATCATACGCTGAAGCAACCTTATCCATGGATTTAAGTTCTTGGGTAACGGCCCATAATCATGCGTACAAGTATTTTGGCGGATCTACGCAGATTATAGTACCAGATAATCTGAAAGCGAGTGTAACAAAACATACAACGCGTGATTTAGTTTTAAATCCTACTTACAGAGAAATGGCAGATTACTATAACACTATAGTTATGCCTGCCCGGGTTCGCGCCCCGAAAGACAAGCCAAGTGTTGAAGGCTCTGTCGGTGTTATTTCAACATGGATAATTGCAGCATTAAGAAACACACAATGCTTCAGCATTGATGAATTAAATAAAGAAGTTTGGAAGAAATTAGATGAGTTTAATCAGCGTCCTTTCACTCGCAAACAGGGATGTCGTCTATCAGCGTTTGAAGAAGAGGAGAAATTTGCGCTTTCCCCTCTTCCAAATGCACCTTATAAAATGTCTCAATGGAAAACAGCAAAGGTGCGACCTGATTACCATGTCTCTGTTGAGAGCATGTTTTATTCTGTTCCATATGAGTATATCAATCGAGAAGTGGAAATAAAACTTTCAGATAATCTCATCGAGATCTTTTTTAATCATATGCGAATAGCCTCTCACAAGCGATTACATGGGAAATTTGGTCAATTAGCTACAATTCGAGATCATATGCCTGACAATCATAAGCTGTTTGTAGATCAGACGCCGGAAGCAGCGATTGAGTGGGCTGAAAGCATTGGCCCATTTACTTTGGATATTGTTCAATATATTCTAAATACGGCTCAAGCTGAAAAACAGGGATTACAATCCGTGTTTTCATTAAAAAAATCAGAGCGTCGTTATACCAAATATGAAATAGAGCGTGCGTGTAAAATGATAACATCGATAACGAACAGACCGACAGTCAAGAGCCTTCAAACGCTTTTAAAGAACAATAAAAAGAACGATGCCGAGCAAGAATTAAAACGAAAAACGGAAATGAAAGAAAACAACTATGGTTTCACTCGTGGAACTGCTTATTATAAGGGGATGGATCAATAATGAATGAACAAACGTTGACAAAATTACACGAAATGAAACTAAACGGCATGGCTGAAGCTTATAAGGAACAAGCATTGAACAAAGACTTCCAAAACATGAGTTTTGAAGACCGGTTTTCTTTACTAGTCGACCTGGAACATTCTCGCCGTAAGAGCAATAAGCTTCAACGGCTGATCAAGCAGGCAACTTTTCTTAACTCAAATGCCTGTATTGAGGATTTAGAATACCATGATGATCGCAAACTGGATAAAGAGCTGATATTAAAGCTAGCAAGCGGTAGCTTTATCCAGGATAGCCACAACATTATATTAAAAGGAGCCACCGGATCTGGCAAATCATTTTTAGCGACTGCATTTGGTGTATCTGCTTGTCGGCAATTTTATAAAGTAAAATACATTCGCCTACCAGAGTTATTGGATGAACTGACACTTGCCAAGTTAGCCGCAGACGGGACTTATCGGAAATGTATTAAAAAATACACTAAAGTCGATCTGCTTATTCTCGATGAATGGTTACTGACCGACTTGACGCCTGACGAAGCAGCCATATTACTCGAAATCACTGAAGCACGTCATAAATTGGCTTCAACCATTTTCTGTTCCCAAATTGACCCCAGTGGGTGGCATCTGAAATTAGGGAATGAAACAATTGCGGAAGCTATTTTAGACCGTATAATCCATGATTCCTATCAAATTCTGATAGACGGTGAAGTTTCCATGCGTGAGCGTCATGGATTGGGGGGATCCAAATGATCCCCATAGAAGTTGAAAACCGTATAGCTAAATATTTTTTTCATAAGTATTTACCTAATGAGGTGCGGATTGAAGTTGAAAGCAGACTGTTATCCTCCTGCGTATGGACCGAGGAAGAGGATTTAGATTATGATAAACTGGTTGGTTGGGCAATCGGGATTATTGATAAGCAATTAGGCGATAAAAAGTTTAGATAGATCAAAACAGCCATTGGGTAATCTCTATTCAATGGCTGTAATTATTATATACTGTGCAGATGGCTACCGCGCGTACGCTTGCTTCCTTCTAATTCGCGTTAGCTTGCTTCGCAAACAAACGCTCATTACGAAGCTACGCCCTCCAACACCTATAAAATAAAGGGTGAGCCATATCCGATGGTGATATTCAATTAATAAGCAGAAAAAATCTACTGCTTTTAAAACATTGGTCTGTAGGGCTTTTTCAACCATTGGTAAATACACTGGCAATGTGTGGTAAATACCTTGGCAAACGGTGGTAAAAAAGATGGCAAGGGTGGTAAATTCCGATGGCTGTAATCAATTATGCAGCTTATTAAATCACATTACAAACGTCAGAAAAAGATCAAAATGAAATATCGTTATGAAGTGGAACATGACGGTAATTTCGTTTTTTGCCGAGCGAATGGTTATCCTTATATACAAAAAAATATTGTGATGAGGATGGCTAGGCTGATGGAATATACCAACATTGAAAAAAAGGCGACGCCCCATATCTTCAGACACACCCACATAAGCATGATGGCTGAAGCTGGTGTTGACCTTGCGACGGTTATGGAAAGGGTTGGACACGATGACCCACAAACGACTTTGAAAATCTACACACATGTAACCAAAAAGATGAAAAAGGACGCTTCCGTAAAAGTTAGCAACTTATACGAAAACGCCCTTTCCAAAATAAAATTCAATTAAATGTTACTTTCTTGTGACATTTTTAATGTTACAAAGGCTTAAAACCTCTTATAAACACTCTCAAATCAAGGTTTACGGGCGATGATTTACATCATGCCACCCATACCGCCCATGCCGCCCATGTCAGGGGCACCGCCGCCATCGCTTTCTTCAGGATGGTCAGCAACGACTGCTTCGGTTGTCAAGAACATAGCAGCGACGGATGCTGCGTTTTGCAGTGCAGAACGAGTAACTTTAGTTGGGTCAACAATACCAGCCTCAACCATGTTTACCCATTCGCCGTTAGCTGCGTTGAATCCAGTGCCAACTTCTTCGCCTTTGAGCCGCTCGACAACGATGGATCCTTCAAGTCCGGCGTTGTGTGCAATTTGGCGAATTGGCTCTTCAAGTGCGCGAAGTACGATGTTTGCACCTGTTGCCTCATCATCTTTAAGTGATAGTTCACCAATCTTGCTAAGTGCGTTGATAAATGCTGTTCCACCGCCGGAAACAATTCCTTCTTCCACAGCTGCACGTGTAGAGTTCAAGGCGTCCTCGATGCGGAGTTTACGTTCTTTCAACTCAGTTTCAGTTGCTGCGCCAACTTTGATAACTGCTACGCCGCCTGCCATTTTCGCAAGACGTTCTTGCAGTTTCTCTTTATCGAATTCGGAAGTTGTTTCCTCTGCTTGTGCACGGACTTGGGATACGCGCTGGGAAATAGCTTCCGGATCACCGGCACCTTCAACGATTGTTGTATTGTCTTTGGTAACAACAATCTTGTTAGCACGGCCAAGCTGATCGATTGTTGCGCTCTTCAAATCAAGTCCAAGGTCTTCAGTGATAACCTCAGCACCTGTCAGTGTAGCAATGTCTTCAAGCATTGCCTTACGACGGTCACCGAATCCTGGTGCTTTAACGGCAACAGCATTAAATGTACCGCGCAATTTGTTCACAACAAGTGTAGCTAGTGCTTCTCCTTCCACGTCTTCAGCAATAATTAGGATAGGCTTGCTTTGCTGAACAACTTGTTCCAGTACTGGAAGCACTTCCTGGATATTGCCAATCTTTTTATCAGTGATCAGCACGTACGGATCTTCCAGTTCAGCTTCCATTTTATCCTGGTCCGTTACCATGTATGGGGAGGCATAGCCACGATCAAACTGCATACCTTCGACTACTTCCAGTTCCGTATTGAAGCCTTTAGACTCTTCAATTGTGATAACCCCGTCATTACCAACGCGCTCCATCGCTTCAGCAATCAGGTTGCCGACTTCATCGTCGTCAGAAGAAATAGAAGCAACTTGGGAAATAGAGTCTTTGCCTTCGATTGGGTTAGAAATGCCTTTCAGTTCGTTAACAGCTACTTCAACTGCTTTTTCAATACCGCGACGGATACCTACCGGATTAGCACCGGATGCAACGTTTTTCAGTCCTTCACGGATCATCGCCTGCGCAAGAACCGTAGCTGTTGTTGTACCATCACCGGCAATATCGTTTGTTTTGGATGCAACTTCAGATACGAGCTGTGCACCCATGTTTTCAAAATGGTCTTCCAGTTCAATTTCTTTAGCAATCGTGACACCATCATTTGTAATCAATGGTGAACCGAATTTTTTATCAAGTACAACATTGCGGCCTTTTGGTCCCAATGTGACTTTAACGGCGTCTGCAAGTGTGTCCACACCGCGCAGCATCGCACGACGAGCGTCTTCACTAAATTTAAGTTCTTTTGCCATGATTAATCGCCCTCCTCAGTTTGTTATATGTTATTTGCTGACATTCCGGTGGTTAGCTGATAACTGCCAGGATGTCGCTTTCACGCATAATTAAGTATTCTTTGCCGTCGTAATTCACTTCTGTTCCGGCAAATTTGGAGTAAATGATACGGTCACCCTCGTTGACTTCAAGTGCCATTTTTTCTCCATTGTCTGCTGTACGGCCGGAACCAACCGCTACAACAGTTCCTTCTTGCGGTTTTTCCTGTGCTGAATCAGGAAGGACGATACCGCTTTTGGTTGTTTCCTCCTGTTCCACAAGCTCGATGACAACTCGATCCCCTAGTGGTTTAATCATGCCGACAACCTCCTTAATTCCTTTTCAGTTTTTTTATTAGCACTCGAATGTAGTGAGTGCTAAGTCCAATTATTATATTATAAAATTCAACTAAAAAATGCAAGCATTGTCTCTTAAAAAATTTTCAAGTACATCACGCTTGCCATTCTATTATAAGGTATTTGGAAATTATGATAAAATAGTTAATACTGTTTTTATAATAGAAGAATTGAGTTGAAGCATATACTGTAGAAATAAAAAAATAAAGGAGTCGTTTTATCTTGGCAAGACGGTATTGGTATGTGATTTTGACGTATATAATTATGCAATTTTCCGTGTTAGCATTTGCACCACTTCTGTACGTATTAACACCGTTAGGAATCACGGAAGCCTCGATTTATTGGTCCGTATTCAGTTTTATAGCCGGCCTGGTCGTTGTCTTGTGGCTCATGCGCCCGGATATGCAAATGACCCGGAACCAAGCAGATTCCGGACTATCAACGGGGGAAATTATTCTATGGGCTATTGCCGGACTTTTCATGGCATATCTTGCTAATGGCATTGCTTCGCGTATTGAAAAAGTTTTTTTAGGTGTGAAACCAGAATCGGAAAACACCCAAATGATTATGGACATTACCCGAGTGGCACCTATTTTTGTCATCGTTACAGCTATTATAGCACCAATATTAGAAGAGATTATTTTCCGGAAGATTATCTTTGGAGAACTTTACAAGCGGACGAACTTTTTTATTGCAGCGGCACTGTCGGCGTTAATCTTCGCCATTATTCATAGAGAACCTGAGCATACGCTTGTCTACGCTTCCATGGGCTTTGTATTTGCATTTCTTTATGTGAAAACGAAGCGTATTATCGTGCCTATCATTGTTCATATGAGCTTAAATTCCATATCCGTAATTTTATCGCTTGCATTGGATCTGGAAGATTTGCAAAAGCAACTGGAGACTATTGTGATGGCACTGACACCATAAAACCCGGCTATTACATGCATTCTTTTTAGCTGAGACTTATCATTTCTAAGGGGTAATAATTATTATGCGAATGACACCGAAATCGATGGCAATGATATATTTTCTTGTAGGAGCACTGTTCGTTAGCATTGCCGTACGCATTACGGACGGATCAGTCTGGAACTTTCCGACGATTATACTTGCAATTATTGCAACACTTGACATTGGTGTCGGAATCCGGATGATGATTATCCATCTCAAAATAAAAAGGAAAAAGAAGTAGTGCTAAACGGTTGCACTGCTTCTTTTTTATACTTCAGTATCGGCTTTTTATTCATCCTCAGCTAATGGATAATGCTTCAGAAAATAAACGAGTGCCTGTAGTTCAATTGCTAAATCGATATGATGAACACGAACATCGGATGGGACTGTTATTCTTGCGGGCGTAAAATTAAGAATTCCGTCTATTCCAAATTCCACCAGCCTATTTGTGATTTCTTGCGCCGCATTAGAGGGAACGGTCAAAATCGCTACTCGTACATCTCCCATTTTTTCTTCAAGATCATCGATATGATAAATCGGTACACCGTCACTGTTTGTACCCGTTTTATTCGGATCCGCGTCAAATGCCATCATGATTCTTGTATTGTTATTTTTCATAAAGTTGTAATGCAAAAAAGCCGTTCCGAGGTTTCCTACCCCAATAAGAGCGACGTTGGTCAGTTCATCCTGATCCAGTGTTTTCCGGAAAAAGCCAAGCAAATATTCCACATTATAGCCATACCCTTTTTTTCCCAATGCACCAAAGTAGGAAAAGTCCCTACGAATCGTCGCGGAATCCACTTTAACTGCATCACTCAACTCTTTTGAAGATACACGTTTCTTTCCCTGATGGTTGAGATTATTCAAAAACCGGTAATAAAGTGGTAGTCGTTTAGCAGTCGCTTGCGGTATTTTACTATTATCCACTGTCAGTCCCCCTTGTTGTCCCGATGATATTCACCTGATTTTCCGCCGGTTTTGGTAACAAGATACGTCTGACCGATAATCATTCCTTTATCAAGTGCTTTACACATATCGTAAACTGTAAGCGCTGTCGCTGACGCTGCTGTTAAAGCTTCCATTTCTACACCGGTTGAACCTTTTGTTTTAACGGATGCTGCGATTTGCAGTTCATAAACGCCATCTTTTATTTTCCAGTCAAACGTAATGTCCGTTCCCTTCAATTGCAGCGGGTGACACATCGGAATCCAGTCAGACGTCTGTTTGGCTGCCATAATTCCCGCTACCTGAGCGACAGCCAATACATCTCCTTTTTTCATTGTTCCCGCATTTATCTTTTCATATATTTCTTTTGTTAATTGGATACTTGAGACAGCAGTAGCCGTTCGTTCTGTTTCCTTCTTTTCACTAATATCGACCATTCTTGCCCTGCCCTGTTCGTTAAAATGTGTGAATTCAGACATTTGCTCAACTCCATCTAATTTGTAAGTAATCCTTTATCCATTCTAACAAAAAAACACAAAAAAGTCGTGATGAATTTCACATGATGATTACCCAGTCAATTCATGATACGATAGACACATGATGAATGAGGTGAAAAATCATGATACTAATGCAGCTTAATGATGTTTCCAAATCATTTGGGGCTGATGAAATTTTAGCGAATATAAAATTGGAGATTAAAGAAAATGACCGGATTGCTATTGTTGGGAGAAACGGTGCCGGTAAATCAACCTTACTAAAAATAATGGCGGGGGAATTTTCCCATGATAGTGGCGAGCTATTCAAACCGAAAAATCTTACCATTGGCTATTTGACGCAGCACACCAGCCTTGAATCCCATAAAACGATTTGGGATAAAATGTTGGAGGTTTTCGATCATTTGTTAAAGCAGCAAGAGGATTTAAGACAAATGGAGCGAAAAATGCAACAGACGGCTTCTCTGTCAGATACGAATTATGAACAGCTGCTCGCAGATTACGACAAAAAGCAGCAAAAGTTCGAGGAGGACGGCGGATACGAATATGAGGCAAATATTAAAGCAGTTTTGACAGGCTTGAATTTCGGTGACATTCCATATGATACACCGGTTAATGAACTGAGCGGTGGACAAAAAGCTCGGCTCGCTCTCGGGCAGCTACTGCTTAAAAGGCCTGATCTGCTAATATTAGACGAGCCGACCAACCATCTGGACATTGATACCATGACATGGCTGGAGCAATATTTAGGAAGCTATCCCGGAGCAATCGTCATTGTATCACACGATCGGTATTTCCTTGATAAAACGGCAGCTGTGGTTTATGAAATCTCCCGGAATCGATCAAAAAAATATAACGGGAACTACAGCCATTACTTAAACCAGCGTGCACTCGATTACGAACAGGAACTAAAGGAGTATGAAAAACAGCAGAACGAAATTAAAAAGATGGAAGATTTCATTCAGAAGAACATTGTCCGTGCATCGACAACAAAGCGTGCCCAAAGCCGCCGGAAACAGCTGGAAAGGATGGAACGTATAGACAAGCCTAAAGGGGACGAAAAGTCGGCCTCTTTCACTTTCCGGATCAACCGAACAAGTGGAAATGATGTATTGAAGATTGATCAGCTCAGCTTTCAATATGAGAATGATCCAGTGTTTCAAAACGTCACGATTCATGCTAACCGCGGTGAGCGCATTGCGTTAACTGGCCCGAATGGTGTCGGTAAAACAACGTTACTAAAAACGATAACCGGACAAGTTCAGCCTTCTGCAGGCACTATCAATCTCGGCACCAATGTAGAGATTGGCTATTATGATCAGGAACAGCAGCAACTAACCCTTTCCAAAACGGTGCTGGACGAACTATGGGATGAATACCCGGACACCGATGAGAAGGATATCCGTACCGTTTTAGGGAATTTTTTATTTTCGGGTGAAGATGTCCTGATACCTGTCCATTCGCTTAGCGGTGGCGAAAAGGCCCGCTTATCACTAGCGAAACTCATGATGCAAAATGCCAACTTCCTCATTCTCGATGAGCCAACCAACCATCTGGACATTGACAGTAAAGAAGTGCTTGAGGGTGCCTTAATGGACTTTCCCGGAACGATTCTATTCGTTTCCCACGATCGGTACTTCATTAACAGGCTGGCCGATAAAGTAGTAGAAATGCAACATACAGGGGCAACCATTTACTTAGGTGATTACGACTACTACATGGAGAAAAAACAAGAAGAGGCAGAGATCAAGAGGTTAACGGAGATAGAGGAATCTTCTGTGCAACAAGGAAATCGAAAGACGACATTCCATGAAAACAAGCAGCAGCAGCGGGAGAGGCGGAAGATCCAACGCCGCATTGAAGAACTGGAAGCGGTCATTGAACAGCACGAAACGGAATTGACTGCCCTTGAACAGAAAATGGCCGAACCAGACATCTATGAAGATCATGAAAAAGCACTTGAACTAACGGAAGAAACCAATCAGCTGAAACAAAAAATTGACTCGTTAATGGAAGAGTGGACCGAACTGCAAGAGGAGGATTAAAGGTAGCCCGTGTGATGCTAAATCATGCGGGTTTTTTATATTTTCCCACTATATCAACAGGTGATGAAGACCGCTCAAAAATAGCAATGCACAGGTTATCCACAAGTTAACGTATATGAGGTAACTTATTTAGCAGTGTTTTTTTTAGTTACCCACATTATCCACAGAAAAACACGGACTTATCCACACAATCCATCCACATACACACATCCCAATTAATATGCTTTCGCAAAAAATATCCACAGGCCCTTCAAGGACGCTGTGGACATTTCACTTTAACGGTAATGATGGATTAGCATTCAAATCCCAGCCAGACCGTTTGCCATGTTCAAAATTTACAAATCCAGCTGCGGCAATCATCGCAGCATTATCTGTACAAAGATTTAACGGCGGTATCAAAAGTGGAATACCTGACCCACTGAATTTAGCAGTCAGCGAATCACGGAGTCCTTTATTTGCTGCAACACCGCCAGCTACAATTACCTGTTTGGCACGATAGGCCTGTGCAGCCTTCCACGTTTTGGCCGTTAACACATCGACAACACTTGCCTGAAAACTGGCAGCGATCGCTTCTTTGTTGATATCCTCCCCGCGTTGGGTGGTGTTGTGGATCGTGTTGATAACTGATGACTTTAAGCCACTGAAGCTAAAGTCATAGCTATCCTCTCCCAGCCAGGCACGTGGAAAAGCAATGGATGCTTCACCTTTACTAGCGAGCTTGTCAATTTGCGGACCGCCTGGGTATGGCAGTTCCAACATACGGGCTACTTTATCATACGCCTCCCCTGCCGCATCATCACGTGTCTCACCAATCAGTTCATACTTGCCGTGTTCTTTCATTAGAACTAGTTCTGTATGACCGCCGGAGACGATCAATGCGAGCAGCGGAAATTCAAATTCCGAAACAAATCGATTCGCATAGATATGGCCAGCAATATGATGCACACCAATCAACGGCTTTTGTTTGGCAAACGCCAGCGCTTTAGCAGCATTAACCCCCACCAATAATGCTCCGACGAGGCCCGGGCCTTCTGTAACAGCAACTGCATCTATTTTCTCCCATGTCATGTCAGCCTGTTTGAACGCTTCCTCAAGAACGATCGTCATTTGCTCAACATGATGCCTTGACGCAATTTCAGGTACTACACCACCGAAGCGTTTATGACTATCAATTTGCGATGCAACCACATTGGAAACGATCTCCCGGCCATTTTTGACAATTGCAGCAGCTGTTTCATCGCAGCTCGTTTCTATTCCAACTATATACCTATCATTATTCATGATAAATCCACCCACATAACAATGGCATCCTCCTGGTTATCTGTATAATAATTTTTGCGGACGCCACCCGGTACGAGTCCAAACTTCCGGTACATGCGTTGGGCAGTGGTATTGGATGCACGGACTTCAAGGGAAAGGCGTTTCGCTCCCATATACATAGCTTGTTCAATCACATATAAAAATAACTTCTCGCCCAGCTTTTTCCCCCGAAAACTCGGAATAACAGAAATCGTTGTAATCTGTGCGTCATCAATAACATGCCACATCCCTGCGTACCCAATCATCTGCCCATCCAGAAACATGCCGTAATAGTGAGCATGGTGATTATCGACTATTTCCTGCAACATAATTTCCTTTGGCCATGGCGATGAAAAAGAAGCCTGCTCCACGTCCACGATGTCATCTATATCAGCACTGTTTACTTTACGAATAACCAGTTCAGCCATTTTACTTGTCTTCCTTCTGTTTTTTTAGCCATTTTGCTTCCGCTTCCGCCAACCGTAAATAATTGGGGGCCAGCATATGTGTATCATCTGGTGATTTCTGTTGTCCAGCCAATGCTAAATGGGATGGATTCGCCACGTTGCAAGTCCCGTGGGGAATAACTGCCCGGCTTCCCATCTGTTCCAAAATTCGTTCCTGATGTAATTGCATATCCGGACTTACAAACAGTACTTCTTGTTGCATATTCGCCAGCTTATGCAGCCAATCGTCCATGACTATATTCCTCTCATCCGCTACCGGTACAAGTATCCCTTCTTGCCACCGGTATAGCCCTGTATAAACAAGACCGCGCCGTGCATCAAAAAATGGACATATATACGAATCATAAAAACGTCCCTGCCAGGCAAGTACTTCCAGACTGGAAACACCCGTAACAGGAATGTCGAGCGACCATGCCATTGATTTTGCCGTTGTCAAACCAATGCGTACCCCTGTATAAGAACCAGGACCTTTTGCAACCACGATTCTATCCAAGTCGACAGGTGTCATATTCACCTCATGCATTAGATGAACGATTGCCGGCATCAACCGTTCCGAATGGTTCTTCTTTATGTTTGTCATGAACTCGCCTAAGGGCCGTCCGTCTTTCAGCACCGCCACACCCATCGCTTGATTTGATGTATCTATAGCTAATATATTCATTGCCAGTAACTCCTTGCCATCAACCGATCAACTCGGCTGCAATTGATTTGAAATGTGCATTCCCGGGGAAAAGTGTCAGCACACGTGTATGTTCATCAGCATAAGTGATGGTTATATTCAAATATGCTTCAGGGAGGTGCTCCTTAATAAAATGTGCCCACTCAACAACACAAACACCATCACCGTTAAAGTATTCATCAAAACCAATATCTTCATCACTGTCCTCTAGCCGATAGACGTCCATATGGTAAAAAGGAAGCTCCCCTTCATATTCTTTAATGATAGTAAACGTCGGGCTATTTACCGTGCGCTTAACACCCAGGCCATGAGCAATCCCTTTTGCGAACGTTGTTTTTCCTGCCCCAAGGTCACCTTCTAACGTAACGACATCACCTGGTTTCAAAAGCGATGCAAGTTTTTCAGCAAGCCGTTCAGTTTCATTATCCGTGTGTGTTGTTATTTGATAATCGTCCATATCATCACCTGCTTCGATGGGTATACCCCTTTTTCAGTAGACGTTTAGGTGTATGGCTATCATCCACTAACCATACATGATGATCCTTATTTTCCCTATTATTAGCATATCCGATTGCAGTCAGCGGTGTGCTGTTTCTCGCAGCAATGCTTTTTAGCTGTTCCCACTCACTTTCCGGAACAGCACCTAACAGTTCAAAGTCTTCCCCACCATATAATTTCCATTTATGCTGCTCTTCTTCAGAAAACTGCTCAAAGGAATCCCTGACAGGAAGTTGATTCTCATAGATGGTCAGACTGACTTGCGAAGCCTCGGCAATCTCATTTGCTTCACTGGCAAGCCCGTCACTTATATCATTTAGTGCGACCCTAGTCAATGGCTCCAGCTGTTTAGCAAAAGCTGATCTAATCTGTGGCATACGGTGTCTATCCATGTAGTATGAACTGTCTTTATAGAACTTGTTACTGTTCAAAATATGAAACCCCGCAGCAGCGTCCCCTAATGTACCTGTCACAAACAAAACATCACCAGGTTCTGCCGCGCTCCGAAGCCGCGCTTGCTTCCTATTCACAAAGCCAATGACCGTGATGGCAATGGATAGCTCATTGCCGGAAACTGTGTCACCACCAATTAAATCCATGCGATGGTCAGACGCCGCATAAGACATACCCTTGTATATATCATTCAATTCTTCATCAGAACAAGGATCCGGAATGACGATTGATACTAGGTAAAAGGCCGGTGCTGCCCCCATTGCAGCTATATCACTTATATTTGCCGCCAGTGCTCGGTAGCCAATATAAAAAGCGTCCATCAATGCCCTGGAAAAATGGACATCTTCTACTAATGTATCTGCAGCTGTAACGATATCCTGCGCTGATTGACGAAAAACTGCCGCGTCATCCCCGATACCTTTTACCAACGCTGGCTGCTTATACAACGATTGCTTTATCTGATCAATAAAAGTAAACTCATCCATGTGCAAACCACCATATCGTTTATTTTACCTATTTCGGAAACCTTGACCCTTTATCTCAGCTCGTATCGTGTACCGAAGATTTCTTGTAAGGTCATCTTTTAACATTAAAAATGTTGGTGAACGTTAACTTTATAATAGCAAACGAAGTAGAAAAAGAAAAAGCATTCCATCTTAATTTATCACGCATGTACAGGATATATAACCTTACCTGTCCTACTAATCATCAGTTTGAAGATTGGAAGAACAGACTAAGTTCGTCACGTCTTATATAGGCGCCCTCACTGGCACGTCCTGTGCGTCCGAAGGCTAAAACCGCGACGTCCAGTCGCAATGCCTGCATTGGCACGTCTTGTGCGTCAATCTGGCGTGGCTGGTTTGGGGCCTAAGCTGTCCGCAGCAATCCAAATCTATCATTTCCTAGATACAACAAAACCGTTTCTTTATGAATCGAAACGGCTGTATCGTTATGTATTTCATTTTAACGTCTCTATATAAACAGTATTTATTTATTTGCAGCCTTTATGACACTATGTTCTTCATATTAAAAAAACATGTTTCCACTCCCCGGAAATCATGTTCGCATTTAGTATGGCGGTCCGGACGGGACTCGAACCCGCGACCTCCTGCGTGACAGGCAGGCATTCTAACCAACTGAACTACCGGACCTAATAATAATGTTATACTACAGCTATTGTCAGCTAGTGAGATGCTTACTTAAAAAATAAATTAAACTATTTTTGATTGCACTCATAAAGTACTATTGATATTCAATTAACATTGATGACTACTCGGTGTAGTTAATTGAATAATTTTGGTTGCGGGGGCAAGATTTGAACTTGCGACCTTCGGGTTATGAGCCCGACGAGCTACCAGACTGCTCCACCCCGCGATATAACAAGGGGTAATTTACACCCTAAAAACTAAATAAGAGTATGATTCAACGACTGTAGTAGTAGTTAAGTCCTCGATCGATTAGTATCCGTCAGCTCCACGTGTCACCACGCTTCCACCTCGGACCTATCAACCTCATCGTCTCTGAGGGATCTTACTCACTCGAAGTGATGGGAAGTTTCATCTTGAGGGGGGCTTCATGCTTAGATGCTTTCAGCACTTATCCTTACCACACGTAGCTACCCAGCTGTGCTCCTGGCGGAACAACTGGTACACCAGCGGTGTGTCCATCCCGGTCCTCTCGTACTAAGGACAGCTCCTCTCAAACTTCCAGCGCCCACGACGGATAGGGACCGAACTGTCTCACGACGTTCTGAACCCAGCTCGCGTACCGCTTTAATGGGCGAACAGCCCAACCCTTGGGACCGACTACAGCCCCAGGATGCGATGAGCCGACATCGAGGTGCCAAACCTCCCCGTCGATGTGAACTCTTGGGGGAGATAAGCCTGTTATCCCCGGGGTAGCTTTTATCCGTTGAGCGATGGCCCTTCCATGCGGAACCACCGGATCACTAAGCCCGACTTTCGTCCCTGCTCGACTTGTAGGTCTCGCAGTCAAGCTCCCTTGTGCCTTTACACGCCATGAATGATTTCCAACCATTCTGAGGGAACCTTTGGGCGCCTCCGTTACTTTTTGGGAGGCGACCGCCCCAGTCAAACTGCCTGCCTGAAACTGTCTCCGGGCCGGATAACGGCCCTGGGTTAGAATGTTCGTACAGCCAGGGTGGTATCCCACGGGTGCCTCCGCGTAAGCTAGCGCTCACGCTTCGACGGCTCCCACCTATCCTGTACAAGCTGTACCAACATTCAATATCAAGGTGCAGTAAAGCTCCACGGGGTCTTTCCGTCCTGTCGCGGGTAATGCGCATCTTCACGCATCGTATAATTTCACCGGGTCTCTCGTTGAGACAGTGCCCAAGTCGTTGCACCTTTCGTGCGGGTCGGAACTTACCCGACAAGGAATTTCGCTACCTTAGGACCGTTATAGTTACGGCCGCCGTTTACTGGGGCTTCGGTTCAACGCTTCGCCCGAAGGCTAACGCATCCCCTTAACCTTCCAGCACCGGGCAGGTGTCAGCCCCTATACTTCGCCTTTCGGCTTCGCAGAGACCTGTGTTTTTGGTAAACAGTCGCTTGGGCCTATTCACTGCGGCTCAGACTCAGCCTGAGCACCCCTTCTCCCTAGGTTACGGGGTCATTTTGCCGAGTTCCTTAACGAGAGTTCTCCCGATCACCTTCGGATATTCTCCGCGCCTACCTGTGTCGGTTTGCGGTACGGGCACCTGTGAACTCACTAGAGGCTTTTCTTGGCAGTGTGGAATCCGGAACTTCGGTCACAATTGACCTCCCCATCACAGCTTGGAATTATTGGACGGATTTGCCTGCCCAACTTCCTCACTGCTTGGACGCACACATCCATCGGTGCGCTTTCCGTATCCTGCTGCGTCCCCCCATCGTTCAAACGCTCACGAGGTGGTACAGGAATATCTGCCTGTTATCCATCGCCTACGCCTTTCGGCCTCGGCTTAGGTCCCGACTAACCCTGAGCGGACGAGCCTTCCTCAGGAATCCTTAGGCATTCGGTGAAAGAGATTCTCACTCTTTTTTCGCTACTCATACCGGCATTCTCACTTCCAGGCGCTCCACCAGTCCTCACGGTCTGACTTCACAACACCTGAACGCTCTCCTACCATTGTTCGTAAGAACAATCCGCAGCTTCGGTGATACGTTTAGCCCCGGTACATTTTCGGCGCAGCGTCACTCGACCAGTGAGCTATTACGCACTCTTTAAATGATGGCTGCTTCTAAGCCAACATACTGGTTGTCTGGGCAACGCCACATCCTTTTCCACTTAACGTATACTTAGGGACCTTAGCTGGCGGTCCGGGCTGTTTCCCTTTCGACTATGAACCTTATCACCCATAGTCTGACTCCCAAGGTTTTACGTTGCTGGCATTCGGAGTTTGACTGAATTCGGTAACCCGATAAGGGCCCCTCGTCCAATCAGTGCTCTACCTCCAGAACGTATACCTTGAGGCTAGCCCTAAAGCTATTTCGGAGAGAACCAGCTATCTCCGTGTTCGATTGGCATTTCACCCCTACCCACACCTCATCCCCGCATTTTTCAACATACGTGGGTTCGGGCCTCCTGTCAGTGTTACCTGACCTTCACCCTGGACATGGGTAGATCACACGGTTTCGGGTCTGCGCCCGTATACTTCATCGCCCTATTCAGACTCGCTTTCGCTGCGGCTCCGTGTCTTCCACTTAACCTTGCATACGAACGCAACTCGCCGGTCCATTCTACAAAAGGTACGCCGTCACCCATAAATGGGCTCCGACTACTTGTAGGCACACGGTTTCAGGTTCTATTTCACTCCCCTTCCGGGGTGCTTTTCACCTTTCCCTCACGGTACTGGTTCACTATCGGTCACTGGGTAGTATTTAGCCTTGGGAGATGGTCCTCCCGGATTCCGACGGAATTTCTCGTGTTCCGCCGTACTCAGGATCCACTCCGGAGGAAACTGCCTTTCGACTACAGGGCTCTTACCTTCTTTGGCCGGCCATTCCAGACCATTTCGTCTAAGCAGTTTCTTGATAACTCCGATGGAGTGTCCTACAACCCCGAAAAGCAAGCTTTTCGGTTTGGGCTGGTTCCGTTTCGCTCGCCGCTACTCAGGAAATCGCGTTTGCTTTCTCTTCCTCCGGGTACTGAGATGTTTCAGTTCCCCGGGTCTGCCTTGCGTATCCTATGTATTTAGATACGCATGCTGTCCCATTACGGACAGCGGGTTCCCCCATTCGGAAATCCTCGGATCACAGTTTGCTTACAACTCCCCGAGGCATATCGGTGTTAGTCCCGTCCTTCATCGGCTCCCAGTGCCAAGGCATTCACCGTGCGCCCTTGATCACTTAACTATTGATGTCGTTGAATATTTTACTCTTATTTAGTTTTCAAGGTGCAAATAACGCCACCATATATGGTGGGCTACAATGAGGGTTCACTCCCTCAAAACTGAACCAAACAACCGAGTATGACTTTTATAATTTAACTCCAATGCCTACCGATAGTATATCGATGACAAGAAGCTTCCGTTTATTATATTCCTTAGAAAGGAGGTGATCCAGCCGCACCTTCCGATACGGCTACCTTGTTACGACTTCACCCCAATCATTGGCCCCACCTTCGGCGGCTGGCTCCAAACGGTTACCTCACCGACTTCGGGTGTTGCCAACTCTCGTGGTGTGACGGGCGGTGTGTACAAGGCCCGGGAACGTATTCACCGCGGCATGCTGATCCGCGATTACTAGCGATTCCGGCTTCATACAGGCGAGTTGCAGCCTGCAATCCGAACTGAGAATGGTTTTATGGGATTTGCTTCACCTCACGGATTCGCTTCCCTTTGTTCCATCCATTGTAGCACGTGTGTAGCCCAGGTCATAAGGGGCATGATGATTTGACGTCATCCCCGCCTTCCTCCGGTTTGTCACCGGCAGTCACCTTAGAGTGCCCAACTGAATGCTGGCAACTAAGATCAAGGGTTGCGCTCGTTACGGGACTTAACCCAACATCTCACGACACGAGCTGACGACAACCATGCACCACCTGTCACTCTGTCCCCGAAGGGAACACGGTATCTCTACCGCTGTCAGAGGATGTCAAGACCTGGTAAGGTTCTTCGCGTTGCTTCGAATTAAACCACATGCTCCACCGCTTGTGCGGGCCCCCGTCAATTCTTTTGAGTTTCAGCCTTGCGGCCGTACTCCCCAGGCGGAGTGCTTAATGCGTTAACTTCAGCACAAAGGGGCGGAAACCCCCTAACACCTAGCACTCAACGTTTACGGCGTGGACTACCAGGGTATCTAATCCTGTTCGCTACCCACGCTTTCGCGCCTCAGCGTCAGTTACAGACCAGAGAGTCGCCTTCGCCACTGGTGTTCCTCCACATCTCTACGCATTTCACCGCTACACGTGGAATTCCACTCTCCTCTTCTGCACTCAAGCCTCCCAGTTTCCAATGACCGCTCGCGGTTAAGCCACGAGATTTCACATCAGACTTAAAAGACCGCCTGCGCGCGCTTTACGCCCAATAATTCCGGACAACGCTTGCCCCCTACGTATTACCGCGGCTGCTGGCACGTAGTTAGCCGGGGCTTTCTGGTCAGGTACCGTCAAGGCATCGCCCTATTCGAACAATGCTTATTCTTCCCTGACAACAGAGTTTTACGATCCGAAGACCTTCATCACTCACGCGGCGTTGCTCCGTCAGACTTTCGTCCATTGCGGAAGATTCCCTACTGCTGCCTCCCGTAGGAGTCTGGGCCGTGTCTCAGTCCCAGTGTGGCCGATCACCCTCTCAGGTCGGCTACGCATCGTCGCCTTGGTGAGCCTTTACCCCACCAACTAACTAATGCGCCGCGGGCCCATCTGTAAGTGGCAGCTAAAAGCCGCCTTTTTAGCTTTCTCCCATGCGAGAAAAAGCATCATCCGGTATTAGCTCACGTTTCCGCGAGTTATCCCGATCTTATAGGTAGGTTGCCCACGTGTTACTCACCCGTCCGCCGCTCGTTCCACAGGCGCATGCCCCGAAGGGCAATTGCCTGCTTCACGCGCTCGACTTGCATGTATTAGGCACGCCGCCAGCGTTCGTCCTGAGCCAAGATCAAACTCTCAAAAAAGTTTGTGATAAGGCTGACACCAATCAACCTTCATGTCTTAGCTTTAAAATTGATTCCAGGGATCGAAGTCTTCATTAAATCAAATGATTTAAATTCTAACTTCTTACCTCTGACATCTTTTGTCATACTGGCTGTTTTGTTCAGTTTTCAAGGAGCAAAAGTGGGCCTGGGTGGACTCGAACCACCGACCTCACGCTTATCAGGCGTGCGCTCTGACCAACTGAGCTACAGGCCCCGAAATGGAGCGGGTGATGGGAATCGAACCCACGACATCAGCTTGGAAGGCTGAGGTTTTACCACTAAACTACACCCGCGTGATAGACTCTTTCATTCATTATTTCTGTCCGATGGTCGGGAAGACAGGATTTGAACCTGCGACCCCATGGTCCCAAACCATGTGCTCTACCAAGCTGAGCTACTTCCCGTTATTATGGCGCGCCCGAGAGGAGTCGAACCCCTAACCTCTTGATCCGTAGTCAAACGCTCTATCCAATTGAGCTACGGGCGCTTTAAAGCGACAAGGAATAATATATCATGTGATTACTAGAGTGTCAATACAAAATTTAAGTGCGGTCGAGAGGACTTGAACCTCCACGGGATTAACTCCCACTAGGCCCTCAACCTAGCGCGTCTGCCATTCCGCCACGACCGCATATAGAAAAAGTAAAATGCCGTATTTATATAGCAACAAATATCAGTGCGGATGGAGGGACTCGAACCCTCACGTCACAATGACACTAGATCCTGGGTCTAGCGCGTCTGCCAATTCCGCCACATCCGCGAATTATGATTAAGCGAGATGAATCGCAACACTTTCATCTAAACCTAGTTCCCATGTTAAATTAGAAACAAGGGAAAGGTGAGAATAAAACCATTCCCTTTTAAATGATGAGCCATGGAGGATTCGAACCTCCGACCCTCTGATTAAAAGTCAGATGCTCTGCCAACTGAGCTAATGGCTCCTATTAGTAATGATTCTGAAGTTTCGCCAGTGATCCAAAAACGTTGCACTATTACAACTGGGCTAGCTGGATTCGAACCAGCGAATCACGGGATCAAAACCCGATGCCTTACCGCTTGGCTATAGCCCAATAATGGCGGTCCGGACGGGACTCGAACCCGCGACCTCCTGCGTGACAGGCAGGCATTCTAACCAACTGAACTACCGGACCGTACCAAGGATAATATAAATATGACCCGTACGGGATTCGAACCCGTGTTACCGCCGTGAAAGGGCGGTGTCTTAACCTCTTGACCAACGGGCCATATAATGGCGGAGAAGGAGGGATTCGAACCCTCGCGCCGTCTGAAACGGCCTACACCCTTAGCAGGGGCGCCTCTTCAGCCACTTGAGTACTTCTCCATATGGCTCCACAGGCAGGATTCGAACCTGCGACCGATCGGTTAACAGCCGATAGCTCTACCACTGAGCTACTGTGGAATGTTTTGCATCGCTAATTATCGCGACGAAGAATATAATACAATATTTAATTCGCTGTGTCAACAAGTTTTGCAAAAGAATTTTTGAATGTTGTTTCCTGCAGCGCCTTTTATCTCGCAGGGACTTATACAATTTATCATGTAAAACATAATTCGTCAACACATAATATAATTTCACAATCTTAAACATTTTTCTCAGATCTTCATAATGAACTATATCCCTTTTTAATGAGTCTTATCGTGCAGTAATTCGCCTCTGCATTTGCCACACCTGTACTTCTTAAGATTGATTCTGCGGACGCGTGTGTAAACATGACCACATTGTTTGCATCGGTACCAATGTTTCCGCTGTTTTTCTGCCGAGGGTAATGGTCTGCAATGTCTAGGGGAGCCTGTCTTTTTTAATAGCTCCTTAAAATCCTTATCACCGTGTTTATAGCCTTTCCCTTCTATATGAAGATGATAATGACATAATTCATGTTTTAGAATGCCGATCAGCTCATCTTCATCAAATTCCAGGGCATACTTCGGGTTTACTTCAATTGTTCTCCTTGAAGGAATGTATCGTCCGCCGGTTGTCCGGAGACGACTATTAAAAACCGCCTGATCACGGAATGGTTTCTGAAAAAATTGCAATGATAAATCATTAATCCGTTGATTCAGTTTTTTTTCATCCATTTTACTCATATATATATATCATCCTTGACGGTAATGTAAAACCTCAATAAGAATATCCGACGCTCAGGACGTGCTAATGCAGGTATTGTGGCACGACGTCACGAACTTAGGTTGCTATCCCTATTTCCTCCCCGTGAAATTAAAATAGGGATCTTACTTTCTAGTTATTAACTGGGTCTTTACTGCTTCCTCATATTATCATGATACAATTTCAAATGCATTAGTAAAGAAATATCGACCTCTAATTAAAATTATTATAAATAAATATTGATTTTAATTAAAAATATATTATAATTAATGCTGTAGATGTTATTTCTCAAGGGAGAGGTGTACTGTTAATGACTAATGAAAAGAAACGTTTAACGACTGCATCCGGAAATCCGGTAGGGGATAATCAGAATTCAATTACTGCTGGCCAACGTGGTCCTGGATTGATTCAGGATGTTCACCTACTAGAAAAAATGGCACACTTTGATAGGGAACGGGTACCAGAACGTGTTGTGCACGCAAAAGGAACAGGGGCGCATGGTTACTTCGAGGTAACAAATGATGACATATCGAAATATACGAAAGCTGATTTTTTAAGTGAAGTTGGTAAGCAAACACCGATGTTTATCCGCTTCTCTACGGTTGCGGGTGAATTGGGATCTGCTGACACTGTTCGAGATCCGCGCGGTTTTGCGGTGAAATTTTACACACAGGAAGGAAACTATGATTTAGTTGGCAATAACACGCCTATTTTCTTCGTCCGAGATGCTATTAAATTTCCTGACTTCATCCATACACAGAAACGGAATCCGAAAACAAATCTAAAAGACAAAAATGCTGTATGGGATTTCTGGTCATTATCACCGGAATCACTGCATCAGGTCACTTATATGCACGGAGATCGGGGTATTCCGGCAACCTATCGTCATATGAATGGTTATGGAAGTCATACTTTCAAGTGGGTCAATAAAGACGGTGAGCCTTTCTGGGTTAAATATCATTTCATTTCCGAACAAGGGGTAACAGGATTAGATGAAGATGTTGCCGACCGTATCGCCGGTGAAAACCCTGACTACCATACAGAAGATTTATACAATGCTATTGATAAAGGCGATTATCCGGCCTGGAAACTTTACGTACAAATCATGCCATATGAGGATGCAAAATCATACAAATGGGATCCATTCGATGTAACGAAAACGTGGTCTAAGGAAGATTATCCACGTATCGAGGTAGGACGAATGGTGCTTAACAGAAACCCTGAAAATCACTTTGCTGAGGTGGAGCAAGCTGCATTATCCCCAGCCAATCTTGTCCCTGGTATTGAGGTCTCACCGGATAAAATGCTGCAGGGGCGCTTGTTCAGCTATTCCGATACACAGCGCTATCGTATTGGTGTCAATCATCAGCAGCTGCCAATCAACCGTCCGATCAACAATGCACAAAACTATCAATTTGATGGACAAATGCGTTATGACAATGGCGGTCGTTCCATCAATTACGAACCAAATCGCTATGAGTCCACACCAAAAGAAGATCCGGATTCCAAGATCAATTCATTTGAAGTATACGGCGATGCCGACAGTGTTGCTTATTCTGATAGCGACCATTACACACAAGCAGGCGACTTGTACCGTTTAATGAGTCCTGACGAAAAAGACCGTCTTATCAAGAATGTTGTTGGACACATGGAAAAAGTTGATTATGAAGACATTAAACTGCGTCAAATTGAGCATTTCTATAAAGCTGATCCGGAATACGGCGAGCGTGTTGCTCAAGGCCTAGGCCTATCCGTTCCTGCCGAGGTTAAATAATGAACAAAAGAGCTGATGATTCGAGGTTCATCAGCTCTTTTTATTTCACTGCTATTCTGTACGCGAACGACCTACTTCATTTCCTAATCAACCTTTATCCCCAATCATGGAAAGAGCAATCCGTCCTTTTTCACTATCCACGTTTTCCACCCAGACAGTCACGACGTCTCCTACTGATGTAATATCCATCGGGTGTTTCACGAATTTATTGGCCATTTTGGAGATGTGAACAAGTCCATCTTGTTTGACACCGATGTCGACAAACACACCGAAATCAACAACATTACGTACCGTCCCCTGCATTTCCATTCCCGGGTGCAAATCGTCAAGACTCATAACATTTTGCTTTAGCAGTGGTTTTGGCAAATCATCACGCGGATCTCGCTCCGGCCTACCAAGTGCTGCCGCTATATCATCCAGTGTTGGTTTGCCAATGCCAAGCTCAGCGGCCATTTCACTTATATCTACTGTTTTTAACTGTTCACGCAATTTCTCTGTTCCAATATCGTCGACCGAGCAATTAAGACGTTTCAGTAAATCCTCAGCAGATGCATAGCTCTCCGGATGAATCGGCGTCCGATCAAACGGATTTCCACCTTCCAATATACGTAAGAAACCAACAGCCTGCTCATAGGTTTTGGAGCCCAGCCGTGGAACGTCTTTTAACTGTTTACGAGTTGTGAACTTTCCATTTTCATTGCGGCTGGCTACAATATTAGACGCGACTGTTTTACTGAGCCCAGCAACATACTGCAGAAGTGAAGTGGAAGCCGTGTTGACATTGACGCCAACCTGGTTGACAGCTGTTTCGACAACAAAGGTTAAGGAATCATTAAGTGCCTTTTGGCTAACATCGTGCTGATATTGCCCGACACCGATCGATTTTGGATCAATCTTCACCAACTCCGCCAGTGGATCCTGCAGTCTGCGGGCAATAGACGCCGCGCTCCGTTCTTCCACTTGCAGATTAGGAAATTCTTCACGGGCCAGTTTGGAAGCCGAATAAACACTTGCGCCCGCCTCGTTAACAATAATATATGAAATATCCAGTTCATTTCGACCAATCACATCAGATATGAATTGCTCCGTTTCTCTGGAAGCTGTACCATTTCCAATCGCAATCAGTTCGATACCAAATCGGTTGATGAATTCCAAAACCTTTTTCTCGGATCCGGCCGTATCATGCTTCGGTGCATGTGGATAGATAACACCAATATCCTTTACCTTTCCTGTTTCATCAACAGCAGCAAGTTTACAGCCGGTCCGGTAGGCAGGATCGACACCAAGCACCATTTTTCCTTTTAAAGGCGGCTGCAGGAGTAGGTTTTTCAGGTTTTCTGAAAAAACATCAATCGCCTGCTCTTCTGCCTTTTCGGTCAGACTATTACGGATTTCCCGATCAATTGATGGCTGAATCAGCCGTTTATAGCTATCTTTCACTGCTTGTTGTAAAAATTCGGATGTTTCCTGATTAGTTCCGTTCAAGATAATTTTCTTCTCCAAGTAATCCAGTATACGCTCGGCTGGCGGTTCGATCATAACTTTCAAGATGCCTTCTTTTTCACCACGGTTCAACGCTAAAATACGGTGGGACACAATAGAACGGACTGTCTCATCGTAATCGTAATACATTTCGTACACGCGTTTCTCATCTTGCTCGGCGTTTTTAGCATCTGCATGTACCGTTCCGCGTTTGAATGTTTCTTCACGTATGTATGTACGGAATGTCGGTTCATCCGAAATCCACTCGGCAATAATATCATTCACGCCCGCTAGTGCATCATCCACAGTGGGAACACCCTTTTCCTCTGATACATATGACTCAGCTTCAGCAGCAATATTGGATGATTGCTGATTCCACACCGTGACCGCCAGCGGTTCCAGCCCTTTTTCTTTCGCTTTAGTAGCACGTGTGCGTCGTTTCTGTTTATATGGCCGGTATAAGTCCTCTACCCGCTGCAGCTGGGATGCTGCATTAATCTCTTGCTGCAATTCGTCAGTCAATTTCCCCTGTTCATCAATAAGACGGATTACTTCTTCCTTACGCTCAGCAAGGTTAACAGCATATTGCCATTTATCCTGAATCAATTTTAGCTGTACTTCATCCAGCCCACCTGTTTCCTCTTTTCGATATCGGGCGATGAAAGGAACAGTATTACCTTCATTCATTAATTTTATTACTTTATGTACGGCAGCTTGACGGACATCTGCTTCCTTGGCTACCCATTGTTCCAGTTCTTGAGACACCATCGGTTCCTCCCTTTAGCGGTTGTTTAAACATTCCATTGGTATATATTGCTACCAGCCCGGTCTTAAGTAGTTTTCACGCTTCCCCTTATTCTAACAAAAAAGCTATGAAATGAAAAAAGACCGGTAATCTCAATCCGGTCTTCACTCACGGTAACTTATTGCAATCAATGTGGTATCATCTTCTGTTTTCTGCCCGCTCCTGTAGGCCTTAAAAGTTTCCACCACTTGCTGCACATCCCTTCCCAAAAGGAAATATTGGGAGATATCCTTATCACGAACGCCATCTGAAAAGAGTACAAAATTCATAGTAGAATCAAGTTTATCAGAGACAATCTTAAACGGTCGATGATAGCCGGCAAGAAAACCGGGATTAGGTATATTTCGCTTCTTTTTACCGTTTTCATGAATAGTTAATATGCCGATGTTTCCAATGGAAGAAAAGGTATATCGTTGCGCAGAAAAATCAATCTTTAAAATCCCAATCACCGCACCACGTTTACCTGAAAGCTGTCGATTGCACCGCTGCACTAACTGTTCAACAGTTATGTGTATGTTATCTTTGATTGTGTTTATTACAATTTCAGAAGATTCCTTGGCCATCGCACCACTTCCAAGACCATCAGCCAGCACACAGATGAATTCATTATCCGTTTCCGTGTAAAAATAACTGTCACCGCATTGATATTGACCGGACTTCGGTTGCTGATAAACGGCTGTCTCTACTTTATTTTGTCTGCAACTCAATCAAGAACCTCCGTACTTCCGGAATGAAGCGCTTCACGGAGTTTTCGCAATGAGCGGCGCTGCAATCTTGAAACGTGCATTTGCGAAATGCCAAGGTGTTCCCCGGTTTCTTTCTGGCTCAACCCCTCAAAATAGGTGTATCGCAGAATCTTCTGTTCGCGTTCCGTCAGAACCGGCAAGATTTTTTCAAGTAGCATACGCTGATCTGCATTTTTAAAACCATTTTCATCATTACCTATCAGATCCAACATCGCAACAGTGCTGCCATCGGAATCCGCTTCTATTTTTCGATCAACGGATAGGGCTTTATAGCTTTTGCCCATTTCCATCGTTTCCAAAACCTCTTCTTCTGGTACATTTAAGTATTCGGCGATTTCATGTACGGTCGGCGAAACCTGGTTTTTCGATGTCAAATCGTCAACAGCCTTTTTAATTCTAGGCCCCAATTCTTTAATACGTCGGGGTACATGTACACTCCATGTTTTGTCACGTATAAACCGCTTTATTTCCCCTACTATGGTGGGTACAGCAAACGACTCAAATGATTTTCCATGTGAAGCATCGTATCTTCTGACTGCTGCGATAAGTCCAATCATGCCGACTTGTTTCAGATCCTCGTGTATACTGCTGTTCCTGGAATACTTTCTGGCAATTGACTCGACTAAATCTGTATAGGCCAATATAATTTTTTCCTGAATTTCTTCTGATTCAGGCCTGTTCTGCAGCTGCTTAATCCATTCGTATATTTTATCCTGGCTGCTATTGTGTTGTTGAGATCCGGTCGTCATCAAGACCCACCTCAGTTTCATGAAGGTACTTCGTCATTAGGACGATAACGCCAAAATTATTATTGATCTCCACCCTATCCATTAAAGTGTCAATCAGGAAAAGGCCAAAACCGCCTTCACGTAAATTTTCAATAGACTCTAAGCCCTCGTAGGGACCGATACCTCCTTTAACTTCATTTAGATCAAAACTGCCACCATGGTCTGCAACCATAATTTCAAGACGATCATCGTACACGCCAAATCCAATCGAAACCTCTCCACCATCCTCTTCACTGTAAGCATGCTCCACCGCATTCGTTATTGCCTCGGAAACCGCTACTTTCAAATCTTCAATATCCTCATATGTAAACCCAATGCGATTAGCTATCCCCGATATACTCAAACGAACGATACCTACATATTCTGCTTTAGCAGGAACCTTCATCTCAATAAAGTCGAAGTCTTCCATCGTTTATTCCCCACCTTGGATTGCATGATCAATGGTAAAAATTTCATCAAGCCCTGTTATACGAAACACTCTTAAAACACGATCTTGCAGTTTTACCAATCGGATGCTACTGTTATTTTCCTTTGTGGACTTTAAGGCACTGATAAAAATGCCTAATCCTGTGCTATCCATATATCCTACTTTCTCCAAATCCACCACCGTCTGATGCCCTTCTGACTTTGTCAAAGGTAGCAACGTTTCTTTCAATTTTGGTGCGGTATAAGCATCAATTTCCCCTGACAATGTTACAATAGACGTGTTATTTTCATCGATAACGTCAACTGCTAAATTCATTTATGATTCCCCCTCAGAAATCAATCAATTGACTGGTCGTGCATTTCTGTCTACAACAAAAATCTATACCCTGAACGGTTCGATATTAAACCTCTTTCTTCAGAACAATCAATGTGAAATCATCACGCAGATGGAAATTCTGTAAACGTTCGAAATGTTTATATACCTTATTAACCATTTCCTGTGCCGGCAAATCGGAAAAACGTGCAAGGACGTTAAGCACTTCCTCACTTTCAATAAAACGTTCCCCTTGCCTGCACTCGGTAACTCCATCTGTCAGCAGAATAAACATATCCCCCTGATGGAGCCTGCATTCATACTGACGATAGTCTGTGTCCGGATTCACTCCGAGCACCAGACCTTTCGCTTTAATTTCCTCAAACGTATTTTGCTCAGCGTTATAATAAAAACCAGGCTCATGGCCGGCGGATGAATACCAAACTTTTCCATTCATTGGAAATAAATGGGCGCAAAACATTGTAATGAACATACTTGGGTCTACATTTCGTTCAACAACCCGATTCAAATTTTTCAATATCATTTGCGGTTGCATGGTTTCCTCTGTCAGACTATCCATGGAATATTTGATCATTGACATACACAACGCAGCAGGAATACCCTTTCCGACGACATCGGCAACGGCTATCCCGAGCGATCCATCTTCTCCAGTGACAAAATGATAATAATCACCATTCATCTGATGGGCCGGAACACTAACGACACCAATATCCATCCCGTCAATGTCAGGTTTTTCTGTTGCCAGTAATGTATCCTGCATATTGGCCGCCACCGCAATTTCTGATTTAAGCTCTGATTGTTGTTCCCTCAGTGTACGATATTCTTGATGGGCAATACCATAGGAAATCATGGTTTCCAACAGAAAGTCCATAGAATGCCATAAATAAACCGGCAGATCCGGGTACAGTGCTGCTAATGCCTGAATATGCAAATTGACAATTTCCTCGGGTGGAACATTATCTTTAATAAACAATTTGCTAATCTGTTCCGCTTCGTATAATGATTGCTCATCCTGTGTGTTAATATGACGCTGCAATAAACGTTGATAGTTGGCCGCGTCAGGCTTCAGGGTTTCCATATAACTGCCCCCCCCTTATTATGAAACAGTAAAAGAGAGGCGTGACTAACACACGTTCCCCTCCTGCTGTTATATTTACTTATCTGACCCATTTCACAGCCCGGATTTCGGTTCCTTTACCCGGTTCGGATTGAATATCAAATTGATCCACGAGGCGCTGCACCCCCGGAAGTCCTGCTCCGAGACCGCCAGATGTGGAATAACCGTCCTCCATCACCTGACTGATGTCTTCCATTCCCGGGCCCTTATCAACCGACAGCATGCTAATACCTTTTCGTTCACCATTATTAATGATCTCAAAGCATAATTTGCCGCTGTCCGTATATAAATATATGTTGCGAGCTAGCTCGGATATGGCAGTGGCAATTCTAGCCTGATCGACCGTTCCGAATCCCACTTCCCGGGCGACTTCACGGCCGAGCTGACGAGCCTTAACGATATCCCATTCTTTTTCAATTATAACACAGGATTGGAGATCCATTCTCATTCCCCCAATTCCTGGCGTAGCTTGATCAGTCCTTGCTCTAGGTTTAAAGCAGTTGGGACACCCTGTAAATGAATACCTAAATCAATTAATGTTACAGCAACTGCTGGCTGGATTCCTGTCAATACTACCTTCGCCCCCATTAAATCTGACATCTTAACGACATCGCCAAGAACTTTGGCAATAAAGGAATCAATAATTTCAACGGATGTTAAATCAATGACCACCCCGGAGGCACCGGTCTGATGGATTTTATCCAACAAATCTTCCTGAAACTGTACCGCCGTATTGTCATCCATCTCGATTTGTATTGAAATCAACAAATAGTTATGCAATTTTAAAATTGGTATCCGCATGCTATCACTCTCCACTAAGGGAATCTATCATCTGTTCGATCGCATCATCCTTGTCCCTGGAATCTACAATCCGCCGGCCAGTAATTTCAAGTGCTGTAATAAATCCTTTTCGAAGCGAACTTTTAGTATGAAATTTACCAAGATCGATACCAAGGTTTACAATTGTCTGGGCAATTTCCGGACGGATACCCACAAGAATGCATGTCGCCCCAATTAAGCGAACCGCCTCAGCTGCCTGGATGATATGGTGTGCAACCATCGTATCAACAACTGGAACACCCGTAATATCAATGAGCACCACTTCGGAGTTATGTTTGATAACCCCATCAAGCAGACTTTCCATAATTAACTTTGCACGCTCGGTATCAATCGTTCCAACCAGTGGCATAACTGTTATATTGTCGATAACCGGAATAAGTGGAGCCGATAGCTCCTGAAGAGCAACACGCTGCAGCGAGACAATATTCTCCCAGTTACCTGAATACTCATTAACAAGCTGCCGGATAATCGGTTCAACCCATTGATCGACATTATGCAACAATTGTGAAATGTAATCTGTATCAATTTTGTCAGATTGACTAAGGATGAAGTCAATGGTCACACGTCTAAATAATTGCAAACCATCTGTTATGTAACTGACCTGCCAGCCAAGATTGATCAGCTTTTCTGCAAATTCTTTTAAATGCTCTGTTTCACCTTGATTTTTTATACTACTGAAAATAATATTGACAAACTCTCTATTCGTGTTTTCAAGCAGTTCTTCTGTGATGCTGGCACTATAGTTACCACTTTTCATGGTATCAATCTCATTAAGCCAATTATGGACTATTGTATCACTGTTTTCTAATACAATTTTTTTGAACTTATTTTCCATCGAATCCCCCCCAAATACCGCCGCTTTATTTACTAATTATCGGAAAAATTTAAGTTTCTACTTTATATTACTGTTATCTTATCATGAATTTCACGTGATTTCGATTCATATCGCCAAAACACAAGTATTATCGCAAATTTTTCTACTGTACTGATCAACTTTCAATCGTCGAGTAGCTAACCTTATTGACATATAAAAAAAGCACTCTTCTAAGATGTATGCCTGTCCGGCAAATACATCAGAAAGAGGCTTCATAATAGCGGAAAACCCCTGCTTCTTCTGGAAGGGGGGCATCACTTATTGATCATACATTTCTTTCAATCCGAGACTGATCTCCAGTGCTCTATCAATCTTTCCCATCATATTATTATCCAACTTGGTTATTTTGTCGGTCAGCCGCTGCTTATCCAGTGTTCTTATTTGCTCAAGCAAAATGACTGAGTCACGGTCAAAACCATACTTCTTTGCATTAATCTCCACATGTGTCGGGAGTTTGGCCTTCTGAATCTGAGCAGTTATCGCGGCTACAATTACCGTCGGACTGAACCGATTACCGATATCATTCTGCAGGATCAATACCGGGCGGATGCCTCCCTGTTCTGATCCCACGACAGGGGATAAATCGGCGAAATATACTTCGCCTCTTTGAACGATCACGTGCCTTACACCCCGATCACTGAGCGCTGTAAGGTATTTTTCTCAGCTTCTTCCTCAGCTTGAAACGCTTCTGAGGCAATTGTGAGATTGATATTAGCCATTTCCATATAGCCTTGCTGCATCGATTCACGGAACTGCCGGATATGCTCCTCTTTCTTATGCTCCAAGTAGTTTTTTGTAGCCTGACATATAAAATCACTCAAATCACTGTTTTCGTACTTCATAAGTCCATCCACCTCATTTAGCAGGTTTTTTGGTAAACGTACTGAAACTTCCTGTAAGCTCTCTGACAAAACCCATGCACCTCCGACAACATTTGAACGATCTTTATTCATCCATTTCATGATATCATTGTCCTAATTTGTTTGCAAAGACTTATCAGGAAAATTTCAGATTAAGTGTCTATGGAACACTGGATGAAAAGCAATTTTTCCCTGCCATTATATTTATGGAATTCATACCATTTTTATGCTGGAAAAACATTAAGAAATTGGACATAGTCGAAAAAGCCGTCCGTTTTACATACTTATCGGACAATCAACTTTCTTTATACACCCTAGGAACACGACTTGATATCATGCATGGTATTTCATAACTAATCGTTTCCAAATGCGCGGCAATTTCATCTATCGTAACAACGCCACTCCCTTGCCTGCCAATCAGCGTAACTGTTGTTCCGACGGGATATTCCTTATCCAACTTGATCATCGTCTGATCCATACATATTCTTCCGACTATAGGCATCCTTTTACCATCAATCAGCACATCCATTCCTTGTAGTTTGCGAATCCACCCATCTGCATATCCAATTGGAATAGTACCGATCCACTCACTACCCGCAGTTGTATACGTTCCACCATAACTAATGGACTCACCCGGGTCTAACTTCTTGACATGAATAAGTCGGCTGTGTAGCGAAAAAGCAGGCTGTAGTTCAATATCGCGCTCCTCCTTTAAGACGTCAGAAGGATAAAGGCCGTACATAGAAATACCAAACCGGATATAATCATACATTTTTTCCGGAAAACGAATGGATGCGGCACTGTTTCCGATGTGGACCACCACCGAATCATCCCAAATCCTATGAAAGGTTTCCAGCAATTGCTCGAACCGGCTAAGCTGCTTTTTAAAGTAATCCAGTTCCGCATCATCTGCTGTGGCAAAATGGGTATATACACCGGTCATAGTAACAGAATCACAACTACGTAACTTTTCCAAAACGTCTTGTAATTCCTCGGTGGTGCGGATTCCGACCCGTCCCATTCCGGTATCCCACTTCATATGTACCTTGAGTGGCGATGGCAAGGAATGTCTTTCTACCTCCTGCAGCCACTCCTTTTGAAAGAAAGTTAGAGTAATATCATTTTCAGCAGCAACCCAAACATCTTCCGGCGCTACTCTGCCAAACACCAATATAGGTGCGGTAATACCAGCATCGCGTAATACCAACGCTTCTTCCAATAATGCAACTGCAAGCATCTCCGCCCCTGATTCCAGTGCTTTTGTGGCAACTTTCACTGCCCCGTGACCATATGCATCTGCCTTCACCACGGCAATCACGGCACTATTTTCAGGCAGTTTTTGATTTATCTGCTGCAAATTATACCCTATTGCATCCAAATCAACTTCGGCCCATGTATGACGATAAATCGTATTTTTCATTGTAATTTCTCCCTTTACTTAACCTTTTGTCCCCATTTTACCCGAATTAAACCAAAATAAAAAGCAGACCCCCTCTCATATGAGTCTGCTTGCGATACAATCATTTATTTCACTTCTTTACCTTGCACGGACTTTGCAACATTAATCAGTTCTTCTCTGGTCAGCTCTTCACTTGCCAGCATAAAGTTCATGCCATTATTCGTCCACTCAATGGTATTACCCGACAGTGCACCGACGGAATGGCCAAGGTTCACGATATCACCATCAACCATTTGCGGTGATGTAGTGGTCGGAATGACATCGAGCTTCTCTTCTACAAGAGTAAATTCCTTTTCACCAGAAAATGACATGATGACACGTTTTCCGTTTTCCATGTCAACTTCCTTTTCCTCTACCAGTTCAGATCCAGCCATTTGCCGCGGATAAACAACCGTAAACGTATCTTGTTTGCCTGTACCGGATACAGCTTTTTCCGATGTGTCACCCTTCATATTTTTCTCCATTGCAAAGTCGTCATCTTCAAAAGTGGGGTCTGTATTAAAGTTTGAAAAGTCCACCTGTACCAGCGCATTCTCATCCTTATCAAGCACTTTCACTTTCACTGGTGTATAGGTGTTTTTATCAAAGTAAATCTCCTGATACGGCAAATTATTGTTGTTCTGATAGTTTGTTTCGGTTTCAAAAATATAATGGTTATCACTGACTGTGAATTCAGCCTCACTATCTTTTGTAACATCATTCACTAGCGACTGGTAGAGATATGGCTGACTACCATTCTCCGGCCATTCTTTCTGAAATTTAAAGCTCTTGTTCAATGACGGAGAAAGAACAAATACACCTTCTTTATTCTTCAGGATAACTTGACTACCTTTTTTATCCTGCTCATTTGTCAATTCCACTCGATAAAAATCTTTCTTTTTATGCCAGATGTTTATATCATACTTCTGATCTTCCTGTCCGGTATTCATCGTCATAACGGCTTTTGCTTTATAACCATCCATTGATTCCAGGTTCGACTCCAGCTTGCCGATCACATCTTCCTTTGACTGTTCACCACAGGCAGCAAGCAGAGTGACAAAACCGAAGACGACTGCAACCCAGATGCCAAACATTTTTTTCATGGATATGTCTCCCCTGTCTCTTTTCACACGTATTGCGAGTACTTATACAAGGGGAAATAGGTTATTTGTTACAGATGTTACACAAACGTACGATATACCTTGGATATGCCATGCAAGAGATCTGATGCTAATAAGTCATAAACAGAATGTGTATCTGCTATAAGCATGTCCGCGGCCTTCCCATGGATAAAACAAGCATTACTGAGCGCCTCCATGATCGGCTGATCTTGCAGAACCATTGCCAGAATAATCCCGGAAAGCACATCGCCACTTCCTCCCTTGGCAAGCCCCTCGTTCCCGGTTGTCGTTACCGTTTGCTGACCGTCCGGTGTCGTTATAATGGTAAACGGGCCTTTCAGCACAATGTAGACACCATATTTTTCAGCAGCCATTTTTGCGTATGCAAATGGCTTTTGCAGCAATTCCGGTACGCTTTTGTCCAAAAGCATGGCCATCTCCCCTGGATGGGGCGTCAAAACTACCGGTGACTTGCGCTTTGTGACTGATGCAAGTAGGGATTTTAAATGGTATAAACCATCCGCGTCGACAATAAGCGGGCACGAGGCTTCCTCAAGTGCTTTCCGAATATGGCTACGGGCTTCATGGTGACGTCCCATGCCCATCCCCGTCACAATTGCATCATAATTGTCAAAGGGGATAGGAACTTCGTTATTCATCCTGCCGTTCGTTTCCTCAAGCGCCAGATAGGTTGCTTCCATACATTGGGAAGCGACTGCTGGGATAGCACTTTTTGCAGTTGCAGCGGTAACCAGTCCTGCTCCTGTCCGCAATGCCGCATGAATAGTCATCGTAATCGACCCGGGCATCTCTGCACTCCCACCGACAGCCAGCCCCCTGCCATGGCTGCCTTTATGAGAATAGCGCCCACGTTCCGGTATGGTCTTGCGAAACTGCTCTTCCGTCCATAGATAGCGATGAGCACCATCTGAAGTTATAACGGATGGAAGGCCGAACGAAACGACTTGCCAATTACCATAATAAGGAGCTGTGTGTTCCAGAAAGGCACTCTGTTTGGGAAAACCGGTAATAAGTGTTTCATTAGCCTGTACAGCATAAAAATCACTGATACCTTCATTCGCCGGCAGTCCTGACGGTATATCCACTGATAGAACATACGAAGCTTTCTTGTTCACGACGTCAACGACAGAGGCAAGTGGTTCCCGAAGCCTTCCTTTCATACCGATACCTGCGATTGCATCGAGAACGATATCCACCCGGCTTACCATCGGACCGACTTCATCTACTGTCTGCATAACAGTGACATTACCACCACAACGTACAAATAGTTGTTTATGGTATAGTGCATCGCCAGTGATCTTTTCATCAGGCACAACCTGTACAACCGTTATATCAAAGTCATTATCCAGCAGTGTTCTGGCAATAACAAAACCATCACCGCCGTTATTACCGCCTCCTGCAAGCACGAGGATACGGTATGTTTTGGATACGCGTTCCTTTAAACTTGCGGCAATGGACCTCCCCGCATTTTCCATTAACAATTTTCCATCGATTCCTACTTTATTCATGGCACCATGATCCATATCGTACATTTCTTCTGCGGTAACAATATACACGCTATTTCCTCCTACCCGCACTAGAATATATGAGACAACCATGTCGGATATGCAACATCCCCGGTCAGTTCTTTTCTTCTATCAAAACCTGTGCCGCCGCATAGTCCCGGCTGTGCGTTATTGATACAAATAAATTCATTTGTTCATAGCCCGGCACACGAATTTTTGGTGCACCATTTTTGTTTCTAATTATTTCAATATCTCGGAAACCGATAGCACCAATACCGCGTCCACATGCCTTGGCAAACGCCTCCTTAGCAGCAAATCTTCCGGCAAGATATTCCGCGCGCCGGCGGTCATTCGCCAACATTGCGTATTGTTCCTTTTCCTTCTCTGTCAGAATCCGATCGGGAAAGCGGCTATTTCTCTTCACACTTCCTTCAATCCGTTCCAATTCAATGATGTCCATTCCAATACCGATTATCATTTTATCATTTTCCAAACCCTTCGTTAGACAAATGCATATTGTTATCATTGTTATAACTATTTTTAGTAAGCTAATAGTAATCATGCGTGAACGTCAGCGTTTGACCATATGATACTTTATTTTATATGTATTGGTAAAGGAGAAGTGCCCATGTTTGTACGAAATGAACGGAGTATAAAGGAATTTATGCAACTTTACCCGGTTGTCTCGTGGCTGGTGATTATTCACCTCGTGTTGTGGCTTCTGACCGGCTTTATACAGACACCAATTGGTAACCTTATCGAAGGCTGGGGAAAAGGGGTAAATTTCTTAATCAGCCAGGGGGAATACTGGCGTTTGGTGACGCCTATTTTTTTGCATAGTAATCTTATGCACGCTTTGTTTAATTCATTTGCCCTTGTGTTATTTGGCCCGGCACTGGAACAAATGCTTGGAAAACCAAAATTCATCGTCGCCTATATAGGCGCGGGTCTTGCCGGCAATATTGGTACCTTTTTATTTGGCCCGGCCATCTATGCGCATGTTGGTGCATCTGGAGCTATTTACGGTCTGTTCGGCATCTATGTGTTTATGGTTGCTTTCCGGAAACAGCTGATTGATCAGTCCAGCTCTCAGATTATTACGACGATCTTCATTATCGGTCTTGTCATGACATTCATCAGACCGGGCATTAATATGTATGCCCA
The DNA here is from genome assembly GCF_005887555.1 of Lentibacillus cibarius. Taxonomy (NCBI): domain Bacteria; kingdom Bacillati; phylum Bacillota; class Bacilli; order Caryophanales; family Bacillaceae; genus Lentibacillus; species Lentibacillus cibarius. Next base: position 2,239,927 of record NZ_VCIA01000001.1, on the reverse strand, counting down.
TGTATTTGGATTCATTGGGGGATTTGCCATTGCATCGCTGGTCTTAAATAATGTCCGGCCATATGCACCATGGCTCCATAGACGTTATCATGATGATCGTTCCATCCAATTTGACCCGAACCGCTGGCAGAAAAAACAGCGAAACAAAAACATGTTCAAATACGGCCTTTGGATTATCCTTGGTATTCTTGTCGTGCTGGGATTGTTTGGGCGCGTATTTTAATTTAAAGGGATCAGCAATAACCTTAAACAGTTTACTACCAGGGGGAAAACACCTAAAGCATATCACTGCGATTTACGAACCTCTTAGCACAGCATACCGAATGATATTTGGTATGCTGTTCAACTTGGTTATTACGTTTTTCAAATGGCCGATTCCTTTTGTGCAGTGGTCAACTTCGGTACGAATACCAGTCTCCTAGTTCATCTGTTAGTGATTCTTCCAAATCCTTGATAGCAAAATGCGTTCCCGTGCCCATACTTCCTATAATCGACAGCCGCATGGTCGCTAGTTTCTGCTGCGACTGAATCTTATGCTGTTTCTTCTCAAATGCCTGGATTCGTTTATGATACATCATGATTGTATTCCGGCTAAACGAACGATGCCTGATGGTTAATTGTTCGCCATGCTGGTGAAAGCCACCGTCGCGATGGCGCATAACTCCAAGTATCATGCTTCCCACTAGTAATACGAGCGGCATCCAAATAAACGATGGATTCCAGAAACCAACAACAGCCGTCAATATCAGGAAAATGATGGACGCGCGAAAAATATAAAACTTGCGGGCCCGTTTTGGTAACGGTGTTAGTTCCTGTTGGATTCCGCCATAATCAGGCAAAAATATTTCCAAAAATGGCTCCACTTCTTCCCGTTTCATAATTGGAAAAAGAGTCGATGAAAAATCTTCCCCTTTATCCATAGACCCACCGGCAACTTCCGCATAAACAGTCACAAAACCAAGTGGCTGTCTAATGATACTTTCCTGAATGCCAACCGCCTGAATTCGTTTTAACGGAATGGTTATTTGCTTTTTCTCCAGAAGGCCACGGGTAATAAATAATTCGTTATGATTTTTCGTAATGGTGAAGTTTCCATTTTTGATCATCGTTCCGGCAATCCCGAGCAGCCAGAGGAGTATAAGCACGCCAATCGCCATCACTATTAAAATAACGATTCCTAATCCAATTACCCACTCTAGCGTATTGTCGTAAAAGGAATTCGGAATAAACTCCTCCAGTTCAGAGAAACCGGCTACCGCCAATGCTAAAATAACGCCAACACTGCCTGATGTCGTTCCCGCGATAAATAACCGTTTAAAGCTGATGGTTTGGGATGGGTTTGTTTGTTCCGGGTGTTCATCAGCCGTATCCGTATTGTCCACTTGCTGTGCACCACCCGTTTTCAGCTCTTCCCTCAACGCTTCACCTTCAGCCATCTTGACGGCACTGAGTGATGCCTCTGCTCCCGTCCCTGTACCTGCCGTTTCGATTTGGACCTTCGTCAGGCCAAAAATCCGATGAATGACGCCGGATGTTAAGTCAATCGACTGAATACGATTCTTAGAAATAAAGCGTTTTTTACGAATGAACACCCCATATTCGATTCGTAATTCATCATCCTCGACCCGGTATGTATAGCGGTACCATGTCAAGATGCTTGTTATAATGAATAAGACCAGAAAACCTGCTGTGATTAGGAGAAAATAAAACATGGATTCATCTCGGAATGAAATAAATCCAAGAATAATTGCAAACAGGAATTCACGAACCGTTTTAATCAAATTAAAAAGAATCGCCGCCGGGTGTAATCGCTTCGCCTTAAACATCGTCTTCATCCACCCTTGCCAATGTTGAAATTCTGTCCCTCAGTTCGGATGCATCTTCTTCAAGCAAAGCTGGGATCTCATGTGTTGTCGCCGCAGTGGAAATCTGCACACTTGCTAACTTATATTTTTTTAAAATCGGTCCTTGTTTTGTATCTACATGCTGGACACGAATCATCGGAACAAGCGTTCGCGACACAATCAAGATCCCGTGTTGAATATAAATCTCCTGTTCAAACACTTCATAGCGCCATCTTCTCCACCGCAGTATAGGCAGCAAAAAGACAAAGAGATACGAGCATAGTACGCTAATTAATATTCCCACTGCACCAATCCAATAGGTAAATTCAAGCAAATACGAAACTATAAAGAGTCCGATAGTTATTAACCACAGTACTCCTGCGAATATCGCGCCCGTTATTTTCCATGCCTTAACAGCATCTTCTGCAATTCGATTAACCGGTGCCTGTCGCATCGTAATTCTCCTCATTTCAAAAAGATTGTCTAGCTCTTTATTTTTCTTGAACTTATCATATCAAAATTTCAGCCATTATGACACTCACCTCGGAAACCGGCTTTCCCTACTGTTAAAATACGCGGCCTAATGAGTTACCTTTACCGCAAAATTCCGCCTCGTTTGGGCGCTCATCGCCTTGATGAGTGACCTTTCTTGCGAGATTCCGCCTCGTTCGAGCGCTCCAGCTATTTTTGCAATAAAAAACAGCATACCAATCACAATGCGTGATTAAGTATGCTATTTATAACTCATTTATTCAGTTTTTTCCTACAACCTTTTCTTAACTGTTTGGTCTACGATTATTTTGGCGTTTCTGGTAATTCCCTTTGCGATTACGTCCGCCTTGGTTACGGCCTCCTTGCGAGCGACCGCCTTGTCCACGTTTACCATAAAACTTCTTGTTGCCTGATCTTCCGCCTTTATTATCTCTGGATCGTTGTGCTTTTTTCACACTGATCGGCTGGACGGACGAAATGTTAACGGGGGCATTGCGCCGCTCTTTAGTCAACATTTTCAATGCAGCTGCAACAACAGTTACGGAATCATGATCCTGCAGCAATTCAGTTGCTGTTTCATGGTACTCCTGAAGGTCTTTCTTATCTATCGTCCGGCGCAGTTTATCGGCTGCCGCTTGCTGCTGGCCGCGTCTTGCTTCCTGATATGTCGGTGGACCCATGCGTTTCATCTTGCTTTTCGTCACTTTTTCAATCAAGTGTAATTGTGCTATTTCGCGTGGCGTAATAAACGAAATCGCTTCTCCGGCGCGTCCAGCTCTTCCGGTTCGGCCAATCCGGTGTACGTAGCCTTCCGGGTCTTGTGGTATATCAAAGTTATAAACATGGGTTACGCCGGAAATATCGAGTCCACGTGCCGCAACATCTGTAGCCACTAACACGTCAACACGGTTATTTTTAAACTTGTTCAAAACTGACATCCGTTTTCCCTGGGTCAAATCCCCATGAATACCTTCCGCACGAAAACCTCTTGTCTGCAGTCCATCTGTTACTTCGTCGACACGTTTTTTCGTACGGGCAAATACAATGGCTAGTCCAGGCGCATAAATATCTAAATGATTGGTCAGTGTGTCAAATTTATGCTTTTCCGGAATCTCAATAAAGTACTGATCGATATTTTCAACCGTCATTTCCTTTGCCTTTACTTTTACTTCTTTCGGGTTATTCATCAGATTCGTTGCAATATCCCGAATTTCCTTAGGCATGGTAGCTGAAAATAAAAGTGTTTGCCGCTCTGCCGGAATATTCTTCAAGATGTCCCGAATGTCGTCGATGAATCCCATATTCAGCATTTCGTCTGCTTCATCCAGCACAGCCGTTTGTACGTTGTCAGTTCTAATCGTTTTCCTGCGCATATGGTCAAGCAGTCGTCCGGGTGTTGCAACTACTACTTGCGGACCATCTTTCAGTGCCTTTATTTGCCGTTCCATGTGCTGGCCGCCGAATACTGAAATCGTTCGGATCCCTTTTCCTTTACCAAGACGATTAATTTCTTCAGCAACCTGAATCGCCAGCTCTCTTGTAGGCGCTACGATTAACGCTTGTATTTTCCTTTGGCTGGAATCGATTTTTTCAAGCAATGGTATGCCGAATGCCGCTGTTTTTCCTGTACCGGTCTGTGCTTGTCCAATTACATCATTACCCTCTAAGGCAGACGGAATCGTTTCCGCCTGGATAGGCGTTGCTTCCTCAAATCCCATTTTCTCCAATGCCTTCATAATGGGTTGTGATATGTTTAGTTCATTAAATGTTGTCACCTTGTTCCTCTACTCCTTCTTTAATTTGAAAGTAATACATTTAGCGTTGTTCAAAAGTCCTGCTTTTAAAATCCATCACAAAAGTTTTATTGTTTATCTTTTAAAAAAGGCTCCCCCAATGAATGGAAAAGGGGCCCTTAGCAGAAGTCTCATCCATAAAATAACAGCTATTTTATCTTAACACATCCATTTGCGTAATATCCACTACTTCTTATATGATTTTTCAAATGAAGCATGATAAAATAAAGTGAAGCTCCGTGTGGGATTTTTATCCCTTGTCCATGAGTTATGCAGAAAACAGTTCTGGGCATTTACTGGCAGTTCAGCCCCTCTTATACCTCGCCATATGCTTGAAGTGGGAACTTACAGCCAGTTTGCGGGTTAAACAAGATTGCATAACCAACAACTTATAAGGAGGATAAATAATGCGAATCCCTCCGTTCAATCCATATATAGCGGTGGTAACTGGTGTTATCGCTGGTTCAACATCAGCGATTCTCGTCAAATTGGCTAATCAAGCACCTGCAGCAATTATCGCTAATTATCGCCTGCTGCTTGCAGTCATCCTAATGGCACCGGTTGTCCTTTTAAAATATCGGCATGAGTTTAAATACATACAAGGAAAGGATTGGCTGCTTTCCGTAATGGCGGGCATTTTCCTAGCGTTTCATTTTATTGTCTGGTTCGAATCTCTGGATTATACATCGGTGGCAAGCTCGGTTGTGCTTGTCACACTGCAGCCGATCTTCGCATTTTTAGGGACCTATCTCTTCTTCAAGGAGCGATTTTCCTATGGAGCAATTATCAGCATGATCATTGCCCTTTTAGGGAGTGTAATCATTAGCTGGGGAGATTTTCAGATAAGCGGGGTCGCCCTATTCGGGGACATGCTGGCACTTCTTGGAGCAGTTTTAGTCACCGGATATTTACTCGTGGGACAACAGGTGCGAAAACGTTTATCGTTAATGACATACACATTTGTTGTATATGGCATCAGTTCGGTGACGCTCATTGTCTATAATTTGATCGGGCAGAATCCATTTTTTGGTTATCCTGCAGATCATTGGCTCGTCTTTCTTGGACTTGCTATATTCCCGACGTTTTTCGGCCACACATTGTTCAATTGGGCCTTGAAATGGCTTAGTACTGCTACCATATCAATGGGCGTTGTTTTCGAACCTGTCGGGGCATCTATTCTGGCCTATTTCATACTGGGCGAGACCGTTACATCGTCTCAGTGGCTTGGTGGAACCATTGTACTCGTCGGCCTGTTTTTATTCATCATGAGCACAACGAAAAAACGGAAAGTGACATTATCGAGAAAACACTCGAATACTGAACGGTCATACATGGATTAAAAAATCTGTTATTGTGGATTAGTCATTTCTCCCTTAAAAATTAAGTATGAACAAAATGAGGAGCATGTCTTCCGTGCGGCTCCTCTCCCTTTTCAATTGCTATCTTCCTCTGTCAAGAATTGATAAACCATTGCATTGAGTGTATCTTTGTCGTCACCAAGGCAAAGCAAATGTTTGGACCGGTCAAATAACACCACTTCCTTCTGGTCTGACATAATCTCCCTGTCCAAACGGTGAACTGTTTTGTATGGAACCATCATATCCTGCAGGCCCTGAGCTATTAATACAGGTACTTGTACTTTAGCAAGGTGTCTTCTTGTGAAATTTACCAGCTTTAAAAATTCTAAGTTTGCCTTGAACGGGACATCCCGCCATTTGTTTTTATAATGCTTCAGAAAACGATTCTCACCTATTTTTCCTTTAAACACATCCATAAGTACACCTTTTACTTCCTTAACCATTTTCAAGAACGACAGGTACTTTCTAGCCGGAGCTAGGAGCACTAATTTTTCGATGTCATGCTTTGAAGCCAAATATGCTGCAATCATTCCACCCATGGAAAAACCAATCAAATAAAGCTTATCAGTCTTTGCCTTCATATGCTCCAGTTCATTTTCCGCCGCATCAAGCCAGGCTGTGTGCGTGACATGAGCCAGTTCCAGGTTCTTACCATGTCCGGGCAGTGTCGGCACTTCCACTTCCCAATTGGTGTGTTCGCGCAAATATGCTGCCAATGGCTCAACTTCATGTGGACCACCAGTATACCCATGTATGATTAAACATCCTATCATATCCATTCTCCTCATTACACGATATACTTTATATTTCCCCTTTCACAGCTTCATTATGACAGGTGCCCCAATGCCTGTCAGTACCGGGCACCTGAATTCATTTGTTTTATAATGGAATGCACTTCCTTGACAACCGGCGATAACTGCTGAGCCGTTTTTGCCGCTTGTTGAGCCGTCGACAGCATTTTCCCATAATCAAGTTCACCATTATCATCCTTGAAATATTGGAGCAGATTACCTTGCGTGGGCATCGAACCGGACGTGTAATGATTCATTGCATACGGATCCTGAGGCATCGGTTGTTTTGGCTTGGCATACAATTCAAATGGCGTTGGGTGACTGGGAGGATAGTAATTGTAATTATTCATTGCATTCGGGGAGCCGTCCATATAGTGATCGAAAGGTGGCCAGTATGGATTGTTTTTCCGGAACATGACGCACACCTCCTTTTAATTGATGTCTTAGTTTATGTCTATGCTAAACAGAAACAACCGTGCATGTTCACCAGTTATTCGATACGTTTCCATACGATTGCTGCCGCATCATGCCCAGCTCCCGTTTAATTTTGTTAATTTGTGACCCTAAAATCATCTGGTCATTCACAATGGTGGCGGGTGTGCCAAAGATACCGTTCTCCTGAAGGTACTCCATATATCTCCTATTCTTTGATACATTCCTTGTTTCATAACCAATCTGCCAATAGTTCAGCTCATTCAACAATTTCTTGCAATCCGGGCTGTTATCATTAATATACACAACAACACGCTGACCAATCATGATTGTGTCCTCCTTAGCTGTTTAGGTATTTATTACTACACGCTCCCCTTTACCCGCTTCTATGACAATTAAAACACGACTATTCGGTATACCGACAGATGCAAAAAAACAGCAACTCCTTTTATCGAGAAAAAGAGCTGCTGTTCTGGCGGATTATTACCGTATGTTATGCAAGTATACCGCCATCTTGCATATTTAAAAAGAGCAGAGGCATCCCAGCCTCATACTAACCATACGCCATCCTATTTTTTGTCGCTATGATTTACATCACATATGCCGTGTGTATTCGTTGGGACTTACGTAGATTTGTGAACCTGATCCGATTTTGTGACAACTTGAGCGAAACCTCTATTAAGCAGTAAGATAAGATTAAAAGGGAGGAATTCATATGCTTGCTATCGATCATATTGTGATTGCCGCAAGAGATCCGGAACAAGCGGCAAAAGATTTCGGAAATGAACACGGTGTCACCATTATTAAAGGAGGCAAGCACGACAATTGGGGGACGTATAACTATTTGGCGTACTTTCGTAATGACTGCTATATCGAATGGCTCGGGATTTACAACGAAGTAATCGCAGCACAGTCAGATAATCCATTGGTTCAATTGCTTGTCAGGAGGTTTGAAGAAGGTATTGAAGGGGTAATCCAATATGCGCTACGGACGGAACAGATGAACGACTTTATCGAAAATCTCCAATCTTTATCCGTTCCGTTCACAGGCCCCGTTCCCGGAAGCCGAGAACGACCGGATGGCAGCCTTCTGGAGTGGCGGATGCTGTTCCCGGAATACGGTAACGATGTGCTGCCATTTTTAATTGAGTGGGGGAAGGAAAAAAACACTCCACAGAGCGACAGCCTAATCAATAACAAAGCGATTCACTTGATTTCTACCAATATTAAAGATCCAAGTAATTTTGCTTCCATTTATCAGCTGTCGTTTTCTAATGACACTGCACATCTGGCAAATGCTGATTTACAGCTTTCTAATGGCTTGAACTTTTCCATTAGCTATGGCTAGGGTCTTTATCATTAAAAATCACTCCCCATAAGAGGAGTGATTTTTAATTAACCAAGTTGCTGATGAAGAAACGTACTGACTGATTCAGGTGTTTTTGTATCGGCACTGTGCTGGTGTGCGAGTTTTTCCCCATCTTTAAAAATCAGAATGCTCGGGATACCCATCACTTCACACTTTTGCGCAATACCTTTCACTTCATCACTGTTGATTTCGTACCAGTTATAATTATTAAATTCTTCCATGACATCCCCAATAAACATATCCATCCGTTTACAATCAGGGCACCAGTTCGCAAAAAACTTTACAATAACCGGTTGATCCGATTGGATGATGTCATTGAATTGTTCTTCTGTTTCAATGTGTTTCAACCTCAAACACCCCCTTCATTTCTTCTAATTCCATTTTACCTTTTATAGATTCATTTGTCCTATAGTTTGTTCAATCTTCATATTCAATTTTCCCAAGTATATAAGCTGCCGCCAGACCAAGTGCAAAGGTGACAACACTAACCAATACGAGGGAATTAGTTGCCGGCCATCCCGGAAAGACAACCGCCAGCGAGCCGATTACCAACCCGGTTACAAAGGCGAACGTGGCAATTCGATAATGGGCCAGAAAAAAATGTATGATTTTACTCATCACCATAACACCTAATACTATTCCGATACCAACTGTAACAATAACGTCCAGCTGCAAATTGCTAATTCCGGCCATGACCGTTTTAAAGACACCAAGTATCAGCAAAATAAGCGAACCGCTAATTCCGGGTAATACCATCGCAGAACTCGCCAGAAAGCCGGAAAACAGGAGCCAAATATACGTCGACAGTGTTTTATCCTGGATAGCAGTCCCTTCATTTGCACTTATAAAGGCTAGCAAACCCACGATGACTGCACCGATCACCAAGATAAGTACATGTCTCGCACGGAATGTATGTTTGGCATCCGCTTGGCGAAATAAGTATGGTAAGATACCAAGAATCAGTCCTAAAAAGAAAAACTGTAGTGGCTTCGGATAATGATCAAATAGCCACTCAATCAGATGACTCAGTGAGAATATAGCAATAACAATTCCTGTACCAAGTGGAATTAGAAACCCCAATTGTTCTTTCCAATTCTTGCTCAAGAAGCCGTTAATAGCTGCAATCAGCCGGTCGTAAATCCCAAGTAAAACTGCAATGGTTCCACCACTTACACCAGGGATAACATCACTCGCTCCCATCAGCATACCACGATAAATATTTTTCCATTCCATAAAAATTCTCCCTTGTCCAGCACACTTATAACATCATAAGATAATCATACCAAATGATGCTTGCAAATCCCATGAAATTTTTTGCTAAACATCCCAGAGCCTACTCACGTCACGTATCTATTCCTCAATAAACTCCAGTTCCGGTACCCATTGCGACATATGATGCTTGATTTCCCTATAGTGTTTTTCAGCATTTGCTAGTTCGTCATTGGTCAACTGATACATCGGGGCGACTTCGTAATTAGCCCAGTTGTGGACTTTCACAAATGTCGGTATGAATTTTGGCGCCTTTATTTGAATCGTTTCCTTTTCATCTTTCATTGTTTTATCAATGGAAAATTTAAAAATGCCACCGATTCGGCGGTAGAATTCATCCTGTCCGGATAAGAAGTTTCCCAATGAATAAATGGCAAGCGTTCGATTACCATTTTCCCCCTCAACCCAGTCAACTGGCTGCAGGACGTGTGGATGGTGACCTAATACAACTTGAACACCATTGTCAGCCGCAAACTGAACAAGTTCCTGCTGTTCCTTACTCGGCATGCGCTCATATTCGTTGCCATAATGAAGACTTAGCACAACGGCATCTGCCTGGTGCTTTGCTTCCTTAATCCGGCTAGCCATGTGCTGTTTATCAATTAAATTGACCAAATAGTCTTTACCGCCCGGGACAGGAATGCCATTTGTACCATACGTGTACGCTAAAAACGCCACGGAAATGCCTTCTTCCGTCTTGTATACCCGAATCTGTTCACGGTCTGCTTCGTCCTTATACGCACCCGTATACATCATATCGATATTCTCCCAGTGTTCAATAGCATTCATGATGGCCTCTTCCCCGCCATCCAATGTATGATTATTCGCCATTGAAACAACGTCCACACCGGCATCCTTCAAGGCATCCCCAACGGCATAAGGACTGTTAAACGTTGGATACGATGACAACCCTAACACTTCACCGCCGATCATTGTTTCCTGATTAGCGAACGTAATCGTTGTATCATTTAAATACGGTTTTACCCGCTTCAGCATCGGCTTAAAGTCATATCCCCCATTAGCAGTGCGGCCATCTTCATAGACGGTGTCATGTATCAAGATATCACCGACTGCAGACAGTGTAATCTCCTGGTGGATGACTTTAGACTTTTGCCGTTTTTCTTTTTCCGGTTTTTTTACTGGATTATCCGATTGTTCCGGCTCATTACCAGTGCATGCTGTCAAAACTAAGCATGCAGCGAGGACAACTAAAATCCAGACAGATTGACCCCATTTCATTACACTTACCCCTTAGTTTTTTTCTAATCATAACATAAGAAAAAGAATTATGATCGGCATTCCTACTGTTACCGGAATTCGTAGCGGTTCCATCTTAAACTTTGGCGATTTCAATACAAAGTCTGGCGTTTTTGTTTCAAACTTTGGTGTTTTCATCTCAAACTTTGGCGATTCCGAGCCAAACGCTGGCGTTTTTCAAAATGAAGGCAGCTTCTAAATGGTAATTCACTATGTTTATCAGTATTCACACCGGGAACAGCCTACTAAAATTTATTAAAGGAAAGGGAGATTACCATGGGAAATACGCAATATCAGCCAACAAAAGATATACAGCTAACAGACGCACAGGAGGTACACTTTACAAAAGCATTCAAGCAAGCAGATATCGCCGGTAACTTTCGCAGACAAAAAGTCAAAGAAGCTAAACAGGAACAAGCAAATTAAAGAGAGTCCTATAAAAAATGAGGGATGCGATGAAAAAATCATGCATCCCTTACCTTATTTACCCTTCCTCTTTAAAATGAACAATCCGCTGTTCAATTTCATCCCGTACACGCTGGAAAACCGCCCAACGTTCCGCCTCAGGTCCTTCAGCTTTTGCCGGATCATCAAACCCCCAATGCGCTTTTCGTACATGGGGTGGTGTCGTCGGACAACGATCCCGCGCATCGCCGCATAAAGTAACGACCAATTCAGCGCTGTTGAGTGTTTCCGGATCAATCGTGCTTGATTCCTGGTTTGAAATGTCGACACCTGCTTCCGCCATTACTTTTACTGCAAGTGGGTTTAAGCCATGTGCCTCTATTCCTGCACTCCGGACATCCCACTTACTAAGGTGTTTTTTGCCGAAACCTTCTGCTATTTGGCTCCTACAGGAATTTCCCGTACACAAAAAATATAAAATTGGTTTTGCCATGATGGTTCAATCTCCTTTGTGATAAAGGTTGGCTTGTGTTCCCACCACCGATTCTACAACAACAACAATGTCAGATACAGTCCGATAAGTGTTATAAACAACGTCGGTACAGTAAGAACAATACCAACTTTGAAGTAATATCCCCATGAGATGTTGACGCCTTTCGTCCGCAAAACATGCAACCAGAGCAGGGTAGCCAACGAGCCGATCGGTGTAATCTTCGGACCAAGGTCACTGCCGATGACGTTGGCATAAATCAGTCCTTCTTTCAGTACACCCGTTGCATTCGTATCTGCAATGGCCAGTGCATCAATCATTACGGTAGGCATATTATTCATAACGGATGACAGGATGGCAGCGATGAATCCCATTGTCATCGTTGCAGCGAATAGCCCCTGTTCAGCTGCCATATGAAGAACATCCGCAAGCAAATCCGTCAGCCCAACATTGCGCAGTCCATAGACCACAACATACATGCCCAATGAAAAAAATACGATATCCCACGGGGCCCCCTTGATGACTTTGACTGTTTCCACAGCCTTACTGCTACGTCCAAGTAGTAAAAAGATAATAGCAATAACTCCCGCAATAAATGAAACTGGAATGCTGGCAAACTCACTCATGAAATAACCGATGACTAATACCGCAAGTACAAGCCAAGCCAGCCGGAACATTTTTTCATCCTTAATCACGTTACGCGGAGTTTTCAATGCATCAACATTGTAGTTTCCAGGGATATCTTTCCGGAAAAAGAGGAAAAGAACCAAAATGCTTGCCGTCAATGAAAACAGATTCGGAATAATCATGCGTGTGCATACTCCAAAAAGCCAATCCCAAAAAAGTCTGCCGAAACAATATTAACGAGATTACTGACAACAAACGGCAGTGATGTCGTATCAGCAATAAACCCACTCGCCATAATAAATGGCAAAATAAATGCATCACGGAAATGAAGCGCACGGACCATGGCCAAGACAATTGGCGTCAGAATAAGTGCTGCTCCGTCATTGGCAAACAATGCCGCAACGACAGCCCCCAGAACGGATATGTACAAAAACATCTTCAAGCCATTGCCACCTGCAATCTTCGCCATGTGGAGCGCCGCCCATTCAAAGAAGCCAATTTCATCCAATACGAGTGATATCATGATAATCGCCACAAACGCCAGTGTCGCATTCCAGACGATGCCGGTAACAGCGATGACATCATCAAAAGAAACGACCCCAACAGCTAGTGCAATGAGGGCAGCAAAACAGGCTGTATAGCCGATTCCGAGATTTTTAGGCTGCCAAATGATCAGAACAAGCGTCACTAGGAAAATAATAATTGCTAAAACCGTCTGTAAATCCAAATACATTCCTCCTATGCTGTTTTAACATTGATGGTTCGTTTTTGCGTCACCCATCTTCTTGGTCAAGGTTTCACGCTCTGGTATAAATGCCAGTATACGTTCCACCAGCGGGAAAAAGACGGCAGTTGTGTTCAATGTATAATAAATCCATTGCCCTTGCCTATCTTCCAATACCACATGGGCATCACGCAATTTCCGCAAATGTTGACTGATCGACGGCTGTGACATTTCCAAAGCTTCCACAAGCTCACATACACAGCGTCGCTTATGATGGAGAAGTAAAACGATCGATAAACGTGTACGATCGCCGAGTAATTTCAAAATCGCGGCAGCCTCTCCCACACTCATCTCAGCCTGTTCCACAGAATACCTCCATTTCATTATATAATTAATTGCTTATATAATTATATAAAATGTACACCCCGTCTTGCAATCATTCGAAACCATGTTTTTCTTTTAAAGAATCCGGTGCAGCATGGATCATTCGCTGCAACAGAAAAACAGCTACAGTTATATCATCAAAGATTCCAAACACTAAGATAAAATCCGGAATAAGGTCAAACGGAAATATACCATAACCAATGATCAATAACAGATAAAGAATTTTAGTCCGTACCTTCACTTCCCCGGAAAGGAAAAAATCCTTCAAAAAAGGAATAGATTTATGAAATGTAAACAAAAACCGAATCCGTTTAAAAAGCTTGTGCATGTCTAAGCCCCCTGCAACATATAGATACCACTTGTCGGAGTGAATGCAACAGAATGATAGTATTAAAGCAACGTCCAGGGTACAAGCCAGTAAATAGAAATAATTCCAAAGGCTTCTCACCAGTGTATGATGAAAAGCCTCTTTTTCCTTCTCAAATGGATGTCCCTTCAACTTATCAGATAATTAGCTTTTCAACCGCCGGGCAAAATCCGTAAACCGAAATTTATCCGGACGGTGCCGTGATTCCGTATATTGGAACAGACTTGCATCGTCCAGATATACGTAGCTTTTGATGACAACGATGTTCGAGTGACCTTCCAAATCTAATAAGGCCCGATCTTCTTCCGTCGGTTTCTCAACAATAATTTCTTTTCTTGCAAAACTAATATGAAGCTGCAAGTCATTTTCGAGATAATGATAAATGGAGTCTTCACATATTTCCTTTGTTAATACCGGAACGATATCGTGGTTTATATAATCTTTATCGAGAATAATTTTTTCCTTTGATATCTCTCTTACGCGAACCACTTTCCATACCGGATCATGAAGTTTCACCTGCAGTTTCGATTTAAGCTCATGATCAGCCTCGACCAGTGTCAATTCATTTACGATTGTTTTAGTGGATAGATTCAACTTTCGTTCCATTTCCTTAAAGCTGGCAATACCGGACACAGGAAAGTCAAACTTATCCACATCAATGACAACCGACCCCTTGCCTCGGACTTTTTGAATATACCCTTCCTGCGCCAGTAAATTCAATGCCTTACGAATGGTCTCACGGGATGTCTCATACATTTCTGTAAGTTCGTGTTCTGATGGCAGCATAGATGATTCGGCCCATTGTTTTGTTTCAATTTTATTTACGAGATCGTAGTAAATGGTTAAATACTTTTGCATAGACAAACCCCATTACTTAATATAGTACACAATCGATTCATATGGTCTTAACACGAGTTTTTCAAATGTGTGATTGGTATCCGGATAATTCGACAATAGTACATGAGCATTCGTTGTTCGATCCATGTCCATTGATACAGTAGCGTTTTCTCCATAAAAATTACTGACGACAAGTAATGTTTCGCCGTTCCATCTGCGTTTGTAGGCAAAAATCCTTTCGTCATCTTCCAGCAATAACTGATAATCCCCATATGTTATGATATCATACTTTCTACGTAAATCAGCCAGTTTTTGATAGTGAAAAAAAATGGAGTCAGGATTATTCAGCGCATTTTCCGCGTTGATTGTCTCATAATTTTCCGCTACTGGAATCCATGGTTCTACTTCGGAAAAACCGGCATGCTTTTTCGCAGACCATTGCATCGGTGTTCTTGAATTATCACGGGATTTTTGCTTTAAAATGCTCATGATTTCCTGCTTGCTTTTTCCTTCTTTGCGCAGTATCTTATATGCGTTAAGCGATTCAACATCCCTATAATCCTCTATCCGGGTAAAGCCAGGATTGGTCATCCCGAGTTCCTCACCCTGGTAAATATACGGTGTGCCTTTCATCATGTGTAATGTCGTAGCAAGCATTTTAGCTGATTCGGTATGGTATTTACCATCATCACCAAAACGTGAAACCGCACGCGGCTGATCGTGATTGCACCAGAACAATGCATTCCATCCCCCACCCGCATGCATTCCTTCTTGCCATTTAGAAAGGATTTTCTTTAGCGCTGAAAAATCGAATGGAGCCAGCGTCCATTTTTCACCATTTGGGTAATCTACTTTCAAATGATGAAACTGGAAGGTCATATTAAGTTCCTGTCGTTCTGGTCTAGTGTATAACACACAATTGTCCAGCGTTGTTGATGACATTTCGCCGACCGTCATCATATTATAGGGAGAAAATATTGCCTGGTTCATTTCATGCAAATAATCGTGAATTCGTGGTCCATCCGTATAAAATTTCCGACCATCACCAGTATCATCGTCTGGAAACTGCTGGTTTTTAGATATTAAATTAATCACGTCAAGGCGGAAACCGTCAATCCCTTTTTTCGCCCAAAAACGCATCATATCATACAGCTCAGATCGAAGTTGTTCATTTTCCCAGTTTAAATCCGCTTGCGTCGTATCAAATAAATGGAGATAATACTGGCCTGTCTTCTCATCATATTGCCATGCTGACCCACCGAATTTAGATTGCCAATTGTTCGGTGGACCACCATCACGCGGATCTTTCCAAATATAGTAATCACGATAAGGATTGTCTTTGGATGCTGCTGCTTTTCTGAACCATTCGTGTTCGGTCGACGTATGGTTAATCACAAGGTCCATGATCAGCTTCATCCCTCGCGCATGCGTTTCTTCAAGCAGTTGCTCAAAATCTTCCATTGTTCCGTATGCCGGTTCGATGGAAAAATAATCACTGATGTCATAACCGTTATCATTCTGAGGGGACCTGTAGACAGGGGTCAGCCAAATGACATCAACCCCTAATTTCTTAATATAATCAAGCCTTTGAATAATCCCTTGCAGATCACCCATTCCATTACCCGTTGTATCATTAAAGCTCTTTGGATATATCTGGTATACAGTAGCTTTTTGCCACCATGCTTCGTTCATCCGAAACACCCCTCGTTCTATTATTTATTAAGTTTACGTAAGGCCATAAAGTAGGTGATAGCAAATGGCAAAACGATGACGATAGCCATACCTATACCGAATGCTAACCACCCGCCCGGAACAATAGATAATATACCAGGGACACCGCCGACACCTACTGATGAAGCCTGTACATGCTGCATTGTAATAAATCCACCAGCAACGGTTGAACCAATCACTGCTGCGATAAATGGAAATTTATATTGTAAATTAACACCAAACATCGCTGGTTCAGTAATACCTAAATATGCTGACAAGCCGGATGTTCCGGACAAGCCTTTTAACTTCTCATCTTTCGTTGCCAGCATAATAGCAAGTGCAGCAGAACCCTGCGCAATATTGGATAAAGCAAGAATCGGCCACAAGAATGTTGTTCCCGTACTACCAATCAGCTGCAAGTCAACAGCCAGGAACGTGTGATGCATACCAGTAATAACGAGCGGAGCATAAACCGCTCCATAAACGAGACCGCCAAGAACAGCATATTGATCAAACAATGCAACCAGTCCGTCTGTTATCCAGTTACCAATTGCAAATGTAACCGGGCCAATGATGATAAACGTCAGAAAGCCTGTTACTAAAAGGGCAATCGGAGCAACAATTAACAACTGCAATGAGTCGATTACACGTTTTTTAAGGAACATTTCTATTTTCGCCAGCAGCCATGATGCAAATAAAACCGGCAACACCTGACCCTGATAACCTATTTTGTCAATCTCCCATCCAAACAAGTTCCAGGTTGGGATAGTTCCTTCTTCAAGTGCATCACCATATGACCATGCATTCAATAAATCCGGATGAACCATAATTAGACCAAGTACAACACCAAGCAGTTCGTTTCCACCGAATCGCTTCACCGCAGACCAACCGATTAAGGCAGGCAAAAATGTAAATGCGGTATTAGCGATAATATTAATCATATTAGCAATGCCGGCCCATTCCTGGTGCACATCGATAAATGATTGCTCATCGTAAAAAATTCCTGGGTTAGCCAAAATGTTATTAATACCCATTAATAAACCGGCTGTTACGATGGCAGGCAAGATAGGGATGAAAATATCAGCTAGCACTTTGATACCACGCTGTAGCGGATTTTGCTTTTCACCTGTAGCCGCTTTGACATCTGCTTTCGTCGCTTCACCTATCCCTGTTTCATTAACTATGGCAGCGTATACTTTATCAACGGTACCTTGCCCGATCACTACATGAAATTGTCCGTTTGCCAGAAATGATCCTTTAACAATATCTAGACTTTCCAGTTTAGATTTATCCACTTCATCATTACTATTTAAAGCAAATCGAAGTCTGGTCACACAATGGGTTGCAACGCTAATATTCTCCTCGCCGCCAAGTGCACGAACGATAGCTTTTGCTTCATCGCCATATTCACCGGATGATGCAACAGGTGTATCACCCTCGGCCTCAGTTTTCATTTTAGTCTGCAGAAGCGTTGATTTACCGGCTTCTACTTCTCCGTCATCCGTTTTCTCCAATGCATCCAAGGCATCACCATTTGTAATGATGACCGGTGTAATGACTCCTTTTGCTTGCTTACGGACACGATCCAAGTCAAATGAAATTAGCGAATCCCCCGCCTTAACGTAATCACCTTGACCAACTTTGGCCTCAAATCCTTCGCCATTCATGTTTACAGTGTCTAAGCCAATGTGTATGAGAACTTCAACCCCTGAATCACCCTGAATCCCGACCGCATGTTTTGTCGGGAAAACTTGTACCACTTCACCGTTTAACGGGGCAACTACTTTTCCTTCACTTGGTTCTATCGCTAAACCATCACCCATCATTTTTTGCGAGAATGTGGGATCCGGAACATCCTCTAGCCTTTTCACCTGCCCGCTAACCGGTGCAAGTATGCTTTCTTGATTGTTCGCCACAGGATTACCCCCTATTTTTCACTGTTGAATCAACCTGTATAGACAAGTTATACATAAATTATATCTTGTATATACAAGTTTTGCAAGGGTTTTCAAAATGGAAAAATTAGTTTCTGAATTCAAATATACAAAAACTGCTTTGTTTTAATTTAAGCAAAGCAGTTTTTCATCTCTTAACTTCGCTGTTGAATTTGCTGTCAATGGAGCCCACCGTTGATTCTTGTTGCATTCCGTTGATGTTCCCCGCTATTCCGTTGATATTGACCCTCATTCCGTTGATGTTCCGTGCTATTCCGTTGATATTGACCCTCATTCCGTTGATGTTTCCTGCTATTCCGGATGTTGACCCTCATTCCGTTGATGTTTCCCGCTATTCCGTTGATATTGACCCTTATTCTGTTGATGTTCCGCACTATTCCGTTGATATTGACCCTCATTCCGTTGATGTTCCCCGCTATTCCGTTGATATTGACCCTTATTCCGTTGATGTTTCCTGCTATTCCGGATGTTGACCCTCATTCCGTTGATGTTTCCCGCTATTCCGTTGATATTGGCCCTTATTCCGTTGATGTTCCCCGCTATTCCGTTGATGCTCCCCCCTTATTCCGTTGATGTTCCCCCTCATTCCGTTGATGTTCCCCCCTTATTCCGTTGATACCCGCTTCTCCCACCGTTTTCATTATAAGGGCATCCATCATTTATACTTTTGAAGTTAAATAAATAAACCCGGCAAAAGCTAACATGCAACTTTTGCCGGGCAGGGCAGATCTAACTCATTATCCTAATTTCGATTTTTTCGATGCTTTTTCGCGTTCATTTTTGTTCAATAACTTTTTACGCAGACGAATGGAATCCGGTGTCACTTCACAATACTCGTCATCGTTCAAGTATTGCAGTGCCTCTTCCAGCGACAATTCGCGTGTTTTCCGAATGGTTGCTGTCTGATCTTTCGTTGCGGAACGGACGTTCGTAAGGTGTTTCTCTTTCGTGATATTAACGGTCAGGTCATTTTCCCGGTTATGCTCGCCAACAATCATACCAGCATAAATATCTGTCCCGGGTTCGACAAAAATAACTCCCCGATCCTCGAGCTGCATAATGCCATAGGTTGTTGCTTTACCTTTTTCAAGGCTGACAAGCACACCTTCCCGGCGGCCGCCGACTTGACCTTTAGCGATTGGCTCATAACCATCAAATGTGTGGTTTAATATACCATAACCGCGCGTCTGGGACATAAATTCTGTCGAATACCCAATCAATCCGCGTGATGGCACCTTGAATTCCAGCCGGACCTGACCATTGCCCTGATTAACCATATCGAGCATTTCACCTTTGCGCGCTCCAAGAGACTCCATGACCGGTCCTGTATAATCTTCCGGTACATCCACTTGCACGTGTTCAACCGGTTCGCATTTTTTACCGTCGATTTCTTTGATAATGACCTGAGGTTTCGACAATTGCAGCTCAAAGCCTTCGCGCCGCATATTTTCAATCAATATGGATAGATGCAATTCTCCGCGTCCGGAAACCGTCCAGGCATCAGGTGAATCTGTTGGTTCCACCCGCAGACTCACATCGGTCTCCAATTGTTTCATCAGACGCTCCTCAATTTGCCGTGACGTAATATAGCTTCCTTCCCGACCGGCAAACGGGCTGTTATTCGTAAGGAATGTCATCTGCAGTGTCGGTTCATCAATACGAAGATAAGGCAATCCTTCCGGGTGATCCTGCGGGCAAATTGTTTCACCGACATTAATATCATCCATACCAGCGATGGCGACAATATCACCGGATGTCGCTTCCTTGATTTCCGTCCGCTTCAGGCCGATAAATCCAAATAGTTTACTGATGCGGAATGATTTCTGTGAGCCGTCTTTTTTCAGGACGACCACTTGCTGGCCGACGCGGATGTTCCCGCGAACAACTCGACCAATGCCGATTCGACCTACATAATCATTATAGTCCAACAGCGTAACCTGGAATTGCAGCGGTTCATCTGCTGTGTCAGCCGGCGCCGGGATGTGATCCAGAATTTCCGTGAACACAGGTTCCATCGTCTCTTTTTGTGCTTCCGGCTCTTCACCTGATGTTCCATTCAATGCGGATGCATATTTTACTGGAAACTCCAACTGTTCATCGTCCGCTCCAAGTTCAATAAACAAATCCAGCACTTCATCAATGACCTCATTTGGGCGTGCATTCGGGCGATCTATTTTATTAAGAACGACAATAGGTGTCAGTTTTTGGTCAAGTGCCTTTTTCAAAACAAAACGAGTCTGCGGCATGCACCCTTCATAGGCGTCTACTACTAATAACACACCGTCAACCATTTTCATGATACGTTCAACTTCGCCGCCAAAATCAGCGTGGCCCGGTGTATCCAGAATGTTAATCGTTGTGTCGTTATAGCGAATGGCCGTATTTTTGGCCAAAATCGTAATGCCTCGTTCCCGTTCAATATCGTCCGAGTCCATAGCACGTTCGTCCACTTGTTCATGTTCATGAAATGTCCCCGAGTATTTCAGCATCTGGTCAACAAGTGTCGTCTTGCCATGGTCAACGTGGGCGATAATAGCGATGTTGCGGATATCTTCTCTTAATTGCATAACGTACGCTCCTCTATATATTAGGGATTACTCAAAACTATCCTATTATATCACAATTATTCACTCAGGCAAAATGATAATAAATTTTGCTCCGCCGAGATCAGAATCGCTCACCATTATTTTCCCTCCGGATTGCTCTATAATGGCTCGGGCAATGGCGAGTCCAAGACCAGTCTCTCCAGTTTTACCTTTCACAAACCGATGAAAAATATGCGGAAGTAACTCTTTGGAAATCCCTTCTCCATCATCTTCTATAGTGATCATCTGCTTTGATACCGTTATATCAACCTTGGAATGGGTATGTCTGATAGCATTAAATGTTAAATTAAGCAACGCCTGTAAAAACTTCTCTGCATCTGCCGTGAAGTATACTTGACTGTTCACTTCATGATTCAGTGCCACGCTGTTTTCATTAACTATTGGCAGTGCCCTGTCCAGTACTTGGTCAATCAGTTCCTGGGCATGTATTTCCTCTGGATGATAGGTCGTTTGGTCACTATCCAGTTTCGCCAGTAGAATCATTTCATTAATAATTTTTTTGAGCCGCTCCACTTCTGTTACCATCATTTCCAGGCCTTTTTCCTGATCAGCTTCATCAAAGACTTTATCACGGATTCCTTCTGCATATCCTTGAATTGTCATCAGCGGCGTCTTCAGCTCGTGACTAGCATTTTGGAAAAACGTCTGCTGTGACTTCATGTACCGTTCAAGTTCAGCAGCCATGTCATAGACACTTTGCTCAACCTCTTTAATTTCACCTGTTGCCTTTATAGGTTCTAACTGATCAAATTTACGCTTTTCGATTTTTTTTAGCTGTCTTTTCAATTTTGTAAGCGGCGTGACTAATTTATTCGTTAAAAAATAACTAAGCAGTACAGCTGCAATCGTACCAATGATAAACACAATCACCAGTCGCCTGAAAAAGTCCTGCTGAATCGCCTGTAAATCATTGAGCGGTGTTAATAAAATTAGTTCAAGGCCAGTGCTTTCCGGATAAAACAAAATCCGTGACGTTACAAATTTGCTGCTACCTGCATCCCATAAATTTTCCCGATTATCCGCAAAGTACTGATTCGAGGAAAATCCCTGCACATAACGGTCTGGCATGGTTGAGAAGAGCACCCTGTCCTGTCTTCTGTCATAGAGGAACAACTGCAAATCCTGCTTCTGCAGAAAATTACGGAACCCCTTCGTACCCGGCTGTGATTCATATTGTTCGTTCAGCACCTCAACAAGCAGCTCACCTTTTTGTTTCAGTTCAGCACGTTCATCCTCAATCAGCATATCAAGAATCATTGAATAAATGACAAACCCGGCCGCTGTAAGAATGACCAGTAACAGTGTAGTAAACGCCAGATTCAACTGTGACTGCAGTTTCATTGTTTGTCCTCATCACTGCGCATCCGGTATCCATATCCCCAGACCGTTTCCAGGGGGATCGCTGCGAGTTTTTTACGGATCCGTTTAACAAGATCGTCAACGGCCCGATCACTACCAAAATAATCCTCTCCCCACACTTTGACGAGCAGCTCCTCACGGGAGAAAGCCCTGTTTATGTTTGTCGCAAATAGAAGGAGCATATCGAATTCCTTGGTGGTAACATCCTGCTCCTCCCCATGCCAGAAAATCCTCCGTTCACCCTGATGGATGAGAAGGTTACCGACTTTCAATTTGTCATCAGAAGCATCGTTTTCCCCTGCTTTTAATTTCGTACGCTTGAGCACCCGTTTGACACGTGCGACTAGTTCTCTCGGGCTGAATGGCTTTGTCAAATAATCATCTCCGCCCAGTTCAAGTCCGAGAATTTTATCGAATTCCTCATCCTTTGCTGAAATAATAATAATCGGCGTCTCATCAGTTTCCTGTCGTATTTTTTTACAAAAGTCATAGCCATCCATACCAGGAAGCATAATATCAAGTATCCACATGTCAGGAGCCTGTGTTTGCCAAAGTTCCCATGCTTTCTCAGCAGAATCGGTTACCGTTACCTCGAACCCTTCCTTTTTCAAATAGGCCGAGACAATGTTCTGGATGTTGACGTCGTCTTCCACAACAACAATATAATTCGCCATAGACTTGACCTCCGTCCATTGCATTTCTTATGATTATTCTTACATAATTTAGGGTACCTGCATACTAAAAGCAATTTACACATTTGTGCCATAGATATACCAAAATCATACCAAAGGAACAGCTTACAATAAATATTACCATAATCCTTCAAGAGGTGATGAATTCATGGAACGAAATGATAACCAGAATGAATTCAATGAACATAACCAACAACAGCAGTCTGAAATCAATGAACTAGACAGCCAGGAATGCCGGGATTCTGCAGGCGGTATCGCCCAAACAGCAAAGCAAAAAACTACCCAGAAAGAAACAAGGAAGAAGTCCGGTTCCGGTAAATTTACTAGTGGACTGGTGGGAGCTATTATATCGGCGGCCATTGTTACGCTTCTATTCTCGGCAAACATCATTCCAGTTGATAGCGATGACAGCAGCGAATCAACTGCAGTATCGGCGGAAAGTGAATCAGACACACCAGATATCGCTAAAACAATCTCTTCTGATGATGCAGCGGTTGCGGGAAACATACAAGAAGCTACCGAAGCAGTCGTAGGTGTTGTTCGCATGCAGCAGCAAAGTATTTGGGAACAGAGTGAGAAAACAGGTGCCGGCTCCGGGATTATCTATAAAAAAGAAGACGGCAAGGCTTATGTTGTTACAAACGAACATGTGGTAGTTGGTGCAAACGAAGTCGAAATTGTATTGAACAATGATAACGATGATCGTTTAGAGGCAAAGGTCCTTGGTTCCGATCGATTGACCGATTTAGCGGTACTACAAGTTGACGGCAGCAAAATTGACACCGTTGCAAACCTCGGTTCATCCGGTGATATGCAAGTTGGGGAAACCGCAGTCGCAATCGGCAATCCCCTTGGAATGAATTTTGCTAATACCGTAACAAAGGGGATTATCAGTGGATTAGAACGTTCGATCAGTGTTGATACCAATGGGGACAGACGTCCAGACTGGATAACCGAAGTCATTCAAACGGATGCAGCTATTAACCCCGGCAATAGTGGCGGTGCACTTATCAACGCTGATGGGGAGGTCATCGGAATAAACTCTATGAAGATAGCCCGGCGAGAAGTCGAAGGTATTGGATTTGCTATTCCTATCGACTCTGCGTTGCCAGTTATGAAACAACTTGAAAAAGATGGTCAAGTTGCCCGTCCATATATAGGTATTAGCACAGCATCAGTCAATCAGGTTCCACCACAGTATCGAGATCAGATCCAACTTCCGAAAGATTTTAAAGGTGGAATGGTCGTGGCAAGAGTTGAAACCGGATCACCTGCAGACAATGCCGGTCTCCAGCAATTCGACGTGATCACGAAGATTAATGGTAACAAAATAAATTCGCTGCTTGACTTACGAAAATTCATGTATAATGAAACGAAAATCGGCGATAAAGTAAAACTGGAAATATACCGTAATGGAAAATCGCAAACCGTATCACTAAAACTTGTTGAACGTAAAGAATCTTAACCAATGCTTTTGCAGACTTGCAGCTATAACCGCTGCAAGTCTTTTCTAATGCACACATTTTCTTCCTTAATCGTTATCATGTTATAGTATTAAATAGAGAGCGTGTATACCTTTACATGGGGAAAAATAATTAAAAAGGAAGTGAAATCATGCAATGTCCTTCATGTGGCCAACAGTCAGCAGAGGGAAAATTCTGTACAAATTGTGGGTCACAATTAATTCCAGAAACGAATAAAGCTGAGGAATACCTGGAAGACAATCTGACAGCAACTTCATCTGACAGTTCTTCAGAAAGCCAGGACAACGCTGGCGACGATGCAACAGATAAACTGAAGGAAATTGGAACAGATTTCAGTCATTTTTTCGTTACTCTTTTCAAGGGTCCAAGCAACGCCAAACAGGCAAATCACACTGATATCAATTCCAGCATAATTACTATGTTCATTTTCGGTTTGCTGATTGCCTTTAGCTATCATTTTGTTCTTCAGTCCATACCGTCGGGATTTTTTATGAATGTCTCATTTTTTGACAGTTTTATTCTGCCGTTGATTGTATTTGTTTTATTTCAGTTTCTTATAGCCGGACTGACGTTTGTCGGAGCAAAATTAGCAGCACAAGCAATCACTTTCGCCGATGTGCTTGCAAAATACGGAGCTTATTTGGTACCATTTGTTCTCCTTTATGCGATTGCACTCATCTTTTCCTTGATTGGGCTTTCTGTACTGGCTACACTACTTATTTTCATTAGTATCCTGGGCGTATTAATAATTATTCCAACATTTATCTTGATGGAGCAACCCCCGGAAGGGCTCGATCGGATTTACATCTTGCTCGGATTATATATGGTGACAATATTCGCGTTTGGTGTGTTCACTCAAGCATTTGCTGAGTCGGTTATAGGCAACATGATGGGCTCCTTGTTTCGCGGGTTCTAACAATTGAATGAGAGCGGCATGCAAAACAGCATTAGTCTTTCGAGACCTTTTTGAGACCTTTTCCGTTGGTTTTGAGAGGCATTTCGGTTTCGAGACGCCTTTTAGGACGGGAAAGAAGCTTTTCAAAGCAACAAACGCTTGGTCTACAAAATCCAACCAAGCGTTTGTTTTCATATGTTATTTTAACCGAAGAAAAAGTCAAAGATGTTTCCAGCAGTTGAGCTATTTTTATTATAAAATTCAGAGTACCCACAGTTTTTACACGACACAACAATGAATTGATTGTTCTGAACATCGAACATTTTGGAAAGGCCTGTCCCTGTCATGGCCACTTCCTTTTGATCAGCATCTGTGCTTCCGCATTTTACACAGCCACGATTATCTTCCATCATTATCACCTCTTAGAAAGCTATACGAATAATACATCGTTCAAGTTTCATTAGAACAACATTTTAGGAAAATTATCCATCATATTTTTCCTCATACTGCTGATGATTTGGTGCAGGGTGAGTAAAATTACCTTCCTGGTCAGCTGCGAGAAAGCTTTCTTCATCGGTAACACTACCAACACGTTCGTCACTATTCGGAAACATGTCGTTATAGTGGTCACGGTCACCATAAAAGTCTGATGGGGATTCTGATGTACCGTAACGACTGACATCCTGCCAAGCATCTTCCGCATCGTAAGCCGTTTGTTCCTCAGCAGTAACCTCATCAGCATTAATATTTGGGCTAAATACACCTTCTTCTACCGGCCGGTCATTCATTATATGATTATTCTCTGCATGTTCAAAACAGCGGTCTGCTGTCGGCATAGCCTCTAACCGTTCAAACGGAATATCCGACCCGCATTCCCTGCAAATACCATAAGTACCATCATTAATAGCATGAAGAGCTGCGTTAATATCTTTTAATTCCTTCTCTGCATGTTCATTTAAAGCAACGTCTTTCCCCCGCTCAAACAACTCTGTTCCTGCATCACCCGGGTGGTTATCATAATTGGACAATTCGTCCATCGATTGTTTCGTCATTTCAAGGGTAGTTCCAAAATGCCCTTGCACTTGATCGATTAACTCATTCTGCCGTTCCAATAAAGCAGATTTGCATTCCTCAAGCTGATCATTTGTCAACATAGCCGTCAGCCTCCATTCAAAAAAATGAATTGCTAACCATACTATGTGTTAATGCTAATGATTGATACGTTATCCACGCTTCCAATACATGTTAATGCCAGAAACGTCAATTCGTGGATTCACCTTCAGTCTCAAGCACATCCCAAATCATGTCGACATGAGGAATTCCATCCTCGAGATAAGAATCGGAAACTTTCCTAAATCCAAGTTCAGTGTAAAACCGCTCCAAATATTCCTGTCCTTGGATTTTTATACGGGGTTCAGCTAACACCGTGGCCGTGTAATCAATCGCCTTCCGCATGATTTCCCGGCCATACCCATTGCCGCGGAATGTTGGATTAACAACAACCCTGCCAATCGATGCCACCGGATATTTCTTACCCGCCGGCACAATCCGAACATTGGCCGCAATCTCATTACCAATTTTCAAGAAGTAGTGAATGGATGCCTGATCATAATCATCCAACTCTGGATACGGGCAATCTTGTTCCACCACAAATACATTCACCCGCAATTTCAAAATCGCATACAATTCCTCATTCGATAGTTCATCAAACGTTTTTATGTACCATTCCATCATCCGTATCCCCTTTTACGAACGTCGATTTGTTCCTGCACAGCAAATGCGAGATCATCATTGCCAAATGCCTGCAACGCTTGAATTACTGTCTGGTCATCGATTTTCTCTGATTCCTGTTTGGGGACAGTTCGCTCCAGTACTTCCTGCAATGTTTCATTTTTTCGCTGGCCGGGGTATGCTCGTTCGTATAGTGCTTCCGGATCCAGATCGTGATTAACGCACCACTGTGCATACACAAGGATCATCATTTTTTCATCCTGCCGGTAGCGTTCAATGATCTGTTCTTCCTTTTCATTATAAACGATTTTCATTCCCACCTTTCGCAACATAAACCCAAATGAATACTAGTGACTGTTTGAGCTTAACTGGCAGGCTTTTAACATGGTGTTCCGTAACCTCTTTTTCACAGACGCCAAAACCGCCTTCATTGATATATCCATGTACTTAGGCAAACTGAATGGCCATGGCATCATCGTATTTTAAATGGACGTTTACCAAAAAATCCACACGCTCATCCCATTACACCTCAGCCTCCGATGTCAGTTGGACAATCAATTCATGAAAACCCTCCATTTCACAGTTTTGCGAAGCGTCAATGCCCACTGGAGAGGAAACATTATAAACCCGTATATATCATTTTAATATATGAAAAAAAGGTTTACCTCACACGTGAGATAAACCTTTTCAAAGGAAAACGTCTATTGACAGCACGTCCAGTAAGGTCACCCCACTAGACATACTTTATTATAGACGAGTTACGTTAGCTGCTTGTGGGCCACGATTTCCTTCAACAATTTCGAATTCAACGTTTTCGCCATCTTCAAGCGTTTTGAAACCTTCTTGGTTAATCGCTGAGAAATGTACGAATACATCGTCTCCTTCTTCACGCTCGATAAAACCGAAACCTTTTTCTGCATTAAACCATTTTACTGTACCGTTCAACATAGTAAATGACCTCCTAACAATATGATGCGCAAAGTAATTGAACCATAAATACTTTTACACCACTTGTTAAAGAGATCGTAAAGTATTACTCATTTCAATTTCATTTGCTAATAGTTAGTATACGCTATTTCGTAAAAAATTGCAACCCCCGAATTCAAATAATATTTATCTAAACTCACCAGCACACAGTATGATGACAAAGGATGACATTATTTTCCCGACTATGACATAAAGGGTTGACTTCGATGATCTACATATGATACACAATCTCTCCTAAATAAAAAAGGCTTACCTCATGAATGAGATAAACCTTTTTATATCATAATCGATTAAGCAACTGAAACGTTAGCTGCTTGTGGTCCGCGGTTACCTTCAACGATTTCGAATTCAACGTTTTGACCATCTTCAAGTGTTTTAAAACCTTCTTGGTTAATAGCTGAGAAGTGAACGAATACGTCGTCTCCTTCTTCGCGCTCAATGAAACCAAAACCTTTTTCTGCGTTGAACCATTTTACTGTACCAGTCATCATATCAAACGACCTCCCTATACAAATATGTGCAAAGTAATTGAATCATAAATACCTTTACACCACTTGTTAAAGGGATCGTAAAGTATTACTCATTTCAATGTCATTTGCTAATACTTAGTATACGCGGCTATTAAGATAAATGCAAGGTTTAAATCGGTATTGCTGGAATTTTTTTAAACATTATGGGGAATTGTTTGTGATTGAAGAACCAAGCGGGCAGACGAATTCCATTTGAGTAAAAAGCAAAACATTGGTATAATAAGCTGCGCAAGATTTAAAATCGCATATCAACCTCGCATTTGTATCTTGCAAATATAAATGACAGGTGGTAATACAATGGAACAGAACAACTATCAAGTCTTGCTGTACTATAAATTCGTCCCGATTGATGACCCGGAGACATTTGCAGAAGAGCACTTAGAATTCTGTCAGGACCTCGGGCTGAAGGGGCGTATATTGGTAGCACATGAGGGCCTTAATGGAACGGTTTCCGGAACTGTTGAGCAGACGGAAAAATACATGGAAACCATGCACAATGATCCGCGTTTTGCAGACATGACATTTAAAATCGACAAGCACGATGGTCACGCGTTTAAGAAAATGCATGTGCGGCATCGTCCCGAAATCGTAAGTCTAAGGATGAACGAGGATGAAGATGTCAGCCCGCTTGAAAAGACAGCCAAGTTCCTCTCACCGAAAGAATTTTATGAAGCGATGCAGGAAGAAGACACGATTATACTGGATACGCGTAATGATTATGAATATGACCTCGGACATTTTCGTGGTGCCATCCGCCCCGATATCGAAACGTTCCGTGAGTTGCCGGATTGGATTCGCAAAAACAAGGATCAACTAGAAGGCAAAAAAGTGCTAACTTATTGCACTGGTGGTATCCGCTGTGAAAAATTCACCGGATGGCTAATGGAGGAAGGCATTGAAGATGTCAATCAATTAGACGGTGGTATCGTCACTTATGGCAAAGACCCGGAAGTTCAGGGCGAGCTCTGGGACGGTAAATGCTATGTATTTGATGAGCGCATTTCTGTGCCAATTAACCAACAAGAACACGTGGTTGTCGGCAGAGATTATTTCGACGGGCAGCCATGCGAGCGCTACGTAAACTGCGCAAACCCACCATGTAACAAACAAATTATTTGTTCCGAAGAAAATGAGCACAAGTATATGCGTGGCTGTACCCATGAGTGCCGGGTAAGCCGGGACAATCTGTATGTTAGAGAGCATAGTTTATCCCAAGAAGAAATCGATCGCAGACTTGCCATCATTGAACAAGAAAAACAAACGAAACAAAAAGCATAATTGTTAAAGAAAAAACCGGCGGAGGCCGGTTTTTTTAATGATTAACTGCTCCGTCCTAACTAAAATGATTTTAGCAAGCGCTTCTTGTCTATATATTTTGGATAAAATGTTAAACTTTACAATAAGGAGGTGGTCTCCATTTGTATTTATGAATTTTCTGCTAGAACAATGGATGGAAATGAACAATCACTGGCCGACTTTCAAGACAACGTACTTCTCATCGTCAACACAGCCAGCGAATGCGGATTCACACCGCAGTTGGAAGGCCTTCAAAAGTTATACGACGACTACAGGAAACAAGGATTTACGGTGCTTGGATTTCCGTGCAATCAATTTAACCAGCAAGACCCTGGATCAGATGACGACATTTCAGTTTTCTGTAAGCAGAATTACGGTGTGACATTTCCGATGTTCAGTAAGATTGACGTAAAAGGAAATAACGCTCATCCACTGTTTACTTACCTGACAGAACAGGCAAAAGGGATTGTCACCAAGCAAATAAAGTGGAATTTCACCAAGTTCCTCATTGACCAACACGGTAACGTTGTCAACCGTTTTGCGCCCCAGACCAAACCAGAAAAATTAAAAACAGATATCGAACAACTGCTTCCCACAGACAAAAAGCTGTCCTGATTATAATCATCGGGACAGCCTGTATTCAGGGATAAGAATGTATAAAATGAAGCGAAACAATTTTTACTGGAAAAGTTAAGCCACGTCCGGCCCCGACGTACAGGACATACTAGTGCCGGTGTTGGCACAGGACGTGACGACTTTAGCCTGCAAGGACGCTTGCGCCTTTGTTTCTATAATATTTTATTCAGAAATTCTTTTGCCCGGTCTGAACTAGGCTGCTCGAAAAAGGTGCTCGGATCAGCCTCTTCCATCAATTGTCCCTCATCAAGAAACAGGATACGGTCAGCTGCCTCTCTGGCAAACCCCATTTCATGCGTCACAATCACCATCGTCATCCCGGTCGTTTGTGCCAGATCCTTCATCACCTCGAGCACTTCATTGACCATTTCCGGATCCAGTGCCGATGTCGGTTCGTCAAACAACATGACCTCAGGTTCCATCGCTAAGGCCCTAGCTATGGCAACACGCTGTTTTTGCCCGCCGGACAGCCTATTCGGATAAGCGTCTAGTTTGTCCGATAGGCCGACTTTGGCAATCAAATCTTTCGCCTGGGTCTCTGCTTCATCTTTACTGCGATGATTTACTTTTCTTGGCGCATACGTAACGTTTTCTAAAACAGTCATATGCGGAAACAAATGAAAATGCTGAAACACCATCCCGATCTGTTTGCGTACGTCCATTTTAGAAACAGCTGGACCGGTGATTTCCTGCTCTTTGACCCAGATGCTTCCATTCGTTGGCTCTTCTAATAGATTCAGGCACCGAAGAAAGGTAGATTTTCCTGATCCGGAAGGCCCGATAACGGCAACGACTTCTCCTTTTTCAATGGTAGTCGATATATTGTTCAGGACAGTTGTCCCGTCAAATGCTTTGGATAGATGGTCTACTTTAATCATTGTACTGAAGCCTCCGTTCTACTACCTTTCCGGCCTGTGTCAACACGTACACCATAACCCAGTAAATAAGACCTGCAAACAGGAGCGGCTCGAATTGCCGGTAGAGTTCCGACCCAACAACTTGTGCCCGGCGCATTAAATCAAGATAACCAATTGTCGACACAATGGCCGATTCCTTTGTCAACGTTATAAATTCATTCATCAGTGCAGGTAAAATGTTTTTTAACGCCTGTGGCAAAATAATCTGCAGCATCATCGGTTTATACGGCACACCCAAGGCTTCCGCCGCTTCTGTCTGACCTTTGTCCACCGCTTGTATGCCGGCACGAATGATTTCCGATACATAGGCAGCTGAATTGAGTCCAAACGCCGCTATTGCTGATAAAAACGGTGATATATCATAACCGATTAATTGCGGAATCGCAAAGTAAATAATCATCAGCTGTAAAATCAGCGGGGTCCCGCGGAAGATGGATGTATACACATCCGCGATAGCTTTTAAAACCCGAATGTTAGCTATTTTGCACAAGGCCAGCAGCGTCCCTATGAAAAAGCCAACAACGATACATACACTGACAAATTTTAATGTGACCCATATCCCTTCCAGCATAAAGGGAATCCATGGCACAATTTGGCTAAAATCCAAATTCATGCCTTAACACCCCATCTCTGTCTCAGTTGTTAAAATTACTCCTCTGATAGCCATTTATCTTTAAGCTCTGCCAATTTGCCGTTTTCTTCAATCTTCTTTAATACATCATTCACGTCCTCAACAAGTTTGCTGCCTTTAGGGAAAGCAATACCCATGCCAGGAGAACTTGTTGTCGGGTCATCAAAACCTTCTAGTCCCTGTTCCTTTACGTATCCTTTAGCAACCGATTTGTCCATATAACCAACTTCAATTCGATTGGATTTTAATTCTTGAATTAATATATTTGCACTATCCAGCTTTTTTACTTCAAACCCATACTCATCTTTCAGTTTCTCAGCCCCTTCTTGCTGAATAGTCCCTAACTGAACGCCAACTGTTTTCCCCTTTAAATCTTCCAGGCTATCAATTCCTGCATCAGGTTTAGAAATGAACATTTCACCGGAACGATTATACTCAGCGGAAAAATCCACATTCTTTCTACGATCCTCTGTCATACTCATGCCTGCCATTACCATATCTACACGTTTAGACTGCAAAGAGCCGATTAACCCGTCAAATTTCATATCTTCAATCTTCAATTCATAGCCAAGTTCATCGGCTATGAGGTTTGCTAAATCAATATCAAACCCTTCAAACTCGCCTTCAGGTGTCCGTGATTCAAACGGTGGGAAATCGGCTGATGTAGCCAATTTAAGTACCTTTTCTTCACCGGAATCGGATCCGTTAGATGAATCAGATGAATCGGACGAGGGGCCATTTTCACTGCCAGCGCCATTTCCACAAGCTGCCAATATCAAAATAATTGTTATAAAACTAATAAGACCTAATACCTTCCCAAATGTCTTTGTCATCATCTTTCCACTCCTTTATTTTTATACGTATTTGTATATTTATTAGCTTATGTGTATATTTATAACATGAAAACTATGAAATTGGCAAGCATTATTTTAAAGTTTTCATTCCTTGGCCGGACGGATTTGGAATGAACAGCCGGAAATCCACCCCCCCAGCTTAAGAAGGCACTGCGAAAGTACCCAAATGAACAAAAAACTATTGGATTTGTGACAGTTTGAGCGAATATATGGTGAACTTGGGCCGAAGTTGTGACAACTTGAGCCGACTTTCTGTGAACTTGAGCCAATCAGCAATACCGTCCCTAATCCCATTATTTCTGGTCCGTCATCCGCATGTCCACTGGCCCGCTGGTTCAGGCACAACCCCATATACAATAAAAAATCCGAACTGATTCGAAATCAAACAGAAGAACTTCGAATCATCGTTCGGATTTTTTAATCTATACTTTTTTATCCTATTCCCGATTTTATCCTTTAGTATGCTCTTGCCCAGTAGACCAATTCTTTTGCTTCTCTTCCACAATATACACAGGAGTCAGAAACATGGTGCTGTTCAAATGGGATGCATCGTGATGTTGCTGAGGTTTCATCTTTAATCTTTTCCTCACACGCATGATCACCACACCACATGGCTTGGATGAAGCCTGGTTTCTCATCAAGCGCTTGCTTGAATTCGTCCATGTTTTTAGCAGTTGTGGTTGTTTCGTTTAAATGCGTAAGTGCTTGATTATAAATGTTCTGCTGGACTTCCTCCAACAAGGCTGGCAGTCGCTCTTCCAATTCGCTTAACGGGACGAATTCTTTGTCGCCGGTATCACGCCTAACGAGAACAACTTGCTCATTTTCAATATCTTTCGGACCCATTTCAATCCGGACGGGAATTCCTTTCATTTCATATTCATTGAATTTCCAGCCCGGCTTCTTATCACTGCTGTCAATATTGACACGGACGAGATGCTGCAGCCGATCACGTAAATCGTATGCCTTGTCCAGAACACCCTCTTTATGCTGGGCAACCGGAACAATCATAGCCTGTGTCGGTGCGATTCTTGGCGGAATTACCAAACCGCGATTATCCCCATGCACCATAATCAGCGCCCCCATAATTCGGGTCGACATACCCCAAGATGTCTGGTGTACCGGTTGTTGTTCTCCGTCTTTATTTAAATAGCGGATATCAAATGCTTCAGCAAACCCTGTTCCAAAATAGTGTGATGTCCCGGACTGCAATGCTTTTCCGTCGTGCATCAAACTTTCAACAGTTAATGTATATTCGGCACCTGCGAATTTTTCCTTTTCGGTCTTTTTGCCACGTAGCACAGGGATAGCTAGGTAGTCTTCACAGATTTCCGCGTAAATGTCCAGCATTTGTGCCGTCTCTTCTTCCGCTTCCTCCTGTGTTGCATGAGCGGTATGCCCTTCCTGCCATAGAAATTCCAGCGAACGCAGGAACGGACGTGTCGTTTTTTCCCAGCGGACGACATTGCTCCACTGATTAAAAAGCTTAGGTAGATCACGGTACGAATGAATATTTTTTGCATAATATTCGCCAAAAAGCACCTCGGATGTCGGACGAACACAAATCCGCTCCTCTAATTCTTCTTCTCCACCCTTTGTTACCCAGGCTACTTCCGGTGCAAAGCCTTCAATGTGATCTTTTTCCTTTTGCAACATGCTTTCCGGAATGAACAATGGGAAGGAGACATTGGAATGGCCGGTTTCTTTAAAACGGCGATCCAGCTGGTCACGAATATTTTCCCAAATGGCAAATCCATATGGCTTAATAATCATCGTTCCGCGGACGGCTCCGTAATCAACCAATTCCGCCTGTTTAACGACGTCTGTATACCACTGAGCGAAATCATCTTCCATAGCAGTGATCTTCTCAACAAATTGTTTATTGTTTTTACTCAATGCAAACACTCCTTTTCAAACGTTTTGTGTAAATAAAAAATCCTCCGTCCTAATAAGGGACCGAGGTCTGGTGGTACCACCCTTGTTTGCAGGCTTAATTAAAGACTGCACACTTCATATTGTAACGGTGTAAAACCGCACCATTCTTACAGCAAAAAGCTTTCGAACGGTGAACTCAAAAGGCAGGTTCCCATTTGCACCTTTGGAAATTCTCACCATCCATTTCCTCTCTGGAAAAGGCGACAAAAAGTACTATTCCTCGTCAACGTTTCCTGTATTTACGTTTAAATATATACGGATGCCGCAGTAAAGTCAAGCATTTAAAGGCCTTTCATATCTGGAGAACTGGATTTCTTTCGCCCGTACGTAACCGGAAAAAGTAAACCCCGCATTCACATAAAATTGATTCAGTGCCGGGTTATCCGCGACACAGTCCAAACGAATCAC
The DNA here is from genome assembly GCF_005887555.1 of Lentibacillus cibarius. NCBI lineage: Bacteria > Bacillati > Bacillota > Bacilli > Caryophanales > Bacillaceae > Lentibacillus > Lentibacillus cibarius. Next base: position 2,204,862 of record NZ_VCIA01000001.1, on the reverse strand, counting down.
ACCATCATCAAGCAAGCTATTGACACAGATCCACTCCAACAGGCCTTTCCCAATCCGTTTGTGACGATAGTTTTTATCAACCGCCAGCCTGTGCAGGTATAATGCCCTATCATTCCGATTGCCCCATACACTAATATCAAGCTCACTTTGTTCTGGCGAAAGATTAAAGGTGGTTACAGCACGTTTTTCCTGGTTTTCTACCAAATAAGTCGTGCCTGCTTTAATAGCCTGGTTGATCTCCAGCATCGCTTCATCTGTCAGGTAATAGTCCCACTGATGGATTCCTTTATCGGCCAGCCAGCCTGCCGCTTCACGCAAAATCTGGATGACCGTTTCCGCATCCTGATCTGTTGCTTTTCTGACCGTATAATCACGAAATGCATCCTGTTTAAACAGTCCTTTCATATCCATCCCCCCGTTCCTTATTTCCAAGAACAGTTTACACGAATGAAAAAGAAAAGAGCAAATTAATCCGCCCTAATCAGTGTGGGCTTTCCTATGAAACACGATTTCCCTTCGATTTACCTTCACGCTACAAGCGGTCACGCCAGTTTTTCCACTTTAATCGTGTGGGCTTCTCCCTGCGTACGTTCTGCTGCGTGATACGTCGGACCTACCATATCATTATAGGAGAATCCAAATGCGATGGCCGTTGTAACAAAACTTTTCGCCAGACGAACTGCTTCAGGAACCGTATAGCCTTTTGCCAGATAGGAAGTAATTGCTGCCGAATACGTGCAGCCTGCCCCGCTCGTGTTTTCCGTGTCGATACGGGGTGCTTCAAAAGCGGTCATTGTTTCGCCATCATAGAGAACATCAATAGCTTCACCTTTCAGCCTGCCACCCTTAACAAGGACATAGTTCGGTCCCAGTTTATGTAAGTCAATGGCAGCCTGCTTCATATCATCCAGCGTATGCACTTCCCGGCCATTCAAAAGATAGGATGCTTCAGGCACATTCGGTGTGATCACATCCGCCATAGGCAAAAGCCGATCTCGCAGAACATCAATCGCATCGTCAGCAAGCAACTTCGAGTCAAGCTTGCCGACCATGACCGGATCAACTACGACCGTATTGATATCTGACGTGGCAATCAGATCTGCCGCTTTGTCGATAATATTTTCTGAAAATAACATACCTGTTTTAAGCGCGTCGACACCGACTTGCTTTACAGCGGTTGCAAATTGCGCTTCGATTGCTTCAATTGTCTGCAGGTGAACGTTTTTATCCGTTTCCGGGTGCCGCGCAACAAGTGCTGTCACGACACTCATCCCGTAGACATCCAACTCCTGAAATGTCTTCAAGTCTGCCTGAATGCCTGCACTACCTCCAGCCGCAGACCCTGCAATTGTTATAACACGTGATGGAAGATTCATAACCAATAATCCTTTCTATCATTAGAATAATATAGCTACAAAAAACCAAACGATCATGACTAGCTGAATCACGACCTTCGCAACGGCACCTCCAAGAAAACCAATCAAGGAGCCAATAGACGCCCGAAGCGCCTCACCATATGTTTTCTTTTGCATCATTTCAATCACAAATACTGCTACAAACGGCACAATAAGAATACCAAATGGCGGTATGATAAATGAACCAATAATAACAGCTACCGCAGCGCCGCGTTCCCCCCATTTACTTCCGCCATATTTTTTGACAAAGTAGCTGTTCGCGATGACATCCGCTGCGATTAAAACAATCGTCAATACAGCCATACCTGTCCAAAACCAGGATGATAGCTCATCGGCATTAATGACAAAATGATATAACAGAAAGCCAACCCACAGTACGAGCGGCGAGGGGATAATCGGAAAAATAATTCCCGCGAAACTTCCGATAAATAGTACGGCAATAATGGTCCAAATAATTATATCCAGCATAGTCCCTCCTTAGAGTTGATGATATCTAGTAGAGTACCGAAGCTTTTTTATGTGGTCTTCTAACATTTATACTTTCTGACGCTAGAGCAAAGCCCGCCGCCTATTAAAAATGAGCGTTATCTGCATCCCCATTATGTTCATTCTGCTCAGGCAGTGCATCTACCGTATGCTTATAAGCGTAGCCCTTTGATATCGTAAACAAGGCCAGCACCAGCACAATCAGCATAATAACAATTGCAGCAATAATATATCCTGTCATCCAATCCCCCCTGTTAGATAACTAGTCCAATAATATATACATTGTAACATATTACCCTCTTTTTCAATCCTATCACCCCATAAATTTTTTAGTGATGATGACAAATCTGGAGCATATACAAGTAATACACGTAATACGCCAGTATATCTTGGTATGTACTAATTTTATATAACTGACGCAATATATTGAGGGTTTATTGTAAATTATCGGAAAATATGAAATTTGAATCACTTTTATAAAGCTTATACCATATTATTAAACCCTTGATGGAAAGAGTCCCCCTAGTATTACTATTCTTCAGTGAAAAAGTTGTACTAATCATGAATCTTTTTACATATGAATTGAACAGCACTTTCTCGTATTGCAAGGGGGATTAAAAAATCCGGATAAACAGAGTGGGCGCCGTATTACCGGTGTTAACGCCAAGTGTTTATCCAAAAAACTATGGGAGGTCATTTAGGACATGAAGAGATTATTGGCAATATCGATTTTCGCGTTCACACTAATTTTGCTTGCTGCTTGCGGATCTGGCGGCTCAGAAGAAACGAATGGTAACAGCGGAAATGATGGAAGTGGGGATAAAAGCAAACTTACTGAATTGCAAGAAGCAGGATCGGTCACAGTTGGATTTGCGAATGAAAAACCATATGGCTATCAGGATGATAATGGGAAGCTGAAAGGTGCTGCGGTAGATATTGCTCAAGCTGTTTTTGCTGACTTGGGAATTGATACGGTAAATGGAAAAGTTTCTGAATTCGGCGAACTTGTTGCCGGACTGAACGCAGGTAAATTTGACGTTATTACTGCAGGAATGGCTATTAACCCGGATCGTTGTAAAAATGTCGATTTCGGTGAACCGGAAATGGTTTACGGAGAAGGACTAATTGTACCAAAAGGAAACCCCAAAGATCTGCATAGTTATGCCGATATTGCAGAGACCGGTGCTTCCGTTTCGATCATGTCCGGTGCAACAGAAATTGAATATGTAAAGACTGAAGGTGTAAAGAAAGACCAGATAAAAGAAGCATCCGATATCGCTGCCACATTCGCAGCAGTTGAATCCGGCCGAGCTGACGCGACGACAGGTACAGAAATGACCGTGAAAATGGCGCTAAAATCTGCCGGTAACGACAAATTGGAATTTGTAAATGACTTTGAACAGCCGGATATTGAAGGCGTTCCAAGCTATGGTGCCGCGGCATTCCATCCGGATAACGACGAGCTTCGCGAAGCATACAATGAATCACTACAGAAGCTGATTGATGATGGCACAGTTGCTGAAATGTTAGAAAAAAATGGCTTCGATCCTAAATATAATGCACCGCCTGAAGATATAAAAACGGAAGAAATCTGCAGCGGTGAAAAATATTAATCATCATCAAATGAAATGAACTTTTGAATAAGCAGACAATGACTCCATAGGGTCCGGCTCCCTTCCTAGGGGGTCTGGCCCTATTCTTTTATCTTTTTTGAAATTAATAAATTGATCTATAAAGGAGTGATTATTATTAACGCAATCGCTGATATATTTCCCAATCTCATGCAGGGTGTTGGCATCACTATTAAAGTGTTATTGGGCTCGGTCATTCTTGGTTATTTAATCGCATTTATTTCGGGATTTTGCCGTCTATCCAGAAACCCCATCCTAAGAGGGTTCACTAGGTTTTATGTGGAAATATTCCGTGGAACTTCCCTGATTGTTCAATTATTTTGGTTTTATTATGCATTGCCAATTTTGTTTGGAATCGATATTGGAAGTAACTACTGGGCAGGTGTACTGGCCATAGCGCTTAACTATGGGGCATACATGTCAGAAATTGTCCGTGGTTCTATATTGTCTGTTGCAAAGGGGCAGACAGAAGCTGCAACTGCACTGAATATGTCACCATTTCAGCGCATGCGGCTAGTCATTTTTCCTCAGGCAGTCCGTATGATGCTCCCTGAATTCGGTAACTACCTCATCCAAATGCTAAAAGCAACATCACTTGTTTCATTAATCAGTATGTCCGATATATTATATTACGGTGATATCTTGCGGAGTAACAATATTTCACAGGCACCTACCATCTATTTTCTCATACTTGTATTCTATTTCATTATGGCATTGCCATTGATATGGCTGACCAGAAAAATGGAAAAGGTGTCCAAGAAAGGAGTGGCTAGCCAATGATAAGTAATTGGCAATGGGATACATTCTATGACTCTTTCCCAATTATTATACAAGGACTTGGTATTACGCTGGGCTTAACTATCGCTTGTTACTTGTTTGCATTGATTTTTGGTTTTGTCTGGCCATTTCTTAACCAGATTCCCATCAAACCATTAAGGTGGTTGTTTACGTGGATCATGGAGTTTATCCGCTCAACGCCGCCACTTGTTCAGCTGTTCTTTATATTTTATGCATTACCGATGATTCCTGTTATTGGTTTTACCCTCGATCCATTTACTAGTGCTGTACTAGGACTTGGTATTCATTTCAGTACGTATATCGGTGAAGTATATCGTTCTGGAATCGAAGGAGTAGACAAAGGCCAGTGGGAAGCCGCCAAGGCGTTAAATTTTTCAGCAAGACAAAAGTGGTCTAAAGTTATTTTGCCACAGGCGATTCCGCCAACCATCCCTATGCTTGGCAACTATTTAATCATTATGTTTAAAGAAGTTCCTTTAGCATCATCCATTGGTGTTGCCGGTATATTAAATTTAGCCAATTCGTACGGCTCGGCAAACTTCAGGTATTTGGAACCATTGACCATTGTAGCTATTCTGTTCCTTGTCTTGAGCTACCCATCTGCTATACTTATTAATAAATTAGAGCGAAAAATGAACCGGCGTTTCGAAAAAAGCGAACCAACCGGAAGCAAACCGATTGAGGAAGTGAAAGGAGCTGTCTCGCAACAATGAGTGAACCCATTGTAAGTTACAAAGACGTGCATAAATCCTTTGGTGAGACCGAAGTATTAACCGGAATTGACTTGGACATCAAACCAGCTGAAAAAGTAGCCGTCATTGGCCCGAGCGGATCAGGAAAAACAACAATCATCCGGATGCTGATGACACTCGAACAACCAACATCCGGAAGCATCATTGTTGATGGTAAACACCTATGGCACATGGAGAAAAACGGTAAACTTGTTCCAGCGAATGAAAAACATTTAAGACAGGTTCGTGGCGATATTGGAATGGTCTTTCAGCATTTCAATCTTTTTCCTCATATGTCTATCCTGGAAAACTGTATGACAGCGCCGGTCCACGTCCAGAAAATACCCAAACAAGAAGCAAAAGCACGTTCCATTGAAATGCTCGAAAAAGTTGGTCTGGGTGATAAACTTGATAACTACCCCAGCCAGCTTTCCGGCGGACAAAAGCAACGAGTGGCGATGGCCCGCGCGCTTGTGATGCGGCCAAAAGTTATGCTGTTCGATGAAGTCACATCAGCACTTGACCCTGAGCTGGTTGGAGAAGTGTTGGAGGTCATTCGGGATATAGCCGAGGAAGGCGAAATGGCCATGGTGTTGGTCACACACGAAATGGAATTCGCCCGTGATATTGCTGACCGAGTCCTTTTTCTTGATAATGGTGTCATTGCCGAAGAAGGACCACCAGCCGAGGTACTAGAAAACTCCACCAATGAACGGCTGCAAAGCTTTCTGCACCGGTTCCGGTCATAAACCATGATCAGTTTCAAACCGTACAAAAAACTGACTTGCCTTAAAGACAAGTCAGTTTTTTATACGGTAAGCCATGACAAAAAGCCCATTACCGATCGGAGTCTTCCCCGATAATCTTCACTTCACGTTCAAGATTGACATCAAACTTTTCTTTAACCGTTTTCTGCACATGGTGGATCAAATCAATATATTCTGTCGCCGTCGCACCCTCTTTATTAATAATAAAACCAGCATGCTTCAACGATACTTGAGCACCACCAATTTGCTGGCCTTGCAATTCACTGTCCTGAATCAATTTGCCGGCAAAATAACCCGGAGGCCGCTTAAACACACTGCCGCATGATGGATATTCCAGCGGCTGTTTAGATTCGCGCTTATAAGTGAGATCGTCCATCACCGCTTTAATCGCATCACCATCCCCCTCTTCCAGTGCGAACGTTGCTTCCAGAACAATATAACCTTTTTCCGGAATATTACTCGAACGATATGCTAAGTCAAGATCCTCAGCGGTCAGTGTAAGCAATTCCCCATGTCGATCCACAACAACAGTACTTACCAAAACGTCTTTAATTTCTCCGCCGTATGCTCCGGCATTCATAAAGAGTGCCCCACCGACTGTTCCGGGAATTCCACATGCAAATTCAAGTCCTGTTAACGAATGAGATAAAGCCTCCCGGGAAGCATCAATAATTCGGGCTCCGCTTTGGGCGATCATGTATATCCCATCTGTACTAATGTCAGTCAAACGGCCAAGATTCAGTACAATACCTCTGATTCCACCATCTTTAATAATCAGGTTGGATCCATTCCCAAGCAATGTAAATGGAATGTGTTCCTGATTGGAAAGTTTGACGATATCCTGAACTTCCTGATACGTTTCCGGCATCACATAATAATCAGCGTTACCACCCAAGCGTGTATATGTGTGGTCCTCCAAAGATTCATCAACTAAAACATTTTCAGCCGATGTTATTGCTATTAGTCGTTCATAAATCTGCTCATCATTCACCACAACTATCCATCCTTTACTATACTGCCTGCCATTTTATATTTTCAGTTCTATCCTAAAAGGCAATCAATTTACTGCTACTCTCTTACCGTTATACACAACCGTCGTTCCTTTGTATAACATTCATATTCATCGGAGATATTCCTTGTGCATGTATGAAAAAAGGTTGTTCCAAGAGCTTCTACTTCACTCCGGCTTACGCAATGTCTTCTGTTTAAGGATAAACCATGTAAAATAGCTCCCAATACCAAATAGAAAAAATTTCACCGACAATAATGGTATGACGAATAAAATACTGTACCCCATCGCTATCCATAACAGGGAAATCCCAATCATCTTAGCTTTTAAGGGAATTCCATTACCATTACGGTAATTCTGTATATAAGAACCAAAATATTTATTTGAAATTAGCCACGCATATAAACTTGGCGAGCTTCTCACATAACAAGCAGCCGCCAGCAGTAATAGCGGCGTAGTTGGAACAAGCGGGAGAATAATCCCAAGTACGCCAAGTACAAGTGAGACTGACCCAGCTATGATCAGAAATGCTTTTTTTAGCTGTTTCATCCCTAATCACCAACAATACAAATAAAATGATTTAACATGAGACTTCACTAAATGGGGTATTCTGCCCGTTAACAGGCGTTAAACACTACCAATCATTATAGCATCAACACTATAAAAATGCCTTCATTAATTATGGACTTAATTTGACTTTTTGGGTTGACAGTTAATGCAATACTCATTAGAATATTAAGTAACTTTACTTAAATAAAGTGATAAAGTAATAAAGAAACCGAACAGAATGGAGGTTTGCCATGGTTTCTTCTCAAATGGGTATCGAAAACAACGAGAGCACATCAAGACTTCTCATGAGAAACAGTCTTATTCCTTTACTAAAGAAGCGCTTTCGAACTTACGGCTATATCGAAACGTGTACGGGTACTTTCCAGGATTACGATTTGTATTCGACGGTTGTTGGAACAGTCCATAAACGCGATATGATTAAAACCATTGACCCATCAGGTGACGTTAGGGTTCTTCGTCCGGACGTGACAATCCCTATTGCACAACAAATGGCATCCAACGAAACAATGCCGCGACGTCAATTTTATGTTCAGGATGTATTCCGGGTATCCGGCGATAAGAACAGCCACAAAGCGTTGACACAGGCTGGCGTTGAATGTTTTGGCGAAAATACACATGAGAATGACGCTGAAATCATAGCCATGGCCGCACACATTCTTAAAGATCTTCAGTTCAATAAATTCAAAATCGTCATAAGCCATGCTAGTTTTTTCAGAGAACTACTTAACCAACTTCCAATCACACCGGAACAATCCAAGCAGTTGCAGGAGCTCATTCAGTCGAAAAACATGGCGGAGATAAGTCCTTTTCTTAAAAACTTACCGATTGGCGAAGAATTGGCAACAGCAGTTGAAGCAATACCGATGTTATATGGTAGCCCGGAACAAGTTCTTGCTAAAGCACAAACTATATCTATGAACAGCACAATGCAACAGGCGATTACAAATCTAAAAGCTATGTCATCCATTTTAAAAGCGTATGGCGTTGACGATGCTGTTGTATTCGATCTTGGAATGATCAATGACATGAACTATTATTCCGGGGTCATTTTTCAAGGCTATGTAACCGAATCCAGCAAACCTGTCCTAATGGGCGGACGATATAATGACCTGGTAGAGCAATTTGGCAAAAGGATGCCGGCCATCGGCTTTGGATGTTTTGCCGACCGTTTATTGGAGGCGCTGGAGAAAGACGGCAAGCCACCACAAATGGAAATTCCTGTTCAGCTTATCATTTATTATGATCAGGATAGCGTCAATCAAGCCTTATCAACTGCCGGTGCACTCCGGGATGACGGCTTCCGGGTAGTCACTGTGAACAACAACCGCGGTACCTATCCGGAAACGTCTCAGCTGGGAAACGCCGTTATTACAACAGACCATTGTCTTCTAAACCATCAGGGCAAACAGACAACTTTTCGAACAGTAGATGATCTTAAAACATTGTTGGAAATAGAAATGAGGGAGAATTGATTGGACTATCTTACATTAGCGCTGGCAAAAGGACGCACGGCTGAAGATTCTATCAATCTGCTAAATAAAGCAGGTATTCATTTCGATAGTTTGACAGAAGACTCGAGAAAATTAGTTTTCCACGACGATAATAACATGATTCAACTGATTTTCGTTAAGGCTGTCGACGTCCCTACATATGTGGAGAACGGCGCGGCAGACTTAGGGATCGTTGGCAAGGACAATATTATGGAAGAACAACCGGACATTTACGAGCTGCTTGATCTTCAGTTCGGCAAGTGCAAATTTGCAGTAGCAGGCTTTACAGGAACGGAACTGGATACAAATAAAACACTTATCGTCGCATCCAAATATCCGAATGCCGCCAAAAAGCACTTCCACCGAAAAGGTATCCCGATCCATACGATTAAGTTAAACGGATCAGTTGAACTCGCCCCAATCATTGGGCTATCAGATGTAATTGTGGACATCGTCGAAACCGGAAGCACGTTGCGCGAAAATGGTCTGTCCGTTTTAGAGGAAATGGAGGCAATTAGTACCCGGCTGATTGTCAATAAAGCTAGTTTCACCACCAAATCCGACAGCGTGCACACCTTCATTCATACGTTAAAAAATAGTTTGGAGTGACAAATGTTGAAAAAAGTAACAGCGAAACAATTCCGGCAGACGTATACGACGGCATCAGTCCAAACGCAAGACAGCCGTTTGGACGAAACAGTGCTCACCATTATTTCTGATGTCCGGAATAATGGGGATCGTGCGCTTTTCCGACTCACAGAGGAACTTGACGGTGTCAGTCTCAGCAATTTGCAAGTTACCGGGGATGAATTCCGAGAAGCAGAAATGGCTATAAGCCGGCAATTTAAAACAGCACTTGAGACTGCACGCAAAAATATCGAAGCCTTTCATGTCGAACAAAAGGAGCAGTCCTGGTTCATGAATCCGGATAGCGGCATAACATTGGGACAAAAGGTAACCCCTATCGAGCGTGTTGGTATTTATATTCCTGGTGGAAAGGCTGCCTACCCTTCATCTGTATTAATGAATGTGATTCCAGCAAAATTAGCCGGGGTTAGTGAAATCGCCATTACCACCCCACCCGATGAAAATGGAAATATCAGCCCCTATGTCTTGCTGCGGCCATGGAAGCAGGTGCTGATCATGTCTATAAAGTCGGGGGCGCACAGGCCATTGCCGCACTTGCTTATGGTTCAGAAACGATAAAGAGCGTTAATAAAATAGCCGGCCCTGGCAATGCCTACGTCGCCCGAGCCAAAAAGTGGGTATATGGGGATGTCGCGATCGATATGATTGCCGGGCCAAGTGAGATTTGCATTGTGGCTGATGATACAACAAATGCCGCGTTTGCTGCTGCCGACTTATTATCACAGGCGGAACATGACGAACAGGCAAGGCCGTTGTTGGTGACTCCGAGCGATGCGATGGCTAAAGCGATACAAGAAGAAATATCGAACCAGACAGAAAAACTGGAACGAAAAGCTACCATTCGCCAGTCTTTGGAACAGAACGGACACATCATTGTGACGGAAACACTTGCAGAAGCACTTGACACCGCCAATTTTATTGCACCGGAGCATTTACAGCTTATGATTGAGAAACCATTTGAAAGCTTACCATCCATCACGAATGCAGGGGCCATTTTTCTTGGCGATTATTCCCCTGAACCGCTTGGTGACTATGTTGCCGGTCCTAATCATACATTGCCGACAAGTGGAACAGCAGTCTTTTCGTCACCGCTTGGCGTATATGATTTCGTCAAAAAATCAAGCATTATTCATTACGATCAAGATGCATTGACCAAAGTTTCGCAAGCTGTCAGCACCCTTGCCGAAGCAGAAGGACTAACCGCACACGCGAATTCCGTGCAAATTAGAAAGGGGGAAAACCATGCGTAAACAAACGATGAGCCGTGAAACAGCGGAAACCAAAATCACCGCTGAACTTAGTCTCGATGGTACAGGGACATCAGATATTGCTACCGGCGTTGGTTTTTTTGACCACATGCTAATATTAATGACCAAACACGGACTTTTCGATTTGCACCTGTCATGTGATGGTGACTTGGAAGTTGATCAGCACCATACAGTTGAGGATACCGGCATCGTTCTTGGCCAGGCATTCAAACAAGCGATTGGTGATAAAGCTGGCATTAACCGCTATGCAACGGTGACAACACCAATGGATGAAGCGCTCAATTCAGTGTCAGTCGATATCAGTGGACGTCCCTATCTTGTCTGGCATGTCGACGGACTCAAAGATAAAGTAGGTGCATTTGATACGGAGCTTGCTGAAGAGTTCTTCCGGGCTTTCGTCAATCATGCCGGTATCACGCTGCACATAAACCTGCTTTACGGATCAAACAGTCATCATATCATTGAATCAATTTTTAAAGGATTCGGCCGTGCACTCGATCAAGCCACATGTCTTAATAACAGGATGAGTGGAATTCCATCAACGAAAGGATCCTTATAGAAGAGGGGAAATCATATGATTGCCATTATTGATTACGGAGCAGGTAACATCAAAAGCCTGCAATTTGCACTAACATCAATTGGTCTGGATGCCAAGCTGACGACTGAAGCAAGTGTCATCCGCAATAGCGACGGAATTATCCTACCCGGAGTCGGTGCTTTCCGTGACGCGATGGAAGCCTTGAGAAATCTGAACCTGACTGAATTGCTTCAGCGGGAGGCAGCAGCCGGTAAGCCATTAATGGGGATCTGCCTTGGCATGCAGTTGCTTTTTGACAAAAGTTATGAAGACGGGGAATGGCGTGGCCTCGGTCTCCTTCAGGGTACCGTTGACCGCATAAGCGGTGAAGTCAAAGTCCCGCATATGGGCTGGAACACACTGACGCACCATCAGGAAAGTTCGCTGCTCAACGGTGTTCCGGATGAATCCTATGTTTATTTTGTTCACTCCTATGCTGTCCGCTCGTATCCGCAACATCAGCTGGTCAGCAGCACGACGTATGGTGGATTAATCCCTGCCATCGTCCAGAAAGATAATTTGATCGGCATGCAATTTCACCCGGAAAAGAGCGGTAGAATTGGATTGCAATTACTGAAGAATGTTGGGGAGATGATAGCATGATACTACTTCCGGCGATTGACATTAAAGACGGCAACTGTGTCCGCCTCACACAAGGGGATTATAATCGGGAGCAGATTTATAGTAACGCACCTGCCGACATGGCTAAACAATGGGAACGAGAGCAAGCCGATTATTTACACATCGTTGACCTTAACGGTGCTAAAACCGGCACTGCTGCCAATGCTGAAACAATCCGGGAAATGGTCCGCTCTATTCATATTCCTGTACAAATCGGGGGTGGCATCCGTTCCATGGACACTATCGACGCATATATAGAAGCTGGTGCTGACAGAGTTATTATTGGGACGGCCGCCATTAACGACAGGGATTTTTTAAACGAAGCGGTCACTGCCTATCCTGACAAAATCGCTGTGTCCATTGATGCACGAAATGGCCATGTCGCTATTGACGGATGGACGGAAACGAGTGATGTAAAGGCATCGGAGTTAATCAAAGAGCTTGAGTCTTCCGGAATACAAACCATCATATATACAGACATTTTGAAAGACGGCATGTTGAAGGGTCCAAATTTTCAAGAACTTAAGACCATCAATGAGCTAACAAGCATCAACGTCATTGCTTCAGGCGGTGTATCCAGTGTATCAGATGTACAAAGGCTCAAGGAGATGGATCTGTATGGTGCGATTATCGGTAAAGCATTGTATGACGGGACTCTATCATTTAAAACAGTACGGGAGGAAACGTAAATGCTAGCGAAACGAATCATCCCATGCATGGATGTTGATAAAGGACGTGTTGTCAAAGGGCACAAGTTCCAAAATATACAGGATGTTGCCGATCCGGTTGAACTCGCCAAACGGTACAATCAATCCGGTGCCGATGAACTAGTCTTCTATGACATAACCGCATCAAATGAAAATCGACCATTATTTCTGGAAGTTGTCGAAAAAGTAGCAGCGGAGATTGCTATCCCATTTACGGTTGGCGGCGGTATCCGCAGCATTGAAGATATTTACCAGACACTCCGAAGTGGCGCAGACAAAGTGTCTATCAACAGCTTAGCCGTGAAAAACCCTGACCTAATACGGGAAGCAGCGTTGAAATTCGGCAGCCAATGCATTGTCTTATCGATTGATGCCAAACAATTGGACTCGGGAAAATGGCATACTTTCATTAAAGGTGGCCGGGAAGATACCGGTATCGATGCAGTTGCATGGGCTAAAGAAGGAGAGCGACTTGGTGCAGGTGAAATTGTCGTAAATGCTATTGACACAGATGGCGACAAAAACGGATACAATCTGGAGCTTACGAAGGCAATCACCAGCAATGTCAACATTCCTGTTGTCGCCAGTGGTGGCGCCGGATCAAAGTCTCATATACTAGAGGTACTAACAAAGGCTGATGCCGACGCGGCTTTAGCAGCTTCTGTCTTTCATTATAACGACATCAACATTCCGGAACTGAAAACGTTTTTGGACCAAAACGGAATTTCCGTCAGGAGGTAACAGCGTATGTACAACGAACAGCTTAACAAAATCACATTTGACGAGCAGGGCCTTGTACCTGCCATTATCCAGGACGTCGTAACAGGCAAGGTACTGACTCACGCGTACATGAACAAGGAATCACTCGAAAAAACATTAGCAACCAATGAAACATGGTTCTATAGCAGGAAACGCCAGCAACTCTGGCATAAAGGGGAAACATCAGGTAACAGGCAACAGGTTAAGGAAATTCGCTATGATTGTGATGCGGATGCACTTCTGGTGACAGTAGAGCCAATGGGACCAGCCTGCCATACCGGAAAGCCTACATGCTTCCATCATACACTGAAAGAAAACGACGCGGCTGAACAAATGACCCCCAGTGAACTGGCTGATCTTATCAGGAAACGCCGTAAAGAAGCTGAGGAAGGGTCCTATACCACGTATTTGTTTACGGAAGGTATTGATAAAATCCTTAAAAAAGTCGGCGAAGAAACAAGTGAAGTCATCATTGGTGCCAAAAATAACAGCCATGATGAAATGGTGTGGGAAATTGCCGACCTTACTTACCACACACTTGTCCTGATGGAGTTAATGGGGGTCTCTATCACCGATATCCAGCAAGCTCTGGCCGAACGTCATGCGGTAAAGGAAGGTACCAAACATGCATAAGTTCTGGAGCGAAACCGTCAAACGGACTGAGCCATATGTACCGGGAGAACAACTAAATGATTCCGACATCATTAAGCTGAATACGAATGAAAACCCTTATGGACCATCGCCTAAAGTAGTTGCGGCAATTCAATCCGAACTAACACGAAAACTACAATTGTATCCATCACCAAGCGCTGATAAGCTCCGAAGTGATATTGGGCAATATTACGGACTTGATAAGGATCACATTTTTGTCGGAAACGGTTCTGATGAAGTACTCGCCTTTTCATTTATGGCTTTTTTTGAAACGGATGCCCACATACGGTTTCCGTCGATTACGTATAGCTTTTACCCGGTCTATGCTAAGCTTTTTAATATTCCATACGACGAAGTTCCATTAAACCGTGACTTTTCTATTCCGGTGGCGTCTTTTTTCCAATCAGAAGGCGGCGTCATCATCGCCAATCCTAATGCACCAACAGGATTATATCTCGATATAGATACAGTGGAAGAAATCGTTGCAAATAATCCCGATCAAGTGGTTATCATTGATGAGGCGTATATTGACTTTGCACCTGCTTCGGCCGCGTCCCTTGTAGAACAATATCCAAACTTACTCGTTGTTCAGACGATGTCCAAATCCCGTTCACTGGCTGGACTCCGTGTCGGATTCGCCATCGGACACCCGGAACTCATTGAAGCACTCATACGTATTAAAGACTCTTTCAATTCCTATACAATGGATCGGTTGGCCATTGCCGGTGCCGAAGCAGCTATAAACGATGTTACCTACTTTCATAAAACAACAAATCAAATCATCGAAACGCGAGAGTGGCTGATTCCTGAAATGAAAAAACGCGGATTCACCGTGCTGCCATCCGCGGCCAACTTCATTTTTGCCTCTCACTATAAAGTGACGGGAGAAACACTTTACCGGGAATTAAAACAGCAAAAGATCTTAATCCGGCATTTTCAAAAACCGGCTGTCTCCAATTACGTGCGCATTTCCATTGGCACAGATGAGCAAATGAACCAATTGCTTACTGCCATCGATTCGATTATTACACCGCAGATGACGAACCAAAGCACAAGCACTGGTGCTAGACGTAACTGACTGTGATTATATTTTCAGCTAGCTTAATAATTCGTCTACCAGAAAGAAACCAGGTTCCTAAATAGAACCTGGTTTTTCACTATTACAGATTAACGGTTACGTCAGCATCTTTACGGAGTTTTTCTACAATCGTTTGCAGCTCTTGTTGTTGCTTCTGGTTTTTAATCGCTTGTTTCAATTCCGATTTTTTCTCATCGAATGAAGCTATTTCTTTATCTTCTTCTTTATTTTCCCCATCTTTATCGTCCTTGTCATTCTTTTGCGCTTGTTGTTGTTGTTTCTTCCATTGGTCATATGCTTCCTTTATTTCCTTTTCCGTCGGCTCTATACCGCCGGATTCTTCAGCAACCAGTTTGTCTACTTTGACCTGTGTCTTAACCTGAGAAACAACTTCCTTTTCCTTCATCCCTTGTTCTTCAAAATTACTTAGCATTTTGTCTTTTGACTCCATGCCAAACTGCTTCACCATATCATTTAGTTTTTCATCCACGTCTTTGTCAGATGCGCTATAATCACGATTGTTTGCCTCTTGAATAAGCAGCTCGTTATTGACCATGAGATCTGCTATCTGCTTTTTCATTTTATCTTGGTCTAGCTTCTGCCCGGTTAGCTGTGACTGCATTGCCATTTGTTGAAAATTACTTTGATACATAGACTTGAATTCTTGCTTCTTGATTTCTTCACCGTTCACCTTGGCAACAACGTCAGGTATGTTTTTCAAATCAGGTTTTGGCATGTCCTGCTGCTGGGAGGCTTGTCCATTTTCATTGTCACCTTTATCCTGCTTATCATCTGAACCCTCATCATCACCGCCACATGCTGCGAGCACAACCGCCAGTGACAGCGCTATAAGTGACATTAATAATTTTTTCATAGCTGATATTCCCTCATTTCTTTCATTGTTACTTTATTCAAACATATTTTATGGGGATGGCGCAAGTTTTATTATATACAGATGATTTGTGGGATTCCCAGCCCGACAATGGCTCTGGGGAGCATTAACATTTTGTTTACAAATTCCTGTTAAATTTACTTTAATTTGCCGCATTTTAGTTTTAATTAGAAAAGAAGCAAGAGATTCATTCCCTTGCTTCTTTGTTTTCTATTCCAGTCCATTGTCAACTTCTTTAATCATTTCTTCCATCGATAGCAGACCGCCACCGGAAAGATACCATACATTCGGATTTAAATAAATGATATTGTCATTTTCAGCAGCCTTCGTTCCATTTACAAGCTCATTATCAAGTACTTCACTGGCAACTGTGTCGCCACCAATAGCTTTATACCGATCAATAACAAACAAATAATCCGGGTCTTGTTCGGCGACATATTCAAACGTCACTTTCTGACCATGCGTCGATGCTTCAATGTTCTCATCTGCTGGTTGAACGCCAAACACATCATGAACTAGACCAAAGCGTGATCCGGGACCATATGCACTAATTTTCCCACCGGTTGATAAGACAATGAGACCTTTTTTGTCATTGTCAGAAGTCTTATCCTGGAGGTCTTGAATGGATTGTTTGATGTCATCCAGTGCTTGATTGGCCTCGTCTTCCTTCTCAAAGATTTTCCCGAGCGTTTTTGTGTTTTTCGTAAATGAATCCATATAATTTTTATTATCTATACCTACGTAGATAGTAGGTGCAATTTTACTTAATTCTTTATAAGCGTCAGACTGTCTGCTGGAAATAATAATCAGCTCGGGCTGCAGTTCATTGATTGCTTCAAAGTCGGGTTCAATTAAACTGCCAACATTCTTATATTCCGAACCCTCATACTTCGATAAGTATTCCGGGAGAGCACTTCCTTTTGCAACACCTTTAACTGGAACGTCCAGCTTATCAAGGGTCTCCAAAGCACCATAGTCAAACACTACGACATTTTCCGGATTTTTCGGAACGTCTGTGCTATCCAGTTCATGATCGACTGTGATCGTTTCCTTTGCGGATTCTTTATTATCTTTATCTGATGAATCATTGGAATTGCTGGACGAATTGTCAGAATCACTAGAGCCACAAGCTGCCAAAGCTACCGTTAAAAGAATAACTAGTAAAAATACCGATATTTTCTTAAACACCTTAATCACCTCAAAGTAATTTTTTATATTAGCATAACTGCCTGCATTATTTATGCCATACGCTCTCGATGTCTTATGTATCATCGATGTACCCGAGCACCCGTCCTCCTTTTCAATGAAAGTACTAGCCTTACCTGTAATGACATTGATAATCATTATCAATGATGTTGGAAAAATAAACCCTTGTAGAAGGGCAATTCAATCATCCAGTTACTTAAACAATAGGTATCCTTTAACTAAGTCTGTACTGGATTGAAATTGATTATCAATATCACTGTTTTATACAATATCACTTGTCTCAACAAACGTCAATAGAAAATTCACTACATTTTTGAAACTAATTGGGCGTTGTTCTTGTCTGTTGCGATAGGCTTTACGTATGATAGATACAAATCCTGTTGTTGTTAATGGTTTCGATTTGGATGTCCATATCATATACTTCTTTTAACACCGTTTGTTGAATAATCTCCTCTGTGGTGCCTCCTTTTACAACCTTCCCATCCTTTAATGCAATAATGTGATCGGAATAACAAGAAGCAAAATTAATGTCGTGCAGAACAATTACGACTGTTTTCTGTAGTTCATTCACCATTTTTCTTAGTGCTTTCATTATTTCGACCGAGTGACTCATATCCAAATTATTGAGTGGTTCGTCTAAAAGGATATATTCTGTGTCTTGTGCGAGTACCATCGCTATATAGGCCCTTTGTAGCTGCCCACCGCTTAGTTGATCAATATATTTATTTTGCATACTTTCTAACCTCATGTAATGCAATGCGTCATTTACATGCTTCCAGTCTTCTTCGGTTAACCTTCCTTGTGAATAGGGAAATCGGCCAAAACAGACCAAATCCTTGATTGTAATGCGGATGTTAATATTATTCGATTGTTTGAGAATAGATATCTTTTTGGCTAGATCATTACTTTTGTTTTCTCTTATGTCTGTTCCGTCAACAACAATCTCACCACTATCCTTACTGATCAGCCGACTGACCATGGATAATAGTGTACTTTTCCCCGCACCATTCGGGCCAATAAACGAGGTGATTTTTCCCTTTTCTATGTTGACAGAAACATCCTCCACTACTTTCTTCTGACCATACTGTTTGGTAACATTTTTAACTTCTAGCATTACTTACTCTCCTTTAAAAGCAGATAAAGAAAATACAACCCGCCAACAAGATTGATAATAACACTAACAGATGTTGAAAAACTAAATACACGTTCAACCAGCATTTGCGCCCCTACCAAGGAAATAATGCTAATGAAAATCGAACCCGCGAATAAAAATTTGTGTTGATAGGTCCCCATAAAATGGTAAGTGATGTTGGCTACCAACAATCCTAAAAACGTGATAGGGCCAACCAATGCGGTTGATATGGACACAAGGACAGCAATAATCATTAACAATCTCTTGACTATGGCATCATAGCTCACCCCTAAATTAATTGCTTGTTCCTTTCCTAATGACAAAACATCTAAGTATTTGATAAAACGTAAGAAATATAATCCAATCAGCACTACGCTCACAGAAGAAATGAAGAGCAACTGTGTATTTACATTGTTAAAACTTGCAAACATGGAGTCCCTTACGACAAGAAACTCGTTCGGATCAATCAATATCTGCATGAACGAAGATACACTTGAAAACAATGTTCCCATAATCAGACCAACAAGCAGTAAATAATAAATGTTTTGCCCTTCTCGTTTAAATAAAAACGTATACAATAAAGCAGAAAATACTAACATCAAGCCAACAGAAATCAAAAAATGGATGTTACTATTCATCATCGTTAATGTACTGGCACCAAAAATGAACACAACAATGGTCTGAATCAGCATGTATAAAGAGTCTAATCCGATGATGTTAGGCGTCAAAATTTTATTATTGGTGATCGTTTGGAAAATAATCGTCGACACACCAATCGAACTACCTGTAAGGATGATAGCGATTATTTTATTTATACGTCTTGGTAATACGTAATCCCAATAGCCTCCGATATCAATAAATAGAAATAACGAAATCATTGCTGCTGTGATGGTTGCAAGAATAATAAGTTTAGCTTTCATGAGCGTTTCTCCCCAATAACAAGTACAGGAAAATTCCACTGCCGATAACACCAATCGTTAGGCTGATTGAAATTTCATACGGATAAATAATAATGCGACCCAATATATCGCAAAACAATACAAATACCGCTCCCATAGCGGCGGTAGGAAAAATACTTTTCTTAATATTATCCCCGCGAAAAATGGTAACAATATTCGGCACAATCAGACCTAAAAAGGGCAGGGTTCCTACAGTGAGTATCACGATTGAGGAGACAAACGCGACAATGATTAGTCCCAGGTTAATAACCCGTTTGTAATTCAAGCCAAGGTTCACCGCAAAGTCCTCACCCATGCCTGCCAAAGTAAAACGATTAGCAAACAAATACGCCAGAATAATTGCCGGAATACTGATATATAAAAGTTCATAGCGCCCTTCAATCACCATGGAAAAGTCACCATGTAACCAAGACGAGATACTCTGTATAAGGTTGTATTTTAGCCCAAAAAAGGTTGTAATCGAACCGACGATATTCCCGAACATCAGACCAACAAGTGGAATAAAAATCGTGTTCTTAAATTTAATGTGATCAAGAATCTTCATAAATATAAATGTACCTGCCAACGCGAAGGCAAAGGCGACGGCCATTTTTTCCAACATGCCTGCAGCAGGAAAAACAAGTAAGGAGACCAACACGCCGAGACGCGCAGAATCCATGGTGCCCGCAGTTGTCGGTGAAACGAATTTATTCCTCGTTAATTGCTGCATAATCAAACCACATATACTAATACTGCTTCCCGCTATTAAAATACTAATCAAGCGTGGCAGTCGACTCACGGTTAAAACTTGTAGCTGATCCTGCGTTAAGTGGAAAATATCCAATGGTGATATGCTCGTAACACCGACAAACAGCGATATAAAAGATAATACAATCAACGCAATGACAAGCAAATAGCCTTTTCTCATCCCATTCCCGTTCCCTTGCTGATACAGCGTATTAATCCCTAACAACTAAAAGACTGTATGTTTGATTAGTGATATGGTCATTCCCATCAATAAAAGGTTCTACATATATACTTCTTACCTGTCGTATGTAGTGTTTTGATATTGAAAGCAAAAACTTGCTAGTTTAAACCATGATATTGAGAATCATTATCACAAACTATTTATATCATTATCCTTTAATTGTGTCAAATTGACTACCTTATAAACAAAAAACAACCTCCCATGAAGCAATCCGCTTCCCGGAGGTTGTTATATGAGTACTAATCATCTTCTTCAATTTTACAGCCTTCATCAGTACAGTATGTTGTTTTTGACTTTTTAGGGGTCAGTGATTGCAGGGAAGGTTCCGATTGTTCCTCTTCCCATACTTTTTCAAGCACCTCTTTAAATACGTCCAGTGGTTGTGCACCGGATAATGCATATTTACTATTAAACACAAAGAACGGAACACCTTGTACACCCAGTTGAGCCGCTTCTTTCTCGTCAATCCGGACATCGTCTGCGTAGTCATTTCTTTTCAACAATGCACGTACGTTGCCGCGATCAAGACCAGCATCGGCAGCTAGCCTAGCTAATGTATCATGGTCACTTATTCGTTCAGAATCAGTGAAATACGCACGAAGCAGACGTTCCGTGACAGCATGTTCTTTCCCTTTATTTTTTGCATATTGTGCTACTCGATGTGCATCAAATGTATTTGTGTGCTGCATCGTATCAAAGTTATACGTCAAACCCAGCTCATTCGCCTGACGTCCAAGTTCTTCGCTTGATTTTCTGGCCTCTTCAACACTCATGCCAAATTTCTCGGCCATCAGTTCATGAATCGATTTACCGGGGTTCCTCTCAGCATTCGGATCAAGTTCATAGCTGTTATAAGTCACTGCTACCTTCTTTTTATGTGGAAATTGATCCAAGGCCAGTTCCAGGCGACGCTTGCCAATATAACAGAATGGACATATAAAGTCAGACCATACCTCTATATCCATGGAGCCACCTCTTTTCTATTAGCTATTTTAGCACAGCCCTAACCCCTGTCGGAAATATCGTGCTTGCGTATAACACGAATCAAGCGGCGGCTCATGGAAAAGGGCACTCATAACTCGAATCAGCAACCGAATGATGCGGTGGCTCGCGAGTAAGCTCAGAGGAGACTATCACTTATTTCTCTCAAGCTCGATATTTCTTTGCATTTTCATTTTCTCTATACGATGATACATCATCACTTTTCTCGCTTTTTCCACATAATCTTCACTTACTTTTATATATACCGGACTTTCCTTATATCCAAATTGGTAGAAATTTTTCCAGTTATATGGAATTTGATACTTGATTGGAATTTTTTTGTGTTTTAGTAACCAATAATATTCATTTGCCTCACTTAAATTTGACTCGCTGCCACTATAGACTGTTCTGTATTTCTTATCATCTCTAAACATAAATAGCAGCAGGGCCGCTGCCACAATAGCTATGAATTCAAACATAATCAGTCCCTCTTTATCATCCTATTGTTTTCGATTACCTACTCCGTTCATTTGCCAACTTCATACCACTCGCTACTTATAGTCTTTCCAAGGTCCGGATTACTAAAACATCGCTGAGATACAATGATACTGCTTTTGTAGATGTCAAAGCATGATTTAATTGCAAATAAATGTTTATGCAACCCCCACAGTCTCAACTCGTGAGCTTGAAGTGTAGTCTTACTACTAAGTATATGCGGCATAACCTCCCTGAATCCGTTCTTTCTTCATTAGAAGGTCTCGCCATTCGTTTCACCGAGTGCCAAAACTTATAAGGTCTTCCAAAATGTATACTTTTTCACGTAAAAAAGAGGCAGTGACCAAACGGCCGTTGCCTCCACAGTTCTGTTAATCTTCTTCAGGAATGCTGTCCCCGCCATGATACGATGGTTTTTTCAGGTGGAACATGACTTTTACAATAAATATAATCAGGATAACAACACCCACAATAAAAATTGTATCGGGGATAGCCCGTATAAGCATCAGATTCTGAATGACGTCTTGTTGAAGGAAGTCGCTTGTTCTTGATGCCCAATATCCATTAACAAAGGATTCCTTGAGCTGTATAAATCCAATCGGGGTCAAGGCAACAAAAACCATCCCGAACAATCCGATATTTAATAACCAGAATGACCACTTCAGCCAGGTATCGTTCCATTTTTCAGGTTTAACGATATTTCTTAGCGAGTATAGTAGTACGGCAATAGCAAACATACCATAGACACCCATCATGGCGGCATGGGCGTGTGCAGGAGTTAACTGTTGACCGTGCTCAAAGTAGTTGACGACAGGAAGATTAATAAGAAATCCTGTAACGCCGGCTCCAACAACGTTCCACAAAGAAGTTGCAATCAAGAACCAAAAGGTGAGTTTATATGGAAATTTAACGCCACCGGTTTTCATCATTTTGTAGTGTTCATAAGCTTCCAGAACAAGCAGTGTCAAGGGTATAATTTCCAGTGCGCTGAACACGGCCCCGACGGCAATCCATGCTTCCGGTGAACCGTTGTAGTAATAATGATGCCCAATGCCAAGCACACCGGTTCCTAGCAACAATATAATTTGAAAATAAAACATGCGAATAACAGAAGACTTCGTTACGAGTTTCATACTTACAAGCATAAATCCGATTATAACAACAGCGAATACTTCAAAGATGCCTTCCACCCACAAATGGACAACCCACCAACGCCAGTAATCCGCCATGGTAAAGCTCATTTCCGGGTTAATGAAAAATGCAAAAAAGTAAAAGGCAGGCACAGCTATGGAAGCGTAAAACAACAGGTGGATCAATCCGCCCTTGTCACGTTCTTTTTGCAAACCTCCACGTATACCTCTAAATACGATAAGCAGCCATATGCCCATGCCAATCGCAAAAGCTATTTGCCAAATACGTCCCAGTTCAAGGTATTCCCAGCCTTGATGACCCAACAAGAACCATAGATTGCCGAGATAGCCGTTGACACCTAGCCATTCACCAACCATGGATCCACCAACAACAATAACCAACGCCCAGAACAATATATCTACCAATTTTCCTTGGCGTTTTGGTTCGAGTCCACCTACATTCGGTGCAAAATAGATACCTAGTCCCAGCCAAGATGTGGCAATCCAGAAAATGGCGAGCTGCAGATGATAGCCTTTTGCCATACCAAATGGCAGCAGATCATAAATCCATTTGATACCAAAGAATGAATCCGGTTCAGTATAATAATGTGCCAGTAAAGCACCGAGCATGACCTGGATAAAAAACATCACACCAACCAGTAAAAAGAATTTGGCGGATTTCACCTGAGAGACAGTTACCTTTTTCTTACTTAAATTAAATGTAGGATAACTATCTTTGGTAAAGGCCGGTTCCATGCCGAAATGATATTTATAAAAGATGTATAAAATAATTGCAACAAACAGGGCGAGAATGGTGATGCTCACACCACTCCATAAGATTGCGGAATAAGACATCGTATTTCCGGCATCTTCATAAAATGGCCAGTTATTTGTATAAGAGATATCGTCTCCGATACGATTCGTGCTAGAGATCCATGCCGTCCAGAAAAAGAAATCAGAAATTTGTTCAATTTGATCTCCGTCAGCTACATAAGCGCGATTCGTTTCCGGCATATCTTGTTCTTGAATTAGATTGGCCTTTAATCCCCAACCATCACCATTTTCAAATACCTCACGATAATAAGCCTCGACCTGATTAATACCATACACTTGTGCATCAGTTACATATAACTTATTATCATCCTCGTTAAATCGGTTCTCACGCATTTCAGAAATGACTTTATCTTTTATAATTGCAGCTTCCGACTGCGATAAATCCGCATAATCCGTACCATAATCCTCTTTTGCATAATAATCCTGCATGCCTTCTGTATATACTTTTAATGCTTCTGCAGTGTAATCAGGACCCATGTATGACCCGTTCCCAAGTACAGTGCCGTAATCCATTAAGCCGTATTTTTGAAAGACAGCCTGCCCTCCCTTGATGGAATCCTGTGTCATAACGACCGTTCCATCGGATGCTATCACCTCCAGCGGTCGCGGTGCCTGATTCTTAAAAATCCAGTAACCCCCAACGATCAGTGCCGTAAAACTTAGTACAAGCGTAATGATTGTAATTGATTTAAGCAATCCATTCACTGTGGTAGGTTTCTGATTTTTTCTCATCTTACTCATCCCTCTCTAAATTTGTGATGTTATTCACATATGTTAACTATAGTAATATAGAAATTAGCTACTCACTCACCCCCAGTTGCATGCATGTATTTGCAAGTTTATTTACATGCATTATCTTTCTGTATCTTTACTGTACAGTATTTGAACGGAAAAAAATTTGACGTATATCAGTTTTTCCTATTTGTAAGATGTAAGTGATGTAAATTTCAACTTTTGTTCACAAATAACAATTTATAAGGAATAACACTCAAAAAGTCTACAAAATCCAAGCCTCTATTTTAATAGTTAAATAGAGGCTTGGATTAAACCTAATCAGATGGAACAAGGAATTGTATGAATCCCAGCTGGCTGCAAGCTTTTCCGTTAGTATAGTTTCAATGTTAAAGAAATCGGCGTTGTGCCGATTTCTGCAATTCCTAAGTTAGTGATACTTTGTGTCTTCAACATAGCGTCCATAATCCGGTTTTGCCGTTTGGTCAAATGTTTCGACAAGGTGCTTTAGCCCTTCTTGTAATGCCTCTTTTTGCATAGCAGTCCCATGACCCGGAACTACCGTATCAGGCTT
The DNA here is from genome assembly GCF_005887555.1 of Lentibacillus cibarius. Taxonomy (NCBI): domain Bacteria; kingdom Bacillati; phylum Bacillota; class Bacilli; order Caryophanales; family Bacillaceae; genus Lentibacillus; species Lentibacillus cibarius. Next base: position 2,179,754 of record NZ_VCIA01000001.1, on the reverse strand, counting down.
TAAGGCTTCCAATGTCTCAACCGACTTTTTAGCGGCCTCCCAATCAGTTGTCAAATACCGTGGCGGGCCATTCACTTCACTCGTTTGCATGAGTACGTTATAAAATGAGTCCTGCCTTACCGTAATGAACGCATCACCCGAAAGCAACATGGCATCTCGTTCACGGTAAAATGAAACATGGCCGGGCGAATGTCCTGGCGTATGAATCCACTGCCATTCCTTCAACCCCGGAACAGGTTTTACAGCACTGCTTAGGTTAATTGGTTTGTTTGGATAGTATTTCGATATTTTCGCCAATAAACCACCCTCAACGCCCGGATCAGGTTCCGGATAGCTCTTTTCACCAGTCAAATATGGGATTTCTTGTTCATGGGCATAGACAGGCACGTCCCATTCCTGTACTAATTCAACTAACCCACCCACATGATCAAAATGTCCGTGCGTTAGAATGATGGCTGATGGTCTGCTATCCTCCCCAAAACGCGTGGCTGCTTCATAACGGATTTCATCAGCGGACTTGGGTAATCCAGCATCCACCAGCACCCATTCCCCGCTATCCGGATATCCGATAAAACTAATGTTCACGATTTGATCTGTGTAATAAAACACGTCCGGAGCAACCGCCTCACCTGTTCCATTAGTAATAGATGTCATTGGAATTACTTTACTGTCTTCAGACTCATACATTTCTTCATCCATAGAAAAACCTCCTTCATTGTGTAGGATTTGAAGTCTGGCGAATAATAAACCATGAATTTCTAAACCACTGATGACATTTTCTGGCTGCGGCGCTGGATGAAATGATGATCTTTGGCGTTTTCACTTTAAACTTTGGTGTTTTTGACGTTAACTTTGGCGTTTCCGTGCCAAACTTTGGTGTTTTTCCATTAACACAAAAAACTGCCCACAATCGTGAGCAGTTAGTCCTCAAGCAGCGATTTCCCCATAATGGAAACACGCTTCGTATTTTTTAAATCGTCCATTGTTTTAGCACCAATGCCGAACATCGTCATTTTCAGTTCAAGTTCAATCTGTTCCATCGTTTGCATGACTGCTTCATCTGATTCAGTCGCAGCCTGGAGCAATTTACGGGCAAACCCAATGACATCTGCACCAATTGTCAGTGCTTTCGCGGCATCGACACCGGTCTTCATACCGCCACTGGATACGACCGGAACAGGAACATCCTCCAGCGCACTTCTAACCGATACAATGCAATCTTTTGTCGGAATTCCCCAGTTATTGAACGCCTCCGCTGCAGCCTTTTTCAGCGGATCATTGGAGCGGAGTTTTTCCACTTGGCTCCAAGATGTTCCCCCGGCGCCAGCTACATCAATATAGGAAATGCCGGCATTATATAATTTTTTGGCGATGGTTCCATCGATTCCAAAGCCAACCTCCTTAGCACCAACCGGAACATCCAGTGCGGAACAGACCTTTTCAATTTTCGGCAACAGGTTTTCGAAATTCAAATCGCCTTCATCCTGTACTGCTTCCTGAAGCGGGTTAAAATGAAGCACAATCGAATCAGCACCGGTCAACTCCACAATACGACGGCACGCCTCAGCACCATAGCCATAATTCAGCTGGACAGCACCCAAATTAGCTATAAGAGGAACGGACGGTGCGTGCTTTCGTATTAAAAATGATTCCTGGTGTGCATCGCTTTCCAAAAGTGCCCGCGTTGAACCAAGTGCTACCGCCCATCCTTTTTCTTCAGCCGCTTTCGCTAAGTTTTGGTTGATTTGCGCTGCAAGTTCTGAACCGCCAGTCATGGAACTGACCAGAAATGGCGCTTTGATTGGCTTGTCCAGAAAATGGGAACGCAAATTGATATCAGCAAAATTAATCTCCGGCAACGCATTATGTATGAATGATATCCCTTCTAGTCCAGTTGACTTATCGACACCTTCCACATGATCTTCCAGGCAGAGCCGAATGTGTTCGGTCTTTCGCTTATTGATTCCTTCATCCATGTTTACACTTCCTAACCCTGTATCATTACTATCGTTGTAGTTATTAAGCATTTTTCACTATTCTTATCATATCAATAACTTACACAAAAATAAACTGAATAGAAACACACCGCCCTTTGTCTATCCCTTTCATCCCTGCTATACTGATTTCAATCTAGGCGAGGAGGAAAACAAATGAAAAATTTGGCTAAGGCGTTTGCCGAAAAGGCTCATGCGAACCAGACGCGCAAAGCCTCTAATGAACCCTATATCACGCACCCTATCCGTGTAGCACACCGGCTGGAGGCAGCGGGGTTTAGTGAGGAGCTAGTCTGTGCCGGCTATTTACATGATGTCGTGGAAGATACGCCGTACGAGATAGAAGATATTGTCGACCGATTCGGGCCAAGGGTTGCTGAACTCGTATCCGCTCATACAGAAGATAAATCAAAATCATGGCAGGAGCGTAAGCAGCACACTATTGACACAGTAAAAAGTGCCGAGGAAGAAATGAAATACCTAATCATAGCTGATAAGTTGGATAACTTGCTATCCATGGAAAAAGAATTTCACCGGCAAGGGCACAAGCTGTGGAATCATTTTCACTCAGGATTTGACCAGCAAAAGTGGTACAATCAATCAATTGCCGAAAACATGTATACAGGTCTTCCTGATCACAAAACACCTGATTACTTCCATGAATTCGCCCATGCCATGAAGCGGGTATTTGGATGAATGGTCTCTCGCGGATGGCGAACGTTGACCTGGAAGTTCACGGAATTTGGCGTTTTTATGTTGAACTTTGGCGTTTTTGAACCGAACTTTGGCGTTTTTGACGTTAACTTTGGCGTTTCCACCTAAAAGCGTTATCCGTAGTCAAAATGGCGACAACATTTTCAACCCAGGCACTGCAAAACCGGATGGAAGTCCTTACTCCTCATCCGGTTCCAATTTTAACGTTTATTCATTTCACTCGGCTCCGGTCCTTTGCGCTGATTACGGTCAAGGCTACCAATTTGCTGCATCTCATCGGCACTCAGTTCAAAATCAAACACATCAAAGTTTTCCTCAATTCGCGATGGTGTCACGGACTTTGGAATGACAATCGCATTGGACTGCAGGTGCCAGCGAATAATCACTTGTGCTGGTGTTTTACCATGATTGGCAGCGATCTTGGTGATCACATTGTCCTGTAACACCTCACCGCCTGTCATGAGCGGACTCCACGCCTCTACAAAAATATTATGCTTTGCACAGAATGCTTTCAAGTCATTTTGCTGTAAATATGGATGGCACTCTACCTGATTCAGCACCGGTACGACATCACATTCATCAAGCAAACGCTGTACATGCTCCGTGTTGAAGTTGCAGACACCAATTGCCTTCACACGACCGTCATGATACAGCTTTTCCATCGCCTTATATGTATCGACATAGTCGTCAAACTCCGGAGTAGGCCAATGGATTAAATACAAATCAACGTAATCCAGACCTAGGCGTTCTAGACTCGCATCAAAGGCCTTCAATGTCGCGTCATAGCCCTGGTCACTATTCCACACTTTCGTCGTGATAAATAGTTCCTCACGAGCAACCCCACTTTTCGCAATCGCGCGGCCAACGCCATGTTCATTTTCATATACTTTGGCCGTATCAATCGAGCGGTAGCCTGTTTCAATCGCTTTGGCCACAGCCGGTTCCGCTTCCTCATCCGGTACTTGCCAAACACCAAAACCGAGCTGCGGCATTTCCAGTCCGTTGTTCAATGTTACATATTGCATGAGCAAAACTTCCTTTCTTGCTATGGTGAAATTTAGTTTATCACAATGACTTTTGTGGATAAAATAATTGACCTTTCCTTAAAGTTAATGACAATTATTGGATTATACAATATTCCTAATATTCGTGGTATAATGATGTAAAGTACAAATAGGACCCTGATAGGATGAGATTTTAAAAGGGAGGCTTTACAATGGATGTCGCACTCACACAAACAACCATCACCGAATATCAGCACGAAATGGAAACTGGCAATCTATCAGCGAAACAACTGACGATGCATTACTTCAAGCAAATTGCTGACTTTAATGATCAGATTAACGCCGTACTGGAAATTAATCCTGAAGCAATACATATCGCCGAAGCCCTTGATGCAGAAAGAGAGCAAAAAGGTGCACGAGGCCCGCTTCACGGCATCCCTATCTTAGTAAAGGATAATATTGAGACCGGGGATAAAACACATACAACAGCCGGCTCCCTAGCGTTGGAAAATAATTATGCAAAAGAAGATGCATCTATTGTTCAAAAACTCCGTGCAGCTGGTGCAATCATCCTGGGAAAAACCAATCTGACTGAGTGGGCTAACTTTATGACTATAGGCATGCCAAATGGGTACAGTTCGTTAGGAGGGCAGGTTTTGAATCCGTATGGGCCTGGGGAGTTTGACACTGGTGGGTCGAGTGCAGGATCTGGTGCTGGTATGGCTGCCGGGTTTGCTGCTGGCGCACTTGGCACGGAAACGAGCGGATCCATTCTGAGCCCGGCAAGCAGCAATTCTATTGTCGGTATAAAACCTACTGTCGGCCTATTGAGCCGCTCAGGAATTATCCCCATTTCAAATAGCCAAGACACCGCCGGGCCAATGACCTGTACCGTGGAAGACGCAGCTATTATGCTGAACGTGCTAGCCGGTGTTGATGATAACGATTCAGTAACACTGATTTCACCTGATAATGGTTCAATCGACTATACGGCATCACTACGTAAAAATGGATTAAACCATGTGCAGATCGGCGTACCGCGGGCTTATATGGAAGGGCTTGATGAAGAAGAAACAGCCATCATCAATGCTGCTTTAGCGGATATGAAAAAACTTGGTGCGACCATCATAGACCAAGTTCAGTTACCAACAAATGTAAACAACATGAATGTCATGCTTCATGAATTCAAAAATGGCATCAATGCTTATTTAACGAACGTATCGTCAAATGTCCCAGTTCACGCATTGCAGGATGTTATCCAGTTTAACAAAAACCATAAGAAAGAGGCACTAACTTACGGGCAAACAATCCTTGAACAAGCCGACCGAACAAGCGGGAATTTAGTTGAGGCGGAATACATTAACGCCCGTTTAAATGATATAAAGCAGTCACAGGCAGAAGGCATTGATCAAGCCATGAACGAGCATCAATTGGATGCACTCATTTTTGTCAATAACTATGGGGCAAGCATTGCAGCCAAAGCGGGTTATCCGTCCATAACTGTTCCGGCAGGCTCTACATCTGCCGGCAAACCCGTTGGCGTAACATTCACAGGGCAAGCCTTTACCGAAGCAAAACTAATTGAAATGGCATATGCATATGAACAGGCAACACAACACCGCAAGGCACCGAAATTAATTTGAAAAAATACGGGCTGTTTCCTATTAAAGGAAAATAGCCCGTTCTAATCACCGTTCCAAACAATGTCACCACATTGTGCTTGATGATCAATGTTGACATCAAAAGAATGCTTGTTATAAAAATGTTTTAATCGTTCCACATGATCGAAGTCACGTTTGACAATGTCACCTGTAATAAACGGGATGTTATCTTTTCGTACTTCTTCTTTTAAATGCTTGATGAGCACTGACCCATATCCTTTATTCTGCACACCTTTAATGTCCGCAATATGGAGCCTTTGACCATCTTTATATTCCGCTTGAATGGCCGTCTGCCAATCACCTTTGTACGGCTTCGAACAATTATGCAGCATGAGTTGACACAAGTTTGCATCCCTATATGCGTAAACAATAACCCACTCGTCTTGATTCGTTTGATCGATACCAATTACTTCTGCATTTCGGGCAATTTTTCGGATGTTTTCCTGCATTCGGTAAAGCTGTATTTCCAGGGTATCAAGTTCCTGCTTTATGTCATCTTTACTCCTTGTATCTTCCAAAAATGCATACTGTACCATTGTTGGCCTCCTTTTCCGTCAAAAACGAACACAATCTCGTATTGTACTAGAAAGATAGCGTTCGCTTCAAGACCTCAGAGGAAAAACGCAGGCAATAGCATGTCATCAAACAGCTTCAGAGCTGTTTATCCGTTTTACCGTGATATAAGAGACAATCTTTCGTATGATCATTAACCATTCCTGTTGCTTGCATGAACGCATAGCAAATCGTTGGCCCAACAAAGGTAAACCCGCGTTTTTTTAAATCTTTGCTCATGTGCTTCGATTCTTTCGTATATGCTGGTACGTCCGCATACGTATCCCAGTCGTTTAATATCGGCTCCCCACCAGTGAATTGCCAGATATACGTATCAAAACTGCCAAATTCCTCTTGTATGTTTAAAAAAGCATGGGCGTTTTTAATGACAGACTCAATTTTGCGTCTGTTTCGGATGATACCGGCATCTTGCAGCAGTTGATCCACTTTATGCTCATCATAGGCACTGACCTTTTTCGGGTCAAAATAGTCAAATGCTTTCCGGTAACCATCCCGGCGTTTTAGAATGGTAATCCAGCTCAGACCAGCCTGAGCGCCTTCAAGTGATAGCATTTCAAATAATTTCCGATCATCATGAACCGGCCTGCCCCACTCACGATCATGATAGTCTATATAAATTGGATCATCCGTCACCCAGCCACAGCGTTTACAATCATCGGTCATTCTCCCTTCGTCTCCACGTCATTTTCCTCATAGGAGATCCAATCACTGAAGCTTCCTGGGTATAGCTTTACATTCCGGAAGCCAGCCGATTTCAGGGCAAGTACGTTAGGGCAAGCAGATACACCTGAGCCACATGAAACAATGATTTCATCTTCTTTGTCCAGTGATCCAAAATGCGCCTCTAGCTCCTTGGTATCTTTCCACTTCCCATCCTTGTTAAAAACATCTTTCCAGAAGAAATGCTTTGCACCGGGGATGTGGCCTGCTTTGGCATACATCGGCTCGGTTTTACCAAGGTATCTTTCCTTGGACCTTGAATCAATTAATGTCGCTGATCCATCCGTCAGCTTTTTCTTTACTTCCTCGATATCCACTGCTTCGTTTTCTCGATACTGCGGTGTAAAATTTGCTCGTTCCAGTTTCGGCACTTCCGTTGTCACTTCATAACCCTGTTCCACCCAGGCATCAAAACCACCATCAAGCAAGTAAACATGGTCGTGGCCTACATAATACAACAGCCACCACAAACGTGCGGCGAACATGTCATTCTGCTGATCATAAATGACCACCGTTGTCTCCTGATCAATCCCGATATTGGCGATTTTAGCAGTAAACATATCCATATCAGGCAATGGATGATTGCCCCCATGTTTAGCTGGCTTTGCGGATAGATCTTTATTCAAATCAAGGTAAACGGCATGCGGTATGTGCCCTTCTAAATATGCTTTCCTCCCAGCATCCTCGTCTGTCAGCTTAAAACGTGTATCAACGACAACTGTCTTGTCAGCATGATGCGCCAGCTGTTCTTTCAGCCAAGTCGGACTCACCACAACGGACATAAAAACCCCTCCTACTTTAATTAACGTTTATCAGAAATTTCGTTTCCTTTATTTTAACCGATAGATAAGCCAATGAACAGACCTGCTTATCCTTCCCCCTTGGTAAACGAAAGTGGTAAAATAAAAGGAAAGGAGATGAATACATAATGAAAAACGAATTAATCAAGCGATTCACCAATTATGTTACTATTGACACCCAATCAGATGAATCCAGCGAAACAACTCCGTCCACACCCGGCCAAATGGAGCTGGCCAAGCAGCTTGCGGAAGAACTAAAATCCATCGGTATGGAAGACGTATCAATGGATGAAAATGGCTATTTAATGGCAACACTTCCAGCCAATACGGAAAAAGATGTTCCGACAATCGGATTTTTGTCCCACGTTGATACGGCAACAGATTTCACCGGTAAAAACGTAAACCCGCAGATTGTGGAAAACTTCGATGGGAACGATATTGTACTAAATCAGGAAAAGAATGTCGTGTTGTCAGCTGATGAATTCCCGGAGCTTCCTAACTATGAGGGACATACACTAATTACAACGGATGGGACGACCCTGCTCGGAGCTGATGATAAGGCCGGTATTACAGAAATCATGACCGCAATGGACTACTTAATCAATCACCCGGAAATCAAACACGGAACCATCCGAGTCGCCTTCACCCCTGATGAAGAAATAGGTCGTGGCCCGCATAAATTCGATGTGGATCGTTTCCAGGCTAAGTACGCCTACACCATGGATGGTGGTCCTTTGGGCGAATTACAGTATGAAAGCTTTAACGCTGCCGCTGCCAAAATAACCATCAACGGTAATAGTGTCCACCCCGGCACCGCCAAGGACAAGATGGTAAACGCGGGGACAATCGCAGCCGAATTCATTAATAAATTACCTGAGAAGGAAACACCTGAAAACACGGAAAAATATGAAGGGTTTTATCACTTAATTTCAGTGAATGGGAATGTTGAAAAGACGCAACTGACCTACATCATCCGTGACTTTGACAAAGATAATTTTGAAGCACGGAAAGAGATGATGCGCAAATGCATCGATGAAATCAACGCCACACATGGTGAGGGTACTGCCGAAATCGACATGAACGACCAATATTACAACATGCGCGAAAAAATAGAACCAGTAAAAGAAATCGTAGACATCGCGTACCAGGCAATGGAAAACCTGGATATCAAACCACTTATTAAACCGGTCCGTGGCGGAACAGACGGTTCACAGCTCTCTTATAAAGGGCTGCCGACACCGAATATTTTCACTGGTGGCGAAAATTTTCACGGGAAGTATGAATATATTTCAGTCAATAATATGGAAAAGGCGACCAACGTTATCGTCGAAATTTGTCGTTTGTTTGAAGCAGAATCCGAGAGTTAAATATAAACAATTGACAGCCGGGTTCACACTAACGAATCCGGCTCTCTTATTTTTACCATGCATATAAATGGTAGTACGTGTCCGATTCACACATTCCCAACCTTATGCTGTAAGCCTATAAAAAATTGCGTGCCTGGGCATAGACCACAGCATTCATGCAGTGATATGATAAATCAAAGAGTATACACACATAGGAGAGAAAAAAATGTTCCAAAAGAACCTATTCGCTACCTTTATGCTGCTTGCTATCACGCTTGTGGCAACAGCCTGTGATGGTGATAATCCGGAAACTAAAGAAACGGTAGCACATGCACCAGTAGATAAAACAGATAACCAGCAAAAGAAAACGCCTGAAGCAGAAACTGATCATATCCGACTACCTGAAGAGCACCTACAAAAAACCGACCAGGGTCAAGCAGTCAAAACACTGCAAAAAGCTTTGAACAAAGTCGGCTATTCCATCGAACGCAACGGTACATATGACGACATAACAACATGGGCGATTACTGATTTTCAACTACAACAGCAAGCATTGATAGCTACTGGTGTTTATAATGAGTCAACCCGTAAAGCATTGCAGAAGATTCTGGATGAACATCAAGCTATCAAAGCCGGAGCTGTTCTCGATCAACCTGATAACAAGCCGCCGGATACTGTTGACAACCCGCATGATATCCTGGCATTAGTCAATAAAGAAAACAGGTTGCCAAGTGATTTTGTTCCACGCAACCTGACTGTTCCGGATGTCCGTTTTCCGTTTGAGGATTTCCTGCCAAAAAAACAAATGCGGAAAGTAGCTGCCAAAGCAATGGAAGATATGTTTCAAGCTGCTAACAGTGCCGGACTAGAACTATTCGCTCAATCCGGCTACAGGTCATATGAAAGACAGGATGCCATTTTCGCTTCCAATGTCCGCAAGAACGGTGAAGAGGCGGCCAATAAATTCAGTGCAAGGCCGGGAGAAAGTGAACATCAGACCGGCTTGACGATGGATGTCACCAGCCCGGATGTTAATTATCGGTTAATTAAAGAATTCGGACAAACGGACGAAGGAAAGTGGATTAAACAGCATGCCGCCGAATATGGCTTTATCATCCGCTATCCAGAAGGCAAAGACGCCATTACCGAATATCAATACGAACCATGGCATTTGCGGTATGTCGGCAAAAAAGCCGCAACAACCATCATGGAACAGGGAATAACACTGGAAGAATATTTGGGAGAGGCATAATGCAGGCGCACATTTCTAACATGTGCGCCTTTTCGCTGTCCCTCGGATACATGTTCCCTGCTTTCGAGTTGCTAATTTCAAGCTCACAGGTTGATGTCCTGCTTTATTCCGCTGATGTCCAGCCCTTTTCCGTTGATGTCTCGCTCTATTCCGTTGATGTCTCGCCCTATTCCGCTGATGTCCAGCCCTTTTCCGTTGATGTCCGGTCCTATTCCGTTGATGTCCCACTCTATTCCGTTGATATCTCGCTCTATTCCGTTGATGTCCAGCCCTTTTCCGTTGATGTCCAGCCCTTAACGGTCATCATTGGTTCCGTTATACTGCATTATTGGCCGGAAAACTGAAATACCCGTCTAAACACAAACAGCGAGGGCACCCAAACGTATTGCCCCCGCTGTTTCTCTATTAATCAGCCACCTGCTCTACCGGTGATGTTCCTTGCCACCCTCGATATCTAACTAAAACGGCTTCAAAATCATCAGCGCAATAATAATTAAGAATAGCATATTTTCCAGCCGCTCATAGAAAAATAGCTTCCTGGAAAGTGTATAATATTCAGGAGGGATAACTTCACCCTGATGCTCCTTTAGTAATGCTTTTACCGGCTTGGATTTTGGTGACAGCATGATCGGACCCAATCCCAATGCGATAAGATATAATGCCAGACTCGTTACATACCAGCCTTGACTGAAAAGATACGAATTTAAAAAACCCATCCATAACCCAGTTATCAAAAGCAACGTCCCGCCAACCATCACAAAAATATGCAGACGGTTGCGGATATCATATGCGTGCCGTAATTCAGTCATTGTCTCCGCTTTTGTCACAATATAAATCATCACAAAGCCAGGACCCATTCCCAATATCGCTGAAAAAATATGGACAAAAACAAGCAGTTCATAAAATGTCATTGTTTATCCCACCATTTCATTCATGTACCTCCATCTTACACGATAAAGGGCAGGGAGTACTTGTGACATGTAGCACAATCCTGGCTAGATTTGTGACAAAATCGTGTCAAACACATCAGCCGCTGTACCTTTTTAAGATCGTATCTACAGCGGAACCATACACTTCCCCGAAAATATTTAGATGCACGAGCAAATAATACAGTTGATATAACGGCTTTACATCCTCGTAATCCGGTGACAATGGAAACCGATCCTGATAAGCCTTATAAAAGTCAACGGAGTAACCACCAAACAATTCGGTGAAAGCCAGTTCAAAATGCCTGTCCCCGTAAAGGAAAGACGGGTCAATCACATATGGATCACCACCGGGGCCACTAAGCCAATTGCCTCCCCACAAATCCCCATGCAAATGGGAAGGTGCCACATCATCCGGGACCCACCTATCAAGGTTTTCCAGTAACTTTTCCAGACGGTCACGCCGTTTCCCGGTAATACTGCCTCGTTCAATACCAAGCTCGAGCTGTGCAGTTAGCCGCCGGTCGCGATAATAGTCCAACCAGCTTACAAATAAACCATTCGGCTGGGGTAGTGTGCCGATAAACGTATCAACGGTAAACCCGTGTTTTTCAGCAAATGTCTGATGCATGCATGCTACACGGTCTCCTAATTTCCATTCCGTATCTCGGGAACGTTCTCCATCGATCCATTCCATCACAAGAAATGCATTATTTTCCTTATCCGAGTAAGTATAAACCTTTGGCACGGAAATTGAATCCGTCTGCCTGATCAACTCCAGCCCTTTTGCTTCCAATTCAAAAAATCTTGCCGGTGCATCCGGCTGATATTTAATAAAATAGCTAGCTTGAGCAGTTTCCACAAAATAACTTGCATTGATGGACCCACCGGTAACGCGTTTTTTTTGCCTAAGCGGGGAATCATCACCCGCTTGTTGCAATGCTGTTTCAATGAAAGGATTCATCAAAATGCTCCTTTTCGCAGGCGTTTTATTCGGAACGTTCTCTCCACAATGCCACCGGGTCTTCCTGGCCATCCTGCAAAGGCACGTGGGTCATTTCAAGCCGACGCTCACTTTTCGGTTTCTTTAATTCCTCATAAACAGTTTCAGCCTTGCCTAGACCTGCTTCTATAAGTTCGTCCAACGAAGAACAATAGTACACATTGTCCAACCCTGCATAGTACATCGCCGTTAAACACATAGGACACGGCTCGCCACTGGCATACATCGTATACCCTTTCAGTTCATGCGTATGCATCATTTTCTGTGCTTTGCGCATCGCCTGAATTTCGGCGTGGGCTGTAATGTCAAAGCGATTATGCAGCTCATTCACACCTTCTGTCACTTGCTTGCCGTTTTTCACTAGAACTGCACCAAATGGTTCACCACCATTACGAACGTTCTCTACAGCTAATTCCACCGCGCGTTCCATAAATTGATCCATATACAACACCCTTTCCTATTTTTTTAGCTGCATTCTGTCCCTAGTGTAACAAAAACGGCTGTTCATGTGTTACTGGTGTCACCTGTGCTCCATTACAATGTTTGTGTTACCGCATGTAATTGCCTTTTACCGTTTTATCAGCTACAATAACAATTAATTGAAAACAGTTATCAATCATGAACAAAGGCGCAAGCGCCCTTGCAGGCTAAAAACGCGACGTCCTGTCGCAACGCCTGCACTAGCACGTCCTGTGCGTCGTAGCGACGTACGGACTGCGCCTGCGTGTCGCAGGTGGGTCGGCGTTGCCGCGCATCGCGGCGGATTTAGCCGATCTTCCCTACTAGCCGGAGGAGATAAAGGAAACATGCCCCTTTATGGGGTATGCCGACGTTGGGCGCAGCCCGTTCTTAGTCGGCCTTCTTACGTCACGGAGTCGATGTTGACTTATCGGACGGAGGTGAAGGAAGTCGCGCTAGTCGCTGGGAGCTGGAGCCGGACGTGGCTTAACCTTGCAAGTAAAAGTTATATCGCTAAATTTTATACTTTCTTAGCTTTGTACATAAACATACGTCTTAAGGAGGATGACATAATTTGGATTCTGTCAAAACGCCAACAGCACTTCAACAGACAATTCGCAATCGGCGTTCGGTCAAAAAGGGATATAATGATAAACCAGTTACTGAGGAAACCGTGAAAGAACTGCTAGAAGATGCCATCTGGGCCCCTACACACGGCGTCCGTCAACCCTGGCGATTCATTTTTATCGGGCCGGAACAAAAAGAAAACTTTGCCGACAAAGTTGCTGCCACGTATCCGGAAGATCGGCAGGAAGACCGCCGCCAATATTTTCGCGAGCCAAATGCATTCTTGATTGTCGTTATGGATGAGCCAGACAGTCAAAAACAATGGGATGAAAACTTCGGAGCAACGGCATGTATGATTCAAAACTTCTGGCTGCTTGCGTGGGAACGAAAACTCGGGGTTGTCTGGAAAACCAATAGACATATTTATGATCCAACAGTGAAAGAAATACTGGACGTCGGTGAAGATGAAAAAATTGTCGGTTTTCTACACCTCGGCTATTTTGACGAAAAGCCCATCAAAAAGGCACGTATCCCGGTTGAAGATAAGTTTTCCAGATTCAAGGGGTAACTTTAAATTAAAGAAGGGACAAAAAGGACCGATTGACTTATGTCACAACGTCCTGTGCGTCAGCTCACGCCCGGCTCATTTGGCGGTTGAAAGGTTTAAATAACCTATGAAGACCAGCAATTGCAAGACTTTTATTTGCCACTTAGCCTAGTTTTCACAAAAAGTACACAGGCAAAATAGTAATAACAGGTTTATAATATGTGTAGGAGGCTTTTTTGCCTCTAATATGTATATTACTATATTCTCATAAAGGAGATTTTTATATGTCTGAAGAAAAATTGTCGGATTTAGTTAGTCCGGAAGCCGTCATTAATTTTGAAACGGGTGCGATTAAAGCAAGCACCTTGGATTCAATCATCAAACTCTTACCATTTGAAATGGGCTTTTGTGATGCTGACGATATTTTCCGCTGGTATTCAAATAATCCAAACCGTGTGCATGGTCGCCGTAAAGAAGCAATTGGTCGCCCTGTGCTTGAGCTTCACCCACACGTGGAGCACTATGTTGATAAATTGTTGAAAGACTTTCATTCAGGAGCACGCGACGAATGGGAATTTTGGTTCCCTAAACGCTCCGGTGAGGCCGGTCAAATTTACCAAAAGTTCATGGCAGTACGTGATGAAAATGGAAAGTACCTTGGCTGCATGGATGTGACCGTTAATATCGATCTTTTCAAAGGAAAAGAAGGCAAAAATACCCCTGATACTATTGAAGAATTTACAGCTGTTATGCCTGAATAATAACAAAGTAATTTTCTAATATGAGATACTACCGAAAAGCACATTAAATCCCATTCAATGTGCTTTTCTTTTAATAGACTTCAAGCCTGTTATCTATATTTTACACAAAAGGCATTACCCCTTTGCTTTACCGGCATTAAACTATAAAACCAACGAGCCGATTGAAAGAAAACCCTCGCACATTTATATAATGTTAATTCAGTAAACAAAACGGCATACCAGTTACTATAATAGTTGGTATGCTATTTAGCTTATTTTTATCCTGCTAAGCTCAGTCCTTTTCCTACAAGCAAAATTATTCGTCCCAGACGGCGCTTTTTAGCTGGCTATTCCGTTCATGCCGCTCGATGGCTAGTTCGATTAACTGATCAATCAATTCCGGATAGGAGGTGCCGCTTAACTCCCACAGTTTCGGGTACATGCTGATGCGGGTGAACCCTGGCAGTGTATTAACCTCATTCACATAGACTTCCCCGTTGTCGCTCAGAAAGAAGTCCACCCGTGCTAGTCCTTCACATTCCAGTACTTGAAATGCCTTTAGAGCAGTCTTTTGCACTTTTTGAGCAGATTCATCCGATAAATCAGCCGGCATCTCCAGTCGTGCGCCTGATTCATCAATATACTTGGATTCATACGAATAGAATTCCGTCTGCGGCAAAATCTCTCCCGGTACGGATGCTTCTGGATTTTCATTTCCCAGCACCGCACACTCAATCTCACGACCGTTTAGAGCCTCCTCTATGACTACTTTTTGATCATACTGAAAGGCTTCTTCCAACGCTTGATCAAATGCATCTTTTTCCGACACTTTACTTACACCGACTGAAGACCCCTGGTTCGCCGGTTTGATAAACATTGGCAAGCCTAATTCTGCTTTGACCTTTGCAAAATCAATGTCCTGTTTTTGGGCACGTGAATAAGCCAATCCTTTAGCGACATTCAACCCCGCAGCCTGAAGCAGTCGCTTGGCAATATCCTTATCCATGCAGATGGCTGATCCGAGCACACCAGTCCCGACAAATGGAAGATTGGCAAGACGCAGCATTCCCTGCAAACTACCATCTTCTCCTAATGTTCCATGTACAATCGGGAAAACAGCATCCAGCTGTTCAAGTAAACCAGCGTTTCCCGCATGAATGAGTTGATGGTCTGTCTGTCCCGGAACAATGGCTACCGTTTCATTCGACTTGTTCAGTTTAATCAATTTCGGATCGTCAGCATTAATCAAATAAGACGATTGGTCATTGATATGCCACTTCCCTTGTTTGTCAATTCCAATCAACACAACCTCATATTTGTCTTTATCAATGGCATCGACTATGTTTTTAGCCGATTGCAGCGAAACTTCGTGTTCAGCAGACTTCCCGCCAAAAATAATTCCAACCGTTTTCTTTGGCATCTTAGAACCCCTTTTCAGATATATATGTATAACATAGCATAAAAAGGCTTGTTTGAAACAGAAAAATTTTCACATGACAAGAAATACTTAATATTACTGTGGTAGTCAGGTCGGTTTATTGTAACAAGTTAAATTTTTATTCAAATCTGAATAAAAAGGTATTGACATCTCGTTAAAGCAAGATTATTATAGTGATTAACATCTTAAAAAACAAGAGCGCTGACGAAGAGTAGTATCCTGTTTGTATGCTAAAGAGAGCCGGTGGCAGGTGTGAACCGGTGTATATGACAGGTGAATGGACTTCCGAGCTTCCGGACCGAACCAATAATTGCAGTAGGCTCTGGCGATTAGATCCCATCGTTACAAGGGATACATATGATACATGCAAGAAGTTTCATATGGCCAGAGTGAGCTGTTTTTCAGCTAATAAAGGTGGCACCACGGGCTTCCCGTCCTTTTCAAAGGATGAGGGAGCCCTTTTTGTATGGGAAAAACCGGCTGTTCAACATAATAACAGCTCGAAATTTAGCAAATCAGTTATACCAAACAGTCAATAAATAAATAATACGTGTTCAAAAAGGAGGATAAACGGACTTTTTGAACAACCTTGAATAGCGAAAATCGCCGAGTAAGAGAAGTAAGCTTTCTTGAAGCGTCAAAGAGAGCCGGTGGTGGTGTGATACCGGTACGTGGATGATTGCTGAATGGACTTACGAGAGGTTTCCTGAAAGAACAGTATGGAAACACGGAGTTCCGCCGTTATACGGATAGGATATAGGATGTAAGGTCGAGTAACACCAACCTTTCCATCCCGTATCTGAAAACGAGATGGAGATATGACTTCTCCAAAAGAGGTGGCACCGCGGTCACAACCGTCCTCTAAAAACACATTCCGCATGTGTTTTTAGAGGACTTTTTTTATCTTCACAAAAAGGAGTTTTGCAAAATGGAAACAAAAACAAAACCACTTCCCTATAAACTGATCAAACAAAACGCCGACACCTTAACCCCGATTGGGATATTTCAAAACCTCCCCGGGACGAAAAAGTTTTTACTAGAGAGTTCGTTTCAGCATGAGGAAAAAGGCAAGTATTCCTTTATCGGAGCTGACCCCTACTTAGAATTTACCGGCGGCCAAGATAAAACAACGGTGGTAAACAGGCAAACAGAATCGGTAGAAAAGCGAAATGAGCCTGTTTTGTCCGTTTTTCAAAAGGAATTCCCCTCATTGGACGTTGATATCCCCCTTCCATTCTTTGGAGGAGCGGTAGGCTATATTGGCTATGACGCGATCAGGTCCTATGAGAACATTGGCGCGGATTTACCGGACAACATTGGCATGCCTGATGTACATTTAATGCTTTATAAAAACATCATTGTCTTTGACCATCAGGATGAATCGGTGTTCCTCATTGCAACAAACCTGGATCAGCAGCCTGAACAGGTATTAGATCAACGGTTGGCAAACTTAAGCAAAGCTCTAGACACAGTTGCAGCGAACCATCCGCCCGCTGATGAACCGATAACGTTCCAGCCTGACATGGATAAACAACGATTCATAAGGAATGTGGAAATAGCGAAAGAACATATTCAACAGGGGGATATCTATCAGGTTGTTTTATCCCAGCGAATGAAAGCTGCCATGCATGGTCATCCGTTTACGTTCTATCGGAAATTACGAAAAGCGAATCCATCCCCCTACATGTTTTATATTGATTTTGACGATTATGTGCTTTTAGGTGCGTCACCGGAAAGTTTACTGAAAACGACGGGCCAGGACATTATTGCTAATCCGATTGCCGGTACGCGGCCTCGCGGGGAAACAAAAGCGGAGGATGAAGCACTATCCAAAGAACTTCTTGCTGATGAAAAGGAATTGTCCGAACATCGAATGCTCGTTGATTTAAGCCGAAATGACCTTGGCCGTGTTTGTGAGTGAATAGCGTTTCTGTTCCTGCTTATATGCAAATAGAAAAGTATCAGCACGTGATGCACATGGTTTCCGAGGTACACGGGAAATTAGCCAGCCGGTTTTCAAGCATCGATGCACTGATTGCCTGCTTGCCTGCTGGGACCGTATCTGGTGCACCAAAGATTCGGGCCATGCAAATCATTAATGAATTGGAAGATGCCAAACGTGGTGCTTATGCAGGCGGTGTCGGCTATATCAATTATAACGGCGACCTGAATATGGCACTAACCATTCGATCACTCGTTGTCAAAGATAATCATGCCTATTTACAAGCTGGTGCTGGCATTGTCTACGATTCAGACGCGGAGACCGAATATAACGAAACATTGCATAAGGCACGATCATTAATGGAGGTGACGAACATTGATTTTACTCATTGATAATTATGATTCATTTACGTACAACATCTTTCAATATATTGCCGGTGAAGGAATGGAGGTAACCGTCCGCCGAAATGACCAGCTGACTGTCGAGGATATTGCAGCATTAAACCCGGAAGCAATTATCCTTTCCCCGGGGCCGGGAACACCGGAGAAAGCTGGTATCTGCACGGAGATCGTGAAGGAGTTTTACAGCAACATTCCTATTCTCGGGATTTGTCTGGGACATCAAATTATCGCACATGCCCTTGGCGCCTCAGTCACGGAAGCCAAAACCATTAAACATGGCAAAACATCATCGATCACACATAACGGAAATGGACTTTTCAGTTATCTTCCGCAGCCGCTTGAGGTGATGCGGTATCACTCTCTGGCGATTGACCGAATGACACTGCCGGGTGAACTAAAAGTAGTTTCGTCATCACTTGACGATAACGAAATAATGGCAATGAAACACCGGCAATACCCTGTCTACGGCATACAGTTTCATCCGGAGTCCATTGGTACGGCATCCGGCCGAAACATGATTAACAACTTTTTAACAGAAATTGGAAAGGAGATTGACCATGAAACAGTATCTTGAAAAATTGATGAACCGGGAAAACTTGACATTCCAGGAGATGAAAGATGTGACAGCAACGTCGTTTGAGCCGCATATTACTGAAAGTCAACTTGCTTCCTTTTTAACAGCGTTGCGGACGAAAGGGGAAACACCTGAGGAAATTGCCGGTCTGGCAGCAGTTATTCGTTCACAGTCCAGCCAAACAACGGACAGTCTAGTGAATGTTATGGATAACTGTGGAACGGGTGGCGATGGCTCGCAAAGTTTCAACATCAGTACAACTGCCGCATTCGTTCTGGCGGGAGCAGGCGTCACCGTTGCCAAGCACGGTAATCGCAGCATCTCCAGCCGAACGGGAAGCGCTGATGTGTTGGAACGTTTAGGCGTCTCGTTATCTTTCTCGAAAGAGCATGTAAAGGAAATACTTGATGAAAATAATATCGCCTTTCTGTTTGCGCCACATGTGCATCCCGGAATGAAGCGGTTTATGGGGGTTCGGAAAAACCTGGGTATCCCGACCATCTTTAATCTGATTGGTCCACTCACCAATCCAGTGCATCTAGATACCCAACTTTTAGGGGTTTATCGCCGCGATATGCTGCCATTGTTGGCCGAGACATTACATCAGTTAGGACGAAAGCGGGCGCTGGTCATTAACGGGGCAGAATACATGGATGAAGCGTCACTTGCCGGTGACAATCATATCACATTGCTCGACAACGGAAACATCACATCATTCACATTACATCCGCATGATGTGGGCTTGCCCGTATATCCTAATGAGGCAATCCAGGGCGGTAATATAGAGGAAAATGCTGCTATTTTACGTGATGTCTTAAACGGCAAGCCGGGTGCTTATTACGATACAGTACTTCTTAATGCCGGATTGGGTCTGTTTGCTAATGGTGCAGCGGTCTCCATTCAAGATGGTATCGCAAAGGCTAAAGAAAGTATTGATAGTGGTGCAGCAATGGAAAAACTACAGCGGCTTGTGGCCTATAGTAATAAAATTTCGAGTGAGGCGATATAAATGACTATTTTAGATAACATTCTGCAACAAAAGGAAAAAGAAATTGCCCAGTTAAAAGCACAATCATTCAACGACACTCCTGTTGAACGGAAAGATGTTGCTAAAGTGGCGCAATCGTTTAAACAAACAGAACAGATGAATGTCATCGCCGAAATCAAACGGTCCTCTCCTTCCAAAGGGGACATCGATCTGGGAGTGGATCCGGTAAAACAAGCGAAATTATATGAGGCGTGCGGAGCCGGAGCCATATCTGTTTTAACCGATGAAACATTTTTCAACGGATCGATGGATGATTTGGCTGACGTTCGCGAGGCGGTAGATTTGCCCATTCTTTGCAAGGATTTTGTCATTGATCCGATTCAAATCGACCGGGCGAAGGCGGCAGGCGCATCTATCATTCTATTAATTGTCGCCGCCATGTCACCATCTAAATTAAAAACACTTTACAACTATGCAAATGAACAGGGATTAGAAGTCCTTTGCGAAGTGCATAACGAGCAAGAAATGGAAACAGCCATCGAACTGGATGCAGCCATCATCGGCATTAACAATCGGAATTTAAAAACGTTCGATGTAGACTTAACCATTACCGAACGTTTAGCGTCGATGGTGACCAATCCTGATACAGTCCTTATTAGTGAAAGCGGAATTAAAACACGTGACGATGTATTGCAATTGGCAGCAAGTGGCGCGGATGGCATCCTTGTTGGGGAAACATTGATGCGTTCCGAAAACGCCCCTGCCCTGTTTAACGATTTTAAAGTCCCATTAGTGAAAGGGGAACAATCCAATGCTCGTTAAAATTTGCGGAAACACCACCGTGGAAGCAGCACAAGAAGCTGTTCGTTCCGGCGCTGATTTCATTGGATTGGTATTCGCGCCAAGCAAGCGGCAGCTGACACCAGAACAAGCAGCCGACATAAGTGCCGCTCTCCCTTCTACAGTGAAAAAGGTTGGCGTTTTTGTGAACGAAACGAAAGAAGCGATCACCCGCATTGCCGAGGAAGTTGGATTAGATATCATTCAGCTGCACGGTGATGAGCCCCCAGCCTTTGCTGAGGAGCTTGCATATCCGGTCATCAAGGCCTTTGCCATGACACAGGCCTCCCCGGAAGCAATCGCAGCATATCCGTGTGATTATTATCTGCTTGACAGCGGGACTGGACCATACCGCGGTGGCAATGGAACAACCTTTGACTGGAACCAATTAACGGATACCTACCTTGATCCGAATAAAATCATTCTGGCAGGCGGGCTGACCCCTGAAAACGTACAATCAGCCATTTCCATCGCAAAACCGGCCGGAGTCGATGTATCGAGCGGTGTCGAAACAAATGGACAAAAAGATCACGCGAAGATCAAGCAATTTATTAATCATGCTAAGAGTGCATGTTCAACAACAACCCCTAAAACGAAAGGATGAATCCGATGACAACTTATACATTTCCGGATGCAAAGGGAAAATACGGCCAATTCGGCGGCAGGTTTGTGCCTGAATTGTTAATGCCGGCAGTTATTGAATTAGAAGAAGCCTATGAAGCAGCAATACAGGACGCTGCATTCACAGAGGAACTAAATGATTATTTACAAACCTATGTGGGACGGGAAACCCCGCTTTATCACGCCAAAAATCTATCTGCTGAACTAGGCGGACCATCCATTTATTTGAAGCGGGAAGATTTGAACCATACAGGTGCCCATAAAATCAATAATACGATCGGGCAGGCCTTATTAACACGGCGGATGGGCAAAAAGAAGGTTGTTGCCGAGACCGGCGCAGGCCAGCACGGTGTTGCGACCGCCACCGTCTGTGCTCTTCTTGGACTCGAATGTGTCGTGTTCATGGGTGAAGAAGATATCAGACGGCAAAAGCTGAACGTTTTCCGGATGGAATTGCTTGGAGCCAAAGTCGAAAGTGTATCACATGGTAGCGGAACATTGAAAGACGCGGTCAATGAGGCATTGCGCTATTGGGTCAGCAATGTGGAAGATACCCATTATATTATCGGCTCAGTTGTTGGTCCTCATCCTTTTCCAAAAATCGTACGTGATTTCCAATCCGTGATTGGCAACGAGACAAAAACACAGCACCGTCATAAGACAGGTCAGTTACCGGATGCCGTTATCGCCTGTGTTGGTGGCGGCAGTAACGCTATGGGCATGTTTTATCCGTTTGTGGAGGATAAGGAGGTCAAGCTTTATGGTGTGGAAGCAGGCGGAAGCGGCGTGGAAACCAACGAGCATGCTGCAACGCTAACTGCCGGATCGCCTGGTATTCTGCATGGAACGATGACCCATTTGCTACAAGATAAATATGGCCAGATTGAAGAAGCCACTTCCATTTCAGCCGGGCTTGACTATCCCGGTGTCGGCCCTGAACATAGCCACCTCCACGAAATTAACCGGGTCACTTATACGTCGATAACCGATCAAGAAGCGATGGATGCCTTTAAGCTGCTTTCACAGACAGAAGGAATTATTCCTGCTTTGGAAAGTGCGCATGCGGTCGCATATGCAACAAAACTGGCAAAACAAATGGACGAAACTGAGTCGATGGTTATCTGTCTGTCCGGACGCGGAGATAAGGATGTGGAGTCGGCGAAAGATGTACTAGGGGGGCTTACAGATGAGTAACGAAGCGTTGGATCAAGCACTGGCAAATAAAAGACAGGCAGGCAAAAATATCATCGTGCCATATATTATGGCTGGTGATGGCGGTCTTGATATACTTGAGGAGCGGCTGGAATTTTTACAGGAATGCGGGGCTGCAGCTGTTGAACTCGGTATCCCTTTCTCCGATCCGGTTGCAGACGGCCCGACGATTCAAGATGCCGGTCAACGGGCAATGGAAAGAGGTACGACTTTAACAAGCGTCCTGGAAACACTGGCAAACTTCAAAGCGAAACGAACGATTCCTGTCATTCTAATGACTTATTTCAACCCTATTTACGTTTATGGTATTGAATCATTCGCCAAAGACTGCGTGAGTGCCGGGGTGAGTGGTGTCATCATCCCTGATTTGCCGATGGAAGAGGAAGCAGGAATTGTTGCTTGTCTACAGGAGCATGCCATTTCTTGCATCCGTCTGGCTGCGATGACCAGTCCGAATCACCGGCTTCGTGACATAGCGGGCCGTACGGAGGGATTTCTTTATGCCGTTTCGGTCAAAGGGACGACCGGCGCCAGAGCTGGGCATGACAGTCACGTCAAAGCTTATTTGCAAAACTTGAAGCAAATGACCAACACACCAGTTCTGGCCGGATTCGGGGTATCCAATCCGGAACAAGCCCGTGAACTGGCTTCCCATTGTGACGGTGTGATTATCGGCAGCCGGATTGTGGATTGGTTTCATAAAGGACAAACGGACGCTATCAAACAACTGATCCAAAATAGTATCTAAACACTTGTCACTTGCCGAGACAATCGGCAAGTGGCAGTTGTTTATTTCCCCTGCTTTTTCCTGGCCTTTTCATATTCTTCCTCGGTAATCTCACCTTTCTCTAACCGTTCCTTCATGATTTCTAAGGAACTTTGCCGCCGGTTACTTTTTCCAGCGCGAAACCGGTAGAGGATGATCACCAATACGACCAAAACAACTAGCGTCAAACCCAATCTGATATAACCTTCCACCGTCATGTGACCACCTCCACGTTTACTGTTCCCGATTTTTCACAACTTAAAGCCAAGGATTAGATCAAGGACAGTTTTATCTGTTGATCAGCTCTAGTGCTGGTTTGGGATCGATAGGCTTTCTATCAAGGTTTTTGGTTTGAATTAAAAGATTTAGCTCTTTTTTCCAGTCAAATCCATTGCATAAATAAATAATTTATATTATTATTTTCTATGGACTTACAAGTTGCATGAATCATGCTGGTGTAGCACAATCGGTAGTGCGCATCACTCGTAATGATGAGGTTGGAGGTTCAAGTCCTCTCACCAGCACCATTTTGGAGGAGTACCCAAGTACGGCTGAAGGGGGCGCACTCGAAATGCGCTAGGGCGTGTAAGCGTCGCGGGGGTTCGAATCCCTCCTCCTCCGTTCTTCCTATGAATTCACTTCCGTATTAATACTTTCCTTTAACACCATTATTCCTCCATTTAGACCCATCTGATAAAAAACATTCACCGTTAGGACATTTTTTACAATATACATAAGAGGTGTCATTATGCGTTCTTTCACTGAATTACACTCCATTGATGCAATCGATCTGTTCACGAAAGACAACCGCCTGAGTTTACTATATGTTTCCCGCCCTGGCTGTAGCGTTTGTCACGGTTTGCTGCCACAGGTACAAACACTGATGGAAAACTACCCGGAAATACAGTTGGGACACATTAATGCAGATGAAGTAAAAGAAGTTGCCGGACATTTTTCCATTTTCACCGTCCCGGTCATCCTTGTGTTTGTGGAAGGAAAAGAACACATTCGAGAAGCACGAATTGTGCATATGGATTTATTGGAGGAAAAACTGGATAAAATCTATAAAAACGTGGCTGGATGAGTAAATACATCCAGCCACGTTTTTATATGTAATAGGTGATTATTCTATTAAAAAGCGGGAAAGCCAGTGATCAGCTGACTTTCCCTGCAAGATTCATGGGTTGTGGTATAAATCTAACAAGACTTGTTTCGATTTATAGTTCATCCTATGCTCCCAAATTTCCTTTTGCATCAGCATTCAACCTAAGTTATGCACACATTCTAGCGCTACATTTGGATACATTGCTCATTTTTCATAGAAATAGACTAGTATACAACCTTAAAGCGCAATTCTACATAGAGTATTAATGTAACATCAAAAATTATCAAAAGGAGAGATTTTTTATGGCAGACTGTGTATGTAATATTGTGAGGGAAATTATCGAGGCACAAGATCAGGTGAACAACAATAATGATGGTTGCTGCACAACAAGCTGTGAAGGCTCCATCCAGGATCTGCTTAGACCGGAAATGAACAATAACAATAACGGACCTGACACCGTTCCATTTATTCTTTACTGTGAAGGCGACTGTAACCCGTTCATTGCCAGCGGAGTATACCGGGATGTTGTTGCAGGCACCAATGCAACATTCTTCAACTGCTTACAGTCCCCTATCCTGCGTGCGAAGGAATTCACTGATGAGAACGAATGCTGTGTAAGACTAGAACTTCTTGCACCGGTCAACTCAACTGGAGACGTTACGTTCGATGAGGGAGATAACGTCTGTGAATTCTTCTCTGAAAACACTGGTGAAAGAGCTAGAGGCTTCATAGCAACTGGTATCTGCATCACGGTTGACTTGAATACTTTCAATGGTATTCAGTGTCTTGATGCAGTGACACCACTTCCTTCTTCCCAGTTTGTAACAGGTTAAGAAACACGGAATCAACCAAAGGCTGTTCACGCAGCCTTTGGTTATTTTGTTGTTTACATTTACCCAATCATCGCGTTTGCTTGACTTATTCAAACCATCGATTCTAAAGAAA
Source organism: Lentibacillus cibarius (assembly GCF_005887555.1). NCBI lineage: Bacteria > Bacillati > Bacillota > Bacilli > Caryophanales > Bacillaceae > Lentibacillus > Lentibacillus cibarius. The sequence goes on along the minus strand of NZ_VCIA01000001.1, from coordinate 2,154,616 downwards.
GTCAAAGAGCAAAACAAGAAAATGAAGGATATTTCCTTAACATGATGGAGAGAATTTCTTACGTAAAAACTAACATTTAGTAAACGCAGACGCATCTGCTATAATACAATGACAACTATCCCCGTGACAGGAGAAATGTCTATGCGGAAGATCGGAAACATCATAATTTTCATCCTTATCGTCGGAACACTGTGGCATTTTTATGGCAGTACGTTCACTCAATCGGGTGTTCAAGGTGTTTTCACGGAAATGCGCTCGGATTTTAACGAATTAAAAGAAAATCCGAAAGTCATCAACACCGTTAATTATATCAATGAAGAAGTCCAACATTTGCTAGATAAGTTAAACGAAATGACATCAGATCAGGATAAGCCTAATCAAACGGTTCCTGAACAGCCGCAACAAGATACGCCGTCTAAGGATTCTTCCGCTGCTTACGATATTCAACTTGGCAATAGCCGCTCGGACGTGGAGCAGCAAACAGGTTCCCCACAACGGTCGTCGTTGAATGAATATGGTGTCGATTGGGTTACTTATCATAAAAACTACCGAAATTTTATCATGGTCGCTTATAATAGTGAAAATAAGGTGGCCGGGTTATACACGAACCAAAATCTACTGCCATCTATAAAAGAAATCACCTATGAAACCTCCAAGGACACCGTACGTTCGGTGTTCGACAAGCCGCTGGATAGCATTCGCAAAGGCTTTGTCAATTACCGACTGCAAAATAAGCAAGGATACGATATGTTTCATGTGGATAATAAATATATAACGATCTTTTACGACAAACATGAAGGCAACACGGTAACAGCGGTGCAAATCATCAGTGATGAGCTTGAACGGCAAAAGCAAAGCTACTTCGGAAAGCCGAGTAAAGAACTGAAAAAGGGATTGGAATATCAATTATTCGACCTAACCAACGCCGCTAGAGTCAGCCGTGGTCTGAACCCACTTACCTGGCAGCAATCAGCAAGAAAAACAGCTCGCAGTCACAGTACCAATATGGCCGAAAAAAACTTCTTCGGCCACACTAACCCATCAGGCCAATCTCCTTTCGACCGCATGCGGGAAGATAATATTTCCTTCCGTACGGCCGGAGAAAACCTCGCAGCGGGTCAACCAAGCAGCATTTTTGCCCATGAAGGCTTGATGAACTCGATGGGACACCGGAAAAATATTTTAAAAACAAATTTTGAAAAACTCGTCATCGGTGTCGCTTTTAATGACGACGCCCAGCCGTTCTATACCGAAACGTTTTGGGCAGATTAGTGAAGCACGGGGGCTTCCTCTCTTGTTATTGGAAAACGAAAGCCTAGCGAGTGTTGACGTACTTGGTTAACCTTAATTGCTTACTTTCTGCATAAAAAGCCTGCTCCCTTTAAGGAAGCAGGCTTTTCGTCATTGAATTTGCATACCGGAAAAATACAATGATTCACCGTCATTAAGTGGCTTTTTCGTAATCATTTTCCCTTCGTACAATACATCACCGGATTGTGCATCGATTACGGTTAGCGTTGGAGCGTGTCCCTCAACCATTCCAGCCGGCATCGAAAGCATATATATTTTTCCATTTGCTATATTTACGGTCGGACGTGTTGCCTCCTGCTTAGCACTATTGGATTGTGATGGCAGTTTTGTCCGGCCTTCAACCGCTTCTGTTTTTAAATTGTATAATGTCACTTTGTTTTCGTCCCGCAAATAGAGGGTGGTGTCTTTATACATGACAGTTTCTTTACCTGACAGCGCCTTTGGAAGTGTCACGGCTTTCTTCTTTTCAGTTTTCAGGTTATAAATAACATATAGCTGTTTATTGTTACTAGCCCGCTTTTCCGCACTATTCGTCTGATTATTTGCATGTTCACGTACAATTGGTTCCTCCGTCTTTGCATATACGACATAGTTATGGGCGGCTTTTATATCCGAACTCGGTAATATCCTGATATGGACGCGTGTGTTTTCGTCCTGGTTAGCGGCTGCAATTTTTTCCTCTCCATTGATATCCTGTTCGGAGAGATTAAAACTGTAGACATATTTTGCATCTGCACCGTCCTTCGAATAATTTTGCGTTATCACCTTCAACTCTCCATCGATCAGTTGCACATCTTCCACGTAAACGCGTGTATACATTGCCCTATTTGGCACCGGTACTGTAAAGGATGTCGTTTCGTCAGTTTCTTTATCCAAAACGGCAATATCAAATGCCATGTTATTTCCAGTTTCATCTATAAACTGGTTAATTACTTTTGCATATGCAAAGGTATTATCTGTTTCAAGGTAAGATGCGATATTCCCGCTTTTGCCGCGCATGAAGCCGCGGTACTTATCCTGTAGCTGGTTGATATCCTGGCTGTAGAACCCTCCCCGGATGCGCTCAAAAAATGATTGTTCCCCACTATAGCTGGAATCTTCTGTGGTAACGCGGACACTTTCACCCATACCTTGTTGACTAGCATGATAATTACCAATTAATGTGACTGGCTTTAATTCGTCCTCATTTCCACTTATTTTTTCAAATACGACTTCTGGATAACTGCTTGCTGATAATGCTGATTGCATATAAAACGTTCCGACGGTCAGAACGACAACTGTGACGATTGCAATTAATCTCCAATACCGTTTCATTTCTATTTCTCCTTTCACACTGTTATTTTTCGATTCAATAGGAAATTACCGACCCAAATAGACATCACAGTCACGATTCCTCCCATGACAATCTCCAGTCCAAGTATCTCAAGCGTGTATAAATAATCACGACCAACGAGCAGCATGGATAGCACAGGCGCGATAAACAGTACGACTGAAATCGCAACATAGCCTATTCCCGCGATGATCCCCTTCCATTTAAAACTACGCTCGAACAGAATAGCTGTAAATGCAATCGTTAGCGCCATGAAGCCGGCACCGTAATACAAAACAAACTCGGTAAAAGTTTGTGGAACGAGTATAGATAAAGGGTTTCCATTGATTATCTGGCTAACGGTCATATCGGATCTAAAATCCGTTGGCACCAGCCACTTCAGCACACTGTTTTCCAGCGGCAAGATGATGAGCTGTACGGAAACCAGTCCAAGTACCATTAAAAATATGGCAATCAGTTTGGACATATAAACATTCAGCCGGGCTGTCGGCAGCATCAACAAACGATAAATAAATGTATTTTTCCCAAACCAGTCACGATACCAGATCATAAATACATAGAAAATTAAAGCTGCTGTACATATCGCAATCGGCCCCATAAACCATAAGCTGCGAGTCACTTCCATAAACCCCATTTGGCCATACCTCTCAATAAATTCCGCACGTGAAAGCATTTCCTCATAAATTGCTGTATTGGCTTTTGACATGTACTTATTTGCTTTCACGATGACACCGGCAACTTGTACAACGACAGTCATGGCCACGAGCACAAGATAGATCTTCATAAACCGCCCCAATTCAAAGTTTACTAGCTTCGCGAATCGATTCATTGCTGATACACCTCTCTCATCACATCAACGATTGACTTCCCTTCTGTTTCCCGCATATCTTCTGTATTAAATTCTTTTAAAACAATACCGTCGTCCAGCAGCACCGATTTATCAATCAGGTGCTCAATATCACTAATTTCATGCGTCGTTATAATCACACCACGATCTTCCACCAGATGGCTCGTGAATACGTCGGCGATTTGCTCGCGGCTGAATATATCAATTCCGGAAAATGGCTCATCCATCAGCAAATAATCCACATCCAGCGCCAGTCCAAGCAACAAATTGATTTTCGCTCGATTCCCTTTAGATAAGTTATTGATTTTCTCGTTTTCCTTCAATTTGAAAAAACCGAGTAATTCCGTTGCGCGTTCCTGATTCCAACTGTCGTAAAAATCGTCCATGAACTGCATCGCCTCACGAATCGTCATGCTCGGTAGCATCATAATGGCATCCGGAATGAACGTGATTTTTTCATAGCTGTGTTTGTTTATTTTCTCTCCGTCAATCAGGATTTGTCCGCCATTAAGGGGCGTCAGGTTCATCACCGCATTGAGTATCGTTGTTTTACCGACCCCGTTGATCCCGATAACGCAAGTAATTTCTCCTTTGTTGGCCGTGAAGGAAACACCCTTTAGTACGTGTTTACGGCCAAATTTTTTCTTCACGTCTTTCACTTCAATCATTGTCGTACCCCCTTGTATCCTTGTCTGTTTCAAATTTTTCCTTGACTCGATCCAGCACATCATCAGCTGATACATTAATGGAACGAATCGAGTGAACAAATGTATCTACTGCTTCGTCAATCAATTCCTCCCTGACTGCACGTAGCACCTTTTCATCTTTCGTAATTCTGCTCGGCAAGTTTCGCTCCGTATAAATCAAACCCGCTTCCTCCATTTCTTTATATGCGCGTTGTGCAGTATTCGGATTTATTTTCAGCCGGTTTGCCAGCTCCCGCCTTGAGGGAATCTCCTGCCCCGGCTCAAACACGCCGGTTGCAATCTGCTCCTTAAAATGGCGGATCACCTGCACATAGACCGGATCGCGTTTATTAAAATGTACATTCATACGCCCAGCTCCTATTTACATCGGATGTCTACCAGTGTATTAATCGCATAATACACTAAGATTAAAAAAATACCCCCAATTTCTTGGTGACACCTTTTACTGACCAATGTGTATTAAGTGATTAATACAACCTATGCTCTGTATTATATGATTAATACACTTAAGTGTCAACCGAAGAAAAATCGGCACCCTCTTATGAAATGCATTCAAACACAAATCTATCCTTTGTGTGCTAAAATGGGGTAGATATGAATTTGTATGATGCCGAGACAAGCATTATAGGCGAAGTGACCGATGGCAATAATGGACATATCAGGATCGAATAACTAAGGAGAGCGATTCATCTATGTTTCAAGATATTACGCTACAGGAGTTTTTTGAAAAACAACGCAAGGGCGAGCTCACCGCGATTGATGTCCGTTCGCCAAAGGAATTCCATGAAGGAACCATCCCAGGGAGTATTAATATACCAGTGTTTACAGATGACGAGCGGGCCGAAGTCGGTACCCTTTATAAGCAAGTAGGCAAACAAGCTGCAAAAAAGCGCGGACTGGAGATTATGTCTGCCAAACTGCCGGACTTCGTTAATAAATTTGAACAAATCGACACACCTAAAGTCGTATTTTGCTGGCGCGGCGGTATGCGTAGTAGGGCCGCTGCCACTTTTACTGACTTCATGGGCATTGACGTTAATAGGCTGCAGGGTGGCATCCGATCGTATCGGCGATGGGTTGTAAACGAATTGGAAAAAGCAGCATTCCCGCCGGATATTGTCGTCTTAAACGGAAATACCGGCACTGGCAAAACAAAAATCCTGCACCGCCTTTGGGAGAAAGGCTACCCGGTCATTGACCTCGAAGGAATGGCTGGTCATAGAGGGTCCATTTTCGGTCATATTGGCGTTGAGCCAGCGAATCAGAAAAAGTTTGATTCCCGCCTGGTTCACGCAATACATCAATACTGGGATGAACCGTTTGTATTAGTGGAAGGTGAAAGTAAACGTATCGGCAAAGTCAGTATCCCAAGCTTTCTTTATGAGAAAAAGGAACAAAGTGTGCAGCTGTTCATTGATTTGCCAATCGAACAGCGCATCCAAAACATTCTGGACGACTATCAACCATGGAATCATCCGGATGCATTTATGGAAGCATACAGTCACATACAAAAACGCATCCATACACCGGTTGCCAAACAAATTGAGGACGATTTGCGAAAAGGTCACTACAACGACGCTTTCCGGCAACTGCTTGACTATTACTATGATCCGCGCTATCAACATACAACGGAAAAATACACTGCTGATCAAATAAAGCAAATTAATGCAGCTAATTTGGATGAAGCAACTACCCGGATTGAACATGCAATCTCGGCAATGTATCCAAAAAAAGCAGCATCTTTCAAATAAAAGGAAATGACGATGTTTCTCATTACAAAGGGAGAGAATGAATTTGGAAAAGTACAGTAAAACATTGCTCAGGTTTTCAGCTGTTTTTGCATTAATTGGCGCCTTCCTCGGCTCCCATATGGCCGGAGCGGGCAGTCTGGCCTTTAAAACTATCCACGCCCATATTCTGGTTGTCGGCTGGCTGACTCTGTTTGCGTGGGCCGTTTACTACAAAATTTTTACTCCGGCAAAGACAATAGTGGCCACCCTACATGTCTGGTCTGCCATTATCGGAGCAATCGGACTTACAGTCGGTATGTGGCTCTACTATCTACGGCCATTTGACTTGGCTGATGGATTTGTGACCGTATTCTTTATTGTCGGCGGATCGATATTGCTCTTAAGTTTTGTATTTTTCGCCTTGCTGACCTTTATGCGAACGGAAGATGGTAAATAAGCTGTTTTTATTAATTGAAGCAGGAATCGGGTAGATAAACAAGGGACGCTACCTTACTAGTCCGGGTGAGCGGAGGGCGGTGACTCCTGCGGGAAAAGGTAGGCAGGCTAAGTTCGCGACGTCCTGTCGCAACGCCTGCACTAGCACGTCCTGTGCGTCGAAGACCCCGCAGGAAGTGGTTTTCTTCCGAGGAGGCTGAAGCCATGCCCGCGGAAAGCATCCGCCCGGAGCGATCCCAGACGGCGGGCGAAAAATCGTCGTAGAAAAGACTTCAATAACTGCGTCGCATTATATATCTTTTGTGTCGCTTAGCCGAAATTACAAAGATTTGTCTTGAGCATGCAAAACAGGGGAAAAAATGAAAATAATTGACAATCTGAGACTGTATTATGATCCATTTGAATGACTTAAAACAAGTATTCTTTGAAATTGGATAGATTAAAAAAACACCTGCCACTACACATGACAGGTATTGTTTATTGTCTTATAAGTTTTAATGCGTTTCAGCCTAATAATTGTGAACTTCAGCGGATTTTGTGACACTTAAGCGAATACAAACCTACGTGCATTAAGCATAGAACAACAACACAATCAACGGGCCGAAAACAGAACAGGCAATGGCGCTTAACGTCATGGCAACAGAGCTTACCGATGTCGTATATTCACCATATTCAACGGCTTTGGATGTTCCTATAGCATGCGATGCGCTGCCGAAAGCCATTCCTTTTGCCAATGAACTATCAAGTCTGAACCAATGAAGAATATAAGGTCCAACGACGACACCCGTAAACCCTGCTGTCATAACAAACAGGACAGCAAGTGATGGCAAGCCACCCAACCCATCAGCAATTTGCATCGCAACGGGGGTCGTTACCGATTTAGGCAGAAGAGAAAAAAGCAGCTCCTCTTTAAAACCAAGCGACTGCGCCAACAAAAGACCACTGGAAATGCCGGTAAGGGAGCCGACTACTACACCACCCAAAATCGGATACAGATTTTTAACCAAGAGATGCCGCTGTTTGTACAAGGGATAAGCAAGCGATACAATGGCCGGGCCGAGCAACGTATCAATCCATTGCCCGCCAATCATATAGGTATCATATGGTACCCCTAACAGCAAAAGCATAAGTACAATGGCAAACGTCGTTGTTAAAGCAGGAATAAGAATCGGTAAACGAAAACGATGGTATAAACGACTCATGAAGAGATACATGAGAACCGTTGCTATGATGAAGACGATTCCGATAATTGTTTCTTGCATTCCGCTTTCTCCTTTCGCTTCCCCCTAAACTTTGTCAATAATTGGCTCGTGTGGCCAGTAAAAATCATGACAAGCAGGGTACTGATGATGGTAACGACAAAAAGCCAAACGGTACGGCCGGCAAAAAGACCAAGATAATTCATTACACCTGCAGTGGCAGGAACAAATAACAGCGGTAAATAATTCAATAAAAAGACGGATCCCGTTTCAATCCACTGAATGGGCCATATCTTCAACAGTAAAGCGGCAAATAAAAGCAATAATCCAACAATACTACCCGGAATAGGCAAATGCAAAAGATTCTGTAGCAAATTACCAGCGATATAAAAAGCGTATAACAACGCAACCTGTAGCACAACAGTTATGATTTTCATCCGATATGGTCATTCCCCGATTCAAATACTACAGAGGAACACCGCCCTCCTTTACGTGATTATCGAACCATGGGGACAGGCCCTTGAACCGGCTATGTGTGGAGCCTTGACCTGTCATTCCTACTTCACTCTCTTAAAATAATCAATAATACCCAGTGCGCTTACCTGCATATCCAAATTAATCAATACGTAAACATCATGGTTATCAGGGACATCTAGCGGGTGCAATGTTTCTTTCACGCGTTCCAGCATGCTAGATGCCAGTGCATCATAGCCTTTTTCCTCTGACACAACTTTTTCACCAATCTCCACAAAAACATCCAGCCATTCGGAAACTTGAATAAGCGCTTCATTCACTTTTTCCGTCATGCCGAAATGGCCAAAATAAATCCTATCCAGATTCATATGGCGGATACGATTAATGGATGCATGCATCGCGCTTGGGTCAAAATGGTTCGGTGATGTTGACGGCAAGAAGAAATCAATCCCATCCCGGACTAGCTGCTGATAACGGATACCCACGGTGTCACCGGTAAACAGACCATTGCTGATCGGATCATAAATACTGAAATGATGACGCGCATGCCCCGGTGTATCCAGGAATTTCAATGTACAGTTATCTCCAACATTAAGTGTTTCACCGTCACCCTTAACAAGCAGCCGATCTTCAGGCACTGGCACAATTGGATCAAATAAATCACTGAAACTGTCACCATATACAGCCCTTGCCCCCGCAGCAAGCTTTTTCGGGTTCACTAAATGCCTCGCCCCTTTTGGATGTATCACAACGGTTGCATTAGGACAATCTTGCAATAAAAGTCCAGCCCCACCCGCATGATCGAGGTGGACATGGGTCACGATGATGTATTTCACTTGTTCCAGCGAAAAGCCAAGCTCACCCAAGCCTTTTTTGATATACTTCACTGATGGACTTGGCCCAGTTTCAACTAGCGTCAGTTCATCTTCATCAATCACATATGTACCAGTGCGCTCCGGTACACCCAAATCAAAAGCATCAATCAAATGAATACGTTCATCGAGCCGAATCGGCTGTTTATCCCCCATTTTTTTCTCCCCTTTCTGCCTCAAAGTCATTTTCTTTTAAAAAGCCGACGATTCCATCCACCAAACCATCCGCCAACGGAAGATCCGGATTACCGTATGTTTCTTTGTTTCCCTGTTCAGCAGCTGGTGCTTCTTTTAATACGTGGTTCATTTTTTCAAGGACTAACCTATCAGCATCAGGTTTTGCCTTACGAAGCAACTCTGCCTCACTAACCGGCACTTGTAAATCACGACCACCGTTGACCAGCAGGACCGACATATCCAAGGAAGCAATTTCTTCACTCGGATCATACGCCATCCATGATGCTAAGAAGTCTTGTACTGACGGCCGGAAAAGATTCTGCAGTTCCTGACTTATATTCTTCTGTACTTGATAATCTTGCTTCATTTTCCCAAGAATGTCTTTTGCTTCTTGCAGCAAACCATCAGGTAATTGGGATTGTAGTTGACTATAAAGCACTTGATCAATCGTACGGCCGGCGCCGCTAAGCGAAATGAATGTGTTTACATCTCCCTGCTGTGCTGCCAGCATGCCAACTAACGACCCCTGGCTATGTCCAATGATACCAATGTTTGCATACTTATCATCCTGTGCGAGCAGCTCCGTCCAAGCCACTGCGTCGTCCACAAGCTGATCAAACAGAAGCTCATTTTCTGGAATGGCGGCCTCTACGTTTTTTCCGACACCGCGTTTATCGTAGCGGACACTGGCGATTCCCTGTTCCGCCAACCTTTCTGCCAGCATTTTCAGGCTATTATTTTCTCCCTGAACACCACTGGAATTCCCATTACGGTCAGTTGGCCCTGAACCTGGAATGATAATCATAACTGGAAAAGGCCCCTGCCCATCAGGTTGTTCTACTTCGCCATAGAGTGTACCTTTATCCGTTTCCACATGGAGAAAATTACCATCATCTTCTTTAACAGGGCTGCCTTTCGTCAATTTAAATGAAAACGTCTGTCCACGCTGACTAAAGTTTCCTGCAATCGACTCATTGGCAAATGTACCGCTAAAGGAAAGCTGCTCCCCTTGGATCTCCATGAAGAATGACACTTGTTCTCCATCTACGGTAACAGAAGACAACGGGTAATCCTTAACACCTTGAGCTGGAATACTGATGGTCCCTGTCCATTCGTCATCTTTTTTCAAGTTTACAATAAATGCTAGCGACTGATTAGACACCTCGATTGATCCTGTCCATTTTCCGTTCATGGCAGCATCCTCCTTGGCATTTTCACGATGATCACTACAACCGGCAACAACCAACAACACGATTGTCATTAACAATAAAAAACATAGCCTTTTGTTCACAGCAATCCTCCTAAAACGTGGCCGTTGATCATACGATTCGGTTTCAAAAAATAGCCTAGTTTGTGCTGTCTTTCTAAAACAACAATGACACGAGCCACGGTGCAGCATAAAGCGTCATAAATTGCACACCATAATTGACACCTCTTCTATGAAGGAACCCTGCGACCAGGCCAATCAACAGTACACCGGCGATATTAAGTGCGCCTGCATCCATATACGCCAGCATAAGCACAAGACCAAAAAACAATCCAAGCATCGCTTCATGCGGAATATATTTAAATACAAATGCACAAATCGGCTGCGCGTACTTTATAGTGATGTAAAAGGTGATGATGATTGCAACAGCCGCCCCGATGACAGTAGCTATTACAAACTCATTCATGGACAGCAAGTGATGTAAATTATGCTCATACGTGAAGACCGGCGGCGCATTGAATAACGCATGACCTGGTCCCAGCGCTGTTGGGGAAAGCGGATAGCCGATTGCAATTAACGGAATTAATATGCCGGAAAGATACGCTGCATTTGTAAGCCCGTCCATGCTTGAGATTGCCCGTGAGGCTCGCTTCACCGGATCCTTAATTCGGCTCGTAATTGTTTCACCTAAAAATATCGTCATGCCGACAGGGCTCATGAAAAAAGTGACAACCCCGAAAACAGAACTGACAGCACTTGAGATCGCTTCGTTTCTATTCAATAGTTTAAATGGATTCGGAAAGCCTTTTTCAGCCTTGGTTTTTGCCATGCTGATTTCTTTTACACCGTAACGCGGCATGTTTCTTCGTACGTTCCCAATCAATAGTTCAAACAATTTTAAAATCACAGGGCCGATCGTAATCCCGAGGAAAAATGATGTGAAGACGGTCGTATCTTGGGGAACAACACCAATCTCCCAGTATAGATTACGCAGTCCCTGAATAATAAATGCGAAGGGCACAATTGATATTAAGGCAAACCAGCGATTTTTTGTCATCAGTGCCAGGAAAACAGCCCCGGCGAAAAATATTTGACTGGAATACTGCTCAATGACATCAGCAAGCGGTATTAAGGCTGTTGCCAAAATAAGGCTGAGCGGCACCGAAATAATCGTCCCAATTACTGAACCGGATGCCATTTTCCTTATGCTTATATCCGGTTTTCCGTGTTTTTTCAGTACCATGGCGTGTTCAACCATTGGTGCTGACATCACACCACCGGGAATTCCTGCAATGGCTACTGGAATAGAATCAGTCAGCTTTTTGGCGACAATGGCAGCAATAAAAAACGTCAAAATAATAATTGGTTCAAGTCCGGAAACGACCAGCAGTAATGTAACCGGAGCAAGAACGGCGGTTTCATCCGTGCCCGGGGCAATCCCGATAATGGTATACAGCGCCGCACCAAACACTGCCGCCATGGTCATTTGCATGATTAATCCAATATCCATATGTCTACTCCTCTTCTGTGTAATGGAATGTCCGTTTTGGTCTTATGATAATGGAACTGATGATAAACCCTGTTACAGCACCAACCAGCCCAAATATAAGCGGCTCTCGATCAGCAGGTGCAATCAGGTAACCACCAAGTGATGTCCCGCTGCAAATAACGAGACTTATGACCAGGTCCTTAATGCGGACAAGGTCTTCCCACACTTCAATGTTTTCTTTGTTATTTGATTGCGACACTTCAAGCAACTCCTTCTATATTATCCAACTGTTTTCATTCCTAAATTATACCTGTTCAACATTGTTTAATGAAGAACATCCTTGAAAAATTGGTAAAAAACAGTGCAAACGTTGCGCACATAATCAGCTAGCGTCTGCTCAAACTAATATCGAATACTTTTAGGAGGTAATGTTGATGCAAAACCAACAGCAACAAAATTTCACGAACACAGCCCAACTGCCACCACAGCAGCATTTTGGCGGTCATGATATCTTTGATGCACATGAAGCATTGTCATCACTTACAAGCGCAGTAGACCAGTGTGTCATTTTAGAACAGAACATCCAAGACCCAGAACTGCAAACAATGTCACAGAAACACCGAGCGTTCTGCGGCCAACTGTACAATACTATCCTTGATACGTTCCAGACCGGACAGGATCCCGCTGTGGACACGCAATCGTATAAGATGGATCAAAGTAATGATGTCGTTTATGGTAAGCAGCCTCCTGCACAGCCATCAACGCCGATGCAGTCTGCTAATGAATTAAACGATCAAACCATTTCCGGCTTCATGATGGATTCATTAAAATCAGCAGCTTCTTCGTTTACGATGGCATCACTCGAAATGACTAATCCAGTGTTGCGCCGTGTTTTGGCGGACAGTGTTCCGAACTTGATTGAAATGGCCTATGAAGTATTTCTTTATCAAAATAAACACCAATATTATCAAGTACCACAGCTACAGCAGCAGGACATGCAGGCATTTCAACAAAGCTATGCGCCAATTCAAGGTACGATGCCACATTAACGCGCAAAAGGAAGGAATCGGTTCATCCGATTCCTTTTTTATGTCTGGTGTTTTTCCGTATCCATATAAAAAACTGCCTGCAAAACAGGCAGTTTTTTCAATCCAGTATCCGGTTATTCTCATCAACCGACATGACCCGGGCGGAGCTGGAAATATCATCTACATCATACGTGCCATCTCCATGACATACGCTACACTGATATTGCCAGCCTTCATCATCCGAGAGCATTCCTGTTCCATCACAGGCTTTACACGTGTATGCTCGATCCACTGCGCAACCTCCTTATTGCCGGTCCTTAGCCCAGTTGATAATGCCTCCTTTGAGCATAATCTCAATCTGGCGTTCAGACAGGCTATGTTTCACTTGAATTTGTTCATTTTTATCTTTTACAGAAACGGAGAATTCATTCCCCTCTTGAATCTTTTTCCGTAAATCTTCCAATACAAGTACATCGCCTGAAGCAAGCTTTTCATAATCCTCTTCGTTAACAAATGTTAATGGAAGCACACCAAAGTTAACTAAATTTTGCCAGTGGATTCGAGCAAAGTCTTTCACCAATGCTACACGTAAACCGAGATATCTCGGGGCAAGTGCAGCATGTTCACGGCTTGAACCCTGTCCGTAGTTATATCCGGCGACAACTGCGTGCCCGCCTTTATCAACTGTTTCTTTTCCACGTTTATAATACGTATCATCAACAATTTCAAATGTGAACTTGCTAATCTCGGGCAAGTTACTCCGGTATGGAAGCACCCGTGCACCACCCGCGAGAATTTCATCAGTCGATATATTGTCACCCATTTTCAGCAATATTGGTAATTCCATACGATCCGCCATCTCATCCATTGCCGGGATCGATGCAATGTTTGGCCCTTTCTTAAGCTCAACATTCTTTGCTTCTTCATATGGTAATGGTCCGTCGAGCAAATCCATATTCGTCTCCGCATGTTTCGGTTCTTTTACTTTCGGATAATCGTCTCCAATTGTTCGTGGGTCAGTGATTTTTCCTGTTAGAACAGACGCTGCAGCTGTTTCTGGACTGCATAGGAAGACACTATCCTCTTTGGTCCCGGACCGTCCCGGGAAGTTTCTTGGCGTTGTACGGAGACTGTTCCTGCCCGTCGCCGGTGCCTGCCCCATGCCGATACATCCGTTACATCCTGCCTGATGCATCCGTGCACCGGACTGCAGCAGACTTGCAATATGACTTTCTTGAACAAGATCGGTCAGCATTTGCCTCGAGGTTGGGTTAATATCGAATGAAACGCCGTCTGCAATGCTTTTACCTTTAACAATTTCCGCGGCGATGGCAAAATCACGGAAGCCCGGGTTCGCCGATGATCCGACATAGGACTGGTAGATTGGCGTGCCAGCAAGTTCTCTGACTGGAACGACATTTCCGGGACTTGAGGGTTTTGCAATAAGTGGCTCGAGTTCAGATAGGTCTATTTCCTCTAAAATATCATACGTTGCATCTTTGTCAGCTGTCAGCTCGACCCAGTCGTCTTCACGGTCCTGTGCTTTTAAGAAACGCTTCACTTCTTTATCAGAAGGGAATACAGTACCAGTTGCACCTAATTCGGCTCCCATATTGGCAATAACGTGACGGTCCATAGCACTTAATTCCTCAACGCCGGGACCAAAATACTCAATAACCTTGCCAACGCCTCCTTTGACATCGTGCCTACGGAGGAGTTCTAGAATAACATCTTTAGCACTGACCCAGTCTGGCAACTTCCCAGTAAGTTTAATCCCCCACACTTCTGGCATTTTTACATAAAACGGTTCCCCGGCAATTGCCATGGCCACATCAATACCACCCGCACCCATAGCGAGCATTCCCATACATCCATTGGCACACGTATGGCTATCAGATCCGAGAAGTGTTTTTCCCGGTTTAGCCAGCCGCTGCATATGTACGGGATGGCTCACACCATTACCTGGTCTTGAATAATGCAATCCAAAACGATGGGCTGCGCTTTCAAGGAACAAGTGATCATCAGGGTTCTTGTTATCCTCCTGAATCAGATTGTGGTCAACATATTGCGCGGACGCTTCCGTTTTGGCTTGATCAAGATTCATTGCTTCAAGCTCCAGCATCACAAGCGTGCCGGTAGCATCCTGGGTAAGTGTTTGATCAATTTTAAGACCGATTTCTTCCCCCGGATTCATATTTCCTTCAACAAGGTGATCCTTAATCAACTTTTGGGTAATATTCAAAGCCACCTGCATACCTCCTAATAATTTTCATCATTGATTCCCTGTACTGTCATAGTATATGATGAATTAAATACAATTATTTGCAGCTAAAAGTAATCTTTCTATACTCATATACCACTAAAAGGACATAAAAAAACATCTTAATTACGGAAATGAATTGACTAATATTTCTTCAAGTATTCGCTCATCATTTGTCCCACTCCGGTCATACTAAACATGAAGTCACTTTTGATTTGAGGTGATTACTGATGGGAAGAGATGAACACAAAACAAACCGCAGAGGAAGAGCACGCCTGGCACAGACCCCTGAATATGCCAAAACGGACAGTAAAGAAGTGGAATTTGCAGAAGAGTTCGCTGCCCACAAGTCATATAAACGGGCAAATAAGCGAAAAAAATAAGCGAAAGTGCCCTGGCAGCCCCAGGGCACTTTTCAATGCAGGAATTGAATTTTGCAGACCACTTTTTCATGACTTACAATAGAAATATCATTATTTATGAAGGATGTGGAGGAGGGCCCATGACGAAGAAGAATGTAGATGATTATCTGACCGATGGAATTTACGGTACACGGCAAACAAAGAAAGCAGAGCGAAAAAAATTTCTTGGTACCATCAGAGAAAGGGTCGTTATCGCACTAACAAAAGGTCAGGTCATGTCCGATAAAGGGCTTTCGGAACTCAACGAAGCAATGCAAGCAAATAAGGGTGCCAAACTATTATTGAATGGTCATATTGGATATAAGTTCTTAAAAGAAGAAAAGGCACTCGCTAATAAATATAATATTGAATACTCGGTCATTACAAACGAGAACGCTGATACCAACATTGGTGCAGTACTTACATATGACTTTGCGATTGATAAGGAAAATATTTTCATCGAGGAAAGTCAGGAATCGGAAAAGGATACCGACAAAAAAACGACATCGAAAGAATCTTTCCTTGCAAAAGTCAAAAAGTGGTTTTCTTGACGATCCCTACCCTAAATTTAACACATGATATTGATCAATTTCCGGCATAATAAGGGTTGGAGGTGTCTAACATGACGCAACAATACCTTTGCCCAAACTGTAAAACGAATCGATCACGGTTCAACATTATTGAACAGGTTGTCAATCCGGTAAAATTAGATCCGCAAACTGGAGAGGTTATTAATAATTATTCAAATGAACAGCCTGAGGTTTTCCATCAAAAATATAATGGTCCATCATACCGAGTACAGTGCGGATCCTGCGGGTTGATTGAAGATGAACATACATTTGTAAAATTTGCCGAGTATGATCGAAATAATTAACGTCATCCACTACACTGGTTGTCATCTGAAATTGAATCCTACTATTTATTTCCCCGCCCATGTTCGGGGAAATTTTTTTGATGATTTATCTTCCAACGACCACGCTTATTTCCTTAGATCTAATATCCCCCCTAACGTCATAAGAATCTATTAAACTCCCATTCAAATTTTTTCATCCAGTCAAAAGAAACGAACGGTCCACCTTTACACATGGAAAACGGTTTCATATAATAGTCATAATGGAAGACCTAAAGGGGAGGGGAATGGAAACTTGAGTAAAATAAGAGAAGGAACACTGCTGTGGGAGCCAAGTGAAGAGCGAAAGCAGCAATCCAATGTTTATCATTTTATGAATTGGCTTCAAACACATAAAAACAAACACTTTACTGATTACCATGCACTTTGGCAATGGTCTGTTGAGGAACTGGAAGATTTCTGGGCTTCCATTTGGGAGTACTTTAACATCCAGGCCAAACAGCCATACAAAACTGTGTTATCGTCACACGACATGCCAGGAGCCAAGTGGTTCCCTGAAGCGACAATTAATTATGCGGAACATATTTTCAGAAATCGAAATGACGATGAACCAGCCATTATCCATGCCTCAGAGCTGCGCGGAACAGAAGAGACAACCTGGGATAAACTCTACCAGGATACATCCGCCTTGCAGCAAACGATGAAAAACCTTGGCGTTACCAAGGGCGATCGTGTTGCTGCCTATGTCGCCAATACCTATGAATCGATTGTAGCATTCCTGGCAACCGCCAGCCTTGGTGCCATCTGGTCCAGTGCATCACCCGAATTCGGAACGCAAAGCGTCATTGACCGTTTCAAACAAATCGAACCAAAAGTGATGGTTACCGTTGACGGCTATCGCTATGGTGGAAAAGACTTCGATCGTACTTCTGTCGTGGAAAACATCCAGGCGGAATTGTCAGGGTTGGAATCAACCATCGTTATCCCCTATTTGAACAGCGATCCGGATACCGGCCAGTTAAAAAATGTCACCTTATGGGCTGATGCCACCAGCAAACCTGGGACATTAACGTACGAGTATGTTCATTTTAACGATCCGCTCTGGATACTATTTTCATCGGGAACAACCGGTAAACCGAAGCCAATTGTCCAAAGCCAAGGCGGTATTTTACTAGAACACTTAAAGGCATTGACATTCCATGCAGATTTGGGAAAAGGCGACCGCTTCTTTTGGTTCACAACAACCGGCTGGATGATGTGGAACTTCCTTGTCGGTGCACTCCTAACCGGAAGTACGATTATTTTATACGACGGGAATCCAGGCTACCCGGATAAAAAAATGCTATGGAAATTTGCCGAGGATACGAAAATGACCGTTTTTGGTACCAGCGCCAGTTTTATTACCGGCTGTATGAAAGAGGGATTGGAACCAGGCAAGGCGTTTGATTTACGTCATCTTAAAAGCATCAGCTCGACCGGTTCACCACTGCCGCCCGAGGGATTCCAATGGTGCTATGACCATGTAAAGAATGACCTTTGGATTGCTTCGGTAAGCGGTGGAACCGACGTTTGCACAGCATTTATCCTTGGGGTGCCAATTTTGCCGGTCTATGCTGGTGAACTGCAATGTCGCGGCCTGGGAGCTAAAATTGAAAGCTTTGATGATAACGCCAATCCACAAATCGAGGAAGTCGGCGAACTTGTCCTGACCGAACCATTCCCATCCATGCCAATTTACTTCTGGAATGACCCTGACGGCAGTCGCCTGCACGACAGCTATTTCGACGTATTCCCGGGTATTTGGCGACACGGAGATTATTTAAAAATCACTAATCGGCAAACGTGTGTGATCTACGGACGATCAGATGCTACCATCAATCGCGGTGGCATTCGAATCGGCACAAGCGAAATCTATCGTGCCGTTGACCATGTCAGTGAAGTAAGTGACAGTCTGATTGTCGATGTTCCTAAAGATGACGGCGATTCATATACTCCGTTGTTTGTGTTGATGAAAGATGGCGAAGAACTGACTGAAGACGTAAAGAGAACAATCAAAAAGCAAATCCGTACACAATGCTCACCACGACACGTGCCAAGTGGTATTTACCAGGCTCCTGATTTGCCGAAAACCTTGAACGGCAAAAAACTGGAGATACCGATTAAAAAGATACTGATGGGCAAACCAGTTGATGCGGTTGTAAATAAAGGGTCGTTAAGCAATGAAGCGTCGTTGGATTATTTTGTTCAATTTGCAAAAGAACAATCTAAAACAAACGCTTAAGTGAGAAGTTATCATATTGCAGTAGTTAAGTTAAATCATTTAACAAATTGTATCCTTAGTCAGTTTAATACCGAAAAAAGCCGGATAATCTATCCGGACTTTTTTCGGTTTATTTATGTTGCCTTATTACCTCAATAAGCTATTGTTTTTGGTAACATGTTTCATACTCACTTTTCATCAACCAACTTTGACAAGCTAAACCTCTATCATGATAAATCTCATTTTCAACATTCAATTTAATACTTCTATTTGACTTTGGAAACCTAGGTTCTTCATTTTTAATGTGTAAAGTTGCTTCATTTGTCCACTTCATAGAAAAGTTGCTATTTGCCTCACTATAGTAAACAGTTTTCGTTTTATCATCCTCATCGTTATAACTGATTTCTACCCATAAATTCACTCCACCTGCAGCGCCACCATATGGCATATAGTAAGCATTGGCAGTATATTTATCTGTCGGAGAATTCACAGGTCCTTTGTAAAATTCACCTTCATCGTCATTAAATGTAAAAAAATACTTATTATATCCAGCTTGTATAGACACCACAATGATTCCTATCAGACTGGCAATTAAAATTATTTTAGGAAATGGCTTCTTTTTAATAAAAAACAAAAATAATTTAATAACAAAAATAAAAAGCAGTATGATGGTAATAAGCATAATAAATAGACCAAGTAAATTGAAATAAGTAATGGTGATTCCTCCCCCCCTTGTCCCCAATTATACGATTATGCCTCCTCCACGAGCATTTTCTTACGCGTCCCCAGGCTCACGGATACATAAGCAACGAACGCTATCACAACCGGCATGACAACCGAATGTAGTCCAAATGGCTTCGGAAAGAAGGAATCAGATAAAATATATAATCCTATCCCAGCAACCATGGAAGCAAGTGCACCGTATTTATTGCCTTTTTTCCAATATAACCCCATGACAACCGGCCAAATAAATGCCGCCTCCAGACCGCCGAACGCAAATAAATTCAGCCAGATAATGAGATCAGGTGGATTCAAGGCCATAACAAATACAACAATCCCAAGAACCGCAGTGATTCCGATACTTAATCGCTTGACGCGCTGATGGGATGCTTTCGGTTCTACGTAATTTAAATAAACATCCTTCACGATTGCGGAACTAACCAACAACAGCAAGGAATCAACCGTCGACATAATCGCTGCCATCGGGGCCGCAAGTACGATACCTGCCAGCCAGTTCGGCAACACTTCCAGCGCAATGAGCGGCATCACTTTATCGCCCACTTCAATACCAGGTAATATTGGGCGTGTAAATACACCAATCAAATGCATGTTTAACATAATTACACCGACAACAATGGTGCCGATAATCAGCGCACGATGCATGGAGCGGGAGTCTTTATAGGACATCGCCCGAACAGCGATTTGCGGTAAGGCTACAACCCCAACACCGACAAGAATCCAGAACGACGATACATAAGCGGGTGTTAGACTTCCATCCGCACCATATGGGGTAATCAAGTTCGGGTTTTCCGCGGTAAGATCAGTTATGATATTAGAAATACCGCCTCCAGCGATAATAGTGGCAACCAACAGTATAAGGGTCCCGACAAACATAATTGTTCCTTGAATGGCGTCAGTCAATGCTACCGCACGGAAACCGCCGATGGTTACATAAATCAAAACGAATAAAGCAAAAATGAATAAAGCCGTTGTATACGGAATCCCGACCAATGATTCAATCAGCCGAGCACCGCCGATCCACTGTGCTGCCATTGCGGAAAATAAGAAAATAATAATGCTAAATGCCGATAACAAAACAACCCATTTGGAACGATAACGCTCTTTCAAAAAATCAACCATAGTAAGCGCATGATACTTACGCGTTACAATAGCAAATTTTTTACCTAAAACCATCAGCACAAAATACCCGGTCGAAACCTGCGTCATTGCTAAGAGCACCCAGCCGAGCCCCTGTGTATAAGCTGTGCCTGGACCACCAATAAAGCTACTTGCACTGCCATAGGTTGCCGTCATCGTCATTGCCAGGACAAATCCGCCAAGGCTTCTCCCACCGAGAAAATAATCTTGCATGAATGTATTCGACGATTTTATATATTTACCGGCCCACATACCGGCACCAAAAATAACGAGCAACAAGCCGATTAATGGGACTAATGCTTGCCAATTCATCTTTCTTCTCCCTCTTTCTCAAACGAAACTTCCGCAAACCACTTTTTAACCACAACCGTTACCAGCACAGCCATAATAATAAATCCGAGCACACAGCTGTAAAAAAACCATGCAGGTAGTCCGAAAACATATGTATACTCTGATGGGTCCTTGCCCCCAAGTCCATAGGCAAACGCAAACCACCAGACAAAATTAAAGATCACCAGTCCAATCCCAACGAGCGCCTCCCGGTTGGCTACCTTATATCGTGAATCATTATCATGTGCATTAAGTTCTTCCATTCCCATTAATCTCCCTTCCTCCATTTCAAATCTATCACTAATATAACGGTTTATATGTGTTATTGTGAACATTCTAAAAAATTGTTCCGCGCACTTGTATATCCAATAAGACAAACCAAGTAAAAGGAAAAGTCAAGAAATAACTGAATTGGCCACTTAAAAGGGCAACAAGACCTCCTTAAACATTTCGTAAATCTAAGTGGAGGGCACCTGTTACCTATTCCATGGTTATGGTGGACTGTTTTTTCCGTGCAAGGCACATAATACCAGCAATCAGGTAGAATAATCCACTAAATATTCCGGCACCAACAGTAATAATTGCACCGATAACGGCTGTCACAATCAACATAATGCCTGCAACCTTTGAATTTTTATCACCTTTCATGAGAAAGATGGAAACAATCCCAACAACCAGCGCAAGCACAGAGACAATAATTAGAAACCAACCACCGCCCTGAAACAGTTCCAGTATGGTATCAAGATCACCTGTTGCTACTTCAGGCTGCTGCTGTTTGACTTCTTCTTTTGCTTTGTTCCGAATCACTTCATTGTTAAAAATCCAAACCATAAATGCCCCAACCGCGGCAAAAAAGCCATAAATTAATGCGCCTACGATCGTTAATACAATTTCTCCCGTTCTATTCACGCCTTTACCCTCCCCCACGTTCACATTTTATGTTACTCTATATGTTTTGCAAACGATGCTATATTATTCAAATTAGTATACTAGTATGATTGTATCATAAAACTATTGCTGTTTTCCCACAGTTAATATGCTAAATCATAGTTCATTTGAAATTTCCGAAAAGCATATGACAAACGGACTTTTCTCTGATACACTAATAAATAATAAAATAACTTTAGTACTACTAGGGGTGCCCAGCAATTGTGGGCTGAGAGGAAAGGGCGTTTATGCTTTCCGACTCTTACGGACCTGACCTGGTTAATACCAGCGTAGGGAAGTAGTCTGACGGTAAATTGCTATCAGCTATTTCAAGCCAGGTCCAGTCTATGGATCTGGCTTTTTCAAAAGGTAAGAAACTATAAAATTTAGCGATATAGCTTTTACTTGCAAGGTTAGGCCACGTCCGGTTCCGACGCGTTCTTAGCCTGCAACAGCGCTTTCGCCTTTGTTCTTTGGATCCGCCCCGAACGAAAGGAGGATTTGCTTGAACCGTACACGATTATTAACGACGATGGCCGTTTTCGTCGCGATTGGAACACTCGGGGCACAATTACTATGGTTCCCGGCCGGTGTAGCCAAAGCTTACCCGGTGCAACATGCAGTCAATGTCATGGCCGCAGTCACACTTGGTCCTGGTCCGGCAGTCGGCATCGCCTTCATGATCGGTCTACTCCGAAATATGCTTGGGCTTGGTACATTGCTTGCTTTTCCCGGTGGTATGGTCGGTGCATTTTTAGCCGGCTATCTCTATAAAAAAACTAATAAAAAAGCTTTAGCTGCAGTTGGAGAGGCAATTGGTACCGGAATAATCGGTTCACTTTTTGCTGTGCCATTTGCGCGTATTCTGATGGGCAGTTCTGCCGGGGCATTTTTCTTTTTGCCATCGTTTCTAGTTAGTAGTATTTCCGGAGCTTTTATCGGCTGGTTTGTTGTGTCAAAAGTTAAACGTGCAAATTTATTAGCGAACCATATATAAGGAGGCTATATCATGAACTATATTCCTGCGTCATTGACGATTGCCGGCACAGACCCAAGCGGTGGTGCCGGTATTCAGGCAGACTTAAAAACGTTTCAAGAGTTGCAATCATACGCGATGTCCGTCATCACCTCGGTTGTCGCGCAAAATACAACAGGTGTCCAGGATGTACAGCATATGCCTACATCCATGATTAAACAGCAACTGGAATCGGTTATTTCCGATATCCCTTTCCAAGCGTTTAAAACCGGTATGCTTGCCAATATCGATATTATGCAGGCGGTAGCTGAAAAGATTTCCCCACTGGACATTCCATATATTATGGATCCGGTCATGGTTGCAGCAAGTGGTGACCGATTAATTGCTGAAGATGCGCAAATATATTTACGTGAAAATCTTCTTCCGCTGACAACAGTGACAACACCGAACATACCGGAAGCAGAGGTCATCACCGACAGGACGATAGATACGCTCGAGGATATGCAGCAGGCCGCCAAACAGATTGTCCACGAGTACGGCGCAGGTGCTGCTTTAGTTAAAGGTGGTCACATGCAGGGAGAGGCTGTGGATTTTCTATATGATGGAAACACGACTCACACCCTTTCAGCGGAACGCATTAATACAAACAACACACACGGGACCGGATGTACTTATTCTGCGGCCATCGCAGCGTATATGAGCCACGGGTATCCATTGCCGGAAGCCGTACAAAAAGCAAAAGAATATGTGACCGCGGCTATTCGCCATTCATTTCCCATTGGCAATGGAAGTGGTCCAACTAACCATTGGGCACTGCGAAAGGAATTGGTGTAGTAAAATGAATAAAACAATTATTCTAGAAGTGCGTGAAACAACCCCACTGATCCATCATCTGACCAATCAGGTAGTCATGAACTTTTCGGCAAATGGATTGCTATCATTTGGAGCAGCACCAGTGATGGCCAAGGCTGAAGAGGAAGCCGCTGACATGGCTGCTAATGCGGATGGCGTTCTGCTTAATATAGGCACATTAACCGCTAACGAGCTAGATTCCATGGTTCGTGCCGGTAAAGCTGCCAATGAAAAAGGAATTCCAATTGTCATTGACCCGGTCGGTGTTGCGGCAACCCCATTCCGGACAACTGCGGTAAAAAAGATTTTAAGTGACGTACAGCCGACTGTCCTCAAGGGAAATGCAGGTGAGCTTGCACACCTCGTCGAAATTCCGTGGGAGACGAAGGGCGTTGAATCAATTGGGGATGGCAATGCAGACGAGATAGCTTCAAAGGTGGCCGAGATGTATCAATGTACTGCCGTTGTCACCGGGCAAACAGATGTCTTATGCACTAGTGGTGAGATTGAGCATAACACCACAGGTCATCCATTTTTAGGAAAAATAACCGGTGCAGGATGCCTGCTTGGTTCTGTCTTAACAGCTTGCCTGACAACAAACAATAATGTTCAAAAACAGACTTTAGCAGCAGTAAACTTTTATGGACTGGCTGCTGAATATGCCGCCAAACAAACAGATGTCAACGGACCCGGAACATTCTTGCCCCACTTTATCGATGCATTATCCTTTGATCCTAGCAAGCTGGAAAGGAAGTAACATATGAACTTACGAAAATACTTCATCATGGGAAGCCAGAACTGTGACCACGATCCCACGACTATTTTAGAGGAAGCAGCAAAAGCCGGCATTACTGCTTTTCAATTCCGTGAAAAAGGAAAAGGCTCACTGACCGGCAAGGAAAAGCGGGAATTAGGTTTCAAACTCCGTGACATTTGCGCCCGGCACCATGTAATGTTTTTTGTTAATGATGACATTGAACTGGCCGAACCACTGGAAGCTGACGGCATCCATGTCGGTCAGGACGATATGCGACTGGATGAATTACGAGAGAGGTTTCCGGATAAAATCATCGGACTGTCTGTCTCCAATCAGCATGAAGTAGATAGTAGCCCGGTTCATCTCGCTGACTACCTTGGTGCCGGACCGATTTTTTCAACGTCAACCAAAGACGATGTCAAACAAGCAGTCGGTACCGAGTGGATTAAAGTACTGAAGCATCACTATCCTGACATACCAATTGTGGGAATTGGCGGCATTAATGAACAAAATGCAGCATCGGTGATCAATGCTGGTGCGGATGGAGTTTCTGTTATTTCAGCTATTACAAAAGCGGAAAATATAGAAGCAGTCGTCGAAAACCTTTAATATATGTAGTAAGAAACGGCAACTAACAGATGTCAATCCACTGCATCTCGAAGTAAAACTTTTCCTGTTAGCAGCGTGTAAGTACTATTCTGGAAAGCATCAGCCAAGAAATACGATTAAATCGGAGGCAGTGTCATTTAAATAACTACGATCACCCTAAATGCTTTTATTTACTCCTTAAAGGTTCTTTTTTGCATTAGATTTTTCAGAAAGTCTATCTTACAATGAGCAACATGCAAAAAGAAAAAAGGAGTGTATTTAGTACATGCTAAAAAAACGTTATTTATCAGGTTTAGCTTTGACCTTGATGCTTTCCGTGATGTTATTGGCAGCGTGCAGTGAAGGCGAAAGCAGACGGAAGCTACTGGATCTTCAGAAAATAGTGAAGGGAAAAATGTACATACGGAAGAAAACAGCGGCCCCGAACTAGGGAAGAAGGATTTAACGATTCCTTACGTTGCATGGGCGCGAGAAACAGTTGTAAGTTATTTAATGGGAGAAGTACTAGAGGATATTGGATATAATGTTGATGTGAAGCAAGTTGAAACTGGACCAATGTGGGCCAGTGTTGCTGATGGATCAGCTGATTTCACAGCATCTGCATGGTTGCCGGAGAGCCAAAAACAATATTGGGAGAAGTATAAAGATCAAGTTGTGGAAGTAAATCAAACACTTGACAAAGCACCGTTAGCTTTAACAGTACCAACCTATATGGAAGATATTAATTCTGTAGAAGACTTGAAAGGCAATACGGAACTTGGCGAGAAAGTTAATTGGAAGATTACGGGTATAGACTCAGGTGCCGGTATTATGAGCTTAACAGATCAAGCCATTAAGGATTACGGGCTGGATAAGTGGGAACTCCAGCACAGCTCTGAAGCTGCCATGATTACCGAGTTAAAATCCGCGATTGAAAATAAAGAACCTATTGTTGTTACACTTTGGAAGCCGCACTGGACGTTTGGTGTAATGGATTTAAACATGCTGAAAGATCCTAAAGGCACGTATGGTGGCGATGGTGGACATATTAGTATTGTCGCTCATAAAGATTTGAAAGATAATGCTCCGGCGGCCTTCAAGTTCATCAACCAGTATACGGAATCCTATGAGATGATTGAAAAACTCATGCCTCAAGTATTTGCAGAGGACAAAGACCCGGAAAAAGTTGCGCGGCAATTTATTAAGGATAATCCAGATCTAATTGATAAATGGACAAAAGGAATTCCAGCTGAATAAAAACCCAACGTACAACAGCCTTTCCATCATTGATGGTAAGGCTGTTTTTTCGTAAATGGATTAGATGGGTTCTGCAATTGGGCGGAAAAATAGGCAAAAAGTCTAATTAAAAAACAATACCTATCGATTCGCCCATACATCATTAGACCAATTCCCATATAGTAAAGAGAAGGCTTATTAAAGGAGGAAGTAAGCTATGAATCATAACCAGCAACCATATGATGATGAAAGGATATTTAATTTTCCATGGTCTCAGGGTAATGTACCTGGCGGAGGATCTCCATTCGGCGGGCCATCCGGACCACCATGGCATGTGGGGGCGGGCCTTCATTCGGAGAGCCATCCGGTTATCCGGGAGGTCAACAGCAAGTCAGCGCACCGAGTTCACCACCGCCGTCATTCACACCACAGCAACCAAAAATGCAACAAGGTCCAGGAGGTATTAGTGCTTATGCGGTTGACCCTGGCGCTATTAGAGGATGTTTATTCCAATTTACGTATATCTGGCTTCGATGGGATGCTTTCTGGTTCTTCCCAATTTTCATCGGCCCACGTTCTATCGCCGGATTCAGATGGCGGAGGAACAGATGGGTATACTATGGTATTGACTTAGATAACATCCAATCGTTCCAGTGCTACTAACAAAGGCGCAAGTGCCCTTGCAGGCTAAGAACGCGACGTCCTCTGTCGCAACGCCGGCACTAGTACGTCCTGTACGTCGAAGCCGGACGTAGCCTAGCCTGGCAGCAAAAGTTAAATCACTAAATTTTCTTACCTTTTAAAAAGTAATGCCAAAAGCCTAAAATAATGTTCACGATATACTTGGAAGGTTCAATTACACTATTATCATATTCCCCGGTTGCACTTTCTATCAGAGCGCCAAAACCCCTATAAAAATAAATAACAGCACAAAAGAGACCGCTCTTATTAGCGGTCTTTTTCTAATCATCCTTCATTTCCTCTACAATTGTCTCCACTTCATACCTGGAAATCTTTTCCCGGCCCTCTTTCAATGCTTTGACCGTCCGCTTTGCCAATGCAAGCGGGATTCTGCAAAACAGCAGAATATTACGGGTCTTAATAGCCTTCATATACTCGTCAGCCTGCGCAAGATTACTTTCGGTGTAGTGAAACATGTCATCCCGATTCCAACCATTTGGTACAAAGTTCACACCACGTTCACTGTCCTCGTCCTGGTTGCGCAATATATTCACTGCTTGTAGTCCGCGTCCATAGCCTATCGCAAGCTCACGATCTGTTTCCGTCCCGTCATACCATTTCCAGATGTCTGACAGCATGACACCTACGAGACCAGCAACGTAATATGTATAATCATCAAGGTCTTCTTTCGTTTTAATATGCCAGCCTTTTTCCGCCCAGTCAGCCATTCCGGCAGCCATGATGCTTGTCGATTCTTTAACTTTATCAACAATCCCATCCGGGCATAGACGAATCCAATCTCCCAACCTTACCGTTACTTCTGGAAGTAAAGACTCATAGGGCCGCAACAATTCCCGGTATGCCTGGTCGTTAAACGGATGTTGCAATAATGCGCTTGTTGACCTTAGCAGATACTGTTTTGTTTGTACGTTCAATTCTACATGGTCCTCTATCTCATCAACAGCACGCATGCATAGATAGGCCGATCCAACTGTTTGTTTCAATGGTGATTTTAGTAATGTTATTGGTACGTAAAATGTACGGCTTGTCTGTTTCAATATATTATTTGCATCTTTTTGCAATTGTTTTGCTTGATTCAACCGTTACGCCTCCCTTGATACTATCAAGTATATCAAAAAATACACAAAATTTATATCGATAACAGATGGCAATCGAACAAAGGCGCTGGATCCGGACGTGTCTTAAGCTTGCAAGTAAAAATTATATCGATAAATTTAGTAGTTTCTTATCTTCTAAAAAAAAAGGAGCACCCTAAGGTACCCCTATTACTTTCTATTGTAAACCTTAATTGATCTTCCTTTTCGTGGTCTTTCCCACATAAGCCCCTGTTCCAGCGCCATCTTTTTAGCAATTTGCGGTGCGTTCCATAACGGCGGCAATAACAGAAACGATACAGGTACAGCGGTAATGACAATCGAATTCTGGATAGCCGTTATGCTTCCTTCTCCAATGGTCAGGATTACCATTGCTGTTACACCGAAAATTAACGCCCAAAATACACGCAACCATCGTTTAGGTTGATCGTTACCAGTTAGTGTTACAGCAACTGTATAAGATATTGTATCTGCAGTTGTTGCTACGAAAATAACCGATATAACTAAAAACGCAACCGCCATAATCATGCCGATCGGCAATTGATCCATAATCGCCATAACAGCAGCAGGCATTCCGGCTTCATTCAGGGCGCCCGATACAGAGCCTGGGTTGCCGATTTCAAAAAAGACCCCTGTACCACCTATAATGGAGAACCAGAAATTCGTAACGAGTGGCGCAACGATGGACACCGCAATAATCAATTCCCTTATTGTTCTCCCGCGGGAAATGCGACTGATAAAGATGATCAGCATTGGGCCATAACCAATAAACCAGCCCCAGAAAAATAGTGTCCACGAACCGAGCCATGCATCATCACCGCGGAAAAAACTCATCGTAAAGAAGTTTTGTAAGTAAGTTCCCATTCCACCAACGAATGAATCAATAATAAAAAACGTTGGGCCAATCAGCAAGACAATAATACCTAACACAAAAGTCATACCAACATTAACACGGCTTAAGATAAGAATTCCTCTGTCAACGCCAGTAGCAGCTGAGATTGCAGCAATCGCTACAAGGACGACAATAACCATAACACTTACTGTTACAGTATTTGGCACGTTAAAGATATGATTGAGACCATATGATATCTGTAACCCAAGAAAACCTAGAGGTCCCAATGTACCCGCAGCGATTGCGATAATGGAAAAAATATCAGCCGCGGAACCGATAATACTCTTATGGAATATTTTCTCTCCGAAAACCGGAAATAATAACGCTCGCGGCCGCATAGGATAACCTTTGCTATAGTGCACATACATCATTACAATGGTAGCCAATGTCCCCAGAATTGCCCAGGCGAAAAAGCCCCAATGCATAAATGCCTGTGCAAAAGCAGCCGGTATATTTTCAAACTCTCCACCGCCAAATAATGGAGGCTCCGTCATATAGTGATTCATTGGTTCAGCTGCCGCCCAGAATACACCACCACTTGCCAGGAGTGTAACTAAAATCATCGCAACCCAGCGATAGTAGCTATACTTAGGCTCATTTGCTCCACCAAGACGTACCTTTCCGAACCTTGAAAAGCCTAAAAATATCCCAATGACAAAGTTACCGAACATGAGGACCTGCCAATAAGCCCCAAAATATTTTGCGGAAAAGTCAAAAAGCGTAGTTATCCAATTTGATACTGCTTCACTGTTCATGAGTGATAAAACAATAAATAAAATTAAGAATCCGCCACTTACTGCAAATGTCGTCCAATCCATTTTAACTTTCTTTTTCTGCACGTTTTTCCTCCCAAATGTTAGGAGCAAGTGTCTTTATCATCCTAAATTCGTTGTCATAAAAGACCGTTGGATGGTAAATGATTGCTTCTCAGCAACCATATATTTACATCTATCTCTCTAAAACCATCAGCTTGCTCGTTTATTTTTTTACATAGTTTTTCATTATAGTGATGATGAAATAAATCGTCAACTCATAAAAATCGCTAAAAACCACTGTTTATCGTATAGTATGGCCATTTGCTTATACATTTATTAATAAAGTCCATTTTCCAAAGAAATCCATACCTAGATCTCCCTAATAAACCACACCTCTTCTCGCTAGTTGTTTCACGCAAATTTCACTCATATTACGCAACTTCCTCGACTAAGGGGGTTTGAAATCACCATTATTACACGCTATGTCCTATACTACTGCAGATGCTAAAAAATAAATAACGCCTCCTTCAGAAATGATTTTGTAAAATGCATATGCGTTCGCGCGGAATTTTATTAACAGCTTGTAAGCGATGGTCCATTTGCACTTCACTAGTCATTTCTTGTCTATATCAGCAATATTCGACATATCGACGTTTTTATTCAAAGTACTTGGTCTTATGACATCTCCTCTGCTAAAATTGCTGTATATAAAACGGAGGAAGATACTAATGAAAATTTACGTTGATGCGGATGCCTGTCCAGTTAAACAAACGATTGTTGACATTGCTCACGAATATGTTGTTCCAGTTATACTCGTGAAAAGTTTTTCCCATTTTTCACATGATGACGAGCAATCCGGCGTCAAAACAGTATATGTTGACACAGGGGCTGAAGCTGCGGATTATCGGATTATGCAATTAGCACAAAGCGACGATATTATTATTACACAAGATTACGGCCTGGCATCTCTCGCCCTCTCCAAAGGATGTATTGTTCTCCATCACAAAGGGTTTGCTTACACGAACCGAAACATCGATCAGTTACTGCAGTCACGCTATATAAATGCAATGGCACGTAAAAGCGGCAAACGCACAAAAGGACCAAAAGCTTTCACGAACGAAGATGAACTACAATTTAAACGTCTGTTTCGAAAAACACTCGAGGAATTAATTTAGTCCGTACCAACCACCGCTCTTTAACGTTTCAATACAACAACATTGCGCCAGATACCGTTTAATTTTGCCTATCTGGCTTATACGCTTCACTAGTGGCGACCCTAGCTTGCAGCACTTTTTTACCTATACTTTTCCCTAACGTTTCTACCACCTACTCATACTAAATTCAGCCACACCTGCAGGCTCTTCCCGTCATGGGATGAATACCATAACAGGCCGTTCGTTATTTGAAAAGCCACCCTTTTATTCTACAAAAACTTGGCATTCGCCATTATAGTGAATGTTAAGACAAATAACCTTTGAAACGATAAATTTCATCGTTTCAAAGGTACCTACTTACAACCTTACAACTTTTTACAAGGACATTTTGTCGTGCTTTATTTTGCCGTCACATCACTTATCATAAACCTGCTTTTCGGTAAGGATGGTATTCGTACCATGTCATACCGCAAATCCTGTTTCGGCACCTTATAATCCATGTGGTTCGCCAGAAACTCCAGGCTCACCTTCATCACTTCTATCGTCACCCATTCCCCTGCACAACGATGTCCCATATGGTAATCACCGCCGCCCTGTGGGATAAAATCAAAAAGCCTGCCTTTCCATTCCTTGAAACGCTCCGGATTGAAGGTATAAGGTTCTTTCCACAAATCAGGGTCATGGTTGGTGCCATAAATATCGAGGAAAACAAGTGTATCCTTTTTAAAGTGGTGCCCTCCCCATGTAAAATCGTTACGCACCTTAGCACCGAGAAATGGACCAAACGGATAATAACGGCGAACTTCCTGAACAAACATTCTGCTATAGCCATCATCACCTGTTTTTAATTTCTCGTTCGTTTCCGGAAAGTCATGCATTGCCAGTGCACCGAATGTAACATACCGACCAATAGCCACAATTGGTCGTACTATATTTAGAAGTTCCACAGCAGACGTTTGTAAATCCAGCAGGTTACCATTCAAATCACGGTGCCACGCCATAGCATACAAAGCGGTATCCATATTTGGATGTTGTTTTCCATTACGGACCTGATCAATCATATTTCTAATCCATTGCTCGGAACGGTTACGGGCTGTTCGTCCACGCCAATGCCTCGGCCCGACTGCTCCAAATGCATCAATCATTGCCGAGAGATCATTAGTCCGCCTGTTCAACTCGTTGGCGAATAACGGTACGCCTGCCCATTGACAAGCAATACGACACATGATTTTCTCCGCTTCATGAAAAAGGGGGAACTTTTTCTTCTCTTGCCAGTTAGCCACCGCAATTTCCCATTGTTTTTCAGTTATGTCTTTCAAGTTATTAAGCCGCTCAGGTGTCATTAGTGACATAAATAGCTGTTTCCGATGCTTATGGGCAGCACCATCCAACCCCTGTACACCTTTTTTTCCAAATAATGTTTGCTTGACCCGGTTTGGTGCCACTCCTTTTCGTTTAAACTTTTCTTCGTCATAAAAAACTCCAGCGGCTTCCTCACCGCCAATGCAAATAACCTTCTTACCTAATAGCCGAGTTTGAAAAATATCTGAGGCAAAGCGCTTACGTCGGCTTCCAATATAATTATAGCCCTCCGACAGCATGGTAAGCGTATGATCCAATCCTTTTTCTCGTGGTATAGCCATCTGTTTTCAGCACCCTCTCGAAGAATAATTCCTCACCTATTTTCTTCGTCAGGCTCAGAAATATTCACGTTGAGAAATGACTGATGACAAAAGGAATTAACCCCAGGTCGTATTCACCCCTTTAGAATCAACGGCTACTCGTTTAATATCATAGGCAGGGAATATTCTTTGTAGTTGAGGGACAATTGCATCTGCTTCTCCCTTTGGAAAAAGTGATATCATTGTTGGCCCTGCACCGCTAATAACGGTTCCGTATGCGCCATTTTCTTTAGCGTGCCGTCTGATTTCGTTATAATTCGGAATCAAATCAGACCGGTAAGGCTCATGAAATAAATCATTTTCCATCATTTTGCCTGCCATGGGATAATTACCAGACAGCAATGATGCGACAAAAACATTGCTGACGGAACTTCCAGCTGTAGCAAGTTCCCTTGAATAAGTAGCCGGCAGAACCTTTCGTGCTGCCGCAGTTTTTAAATCTTGGTCAGGGATAAAGACAACGACATCGGCATCCACACCAGGCATTTGAATCCAATCAACGGATCCGGCAGCGATTGTGGTTATCGTCAGCCCGCCAAATATAGACGGAGCGATATTATCCGGATGTCCCTCAATCTCATTGCCAAACGTGAGCTTGTCTTCTGGCGATAAAGACAGCTTGCACAGCTGATTGGCAAGCTCTATTCCAGCAACAATCGCTGAAGCGCTGCTGCCAAGTCCACGGGCAAGTGGTATATCACTCTGCAACGTTACTTTACACGGCGGAAGTTCTTTATGCCAGCGTGCTGCCGTTTGATCGGCTATTTGAAAAATATAATGATCCTCGCCAGTTGGCATTTCAGGCAAATGCGGGGAACATTGCACAACTTCCCGGGTCTCTGCAGTGGCTACATCCAATGTTAAATATAAACCTAACGCTAGGCCCAGAGAGTCAAACCCCGGGCCTATATTTGCCGAACTGGCTGGTACGTGTATGCGAAATGGTCTCATACACGTACCAGCTTCTTGATATAATCAAAAATTACGTCCTCATCATTTGGTAAGGTCACCGGGGCAGTATCTATCTGATCAATTGCCGTTTGCGGATCTTTCAATCCATTTCCGGTAAGAACAGCTACAACTGTTGCTCCCTTAGCAATCAATCCATCCTCACACTGTTTGATTATACCTGCTACAGAAGCACAAGATGCGGGCTCTGCAAATACACCCTCCCTACTGGCAAGCAGCTTGTACGCATTGGCAATTTCCGCATCTGTCACGGAATCGATTTTCCCATCGGATTCATCCCGTGCCTTGAGTGCCAGCTGCCAACTCGCCGGATTACCGATTCGTATGGCCGTAGCAATGGTCTCCGGCTGAGTAATGACTTCTTCACGAACAATGGCTGCAGCACCCTCCGCCTCAAAACCGTACATTTTTGGTAAACCGGTTCTGTTCACTTCATTATATTCCGTAAACCCCTTCCAGTAAGCGCTAATGTTACCAGCGTTACCGACAGGAATACTTAAAATATCCGGTGCAGTTCCAAGCTGTTCACAAACCTCGAAGGCTGCTGTTTTTTGCCCCTCTAATCGATATGGGTTAACCGAGTTGACCAATGTCACTGGTTCAGTTTCACTTAATTTCCTTACAATCTTCAACGCATCGTCAAAATTACCATCAATTTCAACAATGGATGCCCCATACATCACTGCCTGGGCAAGCTTTCCAAGAGCAATTTTTCCTTTCGGGATAACGACAATCGCCTTTAATCCAGCCCTAGCCGCGTAGGCTGCAGCAGAAGCAGACGTATTCCCGGTTGATGCACAAATAACGGCTTCACTACCCGCTTCCACCGCCTTAGCAACAGCCATAACCATACCTCTGTCCTTAAATGAACCTGTAGGATTAATGCCTTCCGTTTTGCCGTATAATTCAATTCCAAGCTGTTCGGAAAGATTCGGAAAGTGAATAAGTGGTGTATTGCCTTCATAAAGTGACAATTCCGGGGTGCTGTCTGTCACCGGCAGCTGTGTCCTGAATTGTCTTATTACGCCTTGCCATGTCATGCGTCAGCATCTCCTTCTACTTTATAAAAACTCTTGATAGCCTTTACTTGTTCCAGATTTTTCAGTTCTTCTAAGGCTTTTTGCATATTGTGCAGTGACGTTCTATGGGTTATGACAACAATTTCTGCTACGTCATCGTCTTCTGATGGATTCTGCAATATTTGTTTAAAGCTAATATCCAACTCATTAAATAATGATGAAATCCTGGAGAATACACCAGCCTCATCGGTAGCATGAACACGGAAGTAATACTCCCCAAATCGCTGTTCATCAGATTTAAGACGCTTCTTAAAACGCGGCTCAACAAATTGGCCGCCTGTTACGCCACGGTGCATGTTTTTAATTACTGTAACCACATCAGATATAACCGCTGATGCTGTAGGCATACTTCCGGCGCCTGCACCATAGAACATCGCCTCTCCAATTGCTTCACCGTAAACATACACAGCATTATATTCATTTTTGACATCTGCAAGTGGATGCTGTTTGGAAATAAGCACCGGCTGAACGTTCACTTCTACTTGTGTGCCGTCAAAATTAGCAAATCCAATCAGCTTCATTGTGAATCCTAAACTATCACTATATTGCAGATCGACTATATCAATATCTTTTATCCCTGTTACTTCTACATCTTCAAGATCGATGTAAGTGGAGAAGGCAAGTCGTGCCAAAATGGCCATTTTCCTTGCAGCGTCAAGTCCTTCAACATCTGATGCAGGATCAGCTTCGGCGAATCCGCGTTCCTGCGCTTCTTGTAATGCGGCCTCATAGCTGAGTCCTTCCTGGTTCATCTTTGTCATTATGTAATTGGTCGTACCGTTCACGATGCCCATTAATTGTTCAATATGGTCGGATGCGAATCCGTCGGTGATCCCTCTTAAGATTGGAATTCCGCCGGCAACGCTGGCTTCATAATAAAAGTCGCATTTATTGCGTTCAGCAGCCTCATGCAACTCACCCCCATGAAGGGCAACCAAATCTTTATTCGCTGTCACGACATGCTTTTTAGCTTTAAATGCTTTTAAGATGACTTCACGCGCTTCATCAATACCGCCCATTACTTCTACAACAACGTCAATTTCCGGGTCACCTAGGACAGCATCCGGGTCTGTTGTTAGCATAGTACCGTTCATATCCGCACCGGTGTCCCTCTGCTTATCAAGGTTACGTACGAGTGCACTTTTTACATGGACACCACACCCCAACTGGTGGGCCAGTTTCTCCTGATGTTTTTCAATTAAATTAATGACCCCGGAGCCAACAACACCGACGCCTAATAATCCAACTGCTACATTATCTTTCAAGTCATCACCCCGTAATCTGTATTCGTGTTTCATATATTTAAACATGAAAAGCGAAGTATGGCAATAGCTAATTTTTTTATTATTTAATCTTTAATATTTTGCAGTTGTATATATTTGTAGCTTTCTACCACCTATTCGTTGGCAGTATCGGCTAAGGATATCAGTCCCCATAGGAAGGGCCTCCCGGAGTACCATCGGGAAGCCGTCTAAACTTTATCCACTGATAAGCGAGTGCAGCTTCTTATTCCGGTCTAACCGTTCCTCTTCCGAAGCGAGATCATATTTTTTCAACAAATGAAAAAGCGTGTTCAATGTTTCCTGTCCGTGACTATTATCTAAAAATCGGTTTATTTTTGTAATTAAATCTTTAGGCAAAAAACTTTTTAGACTCTCTAGCTTTTCCACAACATCCTGATGTGAATGATCAATCATGCATTTCCCCATTTTGTTCACCTCCTTCATGCATCTTTCTAACACATATGATACCATACATCTTTTATAAGCATCATCCTAGCCCTTGTCTGCCACTGAATTGTGTTCATTTGTAAAACTTACGTCCGGTTTCGTATACTGGATTTAATACTGGGTTCCAACTGAAACTTCATTCATCACCATACGGGAAAGGGTGTCATTAATGATTGTGCGGGATAGCCAAGAAGCGTTTGTTATGATTGAACAGGAACATCATGCCAAACTGTCCGGAGAAATGGCAGCTTGTCTCAAAGCAACGATTTTGCCGGGGAATGAATTCAAACAATCTGTTCTATACGCCATTAAAAATCATGATTATGCATGGAAAGAGTTGGATAAGCAGCCGTTCTGGAATGACCAAAAACAACAGCCTTATAACTTCACGGATTTTCGCAACCCACCTAAAACTGTTTTTTACAAACACGGAATTGATGAGGTAGAAAAACAGGACACTTATGCTGCATTATTGTGCAGCGAACATTATACGCGTTTCCTTCTTAATGATTCGAATGAAGCTGCACGTTCATTTGTACTATTTGAAAGACAACGTCAGGAGCGGATCCGTCAAACCGTGGGTGCGTTTGATGAGGAAAGATTTTTTATTCACTATGGATTACTTCAGTTTCTAGATAACCTGTCTTTATTTGTTTGTCTGAATGAACCGGGATCAGCAAAACAAGATGAGCATCCCTTTTTCAAAGATGGCATTCCAGTTTCTTCTTCGCTTTCGCCATTTTTAAATACAACCAAGGTTAACCTCCGCTGGAAGAACGAACAGACAGTTGTCATGGACACATCCCCATTCAGCCGTCCGATTGATATAACACTGGAACAAAAATGGTTACCAAAAGAAACTGTCTTCGCTAAAGGGGTGATTAATAGTTACGTTAATGCTGACATGCAAAAAGTCCCCATTCGCTTAACCGCACCTATATAGTACATGGGGACATAGAGAATCGCTGGACTTTATTAAGGAGCGCAGTGTAACTGGGATAAGGTAACACTGCGCACGTACGAATCATACGCGAAGCACAAGCTCTTTAATAATCACGCGGCTGGGTAAACAAAAGTCTTATACGATAGGCATTCATCGCCGTTTCTCCTAACGTATCAAGCAAGTTGTGATTGGCATAAGCTCCGACAATAGCACCGAAGCCTGGTAGCAGCTGTAACAATTTTATTAAGTCAAGGTAATCACGATATTCTTGCTGAAACACCTGCCAATCCATATCAGTGAGCCGCTTTTTTTCAGTTTGCCAGTTTTCTATAATATAATATGTCCTCCTGCGTGTGGCATCTCTGGAAAAGGCAAGCTGGAACACGTGAAGAATGTATAGACGCTCTTCATAGCTATTTGTGTCAAATCCATAAATGGCTGCAGCTTCAAATAAAAACTTCATTTTAATAGATAAAAGCATTGGAAAATCGGCGAGCCCAAGAAAGAAACCACCCGCGCCTGTTCCGGCCCCTTCCACAACGGCTGTCTTACGGTAGGATGTGAGCTTTTCTTTCAATAACTCATCCTGTTCATAAAGACTTAAACCCGCTGATTGGTGCTTATTAGTTGTTATATCAGATCCAACCAATGTAGCTTGAACCATCTTTTTCAAACTTTCCGTTATAATCTTGTGAGCTTTATCGGGAATCATCCTATTAATTTTTGTCTGCGTCTTTTTTGAAAGCTGGGTTATAAAACCTGGACGCTTTAATACGTCTCTTCTCCATGCCTGCAGTTCATTATATACCTTTTCTTCATAAGAATACATGTTAATACCATCCTCTATTATTCCATACTGTATTATACGATTGTCGCAAAAAAATGATTCAGGTAAGGTGATATTTGCATGGATGGCATGTAAAACATAACTTTGAACCAGTTAATCGTCAATAGCACGCAATGCGTCCAAGTCAAGAACCTTAATCTTGCGTTGGCCGGTCTGTTCAATCCAGCCGCTTTCTTCAAAATTTGTCAGGCGCCGACTTAATGTTTCTTGTGTACTGCCAATATAGGAAGCAAGGTCTTTCTTACTCATCGGCAATGTAATTTTAAAAGAATCGTGTACTTTCACTTGTTCAATTAAAAAAGAGGCCAGCCGTTTTTCGACATCTTGTGAGCTAAGCCGTTCAATATTCTTTTCCGCTTGCCTAAGGCGTTTTGTGCTTTCCGCAAGCAGCTTAAATGCGATTGCAGGTTTTTCTTCAAGTAGCACCTGTAAATCAGATTTATGAATAGCACATATCTCCGTCGGTTCCATCGCCTCAGCATAACTTGTCAGCCATTCATCCGTAAATATGGCCAGTTCACCCATGAAATCACCGGGTTCCAAAATTCGGATTAGCTGTTCTTTCCCGGACTCTGAAAGGTTATAGATTTTTACTTTGCCTTTGTGGACGATATATAAGTATTCAGAAGGGGAGCCCGCTTGAAAGATCATTTCTCTTTTATCATACTTCTTGCTTCTGCTTGTTTGAGCAACCTCAACTTGTTCTGAATGGTCTAAATGGTTGAATATCGGTACTAATGATACACAGAGTTTTTTAGCTGAATGGTTACATTCCAAACTATCCTCCGCCATACCCACACCTCCCGTATTTGGTTAATTCCAATTTCATTATAACAAATTGTAGACAAATAATGTAAAAATCGGGATAACGCCATAGGCGCGCATCCCGATTTTTATATTTCTTTATCCATTATTCTTTATCTTTGGCTGTTTTCTGGTCACTGGAGGACTCAGTTGCATTAGAATTTTTTCCTTTATCATTAGAAGGTTCCGGATTGTCAGGTGCAGGTACTTTCGTTTCATTATCCAGCATCCCTTCTAGTTCATCCATTATTTCAGCAGCTTTTTGCCAATCACCACTGGATAATGCCTGTTTATAGTCCTTAAACAAATCGGAAAACTCCTGCAGTTGTTCCTCAGCACCGATAATTGGCTGGGATGAGTCCGGCTTGTCATCTTCCTGATCGCCTTGTTCTCCTTCATCCTCCGCTTTTGGATCGACGGTCTTCAACATTTCCTCAAGCGCCTTATCGAAGTTTGCCTCCATAACAATTTGGTCACCATAGGCGAGGACAACCCGTTTCACTTCGGGTAGCGATGTTTCATTATTCGATTCAATGTAAATTGGCTCCACATATAAAACCGTATCTTCAATCGGTATAGCAAGCAAATTACCACGAATAACTTCTGATCCACCTTGCGACCATAAGTTCAGTTCCTGAGAAATTTCACTATCCTGATTGATTCTGTTCTCAATTTGTTGTGGACCGTAAATGTTTCGCTGTTTTGGAAAACGGTACACAAATATGTCACCATAATTATCCCCGTCATTACGCACACCCATCCAAGCAATCATGTTCTGCCTGTTTTTCGGTGTGTATGGAATCATTAAAATAAATTCCTCTTCATCCTGATTAGGTAGTTTCAATGTCGTATAATATGGCTCCATCGTCGTGTCTTCATTGAAATATTTTTCCGTTGGGAACTGCCAAAAGTCTTCCCGATTATAGAATACTTCCAAGTCGGACATATGATACGTACCATACATAGACGCCTGAACAGTGAACAGTTTTTCCGGATACCGGAAGTGGGCTTTAATATCTTCAGGAATATCTTCTGTAAATAAATCCGGGAATATATTTCTAAATGTCTGCATCAACGGGTCATCAGGCTCTGCAATATAGAAATTCACTTCACCTGTATAAGCGTCAATCGAAACTTTCACCGAATTTCGGATATAATTGGTTTCTCCCTGAAATGCTTCCGAATATGGATAACTTTCTGCCGTCAAATAAGCATCGAGCATCCAGACGGTACTTCCATCATCACGAACCACTAGATAAGGATCCTGGTCATACGTAAAAAACGGAGCGATTCGGTTTACGCGATCCATAATGTTTCTTGTATCCAGAAGCTGACTGTCGCTTGTTACTTGATCAGATATCAACATACGGAATGAGCCTTCATTTAATGCAAACAGCAGTCGATTGATACCACTCAGAGAGATACCTGTATTCGCTTTAAAGCGTGTATCCACATTCTCATCACCTGATGGGTAGTCAAACTCTTCCACTTTACTATTGACAATTACATTTTTATACGGTTCCTCACCAAAGTAAATTTGTGGACGTTCGACATCCATACTGCCTTCCGGGGGCAGATTTTTCAGCATGTACTCCGGTTGTCCCTGTGGTGTCACCTGATTGACGTGACTCATAGCCAGACCATATCCGTGTGTATACCGTAAATTTTGGTTAACCCATGTTTTAGCCTGACTTGGGAGGTCTGTTGTATTTAACTCCCTTGCCCCCAAAAATACCTGCTCGTAATTGCCGTCAATCTTATAACGATCAATGTCAACATCATTAAATTCATAATACGTACGGAACGTCTGCAGCTGGTTATAAACATCCAGCAATGGGCGTGAATCATTCATTCGTACGTTATCGATGGTTCCGCTGTTACGTTCGACCATCTCCTGAGTCAGTGATTTGTTGCCGGGATGTTGTCTTTCCTCGATACTGTCTAAGTCATATGCGGCTTTGGTATACGACAAATCATCCTCCAAATAAGGTTTCTCTTTTGAAAACTCATTTGGCGACACAATGAAATTCTGAACAACGACTGATGCTCCCTGCCCAATAATGGCTAACCCCACATAAACAGCAATGGGAACAACAACAGATCGCAGTCTGCCTCGAACCAGTGCAACGATCATCCAAATAGTCATAATAATTGCCACTGCAGCCAGTATATAAGCCTTCGGAACATTAATGAGATCGTCCGTATAGCTCAAGCCCGTTACAACGCTTTGTTGAAACAGATTCACCTGGTTTGTTGACAATGTATCAAATGGCTGGAGTACATGGTTCGCAGCTAAAAGTAAGCCAATCACACCGAGTGTTGTACCCAGATGCATTTGCGCTGAACGGCTTAGCCGATACATTTGAAACACGGAATATGCCCCAATTTCCAGTAAAAGGAAAAACACACTCAAACCTATTAAAACAAAAACAATAAACTTCAGGAACGGTAACACATACACATAAAAGGATATATCCATATCAAAGTATGGATCCGTTTGTCCGAATGAAACATGATTAAGGAATTTCAGCGTTCTTTCCCAGCCGATACCTTGGATAACACTGCTTCCGAATAAACCAATGATTGCTGATATGCCAATCATAATAAAGATAATTGCTTTTCGACGCAGTAAAATCGGTGGTAATTGGTTGGGGTCAAAGTGCTTCATATACGATCGCCGAATCCAATACAACGTAAAGAATGTCCCCGCTGCAAACAAAATAAATCCAGCAACAGCTAAAAGTATTTTGCTGGATAGAATCGTTGTGAAAACACCAGCATAATCAAGCGAATCCATCCAAATATAATCCGTTATTAAACCGAGACTGAGGACACCGGCAATTATCACCAGAATGAGCGCAAGCACTAAGTAGCCGATCCAATTAAACTTTTTATTAAATTTTATTTTCCGGCCGCCACCGGAACCCCCGTCAAAAATTTCCACTATTTTTCCTCTCCCTTTTCATCCATAAAGCTTCCACTCCCTATGATACATGACTTACATCAAGAATGAAAATGATAATTGTACTTTTTCACGGATAAAGGGGTGTAAGATTTCAAAAAACTATGGTAACTTACAACCTACCTTAACAAACTTGCTTTTTTTACGACAGCCGACAGCTGTGTTCTTCTTTATAAATGGTCATGTTGATTTTCTTTACCATCGGTTGTAGTCGATTCTAACTCCTCGCTAAATTCTGTCTGCAGTCGTCCAACATCCGGTGATTCAATCGTTTCATTCGATCTGTCTTTTTCCATTTTTTCCTTTATATACGTATGAATGAATGGTTCACAGCAGGCAATAAAAAAAGCGGCCATCAGAGAGATGCTCACTAATGGAACACTAGCTTCAATAAGCATAGATCCTAATAACCAAAGTGCAATAAAAGCCAGCGGAAAATCCACAATCGAGGCTGTAACATTGCCAAATCGTCGCAGTATAAGTACATCGCCAACAAGAAAGGTAATTCCTGTTAGCAATACACTAACCCAAAATAAATTCATCAAATTTGCGTTATAAAAAATCCCAAACAATGATAAAACGGTAATACCAATAACAATTACCTTGATTCCAAGTGTTTTTAAATAAATCATGAGTCATGACACACCTTCCTTTTTTCAGTTAGTTATAGTGTGTCTGAGAGGAATGGATTTATTCTTGATAATTCATGATACAAATTCATAATAAGCGCTTTATACATACGGAAATAATAAATGCCACAGCTAAGGTTGCTGCAGCATTTGTTTACTTCACTTGTTTTCCAATGCGTTACCAATTGAGTCAACAGTTATTTGAGAATGGGAAGTGTGCCAAAGGACTTTCCTATTCCGGATAAGGAAAATTTGTGGTGATTCATGCTTCACACCAGTCTGTTCTGCAATTTGATTGGATATATCCCTGTTTTCAATCACCTTGACCATGTATGCATCCATTTCGCTTCCCGATGATTCCAAA
This sequence comes from Lentibacillus cibarius, assembly GCF_005887555.1. Classification (NCBI taxonomy): domain Bacteria; kingdom Bacillati; phylum Bacillota; class Bacilli; order Caryophanales; family Bacillaceae; genus Lentibacillus; species Lentibacillus cibarius. Next base: position 2,111,868 of record NZ_VCIA01000001.1, on the reverse strand, counting down.
AAAGTTTGATACTGTTTAAACGCATTAGCGCTGATGGGACACGTAGTACTGTGCTTGAATAGTAATACCGGCGTTTCCGTTGAACGTTGCCATACCCGTTCCAAATCTTGACTTGACTGCAGATCTTTTAATTCAGCCATGAATATCCCTCCATTATTAATGTTTCCCTGGATAAGATTCCCTTTCATTAAAGAATAATTGCGCAGGTCCACGTTTTTCATCTTTAACCCTCAAGTATCTTAACATGTACCGTTCTTGTTCGCGGTCCGTCGAATTCGCAAAAATAGACACTCTGCCACGTGCCGAGAACTAGACGGCCATCTGCTATGATTAACGTTTCACTTGCACCAATCACCGACGACTTCATATGTCCGTCTGAATTTCCTTCCATATGAATGTACGCCGGTTTGTTAGGAAATGTCTCGTCAAGCCCGCGTTTTAAATCCGTTTTGACATCCGGATCAGCGTTTTCATTTATTGTTATTGCTCCCGTTGTATGTGGACAATAGACAATCATGACACCATCCTGTACACCAGTTTCAGCAAGGATCTCATCTAAATAATGATCCAGATTGATGAAGGCCTGTTTTTCATGTGTTGGTATGGTAAATGTATGAACTAATTTCCCCACAATACCAGCTCCTTTAATTGCAATAGTCCTTCCAAAGATTCCATGGATACGCTTTGGGCGGCAAGGAATCAATCGTGGTTAAAGTCTTTTTCGTCGGATGTTCAAATGAAAGGGTATGCGACCATAAGGCAATCTGTTGTCCTGGTTTGTTTACATCCTGTCCATATTTTTGATCACCATATATCGGACAGCCAATGGATGCAAGCTGCACACGAATCTGATGCGGCCTTCCGGTATGAAGCTTGACTGAAACAAGGCATAGGTCATCATTTTTTCCAATAACTTCATACGAAAGCACTGCTTTTTTCGCTTGTTTATTTTTTGGTGAAACAATATGTGATTTGTTTTCCCGCTTATCTTTTAGTAAATAATCCTCCAAAATTGCCTGATCTCTTGATGGGGTGCCCCTAACAACCGTAAGATAATGTTTGTCAATAGTATTTCTGCGCAAGGCATCCGACAGACGTGATGCCGCCTTGGACGTCTTAGCAAACACCATCACACCACCAACCGGACGATCAAGGCGATGGACAAGTGCTAAATATACATTTCCTGGTTTCTGGTAACGCACCTTAATATCCTCTTTCAGCATGCTCAGTACATCAGGATCACCGGTATTGTCTTCTTGTACGGGTATGTTGACCGGTTTTTCAACAACAAGCAGATGATTATCTTCATAAAGGATGGGAATCTTCATCTACAGCACCCCCTTTTCTAGTTTATTGCTTCAGGTAGCAGTCCTACTAACAAGATTATACAAAATGACACGAAGAAGCTGCGATTATTTCTTCGTGTCATCTCCTTGATAAGTTTAAAACGGGAATGCTGATCCCTTCACCTTTTTAATCTCGCTGAACACATTGACTCCTCGCACCGTATCATCGGCTAGCCTGTTCAGTCTGAAAATCGTATCATCATCAACAAGTCGTTTCTGATAATAATGTTTTTCCTCCACAAACACATATTTCGGAATGATAACTGCTTTCATATAGGAAAGGACTGGTTTAAGTTGATGTTCCGGTACAAGATAATGTTTGCCGGAACCTGCCGTCGCAACAATACCCACAACTTTATCCTGGAAAGCATTATTCGGCAACAAGTCAAATAAGTTCTTTAACGTACCTGGAATCGATGCTTGGAATATCGGCGTTCCAATAATATAAGCATCTGCTTCCATTACTTTCTCCAATACCTCTTTGGTATCACCTGTATACTCCCGGTAATCCCGACCGTCACTAAAAACAAGCTGATACGAACTTAAATCGATTAGTTCTGCGTCTATTTCCTCATGTTCCTGATTGATTCTATTTAAAATATGTTGCACAGCAATTCGTGTTTTTGATCCAACTATAGATCCGGATATTCCAATTACTTTCAAAACCGTTTCCCCCTCAAAGCTGCCTGATAGAAACTACTTATTATATTTCCTTGTGATTGCTATTTTACACAAAAATGTAGTAAAAGACAGCTATTTGAACTGGGGAAACGTTCATATTCAACCGTTTCCCAACTCATCAGGCATCTCGATCGACACACGTTTCCGTTTTTCGCTATCCATGCGAATCTGCCAATAACTGTACTCCGGATCTCGACCGGCAAAATTTTTATCTACTGTGACAATCAGTTTATTCTCATTATGGAAGAATGTCGGACTTGTCACATGCTCATAGAAGGAAGTAAGTTGCTTTGCCTGCTTTGTTTCTATATCCATTCGAAAGGCTTCGTAAACGAAAATACCATCTTCATCTTTCGTAGCTACATCAGTAAAAACAACATGCTCACCATCTGGTGACAGTGTCGGTGATGAAAAAATCGGCGCTTTGGAGGCAAAATCACCCATAGGTACCATGGTCTTCTCCTTCCCATCCTTGATAGAACGAAACACAAGCTGATCCGTATCCTGGTATGTTCTGTACATCAGCTTGCTACCATCCGGTGTTACTTCCAGAGATGACATGTCGTATGCCTTTTTGGATGTTATTTGTTTCGTTTCCCCTGTTTGTAAATCTAGACGAAAAATGTCAAAGTCGTGTGGCCTTTTGGAAGCAATGGGTGAATAATTTTTATATGTGCCAGCTTTGAGGAAATACAATGATTTGCCGTCCGACGAAAAGGCTGCCTCGGTGACATAGCCATCTGTATTGACCCGTTGTGCCACTGACTTCTTTTTTCGCTTGAGTATTCGCAGCTGGCTGTATCTTTTGTCCTCTGTTTCCCACTGTTCGACAAAGGCAACCTTTTCCCCATTCGGAGAAAATGTCGGGTTAAGAAACGACTTCCCTTCCTCTGGCTTTGCCAAAAGTTCCGCTTTCCCGCCGCTGACAGGAACGGTATATAACGCGGCATCATCACCATCATAGTAGGAAAATACAAGTTCGCTATCATCCGGGGCAATGTCCGTTGACCGACCGAATCCGGAAAATCCATCCGGCTCGCTTGCCAGCGACCCTGTTCCCCATAAAATTAAAAACAACATCAACATACCGGTGATGAAACTGATATTTTTCATTTTTAGCGACATATCCTAAAGCCACCTTCCTGGGATAAGAATCAGAATGGACAACGGGATAGCGATAGACAACACTGAAATAACAAATCCCGTTATGATGGAAATTAGCGGTTTCTTTGTAATATGACCCATTTGAAATTTATACGCGATTAGCCATATAATAATCGGAGCAATATTCAAAAGAGCGAATAGGCTTCTTTCCATAGTAAACAGAAACGCCCAAAGAAAGAATAAACTCACACAAACGACAGCAACACCGAATAACAAATTCACTACATAGCTGGTCAACACAAGTCCGCGTTTCTGTTGTTTATTGTCAGTCAGGTTGTTTGAATAATACGAATTGCGAATGATGGCAACGATACCCATTCCAACCAAAAGCAATGCATAAATACCGAATATGATGATCTGCCACTGGGACCCTTGTAAGGTTAGAAGATTAATCCCATTCCAGATAACGTTGATAAACAACACTAAATGAAGCAGGTAAACGTACCTTCCTGCAATTGAAATATTAATGGCGGCTAATGTAACAAGACTTCCTGTAAAAAATTGAATCGCAAGCCATATGGGAATGGGGTCATGCAGCAAAAACGCAGCACTCATAAAATTAAGCACACCAAACAGAATGCTTCCCATACCAATCGTGTACAAAAGTCCACGCTGGTACGGATACATCGCCTCCTGCAGCTGATGACCCGCGTTATTAGAATTTCCAAACTCCACTATTGCCCGCTTTTCTGCTTGTTTTTCTGTCAAACCTTCATTCATATAATGCTGTTTCGCTTCCTCCAAATGGCTGAGGAGCTCCTCGCGCAATTCTTCCCGTTCACCATTTGCACTCTGTGTTTGTTCCAGCATTTTTTGAACATGCTTTTCCAATCGATTCATGATATGTCCCCCGAAGTTTTCGTAATAAGATTATGGACATTGTTCCATTCCGTCAGCTTTTTTTCCAATTCCGCTTTCCCGTCATCAGTGATTCGATAATACTTTCGCCGTCCATGGTCAGTGTCATGCCAATAGGAATGGAGCCACTGTTTTTTCTCCATCCGTTTCAATGCCGGATAAAGCGTCCCTTCCCCCATGTTATAAAGCTGTTCACTCTTTTCTTTTAACACTTTAACCATTTCATAACCATACATATCTTTTCCATTCAGTAAATTGAGCAACAAAATATCGATACTGCCTTTCATAATCTCACGGTCCATTTTCACATCACCTCTCCTGTTATTGTAATACGATGTACATCGTATTACAAGGGTGAAAAAGAAGACATAAAAACATATGTACAACACAACTTATGTAGTGAGGTGAATGAAATGAAAAAACAACATAAAAAGAAATTTGATCAGCCAGCACAAGCGAATATGGACGGCGAGTTAAGCATTAGCGACGGACTGGATGCTAATCATCCTTTTAAAGAGGAGGACAATCCTGCCGGCGATTCAGTGGATGAACATAAGGAACTGGAAGCAGCCAATGAACTTATGGCTAAAAAACAGCTATCGCAAGTAAATAACAATTCATAAGTTCTGAATTAAGGCACAAACTCTGGTTGTAGTCGGTCTCACAGGGTTGATGTTCGCCGTGAACCGTGGATATCCCTTATACCTCAACGAACAAAGGTATCGATTTTTTTCGATACCTCTGTTCACACCCCGTACCAGCCAAGAAAACTTATCTTTTAAAAACCAATCAAGCAAGATACATGCCGTCAAGAAAGTGTCATCCTATGATATAATATAGGTATAAACGTGTACTGTTGGAGGAGATTAACATGAATCTTCTCAGGAAAACAAACATAAGTGTAGAAAAAGTTTCACTTAAAAGGGAGGATGACCATGTACTTGATCGTGGAAGACAAAATCAAGGAAGCAATCGAGAATGGTGATTTTGACGACTTGCCAGGCAAAGGTAAAAAGCTTGATCTACGGGATGAGTTGCCAGGCCTATCACCAGAACTCAATCAGGCATACAAAATGCTTAAAAATGCCGGCTTTGTTCCTGAAGAAAATGAAGACAAAAAGACCGGGGAAAGCACAACTTCCGGGGATTTATTAACCTATGCCACGGGTGAAACACAAAACAGCAAGGCACAGAAACAGAAAGAAGCCGAAGCGTTCGTTCAAAAAAGAAAGTTGCATCTCAACTCCGCCTACCAAACCTACCGACAAAAGATACTCAAAAGATTATCCCGGGGATGATTAATTGTATGGATGCTCCAACTCCAAACCAATCAGCGTCCCTGACTTTCTTTTGCAATGGCAAAATAACTTATTCAGTCGGCATTCACCTCGTCTTATAAAGAATGCCGAAGTTTTTATTATAAGGTCAGCCTCATTGTATTCTTATAAAATAATTACAGTCATCAAAAATAAAAGAACGCTACTTCAGTGGGTCTTTTTTAATTTTGAAATCAGTTCTATAACCAAATACTTCACAACATAATATGTTACTGTTAATGCCAAAAACCATCTAATATTATGGATAAGCTCACCTGCCATAATCCAAATCCAACCAATTCCAAAGACCCCAAAATTGAGAGCCTTTTCTACTGAAACTCCTATATAAAATGCAAAAAACATAAAAGCCATCGGGATTGCCGATAACATTTTTTGTATATTTTGTTTCACAAAAACTCTCCCATAGTTGCTTATGTATAAAACACAATTATTCAACACTATTTTTTCCACATTGATAAAGGAACAAGATATTCTGCAAAGATATTATCATGAAATAAAAAAAGCATCCAGATGCTGCAATGGAGCATCTGGATGCTTTTAAATCGTTTATTATTCATTAACCGCTTCTTGCAGGTTCTCTGTTTTGGGGTGGGCTGTCAGTTTTTCCAGTAATTGATTACTTTCCGCATTCAATCCGCTCAATTGAACTTTCACACCATTTTGTTCATATTTCATAACTACCTTATCAATCGCACCGACGGCAGAATCATCCCAAAGGTGTGCATGTGTCAGGTCTAATTTAACTTCTTCAACAGAATCGTTAAAATCAAAGCTTTCCACAAATTCCGTTACGGAAGCAAAAAACAATTGTCCTGATATACGGTAGACTTTTTTAGCTGCCATATCGGAAGCCAATTCAGTAACGTTTACCTTAGAAATTTTAGACGCGAAGAAAACGGCGCTTAAAACAATGCCAACCAGAACACCTTTTGACAGATCATGTGTCAGCAAAACGGTGATGACGGTGGCTATCATGACCACTGTATCACTAAGCGGTACTTTATGAATCGTCTTTAGAGATGACCACTCAAATGTGCCAATGGACACCATAATCATCACACCCACTAATGCTGCCATCGGAATTTTTACTAAAAAGTCATTTAACAGCATGATTAATACCATGAGGAACACACCCGCTGTCAATGCAGACAGTCGGCCTCGTCCACCTGACTTCACATTGATAACGGACTGGCCAATCATTGCACAACCCGCCATTCCACCAAAGAATCCAGATACGATATTGGCCATCCCTTGTCCTTTGGCTTCTCTGTTTTTGTCGCTTGTCGAATCTGTCATATCATCGACAATGGAAGCCGTCAGTAGTGATTCCACGAGTCCTACAATCGCAATAGATAATGAGTATGGAAAAATAATCTGCAGCGTTTCAAAATTTAACGGAATGTCCGGTAAAAGGAAAAACGGTAATTGCTGCGTTAATTCACCCATATCCCCCACTGTACGGACACCGCTTCCCGTCATCATTGCGATGACAGTAATGGTAATGATTGCTACCAATGGTGATGGAACAGCCTTTGTAAACCGCGGAAGAATATAAATAATAGCTAAAGCCCCACCAACCATGGCATACATCGGCCAGGATTCACCTTTAAAATGTGTCAGCTGTGCAGTGAAAATCAAAATGGCTAAGGAGTTTACAAAACCTACCATAACCGAGCGCGGGACAAACTTCATCAATCGCCCCAGTTTAAGAACGCCCATTAAAATCTGCAATATCCCTGTTAAAATCGTGGCAGCAAGCAAATATTGCAACCCATGTTCGGCTACCAATGTAACCATTAATAACGCCGTTGCACCTGTTGCAGCGGAAATCATTCCCGGCCGTCCACCAACAAAAGCAATCACAACAGCAATACAGAACGATGCATATAGTCCAACCATCGGATCCACACCGGCAATAATTGAAAAAGCAATCGCCTCAGGTATCAACGCCATTGCTACTACTATACCAGCCAGTACATCACCTTTGATATTACTGAACCACGAAGATTGAATTATTGTGTTACTGTTCATGAAGCACCTCTTTCTAATTTAGTATATGATGACTCTCAACTCTCATGAAAGTCGGGTCGTTGTGAACAAAATGTATTATATCTTGTTTTAAGGCATTTGTGAAGTCGCCATGTAAACGTGATCATTGTCACTTTCCTTTATTTTTCGGTTGTTTCCTTTCACATAATGATTCATGCTATAATAGAAAAAACTTGAAGAATAATTGGCGGCAAGTAAACTGTACTAACTCTTCTTTTAAAGTTGAGGCTGGAGGGGAATAACCTATGTTTAAAAAGATTCTTTTAGCAACGGACGGTTCGGAGCATGCCATTCGCGCAGGGGAAAAAGCAATGGAACTGGCAAGCTTCGATCAGCATGCACAAGTTGATATCATTTATGTTATTGACGGTAAAGACTCTAAAGAAGAAGTCATTGATAACTGGGGTAAAGACACGTCACAAAAGCGCAAAGAGAAGCTGGCATTTATTGAACAAAAAGCAAAGCATGCCAATATCAAATATGATGTGATCTTTCTTCACGGCGAACCAGGGCCCACCATCGTCAACTATGCCAACAAACATCATTACGATATTGTTATTATAGGAAGTCGCGGATTAAACACACTGCAAGAAATGGTATTGGGCAGTGTCAGCCATAAAGTAGCTAAGCGTGTGGATTGCCCTGTCATGATTGTGAATTGATTCCGTCCAAACTTACAAAAGTTTCATCCTTGGTTAACTATCCAGCGCTCGTGGACATTTTCATTTAGCCAAACGATGTGAATCGGGTTATCTTCTTTAAGGCTGCTCCGATCGATTGCTGACTTTTCAACAGAAGTTAGTCGTTGGCGGCAGTAAACTTTTCTATGAGCGTTTCAGGTGATGCATCTACAAGAACGATAGAACGATACGTTTCATCTAAAAACTGCTGATCTGCCATATGATGAAAAAGCGATACAAGCGGGTCATAATAATGATCAGTATTTAGAAGTCCTAAAGGCTTTTGATGCACCCCCAGCTGAGCCAATGTGAATATTTCCATGAACTCCTCCAGCGTCCCCGGTCCTCCCGGTAGAGCGATAAAACCATCGGCCAAATCGGTCATTTTTGCCTTTCGTTCATGCATCGACTGAACAACATATAATTCCGTTAAGTCAGGATGTGCCACTTCCCGGTCCTTTAACAGCTCAGGAATGACTCCGATGGCTAGTCCACCGTTTTCCAAAACTGCATTCGCAACTGCCCCCATCAATCCGACACTCGCACCTCCGTACACGAGCGTTATTTCCTTTCTTGCCAATTCCTTCCCGAGCCGAATAGCACCTTGTCGATACGCATCAGAAACGCCATCGCTGGAACCACAAAAAACGGCTAAACGTTTCATCTTAACCCCCCCGAATCATCAATCCGACATCCATATTCTTCTCATTTTTATTTTGTCATTGTATCGGCCATTGACGATTCACCAGTAGATTGACTAAAAGTTCTGCACCTTAGCTACTCTATAATTGCTGTTTAAAATATTCACCGATGAACCCGTTTCCCCCTGCTACAATTACTTTCTTCATAAAAATCGATCTCTTATTTCGGGAGATGGCAGCGAACAGCTTTTTTTTTCCCGAACCATTTGTATCTATTCCTCGCTACAATGGTATAAACAGGATCACGTAATGGTTTTGGTACCATCAACAACAGAGAGCATAACTTCCATAAGCCTTTTAAATGCTTGCAAATCCTTAGCGCTGCTGATGATTTAACGTAATATTGGTTGCCTGTAACATAAACGAGGCTGTCAACATCCGCAGGGGCACCATATTTGTCTAAAATCATTTGCCCAATGTCACTTTGTAGAGATGCAAATTGATAAACAGCTTTTTTATCTCTTTTTAAGATGAATTGAACACTTCGGTCGCAAAAATGGCATACTCCATCAAACAAAATGATGTGACTCATAAGAAAATCCCCCGAATTTTAAAATTCCCAACCAAAGAACGCCCACCCGATAAAAGCAATAATGGCCATGATAAGTGCAACCACCTTTAGTACCGAACCGCCAAACCGCATTCCCTACCTGCAAGCGAATCCCTTTATCAACTATTTTAATAAAAGCATGAACTGATTACAACGCTCACATGACAAACCGTATATTTTACACGTCGTGGCCATTTTAATTGCCCTTGCTCATCCAAAAGAGCCAATCAGTGTTTGATTGGCTCTTTCCATATATAGATTCATCCTTTATTGTTTTCCTTTTTTAACCCACTCTGCAACTGTCACTGTACGTTTTGCTTGATACTTCACGGCATCTTCAACATCTTCAACCATTTTGCCTTCCTGATCAACTGTTACACTTGTTCCGTATGGATTTCCACCAGCACCGAATAGTACCGGATCTGAGTAACCAGGTGTAGCAATAATAGCACCCCAGTGCATCATAGAAGTATATAGGGATAACAATGTAGCTTCCTGACCGCCATGTGGGTTTTGTGCAGAAGTCATACCACTTACTACTTTATTCACTGTCTTACCACTTCCCCATAATCCGCCTTGAATATCAAGGAATTGTTTCATTTGTGACGGCAAGTTACCGAATCGTGTTGGCATACTGAATATAATTGCATCGGCCCACTCAATATCTTCTGAAGTTGCTACTGGAACATCTTTCGTTGCTTCGACAGTTGCTTTCCAACTTTCATTTCCCTCAATAACAGAATCAGGAGCTAATTCTTGCACCTTCAATACGCTAACTTCCGCACCTGCTTGTTTAGCTCCTTCTTCAGCCCATTTCGCTAATTGATAGTTGGTACCCCCCATGCTATAGAAAACTACTGCTAATTTTACGTTTGACATCTATTCCATCTCCTTTGATTTACTGTATAATTTTTCTCGTAATTTCATTTATTGCACCGCTTGAAATAGCTGTGACATGGTGTACTCCTTTTAGCTCTTTCCTAGAATTCCATTAATTATTAATGAATGATTTTTTAACATTTATTACCATTTCATATATTACTAAACTGATATGTTCGTATAAAAAATTTAGACATCTTCTGCATAGTAGCCTAATTTTTTTAATTGTTGAATCATGGCCTCTTTTTCATTAGTGTCTAAACCAGCTAAAATTTGTTGGATGGCCACTTTGTGTTCAGGAAAAATTTCATCCATTAATTCCTTACCATTCGATGTTATTGTTGCAAAAGTAATTCGACGATCTGTTGGACACGGTTTTCTATTTAATAATTTTTTCTTCTCCAACTTATCTACAACATACGTAATACTACTACTTGCGATTAATACTTTTTCACCAATTTTTTGTATTGGTTGATCACCTTTATTGTAAATCAACTCAAGAACGGCGAATTCAGTTGGGTTTAATCCTAGACATTTTATATCTTCTTCAACACGCTTTTTAATTGAATTAAAAGTTCGGGTTAAAACAATAAATAACTTTAGAGATAGTTCCTCCTGTTGAAGTTTGTTCTGATCATTCACGAGTAATCCCCCTATTTATCTCGATTTCGAGACAATTATATACTTAGTAACTATGGTTTGTCAACTGAATCAATTTTACTCAACTTTCGCAACCTGATATTTTTGTGTACAGAAAACAACCTTTTAGAAAACAGCTTTTATGCTTATCAAGGTTGTCAAAGAAACAGTTAGAAGTATTTTTCAAGTTTGCCACAGTTAACTGTTCGAGCTTTATTTTTTGGCGAGTAAATTTGGAATTTTATAATTATTATCTTGAATCCTTTAAGTAACGTATGGCTGAGTAACTGCGCATTGATACAATCTGCAGCTAATAAAAACGAGTGGATTTTGGAATAATAACCCATTTCCACTCGTTTTAGAATATTCATCTTTTATTGTTGTCATTTTTAGTGCGGTATTCAACTTATTTGTAGCCACAATACTCATACAATCACACAAACTACCTATTCCACCGTTACACTTTTCGCCAAATTTCTCGGTTTATCAACATCACAATTACGACGCAATGCTGCATAATAAGCGAGCAATTGCAAAGGAACGGCACTGACAAGCGGTGTCAGTAGCTCATGAACATGTGGTACAACAAATGCATCACTATCATGCTCAAGGCCTTTCATGCTGAATATAATATCATTCGCGCCTCGTGCAACGACTTCCTGCACATTGCTACGAATAGAATCATTGACATTTTCCTGCGTTGCCAGCACGATGACCGGGGTGCCCCCTTCAATCAAAGCGATGGTTCCGTGCTTTAATTCACCGCCGGCAAAACCTTCTGCCTGAATATAGGAGATTTCCTTCAGCTTCAATGCCCCCTCCAGGCAGACAAAATAGTCCGTGCTTCTGCCAATGAAAAAGGCATTGCGGGTTGTTCCGAGGTTTTCCCGGACAAGCCTCTCTATTGTTTCTTTTTGATCAGTCAGCATCTCCATGGCATTGGCGACAATGGCTAGCTCCTGCATCGGGTCAAAGTCCAATTGCATCCCCTTGGCACGTGCACTATCAACTGCCAATATGGCCAGAACGGCGATTTGTGCTGTGTATGCTTTTGTTGAAGCAACTGCAATTTCTGGTCCTGCGTGCAGATGCAGCGTATAGTTCGCTTCACGAGAAAGGGTTGATCCTGGCACATTTGTAATCGTCAGTGCCGGATGTCCCATTTCCTTTATTTTAACCAGTACGGAACGACTGTCAGCCGTTTCACCGCTTTGCGAAATGAAAACAAATAACGGTTTTTCTGACAGCAGCGGCATGTTATATGAAAACTCACTAGCCACATGTACTTCTACCGGAATACCGGCCATTTTCTCCAGGAACTGTTTGCCGATGAGGCCCGCATGATAACTTGTGCCTGCAGCAATAATATAGATATGGTCACATGCTTTCACAGCACTTCGTATATCTTCATCCAATTTTAGACGCTCGGAATCATCCTGGTATTCCTGTATAATTCGGCGCATGACAAATGGCTGTTCGTCGATTTCCTTTAGCATAAAGTGTGGGTATGTCCCTTTTTCCGTATCACTGACGTCAATTTGTGCTGTAAATGGCTTGCGATGAACGACCGTACCATCCAGCTTTTGCAATTGAACAAAATGGCGATTAACAAGGACTATCTCCTGATCATTGATTTCCAGATATTGATCAGTTTCTTTTAATGTAGCCATGGCATCACTGGCCACCACGTTAAATCCGTCACCCAGGCCGACGAGCAAGGGGCTTTTATTTTTGGCAGCGTAAATCGTATCCGGATCTTGTTTATCCATTAAACCAAGCGCATACGAACCTTTCAAGCTGCTTATCGTTTGACGGAACGCTTCAGCATTGTCCTGATATGTCTCCATATTCTTCTCAACGAGCTGAACGATGACCTCGGTATCAGTTTCACTGCCAAACGTCACGCCATCGAGATAATCATTTTTCAATTCCTGGTAGTTTTCGATGACACCATTATGAACAAGTACAAATCTGCCTGAGGAACTTTGATGCGGGTGTGCATTCTCCGCACTTGGTCCCCCATGTGTTGCCCAGCGCGTATGACCGATTCCCATAGTTGATGCAATGCTGTCATCAACACGTTCGCGTAGTGTGTTGATTCGTCCTTTCACTTTGAACGTATGAAGGTCTGCATCATCACGTATCGCAATCCCCGCCGAATCATAACCTCGATATTCGAGTTTTTCCAATCCGTTGAGTAAAACATTTTTTGTATCATGCTGTCCAATATATCCTACAATTCCACACATCGCTGTTTCCTCCTTGATTCAAGGGGCAACAAACGACCGTATGATAAGGGGCGTCTTGTTGCCCCTTTCTCGTGATTGTTTTTCATTCATCTTACCTAGTCCTTTGTCCAGCAAGTCGCCTCACTGTTTTCGGAAAAGGTGTCACAGCTGAGATGTGCAGCCGGGAGGTACCCGCCGATACATTCGATAACCTCCACCTCGTCAACTATTTTCATTACCGTCCAGAAAATAGTCCAGGCGCTTTCTATCCGGTACGTTATCTCTCGCCCCTTTCTGTATGTGAATCCATCCCTTAACATATTTTAACCGTATCTGTTCACCCGGTCAATTATTTTCGGGAAGGATGGTGATAGTATACGTATGCTCGCGTTCTTACGGATGTGTGTCGAAACACATTCGGAGGTCAAGGAGGCAGACTATAATAAAGCAGGAGATACCATATAGGCCTCACCTGCCTACAGTCATTCTGTCCGTGGTATCTTGCCAAAGCTCCGCATCTTACCCGCGCGCATTAGGGAAAAACAACAGACATATGCAGTTGCAAATTAGCAGCTTAATTTGCAAGCGATTAATCCGTGGAATATGGGTTGATATGGACAAGCACATCATGAACATCCTCATGGTCGTTCATCAATTTATTTTTTACTCGCTTGGAAATATAATGGGCTTCTTCAACATCAAGGGCAGCATCTACGCTAACTTTAAGGTCAACAACGACATATGCCCCATGAGTTCGCGCTCGTATCTCATCTACTTGCTTGACACCTTGTACATTTTTTGCCGTCACAATGTACTGCTTGCTTTCCTCATCATCCAGTACGTTCTCAAGTACCAAGTCGATTGATTCGCGTGCCATTTTATAGCCCAAGATGATAATAAACAAGGCCACAATGACACCGGCAATAGGATCTAAATATACGAGCTGATTCACTTCAAGCCGCTCCCCGATCATTGCCCCGCCGACACCTAATAGTACTCCAAACGATGATAAGGCGTCCGAACGGTGATGCCATGCATCGGCTGTCAGCGCCGGACTGTTAATCCGTTTACCCAAACGAAATTTATATTGATAGAGCATCTCTTTGGCAACAATGGAAATAATGACAGCTGCAAGTGCAACCCCTGTTGGTGCTGAAGGCTTTTCTCCCCAAAAAACTTTCACTGAAGACCAGGCAATTTCAAAACCCGCTAATATTAGTAAAATCGAGACAATCATCGCAGCAATATTCTCTGCCTTTCCATGGCCATATGGATGTTCTTTATCGGGTGGTTTATTCGCATAACGTATCCCCGCCAAAATAGCGACAGAACTGACGACATCTGAGGCAGAATGGACTGCATCGGCAATCAGTGCCCTACTCCCTGATAGCCATCCTGCTATACCTTTCATTACAGATAATAACAGATTACCAGTAATGCCTACCCAGGAAGCAAGTTGTGCCTTCCGACTCCGTTGTTGCTGATCCATAGCGCAGCCTCCCAAAATTGCTGATCTCTTCCAACAATTATCCTTGACTAATCGGGTAATTGTATTAAACAGTTTCTATATCATAGCAAATCAAAACCGTCTGGGTCTATAGCAATCTTGTTGCGGCTTCCAAGGAATGTAAACAGTATACAAATGAGTCACATTAGGTCAAAAAGGTTTCATTAAGGAAAAAATGGAGCCGGACGTGGCTTAACTTTGCAAGTAAATGTCATATTGCTAAATTTTAAAGTTTCTTATCTTTCAAAAAAAGCTCCTCCCTTTCAAGGAGAAGCTTCTATGAATACTAGTCTTTCATTCCCAGCAAATCATCAATTACCGAAGTAACTTTAGAACCATATTTTTCACAGTCCTCTTTGGTTGGCGCTTCCACCATGACACGCACAAGCGGCTCTGTTCCAGATGGTCGCACAAGTACACGGCCCTCTCCACCCATTTCATCTTCTACAGCATTAATGGTTTCCTGAATTCTTTGATTTGTCATGACTTTGTGCTTGTCAATAACGCGTACATTCTTTAGCACTTGCGGATAAATGACCATTTCACCTGCTAGCTCTGACAGCGGCTTTCCTGTTTCCTGCATAACGTTTACTAGTTGCAAAGCCGTCAACATTCCATCGCCAGTCGTATTGTAATCAAGGAAAATAACGTGTCCGGACTGTTCTCCCCCAAGTTATAGCCACCTTTACGCATCTCCTCCATGACATACCGATCGCCTACTGAAGTTTTGTCACTGCGCATGCCATTTTCTTCAAGTGCTTTATAAAAGCCAAGATTACTCATAACGGTAGAGACAACTGTATGATGATGTAATAGACCTTTTTGATTCATATATTTACCACAAATATACATGATTTGGTCACCATCAACAATGGCTCCATTCTCATCAACGGCAATAAGGCGATCTCCGTCACCGTCAAAAGCAAGACCAACATCTGCACCTTTTTCTTTTACTAACTTCTGCAACGCCTCCGGCTGAGTAGATCCGACACCGTCATTAATATTCAACCCATTTGGTGAAGAACCAATCGTGTGAATATCTGCCTCAAGGTCAGCAAACAGATGTGCTGCGAGACTTGAAGTAGAGCCATGCGCACAGTCAAGCGCTATTTGCAAATCTTCAAAATCATTATCAATGGAATCTTTTAGAAAGGAGAGATACTTTTGTCCGCCTTCAAAATAATCGTTGACCACACCTATATCAGCACCGGTTGGACGAGGAAGATTATCTTCATCAACCATAAGCCGCTCGATTTCATCCTCCTCACTATCCGATAATTTAAAACCATCCGGACCAAAAAATTTAATTCCGTTATCTTCAACAGGATTATGTGAGGCAGAAATCATGACCCCTGCTTCTGAGTTCGTTGCCCTTGTCAAATAAGCAACTCCTGGTGTAGAGATAACCCCCAGACGCATCACTTCTGCTCCTATGGACAACAAGCCAGCTACAAGTGCTCCTTCCAACATATGGCCGGAGACCCGGGGATCCCTCCCCACTAGAATCTTAGGCTTTTCGACTCCCTTGGTCAGGGCATAACCGCCGAATCGTCCTAATCTATATGCTAATTCCGGTGTCAACTCTGTGTTGGCTATTCCTCTGACACCATCTGTTCCAAAATACTTTCCCATGTTGTACCTCTCCTTTACGTCCATTTCACCATTCAAAAGTTCATTTACTGTACAATACTAATTTATTATATCATCATGAAATGTCGATGGTTACTTGTTCATATTCACCGCGAGCGTTAACGTTATCGGGAACGCTGATCTTAACCGGGATTTCATGTTCGCCGTTATCTAGCCCTTCTGCGTCAAGAACAATGCGAAGATTATCTTTTGAAACCTTGCTGAGGTTATCTACATTTCCAATTACATTAAGATCCATCTCAGGGGTTTCCGGATTAATAAAAGCTATATCTTGTCCATCATCAAGGTTTTCTATAGTGACTGGGACATTTTTAAATGTTTTATTGCGTTCCAGTTCAACGGTTACCTCAACAGAACCATCTCCAGAAACACTTGCACCGTCCGGCAGTGCAAGCTTAGTATCAATCGTCCCGGACGTATTTAAGTCAGTCAAATCGATTTTTTCCGTTTTCACTTCCTCTATATTCTGCAAAACTTCACTTGTTCCGAATACTTTCACTTTATCCATGTTAGCAGATATGGAAGCTAATGAATACCCATCAGGCAACTCGCCAGCAGTAGCCACACTTACAGGAACTGTTTTGTTAGGATTGCTAATGGTTACTGAGACATTAACACTTGATGGCTCTATGCGGGTATTCAGTTCATTTCCTCTAGCATCATACACCTTTACCGGAACTTCGCGACTGTCAATAGATTCCTTGACCCCTGCAACATCGACAAATGCTTTAACAATGGCGATTTGATTAATCACTTCTTTGGAGCTTGTAATGGTCACCTGTTGAGGCTCGGTTCGTGAGCTTTCAATCTGATAACCTTCCGGGAACTCATCCTCATTAATATAATCAACAGCCACAGGAAACTTTTTCGACGCCCGTTCCTCAATTGTTACCTCTATCGTCTTAGGTTCGATATAAACATTTAGTTCATCTGGGATGCCTGTGTGCTTTAACTCAACTGTATGCGTTCCGGCTTCAAGCCCTTCAAGATTAACATAGATGTCAAAGTTCTGGTTACGAGCTGTGGCTGTTAATGTACCTGTTGACCCTTCAAGCGAAACCGCTGCAAATTCAGGTACGCCACTGACAACGAATCTTTCCCCATCAATCCGTATATTAACAGGTACATTCTCAATCGTCTGAACATCAGCATTTGAATTCGGTAAAAGCCGCGATTCATTTTGATACTGATCCATCTCAACCTGTACAAACACATATAATGAAATAGCGAAAGCGAGGGAGATAGCCCGAACGAACCATGGGCTCTTAAACCAATTATCCATTATCTTTCCTCCTCTGATGACGAGACTTGGATTCAGAGGCTCTCAATGACAGCGACAATTTCTCCCGAAGATATTGGCGCAATCCTTCCTGGCTTAGTTCCCGTTTCATTTCTCCATTTTCCGTACAGGATATACCTCCTGTTTCCTCCGATACGACAATGGTGACGGCATCGGTAACTTCACTAATGCCCATTGCCGCCCGGTGTCGGGTGCCTAGTTCCTTTGATATGAATGGGCTTTCGGATAATGGTAAGTAGCAGGCTGCCGCCAGAATCTCTTCATCTTTGATAATAACCGCCCCATCATGCAGCGGTGTGTTAGGTGTGAAAATATTTGTCAGTAGCTGATGCGTCAATTTCCCACTTATCGGAATGCCTGTCTCTGCATAATCACCAATCCCTGTTTCGCGCTCAATGGAAATTAATGCACCAATTCGCCGTTTAGCCATATACTGGCAGGACTGAACAATAGCTTCCACCTTGTGCTCCAGTACTTCTTCTTCGGAGCTGGATCCACGCGAGAAAATATTCCCTCGACCTAACTGTTCCAATGCCCTTCTAAGCTCAGGCTGAAATAATATGATAATGACTACAAAACCCCATTTAATGACCTGATTTGTAATATATTGAATAGTATGCAGTTCAAAAACAATGCTGAACGCCCAGACAAGCAAAACAACGACAATTCCTTTTAATAGCTGAATTGCCTTGGTACCTCTGATCAGCATGATTAATTTATACAAAACATACCAGACGAGAGCTATGTCTACGCCGATTCGAAGCAGGTCCAGAAATCCCCCATCAAGCACGTTCACACTTCCTTCCGACATGTATACTTCTACGTATAACCGTATCCATTATATCATAATTTCAATTGTATCATGTTCAATTATAAACATAAAAGCAGAACTTCTCTATTCCGGTAAATTTCACTATACTCCATGCACTAGTACGGGGTAGGAATGCCTCTTAATTGAAAGAACCTAGTTTTACTCTCTGTTCTTGGCATTCAACCTTCATCTGGCACAGATACTTAATATTTCCGGGGTAATATAGTCCTGTAGTTCCTGCCATACAGTAACACCTTGAAAGGTTTAAAAAAGTGATAAACGTTTAAATGTTAATTAAATCGGATATCTTCATAGTATACTCTGCTAGATAGGAGGGCGCATTGGTGGACAATAATTCCAAATTGAAGGAGATTGAAAAGTACCGGAACGAAATGATAAGAACAGGCGATAAATATGGATTAACATCACCAGCCGCCATTCAATCCAGTCAACGATTAGATGAATTATTGAACAGCTATCAGAATGCCTAACGAAGTAAAATAGAAATATTATAAATAAAAAATAAAGACATGAGGGGATTCATGTCTTTTTTTGTTTCCTGAGGCGTGATCCCCTTGCTACTTAATTGTCGCTTCAACCGGGGGTGACGACATATTTAAAGACATCCTGTGAGGCGGATGCCTTTTTTGTAATGCAGGAAAATATAAAATGAGCGATACAATTTCACCTTTGTTTAATATATCATTTTAGCTTTTCGCCAAATAATGAGCCGATTAAACCGACTGCTTGTGACGCCGTTTTATTTTTATCGTCAAGAATCGGATTCACTTCTACAAACCCTGCTGATGTTATCATATCTGCTTCTGCTAGCATTTCCATTGCCAGGTGACTTTCACGATACGACAATCCGCCAAGTACAGGGGTGCCGACTCCTGGTGCCTCTTCCGGATCAAGTCCATCCAGATCAAGACTTAAATGAACGCCATCCGTTCGTTCCCGCAAATAATTGATTGCCTCGGTTACCACCTGAGACATTCCCATTCGATCTATTTCATGCATCGAATAAACATTGATTCCTTTTTCTTGTATCAGTTCCTTTTCACCTGGATCCAGCGAACGAGCTCCAATAATCACAATGTTCTCAGGTTTAACTTTAGGTGCATAATCAAGAATGGTCGTAAGTTTGTCATGGCCAATACCAATACTGACGGCAAGCGGCATTCCATGTATATTTCCTGATGGCGATGTGTCACCGGAATTAAGATCACCGTGTGCGTCATACCAGATGACACCAAGATTTTGAAAATGTTTAGCCGCACCTGCCAAGCTACCTATCGCAATGCTATGATCCCCACCAAGTATCAATGGAAAGTGGCTTTCTACAATTTCTTTATCTACCAGTTCAGCGAGTTTTTGATTACTCTCAGCCACTTGCTTAAGGTTTCGTAAGTTCCCATCTTGTATTTCATTTTTACCATCCGGACGAGAAACCGGAACATCACCTAAATCATTAATATGATAACCCAAATTCTCCAGCCTTTCGACAACACCGGCATAACGGATTGCACTTGGTCCCATATCGACACCGCGTCTGTTCTGCCCTAAATCCATTGGAACACCAATAATAGACATATTCTTTCTCATTGTCATTGCCCCCCTTTGGCTAAATTGTAGCTCAAGAAGTAGCTATGACTCAACTTGACAACAGACTGAATATTTATACACCCGGAAAGTTGAATACCGATAGTTTTCCAGTACTGTTACGTTTAGGTGCTTCACTTTCTTCAAAATAAAAAGCAAGTGTGTCAGTGATAGACACAACTTGCTAAATAACTGAAGCACCGGTCATACAAGGATGCATTTCCAGCGGTTTAATACCTGCTTCTTGCCATGCCCGCATCAATTGTTTCGCCTGTTCTTCCGATGGCATGAAGGCAATCCCACAATCTCCGCCACCCGCACCGGACGGCTTACCTGCACCACCAAAATCTTCGGCAAGGTTACACAATGTAGTAAGCATGGGTGTTTCTATTTCTGCATTGGCATGTTGACCGAGTGTAGCCAGGGTGCGCCTGTTTTGCCTGACACCCTTAAAGAGTAATTCGGGGTCTCCAGTTTTAATTCCCTGTAAAAAGCTGGTGACTGCTCTTTTGCTGTCTGTTATAAATTTATTGTACAGCTCTGGCGAGGAATCTTTAAGCATAGAAATTTTCCCGATTAGCTTTGACGTTGATGCTGGTGAGCCTGTCCAACCTATGCACAAATATACGCTGTTCGGAAGTTTAACAGGTTTTGCTGAAAAGTACGGCCATTCTTGTTCCACAAGTTCTGTAATGCTGTCCGTGTCCCCATACGCCTTTTTGAGCCACTCAGCTTGGAATGATGAATATTCTAGCCAACCTCCATAGGAAGACGCAGCAACATCTGCTCCAGAACCGCTTCCTTGTGTCATAACATGGGAAACAGCCGCCAGCTTGAAGACCAGTGTTTCCGGCGGTTTTTTCGGGAGGAACTTAGCCAACATAGCGGACGTAACCGATGTAACGACCGCTGCACTCGAACCAAGTCCATACTTCCGTCCCGATGCATCATCAAGTTCACTGCGGACGGACAGCCGAAAATTACTAAGTGTATAGTTGTTCTCTCTTAGATATGTATACACAACGGACATAGCATTTTCAACAAATGTCACACGTGAATCTGTTGTTTTGATACGTACAGTATCCCCTTCATACGCCCAAGCCAGTCCCTGCAACTGGAATGATTCAAGGGAAACGCGATTTTCCGTACTATCTTCCAACGTTGCATAAACAAAACGATCGACAGCCATGACGGCTAGTTTTTGATACGGCTCTAGCACAGCAAATTCCCCCGCAATCATCAGTTTGCCGGGGACACGTACCGTTAATGGTGAATTAGGCAACATATTCAACCCCTACACGTAGGATATTCCTTGACCTGGCTTGCTCACAATGACATCCCGAACACCTGCAATCGAACGGAGCTTGTGCTGTACTGTTTCCTCATCTTCGGGCAAGTAAAGGACCTTAACATTCGGACCAGCATCAATCGTAAAATAGGCTGGTACACCTGAAGACCTCAAATCCCTTACCGCTTCCATAATTAAGAATGTCGTACTCTGCCAGTACGTAAACGGTGGATGAGCAGCCAGTGTTGTCGCATGCATTCTAAGACAATTTACCTCAGCAATCGACCCGACCTTTTCAAAATCCTTATGCATAATGCCTTTTTTTATTGTTATAAGATCTGTCGGGATACTTTCCACCCAGCTCGGATAAAAGGACGATGTGTTTACCGTTCTTTCCATGCCTTCCCTGCTTAATATCTTTTTGGCATCAGAAGACATAACAGCAGCAGCAACTCTTATATCCCAATGGTTCGCAGGCGCTATCGGAATTGCATGCGAGTCAGATCCGTCTTCTTTCAACCCTTTTTCCCATTCGACAAAACCACCATATACCGAGCGGCACGCGGATCCTGACCCTTGTCTTGTCAGCACAGATAGTTCCTGGTTGTTAAGCTGCATGCCAATTGCCTTCGATGCAGCCGCAGCCAATGCGGCAAAGCCAGATGCTGACGACGCCAAACCGGCAGCAGTCGGTACATGATTAACCGAATGGACTTCGGCATATACATCAGTTCTTCCTGCTTTTTCCCGAACCCGGTCTAAAAATGATGTGACCCGCTGATACGCTTTACCAGTAATGCAATCATTGTTCAGATAAAAAACATCCGCTGTTAAGTAATCATGAAATTCGACAGTCGTCTCCGTATAAAAACCATCCAGTGTCAGCGAAAGACTGTTATTCATTGGAAGTATTAAAGACCTGTCCCGTTTTCCCCAATATTTAATTAAGGCAATATTTGTGTGGGCTCGAGCTGTTGCCTTCATGTCACGACTCCTTTAACCGGTTTTATCTAATCCATCTTCTTTTTTAACGCAAAAGACCATACAGCGTGTGCCCCGAATTTTTTCAGTTTTTCACTTAGCTGTCTGGAATGCACTTCATTGCGGGCCAGTGCAATCACACAGCCGCCATTGCCGCCACCTGTTAATTTGGCACCAAGTGCACCCTCCTGACGTGCAAAGTAAATCAGCCTGTTTAATCCAGCATCACTCACACCAAGTGCCTCTAGTTCTTTCTGTGCTTCGTTCAGCATTTGACCCAACAGATGTTTACTCGCACTTTCCAATGCATTTCTTGCGCGGTGTGTAAGTTCACCAATTCGATCTAATTTAGATTGGATCCGTTTCGGCGCAGACTTAATCAGTTCAGCTACTGATTCAACAGCTGAACGCGTATCCCCCATTCGACCAGAGTCGGCAACAATGAAATGAAAGTCACCCTTAGGCTCTATACGATCAATTGGATGCTCTTTTTCATACCATACCGGAAGTGCTGAGGTGATTGTCAATGTATCAATTCCACTTGGCTCGCCATGGGCATATTTTTCTGAGATAGCCGCAAGTTCCAAAATGTCCTCTTCAGTATAGTCCCTTTCAGCATAGGCGAATAGTGACCGGATGACCGCAATTGCTACCGATGCACTGGATCCAAGACCTTTTCCCGGTGGAATGGATGACTTAATCCGAATTAGTAAATCCTCACACGGTAAATCAAGCTTTTCCAGCGTGGCCCAGACACAATTCGTCACCCCATCAAGTGACTCTGGGGCGGATTCAATTGGCCCGTGATAAAAAGTGCTGTCAATTTTTATCGAACCGGGCACATAGTCTACCACTGCTTCAACCCCTACTAAAGGAAAGGGAAGTGCTATCGCCGGCTGTCCGTGTACAACCGCGTGTTCACCAATGAGGATTAATTTACTATGAGCTATACCAATAGCTGTTTGTACGGAAGTTGTCGCTTTTTCTGCACTCATTTTTTATATTCTTCCACCAATTCTTTTGCTTTTCCCACACGGATTTCTTTCTCTTCAATCAAACGTTGCGATATCACATCTATCATCTCCCCTGTAGCTCCTGCTGCAATGGCTACGGATCTCGAATGCAAAGCCATATGCCCTTTCTGAATTCCGTCTGTTGCTAAAGCCTTTAAAGCCCCGAGGTTTTGGGCAAGTCCGACAGCTACAATAACTTGTGCAAGTTCCTGTGCTGAATCAACGTTTAACAGTTTATGAGCGATTTTAGATACTGGGTGAACACGAATCGATCCACCCACCGTACCAACTGACATTGGTAGTTCCAGTTCACCGATAAGATTCCCTTCGTCATCTTTGGACCATTCTGTCATTGAACCATACCGACCATTACGTGCTGCGTGTGCATGTGCTCCAGCCTCCACTGCACGCCAATCATTGCCTGTTGCAATCACAACCGGGTCAATTCCATTCATAATCCCCTTGTTATGTGTTACTGCACGATACGGGTCAGATGCTGCAAATTCATAAGCATGAATGACCCCGTCCCGCACCATTTCGCCGGTAAATTCCTCCGTTGCAAGTAAATCAGGCGGTATAATACAGCGCGCGCGTGCAAGACAACGATCGGGATAGTTGGAAAGAATCCGCAAGTATACCTTCCCGCCAGTCAACTCTTCAACGTTTGGCGCCAGGGCTTCAACCATCGTATTAATAATATTCGCACCCATAGCATCGCAAGTATTAATATAAACATGAAGGATGAGCATCTGACTGAATTTGGAGTTTGCATCCTCATTCAAGATTCTGACATCCAAATCCTCTGCACCGCCACCCCTTTTTATTAAACTAGGATATGCAGTATTCATATAATTAATCAAAGTATCTTTTTCGCTTAAAATGACTTCCTTCGCTTTATGGAAATCCTGACATCCGACAACTTGAATTTGACCTATCATGACACGCTCAGTTGCTTCTGTTGTGAATCCGCCGGCCTCTCTGACAATCTTGGCAATATGGCTTGCTGAAGCTACAACGGAAGGTTCCTCAATCGCCATCGGCACGGCATATTCTTTGTCGTTTATTAAAAAGTTAAGTCCCAAACCCAAAGGAAGTGGGAATGTACCTACAACATTTTCTATCATATTATCTGCGGTATCGGTCGTTAATGGTTTTTCAGCATAAAGATATGCTTTGTCTTCTTCTGAAAAAGCGCTCATTTTCGAAAGTAATTCCCGCCGTTCATCAACGGTCATGTTATAAAAGCCAGGAATCCTGGAAGTCTGCATGCCTTCTCATCCTTTTACCAACATATTATACGGGATTCAACCCTTTTGTTATGATTTAACTGCTTCTATTATGTAAAAAAACAGCATAAAATGCAAATAAACAAGGCTGTTTACAATCATAACCACCTTGTTTATTTTCCATTATAATATGTGTTATGTATTTCCGCTAGCATTTTTTAACCAATGAGCCATGGAGGATTCGAACCTCCGACCTCTGATTAAAAGTCAGATGCTCTGCCAGCTGAGCTAATGGCTCCTGTTCGAATGTTTTAAAATATAATCAGATGTCAGGTGATATTTTCTTATCATGTCTATACTGATTATTCAGTGTAAGAAGCTACTGTACCTTAGTTCGGTTAAATATTGTAAAAAAACCCTATGTCGGCTACCTTATCCGGATTTGTGCAGGCGGACAAAATAAAAAAGACATAAAAAAAAGACTGGGCTAGCTGGATTCGAACCAGCGAATCACGGGATCAAAACCCGATGCCTTACCGCTTGGCTATAGCCCAATGTGAAATATGGTGGAGGGGGAGAGATTCGAACTCCCGAACCCTGAGGGAGCGGATTTACAGTCCGCCGCGTTTAGCCACTTCGCTACCCCTCCTTAATTATGATAACCGAATCGTACTGAATATATACATAAAAAATTAAATGGTGCCGGCCAGAGGACTTGAACCCCCAACCTACTGATTACAAGTCAGTTGCTCTACCAGTTGAGCTAGGCCGGCAGATAATGAAGTTATTTCAATCATCATTATTCAATAATCTCAATTAAAAGGCTCATTGTGTTGCAAGTCGGTTCTTTGAAACTGTACCTCTCGCAATTTTGCCCATAGTAGAAATGTATTCAGTATTGTGAGCGTTTTGCTCTACCAATTGAGCTAAGCCCACAAACAATATATAGCCTTTGTAAGACCTAAGATACTTATACATATAAGTGAAATGGTGGAGGATGCAGGGTTCGAACCTGCGACCCCTTGCTTGTAAGGCAAGTGCTCTCCCAGCTGAGCTAATCCTCCATTATTGGTGACCCGTACGGGATTCGAACCCGTGTTACCGCCGTGAAAGGGCGGTGTCTTAACCACTTGACCAACGGGCCACTGAACATGAAAAAAGTCGATTTATGTTTTTCCGTTCACCGACAAACTTTATTATATACAGATTGTCCACTTTTGTAAAGGGGGAAATTGAAAAAAATATTCCCGTGAGATTTTATCATTACAGGCAATAGGATCTCCACTTAATTTTGAGGACACACCCCAATACTTAGTAATTGAAAAACGAGCGCATAATGAAAGTATCTATGAATACATTATCGCTGCAATCCAAACAATGATAATTACGGGTAGGGATGTATAAAGTGATTGCCAAATTTTCATTTTATGCTTCTTTATAAGAAATACTGCTACAAATACTTCCATTATTGTTACAACAGCCGCAAGTAATAAGAGAAATGACATGAAAACACCTGCCTAATGTAAATAATTCAAACACCCATGTCTAACTATAAAAAAATAAAACGCCTCGACCCATCAGAGCCGCAAGCGCCTTAATACAGAGCTTCCAGCCGGACTCGAACCGGCGACCTCTTCCTTACCATGGAAGCGCTCTACCGACTGAGCTATGGAAGCGAATATGGCTCCACAGGCAGGATTCGAACCTGCGACCGATCGGTTAACAGCCGATAGCTCTACCACTGAGCTACTGTGGAATTTATGAAAAAATATGCACCTTAATATTTAATCAGTTATAGATATATAAAGAAAGAGCCTGGCAGCGTCCTACTCTTGCAGGGGCAAGGCCCCAACTACCATCGGCGCTGGAGAGCTTAACTGCTGTGTTCGGCATGGGAACAGGTGTGTCCTCTCCGCTATTACTACCAGACCTATCGAAGTCCTGTTAGTTTACAGAACATCACTTCTATTTTAAGAACAACTATTATTATATGCATTTCCTTCGAAAAATGCAAGGGTTTTTTTAGATTTACACCCTAAAAACTAAATAAGAGTGTGATTCAACGACCATAGTAGTAGTTAAGTCCTCGATCGATTAGTATCCGTCAGCTCCACATGTCACCACGCTTCCACCTCGGACCTATCAACCTCATCGTCTCTGAGGGATCTTACTCACTCGAAGTGATGGGAAGTTTCATCTTGAGGGGGGCTTCATGCTTAGATGCTTTCAGCACTTATCCTTACCACACGTAGCTACCCAGCTGTGCTCCTGGCGGAACAACTGGTACACCAGCGGTGTGTCCATCCCGGTCCTCTCGTACTAAGGACAGCTCCTCTCAAACTTCCAGCGCCCACGACGGATAGGGACCGAACTGTCTCACGACGTTCTGAACCCAGCTCGCGTACCGCTTTAATGGGCGAACAGCCCAACCCTTGGGACCGACTACAGCCCCAGGATGCGATGAGCCGACATCGAGGTGCCAAACCTCCCCGTCGATGTGAACTCTTGGGGGAGATAAGCCTGTTATCCCCGGGGTAGCTTTTATCCGTTGAGCGATGGCCCTTCCATGCGGAACCACCGGATCACTAAGCCCGACTTTCGTCCCTGCTCGACTTGTAGGTCTCGCAGTCAAGCTCCCTTGTGCCTTTACACGCCATGAATGATTTCCAACCATTCTGAGGGAACCTTTGGGCGCCTCCGTTACTTTTTGGGAGGCGACCGCCCCAGTCAAACTGCCTGCCTGAAACTGTCTCCGGGCCGGATAACGGCCCTGGGTTAGAATGTTCGTACAGCCAGGGTGGTATCCCACGGGTGCCTCCGCGTAAGCTAGCGCTCACGCTTCGACGGCTCCCACCTATCCTGTACAAGCTGTACCAACATTCAATATCAAGGTGCAGTAAAGCTCCACGGGGTCTTTCCGTCCTGTCGCGGGCAATGCGCATCTTCACGCATAGTATAATTTCACCGGGTCTCTCGTTGAGACAGTGCCCAAGTCGTTGCACCTTTCGTGCGGGTCGGAACTTACCCGACAAGGAATTTCGCTACCTTAGGACCGTTATAGTTACGGCCGCCGTTTACTGGGGCTTCGGTTCAACGCTTCGCCCGAAGGCTAACGCATCCCCTTAACCTTCCAGCACCGGGCAGGTGTCAGCCCCTATACTTCGCCTTTCGGCTTCGCAGAGACCTGTGTTTTTGGTAAACAGTCGCTTGAGCCTATTCACTGCGGCTCAGACTCAGCCTGAGCACCCCTTCTCCCTAGGTTACGGGGTCATTTTGCCGAGTTCCTTAACGAGAGTTCTCCCGATCACCTTCGGATATTCTCCGCGCCTACCTGTGTCGGTTTGCGGTACGGGCACCTGTGAACTCACTAGAGGCTTTTCTTGGCAGTGTGGAATCTGGAACTTCGGTCACAATTGACCTCCCCATCACAGCTTGGAATTATTGGACGGATTTGCCTGCCCAACTTCCTCACTGCTTGGACGCACACTTCCAATGGTGCGCTTTCCATATCCTGCTGCGTCCCCCCATCGTTCAAACGCTCACGAGGTGGTACAGGAATATCTGCCTGTTATCCATCGCCTACGCCTTTCGGCCTCGGCTTAGGTCCCGACTAACCCTGAGCGGACGAGCCTTCCTCAGGAATCCTTAGGCATTCGGTGAAAGAGATTCTCACTCTTTTTTCGCTACTCATACCGGCATTCTCACTTCCAGGCGCTCCACCAGTCCTCACGGTCTGACTTCACAGCACCTGGAACGCTCTCCTACCATTGTTCGTAAGAACAATCCGCAGCTTCGGTGATACGTTTAGCCCCGGTACATTTTCGGCGCAGCGTCACTCGACCAGTGAGCTATTACGCACTCTTTAAATGATGGCTGCTTCTAAGCCAACATACTGGTTGTCTGTGCAACGCCACATCCTTTTCCACTTAACGTATACTTAGGGACCTTAGCTGGCGGTCCGGGCTGTTTCCCTTTCGACTATGAACCTTATCACCCATAGTCTGACTCCCAAGGTTTCACGTTGCTGGCATTCGGAGTTTGACTGAATTCGGTAACCCGATAAGGGCCCCTCGTCCAATCAGTGCTCTACCTCCAGAACGTATACCTTGAGGCTAGCCCTAAAGCTATTTCGGAGAGAACCAGCTATCTCCGTGTTCGATTGGCATTTCACCCCTACCCACACCTCATCCCCGCATTTTTCAACATACGTGGGTTCGGGCCTCCTGTCAGTGTTACCTGACCTTCACCCTGGACATGGGTAGATCACACGGTTTCGGGTCTGCGCCCGTATACTTCATCGCCCTGTTCAGACTCGCTTTCGCTGCGGCTCCGTGTCTTCCACTTAACCTTGCATACGAACGCAACTCGCCGGTCCATTCTACAAAAGGTACGCCGTCACCCATAAATGGGCTCCGACTACTTGTAGGCACACGGTTTCAGGTTCTATTTCACTCCCCTTCCGGGGTGCTTTTCACCTTTCCCTCACGGTACTGGTTCACTATCGGTCACTGGGTAGTATTTAGCCTTGGGAGATGGTCCTCCCGGATTCCGACGGAATTTCTCGTGTTCCGCCGTACTCAGGATCCACTCCGGAGGAAACTGCCTTTCGACTACAGGGCTCTTACCTTCTTTGGCCGGCCATTCCAGACCATTTCGTCTAAGCAGTTTCTTGATAACTCCGATGGAGTGTCCTACAACCCCGAAAAGCAAGCTTTTCGGTTTGGGCTGGTTCCGTTTCGCTCGCCGCTACTCAGGAAATCGCGTTTGCTTTCTCTTCCTCCGGGTACTGAGATGTTTCAGTTCCCCGGGTTTGCCTTGCGTATCCTATGTATTTAGATACGCATACTATCCCATTACGGATAGCGGGTTCCCCCATTCGGAAATCCCCGGATCACAGTTTGCTTACAACTCCCCGAGGCATATCGGTGTTAGTCCCGTCCTTCATCGGCTCCCAGTGCCAAGGCATTCACCGTGCGCCCTTGATCACTTAACTATTAATCCAGCTTCAGCTCCTATAAACAGTCGCTTAAGCTTTTTGCTTGATGTCGTTGAATATTTTACTCTTATTTAGTTTTCAAGGTGCAAATGGAGCCTAGCGGGATCGAACCGCTGACCTCCTGCGTGCAAAGCAGGCGCTCTCCCAGCTGAGCTAAGGCCCCGTTTATTGAGGATGGTGGGCCTGGGTGGACTCGAACCACCGACCTCACGCTTATCAGGCGTGCGCTCTAACCAACTGAGCTACAGGCCCATCCGATTTTGAAGAAATTACTCCCTCAAAACTGAACCAAACAACCGAGTATGACTTTTATAATCTGACTTCAATTGCCTACCGATAGTATATCGATGACAAAAAGCTTCCGTTTATTATATTCCTTAGAAAGGAGGTGATCCAGCCGCACCTTCCGATACGGCTACCTTGTTACGACTTCACCCCAATCATTGGCCCCACCTTCGGCGGCTGGCTCCAAATGGTTACCTCACCGACTTCGGGTGTTGCCAACTCTCGTGGTGTGACGGGCGGTGTGTACAAGGCCCGGGAACGTATTCACCGCGGCATGCTGATCCGCGATTACTAGCGATTCCGGCTTCATACAGGCGAGTTGCAGCCTGCAATCCGAACTGAGAATGGTTTTATGGGATTTGCTTCACCTCACGGATTCGCTTCCCTTTGTTCCATCCATTGTAGCACGTGTGTAGCCCAGGTCATAAGGGGCATGATGATTTGACGTCATCCCCGCCTTCCTCCGGTTTGTCACCGGCAGTCACCTTAGAGTGCCCAACTGAATGCTGGCAACTAAGATCAAGGGTTGCGCTCGTTACGGGACTTAACCCAACATCTCACGACACGAGCTGACGACAACCATGCACCACCTGTCACTCTGTCCCCGAAGGGAACACGGTATCTCTACCGCTGTCAGAGGATGTCAAGACCTGGTAAGGTTCTTCGCGTTGCTTCGAATTAAACCACATGCTCCACCGCTTGTGCGGGCCCCCGTCAATTCTTTTGAGTTTCAGCCTTGCGGCCGTACTCCCCAGGCGGAGTGCTTAATGCGTTAACTTCAGCACAAAGGGGCGGAAACCCCCTAACACCTAGCACTCAACGTTTACGGCGTGGACTACCAGGGTATCTAATCCTGTTCGCTACCCACGCTTTCGCGCCTCAGCGTCAGTTACAGACCAGAGAGTCGCCTTCGCCACTGGTGTTCCTCCACATCTCTACGCATTTCACCGCTACACGTGGAATTTCACTCTCCTCTTCTGCACTCAAGCCTCCCAGTTTCCAATGACCGCTCGCGGTTAAGCCACGAGATTTCACATCAGACTTAAAAGACCGCCTGCGCGCGCTTTACGCCCAATAATTCCGGACAACGCTTGCCCCCTACGTATTACCGCGGCTGCTGGCACGTAGTTAGCCGGGGCTTTCTGGTCAGGTACCGTCAAGGCATCGCCCTATTCGAACAATGCTTGTTCTTCCCTGACAACAGAGTTTTACGATCCGAAGACCTTCATCACTCACGCGGCGTTGCTCCGTCAGACTTTCGTCCATTGCGGAAGATTCCCTACTGCTGCCTCCCGTAGGAGTCTGGGCCGTGTCTCAGTCCCAGTGTGGCCGATCACCCTCTCAGGTCGGCTACGCATCGTCGCCTTGGTGAGCTTTTACCTCACCAACTAACTAATGCGCCGCGGGCCCATCTGTAAGTGGCAGCTAAAAGCCGCCTTTTAGCTTTCTCCCATGCGAGAAAAAGCATCATCCGGTATTAGCTCACGTTTCCGCGAGTTATCCCGATCTTATAGGTAGGTTGCCCACGTGTTACTCACCCGTCCGCCGCTCGTTCCACAGGCGCATGCCCCGAAGGGCAATTGCCTGCTTCCCGCGCTCGACTTGCATGTATTAGGCACGCCGCCAGCGTTCGTCCTGAGCCAAGATCAAACTCTCAAAAAAGTTTGTGATAAGACTGACGCCAATCAGCCTTCATATCTTAGCTTAAAAATTGATTCAAGGGATTGAAGTCTTCATTAAATCAAATGATTTAAAATCTGACCTCTTACCTTTGACATCTTTCTGTCATACTGGCTGTTTTGTTCAGTTTTCAAGGAGCAATTCTTTTATGTCGTTTTCGCGACGAGTTATAATATATCATGGTTGCAACTGAATGTCAACGTCTTTTTCAACTTTTTTATCAGCAGTTATTCAGCGTGTCGATTCAGTGCGAACTTGTATATCCTAATAAATAAAAGTTGTTTAACTGACAACAAATAATAATATAGCATAACTATCGAGTAAGTTCAATGGTTAAACCGAAAAAAACGTCGAAAAAAGTTGAATCATGATAAGTCTTCTATATAAAATAATGAAATCAACTAGAATATTACTTTTGATTTGGTGTAATGCCACGAATTTATTTGCGTTGTGAACTAGTGAACTTATATTAACAGTAGCTCACTTACTCCTAAAAGCTTACCAACTTTACTGATTGCCTGTATGTTTTGGTATGTATTTGATGTACTCCTGTTTACTCGCTACACGACGGTATAAATTAAACATCGTCTGATATCTTTCTTTCATCGTTTCTTTTACCATAGCTTCTATACGGGAATCTTGCATGTCCATAAGTAACTCCTCAAGTTCACGTTTTATTAAATATTCCATTTCCTTCTGTTCTTCATCATTTATTAAGAATCCCAACATAGTAAGTAACACCTAACCTTCAATCAAATAATGTCTCTTTTGCTTTTTCCTTTTTAAAAAGATAAGAAACTATAAAATTTAGCAATATAAATTTTACTTGCAAGTTTAAGCCACGTCTGGCTTCGACGCACGGGACGCGCTAGTGCAGGCGCCCGGACACCGTCGCGTTCTTATCCTGCAAGGGCGCGTGCGTCTTTGTTCTGATCCATTAAACAATGAAAGTAAGCTTCCGGATTAGTTATCATAGTATGTTTATGTTGTTCCATATCTATACACAAGAAATCCCTAAATACATTTATTTCATTTTTTAATGTCACTATTCCCATAAACACCATGTTTTTATTCTTTTATTACCCAGTCATTATCCAGAAGATCGCAATCACCCGGCAAGAATCCAAAATAAAAAACCGTAGCTTGTTCATATTGACTGAACTTGTACATAGAATGAACTAAGGACTGTTGAGGGGAATGATACGATGAAGCACTTTTATTCGATACGGCTCAAAAAATGGAAACGTTATGTTGCAGTCATCCTATTTGCATTATTTACTGCTTCTTTTCTATGGTTTCAGCGTGATGGGACGTTCTCAGTTTTGTCTGAAAATGATCCATTGGCTTTGACTAAAGGGAATGAAAATGAGCCCGAAATCGCTTTAACCTTCAATATTAGCTGGGGAGAGGAGAAAGTTCATGACATCTTGAAGAAACTGAAGGAGAAACAGGTACAAGCTACGTTTTTCGTGAGTGGTGAGTGGGCTGAGCGCCATCCCGACATTGTGGAAAAGATAACCGAACAAGAACATGAATTGGGAATGCTCGGTTACCGTTATAAAAGTTATTTGAAACAGGAAATTGATGAAGTCCGAAAAGATTTAGTACAAGCTAAAGATGTGTTCGATAAACTCGGGTATGAAGACATGGAGCTGTTGCGTCCACCAAGCGGCCACTTTAACAAAGAAATTATAGAATTAGCTGAAAAGCAGGGATACACTGTTACGCATTGGAACGTCAACCCAAATGACTGGAAAAACCCAGGTTCACAGCAAATCATTAACACGGTGATGGAACAAACATCCAATGGCGATATAATTCTGCTACACGCGTCCGATTCTGTTAAACAGACTGCTAAAGCGCTGGATACCATTTTGCAGGGTTTAAAAAACAAAGGTTTTCAATTTGTATCGATTTCTGAGCTGATTAATCAGGCACACGCCGAATCAAAGCCCGCAAAGTAGACGAATAAAGACACTGAATCCGGATGTGGCTTAACTTTGCCGGTAAACATTGTATCGCTTAAATTTATATCGGAACCAAACCCCAATGCCTTTTTTCTAGGATTGGGGTTTTACGTTATGTTTTACGTTTTTTGAAGCTGCTTCGCCCGATTTTTGCTTGGTGCCAGTTGTTGAATCGCCAGTTCCAGTTAACTTATGCAAAACAAGCAGCTGATACGTATTACAGACAAGAAGAGGGATGATCATCAACCATGCATAGACTGTTCCGTTTGCATTCAAGCCCGGAACCCACTCTACAGTAGTCATAACAACCATTAAAAACAGCGCCGGGATGAATGCTCGTCGATTTGTCGCACGGGCTTTTATGGATGAAACAACCCAGCCATACGCCAAAATTGCCGCCGCCATCAGAATAAACCATAAAACAGATATATCACCATCCATGCTGGAATACGGGAAATAAACCAAGTCAAACAACACAAATGCAATCAAAAGTACCTGTATGGTTGGCCAGAATGTACGGAACAGACTCAATCCAAACTGATTAATAAATAAATAAGCAAAAAAGCCTGTCTGACTGATGACACTAAAAACAAAACCAAGACCGAGAAAAAAGAAAACAAGCCCGATCAGTTCGAAAAAATCAAACGGGTTTAAATTATTTGCATAGGGTGCAGGTTTTACAAAAAAACTTGTGATTAAACCCGCAACGCCTCCAATCATTAACGTTTTAAAAAACAATCCTGCCAATTTCCGACTATTCAAAATATGTTCCTCCTAAAATCATGTTGAACATCCACCAACATTTTAGCATGAACATGCTTATTTTTCCTCTATAAATACATATTTTTCACCTTTGTACACATAGTAAAGACGAGAGGAAGGAGGACTTGAGTATGTTTCGTACCATTCTTGTTACCCTGTTACTGGCACTCGGTATGATTATCTCCGGTTGTAACGGGCAGGAAACCGGTGGGGATAAGGCCGATTACGATACGACGAAAAAAATGGTCGTTGATATATTACAGACAGAGGACGGAAAAAAGGCAATTAAGGATATATTATCTGATGAAAAACTCAAACAACAACTTGTCATCAACTCGGAAGAAGTCAAAAAGGCAATTAATGACTTTCTTTCCTCTGATAAAGCAACAGATATGTGGAAAAAATTATTTGAGGATACAAAGTTTGTTAAAACGTATGCAAAGTCAATGACTGACCAGCATAAAAAGCTAATGAAGGAATTAATGAATGACTCCAAATTTAAACAGCAAATGATTGATCTCCTGAAAGATCCGCAAATGACTGACAAAATGCTGACAGTTATGAAAAGCCAAGAATTCAGTAAACACTTGGAAGAAACCATTCAAAAAACACTCGAGTCACCGCTTTTCCAGGAAAAGATAACAAAAATTCTTCTTAAAGCCGCTGAAGAAAAAACGAAACAGCAAGGACAGAAATCAAAAGACGGTGGTTCTGAAGGCGGCGGTTCCGGCGGCTCAGGGGGTGGCGGTGGTGCATAATGCTAGGTTATCACCGCAGCTTCCCCCTCATCTTCAGTATTTTCGCTCGGAACGATACATTTGCTGGAAATGTATCAGCCTCGTCCACAGCGGGCTATTTCTACAGTTTCCTAAACAATAAAGAAAGAGGTGACGATATGCCACCTCTTTTTACTCTTCCTCCACTTTTGCCACAATTTTTGATGCAATCTTATGATACTCTTTCCCAAGTGGATGATCTTCCTGGTAAATGGATGGAGCAAAATCATCCTCATCCTCATATGGCTGCTGTAAAGGCAGACGACCAAGTACTTTTGATTTCAGTACTTCAGCAAGCTTGTCTCCGCCGCCTTTTCCGAATACATACTCTTTTTCTCCCGTTTTCCTGCTCTCGTAATACGCCATGTTCTCAATAACACCAAGAATGTCATGTTCCGTTTTAAATGCCATCTGTCCAGCCCGTGCTGCTACAAATGCTGCAGATGGATGTGGTGTAGATACAATCACTTCCTTGCAGCTCGGTATCATTTCATGGACGTCCATGGCGATATCTCCGGTTCCAGGTGGAAGGTCAAGCAGCAAGTAATCCAAATCGCCCCATTCCACTTCTTTGAAAAAGCTGCTAAGCATTTTGCCAAGCATTGGACCGCGCCAAATAATCGGGGAGTTGTCCTCTACAAAGAAGCCCATGGAAATAACTTGTACACCGAAACGTTCAACAGGTATAATCTTTTCACCACGTACTTGTGGTCTTTTCTCAATCCCCATCATGTCCGGTATACTGAATCCATATATATCCGCATCAATAATTCCGACTTTTTTCCCAAGTCGCATGAGTGACATAGCCAGATTAACTGTTACTGTTGATTTGCCGACGCCACCTTTTCCGCTTGCGACCGCGATGAAATGAGGCTGTTTTGTAACACCCAAAAGTGATTTTTCCTGTTCGGCTTCCGCTGCTGGCTGATACTTTTGAATGACTTCATCAGGAAGCTGCTCAAACCGTAGTCCGACTGTTGTTGCCCCATTTTTCTTCAAAATACCGACAATCTCCTGCTGCAACTGCATCTGTTCAGCCGTATTGGTTTTAGCAATACCAATTTTTACACTAACATGTTTCTTTTCTTCCTTAATGGTAATTTCTTTTACGCCACCGGTTTCTTCCAGTGTTTTATGTAAAAATGGGTCATTCACAGGATTAAGCAACTGTCTTACGTCCTCTTTTGATAACATGATTCATCACATCCTTTTCTAGCGTATATACACAACTTATTTTCATATTCGCACACAACGCTAGTATAACACAAATAACAAGACTTCTAAGTGATTTGAATCATGGGGATTGTGAAAGAAAACATCATTCATCCATCGTCCGGCTCCTCTGTAATATACCGAAGCATACCCTCGTAAATACTACCGGCCATTTTCTCCTGGTACGTATCACTTTTTAAGTTTTCACGTTCCTTTTGATTGGATAAGAAT
The DNA here is from genome assembly GCF_005887555.1 of Lentibacillus cibarius. NCBI lineage: Bacteria > Bacillati > Bacillota > Bacilli > Caryophanales > Bacillaceae > Lentibacillus > Lentibacillus cibarius. Next base: position 2,075,469 of record NZ_VCIA01000001.1, on the reverse strand, counting down.
CCAATTTCAACAAGGGCTCCAGGCACTTCGGCATTTTTCAATAAATATACGTTATTGATCGCCAGCGATGTTCGCGTTGTATTTTCGAGATTACGTTTGATTTCGTCCTGAATCATTTCTGCCAAATGTTTGTTTTTACCTTTATTTGGATAGTAAAATGTCTGTGCTCCGTGCCATTTTTCCGTACCCAGCGCATTCAAATGCAGCGTGATAAAGAAATCCGCTTCCTTATCGTGGATAAACTTTAGCCGTTTACGAATATCTTCTGCTTTACGGCGTGATAGCCCTTTTGTTTCAGCCTTTGCTAAATCTTTATCCGTTTCCCTCGTCAAGTAAACAAGGGCACCGGATTGCTGCAAGTAGTCACGTGTTTTCTTCGCGACGGAAAGAGCTATATCTTTCTCAAGTGTGTCATCTTTTCCAACAGCCCCTCCGTCCACACCACCATGACCGGGGTCAATGACAATCGTCTTGCCGGATAAGGGAAGTGACCATGTTTCCCATGTAGAATTGGTCTTTTCAATTGGATATTGGATCAATAATGCCAATATAATAAAACCTGCTCCCCACATCAGCATCTTCTTTAATCGTTCCATAGCTTTCGCCCCTTATCATTCCTTCTGCTGACACCATTGTATGGGACAAGATGACCGTTTATGATAAAATAGGGCTAACGTAAAAATTATATAAAAAGGGGATTGATAAAATGGACTGGGCAGGAATTGGGGTTCTTCTTATCGGACTGGCATCACTTGCAGTCGCTATCTTATTAATCAAGCCACTGAGAAAACTGACAGAGCTACTTTCTAGCCTGCAGGATACAACCGGTGAACTTCCCGGCCAGGTTGCTTCTGTCATGGAAGATGCAAGCAGCACGCTTCGTTCGGGGACTGCTGCCATTAATGACGTGAATCGGCAGCTCAGCAAACTTAACCCCGCTATTCAGGTTGCCGGTGACATTGGTAGTGCAATCAAAAAACTGTCGGCGTCTGCAACAGCGATTAATCAGGAAATGCGTGCCAAAACGGATAACCGTATCATGGAACGATACAATCTTGAGTGGGTATATGGCATTGCCGCGTTAGGCTATTGCATATGGCAGCGTAAAAAGTAAACAAACCTTTTGTCAAAGACTTCCAATCATGCGGGATAAATAACGGGGTACCAACCACAAGATGGCTGGTACCCCAAGTTCATTAGTCTTGCTTTTCATTCCGTTCCATTTTCTTACTCATGGATGCACTAAACCGTGCCAGTGGGGAGGTTAACTTTCTAGAAGCCTCCCCAACATCACGAACCATGTAAAACAGCGGGCTCAGCGTGTGCAGCTTGTCATTCACTTCTGAAATGGTCTGGTTTGTCTGACTAAGCGCGGTACCGGTTTCTCTAAAAAGATCATCAAGCTGGTCAGGAAGCTTCTCCACTGTTTTTTCCATGCCACGAAGCAAATTGGCTAAATTATTTAGTGTCCAGGCAGCATACACCGCGATTACAAGAAATGCTGCCCCTATCAGGATTACACCTATTCCCGTTAAACTCATAATTATCCCTCATCTCTTGTTATTTTTTTACTTGTGCTCGGATTAACATTTTCCTTCAATCCATCTTTCTTCCACTTACGATAAACCTGATTGGCCACTTCCCCCCACTTCAAGGTATCTGTAAGCCTGTCCATGAATCGTGGTGACATGAATGCAGGAAGCTTCGTTGTTTTCGAATGTAACATTTGATTACACGCACTTATCGACGTTCCCATATGGTTAAGTGAGTCAAACACGCCATCCGCAGCAGCGACCTTATCATTTATATCATCTGCTGTTCTGCCTGTCTCTTCCAGCATTTTTTGTAACTCCGGCGTAATGTGGTTCATTTTCTTTTCCACATCACTCAATGTTTCACCGAGGGTTTCCATGGTGTTCGCGGCACGTTTTAATGCAACCGAAGCAAAGATAGCAACAACAGCGAATGCCACAGCGAACAAGAAAATCCCTATATAAATGAGTTCCATCCTGTATGTACCCCCTTCTCAGCATGATATAACCCGTTTCATCCCGGCAGAAAAGCAGCCCTTAGAAATTAGTTGGTGCTTGCTGCCGATGAACAATTGATAAAAACAATACCACATTATTTCCCTTCTAAAACATTATCTGGCCAGCAACCCTGTCACAATATACCGTCTCCAATTTACATTATCATATTTCCCTAACTGTTTCCATTCTATGTCACCCATTTTAAGCGGGGTGATAAAACCCGTATCTTCACGAAATTGACCATGGTCTTTTGTCGCAATCCATTCACCAACAGAGGCCCCACTTGTTATTTCAATCAAGTCATCCATAGAAATGCCTGTATGCACGGTTTGTCTTGCTAGTTTCCCTTCAGGTGTCATCTTCCATATGTTTTTTCCAAACAGTTGTCCTTGACTAACAGCGGCAGCACCTGGTGATTCATCAGTCGTTATTTGCAGATTAACATGATAACCGGGAAACAGCCCTTCTGTTTCCGCCTCTTCAGTAAACAGCACGTTAAAAGGATAAGCACTTGCTCCTTCCTGACTGATTGATTCAGGAACTTCAGCGATATCATCAAGTTTCCCCCGTAAAACAGTGCCATTTTCGCGTATAGTGACTGTTGCAGGCATGCCAGGTGCAGTCTGCATCCGCTGCGCCTCAGTCAACTGGCCTGTTGCCTGCAATTCTGTACCACGGATGGTGACGACTGGATTATCCAATGATTCCGATAAGGAGGTGACTTCACCTTGATACGGACTCATTACCGTCAGCGTCTCCCCGGTTGATTCCAATTCCGATAATTGTTTCCGGACACTTTTTAGTTGTGCCTGTTTATTCGTAAGCTCAGTCTCTTTTTCAGTTACGTATTCCTCTTTTAAATAATCCGTCTCTAGCGATTTACTGGTTCGTTTTTCCCCTTCAAAAGCAGTCATATCTTTCTCCGGAATCCGATAGTTCGCTATAGAAGTTATGGCTGTCTCAATCGCTTGTATTTCATTTGTTAATTGCTGCCGCTTCCGTTCCAAATCCGCGTGTAATGCTGCATAATTATCAACATGGTACTTATACAGTGGATCACCTACACTTACAGCCGTGCCTTCCTCCACCAAAAACTTCTGAAAACGACCGCTATCTTTACCAAAGTAGATATGGTTTACATTTTTAGCAGTCAGTACACCAGATGTGTTCGTTTTTTCCACCATGTCCTTCTTAGTAATTTGCGACCAGTCTTCCACATAGGATAAACGTGAAACTTTCCCCTCTTCATCAAAAAAGATGAAAAGACTATTCACAACGATTAGAATTCCTGTAAAGGCCAGGAACAGCTTTCCTCGATTCATGCAAACCACCCACTTATGAAATGTTGATCCATACTAGCAATGGTAGCAGTACCAGCCCAAAATAGCATATGCATTAACACGACACCGGCCCAGACCCAGCCCTTTCTTACCGGCGACAAATAGGTCAGGAAATTAACCTGAAACCAAATAATCCACAGCTGGAAAGCCGAGATAGCACCAAAAAAGAAGATAACCCACGGAATATCGAATGCATACGAAGCAATGATACCGAACGACAATGGTGATGTGAACCAATCCAAGCCAGCATAAACAGCCAGTGGTATCCACATAAGCCGCTCCACCAGCATTACAGCGAGGACGACCTGCTGCATAATGATTAATTTACGGTATTCAATTTTTGTAATGAGGTTAAAAATTATTGATGGAATAAATAGTATTAGGAATGCAAATAGGACCGCAAAACCAATCCTACCTATAATGAACCAGAGCTTGCCCACTTCATATCCAAGTGATCCTAGCGCTACTGCATCTTCAGAAATATAGCTTGTCCCCACTCCCAAAACTGCCATCCAAAGATAGATACCCATACTGAGTAAAATTAACAACAAGCCTTTCCACCACAATCCTTTAACTGTTTCCGCCTTTTTCACTCTGATCAGGTTATCATCCATTGCAAAGAAAAACTTTATTAACTTTACGTTGTACGTCACATTTATCCTTCCCCTAGTACGTCATTCGTTTTGTCTGTCTCTATGTATCTTTACTGTGTTGTTCCTTAGCTGGAAAAGGCACAAGTTGGTTAAAAGAAGTCCGGAAAAAAGGTCTGCCGCCCAGGAATTATGATATCCAGCTGCTTAACAGCATCTTGTTCCCCATGAATAAGGCCTGCATCATACAGTTCATTCGGACGTTTAAAACCAAGCATCATAGAGGTAAGGTACTGTACATTGCAATAAATAGCCTTTTGACTTTGCGTATCCGATTGTAAGCGAGTCACATTTATTTCCGAGCCAGTTTGCCTTAACTGATACACGCCATCGTTTTCCGGGAGAAACTCATCGTCAATATGTAATGCAATTGACACCTGTCTGCCTTGCTGAAATGGATAATGCTTTAAAAAGGCGGAAACATCAATAATCCGCGCCATAAAATAAGGGCTAATCTTTTGCTCAAAACTTGGTTCGTCTAACAGCAGTGCCAGGTTATCATTTTCGGGAACAATCATTTCCACCGTTTCCGCCATGGAATCGTGGTTAGCAATAAATTGAAGTAGCAACATACGCGCATTCAGGGTGTTGTATACCATTTCATGCACTATTAATTTCTTATCTGTTGCTTTATAAAGTATGTATCCTTCAGCCGTCCCATCTGCACTATAAGCAACTGCCTTATGCCAATTATCCTGCAGCACCCGCTCCTCCCACCATTTCGCATCTCGGACGAGCGTTCCGTTAAAACACTTAGCATATTCTGTATAAATGTCGTGTAAGAGATGGATATCCCAATCAATACGACGCACGCAACCGGTTGTGTCCCACTTCCGTTTCAAGCTTGTTACAGGGAGACTATACTGCTTTTGTGAGAAGGCATGCTCCCAGCCATATTTCCTGTAGAAGGCATACGAAAATGGGTGGAGAAAAGACAATGTCTGCCCATTTTGACGCATATAGGTTAATGCGTGGTGCAGTAACTTTCTTACCAATCCTTGCCTACGATATTCCGGCCACGTCGCAACTGAACTAACACCTCCCATGGCAAATGGTTTACCATTAATATAGCAGGATAGTGGAATGAGATGCACTTTTGCCGCTAATTCATCATCTGACATCCACCCCCAAATGATGTGCCGTTCGGCTTCTTGTTTCTTATGTTCAAATGCTTCTGCTGATAGCGTATACTGAAAAGCAAATTGTGACAGCGCAAAAATGGCATCAGCATCTTTGGTTGTGGATAATTGTTTAATCATTGTTTATGCATCTCCTTTCCGTTATATTTTCAGCTAATTTTATGATACAGGCAAATTCACGAAAAGAAAATAGTTTTCAGATACGTTTTTAGTAGGAAACCATTAAAAAACTCTCTTTTCGAAATAATGAAAAGAGAGTTTCGTAAACAATCATATTAACATTAACGCTTCGAGAACTGTGGTGAACGACGAGCGCCTCTAAGACCGTATTTCTTACGTTCTGTCGCACGTGCATCACGTGTAAGGTAACCTTCTCGCTTCAATGTTGCACGGTATTCCGGGTCCGCTTGCAGAAGGGCACGGGCAACGCCATGGCGAATCGCTCCAGCTTGGCCGGTGAAGCCGCCACCGTTAACATTTACCAAGACATCATACGTACCTTCTGTTTCTGTAGCTGCTAAAGGCTGTTTTAAAATAAGACGTTGTGTTTCATATGGAAAATAATCATCTGCATCACGTTTGTTAATGACAACCCGACCATTCCCAGGAACCAGGCGCACACGTGCAGTTGATTTCTTACGACGGCCAGTGCCGTAATATTGTACTTGTGCCATTTATTTTACCTCCTCTTAATTATCCGCGAAGTTCGTAAGCTTCCGGTTGTTGTGCTTGATGTTTATGTTCAGAACCTCTGTATACGTGCAATTTTTTGCCCATTCTACGACCCAATGGACCTTTTGGAAGCATGCCTTTAATCGTTGTCTCCAGCATCCTCTCAGGGTAGCTTGTACGCATTACGTTTGCTGAACGTGCCTTTAATCCGCCTGGATGGTTAGAGTGACGGTAATACATTTTATCCGTCAATTTTTTACCGGTCAATTCAATTTTTTCTGCATTAATAATGATGACATGGTCACCAGTGTCAGCGTGTGGTGTATAAGTTGGCTTATGCTTTCCGCGCAGGATAGAAGCAACTTCACTTGCCAAACGGCCGAGACGCTTGCCTTCAGCATCCACAACAAGCCATTTGCGTTCGAGTGTTTGTTCATTCGCCATGAAAGTTGTCCGCATGGTCGTTTCCCTCCATTGTAAACATTTGTTTCAGTCGTACGTTTTTATATTTCATCACAATTAGTTTCCGGGGCTAATCGTGGTTCAAAATAAAATGCCACAAATCATGATATACCAGAACTGCATAAAAGTCAAGGTTTGAACGCAGTCTTTTAAAAGACATATTATCCATGAAAGCAACATGTTATTACCTGGGTAATACTGTATTCATCTTATCTCCTATTATTTTTTCATTATATCTTACATTCCACAAATACAAACCTTGTGGCGGTAGTGTATCGCCTGCCAGCTGCCGGTCTTTCTTGGCAAACAGACAGTCTATGTCACCGGGTTCCATTTTGCTGCGACCGACTTCTAAAAGCGTGCCGGCTATAATTCGGACCATATTATATAAGAATCCATCCCCCCGCAAAACAATCTCAATCTGACTTCCATCCCGGTGGCAGGATACCTCATATAACGTCCGGACTTTACTCCCTTTTACCGCTGCTTTAGCAGAGGAAAACGTGGTGAAATCATGCGAGCCGACAAATTGTTTTCCGGCCTGCTGCATCGCTCTGATATCTAAAGCAAAGGGAAACTGGTATACATAGTTTTGTTTAAACACATCTTTCTCCCGTTCATTGTATATATAATAGCGATATTCTTTTTCTATCACGTCAAATCGGGCATGAAAGGCATCCGGTACTTCCGCTGTCTCATTCACATGTATATCAGAAGGCATCAATGAGTTAATGGCTCGTTTCCATTCAGTTGGTGTCAAGTTGTACGGGGATTCAAAGTGAGCCATCTGTGCCTTGGCATGAACCCCTTTATCGGTACGACCCGAGCCATGGATTTCAATGTGTGTTCCCTTATGAATTTTCATTAGAGCCTTCTCTAGTTCACCTTGAACCGTTCGGACCCGGGGCTGTATTTGATAGCCTGAGAAGCGTGTTCCATCATAGCTGATTTCACAAAGAATTTTCGTCATGTTCGTTCCAGCCCCTTTTCCTAGTAGCATCAGAAAGTATAAACTTTGGGAAGACTTTTAGAACAAAGACGCAAGCACCTTTGTTCTAATTCCTTGTTGCAAATAACGCGACGACAACTGCGATAAATAAGACAAATATAATAAAGTCCTTTTTCTCCAATTTCAATTCTCGCAGTTTCGTTCTTCCTTCTCCGCCCTGATATCCGCGAGCTTCCATCGCCATTGCCAACTCTTCCGCCCGTTTAAACGCACTGACAAACAGTGGAACCAACAGCGGAACTACCGCTTTGATCCGTTCTTTAATTGGACCGGTACGGAAGTCGACACCGCGCGACGCCTGTGCCTTTGATATTTTTTCCGTTTCCTGCATGAGCGTTGGAATAAACCGCAGTGAAATCGACATCATCAAAGCCAGCTCATGAACCGGGAAGCGCAACTTTTTCAAGGGGTGCAGCATATCCTCGATTGCGTCCGTTATTTCAATCGGTGTCGTTGTCAGTGTCAGCAGAGAAGTGACTAGAATCAGGAGAAAAAACCGCATAGAGATTGCAAAACCTTGTATAAGTGCGCCAGAATAAATCTTAAACCCAAGAACATCTATAAGAACGGTTCCTTCATTGGTGACAATAAGGTGCAAAATGAACGTAAACACAATTAAAAACCATACCGGTGTCAACCCTTTTAAAATAAACCGAATAGGAATGCTTGTTACAAACATACTTGTTAATGCAAAAATCGTCAGTAAACCATAACTTATAACCGAATTAGCAAGAAATACAATAAACACAAAAAAGAAAATGACCGTAATTTTCGTCCGGGGGTCAAGCCGGTGAACAAGGGATTTACCGGGAACATACTGACCGATAATCAATCCATTACTCATTCCGGTCATCCCCCTTCAGACTTTTTATGATTTCGCCAGCAATAGCAGTAACTGACTGGCGGTTGAATGGTATGTTTTCACCGAACTTCGCTGCAAATGCGTTCAAAAATTGCACCATTTCCGGTACATCAAGCCCGACTTGGTAGAGCGCCTCTTTCTTTGTCAGCACATCTACCGGACTTCCTTCCATATATTTGCTGCCCTTATTTAAAATAATCACCTGGTCGGCATATTTAACGGCATCTTCCATACTATGGGTTACAAGGATGGTTGTCAGTCCCTGTTGCTTGTGCAGGTCATAGAACATATCCATCATCTCTCGTTGCCCGCGTGGGTCAAGTCCTGCTGTCGGCTCATCCAATACGAGTACTTCCGGTTTTGTTGCTAGTACACCGGCGATTGCCACCCGACGCATTTGTCCGCCACTCAAGTCAAACGGTGAGCGCTCCAGTAACTCATCCGAGAGCCCTACTCCCGGTGTGATCGCGCGGATTCGTTTCTCAATTTCATCTTTTTGTACACCGAAATTTTCCGGTCCGAATGCAATATCCTTTTTGACCGTTTCCTCAAACAGTTGATGTTCAGGATATTGAAATACAACACCTACGCGGCTGCGCAATTCTTTCATGTGACTTGGCTTTTCACTATGCGTCAGTCGGTAAGAACCGATTGTTACTTCTCCCTGACTAGGACGGATTAAACCGTTTAAATGCTGAATCAGCGTTGACTTACCTGAACCTGTATGCCCGATGACTGCTGTGAATGAACCTGATGGGATATGAAAGGATAAATTGTCAACTGCCTTATGGGCAAAAGGGGTATTCGCTTGATAAATGTAGCTCACATGGTTGAATGTAATATCCATAGTTCCTCCAGCAGTTCGTCGTGGTTTAGTGGTTCATTCTCAATCGGGACACCTGCTTTACGAAGTTCATCAGACAGGGTCGCAACAAATGGAACGTCCAGACCAATGCGCTGCAGTTTCTCTTTCTTGGCAAAAATCCCCCTCGGTGTTGACTCGTCCCAAACTTCTCCCTCATTCATCACGATGACACGCTCTGTTTGCACGACTTCCTCCAAGTCATGGGTAATCGTGATTAGGGAAAGATGGCGCTCTTTTTGCACATCTGAAACTGTTTGCATGATCTCTTTTCGACCCTTGGGATCAAGCATTGCGGTGGCTTCATCCATGATAAGAACACTAGGAAAAATAGCCAAAACGCCAGCAATGGCCACTCGTTGTTTTTGTCCGCCGGATAATTTATGTGGCTCGGTCATTCGGTGTTGCTGCATACCAACAGCTATTAAAGTATCATCTATCCGTTTTGCCATTTCAGCACGTGGAATGCCCCGATTTTCCATGCCAAAAGCCACATCATCCTGAACGGTTGTCCCAACAAATTGGTTGTCTGGATTTTGAAAGACCATACCAACATCTTTGCGAACTTCCCAAACCGTCTCATTATTCACATGCTGTCCATTAATGATAATTTCCCCTTCTTGTGGAAAAAGCAGACCATTCATCAGTTTCGCAATGGTTGACTTTCCCGACCCATTATGGCCGATGATGGCAACTGACTCATTTTCATAAATGACAAACGAACAGTTCTTCAGTACCCAAGGCTGCTCATCTCCGTACCTGAACGATACATTTCTAAACTCAACTAATCTTTTTCGCATATTGCCACGCCTCCTCTACCCCGATGATCAATGCCCTCTAGTGGGACAGGTATTTCCCATATGTCCCTACAAAAAAAGGGCTTGGATTCACCTCTTGGAAGAGATTCTGTCCTGCCCTTAGCGTACAGCTTCATTAAACTAGTTCGATGATTGCCATCTTAGCTCCATCACCTTGACGAGGACCTAGCTTAAGCACTCGTGTATAGCCGCCCTGTCTGTCTTCATAGCGTGCAGCGACGTCATTAAAAAGTTTTTGAATAACCTTTTCGTCTTCATTTGCTTCCTGATCATACAGAAAAGCTGCTGCCTGACGACGTGCATGAAGATCACCGCGCTTACCAAGTGTAATCATTTTTTCCACGGCTGACCTTAAATCTTTTGCTCTAGCTTCCGTTGTTTCAATACGTTCATGGATGATTAAATCAGATGCTAGATTGCGCAGCATTGCCATCCGATGATCTGTTGTGCGACCTAATTTTCTGGCCATGGTATCCCTCCTTATCACTGAAAGTCTTAAGATGTCTTATGCTAATCAGTCATCATCACGTAAACCCAAGCCTAAATCGGTCAATTTCACTTTTACTTCTTCCAGTGATTTACGACCTAGGTTGCGGACTTTCATCATGTCTTCTTCAGATTTATTCGCAAGTTCCTGAACCGTATTTATTCCGGCGCGTTTCAGACAGTTGTAGGATCTTACGGACAAATCAAGTTCTTCTATTGTCATTTCCATGACTTTTTCTTTTTGGTCTTCTTCTTTCTCAACCATGATTTCTGCCTTTTGTGCTTCATCAGTCAGTCCGATAAAGATGTTTAAATGTTCGTTGAAGACCTTCGCACCTAAAGAGACGGCTTCTTCAGGGCGAATGCTTCCATCCGTCCATACATCCAGCGTCAGTTTATCATAGTTTGTTACTTGCCCTACACGGGTGTTCTCGACCTGATAGGTTACGCGTGATACCGGCGTAAATATAGAATCTACTGGGATGACACCAATTGGCTGTTCGTCATATTTGTTTGCCTCAGCCGGGCGATAACCGCGGCCACGTTCCGCTGTAATTTTCATATGCAGCGATTCATTACCGTTGATCGTTGCGATATGCAGATCAGGATTCAACACTTCTACATCACTGTCGTAAGTTAAGTCTGCAGCCGTAACTTTCCCTTCACCCTGCACATCAATCTCTAATGTTTTTTCATCATCAGAGTATATTTTCAGTGCAAGCTTTTTCAAGTTCAAAATAATCGATGTCACATCTTCCACAACTCCATGAACAGTGGAAAATTCATGCTGAGCGCCATCAATCTGAACCGATGTAACAGCAGCACCCGGAAGTGAGGATAGCAGGATACGACGCAAGGAGTTTCCTAGAGTAGTACCATATCCACGTTCAAGCGGTTCGGCGACGAACTTCCCAAATGTAGCATCATCGGCGATCTCTACCGTTTCTATACCCGGTTTTTCTATTTCGATCATTCTATAAAACCCTCCTTTAAAACGTCGAAACCCCGGTTAGACAGGTGACATTGCCTAACCGAAATTCCCCAAATAGGCAGTTGGCGTTTCTGCGCTAAAGACTTTTCGTACATGTTTGTCTCTGTCTTGCAGTACTAGGATTAATCAAGAAAATAAATTCCCGACGATACACTTTTAGCTATCATAACCCATTATAGACAGTGTGACAAATTCTATACGGTATAATTATACACGACGACGTTTTGGCGGGCGGCAGCCATTATGGGGAACGGGTGTTACATCACGAATTGCTGTAACTTCCAATCCGGCTGCCTGTAATGAACGGATTGCAGCTTCACGGCCTGCACCTGACCTTTAACGGTTACTTCCAGTGACTTCATGCCATTTTCTACTGCCGTTTTTGCAGCTGTTTCTGCAGCCATCTGTGCAGCAAATGGGGTTGATTTACGGGAACCTTTAAAGCCTAGTGCACCGGCAGAACTCCATCCGATAGAATTACCTTTGATATCCGTAATCGTTACAATGGTATTATTGAATGTCGAACGGATATGTGCTACACCAGTGTCAATATTCTTTTTCACACGACGTTTGCGTGTAGTTGGTTTGCGAGCCATAATTATAAACCTCCTTTACGTTACTTTTTCTTATTGGCCATCGTACGGCGTGGTCCTTTGCGTGTACGGGAATTATTTTTCGTTTTCTGCCCGCGCAATGGCAACCCACGGCGATGTCTAACGCCTCTGTAGGAACCAATTTCGATGAGACGTTTTATATTCAGCGATGTTTCACGGCGAAGATCACCCTCAACAGTGTAGTCACCGATTACTTGACGAATGCTCGACAGTTCATCTTCTGTCAGGTCACGAACGCGTGTGTTTTCGGATACACCTGCTTCTTTCAGGATTTCCTGTGCAGTACTTTTACCGACTCCGTGAATATATGTCAGTGAAATGACAACACGTTTATCACGTGGAATATCAATACCTGCAATACGTGCCATAAGTTTTGCACCTCCTTATTATTTAGCCTTGTTTCTGTTTGTGTTTCGGATTATCGCAAATCACCATTACTTTGCCTTTTCGTTTAATAATCTTACATTTTTCGCAAATCGGCTTTACAGATGCTCTTACTTTCATCAGCTTTACCTCCTTTAATAACGGAGCTCATGTCGCCTATTTATAACGGTACGTAATTCGTCCTTTAGTTAAATCATACGGTGAAAGTTCTACCGTTACCTTATCACCAGGTAAGATGCGGATGAAATGCATACGGATTTTCCCAGAAACATGGGCTAACACCGTATGACCGTTTTCAAGTTCCACATTAAACATCGCATTTGGCAATGTTTCTGTTACGGTACCTTCCACTTCAATAACATCGTCTTTAGCCATCGTGCTTGTCTCCCTTCTTCAAATCAGTCACTTCATTGATAAATTTCGTTATGGCAAATCGCAATTTACCATTTGTGACACGACCGGTTTCTAGAAGGCTGTTTTGGACTTCCGGAGAAATATAATCCATTGCTTCAATATGATACAAATTCTTTTTCTTTGGCCGATCATATTTGCGTTTTTCTCCGTCTGCCAGCAAGACAAAACGGTCATCAATCAGTTTCAATACTACCGCATATTGACCTGCCTCACGTCCTTGCACAATACGAACAACTTGACCTATTCGCGGAATCGAACCATCTTCGTTCAACAACGATCACCTTCGTTTAGGTTTTATTATGATAAACTATCCGGCAATAGCGGTATAATTATCGCTGTCTATACTACAGGATTCATTATAACGTCTATCGTAAAACATATCCAACATATGCTGGAAACCGGCAGAAATACTTATCTCTTTTCTATCGCTGCTTGAATATCGCTGAATACTTGATTGATATCCTGGTCACCGTTAATGCCTACAAGATATCCTTTTGCCTCATAATAGTCCAGTAACGGTTTCGCCTGTTCCATGTTTACTTTCAGACGGTTCTTGACTGTTTCAGCCTGATCATCTTCACGCTGTATTAATTGGGAACCATCCTTGTCACACAGGCCTTCCTGTTCAGGAGGGTTGTAGATGACATGATAAGTTGTACCGCATTCCGGACAGATTCTGCGGCCTGTGAGTCGCTCTATCAGTTTTTCTTCCGGAACGCTAACATGCAACACATAGTCAATGGATTCCTTCATATCCGATAACAGAGATTCCAATCCTTCCGCTTGTGCAATCGTTCTAGGAAAACCATCCAGCAAGAAACCATCTTTACAGTCATCTTTCTGCAAACGCTCTTTGACAATTCCTATTGTTACGTCATCAGGAACAAGTTCACCTTGATCCATATATGCTTTCGCCTTCTGACCTAATTCCGTTCCTTCTTTAATCGCTAAGCGGAACATATCTCCTGTTGAAATATGAGGGATGTTATACCGTTCGTTTATCTTTTCTGCCTGTGTACCTTTTCCAGCACCGGGCAAACCCATCAGTATTAAATTCATCAATTTCCCCTCGCTCTCATTTGCAGCATCACTTAATGAAACCTTTGTAATGCCGCTTCACTAGTTGGCTTTCCAGTTGTTTCATTGTCTGCAGAGCAACACCTACAACAATCAATAAGCTTGTGCCACCAATTCGTACGGCTTGCGGCAAATTAGCAAGCCCGCCCAAAACGATTGGCAATACAGCAACAGCAGCCAAGAAAATGGAACCAACAAATGTTAAGCGATACATGACACGTGTAAGATAAGTCTCCGTGTTCTTGCCAGGGCGTATCCCCGGTATATATCCACCTTGTTTCTGCAGGTTCTCTGCCATCTGCTCAGGATTGACTTGAACAAATGTGTAAAAATACGTAAACGCGATGATCAAGGCAATATAAATGACCATACCAATTGGCTGCGTGTAATCAAAAATAGATTCTACGGTTGCAGCAATATCATTACCCTCAAAAAGGCCGGCAACCGTTCGTGGCGCAACAATAAATGCAATGGAGAAGATAACCGGAATAACTCCAGCGGCATTCACTTTCAATGGCAAATGTGTCGAGTGACCACCCACAGGTGAACGGTTAACAAGTTTTTTGGCGTATTGAATCGGTATTTTACGCAAAGCCTGTTGAATGAAAATTACCCCTACAGTAACTGCCACCACTACTAATGCTATTAGCGCAACAATTACTATATTAATAAATAATTCATCACCTGCATCAACGAAATACTGACTATACAACTGGTTCACGCCATTTGGAACAGCTGCCACAATACCGGCAAAAATCAAAATGGAAATCCCGTTTCCAACTCCATTTGCTGTGATCTGTTCACCAAGCCACATCAAAAAGGTTGTTCCACTTGTCAATACGATGGCGATGATAAGAAACTTCCATATACTTGGATTGCTAATCAACATCCCACCTGCCATTGCGTTGAAACCAATAGACATGGCAATTGCTTGAACAAATGCCAACGCTACAGTACCGTAGCGAGTGATCTGAGCCAACTTTTTACGTCCCATTTCTCCTTGCTTCTTCCACTCCGTAAACTTTGGCACAACATCCATCTGTAACAGCTGCATGATGATCGAAGCGGTAATATAAGGCATAATTCCCATCGCAAAAATGGAAAAGTTCTTTAATGCTCCACCACCGAATGTGTTCAAAAAGCCGAAAACATTCTGCTGATTCATGAAGTCGATAGCTTCTTTATCCGTATACGGCACCGGAATAAATGTACCAAGGCGGAAAACAATCAGCATCAGCAATGTGAATATGATTTTCCGTCTGATATCACCAATGCGCATAAAGTTGGAGATTGTACGGAACATTAAACCACCTCTGTTTTACCGCCCGCTGCCTCGATTGCTTCTTTCGCTGAAGCAGAGAACTTATGAGCTTTTACAGTGAATTGCTTTTCAACATTACCTTTTCCAAGCACTTTAATGCCAGATTTCGGTTTGCTGACGACACCTTCTTCAAGTAACAGCTCAGGTGTAATCTCTGTGCCCTCTTCAAAACGATTTAAAGCATCTAGGTTTACAATCGCGAATTCCTTACGGTGGATATTCGTGAAACCACGTTTAGGCAGACGCTGGAACAAAGGCATTTGACCACCCTCGAAGCCAGGACGGGTGCTGCTTCCTTCCCGCGCTTTTTGCCCTTTATGGCCTCTGCCGGAGGTCTTTCCGTTACCGGAGGACATTCCTCGTCCGACGCGGTTTCGCCTTTTACGAGCTCCTTCTGATGACTTTAATTCATGAAGTTTCATATGTGCACCTCCTCTTACGCTTATGATTTTAAACTTCTTTAACAGTTACTAAGTGAGATACTTTATCAATCATACCACGTACGGCTGGTGTATCTTCACGTACCACGGATTGGCGGATTTTCTTCAGACCTAAGGAATTGACCGTCTGGCGCTGTGCTTCCGTCCGGCCAATAACACTGCGCATGAGGGTAATTTCTAATTGTTTGGACATAGCTTCTCCCTCCTTACCCTAACAGTTCTTCTACAGATTTACCGCGAAGTTTAGCTACATTTTCTGCTGTTTTTAGATTTGATAAACCATTGAGCGTTGCGCGAATCATATTAATAGGTGTGTTGGAACCGAGTGATTTTGTCAAGATATCACCTACACCTGCAAGCTCCAGAATCGCACGCACTGGACCACCTGAGATAACTCCCGTACCTTCCGCA
Organism: Lentibacillus cibarius; assembly: GCF_005887555.1. Taxonomy (NCBI): domain Bacteria; kingdom Bacillati; phylum Bacillota; class Bacilli; order Caryophanales; family Bacillaceae; genus Lentibacillus; species Lentibacillus cibarius. The sequence continues at coordinate 2,059,487 of NZ_VCIA01000001.1, read as the reverse complement.
GCTGGTTTCATTAACACATTACCGGACCCATATATTCCATGAATCTGGTGTGGAATAGTTGTACCGACGATTGGCACCTCAATTAGATTCTTTTTGGCATCATCTACTGCTTTTTTAATTGCTTCCGGAACTTCTTTAGCTTTTCCTGTTCCAAAGCCTACATGACCATTTTTATCTCCAACAACAACAAGTGCTGCAAAACGGAAGTTACGTCCACCTTTTACTACTTTTGCTACACGGTTTATCGTAACAACACGCTCTTCAAGATCTAATTTGTTTGGATCGATGCTAGTATTCATTCATGTCCCTCCTTTATTACACGATTAAAATTCAAGCCCAGTTTCACGGGCAGCATCAGCCAATGCTTTTACACGACCATGATAAAGGTATCCACCACGGTCAAAAACTACAGAGTGATAGCCTTTATCCTGAGCACGTTTAGCAACCAATTTACCTACTTCTTTAGCCGCTTCAACGTTGCTAGTAGCTTCCAGATTCAGATTGTTATCATTAGTGGAAGCACTTGCTACTGTGATGCCTGCAGTATCATCAATCAACTGTGCATAAATATGCTTATTTGAACGGTACACATTAAGACGAGGGCGCTCATCTGTACCAGAAACATTCTTTCGGACACGCGCATGCCTCTTTTTGCGCAAATCGTTTTTGTCAGGTTTTGTGATCATCCGGGTCACTCCTTTCTGCTCCCTAACTAACCTTACTTAGCAGTTTTACCTTCTTTTTGGCGTACATATTCGCCTTCATAGCGAATACCTTTGCCTTTATATGGTTCAGGCGGTCGGATCGCTCTGATTTTTGCGGCAACAGCGCCAACGAGTTCCTTGTCAATGCCTTTGATAACAACTCTTGTGTTTTGCGGCACATCAACTTCAATGCCTTCCACTGGCTCAACTTCAACCGGGTGTGAATACCCAGCGTTGACAATTATCTTATCGCCCTGTTTTTGAGCACGATAACCGACACCATTGATCTCCAACGCCTTCTCAAAGCCTTGGTGAACACCAGCAACCATATTGGCGATCAGGCTGCGAGTCGTACCATGCAATGCACGGTGTTCTTTGTGCTCACTTGGACGTTCAACAGTTAGTACATTATCGTTAATAACAACTTTCATGTCCGAGTGAATATTTCTTGTTAATTCACCTTTGGGGCCTTTTACTGTAACAGTGTTTCCATCAAGATTCACTTCGACACCCTCTGGGATTTCGAGTGGTTTCAGTCCTATACGAGACATTCCATACACCTCCTGTCTTAAAAGTCAATGTTACCAGACATATGCAAGCACTTCTCCACCGACAGCCTGTGTGCGTGCTTCTTTGTCTGTCAATACTCCGTTTGATGTTGATACGATTGCGACACCAAGGCCATTAAGTACACGAGGTACCTCATCAGCTTTTGCGTAAACACGCAGACCTGGTTTACTTATCCGTTTGAGGCCGGTAATCACTCGTTCATCTTTAGCACCGTATTTTAGGAAAATACGAAGGATACCTTGCTTATTGTCTTCAACGAACTCGTAATCACGAACAAAGCCCTCACGCTTAAGGATATCAGCAATCTCCTGTTTGATTTTAGAAGCCGGAAGCTCTAATTTTTCATGCCGCACCATATTGGCGTTACGGACGCGGGTCAGCATATCTGCGATTGGATCTGTCATAACCATTACTACATTACCTCCTTCCCAAATCGGGTTTACCAGCTTGCTTTTTTGACGCCTGGAATTTGGCCTTTATAGGCAAGTTCACGGAAACATATACGGCATAGTTTAAATTTGCGAATTACTGAATGTGGGCGGCCACAGCGTTCACAACGAGTATATTCACGTACTTTAAACTTTTGTGGACGCTTTTGTTTCGCAATCATTGATTTTTTAGCCACAATTTTCCCTCCTTAAGATTAGCCCTTGGCTTATTTCTGGAAAGGCATGCCGAGCTGAGTCAGCAATTCACGTGCCTCTTCATCCGTATTGGATGTAGTTACAATAACAACATCCATACCACGTACTTTGCTTACTTTATCGTAATTGATTTCCGGGAAAATCAGCTGTTCTTTAATACCAAGCGTGTAGTTGCCACGGCCATCAAAAGCTTTTTTGGATATTCCGCGAAAGTCGCGAACGCGTGGAAGTGAAACCGCAATTAGTTTTTGCAGAAATTCATACATCCGTTCGCCTCTTAACGTAACTTTTGCACCAATCGGCATTCCCTCACGTAAACGGAAGCCAGCTATTGATTTTCTAGCACGTGTAACTACCGGTTTTTGACCGGAAATGAGCGCAAGTTCCTCTACAGCATTGTCCAATACTTTCGTGTTTTGAACAGCATCGCCAACACCCATGTTGACAACAATCTTTTCGATCTGAGGTACTTCCATTACGGAATCATATTCAAATTTATTCATCAAAGATGGCATAATTTCATCCTGATATTGTCGTTTTAATTCATTCATCACGAGAGCCCTCCTTTCACCTGCGATCTATTTATCTAATGCTTCACCGGACTTTTTAGCGATACGAACCTTTTTCCCATCACGTGATTCATAACCAACCCGTGTTGGCTCGCCGGTTTTTGGATCGATTGGCATTACATTGGAAACATGGATAGCAGCTTCCTGGTTCAGAATCCCGCCCTGTGGGTTATCCTGTGAAGGTTTTGCATGTTTCTTAATCATGTTAATACCTTCCACCAGTACACGTTCTTTTTTCGGATACGCTTCTAATATCGTTCCTTCTTTTCCACTGTCTTTGCCGGAAATAACTTTTACTTTGTCACCTTTTTTCACATGCATGCTTTACGCACCTCCTTGGCAAGGCTTTTCTTTTTCTTACAATACTTCCGGAGCAAGAGATACGATTTTCATGAATTTTGCCTCGCGCAATTCGCGCGCAACCGGTCCAAAAATACGAGTGCCTCGAGGGCCCTTGTCATCACGCACAATTACGGCAGCATTTTCATCAAAACGAATATAAGATCCATCATTACGGCGCACTCCGGACTTTGAACGAACGATAACTGCTTTAACAATTTCGCCTTTTTTGACAACGCCTCCTGGTGTAGCGTGTTTCACCGTGCAAACAATTACATCACCAATGTTGGCTGTCTTGCGGCCCGATCCGCCCAAAACTTTGATGGCTTTTACTTCGCGAGCACCAGAGTTATCTGCAACTTTTAAATTAGTTTCTTGTTGAATCATATCGCTGTGACCTCCCTTCGGATACCTTCCGAGCGAACTTATTTATATAATGACCGCTTCTTCAACGATTTCAACCAGACGGAAACGTTTCGTAGCTGACAGCGGACGGGTTTCCATGATCTGAACAACGTCGCCATTTTTAGCTTGGTTATTTTCATCATGTGTTTTAAACTTTTTGGAATACTTAACACGTTTGCCATAGAGCTGATGGAACTTGTAAGTCTCAACTAACACAGTGATAGTTTTGTCCATCTTATCGGATACGACACGGCCTGTGTAAACTTTCCGGTTATTACGCTCACTCATATCAAGGCAACCTCCTCTCAGGTTAATTATTGATGCTTAGTTCACGCTGGCGTACAACAGTTTTCATGCGGGCAATTGACTTCTTCACTTGACGAATGCGCGCAGTGTTTTCTAGTTGACCTGTTGCGAGCTGAAAGCGTAAATTAAAGAGTTCTTCTTTTAACGACTTTACTTTTTGTTCAATTTCGGCAGTGGTTAGTTCCCTAATTTCATTAGCTTTCATTTGATTCACCACCAATTTCTTCACGTTTTACGAATTTAGTTTTAATCGGCAGTTTATGAGAAGCAAGCCGCAACGCTTCACGCGCAACCTCTTCGGATACACCTGCTATTTCAAACATAATTTTCCCAGGCTTCACTACTGCTACCCAGCCTTCGGGAGCACCTTTACCGGAACCCATACGTACCTCAAGGGGCTTTGCAGTATATGGCTTATCAGGAAATATTTTAATCCATACTTTACCGCCACGTTTCATGTAGCGAGTCATCGCGATACGAGCAGCTTCGATTTGACGGCTAGTAATCCAAGTCGGTTCAACAGCCTGCAGGCCATATTCACCAAAGGCTACTGTCTTCCCACCCTTTGCTTGACCTTTCATACGGCCACGGTGCTGTTTGCGGTATTTAACACGTTTAGGCATTAACATTATGCATGTCCCCCTTCCTTAGTTTTCTGTTTTCGTTGGAAGGACTTCTCCACGATAGATCCACACTTTAACACCCAATTTACCGTAAGTGGTGTCTGCTTCCGCTGTACCATAATCTATGTCGGCACGCAGTGTGTGCAATGGAACCGTTCCTTCACTATAATGTTCCGCGCGGGCAATATCAGCTCCGCCGAGACGTCCGGACACTTGTGTTTTTATACCTTTTGCTCCGCCACGCATAGCGCGCTGAATCGTTTGCTTCTGCGCACGACGGAACGAAATACGGTTCTCAAGTTGACGAGCAATATTTTCGGCAACAAGCGTTGCATTTAAGTCAACCTTTTTGATTTCAACGATATTAATGTGAACACGTTTGCCTGTCAGGCTGTTCAAAGATTTACGCAAAGCTTCAACTTCAGAACCGCCTTTTCCGATAACCATTCCAGGCTTCCCGGTGTGAATTGTTACATTCACGCGATTTGCTGCACGTTCAATATCAATATGGGAAACAGCAGCTGTTCTCAGACGGTTTTCAAGATATTCTCTGATTTTAATATCTTCGTGAAGTAAGTCTGCATATTCGCTGCCGGCATACCATTTTGACTCCCAGTCACGGATGACGCCAACGCGAAGGCCATTTGGATTAACTTTTTGACCCACTGACTACCCCTCCTTCTTTTCTGTTACCACGATTGTAACGTGGCTAGTGCGTTTATTGATTTGGCTTGCGCGTCCCTGTGCACGCGGACGGAATCTTTTCAATGTGACACCTTCATCAACAAAAGCTTCAGATATCATCAAATTATCGGCTTCCATTTCGTAATTATGCTCCGCATTTGCAACTGCAGAGTTCAAAACCTTCTCCACAACCGGTGAAGCTCCACGTTGTGTGTGACGCAAAATAGCAATTGCTTCGCCGATTTCTTTTCCTCGAATCAAATCTATGACTAAACGAACTTTACGAGGAGCAATACGAACAGATTTCGCTACGGCTTTTGCTTGCATGTAGAGTGCCTCCTCTCATTAGCGTTTTGTTTTCCTATCATCGCCAGAATGCCCTTTAAACGTACGGCTTGGCGCGAATTCACCCAGTTTATGACCGACCATGTCTTCTGTAACATAGACAGGCACATGTTTACGACCGTCGTATACAGCAATCGTATGCCCTACAAAATGTGGGAAAATAGTGGAACGACGGGACCAAGTCTTAATGACTTGTTTTTTATTAGATTCATTTAAATTCTCGACTTTTTTCAAGAGATGGTCATCTGCAAAAGGTCCTTTCTTCAAGCTACGACCCATGGATAAACCTCCTTTCACGGATAGATGGCAGTACTTTCTATTGCCGTCTCAAGTTCCGGTTATTTTTTGCGTTTGCGAACAATATACTTATCTGAAGGCTTATTACGCTTACGTGTCTTATAACCGATTGTTGGTTTGCCCCAAGGTGATACTGGTGATTTCAAACCGATTGGTGCACGTCCTTCACCACCGCCGTGTGGGTGATCGTTCGGGTTCATAACAGATCCTCGGACGGTAGGGCGTTTACCAAGCCAGCGTGAGCGTCCTGCTTTACCAACACGAACAAGTTCATTTTCAATATTTCCTACTTGACCGATTGTAGCACGGCAAGTGGACAATACCAAACGAACTTCAGCCGATGCCAGGCGTACTAGTGTATATTTACCTTCGCGACCGAGTACTTGTGCATCCGCTCCAGCAGAGCGTACCAATTGGCCTCCGCGGCCTGGCTTCAATTCAATGTTATGAATAATCGTACCGACAGGGATATTAGCTAATGGCAGTGCGTTGCCTAGTTTAATGTCAGCATCTTGACCGGATATGATCTCCTGTCCAACTTTAATACCTTTCGGTGCCAAGATATAGCGCTTTTCACCGTCTGCATAATGAATCAATGCTATATTAGCTGAACGGTTCGGGTCATATTCAACCGTGGCAACTCGTCCTTGAATGCCATCTTTATCACGTTTGAAGTCAATGATACGGTATTGGCGCTTGTGGCCGCCGCCTTGATGACGAACTGTCATTTTCCCCTGGTTGTTACGTCCGCCGCGTTTATACAATGGGCTTAACAGGGTTTTTTCCGGAGTGTCAGTCGTTATTTCCGAAAAATCAGATGCAGACATATTCCGCCTGCCGTTTGAAGTTGGTTTAAACTTTTTAATCGCCATCTTTTTCCCTCCTTCACTTGTTTGTTATTTAGCCTTCAAAGAAGTCCAGTTCTTCACTGTCTTCTGAAAGCTGCACAATAGCTTTTTTACGGTCCGGACGATAGCCACCATAACGGCCCATCCGTTTGAATTTACCTTTAACATTCATTGTATTTATTTTATCTACTTTGACGTTAAAAATAGATTCAACAGCTTCTTTAATCTCCGTTTTATTAGCCTTCGAATTCACTTCGAATGTGTATTTCTTTTCCGACATTAAATCAGCAGATTCTTCTGTGATGACAGGGCGCTTTATAATATCACGTGAATCTTTCATTGTGCAAGCACCTCCCCTGCTTTTTCAGCTGCATCCTTCGTTATAATCAGCTTATCATGCTGCAGTAAATCTAATACATTCACTTCTTTCACCGTAAGCACATGGACATTTGGAAGATTATTTGCCGAGCGGGCAACGTTAACGTCTTCTTCCTCTGTTACAATTAGCGCTTTTGTGTCCGCATCAAGTGCAGCAAGCATATTCTTAACCTCTTTAGTCTTCGGTGCATCGATGGCAATGTTATCTAAAACAAACAAATTGTCTTCTTTCACCTTCGATGACAGTGCTGACCTTAGTGCTAAACGACGTACTTTTTTCGGCAATTTATAACTGTAGCTACGTGGGGTCGGACCAAATACTGTTCCTCCGCCTACCCATTGTGGTGAGCGAATTGAACCTTGACGTGCACGGCCCGTACCTTTTTGGCGCCATGGTTTGCTACCTCCGCCTCGTACTTCCGAGCGATTCTTTACCTTGTGTGTTCCTTGACGCATTGACGCACGCTGCATCACAACCGCCTCGTGCAACACATGTGTGTTTGGCTCAATACCGAAAACGGCGTCGTTCAAATTGATGTCTCCGGCTTGAGACCCATCTTGTTTTAATAGTGCTACTTTAGGCATGACATATCCTCCTTTCGTTTCTATGATTAATTAGCCTTCAATGCATTCGTTACTTTTACGAATGACTTTTTTGCACCTGGAATGTTGCCTTTAACCAGCAGAAGGTTACGTTCAGTATCCACGTTTACCACTTCAAGGTTCTGGATAGTCACTTGCTTTCCACCCATCTGACCAGGAAGTTTCTTACCTTTAAACACGTGCATGGAGTTGATATCACCCAATGTACCTGGACCTCTATGATAATGGGAACCGTGCGTTTCCGGACCACGTTGTTGTCCATGTCGCTTAATTGCACCTTGGAACCCTTTCCCTTTCGTGATACCAGTTACATCAATCATGTCTCCCGCAGCAAAAATATCAACGCCAAGCTCCTGACCAACGTCATATTCATCAGGGTTTGCGTTACGGATTTCACGAACGTAGCGCTTAGGAGTTGTACTTGCTTTTTCAGCATGACCTTTCTCCGCCTTCGTTGAACGTGATTCCTTTTTGTCGGCAAAACCGAGTTGTACTGCTTCGTAGCCATCGTTTTCCATTGTACGTTTTTGAAGAACTACGTTTGGCTCTGCTTGAATGACCGTCACCGGTGTCAGTTCACCTTCTTCTGAGAAGAGCTGAGTCATGCCGATTTTGCGGCCTAAGATTCCTTTCGTCATCCGTTACACCTCCTATAATAAGTCAATTAATTATAATTTAATTTCAATATCAACACCAGACGGTAAGTCGAGTCGCATAAGTGAGTCAACTGTCTGTGGTGTTGGGCTCACGATGTCGATTAAACGTTTATGCGTACGCATTTCAAACTGTTCACGAGCATCTTTAAACTTATGTGTTGCGCGCAATACCGTGTAAACAGATCTTTCTGTAGGTAATGGTATTGGCCCGGAAACATTCGCCCCTGATCGCTTTGCAGTATCCACGATCTTTTCAGCGGATTGATCTAAAATGCGATGATCATAAGCTTTTAACCGAATTCGAATCTTTTCTTTTGCCATTATTTTCCCTCCTTTACGTCCATTTTAAATAGACAAGCTCCATGAAAATTTCTTGACCACCCGCCATGGCAAAGGGGCCGGGTGTATCAACAACCTTCCACTTCATCACTTTTTGACGAACATTAGTATTATAATAAATAGTGATGAGTTTAGCAACCATTGATTTCTCCATCAATTAATTGCGCACATCTATGTATTATACAAACTTAGTAGTCCATTTGCAAGGGTTTTATATGGATTTCCTTAAAAAGTATGTGTCACAACGCTAAGTCTTCTATGTTAATAAAATCATACAGATCCATGATTCTTTTTGGCCTTTATAACGAGAACGCAAGCATGCTTGCAGGATAAGGACGCAACGCCCTGTATGACGGAACTAGGCGTGGTTGATTGGGTACCTTAGTTTCCTGTGCAACCTAAATCTATAAAATCCTTGATATCAAAAAACAGACAGCGCGGCGCCTCGCTGCCTGTTTTCTTCTTATTTAATTACTCCTGGATTGTTGTAACAACACCAGATCCTACCGTACGTCCACCTTCACGGATGGAGAAACGTGTACCGTCTTCAATGGCAATTGGAGAAATCAGCTCAACCTGCATTTCAACGTTGTCACCAGGCATTACCATTTCTACTCCTTCTGGAAGTTGGATAACACCAGTTACGTCCGTCGTACGGAAGTAAAACTGCGGACGATAGTTAGCAAAGAACGGTGTATGACGGCCACCTTCATCTTTGGACAGTACATAAACTTCTGCTTTAAACTTTGTATGTGGTGTGATGGAACCCGGTTTAGCCAAAACTTGACCGCGGTTGATGTCTTCACGTGATACACCGCGCAGAAGCGCACCAATATTGTCACCTGCTTCAGCATAGTCAAGAAGCTTACGGAACATTTCCACACCTGTAACTGTTGTTTTTCTTGATTCTTCAGCAAGGCCTACAATTTCAACATCGTCCCCTACTTTAACTGTACCGCGTTCAACACGACCAGTAGCAACAGTACCGCGTCCAGTGATGGAGAATACGTCCTCAACTGGCATCATAAACGCCTTATCATGGTCACGCTCTGGTGTTGGGATGTACTCATCAATCGCTGACATCAGTTCCATGATTTTTTCCTGATGCTCTTCATCACCTTCAAGAGCTTTCAAAGCTGAACCTTTAACTACTGGAATATCGTCTCCAGGGAAGTCATATTCTGTTAACAGGTCACGTACTTCCATTTCAACAAGTTCAAGAAGTTCCTCGTCGTCAACCATATCAACTTTGTTAAGGAATACAACAATCGCCGGAACACCAACGTTACGTGAAAGCAGAATATGTTCACGCGTTTGTGGCATTGGACCATCAGCAGCAGATACTACCAGGATAGCTCCGTCCATTTGCGCAGCACCAGTGATCATATTTTTAACATAGTCAGCGTGGCCCGGGCAGTCAACGTGAGCATAGTGACGACCTTCTGTTTCATATTCAACGTGGGATGTAGCGATTGTAATTCCACGTTCTTTTTCTTCTGGAGCATGGTCAATTTGGTCAAATGCCATTGCTGCGCCTTTACCTGATTTTTGATGCATTGTTGTTGTAATGGCTGCAGTCAGTGTTGTTTTACCATGGTCAACGTGGCCAATCGTTCCAATATTAACGTGACTTTTTGAGCGGTCAAATTTTTCTTTAGACATGTATAGTTCCTCCTTTAATAAATAAAAATAATTATTATAATTTATATCAAGCAAGGGGAAGCGATCACGCTCGCCCTTAGCCTTCTATAAATGTTATACGTCAGTTGACAGGAAAAATCAATTATTCTCCCATGTTTTTCTTAATAATCTCTTCGGAAATGCTCTTCGGTACTTCCTCGTAATGGTCAAAGTGCATGGTAAATGTTCCTCGACCTTGTGTGTTGGAACGTAGAGATGTTGCATACCCGAACATTTCAGCGAGCGGTACAAACCCTCTAACAAGCTGCGCAGGTCCGCGTGGCTCCATTCCTTCCACACGTCCGCGGCGGGATGTTACATCACCCATAATGTCTCCCATATATTCCTCAGGGATAACCACTTCTACCTTCATCATTGGCTCAAGTAAAACTGGCTTACACTTACTCTTAGCTTCCTTAAGTGCCATGGATCCCGCAATCTTAAATGCCATTTCATTCGAGTCGACGTCATGGTAGCTACCATCAAACAATCTTGCCTTGATGTCAATCATTGGGTAACCAGCTAGGACGCCATTTTCCATAGCTTCACGGATCCCCGCTTCAACAGATGGGATGTATTCCCGTGGTATAACACCGCCAACGATTTTATTTTCGAATTCAAATCCTGCGCCTTCTTCGTTCGGTTCGAATTCGACCAATACGTGGCCGTACTGACCTCTACCACCGGACTGACGGATGAATTTCCCTTCAACTTCTGCTGAAGAGCGGAATGTTTCACGATAGGCCACTTGCGGTGCACCAACTTGTGCTTCCACTTTAAACTCAACCTTCAGTCGATTAACGATAACGTCAAGATGTAATTCACCCATGCCAGATATAATTGTCTGACCTGTTTCTACGTCAGTTTCCGTTTTGAACGTCGGGTCTTCCTCAGCTAGCTTGCCGAGTGCAATCGCCATTTTATCTTGGTCTGCCTTTGTTTTTGGCTCGATAGCAACGGAAATAACCGGATCTGGAAATTCCATTGACTCAAGGACAACAAGATCTTTTTCATCACAAAGTGTTTCACCTGTAGCGGTATCCTTAAGTCCAACTCCTGCAGCAATTTCACCTGCATAAACCGTTTTGATTTCTTTACGCGAATTTGCGTGCATTTGCAAAATTCGACCGACACGTTCACGCTTATCCTTCACGGAGTTTTTAACGTATGAGCCGGAATCAAGTGTACCTGAATATACTCTGAAGAATGTCAACTTACCTACATACGGATCTGACATGACCTTAAATGCAAGTGCAGAGAAAGGTGCACTGTCGTCTGATGGGCGTGTTGTCTCTTCCTCAGTTTCAGGATCAAAACCTTCAATTGGAGGCACATCCGTTGGTGCAGGAAGATAATCAATCACACCGTCCAACACCAGTTGAACACCTTTATTCTTAAATGCTGAACCGCAGTAAACAGGATAGAATTCAACGTTCAACGTCGCAGTACGAATAGCTTGTTTAAGCTGCTCGTTGGAGATTTCTTCACCTTCAAGGTATTGCATCATTAAATCTTCGTCAAGTTCTGCTACAGATTCCACCAGCTCTGCGCGTAATTCTTTAGCTTTTTCTTTGTAGTCATCAGGAATTTCACGAGCCTCTGCACGTGTTCCCAATTCATCCTCGTAGTAGAACGCCTGCATCGTCACCAAGTCAATAATACCCTCGAAATTATCTTCAGCACCGATAGGTAGTTGCACCGCACGCGCATTGGCACCTAGGCGTTCTTTAAGTGTATTTGTTGAGTACATGAAGTCCGCGCCAACTTTGTCCATCTTATTAACAAAGACAACTCGTGGCACACCATAAGTTGTCGCCTGCCGCCACACTGTTTCGGTCTGGGGTTCAACACCTGATTGGGCGTCAAGTACAGTGACCGCCCCATCAAGCACACGCAGTGAACGTTCAACTTCGACGGTGAAGTCCACGTGACCTGGCGTATCAATAATATTTATACGGTGGTTTTTCCACTGGGCTGTTGTAGCAGCAGATGTGATTGTAATTCCACGTTCCTGCTCTTGTTCCATCCAGTCCATCTGTGATGCGCCTTCGTGGGTCTCACCGATTTTGTGAATACGTCCTGTATAGAAAAGAATACGCTCGGTAGTAGTGGTTTTTCCCGCATCAATATGCGCCATAATACCGATATTACGCGTCTTTTCCAAGGAGAACTCTCTGGCCATGTATTCTTCTCCTTTCTGTTGTAAGCTTTATCAAGTTTTTATTACCAGCGGTAGTGTGCAAATGCTTTATTGGCTTCAGCCATTTTATGCATTTCCTCACGGCGTTTAACAGATGCTCCTGTATTGTTGGAGGCATCAAGAACTTCGTTTGCTAGACGTTCTTCCATGGTCTTTTCTCCACGGAGACGTGAGTAGTTAACAATGTAGCGAAGTCCTAGTGCCTGACGGCGTTCCGGACGCACTTCCATTGGCACCTGATAGTTCGACCCGCCTACACGACGTGCACGAACCTCCAGTACAGGCATAACATTCTTCATGGCCTGCTCGAAAATTTCCATTGCATTTTGACCGCTTCGTTCTGAAACTATCTCAAATGCTTTATATAGTATTTTTTGTGCTTTACCTCGCTTACCGTCTATCATAATTTGGTTAATCAGACGAGTTACTAGCTTAGAGTTATATAGCGGATCTGGCAAGACATCGCGTTTTGGTACTGGTCCTTTACGTGGCATATGTCCCCCTCCTTTCCCGTTTTTGTATTAACAATCTATTTTTTCTTCGCTTTTGGCTTCTTCGTGCCGTATTTCGAACGACCTTTAGCACGTCCTTCAACACCAGCAGTATCAAGCGCACCACGAACAATATGATAACGCACACCTGGCAAGTCTTTCACACGACCACCACGAATAAGGACAACACTGTGCTCCTGCAGGTTGTGACCAATTCCTGGAATATATGCCGTCACTTCCATACTATTGGAGAGACGCACACGTGCATATTTACGAAGTGCTGAGTTTGGTTTCTTTGGTGTGAGTGTGCCGACACGTGTACAGACACCACGCTTTTGCGGTGAATTAAGTTGTGTGAATCCCTTTTTAAAACTGTTGTACCCCCAGTTTAATGCTGGTGAGTCATACTTTTTTGGTTTATTCACACGACCTTTACGTACAAGTTGATTTATTGTAGGCATCCTTGTTTTCCTCCTTTCAAACGTAAGTAGTAATGATTTGCAGATTGCCACCAAAATGCGGTTTGTAATACCACATATCCAGGTGGTTCATCTTTTTGCAAAAAACAAAGCTTTCGCGAAAAGTCGCCAAAACTTCTATTGTTTTACTGCCACAGCTGATGCATCTACGTCAATTCCGCATGCGGAACCTAGTCTTTTTTTCGAATCGACACGACGGTACGGAACTTCTAGCTCTTCAGCCAGTTTTTCTACCTTCTGTGTGACTTCCCAATCAGCATCATCAGCAATAAACACTTCACTTGCAGCACCATTTCTAATTGCCTTAAGTGTTTGTTTCGTTCCGATCACCAGGTTTTTCTGGAACCGGGTTACTTTTTCATAAGACATTTTGCATATCCTCCAAAGCAACAATGTAATCGGAAGCACCCTGGATATATTACCATTCTCTTTTTTTATTGTCAATGTTATTTTCCATTTATTTTGGGTGCTTCCGGTTTTTTTACAAATTAATTATCGTACTGTTTCTGTCTCTTCGTTTTCTTCTATATTTTCTTCTGGGTCATCTGTTTCTGCTTCCAAATTGCGGTAACGGTTAATACCAGTACCCGCAGGAACCAGTTTACCAATGATGACATTTTCTTTTAGACCCAACAACTCGTCACGCTTACCTTTTATGGCGGCATCAGTCAGTACACGTGTTGTTTCCTGGAAGGATGCAGCTGATAAGAAGGAGTCTGTCTCTAAGGATGCCTTCGTAATTCCGAGCAGAACCGGTTTACCAATAGCTGGTTGTGCACCTTCCTGCAGTGCTGTACGGTTTGCCTCTTTGAACTGGTGAATCTCCAGTAATGATCCTGGGAGTTCACTTGTGTCACCAGAGTCAACAACACGGATCTTACGCATCATCTGACGAACCATTACTTCTACGTGTTTGTCACCAATTTCGACACCTTGCATGCGATATACTTTTTGCACTTCACGCAATAGATACTGCTGCACGCCTTCGAAACCTTGCACTTTTAGCAGCTCTTTCGGATCGACTGAACCTTCTGTGAGTTCTTGTCCAGCAATCACTTCATCACCGGCGGTAACCTTCATACGAGCATTATACGGAACCGGATATGTGCGCTGTTCCACTTCACCCTGGACAACAATTTCCTGTTTGTCTTTTCCTTCTTTGATTTCCTCAACAGTACCATAGACCTCACTGATGACTGCCTGCCCTTTCGGATTACGCGCTTCAAACAGCTCCTGGATACGCGGCAGACCCTGTGTGATGTCATCTCCCGCTACACCACCTGTGTGGAATGTACGCATGGTTAACTGTGTACCAGGTTCACCAATGGATTGTGCAGCAATAATACCAACTGCTTCGCCAACTTCTACTTCATTACCCGTGGCGAGGTTGCGTCCATAACATTTCTTGCAGACACCATGTTTTGTATTGCACGTGAATACCGAACGGATAATAACTTCTTCAATGCCAGCTTCAGTTACTTGCTTGGCCTGATCTTCCGTCATTACCTCATTTTTCTCAACTAAGATCTCACCTGTTTCCGGGTGGCGCACATTTTCAAATGCCGTACGTCCAACCAGACGGTCAATAAGTGGCTCGATCACCTCGGTTCCGTCTTTCAGTGCAGCAACTGTTAGACCGCGGTCCGTTCCACAGTTATCTTCACGTATAATGACATCCTGCGCCACGTCCACAAGGCGTCGTGTTAAATATCCAGAGTCAGCTGTTTTTAACGCCGTATCAGCCAAACCTTTACGAGCACCGTGTGTTGAAATAAAGTATTCCAGTACTGTCAGACCTTCACGGAAGCTGGATTTAATCGGTAATTCAATGATCTTCCCTGATGGGTTGGCCATAAGACCACGCATACCTGCAAGCTGTGTGAAGTTGGACGCATTACCCCTGGCTCCTGAATCACTCATCATAAAGATTGGGTTACGGTTATCAAGTGATTCCATCAGCCTTTCCTGGATGTCGTCCTTCGCTTTTGACCAAATTGCAATAACACGATCATATCGTTCATCATCCGTGATTAGACCACGTCTAAATTGCTTAAGTACCTTATCAACATTATTCTGTGCCTCATCAAGAATCTCTTCTTTTTCGCCAAGTACAACAATATCAGATACACCGACTGTCATACCTGCCCTAGTTGAGTAACTGAAACCAAGATCCTTCATACGGTCAAGCATTCTGGATGTTTCTGTAATCTTAAACCTTTTAAATACTTCCGCAATAACATCGCCTAATATACCTTTTTTGAACGGCGATATGAGATCACGGCTCTTAATTTCCTCCACTATGTCAGTTCCCTGTTCAACAAAGTATTTTTCCGGCGTCTCGATTTCTAAGTTGTGTTTAGTCGGTTCGTTAATGAACGGGAAGGACTCTGGCAATATTTCATTGAATATAAGTTTACCAACGGTCGTCAATAGCATCTGTTCTTGCTGTTCTGCAGTAAATGATTTTTTGTTCAGGCTAGATGCTTTAATTGCAATTCTTGAATGTAAGTGAACATAACCATTTTGGTAGGCTAGCAGCGCTTCGTCCGTATCTTTAAATCGGCTTCCTTCTCCAACCGCACCTGCACGTTCAAGTGTTAAATAATAGTTACCTAAAACCATATCCTGTGATGGCGTAACAACTGGTTTACCGTCTTTCGGGTTCAGGATGTTCTGCGCAGCAAGCATCAGAACGCGTGCCTCTGCTTGCGCCTCAGCAGAAAGCGGCACGTGTACAGCCATCTGATCTCCGTCAAAGTCAGCATTATAAGCCGTACAGACTAGCGGGTGCAGGCGAATAGCCCGACCTTCCACTAATACAGGTTCAAATGCTTGGATACCGAGACGGTGCAATGTTGGTGCACGGTTCAATAGTACCGGGTGTTCTTTAATGACTTCTTCCAATACATCCCATACTTCCGGATGCACTCGTTCAATCTTGCGTTTTGCCGATTTAATGTTATGCGAATAGCCTTTTTCAACCAATTCCTTCATGATAAATGGCTTAAACAGTTCCAGTGCCATTTCTTTCGGCAGGCCGCATTGATACATTTTCAAACTAGGACCTACAACAATGACAGAACGACCCGAATAGTCTACACGTTTGCCGAGCAAGTTTTGGCGAAATCGCCCTTGCTTTCCTTTTAGCATATGGGAAAGAGACTTTAGCGGACGATTCCCAGGACCTGTAACAGGGCGTCCACGGCGTCCATTGTCAATCAATGCATCAACCGACTCCTGTAGCATGCGCTTTTCGTTCTGTACAATGATGCTCGGAGCACCAAGGTCAAGCAATCGCTTCAGCCGGTTATTACGGTTGATGACCCGACGATACAAATCGTTTAAATCCGATGTTGCGAAACGTCCGCCATCAAGTTGAACCATTGGGCGGATTTCCGGCGGGATGATTGGTAACACATCAAGGACCATCCACGATGCGTCATTACCAGAATTGCGGAATGACTCAATTACTTCCAGACGTTTGATTGCACGGGTTCTGCGTTGCCCTTGCGCTGTTTTCAATTCCTCTTTAAGTGTTTCAGCTTCTTTGTCAAGGTCAATATCCTCTAGGAGTTTACGAATGGCCTCTGCCCCTATTTGCGCTTTGAACGAGGCACCATACTTATCATAATAAGCTCGATATTCCTTTTCAGATAATAGTTGTTTCTTCTCTAAAGGGGTGTCGCCCGGTTCTGTAACAATGTATGCAGCAAAGTAAATGACTTCTTCCAGCGCACGGGGAGACATGTCTAATACAAGTCCCATGCGGCTAGGGATTCCTTTAAAATACCAAATATGAGAAACGGGGGCAGCCAATTCAATATGACCCATACGTTCGCGGCGCACCTTGGCTTTGGTGACTTCCACACCGCATCGATCACACACAACCCCTTTATAGCGCACACGTTTATATTTACCGCAATGGCATTCCCAATCTTTTTGCGGTCCAAAAATTCGTTCGCAAAATAACCCGTCTTTTTCCGGCTTTAGTGTGCGATAATTGATTGTCTCTGGTTTTTTCACTTCACCGTATGACCATGAGCGAATTTTTTCCGATGAAGCCAACCCTATTTTCATATACTCAAAATTATTTACATCCAGCAAGGGTCTACCTCCCTTTTAGTGTCCGATTTTCCAGTCAACCTGAAAAGCAAGATGGAGGCCAGTTGGTTAAATATTCCAATTTCACCAACTGGCAATGTTCACCTCACATAACTGTTCGTCTCAGCTGTCTACTTCTTCAGTTTCCAGGTTTAATTTGCTTGCTGCCTGTGAATCCTCTTCTTCCAGTTCGCGCATTTCGATTTCAGACTCATCACTGGATAGCATTTTCACGTCCATTCCGAGGCTTTGCAGTTCCTTAATGAGTACTTTGAAAGATTCCGGCACTCCTGGTTCGCTTACGTTATCACCTTTAACGATTGATTCGTATGCTTTAACACGTCCAACAACATCGTCAGATTTAACCGTTAGAATTTCTTGTAATGTGTAAGCAGCACCATAAGCCTCAAGTGCCCAGACTTCCATTTCGCCAAAGCGCTGACCGCCGAATTGAGCCTTACCGCCCAATGGCTGCTGGGTAACAAGGGAATATGGGCCAGTGGAGCGGGCATGCAATTTGTCATCAACCATGTGGGCCAGTTTAATCATGTACATAACACCCACTGAAATACGGTTGTCAAGCGGCTCGCCCGTTCTTCCATCGTAAAGGATTGTTTTCGCATCCTTCGGTAATCCTGCCTCTTCCATCGTTTCCCATACATCTTCCTCGGTTGCTCCGTCAAAAACCGGTGTAGCCATATGCAGACCAAGCTGTCGTGCTGCCATTCCCAAATGCAGCTCGAACACCTGTCCGATGTTCATCCGCGAAGGAACACCAAGCGGATTCAGCATAATATCAAGCGGGGTGCCATCTGGCAGATACGGCATATCTTCCTCTGGCAGAATTTTTGAGATAACACCCTTGTTGCCGTGTCGTCCTGCCATCTTATCCCCTTCTGATATCTTCCGCTTTTGAACGATATACACACGAACGAGGTGGTTGACACCTGGAGATAACTCATCTCCATCTTCACGGTTAAAGATCTTTACATCGAGTACAATACCACCTGCTCCGTGCGGCACACGTAATGATGTGTCGCGGACCTCGCGTGCCTTTTCACCAAAAATGGCGTGTAGCAAACGTTCTTCCGCAGATAGTTCGGTTACCCCTTTAGGTGTTACTTTACCAACAAGAATGTCCCCATCGGAAACTTCTGCACCTACACGGATGATCCCATCCTCATTAAGATCTTTTAGTGCATCTTCGCCAACGTTCGGGATATCCCGAGTTATTTCTTCCGGTCCAAGTTTTGTGTCACGGGCTTCTGATTCATATTCTTCAATATGAATCGATGTGTACACATCGTCTTTAACAAGTCGCTCACTCATAATGACCGCATCTTCATAGTTATAGCCTTCCCATGTCATGAACCCAACGAGTGCATTTCGGCCCAGTGCTAATTCGCCGTTTTCCATCGAAGGGCCGTCAGCAAGAATTTCACCTTTCGTCACCCGATCACCTTTACTGACAATAGGGCGTTGATTGTAGCATGTTCCTTGGTTAGAGCGAATATATTTCTGCATCCGGTAAACGTCCAGGTCGCCTTTCACTTCCTTGCCATCGACTTCCGAAATACGACGCACACGTACTTCTTTTGCCTCGACATGTTCAACAATGCCTTCATTACGGCAAATGATAGCGGCACCAGAGTCCTTGCCGGAAACATACTCCATTCCAGTCCCTACAATTGGTGCTTCAGGTTCCATCAGTGGTACTGCTTGACGCTGCATGTTCGCACCCATCAAAGCTCGGTTAGAGTCATCGTTCTCCAGAAAGGGTACACATGCTGTTGCAGCTGAAACAACCTGTTTTGGTGAAACGTCCATATAATCAATTTTTTCACGGGGAACAACCGTGTTCTCACCTCGGAAACGAGCAATAACTTCATCTTCAGTAAAGGTTCCGTCATCATTTAATCGGGCGTTCGCTTGTGCGACAATATAGTTATCTTCCTCATCTGCTGTGAGGTAGTCCGTTTCGTTTGTCACTTGCCCTGTTTCCTGATCAACGCGACGATAAGGTGTCTCAATGAAACCAAACTGATTAACCTTCGCATAACTGGATAACGAGTTGATCAGACCGATGTTCGGTCCTTCCGGCGTTTCAATCGGGCACATACGACCGTAATGGGAGTAGTGAACGTCACGTACCTCGAACCCGGCACGTTCACGCGTTAATCCGCCGGGACCAAGAGCAGACAGACGTCGTTTGTGAGTCAATTCTCCTAACGGGTTTGTCTGATCCATAAACTGTGAAAGCTGCGAGCTGCCGAAAAACTCTTTGATAGACGCAATGACAGGCCGGATATTAATTAGCTGCTGCGGCGTTATACTTGATGTATCTTGAATGGACATCCTTTCACGCACAACCCGTTCCATCCGTGACAGTCCAATCCGAAACTGATTTTGCAGCAACTCTCCAACTGAACGAAGACGACGATTACCCAAATGGTCAATATCATCTGTACCGCCGACGCGATGCAACAGGTTAAAGAAGTAACTAATTGCTGATAAAATGTCTGCCGGTGTAATATGTTTCGTGCTGTCATCAACATTCGCATTACCGATAACCTCCAACTGGCGTTCACCATCAGGGTCTGTCGGGTCAACGATTTTAATCGATTGCAGGCGAATCGAATCGTCAAGAACTCCTTCATTTGGTTCAACGATTTTTTCACCTGTCATATGTTCCACATTTTCCAAATAAGGTGTGATTTTATCAAGCAACCGCCGTTCAAGTTTATCTCCCTTTTGTGCAATGACTTCGCCGGTTTCAGGATCGACGATTGGCTGAGCCAATACTTGATTGAACAAACGGTTTTTAATGTCCAATTTTTTATTGACCTTATAGCGGCCAACATGAGCCAGGTCATATCGCTTCGGATCAAAAAAGCGCGAAACAAGCAGGCTTCTGGCATTTTCAACTGTTGGCGGCTCTCCAGGACGCAAGCGTTCATAGATTTCAAGCAAGGCCTTTTCCGTCGTTTCCGTATTGTCTTTTTCCAACGTATTTTTGAGGTATTCATTATCACCAATAAGGTCAATAATTTCCTGGTCCGTACCAAAGCCTAGCGCACGCAAAAGCACCGTAATCGGTAGTTTACGCGTACGGTCTATCCTTACATAAACGACATCTTTAGCATCTGTTTCAAACTCAAGCCATGCTCCTCGATTTGGAATAACGGTCGCAGCCGCACCACGTTTGCCATTTTTATCATACTTTTCACTATAATAGACACTCGGTGACCGGACAAGCTGGGAGACGATAACACGTTCAGCTCCATTAATGATAAATGTACCGGTATCTGTCATCAACGGAAAGTCACCCATAAACACTTCCTGTTCTTTCACTTCACCGGTCTCATTATTGATTAGCCGGACTTTGACACGAAGCGGAGCATTATATGTGACATCCCGTTCTTTTGATTCGTCCACAGGATACTTCGGTTCTCCGAGACTGTAATCGACAAATTCAAGTGATAAATTACCCGCAAAGTCCTCTATCGGAGAAATATCCTGAAACATTTCCCGAATCCCTTCTTCCAAAAACCACTGATAGGAAGCGGTTTGGATTTCGATTAGATTCGGTAGCTCCAACACCTCGCTAATGCGTGCATAACTTCTACGCTGGCGGTGCCGTCCATACTGAACTAGTTGACCTGTCAACTGCTTCACCCCTCAAATCAAGCATTTTTCTTTCATAGATTTCTTACCTTATAACTTGAAAAATGACTATAATATTTGAAAAAACAACTGATTTGTCCATCAGTCATTTTTAATACGGTTTTAAGAAAGCGTCAGTCAGCTTCCGACCTTAACCTATTTGTAGACTCCACGAAGTCTCCCTAACACTTTCTGTCTAAAATACGAATGATTGCCACATAGCTAAAAATAACAATAGCACGCGTACTACTGTTTAATTAGTATTGACAATAACTTAAACCAACTGCCTAGTGTCAAACTTCTTCTAATCGGCAAGTAGAGACCCGCATTGATTGCCGCAGCCACTATAATAATAATCGATTCCATTATTGTCTCCGATTACCGATAAATTATACGTCTAATTTTTAAATAAAATTCCTCTTGACAACTTGACAAAGGAAGTCCCATATTAGCATTTTACTATCTTACCACACATGCCATTTAGGGTCAACCATTTGTGGCGACCAGTACGTAATACCCTTTACTACGGGTAGC
The DNA here is from genome assembly GCF_005887555.1 of Lentibacillus cibarius. Taxonomy (NCBI): domain Bacteria; kingdom Bacillati; phylum Bacillota; class Bacilli; order Caryophanales; family Bacillaceae; genus Lentibacillus; species Lentibacillus cibarius. The sequence goes on along the minus strand of NZ_VCIA01000001.1, from coordinate 2,038,029 downwards.
CACTTTCACATCCTCAAAAAGGTCCTCAAGCCTTTGCATTGCGGATGGAGCGCCTTGTTTTTTTTGGATGACCACCCAGAGCCTGCCGTTCTGTAACAGGGCATTCCTGCTATCTTCAAACATTTGATGGACTACCTTTTTACCCGCACGAATCGGTGGGTTTGTCAGAATGGAAGCAAATTGCCGATTAGATAAATTGCCAAGTCGATCACTCAGTACAATTTCTACGTTTTCCATATGGTTACAGGCTGCGTTTTTTCTCGCAAGTGTGATAGCCCGTTCGTTGACATCTGACATAACAACATGTCTGTCTCGAAAGCTGTCGGCAACCGCGATACCGATTGGGCCATACCCGCATCCCAAGTCGAGAAAATCACCCGCAATATCCGGCTCTTCAAAATGTTCCAGCAATAATTTCGAACCATAATCAACTTCATTTCTTGAAAAAACGCCGTGGTCGCTTATAAACGTGTAATTCTTGCCTCGTAATAGGTAATTCCATTTCTTCGGTGAACTTTTGGATTGAGGATTGTGGGAAAAGTAATGATCAGCCATTTGGGCACCTGCTTTTTGTGATATTTACCAGATGAGATGAATATGTAGAAAGCCCGCCGTGACTCCGACGAGCTTCTTTATGGGACTATTACTTAAGTTCTATTGTTGCACCTGTTTCTTCAAGCTGGCTCTTAATTTCTTCGGCTTCTTCTTTAGAAGCACCTTCTTTAACAGCTTTAGGAGCATTGTCTACAAGATCTTTTGCATCTTTAAGACCAAGTCCGGTAATTTCACGGACTGCTTTAACAACTTTGATTTTTGAATCGCCGGCGTCGGTCAATTCTACATTGAATTCTGTTTGTTCTTCAGCAGCTTCTCCGCCGCCATCTCCGCCTGCAACAGCAACCGGTGCTGCAGCCGTTACGCCGAATTCTTCCTCAATTGCTTTAACAAGATCGTTTAATTCTAAAACAGACATTTCTTTAATCGCATCAATAATTTGCTGATTATCCATTGTTATTCCTCCATTTTAATTTAATAATTTCTATCGTCATATAGCTGTACTTAACAGTAACTGTTTACGCACCTTGCTCTTCTCTTTGATCCGCGATAGCTTTTGCTGCATAAGCAAAGTTGCGTACCGGTGCCTGAAGTACACTAAGCAGCATGGATACCATACCGTCGTAGTTTGGCAGTTCTGCAAGCTCTTGAATTTGTTCGATGGATGCAATTTCACCCTCGATGACGCCACCTTTGATTTCTAAAGCCTCATGCTCTTTGGCAAAGTTATTTAGAATCTTGGCAGGGGCAACTACATCATCATTACTGAATGCAATCGCCGTCGGTCCAACAAACGTATCGTTCAGCTCACTCAATTCCACAGCATCAGCCGCACGGCGTGCCATTGAGTTTTTATATACTTTAAAGTCAACATTTGCTTCACGCAGCTGTTTACGCAATTCCGTTACCTCAGCAACATCAAGGCCACGGTAATCCACTAGTAAAGTAGACTGGCTGTCACGAAATTTGTCGGCAATTTCCTGCACAACCTGTTTCTTTTGCTCGATAATATTGCTATTAGACATCGTTCCACCTCCTATTAAATGTTCATTATACCGCATCCGACCGTTTATATCCGGAATAGAGACGTTCGATCCTGAACCAACCAAAAAAGCCCCCATGTAGACATGGAGGCTTCGTTATAACAAATGGCAGCCTGACTAAAGCAGACTATTTGTTCACAAAACACCTCGGCAGGGAATTAAGCGATAAACGCACCTGCTGTCTACGGTACAACGTATTCTATTAATGACGAACCATAGTATATCTGACCACTTATAAAAAGTCAATAGCCTAACTAATCGATACGAAATTAAATCGCGTTTCGTGTTACTCTTTAGCGGTATGGTGCAACGTCGACTCTGATTCCAGGTCCCATCGTGGATGTGACGGAAGCGTTACGCATATATATACCTTTTGATGCCTGTGGCTTTGCTTTTGCAAGTGTATCAGCTATAGCCTCGAAGTTCTCAACCAATTTGTCATTATCAAATGAAATCTTTCCAAATGGAACGTGGATGTTTGCAGATTTATCAACGCGGTACTCAACTTTACCAGCTTTGATTTCATTAACTGCTTTTTCGATTTCAAATGTGACTGTACCTGTCTTAGGGTTTGGCATAAGCCCTTTTGGTCCTAGAACCCGTCCAAGTTTACCGACTTCTGCCATCATATCAGGTGTAGCGACAACTACATCAAAGTCGAACCAACCTTGGTTAATTCTACTGATTAAGTCTTGCTCACCAACGTAATCAGCACCGGCATTCTCAGCTTCAGTCGCTTTCTCACCTTTAGCGAATACCAATACGCGTTGGGTTTTCCCAGTTCCATGCGGAAGTACCATAGCGCCACGGATTTGTTGGTCGGCTTTTCTAGGGTCTACACCTAAACGGAACGCAGCTTCCACCGTTTCATCAAAATTTGCTTTCGCTGTTTCTTTCAGCAATGCAACAGCTTCTTCTGCGTTATATGCTTTTGAACGATCAACAAGTTCAGCAACTTCTTGATACTTTCTACTTCTTTTTGCCATTATTTCTTCCTCCTCAGGTTGTGGTTTATAGCGGTAAGACCTCCCACTTAAATGCAGACAGCAGTTGCTCAAAAATAGGCCGAAATGGCATTTTTAAATAGAGGACCTTAGCCTTTTGCCATCACTCAAGCGTTTGTTGACAAAGTTGACCAACCCCGCTTCGACCCTTCTTTCAAACACACGCTCATGCATTCTTCATGAAAAAAGTTGCGAGAATATGGATGTCTATTATCGCAACCTGTACCTATTCATGTTTGTACCGGAATTAATCTTCAATTGCAATGCCCATACTACGTGCGGTTCCTTCAACCATACGGATAGCAGCTTCAAAGTCAGCCGCATTCAAATCAGGCATTTTTGTTTCTGCAATTTCTTTCACTTGGTCGCGCTTGACCGAAGCAACTTGATTACGGTTCGGTTCACCTGATCCGGATTCAATCCCAGCTGCTTTTTTAAGCAATACAGCTGCAGGTGGGGTTTTCGTAATAAATGTAAACGAACGGTCCTCAAAAACAGTGATTTCTACCGGGATAATCATACCGGCCTGGTCTTGTGTACGCGCGTTGAATTCCTTACAGAATCCCATGATATTTACTCCGGCCTGTCCCAACGCCGGTCCTACCGGTGGTGCTGGGTTTGCCTTGCCGGCCTCGATTTGCAGTTTCACTAATTTGATTACTTTTTTAGCCACGAGACACACCTCCTTAAAGTCCGTGATGTGGTAATAGGGTGATTCCCCTCCCACTCAACATTACCTATCCGCTCTGATACGAGGGACGTCGATAACAAAAAAATTCTAGCACGAATCATAAAATAATGCAACATTTTCTATGCATTTATTTTATAAGAATAGGTTACCATTTTGTCACTGCAACTTTTCAATCTGGGTGAAGTCCAATTCAACCGGGGTTTCACGCCCGAACATGTTCACATGGACTCTTACCTTCTGTTTGTCGGTATCAATATGTTCAATAGTGCCTGTGAAATCAGTGAAAGGGCCATCAGTAATGTGAACATTCTCCTTGATTTCAAAGTCTACCTGCGGAGTGGTCTCTTTCATACCCATGCGCTTCAGTAGCGTTTCTACCTCATCGGGCAGAATCGGTGTCGGTTTTGTTCCGTGGCCACTGGAACCAACAAAGCCGGTCACACCAGGAGTGTTCCGGACAACATACCAGGAATCGTCGGTCATAACCATTTCCGTTAAGACGTATCCTGGGAAAACCTTCTTTTTGACTACCTTTTTCTTCCCATTTTTTATTTCTGTTTCTTCATCCTCGGGTACAACCACACGAAAGATTTTATCCTCCATGCCCATTGTTTCCACACGTTTTTGCAAATTCGTTTTCACCTTATTCTCATAACCGGAATAGGTGTGGACAACATACCAGTTTTTTTCCATGTATACAGGGCGATTCAGTCTGCCCTTCCCTCCCTTATCATCAGTTTTCATGTCCTTTTTCGAACCGCTTTCAGCTTAAAAACAGTCAATATTAAAAAACCCGCAACAAGCCGGGTTTTAAAATCAAAATTTTATATACATTATTACATAATGATAGTCTGTTTATTCAAATCTGTTAAAATAATAAATTCAAAAATTGCGAAATACCCATGTCAACAATTGCGAAGAATACAGCCACAAAGGCAACGGTTGATATAACCGTAATTGTATAACTTGTCAATTCACGACCCTTTGGCCAGCTTACTTTTTTCATTTCTCTGGAAACATTCTTAAAAAACTTCATGATATTCACAGCTTTTCCCTCCCCGGATTCAGAACCCCACCGAAAAATGCGCCGTTATTTTGTTTCACGGTGCAGCGTATGTTTGTCGCATGTTTTGCAGTATTTCTGCATTTCCAGGCGTTTACTGATTGATGCATTCTTGCTTGTTGTATAATTTCTATTTGAACAAATGGCACATGCCAATGCCACTTTTCGTTTCATTTATATTCACCTCATTGGAGGGTTTTCACCTATATCAATGTAGCATGGCCACGAACTGGTGTCAATGGACTTAATGGCTGCCAGTCCCATTTGACTCCAGTAGCTGTTCCAGTTTCCTTTTGATCCGCTGCAACGCATTATCAATCGACTTCACATGCCGTTTTAGCTTAATTGAAATTTCCTGATAAGTGCAACCATCCAAATACAAGTGCAGCACCTCTTTCTCCAACGCACTCAGCAATTCAGACAGCTTTCCTTCCATATCGAAAAAATCTTCCCTGTTCACTAGTAATTCCTGTGGATCGATAGCTTCATTTCCTCCGATGACATCAAGCAAGGTCCGATCTGATTCCTCGTCATAGATTGGCTTATCAAGCGATACATATGAGTTAAGCGGGGTGTGCTTTTGTCTTGTGGCTGTTTTGATTGCGGTAATGATTTGACGGGTGACACACAGTTCGGCAAATGCCTTAAAAGAGGATAGCTTGTCCCCATCAAAGTCACGAATGGCCTTATAGAGACCAATCATGCCTTCTTGAACGATATCTTCTTTGTCTGCACCGATGATAAAATAAGTGCGTGCTTTTGCCCGAACAAAATTAATGTATTTATGTATAAGAAAATCCAGTGCCTGGCTGTTCCCACGGTGTATCAAACGAATTATTTCATCATCTTCAAGTATTTCCAGGCTTTCTTCTTCTGTCTCTATCAGCTCGGCACTCACCTAGTATAACCCCCCATCAACACTTTGGTCAATTTAAACGTATTATACAGTAAGCGTTTCCTAATAGTCAACATAGAACATAAGAGCACAAGCATCTTTGCAGGCTAAACACGCTACGTCCTGTTCGGGCGCCGGCAATAGTACGTCCTATACGCCGGAGTACTGGTTTTGGCTGATTTACTACTTTAGTTATCCGCAGTAATTAAGCAGCAAGTCCGGGCAACTACGTGTTTCCGCGCCGCCACTTTTCGAATTTCTCCAAAACATCTTTTTTCAGTGGAATTTTAAGCGGTCGACCTTCATTTTTACTATCTTCTATTTTTTCAGTTATTTCTTTGTCAATGTCATTCAATTCAATATACAGTTCCCGTGCTGATTTACGCAATGCACCTTGCCCAAAAATGGTACGCTGTTCTGCAAAATCGGATGTTGCCACATAAACTTGATTCAAAACGTTCTTCAGGTCTTTCACTAACCGCTCGATACACTCATCTGCGGTCTCATTTTCCTTGGTATAGATGACTTCAACCTGGTATTCTTTATATCTATTCTCAATCCCTTTAACATAATAGGCATCAAAAACGACAATGACGCGCATGCCGGTAAATGCTTGATAGTCAGCCAACAGTTCAATTAGCCGGTCACGCGCTTGTCCAATATCATTTAGCTTTAACTGTTTTAGTTCTCCCCAGGAACCTATGATATTGTAGCCGTCAACAACTAACACATTCATCAATCATCACCAACTGGGAACCTTTTGCGGTATACCTCGTACAATAACAAACTACAGGCAACTGAAGCATTAAGCGAAGAAACATGTCCGTGCATAGGAAGGCTGATGGTCCAATCACATTTTTCCTTCACCAATCGGCTCATCCCTTTTCCTTCATTTCCTACCACAATAGCAATGGGCAGATCCCCATCAAGCTTCCGGTAATCCTCCGTGCCGTCCGCTGCAGTTCCAACAACCCAAACCTGCCGTTCTTTTAATTCTTCAATCGTATTTGCGATATTCACAACGCGTGTGACCGGTACATGTTCCAATGCTCCGGCAGCCGTTTTGGCAACTGTCTGGGTAAGACCAACAGAGCGGCGTTTAGGAATGATTACCCCGTGCGCACCAACAGCATCAGCCGTACGCAAGATTGAACCAAGATTATGAGGGTCTTCCAACTGATCCAAAATAATAAAAAACGGTGCTTCATGTTTTTCTGTTGCCTTAGTAAACAAATCTTCCAGTGAGGCATAGGCATAAGAGGCAACATAAGCGACAACACCTTGGTGAGTTCCGGTAGCCAACTGGTCAAGCTTCGTTCTGGGCGCTTTCTGTACAATGGTTCCAGCCTCTTTGGCGAGATGGTTAATTTTACTAGCTAGCGATTTGTTCAGTTGATCCGAGATAAGTATTTTGTTGACCGGTCTTCCTACCTTCAGCGCTTCCATAACAGGATTTTTGCCAATAATCATTTCCTGATTCATTGTCGATTTTTACTCCCTTCTACATGTGCTACAGCTGCAGTCATCAGTTCGTTTAGCCTGTCTTCATTGTTAAGTAAATAATGATAACCAATAAGCGCCTCAAACGCTGTACTATACCGGTACGTCTGCACACTGGCATTTTTGGGGATGGTCCCGGACTTGGCGTTTCTTCCCCGGGCAACCACCCGCTCCTCTTCATCAGTAAGCACACTAGCCTCAATCCAATACAGGACAACAGCGCTTGGGCTTTGGCAGATACGAACGTGACGGCTTCTTTGTGGAGCTGATTCGGCTTTATTGTACCGCTTTTTAGCAAATGGTTTCTGACATGAACTTCATAAACAGCATCCCCCATATAGGCAAGCGCCAAACTTTTCATTTGTTTCACATCAAGATTCATTGTCTGCCCGCTTCCATCTCGTTCCCTGTGGTGTGTCTTCCAGAATGATATTTTTCTCTCTAAGATTGTCACGTATTTCATCAGCCCGAGTAAAGTTACGATTTTTCCTTGCTTCTCTCCGCTCCTCTAACAGTGCTTCAATATCTGCATCTAGCAGCTCTTCTTCCTGTTCCAGTTGAATACCCAGTACGTCAAGCAGTGCTTCCATGTTTTCTTGAAATGCTTCGATCACGTGAACAGAGGTATGCTCCTGTTCAAGGTAGCGATTAGCCTCTTTTGTCATATCAAATAACACAGCGACGGCATTTGCCGTATTAAAATCATCGTCCATTGCTTCTTCAAACTGTTGTTTTAGTCCAGCGATGGTTTCCATCCAATCGGAGGCCATTTTATCGGCGTTCATGCTGGCCTGCTTGCGGTGCTCCAGATTGCTGTATGCATTCTTAACTCGGTCCAGGCTGTTCTTCGCCCCTTGCAGCAACTCTTCGGTGAAATTGATTGGGTGACGATAGTGAACACTCAGCATAAAGAACCGGATTACTTGCGGGTCGTGCTGTGCAATAATATCTTTCGTTAAAACAAAGTTGCCAAGTGATTTGGACATTTTTTCATTGTCAATATTTATATACCCATTATGCATCCAGTAATTGGCAAAACTCTTTTCGTTCATTGACTCTGACTGAGCAATTTCATTTTCATGGTGCGGGAAAGTAAGGTCTTGGCCACCGGCATGAATGTCTATGGTCTCCCCAAGGTATTTCTTCGCCATAGCCGAGCACTCAATATGCCAGCCAGGGCGTCCCTGTCCCCATGGAGAATCCCACGCAATTTCTCCGTCCTTCGCCTTTTTCCACAAGGCAAAATCAAGCGGATCCTCTTTTTTCTCACCCACTTGAATGCGTGCCCCGGACCGCAATTCATCAATTGATTGATGAGACAGCTTACCGTAGTCGGCAAACGAACGTGGTTTAAAATAAACATCACCATCCACTTCATAAGCATACCCTTTATCTATTAAGCTTTGAATAAACGTGATAATATCATCCATTGTCTCCGTTACGCGCGGATTCCAAGTTGCCTGTTTAACACCCAACGCCTCGACATCATTCAAATAGGCCTCAATGAAACGGTTAGCAACGTCAGGAACCGCTTCACCGAGTTCATTAGCCGCGTTAATAATTTTGTCATCAACATCGGTGAAATTTAAAACGTAATCAACTTGGAAGCCTTTGTATTCAAAATACCGTCTGACCGTATCAAAGACGATAGCAGGTCGTGCGTTTCCAATATGAATATAGTTATAGACTGTTGGACCACAAACATACATGCGCACCTTGTTTTCTTCAATTGGCTTGAATACTTCCTTTTCCCTTGTCAACGTATTATAAATAGTTATCGTCATACTGTTTCACTTCCTTTAGCTTTGCTATTTCTTCACGCAATGTATCAATTTCTTTCTGCAGTTGTTCACAGCGGTCTGCTACCGGGTCCGGCAGTTTATGATGATCAAGGTTTTTCTTCACTTTTTCCCCATTTTGTACAACAACCCGGCCCGGTACACCGACAACAGTGGAATGATCAGGAACATCCTTCAGCACGACCGATCCAGCTCCCACCTTAGAACTGTTGCCAATAGTTATGTTGCCGAGCACTTTGGCACCAGTTGCAACCATGGCGTTATCCTTAATGGTAGGATGCCGTTTCCCCTTTTCTTTACCTGTGCCTCCGAGCGTTACCCCTTGAAAAAGGGTAACATTATTCCCAATTTCACATGTTTCACCGATGACAACACCCATTCCATGGTCAATAAAAAATTTTCGGCCAATATTGGCACCGGGATGAATTTCAATACCGGTAAAAAAGCGACTAATTTGCGATATGGCCCGGGCAATGAAAAACAAACGGCGTTTAAAAAAGAAATGAGCCAGGCGATGTGCCCAGATGGCGTGTAGACCCGAATATGTCAACACCACTTCCGTATATGAGCGCGCGGCTGGATCCTGTTCAAACACAACATCCATATCCTCTTTGATCCGCTTAAACAACCCCATCGTCCTGTTTCCTCCTCCCGTTGTCTATATTTAAAAAGCGTTGTTCCGCAAGTTTTTAACAAAATAAAAACAAGCGTCCCAGTGTAATCATGACACAGAGACGCTTGTTCGCGCGGTCCCACTCTGTTTGAAGAGTACCATATTCTTCCAGCTTGGCTCCGGTAACGGCAGAGAGCCGCCGCTATATACTACCATTTCCATAGCGGGCTCCAAGGTGCATTTCAAAAACGATGCTTCGAATCACTTGCAGCCGGTGGTGATTCTCTCTGGACAAGCATGGTGTTTTTTACTTCTCCTTGTCAACGCTCGAATTTTTCTAATTGTATTATTACTATATTACATTTACACGCAGTTGTGAACCGATTAAGCTCCAAGCTGCTTCAGCAAATGATCAAGACGCTTCAGAACGGTATCTTTGCCTAATAGCTCGATGGCAAGTGGTAGTTCAGGACCGTGCGCCTGTCCAGTAGTTGCTACCCGGATTGGCATAAACAGTTTTTTCCCACGATGACCGGTTTCCTTTTGGGTTGCTTTAATTTGCTGCTTGATTGCATCTTTTTCGAATTCATCCAAGTGAATGAGCTTGTCCGTAAATACTTGCAGCACTTCCGGAACCTGCTCCTGTTTCAATACATCCATGGCCGTTTCATCATAGTTAATCGTTTCTCTGAAAAACAGTTCCGTCAGTTCGACGATTTCAGCACCATAATGCAGCTGTTCCTGGTACAAGGCTATCACCTTTTCCGCCCACTCTCTTGTTGGTGAATCCATATCTTCCGGCAATTTACCGGCTTCTATCAAATGTGGCATGGCTAGACCAATAACCCTGTCAAGGTCAGCTAATTTTATATATTCGTTATTCATCCATTTCAATTTATGGCGGTCGAATATAGCCGCGGATGTAGACAACCGGTCAGGGTCAAATATCTCAATCAATTTTTCTTTGCTAAAGATTTCTTCTTCACCGACCGGGGACCAGCCAAGTAGCGTAATGAAGTTAAACAGTGCTTCAGGCAGGTACCCCGAGTTATGGTACTGCTCGATAAACTGCATGATATGTTCATCACGCTTACTTAGTTTTTTACGTTCCTCATTCAAGATGAGTGTCATATGGCCAAATCTTGGCGGTTGCCAGCCAAACGCTTCATAGACCATCATTTGTTTCGGGGTGTTGGAAATGTGCTCCTCACCGCGCAGGACATCCGTAATCGCCATCAAGTGATCATCAATAGCAACAGCAAAGTTATAGGTTGGTGCACCATTTTTCTTCACAATAACCCAATCACCAAAGTCACTCGATTCAAACGTGATATTGCCCCGGACAATGTCACGAAACGTATACGTTTGGTTAGCCGGGACACGCATGCGAATACTTGGCTTACGTCCTTCACTTTCAAACCGTTCTATCTGCTCTTGCGTCAGATTGCGATGGGCACCGGAATATTTCGGGACTTGTCCTTTCGCGCGCTGTTCTTCCCGTTCTTTCTCTAATTCCTCTTCGGTCATGTAGCATTTATAAGCTAAACCTTTTTCCAGCAATTCATCGACATATTTCTGATAAATGTCCAGCCGCTCCATTTGGCGGTATGGACCATAATCACCGCCGACATCCGCGCCTTCATCCCAGTCGATGCCAAGCCATTGCAAATATTTCATTTGGCTTTCTTCACCGCCAGCAACATTTCGTTTAGCATCCGTATCTTCAATTCGAATAATAAATTCCCCATCAAAATGTCTGGCATATAAATAATTAAACAATGCCGTACGAGCGTTACCAATGTGTAGATTACCCGTCGGACTTGGTGCATAGCGTACACGAACCTGATTTGTCATGGTGAAACTCCTTTCTTTATATACAAACTACCTCGGCCGTTAAAACGTAACAAAAAGTGATAACTTTCTTCGTTATCACTTTTTCTTCTCCCTATGTTATACCGTTTTTATTGTGCTTTTTCAAGTAATTTCGGTTTAGCAAAGATCATTCGACCGGCAGATGTCTGCAGAACGCTTGTAATTAGCACTTCTACTTTCTTTCCAATATAGTCGTGACCTTCTTCTACAACAATCATTGTACCGTCATCCAAATACGCAACACCCTGATTGTGTTCCTTACCATCCTTAATCACTTGTACATTTAATTCCTCACCCGGTAAAACAACTGGTTTGACGGCATTTGCCAGGTCATTAATATTTAAGACTGGTACCCCTTGCAAATCACAGACTTTATTTAAATTAAAGTCATTTGTCACAACAATTCCGTCCATTACTTTAGCCAATTTGATCAGTTTGCTGTCAACCTCTGGAATATCATCAAAATCACCTTCATAGATTTCTACGTTAACCGGCAACTCTTTCTGTATCCGGTTCAGAACATCAAGGCCCCGGCGCCCGCGATTTCGTTTGAGCACATCGGATGAATCCGCAATATGCTGCAATTCACCAAGCACAAATTGCGGAATAACAATCGTACCTTCCAAAAAATTCGTCTGGCAGATATCCGCAATACGCCCGTCAATAATAACACTTGTATCAAGAATTTTGGATTTCGGCTGTTTTCGCTCGGAAGCCACTTCTTCTGTAGGCTGCTTCTTTTCCCGTTCTTTCCGGTTGAAGTTAAGCAGGTTCATTAATTCATCACGCCTTCTAAATCCAACCTGAAAACCAAAATACCCTAGTAAAATTGTAATAAAGAGCGGCAAAACCTGTGATACGAGATAAATGTCAATATCCGTCAACGGAATATTAGCCAAATAAGCAATGACTAAACCGCCAATCAGCCCAAGACTACCAAACAACAAGTCACCGACCGGAATCTTAATCAATGCTTCCTCAATCCATCTTAAAAAGCCAACAATATAGTCCGTGACAAAATAGGAAAGGCCGAATAATATAATTGCACCTAAAACCATGCCTAAATAACGAGATTCTGCCCAGCTCACATCAGTAAATTCCAGCAAATTGACAATATCCGGGATGTACAAAAATCCAATGGTACCTCCACTAATAATAAAAAATAAATGAACGATTTTATTTAGCACCACTGTCACCTCCTATTGTCTATTATTACCCATTTTCCATAAAATAACCGCTATAAGTTCGGATAAAATATATATTCTCAGATAAATCCTAGCATAATCGTGAAAACAAGTCAATTTTTAAACGTATTATTTTAACACTTAATAGGTTGAATGTCAATCAATTGTATCCCGCTATTCAATCCATCAAACCCTCTTCTAATGCCTCTTTGACAGTACTTACCCCAATTGCCTTAATAGATAAAGGAGGGGTCCATCCTTCCAGGTTTTTCTTAGGACAGAAGACACGCTCAAACCCAAGTTTAGCCGCCTCCTGAACGCGCTGCTCGATTCGAGAGACATGCCTTATTTCACCGGTCAGTCCAACTTCTCCAATGAAAATATCTTCCGGCCTTGTCGGCTTATTCCGGAAACTGGATGCAATACTGACAGCCACTGCAAGGTCAATGGCGGGCTCATCAAGTTTCACACCTCCGGCAACCTTAATATATGCATCCTGATTTTGCAGTAAAAGACCGACACGCTTTTCCAAAACCGCCATCAAAAGTGGAACACGATTCGTATCAAACCCAGTTGCCATCCGTCTTGGATTACCAAAACTAGTTGGAGAAATGAGGGCCTGGATCTCAACAAGAACAGGTCTGGTTCCTTCCATAGACGCCACGACGGTAGAACCAGCCGCACCTTGAGGTCGTTCTTCCAGGAAAATTTCAGAAGGATTCATAACTTCTCGCAGGCCTTCTTCCTTCATCTCAAAAATACCCATTTCATGTGTGCTTCCAAAGCGATTTTTAACACTGCGCAATATTCGATAGGTGTGATGCCGTTCACCTTCAAAATAAAGAACTGCATCGACCATATGCTCCAGCATCCGTGGTCCGGCGATTGCCCCTTCCTTCGTGACATGCCCGACAATAAAAATAGGAATGCCGTGTGATTTAGCCGTCTTCATTAATTCGTTCGTGCTTTCACGTACCTGAGAAACACTGCCAGGTGCACTTGTTACTTCTTCTCGGTAAACTGTTTGAATTGAATCAATCACAACAAAAGCGGGCTTGATTTGTTCAATTTGACTGACAATATCAAATAAATTAGTTTCGGATAATACGTAAAGTAAATCGGATGTGACGTCAAGACGGTCGGCACGTAGTTTCGTCTGTCGCATAGATTCCTCGCCTGAAATATAAAGGACGGGTAACTGCTTGTCTGCGAGCTGGGATGACACTTGCAGCAATAATGTTGACTTGCCTATACCGGGATCCCCACCAATAAGTACCAATGATCCAGGCACAACTCCACCGCCAAGTACCCGGTTGAATTCACGCATCGATGTTGTGATACGCGGTTCTTTTTTTGTTTCAACGGATGTAATGCTCTCTGGCTTACTAGCTGGCTTTGCGCCCCCACCCATTGTATGTCTTGTATTCACAGAAGATGCTTCCCATTCCTCAACTAGCGTATTCCAGCTCCCGCACCCGGGGCACTTACCCATCCATTTAGCAGATTCATAGCCGCAGTCCTGACATACATATTTCGTTTTACGTTTTGCCAATGTTATCGTTCTCCTTTGCTACATCCCTATTATATACCAAATACACTACATGAAAGTTACAGATTTCTATCAATCACATAAAAAATTACCATATTTGTTCCACACTTCTAAGTATAACATGTTTATGTTCAAGCCGCTCGATGGATCAAAGGCACAAGTGCACTCGCAGGCTAAGACGTGACGTCCTGTCGCAACGACTGCATTAATATATCCTGTGCGTCAAGGCTGACGTGGCTGATTTGGTACGTTGTCCGTAGCAACCTAAGTCTATCTTTCTTAAGCAAAAAAACTGGAAGGTGACGGACCCTCCAGTTTTTTACTAATGGTGATTTGCCTACGTGGATGCTGAAAAACCATGACTATACACTAAAAAGTTTACGACAGAATAGTAAATGCTCCCTTATTATTTAAGCCGATTTTTACCTTTTCGCCTTTTGTGATTGTCTCCTTCAACAATTCTTCCGACAGCATATCTTCAATATTTTTCTGAATGGATCTGCGTAACGGCCGGGCACCATATTCAGGATCGAAGCCTTCGTCGGCAATCTTTTCAACTGCCTTATCCGTTAGTGTAAATTCAATACCTTGTTCTTGCAGTCTGGTTTGCAGTTGTTTGACCATTAACTGCACAATATATTTCATATGCTTTCGTTCTAGCGAATGGAAAACAATCGTCTCATCGATTCGGTTCAAGAATTCTGGCCGGAATGCTTTTTTCAGTTCTTCGGTTACTTTTGATTTCATATTTTTGTAGTCCTGCTCTTCATCATCAAGCGTGAATCCAACATACTTGTTTCGCTTCAGTTCATTAGCACCAACGTTAGATGTCATGATTAGGACAGTATTGCGGAAATCAACGACACGCCCTTTGGCATCTGTCAGCCTTCCATCTTCCAGCACTTGCAGTAGAATGTTGAATACTTCCGGATGGGCCTTTTCCACTTCGTCTAGTAAAACGACCGAATACGGCTTCGTACGGACTTTTTCCGTCAGCTGGCCCCCTTCATCATACCCGACATATCCTGGAGGTGATCCAACAAGCCGGCTGGTCGCATGTTTTTCCATGTACTCGGACATGTCTATGCGAATCATGGCCTCCTCATCAGCAAACATAGACTCAGCAAGTGCTCGTGCTAGTTCCGTTTTCCCTACACCAGTTGGTCCAAGAAAAATGAACGAGCCAATTGGGCGCTTTGGATCCTTCAAACCGGCACGTGCCCTACGGATAGCTTTAGCAACAGCATCAACAGCCTCTTCCTGGCCGATGACCCGATCATGCAGTGTCTTTTCCAAATTCAGAAGGCGCTCACTTTCATCCTTTGTCAGCCGGGAAACAGGCACACCCGTCCAAGTCGAAACAACTTTCGCTATGTCTTCCACTAGCACTTCCGACGACTCCTGTCCTTGCTTTTCTTTCCATTGTGTCTTTGTTTCGTCTAGTTCTTCACGAAGCCGTTGTTCTGAATCACGCAAAGAAGCAGCTTTCTCAAACTCTTGGCTCTGTACGGCAGAATCTTTTTCTTTTCGCACGTCCGCGAGCTTCTGCTCCAACTCTTTTAAATCCGGGGGAATCGCATAGGAACGCAAACGAACTTTAGATCCCGCCTCGTCGATTAAGTCAATGGCTTTGTCAGGCAGAAAACGGTCTGTAATATAACGATCGGACAATGAGGTGGCCGCTTCAATCGCCTCATCAGTGATTGTTACACGGTGGTGTGCTTCATAACGGTCGCGCAACCCTTGTAAAATCTGCTCCGTTTCATCCAATGTTGGCTCGTCGACTTGAATCGGCTGGAACCTGCGTTCGAGTGCTGCATCCTTTTCGATATATTTACGGTATTCATCTAACGTGGTAGCGCCAATGCATTGTAGTTCACCACGAGATAAAGCTGGCTTTAGTATATTGGAAGCGTCAATCGCACCTTCTGCGCCGCCCGCTCCAATCAATGTATGCAATTCGTCAATGAATAATATGATATTGGATGCCTGGCGTATCTCCTCCATTACTTTCTTAAGTCGGTCCTCGAATTCACCACGGTATTTCGTCCCAGCTACGACAGTACCCATGTCAAGGGTCATCACCCGTTTGTCCCGCAGTATCTCTGGTACTTCATTTTGGACGATTTGTTGTGCCAGACCTTCCGCAACGGCCGTTTTACCGACTCCTGGCTCCCCAATTAAGACCGGATTGTTTTTTGTGCGGCGACTAAGAACCTCTATCACCCGCTCAATCTCCTTACTACGGCCGATAACAGGGTCAACATTGCCTTCTTTCGCACTTTCAGTCAAATCACGAGCCAGTGAATCGAGTGTTGGTGTGTTAGCATTTGATGACTGTGCGCCACGACCCTGACGACCAGCTTGCGATTCATTACTTCCCAACAGTTGGAGTACTTGTTGGCGTGCCTTGTTCAGGCTGACACCAAGATTATTCAGCACACGTGCCGCAACACCTTCACCTTCACGTATGAGACCAAGCAAAATATGCTCGGTACCAACATAGGAATGCCCCAGTTTACGTGCTTCATCCTGTGACAACTCGACTACTTTCTTAGCTCTTGGGGTGTAATGAACCGTCTGCATCGGTTGTTTCCCGGAACCGATCAGTTTTTCCACCTCTTCCTGAATTTTGGCGACCTCTAAGCCTAGCGATTCCAATGCTTTAGCTGCAATTCCGTTACCTTCACTGACAAGGCCGAGCAGGATATGTTCGGTTCCTATATTATTATGTCCGAGGCGTACAGCTTCCTCTTGGGAAAGCGCCAGCACCTTTTGCGCTCGTTCTGTAAAACGTCCAAACATCATAGTTATTTCTCCTCCTAACTAATTTTCCAGTTGTATACGTTCACGAATAAGGGATGCTCTTAATACAT
Organism: Lentibacillus cibarius; assembly: GCF_005887555.1. Classification (NCBI taxonomy): domain Bacteria; kingdom Bacillati; phylum Bacillota; class Bacilli; order Caryophanales; family Bacillaceae; genus Lentibacillus; species Lentibacillus cibarius. The sequence continues at coordinate 2,021,385 of NZ_VCIA01000001.1, read as the reverse complement.
CACGTTCATTGGGGGCCAGCGACTTTTTAGCATACTGCTGCAGGAATCCCGGCTGTGTCAACACCATTAATTCATTCAATATACTTCTTGAAACATTCTCAATAACACCCAAGTCAATACCAAGTCTTACGTCTGATAAACAGGATGCCGCTTCTTTAGACTCAATAATACGGCTATAAGCCAATATCCCATACGAGCGGTATATCCGGTCTTCGAGACGCTTTGCTGACTGTTCCATTATCCTATTTCTTGCTTTACGCTCCTGCTCAATAAGCTGACCGGCAACACTTTGCAAGTCCTCAACAATATCTTCTTCTGATTTGCCAAGAGTGATCTGGTTTGATATCTGGAAGACATTTCCCTTTGCTTCACTGCCCTCTCCATAAATACCACGTACGACAAGGCCTAGTTGATTGATTGCCGGTATCATCCGATTAATCTGCTGTGTCCACGCTAGTGCAGGCAAGTGCATCATAACGGACGCACGCATCCCTGTTCCGACATTTGTGGGACAACCAGTTAAGTAACCACGCTTTTCATCAAACGCGTAGTTCACCTTTTCTTCCAGCCAATCATCTAATTCAAAGACTTTTTCAAGTGCTTTTGTAAGCTGAAAACCAGGATAATAAAGCTGAAGACGAAGGTGATCTTCCTCATTGACCATAATCGATACTTGTTCATTTTTCGATATCAATACGGCTGATGAATGATCCTGCTCTGCTAGGTGTGGACTAATTAAATGCTTCTCCACAAGCACACGTCTCTCCACTGGCGACAGTTTTTGAATAGGTATAAATGAAAACTCCTGATAATCCTGGAATGACTGATGCTCATATTCCTCCCTGATAAAGGAACTGATGTGCTCCAAATCAGACTCATCAGCCAGGATTGGAAAGGAATATTGGGAAAAGTTTCGTGCTAGTCGAATTCTGCTACTTAAAACAATATCGCTATCAGGTCCATCCTCTCGCATCCATGGGCTGATTGCCTCATTCATAAACTGCTGCAGTGTCATGCCTCGTCACCCCCTATTTCCTTTTCTAGCTCTTTAATTTTATCCCGGACTGTCGCGGCCTCCTCAAACGCTTCATTTTTTATTAACCGCTGCAATTCATCCCTATAGGCATCAACCTGTTTTCTGATACGCATATCCCCACCTTTACGGGCAGGAATTTTTCCATGATGTGTTGTGTTGCCGCTATGTACACGGCGAAAGATTGGATCAAGATAGTCTTCAAATGTCTGATAGCATTGTGAACAGCCAAATTTTCCAACTCGCTTAAACTCTGACAGTGTCATTTCACATTGTGGACATTGCAAATTACTCATCTGTTGTCGTGCCGTATTTTGCTGGTTTTCATTCGTTGAAGTAAATAGTCCTGACAACAAATGGTGTAATGAGTATCCTTCCTCTGGATAAGTCATGTAGCCTTTTTCTTTAGCACATACCTCACATACATACACCTCGGTTTTGTCACCATTAATAACTTGGGTGAAGTGAAGCGTTGCAGGACGTTGGTGACATTCCTGACATTCCATGACTGTTCCCCCCTTATCATTTATTCAAATATTTTAAAGTGGTTAGCATTGAAGTCATAATCCGCGCGCGAATTTCATCACGCAAAGGCAGCTGAAAAGCGAGTGTTTCCCTTTCAATAGCACTTAGCATAATTTTTACCTCACGTTTGGTAACAAGCTCTTCCTCCAGCAATCGCTCCATTACATCAAACGCCGCCTGCTGTGAACAGCTTGGGTTAATCATACCTATAATATCATCAATTAAGTCCGCCCCATCCTGATGCTTAATCCGGATGATACGGATGTAGCCACCACCTCCGCGTTTACTCTCTACTATATATCCTTTTTCCATAGTAAAGCGTGTTTTAATCACATAATTGATTTGTGACGGAACACATTGAAACCGATCAGCAAGCTCGCTGCGTTTTATATCAATCGCATCTTTACCGGCGGTTTCTAGAATCTGCTTTAAGTATTCTTCAATGATGTCCGAGATGTTCCGCATAAACCCTCCTCCTCTTACCATATGAGTGAACTCGTATATTTTTCCTATCATTTATTTAATTTGACTTTGACTATCTTTGACTTTACTTTTATTATACGATATACACACTGAGATGCAAGGGATATCTATTCCTATTATAGACAATTCTGGGTCAGATGAAACATTTGAAGAAACAGCTTAATGTAAACTAATTCAAGCACAGCAGATTATCAATGGTATAAACAAAGGCGCAAATTCCCTTGCAGACTAAGAACGCGACGTCCTGTCGCAACACCTAAGCTAGCACGTCCTGTACGTCGGAGCTGAACGTGGCTTACCTTGCAAGTAAAAGTTATATCGCCAAATTTTATAGATTCTGATCCTTTTAAAAAAACCTGTATGATACAAGGTTTAAATTTATTGCCGTTCAGCAGCACTTTTAACATAATCAAGTTTTGTTATGTCCTCGAAAAGGGAAACACGATCCAACCCCTTATCAGCAACAATTGTTATAAATATGTTGCGAAGATTATCCTCTGTCCGATTGACTTCGACGTGCTTTATAGTCAAATGGTGTGACTCAAAAATTGCTACTACATTGTTGAGTTCCAGTCCGGGCATTGCCGCTATTTCAATGAGGTACGATGATTTTCCTTTCTTAAATAACCGTTCCAAGTTATTTAAAAAAATAAGACTCAAAAGAATAATAAATGTTGTTACTACTGCGGGTGCGTACATACCAGCGCCGGTAACTAACCCTAGACCTGCAACTGTCCAAATTGACGCAGCAGTTGTCAAACCGCGAATTGTCATCCCATTAACAATAATAGTACCGGCACCTAAAAAACCAATACCACTAATGACATAAGAGGGAATACGTGCCGGGTCAAACCGAATATTATCATATGCATCAATTAACGATTCAAACCCATACAAAGAAAGAAGCATCATTAAACATGAGCCCACCCCAACCAAAATATGTGTCCGAAACCCGGCGGAGTGGTTTTTCAATTCCCGTTCAAATCCGATTAATCCAGACAAGACTAAAGCAATTATAATTCTTATCATAATGGTTAAAAAGTGATCCCCGATAAGCTGATCCATATATTCACTCATATGTCTCCCCTCCTCTCACCATTATATTTATCCGTCATTTTAAAATGCAATCTCAGTAAATATTCAATTAGATGGTATCCGATAAAAAAAGTAATCGGTAATTTTGCTCCCAATATTTTTTAATCTAATATAAAGAGGCTGACCCATAATTGTATGGATCAGCCTCCTTATTATTTTGCCTGGCAGCGTCCTACGCTTGCAGGGGCAAGGCCCCAACTACCATCGGCGCTGGAGAGCTTAACTGCTGTGTTCGGCATGGGAACAGGTGTGTCCTCTCCGCCATCGCCACCAGACATGTTGGAATGTTGTTAGTCACTATATTTAAAGACAAGAACTATTATAGCATTTTCTTCGGAAAATGCAAGGGTTTTTTTACATTTACACCCTAAAAACTAAATAAGAGTGTGATTCAACGACCATAGTAGTAGTTAAGTCCTCGATCGATTAGTATCCGTCAGCTCCACGTGTCACCACGCTTCCACCTCGGACCTATCAACCTCATCGTCTCTGAGGGATCTTACTCACTCGAAGTGATGGGAAGTTTCATCTTGAGGGGGGCTTCATGCTTAGATGCTTTCAGCACTTATCCTTACCACACGTAGCTACCCAGCTGTGCTCCTGGCGGAACAACTGGTACACCAGCGGTGTGTCCATCCCGGTCCTCTCGTACTAAGGACAGCTCCTCTCAAACATCCAGCGCCCACGACGGATAGGGACCGAACTGTCTCACGACGTTCTGAACCCAGCTCGCGTACCGCTTTAATGGGCGAACAGCCCAACCCTTGGGACCGACTACAGCCCCAGGATGCGATGAGCCGACATCGAGGTGCCAAACCTCCCCGTCGATGTGAACTCTTGGGGGAGATAAGCCTGTTATCCCCGGGGTAGCTTTTATCCGTTGAGCGATGGCCCTTCCATGCGGAACCACCGGATCACTAAGCCCGACTTTCGTCCCTGCTCGACTTGTAGGTCTCGCAGTCAAGCTCCCTTGTGCCTTTACACGCCATGAATGATTTCCAACCATTCTGAGGGAACCTTTGGGCGCCTCCGTTACTTTTTGGGAGGCGACCGCCCCAGTCAAACTGCCTGCCTGAAACTGTCTCCGGGCCGGATGACGGCCCTGGGTTAGAATGTTCGTACAGCCAGGGTGGTATCCCACGGGTGCCTCCGCGTAAGCTAGCGCTCACGCTTCGACGGCTCCCACCTATCCTGTACAAGCTGTACCAACATTCAATATCAAGGTGCAGTAAAGCTCCACGGGGTCTTTCCGTCCTGTCGCGGGTAATGCGCATCTTCACGCATAGTATAATTTCACCGGGTCTCTCGTTGAGACAGTGCCCAAGTCGTTGCACCTTTCGTGCGGGTCGGAACTTACCCGACAAGGAATTTCGCTACCTTAGGACCGTTATAGTTACGGCCGCCGTTTACTGGGGCTTCGGTTCAACGCTTCGCCCGAAGGCTAACGCATCCCCTTAACCTTCCAGCACCGGGCAGGTGTCAGCCCCTATACTTCGCCTTTCGGCTTCGCAGAGACCTGTGTTTTTGGTAAACAGTCGCTTGGGCCTATTCACTGCGGCTCAGACTCAGCCTGAGCACCCCTTCTCCCTAGGTTACGGGGTCATTTTGCCGAGTTCCTTAACGAGAGTTCTCCCGATCACCTTCGGATATTCTCCGCGCCTACCTGTGTCGGTTTGCGGTACGGGCACCTGTGAACTCACTAGAGGCTTTTCTTGGCAGTGTGGAATCCGGAACTTCGGTCACAATTGACCTCCCCATCACAGCTTGGAATTATTGGACGGATTTGCCTGCCCAACTTCCTCACTGCTTGGACGCACACTTCCAATGGTGCGCTTTCCATATCCTGCTGCGTCCCCCCATCGTTCAAATGCTCACGAGGTGGTACAGGAATATCTGCCTGTTATCCATCGCCTACGCCTTTCGGCCTCGGCTTAGGTCCCGACTAACCCTGAGCGGACGAGCCTTCCTCAGGAATCCTTAGGCATTCGGTGAAAGAGATTCTCACTCTTTTTTCGCTACTCATACCGGCATTCTCACTTCCAGGCGCTCCACCAGTCCTCACGGTCTGACTTCACAGCACCTGGAACGCTCTCCTACCATTGTTCGTAAGAACAATCCGCAGCTTCGGTGATACGTTTAGCCCCGGTACATTTTCGGCGCAGCGTCACTCGACCAGTGAGCTATTACGCACTCTTTAAATGATGGCTGCTTCTAAGCCAACATACTGGTTGTCTGGGCAACGCCACATCCTTTTCCACTTAACGTATACTTAGGGACCTTAGCTGGCGGTCCGGGCTGTTTCCCTTTCGACTATGAACCTTATCACCCATAGTCTGACTCCCAAGGTTTCACGTTGCTGGCATTCGGAGTTTGACTGAATTCGGTAACCCGATAAGGGCCCCTCGTCCAATCAGTGCTCTACCTCCAGAACGTATACCTTGAGGCTAGCCCTAAAGCTATTTCGGAGAGAACCAGCTATCTCCGTGTTCGATTGGCATTTCACCCCTACCCACACCTCATCCCCGCATTTTTCAACATACGTGGGTTCGGGCCTCCTGTCAGTGTTACCTGACCTTCACCCTGGACATGGGTAGATCACACGGTTTCGGGTCTGCGCCCGTATACTTCATCGCCCTGTTCAGACTCGCTTTCGCTGCGGCTCCGTGTCTTCCACTTAACCTTGCATACGAACGCAACTCGCCGGTCCATTCTACAAAAGGTACGCCGTCACCCATAAATGGGCTCCGACTACTTGTAGGCACACGGTTTCAGGTTCTATTTCACTCCCCTTCCGGGGTGCTTTTCACCTTTCCCTCACGGTACTGGTTCACTATCGGTCACTGGGTAGTATTTAGCCTTGGGAGATGGTCCTCCCGGATTCCGACGGAATTTCTCGTGTTCCGCCGTACTCAGGATCCACTCCGGAGGAAACTGCCTTTCGACTACAGGGCTCTTACCTTCTTTGGCCGGCCATTCCAGGCCATTTCGTCTAAGCAGTTTCTTGATAACTCCGATGGAGTGTCCTACAACCCCGAAAAGCAAGCTTTTCGGTTTGGGCTGGTTCCGTTTCGCTCGCCGCTACTCAGGAAATCGCGTTTGCTTTCTCTTCCTCCGGGTACTGAGATGTTTCAGTTCCCCGGGTTTGCCTTGCGTATCCTATGTATTTAGATACGCATACTATCCCATTACGGACAGCGGGTTCCCCCATTCGGAAATCCCCGAATCACAGTTTGCTTACAACTCCCCGAGGCATATCGGTGTTAGTCCCGTCCTTCATCGGCTCCCAGTGCCAAGGCATTCACCGTGCGCCCTTGATCACTTAACTATTAATCCAGCTTCAGCTCCTATAAACAGTCGCTTAAGCTTTTTGCTTGATGTCGTTGAATACTTTACTCTTATTTAGTTTTCAAGGTGCAAATAACGCCACCATATATGGTGGGCTACAATGAGGGTTCACTCCCTCAAAACTGAACCAAACAACCGAGTATGACTTTTATAATCTAACTTCAATGTCTACCGATAGTATATCGATGACAAGAAGCTTCCGTTTATATATTCCTTAGAAAGGAGGTGATCCAGCCGCACCTTCCGATACGGCTACCTTGTTACGACTTCACCCCAATCATTGGCCCCACCTTCGGCGGCTGGCTCCAAATGGTTACCTCACCGACTTCGGGTGTTGCCAACTCTCGTGGTGTGACGGGCGGTGTGTACAAGGCCCGGGAACGTATTCACCGCGGCATGCTGATCCGCGATTACTAGCGATTCCGGCTTCATACAGGCGAGTTGCAGCCTGCAATCCGAACTGAGAATGGTTTTATGGGATTTGCTTCACCTCACGGATTCGCTTCCCTTTGTTCCATCCATTGTAGCACGTGTGTAGCCCAGGTCATAAGGGGCATGATGATTTGACGTCATCCCCGCCTTCCTCCGGTTTGTCACCGGCAGTCACCTTAGAGTGCCCAACTGAATGCTGGCAACTAAGATCAAGGGTTGCGCTCGTTACGGGACTTAACCCAACATCTCACGACACGAGCTGACGACAACCATGCACCACCTGTCACTCTGTCCCCGAAGGGAACACGGTATCTCTACCGCTGTCAGAGGATGTCAAGACCTGGTAAGGTTCTTCGCGTTGCTTCGAATTAAACCACATGCTCCACCGCTTGTGCGGGCCCCCGTCAATTCTTTTGAGTTTCAGCCTTGCGGCCGTACTCCCCAGGCGGAGTGCTTAATGCGTTAACTTCAGCACAAAGGGGCGGAAACCCCCTAACACCTAGCACTCAACGTTTACGGCGTGGACTACCAGGGTATCTAATCCTGTTCGCTACCCACGCTTTCGCGCCTCAGCGTCAGTTACAGACCAGAGAGTCGCCTTCGCCACTGGTGTTCCTCCACATCTCTACGCATTTCACCGCTACACGTGGAATTCCACTCTCCTCTTCTGCACTCAAGCCTCCCAGTTTCCAATGACCGCTCGCGGTTAAGCCACGAGATTTCACATCAGACTTAAAAGACCGCCTGCGCGCGCTTTACGCCCAATAATTCCGGACAACGCTTGCCCCCTACGTATTACCGCGGCTGCTGGCACGTAGTTAGCCGGGGCTTTCTGGTCAGGTACCGTCAAGGCATCGCCCTATTCGAACAATGCTTGTTCTTCCCTGGCAACAGAGTTTTACGATCCGAAGACCTTCATCACTCACGCGGCGTTGCTCCGTCAGACTTTCGTCCATTGCGGAAGATTCCCTACTGCTGCCTCCCGTAGGAGTCTGGGCCGTGTCTCAGTCCCAGTGTGGCCGATCACCCTCTCAGGTCGGCTACGCATCGTCGCCTTGGTGAGCTTTTACCTCACCAACTAACTAATGCGCCGCGGGCCCATCTGTAAGTGGCAGCTAAAAGCCGCCTTTTAGCTTTCTCCCATGCGAGAAAAAGTATCATCCGGTATTAGCTCACGTTTCCGCGAGTTATCCCGATCTTATAGGTAGGTTGCCCACGTGTTACTCACCCGTCCGCCGCTCGTTCCACAGGCGCATGCCCCGAAGGGCAATTGCCTGCTTCCCGCGCTCGACTTGCATGTATTAGGCACGCCGCCAGCGTTCGTCCTGAGCCAAGATCAAACTCTCAAAAAAGTTTGTGATAAGACTGACACCAATCAGTCTTCATGTCTTAGCTTTAAAATTAATTCAGGGGATTGAAGTCTTCATTAAATCAAATGATTTAAAATCTGACTCCTCACCTCTGACATCTTTTGTCATACTGGCTGTTTTGTTCAGTTTTCAAAGAGCGAATCATCAAATATGGTGGAGCCTAGCGGGATCGAACCGCTGACCTCCTGCGTGCAAAGCAGGCGCTCTCCCAGCTGAGCTAAGGCCCCACAATGGTCGGGAAGACAGGATTTGAACCTGCGACCCCATGGTCCCAAACCATGTGCTCTACCAAGCTGAGCTACTTCCCGTTAATATGGTGCGCCCGAGAGGAGTCGAACCCCTAGCCTTTTGATCCGTAGTCAAACGCTCTATCCAATTGAGCTACGGGCGCCTCTGATGCCGAGGGCCGGACTCGAACCGGCACGGTAGTAGACCTACCGCAGGATTTTAAGTCCTGTGCGTCTGCCAATTCCGCCACCCCGGCGCGGTTTTACATGGCATATTATGGAGCGGAAGACGGGATTCGAACCCGCGACCCCCACCTTGGCAAGGTGGTGTTCTACCACTGAACTACTTCCGCAAATGGCAATGTTATTAAGTGGTGCGGGCGGAGGGACTTGAACCCTCACGTCGTAAGACACTAGATCCTAAATCTAGCGCGTCTGCCGATTCCGCCACACCCGCAAAAAGGTGAGCCATGGAGGATTCGAACCTCCGACCCTCTGATTAAAAGTCAGATGCTCTGCCAGCTGAGCTAATGGCTCTAATGTATGGTGCCGGCCAGAGGACTTGAACCCCCAACCTACTGATTACAAGTCAGTTGCTCTACCAGTTGAGCTAGGCCGGCATAATATGGCTTGTCTATAACTGTTCACTATAATGGTGGAGGATGCAGGGTTCGAACCTGCGACCCCTTGCTTGTAAGGCAAGTGCTCTCCCGGCTGAGCTAATCCTCCAAACAGAGTATATGCCTGGCAGCGTCCTACGCTTGCAGGGGCAAGGCCCCAACTACCATCGGCGCTGGAGAGCTTAACTGCTGTGTTCGGCATGGGAACAGGTGTGTCCTCTCCGCCATCGCCACCAGACATGTTGGAATGTTGTTAGTCACTATATTTAAAGACAAGAACTATTATAGCATTTTCTTCGGAAAATGCAAGGGTTTTTTTACATTTACACCCTAAAAACTAAATAAGAGTGTGATTCAACGACCATAGTAGTAGTTAAGTCCTCGATCGATTAGTATCCGTCAGCTCCACGTGTCACCACGCTTCCACCTCGGACCTATCAACCTCATCGTCTCTGAGGGATCTTACTCACTCGAAGTGATGGGAAGTTTCATCTTGAGGGGGGCTTCATGCTTAGATGCTTTCAGCACTTATCCTTACCACACGTAGCTACCCAGCTGTGCTCCTGGCGGAACAACTGGTACACCAGCGGTGTGTCCATCCCGGTCCTCTCGTACTAAGGACAGCTCCTCTCAAACTTCCAGCGCCCACGACGGATAGGGACCGAACTGTCTCACGACGTTCTGAACCCAGCTCGCGTACCGCTTTAATGGGCGAACAGCCCAACCCTTGGGACCGACTACAGCCCCAGGATGCGATGAGCCGACATCGAGGTGCCAAACCTCCCCGTCGATGTGAACTCTTGGGGGAGATAAGCCTGTTATCCCCGGGGTAGCTTTTATCCGTTGAGCGATGGCCCTTCCATGCGGAACCACCGGATCACTAAGCCCGACTTTCGTCCCTGCTCGACTTGTAGGTCTCGCAGTCAAGCTCCCTTGTGCCTTTACACGCCATGAATGATTTCCAACCATTCTGAGGGAACCTTTGGGCGCCTCCGTTACTTTTTGGGAGGCGACCGCCCCAGTCAAACTGCCTGCCTGAAACTGTCTCCGGGCCGGATGACGGCCCTGGGTTAGAATGTTCGTACAGCCAGGGTGGTATCCCACGGGTGCCTCCGCGTAAGCTAGCGCTCACGCTTCGACGGCTCCCACCTATCCTGTACAAGCTGTACCAACATTCAATATCAAGGTGCAGTAAAGCTCCACGGGGTCTTTCCGTCCTGTCGCGGGTAATGCGCATCTTCACGCATAGTATAATTTCACCGGGTCTCTCGTTGAGACAGTGCCCAAGTCGTTGCACCTTTCGTGCGGGTCGGAACTTACCCGACAAGGAATTTCGCTACCTTAGGACCGTTATAGTTACGGCCGCCGTTTACTGGGGCTTCGGTTCAACGCTTCGCCCGAAGGCTAACGCATCCCCTTAACCTTCCAGCACCGGGCAGGTGTCAGCCCCTATACTTCGCCTTTCGGCTTCGCAGAGACCTGTGTTTTTGGTAAACAGTCGCTTGGGCCTATTCACTGCGGCTCAGACTCAGCCTGAGCACCCCTTCTCCCTAGGTTACGGGGTCATTTTGCCGAGTTCCTTAACGAGAGTTCTCCCGATCACCTTCGGATATTCTCCGCGCCTACCTGTGTCGGTTTGCGGTACGGGCACCTGTGAACTCACTAGAGGCTTTTCTTGGCAGTGTGGAATCCGGAACTTCGGTCACAATTGACCTCCCCATCACAGCTTGGAATTATTGGACGGATTTGCCTGCCCAACTTCCTCACTGCTTGGACGCACACTTCCAATGGTGCGCTTTCCATATCCTGCTGCGTCCCCCCATCGTTCAAATGCTCACGAGGTGGTACAGGAATATCTGCCTGTTATCCATCGCCTACGCCTTTCGGCCTCGGCTTAGGTCCCGACTAACCCTGAGCGGACGAGCCTTCCTCAGGAATCCTTAGGCATTCGGTGAAAGAGATTCTCACTCTTTTTTCGCTACTCATACCGGCATTCTCACTTCCAGGCGCTCCACCAGTCCTCACGGTCTGACTTCACAGCACCTGGAACGCTCTCCTACCATTGTTCGTAAGAACAATCCGCAGCTTCGGTGATACGTTTAGCCCCGGTACATTTTCGGCGCAGCGTCACTCGACCAGTGAGCTATTACGCACTCTTTAAATGATGGCTGCTTCTAAGCCAACATACTGGTTGTCTGGGCAACGCCACATCCTTTTCCACTTAACGTATACTTAGGGACCTTAGCTGGCGGTCCGGGCTGTTTCCCTTTCGACTATGAACCTTATCACCCATAGTCTGACTCCCAAGGTTTCACGTTGCTGGCATTCGGAGTTTGACTGAATTCGGTAACCCGATAAGGGCCCCTCGTCCAATCAGTGCTCTACCTCCAGAACGTATACCTTGAGGCTAGCCCTAAAGCTATTTCGGAGAGAACCAGCTATCTCCGTGTTCGATTGGCATTTCACCCCTACCCACACCTCATCCCCGCATTTTTCAACATACGTGGGTTCGGGCCTCCTGTCAGTGTTACCTGACCTTCACCCTGGACATGGGTAGATCACACGGTTTCGGGTCTGCGCCCGTATACTTCATCGCCCTGTTCAGACTCGCTTTCGCTGCGGCTCCGTGTCTTCCACTTAACCTTGCATACGAACGCAACTCGCCGGTCCATTCTACAAAAGGTACGCCGTCACCCATAAATGGGCTCCGACTACTTGTAGGCACACGGTTTCAGGTTCTATTTCACTCCCCTTCCGGGGTGCTTTTCACCTTTCCCTCACGGTACTGGTTCACTATCGGTCACTGGGTAGTATTTAGCCTTGGGAGATGGTCCTCCCGGATTCCGACGGAATTTCTCGTGTTCCGCCGTACTCAGGATCCACTCCGGAGGAAACTGCCTTTCGACTACAGGGCTCTTACCTTCTTTGGCCGGCCATTCCAGGCCATTTCGTCTAAGCAGTTTCTTGATAACTCCGATGGAGTGTCCTACAACCCCGAAAAGCAAGCTTTTCGGTTTGGGCTGGTTCCGTTTCGCTCGCCGCTACTCAGGAAATCGCGTTTGCTTTCTCTTCCTCCGGGTACTGAGATGTTTCAGTTCCCCGGGTTTGCCTTGCGTATCCTATGTATTTAGATACGCATACTATCCCATTACGGACAGCGGGTTCCCCCATTCGGAAATCCCCGAATCACAGTTTGCTTACAACTCCCCGAGGCATATCGGTGTTAGTCCCGTCCTTCATCGGCTCCCAGTGCCAAGGCATTCACCGTGCGCCCTTGATCACTTAACTATTAATCCAGCTTCAGCTCCTATAAACAGTCGCTTAAGCTTTTTGCTTGATGTCGTTGAATACTTTACTCTTATTTAGTTTTCAAGGTGCAAATAACGCCACCATATATGGTGGGCTACAATGAGGGTTCACTCCCTCAAAACTGAACCAAACAACCGAGTATGACTTTTATAATCTAACTTCAATGTCTACCGATAGTATATCGATGACAAGAAGCTTCCGTTTATATATTCCTTAGAAAGGAGGTGATCCAGCCGCACCTTCCGATACGGCTACCTTGTTACGACTTCACCCCAATCATTGGCCCCACCTTCGGCGGCTGGCTCCAAATGGTTACCTCACCGACTTCGGGTGTTGCCAACTCTCGTGGTGTGACGGGCGGTGTGTACAAGGCCCGGGAACGTATTCACCGCGGCATGCTGATCCGCGATTACTAGCGATTCCGGCTTCATACAGGCGAGTTGCAGCCTGCAATCCGAACTGAGAATGGTTTTATGGGATTTGCTTCACCTCACGGATTCGCTTCCCTTTGTTCCATCCATTGTAGCACGTGTGTAGCCCAGGTCATAAGGGGCATGATGATTTGACGTCATCCCCGCCTTCCTCCGGTTTGTCACCGGCAGTCACCTTAGAGTGCCCAACTGAATGCTGGCAACTAAGATCAAGGGTTGCGCTCGTTACGGGACTTAACCCAACATCTCACGACACGAGCTGACGACAACCATGCACCACCTGTCACTCTGTCCCCGAAGGGAACACGGTATCTCTACCGCTGTCAGAGGATGTCAAGACCTGGTAAGGTTCTTCGCGTTGCTTCGAATTAAACCACATGCTCCACCGCTTGTGCGGGCCCCCGTCAATTCTTTTGAGTTTCAGCCTTGCGGCCGTACTCCCCAGGCGGAGTGCTTAATGCGTTAACTTCAGCACAAAGGGGCGGAAACCCCCTAACACCTAGCACTCAACGTTTACGGCGTGGACTACCAGGGTATCTAATCCTGTTCGCTACCCACGCTTTCGCGCCTCAGCGTCAGTTACAGACCAGAGAGTCGCCTTCGCCACTGGTGTTCCTCCACATCTCTACGCATTTCACCGCTACACGTGGAATTCCACTCTCCTCTTCTGCACTCAAGCCTCCCAGTTTCCAATGACCGCTCGCGGTTAAGCCACGAGATTTCACATCAGACTTAAAAGACCGCCTGCGCGCGCTTTACGCCCAATAATTCCGGACAACGCTTGCCCCCTACGTATTACCGCGGCTGCTGGCACGTAGTTAGCCGGGGCTTTCTGGTCAGGTACCGTCAAGGCATCGCCCTATTCGAACAATGCTTGTTCTTCCCTGACAACAGAGTTTTACGATCCGAAGACCTTCATCACTCACGCGGCGTTGCTCCGTCAGACTTTCGTCCATTGCGGAAGATTCCCTACTGCTGCCTCCCGTAGGAGTCTGGGCCGTGTCTCAGTCCCAGTGTGGCCGATCACCCTCTCAGGTCGGCTACGCATCGTCGCCTTGGTGAGCTTTTACCTCACCAACTAACTAATGCGCCGCGGGCCCATCTGTAAGTGGCAGCTAAAAGCCGCCTTTTAGCTTTCTCCCATGCGAGAAAAAGTATCATCCGGTATTAGCTCACGTTTCCGCGAGTTATCCCGATCTTATAGGTAGGTTGCCCACGTGTTACTCACCCGTCCGCCGCTCGTTCCACAGGCGCATGCCCCGAAGGGCAATTGCCTGCTTCCCGCGCTCGACTTGCATGTATTAGGCACGCCGCCAGCGTTCGTCCTGAGCCAAGATCAAACTCTCAAAAAAGTTTGTGATAAGACTGACACCAATCAGTCTTCATGTCTTAGCTTTAAAATTAATTCAGGGGATTGAAGTCTTCATTAAATCAAATGATTTAAAATCTGACTCCTTACCTCTGACATCTTTTGTCATACTGGCTGTTTTGTTCAGTTTTCAAAGAGCGAATCTTTACCGGCGCTTTCGCCGAGTCAACTTTTTCATTTTAACAATTAATTAAGTTGGTGTCAACAATTGATTTATTTAATTTGTTTTGTTGAAAAAGCGACTTTATTAATATATCACTTTGTAGAAACAAAGTCAATAACTTTTTTTAAATGATTTGTCGTCTTCGTTTTTTATCGCATCTGTTGTGCGACGTTTAATAATTTATCATGTTTATTACCCGAAATCAAGAGATATTAAACGAAAAATTTATTGGTTTTTTTATCCAGTTATTTATAACACTCATTTCTCTTGTATAGCCGGTTTTTTCTACCCAACAAGGCCACAGATACCCCGGCAAAATTCCGGAAAGGGTATACAAACATTAATAATAATCTGCCCGCACAAGATACTAGACAACAAAGGATAATCCAGTACAGAACTTTCATAACAAGTTCTGTACTGGAAACCTGGTCTCATCAATTAATTTCATTGATGGAACGTTAACGAATCTATTCTTATTCTTCACCAACTGTAATATAAAAATACTATTTGTTGCGCATTTGTGGGAATAATAACACATCCCTGATTGACGGGGAATTGGTTAGTAGCATCACCAAACGGTCAATCCCTATCCCAAGACCACCTGTTGGGGGCATGCCATACTCCAGCGCTTCCAGAAAATCTTCATCCATCAAGTGTGCTTCATCATTACCTGCATCCCGCTCTTTTACTTGTGCTTCAAACCGTTCACGCTGGTCAATTGGATCATTTAATTCACTGAAGGCATTGGCATGTTCACGCCCAACAATGAACAATTCAAACCGGTCTGTGAATCGGTCGTCATCTTGATTACGTTTTGCCAATGGTGAAATTTCTACTGGGTGTCCATAAATAAATGTCGGCTGAATTAGCTTTTCTTCCACCTTTTGCTCAAAGAATTCATTGACTATGTGTCCATATGTCATATTGTCCTGGATAGCAACACCATGTTCAGCGGCGAGTTGTTTCACTTCACTATCACTCATCTCCGGCCAAAGGTCTACTCCAGTATATTCTTTGATTGCATCGACGATATGCAGTCGTTTCCACCCCGGTGCCAAATTGATTTCATAATCATCATACGTGACTGTAGAATCAGAAAGTACGTCTCCAGCTATATGGGCAATCAAATTTTCAGTCAGTGTCATAATATCATGAAAATCGGCATATGCTTCGTATAGTTCCATCATGGTGAATTCTGGATTATGGCGTGTGGATACACCTTCATTACGGAAGACGCGACCAATTTCATATACCTTCTCCAAACCACCGACAATCAGACGCTTTAGGTGCAATTCAATTGCTATCCGCATATACAGCGGTATATCTAACGCATTGTGGTGTGTGACAAACGGTCGTGCGGAAGCTCCACCTGGAATGCCGTGCATCATCGGTGTTTCAACTTCCAGAAAACCTTGCCCATCTAGGAAACTGCGCATAGATCGGATGATTTTACTGCGTAGGATAAATGTCTCTTTGCTATTTGGGTTGGTTATAAGGTCCAGATAGCGTTGACGATAACGCTGTTCAACATCCTTCAGACCATGATATTTTTCAGGAAGCGGACGCAGTGATTTCGTCAACAATGTGAATTCGACAGCTTTTACGGAAAGTTCACCAACTTTCGTCCGGAACATGTTACCTGTTACACCGACAATATCCCCCATATCAGCAGATTGGAAGATTTCATACGCCTCTTCACCGACCGTGTCTTTGCGTACATAAATCTGTATCTGCCCACTAAGGTCCTGAACATGGGCAAAGCCTGCCTTCCCTTTGCCACGTTTAGTCATCATGCGCCCTGCAATGGTCACCTTATCCGTTTTTTCTTCTAGTTCCTCTTTGGTAAATTGGTCATATGCGACAAACAGGTCTTCTGCCAAATGTGTACGGTCGAATTTACCACCGAATGGATCTACATTTTTCTCCTGATACATGGCAAGCTTCTCCCGCCGCGCCCGCATATGATCATTTAATTCTTCTGACACAATTATCACTCCAACTATTCATTTTTCTTACGTTGTTTAACCTTTCATGCTATGCCTTTAGTAAGTATAAAAGAAAACCAAACGACTTTCATCCTTGGCGTTTTCGCGGCTTCCGGCAATAGTGGATTACCAGTCCAAACTTGTAGCCCCCTAGGATTAAGGGACACTGCTTAAAAACCTTCAATCTCATGTATGTGACGTGTCCCGCCAATCTTAAACGTCGCTATTTCTCCCTTTCTTCTTTGGCGTTGTTTATAAGTTCCTTACTGGGTATTTGTAGGTGGCTAGCGATTTGTTCCAACTGTTCAGGTAATGGTTCTCTTTCTGCACGTTCAATTTTACCAAGTGTGCTAATAGGGAGATTCAATTTTTTAGCGAATGCTACCTGTGTGTATCCTTTTAATTTGCGGAACGCCTTTATTCTTCTGCCGACCCTTTCTCTGTCCATCGTGTTACACCCTTTATATCGCTTTCAGGAAGTGCTTCTATATATTCGGAAATACGCTTTCCTTTTGGTGGTAAGGTTAAATCAGAAGCGATTTCACTAAGCGGGATAAGAACAAATGCCCGCTCATGCATACGCGGATGTGGCAACGTCAATCGTTCTGTTTGTCTATTTTCTTGATTATAAACTAAAATGTCAAGGTCAAGTGTACGGGGGCCGAACCTTATCCCCCGCTTCCGATTGAGTTGCTTTTCGATATGCTGACAAAGATCCAAAAGTGCTATCGGGGTAAGCGAAGTCTCTATTTCCATCACCATGTTCAAAAAATCATCCTGTTCAGTATAACCGACTGGTGCTGTCTGGTATATGGACGACGTCTTGGTGACGGTCAATCGGGAGTCGTTTTCCAATAAATTTAGTGCACTTTTTAGATAGTTTTCCCTTGGTTCGATATTTGACCCTGATGCTAGGTAAACCCTATTCATTCATTTCGCCTCCGGAAAATTTCTGCCGCCACTGACTGATAATGACCTGGTATCGGTGGATCGGGCTTCGTAATACGAATAAGACAGGCATCCAATAATGCAAATGACTGGAATAATTGGACAGAAATCGTTTCGGCCAGGGCTTCAAGCAAATTTATCGATTTCCCTTCCATGACCGCCTTTATTACATGATATACAGCACCATAATCGATGGAGTCGTTCATGTCATCTGACCTACCAGCCCTTTTTAAGTCTGCATGCAACTCCACGTCAACGAAAAAACGCTGGCCAAGCTTCTTTTCTTCCTGAAAGAGGCCATGATAACCGTAAAATGCCAGCTGATTCATAAGTATTTTATCCATTACTTTTCACTTCTCGTTTAAAAAGCATCGCATCCATCATTCTTGCCAATTCAACATTTAATTGAACATTGTGTACACGGACAATTTGTATACCCTTTGTAATGCCTAGACATGTCGTTGCTCCCGTGCCATTGTCCCGTTCGGCTGCCGGTAAATCCAAAATGTTACCGATAAACGATTTGCGTGATGTTCCTAGCAAAATCGGATATCCAAGTTCAGAAAAATCCTCTAAATGATTCATGACAGTAAGATTATCATCAGGTGTTTTGGCAAAACCAATACCAGGATCGAGAATAATGTTATCAGGGGAAACACCAGCATTAAGGGCAATAGTAATACTTTCCTGCAAATCATGTTTCATGTCATCAATGATAGACATATAGTCCTTGTTCGTCCGGTTATGCATTAAAATAATTGGTGCGTTGTATGCTGCTGCAATCTTGGCAATCTCAGGTTCTCGTTTGGCACCCCAAACATCATTAATAATCTCAGCGCCTGCTTCAAGAGCCTGACGTGCAGTTTCCGCCTTATATGTATCAATCGATATAGGGATCGTTACATGCTCTTTAACAGCACGAACCATCGGAATTACCCGATCAAGCTCGTCTTGCAATGAGACTGGTTCATGATCCGGTCGTGTCGATTCCCCACCAATATCAATCATATCCGCCCCTTGCTTTTCCATTAACGTCGCTTGTTCAATAGCTTGATCCACCGTTGTGTAATTTCCACCATCGGAAAAGGAATCAGGGGTTATATTCAATATGCCCATCACATGTGTTCGCTCGGATAGGTTATATGTTTTCGTTTGTGTCACGAGTTCCATAATTGACCCTTCTTTCATTATCCAATTTCACTATTTAAGTTTGTTCAACCCTATCGTACCACAGCCTAAAGAAAAGCCCAAGCAAGCACCATGAAGAATATACCCTGTCTAATCATTCTGCTTCTAATGATACTTAGGCACTAACTAAAAGTGAACAGTTTAGCGGCCCCCTGAAGTCGATAAAAAGTGTCATATGAAAACCGGCACCGTATCAACGGCGCCGGTTCCATACAATTGGTCCTTATCAGTCATCATATCGATACAGTGGGGTGGACAAATACCGCTCCCCATTATCAGGGATGATAGCGAGCACCTTTTTGCCTTTGCCCAGCTTTTTAGCAACTTTTTTAGCCGCGGCTATGGCAGCACCGGATGAAATTCCGCCAAGTATACCTTCCATCTTAGCTACTTCACGTGACGTTTTAAATGATTCCTCGTTGGAAATACGGATCACATCATCATAAATAGATGTATTCAACGTATCTGGCACGAATCCTGCGCCGAGTCCCTGAATCTTATGTGGGCCCGGGGTATCACCTGACAGCACAGCTGAATCATCCGGCTCAACTGCATACAGTTGAATATCATTAAAATGTTGCTTTAGCACCTTGCCAGCACCGGTAATTGTTCCACCAGTACCAATTCCGGAAACAAACGCATCAAGGCCATCGCTCATTTGTTTGACTATTTCATTCCCAGTTGTACGTGCATGCACTTCTGGATTCGCCTCGTTACTGAATTGTTGCGGCATAAAATAACCGTGTTCTTGTTGGAGCTCCTCCGCCTTATTAATTGCACCTTTCATTGCATCGGCACCAGGGGTCAGCACAAGCTCTGCCCCGTAGGCACGTAGTAGGTTACGGCGTTCCTGGCTCATTGTATCCGGCATGACTAATATGGCCTTATAACCTTTAGCCGCAGCAACCATTGCTAACCCAATTCCAGTATTCCCGCTTGTTGGTTCAACGATGGTGTCACCTGCTTTTAGTTTGCCTTCCTTCTCAGCAGCCTCAATCATGGATAAAGCAATTCGGTCCTTCACTGAGCTACCCGGGTTCATGAATTCCAGCTTTACATAAATATCCGCACTGTCATCATCGACAGAACGATTCAGTTTGACAACCGGTGTATCCCCAATCAGTTCTGCAATATTATCAGCAACTTTCATGTGGTGCCCTCCTAAAACATAGTAATTTCATAGGATTTATATACAATATAATATGACTAAGTTCATAAAATGTCAATAAAAACAGTAGTCAATTATCGTATACCCATTCAACCTTCAATTCATTCCAAAGTGACGCAGCTGATGGCGACTGATCTAACTCATCCATTGCCAATTCCCGCTCCACATATGGCTTTATTTCTTGGTATGTAAATGCAATCGAAGGCAGTTTGCGGTGAAGAAAAATGATGGCTACTCCGTCTGCACGCCTAATAGGTTCACTATATGTTCGTTCCTTCATGTCTTCAGCAACTGTTAAATAACTTGCAGGTATTGACGGGCTTGCATCGACAAAGAAACCAAGGTATCCCCCATCATGTTTTGTATCCTTGTCGATAGAATATTTCTCCGCAAGCAAATCAAACTGAGCACCATCTTTCAATTTGTCCCTTATCTTTTCCGCTGTTTTCAGGTCGTTGACGACAATATGGGAAAGTTGTATGGATGATTTAAAGTCGTATTGGTTACGGTATTTATTATAGTACGTTCGCACCTTTTCCTCAGGTATTTGTACATCGCTCGTCAGCAGTGCTTCCAGCTGATAGCGGTATAAAATATCCTTGCGCCACTTTTTTTCTTTTCTGCTTAATGTCTTATCGGTCATAACCCCTTGTGTCGTTGTCAAAAGCGACATTTCCCGGGCAATCACCTTTTCACTTATATCGATATCGTGCTTCTTAGCAAGTTGCTGGACAACCTCATGATTAATCATCTTTTTCAACTGCGCTTTTCCGTAATCTTCCCTTAGTGATGCTATCCATTCATCATACGGGATTTCATTGTCACCTATTACTGCAGCAGGCTCCGACTTATTAATGGCTGTACTGCTGTTCAACCGAACGTTTTTATTTTGATTCAAAACAATCAGCGTCGCAATATTGGTTACAAGCAGTACAACCAGCATCCCCCATAGAAGTTTCCTATTCATGGGCAACTCCTTTCCGCTTTACGCTTGGGCTGACTGCTTCAGTTCTTCTAATTCCTCTTCCGTAAACTGATAAACTTCATTACAAAAATGACAGGTTGCCTCGGCACCGTGGTCTTCATCAATCATGCTCTGGATTTCTTCTTTACCTAATCCGATTAACGCCCGTTGCAGCCGCTCTCTTGAACACTTACACTGAAACCGCACTGGCAAGCGGCCTTGAATTTTTACATCATCCTTCTTAAAAAGTCGTTCAAGAATTTGTTCCGGTGAAGCTCCTTCTCTGATTAACTGGGAGATAGGGGGAAGTGCCCCGATTCTTTCCTCGACCCGCTGAATGATCTCATTATCAGCACCAGGCATCACTTGGACAACAAAGCCACCAGAAGCAAGGATGGTATGATCGGGATTGACTAGTACACCAGCACCAACTGCAGAAGGGATTTGCTCCGAGTTAGCAAAGTAGTAAGTGAAATCCTCTCCAATTTCACCAGAAACAATTGGCACATTACCGGTGAAATAGTCCTTAAGACCAAGATCCTTTACAACACTGATGTTACCTTCCCCAACAGCACGTGCCACATCCAGTTTTCCCTGTGCATTCAATTCAAAGTCCACATGTGGGTTCATCACATATCCGCGTACATCACCAGTTGCATCACTGTCGGCGATGATTGCACCGATAGGGCCATTTCCTTCCACTTTGACAGTGAGTGAGTCGTCATCTTTCATCATCGCACCCATCATTGCGCTAATAGTAATCGTGCGCCCGAGAGCTGCTGATGCAGTCGCCCACGTATCCTGCCTAATTTGTGCTTCCTTTACCGTATTTGTCGAGTTAATGGCATACGCACGAATCGAGCCATCATACACCGTTGACTTCACTAAATAATCCTTCATGATGCATTCATCTCCTTTAATGGTATGTTACTTCCAGTTCACTCCTGATGATGATTGATGGAATACAATTTTCGTAAGCCTTTTAGTGTCAAATGCTTGTCCGCGTAATCAATCGTTTCCGACTGATCAGCAATTAACGGCGCGAGTCCGCCTGTTGCAATTACTGTTGGATTTGTTTTCATTTCCTGTTTCATCCGGTTCACGATACCGTCTACCTGTGCAACATACCCATAAAATAAGCCAGATTCCATTGCTTCAACCGTTGAGCTTCCTATAACTTTCTCCGGTGCTTGAATCTCTATTTTCGGAAGCTTCGATGCCTTCTGGTACAGTGCCTCCAATGATATTTGGATACCCGGGGCAATTAGACCGCCTTGATATGCCGCATCACTGTTAATACAGCAATACGTCGTGGCAGTGCCAAAGTCAATGATGACCAGCGGCGCCCCGTATTCGTCAATCGCACTTACAGCATTAACGATGCGGTCAGCACCGATTTCTTCCGGATTGGGATAGGTCATTTTCAACTGCGTATGGGCTGTTTCTTTTCCAATAATAATTGGTTCTAAGTTAAAGTATTTTGCACACATTTTTTCCAATGCAAACATGATAGGTGGTACAACAGATGATATGGCAACCCCACTAATATCCGACAGTGCGATCTGCTCATACGCCAACAATGATTTTATCAGCATCGCAAACTCATCCTCTGTTTTATGCCGATCGGTTTTAATGCGCCATTCATGAATCAATGTATCTCCATCAAACACACCTATTACTGTGTTTGTATTTCCTGCATCAAGCACAAAAAGCATTTATGACCAAACCTTCCTTTAAGAAGTTGT
Organism: Lentibacillus cibarius; assembly: GCF_005887555.1. Taxonomy (NCBI): domain Bacteria; kingdom Bacillati; phylum Bacillota; class Bacilli; order Caryophanales; family Bacillaceae; genus Lentibacillus; species Lentibacillus cibarius. Next base: position 1,998,985 of record NZ_VCIA01000001.1, on the reverse strand, counting down.
TCAAACCTTTTTCTATCTTTTTACTATATCATAAAGTGAAGCTGCAATCAGTTGCAATTTTTATCTATCACTGGTTGTTAGTTGAATGAATCCGGCATTTCGACGCACAGGAGCTGCTAGTGCAGGCGTTGTCACAGGACGTGATGAATTTAGCATGCCGATGAACAGGCTTTCCTAGGGGGAGGGAGGGGCCTTTGAAAAATAACACAGCCTCCCATAATTATGAGAGGCTGTTAGTTGTTTATTCTTTTTTCTCGTCGGATTCAGATGAGGAGTCAACATTTTCATCATTGTCATTATGCTTTTCTTGAAATTTATCTTCTTCTTTCTTTTTTGCTTCCTCATAAGATTCCGGTTTCGGCTCATCATCATCTTTGGAATGGATATTTACTTTGACATCCGAGTTTTTCTCGTCGTCCTTTACAGGCTCCGGCAAAACACCATCTTTTAACAATGATTTAATCTGTCGTTTGTCCAGTGTTTCCACTTCCAGTAATGTCTGTGCCATCAGTTCTAGCTTATCTTTATGCTCTGTAAGAATGGATTTAGCACGGTCATAGCAGTAATTAATAAAGCTTTGCATTTCTTGATCAATTTCATAGGCAATTGTATCACTGTAATTCTGTTCGTTCTGGATATCACGGCCAAGGAACACTTGCCCGCCACCGCTTGTAAACTGCAACGGCCAATCTTATCACTCATACCGTATTCGGTAATCATTTTGCGTACAATGTTGGTTGCCTGCTGAAAGTCATTATGGGCTCCTGTGCTTACTTCACCGAACATGATTTCTTCAGCTACACGTCCACCTAACAAGCCGGTGACTTTATCAAATAACTCCGGTTTCGTTATGAAGGATCGATCTTCTTTCGGTAGCATAACGGCATAGCCGCCTGCCTGACCGCGCGGGATAATCGTTACTTTATGGACTTCATCGGCATTATCAAGTACCATGCCAATAATCGTATGTCCGCTTTCATGGTGGGCAACAATATCGCGTTCTTTTTTCGAAATAACCTTGCTTTTCTTGGCAGGTCCAACAATAACCCGATCAATTGCCTCATCAATATCGTCCATATCAATTTTTTCCTTATCGAAACGTGCTGCAACAAGTGCTGCTTCATTCAGCAAGTTCTCCAAGTCGGCACCTGAGAATCCGGGTGTTCGCATCGCGACTGTCCTAAGTTCAACTGTGTCATCCAACGGTTTTTCTTTCGCATGTACCGCTAATACTTCTTCACGGCCTTTCACGTCAGGACGGTTAACGGTGATTTGACGGTCAAAACGTCCTGGTCTTAAAAGGGCCGGGTCAAGAATGTCCGGACGGTTAGTTGCAGCGATAATGATGATACCTTCATTCACACCGAAGCCGTCCATTTCAACAAGTAACTGGTTCAGTGTCTGCTCACGCTCATCATGGCCACCACCAAGACCAGCACCGCGCTGACGCCCAACTGCGTCAATTTCATCAATAAATACGATACATGGTGCATTTTTCTTCGCGTTTTCAAACAAGTCACGTACACGGGATGCACCGACACCAACAAACATTTCCACAAAGTCTGAACCACTGATGGAAAAGAAAGGTGTTCCAGCTTCCCCTGCAACTGCACGCGCAAGCAATGTTTTACCCGTTCCAGGAGGGCCTACGAGTAATACCCCTTTCGGAATGCGGGCACCAACGCTTGAGAATTTGCGGGGATCTTTCAAAAAGTCAACAACTTCAACAAGTTCTTGCTTCTCTTCGTCCGCACCGGCTACATCCTTAAAGCGAACTTTTTTCTTATCATCACTTACCATTTTGGCTTTGCTTTTGCCAAAGTTCATGACGCGGCCGCCACCGCCGCCTTGTGCCTGACTAAGGATGAAGAAGAAAAACAGACCCAATATAAGAAACGGAATAATCGTTGTTAAAAAGGTTACCCATCCACTTGGTTGTTCCTCTTCATTCACATTTAGCGTGCTTTGCTCTGCGGCTGTTTCTGTAATATTTGCAATAATCTCCGGGTTATCCGGAACTTGCGCAATAAACGCATCATTGTCACCGGTATTACCGGTAATACGCATGATTCCATTTGATGGCTGCATCGTCATTTCAACGATTTCACCATTATTTAGTGCATTCATGAATTCCTGTACGTTAAATTGTTCTCGTTGTTCATTCGGTCCTTTAAATACTCCTATGACGCCAATGACGACTAAGAATATTAATAAGTAAAAGATGACATTACGAAATATCCGGTTCATTCCTTACCTCCTCCAAAGCGGGAAAACTACAACCAATACTATCATACGGAAAAGAATTGGTACAACTAATTTCACTTGTATGTTTCATTTATTTAATTATTCCTGTTTTCCCATTTATATAAGGATTTTATGCAATGTTGTCCAGTTGAATCACCATTTATTTACCACCGTAGATTTCCGGTTTTAAAACACCTATATAAGGCAAGTTACGATACCTCTCCTGATAGTCGAGCCCGTACCCAACAACAAATTCATTGGGGACCTTAAACCCAGCCAAGTCGGCTTTAATATAAGATGTGCGCCTGGAGGGTTTATCAAGCAGTGTGACAATTTTTATGGAATTAGCCTTCCGATACTTAAATAAATCCACCAGATAACTCAATGTAAGACCACTGTCAATGATATCCTCAATAATAAGCAAGTCACGGCCTTCTACCTTCGTATCCAGATCTTTAATAATTTTCACTTCACCGGATGAACGCATTTGGCCGTCATAACTCGATACATCCATAAAGTCCATTTCAAGATATGTATGGATATACCGCAATACATCGGACATAAATGGCAGGGCACCTTTAAGCACACCAATTGCCAAGGGAAATTTCCCTTCGTATTCTTTTGTCAGCTGCTCCCCCAATTCCGCACATTTAGCGGTAATTTCTTCTTCCGTAATCAAAACCTTTTCAATATCGTTATGCATGATGCCCCTCCTATTGTTTTCTCTCATAACTTAGTTGGATGAATGGACCGTCTTCCGTTTGCTCTGGAGGCAACCCCTTTTTTAAACCGGCCAGCCATAATACATTACCATTATTATCAGTTACAACCGGCCATGTATCCCTTTCATTTAATGGAACTTTAGCGTCAATGAATATATCCTTTATTTTTTTACTTCCATTCAACCCGTTCCAGCGCATCCGATCTCCAGCCTGGCGTGTTCGTATATGTAAAGGCAATGCGACCGATGCCCTATAGCAAGTATATACTTTTTTGCCTTCTGTTTCAGGGCAATTCGTGTAGTTTGCAGTAACGCGCCATCCGTTTGGAAGCTCTACTTCCCCCGGCACATCCAACAAAAAATCGTACGTTAATACGTGCTCATCCCGAAAGTGAAATAGCATCGTTTCATAATTACGTTCCACCTTCAGCTTTTGCGGAAAATGGAGCTTTATGTTCCCACTACTCTCTTTCATCATCGCAAAAAGTTGTTCCTCGTGGACGTATGATAGTTTCTTCGGATAATCTTCATACAGATAATTTAATATTAGATGAATAAAACGTCTTTGTAAAGAACGAGGGTAGTTATAAAAGGCAGAAACGGAAAAAGAAACCGACTTTTCTCCCTCACTGACGACAACAATTTCTTTGAACATCTGCTCCGCCTTAGTCGTCAGAAATGCCTCATCATCTTGAATGGATTCACTAAGATGTTGTATTGTCCTGTGTAAATTACTGTTCTTTTCTTTTAATAGCGGAAGAACAAGGTTACGATAATAATTGCGTGTGTATGTATTTTCACAATTGGAGGGGTCACGTCTTGGTATGATGGACCATTCTTGGCAATAGCGCTCGATTTCTTCTTTTGTCACACATAGCAACGGCCGGACGATGTGACCCTTGGCGAACGCACGCTGCATGGGTATCCCTTTTAAAGACGTTACATTTGCCGAATGCGCAAGACCCATGAGCATCGTCTCTGCCTGATCATCGCCATGATGGCCTAGTGCCAGATAGTCTGCCTGGAATCTATCCATCTCTTTCTCAAAAAATGCATAACGGAGGTGTCGGGAAGCAACCTGTGTTCCCAAGTTTTCCATTTCCTTATAGGCGGTTACATCTAAAGTGTCTTCTGTCAATTCAATCCCCCAAGCATGGCAGACCCTTCTAACATAGGCAACATCCTCACGTGATTCGTTACCTCGCAGCTGGTGATCGGCGGTTGCAGCAATAACTCGGATATTCCACACATTGCTAAATCGTTGGAGAAAGTGAAGCAGTGCCATCGAATCCGGACCGCCGGAAACACCGACTAATACAGTCGAACCTTTTTTCAGCAATTGGTTTTTTTCAATGAATGCACGAACGCTTGAATCCATCGCTTTCCATCCCCTATCAGCTCCCAGTAGACCCGCTACATGGAAGTTTACTGATTTGTTTTCTAATAACGCTCCTATTTGTCTTATCCTATCACAATTCGATAATCTGACAAATCGTTAGGTTATATGCTTTTCTATGGCAATAACAAGGAGGATAAATAATAAAACAACGCAAGCAGCAGAATGCCACTTCCCTCCGCTAGCGGTGCACCTTTAACGGAAGCGGTAGGCTTGTTTAACGTTTGACGCTGACCATCCATTGCAGTTATAACACGCATTAGCTCTTTTTTCATCTGAGCGCTTGACTGATACTGCCCGAGCAAAGCCTTTTTAAGACAATTTCGGTAGATACGCAGCTCTTTTGCGTCTTGCAATTTTTTAAATAGGGTTGCTTTCGGATTGGACCCTTTCTCAAAACGAGTCGGGTAGCAGACAGTTAAAAATACCATCACCAGTGCAAAAAGATCATAGCTTGGTTCCGCACGTCTTGATCCCATTCCCCAATAGCCCCTATCATAGAATTCAGTGTACTCCTTGATTGCCCTACCTATTTGCGTCGTACCCCCAACGTCAATCCAGCGAACTCTTGGTGGAGAAGAAACTACAATAAGGTTTTCCGGTTTGAAATCGCCAAATACCCACCCGGATTGATGCAGGTTTTCCAAATCATCTAGTAGCTGCAGCATTAAAACACCTGCCCATTCATGACCGCGGCGTTTAATAAAGCTGCCTAATGACTCTCCGTCGAGATATTCCATGACATAAAAGGTATACTTATGATTAGAGGAAACCTCCCAATCATCTACATCCAGTAAAGAAGGTCCAAGACGATTGCCTTGAACCTTCTCTAGCGATTTGAGCACATTCACTTCCACGGTCATAGATGCAGCACTGTCACTAATCTTCAACGCTACATAGCTGCCGTTTTGTTCACAGAGATAGACAGTACCGACTGCACCCCTGCCGAGTCTCTTTTTTATGACATACCGCTTCTGGTGCCACTTGCCGGTTATGACTGTCCCTGGTCGTATATTAATGCCCTGCTTCTTCCATGCCTGGTTCATCTTCATCCCTCAAGCTCCTTAATAAGCCCTTCTTGCCAAATTGGTACATTGCTTCTCGTATTGCTGGACCCGTTGGCGTTATACCACCACTGGACAGTTTTGGGAAAACGCTGGAGATAGAATCAAGTTTCGGAGACCAGTCCAACACTTTCTCCATTTCCTTGCGTCTCCCTGGAAAATGATAAATACAGAAACGATTGCGGCCAATCCGGGCATTCAGACTAATCGACAAGTCAACCAGCGCTTCTTTGACTGTTGGAAGTTTATCATGCATGCTGGCACTTGTATCGACCAATATAAGAACCTCCAAATCGCACGTTTCACCCATGTCTTCCACAACTTCCATAATCTCCCCACGTTTATCAGGCTCAATCTCTTCCAGATCCTTTTCCGGACCGAGAATCTGCTTCAATTCCTGATTGACAAATCCTTGAATGGTCTGGGTCATCGCCTGCTTCGTTACCATCTGAACCGTTTGGGATAAGGCCTGCTTGTAAACAATCTGACTAAGACCGCCGCCAGAGTTTGCAATATCTTCTACTTCCTGCAATCCCTCAGGTTCTTCTGTCTGATCATCATCGAGAATACCAATTACATTGACAGCGATACCCTGCTGCTGGGCCAATGCTGCTGTAACGGAAGGATCTTCCCCTTTATTGGAACAGCCATCGGTAATCAGCAAGATTTGTTTCAATGTTCCCTTTTTCACCTAGCATACCTCCCTGTTGAATCCACTATCATCATCGACACAAACAGGGAACAATATACATGTGGCCTGCTATTAAAAAACAGCCCGATGAAAACCGCCATTTGCGGACACATCGGACTGCCTCGACCATCGATGGTTACTGTGCCTTTTCGTCAGAGTAAATAGGGATAGACGTCCATTGTGGTGCATTTTTCTGTACCTTGGCAACAACGACTGTCATATCATCCTCAATGGCGCCCGACCTTGTCCTTACAACTTCTTCAAGCAATAAATCAGCAATTTCTTGCGCGTCATCTGTTTTTATTTCACGGATTTTTCGTTTCAGCCACACTTCCGTATTTTCGATATGTTTTGGACCATCAAAGATACCGTCACTCATCATGATCAGAATATCCTCTGACTTAAGTTGTTCACCGACAATATCTACATCAAACTCCTGAATAATCCCCATTGGTAAGTTGCTTGCTTCTACCTTGATAATTTCGTCACCACGTTTAATAAAACTTGGTGTAGAACCGATTTTCAGAAACCTGACAAATGCATTATGCAAATTGACAACGGCAAGATCCAGCGTTGCATACATCTCGTCCCGGGTGCGAAGTGATAAAATAGAATTAATCGATTTGATAGCTACTTTTTCAGGAATGCCCGTCTGTAGAATCTGCTGAAGAAGCCGGAGTGTCTCTTCACTCTCTTCATTTGCTCGCTGGCCGTTACCCATGCCGTCGCTAATTGCTAAGGCATGCTTTCCTTCTCCAAGTTCAATCGTTCGGTAACTGTCCCCTGAGACAAGGCCGCCTCCTTTCGCCGCATTAGCAATCCCGGTTTCCACCACGTATTCCTTAGCCGAACCAAACGCCAATTGACAATAGCCATTTGGAAACGGAGAAACCTCTTCTTTTTTAACGATGATCATCTCATTTAGAATATCTGACAGAACCGGGGCAATAAGTTTGGACCCTTCGCCATGATAATCGTAAAAAGACAACGTCATTTCGATGTCGATGTTACCCTTGTCGAGTCCATAAATATCAAGCTTTTCTACTTCAATGCCCATATTCTGCAATGCATTCATAATCTGCATTTCCTGTTTTTCATGATGTTTCCGTTCCTTTAGAATCTCATTAGCAAAATCATCCATCACATCTGACACGCCCCGTAGTTGATCGGCAACAAACTGTTTGCTTTCTGTAACTTGCTTTTTCAACTGCTTATTCGCCTCATAAAAAGAAATCTCTTCCTTCATCGCGTCAACAACTTTTTTGGATTTCACACAATGGTTTTCAAAGTTGTGCACCAATTTGCGATTAGGTTCTCTTCCATCGGCAAGATCATTTTTCATATATTCCATTAATGAATACGTCTTGTCGAACTGTTGCTGCCAACAACGTTCTTTCATGAAACAGGACTGGCATGTCTTTTCAGCTACTTGGCTCAAAAAGTAATCCGTTTCTTGTCTGTCATCCACATCATCTTCTTTTATGTCCTCTGCTGCCGAGAAGCTTTTGGACAGTGCATCAAATACATTGGAGAATTGTTCCACACGTTTTGCTGTTACATTGCGGACCTTCTGTAAATATTGCTCCTGTTCATTCGTGTATTCCTCTGTTCCAGGAATATACCGAGACAGTTTCTTAATCAAGCTAGCCGGGGTCAAAATAAATAGGATGATAGCCATTAACGTCTCCATTAAGGAAGGCACCACGGCAGCCACGTCCGCGTAAATGGCAACTAGAAACGTCCCGACTAAGAGTCCCGCACTTACCCCCGGCTTTTTTCCTTCTTTCAGCAGTCCGCCAAGCAACCCGGAAAAGGCAAGCAAACTCATCTGATAAAGATTAGCTACATCTGCCAGCGACAAGATGAGACCTGCGACAACTCCGACAGTTGAGCCAATTGCCGCTCCACCAACAAATGCAAGCAGCAATACAAAATAACGTGAAAAAATCTGTTCTATGGATGCATCATATATTTCCCAACCGATAGTGCCGGTCAGTATCGATGCAATGAGGATAATCATGCAAACAATCTCCTCATTTTTTAACGCAGGTTTATAACGTTGTGGTGATAATAATGGAATGCTCTGCATAAAGATTAATACTAGGACAGTTCCTAGGACTCCCTCCACCGAGAGCAACATCCATTCATAGGATGATAACTGATCACCAATGGAGTAAAGAAACACTCTTGGCGCCGCTGTTGAAATGAATACAATAAACGGCAGCAGCACTTGCTGTTTTTGGGTGTGTTTTACAAGACCTGCCATAAAAAGAAATACAAACATAGCTAAGGTAATAAATGCGCCATGGATCAGTGAATAGCTTAAGGCACCACACAAAGCAAAGAGCATCACTTTAGCGGAACGCTCCCGCTGGACAAACCATATGGTCGCTAAAAATGCGATAGCAAAAGGAGAAACAACGGACAATATAACTGCCCTTCCTAGTAAAAAGCCGACAAGATATAACAGCCAACCCTTTTCAAACAGCAATGTCTTTAGTGCCGATGATATTTTTATACGGAACTTGTCCAGGAAACGATCATGCACATCGCGTGCGGCAGGTTTGAGCTCTGGAACAGAATTTATCATATTCAACCACTCCTTCTTGCAACCCATTAAAACACAATATGCTTACTTTTTTTGTCAAAACAAGAGGACGGAAACAAAAAATCGTTCGACTTCTTTCCAGACAGACAAGCGATATTCTACATAACATTCCACATTCTGTTTATTTATGTCTAATGAAGAACAAAGGCGCAAGCGCCCGGGCAGGCTAAGAACGCGACGTCCTGTCGCAACGCCTGCACTAGCACGTCCTTTGCGTCGTAGCGACGTACGGACTGCGCCTGCGCGTCGCAGGTGGGTCGGCGTTGCCGCGCATCGCGGCGGGCTTAGCCGATCTTCCCTACTAGCCGCAGGAGATTAGACGAACTTGACTTATCGCCAATAATGGCGAAAGTCAAAGTGAACCTTATGCTTGGAGAGCGAAAAGGAAACATGCCCCTATACGGGGTATGCCGACGTTGGGCGCAAAGCCCGATTTTAGTCGGCCTTCCTTGAACTTCTAGAGTCGATGTTGACTTTCACCACAAGGGTATAAGTGCGACTATGCCTCCGGTGCCTCCGGTTTCACCGATCGGCAAGTCTTCTTTATCGTACGGAGGTGAAGGAAGTCTCGCTACAGCTTTAGCGCTGGAGCCGGACGTGACTTATTTGGTACCTCAGTTGTCCACAGCAACCCAAATCTATAATTTCCTAAGCAATTCAAAAACCCCATTGACACATCGTCCATGCTGTTGTAATATATCATTTGTGACTAATTCGGCGGCGTAGCTCAGCTGGCGAGAGCGTACGGTTCATACCCGTAAGGTCGTGGGTTCGATCCCCTCCGCCGCTATTCAAACCAAATAATTAGACAAAAAAGAACCGGTGCAGAAACCGGTTCTTTTTTTAAAGTCTGTGCTTTTTGTGCCACACCCCGAAACCCTGCTGAACAATTTGTATATAATGCGACGTAACTTTGTATAAGTGTTAAATCGCCGCTGCGGAAATACACTTGTGTGCTCGTTACGTTGCAAGCTGATTCGGCGAAGCATACGCTCCTCGCAACTTGCAGCTTATTCGGTGGAAGTTTCGCTCGTCGCTTTCCGTGGGCAGCTGATGAGCCTCCTCGTGCTGGGTGCTCGTCGTGTTAGAAGTGATTTCAGTGATGCAGCACTCCTCGCAACTCGTAGCTTATTCGGTAGAGGTAATGCTCGTTGCACTGCGGGGTCTCCAGAGCGACCCCGGACGGTGCACGAAAAGTTGTCGTACCTATAGAGAACTTTCAGTAATTACGTCGCACTATATATCAACTGCACTTATAAGCTAACAAAATTTATGAAGATTGCTTTTTTTACTTTGCTATTTTTGTATAAGTTGGTGGTACTAAAAAAGCAGGCATCCCACTTTGGGTAATGCCTGCCTTTTTTATATATGGTGAATTCCGCATCAAATTTCGCATCAATTGATCATAGACAGCAAACTGCTATCCCCTTTTTGCACCACGACCTCCCCGCTTGGACTCCGTGTGCTTCTTCAAAGAGGCTAAACGTTCATCCGAATCTTTTAGAAACTTATTCATTTTAGATTCAAAGGACTCTGTACGCTGTCGGCTCTTTTGGCGTGGCGGTTTGTCCTTTGCTTTTTTAATGGATAGGCCGATCTTCCCATCCTTCTCTACATTAATGACTTTTACTGTCACACTGTCACCAACATTCAAATACTCATTAATGTCTTTCACATAATTGTCAGCGACCTCACTAATATGAACCAATCCTGTTTTTCCTTCCTCAATTTCGACAAAGGCTCCAAAATTAGTAATGCCGGTCACCTTACCCTGCAGCTTGCTGCCTACTTCGATTGACATAAAAAAAGTGCTCCTCCTTAGAATTTTGAAAAGTGTACTTCTACTATATTATAGCCAGTCTTGCAAAAGTGTGTCAATATGAAGGGGACTTGTCGGGAATTTTAAAAATTAATTCGCCTTCTTTGGAGAAGAAATAGTTCGTTCTGGCTATCTCCAGTACATATTCCTCATTGTTTAGCAGACTAATCTCTTCCTTGAGATTCTTTTCTTTTTTCTCAAGACTGGCAAGATTGTCCTGCAACTGCTCGTATTGTTCCTGTTTATCCGCCTGCAGTGAACGCTGTTTCAGATGGTAAACAGTCAGGCCGCCAACAATTAACATGGTGACAATAGAAAATAAAACGAGTCGGCGCACCAGCCGCTTTTTCTTTCTGTGTTGTCTCGCTATGTAGGCATCGTACTGCTGCATATAATTAGAATCTAGTCGTGTGACTGCTTTCTTATGAGCCGACAAAGTTCACTACCTCCTCTTGGACAGCAATTCCTTTATCCTTTTCCTACATGTATTCTCTATTTTACTATAAAATCCTGCAACTTTGTGTAAATTCACTTGGAAAGATGAAGGTAGCATGCGAAAAACCAGACGGCAGAGCCAGAAGCACGGAATATAAATGATTTTGAAAAGCCAATGCAGCAAGGTTATCAGTACATGCAGAATAAATGCCGCAATGGTGATAGTGAACCTGACAAGTGATAGCACTGGCGTAATCACCAGTACCTGAACCGTTCGCTTGCAGAACCTGTACATGGCTGTCACAACCCGGATCATATGTTCCAGGAAAGCTTTATACACATTAGCTGCCAGTCCCTGGTACATGGAAAACCCAAGCAGGCAAGCCAAAAACACATAAAAGCGCAATTCCCCGCTATTCACTCGGAATAAAACATAATATAACACCATCGTCTGGGTCAGCCAAAAGATGATTTCCATGAAGTATTTCATGAATGGGCTACTTTTCCAGTGGATTGACAGGCGTCTGTACGTATCCAAAATCATGCCGAGGTAGAATCCGCCTGCAGTCATGGAAATCATCGTTAAGAACTGTACACTTAAAGTCATTTGAATAGCTTGCTAAAGAAGCCTTTAGCTTTCTCCTGATGATGGTCATCAACATAGGAAAGCTCGTACACTTTACCTTTAATGGAAACCAGGCCATCACCAACATCAAGGTTCTGCATCTGCAAATTCTGGCCGCGTACAATCAGATAGCCCATTACTGTTTCCAGTAAAAACTCTTCATTATCAAAACTGTCAACCTCTTTTACCCCGGTTATTTCCAGTTCTTTTCGGTTATTGATTTTGACAGAATGTTCCTGTTGTGTCCGATTGACGGTATCATTTTGATAATAGTTCATACACTTTCCCTCCTTGTCATTATTACTCTATGATAAGAAGGACAAGTATAGAACTTTCTTTAGTCCACTTTTTCTTCACTAATCACGCGATATAAGGTTGTTGCCTCGTCCTTATTCACTGCCTCTCTCAGTGATGTTACTTCCAGCGTTACTACCTTCTGGCCAAACTGAATCACTAGTTCATCCCCAACCGAGACGATAGAAGACGCCTTTGCGTTATTCCCGTTAATCTTGATACGCCCCTGACCGGCTACCTCTTTTGCCAGAGTCCGGCGTTTAATGAGTCTTGATACCTTCAAGAATTTATCCAACCGCAATGCAATCACTCACTTCTCTTAGCTTCTTTCCAATAGTAATCCATTTCTTCAAGTGAAGTCGTTTGTATATCTTTCCCGAGATCCTTTAGCTGTTTTTCAATATAGGTGAAGCGTCGCACGAATTTTTCATTTGTTCGATTCAAGGCAATTTCCGGGTTTACTTTATAATAACGCGCCAGATTCGCCAGTACAAACAATACATCACCAAGCTCTGCTTCCACTGCCTCACTTGGTTGATTGGCAATTGCTCCCTGAAATTCTTTCCATTCTTCTTGAAATTTTGCAAACACATCTTCTGCATTATCCCAGCCAAATCTGACTTTTGCTGCTTTGTGCTGCAGTTTAAATGCCTTTGCCAGCCCCGGTAGTCCAGCAGGAACACCATCAAGCACCGATGTCCGCTCTTCGCCTTTCTCCTCCTGCTTTAATGCATCCCACGTCCGGTACACATCATCGACTGTTTCTGCTGACTGATCGGCAAAAATATGCGGATGGCGGTGGATCATTTTTCGTGTAATCGAATGAATGACATCATCAATGGTAAAATAGCCATCATCCGCACCAATCTGACTATGCAGCATGACCTGTAGCAAGAGATCCCCCAACTCCTCAACAATACCGTCATCATCCTGTTCATCAATCGCCTCAACCAATTCATAAACCTCTTCAATAGCATACTGCCGCAATGTTTCATGGGTTTGCGCACGATCCCATGGGCACCCATCCGGCGCTCGCAATGCAGCAATAACTTCGTGCAGACGCCTGAACGTATGCAGCAACAGATCATCAGGAGCTGGGGGTACATACACTGACACTAAATTATGAACGCTTTCAAACATACGATCAAGTTGGTCCAATTGAACTTGTGTTACGTTTTGCTGTTGACTTCCGGCTGCTTCAACAATACTAACAGAATAATCAGGAGGCAAATCCTCCAAAAGTTCAAGCTTCACATTGGATGCTGTCATTCGGTCGTATACCTGACCAATAATGATGTGCTGCCGGTAATGCAACTTACTGCGATCGAATGCCGTTCCATCAGCGAATTGGAAGCCGTCAATTGGATCTATTTGCAGTGCCGTAAACAAAGCATCAAGGTAACTCTGTCCCCCCGTAATTTCAACTGGGACTTTATCTTGTTCTAACAAATGTTTGACAGTTTGCTCGGCCAGCATAGGGTGTCCAGGGACAGCATAAATGACAGGGTTTATCCGGGCCGCCTCCACTAGTTCGTTCACAATGGCTTCATAAACATCTCCAAACTGCGAAGACGTTTCATACAAGTTGTCAAACGACACGAATTCAACGCCTTCCTTCTGCAGTTCCTTCACGACTGGGTGTTCCTTCGTTCGTACAAATACAGTTTGTTCTAAACGAGTTAACTTCCGGTAAATGCCAAGTGGCAATTGGTCTAAATCACCTGCGCCAAGTCCTATAATCTCGATAGTCTGATACATGATCAATCCCTCGCTTTATGCAATTGTATCCATAGCCTGGCAAACGGGAGCATGGATAATTCGGTTTCACGAAAAGCCTGTAGTCTTACAAGTAACAGCAAATAAATTACTCCCCCTGTGGCTGAGATAAAAAGAACGTACAGTAACAGCCCAGTCCTGGAAATAACCGGTCCCACCAGCCAGTCCATCCCAATTAAAAACGCGATCATTCCTGTTATCGCTACAAGTAATGCATACCAGTTCACCTGCTTAGCAGGGGCAAGCTGCGGAAGTTTGTGCTTTAAGGTTACCAGCATCATCATAGCGAGACACGCAAGACTAATAACTGTCGCAGTTGCACCACCCGCCATCCCCATATACGGTACAAGCACAGTATTGCCCAGCCATTTGACAGAAAACGCAAGTATAATAAATAGTGCTGTTCGTTTTACATAGCCAAGTCCTTGCAGGATGGATGCTGCTGTTATACCAAGTGAACTGAGAAGGATAGCGATCACTAGCACGCGCAGATTTCCTGTACCGGCAACATTTTGGAAAAGTAGCCTGTTCGCCTCAGGAAAAATCACGATTAGCCCCGCAGTAGCACCTGCAGCCAGATAAAGACTGACAACAAGTGCTCGTTGAACGGATTGATGCAGTGTGCTTTTATCTTTGACTGCTTGTTCAGATACTGCCGGCAGCAGGCTCAACGCAAAGGATGACCCTAACACGGTACCAAGCTGAATCAGCGGCTGGCCCCGATCGAATATCCCTTTTGCCGTCATTGCTTCCAATTTTGTCATCCCAAACGCACGCAAACCAGGTACAAGGGTAATTGTATCCGCCAGTTGGATAATAATGAGCACCATATGATTCATGGCAGCGGCAATTCCGAGTGTTAACAGCATATGGATATAATAACGCCAGGAAATCGGCGGACGCTGTAATAACGGCGGCCTGTTTCGGACGAAGAACCAGACCAGGATGACAATAGCAACCACGGCACCAGCCATGGACGCGATAGCCGCAGCATGCCCAATCAGATAAATTGATGCCGTACTCCCGAAAATCCATATAGCAGCAGTAATGATTAGGATCACACGAATAAATTGCTCTCCTATTTGTGAGTAGGCTGTGGGCTTCATCCGTCCTGTCCCTTGTAGAACACCACGCAGCAACGCAGTAAATGGAATGAATAGAAATGCAAAGGCGGCTAGTTTATACGTTTCCGTCAAATGTGTATCGCCCACCATCACTCCCAATTTCTCGGCATTAAAGAACAACAGCAGAAAAACACCAGTTGTAATAAAGAATAAGAGCAGAAAGACAGGAAAATAGAAATAGCGAAAAGAAACACCTTTGTCCCGTGCATTCAATTCAACCGCCATCTTGGAAATAGCAGAAGGAAAGCCGTATAAAGATAAAGTAATGACAATCCCTAAAAGCGGATATACTTGCTGGTAGATATAGAAACCAACATCACCTGTTAGATTCTGCAACGGAATCCGGTATCCGGCACTTAAAACCTTGCCGGCCAGCCCGGCCAGTGTCAGCAATAATGCACCTTTCATTACATCCGTATTTTTTTCGTCCATCAGAAACGCCTTTCTTGAAAACTTGTGCGCTACTTTTCATCTTTTAAAGTGTCAGCATACCATTGGCTGAAACTGTTAAACAGCTATAGTTAATGAATGAAGCAAGCCGTCCAGTCGCACGGATATATGGTGCCATTATATCATATACCGCTAAAAGTGATAGTAGTAAACGCCACGTCCTGTACGTCAAAGCTAGACGTAGCTTACCTTGCAAGTGAATTGGAACGAAAAAAGTGCCTTATTTTTTTCTGAAATAAAGACACTTTTTTCACTTAAGGATATAATTGTTCAAAACCATGTCTATCCAATGATTATTCCATTTGTCTGCCGAGAAAGCTTGACGCCGTTTGCACCGCCTTTTGTTCGGCATCACCAATTTTCCCGTCTTTTGAGAATAGCATAACACAACCAATTGGATCGCCATTTGCAATGATTGGACTTATACAGTAAGAATCAAGCTGTTCATCCTGACCTTTAATAAGTTCAACTGAAGCCTGCTCAGTTTCATAGGACATTGTACGGCTCTCCATTGTGTTTTCCGGTTGCGCACCGATGTTTTGATTTAAGTAGTCATTTTTAGACTCACCTGCGACAGCAATAATTTCATCACGATCACAAATGAGCACCGGATGATTAAGTGAATCAAACAATGCTTCTGCATACTCTTTGGCAAACGTTCCCAACTCACTTATCGGTGAATATTTCTTTAAAATAACTTCTCCTTCACGGTCGACAAATATTTCTAATGGATCTCCTTCACGAATACGCAACGTTCGTCTGATTTCTTTTGGAATAACTACTCTTCCTAAATCATCAATGCGTCGCACAATTCCTGTTGCCTTCATTTGTAGGAAGCCCTCACTTTCTCTGCTGATAGTTCCTGGTGTATGTATCTTTCAGACGTTTCCTTTATGAGAAAAAACACCAGTTGTGGGTCTTAGTATGATTCATACTGGGAGAACTATACATAATCGAAAAAACCTGTCATGTGTATAGGGCTTGCCAATCGTGAATCCAGCAGTCGAGAAACTGTACGCTATTCGATTATTAAAGTATCTTTGATGGAAGCTAACTATCACGATTCACATCGGACAGCCGCTTCATGAAAGCCTCTGTCTGCTCATAGCGCTGGTGACGTGTATCTCGTGTCCACTTCAGCAACACTTTTAATTTATTCCCTTCTGTTCCAAGCTGCACATTACGCCCGAATTCATTGGCCGTTTCAAATAACTTCGCTCCATCAATTTGCTGACTTCGGTTTTCATCCACCAGCAGTTCGATTTTTCCTGATTTTTCAGTGACGGATGCTATCCGCTGCTGTTTAGCCTCATATTTTAATGAAGTTACAGTGAATAAATTCTCCACTTCTTCGGGGTAGTCACCGAACCGGTCGATTAATTCATCTTTCAAATCAGTAATTTCCTCCAACGACGAAATGGATTGAAATTGTTTATACATGTCAACTTTTTGTTTTTCGTCATCGATATACGTATCAGGAATATAGGCATCAATCATAAGCGACAGTTCCGGTTCAAAAGCTTGCACTTCATCCAGTTCTTCACCTGCTTTCCGTGCCTCAATAGCATCTTTGAGCATTTGCGAATACATATCAAAGCCGACTGAGTCAATGAATCCATGCTGCTGTGCACCAAGGAGATTCCCCGCACCACGAATAGATAAATCACGCATGGCAATTTTAAAGCCCGATCCTAGTTCCGTAAATTCTTTGATAGCTTCCAGACGCTTTTCGGCAACTTCACTTAGCACTTTATCATGATGATATGTGAAGTAGGCATATGCGACACGATTGGAACGTCCTACACGCCCTCGTAACTGGTACAGCTGACTTAATCCCATACGGTCAGACTCATTGACAATCAGCGTATTGACATTTGGTATATCAACACCCGTTTCAATAATCGTCGTACTGACAAGGACGTCGTATTCACCTTCTAAAAAGCCAAAAATAATATTTTCTAATTCAATTTCATTCATTTGTCCATGAGCGACAGCTATTCGCGCATTGTCGACAAGCATGCCGAGGTCACGTGCTATTTTATCAATATCATCTACCCGATTATGCAGGAAGAATACCTGTCCGCCGCGTGCCATTTCCCTTTCAATCGCTTCTCTCATGAAAATTGGATTATACTCCATGACATAGGTCTGGATAGGAAAACGGTTCTCCGGTGGTGTTTCAATGACGGATAAATCCCGGACACCGAGCATCGACATATGTAGTGTTCTTGGAATTGGCGTTGCCGTCAGAGTCAGCACATCAACATTCGACTTCAGCTGTTTAATTTTTTCCTTATGTTTGACGCCAAATCGCTGTTCTTCATCAACGACCAACAATCCCAAATCGCGATAAACGATGTCTTTTGATAGTAACCGATGAGTGCCGATAACGACATCCACCTGTCCTTTACGGAGTCCTTCAATGGTTTCTTGTTGCTGTTTCCTTGTGCGAAATCTGCTTAGCATACTAATCGTTACCGGATAATCTTGAAATCGTTCCTGAATGGTTTCCAAATGCTGTTGTGCCAAAATGGTTGTCGGTACAAGTATGGCCACCTGTTTTCCATCTGCAATCGCTTTAAATGCAGCCCGAATGGCAACTTCTGTCTTTCCGTAACCGACATCACCGCATAGCAGCCGATCCATTGGCTGTTGTCGTTCCATGTCATGTTTAATTTCAGTAATGCATCGCAGCTGGTCCTCTGTTTCCTGATACGGGAATGCCGCTTCAAATTCATGCTGTAATTCCGAATCCTCACTAAAGGCATATCCTTTTCGTGCTTCACGTTCGGCATACAACTTTATAAGGTCATCAGCAATATCCTCTACATTCGACTGAACTTTCCGTTTCACCTTGGCCCATTCACTGCCACCAAGTTTATATAATTTTGGTTCCTTGCCCTCAGATGCGACGAATTTCTGGACCAGATCGATCTGATCGATTGGTACATAAAGCTTGTCATCACCGGAATACTTAATCAGCATAAAATCCTTGTGCAGATCATTAACTTCCAGCGTTTCGATACCAAGATACTTACCAATGCCGTGGTGGGCATGAACGACATAATCGCCCACTTTCAATTCTTGATAGTTCTTAATACGCTCTGCATTGGAAAGCTTCTGTTTCTGTTTGCGTGGTTTCTTGGTTTTCTTTTTAAACAATTCATTTTCCGTAATAAGCACAAGTTTATGCATCGGAAATTCAACACCGTTGCCAATATTTCCGACCGTGATGACCGGACGTTTCACTGGCAGTTCCAGCTCACGTACGACATCCGCTTCAATTGCATAATCCGTGAAGATGGAATGGATTTTTTCCGCACGATCCTCGTCAGGTGCCAGTACAACTACTGAAAACTCACCTTTCTCCCATCGCTGCAATTCATTTTTAAACAGATTCATTTGTCCATGAAACTCCTGCATAGCCCTTGCTGACAAATTTACAATGTTTTGCGGATGGGTATTGGGGATATGCCGTAAAAAGACAGACATATAAAGTCGCTGCTGCTGCATACTAGCCCGTATCGTGTTCCAGTCAAATGAAAATTTACTGTCTCTAACCATTGTATTCGTTTCCAGCAGGCTACTGTACCATTCCGCTTCCTCCGTATCCAAATTAGCGGCGGTCTCTTCAATTCGACTCATTTCATCCATGATGATTAGGCCATTAGACGGTAGGTAATCTAGTAAACTAGCTGGATTGTCATAAAGAAATCCGATATACTTATATAATTCCTGAAAATGCTCATAGTCTTTTAGCTTATCTATATCCTGCTGAATCGATGCTGTCAGTGTTTCCTTAGCCTCCGTTGATGTTAGCTTTTGCAGTGAAGAAGCCAGTGCTGTTTCTAAACGCTGAGCAGCTGCCAGCCTGTCTTCATCAGTTAGAAGCATTTCAGTCGCAGGCCCTGTGGTAATTGATGAAAGTCTTTCAAGAGACCGCTGAGTCTCCGCATCAAACTGCCGAATGGAATCTATCTCATCATCAAATAATTCAATCCGGACAGGGCTTTCCTCTGTTACAGGGTAAATGTCAATAATACCGCCGCGCACGCTGAATTCGCCCGGTGTCCGTACCATAGACACACGCTCATATCCCATGTCAACCAGTGATGATAAATAACCATCTAAATCAATTGCTTCACCAGTATTAAATGGTAGCTGATAATTCGCCCAGTAGTCTGTAGGGGGAAGTATCCGTTTTAGTGCTGCCACCGGTGCAATCAGGATCCCGGACTGTTGTTGTGACCATGCTGTTAATGCCTCAATGCGTTGTGCGCGAAGCTCCGGACTAGCGATGGCAATTTCAGATGCAATCAATTCATTAACAGGGTACAAATATACGTGCTCATCTCCGGCTAATTCTGCCAGATCCTCATACAGCTGCTGTGCCTGTACCAGCTGATTTGTTACAAGTAAAACAGGGCGGTGCAGTGATTCATTAATGGTAGACACAAATAAGCTCCTCGCCGATCCTGACAAACCGGCAACAAGCTGTTCATTCATACCATCTGTAATGCCATTTATAACAGAGGCCACATCTTCTTTCGCTTGTAAAAATTCATGTATGCCCTTCATTTCTCCCCACCTGCTTACGTGCAAAAAATGCATTGGTTACCAGTCCAGTACGCACATGGTGCGCACTAATCTACAGCACTACCACAGACATGGTATTACCAGCAAGTAGCCACCGGTAATACCACTCTCGGTGCTTTTCGCGTCATATGTCACTTGTGCTTCCTGCTATAACCAAAGCTTCTTGCATCGTTTATGTTATTGTATAAAATGATCCAATTCATGATACTGCGGATGACTTCCGAGTGATTCCTCACAGCTTTCACAAATGGATTTTATCTCCATATCCCCATTATCCTGGTAATGGATCATTTCCCGCATATCTTCAGCGGACAATTGATCAAGTCCAAGCATGGATGCATCAACCATCTGCTGATCCAACTTTCCAATTTTCTGCCCACAATGCCTACATATATAGACAATCGGCATAACCATACCTCCTCGAATAAACATTGGGTATCCTCAAGTTTATCCGAAAAGCATATTATTATACTATATGCAGTTCTAACAGTTAAATTCATTCATCACTTCAGGAAAAGGCCTTTGCATCCAGGCCTCACATGCATCCGCAGCCAAACTGATACTCTTGTCGACATCCATTTTCTCGTCTTTTGAAAATGGGCGCAATACATAGTCAACCACCGGTGTAGCATTTTCCGGCCTACCGATCCCAATCCGTAAGCGCTTGAACTCTTTCGTGCCTAAATGGTCAATGATAGAACGGATCCCGTTATGGCCACCGTGCCCACCCTTTTGGCGTAAACGAATTTTACCCGCTGGTAGATCAAGATCATCATAGATGACCATCACGTCCTCCACTCCGATATGGTAAAAGTCGGTTAACGGTCGAACAGACTCACCGGAAAGATTCATATATGTCTGCGGTTTCAGTAGAATTATTTTTTCACCGTTAACTATCTCTACAACTGATTTTCCGCTGAACTTATCTTTCTTCTCTTTCCAGTCATGCCGACGGAGCAATTCATCAATCACCATAAAACCGACATTATGCCGTGTTTTGTCATACTTTTTTCCCGGATTGCCCAGTCCCGCAATACATTTCATATCGTTTCTTCCTTTGTAAATAATTTTTACTAAATTAGTCAATTGTATATTTGCAAAAATGATAAAGCAAAACCCCCCTATCCCGGTAGGAGGGTTTCATTTACTTTTTGAACGGAACAATTAGTATATGTCCCCTAGCGTGTTCATGTTTCTAAAGTCTTATTACTTGCCTTCATTGTCAGTAGTGCCGATCATTTCGGGCTCGGCATTTTCATCAGGTGCCTCGTCCGGTTCTGCAGAATCTGGCGGCACAACTGTTGCTATAGTTGTCTCCTCATTATCAAGGAATTCATAACCTGATTCTTTCGGCAAGTCGGCAATTGCAATGGAATCGCCTATGTTCAACTGAGATACTTCAACGGAAATCGTTTCTGGAATATTAGCAGGCTTAGCACGCACTTGCAGTTCAAATACAGGCTGCTGTAGTACACCGCCCTCTTTGACGCCTTGTGCTTCGCCTTCCAGGTGCAACGGAACATTAACATCCATTTCTTCGGCCATATTGACAATATAGAAGTCGGCATGCCACAATTCACCTTTTATTGGATCCATTTGATAGTCATGCAGCATGACATTAGTCGGTTGCTCACCTTCTACAGCAAGTGAAATGATTGCATGTCTACCTTCGTCGCGAACGGTTTTTAAAAGGTCAAGACTATTTACTGTAATCGTTCTGGAATCTTTACCTTTCCCATAAACAACCGATGGTACATCACCATTCGCTCTTATTTGCTTTGTTGTCGATTTAGTTAAATCTTCCCGTTTATCTGCTTTCAATGTTACTGCCATTTTTATCACCCTCCATTAGTTAAAAACCTGATCACTATCTGGTTCATTAATACGGTAAGTTTTTCAGTAACACTATCTATTAAAACATAATTTGACGACACACACAAAATTCAGCTGCTATACCCACTTTAGTCAAACAAGATACTGACTGATTTCAACTCGTGCACACGAGTAATTGCTTCACCAATCAATGGGGCAACAGATAATTCGGTTACCTTCTCACCGCGTTTTTCTTCAGGGAGCGGAATCGAATTCGTAATAACCAGTTCTTTAATTTTTGAATCATTTATTCGTTCCATTGCTGGGCCGGACAACACCGGATGTGTACAGCAGGCAAATACTTCTTTCGCCCCATTTTCAATCAAGGCATTTGCTGCCAACGTGATTGTACCCGCTGTATCAATTATGTCATCAATGAGGATTGCTGTTTTCCCTTCAACGTTACCTATAATGTTCATGACTTCGGCGACATTCGGACGCGGTCTGCGTTTATCAATAATTCCGATTGGTGCTTTAAGACGATCCGCCATTTTCCTTGCTCGTGTCACACCACCATGATCAGGGGAAACAATAACTACATCGTCAAAATTCTTGGACTCAAAGTAATCGGATAAAATTGGTACACCTTGTAAGTGGTCAATTGGAACGTCAAAGAAACCTTGTATTTGCGGTGCATGTAAATCAAGTGTAATGACACGGTCGGCACCGGATGATTCCAATAAATTGGCGACAAGCTTAGAAGTGATTGGCTCACGTGAACGTGCCTTGCGATCCTGTCTGGCATAGCCATAGTAAGGCATCACAAGGTTAATGGATCTTGCTGAAGCACGTTTAAGCGCATCAATCATAATCAGCAACTCCATCAGGTGCTGATTGACCGGTGAGCTGGTTGATTGAACAACGTACACATCGCAACCACGGACACTTTCCTCAATATTAATCTGAATTTCACCGTCACTAAACGTTTTAACCGTACATTTGCCTAGTTCAGTCCCGATATGACTTGCAATGTCCTCAGCCAGTTGCGGATTGGAATTTAACGAAAACACTTTCAAAAATGAATCTTTGTAGCCAGATGCCATGGAAAAAACCTCCGTTAGTCCTTTTTTTGATTTTTGATTCTTGATGCATATCCTTCTTTATTGGTCTGCCTTGTACGGGCAATCGATAAGGAGTCACCAGGTACATCTTCTGTGATGGTGGACCCTGCGGCAACGTAGGATCCTTCCCCTACCGTCACCGGAGCAACCAAATTGGAATTACAGCCAATAAATGCACGATCCTCAATTGTCGTTAGGTACTTATTCTTTCCGTCATAATTGACAGTAATCGTCCCACAGCCAACGTTGACGTTACTGCCAATTTCGGCATCCCCGATATAACTCAAATGAGAAACTTTGCTTTTATCACCGAGTGACGCCTTTTTCACTTCAACAAAGTTGCCGATTTTTGCTTCGTTGCCAATGGATGCGTCTGGTCGGATATGAGCATACGGCCCGATCTTTACACTGTCACCTATACGACTATCTCTAGCAACACTATGCCGAATGACGGTAGACTCGCCGATAAAACAATTGTCAACTTCCGAATACGGCCCTATTTCAGCATCCGATTTTATAATCGTTTCACCAGTGATCATAGAGCCAGGATGAACAAGGACGTCTGGTTCAATGACAGCGTCCAGGCCAATATACGTGTTATCCGGATCAATAAGTGTTACGCCATTTTGCATATGTTTTTCATTAATGCGTCGTTTCATTACTTTCTCTGCACGGGCCAGCGCTTTTCGATCATTAATTCCCATTGTCTCTTCAAAATCTAACGTCTGAAAAGCACTCACCTTTTCTCCACGGTTTTGCAAAATTTCAATGACATCCGGCAAGTAATACTCACCTTGCACATTATCATTGGAAACATGCTGGAGCGCCTCGAAAAGTACCTTATTATCAAAGCAGTATGTCCCTGTGTTAATCTCATCTACCGAGCGCTCATACGCTGTTGCATCCTTTTGTTCAACAATCCGCTCCACTTCATTTCGCTCATCACGAATAACCCTGCCATAACCTGCAGGGTTGAGAGCCTTTGCTGTTAAAATGGTTGCTTTGGCGCCTTCCTGTTCATGGTGCTCAAAAAGTGTTCGGTACGTTTCACTTGTAATTAGGGGTGTGTCTCCACATACGACAATAGTCGTTCCATCCTTATCCTTCAACAAGTCTTCTGCCTGTAATACAGCATGACCAGTCCCTAGCTGTTCTTTCTGTAAGACAAGCTGACTATCATCACCTATGTACGCAGCTACTTGATCAGCACCATGACCAACAATCGTCACCATTTCATCGGGATTTACTTCGTTCAATTGGCCAATTACATGCTGCACCATTGGGCGCCCTGCAACCGGATGAAGCACTTTATATAGCTTGGACTTCATTCTAGTCCCCTGTCCAGCAGCAAGAATTATTGCATATCGTTTCGCCATGAAGCATCCTCCATTCTAAACATCCATTATGAATATATCTTAAACAGAAGCATTTTTCAATCCATAAGCATAATTGGATAAGGGAGTAGCATATATTAATTATCGAACGTGATTTCTTAAGTATTCAACTTTCGGTGCGTGAAGTGAGCACATAAGACTTGAAAGAATGGAAAGAGGTGGACAATGACAACGGTTAGAAGCGTTTCAAGTTTGCCACAGTTAACTAAGGTCTTCCAAATTTAGGCTTTCTGACGTTACAAAAAAAGAAGGCTAACCTGCCCGCAGATTAGACCTCTTGTTGAATAAAGTTTAGGAAGCACCAGCTTCTTCATATTTTTCTTCTGTTTCTCCGGCAAGATGATATTCCTCTAGGACAGCATCCTGAATCTTGCCACGAGTACCGGAATTGATAGGATGTGCAATATCCCTAAATTCACCATCCGGAGTACGCTTGGATGGCATTGCTACAAACAAACCATTGTTCCCGTCAATGACACGGATATCGTGTACTACAAACTCCTCATCCATGGTGATTGAAGCAATAGCTCGCATTCTGCCCTCTGTACTTACGCGGCGTAATCTAACGTCAGTAACTTCCATGATGTTTCACCACCTTTTCCCTTTGTGCTTACTAAACTAATTCAACAAAACACTGTAAATTCCTGCCTGTTTTTTTAAAAAATTTAAGAAATTAGTCTAAAGCATTTCCGGGGGCGACCGTTATTTGCTGATTCTTGCCGTCAACGTTTGTTATTTTTACTAGTGATTTATATTTATCAACCACCCGTTCATCTTCTTCATCATCCGCCTCAGCAAGCACACCGACTGCGCTAACGTTAGCATCAAATTCATCCAGCAAGCTAATCATGCCATTGATTGTTCCACCTGCCTTCATAAAGTCATCGATAATACAGACATTCGCCCCTTCCTGAAGACTACGCTTTGGAAGTACCATTGTCTGAATTTTTCTGGACGAACCAGATACATAATTGATACTTACCGAGGAACCTTCTGTCACCCGCGGGTCTCTTCTAACAATGACTACCGGAACGTTCAAAACAGACGCTACCGCATAAGCAAGCGGAATCCCTTTTGTAGCAACTGTTACAACAACATCAATCTGTTCATCGGCAAATGCCGATGCGAGGACACGGCCAATCTGACTAACCATTTTTGGATTACCCAACATATCACTCATGTATAAATAGCCACCGGGGAGAATGCGTTCTGGATCTTCCAGCATATCGCACAGTTCTTTAATAAAGACTTTGCTGTTTTCCTGAGAGAATTCCGGGATAAATCGTACACCACCTGACGCCCCGGGCAACGTCTGCAAGTAGCCTATCCCCTCATCACGCATGACCCGGTCAATGATATCCAAATCTTCACTTACCGATGATTTTGCCGCATCATATCGTTCACTGAATACTGGCAATGCTGTATGTTCCCTTGGGTTTTCCCAAAAATAATTCATTAATGAAACTAAACGATCACTTCTTTTCATATGGACACCTCGCGCTTATAACCGAATATTTTATACAAATATAGCATTATTATACGTGTTTTTCAAGTTTTAGCGCTGGTCCAGCAGACGTACAACATATACTTCATCGCAAAAGCCCCGCAGTCCGTTATAAACACGTTTCGCTTTACTAAAGTGTTTGACAAAGCCTGCTACTGTCGGGCCACTTCCACTCATAACTGCACCAGACACTCCACTGGTAAGCATCTTCTCTTTAAGCCGTCTTACTTCCGGATGCATCGAAAAAGTGATACGCTCCAGTGTATTGCCAACACTCCCACAAAGTTTTTTGAAATTCTTCTCCTCTAGCGAACGGATGACCGTTTCCGTCTCCGGATGTTCCAACTCATTTACATTCACCTTTGGAAAAACGTGTCTCGTAGATACCCCAATGTCCGGTTTGGCAAGTACGACATAACAGACAGGCGGTGAAGGCAGTATACGAATCTCTTCACCACGTCCTGTCCCAAGGGCAGTCGTTCCGTACACACAAAAGGGGACATCCGAGCCAAGCGTTGCCCCGAGCTCTGCCAGTTGACTGCTCGTTGCGCCGATAGACCACATCTGATTAAGCCCACGCAAAACAGCTGCCGCATCACTACTTCCGCCGCCTAGACCCGCGGCAACCGGTATGTTCTTTTTTATATTTATTCGTACTCCTCGCTTCAATTGGTACTTATATTTAAAAGCTGCTGCAGCCTTATAAGCAAGATTTCTTTCATCATCCGGGACATATTGACTGTCTGCTGACACCTCAATTACATCACGATGAAGTTCACCAAGCTCAACACGATCAGCTAAATCTACACTTGTCATAACCATCTTCACTTCATGAAATCCATCATCTCGTTTACCAAGAACATCAAGGGATAAATTGATTTTGGCTGGAGCCCTTTCAAAGAAAACCATCTCCGTCACCCACTTTATTGGTACTCATTTCACCGTATTAAAGACTATAACAGATTGTACCATATTCAAAAAGCAGCAGCGACTCAGGACCCGGGTAAGGACAATGATGCTACAATATCCCAATAGAGCAGAAAAAGGCACCCCCCTAAGGGCTGCCTTTTTCAAACATCAGCAAGTATAAATTTTGAAGACTTCAGAAAAACTTCGGCACTCGCTATAGCGAGGCTAGACTTAAGCTTTTCTAATCACTTCATCCGTTGCTCGGCTATTTCAATTGCACGTTTCACCATATTCCCGGCATCTTTTGCTCGGATGCCACCCCAGCCTTCTTGCTGCACTGTGTCGTAAAAACCTAACTCTTTAGCAATTTCTTCTTTCAGTTGGTTTGACATTGCTCCGTTACGTCTGCCCAACAAAGAACAACCCCTTTCATGAAGAGTGGTTACGACATGTATAGTTTATGGAGAAGGTTCAAATGAACACCCGTCAATTATATGTAAAA
The DNA here is from genome assembly GCF_005887555.1 of Lentibacillus cibarius. Classification (NCBI taxonomy): domain Bacteria; kingdom Bacillati; phylum Bacillota; class Bacilli; order Caryophanales; family Bacillaceae; genus Lentibacillus; species Lentibacillus cibarius. The sequence goes on along the minus strand of NZ_VCIA01000001.1, from coordinate 1,971,900 downwards.
CAGGAAAAATTTAATACCGGGTTTATGTGGCACTAAGTACATGATTTCAGGTGAGAAAGGTTAAACTGCAGATATGAAACAAGCAGTAAACAATGTTCACTGCTCGGCAATCATTTCTATTTCGTCCTGAAAACTCAATTGTACTGTCTCCGTTAATACGTCCGCATAGCTGTAAGAAACACGTTCGAATGCATTTTCGTCTTGATCCAGTTCAACAATGAAAACAGATGGATATGTCTCTGCCAACACACCACAACGTTCAATCGTTTTCCTTCTGCCACCATTAGCCTTTAACCGTAGCCGCTGTCCAACATGGCCTTCAAGACCCTGCTTAATTTCGATTAATGTTTTTGCCACTATACTCCACCTCACTTCCTTATATAATAGCATGCGTATAATTAAAAGTCAAATAAAAACTTTTTATTATACCAGCATAACTTCTTACATGTCAACAAACAAAAACACTTTTCACTTATTATTATTTCAAATTATTTACAAACTATGTATGGATTTGCATAATTAATGGATTAAATAAGACAAAAATCTTAATAAAAGGACAGGAACTAGGCATATTTGTTCCTGCCTCGTGGGAATTGGCTTAGGTTATATCATCCTCATCATCAGTAATATATGGGATCCCCGTGCGCAACAATCCTCTTGTTTCGACTCCTCCCATCCCTTTTTCTCCAGTCAACGTGTTACGGAGTGCCTCCCAGACACCGACCTTTTCCATAAAAGGCGTGTACGCAATTCTGGCGGCAATATAAACTGGATCCAATGCATGAATGTTGATACGCAAAGGAGAGCTTGCAAAGTTGGCACCCGCCCTTATCAATGATTCAAAATGAGATTGACAGGCACCTGCGAATATGACCAGTTCATCAAGATGTGGGTTCTTTTCCCGGATGGTTCTAACTGCCTCTACAAAATACTTGGAGTTTCGATACGCACGAAGGTCTTTCTTCATCCCTTTATTTTTGGAATAAGCATCATGACCAGTAATAACAATGATATTTGGTTGAACCTTTTCCACAAGTGTACTGACTTCATGCGGCATGTCTTTTTCATCTACATGGGCCCCGTGAACCTGCAGACCAACTCGATGATATAATTCAATACATTTTCGAAGGTACATACGGTCACCATCAATATGAAGTACTTTTGCCGGCAGTTGAAAAAAACCTCCAGTATATTGATAACCATTTGTTGACTGATATTCGCGCTTATCACGCATCAACTGATAGTCCTGTCTAAATAGCCGGTAGGAGTATTCTTCTTGTTCCTTTCCTCTTTTCTTGCGTTTTTCTAAATCTCTTTTACCGACATGCTGCAAATCATCCAAGGTGGCATCTGCGACAAGACGGATATCTTCCCCGTGCAGCAGTGCAATGTCCCCGGAAATAGATGCAATTCGAAACAGTAGATCATGATTATGTGATTTTCGTGTTACCATCTGACCTGTCGAAAAACTCATAAAGCCACCTCACAGCCTCTCGTTGGATAAATTCCCTTATCTGTAGACTATGACAGTTACTCCTAACCTGTGCCTTATGGAACAAAGGCTCAAGCGCCCGGGCAGGACGTCGCGAATTTAGCCTACCTTCCTTTTCCCGCAGGAGTCGGTCACCTTTCATTACGGGTATTAATAAAAACGAATAACCAAAACCGTATCATACGTAAAAATTCATGTATTTTTCGAGAATAAACACTTATGAAATTGATTCATCTTTGTACAATAAAAAATCCGAATGATGATTCAATTGAATCATCATTCGGATTTTTCTTTAGAGTCTATGCTTTTATCCTAGCCTGCATTTACGTAGTCAGTTTTTAAATTTCCGGTAAAATGCATTAGCCATCGCGGCAAATTCCGTCATATTAAGTGATTCACCACGCCTCGCCGGGTCAATATCAATTTCGTTGAGCACCAATGAAATGGTGTCTTTATCAACCGCATCACCAAAGTGGCGCAGCAAATTATTACGCAGCGTCTTCCGTCGTTGTGCAAAGCACGCCTGTACCAACGTGAAAAAATATTCCTCATCATCAATCTCTACAGGTCGCTCTGCTTTTTTTGTGAGCCTTAACACACTGGAGTCAACATTCGGCGGTGGCATGAATACATTTCTAGGGACGTTCATGACTACTTCAGCATCCGTATAATACTGGACTGCAATAGTTAGTGATCCATATTGCTTACTATTGGGTTCGGCAGCCATACGTGCAGCCACCTCTTTCTGGATCATAACCGTAAAGCTGGCAACCGGCAATTTCTCACGCAGCAATTTCATGAGAATAGGTGTTGTAATGTAATAAGGGAGATTGGCAACGACATGAACCGGCTGACCTGTGTTGAAGTGATCATTTATCATCGCTCTTACATCTGCTTCAAGAATATCCTGATGAATAATCATCGTATTACTAACATCTTGCAAGGTATCCTTCAAAATTGGAAGTAGTCGTTGATCAATCTCATAGGCAACTACTTTATCAGCTGCTATAGCCAGTTGTTGGGTTAATGCGCCTATGCCAGGCCCCACTTCTATCACACCGGACGTTTTATGAATACCTGCTGAATGTATAATCTTTTGAAGAATGTTGGTGTCAATAATAAAGTTTTGCCCTAAACTTTTTTTGAAAGAAAACCCATATTTATGAAGAATTTCTGCCGTTCGCTTAGGGGTTGCAATCGGTTTTTCATTCATCGTCTTCCTCCTGCAATACCTGATTCATCGCCTGGATGAATTGGCCTTTAGAAATCCGGAACATGGATAAGCGCTTCAGCAGCTGCTTACCGTTCGTATGACCGATTTGAAGCAGCTTGCCAAGGCGTTCCCGCCGATTAGCAGCATCCGGAGTACCAATCAGACCAGCCTCAACCAAATCGTCTCTAGTAATCTCCACTGGTTCATCATCGCCAGCCACTGTATGCACATTCCTGAGTGCATGCCTTAATGCCTCAGGTGATGCATGTTCAATTCCAAGACTTTTATTATGCTCATTTTTCGCACGAGCGTCATGACGCGGCAAGAAGGCATGTTTGCAGCCGGGAACGTTATTGTCAATAATATGACGAATTCGACTACCTGGATAGTCCGGATCGGTAAAAATAATAACACCACGTTTAGCCTGTGCATGCCGTATCTGTTTTATAACTGTGTTGTTAATAGCAGACCCATTTGTTTCAATGGTATCGACTTCAACAACTTGCTTAAGTCTCGCTGTATCATCTCTTCCTTCAACTACGATAACTTCTTTAATTTTCACGTTTATTTTCCTCTTCCTGAACAATAATGCTCCTGTCACTATACCATGACAGGAGCAATTTCCTATATTAATCAAGTACCTTAACTTTAACCGTTTTCCGTCCAAAATTCAATGCAGATGATCGACTTGGAAAATGTAAATCAATCCGATTTCCGACAATGTGTGAACCTGTATCCGCGGCAATCGCAGTGCCATAGCCTTCTATCCATACTTTCGTGCCCAACGGAATGACGCTCGTATCAACAGAAACGATCTTTTTATTCGGGTTCTTGTTCAGATTGATTCCAGTAGCGGTTATACCAGAACATCCGCTACAGTTTGACGAGTAAGCAGTAGCGTTCATATACATTACTTTTCCACTTTTGTCGGAACTGCTTTTATCGGAAAGCGTCGTCAAATTCTGTTCGCTCACCTTAGTGCCGATTGCGACAATCCGGCTTTCACTTTTGCGTTTTACCGTTTTATCAATCAACTCACGGTTAATTTCTTTGCCGTTTTCTTTCGTCACTTCATATTCTTTGACAACAAGTCCTTCTTTTCCTTTAGCGATGACGTGTCGTTTCCCTTTAGCCAGACTACTGTCTTCTCGCTTTTCTACTTGATAGTCAATCGGTGCTTTTACTTCTTCTGTCACTTTTTTTATACGGGTGATGATTACAGGTGTATCTTTTTTAACTTTTTTATCCTTTGCTGGTTTGATCTTATCTAATTTATTAAGTTCAATTTCTTGTTCATTCAATAGATGTTCGACCGTTCCGCCGTTCGTCCAGACTCTTTCTTTGTCACCACCATCATTGACCGTCACCTGAAATGCCTTATCGATAGCGATTGTCATACCATCCTCAACTGATGCATCCTTATCAAGTGACATGTTATCATGCTTGGTTAATTGAATGCCTTCATCCTTAAGGAGTTCGCCAACAGTATCAGTTGTTGTGTAGTAACGCTTTTCATCTCCATCAACTTTAACGGTAACTTCATTTGCTTCATCGTATGTAATATTCATACCATTTTTCACTGGTGTATTTAATTTATGATTGATTGCGTCTTGTTCTTCATACGTTATTCCTGATTCGGCCAGTAATTCTTCAACCGTGTCTGCATGGGTCTTAATTGATTGCTCTTCCCCATTTTCCGTCAGTGTTACTTCTGTTTTTGTTGTCTCAAAAACCATTAATCCGGAAAAAGCAATCAGTGCTATCATACCTACGCCAGACAAAAGCTGTTTCCAGGTCAATTTTGGCAAAAGCTTTGAAAATACTCGCATGCTTTTTTTGCCTCCTTTCACTGCGACTTTGATTATATTAACAGACCTATGCAATTGCAACGAAATTCCGTTTACGTTTCCTTTACAGTTGGATTACAAATCATGTCTATCGTATGACAAACTTTGGAAACCCCTGATGTGTCAGTCTTTAAGCCCAAATAAAAAGAGGCCGACGAAAAATTGTCAGCCTCTTAATGGTTAATTTTATTACATACATTTTACAACAAGTTTCATGCTTTATCGCCAAATCGGAAGAATGTAAACGCATTTTCTGTCGTCATACTGCTTAATTCATCGAATGACATACCCCGAAGTTCGGCAATTTTTTCAGCAACGAGTTTCACATAAGCCGGCTCGTTTCGCTTACCTCGATTCGGGTGTGGTGCTAAAAACGGCGCATCGGTTTCAACCAGCAGCCGGTTAAGCGGCACCTCAACAGCCACATCCTTAGGCAAGGTTGCATTTTTAAACGTAACCGGTCCACCTAGTGATATGTAAAAATTCATATCAAGAAAGGTCGGAACATACTTGGCGTCATCATTATAACAATGCATGATGCCGCCAACGTCCTTTGCATTTTCTTCATGCAGCACATCTATTATATCCTCTGTCGCTTCCCGGTTATGAATGACGATTGGCATGTTCACTTTTTTAGCAAGCGCAATTTGCTTACGAAAGACTTCCTTCTGTACATCTTTCGGTGATTTATCCCAATGATAGTCAAGTCCCATTTCACCAATGGCGACGACTTTCGGATGCTGCGTGAGTTCCTCGATCCAGTCCAGGTCTTCATCACGCATGTCAATGGCATCAACCGGGTGCCAACCGACTGCTGCATAAATCGTTTCATACTGTTCAGCAAGTTCCAATGCCAGTGGGATCGTCTCGCGATCAAAACCAACAACGACCATATATTCAACACCGGCAGAAAACGCACGCTGAATGGTCTCATCTCTGTCTTCAGCAAATTGTTCCACATTCAAATGCACGTGTGTATCAACTAACATATCATCACTCCTTCTTACTTCACAACAGATCCATTCGGCAGTGATTGTTCAACTGATGCCAGTACGAGCTGTCCTTGGATATCTTCTCCGCACAAGATCATGCCTTCAGACTTTTCTCCGCGCAGTTTGACCGGTTTTAGATTAGTGATACAGATAACTTTACGCCCAATTAGGTCGTCCGGCTTGTAATGCTCCGCAATCCCGGATACAACTTGGCGTTTATCTGTCCCAACATCCAGCTGCAGCTTTAGCAATTTATCTGTTTTCTTTACTGGCTCAGCTTTCAGAACTTCCGCAACACGCATGTCCAACTTCATGAAGTCATCGATAGCAACTTCTTCTTTCTGCTCCGGCACCCGTTCTTCCGGTGTTTCTTCCTTTTGCTGTGACTTCTGCATCATTGCCTTAATCGCTTGAACTTCCTTATCAACATCAAGTCGAGGGAAAATCGGATTACCTTTCTGTACGACGGTTCCTTCCTGAAGCATTCCATCTTCACGGATGCTTTCCCACTTTTTAAGTGAATCATCACTAACACCGATTTGTCTAAAGATCTCTACAGGAGCTTCCGTCAAAAATGGCTGCAGCATAATTGCAATTTTGCGCAATGATTCGGCAAGATGTGCCATGACATTTCCAAGACGTTCATAGTTAGTAGCATCTTTAGCTAGTTTCCATGGTTCCGTTTCATCAATATATTTATTCGTTCGGCTGATCAGCTGCCACAAGGAAGATAAGGCTACGGAGAACTGCATACTGTCCATAGCTTCCTCTACTTTTTCAGCCGTTTCTTGTTGCAGTTTTTCCAGTGACTGCTCATATCTGTCTCTCCCGGCACATAAGCAGGCATCTTACCATCAAAGTATTTGCTGATCATGGCAATCGTCCGATTCAGCAAGTTACCAAGGTCATTTGCCAAGTCATAGTTCGTACGCTCAACAAATCCTTCTGGGGTAAAGACACCATCTGATCCAAATGGAACCTCGCGCAGTAAATAGTAACGTAATGCGTCAAGGCCATAGACATCAATCAGTTGGACAGGGTCGACAACATTCCCTTTCGATTTTGACATTTTCCCATCTTTCATCAGGATCCAGCCATGAGAAAACACTTTTTTCGGCAATGGCAGATCCAATGCCATTAACATAATTGGCCAATAGATGGTGTGAAAACGGACGATTTCCTTACTCATTAAATGTACATCGGCAGGCCAATATTTCTGGTACCGTTCGTCGTCGCCCGTACCGTATCCGAGCGCTGTAATATAGTTTGTCAATGCGTCAATCCATACATAAATGACATGCTTCGGATCGCCAGGGACTTTAATGCCCCAGTCAAACGTTGTCCGTGACACAGCCAAATCTTCTAGCCCCGGTTTAATAAAGTTGTTCAGCATTTCATTCTTTCGTGCTTCTGGTTGAATAAATGCTGGATTTTCCTCATAAAATTTCAGCAGCCTGTCCACATATTTACTCATTCTGAAGAAATAGGATTCCTCTTTTACCTTTTCGACTGGCTTGCCACAGTCCGGACAAGCGCCTTCATCAAGTTGGCGTTCAGTGAAAAAGGATTCACATGATGTACAGTACCAGCCCTCGTATTCATCCAGATAAATGTCCCCCTGTTGTACGAGCTGGTCAAAAATTTGTCCAACAATCTTTTTATGCCGGTCCTCGGTAGTCCGGATAAAATCATCATTCGTTATTTTTAATTTTTTCCATAGGTCTTGAATACCGCTAACAACCTCGTCAACATACGCCTGTGGTTGTTTCCCTGCCTTTTCCGCTTTACGCTGGATTTTCTGACCATGTTCATCCGTGCCAGTCAAGTACATGACATCATACCCGCGCAGACGCTTATACCGTGCCATCGCATCACCGGCGACTGTCGAGTACGCATGGCCTATATGCAGGTTATCACTTGGGTAGTAAATCGGTGTTGTTATATAGAACGTTTGATCTTTGGTTGGCATAGATTTCCCTCCTAATCTCATTATTCCTATTGTAGCTTTTTTCTAAAGTTTTTCCAATTACAGGGTGTCCGTACACAAGCAACTAGTACTACATACTCCTAATACGCGTTATTTTACCAAAAAACTTACAGATTGTTTAGTTGTATTCATTGACAGAAAACAAGGAGGTTGGTATTATATCCCATAAGCAAGTGTCGAAACATGCTGAATTTTTTTGTGAGAACTTAGATTTTATTGGTTAAACAAAGAGCTTTCGAGGGGAGAATAAAAAATGAAATCAACCGGAATCGTGCGCAAAGTCGATGAACTCGGCCGGATTGTGCTCCCGAAGGAATTGCGTCGCACATTGGATATCAATGAAAAAGATCCACTGGAAATCTATATCAATGACGATCAAGTGGTACTGAAAAAATATAAACCAAACATGACATGTCAGGTCACCGGACAGACATCCGATGAGAATTTATCATTAGCAAATGGAAAGGTTGTCCTCAGTCCGGAGGGAGCACAAGAACTTATTACTGAAATTCAGTCACGATTGAACCGTTAACCGGAAAAAACAGTGTAGAACAGTAACTAATTTGCTGTATCTCCATAGAATGTGTGAAAAGCGGCTGACGCATTGATATAACAACGTCAGCCGCTTTTTTAGGAAACTATCGTTGAGTTGGTATAAACAACTGAAGTACTTAATCAGCTACGACCAACTTCGACGTACAAGTACCGGCGCTGGCCAGGGCATGCCAAGTTTAGCCAGCGTTTCTGTTTTTCCAGCTAGATGAATCCGGTTGGTCCTAGTTGTCGATATGAAATGCCTGGTATACAACACGCTTAGCAAGATTCCTGTCAGTAGCGGTGCGTTTGATAGCTTCCTTGCTTGCTAAATTGTCCGTCTGCATATAATGACTGACATGCTCGTTAATGGATAAGTCACTCCACCACAAGTCTTTTTTTTGCACCGTTTCACGGGAGCCACCTTCGACCACCAGACAGCATTCCCCTTTTAATTCCACTGAATCGACCCATGCAATCAGTTCTTCCACGGTACCCCTGGCATACTCCTCAAATCTTTTAGTTAATTCCCTAGCTAGTGTGATCCGGCGATTGCCAAGGTTTACGTGTAACGATTTAAGCGTATCCTTCACGCGATACGGTGATTCATATAGAAGTAACGTTGCCTGCTTATACTTCAGTCGTTCCAATTCAGCTATCTTATCCTTCTTTTTTCTCGGCAAAAATCCATAGAATAAAAACTCCCCTGCAGGCAGACCTGAGCCAACGAGGGCACATAATGCAGCATTGGCACCTGGCAAAACGACCACCGAATAACTTGCCTCAATGGCCGCTTGCACGAGCTCCTCGCCAGGGTCAGAAATAGATGGCATCCCCGCATCACTGACAAGCGCAACCGCCTCCCCATTTTCCAGGCGGTCGAGCAATTGCTGTTCCCGGCTTTTCTTATTATGTTCATGATAGCTTAAAAGCGGGGTAGGTACATTAAAGTGATTAAGTAGCTTCTTTGTATTCCTTGTATCTTCCGCAGCAATAACATCCGCGTTTTCCAGCGTTTTAAGCGCCCGTATTGTAATATCGTCCAAGTTCCCAATCGGGGTTGGAACAATGTAGACAGTACCCTCAGCTTGCCCGTCAAAACTCCTCTGAATTTGCATATTGCATCACTTCTTTCAGCTTCTCCCTAATCAGTTTCACTTTTTCCTTACGGGGTAGCTGTTTCACTTGGTATTCCTTCTGTAATGCTTCCTCTTTGGTTGAAAACTTTTCAACAAATACCACCTGAAATGGTCCGCGCCCCCGTGTATACTTTGCACCTTTGCCATCTTCATGCATTTTTACCCTGTTTTCCAAATCGTTGGTATACCCAGTGTAAAACGTATCATCACCGCATTTTAAGATATAAACGATATGTTCATTATTTTCCATATATGATTCCCTCAGCTTCCTTCGTATACGTGTTATCTGCATGATAAATATATAATGGAGGCAAAATCGTCAGTCCTTCTTTGCCGTCCCTAGTCCCTTCAATTAACAGCATATTAGTTTCTCTTCCATACTTCGGATAGACGAACCGGACTCGTTTCGGTTCGATTCGGTACTGGCGAAACAGGAAAATGATGTCCACCAGTCTATCAGGGCGATGAACCATGGCAACCTTACCTCCCGGTCGCACATGCAACTTGCAGGCTTTCACCACATCCTCCAGTGTACAGTACACTTCATGCCTTGCAGCAGTTAAATGTGGATTATCGTTATGTTCCGTTTCAGCTGGCGTTGGAAAATAAGGCGGATTGCAAGTAACCACATCAAAGGTACTATGACCCAATTCCGTCTTCATCTCCTTCAGATCACCGTGAATCATGGTGAGCCGGTCATCGAGATTATTTAATTCCACACTACGCTTGGCCATATCAGCAAGCCGCGTTTGAATTTCAACACCAACGATTGACGCATTTGTACGCCGAGACAGCAGTAATGGAATAACACCATTACCAGTGCATAAATCAAGAATATGACCTTTTTTGATTGGCACATACGCGAAATGAGCCAGCAAAACGGCATCAAGCGAAAAGGAAAAAACCTCGGAACTCTGAATGATATGCATATGGTCTTCCGCCAGTAAGTAATCAATTCGTTCGTCATCATTTAATGCTGCCATTGTTCACATCCGTTCAATCCATGATACAAAAGCTGCCTCTGCAGTATAGAGACAGCTTACTTAAAGAGTTTCAAACGCCTATCTATTCAGTCAATTAGTTGCGTATTGACAATTATAATCATTTAGTTTTGTTTAGGAATTCAAGACAGAACAGGCAATCCTCTTCCCGTCTTGGTGTACCAAAATGAACATTGCAAATATGAAATCCCTCTTCATACAGTCTTGCCAGATTGTCATAACCTTCCCCTGGTATGCTTTTGGTATCCTTACCAGTTTCGGTATGTACCGGCGCGTCTTCCGTTTGTTCCAGACGGTTCCGCAGATGGTAATTTTCCATTTCCAGCCGGTGCTTCTCTTCAAGAAGGTCACGTAGCTTTCCCTTCAAATCACCAAGCTGTTCATATAGTTCTCCGATTTGTGTTTCCATATCTGAAACCTGGTCGAAAATCTGCCTTTTTGACAAGCTTAATCACCCCACTACTCTGTGGCCTGTGCTGCAATGATTCCTTCATCAATCATTTCATCCAACGTATACTCAATAGTGCGTTCTTTTTCCGGTATTTCAATATGAATGACCCTCTCGACAATGTTTAGCCCGACTACCTTCCCATGCCCATATGGTGTGGCAATATGCTCTCCCATATCAGGCAATTCACGCTTGGCAGCTTCATAATCATCATTTTCGTATTTCAGGCAGCACATGAGACGTCCACACAATCCGGATATCTTAGCAGGATTAAGCGATAAGTTTTGATCCTTCGCCATTTTAATCGATACCGGTTCAAAGTCACCCAAAAACGTGGAGCAGCAAAGCAACCTGCCACATGGTCCGATACCGCCGAGCATTTTTGCTTCATCACGGACACCAATCTGCCGTAGTTCAATACGTGTTTTTAACTCTGCTGCCAAATCCCTTACAAGATTCCGGAAATCAACCCGACCATCAGCCGTGAAGTAAAAAATAATTTTATTTCGATCAAACGTATACTCCACTTCGACCAGATTCATATCCAGTTCATGTTCCTTGATTTTCGCGGAGCATATTTGCATGGCTTTATCACCAAGCTCCTGGTTTTCCACAACTGTCTGCTTATCTTCCTCTGTTGCCACCCGAATCACTTTTTTGAGCGGAAGAACCACATCTTCCTCATCCACCTGTCTATTCTTAATGACAACCTTGCCAAATTCAATTCCGCGCACCGTTTCGACAACAACATAGCTGTCGGTTTCTATTTCCTTGTCACCCGGGTCGAAATAATATATTTTACCCGCTTTTTTAAAACGGACACCAATCACTTCAATCATTGCTATCACCCCTGTATTTGAACGGTGAGCTGTTCCATCACAAGTGTCGGATTGACATTTTGTTTGAGTTTGCGTTTGGCATCAAGTAGTTTGTTCAATATATCCAGCAATTTCTCCTGTGAAAAGAACATCACCAGGTTTTCGAGTTTCTCATCACCCTTCGAAAAAATGATCAAATCCTCTTCTTTGTCGATATGGCAATATAATATATCTTTAAATGCCAACATCAGCAAATCCAATCCTTGTTCCTGCTGTGCACGCTCTTTAAAATGCGGCATCCACTCTTGGTGCAGAAACAAAAATACATCATTCGGATTGACTCGAATCATTTCTATTAATTGTACCATTCGTTTTCGTGCCTGCGCAAACCAGTCATCCTCACTCCAGGCAATTGCCTCATCAAGATTATTGGTTAGTGCACTTAGTAAGACAGCGGTTGACCTGTTGATGCCATGCTCTATCAACTGATTCTGAAAAGCTTTTGGGTGAAGCGGTTTCAAGTCAATGATTTGACAGCGCGAACGGATAGTGGATATGACTGCCTGGCTATTTTCTGTCAGCATCACAGCAGTCGTTTGTGTAGCTGGCTCCTCAAGGAACTTCAGAATTCGATTGGCTGCATTCACAGTCAGCGTCTCCGCACCCTTAATGACATAAAACTTCCGATCCGATTCGAGTCCGGAATAGGTGAATTCTTTTTGCAGGTGCTCAATCTGTTCTTTTCGAATGGACTGTGTGTCAGGCTCAATCCAATGAACATCAGGATGGTTTCCCGAGTCAATCCGTCTACATGCATGACAGTCTTGACAAGGTTCGACACCGGACCGATTCGGACAAAAGATAGACTTTGCAAGTAATAGCGCAATCTCATCCTTTCCAGTTCCACGTTCACCTTGAAAAAGATAGGCATGGGATAAGCGATCTCTGTTAATGCTGTTGGTAATAATTTTGCTTGCTAGTGGCTGAACTTCAGCTACTTGTGACCATGTTTTCATTCGTCCTATCCCTCATTTTCTAAACTCACGTGTACAAATTGACTAACAGGCCTTTCAGTTCTCCAATCAGATTAAGTAAATCTACTGTTTTCTTTTCCTGATTCATAATGTCCTCGGTGATTTCAATCAATTTGTCATCCACTTCCTTCACTATCGCGAGTTTGCGACTCTTTCCATTCATGCTGAAATCATGTGACTTCTGCAAGTCAAGGCCATTGTATACCGTTTTCTTTAAAAATGATTTAACAAGCCTTTTAAATTTAACCATGTCACGGAAGGAACGAAATCGAGCTAGTTTATCCCCTTGTACCGTTATATCCTTCATCAGTCGATCCAGTTCCTGCTGTTTCAGTACTTGTGTCTGGGATTGGACCATGTTTTGAAAGGCACGATTTCCAGTGGCGGATGCTCGCTGTTTTTTAGTTGTGGATTCGACTTGTGATTGTATATCTGTATTCACCTTCATGTGAATCAACCCCTTTGAACAAAGGTGCAAGCGCCCTTGCAGGCTAAACCCATCACGTCGTGTGATGGGTTAGCCAATCTTCCTACTACCGCAGTTTTCTTTATGCTTAAAACTGCATGAATTGTTCAACTGGTAGAATAAATACCGTTGCGCCGCCAACTTCTACCTTCACTGGTTTAGGGATGTACGAATCTGCATTACCACCCATCGGTGAAATTGGCGCCACCATTTGCTCGCGTTTGGAACAGTTGTCCCTAATAACATCCAACGCATGGTCAACATATTGGTCTTCACAACCAATCATCAATGTCGTGTTTCCTTCCTTTAGAAAGCCACCTGTTGTTGCCAGCTTGGTTATCTTGAAATTCTCCTCGCCCAGGGCATCAACAAGGCGATTCGTATCCTTATCCTGGACAACTGCGATAATTAATTTCACTGTTTCTCCTCCTCTACATGCTTTTGTAAGCCTGAATGCAATACTTTCATTACATTTGCCTCAACTTGCTCAAATGGTTGATCTGCATCAATTGTCTGTATACGTTTAGGAAATTGTGATAAGAGCATCTGATACGCTTCATAAACCATTTCATGAAACCGGATATTCTCCATATCAAGGCGGTTTCGCTCGCGGTTTTCATTTGCTGTAATGCGTGCCAGCCCTTTTGTAGGTGGAATATCGAAAAATAATGTCATATCCGGAAACACGTCTCTAATGGCAAACTGATTAATCGCAAATACTTCATCCATCCCAATTCCTCTCGCATAACCTTGGTAAACAAGACTGCTGTCGATAAAGCGATCACATAGTACCACTTTTCCTTCATTAAGGGCAGGTAAAATTTTTTCAGCCAAATGCTGTCGCCTTGCCGCCGCATACAAAAGTGCTTCGGTTCGCGCATCCATTGCTGTATGTGTTTTATCAAGAATGACCTGGCGTATTTTTTCGGCTATATCAATGCCCCCCGGTTCACGGGTCGCCAAAACGTCATATCCTCCTTCTGACAGCTTTCCGGCAACCGCCTGCAGAATGGAAGACTTGCCGGCACCCTCGCCACCTTCAAATGTTATAAAATATCCGTTCACGTCTGGTTGCTCCTTTATGTTACTGAAAAATGCTGATACCTCTAGAAATATCTCGATGCTGGATAGAGATACCCTGCTTAAGTAGCTGTCTCACCAATTCTAAGTGTTTTTCGGTAATTCGCTCACCCTTTAGAATCATGGGAATCCCAGGTGGATATGGCGTAATTGCCTCTGCCGCTATATAGCCTGCAGATTGCCGCAATGGAACTTGAGCCCTTTGACACTGCTGCATCGTTTGGTAATCCAACTCAAGCGTTGTTATGTTTTCGGTAAATAATTTATCTACATCTATTATATCATGATTCGCCGTTAATTTTAATTGTGCATCTATCCTTTTGACAGCATTTTTTACATAATCAGCTTCTGTAAAGGGGGCAAGCCCGTGTATCAATAGAACTTGATTATGCGTAGAAAGCTCAGGGATAACCCCTTCTTTTTCTAATGCCTGGGCCAACATGTCCCCTCTCATGCCGCGTTGTGCCTGCAATGTGATTTTCAGCGGATCATCAGCTGACAAGACATCCCACAGTTCACTATTTGCCAGTATATCCCTGACATGAGTCGTACTCTCGATAATTAATTCCAAATCCCTTGCTGTTAAATTAGCCAAATAATGACGTGCCAAGTCAAGTGACGCCATAATTGGATACGACGGACTGCTCGACTGCAGCATTTGCAAATAATGCGCAATAGAACTAGCTGCAACCAAAGAAGACCGAACATGTAAATAGGAACCCATCGTCATCGCTGGTGCCATCTTATGGGCCGACTGGACAACGACATCTGCCCCGAGTTCCAGCGCAGATGCTGGAAGACCGCCCTTCAATGAAAAATGGACGCCATGTGCCTCATCAACAAGCACTGGTATATGGTATGCATGGGCAAGGTCAATCATTTCTTTAAGTGCAAATGTTCCACCAAAATAATCCGGATACGTTAGAACGACCGCTTTCGCTTTCGAATGCTGCCTCAGTGCTTCCTGAACTGTAGGGATACTTGGCGCAGTGTAGCGACCTTTTGCATCATCAAATTCCGGTGCCACAAACACTGGCCGAGCGCCACTCAATTCCAGCCCGTTCATAATGGATTTGTGACTGTTGCGCTGTACGATGATTTGATCCCCTGGAGAACAAACACTCATGATCATTGACAGATTTCCAGCCGTGCTACCACCAACAAGAAAATACGAATCGTCAGCTCCAAAAAAAGAAGCAGCCAAATCTTGCGCTTCAGCGATAATACCCTGTGGTGCATGCAAGTCATCCAGACCTGTCAGCTCCGTCATGTCAAATGGTAAAATAGATTCAAAAAATGGCCGGGCCTGTTTTGGAAAAATACTGCCGTTCTTATGTCCGGGAACGTGGAAGGAGATTGGATTGGAACGTGCCATTCTTTTCAATAATTCATATAATGGTATTTTTGCCTGATTCGCTTTCATCATTTATCCACCCTTTGACTATATTCTATTCCAATAAAAAAGGCCCCTGCAAGAATTTTTGCAAGGAGACCCCGAGTGATTACTAGGAATATAGTGTTGGCCGATTAACATTTTTTAACTTCTGCAAATAGTAACGGTATTTTTCTTCTCGTGGTTCTGTCTGGATCATATTCGTCTCACATTCACGGCAAATAAACATTTTATACAAATGAATACCCCGTTCCTTTTCCTCTTCACAAATACCGCAACGTTCTGTCATAACTTTTTGTTCCATGTCCCCACCTCCGTTAGCTTAGTATCTCCTAATCTAACGAATCTTATACATAATAATCTTGCAATCATTGAAATTTTTAATAGAAAATTATTTGGAATTTGTAGGATGTTACAGTATATGCAGCAAAGGTTTTTTCTTTACCCTAAAGCCGACATCGGTGGCAGACATCAACGCAAAATAGCAGTCACGGTATGATAAACAATTGAATGGCAGCAAGTGAAGCTAGTCCGAATAAACCTAAGAACCCGGATATCACTACTGTGAAGAAATTAATTGGAATATGCAGCCCTATTGCCGCCCCGAACACATTAAAGAAAAACAGGAACAGAATCCCAATCCCTAATTTCACCGTACTGTTTGCGATGAAACGCATCGGTTTTATAGGAGCACCTGCAAGTAATAAAATGACAATCAATGCTACCATTATCGATATAACCAGTGTCGAACTCAATCCGAACCACTCCTTTTCCTTGTCCCTTTCTATTTATATATGAAAAGGAGTCCAAAAAAAGAACTTACTATCTACTTATTATACCTAATTGCACTGATTTTCCGCCACTTTGCCTCACGTAATAAAAATAAGTAGTTTGCTCTGGTCAGATTTTGCATATAAAATATTTCTTCTGTCGGTTCAATACTTTTCTCTATTATTTCTTGAATTTGTTTCCAGCTACTTTCCATTTCCACAATCGCATCAAGCAATTGTTCATCTACTTCCCGCTTTTTCTTTTTCCTGTTCATATCATCACCTGATTGTGTGCTAGAGGTCTCTCCTACCTTCCAAAGCTTTGGACAGGGTTACCTCATCTGCGTATTCCAAGTCACCACCGACCGGAAGCCCATGTGCAATTCGACTCGTCTTGATGCCTGACGGTTTAACAAGGCGAGAAATATACATCGCAGTAGCTTCCCCTTCAATGTTCGGATTGGTCGCAAGGATCAGTTCTTCCACTCCCTCATCCTTCAGCCGATTAATTAAGTCCGGGACATTAATATCCTCGGGTCCGATTCCATCCATCGGGGAGATAGCCCCATGCAGCACATGGTATTTCCCGTTATATTCCTTCATTTTTTCCATGGCTATGACATCTTTCGGATCCTGCACAACACAAATAATGGTGCTATCTCTTGATGTATCCTGACAAATGGCACACGGATCCTGGTCGGTAATATGCCCGCACGTGGAACAATGGGTTAATTCACGCTTCGCATTAACCAATGATTTAGCAAAATCCAGCACATCATCATCTTTCATATTCAGCACAAAAAATGCCAGCCGGACAGCCGTCTTCGGTCCAATCCCTGGCAATTTTGTAAAACTGTCAATCAGTTTGGAAATCGGTTCTGGATAATACATCTCTTGTACCTCCTATGAGAAAAGCTCGGCATTCGCCTCGCCTTATAGCGAGTGCCGAAGCTTTTCTTATAAGGTCATCCATATTTTATAACCTTCTGACGTTATGAGAAAAACGTAAGCGTCCTTGCAGCAGGCCAAAACCGTCACATCCTGTGCCAACGCCGGCACTAGTACGTCCTGAACGTCGAAGCTGGACATGGCTTACCTGGATATCAGCTATATAGCCTTAATTTTATACTTCCTTATTTTTTGGAAAAACTCGAAACTCACACTCACTTTCAGAGCGAATTCCGGAGCTTTTCTACAAGGTCAATCATCATATTTGTTCAGACGTTAGAACATTCCAGGCATATTCATTCCTTTCGTGAATTGGCCCATGGTATCGTTTGTTTTATCATCAATCTGTTTAAGTACATCGTTCGTTGCCGCTAGAACGAGGTCCTGTAGCATATCAACATCGTCCGGATCAACAACCTCTTCTGAAATCTGCACATCGGTTATTTCTTTTTTTCCATTTGCCACAACGGTGACCATTCCACCGCCACTTGATGCTTCAAACGTCATTTCGTGCAGTTCTTCCTGAGCTTTCATCATTTTTTTCTGCATCTTCTGCATCTGCTTCATCATGTTATTCATATTTCCTTTCATAGGAAACGCCTCCTTAAAAATATAATCTATGTTTAGTCATGGATTTCCAAAAGGTCATCGCCAACAAGCTTCCTGGCTTCTTCAACCAATGGATCCTTCGCTTGACTCGTTTCTTCTGTAGAGGATTTCTCTTGCTTATTTATATATTCATTGCGCAATTGCTGCCAGTCATTCACTGGAATTGGTATAATTGTCCAATCCCTTCCTGTGGCATTTTTTAAAACGGATTCAGCCGTATGCTGATTATCGAGGAAAAGAGAACAATGAATTTCATATTTAAATTGGACGACCAGTGCCTCCTGCGATGCAGCTGCCGGCTTACTGTCCTGGATTGTTGCATGAGCAGGGGCACTGGTTGATTTCAATTGCGATAAAAAGGAAGCCCATTGCGACTGCACTTCTTTTAAAAGTGGCCGTTCAGCTGCATCTAGCACGCGCCGGATTTTATCATATGGTACGTTATAACTGTTTTTGGATGATCTTGGTTTCGGACGCTTTGGCTCATTTTGCTGAGACGGTTGCTTTGCTTCTGGCGGTGCTTCTTTTAGCATAGCCAATTCCTTTTCCAGTTGTTCCAGTCTATTTACTAGCTTTGTGACGTCCGTTGCATCTCCACCGTTTGCTTCAGAAGCCTGATGTTCCTGTTTATTAGCAACGGTCAGAAGCGCAATTTCAATAAACACTTTCGGGCTGTTCGTCCATTTTATTTCCTGTTGGCACTGATTCAGGTGGGTAATTGCCCCTTGAATCCAGTCGTTGGAAACATCTTCGGCAAGCTGTTTGAAATAATCATCCACCATCGCCCGTTCGAGAATGCCTTCCAAAGAGGGGGCACTTTTATATAGCAGCAAATCTCGTAAAAAATAGATGAGATCATACACAAAGCGTGCCGGGTCTTTACCATTTTTAATCAAATCATCAAGCAAAGACAAAGCCTTCTGTACATTGCGCTCGTGCATCGACTGCACAATATCTGTTAAAAGTCCCTGTGCCACACCACCTGTGACAGCTAGAACATCTTCCAGTTCGACACGCTCATCACTGTACGAAATAGCCTGATCAAGAATGCTTAATGCATCGCGCATACCACCTTCAGCTGCCAATGCAATAGTTTCTAGTGCTTCAGATGATACAGTTATATTTTCTGCTTCGACAACCGTATGCATACGTTCAACGATTGTTTTGCTAGTAATCGGCTTGAAATCAAAACGCTGACACCTTGATGCAACGGTCAGCGGAATTTTGTGAGGCTCGGTTGTTGCGAGAATGAACACGACATGATTCGGTGGCTCTTCCAATGTCTTCAGCAGTGCATTAAACGCACTTGTAGAAATCATGTGCACTTCATCAATGATATACACTTTGAAAGGAACAGTGCTTGAAGCGTATTTTACTTTGTCGCGTATTTCTCGTATATCCTCAACACTTGTATTCGACGCAGCATCCATTTCGATGATATCGGAAATCGAGCCATCTTGAATACCTTGGCAGGCAGCACATTCGTTACAAGGTTCTTGAACAGGCGCTCTCTCACAATTGATTGTTTTCGCAAAAATCTTAGCCGCACTTGTTTTGCCGGTTCCTCGGGGGCCGGAAAAGATGTAGGCATGTGAAAATTTTTGCTGCACAATGGCATTTTGTAATGTTCTGGTAATATGGGTTTGTCCGACAACATCCTGAAATTGTCTTGGCCGCCATACACGGTATAATGCCTGATAGCTCATAGTGAATGCTTCCCCTTTATAAATTCTAGTTAAATTATACTCGATGTCAGGGGTAAATGTGAACCTTTATGGACCATCTATATCAAAAACCGTTACCCGAGAAAGGCGACCTGTTTATTGATCAAAGCCACCAGAATGAAAAAAGCTGCACCAGCTAACTTTAACAGCGCTGATGCAGCCTTGCAATGATATGTAACCGTGCACCCATTGTTGATCAAACATCCCTAAGCGTTACTCAAGTTCATGGCTCGGCTCAGGCTTCCCCGCGGCACACAGGAATAACCACTTACTGCTGCTTCCTTCCGGATCTGACAGGGTTCATGGGTTCCTGTTGCGCAGGACCTGGGCGTCAACACCAATCCCTTAAGTCAGACCTTAAAGACGCCTGACCTCGAATGGGAATTCGGCCTCGCTATAGCGGATTGCGAGTACAGGGCACCGCTACCTCCCCGCTTAGCACGGCAATAATTATTATACTTGCTATCTGTGTAAAATGCAATCAGAAATGACGGAATGGTTACATTTTACAGTAGTAGGACGTATACGAACTGTGTTCTACATAAAAAATAACGTTTACGAAAACAACCATTATCATATGCCACGCTTTTTTTCATTCGTTTTTTTTCGATTCCGCAGCTCCCGAAAAAAGTCAGTTAAAAGACTGCTACATTCCATTTCCAATATACCACCGGAAACTTCCGCCTGGTGGTTAAACCGATCATCAGTAAGCAGGTTCATCAACGTCCCGGCACAACCGGCTTTAGCGTCGGGGGCACCATATATAACCCGCTTAATCCGTGATTGTACAATCGCACCGGCACACATTGGACAAGGCTCAAGCGTTACATATAATGTACAGTCCTCCAGCCGCCAGCTGCCAATTACCTGATTGGCCTGTTTAATGGCTATAAGTTCCGCATGTGATAATGTCGTCTGGGATGTTTCCCGAATATTATACCCTGTGGCAATCACGTCGCCTTCGTAAACAATGACTGCCCCGATTGGAACTTCATTTATTGTTTTTGCTTTTTTTGCCTGTTTGATCGCTTCCCACATATATGTTGTATCATTCATAAAAATTATGACACCTCGCAATAATTGACACTTAAAGCTAGTTTAACCCATTTTCCAAGAAATCGAACAGTATAATCGTTCATACAGGAGGTATATCTACCTTCATTAAGACATATTGTTTGAATAGGATACATCCGAGGGAGGGAACTTTCTTGCAAATTCATGTTGTTCAGCAAGGGGACACACTGTATAGAATTGCCAACTTATATGGCACAACTATAGACGAACTGGTAGAAGCAAACGAACTTGATACACCGAATTACCTTGTTGTCGGCCAATCACTAGTCGTACCGATTATTGGGCAATGGTACGTTGTTCAGCCTGGTGACAGTCTGTATTCGATTGCGCAAAAATTCGGCATACACCAACAGCAATTAGCGCAAATGTATCAACTCCCAGTCAATCAAATGCTGCCTGCTGGATACACGCTATATATTCCGGAACAGTTAAAACGAGAAATCACCGCTCAGGCTTATATTGAGCCATACGGGGAGAATGTTTCCGACACACTAGTAAATGCAGCCACCAAAACAGCTCCATATCTAACCTATATCGCCCCATCCAGCTACCGTGTCAGCCGTGATGGTACACTTACCTCACCACCACTGGATAATTTCAGACAAATTGCCGCTCAAAACAATACAGGGATGCTACTCGTCGTGACTAATTTAGAAGATGAGGAATTCAGTAAGGAACTAGGACACATCATTGTCACCGTTCAAGCTGTACAAAATACATTGCTCGATAATATTGTTAATGTCGCCAAAGAACAAGGATTTAGCGGGGTCCATTTTGATTTTGAATTTTTACCACCGGAAGACCGGGAAGCTTATAACCAGTTTTTACGTAAAACAAAACAGCGCCTGTCAGAGGAAGGCTTATCCTTGTCAACAGCACTCGCACCGAAAACAAGCGCTCAGCAGACGGGGGGGTGGTATGAAGCACATGATTATGCCGCTCACGGGGAGATTGCTGACTTTGTCGTGTTAATGACTTATGAATGGGGATACAGTTATGGGCCACCATTAGCCGTGTCACCTATAGATGAAGTTCGTAAAGTCATCAACTTCGCATTAAGTGTGATGCCCGCTGAAAAAATATTAATGGGGCAAAACCTGTACGGATATGACTGGACATTGCCTTATGAAAAAGATGGCGAACCAGCTGAAGCAATCAGTCCACAAGAAGCTATAAATCGGGCACGTATTAATCATGCAGCAATCAGGTACGATAACGAATCACAGGCACCATTTTACACGTATTACGACGATCAAGGCGAGAAGCATGAAGTATGGTTTGAGGATGCACGATCCATTCAAGCCAAATTCGAAATGATCATGGAACTTGGACTGCGAGGAATTAGCTACTGGAAGCTCGGGCTAGCCTTCCCACAGAACTGGTTGCTGTTACAAGACCGTTTCAACGTTAGAAAATTGGAGGAATAAGTTAAAATCCCCTTGAGGTTCAAGGGGATTTTTCTAATTAATTGTTCAACAATTGTAATGCTTCCCTGTTAAATGCAGGGATATCATCTGGTTGACGACTTGTGACGAGTTGATTGCAGCAAACCACCACTTCTTCATCTTGCACATTTGCGCCGGCATAGGTCATATCTGTTTGGATGGATTTGAAACCTGTTGCTTTTCGTCCTTCTAGCTTTTTAGCTGTAATCAGGAGCTGTGGCCCATGACAGATAGCAAACACCGGCTTTTTTTCATCCATAAAGTGACTGGCAAATGTCACAAATCGATCGTCTGCACGCAGTATGTCTGGTGAAAAACCGCCAGGAATAAACAATGCATCAAAATCTTTCGGATCTACATCGTCAATGGACTCATTAATCATAACGGACGTTTCTTTATTTTTACCTGTTACTTGTTTTCCTTTTTCCTTCTCAATGGTTACCACTTCATGACCGGCATCCTTAAACGCTTGTACCGGTTCTGTGTACTCCACATCCTCAAACATATCGGTCATTACCGTTGCTATTTTTTTACCCATAGACACGCACTCCTTCCAGCATTTGTGAAATTGGGCATATTAGCTCGACCCATTTATTATTTTAGTAGCAGAAGAAAGAGCGAACAACCAATCTGCATGGCAGCCATTTCCCTTCAAAAACAGACTGCCACCCGAAGATGACAGCCACGTTTTTTTATGTTTCTAATGTAGATGTATCGCCAGTCGGCAATCCTAATTCCCAAGATTTCAGCAACCGGCGCATAATTTTTCCGCTTCGTGTTTTCGGAATACCTTCTTTCACTTCTAACTCACGAGGTGCCGCATGTGCACTTAAACCAGTTTTGATAAATTGGCGGATTTCTTCAAGCAATTCATCAGAGCTTTGATACCCGTCGTTTAATGTGATGAAGGCTTTCACAATCTCGCCGCGTTCCGGATCCGGCTTACCGATAACACCGGCTTCTGCTACTGCAGGATGTTCAATCAGCTTACTTTCGACTTCAAATGGTCCTACACGCTCACCAGACGTATTAATCACATCATCCAGGCGACCTTGGAACCAGAAATATCCATCCTCGTCTTTATAGGCGCTATCACCGGAGACATACCATCCGTTTATGAAATAGCTCTCATATTTTTCCGGACGTTTCCAGATTGACCGCATCATAGCAGGCCATGGTGCTTTGATAGCCAAGTTACCCATCTGATACGGCGGAACTTCATTACCTTCATTATCAACAATCGATGCCTCAACTCCCGGAATTGGTTTCCCCATGGATCCTGGACGAATTTCTTCTGAGGGCAAATTAACAATCAGCTGTGCACCTGTTTCCGTCATCCACCATGTGTCATGGATGCGCAACCCGAAAGCTTGTAGCCCCCATGTAATTACTTCCGGATTCAACGGCTCGCCGACACTCAGCACATGACGTAATGATGACAAATCATGTCTTTTTACTGCATCCTCACCAGCACTGACTAATTTCCGCAATGCCGTCGGTGCCGTATACCAAACGTTTACATTGTATTGTTCAATCGTGCCATACCAAGCGTCAGGACTGAAACGCCCCCCACGGACTACGTTTGTGACACCATGAAGCCATGGTGCGAAAATGCCGTAGCTGGTTCCGGTTACCCAGCCCGGGTCTGCCGTACACCAGTAAATATCGTCCTTCTTTAAGTCGAGCACCCACTCAGCCGTCGCATAATGCTGAATCATCGCATGATGGACATGGTAGACACCTTTTGGCTTACCGGTTGAACCAGACGTGTAATGAATCAGCATACCATCCTCAAGATCCACCCACTCAATAGCAAAATCAGTGGATGCTTCCTTCATCTCACTAGCATAGTCAATATATTTATCGGACGTTTCATTGTTCTCACCAACAAGGACGACTTTTTCAAGGTCAGGTAAATCCTCCTGTGGAACCCGCTCTAAGAGATCAGGTGTTGTAACTAGAACACTTGCCTCACTGTCCTGTAAACGATCTCGGACTGCCTGCTCCATAAACGCTTCAAATAGTGGCCCGGCAATGGCACCAGTTTTCAAAATACCGAAAAATACCGCATAGAATTCCGGACTTCTTGGAAGGAAAAGAAATACACGATCGCCCTTTTCAACATGGTATTTTTTTAACACATTAGCAAACTGATTACTTCTTTGACGCAATTCATCAAATGTCACTTTTTCCTCGCGGTCTGGAGATGAATACAATAAGGCCGTTTTATCTTTCTTGGCTGGATCTTCCGCATGACGGTCAATCGCTTCATACGCCATATTAACTTTTCCGGTTTCATGCCAGCTAAAGTTCTTTTTAATTTCATCCCAGGAAAAAGTCTCCCGCATTTTTTCATAGTTTTGCAGATTGAAATTCCCTTCTCGTGCAGGTATACGTTGCATATCCATTCCTATCACCCTTTCTCGATTTTGCAATCGGTTACAATAATTATTTCCTAAAATATTTACGAGAGAATCACACTAACTATGCAACTATAAAAAATTATCCAAACATTTTGTGACTGTTTTTCTATTTTAGAACATTTTGTGACAATTTTAAAGTGATAAGGTTCAAAAATTATTAGAAAACTAGATTTATCAGCAAAACTAGTAGATAAAAATCTTCATTGTGTCTCTGCCAAAAAAGGCTTCTCTCCGCATATCACTCGAACTTTACTATCTCTATAAAGATTTAAAATACCCTTATGCTTATCTGCACAAGGGTGTTTTATTAGTAATTGTCAGCCTGAACTTTTGGCCTCTCTTTGTTTGTCACTTTCCGATATGATATAGGCACATGCGGCATCACCAGTAATGTTTAGTGAGGTCCGAAGCATATCCAATATACGGTCGACACCAAGAATCAGCGCAATACCTTCAACAGGAAGTCCTACTTGTTTCAAGACCATGGCAAGCATTACCAAACCGACACCAGGCACGCCAGCTGTCCCGACGCTTGCCAGTGTAGCGGTAAGAATGACTATAATAATGTCACTGAAACCAAGGTCGATCGCGTATACCTGTGAAATGAATACCGTTGCCACCGCTTGCATAATCCCTGTCCCATCCATGTTTATTGTTGCTCCGAGCGGTTGAACGAAACTACTGATCGATTTTTTTACACCGAGTTTTTCCTGAGCCATTTTCATGGAAACAGGCAATGTCGCACTGGAACTGGATGTACTGAAGGCAACTGACATTGCAGGGAAAAAGCCTTTATAAAAGTTAAGCGGATTCGCCTTCCCAAGCGCCCATATAGCCAAGCTGTACGTAACAGCACCATGCAGAAACAGACTTAAAACGACAGTCACCATATACATGGCCATGGAACCTAATCCATTCAATCCTGCATCACCAATAGCAGATGCAATCAGTGCAAAGGCACCATACGGGGCAGTCTTCATCACCAGATTAACTAAATAAATCAAAATATCATTAGCTTCTTCAAATAGTTGATGAATTCGCTTGGTTTTATCTCCAAGTGCAGCAAGTGCCACACCAATAAAAACAGCAAAAGCAATAATCTGCAGCATATCGCCGCTGCTCATCGCATTGATTGGATTCTCCGGGATAATGTTAATCAGCGTATCCATAATTGGGGGGGCAGACTGTTCTTCATAGTTATTCTCCCCAATGCTGAAATCGCCTCCCTGACCCGGTTCTAACAAATAGCCCATACCCACACCAATAGCCAACGCAACCGCTGTTGTTACCAGGTAAAAGGCAACTGTCTGAATTCCGATTTTTCCAAGCTTCAGTGGATCCCCAAGCCCGGCAGCACCAAGGACAATGGAAACAAATACAATAGGTACGACCAGCATCATAATTAAATTCAAGAATATCTGACCAACTGGGTTTAAGGCGTATACATCAATTGCGGAGAATATATCCCCCGGGACAAGGCTGAAACCAATTCCAGCAAACACACCTAGAACAAGTGCAATAAGAATTTTTTTTGTCAATGTCATGCTGCATGTTCCTTTCATGAAGAGGTTTGAATAAATTTACTGTATGGAATAAATCACGTGTGTTAAGAATGGCAAATCGTAATGAGGGAAGCTCCCAGCAGAAATCGAACCTAGGCACACGATTCAGGAGACCACGTAAATGATTCACATTATTGTTTGGGTGGCTTTACGTAGGCTTTACATAAGGTTTGCGAACGGACAAGTAAGAGAAAAATCTAAATAAAATAAAAAAAATCTAAAAAATATGTGCAGTACACCAATCGTAAATCTAGTATACATTAAAAGCAACTAGACTTGCAAGGTTTGATTATGGTTTTTAAAATTTCCATTTTTCATCACTATAGGTTTTGATATGGATCCTATTTTTATTACCATTATTTACATTACTTCATAAAGATACACGTCACTAAGTGTTAATTCGTGTAATGAATATTCAATAATGCTTGGCTCCGCTCTTTTCGTATACAGCGAAAAACCCCCTTTCCGCACATGTACGCAAAGGGGGTTAGAAGACTTCAATTATATGCTGTTGTACGTGTGTTGTTCCTAAAGCTTCCAAACCTATCATCGGCCACAGAGACCACTATATCGACGTTTATAACGCCCCCGGCAGGAATCGAACCTGCGCACACGGCTTAGGAGGCCATTGCTCTATCCCCTGAGCTACGGGGGCATTTACAGAAAAAACTATCCTAGTGCTAAGAGGAATGAAGGTAGTATAAAAAAGCACAATTACTATTATACAAAAATTATATCCAAATGAAAAGAAAAATTTATTCATTTACATGGAAGTGCCTTATTCGGTATGCTAAAATGAATCGAGTGTCAACTGATAAAAGACTGAATGGGGGGACGATCATGCCAACTGTTCCGTTCATTGCAATCGAAGGGCCAATCGGAATTGGAAAAACATCCCTCGCCCAAAAACTTTCCGTGCAATTCAACTTTCACCTGCTAAAAGAAATTGTAGAAGAAAACCCATTTCTAGGAAAGTTTTATGATGACATTAAAGAATGGAGCTTCCAGACAGAAATGTTTTTTCTATGCAATCGATTCAAGCAGCTGGAAGATATACAACAAAAGTACTTAAGCTGGAATAAGGCGGTCATCGCTGATTACCATATATCCAAGAACATGATTTTTGCCAGGCGCACATTGCCAGCAGATAAATTTGATAAGTACGAACAAATCTACCACATTCTAACGAAGGATATGCCCGTCCCAAATATGATGATTTACCTGCATGCGAGCCTTGACACGATTCTTGATCGCATCCAACAACGCGGGAGAGATATCGAGCAAAATATTAAATCGTCCTACCTGGCCCAGATCGCTGACGATTACGAAGCATATATGAATGAGTTTGAGATGCTCCATCCGGATATTCCAGTCATTCGCATTAACGGAGACGAAATGGACTTTGTCAACTATCAGGATGATTTGGATACGATTATCCGGCAAGTACAGCAGCAACAGGAAGTATTGATTCAAAAAAGGGGAACCAACTTATGAATTTACGTGCCAAATACGGGATACCCAATGACAGTATCATAACAGTAGCCGGTACCGTCGGAGTTGGCAAGTCAACGATGACGAAAGCATTAGCTAACGCCTTGCATTTCAAAACCTCGTTTGAAAAGGTTGAAACGAATCCATATCTTGAAAAGTTTTATAACGATTTTGAACGCTGGAGTTTTCACCTGCAAGTCTATTTTTTAGCAGAACGGTTCAAGGAACAGAAACGGATTTTTGAATATGGCGGTGGATTTGTGCAGGACCGCTCTATTTATGAGGATACCGGCATCTTTGCACGAATGCACTACGAAAACGGAACAATGCCTCAAACAGACTATGAGACATATACAAACTTATTTGACGCTATGGTAATGACGCCGTACTTCCCGCATCCGGATCTGCTTATTTACTTAGAAGGATCGTTTGATGAAGTTCTGGAGCGAATTCAAGACCGTGGCAGGAAAATGGAACAGAATACACCTGTTTCCTACTGGAGAGAAATGTACAATCGCTATGAAGAATGGATTAATAACTTTAATGCATGTCCGGTATTGCGTATCAATATATCTGATTACGACCTGACGAAACAGGAAGACTCGATTGAGCCAGTCCTAGAAAAGATCGGCCATTTTATCCAGCAGGCACGGAAATGGAAAACAAGAGAATATATCAAATAATGGTGAGAGGTACTCTATTCTATGGAGCACCTCTTATTTTTAATTCCGTGTCGCCTGACCGTTTTACTTTTAAAAAGAGAAGACTGACGAAAGTGTGATGTGTGTCACCGACTTGGGGTTCATTTTCCGTTAAAGTAGATGGTAGGAAAGAATATCAAGCAGAAGGGATGTATGATTATGGCAACCATTCGTACAGAAAATGAACGAGATATAGTTGTAGAAGCAGATTTATCCGACCTACAAGCATTTATTGATGAAGCAGAACGGAACTTGGATGTCTATAAAGATGAGATTGCTGTCATTTATGAAAAGATGCCGAAGTTTGATTATATATACTTTTGCTTCTACGCCTACTCCACGTACCGGCTACTGGAAGCAACCTTGGATTTTGATACAAGTGAGGTCGGACATATTCGGGTGTCGGCACCCGATGAATTTTTCTATGCCTTCTATGGCATGATTGCAACACTCCACACACAGGCAAAAGTACAAGAAAACAAGGAGTGCGGTGCATAAACCGCGCTCCTACTTATCACTTTTTCCCTAATTCAATCGAGCGTTCACGAGCAGTTTCTACGCAGCCCATGACTGTTTTTTGGAATTCACCTTCATCCAACGCTTCCAGTCCGGCTTGAGTGGTTCCTCCAGGACTTGTGATATTTTTACGCAACTGTGCCGGATCCAGACCGGATGACTTCAGCATTTCTCCAGCACCGGCAATTGTCTGTATAAGCAATTCATGTGCAGTTTGTTTGTCGAGCCCAGCGGCAACAGCCGCCTCTTCCATCACTTCAACCAAATAATAAACATAGGCAGGTCCGCTTCCTGCAATCGCCGTCACCGTATGCATATCTTCCTCAGCTACTTCCGTTGCCGTTCCAATTGTACGAAACAATTCAAGCGCGGTATGAAGATGTTCTTCAGTGGCGAGCCGCCCTCTCGTTACCGCTGTAGCAGATTCACCAGCTGCTGCCGAGGTATTTGGCATTGCCCGGATAACCGGTATTTCACGGCCCAGCATTTCCGATATCGTATCCGTTGATACACCGGCGGCAACAGATATAAGTAATTGATCGGTATTCAAATAGTCACGAATCGACGCAATCGCAGTCTCCATATCATACGGCTTCACAGCAAGCAATACGATACGGGCATCAGTAACAGTCTCCTGTTTATCCTCAACGTACTGGATCTGGTACTGCCTCTCTAAATGTTCCAGTCTTTCGAAGTCCGATTTGTTTGTTACCAGAATGTCTTCTTTTGCTAAAAATCCGCTGGCTAATATACCGGATAAAATTGATTCAGCCATGGATCCAGCCCCAACAAATGCCATTTTTTTAGTCATCAAGAAAAACCTCCTCAAAAAAGAATAAAAAAGCCCCACACCATCCTTATAAAAGGACGGAGTGGGGTTCCGTGGTACCACCTTTGTTGGCATAGAAAACATCATATGCCCGCTCAATTTGATAACGCATCGTGTATGCGGTCAGACATTGCTGACAACTCCAAGGCAGGTTTCACGACAGCATCATCCGATGGGATCTCGCAGCCGGTGAATCCCAATCTCTTACGGCAGCTTTTTCGCTACTGACCTCTTCTTCGTTCGTTTACCTATTTCCATGTACTATACCTGCTGCCACTCATCATGTCAAGTGTTAATCAAATTAAATTTGTAATTTTACCAAAAATGCACCTTTAACAGCGAAATTTAGCTTTCCTCGTCCTGTGCGTCGAAAAAAAACCGCTACAGTTGATATGTAACGGTCGTGGTGGTTTATCTCCAAATTATGCGCTTTTGAAATTAAATGGAGGAGGTAGAGGGATTCGAACCCCCGCGCGGTTTGACCCGCCTGTCGGTTTTCAAGACCGATCCCTTCAGCCACTTGGGTATACCTCCGTAAGACAAGATATACTATATCATCCATATAAAACATTGTCAACGGAGGTATTTAAAAATTTAAATCTTATTTGCCTACTTTATAACTTCCTTACCGCCCATATACGGCCTTAGTACTTCCGGCACAACAACTGATCCATCTTCCTGCTGATAATTTTCCAGAATAGCGGCAAGTGTTCGGCCAACTGCAAGACCGGAGCCATTCAATGTATGAACATATTCCGGTTTTCCTTTTTCCTCACGGCGAAAGCGAATGCCGGCACGTCTTGCCTGGAAATCCTCAAAATTGGAGCAAGAAGAAATTTCACGATAGGTTTCCTGGCTTGGGATCCATACTTCAATATCATACTTTTTAGCCGCAGTAAAACCTAAATCCCCTGTGCACATGCTCATGACGCGATATGGTAAGTTCAATAGCTGTAACACCTTCTCCGCATGCCCTGTCAATGTTTCCAACGTATCATAGGAATCTTCCGGTTTGGTGAAGTGAACCAGTTCCACTTTGTTAAACTGATGCTGGCGGATCAATCCACGCGTATCCCGACCGGCTGAACCTGCTTCGGAACGGAAATTCGCACTGTAAGCCGCATACTTTCTTGGAAGGTCGTCAACGTTTAAGATTTCACCTCGGTGATAGTTCGTCACTGGCACTTCAGCTGTCGGAATCAGAAAATAGTCCCACTCCTCCAACTTAAAAACATCCTCGGTAAATTTAGGTAGCTGCCCTGTTCCAGTCAGGCTTTCGCGATTAACAATCTGTGGCGGCATCATTTCCGTGTATCCATGTTGATCTGCATGCAAATCCATCATAAAACTAATTAGTGCTCGTTCCAGTCGTGTTCCAAGCCCTTTATAAAATACAAAGCGGCTTCCGGTGACTTTGGAGGCACGCTCAAAGTCTAAAACATCCAAATTTGCAGCTATGTCCCAATGTGGTTGTTTTTCAAAGGGGAATTCCTGAATATCCCCCCAGCTGCGCACTTCAACATTATCGTCTTCATCTTCGCCAACTGGGACACTCTCATGCGGAATGTTCGGGATGGAGAGCATCATCATTTCCAACGTTTCTTCAATCTCTTTCAGTTCTCCATCAAGTGCCTTTATATTTTCGCCAACTTCCCGCATTTCTTTAATAGCCGGTTCAGCATCTTTTTTCTCCTTTTTCAAAACAGAGATTTGCTTGGACGTCTCATTACGTTTAGCCTTCAATGATTCCACTTCAGAAATTAATGTACGGCGACGCTCATCCAATTCACCAAACTTCTCTAAATCAGACAAATCCTCCCCGCGATGGGCTAACTTCTCCTTTACCTCCTGAAAGTTATTACGTAAAAATTTCATATCTAGCATGGTTATATCCTCCTTTAAATGTTATGAACGATAAAAAACTCCCGTCCCTGAACTGATTCAGGGACGGGAGTTTTTATTCCCGCGTTGCCACCCTTATTGAAGAGAAATGCACATCTCTCTTCCGGCTTCATCGGATAACGGCTGTTGACCGGGTTTACCTACTGAAAAGTTTCAGTAAACCAGCTCAAGGACGGATTCACAAGTTGCCTTCATCGGTTTTCACCCGCCACCGACTCTCTGTAGAAAGCATTGCTTATTACTATTTCCTTTCATAACTGTTCATCTCATTATTTATAAGCATAGCCAATTTCTCGTTAAGATGCAAGTGTATTCCTTGATTGTTCCACCATTTCAGCAAAATATGCAATCAATCGGTTATCATCAGTCAATTCCGGATGAAAAGCAGTGCATAAGCAGTTGTCTTGTTTCGCTGCAACAATCCGATCTTGGTAGACAGCTAGGACCTCCACATCCGGTGCAGCCTCCGTTATATATGGAGCACGGATAAACACGGCTTGAAAGGTATCTCCGACATGCTTAACGTCCAGTTTTGCCTCAAAGCTTGCCACTTGTCTGCCAAATGCATTTCTGGCAACAGTCATATCCATCAGGCCAAGATGGGCATCTGCTTGTCCTTCAATCGCGGAAGCCATCAAAATTAATCCAGCACAGGTGCCGAATAGCGGTTTTCCTTGCCTTTTTAAATCCCTGATAGCATCGGAAAAACCGTAACTGTCCATCAGTCTACGCATGGTCGTACTTTCACCGCCCGGTAGAATAAGCCCGTCCAATTCCTTGAGTTGTCCGACCTGTTTGATTTCTAAAGCACTTGCTCCGGTCTCTTCAATAGCGCGGATGTGTTCACGGACCGCCCCTTGTAATGCGAGTACACCGATTTTAGTCATGGTCATTCCTTCTTTCTATTCGCTACGGTCTTGCATCCGGTCATGCGCTTCTAATGTACCCATTTCAATACCCTTCATGGCAGTTCCAAGATCTTTGGAAAGCTCACCAATCAATTTATAGTCCGTATAATGGGTGGTCGCTTCCACAATGGCTTTGGCAAATTTCTCCGGCTGATTAGATTTGAAAATACCAGAGCCGACAAATACACCATCCGCTCCTAATTCCATCATCAATGCTGCGTCTGCTGGTGTTGCCACACCTCCTGCAGCGAAGTTTACAACAGGGAGACGTCCTTCCTGTTTGATTTCTACCAGCAGTTCATATGGCGCACCAATTTCTTTTGCATAGGTCATCACTTCATCGTCTGACATAGACGTCAGTTTTCTGATTTCTGACTGAACCTGGCGCATATGACTAACAGCTTCAACGATATTGCCTGTGCCTGGCTCACCTTTCGTACGTAGCATGGACGCACCTTCACCAATACGTCTTGCTGCTTCTCCAAGATTACGGCAACCACAAACAAACGGTACCGTATAATCTGACTTTTTCATATGGTACACGTCATCCGCCGGTGTCAAAACTTCACTCTCGTCAATATAGTCAACACCCATTGCTTCCAGTACACGTGCTTCGACGATATGACCGATACGTGCCTTGGCCATGACCGGAATCGATACAGCATTCATCACTTCTTCGGTAATTTCCGGACTTGCCATACGGGCCACACCACCGGCAGCACGGATATCAGATGGTACACGTTCCAGTGCCATGACAGCAACGGCACCTGCCTTCTCTGCTATCTTGGCTTGCTCCGCATTAACAACGTCCATGATGACGCCGCCTTTTTGCATTTCCGCCATTCCTCGTTTAACACGTTCTGTTCCTGTATTCGCCATACCTTCTCCCCCTCTGTTATCTGTAAATTAACACACATTTAAATTTTACTACTAAAAGTGTTTCACGTCGATAGTTTAAAACCAGCCTTTAACTGTATCAACGACGGTGCTGAATAACCCACTGAAAAATCCGCCTACTGACCCAATAGCAAGCATGAACCAGTTATCTTTTTCCACCGTACGCTGTGCAGTCAAAGCGATAGTCTGTTTATCTGCATTTGGATAAATATAGCCGTAGTCTCCATCTCCTTCATAGACTATTTCGGCTGTTCCAATTTTTTCACCCTTTTCAACTGGAGCAGACAATTTTCCGTCCTTGTTCAGTTTGTTTTTATTCAAATGATACTTGACGCTGTAGTTCTCTGCCTGTCCTTCTTTAACCATTGCACTGAATGCTTTTTTTGTTGCAATCTGCACCGTATCTTCTTTCCCTTTAGCGACTGGAATATCCGATTGATCTTCCAGTTGATAACCTTTAGAGAAGATCTCTTTTTTCTCAAATCGCTGGAAACCGTAATCCATTAATTTTGCCGTCTGTTGAAAGCGTGCCGGCTCACTTTCTGTTTTCATAACAACAGAGATCAATCGTTTACCGTTCCGATTCGCTGTACCTGTAAAACAATATTTGGCCAAATCCGTATGTCCTGTCTTTAGCCCATCAATGCCTTCATAATAGAATTGTTGGAGTGAACTTGCATTCTTCGGATCATGCGGGAGCATCCAGTTCCAGTTACGAATAGTTTGACCATCAAATGTTGCTGAAGGGACCTTAGATACATCAAGTGCTGACGGATAATCATTAATCAGGTTGTACGCCAATAGTGCTGCCGACCGAGCGGATAGCAAGTTATTGGCATTCGGATCGGTCCCTTTAGGCACATTTTCCCTAAGTGATGCATTGTTAAGTCCTGTCGAATTAACAAACTTATAATCCGAAAGCCCCATCTCTTCTGCCTTCTTGTTCATCATTTTGACAAATTCGCCTTCCGAACCGGCAATCAATTCCGCAAGTGCGATAGTTGTCGCATTATCTGAGTTGATGGCCATTGCATCGTACAATTCTCTTACAGTGTAGTCTTTGCTTTGGGTCAGACCAACACCGGAAAAGGATGGGTCTGCCGATATACTGTATGGATAGTCGCTAATTTGTGTAGTTGTATCCCAGTTGACTTTACCTTTCTCAATCGCTTCATGCACAAGGTATTCAGTCATCATTTTCGTCATGCTGGCCGGTGGCAATGCCATATCCGGTTTTTTAGCATACAAAACTTTGCCTGTTTCCGCATCAACCAATATGGCTGACTCCGCCTCGATGTCTAATGCTTCAGCTGCCTGTGTAGAAAACGGCTGCGTTAGTATAGCCGCTATCATTATCAAAGCAGTCAGAAATAGTGATAAATGTTTTTTTCGTTTATAGTTCACTTTCGTTGCCTCCACCTATTTAAGTCTGTCATTGTTGTAATCTATTAGATACTCGTATTTTACCATAAAAAATAGAGAAAAAATAGACAGGGAAAAGCCCTATCTATTAGTACTCCAGTAGGAAATATTTACTATTTTATCGTTGCATTCTAAATTGAACAAGCATCAAACACTGGTTATGAATAATTCGGAGCTTCTTTTGTTATCTGAACATCATGCGGATGACTTTCTGCAAGACCAGCGTTAGATATGCGGATGAAGCGCCCATTACGACGCAAATCATCAATCGTCGCAGTACCACAATAGCCCATACCAGCACGCAAGCCACCCGTCAACTGATGGACTGTGTCAGCAAGTGGTCCCTTGTAAGCAGTCCGTCCTTCAATGCCTTCCGGGACCAACTTTTTAGCATCCGCTGCATCCTGGAAATACCGATCTTTGGAACCTGCCTGCATAGCGCCGACTGAACCCATACCACGGTAAACTTTATACTGTCTGCCCTGAAAAATCTCCGTCTCTCCCGGGCTTTCTGCCACACCGGCAAACATACTGCCGAGCATTACTGCATGCGCACCAGCAGCAAGTGCCTTAACAATATCGCCGGAATATTTGATCCCACCGTCAGCAATAATCGGAACGCCATACTCAGCTGCTTTGGCTGCACAATCGTGGACAGCAGTAATCTGCGGTACACCGATTCCGGCAATCACGCGAGTCGTGCAGATGGACCCAGGTCCGATCCCTACTTTAACAATATTTGCACCAGCCTCGATTAAATCTGCTGTTGCTTCAGCTGTTGCAACATTGCCCGCGACAATATCCAAGTCCGGATAAGCAGCGCGTACTTTCTTAACTTGTTCCAGCACACCTGCCGAATGACCGTGTGCCGTATCAATCACAATGACATCAACGCCAGCCTCGGTCAGTTTCTCAATACGTTTCATGGAATCACCGGTAATACCGACAGCCGCACCAGCAAGTAACCGGCCCTGAGTATCCTTCGCCGCATTTGGAAATTCAATTGCCTTTTCAATATCCTTAATCGTAATTAGGCCTTTAAGCACACCGTTATCGTCGACCAATGGGAGCTTTTCAATCCGGTGCTTTTGCAGGAGACTTTCTGCTTCTTCCAAGGTTGTTCCCACCGGAGCAGTTACCAGATGTTCACTGGACATGACATCTTTAATTGCAGTTGAATAATCTTGAATGAAACGCAAATCACGATTCGTTATAATACCAGTTAGCTTTTGGTCGTCCGTATTATTAACAATCGGTACACCGGAAATACGGAATTTCCCCATCAAATGCTCAGCATCATAAACTTGATGCTCCGGCGTCAGGAAGAATGGATTTGTAATGACGCCACTTTCTGATCGCTTCACCCTATCCACCTGCTCCGCCTGATCCTCAATCGACATGTTTTTATGAATGACTCCCAATCCACCTTGACGTGCCATTGCGATAGCCATTTCTGCTTCAGTCACTGTGTCCATTCCAGCACTTATCAACGGTAGCTGGAGACGGATATTCTCTGATAAATTCGTGCTTACATCAGCATCTTTCGGCAATACTTCTGACTTCGCAGGCATCAGCAATACATCATCAAATGTCAATCCTTCTTTAGCAAACTTGTCCTCGCGCATTGGTATCCTCCTATCCAGTGGGTATTTCGCTATGAGTAAATGAACGTGATCTTGGTCAAACTATACAGTAATTCTATTGTTATTTACAATACGTCAACTGCGCGATATTTGCAACAGCTTATTAAATACGGATTAAAAGAACTATAATTATGAATCTTTAGTTAAAATAGGAGAGGAATATCATGCAGGTAAAGGAAATCCATGCGTTTTATGTGCACCTAATGTCACAGCAAAATGCCCAGCAATATTTGTCGGCTTGTTACCAGCAAATAGAGACTGTTGATGCTTCCGTAAAGAGCTTTGAAAATTGTAATCCGTTTATACATTATCTTGATCACGGTATGCGTTTTTATGAAAATGGTAAACAGCTTGAACCACTGCTGCAACCGATGCTGTTCTTTTACGGCATGGTTCATTTAATCAAAGCAAACTTGCTCTCTGTTCGGCCACAATACCCAGAATCAACGGCCATCCTTGCACATGGTGTGTCAACTAGGAAACGTAAAAAAAAGGACTACACGTTCATGGATGATGAAGTAAAAATTCAACATAATGGATTATTTTCCTATTTCTCCACACATCTATTTTCCATCCAAACATCACCATTTCCGAAAATAAAAATGGACCGTTTATTTGCGTTAATACCTGAATTAGATCCACTATTTCAATTTCAATCGGATGGAAAATTGACAGGTATCGGAATGACAGGAACAAAGCACTTACAATTCCCTGTTTGGCTTTTGGATTATTACCATCTGACGGCTAATGCATTGATCAATCGGGTGAAAGCCTATTTGCCAAAACTGGAGAAAACAAAAACGGAAAATGGTTATATCCATGTCTATTTAAACGCTCCATTTTACCCGAAAGATGCCAGTCCTTTTTTTACTGACATGAATGAACAGGCTATTTACTTTCCGATATACCGGGAGGATTTCTTGCCCATTTCTGAAGTGATGGTTCATTACTTGCTACTTTATAACCTTAGTATGCTATGCCGGTATGAGCCGGAGTGGTGGGGAGATTTGCTTACCACAAAGCCAGACACGGATTTCCCATTTATTCGGTCCTTTTTGGACATTACGGCAAAAAAAATCCCCATGCTACTGGGGGGGAATTACTGGACAAACATGTTGGAACTTAAGTCTAGACCTCGCTTTATTCAAAAGATAAGAAACTATAAAATTTAGCGATATAACTTTTACTTGCAAGGTTAAGCCACGTCCGGCTTCGACACACAGGACGTGAGTGTTCCTAGCCTGCAAGGGCGTTTGCACCTTTGTTCACAGATAAGGTCAAACGTATGACCTTACCTTACTACAAAACAGTTTCGATTTGTATGTCTTCATTGTCTTTGAGTGCAATCATTTCATTTGATCCGTCAAGTCTAATGATTGGACGGGTGGGATCATTCTTATCAGTAAAAACAACTTCGCCAATTTGGTTCGTTGATAATTTCACCTTTGTTCCAACTGTAATCCGGGTCAAATCATCAATTAATACTTGCACAACTTCATGATCAAACATGGTAAACCTATTGTTCTGTAATTCACCGACAGCATGAAACGTGGATTGCTTCTGTTTATATGGCCGTACAGACGTCATCGCATGATAGGTATCACAAACAGCGATAATTCGTGCATATGCATGAATTTTCTCATGGCTAATCCCAAGCGGATAACCCGATCCGTCTAGCCGTTCGTGATGTTGGAGAACAGCAAGTTTTACGCTTTTGGTAGCAGTAGGCGATTTCTCAATCAGACGGTAGGAATAGATAGGATGCTTCTTTACCTCCTCCCACTCTACCTGACTCAATGTGCCGCTTTTCTCCAGTGTGGATGCTGCTATTCTAACCATACCAGCATCACTGAGCAAACCAGCCAGACCTACCTGCAACCATTCACCTTTTTTATAACCTAGCCGTTTGGCAACATATGCTGCCAGTAACCCAACTGCGACACTATGATGGAATCGGTAGTCTCGTTCATCAGCATAGTGATGCAGTGTATAAATACAATCACCAACACTATCCACCTGTTCCAAAAGTGGTAGCATCGTCATGCGCACATCAGCCATATTCAGGACAAACGTACTTTGCCAGTTTTGAAACAGCTGTTTATAATTGGCAACCACCGTCTGATAATGGGCGATGAATGAATCAGGCAACTGTGATTGACCAACAATTGACATTACTTCATGCAGCTGTGGCTGATCAGGCTGGAAAGGGGCCCCATTAGCAAGCGTTGATGCAACTTCCACAGTATCGATGAAGAACTTCTGTAGTATCGTGATATGTTCATCTGTCAATACCGTTTGTTTTGAAATAATTGGTTTACTCGTCTTACTAAATACATCCTGTAATAAAACACAGCCAGGGACTATTTGAGAAGGTTTCACCCGCATGAAACTCCCCCTCGCTTTATATGTTTAGACAACATAATTAGCCTAGTATTCCTTACTTAGTTGCTAGAATGGATAACGGACGCTTACTCTCCGCCATTAGTCGAATCATCGGAGTCATCCTCAGCTGATTCGGAAGCAGAGTCAGTCTCTTGATTGTCGTCACCCTCATTTTCCGGTTCAGCTTCATCCCGCTCAACCACGGTAACAGTAGCCACCTCTTCATCCTCCTGCAGACGGATCAGACGAACCCCTTGGGCATTGCGTCCAGTTTGGGAAATACCTTCGACTGGCGTACGGATTAGTACACCGGCAGCGGTAATGAGCATCATATCTTCTTCTCCTGTAACAGCCTTAACCGCTACAACAGTATTGCTTTCTGTCAACTTACACGTGTAGATACCTTTACCACCACGATTGGTAACACGGATTCATCTTCCGGCGTGCGTTTACCGATACCTTTATTAGTCACATGTAAAACTTGCAACCCGGCTTCCAATATTTCCATTGAAACGACCTCGTCATCATCTCGAAGTGAAATACCGCGAACACCTGCTGCATTCCTTCCCATTGAGCGAACCTGATCTTCTGGAAAACGGATCAAAAAGCCTTGTTTCGTACCAATCATGATATCTTTGGTGCCGTCTGTCAGCTGAACGGAAATTAGCTCATCACCTTCTCGAAGTCCTATAGCGTTAAGCCCACCTTTACGGATATTGACAAACTGCGACAACTTTGTACGTTTAGATAACCCGTGTTTCGTGGTAAAGAATAGGTATGATTCGTCACTATATTCGGAAACAGTAATAACGGCATTAATCCATTCATCCTTCTCAATTTGCAGCAGATTAATAATTGGCAACCCTTTTGCCGTACGACTAAACTCAGGAACTTCATACCCTTTAGCACGATAAACTTTCCCTTTATTTGTGAAGAACAGAACCGTATCATGGGTTGATGTGGAAACTAGATGCTCGACAAAGTCATCGTCATTTGTTCCCATTCCCTGAATCCCGCGACCGCCCCGTCTTTGTGTTCGATACGTTGAAGCGGGAAGCCGTTTGACATAACCCTGGTGGGTAAGTGTTATAACAATATTTTCTTCAGGGATTAAATCCTCATCGTCAATGAAATCCGCTCCGCCGGCAACAATCTCCGTACGGCGTTTATCATTAAACTTTTCTTTGATGGCTATCAATTCTTCACGTATAATCTCCAGCAATTTTTCATCATCTGCTAAAATGGCCTTTAATTCATCAATCTGCTGAAGAAGCTCATTGTATTCACTATTGATTTTTTCCCGTTCCAGTCCTGTCAGACGCTGTAGACGCATATCAAGAATTGCCTGAGCCTGTTTTTCACTTAGGCCGAATTGTTCCATCAACCCGTTTCGTGCAATATCGGTTGTTTTAGAATTACGGATAAGTGAAATAACTTCATCAATGTGGTCAAGAGCAATTTGCAAGCCTTCTAATATATGTGCGCGTGCCTGTGCTTTTCTTAGCTCAAATTCCGTACGGCGTTTGACAATTTCTCGCTGGTGCTCTAGATAATGTTCCAGACACTGTTTGATTGTCAGTACCCTTGGACGACCATCAACGAGTGCTAGCATGTTGATACCGAATGTCGTTTGCAGTGCGGAATATTTATATAAGTTATTGAGTACAATATTAGCATTTGCATCACGGCGAAGTTCAATAACTATACGTAATCCATTCCGGTCTGATTCATCGCGTAGATCAGTAATCCCGTCGATTCGTTTCTCCCGGACGAGTTCAGCAATCTTTTCAACTAGTTTTGCCTTGTTGACCTGATACGGCAACTCGGTAACAATCAGACTGGTCTTACCGTTTGCATATTCTTCTATTTGTACCTTCGCCCGAATGGTCACCGATCCTTTTCCTGTCTCATAGGCTTTGCGAATGCCGCCTCTTCCGATGATTTCACCGGCTGTTGGAAAATCGGGACCATAAATATAACTTTCCATCAATTCATTAATGGTGATTTCAGGGTCTTTACTGATAGCTAATACAGCATCAATTGTTTCCCCGAGATTATGTGGGGGGATATTGGTTGCCATCCCGACAGCAATCCCAGCACCACCATTAACAATCAGATTGGGAAAACGGGAAGGAAAAACAACCGGTTCTCGCTCTGTTCCGTCATAGTTGTCTGTATAATCAATTGTATCTTTATTAATATCCCGCAAGAGTTCCATGGATATCTTGGACATACGCGCCTCTGTATAACGCATAGCTGCTGCTGAATCCCCATCAACTGAACCAAAGTTACCATGTCCGTCGACGAGCATATAGCGATAACTGAAATCTTGTGCCATCCGGACCATTGCTTCATACACAGCAGAGTCACCGTGCGGATGGTATTTACCAATTACCTCACCAACGATTCGGGCTGACTTTTTATATGCCTTATCTGCATGCATACCAAGATCATTCATCGCATACAAAATTCTACGATGGACTGGTTTCAGCCCGTCACGGACATCCGGCAAAGCCCGTGAAACGATAACACTCATCGCATAATCAAGGAAAGATGTACGCATTTCTTGACCAAGATTAATTTCCTGAACGTTTGGACGCTGTTGATCTGCCATAAAAATACCTCCAAATCTCACTTCCGAACAAAGGTGCAAGCGCCCGGTTAGCGACGTACGGACTGGACTGAACCGCAGGAGATAAAGGAAACACGACGACCATCGGGAGTCGATGTTGACTTTCACCACAAGGGTATAAGTGCGACTATGCCTCTGGTTACACCAGTCGGCAAGTCTTCTTTATCGTACGGAGGTGAAGGAAGTCGCGCTAGTCGCTGGGCGCTGAAGCCGGACGTGGCTTAACTTTGCCAGTAAAAATTGTATTGCTTCATTTTATACATTCTCACTTCCTGAAAAAACACGGCAATCGAGCTAGTTCAACGTGGAGATTGAAACTAGCTTACTTGCCGGTGAAACTGCAACAAAAAGCTGAATTACTGCTGAGCAATTCCAGCTTTTTTGACGACATGAACGATATACCTTACTATACATCAAGATTTTGAACATACTGCGCATTTTCTTGGATGAAATTACGACGAGGTTCAACTTTATCGCCCATAAGCATGTCAAAAATATAATCGGCATCCATCGCATCGGACAATTCCACCTGAAGCAATGTCCGTGTTTCCGGATTCATGGTCGTTTCCCAGAGCTGAGTTGCATTCATTTCACCAAGACCCTTATAACGCTGTAGTCCCGGCTTCGGCGTATTCGGCAGTTCTTCAAGAATGCGCTCCATCTCCTTGTCATCGTATGCATAGTGAACAGTCTTGCCCTGCTGTATTTTATACAACGGTGGTTGTGCAATATAAACATAGCCATGTTCAATCAGCGGACGCATATAGCGATAGAAAAATGTTAAAAGTAACGTACGGATATGTGCACCGTCAACGTCAGCATCAGTCATAATGACAATCTTGTTATATCGTGCTTTCGTTATATCAAATTCATCACTAATTCCTGTTCCCATTGCAGTAATCATGGCGCGGACTTCATTGTTTGATAAGATTTTATCGAGACGAGCTTTCTCCACGTTCAATATTTTACCGCGTAATGGCAAGATTGCCTGAAAATGCCGGTCGCGTCCCTGTTTTGCAGAGCCGCCCGCAGAATCACCCTCAACAATATATAGTTCACTGATGCTAGCATCCTTTGAGGAACAATCTGCAAGTTTACCGGGTAGGTTGGACACTTCTAGTGCACTCTTCCGTCTTGTTAATTCACGTGCCTTTTTGGCAGCCAGCCGAGCACGAGATGCCATTAATCCTTTCTCCACAACAATTTTTGCGACATCGGGATTTTCAAAAAGGAACTTGGAGAAAACTTCGCTGAACGCTGAATCAGTTACCTTTTTTACTTCACTGTTGCCAAGTTTTGTTTTCGTTTGCCCTTCAAATTGCGGATCTGGATGCTTGATAGAGATGATAGCTGTCATACCTTCACGAACATCATCCCCACTTAAATTCGGATCAGTTTCTTTGAACATATTGTTTTTACGGGCGTAATCATTAATGACACGTGTCAGGCCAGATTTAAATCCGGCTTCATGTGTACCGCCTTCATACGTATGGATATTGTTAGCATACGAATAAATATTGCTCATGAATCCGTCATTGTATTGGATGGCCACTTCAACTGTGATTTGCTGGTCTTCACTTTCGGCATAAAACGGCTCGTGCAGCACTTGGCGATTCCGGTTAATAAACTCAACATAGGAGCTAATCCCGCCCACGTAACAGAATTCTACAGGGTCTTCATCTGTCCGTTTATCTTCAATCGAAATGGTAATACCTTTATTTAAAAATGCTAGTTCCCGCAAACGTTGTGTGAGGGTGTCAAAGTCAAACTCGGTCTCTTCGTTGAAAATTTCCGGGTCTGGTTTAAATTGTGTTTTTGTCCCCGTTATATCCGATTCACCAACGGTTTCAATTTTTCCCTTTGGTACGCCTTTTTCAAACCCAAGGTAATAAATTTTCCCGTCGCGGTATACATAGACATCCAATGTACTTGATAAGGCATTAACAACCGATGCCCCGACACCATGCAGACCACCGGAAACCTTATATCCACCACCGCCGAACTTACCACCGGCATGCAGAACAGTCATAATCACTTCAAGGGCTGGTTTTCCGGTCTTTTTCTGTATATCAACAGGAATACCGCGACCGTTGTCGATAACGGTAATGCTATTATCCTTTTCAATAATAACTTCAATCCTATCACAATATCCGGCAAGTGCCTCATCAATACTATTGTCCACAATTTCCCATACTAAATGGTGTAATCCCTTTTCACTTGTTGAACCGATGTACATGCCGGGCCTTTTCCGTACTGCTTCCAATCCTTCTAGTACTTGTATCTGATCAGCGTCATATGCCTGTTCATTTGAAACTTTTTCTTCTGCTGACATCTTATCACCTACGTTTCTGCTTATAACTGTTCCTTAACAACCATTACTCTAGTTCTTCAACAAAGTCATCAAGTTTACTGATTGTCGAAACCATGCCTGCCCGTTTCTCCAGTGCGGCAACAGACAGGGAGCTGTAGTAAATTTGTTCTGTTGTGATAATAATTGACTTCGCTTCATCCGACGGGCCGTAAACTTTTTGCTTTACGTTGGCATTATCCATCATCTCTTCCATGATATTTGAAGATGTAATCATATTGCGGTCGATAATCAAAACAACATCTTCTTCACGAATCACATGGTCATTGCCAATATGAATAAACATCGTATCCCTCCACAGTCATGTATGT
Organism: Lentibacillus cibarius; assembly: GCF_005887555.1. Taxonomy (NCBI): domain Bacteria; kingdom Bacillati; phylum Bacillota; class Bacilli; order Caryophanales; family Bacillaceae; genus Lentibacillus; species Lentibacillus cibarius. The sequence goes on along the minus strand of NZ_VCIA01000001.1, from coordinate 1,927,899 downwards.
GCAACACCGTCCGCCACACGAAATAATTCAGCTTCCCTTAATGTGTCATGATTAATACCATCAACACTTGTTGTCGTTACAAATGTTTGAACTTTCCCCTGGATTGTGTTCAATAAATGGGATTGCCGATGATCATCTAATTCACTTAGCACATCATCAAGAAGTAGAACAGGATATTCACCAACTTCACTGGAAATAAGATCAATCTCGGCAAGTTTCACTGATAATGCGGCTGTACGTTGCTGTCCTTGGGATCCATAAGTCTGCACATTTTTCTCGTTGACATAAAAAATGAGATCATCCCGGTGCGGTCCTGCTAAAGTGGTGCCACGTTCAATCTCTCTTTCCTGTAATTCATGGAATTTATTGGTATACACTGTTTCTAGCTTTTCCCTGTTGGCTGATTCTGATACCTCTATCGTGGGAGAATACTGGATTTCAAGCCTTTCCTTTCCACGACTAATGCTCCGGTGAACCGGGGAAGCCCATTTCCGGAGTAAATCAAGAAAGGTAAACCGACGCTCTAGCAGAGTAGCCGCATGTTGCACTAGCTGGTCTGTTAGAACGTGCAACATTGTCAGATCTTGTTTTTCCCGCCGCTGCATCTGTTTTAGTAAATGGTTTCGCTGCCGCAATGTTTTCTGATATTGACCAAGATGGTAAATATATGCCGGCTGTATCTGACCAAGTTCCATATCAATGAACCGCCTTCTGATCTGTGGCGATCCTTTAACAAGTGATAAATGTTCCGGGGCAAACATAACAACGTTCAGTGCACCAATATAATCACTAAGTCGTTTCTGTTCCAAATGATTTAATTTCGCCTTTTTCCCTTTTGCTGACAAAATAATTTCGAGCGGAAAAGTTCGATTCCGTTTATTTATCTGTCCTTTTATTGTAGCATACGAATGTTCCCAATGGATAAGCTCTTTTTCCCTTGGAGTCCGATGTGATTTCGTGAAAGCAAGCAAATAAATTGCTTCCATCAGGTTTGTTTTCCCTTGAGCATTTTCACCGATAATGACGTTGATTTTATCGTCAAAGGAAAGATCTAATTCGGAATAGTTCCGGTAATTTTTCAGTTGTATTTGTTCAATATTCATGGAAACTCCCCGCGACTATTCTTCTGACACAATAAAGAGGCCAATGTCTTCTATCTCTATCGTGTCATTTGGATACAACTTTCTACCTCTTCTATGTTCGTGCTCACCATTAACTAATACCCCAATATCCTGCAGGTAAGCCTTAACCATTCCCCCGGAATCAAGCACATTTAAACGTTTCATAAATTGACCTAACGGAATATAGTCTGTATTTATTGGTACTTTTTCATATTCTTGCATACGTTTCACCAGTCTTTTGATTATTAGCTTTACGCTTTATATACTTCCTATCTATTTTACTAAATTTTAACCGTTTAGGGAAGGAAAGTGAACTTACTTCTTTTATTGTTCATTAACTGCAGGAGCTTACTTTTTGAGGTGATGGCCGGGCTTGAAAGTTTTCACACGTTAAAGAGGAACAAAGGAAATTAGTGGGTATACCAAAACATGGAACAGCTAAAAAAGGGCTAATGACCTGTTTTCAGCTGTTCTGACATTGGCATATAAAAATAGAATTAATACGTTCTTACAGGCAGAATCAATTGCAAAATAGGATCGCCATTAGCTGGTTTAATAATGAATGGCCGCATGGCACCGGTGAATTCAATGATCACTTCATCATCTTCAATGGCTTTCAGAGCATCCAGCATATATCTTGAGCTGAAAGAAATTTTTAAGTCTTCCCCCTCCATTGCCTGGACAGATACTTCTTCTGCTGCCTGTCCAACTTCCGGTGAATTACTGGTAATCTGTAATACCTGATGATCTTTGGTTGTTAGTTTAACGACGTTATTTCGTTCATCCCTGGCAAGTAGGGAGGCACGGTCAATTGTATCAATTAACTCTTTCGTCTTCACATGAAGTTTCGTCTGGCTTTTTTCCGGAATAAGCCGGGATGTTTCCGGGTAATTTCCATCCAGTAGTCTAGATAAAAAATGCAAATGCTTTGTACGGAATAAAATCTGATTGCTTGTGACACTGATTTCTACCTTTTCACCTTTGTCATCAAGAATCTTATATAACTCATTGAGGCTTTTTCCCGGAACTACAATGTTAGAAAATTGTCCACTAACATCACTGACCGGTACGTTACGAGCTGCCAGCCTATGACTGTCCGTTGCGGTGAAATGCAGTGTATCATCCTCAATTTTCACATTCACACCAGTAAGAATTGGCCTTGTTTCCATTGTGGATACAGCAAAACCGGTTTGTTTAATCAAACTTTTCAATAGATCAGATTGGAGTTCAAAACTATCATCAGTTTGCAGCTGTGGTAACTTAGGGTATTCGTCAGCATCTTGGCCATTTAGATTAAACTTAGCCTTTCCTGAACGAATGGTTACGTTTAGGCTGGAATCAGCTTCAATTTCAACTGTTTTTTCTGGGAGTTTTCGTATAATATCCGGAAAATAACGCGCCTGGACGACAATACTTCCTTCTTCAATTTGTTCCACATGGACGATTCCATCCTCTTCAGTCGGTATATGTGATTCAATTGAAATATCCGAATCACTTCCAGTTAAGGTAATTCCGTCTACTTTGGCATCTATTTTCATCCCGGTCAAAATAGGAACGGCAGCTTTTGCCGAGATAGCTTTCATGACATCTTGCACACTGGAAATGAGTTGGTCGCGCTGAATGACAAATTTCATGAAAATTAATCTCCTTTTGTATACATATTTATATTATTTATTAATAAAAATATAGTAATAATAACAGTAAGGGCTGTAGATATGTGGATATCCCCATAAAAGCCACATACTTGGAGTTATTCACATGTGGATAATGTGTTGACAGGTATGGTTCACTCATCCACATAATGAACAAGGTTTTTTTCTAAAATGATTTAAGTTGTTCCTTTAATTTTTCGATATCCTTTTGCAGCAATGTATCATTTTCCATCGTTTTTACGACTTTTTCATGTGCGTGAATGACGGTTGTGTGGTCGCGCCCGCCAAACTCTTCTCCGATTTTTGGAAGAGAAAAGTCAGTGAGCTCCCGTGCTAAGTACATGGCTATTTGTCGAGGGAAAGCAATGGATTTCGTACGTTTTTTGGCCGCAAAGTCTTCCAGTTTTACATTGTATTTTTCCCCTACAGCTTCTTGGATAGATTGGATTGTAATCGTGCGTGGCTTACTGCTTGGTATGATGTCTTTTAAAGCATCTGCAGCAAGCGATGCATCGATATCCTGGTTTACGAGTGACGAATAGGCAACAACTCGGATCAATGCCCCTTCCAGCTCACGTATATTGGTGTCAATCTGATTAGCAATATAGAGCATGACTTCATTCGGAATGTCAAGCCCTTCCGCTTTTGCCTTTTTATTTAATATAGCAATCCTGGTTTCTAAATCAGGAGGAGTAATATCCGTGATGAGTCCCCACTCAAACCTTGAGCGCAAGCGATCTTCCAGTGTTGGTATTTCTTTTGGTGGACGGTCACTAGATATAATGATTTGCTTGTTTTCCTCGTGTAGTGTATTGAACGTATGGAAAAATTCTTCTTGTGTTTGTTCTTTTCCAGCAAGAAATTGAATATCATCAATCAGTAAGATGTCCACATTGCGGTATTTATTACGAAAATTCGCCGCTTTGTTATCCATAATTGCATTAATAAATTCGTTGGTAAACTTTTCAGATGTTAAATAGTCCACTTTGGCATTTGGATTATGATCCTGTACATAGTGTCCGATTGCATGCATCAAATGTGTTTTTCCAAGCCCAACACCACCATAAATAAACAGCGGATTATATGCCTTTGCAGGTGCTTCAGCTACTGCAAGCGATGCAGCATGGGCAAACCGATTTCCTGATCCAATGACAAAGGTATCAAAGGTGTATTTCGCATTCAGCATTGTTTTTGCTGTATCGGATGTTTCCGCATTGTTTGCTGTTGGGATTTTCTTTTGTGGTTGATTGGTGTCATCTTCGGCCTCCTGGGCATCAGGGATGATAAAACGGGTCGACAGTTCTGCTCCGGTGATCTCAAGCAGTATTTCATTAATCAGATTTGTGTACCTGCCTTCAAGCCAATCTCGTGCAAATTCATTTGGAGCGGATATCGTTAGCGTATTATTTTCCAGCGATTCGGCTTTGGTGTTTTTTAACCATGTATCAAAGCTTGGTTTACTTATTTGGTCTTCAATATTTTTTAAAGTCGCATTCCATAAATCGTCAATGTTTTCCATATGGTTCACCCCTCGTATATTATGTTTAGGCCCTATCATTTGAGCCCATATTTTCTTACTTTTCCTGCTGGATATAGTCAAAAGTCTTGGACGTCCCGTGATGTTCCTAGATAATGGTCTTAGGATCATTTGGGACAATTCTTTTCCCCCTTGTGGCTAGACCACACGTAAAGACTGTTTCCCAGTGTGCGTTCGGACCTTCCTACTCGCAGGCTGTGCACCCTGAATCTCGAACCTGGGTGTTAGTAGCCCCAGGGCGGCTTTCGAATCAGGGTTAGTACTTATACACGAGGTTGCTGATCGGCGTTCACACTAGGGATATCTCAGGGCGTCCAAGAAATAGTACCAATGATTCTAAATCGAAAGGAGGAGAACCCCCCATGAAATTATTTGCTGGATTAGATGTTAGTTCTTTTGATATCAAGATTTGTTTGCTGGATGGTGAAGGAGAAAAGGTTAAATCCTTCACGGTTTCCAATGACCTTCCTGGTGCTAGTGAGCTTCGGGATACTGTTTTGGAATATTTGCGTGATCAGGCTGTTGATACGCTCAAATTCGGGCTTGAATCCACGTCCGTTTATAGTTTTCATCCATCCATGTTTCTTCATCATGATGAGGCACTCAAAGCACTTGGCGCAGAGGTATTTGTCATGAATCCAAAACAGATTGCGAACTTTAAAAAGAGTTATAGCGACATGGACAAAACCGATGAAATTGATGCGTTCGTCATCGCCGATTATCTGCGTTTTGGCCGATTGCCAATGTCTGTTGTCAAAGAGAGCCAATATGTTGCGCTCCAACAGCTTACACGCTCCAGGTATCAGCTAGTTCATCAGGTTACCAAGGAAAAGCAGCACTTCCTTCAACACTTGAGTTTTAAATGCAATACCTTCAAAGAGGAAGTCGATTCTTCCGTTTTTGGGAATGCCATGATGGAACTGTTTTTCGAGAAGTTCAGTCTGGATGAACTTGCGCAAATGCCGGTTGAAGATCTAGCTGATTTTCTACAAGAAAAGGGCAGAAATCGCTTTGGTGACCCGGAATGTGTTGCGAAATCCATTCAGAAAGCCGTTCGTTCTTCTTACCGTCTGGACAAGGTTGTGGAAGACTCTATCGATGTTATTCTTGGTACAACTATCGAAGTCATTCGCACACTCCAAAAACAGATAAAGGAAATTGATAAAGCAATCGAGCGTATCATGGCTGGACTGCCACAAACGCTTGTCACTATCCCAGGCATCGGGCCCGTGTTTACTGCGGGAATCATCGCCGAAATCGGCCAAATTGAGCGATTTGATGATGAAACTAAGATAGCCAAATATGCAGGCCTTTATTGGCGAAAGCACCAATCAGGCCGCTTCACAGCTGACGACACTTCACTTACGCGTAACGGGAATCAGTACCTCAGATATTACCTGGTTGAAGCCGCCAACTCGGTAAGACGGCACGTTCCTGAGTATCAAGCATATTACGCGAAAAAATACAGTGAAGTACCTAAGCATCAACACAAAAGAGCACTCGTCTTAACCGCAAGAAAATTAGTGCGTTTGGTGGATGTGCTACTACGCAATCACCAAATCTACACGCCAAAAAGGAGCGTGAATGCATGAAGCACAAATAGCTTCTAAATCCTTTTACTGATTACCAGTAATTTCCATTTATTTACTGGTCTAGTTTCCTGATGCCTTTTTTCGCAAAATTGAACCTTGACAATCGAATATTTAGTTATTTTCCTCTTGACATATCACCGCAGGTCTTTCAACGTTGAATAGATGATAGAAAAACCCTTCCTCAATCTTTCATACGGTACTGCGAATGAAAGATGGAAAGGCTCTGTAACTGGCGTTGTTGTTTATATTTAATTGTGGATTGCGAACCCCTTATACCAGACTGAAAGCGGTACTTGTTTACATTATCCACATTGTTGTTAATAGAAAATACACAAAGGTGTGAATACATATCCACACACTATCCACAACCTGTGGAGAACTTTTGAAGGGTGATCTGTTATACACATGTTAAAACACAAATATGATATCAAAAAAAATCCAAGTGTGCAACGGTTTTTCGCCAGTTATCCACAATTTCAACCGATTGTAGACAATACTTATCCACACTACTATATTTTGTGAGTGAATTGTCGATAGAAGTTGTGGATAATAGAAAAGTGTCGAAAAAAGGGACACAAAGGCATGTGGATAACTTTTTTACCAATTGTAAGTTGACAGGCGGGAGTTGTTTTCCTTATAATTACCTAGACTGTGATTACAAATAATTAAACAGCTTTGTAATTCCTCGGGAGGTGTAGGATAAATGAAACGACCATTTCAACCAAATAACCGTAAACGGAAAAAAGTACATGGTTTCCGTAAACGTATGAGTACAAAAGACGGACGTCAGGTTTTAAAACGTCGTCGTCGTAAAGGAAGAAAAGTATTATCTGCATAGACCACTGAACCCTTCAGTGGTCTTTTTTCCACTTATGCATGCGTGGACATGCGTGGAGATCATTACTGTTGATGGATAGTTACAGTTTCCAATTAAAAGGTGATAGCAATGAAAAAAATGAATCGTATAAAAGATAATAAACAATTTCAATATGTGTTCAAACATGGTAATTCATTTGCAAACAGGCAGCTTGTTCTATATTATATGAAGAGGTCAGAACTAACGCATTTTCGTGTTGGGTTATCTGTTGGAAAAAAGATTGGGAATGCTGTAACGAGAAATCGGATTAAACGTTATTTACGACAAGCGTTTCATGAGTTGGAGGCAGGTGTACTTCCGGCGTATGATATCGTCATTATTGCCCGGCAGCCAACGAAACGAATGAATTTCCATGAAGTTAAAAAAAGTTTGATGCATTTATTGTCAAAAGAAAAGCTGTTATCAAAAAAATATTAGCGTTTTTCATTTTTATATAGAATCTTATTATTTGTTAGTGGTAAAATAACTAGAAAATGGGTTACATATAGGGTTTTGTCAGTTAGGAGGAAATGTGTTGCGCAAAAAATTGTTATTACTGGCGGCTGTGATCGGGCTGGTAGTGGTTTTATCAGGATGTACGCAAATTAATGAACCGATAACGTCGGAAAGTGAAGGTATTTGGAATTCATATTTTGTATATCCATTGTCACAGGTGATTATATATTTAGCTGAGTTATTCAATGGCAGTTACGGTCTGTCGATTATTGTTTTGACGATTTTTATTCGGCTAATTCTGCTTCCATTGAACGTGAAACAGCTGAAAAGTTCCAAAGCGATGCAGGACATACAGCCGGAGATAAAGGAATTACAGCAGAAATACGCGTCAAAAGATGCTAACACACAGCAAAAGCTGCAGCAGGAAACCATGCAGCTATTCCAGAAGCATGGCGTTAATCCGCTTGCAGGTTGTCTGCCGATTTTTGTACAAATGCCGATTTTGATTGCGATGTATCATGCCATTAGGCGGACGCAAGAGGTAAGTGGTCATTCTTTTCTTTGGTTTGAATTGGGTTCACCGGACTATATTTTGCCTCTAATTGCTGGTGGAGCAACATTTTTGCAGCAGAAGTTAATGATGTCTGGTAGCGCGGCGGCGCAAAACCCGCAAATGATGGTTATGTTATATGTCATGCCAATCATGATTACTGTTATTGCGTTTATTTTTCCGTCGGCCTTGGCGTTGTACTGGGTGGTAGGTAATGTCTTTATGGTTGCCCAAACGCTTTTAATCCGCAAGCCAATGATGAATGATAATAAAACTGGGGGAGTCAAAAAGTGAGAGAGATAACTGCTAGTGGACAAACGGTTGAAGAAGCGGTCCAATCAGCACTAGAGCAGTTAGACACCACAAGGGACCAGGTCGAAGTTGAAGTCGTTGATGAAGGAAAAAAAGGTCTTCTCGGTGTTTTTGGTTCCAAGCCGGCAATTGTCAAAGTTAATATGCCGTCGGATCCAGTTGAACAGGCCGAGGAGTACTTACAACAAATCATTGAAAAAATGGGAATACCCGCTGAAGTGACGACGGAAGTTTCCGGTACGCAGGTTAATTTTAATGTAACCGGGGATCATATTGCATTAATTATTGGGAAGCGTGGGCAGACGTTAAATGCCATCCAATATCTGCTGCATCTTGTCATCAACAAAGACAGAAATCATCACTATAGCGTGTTGGTTGATGCGGAAGGGTATCGGGAACGCAGAAAAGAAACCCTAGAATCGCTGGCTCGTAAAATGGTCGATAAATCCCTTAGGCTTAACAAGGAAGTAAAACTTGAGCCAATGCCGGCATTTGAACGTAAAATTATCCATCATGCATTGCAGGATAATAAGCAGATCGCAACTTCTTCTGAAGGTGAGGAACCGCATCGGTATATCGTCATCAAACCATAACAGTATAAGTACTTTAAAAACTCCTGGGACACCGGGGGTTATTTTTTTTGCTTTAAGAGGTTGTCAAAAAGTCCGTAAAAACGCTTTGGCAGGGGACCTTCCGCTAAAACCGCCCACGTCAATAGCCAACTGCAGAAGTCACCACTCGAATATAAATCAAACTTGAAATTGATTCCTTATGCCCTGTTGATAACTGTGATACTCTAATTCCTTTTATTCACATGTGGATAAAAGGAATTAGGATATATAAAAAATAAACTTGTTAACACTGTGGACAAGTTTATTTTTTATTTGATTTATGATATTCTATTAAGTTAGTGGTGGGAAAACTAATACTTTCTATATAGATGTAAAAATGAGGAAGATGGAGGTGAAGAATATGGAAACAGATACAATTGCTGCGATATCAACACCAGTTGGAGAAGGCGCCATATCGATTGTTCGCTTAAGTGGTGAGCAGGCGATACCCGCGACAGCTAAACTGTTTCAGGGGACAAATTTGATTGAAGCGAATACGCATACGATTCATTACGGAAAGATCATGGACCCTGCTGTCAATGAGGTTGCCGAGGAAGTAATGGTAACTGTGATGCGCGGACCGAAGACTTTTACACGGGAAGATGTTGTTGAGATTAATTGCCATGGTGGTATGGTTGCGGTAAATCGAGTGCTGGAAATTGTTCTGGAACAAGGTGTGCGGATAGCTGAACCCGGAGAATTTACGAAGCGTGCGTTTTTAAACGGGCGAATCGATTTGTCTCAAGCCGAAGCGGTCATGGATGTGATCCGGTCGAAAACGGATAAAGCCATGTCAGTGGCGCTTAAACAGATGGACGGTCGGTTGTCGGAACTAATTGGCCGGCTCAGGCAAGAACTTCTGGAAACAGTTGCACACGTTGAAGTGAATATTGATTATCCGGAATATGATGATGTGGAAGAAATGTCTAATACAATGATGCAAACGAAGACGAAAGAAGTGCACGGAGAACTGGAAAACTTATTGCAAGTTGCTAAACAAGGGAAAATTTTACGTGAGGGGATCGCCACTGCTATCATTGGACGTCCGAACGTTGGTAAGTCATCCCTGATGAATACACTCGTACAGGAAAATAAGGCGATTGTAACGGAAGTACCGGGAACAACTCGTGATATTATTGAAGAATATGTTAATGTGCGTGGTGTCCCACTAAGATTGGTCGACACTGCCGGCATACGAGAAACAGAAGATATTGTTGAAAAGATTGGTGTGGACAGATCCCGGGAAGTACTGCAGGATGCTGATCTCGTTTTGTTGGTATTGAATTATAATGAGCCACTAACCGAAGAGGATGAAAAACTGTTTGAAGCGGTGCAGGGACTTGATTATATTGTGATTGTTAATAAAACAGATTTGGAACAACAGCTTGATTTGGACAAAGTAAACGAGCTTGCTGCCGGGAAACCAGTTATCACAACGTCGCTCATTAGAGAAGAAGGAATCGATCAGCTGGAATCTGCTATTGCTACGACGTTCTTTGCCGGTGATGTGGATACAGGAGATATGACGTATGTTTCCAATGTGCGCCATATACAACTGCTCAAACAAGCAAAGCAGGCATTAGAAGATGCGATGGAAAGTCTGGAAATAGATATGCCACTAGATATTGTACAGATTGATGTTACAAGGACGTGGGAATTTTTAGGTGAAATAGTCGGCGATACTGCCAGTGACAGTTTGATTGATCAGTTGTTTTCTCAGTTTTGTCTTGGAAAGTAGTTCGCTTTAAGCTAGGTATGTAATGATAAATAATAAGAGGAGAAAGGGTGAAAAATGATGGTATATGATGCTGGACATTATGACGTTATCGTTGTCGGTGGGGGACATGCCGGTGCAGAAGCAAGTGTTGCCGCAGCAAAAATGGGTGCAAAAACCCTAATGTTGACACTTAACCTAGACATGATTGCTTTTATGCCGTGTAACCCATCACTAGGAGGACCCGCCAAAGGTATTGTTGTTCGTGAAGTAGATGCACTTGGCGGTGTCATGGCCAAAGTTATTGATAAAACACACATCCAAATGCGGATGCTGAATACGAGAAAAGGTCCCGCCGTACAGGCATTGCGTGCACAGGCAGATAAACCTATGTATATTAAAGAAATGAAACATGTCTTGGAAAGTCAAGAGAATTTAACACTAAGACAAGGTATGGTTAATGAACTAATCGTGGAAGATGGTGTATGTAAAGGGGTCATTACGGAGACGAAAGCTGCCTATTATGCAGACTCGGTTATTATTACTACTGGTACCTTTATGCGTGGAAAAGTACTGATGGGTGATCTTGAGTATGAGAGTGGCCCCAATAATCAACGAGCATCCATCAAGTTATCGGAAAACCTGGAAGAACTTGGTCTTTCCATTACGCGATTTAAAACAGGTACACCACCAAGGGTTAACAGTCATTCGATTGATTATTCCAAAACAGAGGAACAACCTGGTGAAGAGAAGCAACAAAGTTTCTCGTATGAGACAACGGAATATATTACCGATCAGATTCCATGCTGGCTCACGTATACGAATGAATTCACACACCAAATCATCAATGACAACTTATCACTGTCGGCAATGTATTCCGGTATGAAACGCGGAACAGGTCCACGTTATTGTCCGTCCATTGAGGATAAGATAGTAAGATTTAATGACAAGCCTCGCCACCAAATCTTTCTGGAGCCTGAAGGAAGAGATACAGAAGAGGTTTATGTACAAGGACTATCGACTTCTTTGCCAGAATATATCCAGCATGACATGGTTAGAACAGTCCCAGGGCTGGAAAACGCTGAAATTATGCGTGCAGGCTATGCGATTGAGTATGATGCGGTGATTCCAACACAGCTATGGCCGACATTGGAGCTAAAAAATGTGTCAGGTCTATTTACAGCGGGACAAATAAATGGTACCTCCGGATACGAGGAAGCAGCGGCACAAGGTATTATGGCCGGGATTAATGCTGCAGCCAAAGTACTTGGTAAAGAGTCACTTATTCTGGACCGTTCTCAGGCATATATTGGCGTTCTGATTGATGATTTGGTCACAAAAGGTACCAAAGAGCCATACCGACTTTTGACATCACGTGCTGAATATCGTTTGCTGCTTCGTCATGATAACGCTGATATGCGTTTGACAGAAATCGGCCATGCTTACGGATTGATTAGCGATGAACGGTATGAACAATTTACAGAAAAGAAGCGACTAGTTGACGAGGAAAAACAACGCCTTAGCAAAATTGTCATCAAACCTGAAGAACCTGTACAATCGATGTTGAAGGAAGCAAAAGGCTCACCGTTGAAAGAAGCAGTTAAAGCATATGATTTAATGAAACGACCTGAAGTTACGTATGATATGGTGGAACAAATTATTGAGCCGAACAACGACCTGCCGCAAATTGTCAAGGAACAGGTAGAGATTCAAATTAAGTATGAAGGATATATTAAGAAGGCGAATGAACAAGTGGATAAAATGCTGAAAATGGAAAACAAAAAAATACCAGACAACATTGATTATGATGATATTGATGGTATTGCTTCCGAGGCGAAGGAAAAGCTAAAAACGGTACGTCCGCTGTCAGTCGGTCAGGCCTCCCGTATCTCCGGTGTGAACCCTTCCGATGTATCCATCCTGCTTGTTTATATTGAGCAAGGAAAAATTGCCCGTGTTGCCAACTGATTAACGTGCTGTTATAAATGTTGAATGGCACTGATATGACAACCATTATAAAGGAGTTGCCATGAATGACACCCGAACAATTTAAAGACGGACTGCATGAGAGAGATATTAATATAAGCCCGGAGCAGGCCGAACAATTTGAAACTTATTTTCAAACACTGGTGGAATGGAATAAAAAAATAAACCTGACCACGTTAACTGCCAAAGAAGATGTTTATTTAAAACACTTTTATGATTCTATATCTGCTGCTTTTTACTATGATTTCACAGGCAACAGTCATATTTGTGATGTGGGTGCTGGGGCTGGCTTCCCCAGTATCCCGCTTAAAATATGCTTTCCGGAATTGCAAGTTACGATTGTTGATTCATTAAAAAAGCGAATTCATTTTTTAGAACAATTGGCTACAAATCTGAATCTTACTGGTATTGCTTTTTACCATGATCGAGCTGAAAATTTCGCAGCAAATCGTACATTTAGGGAATCATTCGATATTGTAATGGCTAGAGCAGTGGCGAAAATGTCCGTTTTAAGCGAATTATGTCTGCCATTGGCAAAGAAACATGGGACATTCATTGCCATGAAGGGTGCCAGTGCTGAAGAAGAGGTAACAGAGGCGAAGAATGCGTTTAAGACGCTAGGGGGAGAACTGGTAACGACCCATTCTTTTCAACTACCTCAAGAAAATAGTGATCGATCAATTGTTATTTTACATAAAGTACATAACACACCGAAAAAGTATCCACGTAAACCCGGTACACCGGCAAAGAAACCAATCACATAAAATAGTTTTTAAATTGACAAAAAGATTATCGACAATTTCATACTTTTTCACCGTCATATATGATAGAATGTTGATAGAATGTAATAGTTTTTGCGTATTTATAAATAATTAATAGTTTTAAATTTTATATCTTTTTGTCAGACACTTGTTTTTTGCAAATGTTTCACGTGGAACATTTCCTAGATGGAAACAACGACATAAATCGGAGTGCCAACCGACAATAAACGATGTTCCAAACGAGCATCTTTTACGTCGGCATGCTAAGATCGCGACGTCCTGTGACAACGCCTGCACTAGTACTTCCTTTACGTCGCAGTACGTGGGCACTATCGGTTCGTGAAAAAGCAATGTGTGTACGGGTGAGATATAATAACAATAAAGTTTACGAAAACAGCTACAATTCATCGTTTCCGGTTTTTATTTTTAAAATGGCAACGCGAATAACTGAAACATATAAGAAATGATTGCCGTTGGCCTGGACAACGCTACACTGGTGGTATAGTTGAGTATGTTTTTTTAAGAAAAGGTGGTGATTTGGCAATGGTAAGTCCATTGAACCGACTATTTGGCATGGGAGATAAAAATGAATCAGTGCCAGAAAAAGAAGCCTACCATCCAGATGAAGTAACCGAACTTCCTGTTGAAAAAATCGAACCTAATAGGTTTCAGCCAAGGTCCGTATTTAGTGAAGAAAAAATTGAGGAACTTGCTCAGACGTTACATACACATGGGATGATCCAGCCAGTCGTTGTCCGTAAGATCGACGAGGAAAACAGTTATGAACTGATTGCAGGCGAGCGAAGATGGCGGGCAGCAAAACAACTTAATTGGGAGCGAATACCTGCCATCATTCGCAGCATGACTGATACAGAAATTGCCTCCGTTGCACTAATTGAGAATTTGCAGCGGGAGGAGTTGACGGTGATTGAGGAGGCTAACGCCTATGCACGCCTGCTGGATTTACATTCATTGACACAGGAAGCTCTGGCACAACGACTTGGTAGAAATCAATCCACTATTGCTAACAAATTACGTTTACTGAAACTCCCGGAAAAGGTACAAACTGCCCTTATGGAGAAACAGATTACGGAACGTCATGCAAGAGCATTAATAAAAATCAATGATCCTGAAAAACAGATCAAAGCGTTGGAAACAATCCTTGAAAAAGAGTTAAATGTTAAACAGGCTGAAGAACATATAGCTAAGCTCAGCCAAACCGGAGAGAAACCCGCAAAAAAACAGCCTAAACGAAAAGGTGTTAATAAAGATGTCCGGATTGCCATGAATACAATTCGCCAATCTCTCAACATGGTCTCAGATACTGGGATTGATGTGGAAACGGATGAAGAGGATCTTGATGACTTTTATCAAATTACGATTAAAATACCGAAAAAGAACTGATACATGTTTTTATATTATCTGAGAGAATACCATTCATCTTTGCAGAACGGAAGATGAGTGGTTTTTAAATTCTCATCCTTCTAACTGATGAACACATGAAGTACAGTGGGTTAAGTACGAAAGAAGATCAATACAAAACGCGTTTACAAATATTTCTTTCATTAAATAAATGTTTTCTAACAAATGGTCATATTAATAGCCTATTTCTTTTGAAAAGTGGTAGAATAATAAAGTATAGTTTTTAGGTAGGTGACATCATGGGAAAGATTATAGCCATTGCAAATCAAAAGGGCGGCGTAGGAAAAACAACATCAGCAGTTAATTTGAGTGCAGGTCTAGCAAAGTTAAACAATAAGGTATTAGTTGTGGACACTGATCCACAGGGGAATGCTACAAGTGGCGTTGGAATAAATAAGGCTGATATGGATCAGTGCATTTACAATGTCCTTGTGGAAGACTTGCCTGCAGAAAAAGTTTGTGTACCAACTCAAGTTGAAAACTTAGATATCATACCTGCCACAATCCAGTTATCGGGAGCCGAAATCGAACTTGTTCCTACCATTTCACGTGAAATACGCTTACAGAGAGCACTGGAAAGCCTAAAGGAAAACTACGATTATATCATTATTGATTGTCCTCCTTCGCTGGGATTGCTTACCCTTAATGCACTTACCGCAGCGGATAGCGTACTGATTCCCGTCCAATGTGAGTATTATGCATTGGAAGGACTTAGTCAGTTGTTAAATACGATACGGCTAGTGCAAAAACATTTAAATAAGTCCCTTATGATAGAAGGAGTTTTGCTAACAATGCTTGATGCAAGAACAAACCTTGGCATTCAGGTGATCGAGGAAGTAAAGAAATATTTTCAGGATAAAGTATATCAATCGATCATACCTAGAAATATCCGGTTAGGGGAGGCACCAAGCCATGGTGAACCAATCATTACTTATGATCCGAAATCCAAAGGTGCCGAGGTATATCTTGATTTAGCAAAGGAAGTGATAGGCAATGGCGAGAGGGTTAGGTAAAGGAATTAATGCGTTTTTCCCGCAGGATGTGGAAGAAAAAGATGATGATGTCATTCAGGAAATACCCGTTAATGAATGTCGTCCCAATCCCTATCAGCCAAGAAAGACGTTTCATGCCGATGCGATAACAGAATTAAAGGATTCTATAATCGAATATGGTATCGTTCAGCCGCTGATTTTACGGAAAAGCATTAAAGGATATGAAATTGTCGTTGGTGAACGCCGATTTCGTGCTGCTAAGGAAGCAGGTCTGGAAACCTTGCCTGCAGTAGTGAAGGATTTATCAGATGAAAAAATGATGGAAGTTGCCTTGCTGGAAAACCTTCAGCGCGAGGATTTAACACCGATTGAAGAGGCACATGCCTACCATAATTTGATGAACGAACTTGGTGTCACTCAGGATGAACTGTCAAAACGTCTGGGAAAAAGCAGATCACATATAGCCAATATCGTGCGACTTCTATCATTGCCAGAAAAGGTAGTAGCCCATATTAATAATGGTGAGCTTTCAATGGGACATGGACGTGCGCTACTTGGCTTAAAGGATAAGGAGAAGACTTTGCCTGTTGCTGATAAGATCCGTAAAGAAAAATTAAATGTGCGGCAAGCGGAACAGCTAATTGTCCAACTTAATGATCAGCAACAGAAAAAACCGGAAAAGCCGAAAAAAGATATCTTTCTACAGGAGCAGGAATCTATTTTGCGTGATCGTCTTGGTACAGCTGTATCCATTAATAAGGGAAAACGAAAAGGAAAAATAGAAATTGAGTTTTATTCAAATGAAGATCTTGAACGCATACTCGATACAATTGATAAATAAGATAAATTTCCAATCGCCGTTTCCGACTGAATAGGGCAATAATGGAAATGGGAAGAGGCTGACTGCAGGCAAGGTCAGTCTTTTTTTTTGCAAGATAAGAACCTATAAAATTAGCGATATAACTTTTACTTGCAAGGTTAAGCCACGTCCGGCTTCGACGCACAGGACGTGCTAGTGCAGGCGTTGTCACAGGACGTTACGGTTTTAGCCAGCAAGGACGCTTGCGCCTTTGTTGCACATAGCAAAGGATAAAGTTAAACTTTACTTAGTGGGATTAGGCACCATCTTGTACGTGCAAAATTGTTGGCTAACTTGATACGAATGATACTGTTGAAATTTAAGCTAATTCATTTACTATGTAATGCAGGCATTGTTTTTGTCCAAGTTTTCTAGGAACAGACTGGAACTCTTTTGGTGAAATAGATTGTACGACAAAGTAAGTCGAGTAAAAGTTAAATATGGGGTGTTTTTAAAAATGATATATTTTGATCAAGCAGCCTCTTCTCACCCAAAACCTTCAGAAGTGGGAGAGGCGATGATTCAGGCACTAAATGATATAGGCTCTAACCCCGGTAGAGGCAGTCACCGGCTTGCAAGGAAAGCTGCTGATATTGTCACGGATACCCGTGAACGAGCATCACGCTTATTCGGGTGTAGTGATCCACAAAAGGCGATGTTCTTTTCAAATGCGACAGAAGCATTAAATCAGGCAATCAAAGGACTATCATGGTCACAAGGGGATCACGTTATTGCCACTGTATTTGAACATAATTCGATTCGTAGACCATTGGAGTATGTGAAGCGAAAATATGGTGTCAGTGTGACATATATAGATTGGGATGGCGATACTGCTGCATTTGAACGAAATATCCGAGAAGCAGTTAATTCAAATACACGGCTTATTGCTATGACCCATGCTTCTAATCTAACCGGTGATGTTTTTCCGGTGGAACAAGCAGTTGCTATTGCTGGTGAACATGACATCCCAGTTCTTCTGGATGCTTCTCAAACAGCTGGGCATTTGCCAATAAACATGCGTGATATGGGAGTGGATATGCTCGTCTTTCCGGGACATAAGGGTTTATTTGGACCACAAGGGACAGGAATGTTACTTGTCGAAGGTACTGTGGAGCTTGAACCTATCTTGCACGGAGGAACCGGAAGTTTTTCCGAGGAACCTGAAAATCCACAAAAATGGCCGGAGAAGTTTGAAAGTGGAACATTAAACACGCCCGGTATTGCCGGTTTAAATGCTGCTCTCGCTGTGTATGAAGCAGAAGAAAATAAAAATGTTCCACGTGAAACAATGTTATGTCAGTCGCTGTTGGATAGTCTGCGGGACATTGATGGGGTTACTTGTTATGGGCCGGACGAATGCCAATTGCCCATTGTTGCCTTCAACATCTTAAATATACCGTCACAGGAAATTGCGATGATCCTTGATTCACATTATGACATAGCTGTTCGGGCAGGGCTTCATTGTGCGCCACTCGCACACCAATTTCTTGAAACAACCAATCAAGGTATAGTCAGAGCTAGCTTAAGCAAGTATAATACGAAAGAGGAAGTTAAACACTTTCTTCAGTCGATACAGGAGATTGTTTCAGCTTATAAAATGATGTGATAACTATTAGTAAATGGGGATGGGACGATGGCATTATTGGGAACATTGGTCAATGGGGGCTGTATTGTAGTTGGCAGTTTAATCGGGTTATTTTTCGCAAAAATACCAGAACACTTTAAAGAAACAGTGATGCATGGCATCGGTTTAGCCGTTATTTTAATAGGAATGCAAATGGCCTTATCAACAGAAGCGATTATTGTCGTATTGCTTAGTTTACTTAGTGGTGCAGTGATTGGGGAAATGCTGCATTTGGAAGAAGGGCTAAACCGTTTGGGAGAATGGATAGGGAATAAATTCGCATCAGCAAAAAATGACATAAGTGTTTCGCAAGGATTTGTGACAGCATCACTTGTTTTTGTGATTGGTGCCATGTCTGTAGTCGGAGCCTTGGATGGGGGACTGCGCGGTAACCATGAAGTGTTAATCACAAAGGGGATTATTGATGGATTTGTCGCGCTAGTTTTGACGACAACACTTGGGTTTGGGGTGCTTTTTTCTGTTATACCGGTTGTCCTTTATCAAGGTACCATTGCATTACTCGCAACGCAAATTGACCATTGGATTCCAGAACAGGTTCTAAACGGATTGATTGTTGAACTGACATCCATAGGTGGGTTGATTATTGTCGCAATTGGTCTGAATTTGCTTAACATAACCTCAATACGTGTTGGGAATCTGCTTCCGTCCATTTTAACAGTCGGACTAATCTATCCAATTTATCTACTAGTCACATAAAAAAACAACTTGCTTGGTGAAATAATTTCATATATATAGACTTAAAGCTCTGCTGCGTTACCTGTGGCAGAGCTTTTATATCATTTTTTTATTTTCTTTATGGGCAGTAGCATGTTGCTGTACAAGTTGTTCGTCCATTTGATACAGAAATGCGGCTATGCGTTTTGCCATGGAAACGACGAGAGAAAGTCTAGTATTTTGTAATATGGAGAATTCCATGAAGCCCCCTATATTGACGACTCCAGTAATATGTATATCCCCTATAGCTGGAAGTTTTTTGTTCAACGCTGCGCCAGGTTTTAATGAACCGGTATCCACCGTGATGGTTCCGACAGATGCTGGTTTACCTAAAGACGCATCAATGGCAATCACATACGGATTCTGATGCCGCATGCGGATAGAACGGATTGATTCTTCCATATTAGCGGCGTGTATGGGAGCGTCTAGTGTACCATAGAGGTGAATGTATTTTGGCTTTAGTTCAGCAAGAAACGATCCTGTAAATGGGCCAAGAGCATCTCCAGTAGACCTATCCGTGCCAATACAGACAACGACAAGTTCACTGGCGTTTTCAGGAAGCCAGGAAATAATTCGTTGTGTCATATCGTCTAGTAGGTCAGGGTCATCATACATTAATTGCAGTTTGTCATTTTTAGGGATGAAACGGTTAATTAGATTCATAGCTTTTCCTCCACAATCATAATGGTATTAGTATACGGAAAAAAATAAAAATCTATACATGATAAACAATGGAGGAAAAGCAATGTTGGGACCAGGTTTTAAGTGGATGTTTTTAATTATAGGCACAACCATCGGGGCCGGGTACGCTTCCGGGCGTGAGTTATGGCAGTTTTTCGGTCATGAAAGTGGACTTGCCATACTGCTGTTTTCAATTTTTTTCACGGTCAGTTGTTACGTTATCATGCATGTTAGCTATCGCAAGCAATCAAGTGATTATTTGCCGGTACTAAAGGTGATTGTCGGGACAAGGTTAACGAAAGTTTATGATATCATGATTTTTTTATATTTATTTACTACAACGGTTGTGATGATTGCCGGAAGTGGTGCGACTGGACAGGCATTCAGGATCTCGTACTGGTGGGGGGTGCTGGCCATTAGTATTGGATTGATTGCCTTGTTTCTAAAAGATATCAATGGACTGCTAACCGTTAATCAGGTGGTATTGCCTTTGTTGCTTGGTGGTTTGTTGTTCATTCTATTTTTATTTACCGTTGATCAGCAACTTAATTTGTTTATCAATTTGCATGAGCAGCGCAATTGGACTGCAGCATTTCCATTTACAGCACTAAATATTTTGCCGTTAATTGCAGTGTTAGGGGCCATTGGAAATAAAGTCAAGTCAAAACGAGAAATACATGTTGCTGCATTGGGAAGTGGGTTGATTTTAGGAACCATTTCATTTATTTATAACAGTAGCCTGATTCAAATAGCAGATGAGCTTTTACTATATGAAATTCCGTTATTTGCTATATTAAAACATTATCCATTTGAAATACTTATTTTTATGTCCATTCTTTTATGGTTTGCGATTTTCACAACGGCTGCATCAGGTATACTGGGAATAGCCACCAGATTGAAGAATATATGTAACATTCCCATTTGGATGATGGCAGCTGTCTTGATTCTCGTTATGATTCCACTTACCACATTGGGATTTTCTACGTTGATCAGTTATATTTATCCGGTCTATGGCATTCTAAATCTATACGTTCTTACCCGGTTACTTCTCTATCCGCTGTGGGGTAATAAGGAGGTATAGTCCGGCTTGCTTCTTTCTTTCCTTAACAGCATGATTGATGTAAAATTAATGTATAAAGTAATAGCCGGGGGTAATAGCTTGGAGTTTTTAAAGGAAAAATGGCAAAGTTTATGGGATTATCTAACAGGAGTGGACCTTTGGATCACGGTTGGATCAGCATTCCTTAATACCATTCTGATCATCATCCTGGCCATGCTTATCATACGTTTTGGTAACCGAGTGATCGAACGTGTTTTTGAAAACAGAACGCACAACCCATTCCGGATAACGGAAAGAAGGGAAGTCACGCTTAAGAAGCTAATTCAAAATACACTGAAATATACCGTTTATTTTATTGCACTTGTTATGATTCTGCAGGGTGTTCTGCAGTTGCCAATTACGAGTTTACTGGCAGGTGCCGGGGTTGCCGGCTTGGCAATTGGGTTTGGTGCACAAAGTCTTGTCCGCGATATCATATCCGGATTCTTCATTATTTTTGAGGACCAGTTTTCCGTTGGTGACTATATTTTTGTTTCCGATGCGGAAGGGACGGTAGAGGAAATCGGCTTGCGGACGACTAAAATACAAAGCTGGACAGGTGAGCAGCATGTCATACCGAACGGCAACGTGACGCAGGTGACGAACTACTCTGTGCATAATGGCCTTGCCGTTGTCGATGTAAACATTCCTTATGAGAATGATGCCGCCATGGCTGAGCGGCTTATTGAAACGGTTGGCAAAGGTCTTCCTGATCAATATGAGGAGATTGTTCGTGTACCGGAAGTCATTGGGGTGCAAACATTGGAGTCATCTCATTATGTCATTCGTGTTATTGCTGAAACGTTACCAGTTTACCAATGGGCAGGTGCACGCATTATGCGTAAGGAAATAAAAGAAGCACTTTATAAGGAAGGAATTGACATACCAGCACCACGTCTTGTTATGTATTCACGAAATCAGGAACCAACATCAATGGAAATACATCCCGATAAACACATACAGGAAGGAGAACAATAATGGCAGATAAAGAATTTGGCCTAAATGATGTTGTGCAAATGAAAAAGCCGCACCCATGTGGGGAAAATAGATGGAAAATCATTCGTATGGGCATGGATATACGAATTAAATGCGAGGGGTGCGACCATAGTGTTATGATCCCGCGCAAAACGTTTACTAAAAAAATGAAAAAAATCCTGGAAAAAGCAGAAGAATAATTTAATGGAAATTTTATGTATCATTACTAAATTAGCAAATTATGAAGTCATGTGAATAGAAAACTTAATTTTACCGGTGTATATTTCAAAAATAAGCATGTTAACATGCTTATTTTTATTTTTCCATTGCTTGTCATTTTCCAGGCTTGTATCTATAATTGGTATGACTGAAGCGTTCATATGAATGGAAATCCTTAAGGAGTGAAGGTTACATGTCTTTGACAGCAGGAATTGTCGGGCTTCCGAATGTTGGTAAGTCCACGTTATTTAATGCTATTACCCAGGCAGGGGCAGAAGCGGCGAACTACCCATTTGCAACAATCGACCCAAATGTGGGGATTGTGGAAGTACCCGACGATCGCTTAAATAAATTAACAGAACTGGTGAAACCGAAAAAAAAGATTCCGACAACCTTTGAATTCACGGATATTGCCGGGATTGTCAAAGGGGCAAGTAAAGGTGAAGGGCTAGGGAATCAATTTCTGGCTAACATTCGCCAAGTAGATGCAATTGTACAGGTAGTGCGTTGTTTTGCTGACGATAATGTCACCCACGTATCAGGCAAAATTGATCCGGTTGATGATATGGAAACAATCAATATGGAACTCATTCTAGCTGATTTGGAAACAGTGAATAAACGCATCCAACGTGTTGAAAAAATGGCCAGGCAGAAGGATAAAGAAGCGCTAGCGGAATATGATGTACTCACTGTCTTAAAAGAAGGACTGGAAGCCGAAAAGCCTGCACGCGCACTGGAGTTTGCAAAAGAACAATGGAAAATAGTTAAAGGACTTCATTTACTCACAAGTAAGCCAGCGTTGTATGTAGCGAATGTAAGTGAAGATGAAGTCCGTGATCCGGATGCAAATGAAGATGTCCAGAAAGTAAAGGATTATGCAGCAGCTGAACATGCCGAAGTAATCACGGTCTGCGCCAAGATTGAAGAGGAAATTTCCGAACTTGACCAGGAGGAAAAGGAAATGTTTCTGGATGATTTAGGTATCGCTGAATCCGGACTAGACCAGCTGATTAAGGCTGCGTACAGTTTGCTTGGGCTGGGAACATTCTTCACAGCTGGGGAACCAGAAGTACGTGCATGGACATTCCGTAAAGGGATGAAGGCCCCACAGGCAGCAGGTGTCATCCATTCCGACTTTGAACGGGGCTTTATCAGGGCAGAAACTGTTTCCTATGAAGATCTGATGGAAGCAGGGTCGATGGCCGTTGCTAGAGAACATGGCAATGTCCGCTTGGAAGGCAAGGATTATATTGTTCAGGATGGTGACGTGATTCATTTCCGTTTTAATGTTTAAAGGATGACAGACGCAGTGCATCCGTAGTCGGGCTTAATCGGGATTAGTGGATCTAGCTTTAGCTTCATGCAACCAAAATGTTAGTGTCTAGCAAAGCTTTTTCGGCGTAAAAAAGCGCTATATTATTAGATAAAAGTAAATCAGGATCTCTCGAATGCTTGTTTTTTATGAAACCATTTGGTATAATACTCCACTGTGAGTAATGTAAAAGATAATTACTCCTTGCCCTTGTCAATGGAGAAGGGCCGTTAAGACCAAAAGGAGGTGTAACGGATGAGAAAATATGAAATCATGTATATCATCCGCCCGGATATGGAGGAAGAAGCGCAGACAAGCTTGATTGAGCGTTTCAACAACGTATTGACCGATAACGGCGCGGAGATTGAAAAAGTTGATGAAATGGGCAAGCGTCGTCTTGCATATGAAATCAACGATTACCGTGATGGATATTATGTTGTCATTAACTTCAACGGCGATGAAAATGCCATCAATGAATTTGACCGACAGGCAAAATTCACTGGCGATATAATCCGTCATATGGCAGTTCGAGAAGATGATGAATAATAGGGAGTGGTTCTGATGTTGAATCGTGTCGTTCTAGTTGGCAGATTAACGAAGGATCCTGATTTACGTTATACTGCAAGTGGTGTGGCTGTTGCTAATTTCACTTTAGCAGTTAATCGCCCTTTTTCGAATCAGCAGGGTAGCCGGGATGCAGATTTTATTAACTGTGTTGTTTGGCGCCGTGCAGCTGAGAATCTGGCAAACTACATGAAAAAAGGCAGCATGGTTGGTGTTGATGGCCGCATCCAGACACGTACTTTCGAAGGCCAGGACGGGAAGACAGTTTTTATGACAGAAGTTGTTGCTGACAGTGTTCAGTTCCTGGAATCAAAAGGATCATCACAAGGCAGGGGACAGCAGTCATCAGGATTCCAGCCAAACGGGAACCAAAATCAGAACCCAATGGAACAAAAACCATCAAGTGACAATCCGTTCAAAGATAACGGGGAACCAATTGACATATCAGATGATGATTTACCATTCTAGTGACTAGTGCATGGTTGTGAACCAAACGATTTCCCTCGTGAAATTGATTCGCAAAATGTGTACTTTGGTCATCGAAAACATGAAAAGGAGGGTTTCAAATGGCAGCTCGTCGCGGTCGTGCAAAACGTCGGAAAGTGTGTTATTTCAAAGCGAATGGAATTACACACATCGATTACAAAGATGTTGACCTTTTAAAGAAGTTCATTTCTGAGCGCGGAAAAATTCTTCCTCGCCGTGTAACCGGAACTTCTGCAAAATATCAGCGTAAATTAACAAGAGCAATTAAACGTGCTCGTCAAATGGCTCTATTGCCGTATGTGGCTGAATAATAGAAAACCCGATTCATCTTATTGTTGAATCGGGTTTTTTTCATATAGAACGCAGTAAAAAATGTTGTGTACATTCTCTTCGTATAATCTGATTACAAAGCCTACCGACATGCCCCCGTTAAGTCTCAAATCCATATTTCTTAAGAATCGAACGAGCTGTATCCGTCTGCAAAAAGGATAGAAACGCTTTTGCTTTTTCTTTTACGTTACTTGATGTCGTTACAATAGCTGAATAGGTGATGGGATCATGGAGGTCCTCATCAATAGCCAATACGTCACTAATAAATTCAGAGCGCTTAAAGTCACTGCGATAGACAAATCCAATACCGATTTTACCTGACTCGATGTAGGAGAGGGTCTGTCCGCCGACGTCAGTATGAACGAGTTTATTTTTTGTGGCATTCCAAACTCCACTGGACTTTAACGCCTGTTTTGCATATCTGCCGGCTGGAATACTTTCAGGACTGCCGATGGCGATTTGTTTTGTATCAAGTTCCGGTAATTGATTAAGTGATGATAACGAAACTGGTTGTTGTTTGTTGCTTGCCAGAATCAGACGGTTGGTGGCAAAGGTTCTCGTTTTCGTTGCTAGCAAATCTTGTTCTTTTAGTTGAACAATCGACTTTTCACCTACTGACAGAAATACATCAACCGGATCTCCCTTACTGATTTGTTTGGCTAATTTATCGGAAGCACCATAATGTAATGACAATACTATGTCTGGATGCTTTTCTTCAAATGTGTCCCTAAGCTCAGCCATTACATCAGATAGACTCACTGAAGCAGATATAAGAACTTTTGTTTTATCCGTGTCATCTTGGCTTGTACAGCCGGATGTTATGATGAGGGTAGTGGTCAGGAAAATAAAACATAAATAGCGCATAAAACAACTCCTATGTTCGTTTTTTTCGTTTCGGATAAACGGTTATAACCTTTATGATAAGTACCAGTGAATAAAGCATATACAAGCTCAGCCACAAATCGTCAAGCGGAAATAGAAGTGCAGTAACCGTATATAGCATAATCGGAATGGTTGTCGTGTACACAGTTAGTTTGCATAGAATTGGAAACCTGATTTTTCGTCGCAGTAGTTTCGCCAGACTGGTGCCTAAATAGGCTATCAGTGCAATGAATAAAAATGCCATTATCGTTAAAGGCAAGTAAAAAAATATAAAAAAGTAGATAAGAAAAAATAGCACGTTCATATTCTCATCCGTACCGCTGGCCGTTGATAGCCTATCAACCAGTGATGGAGTCGAGATGAGAAGCATTAATAGGAACATGTATATAACAGTAAAATCCATGCCAATCCGGTTTAATTGGAACACCGCTTGCTTGGACGGCAACTTCAGACTATGTAAAAATATCCGCAAGAATACCATGTTAATTCATCCTCAATATATTATGTATCAGTGGTTATAGTAACAAAATACCACTAAAATTATTTTATGACCATGGATAATCCTTGCATTTCGTTAACACTCGACAAAATTCCCGAATTATTTCCCGGGAAATAGTTTAGCCCCCATGTAATCGTGAGCAAGGTACCCACTTTAACCCACCACATGTGTCCTAAGGAATAAGTGAGAATAAACCGTCAGTACGATAAAAAGCGGTGTCTTGCGCGAGTGCTCGTGTACGTTGTAAACACTTGATTTTGATTAACTAACAGCTGTTGGTAACTTTTACTGATTGAAGTTTCACTTTATTTTAGGGATTTCAAATGGCAACGAAAGCATAAATCGTGTTATCATATAGTAATGAATAGTTGATGCTATCTAAATTAGAAGCTAATCAGTCATGAATATGAATAGATGAAAAGTAGGTGCAGTAAATGAATCAATCTAAACAGTTGACGGATGGTGCATTACTCACAGCGGTTTTTATAATACTGATGCTGATATCGGCCTTTGTTCCTGTTATCTCTATTGCAGCTGTTTTTCTGCTACCTGTACCTTTTGTGTTGTTCGCGTCGAGACATGATTGGAAGCCGTCCATTATCATGTTGCTTGCCGCTATTGGTTTGTCAGTAGTATTCACAACTGTTTATTCCGCGCCGATCCCTGTGTTAATGGGAATTGGTGGGATTATGATTGGGCGAGGTATCTACAGGAAGTATACAGCATATGAGACGCTGGCTAGTGGTACGATTGGCTTTGTCGCTGGATTAGTTGCGCTGTTTTTGTTTAGCCAGGTTTTTCTGCAAGTCGATTTAATTAATGAAATGGATGAGATGCTACAAGAGTCATTGGAGATGAGCCGGGATGTCATGGGGGATTTCGGGCTTGCTGGTCAGACGGAAGAGCAAATGCAGTTAGTGAAGGAACAGTTGGATATGCTGATACAGCTTATCCCGGTATGGGTCGCTTTAATTGGCCTTTTAATGGCATTTATTAGCCAGTGGGTCAGCTACAAAATAATTGGAAGACTGGAAGACAGGTCATTGCATTTCCCGCCGTTTCGTACATTCCGGCTGCCGGTTTCGCTTATTTGGATTTATCTGTTCGCATTGATTATATCGTTCATCGATTTATCAGGGCTTGCCGCACAGGCTGTGAATAATGTGTTGATGCTTACTGGAATATTTATGGCATTGCAAGGTTTATCGTTTATCTTTTATTATGCACATGAGAAAAATAAAACAAAAGCACTGCCGGTAATAAGTGTCATATTGACCATTTTCTTTCCGTTCATCTTCCTTTATCTTGTGCGCCTATTAGGTATAATAGATATAGGGTTTGCACTCAGGGACCGCATCTCCAATGGCAAAACGTGAGCTGGAGTTTAGGTAGGAGCTGATGATATGCAGGACTTTCAACGAAAACCGTCATTAACCGCCCATTTGTGGTTGCTTTATTTTATAGCGGTTGTTATTGTAGGGTTTATTTGGTACTTTCAATGGATATTGGGACTAGTGATGACGGTGATTTTGGCCGTTTCGGTTTACTACAGTATCCAGTCGGAACGAAAGCTGCAGAATGAAAGACAAAGGTATATTGAAACACTTTCCCATCGTGTTAAACGTGTAGGGGAAGAAGCATTGCTGGAGATGCCGATTGGAATTATCTTGTTCAATGACGAGTACATGATAGAGTGGGCAAATCCATATATGAATCGTTTTGCTGAGGAAGATACGCTTGTCGGTATGTCATTGAATGTACTCTCAGATGACCTTGTATCGCGTATTAAAGAAGCGGACGATGAAGTTTGGCTTGAATTACAGGGTTACCAATTCCAGGTATCTATAAGGAAGGATGAACGGCTCTTATATTTATCTGATCGTACCGTACAATCCGAGATTGAAACACGTTATGAAAATGAGAAAACCGTAATCGCCATTATTTATCTTGATAACTATGAAGAGATTACCCAGAATATGGATGATACGCTTAAAAGTCAGCTGAATTCGAAAGTTACGTCCGTTTTGAACAGCTGGTCAACTGATTACGGATCTATTTGAAACGAACATCACAAGATCGATTTATTGCAGTTTTAACAAAGGAAACATTGAATCAGCTGGAAAAGGCAAAATTTGATATACTTGATGAAGTTCGTGAACTGAATGCCGAACAGAATATTCCAATCACATTGAGTATCGGAATTGGCATTGGGGACAACTTGCTACCTGACCTTGGTGAGATGGCACAGTCAAGTCTTGATTTGGCTCTAGGCCGGGGTGGAGACCAAGTTGCTATAAAAGATGGAGTAGGTAAAGTACGGTTTTACGGCGGCCGTACGAACCCAATGGAGAAGCGAACGAGGGTAAGGGCACGCGTTATTTCACATGCCTTGAAGGAACTCGTTCGAGAAAGTGATAATGTCATCATTATGGGGCATAAATCGCCGGACATGGATTCGTTCGGTGCTGCAATCGGCATCTTAAACATTGCCAAAGCTAATGATGTTGAAGGATATATTGTGTTTGACCCTGAAGATGTTAACACAGGTGTTTATCGGTTTGTCGACGAAATGAAAAAAGATGAAGAACTGTGGAAACACTTTATCGAACCGGACGAATCGGAGGCACTGGTTACTAGCCGAAGTCTCGTTGTTGTAGTTGATACACACAAGCCAACCATGGTTGCAAATGAGAAGCTGTTAAATAAGACTGAATACAAAGTGGTTATTGACCACCACCGCCGAGCAGAGGAATTTATAGAAAATCCTACGCTTGTTTATATGGAGCCATATGCATCTTCAACGGCGGAGCTTGTAACTGAATTGCTCGAATATCAGCCGCAGACACTTAAATTAAGAATGTTGGAGGCAACAGCACTTTTATCCGGCATTATTGTTGATACCAAGAGTTTTACACTTCGGACGGGATCGCGTACGTTCGATGCTGCCTCTTATTTGCGATCAAAAGGTGCAGATACGGTAGTAGTGCAGCGGTTCATGAAGGAAGATCTTGATATTTACGTTAAAAGAAGCAAGTTAATTGAGCGTGCGCAAATATACCGTGACTCGCTTGCTATCGCTAAAGGTAAACCTGGAGAGGTCTATGGCAGCGTGCTGATTGCGCAAGCTGCTGATACATTACTAACCATGAGCGGAATTAACGCATCTTTTGTCATTTCCGAACGTGACGATGGCAGAATCGGGATAAGTGCACGCTCACTTGGCGATGTGAATGTTCAGGTTATCATGGAAAAGATGAACGGCGGAGGACACCTGACCAACGCCGCGACACAGATTGAGGATACAACCATGGATGATGCTGAGGCATTATTGAAAGATTTATTGGATGAATACTTTACTGGAGGGGAAACAGAATGAAAGTAATATTTAAAAAAGATGTTAAAGGCAAAGGGAAAAAAGACGAAGTGAAAGATGTTTCTGATGGGTATGCCCGCAATTACCTCCTGAAGAACAATTTAGCAGAAGAAGCAACGCCAGGGAACATGAAAGCATTGGAAGCCAAGAAGAAGAAACAGCAACAGCAAGAAGATGAACGGAAAAAAGAAGCAGAACTGCTTAAAAATGAACTGGCAGACTTAGATGTTGAAATCAGAGCAAAATCAGGGGATAGTGGTCGTTTGTTTGGGTCTATTACGTCCAAACACATTGCCGATACCCTTAAAAAAGATTATGGTTATAAAATTGACAAACGAAAAATCGAGCTGGATGAACCTATTCGTACACTCGGTTATACGAAGGTGCCGGTCAAGTTGCATCAGGAAGTTACCGGAACGATCAACGTGCATGTTGTGGAGGCATAATTAAATTATGTTTCAGCAACTGCAAAGTATTTGTCCCTCGATAAAGGGGGGAAACCAGTGAGTGAACTTTGGAATGACCGGACACCACCACATAACATTGAAGCTGAACAGGCAGTCATCGGGGCTATCTTTTTGGACCCCGATGCCATGCCATCAGCTGCTGAACGCTTGATGCCAGACGATTTTTACCGGGCTAGTCACCAGCGGATTTTTGATGCTATGCTGAAATTGACCGACAGAGGTGAACCGATTGATATTGTAACGGTGACAACGCTTCTATCAAATGAAAAAAAGCTCGATGAAGTCGGCGGTGTTGCTTATTTGTCCGATTTGGCCGGTAGTGTTCCAACATCAGCCAATATCGTTTATTATAGCCAAATCGTAGAAGAGAAGGCATTGCTCCGCCGACTAATCAGAACCGCGACAGATATTGTCACATCAGGCTTTTCCAGTGAAGATGATGTGGAAAATGTCTTGAATGAGGCGGAGAAGAATATACTTGAAGTATCTGGTCGGAAAAACACCGGAAATTTCAAAGCTATTAAAGACGTTCTTATTGATGTCTATGATAATATTGAACAACTCCATCATCATGATGGGGATATTACAGGAATCGCAACAGGTTTTCGTGACTTAGATCAAATTACGTCCGGATTCCAGCGTAACGATTTGATTATTATTGCCGCCCGCCCGTCTGTCGGTAAAACGGCTTTTGCATTGAATATCGCACAGAACGTTGCTATAAAAACGGATGAAAATGTGGCGATTTTCAGTCTTGAAATGGGGGCAGATCAGCTTGTGTCTCGTATGCTTTGTGCTGAAGGCAATATTGATGCACAGCGGTTGCGGACTGGAAAACTTGAAGACGACGACTGGAGCAAGCTGACTATGGCTATGGGGAGCCTTTCTAACGCAGGTATTTATATTGACGACTCCCCTGGTATCCGTGTCAGCGAGATTCGCTCGAAATGTCGGCGCTTGAAGCAGGAACAAGGTCTTGGCATGATTTTGATTGACTATTTGCAGCTTATTCAAGGCAATGGAAATTCCCGTGAAAACAGACAGCAGGAAGTTTCGGAAATATCGCGTGCACTAAAGGGACTCGCGCGTGAATTGAATGTTCCGTTAATCGCCTTATCACAGCTCTCTCGTGGTGTGGAGGCACGTCAGGATAAGCGTCCGATGATGTCTGACTTGCGCGAGTCCGGAAGTATTGAGCAGGATGCTGATATCGTTGGCTTCCTGTACCGGGATGATTATTACGATCAGGAATCGGAAAAACAAAATATTATTGAAATCATTATATCTAAGCAGCGGAACGGTCCGGTGGGGAATGTCGAGTTGGCTTTTGTTAAAGAATATAATAAATTCGTTGATCTCGATCACCGTTATTCGGAAAGTGATGTCCCGCCGCAACCTGTCCAAGCATAACCAGTTTCATTATTATGGAGCTGGTTTTTTTATTTAATAATGATAAAAATCATTTAACGAATGATAGTTGATAGATTCGTGATATCGTTCGTGTTTAGTTTGACAGAAAGGCTTATTACTGATAGAATTACACTGTTGATAATGGAAAAACAAATGTTAATGTATATGGAGGTGCGCCATGTCCTCAGTGGTTGTAGTTGGTACGCAGTGGGGCGATGAAGGAAAAGGTAAAATTACTGACTTCCTGTCGCAGAATGCCGAGGTTGTCGCTCGTTATCAGGGAGGTAACAATGCAGGGCATACGATTAAATTTGATAGTGAAACGTATAAATTGCATTTGATCCCATCTGGAATATTTTTCAATGATAAGACGTGTGTGTTAGGTAATGGAATGGTTATCGATCCAAAGGCGTTTGCCGAAGAGATTGAATATCTGCATGCCCGTAATATTTCAACGGATAATTTGCGCATCAGTAACCGTGCCCATGTCATTCTGCCGTATCATTTAAAACTCGATGCGCTTCAGGAAGAAGATAAAGGCACGGAAAAGATAGGGACAACGAAAAAAGGAATTGGCCCAGCCTATATGGATAAAGCCGCTCGTATGGGTATACGTATTGCTGATTTAATGGATAAAGATGCATTCCGCACGAAGCTTGAACAGAATCTGAAAGAGAAGAATCGTTTATTTGAAAAGATTTATGAAGTTGATCCGATCAGTGTTGAAGCTATTCTGGAGGAGTATTACGAATATGGTCAACAGATGGCACCATATGTATGTGATACGTCAGTCGTGCTGAATGACGCACTTGATGATGGTCGCCGTGTCCTATTCGAAGGCGCTCAGGGTGTGATGCTCGATATTGATCAGGGAACCTATCCGTTTGTGACATCGTCTAATCCTATTGCTGGTGGTGTGACTATTGGTTCCGGTGTCGGCCCATCTAAAATTGACCATGTCGTTGGCGTGTCCAAAGCGTATACAACACGTGTCGGGGACGGCCCGTTTCCAACAGAATTAAATGACGCCACAGGAGACCAAATCCGGGAAACCGGAAAGGAATATGGCACGACAACAGGGCGGCCGCGTCGTGTCGGTTGGTTTGACAGTGTTGTCGTCCGTCACGCACAGCGAGTGAGTGGTGTAACTGATTTATCATTGAACTCACTTGACGTCTTGACAGGTATTGAAACGTTGAAAATTTGTGTGGCATATAAATATAAAGGTGAACTGATGTATGAATTCCCAGCCAGTCTACGTGTACTGGCAGAATGTGAACCGGTATATGAAGAAATGCCTGGTTGGACAGAGGATATCACCAATGTCCAGACGATTCACGAACTTCCGGCTAATGCCAGACACTATTTGGAGCGTATTGCACAGCTAACGGGTATTCAACTATCTGTCTTTTCTGTCGGCCCCGATCGGCTACAGACGAATGTTGTTCGAAGTGTCTATAGTTAAATCATATCGCAAAATTTTATAGTTTCTTATCTTCTAAAAAAGCCTCTGTCTACTTGGATGGAGGCTTTATTTGTTTGGCGAAAAGAAAAATTACCATAGCCTATGAAGCCCTTGATTGCTGTTGTTAGCAATCTATTATTACCTTTTGTCACTTTTTGTAATATAAATGTAATAAATTCCTCCATATTTCCATTAAATATGCCTTTATGATTGCAAAACAAAGCTGTTTCTGTAAAAAAATGTAATCCATTATACAATTTGATTACATTTGGACTAGCACTATTTTACTGCTAGTAGAATTATGGTAAATTGATAGAGGAATTTAGAAGTATTGCCAAATAATTGATATAAAGTGTTGGCAAGGGGGAGAACAGCATTGTTTAACAGAAAAGAAATGCCCCATCGTTCCTCAAAGAAAGGGCAGATGCTGAAAAAAATCACAGTTATGACATGTTTAGGTCTTTCATTGACTTTTCCGACAGTATTTGCAGCAGAAGGAGACGGGGATTTGGAGAAAATATTCCACGTTTACGTTGACGGTAAACATGTTGGAAAAGTGAATGATAAAAAAGCAATCCAGACTTTAATGGATACGAAAGTTGAAAAGAAAGAAACTGAATTCAAGGATTTTCCCCTGGATATCGGTGAACAAGTTTCATTGATACCAGAGCGTGTGTTTAATCCTTCGTATAATAATCGAGAAGTTAGTAGCTATTTAAAAGACGAACTGTCCGTTAAAGCAGAGGCGGTTGAATTGAACATTGGAGGCAACCGCGTCGGCTACTTTAAAAGTAAAGAAGAGGCAAAACAAGCTCTCAAGGCATATAAGGAAAAATACGTCGATAAGAAAATACTAGAGAAACTAGCACCAAAGGACACAGAAAGTGAACAGACTGGTCATGAATTACAGGCGCTTGTTAACGAGCAACAGGATACGGATAACTTAGGTATCGGTGATTCTATTATTACAGACGTTATTCTGTCGGAAAAAGTTTCACTATCTGATCAAAAGGCTAGGCCATCCAACATTTTAACCGAGCAACAGGGTCTGAAGAAGTTAGAGAAGGGCACCCTGGCGGATAAGGTACATAAAGTTAAAAAAGGGGAAACACTTGTAGAGATTGCGAAGACCTACGATTTGACACTTGATAAACTACTAGAACTGAATGACGGATTAAACGAATCATCCGTTTTGCAGATCGACCAGGAAATTCACGTAACGGATTATAAACCATTTGTTGATGTCATTGTTAAAAAGGAAAAAAAGGTTGAAGAAACCATCGATTATGAAACAAAAGTCATTAAGTCAGATGAACTTTATAAAGGCGACAAGAAAGTAAAACAGAATGGCCAAGAAGGCAAGAAATTGGTTCACTATGCGCTGCAAAAACGCAATGGTGCTATAGCAGACAGGAAAGTTGTTCAGAAAGAGGTAACGAAAGAGCCAGTAAAAAAGATTATCGTGAAGGGAACAAAAGTAATCCCGTCACGTGGGACAGGTAATTTGCGTTGGCCTACTGTTGGCGGCTATGTTAGCAGTCACGTAGGTATGCGCTGGGGCTCGATGCATAAAGGAATGGACATTGCAGGGCCAAGTAATCGCTCCATACTTGCCGCCGATAATGGTACCGTTGTTTCTGCAGGCTGGTCCGGCGGTTATGGCAATAAAATTGTGATTGACCATAACAATGGCATGCGCACTGTTTATGCGCATCTTTCATCCATTGGCGTTAGCCCGGGTCAGACGATTGAAAAAGGGCGGAAAATCGGAGTCATGGGCTCAACAGGAGACTCAACAGGACTGCACTTGCACTTTGAAGTGTACAAGAATGGTTCGCTGCAGCATCCAAGTAATTATCTTCATTAATGATTGTTTTCTAAAGACTGTTGCCCTTGAATAAATGTTAATAGAGGTTTGGCACAATCAGCCCGTATCCACAGAGACTCTAGACGGCTTCAGTAAAAAACAAATCCAAGACTGACTCATGCAAATTAGGCTGAGTCAGTCTTTTTATTCAATTTGACCTCTCTACCTCTTATAGGTTCCGATTTTTGACCACTAATATAAGACATTTTATGTGAAGTACGATAGAATGGAGCATAAGAACGTTAATGCATTTAAACAACAGAAAGAAAACGAATCCGGAGTTATATTCCCGGGTCTTGAACAACCTTTTACAAAGGAAGTGACAGTTATGAGTCAAAAAATACTGGTAGTAGATGATGAACAACCGATAGCAGACATTTTACAATTCAATTTAGATAAAGAAGGATATGAAGTGGTCGTGGCTTACGATGGAGAGGAAGCAATCAGACTTGCGAAGGCGGAGGAGCCGGATCTGATTTTGCTTGATATCATGCTTCCGAACAAGGACGGCAATGAAGTCTGCAGGGAAATCCGCAAAACACAGTCCATGCCAATTATCATGCTGACTGCAAAAGATGCTGAAATTGATAAAGTACTTGGTCTCGAGCTTGGTGCAGATGATTACGTGACGAAACCTTTCAGCAACCGGGAGTTGATTGCAAGGGTGAAAGCGAATTTGCGCAGACAGGAGCAGATTCCTGATGACGGCGTAAAAACAACGAAAAACATCCAAATCGGCAGGCTAGAGATTCACCCCGATGCTTATGCGGTTACACGCGATGGGGACCACGTTGAATTAACGCATCGTGAATTTGAACTGCTTCACTATCTTGCCCGCCATATCGGCCAGGTAATGACACGTGAGGACTTGCTGGAAACGGTCTGGGGCTATGACTATTTCGGTGATGTCCGGACAGTCGATGTAACTGTCCGTCGCCTCCGTGAAAAAATTGAGGACAATCCAAGTAACCCAACATGGATTGTGACCCGTCGTGGGGTTGGCTACTATTTGCGTAACCCTGAACAGGAGTAGAATTGGTTCATGAATAAAGTAGGTTTTTTCCGCTCGATACAACTGAAATTCATTATTGTCTTCATTCTGTTGCTGCTTATCTCCATTCAGGTCATTAGTGCTTACTTTGCACGGGGACTGGAAAGTGAACTGAATGATAATTTTGAGCAGTCCATTGGTGCCAGTGTGGACATCCTTAAGGTTAATCTTACACAGGCGTTTAGCAAAGATCGTTCCGAGGACGGCGAAGAACCAACGCTTTCTCAAGAAGTGCAAAACATCATTAGCATTAATGACACTGAGGATATTATCAATATTCAAGTTGTGAATATGCAAAGCAGAATCATTGCCTCAAGCAATAATACGGGTAACATAAACATCGGAAAAAAGTTGACGAATGAAATTGTTAGGAGTGCTGTCCTTTATGGCAGTCCAGATGAAAAAAAGCAATACAACAGAGAAAGAAACCTAATTTATGTGCGAGCGGTCCCCATTTATGATAATGAAGATACACAGGTGGGTGCGCTTTATATTGAGGCATCGCTTGAAGGCGTTTATAGCCAGTTGGAAAACATTAACCGCATTTTCCTGCAAGGCTCCATTTTAGCAGTCACGGTTTCCGCTTTACTCGGAATACTGGTGGCACGGACCATAACGAAACCAATTAAGGAAATGCGCAAACAGGCACAAACGTTGGCTAAAGAAGATTTTTCCCAAATGGTTAATGTGTACGGGAAAGATGAAATTGGGCAGCTGGCTGAGTCGTTTAACGATCTCACAGCAAAATTGAAACACTCCAGGGCACTAACCGAAGAGGAGAAGCGGAAATTAGGTTCGGTCTTATCCAATATGTCTGATGGCGTTATAGCAACGGACCGGAATGGCGTGATTACATTACTTAATGATGCTGCATCTACTTTGATTAACAGAAGTCCTGATGATGCAGAGGGAGAATTCCTGGTTGATGTGCTGGGACTTGATGAAAATGCAGTTGATATTTCCGAACTTCCTGATAGTGGTTCTATGATTATAGATTTCAGTGATGATGACACTATTTTCCTGATTCGCGCTAAGTTTTCAACTGTTTCAGATGAGGAAAACGACATTAGCGGATTTATAACAGTCATCAGTGATGTAACAGAACAGGAAAAAATTGAGCAGGAGCGCCGTGAATTTGTTTCCAATGTATCACATGAACTAAGGACACCGTTGACAACCATGCGGAGTTATATTGAAGCATTGACAGAAGGTGCATGGGAAAACAAAGAAATTGCCCCGAGGTTTCTGGAAGTTACTAGAAATGAGACAGAGCGCATGATTCGTATGGTTAACGACCTGCTTCAACTTTCTAGGATGGACAACAAGGATTATGAATTGAAAAAAGAACAAACAGACTTTGTTGCTTTCTTCCACCATGTCATTGATCGGTTTGAAATGAACGTGACAGAAGAAATAACACTTAAGCGTGAATTGCCGGATACCGAATACACTGTCTGGATGGATAGGGACAAAATGTTTCAGGTGCTCGACAATGTCATTTCTAATGCGATTAAGTATTCGCCTGAAGGTGGTACGATCCGTTTTAAAGCAATGAAACAGCAAGGTCGGTTACTGGTGAGTGTCACGGACGAGGGCATGGGCATCCCGCGGGAGAAGGTTGATAAAATCTTTGACCGTTTTTATCGTGCTGATAAAGCAAGGTCACGCAAGCTTGGTGGTACAGGCCTTGGCTTAGCCATTGCCAGGGAAATAATTGAAGCACACGACGGAACCATTAAGGCCAAAAGTAAAGAAGGTAAAGGGACGACCGTTCTCTTTACACTTCCGCTAATGACAACGAAGCGGAGGGGTAATTGATGAAGCTTGAAACCGTCAAATCAATTATATTGTCGCTGCTGGTTGGAGCCAGTCTGTTGCTTTCCTTTGCCCTGTGGAATTACAAACCGGAAGTGGAGAGTTTCCCAGAGGAACAATACGAGGAAAGAGTGGAGCTTGGTGGAGTAGAGCAAACGGTAAAAGGCCTCATTCAACCGGAATCAATTATTTTTCGGAACGGGCAAAATTATTATAGTTTTACGGACCCGAAAAATAGCAAGCTACTCTATCAGAATATGCAGTCATGGGTGTTATATGATTTCCGTACTGGAACAGGCAATGGCAGGCCATCAGAAGGCAATCAGTTGGAAATCGTCTTTCCGGATGCCATACCAATGAACATGCTCGGAAGTCTGTTTACATTTAACACCGACCAAACTTTTCCTGACTGGGGGTTTGAACGGATCTTTATTACGTTTAATCGGGATTCTTCATCCATAAATATCATTTTCTTGTCCCGTAACGGCGAAGAGCAGGCGACGGCAGTGGTGAATAATACGAAGAAGTATGAACGCTTATGGAATCGTCTTACAACGTTTGAAGGCTTAAGAGAATATCTGCGGGTTAACACAAGTGAAAATACGATTTATATACCGAAATATAAGGTTGAAATGACCAGTAGATCTGTGGCAGTACAGGAAATAAGTTCCAATTTAATGGTCGATACACTGTTCAGAAATCCGGATATCGTCAGTAGGAATCGGATAAATGAAAATGAGGTTTATTTTACCGACAGTGCACGCGGTATCATGCGTGTCTATGAAAACAGACGGACAATGGAGTTTCAGAATCCACTCCAATCCCCGCTTGAACGAGTGGATCCAGCGACGTTATTGGAAATGAGCAAAAATAATATCAATAATCACATGGGGTGGACGGACGAGTATCATCTGATGGAAGTGATTGCATCATCCAATACCATTCGCTATCAGTTGTTCTATAATGGGTATCCAGTCTATGGCAGCAATCATACATCTGTCATGGAACAACAGTTTAGGATTAAAGATCTTAGTCAGCCCAACCGGTATAACCGCCCATTATTCAGCTTGGTCAATTTGCTTGGCAGCGACCCAGTAGAACTTCCGTCTGGTAAAGACGTCAGTAACTACCTTAAAAACAGCAAAACGTATGAGTCTGCGTATGTAGAAGATATTCGTGTCGGCTACAATCTTATTTATCAGAGCAGTGCTGATGTGATAACGCTCAATCCGGCGTGGTTTATAAAATATAATGGTAGCTGGCAAGAAATTGACTTTGATGCTGCGTCAAATCAAAAAGGAGGGATCTGAGGATGGAATGGAAACAAATAAAGACGTTATTTATCCTCTGCTTTCTCGTCCTGGATGTTTATCTTTTGTTCATGTTTTTTGATAAACAGGAGGACTGGGACTTTGGCTTTGAGAGTCCGGATAAGTCAACACTTGAACAAGAGCTTGAATCAGAAAATATAACAATTAGTGCCGATTTGCCAAATAAAGAATTAAAAG
This sequence comes from Lentibacillus cibarius, assembly GCF_005887555.1. Classification (NCBI taxonomy): domain Bacteria; kingdom Bacillati; phylum Bacillota; class Bacilli; order Caryophanales; family Bacillaceae; genus Lentibacillus; species Lentibacillus cibarius. Next base: position 1,889,116 of record NZ_VCIA01000001.1, on the reverse strand, counting down.
AGTCGTACATTACAGCGGGAAAAAAAACGTTTACGAAAGACGATCTTAACTATTTCAATACGCTGGAAAATCAGCAGGTCAATGTCATTGATGAGACATTTATTTTATCCCGTTTTAAAGACCCGGTAAAGCTGCCTGAAAAGGCGAATGGAGACCTAATCAATGAGCTTGTTAAAAGCAGGATCCTTTTGCCGGGAAATTATACATTCAGCTCATGGAATAAGTCGATGAATGTACTCATTTTCTTCCAGCAGAAAAAAGACCGCTCCATTTATTATAACCAGCATGGGATTGTTCTTGTTTATCTCAATGATGACAATGAAATGGTTTTTTATACACAGACAATGCTTGGTAAAGCCGAATCCCCGTCAGAAGAAAAGACACTGGTCAAGCCGATGGATGCTATCAAGGTTCTTTATGAAGGTAACAGGATCTGGCCGGGTGATGATATAACAGGTGTAAAAATTGGCTTTCATACGAAAATACCACTCCCAAGCGGTGAACAGGTCTTTGCACCAACCTGGATTATAACGGTCAATGAGGATGAAAATTTCTATGTGAATGCTATTGAAAATCAAGTTGTTAAAAGCGATGAACTGACGTTTCTAAACGATGCTGTATCAGAAATAATGAAGAAAGTCCAAAACCTACCGGATGAAAGTGACATTAAAGATTACGTACTGGATTACATCAATGAGAATATATCATCTGCTAATAAACGGAGTGAAGCAAATGACGATGCGTTTTAGTGTTTTAGCTTCAGGAAGTACTGGAAATGCCTTTTATATTGAATCAGACCAGGAGAAACTGCTGGTCGATGCCGGTTTAAGTGGGAAACAGATGGACAGGCTGCTCGGTGAAATAAAAATTGATCCATCAGCACTTTCAGGCATTCTGGTTACCCATGAACATAGTGATCACATTAAGGGGCTTGGGATTCTGGCCCGTAAATACCGTTTACCCATCTATGCTAATGAAAAGACGTGGCAGGCTATGGAGAATGCCATTGGAACAATTGCATTAGATCAAAAATTCCACTTTGGCGTAGAAGAAGTAAAGACATTCGGTGATATAGACGTGGAATCGTTTGGTGTTTCACATGATGCGGCTGAACCAATGTTTTTCACGTTCCGTCATAATGGTAAAAAAGTTGCCCTTGTGACGGACTTGGGCTATGTATCGGAAAGGATTCGGAAAACAGTGGAGGATGCGGATGCGTATGTATTTGAAGCGAATCATGATGTGGAAATGCTGCGTATGGGACGTTATCCTTGGAATGTTAAGCGCCGTATACTGGGCGATACCGGTCACGTTTCTAATGAAGATTGCGGTCTTGCATTAAGTGAAATCATAAGTAATCGAACAAAACGTATTTATTTGGCACATTTAAGCCAAGATAATAACATGAAAGATCTGGCCCGAATGTCAGTCCACCATGTTCTAACGGAACGGGGCATTAACCTTGACATTTGTGACACCGATCCGAAAACACCGACCTTATTATATGAAGTCGGTTAAATGATTGACGTTTCACTTAATGACAAAGGGGAAATAAAATGGCTTATTTTGATGATGATCATCATTCACCGCAACCTCATAAACGCAGCTGGCTGGTACCCACACTTATAGGAATCATCATTGGCATGGCGTCTGTCCTGATTGCATTGCCTACTATTTGGGGCTCTGATGTATTGCCTGGGACATCAACGGATACAGCTGAGCAAGCAGGTAATGCGTCAAATGCCGGTATAGATGCCAATGACTATATATCAGTCAACGTTTCCTCGCAAATAACGGATGTTGTGGAGAGTGTTTCGCCGGCCGTTGTTGGCGTCATTAACATTCAGCGTAAGGGTGACTTCTGGCAGCAGGGTAATCAGCGTGAGGCCGGTTCCGGCTCTGGTGTTATTTATAAAAAAACAGATGGCAAAGCATATGTCATTACCAACCATCACGTAATTAAGGGTGCAGATGCAGTAGAAGTTATTCTGTCTGATGATACCCGTGTTGAAGCCGGAATCCTTGGCAGTGATTTGTTTTCTGATTTGGCTGTATTACGGATGGATGCCAAAAAGGTGAAAGAAACCATTAAAATGGGGACATCGGAAAACATTAAAGTCGGCGAGCCGGCCATTGCTATCGGAAATCCACTGGGGAAATTTTTAGGCTCCGTAACACAAGGAGTGATTAGTGGGACACAACGAACCATACCACAGGATTTTGACCAGGATGGACGGGCTGACTGGCAGGCTGAGGTTATTCAGACGGATGCAGCGATTAACCCCGGAAACAGTGGTGGGGCGCTTATTAATATTGATGGTCAGCTGATCGGGATTAATTCCATGAAAATAAATGAAGAAGCGGTGGAAGGCATTGGTTTTGCGATCCCGATTGATACGGCTAGACCGATTGTTGACCAGTTGGAGAAGAACGGTCAGGTAAAGCGTCCATATATGGGTGTGGAAATATACTCACTTGATGAAGTTCCAAAAACCGAGTGGAATCGGACATTGAACCTGCCTAATGATGTAAAAGGTGGCGTTTATGTATGGAGTGTTGAATCACTATCCCCAGCAGATCGGGCAGGAATTAAACGGCTCGATGTCATCACGGCACTGGACGGTAAAAAAGTAATGAATATGATTGATTTACGAAAAATCCTTTATCAGAACAAAGAAATTGGGGATTCGCTAACCGTTACGTATTATCGTGATGGGGAGAAGAAAGAAACGACAATAGAATTAGCCAAACAGCGATAAGCTATCCTTTACAGAGGGATAGCTTATTACTTATTTTTACGGGATGAGCAGAAAGTTATCAACAATTTATCCACAATCTGTAGATAGCCATCAATATCTCGTATAGAACATGTATTTCATAACAAAATAGCTACGAACATTTGTGCATATGTGTATAAGTCTGTGGATAAGTACGAGGAATTCATACTTGTTACGTTCAGGATAGCTGTTTACCTGGTTTATACTGCCAAAGCAGCAGAAGAAGAATGAGCATGACAATGTCGAGCCGGGCATCAAAAGCGAATTTAAGTAAGCCCTGGTTCATCAGTACAGGTAATTTGGATAAATAAATAGCACCAAGAATAATAAATATAAGCGGTGCGGCTGCTTGTTTAACGTACATTCTCCCGATGATGAGTGCACTGCAGGCAATTTCCGTGATCGCAACAAGGAATAAAATGGTATCCGGAAATGGCAAGCCTAAATTCATGAAAGCAATTTTAAAATTATTAGTGGTCAGTTTCAAAATACCAGAAATGAGAAAGACGTAGCCGACTGCATAACAGACCCATTTCATTAGATGCATGCGTTGCATAAGGGAGCACCTCCATTGTGATGATACAATCATGTATATGCGCATTCTCGGACAACCTTGACCAATCTATTGAATTTTTAATCAGATGATTTGAGTTTTACACGGACAATGGAGGGACTGTTTACTTTAACATGGGAGAATTATTGTAATAAAACTATTTATTTGCTCATTTAACTTTATTCAGAATGTTGATAACCCACTTATCCCCAGAATTGTGTGGATAAGTTGTGGATAGTATGTTGACTCACTATATATAGCAGTGTGTCTGTTTGTTTGAGAATAGATTATATAAAAGCCAGTATAAAAACGATGAGAATAACCACTGGGAAAAAAATAAAAAACCAGTTTAACCCTTGTAATATCCATATCAATAAAACCGGCTTTTCTTTTGCATAATTTCTAATGTATGTGAAAGAAATTAAACCAATTACGGGCATTAAAAATCCTAATCCACCATAGTTCGGAGGAGAAGCGTCTATCAGTTCTTCAATTATAAAAACTAAGAAAATTATATTGATACCTAATAATAAAAGTGGCACCCATAAATGAAATGTTTTCCGTTTTTTAGTCATAACCAACCTTCTTTCCTCAAAAACCATTAAGCTTTTGACTATCCCATTCATCGGCCAGTATGCCATAAACAGCATGATCGGTGTAGTCCTCATGCAGCCATTCCGCCTGGCGTATTTGTCCCTCCAGCATAAAACCTAGCCGTTCCGGGATGGCACGGCTTTTTCTGTTACCAACGGCGGCGCGGATTTCAATACGGTTCAATCCAAGGGAGTAGAAAGCATAGTCGATTAATCCACTGACAGCCCGGATCATAATGCCATTTCCCTGATAGTTCACCCCGAGCCAATAACCGATATAGCCAATTTCATTTTTCCAGTCAAGACTATTAAAACTGATGATTCCGGCAAGTTCGCCTTTATACAAGATACCGGTTGTAAGTCCTTGGCGATTGGAAAAGGTTTTTAAACTGGATTGAATGAACGCCTTGGAGTCGTCGACTGTTTTTGTATGATCTACCCATGGCAGCCATGGACGTAAGTGGTCTCTCGATTGGTCAGTGAGCTGAAACAACCTGTCTGCATCCGACAGTTCCAAGCGCTTTAACGCTACTTCATCATCAATTTGAAACAGAAACATGATGTCACATCCTTATTGTAGTTAATGTAAATGTATCATAAAGAAGCAAAGGAAGTGTATTAAATTTCAATGATTGGTGTTATTAGTGGCCAAAGAGCAATATTGGATGGGGTTTATCCTGGCTAGTATTAACGTTAGGTTGAAAGTGTACCGGGAATAAGTAAAAATAAAAGTATAAATAATTATAGGAGGCTGATAGGATGAAAACAATGATTGATGGCAGTACCATCGAACTGCAAATAGGCGACATTACTAAACAGCGGACAGACGCAATTGTCAATGCAGCTAACGGAACTCTCCTTGGCGGTGGTGGCGTGGATGGCGCAATCCATCGAGCGGCCGGGAAAGAATTACTTGCAGCCTGTAAAAACGTACGCCAAGAGGAACTTGGGGGGAAAGAACTGCCGACTGGTGAGGCTGTCATTACACGTGGTTATCAGCTTCCGGCAACATATGTGATTCATACTGTCGGCCCCGTCTGGAAAGGAAATGGCCAACATGAAGAGGTGTTGCTCGCCAACTGTTACCGGAATGCATTACAGCTTGCTGCGGATTATCAGGTGTCAAGTATCGCTTTTCCATCGATAGCAACGGGAGTGTATCATTTTCCTGTTAACAAGGCATCGCGGATTGCACTTGAGACCATTATCCATTTTCTCCGTGGACAAGCTTTCGAAAGGGTTGTCATGACACTGTTTTCCGAAAAGGACTATGAGGTATATAAAACGTCCCTGGAAGAAATGATAGCAAAGTAGCCGGATTATAGAATAAATATGGAAATGATGTTTCAATTCTGTTAAACATGCCAAACTAAGTGGAAATTTTGTCTGACAAGTGGTAAAATTTTAGTATAGACTGATGTATGAATCGATAAAAGTAAAAGTTAGTCCATAGGGGCTGTGTCCCCAACTAAACATATGAAGAAAACCGTTTACTAATTGTTCACACGGAATAAAGGAGAAATCACGATGAAGCTTTGGATGCGGAAAATTTCAGTCGCGCTTATTGCTGTTATAACATTAGGATTATACATTCCTGATTTTGATATGGACGTAGAGGCTGAGCGGAGCAAGGAGACTGCTGGCGCTGATCTGCCGGATGAGGTTCATGTACATGACCAAGACGAACAGGTGTCGACTGGTGTCCCATCAGTTCCAGTACCGGTTCCGGCGTTCACAGCTGACGATGCTGCCGAGCTACTTAGTGAACGTGCGAAAGAACAGGTGCTGGAAAAAATGGGACCACGTATTGCACCCAAAGTGGAGGGTGAATTCGAGACAACTATTTTTCCAAAAATGGAGGAGTCTATTCAGCTGATTCTTGCTAATATGGAAGCGGCTGATATTCCATATGCCAGTATTTCCGAACGTCCTGCAAATGGCAACGGTGAACGGATTTTCAATATCCGTGATGAGCGAACAGGGCAGGATGTTGCCAAGTTCCATGTCAGACGTGATCGACGCCCGCAGGAAGGATACTGGTTCAACTTCCATTACCATGTGAACGATGACGGATTTAAAGAACACTATGATATCGGTGAGATTTATTGGGACAAAAATACACCACCGAAATGGATGGCTTGATAGGAGGTCTGGTCGTGCACCAGGCTTTTTGTTTGTGTATAATGGACTTTCAGGTATCTAGTCGTCGTTGGTTACTGGCGAGCGGAAAAGTATCTGTAATGCCCGCCGTAACAGTGGTTGAGTAATGAATAGGAGAGTCATTTATGGACGAGGAAAATATTACACGAATTCACCAGAATGGAAAGGAATATATTCTGATTGGCACAGCTCATGTATCCAAACAAAGTGCTGAACAGGTCAAAGAAGTAATTGCAAGTGAACAACCGGATGCTGTATGTATAGAATTGGATAAACAGCGGTACCAATCAGTAACAGAGGGCAATAAATGGAAGGAAATGGATATATTTCAAGTCATTAAAGAAAGGAAAGCGACATTACTGTTAATGAATCTTGCTATATCTTCCTTTCAGAAACGGATGGCCAAACAATTCGGCATCAACGCTGGTCAGGAGATGATTCAGGGTATCGAATCGGCAAATGAAATTGGCGCTGAACTGGTACTGGCTGACCGTGATATTCAAATAACGTTTTCCCGTATATGGGGCAACATCGGGCTGAAAGGGAAAATGATGCTGCTGATGCAAGTGATTGGTGGTATCTTTAGCCAGGAGTCGATTTCGGAAGAGGAACTAGAAAAGTTAAAATCGAAGGATATGCTAGACAGTATGCTGGAAGAATTTACGCAGCATTTTCCAAGATTGAAGAGGCCGCTTATTGATGAGCGTGACCAATACCTTGCTCAGAAAATAAAACATGCTCCCGGTGAAAAAGTGGTCGCCGTCCTTGGTGCAGCACACGTTCCCGGGATTAAGCAGGAAATACCACGTGAACATGATTTAAAACGTCTCCGGGAGCGCCCACCAAAATCAAAGGTTCCCAAAATCATTGGCTGGGCAATCCCTATACTAATTCTAGCGGTTATTGCCTATACATTTTGGGCAAATCCAGCAGCGGGATGGCAACAGACGATTAGCTGGATTTTATGGAATGGCAGTTTCTCGGCACTCGGGACGGCCATTGCGCTAGGGCATCCGCTGACAATTTTGACTGCCTTTGCCGCAGCACCACTGTCGTCATTGAACCCGTTAATAGCCGCTGGTTGGTTTGCAGGTATCGTCCAGGCGATGATCCGTAAACCGAATGTAGGTGACTTTGAAAAGTTGTCGGATGACGTCCACCACCTAAAAGGATTTTGGCATAACAAAGTGACACGCATTCTGCTCATCGTTGTTCTTGCCAATGTCGGCAGTTCACTTGGTACATTTATTGGCGGTGCCGATGTCATTCGGTTATTTTTTGAAAATATGTAGTCAGGTGATCAGCCGTGATGTGTTGAAACAGGGGGACGACTGGTTTACGGTGAATATCGACACATCGGCCCGGATTCCAGTCATCCAATAAAAAGCTTGAGGCGAACCTCAAGCTTTTATTGTTACTTTTTTCCTGCATCCTTTAACTTAAAGCCGATAAATTTCGTTTCGGTCATGTCCTGAACGGCATATTTTACGCCTTCTTTACCAACGCCGCTCTGCTTCACGCCGCCGTATGGATGGTTGTCCTGGCGGTAGGTGGATATTTCGTTAATCCAAACACCACCCATTTCAAGCTTGTCGGCAACTCTCAATGCCCGGTCAAGTCCCTTCGTGAAAACACCTGCCTGCAGTCCGTAAATCGAATCGTTTGAATAGGCAATCGCGTCTTCCTCACTGTCAAATGGAATGACCGATACAATCGGTGCAAAGACCTCCTCGGCAATAACTTTCATGTTACGCTTAACATTGGTCATGATGGCCGGTCGTAGTACTGTTCCTTCCCGGTTGCCGCCAACTTCAACCTTGGCTCCGTTTTCCACGGCATCGTCAATCCATTGTTTGGCACGTTCTGCTTCTTTTTCATCAATCATTGGTCCGATGTCTGTGTCCTTTTCTGCCGGATTACCGACTTTTAAGTTCTTTGTTTTAGCAATAAACTGTTCCAAAAATTGATCATAAACGGATTTCTGTACATAAATGCGCTGTGCGGAAATACACACTTGCCCGGAGAAAGCGAACGATCCCTTTACCAACAGGTCTACTGCTTCACTGATATTGGCATCGTCAAAAATAATATTCGGGGAATTAGAGCCAAGTTCCAGCGTCACTTTTTTGAACCCGGCAGATTCCCTAATGGACCGGCCAACGGGTAAACTGCCGGTAAACGAAATTTTATGCACTTGATCGCTGTTGACGAGTGCCTCACCAATGTCACCAGTTCCCATCAGCAAGTTCAGTACACCGTCCGGAAGACCTGCTTCCTGGAATAATTGAACGAGCTTGTAGGCAGATACTGGTGTTTTTTCAGCAGGTTTAAAAATAACGGTATTCCCGGCAGCGATGGCTGGGGCAATTTTATGCAATGATAAATTCAGTGGAAAATTGAACGGCGTAATCGCTGCAACGACTCCAAGCGGAATATGTTTAACAAGCCCGAGACGCCCGTCCCCATCGATTGCCGCATCCATCGGTACCACTTCACCACTAATATGTTTAGCTTCTTCGGAGGCAAAGCGCAGCACCTGAATGGCGCGTTGCACCTCTCCCTGACTAAAGGCGATTGGTTTACCCGCTTCTTTGGTGATGGTTTCGGCAAATTCATCTGTTCTTTCTTCCATCAGATCCGCTGTTTTCCGTAAAATGTCCGATCGTTCATGTGCCGGCATTTCTTTCATCGTGTTATGAAAGGTGTCAAAGGAGTTAGTGACCGCCTGTTCAAATTCCTCTTTAGATGCCAGTGCAATTTCTGCTTCTTTTTCCCCTGTATAAGGATTCAGTACGTCCTTGGTGTTCTTACTATCGTTGTACTCCTTGCCATTAATGATAGAGCCGAACATGTTTTATCATCCTTTCTGCATACTAGCAAATGATATCGCCGAGTTTTTCGGTCAGTTTCATGTTTTCCTTGTAGTCGACTGGACAATCGATAAAGACTGGTTTGTTCATGGTAGTAGCTTTTTCCAAGGCCGGCTTCAGATCCTCAGCTGTCTCAATACTCATGGCTTCAAAACCGTAAGATGTGGCCAGCTGCTTGAAATCTGGATTGCCGAACTTGATGTAGGATGCGCGGTCAAATTTTTTCATCTGGTGCCATTCAATTAAGCCATAGCCGTTATCCCGCCACATTAGCACGATAATTGGCAGCTCCAACCGTTTCGCTGTTTCCAGTTCAGCACCGGTCATCTGAAAAGATCCATCACCACAGACGGCAACAACATTGCGGTCAGGGTTGGCCATTTTAGCTGCAATCGCACTAGGAACAGCAACCCCCATAGAAGCAAGCCCGTTAGAAATAAGACACGTATTTGGTTCATAACAATGGTACATACGAGCCATCCACATTTTATGAGCACCGACATCCGATATGGCAATGTCATTTTTACCGAGAACAGCGCGCAAATCAGCTATAATTTTTTGCGGCTTCATTGGAAAACGGTCATCTGCTTGAAACGATTGGTACTCATCGATGACTTGCTGGCGGACATTGGTTGCCCAACTTTTGTCCGGTTCCCGTGTTTCAACTGCTTTGGTTAACTGTTTCAGGTTGGCTTTCAAGTCACCGAGTACGCTTAAAGCGACCGGATAATGTTCATCTGTTTCTGCCTCGTCGGTGTCAACATGAATAATTTGCGTTGAGCCTTCAGGATTCCAGTTTTTTGGCGGGTATTCAGCCATATCAAATCCGACGGTTATAATTAAATCAGAGGTGTCAAAACCGCATGTAATGTAGTCTTTCCCACCTATTCCAGCCGTTAGGAGACTGAGATCGTCTGTCCATGGCACTGCACCTTTACCCATAAAGGAGTGGACAACAGATATTTGGCTTTTTTCGGTAAGTGCACGCATCTCTTCTGTTGCCTGTTGTCTGGCAATGCCATTACCGGCAAGGATGAGCGGATGCTTGGCTTCTTTGATCATATCGGCAGCTTGGGTAATAATCTCTTCCCTTGCTTCTGTGTGTGGCCTGTCAGCCGGTTGAAGCGGTTCACCGTCAACTTCCATGCTAGCAATGTCCTCTGGTAAATCGATATGGGTTGCTCCCCATTTCTCCTGTCCGGCAACCTGGAACGCTTTGCGGACCACTTCCGGGGTGATCGAAGCCGATTTGATCTGAGCGTTCCATTTGGTAACGGGTTCATACATGTTGATCAAGTCATAATATTGATGCGATATTTTGTGCTGCCGGTCTAATCCTGCTTGCCCGGTAATAGCAACGAGTGGTGCGTGATCCATATTGGCGTTAGCTACACCTGTCATCAGATTGGTAGCACCCGGTCCCAGTGTGGCGAGACAGACACCTGGCTTGCCAGTCAATCTGCCATATGTACCAGCCATAAATGCGGCACTTGTTTCATGGCGGGTCACAATAAAGTCAATCGCTGAATCTTTAAATGCATCCATCAGATCGATATTTTCTTCGCCTGGAACGCCAAAAACATATTGGACACCTTCTTGTTCCAGACACTTAACGAACAATTCGGCAACTTTCATGCTATCCATCCTTTTTTATATAAGTTAGAAAATAGGTCTGTCGTTTTCCATTATAGCTTTCCTTAAAACCTGCATAATTATGAGGAAAAAGAAAAGTACAAAAATACTTTGAAATGGGTTGAAATATTTGAAAAAATCTATTATTGTTACATTACTATTTGAAAATTCATTCATTTCTATCAATAGGCAGTAAGGAGGCAGCAACTAATGGAAAAAGGGTTCCGAAAAATATTAATCGCAAGTGTTGTCGGAAGTGCGGTTGAATGGTTCGATTATTTCCTATATGGCACTGTAGCGGCGCTTATTTTTAATCAATTGTTTTTTGTTACGGAAGACCCTGCTTTTGGAACGTTGTATGCATTTGCGACATTTTCACTAGCATTCTTTATCAGGCCGCTGGGCGGTATTATTTTTAGTCATATTGGGGATAAAATTGGCAGGAAACGTACACTTGTCCTAACGTTGAGCCTGATGGGACTGTCAACATTTTTAATGGGTGTTTTGCCGACGTATGAAATGATTGGTATTTGGGCGCCGGTACTACTAATTCTCTTACGGCTTGTTCAAGGTTTAGGACTCGGCGGTGAATGGGGGGGTGCCCTATTACTGGCAGTCGAGTATGCTCCCAAGGAAAAGCGAGGGTTGTTCGGAAGCGTTCCGCAGATGGGTGTCACAATTGGCATGTTAATGGGAACCATCGCTCTTTCAGCGATGACGCTCCTGTCAGATGATGCGTTTGTGGTATGGGGTTGGCGTATTCCATTTCTATTAAGTTCATTATTGGTGATTTTTGGGTTATGGATTCGTAAGGGTATTGAAGAAACCCCGTCTTTTCAGAAGACGCGGCAGAAGGGTAATATTCCAAAGCTTCCTATTGCCCAAACATTAAAATACCATTGGCGCGAAGTATTGATAGCAACAGGTGCAAAAGTTGTTGAGACAGCACCATTCTACATATTTGGTACATTTATCGTTTCGTATGGAACGCAAAATTTATCCTTTACTGAAACATCAACGCTTAATGCGGTGACTGTGGGGACGATTGTGACAACGATTCTGATGCCGGTGATGGGAAGTTTGTCTGACAAAATTGGACGGAAAAAGCTGTATGTCAGCGGCACGATCTTAATGATTTTGTATGCCTTTCCGTATTTCTGGCTTATTCATCAGGAGTCGGTCGTGCTTCTGTTCATTGCAACGATTATAGGCTTGGGTATCATTTGGGCGCCGATTACCTCCGTTCTGGGTACGATGTTTTCGGAGATTTTCAGTGCAAATGTGCGCTACACGGGCATTTCACTAGGCTATCAAATCGGTGCTGCTGCAGCAGGAGGAACAGCGCCCTTAGTAGCAACGGCTTTATTGATTCAATTTAATAATTCGTATATTCCTGTTGCTGTTTATATTATTTTCACAGCGGTTGTTTCCCTTGTCGCTATTTGGACGGTTAAAGATAAACGTCATCAGGAATTGGATCAGGATGAAACAGCAGCAACGTTGGAGACAAAATAAATTACAAATCACCGGAACTGCATTTAGGAAGGAGAGCCATACATGCTTATTTTATCGGAGAAAGAGATTATGGAAAATTATTCGATGAAGGATGGTATTGCCGATTTGAAAAAAGGACTTGGAGCGAAACGGGACGGCTATGTCCGCAGTCCGGAGCGTACGGTCATGAATTATCCGGCTGTTAATGGATCAGGTCTGTATATGCCAAGTGCTGATTTGGAACAAGAGATTGCTTCGGTTAAAGTAGTGAGCATATTTCCAGAAAATCCGAAAGAAGGGAAGCCAACAACACAAGGAGTGCTGGTGCTGAGTGATGCGCATACGGGAGAGCACGTATGCGTGATGAACGCCTCCTACCTAACGCGGCTTCGAACCGGTGCATTAAGCGCAGTGGCTACAGAAAGCTTTTCCAGAACGGATGCAAGGGTGCTCGGTGTTATTGGCACAGGAGCTATGGCATTTGAGCAGGTGCTTGGTGTTTTGGAAGCAAGGGACATTCATACGATTATTCTATTCAACCGAACTGTGAACAAGGCGCAACAGTTCAGGGATAAGTTAATCGAGTTCGGTGTCACCTGTACCATTGATGTCGTCGATCATGTGGACAGTGTGCTGGAGTCATCGGATATTATCAATTGTGCAACGAGATCGAACAAACCCGTGTTTGACGGTACTTTATTGAAACAGGGGACACATATTAATGGTGTCGGGTCCTTTTTGCCAACGATGCGGGAAGTTGATTTACAGACAATCCAAAAAGCAAACAAGATTATTGTGGACGATTTACATGGTGTGAAAGAAGAGGCCGGTGAACTGATTCATGCAGCGGAAGAAAGTAATTGGAGTTTTTCCGACGTTTATGCAGAATTGTATGAAGTAGACGGTGATACGCTGAAACGGGAAAATGAAAAGGAGATTACTTTCTTTAAATCAGTCGGAAGTGCCTATTTTGATCATGCAGTTGCCACCGGTGTTTATAGAAAAGCCAAAGAACTTGATCTCGGTCAACACGCATCCATATAACGTAAAACTGCATTCAGTGAAGTATTTATATCCTGTTAATACGTGAGTGAAACGAGTGCGGTGTCACCATCTGTAACATACTTTAAAGAGCCCATTGCACGAAATACATTTTCGGTGCAATGGGCTCTTTATGGAATAGGGGATTAGCTCTGTTTTAGAGCCATATATATGGAGTTAAAAATCTGTCTTGGCAAGTTTGATTCATCGTGAATGAGCATTTTCATCACAATGCTTGCATAGGATATAGAAATCGATTCCTGGATGGAGGAATGACATGGATATTCTTAATAAGGTGAAGCAACATCGTGAAGAGGAACAACAGTTAAAGTGGGAAGGTACGTTTGCAGAATATCTGGAAATCGTGAAAGAGCATCCGGAAGTTGCCCAGACAGCCCATTCACGTGTTTACAATATGATTAAAAATTCGGGATTAACGGAACGGGATGGCCGGAAAATGTACAATTTTTTTGGGGAGGAGATTTTTGGATTAGAGGACACGATTGAACGACTTGTGGAAGAATATTTTCATCCCGCAGCTAAACGGCTTGATGTACGCAAACGAATATTACTTTTGATGGGTCCGGTCAGCGGCGGTAAGTCAACCATTGTGACCATGCTAAAGCGCGGGCTTGAACAATATTCACGGACAGATGAAGGGGCGGTGTATGCTATCAAGGGCTGCCCGATGCATGAGGATCCGCTTCATCTCATTCCGCAGCATCTGCGTGAGGACTTTTATAACGAATATGGCATCCGCATTGAGGGACATCTTTCACCGCTGAATGCGATGCGGCTTGAGAAAGAATATGGTGGGTGTATTGAGGATGTAAAGGTGGAACGTATTTTTCTTTCGGAGGATAACCGGGTTGGCATCGGTACATTCACCCCATCTGACCCGAAGTCACAGGATATTGCCGATTTGACAGGCAGCATTGACTTTTCGACGATTGCGGAATACGGGTCTGAATCTGATCCGCGTGCCTACCGTTTTGACGGTGAACTAAACAAAGCCAACCGTGGAATGATGGAATTTCAAGAAATGCTGAAGTGTGATGAGAAATTTCTGTGGCATTTGCTGTCACTGACCCAGGAAGGTAATTTCAAAGCAGGTCGATTTGCATTAATCAGTGCTGATGAGTTGATTGTGGCACATACAAACGAGGCCGAGTACCGCTCATTTATTGCTAACCAAAAAAATGAAGCACTGCAGTCACGGATTATCGTTATGCCAATTCCATATAACTTGAAAGTGAGCGAGGAAGAACGAATTTATGAAAAAATGATTCGTGAAAGTGATATGGCACATGTTCATATTGCCCCACACGCACTTCGGGTAGCGGCGATTTTCTCCATTTTGACAAGGCTGGAGGAATCGAAAAAACAAAGCGTCGACCTCGTTAAAAAAATGCGCCTATATGACGGTGACAATGTCGAAGGGTATAGCCAGGTCGATGTCGATGAACTGAAAAAGGAATATCCGGATGAAGGAATGAACGGCATTGATCCACGTTATGTCATCAATCGAATTTCTTCTGCCATTATCCGTAAAGATGTTCCGTCCATCAATGCGCTTGATGTGCTGCGTTCTTTAAAGGAAGGACTGGAACAGCATCCGTCGATAACTGACGAGGATAAAGAGAAATATTTAAACTATATCTCGGTTGCACGTCGGGAATATGACGACATTGCTAAAAAAGAAGTACAGAAGGCATTTGTCTATTCGTATGAGGAATCAGCGAGAACCTTGCTTGATAACTATCTCGACAACGTGGAAGCTTACTGTAACAAGACTAAGCTACCTGATCCACTAACCGGTGAAGAGATGAGTCCGGATGAAAAACTGATGCGCTCGATTGAAGAACAGATTGGTATTTCAGAAAACGCGAAAAAAGCCTTCAGAGAGGAAATCTTGATCCGCATCTCTGCCTATGCGCGCAAAGGAAAGCGCTTTGAGTATGGCTCCCATGAACGATTGCGGGAAGCTATCCAGAAAAAATTGTTTGCCGATCTCAAAGATGTCGTCAAAATTACGACTACATCGCAGACACCGGATGAATCACAGCTGAAAAAGATTAATGAAGTAATCGCACGTCTGATTGATGAATATGGCTATAATTCTGTCTCAGCCAATGACTTATTGCGATATGTCGGTAGCCTGCTCAATCGGTGATTACGAGATGGAAAGAATAACAAGACTAATGTCGCTTTAGTCCTTGTTATTTTTTCTATAATATTTACAAATAGAACGTAATAACTTGTTTGACCGCCACTGCATAAACTAAATAAAAGGATAAGGAGGGTAAAACGTGGACGAAGACAAAAGGAGTTACACCGTTTCTCGGGAAGATTGGTCCCTCCATCGCAAAGGCTATCAAGATCAGGAACGTCATATGGATAAAGTCAAAGATGCCATCCGCAATAATCTGCCTGACTTAATCAGTGAAGAAAATATTATTATGTCTAATGGCCGTGATGTCGTTAAAGTACCCATCCGATCACTTGATGAATATAAAATCCGCTATAATCATGATAAGTCCAAGCGAGTTGGCCAAGGTGATGGTGACAGTCAGGTAGGCGACGTCATTGCTCGCGATCCAAATGGCAAAAGCCAGGGAAAAGCTGGGTCGGGTCAAGGAAAGCAAGCTGGTGACCAGCCTGGTAGTGACTATTATGAGGCTGAAGTGTCCTTGGCAGAACTGGAAGAAGCACTTTTCAAGGAGCTTGAACTGCCAAATCTGCAGCAAAAGGAAGAAGCGGATATAACGACTGAAGCTATTGAGTTCAATGATGTTCGCAAAAAAGGACTGATGGGAAATGTTGATAAAAAACGCACCATTTTATCAGCGTTGAAACGTAATTCCATGAAAGGAAAAACACAAATTACCCCTATTTATAATGATGACCTCCGTTTTAAAACATGGAATGATGTGACAAAGCCCGAGTCAAAAGCAGTTATTCTGGCGATGATGGATACAAGTGCATCAATGGGTAGTTTTGAGAAATATTTAGCTAGAAGTTTCTTTTTTTGGATGCTGAGATTTTTACGAACTAACTATGAACATGTTGATATTGCTTTTATTGCTCATCATACGGAAGCAAAAGTTGTCTCAGAAGAAGCATTTTTTTCTAAAGGAGAAAGTGGTGGAACTATTTGCTCATCCGCCTATGAGAAAGCGTTAGAGTTGATTTCAGATGAATATAGTCCCAACCGCTATAACATTTATCCATTTCACTTTTCTGATGGTGAAAACATCACATCCGACAATCCTAAGTGCATTAAACTTGTGAATGAGATAATGGACGTAAGCAACATGTTCGGTTATGCTGAGGTGAATATGTACAATCGCCAGTCCACACTGATGCGTGCATATCAGGAATTCCAGAATCAGAAATTCCGCCATCATATTTTGAAAGGAAAACAGGACGTGTATCATGCTTTAAAAACATTTTTCCAAAAGGAAATAGCCACCGTTTGAGCCTCCGCAAGTGCGGGGGCTTTTTTCAAACGTGATGGCGAATGAATGCTAAAGCGGGAGGGGCCTGTGCATTTAACTACTTGCTCCTAGTTTTGCTATTGCGGTTGAAACTATAGCGATCACTCTCGTTCAATTTTATATACTCCGCGGGAAGTGCTCACTAAGAATTGATGGCCGTCAAATTCGTATAAGGAATTGTCCTCCAACGGGATTTCGTATAATGATGAAGGAAGCGTCTGGGGCTCGCCTATATCTGTTTCCATCGTTCCAGCGCCGTTCAGCTGCAGTGCGTGCATAGGTTCGTAATCATCTATTCGTCTGGTGTTACGGTCGTAGGAAATCTCTTGTAGAGTCATGAGTGTTTCGTCGAGGTCATTAAGTTCATGCTTGGAAATTTTAATCGTTTCCCCGTTCCATTGCTGCAATAAATCATTAAATTCCTCAATGGTTAAGAACTGGAAGCCCATTATCATCCCTCCTACCTATAGATTGACCTTGTTAGAGACAATCATACAGAAAGGGACTGTGGCAATATTTGACTCGAATGCAGCAGGTGTACATGTACGTGCGTGTACGGTAAGTGGCGCATAAGGTTAATCGTCCGAGTAAACGGGAATTGTTTAAATAATCCCTTGTTCCACCATCGCATCAGCAACTTTGATAAAACCGGCTATGTTAGCGCCATCGACCAGATTACCTGGATGGCCGTAATCTTTTGCGGCTTGCTTGCTGTTTTGGTAAATGGATTTCATGATTTCTTGTAGTTTGGCATCCACTTCCTCAAATGTCCATGACAGTTTTCCGCTATTTTGCGCCATTTCCAACGCCGAAACAGCAACACCACCAGCATTGGCAGCTTTTGCCGGCGCGAAGAGGACGTCGTTATCGAGGAATACATTAATTGCCTCTAATGTAGATGGCATGTTGGCACCTTCACCGACTGCTTTAACCCCATTGGCGACGAGTGTTTTTGCAGTTGCTTCGTCTATTTCATTTTGGGTTGCACATGGCAGAGCAATATCACATGGGATGGACCAGATGCTGCTGCAGTCATCAACATATTGAGCATGTGGGTGCTGATCCAAATAAGCATAAATTCGTTCGTTTCCAGCTTCTTTCAATTGCTTAACGGTTTCAACGTTAATACCCTTCTCATCATAGATGAATCCGTTTGAATCACTGCATGCGACAACCTTTGCGCCAAGCTCCATCGCTTTCTCCATAGCGTAAATAGACACATTTCCGGAGCCGGAGACAATAATCGTACGGCCTGAAAAGTCGAGTGCTTTATCCTTAAGCATTTCTTGCACAAAATAAATCGTGCCAAACCCTGTCGCCTCTTTCCGGGTCAGACTGCCACCATACCTGAGTCCCTTACCTGTTAAAACACCGGATTCAACGGTCCCACGAATGCGTTTGTACTGACCGAATAAGTATCCAATCTCTCTAGCACCAACACCGATATCTCCAGCAGGCACATCCGTATCCGGTCCGATATGGCGGTATAGCTCGGTCATGAAACTTTGACAGAAGCGCATAATTTCCACGTCGGACTTTCCCTTTGGATCAAAGTCAGCACCGCCCTTTCCGCCACCGATTGACTGGCCTGTCAATGAATTTTTGAAGATCTGCTCAAACCCTAAAAATTTAATGATGCTGCCATTTACGGATGGGTGGAAACGCAGGCCGCCTTTGTACGGTCCAAGTGCACTGTTAAATTGTACTCGGAAGCCACGGTTGACTTGGACATTGCCACTGTCATCCACCCATGGCACTCTAAACGTAATAAACCGCTCCGGCTCCGTAAGTCGCTCTAGTATGCCGTATTTCATATAGGCCGGATAAGCAGTAAATACAGGAACCAGCGATTCAAAGATTTCTTTCACAGCCTGCAAATACTCCTCTTCATTGGGATTGCGTCGCTTGACGGCCTCATAAACATTGGTCACATAATCCCGTGCTTGCGTTGTCCCCGCTTGTAACACATTTTCTTTTGTCTCCATACGATCGGTACTCTCCTTTTCTAAAAGAATGTAAGACTTCTGACAACCGTTTGCAGTAAAGTGGCTGCATTGTGCGCGATACTTTACTGATTTTACTTATATAATTCTCTATTGTATAATAAGATTCCAATTATAACAATAATAATGAAAATTTTTATATATTTTTTTAAAATAATAGACGTCTATGAATGTTTTATGGCGCATTTATTTACCGTTTCATTAGAGAAATGAACGCTATTGCGGCCCAGTATACAGGCTAATCCAAGTCCATTGCATGTGTTGAACAAAAATTTTCAGTAAATTACTGAACATTGATTGGTCAAATTTTCTCCTTTGTGTCATATACTGTAAAAAGGACACTTGGAGGGATCATGGTGACGGATACACGATTGCTGAACCGTACGATTGACGAAATTACGGAAATTGCCTCTGGGTTCGGCCTGGATTTTTACCCAATGCGGTATGAAATTTGTCCGGCTGATATCATTTATACGTTTGGAGCTTATGGGATGCCGACCCGTTTCTCCCACTGGAGCTTCGGTAAACAGTTTCATAAAATGAAAACCCATTATGACCTGGGATTAAGTCAGATTTATGAATTGGTCATTAACTCCAATCCCTGCTATGCTTTTTTACTCGATTCGAATAGTCTTATCCAAAATAAGCTTATTATTGCACACGTCCTTGCCCATAGTGATTTTTTCAAAAATAACGCTCGGTTTGCTAACACGAGGCGTGATATGGTTGAGAGTATGACGGCAACAGCCGAACGGATAGAGAATTATGAGCTCATTCATGGCAAGGAGCAAGTAGAGCAGTTTCTGGATGCGGTATTATCCATCCAGGAGCATATCGACCCATCCCTTATCCGGCCAGACGTACCCGACGAACCGGATGAGCAACCTACCGTCCAAGCCAACGCCAAAACGCCTTATGATGATTTGTGGGAAATGGATGAAACGATGCAAAGAAACAAGCGGCTACCGGTAAAACGTCAAGAAAAGTTCCCACCCAAACCGGAAAAAGACGTATTGCTGTTCATTGAGGAATATAGTCGTGAACTCGAGGATTGGCAGCGGGATATATTGACAATGATGCGGGAGGAGATGCACTACTTCTGGCCGCAGCTGGAGACGAAAATTATGAACGAAGGCTGGGCGTCCTATTGGCATCAGCGGATTTTACGGGAAATGGATCTGACCTCTGATGAAGCGGTAGAGTTCGCGTCATTGAACGCCAGTGTCGTACAGCCGTCCAAACAGCAGATCAACCCGTACTACCTTGGGATAAAAATTTTTGAAGACATTGAAAGACGCTACAACAACCCGACAGAGGAGATGCGGAACCTTGGAGTTGTACCTGGATCAGGGCGGGAGAAAATTTTTGAAGTACGGGAGATTGAATCAGATATTTCCTTTATCCGCAATTATTTAACGAAAGACTTGGTAAATCAAGAAGATATGTATTTATTTGAGAAACAAGGTTCCGATTATACGATTACCGACAAAGATTACGAACAAGTGCGTGATCAGCTTGTATCCATGAGGGAGAACGGTGGCTTCCCGTTTATTACCGTCGAAAATGGCGATTATATGCGCAATGGTGAATTGTATTTAATGCACGGCTATGAAGGTACCGAACTTGACCTGCACTATTTGGAAAATGTTTTGCCATATATTTATCAACTCTGGGGCCGCGCTGTCCATATAGAAACTGTTGTGGAAGATAAGCGAGTCGTCTTTTCGTATAATGGAGAGAAGGTACACCGGAAGTTTTTATAAATAGGCAGGGTCATATACAGGATATGAAAAGTAAATGTTGATTAATGGAAGTAGGCATGACGTCTGCTTCCTTATACATAATTGCAGGTATGATTGCTTGGTTTAGCGTTCACTGGCCATTTGTCCCGAATGCCTCCCTTCTTGCATACGCTGATAGCAAAACGCAATAAGGGATGTGATCAGCTTGGGATTATATATGAACCGAAATGAACATCCATCCGTTTATAAAAATGACACGGCAATCCCTGAACCGAATCAGGGTTATTTCCATAAGGATACCTTTTCCGAAATGATTCAGGAACAAAAGGCAGTGAATAAGCAGTTGTCTGAAGCGTTTCAGGAATTGAAAAGGATGAACAATGAGCAGAACCGCGCCACTTCAGGCAAATGGCAGGAAATCAATCGTCAGCTGCACATGCTGAATCAACGGAAACAAGCGCAAGAGACATTTGAGCACCAGACATTGGAATGGCTGCAAACAATTGAGGAAAATAGTAACAAGTTGGCGGCTATATTAGAACACGATGACGCCCGCAAGCAGGAAACCGCCACCCGGATCGACGCACTCAGCCAATCAAATCGGGAAATTGCAGCACGTTTGGCAGCATATGAATCCACTAACAGCGGCATGAACGAGCAACTGGAAAAACTTGCCGAACAGAATGAACAACTGTCCGCTAAGCTATCGGAACAGGATCAGACGCAGGATAACGTACTTGACCGCCTAGAAAATCAGGAGGCCCTGATGGAAAAAATTCACCGGCAAATTAGTGAATTCCGGTCAATCCTGTATGAACGCAGCAACCATCTGGCAGAAAAAATTGAGGACAGCTGCAACGTAACCGCGTCATACGTGTATAAATGGATGAGGAAGTCCGACGAACCTTTAACGTTGTTGATGGACCAACGAAAGTCAGGAAACGACAGACATAAATAATCGATGCTATGGCGATACTTGTGGAGGCGTCGTCATTTTTGTATGAGGCATAGAGATTCTCGAGACTAAAAAGTGGCTTTGGAATTCGGCGAAAAGGTTTCGAGAGGCTGTCTCAAGACCAAAAGGGTGTTCGAAAGCGGTCGAAAAGGTTTCGATAAGCCGTCTCGAGACCAAAAAGGTGTTCGAAAGCGGTCGAAAGGGTTTCGATAAGCCGTCTCGAGACCAAAAAGGTGTATGAAAGCGACCGAAAAGGTTTCGATAAGCCGTCTCGAGACTAAAAGGGTGTTCGAAAGCGGTCGAAAAGGTCTCGATAGGCTGTCTCGAGACCAAAAAGGTGTTCGAAAGCGGTCGAAAAGGTTTCGATAAGCTGTCTCGAGACCAAAAAGGTGTTCGAAAGCAGCCAAAAAGGTTTCGATAAGCCGTCTCGAGACCAAAAGGGTGTTCGAAAGCAGTCGAAAAGGTTTCGATAAGCCGTCTCGAGACCAAAAAGGTGTTCAAAAGCAGTCGAAAAGGTTTCGAGAGGCTGTCTCAAGCCAAAAGGGTGTATGAAAGCAGTCGAAAAGGTTTCGAGAGGCTGTCTCAAGACCAAAAGGGTGTTCGAAAGCGGTCGAAAAGGTTTCGATAAGCCGTCTCGAGACCAAAAGGGTGTATGAAAGCGGCCGAAAAGGTTTCGATAAGCCGTCTCGAGACCAAAAGGGTGTTCGAAAGCGGTCGAAAGGGTTTCGATAAGCCGTCTCGAGACCAAAAGGGTGTATGAAAGCAGTCGAAAAGGTTTCGATAGGCCGTCTCGAGACCAAAAGGGTGTATGAAAGCGGTCGAAAAGGTTTCGATAAGCCGTCTCGAGACTAAAAAGGTGTTCGAAAGCAGTGGAAAAGGTTTCGAGAAGCTGTCTCTAGACTAAAAGTGCGCCCTGAAAGCAGCCAAAAAGCTCAATAAGAAGCATCTGCAAGATTAATCGTCCTCCAGCCGCCTTAACACGCCCTTTGGCTTTCAGGGTCAAATCACTTTACTCATAGTAGGCCCACCGGTTTGTCCCTCTCTTTGTATAGTTATCATCCAGTACTTTTCTTATCCTTTTTTGATATTGCACTTCATTCATGAATACGACGTGTCGTTATCTTATGTTCCGGAAACAGTAGCTTAAATTCTTCAACAGCCCGCACAACGGCTGCTGCAGCCATTTCTTCATGCGCACATTCCTTGCAAACAAGTCTTCTTCCCGCAATCACAGTGGAAAAGGATTTGCATGCTGAGCAAGTAATTCCTTTTTGCAGGTCCTCATAAGTATAAGATGGCAGTTGCTTATAAGGCGGTTCCTCGATATGAAGGGAGACCAATTTATCTGCTAGTCGCTTATGTTTTTCATTTAAATTGGAAGGCGTTGAATTTAATTCGCTCAAGTAGTTTTTGATCTGGGTTGGAAAAAATCATTGGCTTATTAAGAGGCGCCTGATACAACGTAAATTCTGGGTTGATAAAAATCAGAGAGGCTTCAATTGGAAGATTAATGTTATCTTTGAGAAGTAACTGTCGCAGTAATGATTCGCTTCTGCTTAACTGGTGCAAAGGATTGGTAATTTCATATTGCGGCAACTTAACAAATCGATTTGTTTCATAATTATAATCTCCTTCAAAATTTTTCACCTCAAACAAATGAATTTTCCTGGATGAAATAAGCAGCGAGTCAATTTGAAAGAGCGAGTTATTAGCTTTTAGCAGTAGGTCATTTAATAGTAAACAGTCACACGTAAGTTTTTCGGTTAATGAATCAAACAAGACCTCACCTTCATAGCCCCTGCTCAAATTTATAAAATGCTGTTTATCCTTTGAAGGTAAAGTCATTCGTGTATCCAACGAGCTTAATTGTTTCAGTTCAACAGGTTTCGTACGTGATTTGTATAGCATGTCCCACATCCTTTCTTCATATTTATGTCTATCATACTAAATGTCAGCAAATTAATATAGTAATATATTAAATTAATTGAAGAACCATAAGAACCAGAGGGACAGGCACGCTGGGCCAAAAAAATGACCCAAGGTGCCTGTCCCCACGGACCTCATTTTGGTAAACTAAAAGCAAAGAATGTAGCGAAAAGGATGTTCAGCTGATGAAAATAGCGGTCATTGCCGTTGGAAAGTTAAAGGAAAAATACTTGAAACAAGGTATCGATGAATACTTGAAGCGGCTTGGTTCATATGCAAAGGTCCAAATCGTGGAAGTTGTCGATGAAAAGGCGCCGGAAAACATGAGTGATGCAGAAGTGCAGAATGTGAAACGAAAAGAAGGCGAACGAATCCTATCCAACATCAGCCAGGATACGTACGTCATCACCCTGGAGATCAACGGGAAGATGCTTACTTCGGAAACATTCGCCACCAAATTGGACGAGCTCGCCACCTATGGCAAGAGCAACATTGCCTTTGTCATCGGCGGCTCGGTCGGTATAAGCGAAGACGTACAGCAGCGGAGTGACCTGGCACTGTCGTTTTCAAAAATGACATTTCCCCACCAAATGATGCGAATGATTCTGCTGGAGCAAGTGTATCGAGCATTTCGGATTATGCGGGGAGAACCGTATCACAAGTAGAGGCAAAAATTATTGTAGGTAAGGTGGCAATTTTTTATCGGAAGCGGGTATTGAAAATATATGTTCATTACCCGCTTCACGATATCTCAAGTGTTAATGAGATGTGGAGTAATCGTTTTTAATTCTCCCTTGATGCTTTCTTGTATATCCTTCTAAGAACTAAACGATAGTTTGCGTAGCGAAAGGTGAATCACTCATTTTGACACAAACGAAGCAAAGGTCTTTATTTTCATCAAAACTTTGGAAAGATTGCTTACACCCGCTACATGTATGGTTAAATAAGGTATGTTCTTCGGTGGAATGAGGCGCTATTTTAGCTGTCAAAGAAAGAGCCCCTTCAGGACAAGTATCCTGACATAGCGAACAATTCGTACATTGTTGGTTTGAGATAGAAAAATGAGTATCACTTATTGCCAGGCAACCTTTTGGACAGAGCATCTGACATGTTTTACATAAACTACATTTTTCAGTATCTAGAGTGATAGTAACAAATTGGTAATCTGGATAATATTTTGCCATATTTAACTGTTTGTGATTAAATCGCCACTTAGCGGGCATCATACTTTTACCTACGTTTTTTAAATCCTTTTCCCACACAAAAAATAATTCTCGTCTTGATATTTTTTTCGATTTTGGTGGAGCAGGGGGTGTAAAACTTAATTGAAATACAGGTTCCCCTAATTCAGCCAACAAGGTATTTGTATCATGAATCACTTGTCTCCAATTGGAATCAATGAAGTCATCGTTGGATACAAGCGTCGTAACTCCTTTTTTATGGTATACAAGCAATTCCTTTGGTGTCGGGGGGAAAGCTTCATCTATTACTAAACATTGGTCGATGACAGTGCGTTCAGGAAGGAAACCCTCCACCGCTTGAACTGGACAACTTGCCACACATAACCCACACTCGACGCACGTCTTAGGATCAATCACTGGTTTTCCGTCGTCTAATGACATTGCTTCTACAGGACAGCTCTTTATACATTCTGAACACGTAGAGCGCGGACTTTGGTAACGTGTACAGCCTTCCGTAATTTCGAAAGTATAATCCAAACTTTCCAACCAATGGCCTAAAATATTGACGCCTAGCATAGTTTCACCCCCTTTTCCAACGACATGATACCATGATACTATCGCGTTATATGCTCATGACTATCGCTATATTCTTGTAGCAATTCCGTATCCCAGAGGAGAATCCCCCATAGTAATTCGACAATTCCACTATAAAAACCGACATCTCCATGTTCCACTGTTTTACTGTGTAGGTTAGGAATCCAAGTTAATAAATGATCAGTAATAAAAGCTATTTGTTCTTGTGCCAAATTCACACATTCTTTTTCATCAAGCGTGGTAAACGCTTGTGATTGATATGATAAAAACAGTAACTCAATACCAAGATGATCCTCAGGATGTCGATCTTTCATTTTACTTTCAAGGCCATACTTGCTTAGGAGCTGTCTCATGGCGACTGTAGAAGGCCCGAAAAACAATTGATCTTCTAAATAAAAAGACTCTACAATAGGAGCTTTAGGAATACCAGGTCCTAAAAATAATGTTGTATATTCCGTCATCACTTGTTCAATCGCCTGATCTGCATCCTGTTTTTCCAATATACCCGTAGTCTCGATTAGATGTTCAAGACCAGATTGAATATGAGAATTAGCCGAGCCAACTGGAAATTGGTGCCAATACTGTTGGGTTACCAAATCCTTTCTATCAGCCGTGACCCCTTCTAAAAACCATGTTGCAATCGAATTGTATAACGCTTCTCGAAAATACCAAACTTCTGTCCAACTTTGTGTCATTTTTTTATCTCTCCCTTACTAAGAAATGCAATTATTCGAGCATTTGCTTCGTTCATGTCAAAGGTCTCGTAATGAATATGGTAGATTGGACATGCATTTTCTTGTCCTAATCATTCGACACTTTCAAAAAATCATATCCAATCTACCCATTAATCGCAGTTCCCTACTACGCCACTCTATTGTTCACTAGATGTTTCGTTTTTAGATGGCATAAGCAATTTCTTACATAAATAGATAAAGGCTAAGCTACCTAAAGCGAGAAGGCCGATCACAACGGACAATTCCACGAACGTAGGAGCATATTGACCAATCGTTGTCCACATTGTATCGTAGGAAACGCCATTTCCGGAAAAAGAACCAATCGTGACCCCTGGCGAACCGTCTACATTTGGGAATCTGAATGATGTTAGCACAAGCCACACACGTTTACAAAATACACCAATGACAACCATTGCAGACGAAAAGATGATTAACCCTGTTTTTTGGCGATTCTTTCGAAATACTAAAATGGCAATAGGAATCACAAAACCTAGAATAACCTCGCCCCAGAAAAATGGTGCCATAGAACCTGAAAGCATTTCATTTAAAATAAGCATCGTTGATTCTTCTTGCGGATAAGCCATTGTTAAGACTTCAGAGAAAACCATATATGCATCGACTGCAACACAAGTAACCAATAAACCCGCTAATGTTCCGATCAGCTTTTTATCAACATGAAAGATGTTTAAAGCAGTTAATGCAATTAAAACAAGCAGGAGAAGTGCAAGGCCTGAATCCAGTGCAGATGCAACAAATAAAGGAGCCATCAGTGCACTATGCCATCCTGCACGTGCAATTTGCAGACTGAAAACCCATGCTGTAACCGAGTGCACAAGGATAGCCACAGGTAAAGCAATACTTGATGTGATCTTTAAAATTTTTTGATTAGGTTCTTTTCTTGTCAACAAATATAAGTATACGAGATTAATTGTTAAATAGAGAGAGATAACAATAACATCCCACATCAATGGCGACTTAAACTGACTGTGTAAAATAAGGTTGAACATTCTAAAAGGACTTCCTAAGTCAACTACTATAAAAGCAGTAGCTAACACAATACATATTGTCGATAAAATGGTTGCCGGCTTTGCGACTACTTTAAAAGCAGGAATGTTAAATACTGTTGCAGAGGACGATACAATGAGCCCTCCAGCTGATAACCCAACGAAAAACATAAACATCGTAATATATAATCCCCAGGAAACAACGTTGTTCATTCCTGTAACACCTAGTCCGTTGACCAGTTGATATACCAACGCACCCATACCTAAAAGTGTTAATAAACCAAGGATACCGATAGAAAAATTAAATTTCGCTGTTTTTGTCATGGTTTATTTTCCCCCATTCAGGCCTAAATAATAGACTTGTGGTTTTGTTCCTTTATCCTTCAACAAGACTTCCCCATTTTTATCACGAATTAATGTATTGATCTTACTATCAGGATCATCCAAGTCACCGAAAATTCTTGCCTCTGCCGGACAACATTGTACACAACGCGGTTCTTGCCCATCGTCTGTCAATTCTTTACACATCGTACATTTTTCAACGATTCCTACTTTTCTTTCGGGCACTCTTCCATCTCCAAACTTAAAGTTAGGATGTTGGACAGCTTCTTCCCATCTGAATACACGTACATTATAAGGACAAGCTGCCATACAATAACGACAACCGATACAACGATCATAGTCAATTAATACTCGACCATTTTCATCTTTGTACGTTGCTTCCACCGGACAAACCTTAACACATGGGGCATTTTCACAGTGTTGACATGAAACTGGCACATACTGTTTTGATACATAAGGGTAAGTACCTTCCACCCCATCGACTTCTTCATCCTCCGTCATCGTTAAGACACGATTCCAAAGCATTCCATCCGGAACGTTATTTTGCACTTTACATGCCATGACACATGTTTGACATCCTATACACCTGTTTAAATCAATGACCATACCCATTTTTGACATTAAAAGCACCTCCTATATTTTTTTCACTTCGACTAATGTGTCGTTAAAAGGAATAACCGGGCCATTTGTTAATTTGTAGTGTCGGTCAATAAACGTATCGTTCGTCACATTTTGCAAATTTCCCTCAATCATATGTTCCGTCCACCAACCTTCATGCATTCTCACTTGTCCAGGTCTCATGGCCTCTGTAAATTTACAGGTCGCTTTAAATGAACCTCGATCATTAAATATCTCAACTTTTGCATTGTTTGCTAACCCTCTTGCTTTCCCATCAGCCGGATTTATGTCCAATTTCGGTCCGCCACCTTCCAGTTGCGTAAGCCATTTTACGTTCGTGAATTGCGAATGAACATGATATCTCGAACGGGCTTGAATAAATTGCAAAGGATATTTTTCCATTAAAGGATTACCTTTATATACTTCAGAAGGTCGTTCATAATTAGGTAATGCTTGATTAAACGCAACTAGTTGTTCAGTATAAACTTCAATTTTTTCAGTTGGTGTATCATACTTTTGATCCATTAACCCCCGGTAAGGTTTATCAGGAACATTCAATCTCATAATGAAGTTATTTTTTTTAAGTGTTTTAACATTAATACCATTCAAAGCAGGGTCTTTTGAGTTGAGCTGATGCTCGATTAATTCCTCTGGAGTCTTGGGAAGATATTTATCTAGACCAAACTTAGTTAGTATTTCTTTTTCAATTTGAAAATCAGACTTACTTTCATATAACGGATCAATTACTTTTTCTGATAACAATACGTGAGAACGGTTAATTTGCATGTTAACGATGTCATACTCACTTTCAAAAGGTGTCGCTGCCGGAAGCACAATATCAGAATAATTCACACTAGGGTTATGGAAAGGTTCAATCGTTAACAGAAAATCTAAGTTTTGAATCCAATCTTGTGTTTTACTTAAATTCGCGAAATGTTGTTGTAATGTATTCCCAACATTGATGACTGCTTTAACAGAGCTTTTCTTCTCCCGGAAATCAGATGTTGGCATTTCAAGTGGTGAAATTTGAAATTTTTTAGGGAATTTCCAGTCGTTTAGCTTGGCGCTCCATGCCGCAGCGTGGTGTGTTAATGCACCTACAGAACCGCCTACGCGTCCAAAGTTACCGGTTAATGTTCCTAGAATGGCTCCTGCGTGTCCGACAATATCCGCATTCGACATCTTGTCCAAACCACCGAATCCCCAACCTAGCACTGCAGGACCTTTTGTCGCATAATCTTTCGTTAATTCCGTAATGATATGTTTTTCAATACCTGTTTCTTCGGCTGCCCAGCTCAATGTATATTGTTTTTGATTCGCTTTTAAAAGGCTAAAGACCGTCTTCACTTTGACGCCATCAATGGTGTGTTCTGCAACCAAAGCTGGTTTGATACCTTTTTTATTAAAAGGTTTAGCTGAGTTGCTGATTTCATCCCAAACAAGTGGTGGTTGAATGTCATCTTCTTTAACTGATTGATTAGAACGCAAGAATTGACCATTATCTTCTCGTACTAGGAACGGGAATGAAGAATTTTTCACTAAGAAATCGTGATCATACCATTCATTATCAATAATGAGCGAAATCATCCCTAACAATAATGCACCATCTGTTCCTGGATTAATTGCAATCCATTGGTTTGATTTAGAAGCTGTTGTGGAATAGTTCGGATCAACGGCAATTATTTTTGTTCCCGCTTCTTTAGCAGCAAAGAAAAATTTCGAATCTGTAATCGTTGTCTCGAGTAAGTTGCAACCTAACATAATAATTGTTGAAGAATTGACCCAGTCAGTCACTTCATTTTGGACGTAGGCATAGACATTTCCACCGATACATTTTTCAAGACCATTCGCAGCACCGATATCGATGCCATGTTCACAAACCCATTGCGTGCCTAGTAACGTGCTTAAGTGTTGATAGTTATGTTCGACACCTGATGAAAGACTTAAAAGGACTGATTTTCCACCATGTTTATCAATCACCTTTTTTAAATTATCGGCAATCGAATCAAGAGCCTCGTCCCATGAAATAGGAACAAATTTCCCTTCACCCCGTTTTCCTACTCGCTTCAGCGGCGTTTGCAAACGATCCGGGCTATACACACGCTCGACTTCACTTAACCCTTTTAAACAAATGGTTGAAAAGCGATTATCTGCCCATGTGTTTGGTTGAATTAGAGAGAGTTTACCATCCCTTACAGTACATTTGAACGCACATCGTCCGCCACAGTTAGGCGTATGATAAGTGAACGCATCGATTTCGTTTGCTTGCTTGCTATTATCTGTAGCTGATTGAAACCATTTCTTAGATGCCATCGGACCAGATAATCCGAGCGCCGTGGAGCCTGCTAGTCCAGCTTTGATAAAATTTCTTCTTGAGATACCCATTCGGAGCCCCCATTTCATTTTCTAGGTAAAATAAATGATGATCATATGTTGTGTGAAACAAGTTCTAACTTTATCCTAATCAGTTTTATCGATTTAAGATAGTGGACGGAATACCACACTTCACCCACCGAGAAAGTGGAATTCATACATCGTTACTTCCACGTTCATAGTGTTAATGAACAAAATGTGGCGAATATATGTACAATTTAAGATAAAACAAGCCAAGTTCTCCCCAAATTGGAAAACTTGGCTCGTTGGTGATTTATTGCGTTAAGTAAATGAATAATATATTTTAATAGCAATCATGATTGTTAGAAGCTGTTCGAAGTTTTGACGATTGAACCCAGTGATTTTCTCAATCTTATTCAACCGTTTCCTCAATGTATTAGGATGAATATATAATGACTCCGCGACCTCGTTGATGGCCCCGTGGAAATGAAAGTAGTTTTTCAACGTTAGAAGATAGTCCGTATCATAAAGTTTGTCACTATTGATTAACGGGGCCAAATAATCTTTACAAAAAGCAAATAAAGTATCCTGATCAATATTGGATAATAGATGAACAACACCGAGGTCACTCATATGAAAAACACGTTGTTGCTCAAACCACACTTTACCGAATCGAATGGCCATCTTCGCTTCTTGATAACTTTTATTAAGATCAATCGTATCCTTATACCATTTCCCTATACCGATATACGCATTATATTGATCTTGGATTGACTTCATTTCTTGTTCAGCCCAGTAAGCAACGGCCATGGCCGCCTTCTTGTTTCTCTGCATATTGTGGTATTCATCACTTTCTATCAGAATAATGATATGCTCTTGGAAAGATATAATAATAAGCGGACGTTCCAATTCCGACTTTCTAGTTTCTAAATGGAAGACTATTTCATCAAGCAGAGTGATATCTTTATTTGTTTCTTCAGTCATCGCTTCAATTTCGATCACTAACAGATGATGAGGTTTTTCTAGGTTCCAATTCCAAGCCTTTCCTTGAGAAACAAGCGCTTCTTTCGATTCAAATTTACGATAAAACAATTCATACATAAAGGATTCTTTAAATCGATCATTTTGGTCGCGAATTACCTCTTCTGTTTGAAACAAAACAGCAGTGAATCCAATCAATTTGTCGATTATCCTTTTTTGCCATAAAGCAAGTCCTGAATCTGTCACTAGAATAAGTTGTGCTTGACCGGCGATTGCCAGCGTATATAGTTCATATGGTAAAGCATCATTTGCCTGAAATTGATTCTTTTGATTTTCTTCCACCATCATATTTACTGTCTGTTGATTTGTATGAAGCCATTGAATACAATCGCTTACATTTCGAGGTGAACCTACATGCCAAAGCAATTCGTAATGATCATCCAGAAAAAGAAAAGGGGTATGAAAAGCTAAAGATAAGTTTGATGCGATATCCATAAAGCCCCGTTTATAAAACCCATCCAACTCTAAACTTAAATTGTTATAATGAAAGATAGGTTGAGTTGCCTCAAATAAATCCTCAATCAGATGGACATTATTTATTTGCACAATAGGAATCTGACACTGTTGATAAGTCTCTAGAGCCTCTCTGTTAAAATAATGACCTGACTCATAACAGACCACAATCGCACACAGATTTGGACGCTGAATAACCTGGTTGGTAATGCGGATATCATTTAGCTTGTTCCATTCCTCTTTTGTCTTAACAACAAGTAGCGTTGAACCACTTGACCATTCATCAAGAATCTTCGTGGTAATGTGTTCATAAAAAATTTCCTCCTGTGGAAAAACGGTTAAAAACGTCAATTGATACAATGGAACGGATATTAAAACATCATTAAATGAAATCTTCATTTGGTCATTACCCTTTTCTCAGAGGATTTTTATAATTAGTCGCAAATACACACGTCGCCGAACCTACACATATATTTTAACAAAAATTTATTCAACCCGCTATTGTGGGAAACAAGGGGACATGTAGGAACCGAGGGGACAGGAACCTCGGTTCATTTCAAACCATTTAACGTGCTCGTGTAATCACGCTTTTTGATAAGCCGGTCATTCTGGCCAGTTGCCGGTGAGATACACCATTCAATGCTTTTAGTTTAACAAGCAATTCATTTCTCTCTTTCTTTCCCATTTGTTGCAACAGGCTGCTGTTTGGTACGCCCAATTCGGCCAGATAGATTCTAATTTCGTTGTCAGTCATTCTTAGCCTTATGTGGTCATTCAAACACTTGTCATCATTTGATTCCTGCATATATAGGGTGAATAATTGGATGGCCTTTGCTCTGTCCGGGGAAAATAACTTGAGGCCCAAATTAATATCTATAAACCGTGGCTTGTCGATATACTCATGTATACTCGTCCATTCAGATTTTAAAACATTGGATGCCAATCCGGCTTTTATGGGATTTTGGTGGATATAACGGAGAACGGTTAAGAAGTAAGAAACAGTCTCGACACATTCACTTTTAAACCTTTCTTGAAATAAATGGCCAGTACGATCATATTTGTTGTTATACCAATGGACATAACTTGAGCTGATTCTTTGAATAATCATTGAAACAGGCTCTTCCGTCTCTTTCATTAACAAATGAATATGATTATCCATCAAACAATAACTATAGATTTTAAAATGACTTTTCTCTTTAAAGCGTTTTATCGTCTCCAAAAGTCTATGCTTATCCGCTTCATCCTCAAAAATTACTTGTCGATTAACCCCCCTCAGCATAATATGATAGATGCCAGTACGACTTTTCTTCCTCGGTTTTCTAACCAGATGAATCACCTCATCAATCTGGAATGACTGCGCAGCGCCACTCCGCATTTTATCAATAATATAAGGTATATCTGCAGCGAGGTCAAAACACGTATTTGCATCAAATAGTAGTTTTCGCCTCGTTTTTCTCTTGAAACGAATATTTCACTTGCCTTTTTATAGAAAAAGTTTAAAAACTATCTTACAATAGCTCTAAAATACCACTTTTAAGTTAGTTAAAAAAATTTTTTGGCAGGACCATGGGGACAGGCACGCTGGTTCACAAAATGGTCCGATGTTCCTGTCCCCCTGGTTCTTTAGCAAAGTGAGGTATAAATCTATGATCAAGCTTACCAAATACAACAAAAAACCATTGTTATTTTTAATGGCAGCAATCCTTTTTATTGCTGGTTTGGCTGATTTAAAATATAAAGGCTTATTCTTTCGATTGCTACCCAATTTAATGAAGTCGCTTTTAGAAAAATAGGAAATGACCATGGGGACAGGCACGCTGGTTCACAAAAAATGGTCCAATGTTCCTGTCCCCTCGGGCCCCTGCCCACTGTCCCCTAAAAAGCTACCGCTATTTGCACTAAATCCTGCATGCTGCCATCTCGTGGGCTTTTTGTGTAGACCCATAGTTCACCTGTCTGTGTAGCTGGTTGCTGATTAAATCTAATGGAAGTGGAAAATGAGCCGTAAGCCGGGGCGCCTGCAGCTGTTTGAATAGGTGATTCTTCCGTTACAATTTGACCATTATGATCAATTATGCGGTAAAGGATTGTTCCTTCAAATGCACGTGCAAATCCCGAAAGTATTTGACCTTCACGTATTTTTGTCCCAGGCAGTGGCTGGAACACAACGATATTATTTGATGTCGGAAGTGGGATAATGAGTTGGTATCCAGGGTAAATAATATCGGGTGAGATACCCGGGCGCTCACGATTTGCTTCTAATAATGAGGATAAGGAAACACCAAAGCGCTGAGCTATTTTGTTTAATGTATCCCCTCGTTCGACTGAATAAATCAGGGCCGGAGTTTGAAGAATCTGGTTTTGATAAATAAAGTTAGGGTTCGTGACATGCGTATTTATTCCTTGCAATAAATCTATACTTGCTGCGTACCGTCGGGCAATTCGGCTTAGTGTTTCTCCGTTGCTGACAATGTGATTAACTTGTCTAGTACCAGGTTTTGAAATAACTAGAACCTGACCAGGGAAAATGAGATATGGATCGGTAACAGGGGGGTAAATCGCATTTGCTTCTACTAAGAGCGGCACGGTTCCTCCTACGATTGAGGCGATCGAATAAAGTGTGTCGCCTTGTTTAACTGTATAGACAAAAGAAGTCCCACTAACAATAGGCATTAAAATCACTCCTGCGCTCATTTTTATTATTTATGGTATTCGCCTACATAAACAGTGGTGAATGTAAAATAGGCTAGGATTGGCCGAGGCTTGCAAGAAGGCTGTGGAGATATCACTCTTGCCGCATTAATTGTTTCCTCATGCGGTATAACACGACATAGGGAAGTGCCTATAGAATGACTGTTGAAAAGAAAAAGCATCCCTTTACGCTTGAAAATAAAGGGATGCTTTTTTGTACCTATAGCTATCAACGTTACTATGACCCTGCTTGTTGGTGGTTGGATTTAGTTATTTTAATTGGCCCTCTTTTAAAAGTATAGTTGTTCTAGTCTGTTGACCTGAGTTCCCTTTTCTTTTTTGCTTTCTCCTTATGTGCCTGATTTGCACTAGCACTGCCAAACTCCTTGGAAAATTCTGAGTCAGTTTTACTGGAATCAAAGCCCTGTTTATTCTTTTGCTGCGGGTCATTTTTCTTTGTTCGTTTTGCCATTGTGTGCTCTCCTCCTTTTTCTTTTAGTATGGAAAAAGACGAAAAAAGTATTCATTTTTCAAACCATGGGGACAGGCATGCTGGTTCACAAAAAACTGGTCCAAGGTTCCTGTCCCTCTGGTCCCCATTGACATTATAGTTAAACAGGTATAATATACATAAATGGTTCATATTTGAACAGTTTAAAATTGTACATTCTTATAAATTTTCCTTTGAAAGTGGGTGAGGATATGGGAAAGGATATGTATGAAGTTAATCGGCCAATGGCACTTATGCAATCATTCTGGCAGCTGCAGAAATCAATTATGACGCAGGTCAAACAGACGGCCGCTGACAATGACTTATCGGTGCCGCAGTTTGCCATCCTTGTCATGATGCAGCACAACAAGCAAATATCGCAGAAAAAACTGCAGGCCCGGACGCATTATCCTAAAAGCACGTTGAGCCATGCGATAGACGGACTTGTCCAGGCCGATTTGCTTAATCGGAGTCATGTTGAAGGAAACCGGCGGGAAATGAATGTATCATTAAGTGATCGCGGCAAGGAACTGCTTGATGATATGAAATCACAGGAAGACGGTGTGCACAGCCGTTTTAATAATGCTGTTAATTCCTTTACAGAAGAACAGTTTAACGAGCTCATTCATATGCACCAGCATATTGTATCGTTTTTTGAAGGTGGTGGAACCGAATGATCAAGATCCTCAAAAAATTATCTCCCTATAAATGGCAACTTGCATTGGTATTTGGACTTGTTTTTGCACAAGCCATGTCGAACCTTTTACTGCCAACATTGATGGGAAACATCGTTGATAACGGCGTCGTTGAAGGGGATATCTCCTATATTTGGGAGGTTGGCGCAGTTATGCTTGGTGTCTCTGCACTTGGCATCGGTGTTGCGGTTCTGGCGAGTTTTTATTCCTCGAAAATTGCCATGGGGCACGGGCGGGACATTCGCCGGGACGTGTTCAGTCATGTCCAAACTTTTGCATCCCAGGAATTTGATGAAATTGGGGGAGCTTCCCTTATCACAAGGACGACCAATGATATTACCCAAATACAGCGCGTGATGATGATGCTGCTCCGTATGGTTATTATGGCACCGCTTATGATGGCTGGCGGAATCATTATGGCAGTTTCCAAAGATGCCAAATTATCCCTCGTTGTCCTTGGGGTTATGCCGTTTTTAGTAGCGGCTATTGTTCTTATTTTGAAAAAAGGCATGCCACTGTTTAAAGCTGTCCAAAAGCGACTAGATAAACTGAATTTAGTTATGCGGGAAAATTTGACAGGTGTGCGTGTTATTCGTGCTTTTAACAAAGAAGCTGTTGAATCAGACCGATTGAAGACAGCTAACACCAATTTGACCGATGTGACGATTAAAGTTAATAAACTGATGGCTTTCTTAATGCCGCTTATGATGTTGCTCATGAACTTAACGGTCGTTACGATTATCTGGTTTGGCGGTATCCGTATTAGTGGCGGGAATATGCAGATTGGTGATTTGATGGCGTTTATCCAGTATGTCATGCAAATTATGTTCTCCCTCGTTATGGCTTCCATGATGTTTGTCATGTTGCCGCGTGCAGCTGTCTCGGCTAATCGCGTTAATGAGGTGCTCCAGACCAAGCCGACCATCATAGATAAAAATAGAAGTGCAACAACAGAAGACTTCAAGGAAAAAGGCTCCTTGGAATTTGATCATGTCACATTCTATTATCCAGGTGCCGAGGAGCCTGCCCTGAGAGATATAGATTTCCACTCAAATCCAGGTGAAATCACGGCCATTATAGGTGGGACGGGATCAGGAAAGTCCACGCTAATCAATCTGATTCCACGTTTCTATGATGTTGCAGAAGGGGCCATCCGTGTGAATGGAACCGACATCAGAGAAATCGATCAGGCTGATATTCGTTCGCGGATTGGTCTTGTTCCACAAAAAGCGTCTTTATTTTCCGGGACAATTGCCGACAACATTCGCTACGGTAAAACGGATGCCTCCATAGAGGAAGTTCGCTGGGCAGCAAAAATTGCCCAGGCGGATGATTTCATCTCCAATATGGAACACGGCTATGACACCAATCTCGATCAAGGTGGCACGAACTTATCAGGTGGTCAAAAGCAGCGTTTGGCCATTGCCAGAGCGCTTGTCAGACGCCCGGATCTTTATTTATTTGATGACAGTTTCTCAGCACTTGACTATAAAACAGATGCCAAACTAAGGCAAGCTTTAGCGGATGAAGTGACTGATGCATCTATTCTTATCGTGGCACAAAGAGTCAGTTCCGTCATCCATGCAGACCGGATCATCGTCCTTGATAATGGCCAGATAGACGGCGTTGGTACACATAAGGAACTGCTAGCATCCAGTGACACCTACCGCGAAATTGTCAAGTCCCAGTACGGTGAGGAGGGGATCGCATGAGTCAACCGAACAAAAACACAAATCAATCAATGGCAACACTGAAGCGGCTCCTTCGTTATCTTGCTCCAAGGCGCACGCGGTTAGTCGTTGTTCTGATTGCTGTGATGTTAAGTACGTTATTCGCCATTTTAGGACCTAAAGTGATGGGTGATACGGTTACAGAGGTATTCGAAGGCGCCTATGCCAAGCTAACAGGTACCGGCGAGGGGATTGATTTTGTCCAAGTTGGCAAAATGCTCCTTCTGCTTGCGGGGTTATACGTCTTCAGCAGTCTGTTTACATTTATACAGCAATATTTAATGGCAAGTGTCGCGCAGAATACAGTGTATGACTTAAGGGCCGATATTTTTAAGAAATTGGAAAAGCTGCCGCTTAACTATTATGATAGTCATTCACACGGGGATACGCTGAGCCGGGTAATCAATGACATCGACACCATCGGCAATACATTGCAGCAAAGTATCACGCAGTTCATCCGTTCGATGGTGATGCTTGTAGGTATCGCAATAATGATGTTGACCATCAGTCCGCTATTGACGCTTATTGCCGTCGTCAGTATCCCTGTATCCTTGTTTGTGATTAAGCCATTTTTAAAAAAGTCACAGAGCCATTTTACCAATCAACAACATTCACTTGGTAAGCTGAACGGTCATATCGAGGAAATGTATACAAATCATCAGATCATCAAGGCCTTTGGTCAGGAGGCATATGCACAGGAGACATTCGACGATATGAACGAAGAGCTTTATCATGCAGGGCGCCGTGCCCAGTTTATATCCGGGATCATTAATCCGGTTATGACGTTTATCGGAAACTTAAGCTATGTCCTGATCAGTATTGTCGGTGGTCTATTGGTGACACAACGGGCCATTTCCATCGGGGATATTCAAGCATTCATTACGTATACAAAACAATTCAATCAGCCAATTAACCAAACAGCCAACATTGCTAATATCATTCAGGCAACCATTGCAGCTGCGAGGCGTGTATTCAATCTCCTTGATGAAGAAGAAGAGGTTCCTGAAACAGCATCGGGAGACGTCCCCCCGGCAGAAGGTGCTGTTACGTTCAATCATGTCGCATTTGGCTATGACGACGAATGGTTGATGGAGGATTTGAATATTGACGTCAAGCCCGGGCAGACGGTTGCCATTGTTGGACCAACCGGCGCCGGCAAAACAACATTGATCAATTTACTGATGCGTTTTTATGAAGTAAATGCAGGTTCCATTGAGGTTGATGGTAAAAATATTCTTTCCATGTCACGGCATGATTTGCGTGCACAATTTGGCATGGTACTGCAGGATACATGGTTGTTTAACGGATCAATCAAGGATAATATCGCCTACGGTAAACGGGATGCGTCTGAGACCGAGGTGATTGAAGCAGCCAAATCAGCACGCGCTGACCAGTTCATTCGAACATTACCGGATGGCTATGATACGATGTTGAACCAGGATGCTTCCAATATATCCCAGGGCCAAAAGCAGCTGCTTACGATTGCCCGAGCAATATTGGCTGACCCATCAATCATGATTCTTGATGAAGCCACATCCAGTGTAGATACACGAACAGAGGTCTTTATTCAAGAAGCAATGAACAAGATGATGGAAGGCAGAACCAGCTTTGTCATTGCTCACCGGCTGTCTACCATAAAGAATGCAGATAAAATCCTTGTCATGAATCAAGGCAACGTCATCGAACAAGGCACACACGACGAATTAATGGAACAACAAGGCTTCTATGCCGACCTATACAACAGCCAATTCGCCGAAGAACAGGCCGGGTAATGGGGAGAACCAGAGGGACAGGAACGCTGGTCCACGAAAAAGTGGTCCAAGGTTCCTGTCCCCACTGGTCCGCCTTAGGCATTTTCGGGTGCGATGTTATGGTTATGACAGAATACATTATTGGGGTCATATTTTCCCTTGATATTGGCGAGCTTTTGATAATTGGCGCCATAAGTGTTTTTGATAATTGTTTCATCCGGGTTAATGCCATTTAGATAAGACGTCTTCTGATGGGCATATGGCAACAGTTGCTCATAAACGGAAGCTAGCCATTGCTCGCATGTTTCCGGGTCGTCTTTTGAAACTTCAGCATCAATGAGCAGCATATAACCCGCATCTCTTACTGCAAATGCCGTCTCTTCAGCTGGTACACGATTTATTTTCCCATGAAGTGGCCATAATTGAGCCATAACCATTGGAAGATTTGCGTTTTCAATTGCATTTTTTAAAACAGACAGCATTTCGTTTGTCATTTCCTTGAAAAACAGGGAGGTGCCACCAACCGGTACACCATTCGGTACCATTGGATCCAGCTTCGTTTGCAGTTCGTTATATGCTACTTTGCCGGTATGGTCCATGATAGGATTGGCTAAATGTTGTAGCGGCTGTATAACTGCCTCTTCCACTGTATCGTTGACCTCATCTGCATACATCCCGGAAAGCATGATAACCCGTTTATGATGCAATTCTGCCGGTAGGAACGGTGCAGGAGGCAGCTGTACGATTGCCAGATTAACTGTGATCTCATCGGGAGCAGTCTTCATATACTCCTGGAGGTTAAAAATAACTGTATCCAGGTCATTGTAATCGTACATAACATCAAGTGCCATCACTTCAGGCCCAACTGGGTGCAGCTGAAATTCAAAGCTTGTCACGACACCGAAGTTTCCGCCACCACCCTTGATTGCCCAGAAGAGGTCCGGGTGATTATTCTCATTGACGTCAATCAAATGGCCATCAGCTGTGACCATCCGTGCTCCGACAATATTATCACTGGTTAATCCATGTTTACCACGGAGATAGCCAAAACCACCACCAAGTGCAAGTCCTGCTATACCGGTTTCCGAAACGGTTCCTGTCGGTGTAGCCAGACCAAATTGTTGTGTCTTCGCATCAACATCACCAAGCTTGGCGCCTCCTTCTACAATGGCCACTTGCCGCTTTTCATCCACCTTAACATGATTCATAGATGACAAATCGATCATAACCCCGTCATCACAAACAGCTGTGCCTGCAAAATGGTGGCCTCCCCCACGGATGGCTATGTCTAATTCATGCTTCTTCGCATAATTTACTGCAGCAACAACATCTTCTTCATTTCTACACACAAATATGGCTGCCGGATAGCGATTGATCCCAGTGTTCCATACCTTTCTTTTTTCCTCATATGTAGGATGATCCGGAAATATAATTACCTCGTCTTTCGCTTTGATATGTTCGCTCAATGCAATCCCCTCCATCATAAATGATCACTTTTTTCACAGGTAAATTCTATGCCACATTAGTGGAAAAATTACGTGAAATAAACCGACCAAAGTTTACCATTAACCACTTGATCCGTAAACACCGGAGAACCAGAGGGACAGCGGAGAACCAGAGGGACAGGAACGCTGGTGCACGAAAAAGTGGTCCAGCGTTCCTGTCCCCACTGGGCCATCACATTCTCCCGTCAGCCCATGCCTTGATTTTCTCCTGAAGTTGCCGTTTTTGTTGTTGGAATTGTTTCACACGATGACCGTTTGCACCGGATGGATGTGGGAGACCGGTTAAGTACGTATGACCATGCAGTTTCTTTTCTTCCGCCAGTCTAGTAATGATTTGTTCCGCCGTTTTTCCAAGTGGGATAACGAGCGTGGGTGGCTGGATACTTGCCAGTTCATCCGGGAATGTTACCCAGGCATAATGCTGTAATATCGCTGAACTGCGAATAGGCGGCTGATGTCCAGTATAATTTTTTCCGTTGATAAATACCGGATATTTAATGATTGATGTTGTATGAAGCAAGTGTCTGCTGTTGCCGAACAAATTAGCTGATGCAGGGATGCCGAGTGCGTTCGGAATACCACATTCGTCAAGCATGTATTGGAGGTTTTTTCTCATTGCACCAGCAAATCGAGCGGCATGTTTTGTCTCTTTCAGACATGTTTCCAGTGAATCACCAGACGAAAGGCTTTTTACAAATTGCTCAAAGGCGATTTTCATTTGCTGCCAACCTGGGGTGATTCCAACAATAACAATGCTTGCGTCTTTATTGATATAGTCGTTATGGGGAGCATAGTACATACACAGGTCACCATCGCACTCCATCAATAAAGATGTTGTCAATAAATCCTGCTTGGTAAGCGGTTGATCAGTATCCAGTGTTCGAATGAATGGCAAAAATCGCTCAATCGTTGCATGTAACATATGCCAGCCTCCTTGTTTATTCTGAGGGACCGAGGGGACAGGAACCCCGGTGCACGGGAGAGAACCAGAGGGACAGGAACGCTGGTCCACGAAAAAGTGGTCCAAGGTTCCTGTCCCCACTGGGCCTACTGGGCCTACCCACTGGGCCTACTACCAATTATAAACTGTAATCATACTATGGATAATGAATATTTATTAAATATATATTTCAGTCTTTAAGAAACTTTGGTAAACTATAATAAGAGATTCTTGATTTAGAAGGGATGTATGAAAGTATCAGTAGTAGCATTTGCATCCTTTCTGTAAATATTAAAGGATGGGGATGAAAGCATGAGTAACAAACATACGACAACGGACGTTATCCTGATTGGTGCCGGAATCATGAGCGCTACATTAGCTACACTTTTAAAAGAATTAGCACCGGATTGGGACATTACCATTTTTGAGAAACTCGATAGCCCCGGGGAAGAAAGCTCCAATGTTTGGAATAATGCTGGAACTGGGCATTCTGCGTTGTGTGAGCTTAACTACACGCCGGAACTGCCGGATGGGTCGATTGATATTAGTAAAGCACTAACCATTAATGAAAGATTTCAGGTGTCAAAGCAGTTTTGGTCCCATCTTATAAACAACAATTTGATTGATAACCCGCAGGACTTTATCATGCCTTTGCCACACATGAGCTTAGTTCACGGCGAAGATAATGTAGA
The DNA here is from genome assembly GCF_005887555.1 of Lentibacillus cibarius. Classification (NCBI taxonomy): domain Bacteria; kingdom Bacillati; phylum Bacillota; class Bacilli; order Caryophanales; family Bacillaceae; genus Lentibacillus; species Lentibacillus cibarius. The sequence continues at coordinate 1,847,078 of NZ_VCIA01000001.1, read as the reverse complement.
GTTCTTGAAAAAGCGTTTTAAAGCGCTGTCAGATAATCCGCTGTTCAAAGGGATGGAGTTTTCCGATGACCCGGAAAAGCTAAAGGAATGGATCCCGTTAATCATGGAAGAGCGATCTGTCCATCAGCCGATTGCCGCAACGAAAATGGACACCGGGACTGATGTCAACTTTGGAGCTTTAACGGGTAAACTGCTGGATTATTTAGAAGAGAAAAATGTTCATATCAAATACAGTCACACAGTTGATGATATCAAACGTACGGACGATGGCACATGGGAAGTGGATGTGCGGAACTTTGAACGCGGAACACTGGAGACGCATACGGCGAATTTCGTCTTTATCGGTGCTGGTGGAGGAGCGTTGCCATTACTGCAAAAAACAGGTATTCCAGAGAGTAAACATGTTGGCGGATTTCCTGTAAGCGGACTATTCTTAGTTTGCGATAACCCTGATGTTGTAGCAAAACATAAGGCAAAAGTATATGGTAAAGCTCCAGTTGGGGCGCCCCCAATGTCTGTACCACATCTTGACAGACGGTATATTGACGGTCGGGAAACGTTATTGTTTGGACCGTTTGCCGGATTTACACCAAAGTTTCTAAAAACCGGTTCGAATATGGATTTATTGGGATCAGTTAAACCGAACAATGCCCTTACAATGTTAGCGGCAGGTGCTAAAAACATGCCTCTAACCAAGTATTTAATTGGGCAGCTCATGTTATCGAAAGACCAATATATTGAGCAACTACGTGAATTTATCCCGACAGCAAAAAATGAAGACTGGGACATCGTGACTGCCGGTCAGCGTGTACAGGTGATCAAAGATACAGATAACAGTGGCAGAGGAACACTGCAATTTGGTACGGAAGTTGTTAACTCCGACGATGGTACGATTGCGGCATTGCTCGGGGCATCTCCGGGGGCATCTACTTCGGTTTCCATCATGCTGGAGATTTTGGAGAGATGTTTCCCAGCGTATATAGACGCGTGGGAACCAAAAATAAAAGAAATGGTTCCTTCATATGGCATGTCACTGCGAAATAATCCGGAATTAGTCAAGGACATTCATAAAACAACGGCCCAGGCACTAGGTTTGGCTGATGAAAGCCAGGCGAATCCGGTATAATTGAAAAGTAAGTAAAGGAAGCATCCATTTGCTGTTTCAGCAATGGATGCTTCCTTTTCATTTTTTAAATAAGATAAGTATTATAAACTATTTGCCCCAACCCTTTTTCCCCCCTTTAGTAAAAGGAAATATTTTCATAGATAAAATGATAAAAAATTCTTTTATTTATATGAATTAATTGTTACAATACTTAATATTATCTCACATTTTAGTAGGAGTTGTCGGATTATGTCACAGATGCTTGCACTAGCTATTGTTATTCTCATTTTATTTATTGGAGACTTTGTCGCTGTGAGGACGAAGGCGTGGGTTCCTTCCATTTTTATTTGTGCCATCCTATTTTTATTAGGGTATTGGACGTTTTTCCCGAAAGAGATTGTTGCGGAAGCAGGTATTCCATCGGTTGTTGCGACGGCATTAATGTATCTGTTGGTTGTAAATATGGGGACATTGCTGTCGCTGCAAGAGCTTAAGCGGCAATGGCGGACCGTCCTAATCGCCCTATCCGGTATTGTGGGGGCTATCATTTTACTATTAAGTATTGGTACGCTACTGTTCGGAATGAAGACAGTCATTGTTGCTATACCTCCACTAGTAGGTGGATTGGTATCGGCACTTATTATGTCAGAGGGCGCTACAGAAGCTGGACTTGCGACGTTATCTGTATTTGCCATCGTTGTGTACGTTATGCAAGGGTTTGTTGGCTATCCATTAACATCCATTATGCTGAAACGTGAAGGGAAACGGCTCCTTCAGCTGAATCGGGACGGGAAGCTGGCTGTAAAAGAAGTCGCGGCTGCAACAGAAGTGACAGAAAAGCCAAGGCCAAAGCTGTTTAACAAAATACCGGAAAAGTATAACACGAACTATTTTAAATTTTTCAAGGTTGCTTTGGTTGGATACCTCGCTTATCTTGTATCAACGATGTTAGATCCTGTTGTTTCCATTAGCCCGTTTGTACTTTGTCTGTTGTTTGGTGTTATTGCAACAAATATTGGTTTTCTGGAAACGCGCATATTGGAGAAAGCGAATGGATTCGGCTTTGCAATGCTCGGCCTTATGCTATATATCCTGGACGGGCTTAAAAATGCAACACCAACGATGATGATGGACATTCTGTTCGTTCTTATTGGCAGTATTGCGCTGGGCGTCATCGGTATGTATATTCTTTCATTTATTGTCGGAAGATTCCTCAAGTCGAGTAAAGAAATGTCTTTTGCGGTGTCACTGACTGCATTATATGGATTCCCGGCTGACTATATTATTACGAATGAAGTGATTGAATCGTTAACAGACGATGAGCAAGAGAAAGAGGTGCTGACAAGTCATATGCTGCCACCGATGCTGGTTGGAGGCTTTGTCACAGTAACCATTGTTTCGGTCGTACTCGCAGGTGTGCTTGTAGGTTTTCTGTAAAAAATTTCATTTAAAAAACGGCTGCCCGGATATCCGGACAGCCGTTTCATATGCTATTTCGCGGTATAGCCGCCTTCAATTGGCAGTTCGATACCTGTGACAAACTTCGATTCATCAGAGGCAAGGTATAACACACCATTGGCCACGTCTTCTGGTTTGCCAAGGTCCGGAAGTGGTGTAACGGAATGGGCCCAGTTGCTCATTTGCTCATCCTGGAACATTTCCTCGGTCATCGGTGTGATAATGATGCCCGGGTGGACGGAGTTGACACGGATGCGATCTTTGGCATAGTCAACGGCAGCTGCTTTGGATAGCATGCGTACGGCACCCTTGGAGGCTGTATAAGGACTTGCACCGCCCCCGCCGGTTAACCCGGAAGTGGACGAGATATTAATAATACTGCCGCCACCATTTTCCTGCATGTGTGGTACGACATGTTTCATACCAAGGAAAGTGCCGGTTAAATTGATGTTCATGATTTTGTTCCATTCTTCAACGGTTGTTTCATGCATTTTTTTCTGGATGGTGATACCGGCATTGTTGACAAGGACGTCAATTTTCCCGAATGCATCCAGCGTTTTTTGTACAACTTCCTTCCAGCCTTCTTCACTAGATACGTCATGGAAAAATGCTCTAGCTTGTCCCCCATCAGCGTTTATCTCGTCAGCCACTTGTTTTACATTGTCCTCCTGTACGTCGGTAACAACGACTTTGGCGCCTTCTTTGGCAAATAGAATAGCTTCTTCCTTGCCCTGGCCACCGCCGCCTCCTGTAATAATGGCTACTTTGTTATCTAATCGTCCCATGAGAATTCCTCCTAATTGGATTTGTAACTATTTTAACACTAAAACGTTTATTATTAAATTATACTGTTCAAAGCAATGAGAACCAAGGGGACAGGCACCCCGGTGCACCAACAAAGTGGCCCAAGGTTCCTGTCCCCTTGGTTCTCCTGTCCCCTTGGTTCTCGCTGTCCTCTTGGGCCTATCCGTTAAGTTCTATGCTATTGATTAGTTGGGCGATTTGTTTTGGTGGCTTGTCCATGTTGTTGGCAAGCCACTGCTTGATGACGTAGATGCTTCCGCTAATGAGGAAGGTTCCGGCGTATTCGGATAAGTCAGCATCCATGTTGTTTTTTTCCGTCCAGTTTCTTACGAGGAATGTGCGGGCGACGTCCATTACTCGCCTTTCAAAGGAATGATCGCCATTTTCATTAAGAAGTGTTTGGCAGATGTCATAATTGGCGGCGATATATTCCAATAGCTTTTCCGTCATTTGCAGGGATTTTTCATCTCGCGTGAAATTATACTGACTTAAATAAGTATTGATATCGGCAATCATTTTTTCCTCTATTTGTTCTAGTAAATCGAATTGGTCATGGTAGTGGGTGTAAAAAGTGGATCGATTAATATCGGCTCGTTCGCAAATTTCCTTGACAGTAATAGTGGAAATTGGTTTTATTTTTAACAATGTGATTAAACTATATTTTAGGGCCATGCGAGTATATTTTTTTCGGCGGTCTAATTTTTGGTTCATCAAAACGTCACACTTTCTTTTAGATGTTAGACAACAATTATTCTCCATATGTCGGATTATATACGCGAAATAAAAAACTGTTTGTTGTAAATCCAACACGTTGTCGTATATAATATTATCGTGTTCGAATGAATGAAGCAAGAGAGGATGAACACCGATTGAAAAACTAAGAACAACTGTTTTAAAGCATAGAAAATCAATCGTCATCACCTTTATGATGCTGGCGATTGTCAGTGCGTTGGTACAGTCCATGGTCTCGGTCAATCATGATATGGTTGACTATTTACCGGATGACGCACCATCCACGGTAGCGATGGATGTGATGGAAGATGAATTTGACGGGACTGTAGCCAATACACGGGTAATGATGAAAGACGTTAGCATTCAGGAAGCATTGACGTATAAAAAAGATTTGAAAGCTATCGATGGCGTCTCGAATGTAACGTGGCTAGATGACGCTATTGATATCAAGACACCGATCGAAACGGCGGATGAAGATACCGTTGAATCGTACTATAAAGATGGCAATGCGCTGTTTTCCTTTGAAATTGAAGATGGTAAAGAAGTGCAAACAACAGATGCTATCTATGATTTGATCGGTGAAGACGGCGCTATGTCCGGTGATGCGTTGGATACGGCCATATCACAAGAACAGACAGGGAAGGAATCAATGTTTGCTGCAGCGATTCTTGTGCCGGTTGTCATCCTGATTCTATTTCTGTCGACAACGTCATGGGCCGAACCAATATTTTTTCTGACAGCTATTGGGGTTTCTGTCCTGATTAACTTGGGGACGAACATCTTTATCGGCGAAATTTCCTTTGTAACACAAGCAGTGGCACCGATTTTACAGCTTGCTGTATCGCTTGATTACGCGATATTCCTGCTGCATAGTTTTGCCGATTATCGGAAAGAGACATCGGACCCGAAAGAAGCCATGCAGCTTGCGATGAAGCGGTCATTTCCAGCAATCGCTGCCAGTGCTTCAACCACGTTCTTCGGCTTCACCGCGCTCACCTTTATGGACTTTGAAATTGGCGCAGACTTGGGACTGAACCTGGTTAAAGGCATTTTGCTCAGTTTTATCAGTGTCATTGTTTTCTTGCCGGCACTGACGCTAATGTTTTATAAATGGATTGATAAAACAGCACACAAACCATTTTTACCGACGACACCGCGTGTTGGGAAGGGTCTTCTTAAATTACGCATTCCGACCATTATCATCGTACTGCTCTTGATTGTCCCGGCGTTTTTGGCACAGAGCGAGACGAACTTTCTTTACGGGACCGGGGGACATCCGGATTCAACTCGGGCTGGCCACGATGCTGCCGACATTAAAGATGATTTCGGTAAATTTACACCAATCGTTATGCTAGTGCCAAAAGGTGATCTGGCACGGGAAGATGAGCTTGTTCAGGAACTTGATGACCTTGATAACGTAAAAAGTACGGTTTCCTATGTTAGCAATGTTGGAACGGCCATACCCCCTGAATACCTCGACGAATCGACTAGAAGTCAGTTCTTCTCGGAGAACTACAGCCGAATTGTTTTAAATACGACAACTGATACAGAGGGAGAAGACGCCTTTTCCCTTGTGGAGAATGTGAAGGGTACAGCGGAAGACTATTATGGCGATGATTACTATGCCCTCGGGGAAAGTGTCACACTGTATGACATGAAACACGTCGTTGAGCGAGATAATACAGTGGTGAACGTACTGACGGTTATGACGATTGCCCTTGTCCTTTTAATCACGTTCCGATCAATTTCTATTCCGGTTGTACTGCTGCTGACGATTCAATCGGCTGTATGGATTAATTTGGCGGTGCCGTATTTCACCGATTCATCTCTTATCTATATAGGATATTTAATCGTTAGCACGGTCCAGCTTGCCGCAACGGTCGATTATGCCATTTTATTGACGGAAGCTTATACCGAAAACCGGAAAGAAATGCGCGCAATGGCTGCGGTTAAGAAAACAATTGATGAAAAGATTTTCTCAATTGGTGTGTCTGTATCAATCCTATCTAGTGTTGGATTTATTTTATGGGCAACATCATCCGATCCAATCGTTTCATCCATTGGCCTGTTGCTTGGGCGCGGTGCGTTACTGGCATTTCTCTTGGTTGTGCTTTTCCTACCGGCTTTATTACTTGTATTTGACCGGGTTATCAAAAAAACAACCTTTAAACCAAATTTTTATAGAGGTGAGTAAGGCTATGCGGCTAAAAAAATTACTGACTGTATTAATGAGTGCCATGCTCGTGGTTGGCTCACTTCCCGTACCATCTTTTGCTGCAGACGATACGAATGATGGACAAAAGACGGATGATACAGGGACGAAAGCCGGCGAATATTCCACGAAGGATGAGGCAATTTACGGAAATCTGGATGCGAGTGGTTCGCTGGAAGATATGTATGTCATCAACACGTTTCATGTCACCGAACCCGGTCAACTTGTGGACTACGGGAAGTATACTGATGTCCGGAACCTGAGTAATTTAAAAGACGTGAAACAGACTAGCGACAATAAAATCCGTTTTCAAGCGGAAAAGGGTGAGTTTTATTATCAGGGAGATATGGCCAATCAGCCACTCCCATGGGATATCCATATCACCTATATACTTGATGGAAAAGAATTGGGGCCGGATGAGCTGGCGGGCAAGAACGGTACACTCGAACTGCAGATTGCCACATCCGCCAATGGAAATGTCGATCCCGTATTTTTCAAGAACTACATGCTACAAATTTCAGCGACAATGGGTCCGGAGACATTCACTAATATTCAGGCGCCTGATGGAATGAAAGTTAGTTCGGGTAAAGATACCCAAGTAACGTTCACCGTGATGCCGGAAAAAGAGGAAACGTTTATTATATCCGCTGATGTCACCGATTTTGAAATGGATCCAATCAGCATATCGGCAACACCTGCGTCTATGCCAATAGAGGATCCGAATTTAGGTAATATGAAAAGCAAAATGCAGTCGCTATCTAACGCAATCCGTGATATCAATAAGGGTGTCGGTGACTTGAACCGTGGTATTTCTGATCTTAATGACGGTGCAGCCGATTTGAGTAGCGGGTCCAGTGATTATTTAAGTGGTATAAACGAACTCGATCAATCGTCCGGTGAGCTGAAGCGTGGTTCTGCTGACATTCGTGACGCTTTGCAAAAGATGGACAAGTCTTTGCAAGGGAACGCTGGCGCCCCAGATATGCGTGAGTTTAACAAGGTGCCTAAAGGGCTTCGTGATATGGCGGGCGGTTTGCGTCAGTCGGCTGAAGGGCTGGATACCTTGGAGCGAAATTACAGGAAGGCGTACAGTCAGTTGGATAGTGCTATGAGCGGGATACCGAACTACGGAATTAGTAAACAACAAATCCAAGCACTACAAAACAGTAATGCTGATCCAAGGGTCATCAAACAATTGCTGGATACGTACCGGTCCGCCCAACAAGCCAAAGGGACGTATCAGGCTGTTCAGAGAGTATTTGGTGCTGTCTCCGGTACACTGGATAAGGTCTCCGGCAATTTACGGACGATGGCCAACAATGCCGAAAATATGGCTACTGGTATAGAAAAATCCATGAAAAACATGAATCAAATGGGTGCCTTGAAAGAGCTGGAAAAAGGATTGTCCGCTTTAGCTACTGAATATAAGGCATTTCATAGCGGCCTGGTAGACTATACCGATGGCGTCGGCAATTTGGCAACTTCCTACCAGGACATTAATGCCGGTATTCAAGAAATAACGGGAGGCACCTCCGACCTTGATAGCGGTGCTAGTGAACTGAAAAGTGGAGCAGAAGAACTGCAGCAAGAAACGAGCGATTTGCCTGGTGAAGTGCAGTCAGAGGTCGATGAAATGATGGATGAATACGACGCATCAGATTTTGAACCGCAATCGTTTGTTTCAGATAAAAATGAAAAGATTGACGTGGTGCAATTCGTCCTGCAGACCAAGCGGATTGAAATGGCAGAACCTGATTTAACCGAGCGAACAGATGAAAAAGAAGAGAAAGGTTTTTGGGCTCGGCTCATGGATCTTTTCCGGTAATACGTTAATGGAAGATACGAAATAATAGCTGAAAGGAAACACCTTTTTTCATTTAAAAGTCAATTATATGCTGAAAACCCGAACTGATTCGAAATCTAACGGTTTTGAATCATCGTTCGGGTTTTTATTTAAAGATAAGAAACGAATATTTCATTTGGAAATAACCTCTGGGACGACTATGTACATAATATTTTTATATTTCATAAATTTGACATAACGGGTATTTTTTATTACACTAGGTTCAACAATGTTGAATCAAAAGAAACTTATATGAATATAATGGGAATATGTTGAACTATTGTCAGCAAATTTGGTGTTATAAGCAACTTTGCAAACGGATTCATCACGAGGCAGGTTTTTCAATAATGAAAAGGAGGGGGATGCATGGGACGTTGGCCGGAAAATGTACAGATAAAGGAAGTTGGTCCGCGCGATGGTTTGCAAAATGAAAAAGCAAGGGTGGCCACGGCGGATAAAGTCCACTGGATTAATATGCTGTCAGAGTCGGGTGTGAAGGAGATTGAGTACTCCTCATTTGTTCATCCGAAATGGGTTCCGGCTTTGTCGGACGCTCATGATGTCGGCAAAAGAATAAAACGACATCCAAATGTCAGTTACTCGGCGCTAGTTCCTAACATGAAAGGGCTTGAGCTTGCGTTGGAGACGGGAATTGACGGAGCATCGGTGTTCATGTCAGCAAGTGAAACGCATAACCGGAAAAACATCAACAAATCTATTGACGAATCTTTTCCCGTATTGCAGGAAGTGATAGAGGAAGCAAAAAAAGCGGGAAAACATGTGACGGGGTATGTGTCGACAGTGTTTGACTGCCCGTATGAAGGACGGATTACCCCGGAACAGGTCGTTCGCGTCTGTGATAAGCTGTTTGCATTCGGTGTGGATGATGTTTCACTTGGTGATACAATTGGCACGGCCGTACCCTCGCAAGTGGAGCAGCTGTTGGATGTCGTCCTCAGCCGCTACCCGCAGGAAAGCATCATTATGCACTTCCACGACACGCGCGGAATGGCCATCGCCAATATCATGACATCGATGGAATATGGCATTACCCGGTTTGACAGCTCCATTGGCGGCTTGGGTGGCTGCCCGTATGCACCGGGAGCCGCGGGAAATGTCGCGACGAATGATGTCTTGTATTTGTTGCACGGACTAGGAATCAATACAGGTATCAGTGAACGAAAACTCCAGGAAGCGGCACTTTTTATTCAGAATAAGCTAGGCAAAACGCTGCCCAGTAAGACATTAGCATCAGCAGCAAGCCAAAGCTGATAGGTAGGAGATTTAGCGCCGATATCGGACGCAGACGCGAAATGAAATAGGAGTTACTATAATATGGACGGAAATACCCTCACCTGCATGTAAGCAGGTGAGGGTTTGCCATGTATCAGGATGTGGCCACCGGGGATATCGACGGATCGTATGAGGACATCAGCGGAATAGTCGAAGGTATCGACGGATTATGCGGGGATATCAGCGGAATAGGTCGAGACATCAACGGATCGTATGGGGACATCAGCGGAATAGTCGAAGGTATCGACGGATTATGCGGGGATATCAACGGAATAGGTCGAGATATCAACGGATTGTGCGGGGACATCACCGGAATAGTCCGAGACATCGACGGATCCGGCTAAATTACTTACCACCTTATATCGCCGTCCCATTTGTACAGCTAAAAAACATCTACCGGTTGCCAGCGTGCGCAATTTGCTCTATTCTATGTAGGAAGGAATTTGATTGATTCAGGTGAAAGGAGAGAGTAGCTATTAATCTTGAAACGATAGGCCAGAAGCTGAAGCAAGCACGTATTAAAAGTAAACATACACAGCAGCAAGTAGCAGATCGGTGCGGTATTTCCAAAAGCCTGCTCTCAAAAATTGAAAATGGCCAGACTACATCTGCTGTTGCAACACTTTCTAAAGTTTCTGAGGCCCTTGATGTACCGTTAACGTGGGTGCTAGACGGGCATCCGGAGACAGATTTGGTGGTGCTTCCTAAAGGGGACAGGCAAATGAACGTAGATGATGAGAATATGGGTTATTCGTTTGAACTGCTCGCCAATCGGTCCCATTTTTCACGGATTGAACCGACCATCGTCCATGTCACCCCGAAAGATTATAATAAGCGTCACGAGCCGTATACGCACTCCCAAGATGAGTTTATTTACATTGTTGAAGGGGCGATTGAGCTTTTTTATGACGGAGAAAAGCATTATATGGAAAAGGGTGATACAAGCTATTTTAAAGGTGTGAAACCGCATCTGTTCATCCCGGTCGACAATGATGGGGCTAAAGTGCTGACAGTGTTCATTGACGATTAATCAGGTTAGCGATGATCCCCCGGTGGAAGGTATTCTCGAGGGTATTTTCAGTCGTTTTGCAGGTGGAAATGTCCAGTAGCGTTGTTCTCCGAGATCTTTTGACCGTCCAACCTTGGTCCATCATTTAAAACATACACCTCCCCGAAAAATACGGGAGATGTATGAGAATTTAACCTTTGCTCAGATTTGTAGAATTGTCATCTCTGTCTTGTTCCGTTTTATTAATAATGCTTGTTCCGACTAGATCGCCGGTCACGTTCAGAGCTGTACATCCCATGCCGACGAGAACGTCAATGGCGGTGAGCAATCCAACAGCTTCCATTGGCAAACCAAGTTGAGCAAACACGGTAGCAATCATGATGATGCCTGCACCAGGTACACCAGCAGTACCAACCGATGCCAAGGTACCGACGAGCACGACTTGCAGCATTTCCGTGAAGCTGAGCGGATCCCCGACCACGTTGGCAGCAAAAACGGCGGATACGGCAATCCGGATGGCTGCTCCATCCATGTTAATCGTTGCACCAAGCGGGAGACTGAACCCGTAAAGACTTTTTGCCAGGTTAAGATTCTTAGCGGCATTCAGTGTCAGCGGTAGTGAGCCAGAGCTACTTTGCGTGACAAACGCGGTGATCATCGGTGTGCGTCCCTGTTTGAAAAAGTCTTTGATATTAATTTTTGACAGTGACATAAAAATTACATAGATGAGAAGCTGGACAAGTAATGCTATATACAGAACTGCAATCACATTGCCAAGCGAAAGCAGTGTATTGCCTCCTTGCTTTCCGACAATCTCTGCTACAATCGCGAAAACTCCGACCGGGACATACTGAATGATTCCCTTCATAATTGTCATCGTAGCTTCGTTGAGCCCGTTGATAACGTTGTACACGGTTTCACCAATCTCATGAGTATTCTCTGACGAACGCAATATCGAGATAGCAATACCGAATACCAGCGCGGTAAAAATAATACCTAATAAGTTCAGTTCGCTGAATGCTGTTATAATATTGTTAGGAACGATATTTAAGAGAACACTGGTAAGTCCGGGGTTTTCCGGGACATCAAATGACTCACTGCCATCAAGTGTCATTCCTGTTCCAGGGTTAAACATGCTGGCAACTGCGATTCCGACTGTGATAGCAAATGCTGATGTCACAAGATAATAGATAAAGACTTTTCCGCCCATCCGGCCAAGATTTCCCAAATTTGCTTGATTGACACCAACAATTAATGTAAACAGAACGAGTGGTACAATCAGAAATCTTAAAAGACGTAGCAAAAGATCGCCAAATGGCGCCAGAACAGCTGCATCCTCGCCAAGAATCAAACCAATTAGAACACCAAGCCCTAGTGCAACGGTGATTTTTAATATGAGCGATGCTTGCAAATAACCTCTCCACATTGCTTTCATTGATTTTCCCCCTGTAAAAGGTGATATTAATTCATATAAAAATAATAGGAATTATATGTATTGACACTAACTTTTTTATTCAACAGTGTCAAAAAAAGTGCTTCTTATTTTGAAAAAGCCATGCTGTTGCACAACATGGCTTAAATCTTTTTATTTCTCAATGAACATTTGTGTCCAGTAATTTCCCTCTTTTGTAAAACCGACACCAATATGAGTGAATGAATCATTAAGGATATTGTTGCGGTGCGCTTTACTGTTCATCCAGCCTTCAACAACCTGTTCGGGTGTACGTTGCCCTCTCGCGATATTTTCACCTGCTGATTGAAAGGTGACATCAAACTGCTTCATCATGTCAAACGGGGATCCATACGTCGGACTTTTGTGGGAAAAATAATTTTTTTGTTTCATGTCCATCGACTTATTTCTGGCAACGCGACTTAATTGTTTGTCTGTTTTTAGTGCGGGAAGTCCCTGCTTATTTCGTTCCCTGTTTGTCAGCTTAATCACTTCGGATGCGTATTCACCGATTCCCTGTTGAGGTCGGTTATCGTTGTTTCGACGATCAATAGGCTCTTGCCCGGCTGGACGCTGCTTAATTTGTGGATCGTTGCCTCTTTGCAAATGACGCTCTAGCGGATCTTCCCTTTTGTTCGTCGGTCCATTGTAATTTGTTCCCCAGTTATTTCTGTTAGGCCACGTTCGTTCAGATTTTCACGAAAGTCAATCTGTTGAGCTCCTGGCCCTTCTTGATTACTGGACTGGTCTGTTCTCATTGCTGAGATAGGCAGCTGGTTGTTATCTACATCTACTCTATTGTGATAATCCGCGCCCATTTCATTAGTACACGCGGCCAGCACAAACAGACCGACACTGACCAAAATTAGAAAAAATTTCGTTGAACGTTTCATAAGGCAGTGCTCCTTTACAGTTTTACTACTAGTATGGACCGTCTTCAGTTAAACCATGCAAATCAACACGCTGTTCATGATTCATTTCATCAAGAGGGAAAACAGTTACTGTGTTCTCCCCTTGATTTAATTGTTTCAGATATACTGGAATTCCATGATAGTCCACGTTAATCATCGTAATGGAGTCAATGATTTCTTGGGCACGGTCAGCTTCCATAAATATCTCCTTTCAAATAGGTGTCATGCTTATTTTTTACTTGAAAGGCAGGTGTATGCCCGGTGAAAATAACCATTTTTCGTTTGGAAACGCGCTTGCCTGTAAGGAATTTATTGAACGGAAACCTGAACGCAGGTACTGACCGGATGCAATCATCAAAGGCGTTTCAGACCCTTCGAGGGAATCAATGATCAGTGCCGCGATTGTGGTGGAACATAAAATTCGAATGATTGTCCCACCTGCCAAATTCAAGTAAAATAAACGGCACATAAACGGCATTTAAGGAGGGGCAGTATTGAGTGGGAGGAATTTTTTAAATAGGTTTTATTACGGCTGGTTTATCGTCTTTATTGGCGGTTTGGGGATTTTTTTCTCCGGACCGGGCCAGACATATTCAAACGCCGCATTCATTGATCAGTACATCGAGGATTTTGGCTGGTCGCGTACGGAAGTGTCCAGTCTATATTCGACAGCGACACTGATAGCTGGAATCATGATGATGTTTGTCGGGCGGTATATTGATCGGTATGGGCAGCGATTCATGATGGTCACGGTCGGAACGGTGTTTGCACTAGCTTGTTTTTGGAATAGTATGGTTTCGAATATGTTCATGTTGGCCATTGGGTTCTTTTTCGTACGGCTGCTTGGGCAGGGAACGATGTCGCTAATTCCCAATACACTTACCGCGCAATGGTTCGTCAAAAAAAGGGGCCGTGCATTCAGTTTTATGACTTTGGGCAGTTTTGCCAGTGCGACGCTATTTCCGGTCATCAACACGTGGATCATTGACACATGGGACTGGCAAATGGCATGGCGTTTTTGGGGTGTAGCGCTTCTGGTCGTGTTTGTTCCATTTGCCCTGTTTGGCGTGCGCAACCGGCCGGAAGAAATCGGGCTTGAACCGGATGGGCTTCGATCGGAATCGGATGATGAAACAAACGAACTCATTGCTAGTACTGCACTCCCTGAATCCGATGAAGACTTCACGTTAAAGGAAGCAATGCGGACGTGGGCCTTTTGGGGAATTCTGATTAGTGTCGGCATTCCAGCGATGATTAATACTGGGATAACGTTTCATATTATATCTATATTTGATACGAATGGCCTGTCACCTGCTATAGCTGCGATGGTGCTGAGTTTGATGGCATTTGCTGGTATTCCGGTATCGTTTGTTTCCGGTTTTATAACTGAACGGATACCGACGAATTATTTGCTGGCGAGTGTTTTTGTCATTGAAATTATTTTTCTGTTAATGTTGCTTGTAACCGAAAGTGCGCTTATGGCAATTTTATTCGGGATTGTTTGGGGTGCTGCGAATGGTCTGGAGCGGATAGGTATGAACATCATTTGGCCTGATTATTTTGGGCGGAAATATGTCGGCAGCATCAATGGTGTCGGAATGACAATGGTGGTTATCGGCTCGTCGCTAGGCCCATTGCCGTTCGGTGCTGGATTTGATCTATTTCATAACTATACACCGGTATTACTGGTTTCTCTTGCGTTTCCGATTATCGGCGCTGTTTGTGCTATCTCAGCAAAACGACCTGAGAAAACCAAACTGCAAGCACATTAATTTTAAAAAAAAGCGGTGACAATTGATGATAGAAGATACAGGGGAACGGATTATTCCTGAAAACATGAAAATAACCAATGAAATGCTGATGGAGCATGTGGCAAGGTATCATTTTGCCAGTGACTATGTGTATGGACGGGTGCTCGACTTTGCCAGTGGTGCGGGTTATGGCACGCATATTCTTGCCAAAAGATCAAAAGCGGAAGTCCACGAAGTTATTGGTGTTGATCTAGATCCGGACGCGATTCATTATGCGCGCGGCACGTATCATCATCCGAGTTCTGCTTTTATGGAGGGGGATGTAACAAATGTTGGTCTGCCGGAAAAGCTGGGAACGTTTGATTGTGTCGTCAGCTTTGAGACGATTGAGCACATAGAGGCGGAGGAACAGTTCTTGGCGAATGTTTATGCATTACTGAAACCTGGTGGCACCCTCATATTATCGACACCGTTTGGACAAGGACGCGGCAAGCCGTGCAAATCACCATTCCATGTGCACCAGCTGACGGTGGATGAATTTAAGCAATTGTTTACAGGCTACACAATCGCTGACTTTTACTATCAAAGAGGCCCGTTAATTATATCTGCAGAGGATTACTATAGCGGTCGATACCCAATCGGAATAGCTGTTTGTCAAAAGTAACTGAATAGTTGGGAATTGTGAAGGATGGACTGTGGCTTCCATCCTTTTTAATTGGTAAAAGTCACTCATCGGCGAAATGAGTGCCCAAATGGAGATTGGAAACCCGGTAAAGGTCACTCATTGCCATGATGAGTGCCCGAACGGAGAGCAGGAACCTGATAAAGGTCACTCATTGTTGCAAATAAACTCCACTCTGGCTCCACTCTAATGATCACTTTCCAGTTCGGCCAAATGGTCCATAATTTGTTCCGTGATTTTATCAGCTGCTTCGCTGGATATAATGTCTTCCCTGACTAGCCGTTCAACTGCTTCATGCTGGGCATACAGGGAGTGGCGTTCCAATATGTTCTGCTGTTTTTTCTTAAGTTTTGGTTGTTTTTCGAAAAGGTCGGTAATATCGTTTTGTATTTTTTCGAGGGATTGCTGATACTCATCAACCATTTCATGTGTGACCGCATCAGTGACTCGCAAATTATTCTTCACTCTGCCGATTTCATCAAGGGCCTTTTCGTACCGATACGCATGGGCCAAGAGCACTTCATAATCTTCGTAGCCTTTTTCCTGTTTGTTGACACCAAGCCAGTCGAGTACAGGCTTGATGGTAAGACCTTGGCATACGAGTGAAAATAATACCATACTAAAGGTAAAAATCAGGATATCCTCACGTCCGTCAAAATCTCTAGGGAGACTGAGCACGAGTGCAATGGAAAGCGACCCTTTCAGACCGCCCCAGTTTAAAATGTGTTTCCATGTAAAAGGAATATTTTCGGTAAAAAGGGTGCTCGTATAGACAGCGATGCTTCTGGCGATAAGTGCAATCAGAATGGCTATGAAGATTAGTCCCCATCGATCGGCGACATCAATTCTGGTGATTTCCAGTCCGACCATTAAAAAGACGAGCGAGTTGATAAGTAAGGTAACAACGTCCCAAAAATTACTAATATTCAGCTTGGTTGTCGGACTCATTCCGATGTTTGCGCCATAATTTCCAAGCGTTAATGCTGCGACGACGACGGCAATAACGCCAGATGCGCCCACATTTTCCGCTAATAAATAAGCCCCGTAAAACAAGATGATGCTAAAAATAATCTCCAGCGGGTAGTCATCAAAATACTTTGTCAGCTTTGATGCAACATACCCACCGGCACCACCAATAATCAGCCCAAGTGCAACCACTTTAACAAACTCCCACAAGCCGAGGCCGGCACCCTCGATACCTAAATCCATATACGTAAGCAGTGAAAAAGCAGAGATGTTAAACAGCACAACTGCCAGCCCGTCATTGAACAAACTCTCCCCTTCGATCATGGTAGAGAGACGTTTGTTCACGCCAAGGTTTTTGAAGATGGACAGCACACTGACAGGGTCTGTTGCACTCATGACTGATGCGAACACAAAAGCAGCAGGTACAGATAGCTGCAAGAGCCATAAAGATGAAAATCCGATAACGATAAATGACAGAAATGTACCGCCAAATGCCAACAAGAGAATGGGCTTTTTATTGTCGAACAGCTGGGAAAATGGCAATTTTAATGCAGCTTCTCCAAGTAACGCAGGTAAAAACAGGGTAAGAACGGCAAAGTTGAAGACTTCTCCTTCCGTTATGAAGGTCTTTAGCGGTTCCAAAAAAGGGATGTTACTAAGGCCAATGACAGCGCCAATAATGACAAGCGCGATTGGATAGGGTTGCTTGAATTTTTTCGCAATCGCCGTAATGCCCGCAGCTAGCATGACGAGAACAAGTATGAGCGAAAAAATATGATGCAGATTCATCTCTTCCACGAAAAAAGCCTCCTTCAATGATTGCGTAGGTTCCCATAAGTATATTTTTGCCGAAAAAATCAATTGAATGCGGTGGGAAATATTTGGATTTAGCATATAAATAATATAAATGACATTTGTCATATGTGATATTTGACGATTATGACTTATAAAGGTTATTGATTTTTTATATCCTAAGTGTAAACGTATAGACAAAAATAATTTTACTGCAGGAGGATATGATGAGCAGACAAAAACAAGCACAGTTGAAAAAAAGCGTTGCTGCCTTTGCTAGTCCAGATACGAAAGCAAGCATACTGCAGCTCATAAACACGATTCCGCCGTTTTTCCTTATTTGGTTTTTGGCTTACGAAAGTCTGTCTGTTTCGATTTGGCTAACGCTTGCCTTGACGGTTTTGGCATCAGGATTCGTCGTTCGTATCTTCATTATTTTTCATGATTGTACACATGGGTCATTTTTCAAAAATGGCAAGGCTAATCGCATAGTTGGAACGATAACCGGCGTCATTACGCTATTCGCTTTTGAAAAGTGGAAACGGAGTCACGCGATTCATCACGCGACAAGTGGTAACCTGGATAAGCGTGGTACGGGTGATGTATGGGTGATGACAGTTGATGAATATATGGCTGCTTCCTTTTGGGGCAGACTTGCTTACAGGCTTTACCGCAACCCGATAGTGATGTTCGGATTAGGGCCGTTGTATCTTTATTTTCTTTCCAATCGCTTTAACCGTAAAGGAGCTAAGCGGAAAGAGCGACTGAACACCTACATCATTAATGCATCTGTTGCCGTTATATATGTCCTGCTAATTTGGACCATCGGGTGGGAGGCATTTCTCATTATCCAGCTGCCGATCATGTTTATTGCGGGTGCGCTGGGGATTTGGTTGTTTTATGTACAGCATCAGTTTGAGGATTCTTATTTCGAAAATGAGGATGAATGGGATTTTGTCAAAGCTGCTGTTGACGGAAGCTCGTATTACAAACTGCCGAAAGTGTTGCAATGGTTGACAGGCAGTATTGGGTTCCATCATGTGCATCACTTAAGCCCTAAAGTCCCGAATTACCATTTGGAAAAAGCTCATGAATCGACACCGCCTTTGAAGCAGGCAACAACGATTACGCTAGCCTCCAGCTTAAAGTCCATCCGCTTCCGTCTGTATGATGAAACGAACAAGACGTTTATTAGTTTTAAAGAGGTTAAAGGATTGTTGAAAAAAGAAAAGGTGAACATACGGATGAGCTCAGGACGATCAACCGTTCAGGAAAAATAAACAAGCTAATGAGACCCTTCGCCTTTGTTGGAAGGGTTTTGTTTTGCACTATGATATACTTAACGAAAGGCAGTTAGGGGGGGACGGTATGCGGAAATGGTATCACATTATCCCGAAAAACACGGGGCTTAGTATATATGCGTGGATTATTTTTTGTATTCTGCCTTTCTATTTTATCTTCCGGACATCGGGAACATGGGAAATTATTTTTGGCATTTTCATGGTGTTGCTTTTTTTCACCGCATACAGCGTGTCTTTCCTTTCAGAAGGTTGGGCGGTGTATCTGTCAGTAGGGGTCGAGATGGTTATAAGCGTCGTGATGACGGTGTTTTTGGGATATGTTTATTTTGCATTGTTTTTGGCGTTCTACATCGGAAATATACAGCATAAAGCTGGCTTTATAACATTGTATGTGGTTCATCTGGTTACAACGATTGCAGCGGTTACGATTAGTTTTTTCACCCATAGTGCTTTATTCTTCTCCCAAATGCCATTTATTGCTTTTAGCGTCCTTGGCGTTATTCTGCTGCCTCTAACGATTTATTTCCGAAATAAGCAGGAAGGATTGGAAAACCAATTAAAAGCTGCGAATGACAAAATTTCTGAGTTAGTAGTTCTGGAGGAGCGTCAGCGGATTGCCCGCGATTTGCATGATACGTTGGGACAAAAGCTGTCTATGATCGGTCTGAAAAGTGATTTGGCAGGAAAGCTGATGGATGTTAAACCCGATGCAGCAAAAAATGAAATAAATGATATCAATCAGACGGCTCGTACGGCCCTGAAAGAAGTGCGTGAAATGGTGTCAAACATGAAAGGTGCCAAACTGGAAGATGAAGTCAATCGAATCCAGGAGATGTTGAAAGCTGCCCGGATTGATTTCCATATGGAAGGAACCCCGGAGCTAACAGACACGCCTTTATTTATTGAAAACGTGCTGAGTATGTGTTTGAAAGAGGCGGTGACCAATGTCGTCAAGCATAGCAGCGCGTCTTCCTGTACTGTTACTATTTCATCATTGCCGGAAGAAATAGTGATGGAAATAAAGGATGATGGCGTTGGGATGGTAAATCAAAAAGATACTTATTCCGAAAATGGCCTGCAGGGAATGGAAGAGCGGCTGGAATTTGTCAACGGCAGCTTAGAAATCACTTCCGCCAATGGGATAACCCTGATGATTCGGATACCAAAAGCCATTCAAGGGCCGGAACAGGAGGGATGACCGTGATACGTATCGTCATAGCAGAAGACCAACGCATGCTGCTTGGTGCACTTGGATCGCTGCTTGATCTGGAAGAAGATATGGAGGTTGTAGGGAAAGCAAGAAATGGGGAAGAAGCATTAGCACTTGTCCGGCAGCAACGTCCGGATATTTGTATGATGGATATTGAAATGCCGGTAAAAAGCGGCCTTGATGCAGCGGAAGAATTGAAGGATGCCCCTTGTAAAGTCATTGTGTTAACCACTTTTGCACGAATGGGGTACTTTGAACGCGCGCGGAAAGCTAATGTGAGTGGCTATTTGCTGAAGGATAGCCCGAGTGAAGACCTAGCAAATTCCATCCGCACAATTATGAACGGGAACAGGATTTATGCGCCGGAATTGGTTGATATGGCTTACGACCATGACAACCCACTGACAGATCGGGAAGAACAGGTGATTAAGTTGATTGCTGAGGGGAAAAGTACAAAGGAAATTGCAAGCCAGCTTTACCTGACAAACGGTACGGTCCGCAACTATGTATCCGTCATTCTCGACAAACTGGAAGTAACGAACCGGATAGAGGCCATTTCTAAAGCAAGGGAAAAGGGTTGGCTACATTGAACTACCCTAATTTAGTTGATGCTTGGAGTGGGGGTCTTCTCGCCTGCCAATGTAACAGTTTTGCATAAGCAACTTCCTTCAGCCAAAGACTATAACCGTACCATGAAAAAGGGGGTAACACACATGGCTGAAAAAAATAACCAATTCAAAGAGAACACAAACCATGGCGAACACCGCAATGGACGCAAAAGCCAGTATAAAAACCATAATGCCAAGGGCGGCCGTCCCAATGAGTTTATAAGTGACAAAGAGGAGTAGTAAGGAATGGACGAAGTCGCTGTGGCGTGCGCAGGCTAAAACTGCGAAGTCTTATGCGCCTAAACACCAAAAAATCTTTTCTTTGCGGTGTGATGCTGTACGGTCACACCGCTTTTCTGCATAGGAGGTTAGGGTATGCATCGTGGTATTTTTTTGGACCGGGACGGGGTTATTAATGAAGTGCTTAGTGATCGGGTGAAATTCGTCAACAAGCCAAGTGACTTCTATTTATTAGATGGGGTCGCAGAAGCAATCAGCATATTTAATGATATAGGTTATCACGTATTTGTCGTGACGAACCAAGGCGGAATTGGGCTTGGCTATATGAAGGAAGAAGCACTGGAAGCTATACATAAACAAATGAAAGAAGATATTGCGGCATTTGGTGCGCGAATTGATGATATTGCCTATTGTCCGCATAAGCCGCATGCTGGTTGCGCCTGCCGTAAACCGCGTCCCAAAATGATTCTTGATCTGGCGGAAAAGCATGATATTACACTGAATGAAAGCTTTATGGCCGGTGACAGGGAGCCTGATATAGCTGCTGGCGAGCAGGCTGGAACGACGACAGTGCTTATCGGGCACCGTGAACGTGAGCAGCAAAAGGCTGGAGCGGACATGGATTTTCCGAACCTTTTGGCATTTGCTCGCTGGCTACATAAACAGTAATCCCGTTTCATGGATTTGTGCTTTCTGGCTATACTAATTCATGTCGCTATTTTAATGAACAGGAGGACGAGTCCATGATGAAACGTTGGATCACAGCAGCAGTTTTGGCATTTTCACTGGTTTTCTCTCCAGCAGCTATATCTTTTGCATCAGACTTCTATAAAGGGTTTGCCGAGGACTTGCACAGAAAGCAGGATGTGGAGGAAGATAAAAAAGAAACGTACCAACGGATTTTCATTAAAATGGAAGCTAAAGAACTCGGGATTGCAACAGAGGGTAAAGATTCGGAACAAATAGCCAAAGAAGTTGCGGAAACAAAGATCAAGCGCTCCGCCAAAAAGCTAGGCATTAAGACGGAAGGAAAAGATATTAAGGAATTGGCTAAAGAAGTTCATCACGCCGAAGTAAAGAAAAAGGCTGAGGAACTGGGCATTGACCAAAATCTAAAAGACCCACAGATGCTTGCCGAGGATGTGTACCAAGAAATGCTAAGGCAAAAAGCGAAAGAGCTTGGCGTGGAAACGGAAGAACGGGATCTGCGCGGACTAAAGCAAGCCGTGCTCAAAGCAATTGTGAAAAAAGAGGCAAAGGAACTAGATATTGATATAAAAGGAAAAGATCCACAGAAGCTGCAAGAGGAAATACATGATAAAAAACTGTACCAGACAGCGAAAGAACTCGAATTGAACACGGATCATAAAAGTAATAGTCAACTTTTCGATGAAATTATAACAGAGCATGCAGAAGAGGCAAGGGAAAAACGACTGTTTCCGTTTGAAAAGCGAGATGGTGACTTTTTTTGGAACCACCATGTGAAAAGGCGCCCTAATCCTTGAGTGACTCGGGGTTTTTCTTATTCGCTATAAAACGAGACGGCTTCTGAATTTTTCTGAGCAGGAATTTTAATATATTTGCCGAATATATTTATCAGATAGTAAAAAGAAGGGGGAAAAGATACATGAGTGATAACACACAAATAAAGGTAAAAGATAATGGACCATATGTGGTAAAGGGAGATGTAGAAATGGTGGATGCAGAAGGGAATGTGTTTGAGACGAGAAAGACCTTTTCCTTATGTCGTTGTGGACATTCATCCAATAAGCCATTTTGTGATGGCAGCCATAAGAGAGTTGAATTTGAAAGTGAACCGCGTGCCGAATAGTTGCATGCGGTTCACTTTTCAAGCCATCTAAAGAGCGATAAAACCCTTCTATGCTTTCTATAAAGCATAGAAGGGTTTTTAATACAGGAAAGGTATATGAGAAGGCGTTAGGGTGGCATACTTAATTAGAGGGAGTTAAATAATAGTTAAAACAGTATAGTTGTCATCACAGCTGCTGTTTGGAATAATAATAATTATACACTTTTATGAAGGAGATGGACTTCATGCAGGTTTTGGTTGCAGGTGCGAATGGAAAAATCGGACAGAACATTGTCAAGCAATTGCACAACAGTGATCAACATACAGTAAGAGCCATGGTTCGGAAAGAGGAGCAGGCGGAGGAACTGAAGAAAAAGGGAATTGACGCTGTCATGGCTAATCTTGAAGGTAGAAAGGAAGCAATTAAAAAAGCGGCCAAAAGTTGTGACGCGGTTATTTTTACAGCGGGATCCGGTGGCAGCACGGGCGCTGATAAGACATTACTCGTTGACTTGGACGGTGCAGTCAAAACGATGGAAGCAGCGGAGGAAGCTGGTGCAGATCGTTTTGTCATGGTAAGTGCACTGCAGGCCAACAATCGTAACAATTGGAATGAAAAAATCCGGCATTACTATGTCGCCAAACACTATGCCGACAGATTCCTGCAAGCGACCAGCTTGAATTATACGATTGTCCGGCCGGGTGGTCTTCTAAATGAACCGGGTACAGGCAAAGTCACCGCTTCCGAAAATCTGTTGGAGCGGGGGTCTATTCCACGTGAGGATGTGGCAAGCACGGTCGTAGCCTCCCTAACTGAAGAAAACACATATAAATGCGCGTTTGACCTGATTGCAGGTGAAACGGAAATTAGCGAAGCATTGAAGAAAATATAAAGTGAAATGCATGTTGCGTTCGTTTAAAAAGGATGTCAAAGCCGTATTGTCGAAAAAGTAAGGAATAGTTATACAGCTGGAATATGAAGAGAATATCGGGCAACATGAGCGAGAGGTGACAGAATGGATAAGAAACTAATCATTGATTGTGATCCTGGCCACGATGATGCGATGGCCATTCTTTTGGCTGCTTCAAAGGGAAACGGTCTGCAGATAGAGGCAATGACAACGGTGGCCGGTAATGTTGGTGTTGATAAAAACACGATTAATGCGTTGCGTGTATGTGAACTTGCTGGTCTTGACGACACCCTTGTCGCTAAAGGAGCAGATCGGCCATTGGTGAGGGAACCACTGGAGGCTGCTCATGTACATGGCAAAAGCGGTTTGGACGGGACTTCCTTGCCTGAGAAGCCAGTCAAACAGGCTGCTGATATGCATGCGGTTGATGTGATTATCGAGAAAATAATGAACGCAGATAAGGATATCAGCATTGTGGCAATCGGCCCGTTGACGAACATCGCACTGGCTATGCGAAGGGAACCGCGAATTATTCCTCGCATCCAAGAGATTGCAATAATGGGTGGCGGTACATTCGGGAATCGGACACCGGCTGCGGAATTTAACATCTATGCGGATGCCGAGGCGGCTAAGATCGTATTTGAAAGTGGTGCACCGCTAACCATGTTTGGACTCGATGTTACCCATCAGGCACTGGCCACCGATGAGCGGATGAAGCAGCTAGCAGCAATTGACACCCCTGCAGCAGCGGCTGTGATGGATATGCTTCATTTTTATTCAGGTGCTTATAAAGGACAGTTCGCCGGAGCAGCGCTGCACGACCCATGCCCTGTTGCCTATCTGATCGATCCAGCGATGTTTCAGCTGGAAAATGTCCGTGTTGATGTTGAAACAAAAGGTGAATTCACTTACGGCATGACGGTTATCGACGGTAGTGACCGACCAAACCGAGAACCAAACGTTCAATTCGCCCGCCAGCTTGACTCGGACCGGTTTTGGCAGCTGTTTATGAATGCATTGTCCGAATGAGGTTAGTCAAGGCTGACAAAGGACATCGATTAAAAAAGTACCCGTCCCCCTTTATTGGGTGAACGGGTGTTTTTTTGTGATAACAATTTACTCGTTCAAAACTGGTCAATCCGCATTAGACAGCCCCAGCTCCGTATCCAATGTACCATGGACGGACTTGATTGCCACATCTTCACCACGAAGCCAGCTGGCAAAATCAAAGACAACAGGTTCCTGATTTCCACCTAAGGCGAACCATGCTTTTCGTTCTTTTGGAAAATAAGCGGTGGTATGAATCGTGCCTGCCCAGCTTTTATACAGGTCGGCAAACACGCCCCGATCCTTATCATTCATGAGCCGGAACGCACCATGTGCACTAATTTGACCCTCCTGTTCCTGGATTAGGTTCAATCGACGCTTAGAGTCATCCAGATGGTGGCGATTCTCGTGGCTCAGCAGTTCAAAGTGATTCGTGCATGCACGTGATTTCCGTGCTTCTACGCCACGCGGTGACGCTTCAATGACGTATGTTTCTTCATGACGATCCAAAACGATGTAACTAAATGATCCGCGGTGGGGAATCTCTTTCAATAGCTGCACGGCATCATCGACAGTAGCGCACGTCTCCAAAATGATCCGTCCTATCATGTGGCAAACAAAGCCATCGCCGGGCTTGCGACGCTGCATGAAGTTGTATCCCATCGCTAGCCCATGTTCGTTCATGCCGTCCATGCGACCGGTAACACGAGAGGTAGGCCCGATGATCGCATGCCCCTGATCTGTTGGTTGAAAAAAGCTATAACGCCCATCGTACGTCTTCGGATGGTAATCATAATTGCGCACCATAAAGTCGTTCCCTGTCAAAATGGAACAGCCACTCGGTGTTGTATTCACCCGGTAATGTCCGAAATCCCGCAGCACTTCCGTCATCGGCATACCAAGTGCATCACGCATACCTAAGAGCTCCTCCCAGATGCCTGGAGCAAACCGCATAAACGCATGTTTCGCATCCTGTTCGATTGTTTCAAACCGAGGCTTACGGATGCGCCAGCTGTCCCGGCGGTTTTTCAGGACAAGGGAATCCTTGATAGCAGTCCCTTGCGCGTAACCCAATTCATAATGACTACCGCGAAATTGGGTGATATCGGTATGTACCTCTGTCATGGCACTCATCCTTTTTGTTTGGTTACCTTTATTGTACGCCAGTTTGTAAAAAATTTAAATAATGACTGAATTTCTTTTCTGTTTAATTAAATATACTGTAAGCGTCTCGAATGCTCATCTCAAGGCCATAATGACACTCAAAAGCAGTCGAAAAGGTCTCGAGAGGGCATCTCGAAGCCAAAACAGCACTCAAAAGCGGCCGAAAAGGTCTTGAGAGGGCATCTCGAAACCGAAACGGCACGCAAAAGCGGTCGAAAAGGTCTCGAGAGGCCATCTCGAAACCAAAACGGCACGCAAAAGCGGTCGAAAAGGTCTTGAGAAGGCATCTCGAAATGTACAGTTAATTAGGAGAAGCATTCTGCGGTTACCCCCGGTAGAGAAGTGAAAATCCCGGGAGTTTTTATTGCCGGATATGATCTGCATTGTATGGCGTAAATGATTTTAAAATTAAATGAATTATTGTAAGATTTGATATAGGAACAACCGCAATGTTAGGAGTGGCTAAAAGGGGGAAATTGATGACACGCAGAAGTTTATTTTTCATCATAGTCTGGGTGATTATTCTTGTTTTACCGGTAATGATGCCTATTTATTATACACCATTCTATTATGTAGCGGCTACGATATTATTTCTGATTGGCTTGTATAACATACGACACGGGAATACAGATGAAACGTTTTATCGGAAATGGACGAAGCAACGGGGCAAGGGTTTTTGGCTCTATGTCGCTGGAAAAGGACTATGGTCAACTTTCACCATCGCTGTGGTCGTCAGCCTCGGACAGCTGTTTGGCAATGACTATACACCACTGGAAATTGCGACAGCCTTATCAACGGGAGAGCTTATAGGCGTGTTGCTGCTCATGATGTTGTTTGGCTTTGCAAGTGCTATCGCTTCTTGGTTCGAAAATAACAAACGATACGACCGGGTGATCAATAAACGTATGGAAAATAAATAGAGAAGAAAATTCTATTGAAAACAGTGGTGCTGCAAGTCGTTATGACACCGATAACCTCAGAAAGTAAAGATAAAGGAGCATGCGGCATGACGTTAGAAGGAAGTAACGTAGCGATAACGGTTTATGTACTATTTCTATTTATTGCATTAGCCCTCAGCTATCTGTACGCATGGAAAGGGATCGAAATGACCGGTTTATTTGGCTCGCAGGTTGCTGTTGCAACGGTTATGAATCTTTTCTTAGGGGCATGTGCGATCTTTGGCTGGTTCTTCTACGCCTGGGGGACTAGTGAAGCGCTTTTCCTTGGTGGGTTAGTACTGGGAGCAATCCTGCTTGTTGTCAGTGAGGTAGCCTTGATTACCACATTATTTGTTCGGCGGGATAAGTTGTTGGAAGCTTATCGTGAACGAATGGACAATGGCGTTTCCAATCGGGGGTCAAGGTAACAGCCAACTAAAAAGAAGTCATGCGGTCGCAGCAGTACAACCACCGTTATCCCTTCGTGTGATGATTGCACATATTGGCAACCATGTATGACTTCTGTTTCTGACTAATCGTTTAACCAATGTATGTCCACCTGAGCCTTTTACGACGCAGCCACCTAGTCTACCCGCTTCTTGACCCGCCGGTAGTACAGCAAGGATTGGATCAAAAGTATCGCATATTCAATGATGATAAAACATAACAGAAACACTAGTATCCAATTCATGTCAAAGCTATAAGTTTGTGCCATGTTGATATTCATCCGAATCAGCGCGATGTATAGGACAATGATTGGGACAAATAGGGCTAGATTGGTTATTAAAATCCTCCTGGCATGTTTCTGCATGTGTTTGTTGTCACTATACAACTGTGGCGGTGCTTCTCCGGCTTGGTATGCTTTAGCCCAGATCGTCCATTTAGATAAAAAGGCCTCACTGCTGTACATAAGCCGCCACCCTGCTTGTAGATGCATATCAAAATAACTTGGCCGATGACTGTTCTGATAATCCGCACAATAGCTAACCTGTCTAGGTGTGCCCTCTTGGAACTGAAACCGGAGACCGAACATGCTGATGCGCATCAGATTATATCCGTTTTTCTCCATTTTCATAAGCCACTGTTCCAGTTTATCAGGTGCATAATTCCAGCCGAATTTCCATTTTGTCATGATGCGGCCGGTCGAGTTTGCTGGCTTTTCACTGCTTAGGGTTGTCCTAGTGTCAAACTTGAGTCGCCTGAGCGAACGATAAAGCTTAATGAAGGAATAAGGGACCAATCCCCACACCGCCATCCAATAAGCAATTGTTACCGCCCAAAACGGACTTCCCTCCACGTGAAAACCCCCGCCTGCTGTCAGTATCAAGACATTGATAAGCAGGAAAATGAAAAAAGTAAAGATATGATAAAGGAAAATACCGCCAAATACATACATTAATATGCGATTACGCTTAATAATGCCATCACGTATAGGAAATGTACGGATAGCTTGTGCAGGCTGGTCATTTCGAAAGACCTGCCACTTGCGATGCCGAAATACAAGGTGCCAGCCGTCATTTTCCAAAGCAACAGGCAATTTCGCGTTTTTGTCATATTGAATACGAAACGTAATATCTTCAGGTTTCTCTTTTTCAAAAAAGAATTGCCGTGTCGCTGTATTCATATCCACAAAGGACCATCCTTGTGCCGCCATGTCTGTTAACCATTTTTCTGTTTTGGCGACATCATAGCTCCAAAATGGCTTGAAGACGTTAATCATAGAATTCCCCCTCGAAATTCACGGCATTTGCGTGCAATTCTTTAAGCCTAGCTATTTCTGCTTGCATCACTTGCCGGCCTGTATCGGTGATTTCATAAATCTTTTTCCGTTTCTCATCTGCATAGACGATAATCAGACCGTCGCGCTGCATTTTCGTCAATGTCCCGTAAACTGTCCCGGACCCTAAGTGAATCCTGCCATTTGTGATGGTCTCCACGTGCTTGATAATGCCGTATCCGTGCCGTGGTTCAGCCAGAGAGAGCAAAATGTAAAAAGCCGTTTCGGTCATAGGTATGTATGACTTGAATAATTTTGCTTGTTTCATATTTCTCATCCTTTTATTATGTCACACCATGACTATATCACGGTGCGACATAAATGGCAACGAGCATATTGGGAAACTTTATTACCAGAGCAAGTAGTTCACTTTTGATGGAGAAAAAACTGAGTTAACAAGTTATTTGGCATATCATTTAACATAGTAATAACAACGTTGCCAGTAGAAATGTTGAAATTTGACTTGAATCAAGGAGACATACTTCAAAGCCATCTATACTGAAGATAGAACAATACAAAAAAGGTTGCCATCAAAAAAATCAGATGTGGAGGGAAACTGATATGCAAAGGTATTTATTAAGCAAAAAAAATCAGATTACACTTATTAGTGCCATTTTAATTGTACTTGGATTCTTTGGTCGATTCGTTTTGGAAAACATAACGCTTTTCAACTGGTCGCTCATCGTCGCATCTATTCTTGGGATTGCACCAATTGCTATTCAGGCGTATCAAGCATTAAAAGTAAAAGTCGTCAGTATTGATGTGTTGGTCACGATTGCCGTTGTAGGAGCGGTTTTAATTAAGAACTATGAAGAATCAGCTATTGTTACATTCCTGTTTTTATTTGGTGCTTATTTGGAACAGCGAACCTTAAATCAAACCCGCTCAGCCATTAAAGAGTTGACAGACATGGCACCTGAAACAGCCATGAAACAAATGGAAGATGGCGAATTTGAAGAAGTGGACGTTTTCGACGTAGATGAAGGTGACATTTTATTGGTAAGAACAGGGTCAAGTGTCCCTGTCGATGGAACAGTCCTATCCGGTGAAGGCCATGTGAACGAAGCAAGTGTCACGGGTGAATCGGTACCGGTTGGTAAAAAAGAAGGAGGAGAAGTATTTGCAGGTACCATATTGGAAAATGGAACAATCCAGGTACAGGCAGACCGCGTCGGGGAAGACACAACATTTGGCCGGATCATCGAATTGGTTGAAGATGCACAAGACTCCAAATCAGAAGCAGAACGATTTATTGACCGTTTCTCTAAATACTACACACCAGCTATTTTAGGGATTGCGATTATCATTTGGTTATTTACGCAGAATACTGAAATGGCGATTACAGCGTTGGTCCTGGGATGTCCTGGGGCACTGGTCATCGGGGTTCCGGTATCGAACGTTTCGGGTATTGGAAATGGGGCACGTAACAACGTGCTTTTAAAGGGAAGTGAAGTCATCAACGACTTCAGTCGAGTCGATACAATCGTTTTTGATAAAACAGGTACATTGACTGTTGGTAATCCGGAAGTAGCTGATAAGCAATTCTACGGGGAAAATATTGATGAAGCACTCGGCTATCTGGCAAGTGTCGAACGTGAATCAGACCATCCATTGGCACAAGCAGTTCTCGATGACATTGGAGAAACGACTGTTTCGACTGTTGAAGCAACCGAAGTCGTCAAAGGTGAAGGTGTGGTTGCAACTGTGAATGGCCATCATATAGCGGTTGGCAATGCAGCGCTGATGGAAAGGAAAAACGTCACTCTAAATGAACAAGCCAAGCAAGATATCAACCAATATGAGAAGAACGGGAACTCCCTCGTCCTTACCGCTGTTGATGGCGAATTAAAAATTCTGATGGGTATCCGGGATAAAATTCGACCAGGCGTGAAAGAAGAACTGCAGAACTTGAAAAATCTCGGTGCGAAAAACCTCATCGTTCTATCAGGGGATAATCAAGGAACCGTTGATGCAGTTGCTAATGAAATCGGGTTAACAGAAGCACACGGGCACATGCTGCCTGAGGATAAATCAGATTATATTAAGAAACTGCAAGCAGAAGGTCAAATTGTTGCTTTTGTAGGTGATGGTATTAATGACAGTCCTTCCCTTGCTCTGGCAGATATCGGCATTGCCATGGGAAGTGGAACGGATGTTGCAATCGAGACCTCCGATGTCGTATTGATGCAATCAGATTTTAATCACCTGGCACATGCACTCGGTCTGACCAAAGCCATTTCAAGAAACATGAAGCAGAATATTGCCATCGCAATCGGTGTCGTCATCGTATTGTTTTCCGGTTTATTCTTCAGTGACTGGATGAATATGTCCATCGGCATGCTGGCACACGAAGGAAGTATTTTAGTTGTCATCTTGAACGGTATACGGTTGCTCCGCTATCGTTTGAGAAATCAGCACGCATAATCCAGAAGCTAAAACCAACATTAATTCTTTTTGCAAAAAAAGTAAGTGAAACTTGATTCACATCAATTCATTAACAGGGAAGTTGCCCTATAATAAGAATTAGAGATAGAGAAAAGATCTCAAATAAATTTTAAAAGGAGAGAGTCACCATGCAAAAAGCAATCATTAACTTAGAAACATTAACTTGCCCATCCTGTATACAAAAGATTGAAAATGCCCTAAAAGGCATGAACGGGATTGAAAAAGACAGTGTAGAGGTTCTATTCAACTCAAGTAAAGTCAAAGCCAATTTTGATGCAGAAGCGCTTACAATGGAATCGATCGAAAAGGCGATAGAAGACTTAGGCTATCCTGTTATTAAGTCGAAAGCCAGGGCTATTTAATCGTTACTTTCAGAAAAGCCGAGCTGGATCACTGATGATTCAGCTCTTTTCTTATGTTGGGTGCATGTCCATTAGCCATGGGTAGGTATGTTTCCGAACGTCTTATAAGAAAAACCTCGGCACTTGCTATATGACAAATTGGCTGCTACGGATTTTTAACTAAACACCTTTTTCCGACTGGATAAATTTCACGTTTTTGGTCCACCTTAATAGTATCAGTCTTTAAAAAAGGTGTGGATGCATAGATGAACATAGCAGATATCTTGACGGTGATTGGTTTTGTAGCGGTTGTGTTGATTATCGCCATTCTGTTAGGTATTGTTGTTTATATATTCTTCGTGGACCGTACACAGAGACAACACCCTGTCCTCCGAAATTATCCTGTTGTTGGCAGGGTCCGTTACTTCTTTGAAAAAATTGGTCCGGAACTTCGGCAGTATTTTTTCAATAACGACCGTGAAGGGAAGCCAATTTCGCGTAATGACTTCCAGCACATCGTTAAAAAAGCCAAATATAAGCGAGATGTAAGAGGATTTGGTTCGCAGCGAGACTTTGAGGAACCAGGCTATTATATCCGAAATTCCATGTTTCCCAAGCTAACCGAGGAACTCAGGATGGACAAGAAGATTAAACAAAAAACCAATCGATACTTACTTGTAAAAGATCCGTTATTCACGCAGCGGGAGGAACATCTGGAGGAAGATGAATCGCCGGCTTATCTACTTGATGAGGAAGACACGATTGTCGTTGGTGAAAATTGTAAGTATCCGTTTCGGGTGCGCGGCCAGATTGGTATGTCGGCGATGAGCTATGGTTCGTTGGGGGACCGTGCCATTACAGCTTTATCGAAAGGGTTAGGCATCGCCAAGGGTGCATGGATGAACACAGGTGAGGGTGGACTGTCTGATTATCATCTGAAAGGGGACACGGATGTAATCATGCAGATTGGCCCCGGGATGTTTGGTGTTCGGGATAAAGAAGGCAATTTCAATTGGGATGAATTACTGGAAAAAAGCAAAATCCCCCAGCTAAAAGCATTTGAGGTAAAACTAGCTCAAGGTGCGAAAACACGCGGCGGTCACGTGGATGCGGAAAAAGTGACGGAGGAGATCGCCAGGATTCGGATGGTGGAGCCGTTTACATCGATTGACAGTCCGAACCGATTTCCGGAATTTGATGATGCTCCGTCGTTATTTAGCTTTATCGAACGCGTCCGCGAACATACTGGCAAACCAGTCGGAATGAAAATTGTTGTTGGCAGTCATCTCGATGCGGATGATTTAGCTAAACAGATGAAGGAGACCGGAAAAGGCCCGGACTTCATTACGGTTGATGGTGGTGAAGGTGGAACAGGTGCATCCTATCAAGAGCTAACAGATAGTGTTGGTCTGCCGATTAAGTCAGCATTGCCGCTTCTTGATTATGCATTGAAAAAACATGGTGTCCGTGATCGGGTAAAAATTATCGCTTCCGGTAAATTGTTCTCACCAGACCGGGTAGCCATCGCATTGGCTATGGGCGCTGACCTTGTCAACATTGCTCGTGCATTTATGATCACGGTTGGCTGCATTCAGACGTTGAAATGCCATTCCAATGCCTGTCCGGTTGGGGTCACAACAACGGACCCGGATTTACAGAAGGCGCTTGTGATTGATGAAAAGAAACATCGTACCGCCAATTACGTTATATCGATGCGCAAAGGCTTATTCCGGGTCGCTGCGGCAGCCGGATTGGATTCTCCTGTCCATTTTAGAAGGGAGCACGTTGTATATAAAGATGCCAAAGGTAAAACGTGGTCGCTTGACGAAATATACCAGTCGATGATTCAGCCCGGTGGAGAAGGATCGATGAATGCTTAAGCTAAGCTGTTTTTGAAATGGAAGGTCTAGTTCTTAAGTGGGAAAGCACCCAGTATAATACCGGTGAAAAATCTTCCGGCTAAAACCGTCGAGCGATCCTAATGCGTGAACTATATGTTGAAATAGAACATAGGATAGGCCACTGGTGTTTTGTACATCAGTGGTTTTTTGTTTGATTATTACTATGACATCCATTAGCATGTGTACGGAAGCTGAAACGGTTTTAAAGTATGATTGGGGAAGGAGCGTCTTTTTATGAGCATGTATCAATACGAAGATCTAAAAGGATACAATCAATTGTTGCTCATTACGGGAATTGTCGTGATTGCCTTCAATTTGCGCCCGGCGATAACATCCGTCGGCCCGCTCGTCGGTGTTATTGGCGATGAGCTCGGACTTGCAAACTGGAGCGTCGGAATCCTGACCAGCCTGCCACTAGTAGCATTTGCTGTCATGTCACCGGTTGCACCGAAATTAGGGCTACGGTATACCAATGAAATTGTACTGATATGGAGCATGATTGTACTCTTGGCAGGTATTCTTATACGTTCTGTTCCCTTTGTTGTTTCTCTTTTTAGTGGGACACTAATGATTGGAGTCGGGGTTGCGGTTTCTAATGTGCTGCTTCCCGGCGTTATTAAAGAGCGCTTTCCGAATCGAGTGACGCTCATGACTAGTGTGTATGCAACAGCAATGGGGCTTGTTGCGGCGCTGGCATCGGGAATCAGTGTGCCACTTGCGAATATGGCAGGTTTCGGTTGGGAGCTATCACTTGCTTTCTGGGGACTTCCGGCTGTTGCAGGAATTGCCATTTGGGTCTATTTTGTGAAACAGCGGCGTTCGGCAGATGAGGTTCGAGTTAAATATGTTGCGGCAAGTGATGTGCGTATGTGGAAATCACGCCTTGCGTGGGAAGTAGCAATCTTTCTCGGGCTGCAGGCGTTTTTATATTATGTAATTATTGCTTGGTTGCCACAAATTTTGCAAGACTATGGCACAAGTAAAGAAATGGCCGGATGGCTGTTATCTTACAGTCAGTTTATTGGCCTACCAATTGGTTTCTTACTGCCGGTGATTGCCGGCAAATTCAAGTCACAAAGTATGCTGACTGTTGGCACTTGTCTGCTGGCGATGATAGGTACTTTTGGTTTGCTATTTGGACAGTCCAGTTTTACCATGCTTGCAAGTGTCACGTTGATTGGTGTCGGCTCTGGGGGATTATTCCCACTGGCGCTCGCATTTTTAGGGATGCGCGCAAGCAATGCACGTCAAGCAGCGGAGTTATCCGGCATGGCCCAGGCGCTTGGATACTTTTTAGCTGCAATCGGGCCAATCTTAATCGGCTATTTGAATGATATAACCCAGGGCTGGCAGCTACCGCTAATTACGCTATTAATTGTGTCAGCACTAATGACCATCGCCGGATTCGGTGCAGGCAGGAATCGGACAGTTGGAGATGAATATGCGGCCATGGATGAAGGAAGCACAGATTAGTACTGGCGGTATTTGAAAATAATTTGTAAAACTAGCGAAAAATGAATGAACGGTAAAAAGCGGGTGATGGAGATGCAGCTATTTTTCGTGATGGCTGGGGGATTTCTTGGTGCGGTGGTCAGGTTTGCGTTGGGGGAATGGATTGGTTCTGTCGATTTTCCATTGGCAACAGTGCTGGCCAATTTATCAGGCTGTCTGTTTCTTGGCTGGTTTATGACGTTTAGCAGCTGGCAGCAAGGACGATGGCGAGAAGTGTCCTTGCTTATCGGCACAGGCTTTACCGGTTCATTTACCACATTCTCCACTTTTTCTTTGGACATGATACAGCTTATTCGGGATGGTGACATATGGCAAGGAGCTTTTTACAGTGGTATGAGTATTGTTGGAGGATTGCTTCTAGCATATATAGGATATAAATTAGCTAATGTCCAATTTAAGCGGGGTGAACACTAATGCTTTGGCTAATTGGATTGGGCGGATCTCTCGGCGCTGGTACGAGATATTGGCTTGGCAAGGTACTGGCGGATGGGGCTTCGCGTGATTTTCCTATTAGTACGTGGCTGATGAATACGGCCGGATCCTTTTTACTAGGATTACTTTTGGATGGTTATTTAACTGCTCAAATCGGTGAATCGCTATGGTTGTTTGCAGGTGCTGGTTTTTGCGGAGCGTTTACGACGTTTTCGACATTTGGGTATGAAACGGTCAAACTGCTAGTGGCAAACAAAGTAAACATAGCGATTCTTTATGTCTTGACTTCGGTGCTTACGGGTGCTTCTGCAGCGCTATTAGGTCTTTGGTTGTAAAGGTCATGTTGTAATAATGAGCTTCCCGAATACGGGCGAGACCAGGCCCAAAGCTCGCGCGGCCCGAAGCCTGCTCTTTCCTCCCACAAAAAAGCGACTGCGATAATAGCAGTCGCTTACGGTATTAGTTTCCTGTCTCCTTAAAGCCGGTATTGGCTTTGACTTTTACTTTGGCGTATCGTTTGGCGTCGGCTTTGCTGCTTGACAGTATCGTGCCCACGTAGCCTGCTAGGAAGCCAAGCGGTACGGAGACAAGAGCTGGATTAGATAGCGGGAAGATCGGCTCGCCAACAAACAATGCTGCTCCTTCTGTTGGTGAAAACACACTTGGACTCATGGACACGAGGACTAATGCTGAGAACAACCCGACCAACATGGCGGAGACAGCACCTGATGTGTTAAACCTTTTCCAGTAAACCGTATAAAGGATGACTGGCAAATTGGCACTTGCTGCGATACAGAAGGCTAGAGAAACAAGAAATGCCACGTTCAAATATTGCGCGAACAAAGCTAGGACGATGGACAGTACGGATACGGCTAAAGCTGCATACCGGGCTGCGAGCATTTGCTGCCGATCTGTAGCTTTTCCTTTTTTAATAATCTGACCATATAAGTCATGAGCAAAGGCGCTTGCCCCAGATAAAACAAGGCCAGCAACGACTGCTAGAATGGTGGCAAACGCGACGGCGGATATAAATGCGAATAAGATTTCCCCACCGATAGCTTCTGCCAGCAGTGGTGCTGCCATATTCCCGCCAGGATTTGCTTCCATAATCTTGGTCTCGCCAACGAATGCTGCAGCGCCAAAACCAAGAAATAACGTCAACACGTAGAAAATGCCGATGGTCCATGTGGCGGTTATGACGGAGCTTCGTGCTGTTTTGGCATCTTTAACCGTGAAGAAGCGCATGAGAATATGCGGCAGGCCGGCTGTTCCCAAGACAAGCGCCAACATGAGAGAAATAGTGTCCAGCGGCTGTGTATACTTCAGTCCCGGCTTCAAATAGGCAGCCCCGTGGCTTGTGGCCGTTTTGACTTCACTAAACATTTCCCCAATATTAAAGTTGAACTTCAATAGAACAAGGAAGGATATAATTAACATTCCTGCCATTAGCAGAACGGCTTTAACAATTTGCACCCAACTGGTGGCAATCATCCCGCCGAACAGCACATAAATGGTCATCATGACCCCAACAATGAGAACAGCTATCCAATAAGGAATGTCAAACAACAGCTGAATAAGTGCTCCTGCCCCGACGAGCTGTGCAATCATGTAAAATAAAGAAATCGTAACCGTGCTCAGTGCTGCTGATCCACGCACCTTTTTGGCATCAAACCTAGCATTAATCATATCGGCAAGTGTGTACTTTCCAAGATTTCTTAACGGCTCTGCGACTAAAAATAACACAACGAGATAGGCAATCAAAAAGCCGATACTATAAAAGAAGCCATCAAAACCGTAAAGTGCTATCGACCCGGCAATACCGAGAAAAGATGCTGCTGACAGATAGTCACCGGAAATGGCAATCCCGTTTTGAAACCCAGTCAACTCACCGCCGGCCGTATAAAAGTCTCCCGTCGTTTGCGTCTGTTTTGACGCCCAATACGTGATAACAAGAGTCAATGCAACAATGATCAGAAAAAGAACAATAACTGTCGGGCTCATGACGCCTTCCCTCCATTCTTAATCTGTGTCTCGATAATATCGTTTGCTTGATCATCAAAGGAAGAAGCCTTTTTCACATAAATCGTGCACAATACCCATGTCATTATAAATTGGGCAAATGCAAACACCCATACCCAAGAGATATCACCAAAGGCCGGTGTGTTCAAAAAATTCGTGTACGACGTTAAAATCGGTAGTAAAAAGTAAAAAACAAGAAAGAAGATGGTATACGGTACAATGAATTTTTTTCGTTCATGCATAAGCTTTTGAAACGGCTTGCTTTGTTCCACTTTCTCGAAGTCAATCGCTTGCCCGGATTCGTCTATCGAATTGTATCCGCTTTCATCATTCATGAAAATCCTCCTCATTTTGTTTGGAATGGAATAGAGGGGTGTTTCCCATCAAGCCTGGAAAACTCCCCAACTGAAACGGATCATTTATTTTTCCATCGTGGATAAGTCGCCTGTTGGCTGGTCAAGCTCCCACGCCTTCAGCACACGGCGCATGATTTTTCCGCTGCGTGTTTTTGGCAAAAAGTCACGAATTTCTACTTCCCGCGGTGCTGCATGGGCGGCAAGTCTTTGTTTAACGAATTTGCGAAGTTCTTCCTCGAGTTCATCGCTTTTCTCATAGCCGTCTTTCAGTGCCACAAAAGCTTTAATAATGTGTCCGCGGACAGGGTCAGGTTTGCCAATAACGGCCGCTTCGGCAACGGAAGGATGTTCGACAAGCTTACTCTCTACCTCGAAAGGTCCAACCCGTTCACCGGAAGTTTGGATCACATCATCATCACGTCCCTCGAACCAGAAGTAACCGTCTTCGTCCATCGAAGCTAGATCACCAGATTCGAACCAGCCTTTCACAGGGAAGTACTTGTTAAAACGTTCTTCATTGTTCCATACGGTTCGCAGCATGGACGGCCATCCAGCTTTAATGCACAAACGTCCCATTTGCCCTGGTGACAGTTCGTTTCCTTCTTCATCCAAAATAGCTGCTTGCACGCCTGGGAATGGTTTACCCATTGATCCAGGTTTAATTGGCATGGTCGGATAGTTGGCAATAACGATACCGCCAGTTTCTGTCATCCACCAGTGATCATGGATGCGCAATTGATAGACGTTCATCCCCCAATGGACGACTTCTGCGTTCAGTGGTTCCCCAACACTCAAGGTATGACGAAGCGAGCTTAGATCAAATTGTTTCACGACGTCATCTCCCGCTGCCATCAATCTGCGGAATGCTGTCGGTGCACTCAGCCAGACGGAAACGCGGTATTTTTCAATGGTTCCGTACCAATCTTCCGGACTGAAGCGTCCACCGCGAATTAAGTTAGATACCCCGTTCAACCATGGACCGAAAATGCCATATGATGTACCGGTTACCCAGCCGGGATCGGCGGTGCACCAATAAATGTCATCTTCCTTCAGATCCAGCACCCATTTGGCCGTCTGGTATTGCTGAATCATGGCATTGTGAACGTGCAATACGCCTTTTGGCTTGCCGGTTGATCCGGATGTATAGTGGAGAATCATGCCGTCTTCCCGGTCCACCCATTCGATATCCAAGTCCCGTGAGGCTTTATCCATCTCCTCCTCAAATCGGTAAAACTTCACATCACCATCTTCAGGCGCCTCTCCGTCCCCGACTAGAATAATATTTTCCAAGTGCGGAAGTTCGTTATATGGTACACGTTCGAGTAGTGACGGTGTTGTAATCAATACGGATGCTTCACTGTTTTCGAGCCGGTCACGGACAGCTTGCTCCATGAACGCTTCAAACAGCGGCCCTGCAATAGCACCAATTTTTAATATGCCCATCATGCTGACATAGAGCTCCGGTGACCTTGGCATAAATAAAAAGACCCGATCACCTTTTTCCGTGCCGATATTCCTTAATACATTACCGAATTTATTGGATAGGAAAGCCATATCTTGGAATGTATATTTTTCATCCCGCTTCTGGTCACTATAGTACAAGGCGACCTTGTTCTTCCGCCATGTCTCGGCATGCCGGTCAATGGCTTCATAGGCCATGTTTACTTTCCCTGTTTCATGCCAGGAAAAGGCCTTTTCAACGTCTTTCCATGAAAAATTCGTACATGCTTCATTATAGTCAGGCATATTAGCGCCTGTCTTGACTGGTGCAAGTGTTTGCATCACGCTTATTCCTCCCTACATTGATAAGTTGTCTCCGTTCAGTGACTGCCAGCCAAATGCATCATCCGAATGCCATCACCCCGCAGTTATTGAAAACGCTTACGATAAAGTATAATAGATACATGCGGCGGTGGCACCAGTTTTTGTATCAATTGTTGTCATTATTGTTTGAATTATTATAATGTTCAGGTGAATGGTTAATTTTTAAATGTCTCCAGTAAAATTTTTCTCGCTGATCGGCTGACTGGCAGTGTTGTATGGTGTTTATCTTTCAAGGTTACATTATAGGCGCCATTGAACCATGGTGTGATCTCCCGGACATGATTCAAGTTGACGAGATAGCTTCGATGAATACGGAAAAAAGGTAAGCCGTAAAGTTTTTCTTCCAGTTCTTGCAGGGTCATCCGACTTTCAATTATTTCATCTTTTGTATGAATCTCCAGCATCCGGTTGGCCGGGACAGCATAATAAATAGAATCAGGTGATAAGACAACCATACGCTCTCCGTCATCAATCAACAGCTTGGACGCCGGGGATGCTTGCTGGGAGAGAGCAGGAGTTCCTTGATTAGCGCCGTTATGTGTTAAATGTTTTCTAACCCGCTTCATCGCTTGTTGAAAACGATTGTCATCATACGGTTTCAGCAAATAATCGACAGCTTCAATGTCAAATGCATCCAACGCATACGTATCATACGCCGTTGTAAAAACGAATAACGGCGGCTGCTGATAGCTGATCGCTGTAATCTGTTTGGCCGCTTCAACACCGGACATTTCCGGCATTTGTACATCCAGAAAAATAACATCAGGTTCATGCTTGGTATATAAGTCAATTAATTGTTCCCCGGTTTCGGCTCCGGGACTAATCACGACATCAGGCTCCTCTTTCAGCAAATAGATGAGTTCTTCCCGTGCTAGCTCTTCATCTTCCGCTATCATCACGTGAATCCGCTTCATATGAACTTCCTCCCTTCGTTTTTTCCATATGTATATGCGGGATGGTAAA
Source organism: Lentibacillus cibarius (assembly GCF_005887555.1). Lineage (NCBI taxonomy): Bacteria > Bacillati > Bacillota > Bacilli > Caryophanales > Bacillaceae > Lentibacillus > Lentibacillus cibarius. The sequence continues at coordinate 1,807,271 of NZ_VCIA01000001.1, read as the reverse complement.
TGCTACTTCACTTCCACGGTCGGGCAGGTTGCGAATATGCAGGCGTGCCGATGCCCCCAGCAGGCTGATGAGACGTTGATTCACATTGGAAATCCCTGCCCCGCTTTGTTGGTGTTCACCCACTTGCACCATACCGTCGCTGGTCAACAACTGCTCATCAAAACCGACCCCGTTATCACGAACCGTTATCCGGATGCCGCTTGTAATACGCTCCATCTCCACGTGCACCTCACCGCCTTCTGTTACATGTTGCAACCCATGCTGGATGCTGTTTTCAACAAGTGGCTGAATGGTTGATGGTGGTATGTGTGCATGTGCACCCCCGTCCACTTTGTTAAAGTAAATCCGCAGCCGGTTGGCGAAACGCGTCTGGATGATTGTCATATACGCCTCGACGTGCTGGATTTCTTTTTCCAAATGAACAAGCGATGATGCTACCAGACTGATATTAAAACGCATGAAATGAGCCAGGCTGACCGTGATTTTCCGCGCTTTTTCCGGGTCTTTTCGGAAAAGTGCTGCTATCATATGCAGCGTGTTGAATAAAAAGTGCGGATTGATCTGGGCCTGGAGGTTACGCAGCTCCGCATCACGTATGTGCGTTTTTAATTTGTCCGACGCGATGGTGTGCAGCTGATTGGAAATCAATTGTCCCAATCCTTGTGCAAGCATGATTTCGACCGGGCGGATATGCTGTGCTTTCCGGAAATAAAATTTTATAAGGCCGGCTGATTCGCCGGTATCGATAATCGGAATGATGATGACTGATTCGAACGGGCATTTCGCATCTGGGCACTGGATTTCGGATCGGGAATAGGCTACCTGCATCTGTCCGGTACTAATCGCTTCATGGGACATTGGAGTAATAATAGGGTCGGCCGGTTGATGGTGGTCATCCCCCATCCCGATGTGTGCGAGGATTTCTTGCTCATCGGTTACTGATACGGCAGCCAATTCCAGCCGGTCATAAAGTAAACGCGCAATCCCCTCGGCCATTTCCCGGGTAGAATCCCTTTTTAAAAAAGGAAGTGCCTCCTCCGCAATGGTGAATGCCTTCTCAGCTGCCAATGCTGCCTCGTTTTCCTGTTCACGAAGAGCAATCCCGATCATGGCAGTGAATATGGCAATAGCAATACTGTTCGACAACACAAGCGGCAACCCAACCGTATTCACCATGCTGACTATAGCACTAGATCCGGGCTCGGCAATCAGCAGCATATGCATTTGCAAAATAGGTGGAAACACACCAATGAATAGGGCCTTTAACGGGGAAATCACCCGCTCATTGGAAAAAAAGCGAGCTGTCCACCCGGCAAGAAAACCGGTGACAGGATTGACCAGACTGTTTGCTATAAAGCCTATGCCCCCCATGTAAAAAAGATGTGCACCGGCAATCACGCCTGCACCGAGCCCGACAACAGGACCGCCCAGCAACCCGGCAATAACAATCGCAACGAGACTTGAACTAACAACCAGTTGATTATCATCGGCTGACCAGGCAAAAAACCGTTCCGCAATCACCCCATCCTCTAAAACGACGCCGGTCATGGTTCCCGCGACTCCGAACAGGCCAAACATGCATATATGAACCAGCGTCATTTTTTTGCTGTATTCTCGGTCAAGTAGTGATCGGAATCCCGGTATACGCGTCAGGACAAAGGCAAGCACAAGCAACAAGCCAAGCCGCTCTGACAGAATCATGGTCAGATAGGTCATGAGGAGTCCTCCTTCGTGTCAATCCCGGTATGCGCTTTTATATAGACCCGCCGGAATGATTGATGACTTTCGCGGGGATTTTCCGTCAGCAGCGTTCCGAAATAGGCACCTAAAAATCCAATGGGAATGGCGACAATCCCCGGATTTGCCATTGGAAAGAGCGGCTCTCTCGGAATCCAGCCCCCATCCGGGTCCATAATGTTTGGTCCAAGCAAAAGAAATGTCAAAGAAGCACCCAGTCCGCAGACCATCCCAATAATCGCCCCTATTTCGTTAAAACGCCTCCAGTAAATAGTGAATAACAGCACTGGAAGATTGCTCGATGCCGCCACGATGAACGTTAGCGAAACGAGTAAAGTTACATTGATATGCTGCAGCCCAAGTGCGAACAACGTAGAGATGAGCCCCACAACAAATGCTGTCCACTGAGCAGCACGCAATTGCCTTTTTTCCGTCGTCTGTCCTTTTTTAATGATGTGATAGTATACATCATGCGAAAAAGCAGTCGTCGCCGAAATCACCAGACCAGACACGACAGCAACAATGGTGGTAAAAGCAATCGCCGCGATGAATGCCATCAGGAAGTCACCACCCAGCTTCCCTGCCAGCAATGGAGCAGCCAAATTTCCCGTCGGATCAGCATCAATTAATTGATTGTAGCCGATCAGAGTGACAGCACCAAGACCGAGTACAAGGGCGATGATGTAAAACAACCCGATAATCCAGCTGGCAGTTAAAAGCGACCGGCGCACTTCCCGGACATTCCGGACGGTGAATAGACGAATTAGGATGTGCGGCAGTCCGGCCGTTCCGAGAATCAGGGCCAGATGAAGTGACAGGCTTTCCAACGGTTGATCGTAAAGATTGCCAGGCTGGAAAAACTGCTCGCCCAGCGGTGTGCCCGTTTTAACCTGGGCAGTCAATTCTGCGATGTCCCAGCCGAATCGAGCTAACACAATCAATGCAAGCAGGAACGTTCCCGACATGAGCACAATGGTTTTTACAATCTGTACCCATGACGTTGCAAACATACCGCCAAACACAACGTAAACCGTCATGAGACTGCCAATGACCAGAACAGACGTCGTATAATTAATATCAAGCAGCAACCGGATCAATAGCCCCGCGGCCACTAACTGCGGAATCATATAAAGAATGGAAATAAGCAGGGCACTGATTGCCATCAGCCAGCGCATACGGATACTGGGAAAGCGCGAACAGATCACATCCCCAAGCGAGTAATTACCTAGACGATGCACAGGTTCCGCAATAAAAAATAGAACGATTAAATAAGAAACAAGAAAGCCAATCGCATACAAAAACCCGTCAAAACCACTGATGGCGATGGTACCGATAATCCCTAAAAAAGATGCCGCACTAATGTAGTCACCAGCAATCGCCATTCCGTTCTGAATACCTGTCAGACTGCCTGCTGCCACATAAAATTGGTTTGCCGTCTTACTCTGTTTCGCCGCCCAGTATGTAATAATCAGCGTACAGACGATGATGCACAGAAAAAACAGGAAATAGGTAAGATTCAAATCATCACCTTCTTTGTTTATTTAATTGGCCTGGGTGCCGGGGCTCGCGCGAAAATCAGGAAAGTCGCGCGACCCGGCCCGAAACTCGCGCGAAAACAAAATCACCCCATCTGAAGCGGAGCAGTTTAGATGTACTAAAATTATAAATAATCTTATAATAAATCCTACCCTAATCGATGGTGTGCGTAAAGGTTTCTATTTGGAAATTGGTGGGGGCTTTTCTGTGACTATGGAAGCATCCGGTTTTATTTATAGAAAACGTTCCAACCTGATCCATCTAGCCCTTCCGATATGTACGTGTGACAAAAGCGGGAATAGCAGCATAGGCTACCATGCAGTGTCAATTACAAAAAGGGAGGATCTCAATCATTATGCAATCATCATCACAAAAAATCAGCTGGTTGCAGGATCTGAACGACTGGGCGGAACGATGTGAAGAATCAATTATTTCGTTTAAACACCAAGGAAATTTTGAAGATGGCGTGAGAGAAGAAATAGATGATTGGCTCAACCAATTTAGCCAGCTGCGGGAAAAGGCAAACGAACATCGCGTCCAACTTGACCGTAATGAAAGTGAAACGCGTACTGACGATACAGAAGATGTCCGTTCGCTGCAAGGGGAGGCAGAGTCGCTAAGGGAGCGGTTCGCTACATTTGTAGAAGAATTGCCGAATGCCAGTGTACAAAAGGAGGAAACGGCGGACAATGAGTTAGAAACCGAGCAAGCAGAGGCAACGGTTGACACGATGGAAGCAGAACAAGTGGAAGCGACAACTGACGATACGATAACCGGACAAACGGAGGCAACAGCAAACGATGATGCGGAACCGGCTTTTGAATTATCCGAAGCTGATTCTGACGCAACACAAACAAAACTACCGACAGACGACGCGGACGACGAACGGGAAGAAGAGGAATTGGACGACGATGACGATCGTAAATCATCCCGAACCGTGCCGATTGGTGAACATAAACTTCCACCACTGCCGTACGCTTATAACGCGTTGGAACCACACATCAGCGAAGAAATCATGCGGTTGCACCATGATAAACACCACAGAAGCTATGTGGAAGGCCTCAACAAAGCCGAAAAGGAAATGGAGAAGGCGCGAAAACGCGGTGATTTCTCTCTAATCAAGCATTGGGAAGGCGAGGCAGCCTTTAATGGTGCCGGACACTATCTTCATACGATTTTCTGGCATAATATGTCCCCGAATGGCGGTGGCAAACCAACCGGGGATATCAAAAAGGAAATCAGTCGCACCTTTGGAAGTTTTGATAAATTCAAGAAGCACTTTTCTAATGCCGCCGAAAAGGTGCAGGCTGTCGGCTGGGCGATACTTGTCTGGTCCCCAAGATCACACCGAACCGAGATATTGCAGGCGGAAAAGCATCAAAACCTTTCCCAACAGGATGCCATTCCATTATTAGTACTAGACGTATGGGAGCATGCCTACTATCTGCAGTATCACACGAAACGCAAAGACTATATTGACGCGTGGTGGAACGTCGTTAACTGGGAAAATGTCAATCATCGATTCCAAGTCGCACAGCATGTTCAGTGGACACCCTATTAAAAACAACCTATCATGAAAGCTGATCAGTTTTAGTACTGATCAGCTTTTAAATGTAATAGCCGAGAAGGTTAAAATGTCCCTTTTTGTGAAAAATAACGGATATATGCTATTATACACCGTACATGAATAAGGAGGCAGCTGCCCGTGATCATTGCAATTATTCTGTTATTATGTGCTTCGTTATTTTTCTCTGGCAGTGAAACGGCGCTGACAGCCACCAATAAGATGAAACTGCAGACAAAGGCAAAAAATGACGATAAAAAGGCCGAGAAGTTATTAGATTTAATTTCTAATCCAAGCGAGTTTATCACGACCATTTTAATCGGTAATAACATAGCCAACATTCTGATGCCTACACTCGTAACTGCGCTGGCAATTCAATATGACTTTCATGTGGGACTTGCCTCGGCTATTTTGACCATAACGATTCTTGTTTTCTCTGAGGTGCTGCCCAAATCAATCGCAGCGGCATTTCCAGATAAAATTTCACTAGCCATTTATCCGGTCATTCGGTTTTTCGTGTTTGTGTTTAAGCCGGTAACCATCGTGCTTAACTGGTTGACCGACGCAATCACAAACGCTTTGGCGAAGGGACAACCACCTGATGAATCGATATCTAAAGAGGACTTGCGTGCTATGGTTGATATTGCTGACTCAGAAGGAACATTTGACCAAGCCGAATCCCATCGCATAAAGGCGTGCTCGATTTTTACAACCTGGACGTAAAAGATGTCCTCAAGACACCACGGGTTGAGATCACCGCCCTGCCGATGACAGCTTCGTTTGCGGAAGTACGGGACGTCGTCATTCAAAATCCGTATACACGCTATCCGGTGTACAACGAGAGTATTGATGACATTGTCGCCGTTTTTCATTCCAAATATCTATTGTCATGGTCAGAGGAAAAAGAGACACCACTAGAGGCGTTCTGCTATACCGATCCGTTAATTATATATGAATTCCAACCGATCGAGTGGGTTTTTCGTAAAATGACGACAGAGAAAAAGCACATGGCCATCATTCTCGATGAATACGGCGGCACGGAAGGAATTCTCACCCATGAAGATGTGATTGAAGCCATGATTGGACTAGAAATTGAAGATGAGATGGACCTTGCCAACGATGCAACGATTGAAAAAATGACCGAAACAGAAATCATCTGTGACGGGAAAATAACGCTGCACCGGCTGAACTCGGTCTTTGGTACGGAGATTCCTGAAGAAGAAGACGTTCTCGCCGGCTATTTATTAAAGGAAATAAACGAATTTCCGGAAGAAGGACAGGTACTCGAACGCGGCGGCTTAACGTTCAACATACTGGCTTTGGAAGGGCGGATGATTAGAAAAGTGCAGATTGTGAAGTGACCAAAAAAAACACATAAACCACAACCTTATGAATAAGTAGGTTCTCCGCCGTTATGTAAGCGGCGGGGTACCATCTAGCACTTGCCCTACAATAGTTGAAACAGGTTATCGAATTATAATCAATAAGCCGTTATAATGGGGGTATCACTATGGTTAGGGGAGATTCAATGAAAAAGAACATTCACGTCGTTGGGGCGGTGATACTCGATGACAATAAGATTTTGTGTGCGCAAAGAGGTCCGTCAAAATCATTACCATATAAATGGGAATTTCCCGGTGGCAAGATCGAACAGGGTGAAACACCGGAAAACGCCTTGAAACGGGAAATCGAGGAAGAAATGCATTGTTATATAAATGTTGGCGCGCAGGTTGACCATACGGTTTACGAATATGACTTTGGTACTGTCCATCTAACAACATATTTTTGTCACCTTCTTGAAGGAACGCCGATTAGAACTGAACATCATAAACTAGCATGGGTATCACCAGAGGATTTGCAGATTCTGGACTGGGCACCGGCCGATATTCCCGCGATTGAAAAGCTATTGAACACTTCCCTCTTTTCTTAAATCTCTCCACATATAACAAAAAAGTATTAAAGGAAGTGGTCCGTTGTTCCATGAAGGTATCTATGAGGAAGTTATAACGCAGGAATTGAAGCAGGAATTAAACAAATTAGAAGCTAATCATTATGACATTGGCAAGGAATCGCTTGATGTGGAGGAAGCGAGAAAGAAGTTGGCTTCCTATATTTCCGAAGTAACGAGAAAGGCGTTATTCTACATACGTGATAATGAGAAGAATGATCAGGATGCTTTACTGAAACAAATTGAAGCCAGCAATGCATTGATTCAAAAACTGAACGAACTATTACCTGAAGAAGATTTTAAACGTCTGCAACTGGATGAAGAAGGGGAAGTGCTCACCTCCATCTATTCGAAAATAAATACTAGTCGCAGCGTCAAAAAAGAAGATCCTATTCGTCCGATCACACCTATTTCGGAAAGCTCACTGTTCACTGGGGCTAAAGCGGAACCGAATATGATGCATGAATTGCGAAATGAGATCTTATCTTCTGACCGAATTGACATGCTCGTATCCTTTATTAAATGGAGTGGCATTCGTGGGATTATAAAAGAACTTAAAGCGTTTACAGGTCAGGGTGGTCAACTACGCATTATTACCACATCCTATATGCAAGCGACTGACTACAAAGCCATCAAGGAATTAGGTCAATTGCCAAACACAACGATCAAAGTTTCATATGATGTTGATCAAACAAGATTACATGCGAAGGCCTATGTTTTTAAACGACATACGAACTTTAGTACAGCCTATATCGGTTCGTCCAATCTTTCCAATCCAGCTTTGACATCTGGTTTGGAGTGGAATGTGAAAATCACAGAAAAGGACTCATTTGATGTCTTTAAAAAAATGGACGCCACGTTTGAAACATACTGGAATAGTGATGAATTTGAACCGTTTCACTATGACAAGGAAGAAGACCATCAATATCTGCAAGCAACGTTAAGTAAAAAAGAACGGGACGAGAAGCCGATCCATTTTTCATTTGAAATAAAGCCGTATTTTTTCCAAAAAGAAATACTAGAAAATCTTGATGTGGAAAGGAAAGTACATGGAAAATATAACAATCTATTAGTTGCAGCAACTGGTGTCGGCAAAACGGTTATATCTGCTTTTGACTATAAACGTTTTGTCCAGGAACAAGGACGTCCCCAGCGGTTGTTGTTTGTTGCGCATAGGGAGGAAATTTTAAAACAAAGCTTGGATACATTTCGCGCGATTATGCAGGATTTAAATTTTGGTGATTTATTAGTAGGTATCAATCAACCGGATCATATCGACCATCTATTTATTAGTATCCAAAGTTTTAATAGTCGAAAGCTTGATGAGTACACGTCGCCTGACTACTATGATTTTATTATTGTTGATGAATTTCATCATGCTGCAGCAGCTTCATATCAAACATTGCTCCAATATTATCGACCAAAAGTGCTGCTTGGATTGACAGCAACACCGGAACGTATGGATGGGAAAAGTATATTACCTTATTTTGATGACCGAATTGCTGCTGAAATGCGCTTAACAGAAGCGGTTGATCAGAAGTTATTAAGCCCGTTTCAATACTTTTGTATAACTGATAGTGTTGATTTGTCCCAGGTGACTTGGCGAAATAAAGGGTATGACATGCGAGAATTAGAAAATTTGTATACGGGTGATACGTTTCGTGCCCATCAAATTTTAAAAAGTGTGAAGCAGTATGTTACCGATTTGGATGAAGTGAAAGGGCTCGGCTTTTGTGCCGGTGTGCAGCATGCTCAATTTATGGCCGATTACTTCAATCAACAAGGTGTGAAGTCCGTTGCATTGCATGGGGGTTCTGACAAGGAAACAAGGGAATCTGCTAAGAAGGAATTGGAAGCGGGGGAAATGACGTTTATTTTTGTTGCTGATTTGTATAACGAAGGGGTCGACATACCTACTGTTAATACTACTTTGTTTTTGCGTCCAACGGAAAGTTTAACGGTATTCTTGCAACAACTTGGGCGAGGATTACGGCTACATGAGGATAAAGATTGTCTAACTGTCCTTGACTTTATTGGCCAAGCGCATAAAAACTATAGCTTTGAGGAGAAGTTTCGGGCGCTCGTTGGGAAAACAAAGCATTCGATCAAGCATTACGTTGAAAATGGATTTAGCACCTTACCAAGAGGGTCTTTCATTGTCATGGAAAAACAAGCAAAAGAATATGTGTTGCGGAGTATAAGACAGCTGAGCAATCGTCGTAGTCATATAATTCAAAAGCTAAAGGATTTTCATGCCAACGCTGACCAAGCATTGACATTGAATCATTTCTTGACCTACTATCAAATGTCGATTTACGACTTTTACGGCAAGAGCGCCGATCGGTCGTTTAGTCGAATGCTAGTTGAAGCAGGTATTAAAAATGATTTTTATTTTACAGATGAAAAAATGGTTACCAAACGGCTTCCAAATTTGTTTCACTTAGATTCCAAGCGGCTTCTGGATTTTTATCTGCGGTATTTGGATGACTTTCAAATACATAGTGAAGAAGAGCGTTTAATGGCTAACATGTTTTATTATTCTTTTTATAAAAATGCACCAGTCGAGGAAGGTTTCCAGTCGATTGAAGACGGGGTGCAGCATATTGTCCAGGTTCCTGAAATCAAAAGGGAAATGATGCAAATTCTAGATTATAATCGCAACCATTTAAGTGAAATGGAATTCATGCATGACTTGGACTTTTCATCACCGTTGCGTATACATGCTAAGTACAATATCAATCAAATAATGGCCGCGATGGGGTATTATAATGAACAAAAGGCACCAGCTTTTCGTGAAGGTGTGAAACACTTTAAGGATAAAGGTGCGGATGCATTCTTTATCACATTAAACAAATCGGAAAAGGACTTCTCCCCGTCCACATTGTATGAGGATTATGCGATTAATGAGCGGCTAATCCATTGGCAAACACAAAGTACCGTTTCACCGAATAGTAAAACAGCACAACGCTACATTCATCATAAAGAAAACGACCACCAAATTATGTTGTTTGTGCGGGAATATAAAAAAGAAAATGGGTATACATCCCCATACATATTTCTGGGAACCGCGGATTACGTACAGCATTCCGGAAGTAAGCCGATGGACTTTATATGGCGCTTGCGACACGAAATGCCACCAATGCTGGTGCCGAAAGCGAATAAGAATGTATTGTAATTGAGGTGTTTAAGTGAATCTACAAGGGTTTCCGGTGTAGTAAGGTGCTTATAAAGAAAAAGCAGAACCACTCGTAATTTTTAAAGGGGCATGAAGATGATGGCATTCATGAACAACAGAAAAGGTTATTTGATCATTGCTATCATCATTGCTGTCACGGTAGTTGTGAGCTTTTCGAGTGGCGAACAGCAGTTGTATGGCAATGATAAAAGTGATATTAAACAAGTGATCAAATCAGTGGAAGGTTATGAGAATAAGACCATTCATATTTTGGAGATCAAAGATATACAGGATAATCGATTGGTTGCCTTTTTATCGAATGGCCATCCCGCTTACATGCAATTTTGGAAGAACCCGGATGGAAATTATAAATGGCAGCATGTTGAAACCAGTGAGGATGGTCCACTTGCTCCATTTTTGGTACATCTGATTAATCATGATGTCAGTGGGTTTATAGTGGTGACGAACCAGGAAAATGAAGCCGCTAGAATGGAAATAGAGGTTAATGGTCAAACGCTAAGGCAGCCTTTGAACGTGCATAAGTATTCGGTTAACTGGATAAAACTTCCGGAAGCGAATGACGGTAGCTATACACTTAAATATCGCTATTATGATGACAAGGGAAATGTGTTACGTGATTATTAAATTGCTGTATTATTGTAGTAAAGCCATTAACCAACCCTAACAACAAAGGCTGCCTTTTAGCGGTTTATTCCAGTACCTGCCCTCCATTCACATGTAGGGTCTGCCCGGTTACGAAGCGGGAATCATCACTCGCTAGGTAAACAAACGTTGGTGCAACTTCGAATGGCTGGCTTTGACGATCCATTGGGTTGCCAGCAAGCGGTACTTGGTCGGCCGAGAAACTGGACGGAATGAGCGGTGTCCAGATACGTCCGGGGGCGATAGCGTTGACGCGGATCCCTTTTTTTACAAGATTGTTGGCTAAGGCCCTGGTGAAACCAATATTGGCCCCTTTTGTCGCTGTGTAATCCATTAATTGTTCATGTCCGTCAAAGGTCACAACCGATGATGTATTGATGATGGAACTACCCGCTTCCAGGTATTTCAGCGCGGCACGGGTCGTATAAAAGTGCGAGTAAATGTTTACTTTAAAGGTATCATCAAACTGCTCGTCTGTAATATCCTCCAGGCTTAATTGTTGAAACTGAATGCCGACATGGTTGCAAAGCACATGCAGTGCACCAAATATTTCCACGGTTTTTTCGACAATATGGACGCACTGTTGCTTTTCTCTAAGATCGCCAGGTAATAAAAGGCAGCGCTGTCCTAATTGTTCAATTCTATTTTTCGTACGATTTGCATCTTCATGCTCATCCAAATATGCAATGGCCACGTCGGCCCCTTCCTTTGCAAAAGCGATCGCTGCCGCTGCGCCCATCCCGCTGTCACCACCGGTAATAAGTGCTACTTTTCCAGTCAGTTTTCCGCTTCCGGTTTCATTCGGATTTTCGATAATTGGTCGTGGAACCATGAGACGTTCCAGTCCTGGTTGACGGTACTGCCGCTGTTCTGGAACCGTAACTGCAACATCCTCGAAGCGTGTGATTGTCCCGTAGTTGGGATATAACGGATAGTGCTGTTTACTGTTTTGTTCTTTAGACACCTTTGGCGATTCCTCCTTCAAAAGCATTTACAAAATTACGTTATGTTACATAGGCGATTGTCGTGCCTGGCTGACTGGGTGAAAGAACATAAAGGATCATCTCATACAGAAATGAATAGGATAAACGCTAAGAGGAGGGATTGCTATGTACGATGCCTACTATAATCCGGAAGTATGGTACTTAATACTTGCACAGACGGGAGAAAAAGCAGAAATGAGGTATGACAATAACCCGAATAAATGGTCTGTTCCGGTCATCGGGCCCAGACCGCCATACTACGTCAATCCAAGATACGAACCATACTACCCGGTTATCTGAGTTCGCCCATCCTTAATTTCCCAATAATAATGCTGCGATCATCAGGCAGAATAGGAAATACAAATAGTAAGGAGTGATAAATATGGGTGAACAATCACGATTCCAAGCTGGTGACAAGGCACCGAATAATGGTGTTTACATTGAAGCAGGTGAGACTGGCAGTAACGTGGATGATCCACGGCAGGTGAAGTTAGCAGCAGGTGAAAAGTTTCCGGACAATGCTAACCAGGATCGTGTGTGGATCAATAAGCGTGATTTGTCAAAACCAGGTGTGCAGGGGCGCAGTAATAATCGGCGGTAAGATATAGCGGATCAAGCGTACGAAGTGATTCGCTGAATTCGACTCCGATTACGCAATGCGAGTTCGTTGAAAATGCTCCTGAAACATTTGAATATGTTACGAAAAGCTGCTGGCATACCGTCAGCAGCTTTTTAACTTTTAAAGCAATCCATTTCACTCTGTCTTTTTGTATGCTTCTGAAAACACACTGGTGCGAATAAAATAAATAGGAATGTTCGGCAGGGTGGTAGTCAAACACTAAAAAATTTGTCAAAATTAAAACTGTATAGAAGGCCGAATCGTATAACTGCATGATTTCGTAGCTAATAGATATTTTTTGCCGAACGGTTCAGGTTTAAATTTAATGGGGAGGTTATTTTTTGTTTCAAGATGCACTTTTGTTAATGATTCTGGTGATTATTGGGGTCGTGGCGGTCGTTGCGGGGATCATAGCGTTTATTATTTTCCGGATTCGCTACAAAACTGCCAGTTCCAATGAGGCTTTGATTGTCACAGGTCCGAAGCTTGGTGACCCGGAGAAGGATCGGAATGTCTTCCAAGATGAGAATGGGCGCTCGGTCAAAATCATTCGCGGTGGCGGGTATCGGTTGCGCATGTTCCAGACAGCAACCCCGATTGATTTGACATCATTTCAGCTTAAGGTTGATTCCGAAAAAGCGTACACGAAAGAAGGCATTCCAGTAAGGGTGGTCAGCACGGCGGTCATCAGTATCGGAAGCCAATTGGAGATTATGGCGAACTTCGCGGAGAAATTTCTCGGAAAAAAGCAAAAAGAACGCGAGGATGAATTGAAGGATGTGCTGAACGGCCATTTGCGTGCCATCATCGCATCGCTTTCCATTGAAAAAATTTATAATGATTTTAAAGAAGTCAACACGCAGGTGAAGAAAATTGCCGAATCTGATCTGAAGGGTATGGGCTTTGAAATTACATCGTTTGCGCTGAATGATGTGGAAGACGTCGATACTGAAAACGGCTATATCGATGCACTAGGCCGCCCGCATATTGCAGAGGTCCAGAAGCAGGCAAACCAGGCTGAATCCGATGCCAAAAAGGAAACCCGTATTTATCAGGCGCAGAACGATCAGGAGGCACAGGACGAAGAAAACCGTCGCCTAACAGCAATTGCCCAGTCCAAAAAAGAAAAAGACATAAAAGAAGCCGAATTCCAGAAAGAAACGAACCGCGCCAATGCCAACGCTGAACAAGCGGGGGAACTGGAAAAGCAGCGGCTCGCCCAGCAAGTAAAAGAAGAAGAATTGAAAGTTCAATACATCGAAAAGCAGCGTGCGGTGGAACTAGAAGAGGAAGAAAACAAACGCCGCCGCTCGATTGCTGATGCCGAGGCGTATAAAGTGACGAAAGAAGCCGAAGCAGAGGCAGAAAAAGAACGTATTAAAGGAGAATCGGAAGCAGAAGTCATCCGGCAGCGTGGTATCGCTGAGGCTGAGTCCAAAGAGCGCATGGCTGAGGCGATGGAAAAATACGGCGAGGCTGCGATTGTCGAGATGCTTATCAACGTCCTGCCTGAGTATGCTGAAAAAGTAGCTGCTCCAATTTCCCAGATTCAGGATATGAAAGTGATTGACATGGGCGGCAGTGATTCCCAAGGCGGCTCGTCCAAAGTGGCCAACAACGTCACCTCAACCATGCTCGGCATTCAGGAATCATTGAAGGAAACAACCGGCATGGATCTAAAAGCGATGTTAGAAAGCTATGTATCCCACGGTAATGCGAATCACTTCAGCTCGCCAAAAGAAAAATACTACCAGGAGGCATCCGCCACTAAAGGCCCGGAAGCATCGGAATCACCAGAAGATGAGGATGATACCGGGAAAGAATAACCGTTAAACGCAAGTACAATGGGCGCAATTCCTTTTGCCGGAGTTGCGTCCTTTTTACTATGAGGAAGATAGCGTATTTCAGCGCTCGTATTTTCTATGGAAGAAGGGAGGGGTGTTTGATGACGCCTGCATTATTTGGTATATTAATTGAAGACAGAGGAGCTCCACGTGAGTCTGGATGAGCAATACGTTAGCATATCGGAAGGACGTGCCAGACGTTATGAAATTGTTAGTAATACGGATCCTTTACAGACGATAAAATCACTAGTGGAAAGTGATGCGATTGAATGGAAAAAGCCGGGCACAGACTGAAAAAAGGGAAATCCGATAAAACAGGAAGGAGCTACCCACATGCCTATTTGTCAACATTGTGGTAGAAAGTGGTCTTGGAAACAAACGGTTAGAACAATATTCCGACTGAAATGTCCGTATTGCGGTCAAAAACAATACGAATCCGCATCCTCTAGAATAAGGGGAGGCGTATTCATACTTATTCCGATTGTGATGCTACCAATCACCACATGGCTAGATTTTTCAGTAGGAACAGCATTGCTTCTTGCCGTCATTACTGTCTTCATTATACTTAGTTTGTACCCGTTTGTCCTAACGTTGTCTAATGAAGAGGAACCATATTGGTGAATGGGGTTGAAGCGTGAAAGAAGCCTAAATAGCCAAATTCGCTTACAAATAATCGATAAAACTATCTAACAAGGACTGATTGCTTTGGTTAGCCTACTGGAAAACATACACGAGGCATCTGTATTGCTGCTGCTTTTGTGCTCTTTCTTCTACTACCGCCATCTGAAAAAACTAAAGCGGGAAAGAAAACTGTCTTCTTTTGAAATCACCATGTTTATCCTCACTCAGCTTGCCTATCTCCTTTGGGCAGGCAGTTATTTACTTCTTTTCTTGGATAATCATTAAACAAACAAGGGGCTGATTACGCAAGCCCCTTGTTTGTGCATGTTTATCAAGCTTCTTCCTGTTGCGTTTTGCTGGTCTTCTCCGTATCGCAACAGTCGTCTTCATTGGATGTTACTTCGTCAATTTCGACGCTGCAGCAATCTTTGTTAGATGATTTAGAGAAGAGTTTTTTCAAACCAGGTTTTTTCTCTGCCATTGGTTTCACCTCCTTTAAAGGATCATCTGTACAATTAATCCCGTCGTAACGGCAATCAATAGGATGGATAGTACAAATGTTATGACTAATTTTCTTTTAAACAATTTGCTTAATAGAACAACTTCTGGAATACTTGCTCCAGCTCCACCGATTAGAAGTGCGATAACGGAGCCAATTCCCATCCCCTTGCTTACTAAAGCGTCGCCAATCGGTAAAATGGCTTCGGCCCGAATATACATAGGAATACCTATAACCGATGCAATTGGAATCGTCCAGGGTTTGTCGCTCCCTGCGTAGGCCGCAATTAAATCTTGGGGCACGAAGTCATAAATGAATGCACCAATAAGCACACCGACAAATAAGAATGGCAACAACGGGTAAAAGAATGACCATGCGTCCTGAAGCGCCAGTTTCCATTTAGAAAGATGAGGGGTGTCGTTGGATGCTTCTCCTTTTCTAACTTTTACATGTTTTACTGCCTGTTGAAGCCCCAGCCTTTCCCAAACAATTCCGGTAAGTATGGCAAACATCCCAACGATGAAGACATAATATAGCGTTAATTTCCACCCCAGCAACGACCACAACAAGATAACGATCAACGGGTTCAATAAGGGAGAGGCCACCAAAAATGACATCGACGGTCCGAACGGTGCTTTAGATGATAATAAACCAGCTAAGATTGGTATGGTTGAACAGGAACAAAATGGTGTCAACGCACCCAACCCAGTACCATACAAGTAACCACTCCATTTATTGGGCCGATTTAATATGCGTTTGATACGATCCTCCGTAACCTTTTGCTGCAGCCAGCTTACTAAAAAGCTAACTAAAATAAATAAAACCGTTAATTCCACAAAAAGTGTAAAAAACGTTTGCAGAAATTGTATAAAGTTATTCATCATCTTCCCCCTTAATATATCAATTTAATTTGATATATGTATCAAATTTTTTTGATGTTTACACTAAAATTTTTTATTTTTTTTCTGGGTAAAAAATACAGCATAGCTCTTCTGATAACAGCCCTCTGACTTCTTGCTCATTTAAGCGGTAATAGTTCCATGTACCAATCTTTTCTCTTTCAATAAGGTTGACGTCAAGTAGTATTTTTAAGTGATAGGATAATTTTGACTGAGATAGGCCAACAATCTCCGTTAGATCACAGACGCATACCTGTCCCCTTTGATTTAATTCATACATGATTTTCAAGCGTAGTTGGTCAGACAAAGCTTTGAATGTCGCTTCATACCTTTTGAACATTTCTTGCTGCTCATCATCATTCCTATGTTGTAACATCGTCATAGGATCATCTCCTGTTCATCAACTTTATTTGATTTAATGATATTTTACGATTGGTATTTACAACTTGCAACCCATTTAATCAAATTTTTTTGATTAAATGGTTAGAACCTTCATACAACATATAAATATTGGGTTCGTATGATAAAAATGTATTAAAATTCAATGGTTATTTACTGAAGGTGGGGGTGAGAACGTAAAATTCTAGTTGTCGTGTTAAAGCATCTGCAGTAAAAAGATAAAAATTGAAATGTCCTTTACTAAGAGGAGGTTTAGTAACCCCCGCCAGTGAAGTTGACGGGGTGAAGTGGCCCTTAACGAGAAGGGCAATGTATTATTAGTTTATTCCATACTGTTTTAAATATGCAAAAAGGGAATAAATATTTATTCCCTTTTTGCAACAATGAAAATCACATATTAATGTGTGAAATGGTCCGCAACAAAGGCAGGACAATGTAAAATTGAATGCTTTCTTATAAATTTATTATAAGCCTGTATAGAGATCAGTGTCAACAAAATCTCTAGTAAATAAAACGTTATTGCAAGTCGAAAATCCATTTTAATCGACTTTGTATAGCTGTTAAATCTTGATCGGATAATTTACCCATATGTTTTCCGATCCTGATTTTGCTTATAGTTGTTATTCCTTCCGTCATGGCGGCTGAATTATAGGAAAGGAAGGGGTACTTATCCTTCATAAGGAAATAGTGTGTTCTTATTTTAGGTGCATTTTTGATGATTCCTTTTTTTGTTTTTATGCGTCTTTTTTTAAGATTCTTTGTTAAAGGGACAATCATGACATTGGTTGAAGATGAGTTAATCCTATTATTAGATAAGATTACTACAGGACGTTCCTCCCCTTGCTCAGAACCAATGTTTACACCTAATTCACACAAATGAACAGCCCCTATATCAAAATTTCTTTTTTGCTGCTTGCTTTCTTCATCGATGAAGTCTTTAGCCATTTGTGTCTTTCTAGGGAACCAGTCCTTTAATGCCTCTTCTTTTACTTGCTTTATCTTTTCTAAGTCTTTTCTCAACATTATTTCCCCCCCTTTTAAAATACTCGAACAACCAAGCATACCTCAAGGTGATGATATTTAGGCAGACGTAAAGGATGGCAAGATTCTTTGCAAAGAAAGATGAGCTAACGCTACCTGATAACGTTGATGCTAATTTCATAGAAACGGTGAATGACGTGAGTTAAAGAGTATGATAAAGTATTTATAGGTTAAAGACCGGTAATGGCTAACATCAACTACTTAACGACTAATCAAGTGATTGTCATCAATGTAATCACTTACGGCACCTGTACCATACACTTTATTCATCCTTCACATTCACCCCAAATAATCCAATCAATGCACTCGCCTGTTCCGGTGCAATGACCGCGCCGCGTAAGTCCTGCTCCCCTAGATGTATGTAACCGAATGCACACCGGCTGAGGTCGACGTTGTTGAGCGATGTACCGGTGAATTGAACGTCTTGGATGTCAGATGTGTCAAGCTGCAAATGATCTTGGGACACGTCCATAAAATTGGCCCCTTTCAATAAACATTGATCAAAATACACATCCCGTAGCTCGGCTTGATTGCACAGCAAATAAGGGGCTTGGCAGTCGGTCCACGTCACATCGCTCATGACGGCCCGGTCCAAATCAGCGCCAGCCAATTTGCAATTACGGAATGATACACGATTTAATCGTGCGCCTTGCAGCTGGACACCGGAAAGATCGCAGTTTTCAAAAATGACATCAAGCCAGTGGGAGAACGGCAAAATCGCATCGTTTAAGCGCACGTTCTGGAAATGCATTTGTTCAAACCGGACGTGTTCGGCGTGAATAGGGTCACCGGTAGCTTCCTGAATGACTCCCATCTCCAAATTGTCCTGATCGGTTAGTTTCTCTAATGTCATGGTGTCTAGCTTGTCCGGCAGATCCGGCTTTTGGATGGCTCGCTTTTTCTTGACCATGGCAACTTCCCCCTTTTTCCTGAATTATAGACGAAAATAAGACCATCGTACAGCGGATTGTTGGGTTTTCACGAGCCTTTTCACATAACAAAAGAAACGTATGACCATGGTTAGTCGTCTGAATAGATGGAGGTGTTTTCATGCGAACGTTTTGGCCAGTGACGCTAGGCATTATCGTGTTTTTGATGTTAGCCGCATGTCATGACGGAAGTAAAAATATGATTACTAATACATACGACAACCCAACCCCTGCTGACTTTTTGGAAAAAGAGGATGCTGACATTTTTTATTTTGATGGGCTGGTTTATTCCAATGCCGAGGATATCCCCTGGGTCGAGGAGCTGGAATATACACTCGGTGAAGCGTTTGGCGAAATTACGTACAAAACAGATAAAGCGATAAGGTTCAAGGGTGGAGTGGCCAGCAAACTATCTGCAGGGACGAAAATATACACAACAGATACACCGGTATACATTGCAATGGTTGACGGTCGGGAGATTCCTTATCTGGAAATGGTAGAAGGATAAGGAGATTTATTCACTTTATCGTCTGGGACGTTAGCCCGTCATAAATGTTTAAGGTGACGCGCCCGATTGAAAGTCGCGCATGCCTGAGGCGATACTCGCGCGATCTGACCGAAATTCGCGCGGCCCGAGGCGAAACTTGCGCGACCCAAGATAAAACTCGCGCGATAAACAAGAAACACGTCCCCCAGGCCAGAACTCATCGCAATGCGTAGCGACGGCGCCCCACTTAGGACGCACAGGACATCACATTCTAAGCATTCACCTTGGCTTTTTTACGAAACTTGTCCAGCAGGCGTTCAGTTTCAGCAAATTGCTCTGGTGTTTGCTGAGGCATTTGCCGTGGCTCGGCCTTGCGTTGTTTTTTCCGATCATGAAACCAATCGGGCACCACTTCACCGGATACTGGTTTTCGGACGCTTGTTAATTGACTGCCGCGAAATGTTGTTTCTTCCGCACGGGCTGCGTCTACTGTGCGGATACCGGTGTTGACCCATGCTTGTAAAATGCCTTTCACATAGTTCCAGCTTGGTTTGTTTCGTTTGATCGCTCGTTTCATTGCTTCCAGAACGAGTGATTCGCCGACGTCGTTCATCCAATGCGTTATGGAGTCCCTGATAAACGGCGGTGTGTAGCCAATATTTTCCTCGTGAAACGCAATAGCATCTGCTACTGTTGTTTTGTTTGGTTTATGTATTTGTTTATGTTTCTGTTTAACTAATGGGTCCGCCGTGTGGTTCGCACTGCGGTCCGTGTTGCAGTCCGCATTGTGGTCCGAAGAATAGTCCATGTTGCGGTCACGCCCGTGATTCGGGGCAAAATCTGCTATATTGCGGTTCACACTGTGCTCCGTGTTGTGGTCCGCATTGCAATCCGCATTATGATCCAAAGAGTAATCCATACGCTGGTTATTTTCATTATCAGCAGGCCATTCCTCCACAGGTACATCAGTACTGGGGTTCATCGTGTGTGATAGACAGGTGAGTTGATAGCTTGGGGCCTGGTTGCCTCTGCCTGGCATGTATGTAATGCAGTCTTTTTCTGTTAGTTCCTGTCGAGCGCGTTTAAAGGAGCTTTCGTTTAGACCGGATTTGAGACGCAGGACAACTCCCGCGACGGTAAACGATTTTCTCCAGCCTGTCTTGTTGTTGATGTGCAGCAATGCGTGCCAGAGAGAAATAGCGGATGATGACAGTGGACGGACGTCAAGCAGACTGTAGAAAGCGTTCAATTGTTTAATATAGTTCATAGGTATATTCCTCCTTCAAAATAGAGTGGTTCATATCTATAATCGATTGCGGAGGATGGAAAAGTGTCATGGAGAGAAAAATTTTTAATTTTTGGTGTTCGGATTATTGTGTGGACTGTGGCTGATTGGTGTATGTGTTAGACTAACTTAAGAAGGCTAATTTTATATAATTGTTTTTCAGTAATACGATGGGGCCATTTAAAGGTAAAATTGAAAGGTGATGTTAGCTTGACAATTGATAATAATGAAAAGCAAAAACGCCCCTGGTATTTAAGAAAAAGTTGGGTGTATATAATGATTCTATTGCTTTTCCCTGTAGGTGCGGTTAACGTTTTAGTGCATCGCAATTACTGGAAACTTGAGGAACGAAGAGAATATATAGGTATACTGGTTATTTTTGGCTACTTATGGGTACTGGACTTTTTACCTGATCGTTTTTCATGGCCGGGTATTTCTATAGGATTAGTAGTTCTTTTAGTTATGGGTTCATTGCAGTTGGGAAGAAATTGATGCTTATTTAGAAACAATCGGTGCGAAAACGGAACAAGGGAGGATATTTAATGAAAAAATATATGTGCTTGCCATTAGTTTTATAATTTTGTTTGCAGCATTCCAGGTTTTATCTGGATATTTAGTGACGTTTTTTTATACTCCGGATATAACGAGTGCTTGGAACCAAGCTGATAATTTATTCAATAACACTATTCTTAAGGGTGGTTCTTCTTACACTTCATTACTTATTGCATTTCTTGCAGCAACACTTGCATATTTCATTCCTAAGATATTTGTGAAAGACAGCACCCGATAAATATTCTGTGGCAGACTGCCGCAATCTGGACGCGCTTCTGTAACAAGGATTAACGCCAGATCTTGAAGAATCGGCGCCATTTAATGGAAGTAGCGAAAATAAAAGGGGTAGACAAAAATGAAAAGCAAATTAGGTGGATTTTCGACCATATTATTTTTAATTGGGCTAGTATCTTACATTGCTATTTTCTTAGGTAATGATAACTTCCTATTGGTGGGTGGAGTTATTATTTCTGCAATTGGGTTTATATTAGCATTATTTGCTGAAAAAGGTGTATATAAAAAGATTGGTCTAATTGGAAATGGTATTATATTATTTATTGCATTTGTTATTCCTTTTATAGTCACAAATTTCCTCTGGAATAGACCTTAAGAATTCCGCAAAAGAGCGCCATTCTGGAATAATTAGATGTTGTTAGAGTAAAATGTTTATGGGAGAACATATACCTCATCTTTGGTGTTGAAGTCGGAAGACTTCTACGCCAAAGATGAGGCCAGCAAGCGAAGCGCGGTAGTTTAAAGGGTGTTTTACATGAAAAAGAGGACCTTTTCTTGTATAGTTAAGTCTGCTACAACAACAACTATAGAAAGAGGTCCTCTAATGAAAGATATCATATCTGCGCTTACAATGAAAGAATTAGAACAAATTACATACCGTGCATTGCAGGAAAGTTTTTCTCAGGTGATGGCACAGACGTTACAGGAAATAGATGAGGCGATTGCTTCAGAAAGGGATAAGCAACGATTTTATTTGAAGGATAAAAGAACATTAAAGTTTGAGTCCGTCTTTGGGCAGGTGGAACTGAAAAGAAATTATTATCAAGATAAAGAGACGGGAAAGTATGTCTATTTATTGGATCAGTATTTAGCTTTTGACGGCACAAAGGGAATGAGTCCGGTGGTGCAAGATTTGGCTATTGAACTGGCTGTAACAGGCGTTTCCTATCGACAGGCTGGGAAGGCAATGGAGAAGCTTTTGGGCTACCCTGTCATCAGTCATGAAGGTATACGCCAGCAGCTTTTGAATACGGAGGTTGTGCCGGAAGAGTCAGTGCCACTCGAACAGGATGTTGTATTCGTGGAGGTGGACGGGCTTTATACGAAAAGCCAAGAGAAAAAGAAAAAAGGCAAGGAAATTAAGATTGCCAGTGTGCATCAGGGCTGGGAAATGAATGGTAAACGAGCAAAGCTGATAGAGAAGCGACATTTCATTCATGAAGGAAATCTGCCGTTCTGGGAAGAATTTGAGCAGTATCTAATGGCTACTTACGAGTATGATCCGACCAGGCACCACCTCGTTATTAATGGGGATGGAGCGAAGTGGATCACATCCTGCCGGGATCATTTCCAGCATAATGCGACCTTTGTCATCGACCGTTTTCATGTTGCCCGGGATGTGCAGCGTTTGTTTCGGGGTCATTCAAGATACCGCTCCATCCGAAAGAAACTAGCAAGCTATGACTGGGAAGGTTTCATGGTGGAATTAAACAGTGCGGTGGGTACGCTTGAAAATGAAAAGAAGGAAGAACGGCTGGAAGAGTTAATTGCCCAGCTTTCCCAATATCCAGAGGCACTGGGAGATTACCGTGAAAAACTAAAAGAGAGGGGCATAGATACAACAGGATTCCGCCCGATGGGGAGTGCAGAGGGAACGATGAGTGTGTTCGCTAGAAGGCTCAAAAACGGGCGTAGTTGGAGTGATAAAGGGCTTGATAAATTCATCGATATCATGGTTGCCCTCAAAGATAATCTGAAGATAAAAACGCTGCAGGGGATACTTGAACAGACGCAGGAATTAATACAGGAAAGCAAAGAAGAAAAGCCGCCTAAACACTTTGTAGAAAAGCTAAAAGAAAGTGCTGCAGAAGCAACACGCAACAATCTGGGTTATCTGAGGCAGGCTATCGGGAAACCAATTACAGACGCATTAAAAGGATTACGGGGAATTTGAAAAAGTAAAAAAGCACCAACTGATTAAAATGATATAAACATGAAACCGTTACCAAAAGTTGACTAAAACAATACAAAAAAGGGACTTGAAAAAAATCTCCCACAAGTACTTGACTCAATCTTAGATGTTACATATATAGTTTATCGTAACATCAAGTGGTATAATAAAATAAAATATTCATGGAAGAGGTGATTATTCTCATGAATACAGCTAAGGAACGGTTGCTTAAAATTATTGATGAAATACCTGAACAAGAAGTCGATAAGATTTTGGACTTTGCGGAGTATTTGAAAGCACATCATGAATAAACAAAAGCCACATAAAAATCTTTTTTGTCTTTTTCACAGGTGACCAGAAAGGATTGGCAGGAGAATGAGAATGTCACCTTTTCTAGAAGCATTAATACAACAATTATTGTATTAGGTTTTAAATGGCTTTATCTTCTTTTGACGCAGGTACTTCAGAACTGCAAACCTAATCTGTTCTCCAGAAACGGGCGCTCATCCATTGATGCTTCCCGCTAACCCGTCGATATTCCTCGCTTTTAGAAGATGAGGACATTGTAGAAATCGCCCACCCTTCACTTTTTTCAGCTCAAACCGTAAGCATTGAATATCCACCTAGGAATTATTAAACTTAACAGTAAGAAATTTTTGTGAAAGGGTGGTTCATAAATGGGACAGGATATACAAGGAAAAGTAGCGTACATAACCGGCGCTGGCAGTGGCATAGGGCGTGCGACTGCGCTTGAATTAGCTGCAGAAGGGGTACATGTTGGGTTGATTGCCCGTACCGAAAGCAAGCTGCAGGCCGTCGCGAAAGAAGCGAAGGCACATGGGGTGAATGTCCATTATACGCCCTGTGACATTGCTGATATGGGTAAAGTGGAGCAGGCAGCCTGCGAACTGCGGCAACATGTGGGTCCTGCTGATATCCTTATCAACAATGCCGGAATCGGTTTGAAGGGGAATTTCCTGGAACTTGATCCCCAAGATTGGAAGCACACGCTGGAAGTGAATGTCTTTGGTACGTATCATGTAACCCGAGCTGTGCTTCCGGACATGATTGAAAAAGATAAGGGCGATATCATCAACATTTCCTCCAGTAACGGGCTGAAAGGGACGGCAAAGTCAACGTCATACAGTGCGTCCAAATTCGCTGTCCAAGGCATGTCCGAGGCACTGATGCAGGAAGTGCGGCCGCATAACATTCGTGTCTTTACCATGAATCCGAGCATGGTGGCAACGGAAATGATGTATGGTGATGACCCTGATAAAAATGATAAAGACAAGTACATGCAGCCGGAAGATCTGGCGGAATATATGGTATCCCAGCTGAAATTGCATCAGCGTATTTTCATTAAACAATCACTGCAGTGGGCGACGAATCCGTTTTAAACAAAGGTCGGCTAAAACAACCCCCTCACCCTCAGGATAACAGAATACGGGTGGGGGTTATTTTCTTCATGGAACATGTCTTATTCGGTGACTTTTTGTAGTCCGCTTATATATGTTCAAATACTTGGAAGATAAATCATCCACGCTCGATTTGATAGTTTTGGACTAATATCATTGGTTATAACCAATAGCCTATACAGATTCATCTGTTTCATATATTTTTTGTTGCCATTTATGATAGCCGTAAATAATAAATGAAACACCAAACATTACTAAAAAATACTGCCATGGAGCAATATTCTCATATCTGGCTATGCCTAAAACGCCTAAGAAAGGAAGCGCGATAAACGCCATAGCTGCATCCATAATTAAATTTACAATTGTATACAGCGGAAATTTATGTGACGTCAATCGGAATATCCAAAATGTCCCTACCGCAAAAATGCCATAAACGAAACTTATATCAATCATATAACCCCATGGTACAATCCACTTATAAATAATCCACCATTTATACGTATAAGCTATTTGAAAGATAACCGTCATTAGAAAAGATGTAAAAATAGTTACAGGCATGTATCTTTTTATTGTTTTTGAGTTGGTGAAAAACAAGGTCAACCAAGGTAATATTAACGCTGCAAACAAAATTAATTTGTCGGCCATGAGACAATTCACTCCATGTAAAAAGTTAAGCTAGTTTATTGTTTTCACTTAGTGTGAATTTATTCTCTCTTTAAAAAATAAATAGACGACTAAATGTACTAGTACGACTCCTCGTTGGATACAAGCTCTATATTCGATCTTTATGTGGACTGGATAGATTATGGATTTATCCAAGCGCTTTTGGGTTTTGTTTTTATCGTTTTCTTCCTCAATAGTATCTAGGAATTAAACCTTACTTAACCCGCGGAAAGCGAAGTGTATCCGGGCCGCGGTAAGATAACAACCGTCTTTACAACGAAAATCAAGGAAAAAATACAAAGGTCGAGAGAAACTTCCCGCAAAAACTTGACTCACTCGAAAACCGCTCTCTTTTTAACAAACAACCTCTTTTCTTCTATAATGAGACAAAGAGCCATCATAATGATGGTTCTTTTGTCTTGTAGCGTGATATAGAGGAGATGAACATGGTGAGCAAGTGGCTTGGGTTTGTCGAAGCGCTGGTGGTGGCGCTTGTTGGCGTTACGATTTTTACAGTCATACATATTCCGCTCCCGTGGCTGATTGGTTCGCTCGTTATGGTAGCGGTATGGAGCTTAAGTACACAGCGGGAGCTATACTGGCCGTTTCTTTTTCGAAAAATTGCCATGATACTGCTCGGCTATTTGATTGGTACGTCATTTACAAAAGAAACACTTATTCAAATGGGGGATCATATTCCGTCAATGGTTATGGTAACGGCGCTGACGGTTGTGTTTAGCTTGCTTTTAGGAGTCGCTTTTTCCAAGCTAACGGGGCTCGATTTGCCCAGCTGCATGATTGGCAGTGTGCCTGGCGGGTTATCCCAGATTATGGTGCTTCTTGATGAGGCGAAGGGGTTGAATCCCACGGTCATCACGTTTCTGCAGACGATGCGTGTGATGGGCATTGTCATTGCCGTGCCGATTGTGACGGTGTATGTCATTGGCAGTGATCCCAATGGGGCTGCGAGTCCGGGAGCTAACGGTGGTGAAGCAAGTGCAGGCTGGCTGGAGCTTCCGATATACACCTATATACTGTATCCGTTAATTATGGTGGCAGGTGCGTGGTTGTTTAGCCGATTGCGCGTTCCTGCTGCGTTATTGCTTGGGCCAATGGTGGTAACGATAGCACTGAATGTCACAGAGATTCCGGCTCCAGCATTGCCTGTGAGCTTCATTGATCTTGCGCAGTTGTTTATCGGCGTACATATCGGCCTGCAGATGAAACCACGGGAACTACCAAACTGGAAAAAAATCATGGTCTATACATTGGTGACGATTGTTTTACTTGTGTTGTTCGGGTTCGGCCTTGGCTATGGTCTCGCCCATTTATATGAGCTCAGTTACGGCACGGCTTTGCTCAGTACAGCACCAGGCGGAATGGTCGAGATGGGGTTGACGGCAGTAGCGGTTGGCGGTGACGCGTCGGTGGTGACGAGCTATCAGCTTTTCCGATTGCTGGTGATTATTTTATTGGTCCCATTGTTTTTCAAGTGGCTGACAAAGCGGTATTCAGATGGCTGAGGTTGTATAACAGTTGCATTTTTAACAGGGGGATCTTGTATTTCCAATGAACAATGTATATAGAGATGTATGCTAAGCAAACTAAACATGCCGTAAAGTCATTTATTTCACCCATGAATATTTTAGTGTTAAAATAATTGTATAACCCAATTAAGGAGTGATCGAAATGGGGAGATTACAGGATAAGGTTGCCATTATTACAGGCGGTGCTGGTGGCATTGGCCAGGGGATGGCAACAGCTTTTGTTAAAGAAGGTGCCAAGGTTGTGATTGTGGATCTTGATGAAGAAGCCGGTCAGAAGGCAATTAAGCATTTGCAGCAGCACCAGCCGGAGTCGACATTTATTCAAGCTAATTTAGCTGAGCATGATAAACTAAAAAGTATTGTGGATCAAGTTGTGGACAAGTATGGGAAACTGGATATTCTCGTAAATAATGCACATGCATCGAAAAACAAACCTTTTTTGGAAACGACCCAAAAGGACTTGGACTTGTCGTTTGATACTGGTTTTTATCCGACATTCTACTTGATGCAGGCAGCGATTCCTCATTTACAGGAGACCAAAGGGAAAATCATCAATTTTGCATCTGGTGCCGGGATAGAAGGACATGCCAATCAAGCGGCATACGCAGCAGCAAAAGAAGCCATTCGTGCGATTACAAGGGTTACCGCCAATGAATTCGGTAAAGATGGTATTAACGTCAATCTGATTGCTCCAATTGCTAATTCACCTGGTGTACAGCAGTGGGCGAAAGAACAACCGGAATACTATCAGGAAGTTTTGGAAAACATTCCAATGCGTCGTTTCGGTGAACTGGAAGAAGATATTGGCCGTGCCGCTGTATTCCTTGCAAGTGAAGACGCTGGTTATATTACGGGGCAAACCATCAATGTCGATGGCGGCTCCATTAAATTTTAAGTGATAGGGTAATCGGATGAACGATAATATTTTTAAACTGATTCGTGCAGTTGAAATGTTCAATAATGAGACAATTGTTCGCTTCAACGAATCATACAGTCATCCAATTGGCATTTCGTCAATCCTTGTTTTGCTTGAATTGCGTGAGAAAGGGCCTAATAAGTCATCAGCTATTGCCAAAGCATTAAGTTATACTCCCGGTGCTATGACAAACATAGCGAATAAACTGATTAACGGAGGTTATGCTGTTCGTAAATACGACGAACAAGACCGGCGACAAGTGCTGCTGGCCATTACAGATCAGGGACAACAGGCATTGGTCGATGCGCAAAAGGCAGGCGAGGCATTGCATAAAGATTTGTTTGACATACTTACGCACGAGGAAATCCGGCAGTTTCAGACCATTTATGAAAAATTGCTGCATCATTTGGGAAAAGGGTATGTGTCCCCCTAATCTTAATAAAGACAGCGTCAGGAGTAAATCTTCCGGGCGCTGTCTTTTTAGATAGGAGGGTGTGTGCATAAAGTCGAGTGATCCAACAATCAAATTCCCATGTAAAGGAATCGCCTTCATGCTATACTGGCTATAAAAGGGAGGGGAAGCGAATGATCAATCAAATCAAGCATGCTATTCAGGATGATTATCCGGATGACTTTTCCCATTGTTATGGGTGCGGACGGCTCAACCAGGAAGGCTACCACTTCCGGACGGGTTGGGACGGGGACAAAACAGTGACCATTTATACACCAGAACCACAGCATACAGCGATTCCTGGCTTTGTGTACGGCGGTTTGATTGCCTCGCTGATTGACTGCCATGGTACAGGATCAGCGTCACTGGCACTGCACCGAAAACATGGACATGAGCCTGGTAGCACTCAGGAGCCGCCAAGGTTTGTGACGGCATCACTCCATGTGGATTTCGTCAAACCGACACCACAGGGGCAGACACTCAAAGCAGTCGGTACACCTGAAGAAATCCATCCAAAAAAATTTAAAATCCATACGGAAGTGTATGCAGGCGACACCGTCTGTGCGAAAGCCGTAGTGACAGCAGCCGTCATGCCAGCCGCATTTACTGCGAATAATTAGGTGCACCTAAATGTTTCCATATGGGTGGTTGGTTAAGTAGTCCGCCGACGTTAAAAAAAGAGTGCTCCCATCCTAATCCGTTGGGGGAACAACGCTTGGACGCTAAAAATCCAGGCGTCGTTCCATCACTCTTCCTTCTTTTTCTTCTTCCGCTTTTGTTTTTTATATTCTTCTTTCACCCATTCATTCATTTGATGGCTGATGCCAACCGTGCTGTCAACTTCCAAAACAAAGGCGATTCCTTTACCAGGTTTTTTCAACTCCGCATCTTCATTGATCGTCTGCAGCACTTCTTTTGTTTTACTTCGGTCGATCAACGTCAGAACCATTTCTTTTTCCGGTTCAATCATGATATTAAACAGTTTAGCTTTTTCATGGACTCCTGTACCGCGCCCATGTAGGATGGTTCCGCCTTCTGCGCCAGCTTTTCTGGTTGCATCGACTACTCTTTCCGAATCGCCTCGATTGACAATAGTAATGATTAGATCATATAACACGTTTTGCTCACTCATTGTGTCAGCAGCACCCTCCTTGACCGTTTCGGCACCTTCCCCATTCCACCCGAGCAAGTGGTTGATGCCGGCAATTTGTTTCGTATCAATAACAAAGCCAATTCCATGTCTCGGTTTATCCAAACGAACGGAATCAATAATCGCGTTCCGGACATCGCCAAAAATTTCATCGGATACAAGTGTCAGTATGACGGCACGTTCACGTTCTACCGGTATGCCGAGTACACGTTTTTTTTCATTGAGCCGGAACCCCTCTCCTAAAATGGTCGTTCCGCCTTGTGCACCGGCATTCCGTGACGCCTGGACAACCTTTTTAGCCTTATCTTTATGGACGATGGTGATCAGAAGCTTTTGCCCTTGAATCGTCACTGACATACTGACTCTTCTCCTTTCTGCTGAACAATATTCCAAGTGTCAACACAGATAATATCGGAGCCAACGCGACCATTGCAACCATTCCGAATCCGTCCAAAAGCGGATCGCGTCCCTCAATCTGCCCGGCAATTCCGGTAAACATGGCCAGCACAAACGTCGCGGTCATTGGTCCTGTCGATACGCCACCTGAGTCGAATGCAATCGATGTGAACGTTCTTGGTGAAAACCGTACCATAACAAATGCTATTATATATCCTGGAATGATAAAATACCATAGGGAAAAACCGTAAATGAGCCGTATCATAGACAGAGCAACGGATATGCCGACCCCGGTCGATAACGTGTACAGCAGCAATTTTTCCGGAATATAACCACCGGATACCTTTTCTGCCTGTTCGACCATGACAGCGACAGCAGGTTCCGCATAAATGGCAAAAAAGCCAATAACAAACCCAATCGGAATGAGGATCCATTTAAACGATAATCCGCCCAGTACATTGCCCATATGCTCACCGAACGGCATGAACCCGATATGTACCCCTTGAAGAAACAGGGAGAGTCCCGCGAAGGCCAAAACAAAACCGATACAAATATCCAGCAGTTTCCTTGGTGGTAGTTTTAAAAAAATAAAATGAAATATCGCGAATAAAATCGCGAGCGGCAGTAACGCAATGGCGACTTCCTGCATCGTCCCGAGAAACCCGCCAAATATATCAAACGTCATCCATAAATCACTCCCAAAATGAGTACGGATAGAATCGGCCCAATCGACGCCAACCCGACAAGGCCAAATCCATCACTTGAGGCTGTTTTCCCTCTGATTACTGTGGCGACACCAACCCCAAGCGCCAGCACAAACGGTACGGTCAACGGTCCTGTCGTTACCCCGCCGGAATCAAAGGAAATGGGTACGAAATACGACGGGGTAAACGCCGCAATCAAAAAGATGAGCGCATAACCGCCTGCCAGTAAATAAACAATGCTGATGTTGAAAATAATCCGTAACATGGCCAGACCTACAAAAATACCGACGCCCAGTGCGACAGCGAGGATAAGCATACTTTGTGGAATCGCCCCGCTAGAGACATTTTCAATTTGTGATGAAAGCACGCGCACATCAGGCTCCGCAATCGTTACAACCACACCAAGCAGAAAGCCAAACATGATAATGACCCATAGTTTCTTTGTTTTTGTTAGTGCTGAGCCAATCATTTCCCCAACCGGAAGCAACCCGACATTAACACCTAGTAAAAAAAGGATAAGTCCAACCCCGACAAACAGGACACCGATTAAAAATTGTATAAAAGCCTCCATCGGCAGCCATATAATTGTAAATTGCAGAAGGGTAATGACAAGTGCAATCGGAGCAATTGAATAAATAACTTCCAGCACTGTTTCCTTAATATTGTCCATGAAAAACCCCCAGAAGCCATTGGTGATTAAAAAGCAAGAAGAACGAAAAAAAGCTCTATATATAAGTATCTGCATTCATTATATCATTATGTGAAAAAAATCAGAAATAATCATCACTATTGATTGACAATTCGGAGTTAAACTGTATAAAATGAATGAAAGTCAGTCATGATAGTGAGGCGTATAAATGGATAATAAGAAAGAAAGAATCATTCAATCGGCAATAGAAGTTTTTCGTGAAAAGGGATTAGAAAAAACGAAAGTATCGGACATCGTAAAAGGCGCCGGCATTGCGCAAGGCACTTTTTATCTATATTTTTCATCAAAACTATCGGTCATGCTTTCCATTGCAGAGGTGATGACAGAAAAAATACTGGTGGAAATAGAGGCAAAAGTGCAAGAAGAATCATCTCTGTCTTTGAAACTCGAACAAGTTGTCGATACTGTGTTTGCTATCACAAGGGAATACCGTGATATCTTTGCACTTACATATGCAGGACTTGCATCTGTTGAGTATAGGCAAGAATGGGAAGCCATTTATGAACCTTATTACGATTGGTTAAGTGCTGAACTGGAGAATGCGAAAGCAGCCGGTGTCATCCGACAGTCATTAAACCCAAAGCGAACAGCTGAAATTTTAATCGGATTGATTGAGGATGCCGCAGAACAAACATACATGTATACCCGCCAGGACGAGCGGACAGCGGCTTTAAAGAAAAAAGAAGTATTGGATTTTGCAGGGCATGCTCTCGGATTAGAGTGACCGGGTGTTATGTCCCTTCTTCATCTAATGCCAATGTGACTGATTATCAGTCACTAAAAAGGAGGGGCTTTTGAATGAAACGAGCTTGGATATTCGTTGTAATTTTATGTTTGCTTGAATTGTGTTGGGTATATGGTTTAAATATTGCAACAAGCTGGTGGCATTATATAGGGGTCTTTTTGATTATGTTGACGGATCTGGAATGCTTCCGCAAGGCCTGTAAAGAACTGCCGACTGGTACCGTTTATGCCATTTTTGCATCGGCGGGGACGGCTGGTATTGCATTAATGGATGTTATTTTATTTGATGCAAGTTTAGGCGTAGCAAAATTATCTTTCATCTTTCTTTTAGTTGCGGGCGTTGTTGGTTTGCAGCTTGCTGACAGAAAGGTGGAAAAACAGGCGAAAGAAGGTGTTAACTGATGGGATGGCTATTCATTTTGGTTGCATCAGTATTTGAAATCATTGGTGTAATAGGCCTGCAATTTGCCAGTCAGAATCGGTCAATTAGAAATGTTTTGATGTATATCGGCGGATTCGGGGGATCGGTCGCTATGCTTAATCTCTCATTTGCTTATTTACAGGTTACTATTGCTTATGCAGTTTGGGTTGGTATAGGAACAGCAGGCGCGGTGTTGCTTAGCATCTTCTTTTTCGGGGAGTCAGGCAATTGGTCTCGCATTTGCAGTCTTGCAGTCATTATTGTTGGCGTAGTCGGGCTAAAAGCAGTTTCGTAAATCGCGCGGCCGGGGTCGAAAGTCGCGCGGCCCCAGGCCAAACTCGCGCGAAAATCAGGAAAGTCGCGCGGCTCGAAACTCGCGCGAAAACGAGAAAACCCGCGCGGCCCGGCCCGAAAGTCGCGCGGTCCTCAATCCAGTTTTACCCGAGTCCATTTTGTGCAAGTGCACGCTACAATGATAGCTGATTCATTAGTGCCGTTTATTAAGCCATAGTACGCCGGATTTGGCCAGGCGCGGAATGTAGCCGACAACGGATTGGGACATCATCTCTCCGAATCCTTCTGAACTACCTAGAGAGCCAAGTGTTCCTTTCAACTTTAATTTGCCGGGTTCTTTTGGCTTTTCCCCTTTTAAAACGGCATACAATACTTCAGCGATTTGTTCTCCTTGCTGTCTGGCGAGTTGCGCACTTGGTGAATGCTCCGAGGCCGCACAGTCACCGACAACATAAACGTGTGGCTCTTCAGGCACCTGATAAAAGTTATTGATTACAATTTTGTCTTGTTCATCTTTTTTATACGGCAGTTCACGTACCAGATAGTTCGGGCGCACACCAGCCGTCCAGATGGTAACGTCGTTTACGTAACAGACCCCGTTATTGCAAACACCGTCTTTTTCAACATACTCGACGTTTGCCTCGTGAAGTACTTCCACGTCATTTTTCATGAACCAGTCTTCCACGTAATTTTGAATTTTACGGTCAAATGCCTTTAATACGGATTTCCCGCGGTCAAGCAGCCTAATATTTAAATCTGGTCTGCTTTCTCGTATTTCCGCTGCCACTTCAATACCACTAAGACCAGCGCCGACAATCGTGGCTTTTCCGTATGCATTTAAGTTACCGATTGCCATTCCTGTATGGCGTGCCCGATGAAATGTTTGGATGCTTTCGGTATAATCTGCTGCACCTTCAACACCATGGTAATTGTCTTCGCACCCAAGACCAATTACTAAATAGTCATAAGCTGCTGGTTCACTACGATCTTGAAATAGAATTTGTTTGTTTTCCGTGTCGATTTTGGTGATTTCTGCATAGATATAGTTGACTTTGTCGTGTTCCGGGAACTCCATGCGCACATTTTTGTCAGCGGATGTACCGGCAGCTATAGTGTAAAATTCTGTTTTAATGGAATGGTATGGATTGCGGTCAATCACCGTAATATGCACATCTTCAGGTAAATCCTCTTCAATCAGATTTTGGACGATGTTGACACCGCCATACCCACCACCAAGGATAACAACATTTCTCATGACGAAAACCCCTTATGTATATGATTATTGCTTGATCACCCGTTAAGTTTTAAACCTTCCCCTTACTGTTAAGATTACCAAAACTGTCGCTGGAAAACTAGGAAAACATAGGAATTGTTATTTTATTTGTGGTAATGATAAAGTAATTTTATAACTAGAGGGGGAGGATGTCTTATCATGGACCGCTTAACGTTTGGTTCTCTGTTTGATGTGGTTGGGGAACTTTTTTCTGATGAAATATCTATCGCTGTTTCGGATACAGCGGAATACGTTTATTACCGTCCGAGTAAACGGATTGATTTAAAAATTAGACCAGGCGATCCTGTCATTGCAGGGACGATTGCCTATAAAGCATTGCACACCGAGCAAAAGGTTTCTGAATTTATTGACCGCAGTGTGTTCGGGGTGCCATATCATGGGATGGCTGTTCCGTTTTATCAATTGGGCAAGCTTCAAGGGTGCGTTACCGCTATCTATCCAGTTATGACTGAGGGCAAATCGGTTGTCACGGTGAAAACGGCCGATGGATGGAAGCCAATCCCGTTTCATGATGTTGTCTATTTGGAAGCAAAAGACCGGAAGACACACGTATATGCAGATGAATTTACCGGCACAACGAAACGTGCACTGCAGGAGTATGAATACTCTCTGCCGCATGAGACATTCATACGTTGCCACCGGTCGTTTATCGTTAATGTACATCATATTGCAGATATTTACCCAGACACCCACTCGACATTTCTGTTAGCAATGGATAATGGCTCCCAAGTTCCGGTAAGTCAATCGTATTCCAGCTATTTCCGAAAATTGCTCGGGTTTTAGTGAGTGAAAGGTCCATACCTAATCAGCAAACCTCGGGGGTAGTGCGCATTCTCTTAATCTGCAAGTTACACCAAATACGCATTCACATTCAGTCGTGATATATCTGTTGTTTGCACAAATATTCTGTCTCATACATTTAAATTACCGCTCTATCGTAAATATAGCTGTTTTCTACATAAAACACCAAAAACCTATGCGTAATACGTTAGAATAGTCTTAAAATAATTACGAAAGGGGTTTCATCATGACAGCTAAACTTGATCGTATTCATGACGAAGACCTCCGTGGCCGTGTTGTATCAGCGGAAAATGCTGCCTCATGGATTACGGATGGCATGACGCTGGGGATGAGCGGGTTCACACGTGCGGGCGACGTGAAAGCGGTACCAACTGCACTTGTCAATAGGGCAGCGCACGAACAATTCAAAGTAAACGTATTTACCGGAGCATCGCTTGGTTCAGATATTGATAAAATGTTTGCCGAGGCAGGAATTATCAATAAGCGTCTACCGTTTCAAGCGGATCCTGTTATGCGTAAAAAAATTAATCAAGGCGAGTTCATGTTTGTCGACCACCATTTATCACATACTTCAGAATGGATTCGGCACGAGGTGATTGAAACAATTGATTATGCTATTTTGGAAGCGATTTCGATAAAAGAGGATGGGACGATTATTCCATCTACATCCATCGGTAATTCACTCGTATTTGCCGAGCATGCGAAAAATATTATCGTTGAAATTAATACCGCCCAGCCTGAGTTGTTGGAGGGGGTACATGATTTGTATAGCCCAGCCAAACAAGGTGAGCGCCGGCCGATTCCACTGACAAAGCCGGAAGATCGTATTGGTGAACAAGGGATTAAGGTTGACACATCGAAAATAAAGGGAATTGTGTTCACGCATCAAGAGGATTCACCATCAACAATTACTCAGCCTGATGAAGAGACGAAAATCATGGCTGATCACTTACTTGACTTTTTGCGGGACGAAGTGAAATCCGGTCGCCTAACAGAGGAGCTTGCACCGATTCAATCTGGGATCGGTTCGGTTGCTAATGCCGTATTACATGGTATGGTCGATTCGGAGTTTGAACATCTGCAAGTCTATTCTGAAGTTTTGCAGGATGCTGTATTTGACTTGATGGATGCAGGAAAGGTTGACTTTGCTTCTTGCTGTTCGATTACGCTGTCGGAGGAAAGAATGAAGCAAGTCTTTTCCCAGTTCGAAAACTACCGTGACAAATTGGTCATGCGCCCGCAGGAGATTTCTAACCATCCGGAAATCATTCGCCGACTTGGACTCATTTCTATTAATACAGCGTTGGAGTTTGACATTTATGGAAACGTCAACTCTACACACGTATCCGGTACGAAAATGATGAATGGTATTGGCGGCTCGGGTGACTTCGCTCGTAATGCTAAATTAGCAATATTTGTCACGAAATCGATTGCGAAAGACGGAGACATCTCCAGCATCGTTCCGTTCGCCTCCCATATCGATCACACGGAACATGATGTGGATGTCGTCGTCACAGAGCAAGGGTATGCAGACCTGCGCGGGTTGGCACCAAGAGAGCGCGTACCGCAAATTATCGAAAACTGTGCCCACCCAATGTACCGGGAACAGCTTTGGAATTACTATCTTGAAGCACTTGAGCATGGCGGCCAGACACCACACGTTCTAGAAAAAGCCTTTTCCTGGCACACAAACTATGCCAAAAATGGCACGATGCAAGAACGTACTTTAGAAACGGTTTAAGTTTCATTAAATTCGTATATAGGGGATATGCACTGCTTGTGAATGTTCATAGATAAAAAACCACGCTGGGGATGCGTGGTTTTTTAAGTGGCAGAATTAGTGGTATTTAAAAGTTCATATAAATCCGGCGAATGAAGGCTATTCATGTAAATAGGTTACCAACAGTTAACCATGTTAATAAGGTGTTTGTAGGGGAAAGTCGATTACAAGGAAAGGCTTCTTGACCGGGTATAAGGCATGTGGTATAAAGGAAGTAGACCTAGTAAATAATTAGATTTATCTTTCTAACATGAGCTTGTCAAACCATAGTTATATTAGTCTTAGGACGAGTCAATGAAAAGTTAGTTTCATATTCTCCATTTGCAGAAAAAATTTTTGCAATGCATTGTGAAATAATTCACAACCAAACTTTGTATACTAGCTGGAGAGGAAAAAGTATTCATTTTCATGCGTTTTCTCTTTGTAGTAATACAAAAGGGAGATGGTGCTGCAATGATTGTGAAAGGGTGAGTAAAGAGGAAAGAAGTTCTTTCAGATAGGAGAGGGTTCTCATGTTGGAATTTCAAAAAGACGTTTAAGGGTAAATAATTTTAACTGCCTTAAAAAGTCAATATCCTGCATATGAAGAACAGCAATTATACTTTGCCATATTAACGAGATCATTGATTATCAAAAGGGGGAAGACCAATGGCGAACATCGGCGCACCTGGTTTAATACTAATTCTTGTACTAG
The DNA here is from genome assembly GCF_005887555.1 of Lentibacillus cibarius. Classification (NCBI taxonomy): domain Bacteria; kingdom Bacillati; phylum Bacillota; class Bacilli; order Caryophanales; family Bacillaceae; genus Lentibacillus; species Lentibacillus cibarius. The sequence continues at coordinate 1,770,323 of NZ_VCIA01000001.1, read as the reverse complement.
CATTAATTATATTTGGCCCTAATAAGTTACCTGAAATCGGACAAGCGCTTGGAAAGACATTACGCGAATTCAAGGAATCGACAAAAGACGTTCTGGGTAGTAATGACGATCATGACAAAAAAGATAAAAACAGCTGATTAGCTGGGGACTCGTCCCACAATCCTGTTGAACCCAAGGGAGTATGAAGATATGTTAAGAAAAGTTACGAAAGAGAATATATCGAGTATTGCAAATGAATCTTTTCGCAATTATGCTCAGGTATTCACGAATATTGAAGAAGATACGTTAGATACTATTCATTCATTTGGCTTACCTTTAGAGCGAAGGCAGGATCCGGATGAAAAACAAGAAAGACTGGCAACGTTAGAAGCGAAACAAGCAATACTTCGGAATAATAACAAGAGTGTATATGTCAATCAAATATCTAGCGCTTGTGAAGCATGTAAAACAGGAACTGGCAGTTACACTTCATTCATTTCACTCAATTGCCATCGTGACTGTTACTTTTGTTTTAATAAAAACCAAGATGATTACGCTTTTTATTTAAATCATAAAAAGGACGTCAATGAGGAATTAAGTTATTTAATAGATAGTGGCTTGGAGTTGAAGCATCTTGCGTTAACTGGTGGGGAACCACTTCTTTTTAAAGAAGATACGGTCAACTTTTTCCGATTAGCTCAACAAATAACACCTAACACATTTACAAGATTATATACGGCTGGTGATTTATTAACTGAGACTTTATTACAGCAATTAAAAGAAGCTGGATTAGATGAGATACGCATTAGTATTAAGATGGAAGATTCATTAAAAAGGAGACAGCGCGTTTTAGAAAAAATAAAGTTATCTAAGCAGTATATACCTTACGTATTGGTAGAAATGCCTGTTATTCCCGGAACACAAGAAGAAATGAAGGAATTACTTGTAGCGTTGGATGAAATAGGAATATTCGGTATCAATCTATTAGAATTCTGTTTCCCGCTTGTTAATGCAGCATCTTTTAATGACAAGGGTTACCGGTTAAAAAATCCACCTTATGAGATCTATTATAACTATTGGTATGCAGGTGGCTTAGCTGTTGCCGAAAGTGAAGCGTTGTGTTTGGATTTAGTTGAATTCGCACTTGATCAATCATTAAGCCTGGGTGTTCATTATTGTTCTTTAGAAAATAAATTCACAGGTCAAATTTATCAACAAAATCATGATCAAGCGATGGATCATACGTATCATTTTTCATCGAAAGACTATTTTTATAAAACAGTAAAGGCCTTCGGAAAAGATAGAGAAATTGTAAAAGAGCACCTGGAAGCAATTGGCGTTCCCTTTACCTTGGATGAGAGCTTGACTTTATTCAATTTCCGGTAAGTGCAATCCATGCCTTGAAAATAGATGATGTAGAACTGGCTGTCGTTTCCAATGTTGTTGAAAGTAGGATGAACGGCGATGTTGTACGCGAGGTAAGTGTGGATTGGACCACCCCACTATTATTTGAAGCACAGGATATTAATTAGAGAGGAGGCGAAAGGAATGATGCATTCTAAAGATGTAGCGTATATTTTTTATGTTCGGCAGTTTGCTTATGATATTTTAAGGCGATTTTTCCTTGAAGAACCATCAAAGGAATACCTAGACTACTTTGTTCAAGAAGATCTAATTGACTTATTTCCTTTTGCTGAAGACTCAGAACAAATACAAGCTGCTATAACAGATATAAAGGAATATTTAGCCGAACATGATGTCGTTAATAATGATCAAGACTATGAGGATTTACATTGGGATTATACCAGGATGTTTATAGGCCCTTTTACATTACCTGCTCCACCTTGGGAATCCGTGTATGTTCGAAAAGACCGTATGCTATTTCAAGCAACCACGTTGGAAGTTCGTTATGTCTACAATAACTTCGGCTTTGAAATGAATCACTATAACTTAGAAGCGGAAGACCATGTTGGCTTAGAACTTGACTTCATGTTTCATTTAAACGAATTATGTATTGAGCAAGCGAAGAAAAACAATGTCAAATCGAGATCATATCTTACCTATTTAGTAGGGGAGCAAAGTAGGTTTTTAAGAAATCATTTATTAGCTTTTACCCCTCAATTTTCTCAAAAGGTAATAGAAAATGCTCATACACAGTTCTTTACAGGATTAGCAAAGTTATTAAATTCCTATTTAGAACTTGATTCTACACTTTTAAATTCGCTTTTGGAAATGAAACATACAGATTACAGTGAGCAAAAGGAGGAACGTTCCAATGCTTGACATAAAAAAGAAAATTAATGATTTTAAAATGTCCAGAAGAGCATTTGTAGGCTGGTCTACAGCTGTTACAGCCGCGGCAGCCATACCAGTTAGCCGAGGACTTAAAACAAAGGCTGAACAAAATAAAGTGTTTGCTGCCGGCGAAACGAATGAAATATGGAAAACTGCTGCATGCTGGCACAATTGTGGTGGCCGGTGTTTGAATAAAGTTTTAGTGAAAGATGGCGTTGTTGTTCGTCAAAAGACAGATGACACCCACGCAGACAGTCCTGATTTTCCACAGCAAAGAGGATGTCTCAGAGGTCGTTCGCAAAGACAACAAGTATTTGGAGCCGATCGTTTAAAATATCCAATGAAAAGAAAGAACTGGAAACCCGGTGGGGGTAAGAAAGAGCTCCGGGGGAAAGACCAATGGGTGAGAATCTCCTGGGATGAAGCCCTTGATACAGTTTCAAGTGAAATCAAGCGAATCTCAAATGAATATGGTAACGAGGCTATTTGGGCAACCGGCAGTGGTGAGATGACAAAAGTATTATCGGAAAACGGCGGTTGTACAACAGATTATGGTACAACATCATGGGGAGCTTGGTATTGGGCACCAACCATGATGGGCGTTGCTGAAGGTTGGAATGAATTGGGTATCAATGATCGCATTGACCTCCGCAATTCACAGCTTATTGTGCTTTGGGGAGTAAATCCTGCATCGAGCAGTCCTGGAAGCCCTACCTATAATTACTTACAAGCCAAAAAAGCAGGGGCTCAATTTATTTCTATTGATCCTAAGTATACAGAATCTGCACAAGTGTTTGACGCTGATTGGGTACCATTGCGGCCAGGTACGGATCACGCATTAGCCCTTGCAATCATGTACACGTTACTTGACGAAGATGATCCTAAGAATAATCCACTCATAGACTGGGATTTCTTAAATAAATGTACGGTAGGATTTGATAAGGATCATATGCCAAAAGGAGCAGATCCTAAAGATAATTTCAAAGATTATTTATTAGGAACACTTGACGGAGAACCAAAATCACCTGAATGGGCGACTGAAATTTGTGGTGTGGCGCCAGAAGATATACGCAAACTAGCCCGTCAGATTGGTTCAACAGAACGCGTAGCATTGCTAACAGGATGGGGTCCGGCACGTATCAACGATGGAGAAGGCTGGGTACAAGCATTTTCCACTCTAGGCTTCATGACCGGGCATATGGGTCGCAGCGGTAAAATGACCGGTGTTAGTTGCCACCGTTCTTCGGGTAATGGTGGTCCATGGTTAGTAAAGCCAGGTTCAAGTGGGTACACATCCCCAGAAAACCCTGTGACGAATAAAGTTAACCACAATGAAATATTTAAAGCAATTTTAGACGGAAAATATCATCAAAAAGGTGAAGGTGTACGAAAAGCTAATATACAGCTTATCTATCATCAATATAATGCAACATTACAAACACGTACGTCAATAAATGATGGAATAAAAGCTCACCGGAAAGTTGAGTTCGTCGTTACAAATTCGTACAATTTAACAACCAACGCAAAGTATTCGGATGTTGTTTTACCAGTTACGTCTGAATGGGAAAGAGAAGGCGGTCTCTTAACAGGTAATCGTGAAATACTGATAGCTCATTCGAATATTGTTGACCCGCTATACGAAGCTAAAAGCGACGTCTGGATTGCCAAAGAATTACTAAAACGATTAGGAAAAGACCCTAAGAAGCTATATCCAGTTAGTGAAAAGCAAGCATTCTTTAATGAATTAGCTACAAGTACAGTGATCACGAAAGATGGAAAGGATTATGAACCATTAGTAGAGATTACTGCAAAAGATATTAAAGACTGGAACGTGGATGGAAAGCCGCAAAAAGGTAGAATCGCTTTACAAGAATTTTTAGATAGAGGGATCTATCAGGTCGAAAGAAAACCAGGAGATAATTACGGTCATATTGCTTATCAAGACTTTGTGGAAAATCCAAATGAGCAACCTTTAGGGACGCCAAGCGGAAAGTTTGAAATTTATTGTGAAACTATTCACAAAGAGTCGAAAAAAGGGTGGACAGAAATTTCGCCAATACCGAAATATGTTCCTAAAACAGTAGGTTATGAAGATACTTTTGATGATTGGGGTAAGAAGAAAAAAGGAAAGTATCCTTTCCAAGTTGTGACTCCCCATTATCTAAGACGTTCTCACACGGTATTTGACAATGTTCCTTGGTTGCGTGAAGCAATGCCGAACCCTGTGTTTATAAATAAAACAGATGCCAAAACACGTGGAATCAAAACTGGTGATACTGTCATGCTTTATAATGACCATGGCAAAACATTACGGCCAGCGGAAACAACCGAAACATTAATGCCGGGAGTGATTGCCTTGCCTCATGGTGCCTGGCCTGAAATAAATGAGGAAGATGGAATAGATAAGGCTGGTGCAGATAATATGTTGACAAAGCCAGTTACCACAGGGTTAGGAACTTCAGGGTGGAATACAGTTATTTGTAATATAGAAAAATATAAAGGTGAGCCACTGAAAGAAGACGTGAAATGGGAACAACGTATTGTTTTCCCAGAAGGAGAGGTGTAATGCATGGCTCAAATGGGTTTCTTTATTGACGTGACAAAATGTATTGGTTGTAAAACATGTGTCGTTTCTTGCAAGGATAAGAATGATTTAGAAGTTGGCAGGAACTTTCGTAGAGTATATTCGTTTGAAAGTGGATCGTTTCCGAACCCAATATTAAGGCACCTTTCTATATCCTGTAACCACTGCGATCATCCAACATGTGTTGAGAATTGTCCAACTACAGCGATGTATAAACGTAAAGAAGATGGCGTCGTTGTAGTTGATCACGACAAGTGTGTAGGTTGTAGGTATTGTGAATGGAATTGCCCTTATGGAGCACCACAATATAATGAGGCATTAGGAAAAATGACAAAGTGTGATACATGTCTAGATTTACGTGAAAAAGGTGAAGAGCCTGCATGTGTTGCCTCCTGTCCAATGCGCGCGATAGAGTTCGGTCCAATTGATGAGCTGCGCAAAAAACACGGAGACAATGCTGATATAGAGGGATTGCCGAGTTCGTCTATTACACATCCCAATATCGTTATTAAAAAGTAATCTAAGGGGGGCATAAAAGATGCATGAATGGCCATTATTAGTGTTTACCATATCTATTCAAACAGCTATCGGCGGAATATTTATGCTTTGGATATTTCAATTAATAAATAGAAAAAGAAACTTAGATACGGCTTCCTTGTTTAAGATTCCGCTCATCGTTATTGGTGTGTTGTCTTTAGTCGGATTGGGCGCTTCATTTGCTCACCTCGGCGCACCAATAAATGCATTAAATACAATTAGACACGTTGGGTCCTCCTGGATGAGCCGAGAAATTCTTGTGACAGGAACCTTTATTGGGCTGGCTGTGCTCAACACCGCTTGGGTGCTTTATCGTAAGCAAATTCTGCCTTGGCTTCTAATTACCACAACGGTAGTAGGTTTTGTCGATGTCTATTGCATGGCTGCTATTTACACAAAGTCCTTAATCGGTCCTTGGAATTCAATTAACACCTTTATGTCATTTTACGGTACAACTTTAATCTTGGGTGCGGTCCTTGCTGTAGCGTTACTAACACCTAAATTATATAAACAAAAATTGGAGTTAGTAGCAAAGCAATTCTTGAAAACAACCCTCATTATTACGTTGTCAGGATTCGGGCTTCATATTATTGGAACTGCATTGTTCTCCCCGGAAGCATTAGAGACTACAATTGTAGGCAGTTCCATGGCAGCAAGTGTTATTGCAACCTATAAAGTAATGGTCGCAACGAGATGGATTATTTCTATTTTGGGAGTAGCTTTACTTGGTTATTTGACGCTATCGTCATATAAAAAATCTTTTACAAGTCTTACATTCCTTACATTAGCAGTATTTGTATTATCTGAAGGTATGAGCCGTTATGTATTTTATCTATTAGGCTCATAACTATCCAATCTATTTAAAAGGGGGCTTTCTAAATGGGAATATTAGGCTATTGGTTAGAAAGCTTGGATTATGATTATAAAGTGTTGTCACATTGTTCACGTTATCAAAGCCCCCGTTCTAGTTGTATGGAATGTGTTGACAGTTGTCCCAAGGATGCTATTTATATAAAAGATGGCCAGCCAACAATAGACTCAAAAAACTGTATACAATGCGGGGACTGCGTTGCCAGTTGTCCTGTTCAAGCAGTGGAAGGGTTTCTACCTAAACGTTCTATCATAAATAATCAATATATAATGGATCAAGACAAGGTGCCAACATTAAAAGAATTACTTGTTTACTATAAAAAAGGGATTACAACCATTATTTGTGAAGAATCCGAGATTAGTCCTGAGTGGGAAAAAACGATAAGAAATGTAAATGAAGTATTAACTAAACTGGGAGAACAACCTTTTAAAGTTAGCTATCAACAAAAAGCTCCTGATAATAACGACGATATAATGACCCGAAGAGAGTTATTCTTCACTTGGGAAAAAGATTTAAAACAAATTGCAAAGAATATGGCACCAGCTAAATGGCGCTTTAACCATGAAAGTTTAGATCTGCCAAAATATTATCCTGATTATCAGTTTGTGGAGATTACCCTAGATACGCAAAAGTGTACTTTATGTAAAGCATGCCAAAAGTTATGTAAGAGAAATTGCTTACAAATTGATGAAACTGGTTTTTCCCTTTTGGCTCAGAATTGCTCTAATTGTTCACTATGTCAGGATATTTGTCCGGAGGGGGCAATTTCTCTTAAAGAAATGATTACACCTGTTTCGGTTGTAAAGCATGAAATGTATAAAAAAGTATGTACCGCTTGCGATCAAGTATATGAAACGCTGAACAAAGAACAAGAATTATGTGTTGCTTGTGAAAAGAAAAAGCAATTTTCAATGATGTAACGTTATTAATGTAAAAGGGAGGAAGTCCAATGGCTAATATCGGTATACCAGGTTTAATATTAATTCTCGTACTTGCTTTAATCATATTCGGTCCCAGTAAATTACCACAACTTGGTCAAGCTACAGGAAAAACATTGAAAGAGTTTAAACACGCAACAAAAGGTGTTTTTGATGATGAAAATGAAAATGAAAATAACTCTGATAAGCATGGCAAACAGATGTAGTGATTATTAAGGTTCTGTTGTCTTTTTGAACCAAAACTTTATGAAATGCCGGCCACTTAAAGTGAATCGTCACGTTAAGCGGCCGGTTTTAAGTTAGACTTAATTATACATCATAATTAATTCTTTATCGGTTGTCCGCGCCGGATGCTCCATAACTGCTGGAGGTTAGTACCCAGCTACTTGGATTCTTCGTCTGTAGAACTGCAAATGATTAAAAACTGTGCTCACCATTGTACAGGTAACAGTCTTGGAGGGATGACTTTCTCCTCAGCCGATAGCTTTCTTCATTGCATTCACTCTTCCGGCATGGTTGGATTCATGAACCACTGCCAATGCTGCTAGTTCACCGAATGTTTCCGCGCCAAGAAAAGGCTCAGGAAGTTGTTCATTAAACTTTTCCTTAGGGATCTCTTTCATACGCTCTAACTGTTTTTGAAGTTGTTCGGTTAATTCATCGACACTTGGGACATTATCCGGCCAGGCAGCAGGTGACGACCCATTACCAAACAGGTCTTTGTAGTTTTGCGGCAAGTTGCTGTCATCATTCGGGAACCCAAACAAAAATTGCTCGGTCACCGTCAGTACGTGACCAACTTGCCAATGGATATTGTTGCTGAATCCATTTGGTTGGACATCCAGTACCCCTTGGTTTGTCTGATTAACCTCCCGTAAAAACATATGACGCGACATTTCAAACTGCTTGTACAAAAAATCCATTCCATTTCTCTCCTCTCGATTTGTCTTTATCTACTATAACAATTTATAGTGATTGGCAAAATAAAAAAGCCTGCTAGTTGGGGTGCATTGGGCTTCTGGGGACACATATAAGCAGCTAGGGAAAATTTAAACGGCCGCATGCTGGAGCCACCCTTATACGGCCGTTTTTTAGTTAGACTTAATCCATTAGTTCGCCAACAATTTCATACGAACGGATTCGAGCATCAATATCATAAATTTGGGAGTTGACGATCATTTCATCGGCTCCGGTGTCTTCAAGTAGTTGTTCCAGACCTTGTCGCACCGTTTCTTTACTGCCAATGATTGTGTATGGCGAGTTGGCCGACTGCTCGACTACCGCTTTTTCCATTTCTGACCAAACCTCATCAGTGTTTTCAATTGGCGGCTGCAGTTTCATCGGCTGTCCACGCCGAATACTCAATAGCTGTTGCTGCTGGGTAGTTGCTAAATATTTGGCTTCTTCATCCGTATCCGCAGCAACGATATTGACACCAATCATGGCGTGCGGTTGTTCCATGCGGCTGGACGGCTGAAATTGGTCGCGGTACAGCTTTAATGCAGCCATCGTGTTGTCCGGGGCAAAATGGCTCGCAAATGAAAATGGCAATCCCTTTTGCGCTGACAGCTGTGCACTGAATCCGCTAGATCCAAGTAGCCAGATTGGAATGTCGAGCCCTTCACCGGGAACAGCATGCACATTAGCAGTGCCGGCAAAGTAATTTTCGAGTTCTTCCACTTGATTTGGAAAGTCCTCTACACGTTGATTCAACGTCCGCCGTAGTGCATAGGCCGTAATCTGGTCAGTGCCAGGAGCGCGTCCGAGCCCAAGGTCAATACGTCCTGGGTAAAGTGTTGCCAGTGTTCCAAATTGCTCGGCAATCACGAGGGCAGCGTGGTTCGGAAGCATGACGCCTCCTGAACCGACCCTCATACTACTCGTTTCCCCGGCGATATAGCCAATCAGTACCGACGTTGCTGAGCTGGCAATCCCGGGCATGTTATGGTGCTCGGCTAGCCAGTAGCGGTTAAACCCGAATTGCTCCACGTTTCTCGCTAACGCCATACTATTTTTAAATGATTGTTCCGGCGTGCCACCTTCCAAAACAGGTGCCAGATCCAGAACAGATAGTGGAATATTATTAAATGTTTTTGCCATGTTTTTAATCACTCCTTACTGGAAATGATACGAGTAGTTGTTATACTATGCCAATTATTTGCTTGCATACCAGGGAATCGAACATCAACGGAACATTGGTGCGCATCGGCGGAATAGCGTTGCATATCGACGGAATAGTGTTGCCCATCAACGGAATAGCGTTGCGCATCAACGGAATAGCGTCGCACATCGACGGAATATTGGTGCGCATCGGCGGAATAGCGTTGCACATCGACGGAATAGTGTTGTACATCAACGGAATAGCGTTGCATATCGACGGAATAGCGATGCACATCGACGGAATAGTGTTGTACATCAACGGAATAGCGTTGCATATCAACGGAATAGCAGTGGACATCGACGGAATAGTGTTGCCCATCAAAGGAATAGCGTTGCGCATCAACGGAATAGCGTCGCACATCGACGGAATATTGGTGCGCATCGGCGGAATAGCGTTGCACATCGACGGAATAGTGTTGTACATCAACGGAATAGCGTTGCATATCGACGGAATAGCGATGCACATCGACGGAATAGTGTTGTACATCAACGGAATAGCGTCGCCCATCAACGGAATAGCAGTGGACATCGACGGAATAGTGCTGCCCATCAACGGAATAGCGTTGCCCATCAACGGAATAGCGTCGCACATCGACGGAATAGCGTCGCACATCAACGGAATAGCGTTGCACATCGACGGAATAGCGCTGCACATCGACGGAATAGTGTTGCGCATCGACGGAATAGCGTTGCACATCGACGGAATAGCGTCGCACATCGGCGGGATAGCATGTCGCAATCCCATCTTGGTGGCCCGTTCTATTGTTAGAGTAAAATGTTTATGGGAGAACATATACCTCATCTTTGGTGTTGAAGTCGGAAGACTTCTACGCCAAAGATGAGGCCAGCAAGCGAAGCGCGGTAGTTTAAAGGGTGTTTTACATGAAAAAGAGGACCTTTTCTTGTATAGTTAAGTCTGCTACAACAACAACTATAGAAAGAGGTCCTCTAATGAAAGATATCATATCTGCGCTTACAATGAAAGAATTAGAACAAATTACATACCGTGCATTGCAGGAAAGTTTTTCTCAGGTGATGGCACAGACGTTACAGGAAATAGATGAGGCGATTGCTTCAGAAAGGGATAAGCAACGATTTTATTTGAAGGATAAAAGAACATTAAAGTTTGAGTCCGTCTTTGGGCAGGTGGAACTGAAAAGAAATTATTATCAAGATAAAGAGACGGGAAAGTATGTCTATTTATTGGATCAGTATTTAGCTTTTGACGGCACAAAGGGAATGAGTCCGGTGGTGCAAGATTTGGCTATTGAACTGGCTGTAACAGGCGTTTCCTATCGACAGGCTGGGAAGGCAATGGAGAAGCTTTTGGGCTACCCTGTCATCAGTCATGAAGGTATACGCCAGCAGCTTTTGAATACGGAGGTTGTGCCGGAAGAGTCAGTGCCACTCGAACAGGATGTTGTATTCGTGGAGGTGGACGGGCTTTATACGAAAAGCCAAGAGAAAAAGAAAAAAGGCAAGGAAATTAAGATTGCCAGTGTGCATCAGGGCTGGGAAATGAATGGTAAACGAGCAAAGCTGATAGAGAAGCGACATTTCATTCATGAAGGAAATCTGCCGTTCTGGGAAGAATTTGAGCAGTATCTAATGGCTACTTACGAGTATGATCCGACCAGGCACCACCTCGTTATTAATGGGGATGGAGCGAAGTGGATCACATCCTGCCGGGATCATTTCCAGCATAATGCGACCTTTGTCATCGACCGTTTTCATGTTGCCCGGGATGTGCAGCGTTTGTTTCGGGGTCATTCAAGATACCGCTCCATCCGAAAGAAACTAGCAAGCTATGACTGGGAAGGTTTCATGGTGGAATTAAACAGTGCGGTGGGTACGCTTGAAAATGAAAAGAAGGAAGAACGGCTGGAAGAGTTAATTGCCCAGCTTTCCCAATATCCAGAGGCACTGGGAGATTACCGTGAAAAACTAAAAGAGAGGGGCATAGATACAACAGGATTCCGCCCGATGGGGAGTGCAGAGGGAACGATGAGTGTGTTCGCTAGAAGGCTCAAAAACGGGCGTAGTTGGAGTGATAAAGGGCTTGATAAATTCATCGATATCATGGTTGCCCTCAAAGATAATCTGAAGATAAAAACGCTGCAGGGGATACTTGAACAGACGCAGGAATTAATACAGGAAAGCAAAGAAGAAAAGCCGCCTAAACACTTTGTAGAAAAGCTAAAAGAAAGTGCTGCAGAAGCAACACGCAACAATCTGGGTTATCTGAGGCAGGCTATCGGGAAACCAATTACAGACGCATTAAAAGGATTACGGGGAATTTGAAAAAGTAAAAAAGCACCAACTGATTAAAATGATATAAACATGAAACCGTTACCAAAAGTTGACTAAAACAATACAAAAAAGGGACTTGAAAAAAATCTCCCACAAGTACTTGACTCAATCCGTTCTATTTGCCACTATAGTACAATAGGTGATTGGAACGTTTGGAAATGAGGGATAACATGAGCAATAAATCCATTTACGGTTTAACATATGAACAATTGAAAAACTGGCTCATCAACCACGGTCAGCGCCGTTTTCGCGCCGATCAGGTGTGGAACTGGCTGTACAAAAAGCGCATCCATCAATTCGCGGATATGAAAAACGTCAACAAAGAAACGATTGCCCTACTGGAGGAAAATTTCATCCTGCATACCATGAAGGAAGAAATCAAGCAGGAATCAGCGGATGGTACGATTAAGTATTTATTTCGGCTGGCTGATGGCAATCTGATTGAGACGGTGTTGATGCGATTTAATTACGGACTGTCCGTATGCGTAACGACCCAGGTTGGCTGTAATATTGGCTGTTCGTTCTGTGCAAGTGGCTTGCTGCGAAAAAACCGTGATCTCGATAGCAGTGAAATCGTTGAACAGATTATGAATGTGCAGAAGGATATGGACGCCAAGGGCAACGACGAGCGGGTCAGCCACATCGTTGTTATGGGTATCGGCGAGCCGTTTGACAACTTTAACAACTTGATGGACTTTATCAGTGTCGTCAACGATGATGCAGGACTTAATATCGGTGCGCGTCATATCACGGTGTCTACGAGTGGGCTTGCGCATAAAATTTACGAGTGGGCAGATAGCGGCACACAAGTGAACCTGGCTATTTCGTTACATGCGCCGAACAATGAGCTGCGAACGTCCATTATGAAGATCAATCGCGCTTTTCCAATTGAAAAGTTGATGAAGGCAGTCGATTACTATCTTGAACGGGTTAACCGACGCATCACTTATGAGTACATCATGCTTAAAGGCGTGAATGACCATAAAGAAGATGCTGAGGAACTTGTACAGTTGTTGTCAGATAAGCGCCACCTGTCGTATGTGAATTTGATTCCGTATAACACAGTTAGTGAGCACGACCAATACCAGCGCAGTGACTCTGAGACTATTCAAGCATTTTATGAAGAATTGCGGGCGAACGGCATTCAATGTGGCGTCCGCTGGGAAAACGGAGCAGACATAGATGCCGCATGCGGCCAGCTCCGTAGTAAACAAGTGAAGAAAGAGCGTGCCGGTCGGGCATAGATTTATTTTTAAATGAAACACATGAGAAGTCGCACGATTTCTCATGTGTTTTTTAATTGGTTTTAGTTACTAGAGGGGGATAGTTTTGCTAAAAAAGTGTAGTCAATTTACCATTATTTAACTATACACAAATGTGCACACATGTATGCATATTGTATACTTGCTGTAAACAAAGTCGTGTGCGTGTGTGCAATTAAGTACACATAGTGTTGTATAGGCGTTTGCTGGAATGTGTACACGTATACAAAAAAGAATGCATATAAAGTCTGATTGCGTATATTGGTGAAATCTATTATTCTTAAAAGGGAAACTATTTTCACGAGAGGAGAATGATACAGATGACACAAGGAAGAATCGCAGCTGTTGATGTTGGAAATGATGCAGTAAAAGCAAACTTTGGAAAAATGGAACAATCCTATTACATACCAAATGTGATTGCGCGTGATATGGAGGATCGTCCAGTTATTGGAATAGAAGATTTAGATGAAAAAGAACCGATTGATAACCTCCACATTCGGGTCCACTCCCCTGCCCTGGAAGAAAATAATGCCGTCTATCGTGTCGGTAACCTAGCAACGAAAACGGACAATTCCACAGAGCTTGATCCTGGCAGCAGCAAATCAGAAGAGGATCAGACACTAGTGATGCTATTCGCTTCCATTGCACTGGATGCAGTCAGCAGTCATTCATTCCATCAAGGTAAAAATGATGTCATCGATGCTAATTACACATTGGGAACAGGCCTGCCGCTTCGTGAAGTGAAGGAGGGAAAAGATGTTGGCTACCGCTCCCAACTGCTTGGGTCGGTGCATCAGGTTGAATTTCTTGTTACACCACAATATCAGGGTAAAAAAGTGAACATTAAATTTGATGAAGTGAAAGTGTATCCAGAAGGGTTTGCCGCTTATGTCAATTTGATCATGGATAACAACCTAAACGTCATTAACAAAGAATTGATTGATCAGCAAATTTTAATTCAGGACATCGGCGGTTTATCAACAGATATTGCAGTCATTAAAAATCGGAATGTCGATGATGACAAGGCTCAAGGATTCCCGATTGGGGTTGCGGAGTCACTAGAGCAAATCCGTGATGAAATCAGAACGAGACATGGTGTTGAATTGGACAGCCGACGTGACGTTGTTGATATTATTACACGTAAAAACGACCGTCATCACATCATGGTAAAAGGGAGTCGTACGAACGTCCATGATATAACCGATCGAATATTGCTGGAACTTGCTAAAAAAGAATACCGGAACTTACGGAATGTCTGGCAAAAAAATTCACAGTCAGAAATTTGTTATTTCGTCGGTGGCGGCTCGGCAGTGCTGAAAGATTATTTAAAGGCGCTTAACAATAAATTGGACGGATTTAATATTGACTTTTTTGAAGATGAACAGGAAAGCATCTGGATGATGGCCAACGCATATTATAAATTGATTATGGATTTTGTGAACAAAAATACTCCGGCGGAAGCAGAGGAAACAGCCGCAGCGGATGAATCATAAGGTGATTGCATGCAACGGTCGAAAAAAAGTATTGAACGCGGACAATCGATCACATTTCGAATACCGTCCGACACACCTGATTATCTTTTAAAGCAACTGCAAAAGATAAAGGAAACCGAACGCCGCAATTTTTCCAGTCAAATTGCCCAATTTGTACTTAAAGGTGTGCAGGAGACGTTCACCCGGGAGCGCGAATCCGTTACGGTGCCGCTCCCCCGTCAACTTACGAAAGAACAGAAAAACTGGCTGAAGCATGAACATTCCGAAGCCTTGATTGGTAACATTGTGTATCAGCTCATGCAAGATCCGGTCCGTGCGACGTCGATATTGGCCACATTGAACAGCAATCAACTGGATACGCAGATGGAGCCGGAATTGGACATGGAGTTGGAACAGACGAAACCACCTGAGCCGGAACCTGAACCTTCTACAACGAATGCACCTGATTTGGATAACGTCGATCTTAACGCGCTTGACGATTTGCATGAGCCAGAGACCGAAGAACCACAAGAGGAGGAAGATCCATTGGCGGACTTCTTCTCGAAAATGAATAAATAAATGGTGTTAGAAAAACGCTTGGATAGAAAAATTTTATCCAAGCGTTTTTTGGTATCCGCATGTGTGTAGCTGATGAACGCCTAAATGAAGAGCAGAGCTGTTGAAAAGGTCCCTCATCAAGCGAATGAGAGCCCAACCGAGGAAAAAACCCCCAGCAAAAGTCGCTCATCAAGCGAATGAGCGCCCAAACGAGGAAGAACCCCCCAGCAAAAGTCGCTCATCAAGCGAATGAGCGCCCAACCGAGGAAGAAATCCCCAGGAAAGGTCGCTCCTCAGGCAAATGACTACACGGGGCTGGGGGACTGCACCGGGGCCGCCTTTCTTATGCATAAGAAACGCTATTTTATTCACACTAAGTTAGAGGGGGCGTGGTAATATGGAACTGGACTGGATATGGAAATCGATTATTATTGTCGTTGGTGGGACATTTTTACTGCGGATGGCAGGAAGAAAATCGATCTCCCAAATGACGTTGCCACAGACGGTCATCATGATTGGAATCGGTTCTTTGCTTATTCAGCCGGTATCCGGAAAAAACATCTGGGTGACGCTAGCTGTGGGAACACTCCTTATTGTGACATTGTTTATCATGGAATACGTACAAATTAAAGGGAATATATTTGAAAAACTAATTACTGGAAAATCAAAAATTTTAATTGAGAACGGTCAAGTAAAAGAAAAGAATTTAAAAAAATTACGATTGACTGTGGACCAGCTAGAGATGAACCTGCGCATGAAAAATGTTAGTAACATAGATGATGTTGAATGGGCAACACTGGAACCAAATGGACAGGTTGGATTCACGCTCAAAAAGGAAGCCCAGCCGGTTACAAGGAAAGAGTTCGAACAACTGTCAGCAAACATCCAGCAAATTTTGAGTCAACTGTCTACCGATGCACAAATTAGTCAACTGCGTACACAATTAAATGATTTGAATAATGAGCTAGAAGAGATGAAATGGAAACGTGATATTTTTAAAGAAATTGACGATGATGAAAAGAAACAAGAAACACAAACCCCCTCGCCAAGACATTTGCAGTAATGGCGAAGGGGTTTTTTATGCAAGCGTCGAATCCGTTTCGATTTGTATCATTGGGTTGCTGAAAAGGTTTAAGTAAGAAAAAATCCGGCGGCAAGGTAAAGCGCAGTTGCGATACCAGCTCCAATCGCACAGACTTTCAACTTATAGCGGGCATAAGCGACTAATGGCATTTCTAGAATAGACGCGGTAGTAATTGTCGTATCTCCAAGTGGTGAGGTCATGGAACCGAATGAACCACTCGCAAAGACAGCACCGACCGTCAGTGGTATAGATGCTCCTGTGGAAACAGCTAGCGCCATTCCGAGTGGCATAAATATCCCCCACGTTCCCCACGAGGAACCGAGAAAATAGCTAACGATTGCTCCAAGTACAAACACGATGGCTGGTATCGTAAAACCAGGCAAAAACGTTCCAATTGTGGCATTGATAAAGTTAGAAAAACCAAGATCCTCGGTGACCAGCGATAATGCCCAAACAAGGATTAATAAGATAATTGCCTGCATGAGCTGGTTACCACCATCATAAAAATGATAAATGGTTTCTGCCATAGATTGACGGCGAACCATGTAAAAAATAAATGTTAAAATCAGCGTCGAAAATACACCGAGCAGCATAACAAACGTAGCATCTGCTTCGGAAAAGGCTTGAAAGATGGTATCCGCCCCTTTGGACACACCATCTTGCCACAACAAAAACAATGTAAGTCCCAACAAAAGAGCGAGCGGTACAATCAGGTTCCACGGCTGTGCTTTGACTGTTGACAGCTCTTTTTTTATGCCAGCGCGATGGTAATCCTCCTTATCATCCTGATTGCTCTTTTTGCCTTTTTGTTTTGGTGCTCTTTCTTTTTTTGAAGGTGACCAGAACGTTCGTATTAATCCAATCACAAGCATGGCAATCGCAAAGAAATTAAACAAAATACTGAGTAAAAAAATCTGATATGGATCCATATCTAAATGGTGTTTTTGGACGCCGCTTTCCACGAGTGAGATCATGAACCCAACAAATGCGGTTGCTACAGGTAAAAGAACGATGACCGAACTCGTTGACACGTCCAGTGTAAATCCGACCTTACGTTTAGAAATGCGCATATCTTTCATGAGCGATTTCACAACTGGGCCGATCATCATTGTGCGAAACATCGGCATCATGAACGTGAACGGAAGTGTCCCCCAAATAAGACTGAGCAGTCCGCGCTGTGACTTGATTTTGTCACCAATCCATTCTGAAAAGCCCTTGATACCACCTGAAATATTCATCATGCCAATCAGACCGCCAAACAGATAGAGAAAGGCAATAATTTTTATATTGTTTTCATCAGATAACGTTGTCACGATATAGTCAACGGATTTACGAGTTCCACCAAGTATACTGAACTCGACTAGCAAGGCGCCAACAAGCACTCCAAGCACGAGTCCGGGCAAAATCTTTTTCAGCCATATCGATAATCCAATCACGATAAGAAATGGAATTAAAGAAAGCCAATCCATTGTTAAGCCCCCTTCCATTTGCTAACTTGTCCTGTTTAAAGCAATTTCATACGGAAGGGGGCTGGTTACTATTGATCAGGATTTCTATGCTGTGATGTTTTACGTGCTGCTTGCCGTTCTTGCCGCTCACGGGCGCGCTGGACAATTTCCCGGCGGTTGATGTAAATCGTTGGGGGTTCATAGTCTTTGGATGCGCGCAAATCTTCATTGGATGCCTTCATGAATGACCACGTTAATAGTCCCATAATGAATAACACTGGGAAACCGGCAACAATACTTGCTGTCTGCAGCGTCGCTAAGTCACCAACATACATAAGTACAAGTGGCATCAGACACAGTGTGAACGCCCAGAATAGTCGATTCCAGCGTATGGGCTCTTTTTGCACTTCCTTTTGCACAACTGCTGCCAAAATGTAGGAGGAAGAATCAAACGTTGTTGCCAGAAAGATGATGGCTAGTATCGTAAATAAAGGCACTATAATGACTGCCATTGGCAAGTGATCAAGAATCGCTATGATAGCCGCCTGTGGACTGTTTTCATTCATATACCCGACAACATCAAAGGCGCCGGTTAGCTGCAGGTGTAGTCCATAGTTTCCCATAATACCGAAAAACAGGACACTACCTAGCGTACCATACAGGATTGTACCTAGAATCATTTCCTGTATAGTGCGACCACGGGAAATACGTGCTACGAACAGTCCGACAAACGGTGCATATACAAGCCACCATGCCCAATAGAATACCGTCCATGCCTCTGGGAATCCTGTTTCCGTAAAGCCGCCCACATTAGCAAACGGTTCTAACCATGTCGCCATTTTGAAGAAGTTGTTTAAAATCAGTCCTAAGCTTGTAAAGGTCGTTTCACTAATGAATACTGTCGGACCAAGGACAAAGATAAAAGCAAGAATAAAAATAGCAAGCCATAAGTTGACATCACTCAACACTTTAATGCCGCGCCGGAGCCCCGAGTATGCACTAATGGCAAAAATGGTTGTACATAGCAGCATGATAATGGTTTTCGTAACCAAATTTGGCGGCAATCCGGTAACATCATTCACGCCCTGGGCAATCATCGGTGTCCCAAGTGCTAGCGTTGTCCCGGCACCTCCCATGAGCCCGAACATAAATAACACATCAATGATATTACCAAGCGGTGTGTCGACTAACTTACCAAGAACCGGCCGAACCGCTTCACTTATTTTCAGAACTGGTTTTTTTCGTACATAATAGAAATAAGCAATTGGCAGGGATGGTAACGTATAAATGGCCCATGCCATCGGTCCCCAATGGAAAATCCCATATGCCGGCGCCCATTGAATGGCTTCCTTGGATTCTCCTTCTATACCAAATGGCGGACCTTGATAATAATGAGCCCACTCAATCATTGCCCAATACAGGATACTAGAGCCGATACCGGCAGCGAAAAGCATTGCTGCCCAAGAAAACGTACCAAATTCCTTCTCAGAATCTTGGTCACCAAGTTTAATTTGACCATTTTTACTGAAGGAAACATAAATAAGAAAGGCAAAAGTAGCCAGTCCAAAAATTAAATAAAGTACCCCAAAATTGCCGGTCATAAAGTTATTTGCCATATTAACAATTTCTTTCCCGGACTTAGGAAATACGGCAAGTGGAATGGAGACTGCAAGCAATATGACTAAAGCGCCAATAAATGTTGGCCAATCAATCAGTTTTTTGTTCATGATCATCATCCTTTCTATGGATAGCATGTCGATTAGTTTGCAGGATATACAGCACACTTCCCCAGGAAAATGGAAGTAATCTATCCCGGTCACCCGGATTTGTGCAGGATCACTTTAAGATGCTTACTCTGGTCGTTACAAATATGGCGCTGCTTTGTCCATTATTGCTGCAAAAGTAGCGATGGTAGGGACTTGTTATACTGTTTTTAGTCTTTTCGTAGGGAAATCAATTTATATGTTGTTTTTTGTAAAATGAAAGAACTTTTATAGGTTTAGTTCGTTTCTTTAACCGTTTGGCCAATACTCGACCGATATCGGCAAAATTAGACTAAGAAAAATATAAACCGACATTAAAAGCTTAACATAAAAATGGATACTTTTGGATAATTCTGTTGTACCATTTTTATATTTTGCATATTAATATAGCTTATTCATTGGTTGGAATAGCGTATAATATTAACATGGTAATTTTATATTCTATATCTTCACCCACGGCATTAGCTATATCATATAATTGGGTTTCATCTTTCTATGTCGAATAATTTTTATTCCATACGATAAACGCTAGTAAATCCACGGTTGATTGAGGTTTCATTCTATGTATTTTTTAAGTGGCGGTTGAATGGATATACATTCTATGGTAAGATTAAAGCACAATATATTGAAAATATTCAATCAAGAAAACACTATATGTAGTAATTACGAATGATGGTGACGCACGTTGTCTTAAAAGGGAATCCGGTGTAAATCCGGAGCTGTCCCCGCAACTGTAGATGTGGACGACCAGGAAAACCACTGTATTGCCAGCTTCATGGCGGCAATGACGGGAAGGTCCTCAGTAGAAAGAAACACAAGCCAGGAGACCTGCCATCGTTTGATACGTCCATTCCTCGGGGAAAGCGGGTGGTAAAATGATAGGGATTCGTACGTCTTTCTGTCGTTTTGCCTCCGTTCATCCATAAGGGTGAGCGGTTTTTTATGTAGGATAAGAATTTAAAAAATGAAGCAATACAATTTTTACTGACAAAGATGAGCCACGTCCGGCTACGATTTACAGGACGTGCTAGTGCAGGCGCCCGGACAGGACGTCGCGTTCTTAGCCTGCAAGGTCGCTTGCGCCTTTGTCATTAAGGGGGAGAAACATGATATCAGCAGTAACGGATCGATGGACAAGCTTAATTGATAGGGCGACTCAGGGGTTAAATGTCGACAAGGAATTATTATTTGCAAAAATACATAAAGCAGATGCAGCGGTGACAACTGATCACGTCATCAAATGGGCGCTGGAAAACATTGATGAAGTAAACCCTGACTGGACGTATGTGGCGAGTCGACTCTATTTACAGACGTTATATGAAGCGGCAGCGACTAACAGGGGATATGATGCTGGCAATCGCTACGGGGATTTTTATCAGCTGATTGAAACACTTACCGACAAAGGGATTTACACAGATAGTTTTCTTCACAAATATACAAAAGAAGAAATTGACTATTTCAGTAATATTATCGAGCCGGAGCGGGACTTGCTATTTAATTATCTTGGCTTGTATACACTGGCAACACGATATCTCGCCACTGACCATGACAATCATACATATGAATTGCCGCAAGAGCGTTGGATGATCATTGCCATGCACCTGATGCAGGATGAGGAACCGACACACCGGTACCAGTATGTCGCTGAGGCGTATTGGGCACTGAGCAATCTGTATATGACCGTTGCTACGCCGACCATGACGAATGCTGGTAAAACGCACGGACAATTGTCGAGCTGTTTTATCGACACGGTTGATGACAGCCTGCAGTCGATTTATGACAGCAACACGGCCATTGCCAAGCTTTCCAAGAATGGTGGTGGTATCGGCGTTTATATGGGTAAAATTCGCGGCCGTGGTAGTTCCATTAAAGGGTTTAAAGGTATGTCCAGCGGTGTCGTGCCGTGGATCAAGCAATTGAATAACACGGCGGTGAGCGTTGATCAACTCGGGACACGCAAAGGCGCGATTGCTATTTATTTGGATGTGTGGCATGCCGATATTGAGGCTTTCCTCGATTTAAAACTGAACAATGGTGATGAACGCATGCGTGCACATGACATTTTCACCGGTGTTTGTCTGCCAGATTATTTCATGGAACAGGTAGAGAACCGAGGTGACTGGTATTTATTTGATCCGCATGAAGTCCGGCAAGTGATGGGGTATTCACTCGAGGATTTCTATGATGAAGAAAAAGGTGACGGATCGTGGCGTGAACGCTATCTGGAATGTGTAGCTTCAGACAAGTTGACGAAACGTGTCGTCCCAGCGATCGATATCATGAAACGTATCATGAAGTCACAGCTCGAATCGGGCACACCATTTATGTTTTACCGTGATGAAGTGAACCGGCAAAACAACAATCCGCACGAGGGCATGATTTACTGCTCCAACTTGTGCACGGAAATTACGCAAAATCAGTCCCCGACGGAATTTTTGGAAGAAGTGACGGAAGAGGACGGGACCATTGTTCAAAAATATAAACCAGGTGACTATGTCGTTTGTAACTTAAGTTCGATCAATCTTGGACGCGCCGTGCCGGACCAGGTGCTGGAGCGGCTCATTCGGATTCAAGTGCGCATGTTGGACAATGTGATAGATATTAACACACTGCCACTTACCCAAACCCAGCTGACGAACCGGAAATACCGTGCTATTGGACTCGGCACATTCGGCTGGCACCATCTTCTCGCTAAAAAACATATTCAATGGGAATCAGAAGAAGCGGTAGCCTATGCTGATGAACTGTATGAAAAAATCGCCTATCTGACCATCCGGACGAGTATGGAGCTAAGCCACGAAAAAGGCAGTTACCCGGTGTTTACCGGAAGCAAGTGGCAAACAGGTAAGTATTTCACCGACAAAGGGTATACAGGGGAAAAATGGGAGCAACTGCAGCGTGACGTGGCCACTTACGGCATCCGCAACGGCTATTTAATGGCGGTAGCACCGAACTCGTCCACATCGATGATCGCCGGCTCAACAGCCAGCATCGACCCGGTATTCCAGCCGTTTTATTTTGAAGAAAAGAAAGACTTTAAAATACCTTTCACCGCACCGGACTTGGATCATCACACGTACAGCATTTATCGGCGCTCGGCCTACATTGTCGATCAGCGCTTGTCTGTCCGGCAGAACGCAGCCCGGCAGAAGCATATTGACCAGAGTATTTCGTTCAATTTTTACGTGCCACATACGATTAAAGCATCTGTTTTGCTTAACTTGCATTTGCAAGCGTGGCGCGAAGGCTTGAAGACAACGTATTATGTCCGATCAACGGCTAATGATGTTGAGGAATGTGAGTGGTGTGAAAGTTGAGATGTCTCATAGCGTATTTATCCTATAGTGGTAACACAAAGGAAGCCGCGGAAATAATCACTGATTACTTAATGGCGGATGGTGCGATAGTGGACGTGCACCGAATAGGTATCGATCCACCTGTTGATGCAGCAGCTTACGATATGATTTTTCTCGGAACATTCACCTGGGATATGGGTGCAACGCCTGATGAGGTAAAGGACTTTATCCTGGAAGTTGGCTATAAACCGGACCATATGGCCATTTTCGGAACAGGAGAAACGCAATTTGGCGGGGATGATCTGTTTTGCCTGGCCGTAGATAAACTTGTCACGTTTTACGGAAGCAGGTGGCCTGGATTGAAAATAGAACAGTCCCCGCGCGGCTCACAGGAACAAGTGGTCAAAAACTGGCTGAAAGGAGTGCTTCATGATGTCAAAAGTCTTGCTTAACAAAGCGAAAACCTTGGAGCCAATGAACCCGAACAAGTCGACAGCACTGTTCGGCGGAAGGTCAAGCGGCATTTTGAATTGGAATGATATTAAGTATCCACACTGGTATAAAATGTATAAACGGCTCGTCGGCAACTACTGGCAAGCCGATGAAATTAATATGTCTGACGACTTGCGCCAGTTTGCATCACTGACCGATGAAGAGCGGGACGCGTATTTGAAAATTATCGGCCTCTTATCAACACTCGACGGACCGCAAACCCGGACGGCACTGCTTTTATCACTGTATGCGACCGACCCGTCCGTTCAGTCGATTATGGCCGTCATCGCGCAGCAGGAAGCGGTGCATAATGAGAGCTACTCATACGTCTTATCGTCCGTCGTTTCCCTCGACGAACAGAACGAATCCTTCCAGCTTGGCCGCAAAGATCCGGTCTTACTGAAGCGAAACGAAACAATCATGCAGCAATACAATGCGTTTGTTGAGGAGCCGACGATTGAAAATATCCTTAAAACAATGGTTTATACCGCGCTATTGGAAGGGATGTTCTTCTACTCCGGGTTTGCGTTTTTCTATTCATTAGCAAGGAAAAATAAAATGGTCGGCACGTCAACGATGATCAGCTATATCAACCGGGACGAGCTGGAGCACGGTCGATTCATTTCGGAATTATTCCGAGCGACCCTGCATGAAAACCCGGACATGAATACAGCCGCCTTTTCCGATTGGGTATACAACCGGTTTCAGGAATCGGTAGATCTCGAAATCGAATGGTCGCGATATGTGCTTGCTGATATTGATGGGATTGACCTCGAGGAAATGGCCGGCTATATTAAGTATCGCGCGAATAAAATGTTGCGGATGATGGGCCTTGACGAGATTTATCCGGACCATACCGAAAACCCGATGAAATGGATTCGTGCGTATGCTGATAATTTTGATGGCACCAAAACTGACTTTTTCGAGCAAAAATCAAGGCAGTACACGAAAACGAGTGATTTGAACGGATTTGATGATTTGTAACGGTTGTGAGCATGCGAGCTCTGATTGGCTGATTTGGCTTCGCTCCAACCATATGCCAAAGTTCACAGCGTTTTCGCTGAAGTTCACAGTAAAAATGCTAAAGTTCACAGCGTTTTCGCTAAAGTTCACAACTAAAATGCTAAAGTTCACATATTAAATATCTTGATTAGAAAAACTCAGGCCTAGCCTCGTCTTATAGCGAATTTTACAATTTCAGACTTATAAACAAAAATCGGTGTGCTCATACCATGGCCTGGAGCACACCGGTTTTCATAATCCTTATAACGCATTCAGTGCCACAACCTCACCGGTCACGGCATTCACACCATATGCGCAGTCCAGCTTTCCGCACATAATATAACGCTCGCGTTCACTGTCATACACATAAACCGGGTCAACTTCGAGATGCTCACGCAGTTTATCGAATGCATCCTCCTGCGACACAACCACCTCATCAGCATTACCAAAATGGTTAAATGCCTGAAACAGCCTGTCCTGGTCAATATAGTTCATCGCAGTCAGCGTATCCCGCTCGATCACCAGCTTTATTTTTATATCAAGTGCACGTTTCACCTCGTCCTCGGCATGTTTAATCTCCGCAATTACATACCCGTTCTGCAAGTAAATCCCAGTCAATTTTCGCTCGCTGCTGTCATTCGGATAAACGAGCCGCATAAATCGCAATACTTCTTTCTCGCATGCTTCCACCTCGGCGTTAGTTAATGGAATCGTATCCGGGTGCGGTTCTTTTTGTAACACGGTATCCAGGGTAACTTCCGGTGAGAAATCTATTTCTTTTTGTTCCAGCTCTCCTTCCAGCGGCTCGTCCCACCGTAAAATTTTATCCTCTGCCACAAAGGAATTCCGGCCCGCTCCTAACGAGAACGTAATCGTCCGCTCCGCATCATTTGTAATAAACACTTCCCCTATTCCGTAAATCGGCAGCCACTTTTCCTGCTCCTGATCCGGTAGTTGCAGCAGCTGGCACTGTTCTTTGGCGACAGGCTCGTATTTATCCGGCGTCAACGCAAACGGCTCCCACTCAATCTGCTCCTCATTCGGGAAAACCCCGTCAACCGAAAACAATATCAATTCCCCGTCATCATTGAATGCCACTTCAATCGTTCCCGTCGGCGACACTGGAATATTATCGACTGCGGCACTGAAGCTGAGTGCCAGTTCTTCCTCATGCGCGATCAAAAACTGCCTGCCGAATGTCAGCTCGGTCATTTCCTCGATCCACTCAATCACATGTTCCTTGGCAGCTGACGACGGATAAACGCTGTTGTCTGCAGTGTTAACATCCTGGACGAAGACAATCCGCCGCACTTCTTGTGTATGAAAATTCACATCGACAACAGCAGTTCCCGTAGCATTGATGTCCTCATCTGGCGCTTCACTATTATTCGGTGACCATTCCATATTCATTATATAAATTGTTTCATTAAAATGATTTGTTTCACGGAAAAAGTGATACCGTTTCAGCTGGTGGCTCGTTAATCCTAACGTCTCACGCGTCACATCCACCAGTTCCTGAACCTGCTCATTCATTGTCAAAACCTCACTTTTACATAATTATATTTTAGTATAACACCTTCTTTCGTCTATAATCGAATGAGATGTCATTTGTGGAAAAGTGAATGCTGACGGAATGGCTCCCATTATCACGTTCAAATCCATTCATTTGACGATACTTTGGGATTCAAAGGTTAAAATATAAGTAAAGATGAAACATGGGGCGCAGATTGGAGAGATAATCATGTATGTAACAATAAAAGATATTTTGAAATTGGACGAGTTTGAGGATGTTGAAATCATAGCTGGCAAGTCAGATCTGAACCACAGGGTTAGAAATGTGTACTTTATGGAGGTTCCTGATATTTATGCATATATCGAACAAAATGGCTTATTGCTAACAACTTTATATCCAATTGCTGATAATCCAGCGCAAATTCAGACACTTATACCTAAATTGGCCGAAATGCATATCGCCGGAGTTGCTATTAAACCAGGTAGATATGTTGATGAAATCCCAGACATCATGATCAAGCAAGCCAATGAATACGGTATTCCATTAATGAAATTGCCGGATGGTGCCAATTTATCCACATTAACGCATCAAATACTAACAATACTGCTAGATGCAAGAACTTCTGTGTTGGAATTTCGGGATAAAATGCACCAGCAATTATTGGGTTTGTTATTGGAAGATGCCAATTTGAACAGGTTTGTTGAATCCGTTGCCAAACTTATTGATGCACCTGTATTACTTCTAAACAATGATTTAGAATATGTGGATTCATCGCTTGATAAAAGTGACAATAAAATAACCATACGTGATCAGTCAAACGAGATAGACGTATATTCAGCCGACAAAAATAATTTCTCCGTACAAGTAAATGAGACAATATATGAGAAAAACGATATTTATATTCAATTCATCATTGCTGGAGGTGACGAGTTTGGTTATTTGGTCGTTCTGCTGGAACAAGGAAAGAGTCTTAATAATAATCTAATCGTTGCAATCGAGCAAGCATCTTTTTTGGTGGCATTTCTATTTCAGAAAGAACAAGCATTGCTTCAAAAGGAAAGAAATTATCTAAGCAATTTTATTAGGGATATTTTTAATAACCAATATGGCTCCCAAACGGAAATAACCGAAAAGGCAAAGGTATTTAAATGGAACTTCCAATTTCCAATGGCTATTTTAAGTATTAAAACGAATATAAAAGATAGTGAAAAGAAATTAGCAGTATACAACCGAATGCTCGATTCCGGCATGATTGAGAGAATTGTATCACAGGCAGTCGATATCCCTATAGAGAATTGTAAAACACTTTATTATAACGATTCGTTAGTATGTTTTATAAGCATTGTGTTTGAAAAGAACTTAAAACAAAAGCTAAAAAAAGCAGGCGATTCCATAGTACACAGATTCAGAAAGCTAAGTAATCTAGGGGTAAGTATTTCTGATACAGTTTATGATATGGACCAAATAAGGGAGTATTATAGCAACTCAATGTTAGTATTTAAAATTTATAAGGAAAAGTTGGACAAACAATCCTTTGTTCGTTTTTACGAAGATATTGGGTTATTTCGCTTATTTCATTATGTTGAGGAGATCTCCGTCTTACAGGAATTTGTAACCGAAAAGTTAGGTAGTGTCATCGAATATGATGAAAGGAAAGGTGCAAACTTGTTGGAAACACTTAGTTATTACATTCAAAATAACACCAACCTCCAAAAAACCGCAGATGATATGTATGTACATTATAATACCATGCGTTATCGAATGGGTAAGTTAAAGGAACTTGGAATAAATGATGAGGATGGATTTGAATTAGCGGAAATTTCCTTAGCCTATCAGTTACATCAATACCTGAAATTCAAAAAAGAATGAGTGATTGAACACGCACTGTTTTATTTCTGTGAAAAAAATGACATCTATTGTAGGTATTTGCCAGTTTAAAATAAAACAAATGTCAACTTGTTACAATGATTAATGCGCTTTCAATTATTATAATAAAGGTAGCAGAGGAGGAAAGGGTGGTGAAATTAACCGGCAGCATCTCAGGTATTTGCTAAGCTTCAAAGTGGATTTCGTTGTTAAGTAAATAAGGTGGGTTGTCATTTTTATTCAAACCCAGCTTGCAAACTGGTTCTTATTTGGCAGTGGATTTCTATATCAAGTCATTATGATACGAGTGGGTGTTTAATATGCGTGATTTTCTTTTATCATTAACAGGAGGTTTGGTTGTAGGCGTATTATTTTCCTTAGTTAAATTGCCTTTACCTGCCCCACCCTTACCCGGAATATTTGGAATGGTAGGAATATTCCTAGGAGGAGTACTAATGGACTTCCTTTTTCGCACCTTCAATGAGAGGAAAAAGGCGGAAGTTTCCCATGATTAAAGGTGAGCTTTTGCTAAACGTGTAACATATGTATGTCCGTGCTTGGTGATAAGATTCCAAATAAAAAAGGAGCATTTAATATGTTGGAGATTGTCTTGTCTTTAATTGGAGGTTTGCTTGTGGGCATATTATTTAAGTTCATTAAGTTACCAGTACCTGCTCCTCCTTTGATAGGTATCGTAGGGGTGGTAGGAATATTTCTGGGTGCCCAATTAATTAATGCTGTCTTTAATGTTGTTTAACGTAAATGATGGATCATGAGGATTGAAAGCCAAAACATGACAGACATGTTTGGAATAAAACTTGAAAGGGAGATCCAAATGAATAAAGTGTATTCTTTAGAGGCAAAACCTTATAACTTTGAATTTAATGCAGAAAAAACTGCACTGGTAATTATCGATATGCAACGTGATTTCTGTGCGCCTGGTGGATTTGGTGAAAAGCTGGGAAATGATATCACTCTGACACGATCCATTATCCCGAATATTGAGAAGGTACTGGAAGCATCCCGTGAAAAAGGCATGTTTGTTGTCCACACCCGTGAAGGGCATCGTCCGGATTTATCCGATTGCCCACCAAGTAAGCTGAATCGCGGTAGTAAACAAGGTGCAGGAATTGGTGATGAAGGTCCAATGGGTAGAATACTAGTTCGCGGGGAATACGGTCATGATATCGTGGACGAGTTAAAGCCTGTTGAGGGCGAGGTTATTATTGATAAGCCCGGTAAAGGTGCTTTTTACCAGACAGATTTGGACGTGATTTTGAAAAACAAAGGAATCACAAATTTACTTGTGGCCGGTGTAACGACTCATGTATGTGTTCAATCTACGCTTCGGGAAGCTAATGACCGTGGTTTTGATTGTTTATTGCTGGAAGACTGTGCGGCTGCATTTGACTCCAAGGATCATGAAGATTCCATTCGAATGATTAATCAGCAAGGCGGAATTTTTGGATGGACGGCTCCGTCAGAGAATCTTCTTACATCACTTGGTGAATAACTAAATCTAGTTTTTCGCCAATACATGCAAGGAGTTCGTTCAAAAGATAGAATTTTAGTCGGGTTAGCACAAAGCCTCTACGGGCATGTCCACGATTAAGCAGTCAGTATCAAGAAATTGACTCACACATATGTTGTCATGCCCGTCTCCGTATAAACCTCCCATACATCTTCTGCTCCGATGCTATGATCAAAGAGGTGGGGATTTATTCTGTAGCAACTATTGGGTTATGCACCAATAGCTATTGTACTACTCGCATTATATGTCTATCGCCGTCAAGACGATCTTAAGGAAGAATCATAGGAAACCGGTGATAATGATGATTGATATAGATCCATATCAAATCAAACAAATGGATAGCCGCTTATTGGAGTGGCTGAGCCATAAACAGAACAGTAACCAACTTGGCACGGTACACAGTGTATTTGATAAGGTTGTAAATTTTATATCCCATGACGGCGTAACGCTTTTTTCATTGGCAAAGAATTGGGTTATCCAGTCGCCAGGTATGATGAAAACCTGTGAAGATGAAGGTTTTTCACAGATGCTTTCAGTTTTAAAACCGGGTATGCCAATCAATTTAGTTGGTAACTGTTGTTTGGAAATCAATGATTGGCAATGGGATTTCTCGAATGCGGTAGTTTGGGAAAGGGACATAGCGTCACTCTCGCAAACCAAACCGGATATAACCGCTTCTACACTAATGCTGTTGAATAATTTCATCGAAAAATATGGTGCGAGAGAGGGCATTTTCCCAGCGTGGAAAAGTTTTAGCGATGTAAGTTGGGAAGTGCCTGAAACGACACGGAAAAATATTTACTTTTCCCCATTTCTGGCTGGACTAGAGCAATTAGTTAAGGATATTGAGGGGAAAAAGCTTGAAAATTTTATGGACCGATTTGTTGGTCTTGGTATCGGCTTGACCCCATCGGGTGATGATTTTCTAACAGGTTTGCTTGCTACATGGCAATACTTTGCGTTCCCCCTATATAAGGATTTTGAACCTAATCAAGCAGATCTTAAAGGAAGAACAACCGATGTGAGTTATTTTATGTTGAAACATTGTTTGGAAGGGCAGGTAAATGAAGCCTTGCTTGCTTTACTAGAGAACTTGGATGGTGATCCAACCCCCCAGTTACGACAACTCTTGGCAATTGGGTCAACTTCCGGCACGGATATGTTAGTAGGTGTCAGTTTTGCATACCAGCAGCTTATAAATGATAAGGAGGAAAAGCAATGGCGTCTAAAGTGATTATAGAAAATAATGCTTACCATGATTCGGTAACGTTAATGTCTTTGTCTAGTAAAATTAACAATTATGATGGTGTGGAACAGGCTGTTGTATCCATGGCTACAAAAATGAACAAGGACTTATTAGAAGATATCGGTTTACTTACAGATGAGGCAGAAGCTGCAACGGAAAACGATTTAATTATTGCATTGATAGCTAATACAGATGAACGCGTTGAAGAAGTAATGGAGGTTATCCATGAAGAACTAACGTCGAAAAAGACAAAAAAAGGCAAAGGCAAAGAGGTAACAGCAAAATCAGTCCATTCTGCCCTGAATGCAATGCCGGATGCCAATATGGCTATTATCTCAGTCCCGGGAGAATATGCGGCCCGTGAAGCGAGACAAGCATTGAAAAAGGGCGTACACGTTATGTTATTTAGTGACAATGTGAGTATTGAAGATGAAAAAGCATTGAAAGAAATGGGCAGGGAAAATGACTTATTTGTTATGGGACCTGACTGTGGAACGGCAATCATCAACAATGGTGGACTATGTTTTGCCAACAAGGTAAGTGAAGGTGGTATTGGACTTGTCGCTGCGTCCGGTACTGGCTTGCAGGAAGTTACGGTGCAAATCGACCGTCTTGGTTATGGCATTACACAAGCAATCGGCACAGGTGGCCGGGATCTTCATGAGTCTATAGGCGGAATGATGATGCTGCAAGGTCTTAAAGCCTTGGAAAATGATGATAAGACTAAAGTTATTACATTAATCTCTAAGCCACCTGCTCCGAGTGTGCAAGATAAGATTGTTAAAGAAGTCAGCCAATGCAAGAAGCCAGTCGTGGTCTGCTTCCTGGATGGTGATGCACAAGCTGTTGAGGCGGCCGGCGCAACTTTTTCAGCAACGTTAATTGATGCAGCTCGCAAGTCTGTGGCGTTACTTGATCCAGAGGTGAAAATAGATACGGAAATGAACGAGCGTGTTACTGCATGGGTTGAAGCGGAAAAGGGCAAATTTAGCGACTCACAACAGGATATCCGTGGACTATTCTGTGGCGGTACCTTAACTTCCGAAGCGTTGTCCATTATTCGCTCTACAGGTGAAAGTGTGAAAAGTAATGTGGCTAAAAAGGCAGAAGAAAAGGTTGCCGATATAACGGAGAGTGTAGGTCATACCCTGCTTGATATGGGTGATGATGAATTTACTAAAGGTAAACCTCATCCAATGATTGAACCAACACTAAGAAATGAGCGGATTATACAAGAGGCCAAAGATCCACGGACCGCTGTTTTATTACTGGACTTTGAATTGGGCTATGGCTCCAACGACGATCCGGCAGGCGTTACTTTGGACGCACTGAAAGAAGCAAAGGATCAGGCTGAACAGGCAGGCAGACACTTGTCAATTGTTTCCTATATTTGTGGTACTTCTAAAGACAAGCAAGATTATAAACAGCAACAAAAGAAACTTCAATCTGCCGGTGTCTATGTAGCTGACAGTAATGAAATGGCAACGAGAATTGCAACAATGCTCGTTCAAAAGGAGGTTAATTAAATGAGTACTATTGATGAGATATTTAATCAATCACTACACGTCATTAACATAGGTACATCTAAATTTAAGGAAGATCTGGACTTACAGGGTATTGATACCGTTCAAGTCGACTGGCAGCCGCCAGCAGGAGGAAATGTCCAATTAATCGAGGCATTGGACTTCTTCCAGGATAATGACAAAGTGGAACAGGCAAACCAGGAAGCAATTAAACGTATCAAGGAAGCTCATCCTTTCCTAATAGATGTTGATCAAGCTGTTAATGTCATTCCTGGTATGCACAGCAAAAAAATTCTCCATTCTGGTCCGCCCATTTCCTGGGAAAACATGGCTGGTCCAATGCAGGGAGCAATTATCGGTGCACTGATTTTTGAAGGATTGGCAAATAATGAGACTGAAGCAAGAGCATTGATAGACGCCGGAGAGATTGAATTTGATCCCTGCCATGAACATTCTGCCGTTGGACCAATGGCTGGTATTGTATCACCTTCCATGCCAGTACATGTGATTGAAAACAGGACACATGGAAATAAAGCTTACTGCTCGGTAAATGAAGGGTTCGGTAAAGTATTGCGTTTTGGCGCTTTTTCGGATGAAGTTATTGATCGCTTAAAATGGCTTCGAGATGTCTTTGCACCTGCATTGAAGAAGGCTCTAGCACTTACAGAAGGAATTGATTTAAAATCAATCACTGCCCAATCATTGCATATGGGAGACGAGTGTCATAATCGTAACAAAGCTTCAACAAGTCTTTTTTACCGGGAAATCGGTGACTACTTCCTACAAACAGATATAGATAAACAATCATTGCGGGAAGTTCTACGTTTTATACAGAATAATGAACAGTATTTCTTAAATCTATCTATGCCAGCTTGTAAATCAGCACTGGATGCCGGGCATGGCGTTCCTTATTCTACTGTTATCACAGCAATGTCTAGAAACGGTGTTGAATTTGGTGTCCGTGTCAGTGGACTAGGTGAAAAGGAATGGTTTACAGCACCAGCTAATTTTATTAAAGGTCTCTTTTTCCCAGGATATTCAGAAGAGGATGCCACTCGAGACCTCGGAGATAGCGCTATTACGGAAACGATGGGAATTGGAGGATTTGCCATGGGTGGATCGCCGGCGATTGTTCAATTTGTTGGTGGAGAAGTTGAGGATGCGATTCGATATAGTGAGCAAATGTTTGATATCACTGTGAGCGAAAATAGTAATTATTCTCTTCCTACATTGAACTTCAGCGGTTCAGCTTTTGGAATTGATCTTAGAAAAGTTATTGAAACAGGTATCTTGCCAGTAATTAATACAGGAATGGCTCATAAAGTTGCCGGAATAGGACAAATTGGTGCAGGTATCGTCCATCCTCCTAAAGCGTGCTTTGAAAAAGGTTTAATGCGTTTTTATGAAGTATATGGAGGGGATGGCATTAATGAGTAAAATATTAATAGCACTTGGGGGGAACGCGTTAGGCAATACTCCCCAAGAGCAGCTTCAATTAGTACAAGGATCTGCTAAGCCAATTGTTGATTTAATTGAACAAGGGCATGACGTTATCATTGCTCACGGTAACGGTCCTCAGGTTGGAGCCATCAACTTAGCTTTTGAGAACGGTGCTAGAGAACATGCGAATGTACCAAGTATGCCTTTTGCTGAGTGTGGTGCAATGAGCCAAGGATATATAGGATATCATTTGCAAAACGCGATACGCGAGGAATTGTTAAATCGCTCCATTAATAAGTTAGTGACAACAATTGTGAGTCAAGTGGTTGTTGATAGAAAGGATCCGGCTTTTCAACATCCTACGAAGCCAATCGGATCATTCTATTCAAAGGAAGAAGCAGAAAAGTTGATGGCTAAAACCGGTGACACCTATGTGGAGGATTCTAATCGGGGCTATCGTCGGGTAATCCCTTCGCCTGCACCTATTAAGGTGGTGGAGAAAGATATTATTGAAGATCTGGCAAACGCGGGTCGTATCGTGATTGCAGCTGGCGGTGGAGGTATTCCGGTGGCAGAAGACGACAACCATGGTTTAGTAGGTGTTGAAGCAGTTATCGACAAAGATTCGGCAAGTAAATGCTTAGCTGACGAGTTGGATGTGGACTTCTTATTTATTCTAACAGCAGTTGAAAAAATTGCGATTAACTTCGGTAAACCGAATCAGCAAGATCTTGACCAATTGTCTATTGAGGAAGCGGAAAGATTAATAGAAGAAGAACATTTTGCACCAGGTAGTATGCTTCCTAAAGTAGAAGCAGCTATTCAATTTGTCAGTGGCAAGGACGGCAGAAGATCTATTATTACTTCCTTGGAAAAAGCTAAGGATGCTGTTCTAGGTAAGACTGGAACCATTATCTCTAAATAATGTGTCGGTTTTTATATATTATAAGAAGGAGTTTTTCTAATGAACGAAAAAAAGACTAATGTTAATGTCGGAGAAGATTTAAAGTGGAATTTATTTACTGAGCACCGTGAAGTCCATCATCGTGAGATTTTAGGTGCCGAACAAGCGGATAAACTAGGTGTAAGTGTCAGTTCAGTATTACGGGAACGTATCGCTGTGAATGGAGCTGTATTACCTCATTATCATGACGTGGCAGAAGTTATTCATATTATTAAAGGAAAGGTAAAACTTCTGCAAAATGGTGAATGGAAATCATATAAAGACGGAGATACTTTCCTCGTTCCTAGCGGTGTCGTTCATTCTGTTGTAAATGATGACGTTGAACCAACCGAGCAGGTGAGTATGTTCCTTCCAGTATCTGATGATGTTCAAAATGAAGGCTTTAAATCATATATGGTCGATGAGGAAAAATAATGAAGTGGAGGGGCGGTTCTGCCGTCCTAAACCATCTTCAATATATCCAGAGAATGCTGAACAATTGTGAATTAAGATATAGATTAGAAACGTGACTACTTTTCATATCCCCTACTGGTGAATCAATTCAATCATATACTGCCATCGCCTCCCCTTTATCTCATCGTGAAAGCCAGATTGTAGACGTATTCCTACACAGTTGCGCCAGAAGATACATATTAGGTAAATAGATTGATAGTAACCCCCGGATTATATTGAAATCTCAGTTATCCGAGGTTTGTAACAACAACATATCATCCACGTAGCTACGTGTAGCATGTTTCAGACACCATGAAGACCCCCTACTCATTCGGACCGATCACCCGTTTTTTATCCGAGCTAGTTTTGCCTTGTGCCCGCTTAGATAATGTGTTTTGCCAGTTGGGGGCAAGTAACTCCACGGCTGCAAGCTTGGCAGACAGTTCACGGTCCCGCTTTTGGTTATACATGACATCATTGCATGTTGCCACCGTCCACTCAGGATAGGGACGTTCCTGAAGCTGAAGCGTGTCACCTGCTTGCATATAGCCTTCTTTTAGCACTCGAAAATACCAGCCAGTCCGTTCTTCCCGCTGGATTTGGATGGCCAGATCCTTTATCCTCCACCGTCTGGCCGGTCTCCAGCAAGGGCGTCTTGGCTGGGAAACTTGCACGGTGGCATCCCCAATTTGGAACGTGTCGCCAATACACACATCTGCTTCTGTCATATGCTGAACGGCTAGATTTTCGCCAAATGCACCAATGGTAAAATCCTCTCGTTCCAGTTTTTCTTGCCAGAATGCGTAATGGGAAATCGGATAGACAAAAATTGCTTTTTCGACACCACCATGATTTTTGCGGTCGCCTTGTCCGTCACCCTCCAGATTGGTTTCGCCTGCCCAGATTCTTCCTTGAACGGTATGCTTCACAATACCTGTTGTCCATTCACGATCCATTGGATTTTTGGCATCTTTGTCCCCGTAAGTTTTCGGTTTGCCGACCATGATTTGCTCAATAATTGGTGCACTCATCTCCATCTCCCCCTGTTATGAAGGTTCTACATAAATAGTTGACTTAAGTCCAATGCTAATCCGGGTAAAACATGAACGGCGATAGTATCTTCCTTTGTGAAAACGCCTTGAAATTGATACTGCTCACCGGTTAAAATGTGGACTTCTACTGATTGGTTCTCTGGGTCAACAAGCCAATATTCCTTTACCCCAGTTTTTTCATACAGTTTATATTTCGTCCAACGATCCTGTTTAACAGAAGAAGGGGAGGTGATTTCAGCAATCATGTCTGGTACCCCATTGCAGCCGCTGTTATCCAGTTTCGTTTCATCACAAACGACAGTTAAATCGGGCTGGACCACGTTATTTATTTCATCATCACGCTTGTTTTCCTCAGCTAATCGTACATCGAAAGGCGCAAAAAATACTTCACAGGTTTTGTCACGCAGAAAGTTTGCAAATGCTGTTGATAAATCCCTAAGAATTTGCTGGTGTTTTCGTGAGGGAGCTGGCGACATATCCACAACTTCCCCGCCGATAATCTCCATCCTTTCTGCATCATCCCATGTCAGATAATCAGCATAGGAATAGCGTTTATGCTCATCCGGAATGGCCATGCTATCATTCCTCTCGACTTGTCGTTAATGATATATTATCAAATAATTATAACAAAATCCAGCTAACGAAAATGTGGAGTGCTACTCAAGTAATAAAAAAAGTCGCGCGACCCAGCCCGAAACTCGCGCGACAATTGGAAAGCGGCGAACTGGCTCGCCGCTTCCTCAATTACTTATTAAAATATTCCATAATCCCTTCAACTATTCCGTCCGCAACGTTTTCCCGGTGTTCTTTCGTCTGAATTATCGATAGATCATACGGGTTTGTCATGAATCCAAGCTCTACCAATATAGATAAATCACTATTTTCCCGCAGAACATGATAATCGTTTTGTCTCGTACCACGACTGTTCAAATCAAGATATTGTTCTAATGCAGATTGAATATCATCCGCAAATTGCTGTTCTTCTCCATCGGCATAATAATACGTGCTGAAGCCATTTACCCCGTTTAGCGGAAAAGCATTATAATGCAGACTGATGAAGGCATCGGTTTCGTTTGTTTGGCTAATGCGGACGCGGTCCTCCAGCTGTATAAATGTGTCGTCCGACCGAGTCAATGTAACGTCTGCCCCGGCTTCACTAAGTTCTTTGGCTACGCTTATTGCAGTATTTAACGTGATATTTTTCTCGAGTACACTGTTATTTGCAATTGCGCCAGCGTCTCTACCACCGTGGCCAGCGTCAAGGACAATGTGGTAGTTTTCTAGTTTTCCTGATGCATCGCTTGCTGCTTTAATGAGTTTTGTGGTATTCATGCTGCTGCCGGCCACTTCGGCGGATGTTTCCGTGTTTTCGGCTGGAATTAGATAATACCCGGCTACCCACGCTTTTTGGCCGCCGTAATATGTTTGCGCCCATCCGTATTGTTCTTCAAATACAGTGACCCGATCACCATCAACCAGCGTTCCGATAATTGCGGAGTCATACGATGGCCCGGAGCGGATATGCAATGAATCAGTCCCTACTTCATAAGTATTACTATCGTCAGCATGAACGGTAGGACTAAACAAAGCAAATAAGAACAAAAAACCAATAGTCATCATAAATATGCGTAGTTTTCCCATTTAGACATCCCCTTTTCTATGATTCTATAAATCCATGCTTTCCATTAAATATGGATTTTAAACAAATCTATTAAAAAATTTTTAATGGGAGTGCAGCTGCTATAATTAAAAAAATGGAGGTAATATGTCGTTTGTGAAAACAGTGGAATCGGCCAAGCGCATTAATGCATAGGCTTTAATAGGAACTATCTTTGCGGCTGCTGCTTGATTAGTCATGTTGGCAGCAAAAATGCAGTTCCGGAATGAGGGGGATGTGTGATGCGTGGCCTGTTCGGCAATCTATTTCAGAAATGGGTCATCGTTTTCTCAACGCAGCATATTGGTGACTATTACAAGGTGAGGAGCAAGTTGCGTCAGCACCACATCGATTATCAAACAGAGACGGTTACTTTTAAGGGAAGCTACAGTGGACGGAATAGACACCCAACGACCTACCACTTAAAGGTAAAGGAAAAGGATGTACAGAAGACAGACGACATCATCGACCCTTGATCACGCTCCGTGCAGCATTAACAGCGGACACCTCACACGTGGCGGAGGTGTCCAGTACTATTTATTCACACAAGAACGGGCTGTAATATCCTCCCCGGTAAACATAGGTAAACCGCACGTAACAGCCCGGCTAATAATTATGCGACGTTTTGTATGAAGTTTCACCTTATCCTTTGGCAATCTTTTTCCGATCCGGGGCAAGTGGTGGCTGTTCAAACCATCTGTTTTTGGACATGATATTGAACCATTCTTTGACCATCGTCAGGTTTTTTAAGATAATTTTTTCGTAGGTTAGTACAAGGTCTGTACGCATAGCCGATGACAATCCTGCACCATGAAAGGATTGTGACGTTTGAAGTAAAAAACCGATGTGAAACAGCATCAGTTTGTCCGAAAAAGGGGATTCCTGTGATGTGGTAACATCCGACTCCCATGATACAGGTACAGGCAAGTTATCCGCATGCAAAATTTTGCTTAGTGATTGAATTTGTTGGTCGGCGGTATTTTGTGCTCCCTTCAAAAACTTTCTTACCTCTTTGTCTTTTACTACTTGGCTGAAGCCGATTGATAACGTTTTGGACATAATTTTCTTCTTGATATTTAATGAAAGGTTTACAATTTCTGTTGCGGCTAATGGACGTTTATCTCCAAAGAAGCCGCTGAGAAATTGCTGTCCGGATACAAATTCGGGATTACTGTCTGGATAAAAGTATGGGTCACGCTGAAAACGACCTTTTTCTAAAAGCAGTTCAATGGTTTTATGATACATTTCTTTGCCTTGGTCATCACTTCGATCAAAAAATTCGCGTAAGTCTTTTCTTGTTGAAGCACTAAGCGCTGCTGTGTGTCCTAGTAAACCGTGCATCGTTATGATGTGTAAATATTCCAGACAGAAAATGTCGGTGAATAGCCGTTTGGCATTTGTATTCAAATCCGATTCATTAAATCCAATTGGTATCGGGAAGCCTTCATTGGCGATAAATGCACCAAGCTGTTGTTTTTGTTCGGAAAATATATCGATAGCCTCTTCAAAAAGATGCTTTATATCTTCATCTTCAATAATGGATAACATGTATCTATTCACGATATCGGTGGCAGTTCCACTTACATATTCCGTCCATAACGATCCAATCTCAGCCGATGTTAGCCGCAGATTATCCTTATCCATACCATCACCTCACGTAAAGTTTTCCCGAGTGACGTGAATATATGTTTGTGGAATGGGATTTGTTGCTAAAGATTCTAGTTTAGCACTTGTAAATAACAGTGATAAGCACCGGGAAAACTGCGTATCATAGTAGTATGGGTGTGACAGAAATTGGATGGATTGCAAAACTGCTGATAGAAATGAAGAGAACTGTCCTAAAGGGGGTGCTGATGATTGGATAAAAAGAAGTTAATTACGGCGATCATTGGGTTTGTGTTGTTGATAGGTGTTACCATGTTTGCTATGAACTTAGAAACGACAGCGTCACAGGAAAAGCAAGTTGATAAGTTCAATGATACATTTACTGGTGAAAGTGAACACTGGTCGGCACAGTTACATGTGACAGGTGAGAAGACCTACCGAGAAGGGAAAGATGATGACCGGGCTGTATTTAAGCTGACATATAAAGGACCAATTAGGGAGCTGTCGTCTGTTAATAAACTGCGTTATCAATATGTGATGCCAACTAGCAGTAAGGAAATCAAGATGACTTTTGACACGCCACCGGAAAATCGCGTTTTTACCGATAGCAGTAGTAATCTGGTGAAACAGGACGCAATGATTAAGGTCAGCGTTCAGTGGGGTGACCATACAGAAACATTTACGTTACGGGCGGAGGGTTGAACCTAATTGGTTGTTTCCCTGAATGATATGTCGATAACTTCTTCTGTTTTGGTATTAAATTTAATATCAATGAACACACCGAATTCCTTCTCATTTTCCCGCAGCCATAACTTGAATTTTTCCACGGCGGTGTCATCCTTATGTTCACGGCCTCGATGAAGGTAGTCCACGATTGCTGCATTCGGATATTTAGCTTGGGTTTCCTTCATCGCCAGCCGTCCCCACTTGGCATAGGAAGGTATATCTTGTTCGGCGAAAGTGACTTGATGACTGTCACTAAACATACCACAACCGAAAACCGCCATCATGATAGTAAGTATGACAAGCATCCGCATAACCATCATATCCTTATCATATGTAGCATGCTAATGATGGAAGCAGATTATCCGGTGAACAGAAATATTCCAGTTAGAAGTACAATAAAAATTATGCCTTCCATTTTTCCCAATCTACGTTTATTATCATGGTAGAGAGATTAGAAATTTATTAAAAAGGCAGGGAAATGGATGCGAAAAACATTAGCCACTTTTGTTGTATTGGCCATTATACTTGTAGCATTTTTTGTAATCATTGAATGGAGCGTTGACAACGGAAGCGCCGCGAATCAAACAGAAGACACGCCTGTATCCTTTAAGCCGGATGGAGAGGTGGAGCAGCTATCTTCTTATGACACCAGGCGGTTGGACAAGCAGAAAGAATTGGAAAAGCAGCTGCAGGAGGAATACATTGCAGATGGGTACTCGCTGGCTCAACCGTTTGTGAAAGTGGATCCATATGGGGTGGCACCGCTCACAGCAGTTGCCAAATTTCAAACGGACGAGCCTGTAAAAATCACCGTAACGGTCGAGGGCAAAGGTGAAAAGGGAGCTATCGAGCGTACCTATGATGAATGGAAGACCGAACACACCGTCCCTGTTCTCGGCTTGTATCCGGACTACGAAAATACAGTAACGATTAAAGCGACCAACGAAGCGGGGGAAACAGCGACAAAGTCATTCACCGCCAAAACGGATGCCTTGCCGGATGACTTTTTGACCAATGAAGTGGTGGAAGCTAAGCCGGATAAAATGGAAAACGGTTTGACATTTATCCTACCGAGCAGCCGCTATGTATATGCGGTGGATGATAAGGGAGAGGTTCGGTGGTACTCGACACTATGGAACTCACACATTTTCAAGCGGTTTGAAAATGGTAACCTAATGTTTATCACCAAGGAAAAAGGTCAGGACAAATATAACGAAATCCTCGAAATGGATATGCTCGGTAAAGTGTATAACGCCTATACACTGCAAATGGAGGAGCACCCGCGAACGAATGTCGTCCACCATGACATTATTGAACTGCCGAATGGCAATTTACTGGCGACCGTGCATGATCTCGAATCAGATTATGTGCAGGATGAAATGATTGAAATAGACCGCAAAACCGGCGAGACAGTGCGGGATTTCAGTTTTCGTGACATTTTCCCGGAAAGCTTTTATGAGGAATACGATGGATTGCAAGCTGATAAGAACGACTGGTTCCATCAGAATGCCATCTGGTACGTGGAGGAAGATGATTCGATTCTCGTGTCCAGCCGTCACCAGGATTTAGTTATGAAAATGTCCTATCCAGAGGGCGAGGTCGACTGGATTTTAGCGGATCATGAAGAATGGCCGAAATCCTATGACAAATATTTGTTGGATCCACAGGGCGATGACTTTAAGTTCCCAGCCGGACCACATGCACCCATGACGATGCCGGATATGGATAATAATTCGTCCACCAATGACTATTTACTGTTTGATAACAATATCGTCATCACGCGTGGTAAAGATCCACTCAGTGAACAGTTCAGCCGCGCCATTCAGTACCGGATCAACCCGGAAAAAATGACGGTAGAAGAAGTGTGGGCCTATGGCGAGGAACGTGGTAAAGACTTATTCTCTAACATCGTCGGCGATGCCAATTATTATCCGGAAACAGGCAATCGCATGCTAACGTCCGGGTATATCGATGTCGGTGGTGACGAAAGAATCAGCCGGGTCGTTGAAGTGAGCGACGACCAGCCAGCGGAAGTCATTTACGAACTCGTCGTCTCCGGGTTTGAACAAAAAAGCCACCGCCAGGCATACCGTGCACTACGCCTGCCACTATATCCTGAGCAGGAATGGAATGTAACAATAGGTGAATAATATGAGTGTGGAGCAGCCAATGTGAATTCGGCTGCTCTATTTTTATGGTCAGATTCGAATGAGTGCCCGAAAGCGGTGGGAAAACAAGGGGGAGGCCACTCATCAGGGTAATGAGCGCCCAAATGCGATGGGGAAATGAGGTAAAGGTCACTCATCAAGGGAATGAGTGCCCAAATGTGGTGAGGAAACGAGGTAAAGGTCACTCATCAAGGGAATGAGTGCCCAAATGCGTCGGGAAAACAAGGGGGAGGTCACTCATCAGGGTAATGAGTGCCCAAATGTGGTGAGGAAATGAGGTAAAGGTAACTCATCGGTGTGATGAGTGCCCAAGTACGGTGGGGAAACGAGGTAAAGGTCACTCATCGGGGTGATGAGCGCCCAAATGCGGTGGGGAAATGAGGTAAAGGTCACTCATCAGGGGAATGAGTGCCCAAATGTGGTGAGGAAATGAGGTAAAGGTAACTCATCGGTGTGATGAGTGCCCAAGTACGGTGGGGAAACGAGGTAAAGGTCACTCATCAGGGTAATGAGCGCCCGAAAACGAAGTAAAGGTAACACCTTAGCTAAGGAGTGAGATATACTATCATAAGTTTCATGCAGTACGCGTAACATTTCTGTCATAGCTTTCTGACATAATTGTGAAATACTGAACAAAACCACACAAAAGAATAACCTGGCGTGTTATGCTGTAACTGTAATCAAGATATTATCTTATTACTAGTTGTGAAATACTGAACATATGAAAAGGGGAGGATCTCATGTTTACGGATATTTTAAGGAATAATAAAGTAGTTGCAGGGATCTTAGCATTTTTACGAATATATATCGGGTATCAATGGCTGACATCGGGATTTGGAAAAATAACTGGTGGCGGATTTGATGCCAGCGGATTCATGCAAGGCGCTATTGCAAGTGCGGGTGGTGAACATCCGGCAGTGCAAGGATGGTGGGCTGCATTTCTGGAAACCGTCGCCCTACCTAATGCAGAATTATTCAGCTTTGTGGTCATGTGGGGCGAATTTCTGGTAGGAGCAGCATTAATACTAGGACTGTTTACTAATTTCGCGGCACTCATGGGCATAACGATGAACTTCGCATTTCTGTTCAGTGGTACCGTCAGCACGAACGCACTAATGGTGCTTATCACCGTATTCTTGCTCGTTGCCGGCTACAACGCAGGACGTTTCGGTCTGGACCGTTGGGTAATGCCTTACTTGAAAAACCACAACCCACGTCAAAAACACAAAACGAAACCTGCCACTGTTTAAACGACATCATTCTATTAAAAGCTGACCTTCCAGGTAGGAGGTCAGCTTTTGTGCGGGGGACTGACGTGGATAGCCAAGTCAACCATATGTATCAGCTTCCGATGCGTTACCCATCACCCCATCAAAAAATCCCATTCCGTTCATCCTCCTGTAATACTATTTTAGCGTTCGAATGTGTCCCCTAACCGTATTCCACAATTTCAACCACCAGAAGTTTTTTCCCGTTCCGTATACCAAAGAAAATAGAATAGTTCATCGCCGAATAAGTTTTCCTACCTTGTCAAGACTGTATTTGATAATCCCATTATTAGAAAGGAGAATCCATACAGTTGAAAAAGCTGATACTATTGAGCGGCCTATCACTTGTGTTTGTACTGGGTGCATGTACGGATAAAGACGAGCCCAAAGAAACAGCGAATAATGAC
The DNA here is from genome assembly GCF_005887555.1 of Lentibacillus cibarius. Taxonomy (NCBI): domain Bacteria; kingdom Bacillati; phylum Bacillota; class Bacilli; order Caryophanales; family Bacillaceae; genus Lentibacillus; species Lentibacillus cibarius. The sequence continues at coordinate 1,726,874 of NZ_VCIA01000001.1, read as the reverse complement.
GAACAACAGAAGGCAGAACCGGCATCCAGTTTAACTGACGATGAAGTAAATATGACGATGTATAACAGAGACAAGGAGGATATTGGTACGGCTGTCATTAAATCTGAGGGCAACGGTGTGCGGATTTCGCTTCATGCTTCCGATCTGCCACCGGGGACACATGGGTTTCATATTCATGAAGGCGGCGTATGTGAGCCGACGGACTTTAAATCGGCAGGTGGGCACTTTAATCCGACGAATGCCAAACACGGTTTCGATCATCCTGAAGGCCCGCACGCCGGGGACCTTCAGAATATTACTGTCAATCAGAATGGTAAGGTGATTGCCAGTGTAACAGCGGATATGGTCACATTGAAAAAAGGTAAAGAGAACTCCTTGTTCAAAGAAGGTGGTACCACGCTGATTATCCATGCAAATGCAGATGACTTTAAATCGCAGCCTGCAGGTGACGCTGGTAAACGGATTGCATGCGGCGTTGTCAGTGAGTAGCAGAGCTCCCGGTGCTGGAAATTAGAGTGCTTAAAGTGTTAGCACTCTATCTTTTGCTGTTAAATTCATGTTTATATGGGCAATTGTGCTGTTTCACATTGGTTTATTAGGACAACGGTAGTATAACCGATAACCTAATGTTCGTGTCTTACTCGCCTGCAATGAATTATGAAATTGACTCTTCTGTTTTAAGAGTAATAAAAATAAAAGTTAGAGGAATGTTAAAGATAAACTAGGTAAAATTAGGAGGGTTTAAACATGACCACTTCAGACCATCTGTCAATTTCAGGGGCAGAACTTGGATCACTTTGGATGGGATATCAAAACAAGACGATGAATATGAGATTTTTGGAATATTACATTGAAAAAGCCGAGAATCCGGAAGCCAAAGATATTTTAGAATCCTATTACAACAAGGAAAGTGAACATGTAGAAACACTGAAAAAAATATTTCAGGAAGAGGGGGCTGTGTTGCCTGTAGGGTTTACTGAAAAAGATGTTACCCCGGGGGCACCTCGTCTGTACGATGAAATGTTTGATACTATGCACTTACGTTTGATTGCAGCCATAAATATGGGACTTTTCACAGTACATCTATCCATGGCTTATAGAGATGATATAAGAGAATTGTACCAGCGTTTTACAGCTGATGCTCAAGAAGCTTATGACCAAACAACAGGTTTTCTTTTAAAGCACTCGGCAATCCCTCGTCCCCCTTATGTCACGATGCCAAAAGATGTTGAATTTGCAAAAAGTAAACAATATATGTCTGGATTTAATCTGTTATCCCACAAAAGACCTTTAAATTCCGTTGAAATTGCACATCTTTATCAACCGATAGAAGCAAACACAATAGGGATGACACTCATGACTGGATTCGCCCAAACAGCCCAAAATAAAGATGCAGCAAACATTTTCTTTGATGGGAAGGAACTTGCGAAACGAATCGTAACCAAATTAAGTGACGTTTTGCGTCAAAGTGATATACACACCCCTTCTATGTGGGCAGGTACAGTAACCGATTCGACCAATGCCCCTTTCTCAGACAAATTGATGATGTATCAAACCAGTGTATTCTCCAGCTTCGGTCTGACAAGTAACGCTGTTGGCTCAGCTTTCAGTTTACGAAGCGATTTACCTTTGAAAATGGCTAAAATTGTACAAGACATATTCACTTTTTCTAAAAATAGCGGGCAGGTCATGATCAAAAATGGATGGATGGAAGAACCTCCCCAAGCACAAGACAGAAGAAAATTATCAAAAGGACAAACCAACAAATAAGAAAACTTTGTGAATGCTTTCGTATTGCACGAAGAAATACAAAAATAACATCTATGATAATTTGGACTGGTAATATGCATGAAAATAATAAGTATGAAAAACTTTTTTGGAGTATTGCATTGCCTGGGTTTGGTCAACTATTAAACGGAAAGTATATCAAAGGAATTATATTAATTTTTTTAGAGTTTTTGGTTAACGTTCAGGGGAATTTTAACAAGGTCATCTTTCTAAGTTTCCATGGAGAAATTGAAAAGGCGATTCAACAAACCGATTACCATTGGCTCATGTTTTATCCTTGTTTATACTTTTTTGCGATGTGGGATGCCTATAAAGATGCAGGTGGGGGAAAGAAACCGTATTCGTTTTTGCCCTTTGTGTTTTCAGCCTATTTTGTAACAGTAGGATTAATTTTTTCATCCGACTTTACAATACTTGGGATTCTTATTGGTCCGGTATGGTTGCCAATTTTAGCAGTAGTACCTGGAGTTGGAATTGGCTTTTTCCTTCAATTGTTGATGAATAAGTGGAGAGAGAAGAGGACTTAAAAAAAGAATAAGAAATATTAAAACAAAGTCTTAAGCAATTGGCGGGCGCTTTTGAATAAAGAGTGCGCCCGCTTTGCTTCAAACAAAATTCGCTGTTAAAATCCGCCCAGGCAATGACCAACACCAGAACTCACTACACCTCGCGCAGGCTTGCTAAACTCCTTATTCTTTCCTATTTCAAATTTATCTGAATTCGTGTATAATGTATTTCGGGTAACGAAGCAAAGGGGGAGGAACTTAATGGGGGCAGCTGTACATACGCAAGCCGCTACTCAAGATAAGATTTGGTCAAGGGATTTTGTATTTATATGTTTAGCTAACTTTTTCATCTTTCTGGGCTTTCAAATGACATTACCGACATTGCCGCTCTTTGTCGAGGAACTGGGCGGTAGTGATCAGCAGATTGGCTTAATTGTTGGGATCTTTACGTTTTCAGCACTTTTACTCAGGCCGTATGCAGGGCATGCGCTCGAGTCGAAAGGTCGGGCGTTTGTTTACATGACCGGTCTGTCCATTTTTGTGTTGTCGGTTGGTTCTTATGCATTTATTTCCGTTATTGCACTGTTATTTGTCATGCGTATCGTTCAAGGCGTGGGATGGGGGTTGTCAACAACAGCAACAGGTACCATCGCGACTGACCTTATCCCGCCTAAGCGTCGTGGTGAAGGGATGGGTTATTTCGGTTTGTCCGGAAATCTGGCGCTGGCGTTCGGGCCAACACTTGGCTTGACGTTAACCGGACACATCTCGTTTACCTCACTCTTTTTGATTTGTGCAACAATGGGGCTGACGGCATTTATCCTGTCATCGCGAATCCGCTATAAAAAAGTGGAGCAATCAGAACACAAAACAACCACAGTTAAATTCGATATTTTTGAAAAATCAGCGGTTAGACCATCCGCTCTGCTATTTTTTGTTACTGTTACGTTTGGTGGAATTGCCTCTTTCCTACCCATTTATGCAGAAAAAAGTGGTGTAGCCGGCATTGAATTTTATTTTCTTGTGTACGCGTTATTTCTGATGATTTCCAGACTGTTTTCAGGCAAGTTATACGACAGAAAAGGTCACTTGTATGTATTTCCCCCGGGGGCAGCGCTCATTTTCTGTGCCATGCTGCTGCTTTCTTGGCTACCGAATACTGGTGTCATGTTATTGGCGGCTGCACTGTACGGGCTCGGCTTCGGCGCGGTTCAGCCGACGCTGCAGGCATGGGCCGTGAACGATGCACCAGACAACCGGCGAGGGATGGCCAACGCGACCTTTTTCTCCTGCTTTGATTTAGGTGTCGGTATTGGTGCGATGTCATTTGGCCAAATCGCTTCCATGTTCGGGTATGGGATGATTTATCTGACCGCATCAGGCTCCGTGTTTTTATCCATCCTACTGTATTTTTATTTATATATAAGGGCCAAAGCCCAGGCGGTTTGAGTGTGGAACTGCCTGGGTTTTTCCTATCTATTAAGAAGTTATCCCATTTGTACTGAAATGATGACACCTTTTCATCCTGACACTCGATTATAAGGGTGAAAGGAGGTGATCAACATGGCTGTGGCACAGAAAGTCGGTTCGCGGCTAACGCTTATCCTGGATGATGGGGATGACATGATGACAGGTGAAACAATTTTTAAATCAAAAAGTTTCAACAATGTCAAACCCGAAGCGACGGCGGATCAGTTGTTTACCATCGCAGCGGCACTTGCAGAACTTCAGGAGCGTCCGCTGTACAATGTCGAACGGACAGATGATTACGAGATTACGCAGCAATAACATTAAAGTAAATAGACAAAAGGAGGTCAACGTATGAAAAAGCTCGAACTTAAATTTTTGAACGAGGATGGAAAAACAGTGACTTACTCGCTGGAGAAGCCCATTGAACCGGTTGATGCGGCTAAAGTCAACAGTACCATGGATGATATCCTAACGCAGGATGCATTTACGTCATCAGGCGGTAACCTCGCTTCGAAAAAAAGCGCACGCATTGTCGAACGCAATGTTAAAGAAATTGAACTTCCCGAATAACGTTTCTACACAAGACTAGCGGCTGCATCGCCCTAGTCTTTTTTCAACAAAAGTGGCAGGAACCCTTGCTTAGGCGCGCTTATAAACGGATGAGTTTGTCAGAAGCCGTGGAGGCCGTATCCAACCTAAGGCGGGGTTCATCCATGAAAACGGATAGGAGGTAATGTCAGTGGAAACATTGGTATCGTTTGTGACGGAAGTTGGCTTTCCGATTGTGGTGACCTTTTATTTGCTTCACCGGATCGAAGGCAAACTAAACGATCTGATCTCATCCATTCACGCACTGCCGGCAAAAATGAAATGACTACTAATTGGGAATTCCGGCAAAAGACCAAATACCTCACTTTTGATGGGGAAAGTGAATGAACAATAAAAGCGTCATACCGATTAACATAGTAATTGGTATGACGCTTTTTTGTTGATATAACAACATTATTACTAAAAACGAGTCCAAATTCACATAGTAAATAACATATCTCCCGATAGCCATTGTGTCAACGCTCAAATCACCGCGTTATTTTGATGTTAAATGCTAAAGTTTAAATAAAAGGATACGAAGGTTTTTTCTAATATATGTTAGAAAGAGGGTGCTCTTTAATGTCGAATAACCAAAATAGAAATAATAACAGTACAATCACTCTGACAAGTAGTAAGAAAGCAAAGAGACTCGGGATAGCTATCGGAGTAATTGTTTTCGTGAGTGGTGTGATTGGAAGGAAAAGTTATTGATAAATTATTTTAAAGTTAAAATTGCAACGAACGGGCGCTTATCTTTATAAGTTGATCTACTGTTTGGTAATTACACTTGATCTATTCGTGATACAATATAAGTAAATATAATCGGAGGTGACTCAAATGAAATGGGAAGATGTACGCCAAGCCTTTCCAGAAAAATGGGTTTTAATAGAAGCTGTTCAAGCACATACGGATGATAAAAGTGAGCGTGTGTTGGAGGAAATTTCACTTCTAAAAAATTTTTCAAAATCTTCTGATGCCATGAAAGCTTATCAAAAAATTCATCAAGAAAATCCTGAACGGGAATTATATGTACTTCATACAAGCCGTAAGGAACCTAATATCATTGAGAAAAAATGGGTAGGTGTTAGGAAATAGTGAAGAAACTAATTTTTGAAGAAGGTTTATTACTTACGGATATGCAAATAACGTTTGATAAACAGTCACTTCATTTACAACGTGTTTTAGTTGATACTGGTTCAGGGAGTACAGTTATATCAACAGATTTAGCAGAATCCATAGGGATTGTACCAGAGATAAATTGCTTTCTAAGACGATGTTGTAGGGTAGGAATAAAATGGATTTGTTTCTTTGGCTAATAGTTCTTTATTTTGCAATTGGTTTCCTCATTTATTTTTCTACAGTAAAAAATGTGAAGCATAAGATTGCCTTTATTAAAGCAGATGTCAAAATAATGGTACAATAATGTTAAATGAAAGGGGCGGTAAAATTGAGGTGGTCAGAAGTAAGAAAAATGTACCCAGATCAATTTGTAAAGCTAAAAGTACTTTCATCTCATGTTGAAAATAATCAAGAAATCGTTAAGGATATGGCTGTGATAAGCCGAATCAGCAACAAAGGAACTCTTAAAATCAAAAGGTGAAGATTTAGTTTATCACACTTCTCATGAAAATATTGTTCTCGAAGTCCGACAAGATGTAGGGCTGAGGAGATTCTACTAACATGAAAATAAAATACAAACATGGATTATTGCTTGTAGATATGACGTTAAACTATAGTGGCAAAAGTAGTCAGATCAGGAATATGGTGTTAGATACAGGTGCTGCCCAACATTGATATCTCAAGGTGCAGTAGACGATATTGGCCTTGAGGTTGGTTTGGATGACAGGATTGTCACTTACTTTGGAATTGGTGGGAAAGAGTACGCATTTAGAAAAAATATCGACAGTATCCAAATTGGTGGTTATGTAATCAAAAATATTGAGGTCGACTTTAACGATTTTGGATATGAAGATATTAACGGATTACTTGGTTTGTTTTATTATGGAGTTGAATCATCTTTTTGGCTAAACTTTTTTATTATTGGTCATCGTTGGGCTATTGTTCTTTTCGTTTAGTGCCATTATGAGAATAGTTCTCAAAGTTGAAAAAAAGGAAATCCTTTTCACATAATTATTTGAATCCTTTGTATAGAAAATGGGGGTGTGACCTATGTCCATTCCTGAGAAAATTATAAAAGAAATTGATATGTTGAGTGAACAAGAAAGGCAAAAGGTACTTGATAAGATTAAGGAAAAATATATGGCTCCCGATGTAATTTTGTTCGGGGAAAACTACTCTTGGTGGGATAACGAGGAGGATGACATATATAATGAGCAATAAAATGAAGCAGGGTGAGGTTTGGTTGGCGGATGTTCGTTTTGAAGGAACGCATCAAATCAAACAATGCTAATATTTTATTGTTGGTAATGAGTTGGCGTTAGATGTAGGTGTCATTATTGCACCGGTTACTAGTCAGAAATCAAGAAACCAATTTGACGTTGTTTTGGAGTACTGGAAAGAAGCTGGTTTGTTAAAACCATCTGTTGTACGTACTTCTAAAATCACTTCTATACACGGTTCAGAACTGAAACGTCATTTAGGTAATTTACATAACCATGACCTTGAAAGCGTTTTAAATATGTGCAAAAGATTATTTTAAGAAGAAACTTATTAGCTCTGCAAACGGGCCATATTATTTAATAAAAAGTGAGGGGGGGTAGAAGATGAAATTATTTTTTAATCTAATACCTTTATTGCTGGTGATTTTAGGAATATTAAATTATATGTTCTTAACAAAAGGAGTAGGTTTAACCGCTGTGCTTTTTGCCGTTGGAGTTGTGATTGCAATTTATAATATTATAAAAAAGCAACATATACTTACTGCTGCCTTAAGCATTATCATTGTCATTGCATCAGTGGCTTTATTCTTGTATTTGGTTAATGCTGGTGTGTAACAAACGGGCGCAATTGCGGTATAAAACATTGCGCCCTTTACGCCATATGAAGGCCATTTAATGGGTTAACTCCTTTCAAGAAGGTGGCGGATAAAAAATGAATTTGGTACTAATGCGTGTATCACTTTCTGTTCTGGGAGTAATCCTATTTGGTGTTGTAATATTATTCGAAACCGATGGTGTACTAGGCTTTATAATGGCATTGTTAGGTTTAGGCCTTATATTTATAGGTTTAACATTGAATGGGGAAGGTTCTAATTATATTTATATCATTTTCAGTAATTAGGCGCTTAAACCGAACAACTGAAGATTGAGTCAAGTACTTGTGGGAGATTTTTTTCAAGTCCCTTTTTTGTATTGTTTTAGTCAACTTTTGGTAACGGTTTCATGTTTATATCATTTTAATCAGTTGGTGCTTTTTTACTTTTTCAAATTCCCCGTAATCCTTTTAATGCGTCTGTAATTGGTTTCCCGATAGCCTGCCTCAGATAACCCAGATTGTTGCGTGTTGCTTCTGCAGCACTTTCTTTTAGCTTTTCTACAAAGTGTTTAGGCGGCTTTTCTTCTTTGCTTTCCTGTATTAATTCCTGCGTCTGTTCAAGTATCCCCTGCAGCGTTTTTATCTTCAGATTATCTTTGAGGGCAACCATGATATCGATGAATTTATCAAGCCCTTTATCACTCCAACTACGCCCGTTTTTGAGCCTTCTAGCGAACACACTCATCGTTCCCTCTGCACTCCCCATCGGGCGGAATCCTGTTGTATCTATGCCCCTCTCTTTTAGTTTTTCACGGTAATCTCCCAGTGCCTCTGGATATTGGGAAAGCTGGGCAATTAACTCTTCCAGCCGTTCTTCCTTCTTTTCATTTTCAAGCGTACCCACCGCACTGTTTAATTCCACCATGAAACCTTCCCAGTCATAGCTTGCTAGTTTCTTTCGGATGGAGCGGTATCTTGAATGACCCCGAAACAAACGCTGCACATCCCGGGCAACATGAAAACGGTCGATGACAAAGGTCGCATTATGCTGGAAATGATCCCGGCAGGATGTGATCCACTTCGCTCCATCCCCATTAATAACGAGGTGGTGCCTGGTCGGATCATACTCGTAAGTAGCCATTAGATACTGCTCAAATTCTTCCCAGAACGGCAGATTTCCTTCATGAATGAAATGTCGCTTCTCTATCAGCTTTGCTCGTTTACCATTCATTTCCCAGCCCTGATGCACACTGGCAATCTTAATTTCCTTGCCTTTTTTCTTTTTCTCTTGGCTTTTCGTATAAAGCCCGTCCACCTCCACGAATACAACATCCTGTTCGAGTGGCACTGACTCTTCCGGCACAACCTCCGTATTCAAAAGCTGCTGGCGTATACCTTCATGACTGATGACAGGGTAGCCCAAAAGCTTCTCCATTGCCTTCCCAGCCTGTCGATAGGAAACGCCTGTTACAGCCAGTTCAATAGCCAAATCTTGCACCACCGGACTCATTCCCTTTGTGCCGTCAAAAGCTAAATACTGATCCAATAAATAGACATACTTTCCCGTCTCTTTATCTTGATAATAATTTCTTTTCAGTTCCACCTGCCCAAAGACGGACTCAAACTTTAATGTTCTTTTATCCTTCAAATAAAATCGTTGCTTATCCCTTTCTGAAGCAATCGCCTCATCTATTTCCTGTAACGTCTGTGCCATCACCTGAGAAAAACTTTCCTGCAATGCACGGTATGTAATTTGTTCTAATTCTTTCATTGTAAGCGCAGATATGATATCTTTCATTAGAGGACCTCTTTCTATAGTTGTTGTTGTAGCAGACTTAACTATACAAGAAAAGGTCCTCTTTTTCATGTAAAACACCCTTTAAACTACCGCGCTTCGCTTGCTGGCCTCATCTTTGGCGTAGAAGTCTTCCGACTTCAACACCAAAGATGAGGTATATGTTCTCCCATAAACATTTTACTCTAACACAACTGAAGGTACTTTTTGAAGAAAAGAGGATAATTTTGGGGATGAGCAGATTAATTAGAAGCCTATTTAATCGGATTTTGGTGGTATTACTAATGTCATTCATTTTGACATCCTGTGCTGGATTGGGAGACTATTCTATTGATCTTCCCGGAAATTTACAGGTTGATCGAATAAATGGAGAAAATATTGTAATTTCCCTAATAGATGACGCAAGTGGAAGTGGAACCACCATTGTACCGGCAAAAGTTGCTGAAGTTGGGTGGAACAAGAAATACATCATTGTTAGACAAACTGATCAAAAAGAAGGCTTTTGGGTTGTTAAAGTTGATACTGCAAAAGCAATTGGACCCTTAGACCATAAAAATTTCCTTAAGAAGAAAAAGGAACTTAATATACCTAGTGAGGTAGAACTTAAGAGTCTAGATTATTACACCAAAGAAATGTAACTGCGTAAACAGGTGCGATATCGAACACATTTGTGCCAGAATAGGGCGCAATTCCCAAATAAGGAGTGGCGCCAAGATGCCATATCAGAGCCATTATGTTGAATAATAATTAAATGATTTAAGGAGCATTATGTTGAAGAAAACCTATATTCATATCCTAAATATAATTGGCCTTATTGTATTCTTAGTATTTAACGCTTTTGCTTATCTTGGTATGAATTTTACTCCATCAAATGAGCCTCTTACTGCAGAATATGTTTTTCTAGCTAGTTTTTACATAATTTTGGGAGGCTTTTATTATTTACAATTAAAACACAGCACCATCAAAAAATTCATAGTCATTATTATTATTGAATCGCTTTTCCTTTATACGTGGGGGTTATTCGGGAAAGGGTTATTAGAAACTTTGATTGAGTAAGATTTAGTAGTAAGAATAAAGGTTAATTTACCACTAACGGGCGCTTTCGCGGAATAGGAATGCGTTCAAGGAGGGATTTGTTGAGTGAATTTCCAAAGTGGTTCTGGTTTTCTATGGTGGCATTTATTGTAATTTCGTGGCTTTTATCTGGCGTAGCTCACTTTTTTTCAGACTTCTTAATAGTAAACTTTGAATGGTATGTAGGATATTCGCTTTTTTATTTTAGTTTACTATCTTATCCAATCTTTTTTGTAGTCATTTTAATAATCCTATTTAAAAAGATTGAATTGAACTCGGATGAAAAAGTGTGGGCTTTTATATTTCTAATGATTCCGTTAGCTACTAATTTACCAATTTTCAATCCACTCATATTCTTAACTTAACATAAAGAATCAAAATGTTATTTCGCTAACGGGCACCATTCCAGAATAAAACTTGGCGTCCGTTCGCATACATAAGGCGCCATTTTGTGGAATAAGTCAGTGATATCAAAAAACAGTTTGGGGGATATTATGTTCAGAGGACTAAAAAACTTACAAAAGAATCCAGTTGCAATTTACGAAAGAATGAGCAAAGACAGAAAAATTATGATTGTGATCATAGGATTTCTGGTTGTTTTTTCTGGTATTATTACATTTCTAAATTACCAGGATAAACAAGAAGAAGAACGACAATATGAAGTATTCTTAAATCATTTTTACTTTTCGGTAGATGATTCATTAGGAAGAATTCAACATCTCATTGAAGAAAAACCGCAAAATGAAGAATTAGATAAAAGAATTCAATCGATTCGGGATGAGTTACTACAAGCTAATACTATTATACGGAATGGAAGTTCATTTTTGAATTCCGAGATCATTCCCACTCAGTTTTTCCGTTATTCCGTTTATTTCTTAGAGGGCATTGATATTAAAGGAACAGCTAAAATATCACCGATCGCTGAAGATGGTGCACTTGATGATAAAGAAATTAAATTGTTGAAAACCATTGCAGGATATTTGGCGAAGGCTAAACAAGAAATGTACTCTCCAAAAACGGGACAGGAAAATCCAGAGTTAACCATAAAGGAATTGAATCAAATTATTAGAAAGAATATTGATAAAGATATCGACAAAATTTATGAGGATGCTTTCTAAGAATATGGATATCGTAGTCAATAATCCACCGTTAAACAATCGGGCGCCATTCCGAAATAAGACTTGGCGCCCGTTCTATACATAAGCGCCATTTAACGGAATAAGGCTTATTGAACTAACAGGGCAGGGTTGTTGAAAAAACAAGTTTTTGTAAGGGAGTGGTAATTGTGAAAGGTAAACTGATTCTCCTTTTAATGGCAACTATCATTTTCAGCTTATTAGTTGGATGTGCTGCTAATGAAGAAGAAAAAAATTATATTCTGTTTTAGTGGTACAAAATGGAGATGATGAAACGGACGATATTATTACTGAGGCAATAGATGTTTCCTCAGAAAGATTTCACAAAATAGAATTCCTCAGAAGTTCAGAAGATGCTCAAGAACAATATCCAGAGTATAAAATAGAACAAGTTCCTGCGGTGTTAATATTTGAAACAGATGGAGCAGAGTTAAAAAAGTTAGAGTTTAAAACCTATGACCTAGAAAAAGCAGTAGCAAAATTAAAAGAAATTTCAAATTAATAATGGCTCTTATCCCAAAGATTAGTATTAGCAATAACTAGAGTTCACTTTTAAATACTTTCCAATCTTCATCAAACGGGCGCGTTTGCAGCATAAATCTTTGCGCTTTTTATGCCATATAAGGGCATAATGTCCAAGATTGAAAGTTAAGTTCAGAGGTGGTAAATTCCGTGGGGTTAATAATTTCAGCAGCAATTTTTGTAATGTTATTTTTATTTTTTATTTTTGCCTTTTATTTCACACTTAATTTTATTGAATACTTACACAAGAAAGATGAACGTGTTGTGAAGCAATCGAAATATGCAGCATTAGTTTGTTTTGGGGTTTCGATAGCAATCCTTGTTGGCTCCGGATATTTAGCATTGTTTTATCATTTGTTATAATTATTATTCAATAATACGATAGGGCGCAGTTGCGGCATAAACATTGCGCCTGAATAAAAAGAAGCCCATCCCTAAAGAGCTACTTGTTGTAACGTTATTTGGGGTTGTTGTTTAGTCAATTTATACATACAAAACATACTTTTTCACCTTTAGTCAAATTGACAAAGATGCCCCCTAAAAGGGCCTGAACTTTTGCTAGTTTTAGTGTATCGTTTTCTCCATCAATCCAAAATAAATTTCCTGTACATCATTCTGTAACTAGGTTCGTCTATATTAATCATCCCCGCACGGTGCAATACACAATCCAATATAGCTTCCAATGGCCAAGGCGCCCGTAAAGTGTTCATTTTTATCTAGCAAAAATTGTCTACTTTAGTTTAGCAGTTACATTGTCCTTAAGGTATTTGATAAGTTTAATTTTCTTTGGCACTTTTATATCTTTCTTTTTCATTATGTCCACAGCATAAAATGTTGTTAAAGTATCCGCATTGTTATTCTTATCATCGTAAATGGGAAATGAACCATTCTGTAATTGTCTTGAGTATATATATTCTTTTACAGCATTCTTATCTATATTAACCTCTGAATTTTTAAATTTGGAATGTATATCCATGATCACTTTAAGCTTCTTAATACTATTCTGTTTGTTTAATAATGGCTGAGTAGCTTTATTAAGGTATTTTTTATATTGCTTTTTACTAAGGAAATAAAAGCCATTCTTAAATTTATTATCAACACCTTTTATAAGTTGTAGATAATCACCATATGAAATACTCTTTTTTCCTTGTTTATTCAACAGTTCACTCGCAGTTTCTTTTAAACATTTAAAAGCTGTTTCTGGAACAGGTTTACCATATGACTTATAAACATCTAAAGCCATTTTGGTTGGCAAAATAAATTGCTCCTTATTCTTAGGGCTGTATTCTTCTTTAGAGTTAGATGCAAAACAGCCCGAACTTGTCTGTACCTCATTTACTGTTCCAACTACTTTCCTTTGATGTTTAGGCTCAATGTCTAGGAGATTAGCGATATTAACGTAGAGCCACGCATTATATAGGTTGTCAGTGGATAGATTAGGGTTTATTTTTTTGAACTTCTTTATAATGTCTTTTTTGTCAGAAGGTAAAGCATCTAATAAGCGAATAGCCTCCAATGAATAATTTAAGTCATATAAATCATTATTACTAATATTGAGTGACTTTGTCGTAGATTCTTGATTGCCATTAGATGAGTTATGTTTTCCAATTTCAAAGCTGGGTCCTATTTTGAAAACCAAAAGTATAATAACCCCAATGCAAAGTAATATAAAAAACAAGAATTTCTTTGTCATTGATAAAAATCCTTTCGCTTTCTTTTGATTATAACGTTACAGTTTAAAAGGAAGGAATACTTAAGAATTTAAGTAAGATCATAACTTCAAAATAATATAAATATATTGAAAGGTAAATGTTATTTTGAAAAGACCTGCATTAGAATCAAGCAGGTTTTTTTGAGATTTCCAAGGGGGTTGATAAAATCAATAACTTGTCCCAGCTTCACGAATAACTGCTTTGCCACGTATACTTTATATTCCTCCTTTCCATACTGGTAAGAGAATTCAGTTTAAAAGTTTTTTTCTTCATAGTACAATAGTAGATAAAGAGAATGGCAGAAGGTAGGGTATAAGCGTTTTGAATTCTATTCGTGATATCAATATAAAATCTATGTTTCCATCCGCTGTCTACAATCGTGGAGTAGAATATTATAACAATCATTTAGTCAGTGATCCGGTATTTGACCGGAATTTTAAAGTTTGGACGGCAACCGTGCACGGGTCTGACGATTACTTTGTGGAAATTAGCACACCTGATTTGGAAAACAGGACCATGGAAGCTCACTGTAACTGCCCGGCATTTGAAACGTTCGGTCCATGTAAGCATATCGCCGCGGTGCTATTAGCAATTAGCAATAGTGACAGAAGCAATTCGATTAGGAGATCCAGAGATTATCAAGTGACCAATTGGCTGATGAGTGCTATTTCATCATTAAACACATATCAACCCGCATCGGAAATCACACAACAAAAAACGCCATTGCATGTGGAATACTATTTGAAGTGGAATCTGGACGACAATCTGCTGCTCGAGTTGAAGGTAGGCGAAAAACGCTGCTTGGTCGTTAAAGATATTGATCATTTTTTACAAGATGTTTTCTCCGGCAATGAGCATTATTTCACCAAAACATTCACCTATAACCCGGATATACACTATTTTCATGAACAGGACAGGGCTATTTTAGAGCAAATCTTTTCCATTATTCGCAACGAAAAAGTCTACGCGGACAGAGGAATCTCTTATATCAGAGACACATCGGATCGCGCTGTGGTCATTCCGCCGCTGGTTTCTAAGCAGATGCTTTACTCACTGCAGGAGCGTGATGTCACGGTTAAAGCGGACACAGGCACGTACAGGAGTTTTGAGATTGTTGAAGATGCGCTGCCGTTTCACTTTGACTTAAAGAAAAATGGCAAAGACGAATTCACATTGTTGATGGACAATATGGATTCGATGACGTATTTCGAATATTATCATCTATTGTTTTACGATGGGGTGTTCTATTATCCGAAACAGGATCAGCTCCCAATTGTTGAACAGATCACCATGGCAGGAACCACACACGATCGTTTGCACATTACGAAGGAACAAGCGGACACCTTCATTTCCGAAGTTATTCCATCACTGAAAAAAGTAGGTGATGTGCAAATAGCAGATGATATTGCCTCGGAAATAATCGAGGCACCATTACACGCTAAATTGTTTTTGGAACTTGACGGGAATTGGATGATCGGCAAGCTAACCTATCATTATGGTGATTATGAGATTGACCCATTTACAGGGCGTGAACAAAATGACGGCATTGTCATCCGTGATATGGAAAAAGAACAACAAATCATGCACCTCATTGAATATGCCAACTTTCATTATAATGGTAAGGAATTATATATCGAAGCCGATGAGGAAACACTGTATGAATTTTTATACCATGTCCTGCCTGTACTCAATAACTACCTTGACCTGTTTATGACTGGTGACATCCGCAGCTTGCTTATCGACGGTGAACCCTCACCAAGCACAAGCGTACAGCTGGAATCCTCGTCGAACCTGCTGGAGATTGGGTTTAATGTGCACGGTATCGATGACGACGAGGTCGACCGTGTGCTTGATGCTGTCTTGGAGAAAAAGCGCTATTATCGTTTGCAGGATGGCACCTTCCTATCCTTGGAGGATGAGGCATTCACATCGATGAAACAGCTTTTTGACGACTTGGAGATTCAAAAAGACGATATTCAGAACGGCAATGTTCATATGCCTGTTTACCGCGGCACACAGGTGGACGAACTGATTGGAACACAAAAGCAATACGGTCCTGCATTCCAAAAACTGCTTCATCAGCTGAAGTCGCCGGAAGAACAGGTATACCCATTGCCGGAAAACTTGCATGCCGAACTCCGGAACTATCAGGTAACCGGTTATCAATGGTTTAAATCGCTCAGTGCCTATTATCTTGGCGGGATCTTGGCCGATGATATGGGGCTCGGGAAAACGATCCAAAGTATTGCTTATATGCTTTCCGATCCCGGTGAAGCACCGCACTTGATCGTTGCGCCATCATCTGTTTTGTTTAACTGGAAAAACGAATGTATAAAATTTGCGCCTGACTTGCAGGTGGCCGTCTTAGCCGGAACACCTGCTGAGCGTGAGCAAATGATTGAAGCATATAGCGATATCGATGTTTGGATTACCTCCTATGCAACATTACGACAGGATATTGCTTTATATCGCGAAAAAACATTCCAGACGCTTATTCTTGATGAAGCACAGTATATTAAAAACTATGCAACGAAAACGTCCCAGGCGATACGGCAGCTAAAGGCTGGCAGACGGTTTGCGCTGAGTGGAACGCCAATTGAAAACTCTATTGATGAATTATGGGCGATTTTCCAGGTGATCCTACCGGGACTGATGCCGAATCAGCGCAAATTCAAACAGCTGTCGCATGAGAAGATCGCCGCGATGACACGACCATTTATTATGCGGCGTGTAAAAGAAGATGTACTAAAAGAGTTGCCGGAAAAAATCGAAACCGTTCATGTATCTGAACTAACGAAGGAACAAAAACAGTTGTATGTCGGCTACTGGCGTCAGCTGCAGCAAGATGCGGCACAATCAATGGAAACGGAAGGATTCAATAAAAGCCGGATGAAGATTCTGGCCGGTCTGACACGCCTACGCCAGATTTGCTGTCATCCGTCCGTATTTATGGAGAATTATGAAGGTGAGTCCGGTAAACTCAATCAGTTGATGGATACCGTAAGAAATGCTGTCGCTAATGGGAAACGGATGCTCATTTTCTCACAGTTTACCAGCATGCATGAAATTATTATAGAAAAACTGCAAGATGAGGGAATTGACTACTTCTACTTACATGGACAGACTGCCTCTGAGGAACGCGTCCAGATGAGTGAACGGTTCAATCAAGGTGAAAAAAGTGTCTTCCTTGTATCGCTCAAGGCAGGCGGGACCGGGTTAAATCTTACGGGTGCCGACACCGTTATCTTGTATGACTTATGGTGGAACCCGGCGGTAGAAGATCAAGCGACCGGCCGTGCGCATCGATTTGGGCAGAAAAATGTGGTGCAAGTGATACGGCTTGTGACAGAAGGAACGATTGAGGAAAAAATTTATGACCTGCAACAGAAAAAACGGGAACTGATCGACCAGGTTATTCAGCCGGGCGAATCGATGCTATCAAGTCTGAACGAAGATGATGTGCGAGAATTGTTAAATATATAGAATGAAACGAGCTACTTTTAAAATATTCAGATAAAGGGTAAAATGGCTAGAAAGGTGGTTATAAACCAAAGGGGATGATTTCATGAGAATGCTGAAGGGCATACCTAAATTTTTTGTCGCTAATTTTACGGTGCTTGTTGTTATCGCACTTTTGCCGGTACTGTTAGTGACAGACTCCGTACCATTGTTGGACAGCATGATGGATTACCTGTTCAATAACAATCATTCTTAGGGGTGAAAAAAGCTGCAACAACCATGCTATGGTGTTGCAGCTTTTTTGTTTCGCTGGTTGCTAACTTGTTTGGTTTAATTGAAACAGTTTCCGCGGCCGGCCTTTTACATATGGC
The DNA here is from genome assembly GCF_005887555.1 of Lentibacillus cibarius. Classification (NCBI taxonomy): domain Bacteria; kingdom Bacillati; phylum Bacillota; class Bacilli; order Caryophanales; family Bacillaceae; genus Lentibacillus; species Lentibacillus cibarius. The sequence continues at coordinate 1,709,519 of NZ_VCIA01000001.1, read as the reverse complement.
TTTTCTTCACCGACAACTTTGATAACGTCGCCTGCGAGCAATTTTTTGATGGTTCGTTCTGCGCTTCGTTTGGTCACCTGGTAGTAATTCGCAATGTCATTGGATGAGAATGGTTCGTTGTTGCGCACTTCAATAAAATCGATAAAATTGTATGATAATTCGTTGTTTAATTTAGCTTTGTGGATTAAAGACCGATATAATATGGAGGGGTTAAACTGCTTTTCAACGCCGAGCGGCCCAATTGCTTCCCCGCGTTCATTAATGACGTAACATGCCCCCTTGTTGGAACTTCCGCACGTCTCTAGTGCGAGTTGTGCATTACTCTCGGCTTGTTTAGCGTTCAACCCCAGTCCGAAACCGATATCAACAGGCGTGTCCAGCGCGTGTTCAATCTCCTTCATTAACGGAAAATCACGGTAATGACTCGTAATATGATCGAGCATGTCGCGTGTTCCAAATAAGACGAACCGGTCATTTTCATCGGAAAAGATTGATGCATTGGTTTCTTCGGCATATCTATGCAGAATTTGATGTAGTCTACTGTGCAATTCCTGACCATAAGCATTCCCTTTTTCCAATTGAATAGCGGACTTATGTTTTAAATGGACATAACCGATAATAATTTGTACGCTGTTGGTTTGATTGATGGCCGCCAAGGATGTTGCTTTTTCTAAAGCATGCTTGATGTTCAGGTTAGGTATCCGCATACAGGTAACGGGAATATGTTTAGCATGCAATAGCTGTTCAACCTCACTGATGGATGTTAGCACATGATCCACTTTTCCTGTTTTCCAGTGCATTTCATGGAACTTAACAATCGTGGCAATGTCTGCTGCCGCATCACGCTTACCGTAACTGTACGTATAGATAGAGTCGCAAGCGATGCCGGTTTCGTCTAAGGTTTCATCTACTTTACTTGCATCAGGCACATCAATGGAAAGCCGCTCCAATGGCTGCTGTTTATAATTTTTCACATAATAAAATGCCATCAAGATCATGTAAGCATCTACTTCAACTTGGACGGCAGGCAGCCTTTTTTTAATAATCTTTTCTTTGGCATACTGGTACGATAGTGCGCCGGAAAACAGGTAGATATCACACATGAATGCCTTTTCCACTAAGGTTTCTGTTTCTGAAGGGTCCGAATAAACAAGCGGAAAAATTTCTATATTCTCCTGCCCGCCTGTATAGCTTTGAAATTGCTTGATGACCGCTTCACTGCCAAATACAGCAATTTTAACCTTCACGTGGTTCGCCTCCTTTCCTGATTGGGTAACATTTTTATTCCATTTAATAATAGGTTGCATGGCGATACATTTTACGACACTATTCGCTAATGCCAATATAGTACGGAATTTTCGTAAAATTGTCAAGAGAAATTTAAAAAAAGGTGTACAGGTATTGGTGTGTTGCTTTTCATAATGGAGAGTTTGTAGTATTTTAAATTGACAGGATATTGAAAGCGGTTTATGATGGACTGTGATAGATTAATATGCTAAAGGGGGAATTTTAAGTGAAAAATCTGAAACTTGCTGGCTTGCTGTTACTTGTTCTTTTACTTGCCCTGGCTGGCTGCGGAAGTTCGCAGAAAGAAGGCGAGGAAACGGACGACGGCAGCGATAACAACGGCGGGGGAGATGATTCTTCAGGTGAAGAAGTGCGCGTAACACTAGGAACCGGTGGAACGAGTGGTACGTATTATCCATTAGGTGTAGCGATGGCACAACAGATTTTTGCTGATGTTGAAGGGGTTTCCCAAGCACGTGCTGTATCGACGGGGGCATCGGTTACCAATGCACAGGAATTGGCTGCGGGAAAGTACCAGGCCATTCTAGTTCAGAATGATATTTCTTATTATGCGGTTAACGGCGAGACACTTGAAGATTTTAAAGGAAGTACCGTCGATAACATGGCTGGTATGGCCTCCCTGTACCCGGAAGATATTCAGATAGTAACAACGGCTGACAGCGGCATTGATTCACTGGATGATCTGAAAGGGAAAAATGTAGCCGTTGGTGACCAGGGCAGTGGTGCCGAGGCTAACGCAAAACAAATACTTAATGCAGCAGGAATAACGTATGATGATATTACGACGGAATTTTTAGGCTTTGGAGACGCTTCACAGGGGCTGCAGAACGGCACGATTGATGCCGCATTTATTACTGCCGGTGCACCGACAAGCGCTATTCAGGAGCTGGGTGCAAACAAAGACGTAAAGGTATTATCGCTTTCTGATGACGTAATTGATAAGTTAATTTCTGATTATTCTTATTATACTAAGCGTACAATATCTGCTGATACGTATGCGGACTATGGTCAGAAAGAGGATATAAACACGGTAGCTGTCATGGCTATTCTTGTAGTAGATAAAGAATTGCCGGAAGATGCTGTATACAACATGACAAAAGCATTATTTGAAAAGCGGGATGAGCTGGAATCGGCACATTCACGCGGTGCAGATATAACACTGGAAACTGCAACAGATGGTATGTCAATTGATCTTCATCCAGGTGCGAAAAAGTATTATGAAGAGGAAGGCATGACGACTGACTAATGGACGTATCTGCCAAAAATCGGCACAGCCTGTTTAATCACAGGCGTGCCTTCCTGCTATTTTTAATGATGATGACTGTTATCGGCATTTATTTGCTCCTGTCAACTGTTCATGTCTTATATGCAAAGGCAGATAATGGTGACGTACTGATTGCTGAGCGGGTAAATGCCGATACGAGTTTTTCATCTCGCTATACCCATTCTGTTGCCAAGTGTCCAATCATTGAGAAATATGAAGTTAGCAATAATTATGAGATGGTTTTAATGGAGAGTTGGAACTGCAGCTTTGGCGCCGGCATTGAGACAGAGCCGCCGCCTGGTGCTACTGATCGTCTGGAAGATGGCTTTTATATCATCGATGAGATTGATAAACCATTTCAAGAAGTGCTTTTTCATCCTGTCAGCTTCACGGATCAAACAATTACGATAGATGATGAAACGTGGAATATATCCAAGGAACCATTTGTCGGCAGAACGTTTGCACTTACCATAAAAAAGGAAAATTGGTTCTCGTATTTGTGGGCCAAACTATCATGATGTACGGAAGGGAGGTCCTTTATGGCTAAATCAAATTTGGATAACAGCGTCGGTCAGGATGAAATGAATAAAAAATTGGACGAACTTGAGGGCAGTGACCGGACATTATTCGGCTGGATGGCAGCTATCGTGTTGACAGTAGCAGTCGGCTTTTCATTGTTCCATTTGTATACGGCCGGTATTGATATGCTGCCGCGAATGCAACAGAACGCCGTCCATCTGGCATTTGCTTTAACCCTCATCTTTTTGATCTTTCCATATAAAAAGAACCTCGGACAAAAGAAAATTCCTTGGTATGATTTAGTGTTGGCGGCACTTGGGGCGTCAACCGGTATTTATATTTTGATTATTTCCGAGGAACTGGTTGGGAAGGTCGGTAACCCCAATACAATCGACACCACTATGTCGTTTGTCGCATTGCTTCTAGTCTTAGAGGCGACAAGGCGTGTTGTTGGCAAACCGCTGGTCATTTTGGCAACAGTATTTATGTTGTATGCTTGGCTTGGCGACATGTATTTGCCGGATTTCTTAGGCGCCAGAGCGATTTTGCCGGATGCAATTAATCACTTTGGTTTCACCTGGAATGAAATTGCGGAATTCATGTACCTGTCCAATGAGGGGATCTTTGGTACACCGATTACCGTATCTGCACAATATGTATTTATTTTTATCTTATTTGGGGCCTTTTTGGAAGTGACCGGAGCAGGGAAAATGTTTATCGATCTGGCCATGTCGCTTGTCGGTTCATTCAAAGGCGGACCTGCCAAGGCTGCCGTTGTGTCCTCGGGTTTGATGGGATCCATCTCCGGGAGTTCGGTTGCCAATGCGGTGACAACCGGTACGTTTACCATTCCATTGATGAAAAAAACCGGGTTTCGCCCGAAAGTTGCCGGTGGTGTTGAGGTTGCAGCTTCTTCTAGTGGACAGTTGCTGCCACCGGTAATGGGTGCTGCTGCATTTATTATGGCAGATTTCACCGGCATTCCTTACTTGGACATCGTTAAATCAGCAGCTATACCGGCATTACTCAGTTACACGGCGATTTTGTTTATGGTCCATTTGGAAGCAAGTAAGTTTAATCTGAAGGGCATTCCACGGAAAGACCTCGTTTCCCCGTTTAGAATTTTTGCTGGACGCGGTTACCTGCTTCTACCGATTGTCGCGATCATTATATTGCTTATGCTGCGGTTGACCCCGATTCTTGCGTCGTTTATGGCCATTGTCGGAACGATTACGATTGCGCTGTTTTCCTACCGAATGCAGAAAAATTTTGGTGCAGGCTTTCTCGTCTCGTTACTGTTTACTGGTGCAGCCTATGCAGCACATTTGTTGTTTGGACTAAATGAGTACGTCACGTATGTTTCGGCAGGCAGTCTGTTGCTTGCGATGATTTGGTATGCGATGGGCAAAAAAGTGGATACAGAAAAACAAGTGACATTTGGCTGGAAAGAATTTTTGACGGCACTTGAACTTGGTGCAAAAAATGCCTTAAGCGTTGTTGCGGCTTGTGCGGCTGCCGGGATTTTAACCGGTGTTGTCACTATGACCGGACTGGGGCCTATTTTATCCGGGCTCATACTTGATCTGGCGAATGAACAGTTGTTCCTGGTACTCTTGTTTACCATGCTTGCATGCATTGTTATGGGGCTTGGACTGCCAACGACCGCGACTTATATTGTACTTGCAGCTGTAATGGCACCGGCGCTAATTCAGCTGGATATTCCTGTGTTAGCGGCACATTTGTTTGTGTTTTACTTCGGTATTTTGGCGGACGATACACCACCAATCAATCTACCGGCCTACGCAACCTCAGGTATCGCTAAATCCGATCCGATAAAAACCGGTGTACAAGGATTTAAGTTTGATATGGGGGCACTCTTGCTGCCGTTTGCGTTTGTCATGAATCCGATGCTGATTTTGCAGGATGATACTGCAACGTGGATCCAGATAGCGTTAAGCATCGCCACCGCGTTTATTGGCATTATTGCCTGGTCAACGTTTATTCAAAGTTATCTGTTTACCAAGTTTGGCTGGATGGAACGGATTCTTGCCGTGGCAGCCGCCATTGTCCTGCTCAACCATTCATTACTGACAGATGGAATTGGTGTAGGCCTGTTCGCTATTATTATTGCTTATCAATGGTGGAAAAAGGATAAGGAAGATAAGACGCATGTTGAAACTGCCCAGGAAAATGTGTAAGTTTCATAGGCCATTTTTGCAGTTTGATGCTGGGAAATGGCCTTTTTCTATTTTAAAAGTTCGTGTAATATGTTGAATTAAAATACTAGAGGGAGGGGATATGGATGCAATCATTTTTGGAATTAGCCGGTGTGGACCTGCCGATTATTCAGGCCGGTATGGCAGGTGGGATAACGACACCTGAACTGGTTGCTGCTGTTGCAGATGAAGGAGCGCTTGGGACTATTGGTGCTGGGTACATGACCGAAGACGCCCTTCGTGAGGATATTCGGCGAGTGAAGCAACTGACGGAAAAACCATTCGCAGTAAATCTTTTTGCCACTGATTTGGAGGTGGTTTCCGGAGACGAGCAGCCAATGCAGCCATTTTTAGATGGATACCGGGGCGAATTAGGCATGCCGCTAGGAGATAAAGTGATTCAAGTACATGATTATTTAGAGGAAAAAATAAACGTTATTGTGAAGGAAGACATTCCAATTGTCAGCACGGCTTTCGGTGTATTGGCTGATAGATTGATCAAACTACTGAAAAAGCATGATGTTATATTGATCGGTATGGCAACTAGTGTTGATGAGGCAAGACAATTGGAAAGCGCTGGTTATGATGTAGTCGTTGCACAAGGTTCGGAAGCAGGTGGGCACCGCAGCACATTTGACGTTACCAAACACCCGGATGGCTATAATATCGGACTTTTGGTATTGCTGCAGGAAATGCTTGATGCAATTGATGTACCAGTTGTTGCTGCGGGTGGCATCCATACAAAAATCAGATCGATGCACTGCTAGCGATGGGAGCATCAGCCGTCCAGCTTGGCACGAGGTTTTTAGTAGCGAGGGAAGCCGGAACGAATGCAGCATATCGCGAGGCGCTCATGCAGGCAGGGACAGATGATACAGTAATCACGAAAGTATTTTCCGGACGACCAGCGCGCGCCATTCGTAACCGGTTTGTAACTGAAGTGGCGTCGAGCGGGGTACCATTGCCGCCATTTCCGGTGCAGAATCAAATGACTAAAGATATCCGCACGGCCGGAAAGAAAAGTGAACTAGCGGAAGTGCAGTCACTGTGGGCTGGTCAGGGCGTCGGAATGATTGAGCGGGAAGAGACAGCAGCGGCCATCGTGCGTTCGCTTGTGTAAGAACGTTTAGTACTGTCCTGCCAGCTGATAGAATCGTTCACTTCATGCTATAATAACGAGGAATAACGTGGAAAGGCGGCCTACAATGCGTAACCAGCATGATTTCACACAGGGAAATATTTTACGACAATTAATCGTTTTTTCCGGGCCGCTTATGCTGACCAATTTGCTGCAGACGTCGTATCAGTTTGCGGACAGTCTGTGGGTGGGCAATTTACTTGGTGCCAGTGCGCTAGGGGCGGTTGCTGTATCGAGTACCATTATTTTTACGGTACTTTCCTTTGTGATCGGCCTGAACAACGCGGCGCTCACGATTCTTTCGCAGCAGAAAGGGCGTAACAATGAAGCCGGCCTGAAGAAGTATTTGAATGCATTTGTCGTTATTTTGACGGTGATGGCTCTGCTACTGAGCACGCTTGGCTACACGTTTGCCGAACAATTGCTGCGTTTGTTAGGGACGCCGGAAACGATATTGGCTGCGGCTAAATCTTATTTGCAAATGAATTTTCTCGGTATATTATTTCTATTTGGCTATAATTTTATCAGCACGGTACTTAGGGCTTTGGGGACAGTAAGACACCACTGCGCTTTGTTATGATTGCTGTACTGTTAAATATCGTCGTTAATCCGATATTTATCGCAGGATTTGATCTTGGTATCAATGGTGCGGCATTGGCGACGATTTTTGCACAGGGCAGTGCGTTTTTGTATGGCCTAATCCATGTGCTTTCCAAAAAGCTGGCGCCGTTTCGTGTTCCTTCCTTACCGGCGAAACAAGAGGTTGGCCTCATTTTGCATCTTGGTATCCCGTCCGGCTTACAAATGGCGGTTATTTCGGCTGGGTCGGCGGCTATCATGAGTGTTGTGACTGGCTTTGGTGGCCATGTTGTGGCAGGCTTTGGTGCTGCACAGCGGCTGGACAGTATGTTGATGCTGCCGGCACATGCCTTGGGAACATCGGTCAATAGCATGGCCGGGCAAAATATCGGGGTGCGCGACTGGAAACGTGTCAAAAAAATTGCAACATACGGCGTGCTGTACAACTTTTCTATTATGCTATTAGTCGGCATCCTGGTTGTTCTGTTTGCCGAATATGGCATCAAGCTGTTTATTAACGACAGTGCAGCTGTAGCATTCGGGACCGAATACTTACAAATCATTGCACTGTGCTATCCGTTTCTTGGCATCAATTTTATTTTGAATGGGATTGTAAGAGCTTCTGGGGCGATGTATCAAGTATTGGCTTTAAATATTATTTCATTCTGGGCTCTCCGATTTCCACTAGCTGAACTCTTTTCCGGCTGGTTTGGGGATACAGGCCTTGCCATTGGTATGGGGATAAGCTTTTTGCTGAGCAGTTTTGCTGCATTTATGTACTATCGGTTTGGAAGATGGCGGGAAAAGGAGATATTTGCGAAACATCGGGGGCATTAATGAAAGTCGGGCAGGAAATAAATGCGATTACCTAGAAAATAGCAGAGGGATACCATGAAACGTAAAAGGAAAAAGGCGATAAAAAAAACAATGTTCATTGCATTCGTATTCGTAGGGACCTTCGTTTTATTATCAGTGATTAGGTTGGACGACGACAACAAAACATTTTTCCCACCACATGCCGCGGTGAGTAAACAAGTTCGTGATTACAAGCCAATGGTGGAAACCTATGCAGCCAAATACGATGTAAGTGAGCATGTGGATGTACTGCTGGCAATGATGATGCAGGAATCAGGCGGCCGTGGAAGTGATCCCATGCAATCCTCGGAAAGCTATTGTGGATCCCGAGGTTGTATTAATGATCCGGAAATGTCGATTAAGCAAGGGGTTTCCTATTTTTCACGGACGCTGGAGGCGGCGAATGGCGACGTGGAGCTAGCTATCCAGTCGTACAATTTTGGCAAGGGTTTTATTGATTATGTGGCAGCTAATTCGGGAGCTTATTCAGAAGAAGCAGCCATTGCCTTTTCGCAAAAGATGTATAAAAGCGCCGCTGACAAATCACAATACAGCTGTCTGCGTGAAGCGGCCAAACAATACAATGCCTGCTACGGCGACATTCATTACGTTCGTGACGTGCTGGCATATAGGAACGCGCTTGCAAAAAAGTAGTACCATCAGCGATGAAATGATAGGATTGATATAATCTTGATTAATTGGGGGAGGAATTTTTATGGGAAAAGCAATTCATACAAATCACGCACCAAATGCACTCGGACCGTATTCACAAGCGATTCAAGCGGGTGACTTCATCTACATTTCCGGACAAATTGGGATTAACCCGGAAACAGGTGCGATAGAAGAGGGGATAGAGAAACAGACAAAACAGGTGATGGCAAATTTAAAGGCCATCCTGACAGAAGCGGATGCGGACTTTGCAAATGTAGTGAAATTTACGATTTATGTAGCTTCGATTGATGACTTTGCAACTGTCAATGAAATTTACGGTAGTTATTTGTCGGAGCCATATCCGGCACGGGCTACTATTGAGGTGAGTGGGCTTCCAAAAGGTGCCCGTATTGAAATGGATGCAATCGTTTATACCGCGAATTGAGAAGTCCGACCAATGAAGACTTACGCTATACAAGCTGACAATTGGAGGAATCATCATGAATAATTTCACATATTACAATCCGGTCAAATTAATTTTTGGCAGAGGTCAGCTGGAAGACTTACCGGAAGAAGTTTCTAAGTACGGAAAAAAAGTTCTCGTCGTCTATGGCGGGGGCAGCATTAAGCGCAATGGCGTTTATGACAATGTCATGGACAGGCTGGCTGCCATTGATGCGGAAGTGCACGAATTACCCGGCGTGGAGCCGAATCCACGTGTCTCTACCGTTAGAAAAGGTATAGACATCTGCAAACGTGAAGGTATTGCGTTTTTACTTGCCGTCGGTGGCGGCAGCACGATTGATGCGACAAAAGCGATTGCAGCAGGAGCAAAGACTGACGCGGATATATGGGATATTGTCACGAAAAAAGTCCAGGCAACGGATGCACTGCCGTTCGGTACGGTATTAACGATTTCCGCAACTGGTTCGGAAATGAACCGTGGCTCAGTAATTACTAACTGGGAAACACATGAAAAGCATGGCTGGGGTTGTCCGTATACATACCCTAAGTTTTCCATACTTGATCCAGCGCATACCTTTTCCGTTCCGCATGAACAGACCGTTTATGGGATAGTCGATATCATGTCACATGTACTGGAGCACTATTTCCATCAGACAGGAAATACGCCTGTGCAGGACCGGTTTTGTGAATCGATTTTACTGACGGTTAAGGAGACAGCCCCGAAATTACTTGAGGACCTGGAAAATTACGAATACCGGGAAACAATTATGTTAAGCGGGACATTGGCTTTAAATGACATGCTTAATATGGGCTTCCGCGGCGACTGGGCGACACATAACCTGGAACATGCAGCATCAGCGGTTCATGATATTCCGCATGGTGGTGGATTGGCCATTCTGTTTCCGAACTGGATGAAACACGTGCTGGATGAAGCTAATGCCAGCCGGTTTAAGCAGTTGGCTGTTCGTGTGTTTGCTGTTGACCCGAATGGAAAAAGTGATTACGAAGCAGCACTGGAAGGTATTGAAAAACTGCGGGAATTCTGGAATAGTATCGGTGCTCCTGAAAAATTGGGTTATTACGGCATTGATGAAAGCACACTTGAGGAGATGGCCGATAAGACCGTCATCGCCCGTCCGGAGTTCGGTAACTTTAAAAAACTGACAAGAGACGACTCGGTAGAAATTTTACAGGCTAGTTTATAGACCGCAAATTTCGCCAAAATATTACCCGGGTAATAAAAGCAGGGAAATAAGTTCGGTGAAAATAACCGAAAAACAGTACTTATAGCAGAAAAAAGAACTGGCCATTATTGATAAACGGCCAGTTCTTCTTTAATTGTTTGACGAATTTTGTCTAAACATTCTTCAGGTGTGTTCCCGAAAACGCGTCGGTTATTGACAAGTGCGTATGGTTTAACTCGGCACAAGCCGCAAAATGATAAGCATTCGTTCATTAAAACGGCTACCTCTGGAAATTCGTTTTCGATGATTTCTTCTATATCTAAAGAAGTGATCGCGTTTCCGTCGCAGACCTCAACAATGACTACGCCCATGGTATCACTTTCTTTCTTATTAATAGTAGACTTAGTATTTGTAACATATCGTTTATTTAATATCAACCTATACTGAATAACCCAACCCGGAAACAAAAAAACAGTAGCTTCCTTCAGCAACCGCTTTTCATTCAATGTGAAAAGGTATGTGATCGTTTTCTATGCCTTTTGCTGCCATGTTCGTGTTTGTACCAAGCGATAAGGGTGATCATGCCGCTTAAAATCAGCAGTCCGCTTGTCACAAAGAATACGGCAGAAAATCCGAATAACCCCGAAAGCATTCCCCCTAGCGCCGGACCGATGATATTTCCGAAAAACCGTAAGCTAGTATTGTAACCAAGCACTTCTCCTTGCATCGAAATTGGTGCTTCCTGCCTGATATAAGCAATTCGAACAGGAATAATACCACCAATCGAAATACCAAGTAAAAACCGCAAAATAATCAGCTGCCAGATACTAGTTACAAATGCTCCCGGAAAGTAAACGATACCCGCCATGAACAAAAGAAAAATCATCACTTTCACATAACCAATTCGGTCACCGAGCCGTCCCCAGCGCTTGGTCATTAGAAGGTTTCCGAGACCCGCAGCCGAGAATGCCATACCGGAGAAAAACGCAATATTAGCCTCACCGTGAATGTCAGCAACGTATAAGGATAAGATGGGCTGTATGCTGAAGTGCGCGATTTGCACAAGTGCGGAGATCAGCATGACAACAAACAGTACGGGATTGCCGATAATGTGTAGGAGGACTTCTTTACTGGAATAGGATGTTTGTTTTGCATCGTCGGAACTTTTTAGCATTACTTCCCGAATGCCAAATAAGACGATAATCCCTGATAGGAAGATAGTAACGGAGATCCATTTGAATGTTGACTCAAAGCCGAATATATCAGCAAGCGAGCCACCTATCATTGGTCCCATCAATGATCCGGTAATACTTCCGGTCTGCAGCGTTCCCAGTACTCTTCCGGCAACCTCTTTCGGTGTTTGTGTTGAAATGAGCGCCTGGGACATTGGAATGAATCCAGTAAAAACGCCCATAAACAGTCGCAATAAAAACAGTTCCCAAACAGAGTCGGCAAATCCCATCAATAAGACGGAAACGCCAAGTCCTGCTGATGAGAGAATAAGAATTTTTTTCCTGCCATACTTATCCCCAATTTTCCCCCAAATCGGTGAAAAAATGAATGCAGCGACAAAGGTAATACCAAATATCCAGCCAGACCAGGTTTGCACGTACGAATCAGAAAAATCCCCGAATTCCTCAATGTACAGAGAGATAAACGGAAGAACCACGGTGATGCTTCCCGCAATAAAGAAATTCGCAAACCACATGATGACTAAATTTCGTTTTACATTTTGGTTTTGACCAGAGATTACAGGTCCCTTCTTTCTGAAATTTATTTCGGTACTCTAAATATATAGCAACACAAACTAAAAGGAAAGTTAAATGCTTACCACGTATTGTTACATCGTTTGTTTAGAAATTCAACAGGGAAACGGTATTCATAACAGTGCTAAAAAGGTATAATGAATCATAATAATAAGTGCTGTTGGACAAGAATGAATCCACTTATAAAGGGGTGAATGAAATGAAACGTTATGTTAAATTAGCCACAATGTTCTTGGCGATGGTCGGTTTGGTTATCTTCGCTGCACAACCGGCACTTGCCACAGATAAAGGGATCAATGAAAAACTTGGTGTTCCAATTGTTGTTTATGGCGATACTCTATCCAAATCACAAAAGCAGCAGGTGAGTGAGCAACTCGATGTAACAGACCCTGATACTGTAAAAACATATACTGTGACGGGTGAGGATATTGCAAACTATATTGACGGTGATCCGAATTCACGCATGTTCTCATCAGCTAAAATTACCAGGGAAGAAAAGGGAGCCGGACTAACGATCAATATTGTCACCCCGGATAATATTACACAGGTGACCAATGAAATGTACGCAAATGCCTTACTGACTGCCGGTGTGGAAAATGCAACGGTCGATGTGGCCTCCCCCGTAAAGGTAAGCGGGCATTCAGCATTAACCGGGATTTATAAGGCGTATGATGCGGAGGGGAAACAGCTTAATAAAGAACGGATGGAATTAGCAAATGACGAACTTGGTGTGGCGACAGACCTCGCCGATAAAGCAGGAATAAATCAGGAAAAAGTAAGTGAACTGTTGACAGAAATCAAGAAGCAAATAGCTGAACAGAATCCAGCGACAAAAGAAGAAGTCGAACAAATCGTCCAGGACCAGCTAGACAAACTCGGCATTTCACTTAGCGACGAACACCGGCAAATGCTTATTGATTTATTTAATCGGATGCGCGATTTGGATATAAATTTTGATACAGTTAAAAAGCAGCTTAATGATATTGCATCCAAAGTTCAGGACTTAGTCAATGATGAAGGTTTTTGGAATAAAGTGGAGAACTTTTTTAGTAAGCTTATAAATTTAATTAGCGACTTTCTTGGGGGATTGGTCAGTAATTTTCAATAGAAAATAGTGCAATTTATCAGAAACCATAGTACAATAATAGCATAGCTAGTTTACCAATAATATGAATTATCTGTAAAAAAACGCAGAACGTTAGGGAGGGCAACAGTTATGAACTGGAAGAAGTGGTCATTACTATTAGTGTTCGTATTCGCCATGGGAATTTTCCTTGCTGCTTGTGGAGATGACACCAGTGGTGAGGGAGAGGAAAGTAAAGGTGACAATACACAGCAATCAGATGATGGAGGGGATGACAATAGTGACGCTGCTTTGGCAGACGATCAATCACTGACAGTAAACATTAAGACTGAACCGCCTTCATTGCACCCCGGGAAGGCATCCGACAATACGTCACTTGCCGTACTCAGTCAAGTGTTTGAAGGCTTGACACGTCTAGGACCCGATGGGGAGCCGCAAAAGGCGATGGCGAGTGATATTGACATTTCAGATGATAAAAAAACATACACATTCACGATTCGTGACGGCGCAACATGGTCGAATGGTGATCCGATTACCGCGCAGACATTTGCTGATTCGTGGAAATGGGTGCTAAATCCAGATAGTCCGGATACGGATTACGCTTATCGACTGTATCCGATTAAAGGGGCGGAAGCTGCTAAAAACGGTGAAGGTTCTCTGGACGATGTCGGTATTACTGTCAAAGATGACAAAACGCTCGTTGTGGAATTGAATAACCCGATACCGTACTTCCTAGAGCTGACTGCATCCTACACGTATTATCCGGTAAATCAAAATGTGGCCAAGAAGAACAAAGATTGGGATGCTAATGCGGGTGAAGACTATGTTACAAACGGACCGTTCCTCTTAGATACATGGAAACATAAGAACCAAATTGTTCTGAAGAAAAACCCCGATTACTGGGACTCCGAAAATGTACATCTTGAAACAATCACCATGGAAATGGTCGACGATGAAAACACAGCTAAGCAAATGTACGATAACGGCAAACTAGACTGGATCGGTTCGCCATTTGACTCGATTCCACTAGCGGCTATCCCACCGATGAAGCAAGATGGTAGTTTAAATATTTCACCGATGGCAGGTACGTATTATTATTCGTTTAATACGGAAATGGAACCATTCACCAATAAAAATATTCGCAAGGCATTTGCATTAGCCATTAATCGCAAAGGCATTGTAGAAAACATTACGAAAGGTGATCAAGTACCGGGAATGGCACTCGTACCAACAGCCGTTTGGGAGGGTAATAAAGACGGTTATTTTAAAGATAACGATGTAGAAAAAGCGAAAGAATACCTTGAGAAAGGGCTTGATGAGCTAGGTCTTGACAAATTGCCGACAGTCAAACTTTCCTACAATACGAATGAAGCTCATGCCGCCATTGCGCAGGCGGTTCAGGACATGTGGAAGGAAAGCCTTGATGTTGATGTACAGCTGAATAACGAAGAATGGAATGTGTATCTTGATACGCTAAGTGAAGGAAATTACCAGGTTGGACGCATGGGCTGGACAGCATCCTTCTTCCTTGATCCGATTTACTTCCTGGAAGTTTTTGAAACAGTCGGCGGCAACAACTACACTAACTGGGAAAGCGACGAATATGCTAGTTTGCTGGAGGAATCAAGAAAAGAAACGGATGAAACAGCACGTGAAGAACTGCTGCGTGAAGCGGAACAGCTGTTCATGGATGAAATGCCAATAGCGCCAATCTACTTCTATACTAACATTTATGCACATAAAGACTATGTCAAGGATGTTTCAGTCGGAAAGTTAGGTACTGTTCAATTTAAATGGGGCTATATTGCCGAACATTAAATAAAACAACAAAAGCGTCAGTGCAAAATCGGAATAACCCTATTGATTTCTTTATCGTATGCTGGTCAATTAGTTGATCAGCATACATTAAATAAATATTCCAGTCGCTTGTATCCGTGCATAAACGGACAACAAGCCCCCTCTATTCTATATAAGGATTGTCCCCCACTACTTGGACATTTCCCTTTATAATAAACAATTTAATTTCTAACACCTACAAATCTACCTTCTAAAATAGTCTATATTTAAAAAATCAATAATTTTTATAAAAATAGTGCAATTTATTAGATAACGTAGTATAATTATGTTGTAGATAATTGAACTAATAATAGCAATTGTCTGCATAGCAAATAAAGAATCCTAGGGAGGTCAAAGCTGATGAATTGGAAGAAGTGGTCATTACTATTAGCATTCGTGTTTGCCATGGGTATATTCCTTGCAGCTTGTGGAGATGACACCAGTGGTGACGGGGGAGAAAGTAAAGGTGGCGATACAGAACAGTCAAATAATGAAGGGAAAGACGATGGTGAAGCTGCTTTGGCAGACGATCAGTCGTTGACAGTAAATATTAAGACGGAGCCACCTTCCTTGCACCCTGCCAAAGCGACAGATACAACATCCAACGCAGTACTGTCACAAATCTTTGAAGGTTTGACACGGATGAATCAGGACGGTGAGCCTGAAAAAGCAATGGCGAGTGATATCGAAATTTCAGATGATAAGAAGACATATACATTCACCATTCGTGATGGTGTGAAATGGTCAAATGGTGACCCGATCACCGCACAGACATTTGCCGATTCGTGGAAGTGGGTGCTCAATCCGGACAGCCCTGATACTGACTACGCCTATCAGCTGTATCCAATTAAAGGTGCGGAAGCTGCCAAAACAGGTAAAGGCTCCTTGGATGATGTCGGTATTACTGTGAAAGACGAGAAAACGCTTGTTGTAGAATTGGAAAACCCGACGCCATACTTCCTGGAATTGACAGCTTTCTATACATTTTACCCGGTTAATCAAAACGTAGCTGATAAAAATAAAGACTGGGCAGCCGACGCTGGAGAAGACTATGTGACAAATGGCCCATTTCTTATGGAAAAATGGGAACATAAGAACCAGATTGTTTTAAAAAAGAATCCTGATTACTGGGATGCTGAAAATGTTCATCTAGAGACAATCACGATGGAAATGGTCGACGATGAAAATACGGCTAAACAGATGTACGATAATGGAGAGCTGGATTGGCTTGGTTCACCGTTAGATAATGTACCATTAGCAGCTATTCCACCAATGAAACAGGAAGGCAGCTTAAATATCTCACCAAAGGCTGGTACGTATTACTACTCATTTAATACAGAAAAAGAACCGTTCACAAATGTGAATATCCGTAAGGCGTTTGCATTAGCCATTAACCGTAAAGGCATTGTTGAAAATATTACAAAAGGGGAGCAAGAGCCTGGAATGGGCTTGGTACCAACGGCCATTTGGGAAGAAAATAAAGACGGCTACTTCAAAGATAACGGCGTTGAAAAAGCAAAAGAATATCTTGACAAGGGACTTGAGGAGTTAGGTCTTGATGAATTGCCAAACATCAAGCTTTCCTATAATACAGATGAGGGTCACGCGGCAATCGCGCAGGCCGTACAGGACATGTGGAAGGAAACGCTTGGTGTCGATGTGAAGTTGAATAATTCAGAATGGAACGTTCATCTTGATTCTATGTCTGAGGGTACTTATCAAGTTGGCCGTACGGGCTGGATTGCTGACTTCCTTGACCCAATAAACTTCTTGGAGATTTTTGAAACCGTTGGCGGCAACAACTACACCAACTGGGAAGATGAAGAATATGCTAGCTTGCTGCAAGAAGCAAGAAAAGAAAAAGATGAAGCAGTACGTAAAGAATTGCTGCGTGAAGCGGAACAGCTGTTCATGGATAACATGCCGATTGCACCGGTTTACTTCTATACAAACGTTTATGCGCATAAAGACTATGTCAAAGACGTTTCAGTCGGAAATCTGGGCACTATCCAGTTCAAGTGGGGTTATATCACTGAACATTAAGTGAACAGTCGATAAAGCAGGATAAAAAGAGATAACCTATAGCCATATAAGGTATATTAATCTATACCTTATATGGCTTTTTAACTGCGTTTAACATTGTGAATCGAGATATGAGCAAATCAAAACATTCTAAGTAGGATAAAAGGCACAAGGAAACGGGGTGCTGCACACAGGCACGGATCTTTCTTCGTAAAAAGTTAACCACTCTATCTGCGGTTTTTGCAATTCGCCATATAACGACAACCGATGGAATACAAAAGGTACATTTAAGAAACATACTTCATTCAAGTCGGTATTTTCCATAGGAAGTGTATTGCTTTTAACAGTAATATGAGTCACCGAATCACACTGGGCTTTCTAACTTATCTATTCCTCATAAATATATGTATTCACGCTACGGCCGCATAAATGCAGGTGTTATACACATGCAAAAGAACCTCCCTATCAAATGAAATTGCTTACCCGGGAATTATTTAGAGATACGAAATATTTCGGTTATGAAATAAAATTAATAGTTTTCTATAAAAAAAATAGTGAAATTTGTTAGAAATCATAGTATAATAATAGAACAGATAATTCAACAACAATGTGAATTATCTGTAAAAATTCGACAACACAGATGTATTAACTAGGAGGGTCTAATCAATGAATTGGAAGAAGTGGTCATTACTGTTTACACTCGTATTCGCCATGGGCATCTTCCTTACTGCGTGTGGCGGTGGAGATGACAACAGCGGCGACGGGGGAAAAGATACAGGTGACAATAAAGGATCAGGAGAAGCGACGTTAGCAGATGACCAGTCACTGACAGTGAACCTTAAGACCGAGCCACCATCCTTGCACCCTGGAAAGGCAACGGATACGACGTCAAATGCTGTACTTAGCCAAGTATTTGAAGGGCTGACGCGTATTGGCCCTGATGGGGAACCGCAAAAGGCGATGGCCAGTGACATTCAGATTTCAGATGATAAGAAAACATACACATTCACTATCCGTGACGGTGTGAAATGGTCGAATGGTGACCCAATTACCGCACAGACATTTGCCGACTCGTGGAAGTGGGTGCTCAATCCGAACAGTCCTGATACTGAGTATGCCTATCAGCTGTATCCAATTAAAGGTGCAGAAGCTGCCAAAACCGGAGAAGGCTCACTTGATGATGTCGGTATTACTGTAGAAGATGAGAAAACACTCGTTGTGGAACTGGAAAACCCGACACCATACTTCCTTGAACTGACAGCATTCTATACGTATTACCCGGTAAATCAAAACGTGGCCGAAAAGAACAAAGACTGGGCAGCTGATGCTGACGAGGACTATGTAACAAACGGACCGTTCCTATTGGATAAATGGAAACACAAGAATCAAATTGTTCTAAAGAAAAACCCTGATTACTGGGATGCAGAAAATGTCCAACTAGAAACTATCACCATGGAAATGGTCGACGACGAAAACACGGCTAAGCAAATGTATGATAATGGGGAGTTGGACTGGCTAGGCTCACCGTTAGATTCGGTACCATTAGCAGCCATTCCGCCAATGAAACAAGAAGGTAGCTTAAAAGTTTCGCCAAAGGCAGGCACGTATTATTACTCGTATAATACAGAAAAGGAACCGTTCATGAACAAAAATATCCGGAGAGCGTTGGCATTAGCCATTAATCGTAAAGGCATTGTCGAAAATATTACTAAGGGTGAACAAAAGCCTGCAATGGCACTGGTTCCGACAGCCATTTGGGAAGAAAATAAAGACGGCTACTTTAAAGATAATGATGTTGAAAAAGCGAAAGAATATCTTGACAAGGGGCTAGAGGAGTTGGGTCTCGATGAATTGCCAACAATCAAGCTTTCTTATAACACAAGTGAAGGGCACAGTGCAATAGCACAAGCCATTCAGGATATGTGGAAAGAGAGTCTTGGTGTTGACGTTGAGCTGAACAATGAAGAATGGAATGTTTATCTCGATTCTTTAAGTCAAGGCAATTATCAGGTTGGTCGCCATGGCTGGCTTGCAGACTTCCTTGATCCAATCAACTTCTTGGAAATCTTTGAAACGGTTGGTGGCACGAACTATACCAACTGGGAAAACGATGAATATGCCAGCCTGCTGGAAGAAGCAAGAAAAGAAACAGATGAAGCGGCACGTAAAGAATTGCTGCGTGAAGCGGAAGAGATTTTCATGGATGAAATGCCGCTTGCACCAATCTATTTCTATACAAACGTTTATGCCCACAAAGATTACGTGAAGGATGTACCAGTAAGTAAGTTGGGAACCATTCAGTTCAAATGGGGTTATATTGCT
Source organism: Lentibacillus cibarius (assembly GCF_005887555.1). Classification (NCBI taxonomy): domain Bacteria; kingdom Bacillati; phylum Bacillota; class Bacilli; order Caryophanales; family Bacillaceae; genus Lentibacillus; species Lentibacillus cibarius. The sequence continues at coordinate 1,690,310 of NZ_VCIA01000001.1, read as the reverse complement.
GAACACTAATAAGTAGGCAGCTACCGAAAGCCGTATAAGGTGTATCGATTAATATACCTTATACCGGCTTTTCCTAAAAACAGAATAGCCATGATACAACAAGAATTTAAACTCCTGTGTTATCTAAGTCTTATAAGTTGGTAGTTATCAACCGTTCACTATTTCTTTCAAACTACCATCAGTTTGATGGAGATAGTGAACTGTTAGGGGGTGATTAAATTCACCCCTATTTTAATATAATATTACCGAAAACTTATAGGATTCGAATAATTTTAGCAACAATCGTCTTGAGTAAAAACTACTTTTGGAGTTATAGCAAAACAAAGAATAGAAAGGTGAGGTGTTACACTTTGGCAAAGTACCTATTGAAACGTTTGGGTTTTATCGTTATATCCCTATTTTTTATCGTTACAATTACGTTTCTATTAATGCAAGCTGCCCCGGGTGGCCCATTTACAGCTGAAAGACAGCTACCACCGGAAATTGAGGAACAGTTAAACGAACAATATGGATTAAACGATCCATTATACGTGCAATATTTCGATTATTTGACTGATATCGCGACATGGGACTTTGGACCGTCATTCAAATATCCTGCTCAGTCAGTCAACGATATCATTAATCGGAGTTTCCCTTATTCACTTGTGCTAGGGCTTGAATCTATTTTTATTGCGTTATCGATAGGCGTGCTCCTCGGGGTGTTTGCCGCTTTGAAGCATAATAAGTTCGGTGACTATTCGGCAATGGTGATTGCTGTTCTAGGTATTTCGGTACCAAACTTTATTATGGCCGCTTTATTACAATATGTGTTTGCGATTCAACTGGGTGCACTGCCGGTTGCCAGATTTGAGTCATTTGCACACACCATACTTCCGGCTATAGCACTGGCAACAACGCCACTAGCATTTATCGCACGTTTAATGCGTTCGAGTATGCTGGAAGTGTTGAGCTCGGATTATATTAAAACGGCTAAGTCCAAAGGTTTGAGTGACCGCGTTGTGACATATAAACACGCGCTCCGGAATGCAATCATGCCGGTTGTCTCCTATATGGGGCCATTAGTAGTAGCTATTTTGACCGGAAGTTTCGTCATTGAAAAGATTTTTGCCATTCCTGGACTTGGCAATGAATTTGTCCAAAGTATCACAAACCGTGATTATACGGTCATTATGGGTACGACTGTTTTCTTCAGTGTTCTTTTGCTGATTTCTATCTTGGTAGTCGACCTGATTTACGGACTGATTGACCCTCGGATTAAGGTTGGCAAAGGGGGAAGCAAATAATGGCACAATTGAACTTGAAACCATCTGATTTCGAACCTGTTGAATATAACGAAGCAGAAGCTGAAAGAATCGCCAGCGAAACGACTTCTTTTTGGAAAGATGCGTGGCGCAGATTTAAAAAGAACAAACTGGCCTTATTTGGAGTTGGAATTATTGTCCTGCTTGGGATTATGTCGTTAATTGGTGGCCCGATTTCCGGCTACAATTATTTTTCCAACGACTTGATTAATGCAAACAAGCCCCCGTCCGGTGAGCACTGGTTTGGGACAGACCAATTAGGAAGAGATATATTTGCACGGACATGGTATGGTGCGAAGATTTCTCTTTTCATTGGACTCGCCGCTGCATTTCTCGATTTGATTATTGGTGTTATTTGGGGTGCAACGGCCGGTTTCTTTGGCGGCAGAGTTGATGAATATATGATGCGTATTGCCGATATTCTCTATGGTGTTCCGTATCTGCTTGTCGTTATTTTATTGATGGTCGTTATGCCACAAGGGTTATGGACGATGATTTTGGCAATGACGATTACAGGCTGGATTAACATGGCCAGGATTGTACGTGGACAAGTGATGCAGTTAAGGAACGAGGAATATGTTATGGCAGCCCAGTCACTGGGAGCAAGTAAAATCAGACTGCTGTTCAGACACTTGATACCTAATACGATGGGGCCAATTCTTGTTACACTGACATTAACGATTCCGAACGCCATTTTCACAGAAGCATTCTTAAGTTATTTAGGGCTTGGTGTTCCGGCACCGCTTGCCAGTTGGGGTACCATGTCAGATGCAGCCTTACCTTATCTGCAATATCAGCCATATCAGCTCTTTTTCCCATCATTCTTTATCGTATTGACCATGCTTGCTTTCAACGTTATTGGTGATGGAATGCGGGACGCGCTGGATCCGAAAGAACGTAAATAATGGGAGGATCGAAACATGAAAAAAATACTTGAAGTTAATAATCTTTCCGTTTCCTTTGATACGTTTGGCGGCGAAGTGAAGGCTGTTCGCGATGTAAATTTCGAACTGAGTGAACGAGAAACACTGGCTATTGTCGGTGAATCCGGATCTGGTAAAAGTGTAACAGCCCAATCACTAATGCGTCTGATTCAGATGCCGCCAGGAAAATTTGTCGACGGATCGATTAAGTTTGACGGTGAAGATATTATTCAAAAATCTGATAAACAGATGGAGAGCATCCGCGGTCAGGAAATTAGTATGATTTTCCAGGACCCAATGACATCGCTGAATCCGACCATGACCGTCGGGAAACAAATTTCCGAAAGTTTGATTAAGCACCAAGGCATGTCGAAAAAAGAGGCACACGAACGTGGTGTCGAATTGCTGAAACTTGTCGGAATTCCTCATCCGGAAACACGAATTAACCAGTATCCGCACCAGTACTCCGGGGGATGCGGCAGCGGGCAATGATTGCCATCGCGCTAGCCTGTAATCCGAAAATACTAATTGCCGATGAGCCGACTACTGCACTGGATGTGACCATTCAGGCACAAATAATGGATTTAATGCGGGACTTAAAGGAACGGACCGGTACCGCCATTATTCTGATTACCCACGATTTAGGTGTGGTAGCCAATGCAGCTGATCGTGTGGCGGTTATGTATGGTGGGAAAATTGTCGAAACAGGTACTTCTGATGAACTTTTCTATAACTCGCGTCACCCATATACGTGGGGACTGCTCGGGTCCATGCCGAAACTGGAAGGTGGCGACGAGGAGCTGCAGGCAATTCCGGGCTCACCACCGGATTTGCTGGATCCGCCAAAGGGTTGTCCGTTTGCAGCGCGTTGTCCATATGCGATGAAAGTTTGCGAAAACCATATGCCGGAATATACCGAGCTATCTGATACACAAAAAACGGCATGCTGGCTGCTGGACGAGCGTGCACCGGACGTAGAACCACCCGAATCTGCAATTGCAGGAGGTCTGAAAACAAATGAATGAGCAACGTGAGAAATTGCTTGAAATAAAAGATTTGAAAAAACACTTTCCAATGGATAAAAAGACGGTACTAAAAGCGGTAGACGGTATTTCTTTTGATATCTATAAAGGGGAGACATTCGGACTTGTCGGTGAATCAGGTTGCGGAAAATCAACAGCCGGACGAACGATTCTAAGACTGTATGAAGCCAGCAATGGAGAGGTAGATTTTCAAGGAGAAGATGTGCACGGAAAAAAATCGACCAAGGAACTGAAGAAATTCAACCGTTGCATGCAAATGATTTTCCAAGACCCGTATGCATCGCTGAATCCAAGAATGACTGTGAAAGATATTATTGCTGAAGGTATTGATATCCACGGGTTGGCCAAGTCAAAAAAGGAACGGCTGAATCGAGTGAACGAGCTATTGGAAACGGTCGGTCTGAACCAGGAGCACGGCAACCGTTATCCGCACGAGTTCAGTGGTGGCCAGCGTCAGCGTATAGGCATTGCTCGTGCGTTAGCAGTCGATCCGGAGTTTATCGTTGCCGATGAGCCGATTTCCGCACTGGACGTATCGATTCAGGCGCAAGTTGTTAATCTGATGAAAAAACTACAGGAGGAGCGAGGCCTCACCTACCTGTTTATCGCCCACGACCTTTCCATGGTGAAACACATCAGTGACCGGGTAGGCGTGATGTATTTAGGTAAAATGGCCGAAGTAGCAACGAGTGACGATTTATATCATGAGCCATTACACCCGTACACCCAAGCGCTCTTAAGTGCGATTCCTATTTCTGATCCGGAAGTCGAACGCACGAGAGAACGGATTGTCATTGAAGGTGACGTTCCAAGTCCGATTGCTCCACCAAGCGGCTGCCGTTTCCGCACTAGGTGTCCGCTGGCAATGGACGTCTGTGCAAAAGTGGAACCGGAGTGGCAGGAGTATACGAAAGATCATTGGGTTTCATGCCACTTGTACAATGATAAATATAATGATGAACACAAAGCACGACAGGCAGTTCAAAGTTAAATGCGCACGTGAAACGGTAAAATAGATAGAAAACTCATCCGGTGATAGCAACCGGGTGAGTTTTTTTAAAAAGATAAAGCGGGAATTTCACCCGAGAATAAACCTCAATAAAGGCAACCCCTCAATTTTGTCTTAACTAAATGACAATTATTACACTAAAAACCCTTACAAATGTAATGAAAGCCCTTTGATGCAATAAATCTATTAAAATTGTAATATTTCCTTGGTAGTCTGGTAATCCTTGTAATGAATTCTTAATTGACCTGTAACTGCATGGCCGATGGGGCTGTGGTAGTATGGCAATGCTGAAATTAAAGGAGGGGCTACCTTATGAAAAAACTGGCAGTTTCGATTGTTGCGGCTGTATCCATAGCCGGCGTAGCACTGACCAGTGTAACGGCAGAAGAACAAAGCGTAGAAAAAGGGGACAACCTTTGGACTATCGCTGAAACAAATCATACAACGGAAGAAAAACAAGTTGACATAAATGAATTTAAAACAACCACTATCCAACCGAAACAAAAACTAAACTTGCATCAAACATATGAAGTGCAGCGTGGTGATACACTAATCAGTATTGGTAAAGCATATCATGTCTCTGTGGACAACCTGAAAAAGTGGAATGAATTAGAGTCTAATTTAATTGTGATTGGACAAGAACTTGACATGAAAGGTGTTCAAATAGAACAGAAAAAGGCTGCAGTCGCATCATCTCATGTAGCGAATGAAACGACAGCGGATCAACGTGAGAAACAAGCCAAACAAACAAGCGATAGTAAACAGCAGCCATCCAAAGATAACCCGGAAGGTAAAACAGTCACCGTATCAGCGACAGCATATACAGCGGATTGTGACGGATGTTCCGGTGTCACATCAACAGGGGTGGACTTAAACGCCAACCCGAACGCCAAAGTGATTGCTGTGGACCCGAATGTCATTCCACTTGGATCAGAAGTGTATGTTGAAGGATACGGCTACGCAACGGCTGCCGATATTGGCAGTGCCATCCAGGGTAAAAGAATTGATATCCATGTTCCAACGAAGAAAAAGGCCTATAACTGGGGCGTCCGCACTGTCGACGTAACGATTGTTAACAAATAAACACAAAGAAAAAAGGAAGCATCCACTAAGGGTGCTTCCTTTTTGTAGTGGCCAGGCGCATGTGGTGTAACTTTGGCCCAGCTACTGAAATGTGACTGTTTTATGTTCACCATTATCCTGTTTTTCAACTATATCATTTGTGTCATTGACCGTTTGGGTGACGCCAATAATACCAAAACTGAGGATTAAAACAAAAAATAACGCCATTAAGATTTTTTTCAATTTTCCACCCTCGCTTTTTCTTTCTCTACTTTATTATAATAAAATAGATACGAATGTACCACCGCTTTTTGTGACAAAATGATAGGTAAAACTTGTTATACAGGAAGAAGGGATTCTATGCTAAAAAAAATGAAAACCGGTGATTTGCTTATCTACATAGCAACGGCCGTATACACTAGCTCATTATTCTTTCCTTGGGTCTATGTTACCTTTTATGGGAACGTTAATGGATTTGCGCACCGGGGGTACATCGTGCTCTTACTGTTTGCCTTTCCGATTTGTGCTTCCCTGTTTAAAAAAACACCGCGCTTTTTCAGTGTCGCCACATCGGTTTCTGCTGTGGTTTTCCTGGTTTTTTATAGTATGGAAGTATCGCAAAGCTATATGGGTGAATCGGTGAGTTACCCAGCAGCAGGTCTCTATATTGCCATAGGCGCGTCTGTCGTACTAGTCGCAGGAGTCATTTTGAACAGAAGAACCGCTAAAACAGCATCACTTGAACCGTACGGAAGTGCTAAATGATCCGGAGATGTGTTAAACTTTATGATAGAACATGGTAGAATGATGTTGGAGATTGTGTAAAAGCGTTTACATAAAGGAGGAAACCAAGATGACAAGCAACGCATTGCAAACCTTTTTACATGAAAATATTGCCGACTTGAAAGAAAAAGGACTCTACAATGAAATCGATCCTCTCGAAGGTGCAAACGGTCCGGAGATTACGATTGACGGGAAGAAGTTGATTAATCTTTCGTCCAATAACTATCTCGGCCTGGCAACCGATGAGCGCCTTAAGGAAGTCGCCAAAGATGCCGTCGACTCGCATGGCGTTGGTGCCGGCGCGGTTCGCACAATCAATGGGACGATGGATCTGCACCTGGAGCTGGAGAAGAAACTGGCAGCATTCAAAGGAACAGAAGCAGTCATTTCCTTCCAGTCCGGTTTCAATTGCAATATGGCAGCGATATCCGCTGTAATGGATAAAAACGATGCCATCCTGTCCGATCAGTTGAATCACGCATCAATTATTGATGGATGCCGGCTTTCCAAAGCAAAAATCATACCATTCAACCATGCGGATATGGACGATTTGCGCGAAAAAGCACGCCAAGCAGTTGAGTCCGGCCAGTACAATAAAATCATGGTCATTACGGATGGGGTCTTTTCTATGGATGGCGATATTGCCAAACTTCCAGAAATTGTCGGTATCGCCGAGGAATTTGACTTGATTACGTATGTCGATGATGCCCACGGGTCCGGGGTGCTTGGTCAAGGTGCCGGTACTGTCAAGCATTTCGGTCTGCAGGATAAGGTAGACTTCCAGATGGGGACCTTATCCAAGGCAATCGGTGTGATCGGCGGTTATGTTGCCGGCAAAGCAGAATTGATTGACTGGTTAAAAGTTCGTTCCCGTCCATTCCTGTTCTCGACAGCTGTGTCACCGGCCGATGCCGCAGCCAGCACGAAAGCTGTTGATTTGCTGATGGAATCCACTGATTTGAACGAAAAACTGTGGGAGAATAGCAACTACTTAAAAGACGGCCTGCAAAAGCTTGGATTTGATATCGGTAACAGTGAAACACCAATTACCCCATGTATCATCGGTGACGAAAATGATACACAAACGTTCAGTAAGCGACTAAATGAAGAAGGCGTTTATGCCAAATCCATCGTCTTCCCAACCGTACCAAGGGGAACAGGTCGTGTGCGCAACATGCCGACAGCAGCCCACACGAAAGAAATGCTTGATCAAGCACTTGCCACTTATGAAAAAATCGGTAAGGAACTCGGTATTATTTAACAATCTATCCGGCACCCGCCCTTATTTTTGCTGTGGTTTGGTGCCGGTATAATGAACACACCACACCAGGAATACAGAAGGGGAAACACTATGAAAAGAATACTCGTTACAGGAGCACAAGGCCAAATTGGTTCTGAGCTCGTCACCATGCTGCGTGACCATTATGGGACTGCCAACGTTATCGGATCTGACATTCGGAAAGGTGAAGCGGAAGAAGGTCCATTTGAAATCGTTGATGTGACCGATGGAAAAGCATTATATGACGCAGCGGCAAAACATAACGTCGATACAATTATGCATCTGGCCGCGCTGTTATCTGCCAAAGCCGAAGCCAAACCCAAGCAAGCGTGGGACCTGAATATGGGCGGGTTGATAAACGCGCTAGAAGTTGCCAGAGAACGTAACCTGCAATTTTTTACCCCAAGTTCCATCGGGGCATTCGGACCATCAACCCCGAAAAAAGGTACACCACAAGAAACAATCATGCGCCCAACGACCATGTATGGCGTGAATAAAGTAGCCGGTGAACTGCTGTGCGATTATTACTATTATCGTTTTGGCGTTGACACACGCGGAGTCCGGTATCCAGGACTGATTTCCTATGTAACTCCGCCCGGCGGAGGCACAACCGATTATGCCGTAGAAATTTATTACGAAGCTGTGCGTAATAAAAAATATACATCCTACATTGCCGCCGGTACGTATATGGATATGATGTACATGCCCGACGCACTGCATGCAATTATGAAGCTAATGGAAGCGGACCCGGACAAGCTTGTTTACCGCAATGCTTATAATATTTCGGCCATATCAGCAGCACCGGAAGACTTTGCAAAAGCGATTCAAAAACACATACCGGACTTTGAGTTAGCCTATGATGTAGACCCAGCGCTCCAGCAGATTGCCGAAAGCTGGCCGGACAGCATCGACGCCACCGCAGCAGCAGAAGAATGGGGCTTCGAAGCAACGTATGATATAGACACAATGACAGCAGATATGCTGGAAAAAATTCAAACGAAATAGGCGAAACGTGCGGACCGTGGGGACAGGCTCCTTGGGCCAGGTGGACTCGCGCGGCCCGGGGTGAAAGTCGCGCGACCCGCATCCCAAATACAAAAAAAGAAATCGGCTGGTATGCCGATTTCTTCTGCTTATTCTGTATACATTTCTTCCACTTTTTTCTGCAATTCTTTATCTGCAATATATTCGTCGTAGGTCATCTCTTTGTCGACGATGCCATTTGGTGTGATTTCTATCAGCCGGTTGGCGATCGTCTGGATGAATTCGTGGTCGTGCGATGTGAACAGGATGGATCCTTTAAATTTCTTCAGCCCATTGTTCAATGACGTAATCGATTCTAAGTCCAGGTGGTTGGTCGGTTCATCTAGAATGAGCACGTTAGCGTTTGAGAGCATCATTTTCGACAGCATGCAGCGGACACGTTCACCGCCGGATAGGACACTTGCCTTTTTCAGTGCCTGGTCACCTGAGAACAACATGCGGCCTAGGAAGCTGCGCAGGAATGTTTCGGTGCCGTCTTCCGGTGAATACTGCCGCAGCCAGTCAACTAAGGTCAGGTCACTTCCGTCAAAGTAGTCGGAGTTATCACGTGGGAAATAAGATTGTGATGTGGTCACGCCCCATTTGTACGTGCCCGCATCTGGTTCCATATTGCCCATTAAAATCTCAAACAACGTCGTGTTGACAATGTCGTTTTTACCGATGAACGCTACTTTATCATCTTTATTGATCGTGAAACTGACATTATCAAGCACCTTTTGACCGTTGATGGTTTTGGTCAGCCCTTCGACAAACAGCAGGTCGTTACCGATTTCCCGCTCTGGGGTAAAGGCAATATACGGATACCTGCGTGACGATGGTTTAATATCATCAAGCGTAATGCTGTCGAGCATCTTTTTCCGTGATGTTGCCTGTCGTGATTTGGATTTATTGGCACTGAATCGTTCGATAAAGGCTTTAAGGTCTTTAATTTTTTCTTCCTTTTTCTTATTTTCTTCTTGTGCCATCTTTTTAGCGAGCTGGCTGGATTCGTACCAGAAATCATAGTTACCGATATAAATTTCAATTTTTCCATAGTCAATATCCGCAATATGGGTACACACATTATTTAAAAAGTGGCGGTCGTGTGAGACGACGATGACCGTGTTTTCAAAGTTAATCAGGAACTCTTCCAGCCACTGAATCGCATGAATGTCAAGGCCGTTCGTCGGTTCGTCTAGAAGCAGAATATCCGGATTGCCGAAAAGCGCTTGTGCGAGCAAGACTTTTACTTTCTGTTCCTCTGGCAATTCCGCCATTTTGGCTGTATGCAGTGACTCGTCGATACCAAGTCCTTTCAAGAGCATGGCTGCATCGGATTCCGCTTCCCAGCCGTTCATCTCGGCAAATTCACCTTCAAGTTCGGCAGCGCGCATGCCGTCTTCTTCGGAAAAGTCTGCTTTCATATAAATAGCGTCTTTTTCCTGTTTGACTTCATACAATCGTTCATGTCCCATTAGCACTGTTTCTAGTACATCGTGGTCTTCAAATGCGAAGTGGTCCTGTTTTAATACAGCCATCCGTTCGCCTGGCGTGATGGATACATTACCGGATTGCGTCTCTTCCTCACCGGAAAGAACCCGCAAAAAGGTGGATTTACCGGCACCATTCGCTCCGATGACACCATAACAGTTACCTGGCGTGAATTTCAGATTAACATCCTCAAACAGTTTCTTATCCGCATATCGCAAACTTACATTATTAACAGTTATCATTCGTAAACGTCCTCCAAAAAATAGACTCCATATTAGCGTACGAGATTTATACAGTTTCGTCAATGTATACGGTTTAAAAAGCAGAACAAAAATGTAGGTCAACTTTCGGGTAACAATACTTGGCTGTTTACGAGGCAGGTGAAGTAATATCTCCTAGGAAAAAATGAAATCACTATCCGGTTACTGATTGGATATTACCAAGACTTGCTAACAGATGCTAGGAAGCTTACAGTAGATGTATAGGTTTTTTTGGTAAGGGGGCTTTTTCGTGGAGCGTGGTAACAATTACCGCCTGTTGCAACTGCGGGAAATACTTTTTAATGAAACGGACGAATGGCATGAATTGGGTATTGATGGACTGATTGAAAAGCTGCGGCGAGAAATGACTGATGATGCTAAATTTGATAGACGGACGATCAAACGTGACTTGGCAACATTGGACGATATGGGCTTTGAAATTGTTCGGAATACAGGTAAATTCGGTAAGACTCTTTACAGTCATCAATCACGGCTGTTCGAAACATACCAGTTGCGGCTGATCATTGATGCCGTTTTGTCAGCGCGCTTTATCACAACGAACGAAAAGCAAAAGCTTATTCAAAAAGTGAAGAAGATGACGAGCGAGTCGATTGCCAAAACATTGCCGGAGCCGATTTTGTTCAGTCAATCCTCCAATATTGATTACGAACTAGTTAAGCTGAATATCGATCGGGTGCACCGTGCCATTTCGGAGGGGAGGGTGCTGACGTATCAGTACGGAAAATTCAACGTACAAAAGGAGTTCGAATACCACCGAGACGGCATGATCTATCACGTAGCGCCATATGCGCTCATTTGGCAAAATGATTATTACTATTTAATTGGCCTTTTCCTGGACAATGATGAAATCCGCCACTACCGGCTTGATCGAATTCGCAACATTCAAGTGAGTGATGAGAAGTTCAAGAAGCGAGATTTCAACTTGCAGGAATATGTTAATCAGAGTTTTCACATGTTTGCCGGGGAGGAAATGTGGATAAAAATCCGGTTCCATAATGACCTGGTCAATGTGGTGCTGGACCGGCTCGGACTGGACGCAGATATTCGGGAGCTGGATGATGACCACTTTGTTCTGACGACGAAAGCTAAACTGTCTGACGGGCTGGTTAATTGGATATTGACGTGGGGCGACCGTGCCAAAGTGCTTTCGCCGGATCACCTTGCCGAGCGGGTAAAAGAACAGATCACCAACATGCAGCAAGTGTATGAAGACGATTAGGGGGAATTAGACCCCTCAGTAAACATCGCATCAATCCAATTGATAGTGCAAAAGTTGAATCAGCTATCCGATTCGGTTGGAATTCGTATGACTTCTAGCTACCCCGTGCCAAATAAGTGGTCATTCGATAGCCATTTCAATTCCGAGCGATTCATAAGGAACGTTAATTTTAAACGCGAGGTTGTTCGCTTCCAAGTCAAATTGTTGTACACTGACGCGGAAGTTACTTCTAATGTGCATATCAGTTACAGCTACATAGATTTCTTCATTAGCCGGGTCCACCGTTACCCATTTCGGCATCGGCAAATACTTCTTTAAGTATTCCATAATTTTCTTATTCGGGAGTTGCAGCTGACCGATGGAGATGGATTTTTGTCTCAAAATAACATCGCCATTTTCTTGCACAAGCGGCTCAAGGTAAATGGATACTGGAACAGATGAAGAAAAAACAGGAAGTTCCCCGACCAATTTCACATCATCATCCAATGTTATACGGTAATCGTGGTTGTTTCCTTCCAGCAGTTTATCAATATAGGCATTGACAAGCTCGTTGACATTCTGCTTCGTTGTGCGGACGACGAACTCCGACCCCGGCTTTTTCTCTTCCTTCGCGGGTTCAGGTGTATCCGTTTCAGGGACAGGCCAAAATAGCAGTGCCGCGATGCCCGCGAAGATAAGCACATTCACGCCAATTAGCGAGTAAAAGAGCCGCTTCCATACATTTTTTGTTATTTTATGCTTTGACAACGCCTGCACCTCCTATTGATCGGTTATATAATTGAGCACACGTCTGGCAAACAACTGGTAGCCCCGGTGATTAGGATGAAAATGATCCTCCGCAAATAAATCTACATCTGTTGTGTTAAACAAATCCGCTACTGGGATAAAATTCGTGCGATCAAATTGCGCTGTGACTGTTTTTCCTGTATTGTTCCAATTACTTACAATCGTATCAAGCTCTTTAATATCCTGAAAATAACGCCCGAATGGATTGTAGAAGCCGATTAGGTAAATAGCAGCATCATCATTAAGATCCTTTATTGTTTTAAAAATTCTCTTAAGCCTGGATTCATAAGCTTGCTGGGGCTGGTTGAAATCATTCATTTTTAGATTGGTAAAATTTTGCTTTAACACTTGCATGATGTCGTTTGCACCAATTGTAATCAAGATCATGTCCGCCTTTTCAAGCGATTGTTGGATTTCCGATTTATCGAGTCGCTTTAAGAGCTGGTCTGAGCGGTTGCCTCGTTTACCGTAATTATCAAACGTGACAAGTTGCTGGTTTTGATTGATTTTATTATCCAAAATACCGACATAGCCGCCTTCCACAACGTCATCACCGACTCCTTGTGTTAATGAGTCACCAATCGCAGTTACATGCATTTGTTGATTTGTAAAAAATTTTGTTGTGCGCTGTACTGTTTCTTTAAGCAAATCCGAAAACTGTGAGGTAGGCTCTTTTGTTTTTTCGCCGGATCTTTCCTCCGTTGTTTGTGCTGTTTTATGATCATTGTCAGTTTCGCCCGGATTATTATCGTCTGTTTCCCGATCCTCTTGTACACTTGTTTCTGCCGGCTGACTAATGGTGGTATCCGGCTGCAGCCAAATCAGAAAGCCGGTCAATGAAAGAACGAGTATGATCAAAAAGATGCTAACCTGTTTTTTGTTCATATGTTTCACACCTATACTGTATAATTCCTGTTGCCTGCGCAAGTGTAAACCTGCAGATGCGCTTACGGCTAGGCACTTTCCGTTTCCGTTGTTGTTTGAGGCTTTTGTTGATGCAGACTGTTTTTCATTGTGCCACTGGGGTGCACCAACCGTAAAGGAAAGAGTGATTTGGTTTGTTGTTATAAAAGTAAGAAAGTATAAAATAAACGATACAATTTTTACTGGCAAAGTTGAGCCACGTCCGCCCCCGACGTACAGGGTGTGACGGTTTTAGTCTGCAAGTAAATTGCGCCTTTGTTCATTTATTATACCATGTCACATAATTTAAAAAATCCCTAATATATACTATGCAAAACGAAAGTGTTATTTTGAGCTATAAACAGACATTTAACTAAAAAAAGGAGCTGTACACGCTGGTATGTACAAAGCTCCTTTTTTACTGTATTGGTTTATAAATTCTAGCATGCTGCTCCCCGTTAATCTAAATGGGAATGGGGAGTATCTATCAAACGTGTACTGTTTCCTTCCGAGCGCTGCCGCTGCGGAGGCGTGCAGCTTCTTCGTAGGCATCCTTTCCGAAAACAACCGCGATACCTGATTCAGCAGCTTTAGCTACAATTTCTGTCTTTGGCTGTGGCTGATTCGTCCACAAAATTTTTCCGTCTTTTTGTGCCAATTGGTCTAAAATCTTTGGAGTCACAGGTTCACTCGTCAGCACGGCGTCAATGACATTAGGTAGACCTGACTGTTCGGTAAAGGTGGCTTCGTCGATCCGGATGATTTGAAATCCGAGCTGCGCTAGCTGTTCTGCTTGCTTGCTTGTGGTATCTGCAGAAGTGCCTCCGACAACAGCAATCACCTTTTTGCGCAGTCCCCCATTCGCACGGTCAAACGGAGAGGCGAGCAGCCAGCTAATGGCGTCTTTTTCCGTTTGCTGGATGGTCGGTTCCTCACCGGTCGCCTTAGCGATAGCCTGATCAAGGTCGGCAAGGATATCTGTTGTTGATTCCAGTCCAATCGACAGGCGGACAAGTTCTTCGGATACACCGCTTTTGACAAGGTCTTCTTTGCTAAGCTGCTGATGCGTGGTCGATGCCGGGTGAATAATCAGTGACTTGGCATCACCTACATTGGCAACGTGTGACCAGAGTGTAATGTTGTCGATAAGCTTCCTTCCCGCGTCACGTCCACCTTTAATGCCAAATGTAATAATTGATCCATAACCCTTCTGCAAGTATTTATTCGCGGTTTCATGGGATGGATGGTTAGCCAGGCCGGGATAATTAACCCATTCCACGGCAGGATGTGCTTGCAGATAGTTAGCAACTTCTTTGGCATTTTCGTTATGACGCTCAACACGCAAATGCAATGTTTCCAGTCCTTGCAATAGCAGGAAGGCATTTTGCGGACTTAAGCAAGCACCGATGTCACGGAGCAGCTGGACGCGCAGTTTTGTCGCAAATGCAGCTGGTTGAACGTCCACATACCTCAGTCCGTGATAGCTTTCATCCGGTTCGGTAAATTCCGGGAAGTTGCCATTAGCCCAGTTGAACCGCCCGCCATCAACGACTACACCCGCGATAGACGTGCCGTGACCGCCAATCCATTTAGTTGCGGAGTGAACAACGACATCAGCCCCCCATGTCAGTGGTTTGGTAACGTATGGCGTTGCAAATGTGTTATCGATAATCAACGGAATCCCATGGTCGTGGGCGATGCCGCTTATGGTTTCAATATCGAGCACATGTAAGCTCGGATTGGTAATAATCTCGCCGAAAATGGCTTTTGTTTTATCAGTAATGGCGCTTTTGATGCTGTCCGGATCGGTTCCATCGGCAAAAATGACATTAATGCCGTATTTAGGTAGCGTGTTGGCGAATAAATTGTACGTGCCCCCGTATAGATTGCTGTCGGCAACGATTTCGTCACCACTGCCGGCAACGTTCATAATCGCCATCGTAATTGCTGCCATGCCGGAAGCGGTTGCCACGGCAGCTGCACCATCCTCTAAAAGTGCTATCCGCTGTTCGAAAGCGTCGATGGTCGGATTGGTAATACGAGTATAAATGTTTCCGGGTTCCGCCAGTCCAAATAGATTTTGTGCGTGTTCAGAGTCCTGGAAAACATAAGAAGTCGTTTGATAGATCGGTACTGCTCGCGATCCGGTTGTCGGGTCGGGTTCCTGTCCCCCGTGAAGTAAATGTGTTTCCTGATTGTACAAATGAAAATTAGTCATAAAAAATTCCTCCTTTTGGTTTTAAAATGAGTTACTTTTCGACTGGAGGAAGAGGAGAAATAAATAACCCTCTTCCATAAGAGAAGAGGGTTTGTGTTTGTAACCGTCCTCCTCTTATCTACCAGATCTTTCTTGACCTGTAGGATGTAGCACCTTGCAAAGCACATGGCTTGCTGGTTGCCGGGCTTCGATGGGCCTATTCCCTCCGCCGCTCTTGATAAGAGATGTAATCTTATTAATTTAATGAACATTATATACGCCTTTGTAGCCATAAGTCAACAGAAAATTTGAAAAAGGTTAACTGGCTGCTTGGTGACGAACTGATCTGCGTTGTGCAGCGCCCATGTAGATAATCAGCGCAATCCATATCAGTGCAAATGATATCAGGTGTGCCGTGGAGAACGTTTCCTTATAGACAAATACACCAAGAATGAGCATAATCGTCGGTGCAACATATTGCAGAAAGCCTACCATGGATAATGGAATCTTTTTGGCACCGAACGCGAACAAAAGCAGTGGCACGGCTGTAGCCATACCGGCGCCGGCAAGCAAAAGACCGGTACCAGAGAACATAACGGAACCCGCTAACGATTCCCCACTGAAAAAGAACAAATACACAAGTGCCAGCGGAGTAACAATCATTGTTTCTACGGTTAAGCCGAACATAGCACTGATATCGACGGTCTTTTTCAGTAGCCCGTATGAGGCAAACGAGAATGCCAGCAGGATGGATATCCATGGGAACACTCCGAAACTAACGGTCAGATTCACTACCCCGATGGCAGCCAGAATAAACGAAAAAAGCTGAACCCGTGTTAATGTTTCCTTTAAAACAAGCATTCCCAGCAAAATACTAACGAGCGGGTTAATGTAATAACCGAGACTAGACTGGATGACGTGATCATGATTAACCGCCCAAATAAACGTAAGCCAGTTGATGCTAATGACAATCGCGGCCAGCGAGATGCCGATCAGTTTCTTTTTATCGTGTAGAATGACTTTGCACTCGTCAACGAATGGCCGCCACTTTCCTACAGCTAGTACAACAATCACCATAAAGATAAATGACCATAGAATGCGGTGGGCAAGTATTTCACCCGCCGGAATCGTATCAATCCATTTCCAATAGATAGGTAGAAATCCCCACATAAGATAAGCAACTGTCGCATACAAAATCCCTAGTTTGTTTTCCTGGTTCATGATAGAATCCCCCTTTGCATCGTCATGAATGAACTGGCTAAAACTGCTGCTGGTAATCCGCTTATGTATGTAACGCAACCTTCGAACCCAAAAATGAAACCCCTACAGTAACTGTGACAAACTTGAAACGCTTCTAACTGTTGTCCTGACAACCTTGATAAACATAAAAACTGTTTTCTAAAAGGTCATTTTTATACACATTAGATATATAATGCGATGTATTTATTGAAATGTTTTCTATAGGTACGACGACTTTTCGTCCACCGTCCGGGAACGCTCCGGGCGGATGCTTTCCGCGGGCACGGCTTCAGCCTCCTCGCGGAAAACCACCGCTGCGGGGTCTTCAGACTCGTGCTGTTCCCGCAGGAGTCACCGCCCTCCGCTCACCCGGACTAGTGAAGTGGTGCTACTCGTTTTTCTGCCACGATTCCTGCCCCAATGAATAAAAACAGCGGAGGAAATACATGCCCCTTCATAAGGGGTATGCCAACGTTGGGCGCATCGCCCGCTCTTAGTCTGCCTTTCTTCCTTCTTCCAAGCCTTATGTGTTCATTTCGGCCAATGAAAGTTGAATATGTAAATAAACCAATTTTAAAATCAATTTTGAAAAAAAGCAATAAGGGTGCACGGCCTTTTTAAAAACGCGCTTCTTGCATACGGTAGTTTTATAGACTGGCAGTGGGGTAGCAGTGTTGATATCCGCAATAGGAACTGAGACGTGCGTTATTATTGCTTCGGATAGGACGCTTTCTTTTTCAACAACCATAAGAAAACGCTTTCTAAACATGGCTGCATGGAATATAATAATAGTAAGAAGTTTATTAGTTTTAACCTGGGAGGAATATTACCGATGACGAAAAACAATAAGCGCTTTGAAACATCTGTTATCCATGATGGTTATGATGCAAACGATATGCTGGGAAGTCTGTCAAGTCCGTTGTTTCAGACGTCTACATTTACATTTGAAACAGCAGAACAGGGGGAGCGCCGTTTTGCTGGAGAAGAGGATGGTTACATTTATTCACGGCTGGGTAATCCAACCGTCTCCGTTCTGGAAGAAAAAATGGCCGCACTCGAAAACGGCGAACGCGGGTTGGCGTTTAGCTCGGGGATGGCGGCTGTGTCGGCTATTCTGATTGCCTTGACGAAGGCGAATGACCACATTGTCTGTTCATCAGGGTTATACGGTTGTACGTTCGGACTCTTGTCGATGATGAAGGAGAAGTATCATATCACACATGACTTTTCCGAGATGCGCACGAAAGAGGAAGTTCGCGACTGCATTAAACCGGAAACAGCGTGTATTTATGTGGAAACGCCAATTAACCCGACGATGAAACTGATCGATTTACAAATGGTTGCTGACGTTGCGCATGAATATAACATTCCGGTCGTCGTTGATAATACATTTTCCTCACCATATTTGCAGCGGCCACTTGACTTAGGCTGTGATGTCGTTTTGCATAGTGCGACGAAATACATTGGTGGGCACGGGGATGTCATTGCCGGGGTTGCTGTCGGGAAAAAAGATTTTCTTGATGAAGTGGCGATGACGACCCAAAAAGATATTGGTGGTGTCATGGCACCGTTTGATGCATGGCTGTTGATCCGCGGCTTGAAGACATTGCCGATTCGGTTGGACCGGCATTGTGATAACGCGGAGAACATTTTCGAACGGCTCCGTCAGCATCCAAAGGTCGCACGTGTTTTTTATCCAGGTGATGAAGCCAGTCCAGCTTATGCCATTTGTCAAAAGCAAATGAAACGCGGCGGCGGGCTTTTATCATTTGAGATCAATGGGACGAAAGCGGAGGCACAACAGCTCTTGAACAGCCTGAACTTTGTTAAAATTGCTGTTAGCCTCGGGGATGCCGAAACATTGATTCAGCATCCGGCAACGATGACCCATTCCGTCGTTCCGGAAGATGTACGTGCGGATATGGGTATCAGTGATCAACTCATCCGTTTATCGGTCGGTCTTGAAGCGTGGCAGGATGTATGGGCAGATCTCGAGCAGGCATTGGATCA
Source organism: Lentibacillus cibarius (assembly GCF_005887555.1). Classification (NCBI taxonomy): domain Bacteria; kingdom Bacillati; phylum Bacillota; class Bacilli; order Caryophanales; family Bacillaceae; genus Lentibacillus; species Lentibacillus cibarius. The sequence continues at coordinate 1,671,761 of NZ_VCIA01000001.1, read as the reverse complement.
ATTGCAGCTGGCTGAGGCGCATACAGCTGCAGGCGAATAGCATCCGCCTTGTCTTAAAGAAGTCTGTATGCAGTTCACGTTATTCGAGCAAAACACAAAAGAACGAACTAGCGAGAGGTACACCGCCTCTCGTAATCGTTTACTAAACATAAAAAACACTCATGAACATTGAGTAGTTTACTTTCTTGGTGGAGAAAATTGAATGAACAAATGAAACAGGCATATCAACTAACTTAGAAATTGGTATGCTGTTTTTTTATTGCTATTAAAAATAGGTCTAAATCGGCATAGTAAATACATACCTTTACCCCGTTCACAATGGCTATTGTCAATGCTCAAATTACACTGTTAATTTCAGTGATGAATCTCTGTTAAATCCTTATAATATTAATGCTAATTTGTATTGTGTAAGAAGACTTTCAACTAACGAAACATAGCATATAGTGGAAAGTCTAAATTAATCTTTATTCACCAATCGGGCCTGAATGTTTAAGACTGTAAGGTGGGATTTAAATGAAACCATTAGGGTGGATAACCACTGGGTTTATAATAATCGGAACCGGCTGACCATAAAATAGAAACGGGCGCAGTAATTGAATGAAGAAACTGTGTTTTTTATCAATTTGATGCTGTCGATGTATATTACAGCAACAAAATACAGGGGAAAAGAAGTGAACAAACGTGGATTTTGTGGTATAGTAAACATAGAAGCATAAAAAGTGCATATGATAATAAAGACCGTCCATGCTGAAACATGGAACGGTTATAATAGACCGAACCCCATCAAGAGGGGCTAGGCGCATTCAAGGAAAATAATCCCTCAAAGGCCGTTCAAACCACATGAGGGATTACTTTTTATTGTTATCGGACATGATAAACGCAATCAGCATGCCAAATGAAACCATCAGCATTAGAACGGTAGCGATTCATTGCTATACGTGGCAACTTCCTAAAAACGCTTTACAATTTAACTTCCGCAATATCAGCTTATATGAGATTAGCTTATTCAATCATCGGGATGTTAGTTAAAAGACAAAATGAAAATAAAGAAGTTGGATAACTTATGTATATCCAAGCGTTTTTTTGTTTTTGGCTTGTTTGTAACGGGTATGTTGACGTGTGTCTGCATATTCTAAAGAGAGTCGCCATTACTGCATAACAGCCAAAAGGAAAATTATGCTATAGTAAAGGTAATGGTATGGCAGTTAAAGTGAGGTTTTATTTGTGGGCATCTGGTCAATGATTGTAGGCGGCATTCTTATATTTAATATTGCGCTTGCACTGACGATTATCTTTCTGGAGCGCAAGGATGCAACGGCAACATGGGCGTGGCTGATGGTGCTCATGTTTGTCCCTGTTGCCGGATTTATACTATATCTCATTTTTGGTAGGCGCATCAGCGGCGAGCGCATTTTTACGTGGGATACGAAAAGTAAACTTGGTGTGAAAAAGGCTGTGCAGGAGCAGCTGCGCGCTATTGAGGACAACAGCTTTCCTTTCAAGCATCAGGGACTAAGCGCGTATAAAGATCTTTTTTATTTGCATTTGCACAATAATGATGCCATTTTTACCCAGAATAACAAGGTACGTATATTTACTGACGGGGAAGAGAAGTTTGCTGCAATGATGGAGGATCTGGAACATGCATATGATCATATCCATCTTCTCTATTACATTTTACGCCATGACCAGCTGGGAAAGAAAATTGCCGGTATACTGACTCGCAAGGCTAGGCAAGGTGTGGAAGTGCGGGTTCTATTCGATGATATGGGGTCACGGGGAATTAACAAAAAGTTTCTTAATCGTATGCGAAAAGCAGGGGTACAGATTGAATCATTTTTTCCACCAAAGATACCGAAAATCAATTTAAAGATCAATTACCGGAATCACCGTAAATTGGCAATTATCGATGCAAAAGTCGGCTATATTGGCGGATTTAATATTGGTGATGAGTATCTGGGCCATAATAAACGATTTGGATACTGGCGAGACACACACTTGCGCATATGCGGCGATGCGGTGGCTAATATGCAGACACGCTTTATTCTTGACTGGAACCAAGCATCCCGGAATGATATCTTGTATGATGATCGGTACTATACGACGGAAAAATGTGGTGATGTCGGTGTACAGATTGTATCATCCGGTCCTGATTCTGATTGGGAACAGATTAAAAATGGCTATATTAAAATGATCATGTCGGCAAAAGAATATGTCTATATACAGACACCCTACTTCATCCCGGATGACAGTCTGCAGGATACATTGCGGATTGCTGCATTATCAGGTGTTGATGTGAAAGTGATGATCCCGAACAAACCGGATCACCCGTTTGTCTATTGGGCAACCATGTCCTATGTTGGTGACCTATTGAATGCAGGAGCGGAAGTGTACATTTATCAGAACGGTTTCTTGCACGCGAAGACGATTATTGTTGATGGAAAAATTGCCTCCGTCGGTACAGCGAATATTGATGTGCGTAGTTTCCGACTTAATTTTGAAGTGAACGCTTTTTTGTATGACCAGGGGTTAGCTGAGCGGCTGTTGGCAGCATTCAAAGGTGATATTGCCGTTTCCACCCAAATGACTAGGAAACTGTACCGAAAACGATCAATCGGTATCCGTCTTAAAGAATCATTCTCCCGGCTTCTGTCACCAATACTGTAGGCTTTGATGAGTAAATACATGGCAAATGAACAGACTAAACAGATATAGAAGAGAAAATGGAGGAATAAGGATGGAATCAAAATCTTGTAGAAATTCACTGGCAGTTAAAACGTCGCACGTGCTGCCGCCGGACACGAACAATCATGGAACCCTTTTCGGGGGTAAGCTGATGGCACATATCGATGATGTCTCAGCAATTGCCGCTGTCCGCCATGCGAGAAAGCTAGTTGTCACTGCATCGACCGATTCTGTTGACTTTCTGGAACCGGTCAGGGAAGGAGACTCGGTCTGTGTGGAAGCATTTGTGACGTGGGCACACACGACATCGATGGAGGTTTTTGCCAAGGTGGTAACCGAAAACTTACAGACGGGCGATCGGAAAGTGTGCACAACTGCTTTTTCAACATTTGTTGCGATTGATGAAGACGGCAAGCCCACTGCTGTCCCGGAAGTGTATCCGGAAACAGATCAGGAAAAGGAGCTGCATCAATCCGCACCGGAACGTGCCGAACAACGGAAACAGCGGCGGAAGGGCTCCAGGGAAATGGCGGCGACGTTTGGTACCGTTTATCCATGGAATGAATAAGGTGTCGATTTTCCGTCACGACTTTTCAAAATAGGTCTTTTTCCATTATGATAGGTTGGTGGAGAAGCCAACTTACTCAATAGAAACCATTTTCCTAATCGCATCCTTAAACAAGTGGGGATGTGAGGTGAATGAAGCTGGCTCTATTTTATGGAAGGGAGCAGAACAACATGGAAACTGACCTGACACTCATGGGAGTCGTGGAGCAGGTGATTGGTGTTGCCAATGATGCCATGTGGGGTACGATTTTAATCGCCGTACTGCTCGGACTCGGCTTATGGTTTACCATACGCACTGACTTTGTCCAGTTCCGCTATTTTAATGAAATGATACGTGTTATGTTTGATAAACGGGTCGTTAGTGCGGAAGGAAAGAAAGGAATATCCTCATTCCAGGCATTTGCCATCAGTGCGGCATCCCGTGTTGGAACGGGAAACTTGGCTGGTGTTGCTTCGGCTGTGGCAGTCGGCGGACCAGGGGCGATTTTTTGGATGTGGCTGATTGCGATGCTCGGTTCAGCCACGGCTTTTGTGGAAAGTACGCTCGCACAGGTGTATAAAACCCCTGATAAGGATCAGTATAGAGGCGGCCCGGCATATTATATGGAAAAAGGCCTGAACCAGCGCTGGCTCGGGATTATATTTGCCATAACCATTACATTCACGTACGGACTCGTGTTCAATTCCGTGCAATCGAACACAATTAGCCTTGCCTTTAGCGGCGAGTTTGACATTAACCGGAACATGATGGCCATCGTACTGTGTGTGTTGACGGCCATCGTTATTTTTGGCGGATTGAAACGAATTGCAACCGTGACGCAGTATATTGTACCAATTATGGCTATCATGTATATTGTTCTTGCTGTATATATATTAATCATCAATATTGCTGAAGTACCGGACATGCTTGGACTTATTTTTAGCAATGCGTTCGGTATCCGTGAAGTGGCCGGTGGTGGATTCGGCGCTGCGATTATGATGGGAATCAAACGCGGCTTGTTCTCAAATGAGGCTGGTATGGGTAGTGCACCGAATGCAGCAGCGACTGCCGAGGTAACCCATCCGGCTAAACAAGGCTTTATCCAGGCACTAGGTGTTTTCTTTGATACCATCCTAATGTGCAGTGCGACCGGTTTTATCTTAGTTTCGGCCGGTAGTTATGCGGACAGTGAACTGGATGGCATTCAGCTGACACAGCAAGCATTTGAATTTCATATTGGAACAGGCGCGGCTATCTTCATCGCGATTGCTATATTCTTTTTCGCCTATAGTTCTATCCTCGGAAACTACTATTATGGCGAAAGTAATATTGACTATATCCAAAACTCCGGACTGGGAAGGTTTATTTACCGGATTGCAGTGCTTTTAATGGTTTTCTTCGGTGCGGTAGCGACGTTCGATCTCGTCTGGCAGCTCGCCGATTTGACCATGGGCATCATGGCGCTGATCAACTTGTACGCGATCACGAGATTATTTGGTGTTGCCCGGCGTGTGCTGCATGATTACCGTGACCAGCGGAAAGCCGGCAAAGACCCAGTATTTTATCGAGACACCTTAGACGATACGACCGGTGTTGATTATTGGGGACGCGACCAGGCAACCGGTAAAGGTGAATAGGTTGGCAAGTTAGCTGTCTGCCTCCATTGCGGGGCAGGCAGTTTTTGTGCTTGGAAAAGGTTGTGGCCGGTGGCGTGGCTCAAGTTGTTACATTTTAAGCCGGTGGTGCATTTTTCGCACGCGGATGGGCATCCTGTTTAACATGTATGTATGATTTGGTGATCTTTCAAAAATATGAAATAATAGGAGTACATGAAATTTATTTTGGAGGTCAAAAAATGGTTAACCAACAGACGAAGGAAAAATATGCAGATTTAGCATTACGGACAGGGGTCAACCTGCAAGAAAACCAAGCATTAATGATCAATGCGCCAATTGAGGGAGCGGATTTTACCCGAATCGTTGCCAGAAAAGCGTACGAAATGGGTGCGAAAGACGTACATATTAACTGGGCGGATGACGAACTGACGCGTTTAAAGTATGAAAATGCGCCAGATGAAGTGATTGGCTCATTTCCGGAGTGGAAGGTGAAGCTGCATGATGCATACGCAGAAGACGGTGCGGCCGTTCTGTCCATCAAAGCAACCAATCCGGACCTGCTGAAAGGTATTGATTCAGCTCGGGTAGCCATGGCCAACAAGGCGGCTGGTGAAGCAATGAAGAACTTCCGCCAGTACACAATGAACGACCGCATTACCTGGTCCATTATCTCCATCCCGACCGGTGACTGGGCACAGAAAGTCTTCCCGGAAAAATCCCGTGAAGACGCGGTGGACAGCTTATGGGATGCGATTGTCAATATCGTCCGTGTCGACAAGGATGATCCGATTGCCGCGTGGGAAGCACATAACAAGACGCTGGAGACGGCCCGCGAAATCCTGAATCGTAAAAAGTACAAAAAACTGCATTTCAAGGCACCTGGAACAGACTTAGAACTGGAACTGCCTGATGGACATCTTTGGAAGGGCGGATCTGCCGTATCTGAGCAGGGAACCCAGTTTAATCCAAACATGCCGACCGAGGAAGTTTTCTCCATGCCGCACAAATATGGCGTGAACGGCACGGTCTCAAGTACGAAGCCATTGAATTACGGCGGAAACCTAATCGATAACTTTACACTTACATTTGAAAACGGAAAAGTAGTTGACTTTCAAGCAGAGCAAGGCGGGGAAACATTAAAGCATTTGCTCGACACAGACGAAGGTGCACGCCGGCTTGGCGAAGTGGCGCTCGTTCCGAATGAATCACCGGTTTCTCAATCAGGATTGATTTTCTACAATACACTTTTTGACGAAAATGCATCCTGCCATATTGCGCTTGGCAAAGCATATCCGACCAATTTAGAAGGCGGCTCAGATATGGATGCAAACACACTCGATAAGCACGGCGTCAATGACAGCCTCGTCCACGTTGACTTCATGATCGGTTCTGAAAACCTGGACATTGACGGCATTCTTGAAGACGGCTCAACCGAAGCCGTATTCCGCAACGGTACTTGGGCACTAAATGTAAAAGGGTAAAACTCGCGCGACTCGAGTGAAAGTCGCGCGGCCCGGGTGTGACCCGCACACATCAATAAACCAAAAAAAGCACGGCACGATTTCATAAAATCATGCCGTGCTTTTTCCTTTTTCAAACAACTTTGATTCTCACCATTACATAATTCCGTTTTTTACCAATACTGCCTTGATGGCTGTATAATCAAATCTCTCGGGCAATGAGTCTTTCAGCAATTTCAGCTTTGGTTCTTCCAGCTGCTCTCGGGTTTCTAATATGACTTTTTCATCTTCTGCATTAAAAAATACATCCCAGACAAGTGGGTATCCATCTTGAAATGCTTTAAACAGGTGGTTTTCAACGGTTTGTGCAGTCACGCCGCGCAATGCGGCAATATCTTTGACAGGTTTTCCAGACTGAAATAACGAATAACTAATCATATGGCTCGGCCGGTCGTCCGCTTGTTTTTCCTTTTTTACAGTTGGACGACCGCTAGCTATTTTAACGGGACGACTGGCATCGGGGTTGTTTTTGCGCCACTGGCTGATCACCTCGAGAAATACGTCACCATACTGTTCGTACTTCTTTTCGCCAACCCCTTTGATCGCGAGCATGTCTGCTTTTGTTTCCGGGAAATAGCGGCTAAATTCTTTCAACGTTGCGTCGGAAAACAAGACATATGGGGGTACGCCCTGCTCGTCGGCAATTTTCTTCCGCTTGTCGCGTAAAGCAGTGAACAGATCTTCCCGGTAGTCAGTTTCCTCGCCGGCAGGGATTGGTGCCGTATACATCCAGACGGTCTCTCTACCTTTCAATACATCGACCGACTTCCTGTTCAGCTGTAACGTCGGGAATTTGCCGTCTGCGGTTGCCAGCAGCTGTTCTGCTACGAGAAATTGGATCCGCTCTGCCAGTTGTTTTTCCGTGTAAGCGGATAAGATGCCATATGTGGACAAGGTATGCAGGCGAAAACTGCGGAGCCGGCTGTCGTTTGATCCTTTTAGCACTTTTGCGGTCATGGAGATGCCGAATCGTTCGCCCATCCGTTTGACACATGACAGAATCATTTGTGCTTCTTCAGTGATATCCACACGTTCCCGGCGGTGCTGACAGTTACTGCAGCGGCCGCATGGCTCATGGCTGGACATATCGCCGAAATAGTCTAATATGTACGATGTCAGGCAGCTGTGGGTATGACAGTAGTTGATCATCGCCTGTAACTTCCGGTATTCACCTTGTTTGGCTTCATCATCCATTTGCGATTGTTCGATCAGAAATTTTTGCAGCTGCACATCTTGCGGCGAAAACAGCAAGATACAATCACTATGCTCCCCGTCACGGCCAGCTCTGCCTGCTTCCTGATAATACGCCTCCATCGTCATCGGCATCGCATAATGAATAATAAACCGCACATTCGATTTGTCGATACCCATACCAAACGCATTCGTCGCAATCATGACGGTTTTTTCATCATGAATGAAGGCGGATTGTGCTGCTTTCCGTTCGTCCTCAGTCAAACCGGCATGGTATTTGGCCGCAGCTAGCCCCCACTGTTCAAACTGTTCGGCGAGTGCATCGGCTTGCTTCCGTGTCGCTGTATAAATGATTCCGGATTCATGTTTGTGCGCTTTCATAAAGGACTTGATGTACGTTTGTTTGTTTTTCCCCTTAACGACATGAAAGGCTAGGTTCTCCCGTTCAAAACCGGTTTTCACAACATGAAAATCATCTATGGAAAGTAGTGACTGGATATCGGCAATCACTTCAGCTGTTGCGGTAGCGGTTAGAGCAACAACGACAGGGATGGAGGGAATCTGCTTTAGCGTCGTGACGATTGATCTGTAGCTTGGTCGAAAATCATGTCCCCATTGCGAGATGCAGTGAGCCTCATCAAAAGCAATCAGCGAAATTGAAATTCGTTTCATGACCGACATGAATGCGCCGGATTCAAATCGTTCGGGTGCCGCGTAAACAAACTGGTATTCACCTGCTTCGATGGCAGCAAGGCGTTCGTGCTGCTCGCTAGCAGACAGTGAACTGTTGATGTAGGTTGCTGCTACTCCCAGCGCCTTTAGGGCATCCACCTGGTCTTTCATAAGGGAAATGAGCGGTGAGATGATAATGGCCGTTCCATCCAGCGCCATGCCCGGAATCTGATAGCATAGCGATTTACCCCCGCCGGTTGGCATCACAGCCAGCGTGTTACTTTTTCCCATAATCTGTTCAATTGTTTGCCGTTGTCCTGAACGAAATGATGGATACCCAAAATATGTTTTCAAAATGGATTCAGCTTGCTCAAGCATCACTTGTCTCTCCTTTGCTTCTACTTATCCTAACATATCCTTTCATGTCGAAACCATTAGAAAACCTCGGCATTCGCGAATGTCGGGGCTGTTGTTTAAAGTCATCCATAAAGATATATTTTAAAACAACCTTCACACCAAATAATGAAGTTTCTACAGATAACTGCGGCAAACTTGAAACCTTCTAACCATTGCCCTCTACAACCTTGATAAACATAAAAGCTGTTTTCTAAAAGCTTATAAAAGAAATCATTTCAAGCTGCGAAAGTTGAGTTTGTAAAGAAAAACCCGGCGATCCAGCCCTATTTGGAATAGGATAACGCCGGGCTTTTTTTAAACAATAGTCCGATTAAACCGCCAAGGACGGCAGGTGCAAACCAGCCGAGTCCTAAAGTGAAAAACGGTAGATGCTCCAGTACCGACGTAACAGCTGGCATGCTGATACCATATTCTGTAAGTCCGTCGTAAAGAGAGATAAATCCGGTCATCAGGATAGCACCGCGATAAACGTAAGCATCCCCATCGAACAATGGCTGTAAAAAGGTTAATAGAATAAGAACAATCGCAATCGGATAAAGGAATGTTAGTACAGGTACCGAAACACTAATAATCGTGTTCAGCCCCTGGTTAGCAATCAAGTAGCTAACAATGGTGACCAATGCAACAATCCAATGGTAGGAAAAATCTGTCAACCTATGGAAAAATTGCCCGCAAGCAACAACGAGACCTACTGAAGTAGTTAAACAGGCCAGTGCGACAATGATGCCGAGTAATATGGCACCAAAGTTTCCGAACATCATGTTAGCAGCGCTTGATAAAATGTCTCCACCGTTAGAAAAGCTGCCGGTAGCGCCCAATCTTGTGCCAATCCATCCTATCGACGCATAGACCGATACAAGTCCGATGCCAGCTACCAGTCCTGCTTTTAGTGTGGATTGAATAAGTGCTTCCCGAGAAGTGATGCCTCTGTCTTTAAACGCATTTACAACGATAATGCCAAATGCCAGTGCTGCAATCGCATCCATCGTCAAGTAGCCTTCTACAAAGCCGGTAAATAACGGGGATTCGGCATATTTTTCACTGGGACTTTGTACATCGTTGTTTAATAGCATAAAGCCACCGACACAGAGTATAACGATCGCAAACAATAAAAACGGTGTCAGCAGCTGTCCTACCCGGTCAACCATTTTGGACGGATTCATGCTGATAAAATAAACGATTAGGAAAAAAAACGTCGTAAACAGGAACAATATAAACGGTGATACGCTTGTAAATGGTTCCATGCTCATCTCAAATGCAACGGTGGCGGCGCGGGGCACACCGAAAAACGGTCCAATGGCAAGATATACGACGGAAGTGAAGATGGCCCCGAACATTGGATGAACACGATCAGCAAGCTCCCTGGCATCGTTTTTTACAAATGAGATGGCAGTTACGGCGAGGATTGGCAGGCCGACACCTGTTAGTACAAATCCTACAATAGCCGCCCAGTAAGATGTCCCTGATTCATCCCCTAGTGTTGGTGGATAGATGAGGTTTCCGGCACCAAAAAATAATGCAAATAACATAAAGCCTACTGTCAGCGTGTCTTTTTTCATCTTGGTTCCTTCCTTTCAATTAATTAAATGGGAAAGTGTATATTTTCAATGAAGATTTAAAAGTCAGAAAATTTATTGCAAAAAAATATTATTTCGACAAAAGCAAGATTAGTTTAGCAAGAACCGCATGAAGTGTCAACATAATTCGACACATATTTGCATGATACGCTTGCAACTTGTTTGGATACTTTCCGGGAAAAACCCTGCTATATCACAAAATGAAGGCTATTATTAGCGGTGTAATGGTGAGTTAAATTATATAATGACATTTTTGTGAATTGTCACAGTTGTGGAATAGGTTTTTATCTGTTTACAAGTACCTCGCCCCCCATTTAAAATGTCCTTATGTTATTGTCCAGTTTTTTAATCTAGTAGGTTAGGGGGTAATATATGGTTCCATCCATTTTATTTGAAGTAATGCTCGTCTTTCTTTTGGGTATCGGATCCCAGTGGGTGGCTTGGCGGTACAGAATGCCGGCAATCGTTCTCATGTCGATTACCGGACTGCTTATTGGACCTGTTTTGGGACTGATGGACCCAGAGGAAGACTTTGGAGAATTATATAACCCGATTATTTCGGTTGCCGTTGCCGTTATTCTATTTGAGGGCAGCCTTAATTTGAACTATAAAGAAATTCGTGGATTGGGACGACCGGTCTTTCGAATATCGACCATCGGAGCCTTCCTGTCGTGGATTCTTGGTTCGGTGACAGCGCACTATATTGCTGGACTGAGCTGGGCGGCTGCCTTTGTCATTGGTGGTTTGTTTATTGTTACGGGGCCCACTGTTATCATGCCATTGTTAAGACAGTCGAAGTTAAAGCCACGGCCGGCGAAAATTTTGAAGTGGGAAGGGATTATCGTCGACCCGATTGGTGCACTGTTGGCAGTGTTTGCCTTTGAAATCATCAGCTATCTGACATCAGTAAATCCCGATGGATCTGCTTTATTAACGTTTTTCGCAGCATCTGTCTTTGCTGCGATGTTGGGATGGGCATGCGGAAAAGGGATTGGCTGGATGTTTGAGTCCGGCTATATTCCGGAATTCTTAAAATCGCCAGCCGTATTCACGGTCGTTATCGGCTGTTTTACCATCGCTGATGAAGTAATCCACGAAACAGGTTTACTTGCGGTTACTGCAATGGGGATGACACTTGCGAACATGGGTATCAGTTCGCTTGCCGACATGCGCCACTTCAAAGAGAATGTTTCTATGCTTCTCATTTCGGCTATCTTCATCATGCTAACCGCTTCATTAAAAGTCGATACCCTGCTGCAAGTGTTTGATCCCGGTATTATGGGCTATGTGCTGCTCATGATGTTTGCAGTTCGCCCTTTATCAATTTTTCTGTCAACGATTGGCACCGACCTGTCCTTGAATGAAAAGCTCTTCGTAGGATGGATTGCACCAAGAGGTATTGTTGCGTTGACGGTTTCCGGCTATTTTGCCTCTATCTTATCTGACGCAGGTTATGTGGATGCGTCATTAATCACTACGATTACGTTTGCGTTAGTATTTACCACGGTTGTCGCCCATGGCTTTTCCATCGGCTGGCTTGCCAAAAAGCTGCACCTCTCGCTGGAAGGAAAGCCTGGTACGCTGATCATCGGCAGTAATAATTTCACCGTCAACCTTGCTAAATCACTGCAAAAAGTAAAAGCCCCGGTCATGATTGTGGATTCATCCTGGGAACGGCTGCGCAAGGCACGCGTGGCAGGTGTACCGTTTTTTCACGGGGAAATGCTGTCAGAGCAGACGGAATACCAGCTTGATACGAATCCATATGAGTATCTGATTGCCGGTACCGAGTACAATTCGTATAATGCATTGATTTGTACGACATTTATGCCGGAATTCGGTAGGACGAATGTGTTTAAAGTAAGCCCCTATCGCAACAATTTCGAAGGCGATATCGTGGGTAAAGTTGCCGGGCGGATTTTGTTTAACAAGAAATTGTCGCTCGAATATTTAAATAGTAAGCTAGAACACCATTACGTCTTTCGCCAGACCTCCATTACTAACCAATACAGCTACAAACAATATTTGAATGATAAGGATGAAGATACGGTTCTCATGTATATCATGAAGCCATCCGGACGTATGCGCTTTTATACGGAGGAAATGCGGGTAACAGCGGAGCCGGGCGATAAGATTGTCAGTCTGACGCCACCGGTAAAAGAAATGAAGAAAATCCGTAAACGGCTGGAAAATCAGCGGAATAATGGTAGGACGAACGGTGAAAATGCCCAGGCAACGACGAGTGAGTAAGCAAATGCAGACCACGACAACTTGTGGTCTGCATTTGTTATTACTTAACTTTCGCACCCAAAAATTAAGCTCAAACAGTTAACAATGGCGAACTAATTTGAGCCTTGACAACCTTGATACACCACCGCTGCGGAAATACACTACACTTTCCGCGGGGGAGTGGTGAGCCTCCTCGGGCTCGTGCCCTGTGGGGTCTCACCGATCTCCTACTTCGAGGCTGCTGAAAAAGCATCCTATTTGAAGGATTAAAAGGTATAAAAGAAAAAAGAGAGGAACTTTTTCCGTTTTATTGGAAAAATGACTCCCTTTTTTCTTTTTTATCTCGTATTCTTGCCTAATTTTCGTTCATTAGCTTTATAATTCTTTTCATATTAGCCACAAATATGGTTGCAGCTCCTTGTATTTTCATGCCAAATAGACCCGAGGAATTAGCGTTTTTAAACCCGTGTCTGTATTTTAATTCACTATTTTTAGCTTCGATTTTGTACCGTTCTCTCGCTAATCGTTTAAATTCTTCTGTCTCCTGAAAACTCTCCTGAGCTAGATGCTCTGTCGATTTGACAGTTACAGAATAAGTTTTTGTTTTAGCTCCTTCTTTGTAACAACCGGCACGTAATGGGCATACTTTACATTTTTCGACATCAAAGTAATATTTTAATTGCGCATTTTTGGATGTATCCTGTCTCTTTTTGATTGCCTTTTTTGTCGCCAAGTGTCCGGCCGGGCACACGTACATATCCGCGTCTTTATTAAATTCAAATCCCTTATCTTCGCCGCGTTTTCCATTCGTAATCACGGGATGTAAGGGGGAGACTAATTGCATTCCTTTATCCTGCACATAATTTAAATTATTCTTACTAGAATAGGCGGTGTCTCCAATGACTGTATCCACTACCACGCCATTTTTTTCGGTGTTCTCTATTAGCTCACTTAAATAATTGGTATCACTTTTTTCACCAGACGTCACCACTGCAGCTGTAATAATTCGTTCATCTGACATCGCAATATGGGTTTTATAACCTAAAAAAGAATAGTCAGCTGCTTTATAGCCTTTTCGAGCATCAGGGTCTCCACCATAATCAGCTTCTTCTTCAATATCTTCTATGACTTCTTTCACCATATTGATTTTTTCTTTAACGGCAGGGAGCTGTTTTACATGTTCTTCTTTTTCAATAACATTGATGACGGCATTCGTATAGGTGAGTTCCTCTTCCAGGGAATCAGTCGTTGGCTTGGCTGGGAATTTCTCTTTCAAGGATTCATGGTGTTTATAAACCGTTTTTCGTAATAATTTGGATTTCTCTTGAACATATTCCCTAGCCGTTTTGGCATGAAAGCGAGATGTCGTATGGGTGGCATCTACAATAATACTGTTGCTTTTTAATACGTCATGTTCCAACGCTAGTGCAACCGTCTTTTCCACAAGCATATCCATGAGATCTTTATCCTGCAAACGAAGTCTGCGGAATTTGGTTAGCGAGCTGGAGTGGATTACGGAAGCTTCTGGTACGAGATCCAGAAAGTATTTAAAGGATAAATCGTATCGAGCGCGTTCCACGAGATCCGCATCTGATAAGTCATAAATTTGTTTAAGAAGAAGATACTTAAACATTCGAACGGGAGACTCCGCATTTCGTCCATTGTCCAGGCAGTATTTATCCTTTAATTCATCTTCAATAAAATGAAAATCCACTAGCTCCTTCATTTGACGGAGGAAATTGTCTTCCGGAATCAGCATCTCATATAGTTCATCGTGTGCACTTAATGGTAAAGATGGTTGGCGTTCTAACATTGGAAATCCCCGCTTTTTAAGTTAATACTATAATTATAAACCATTTTCAGGGTGTTCTGGCATGATTTTTAAATTTTTTAGGGACTTTTTCAGCAGCTTCCTCCTACTTCCCGCAGGAGTCTCCGTGTATTTCCTCCGCTGGTGTTGTACTTTTGATCTTATTACATTTACATGATGCTTAGTTATATCTCTATTTTGATGGTTGATTGGAGTGGAGGCCGGCCGACTACTGCGGGAAAAGGTAGGCAGGCGCCCGGACAGGACGTCGCATTCTTAGCCTGCAAGGGCGCTTGCCGCGTTTGTTATCAGCATTCATCCAGTTTACGATTCAGTTCTTTCATCCGATTTTCGATCTCGATCAACCGATTTTCACCGGCGGATGTGTCCACACTGAACGATGTTGCCTTCTCGACATCTCCCTGGATACGGCTGTAATCTGCTTTCAGTTCAGCCATTTCCGCTTCAATTTCCTTTTTTGTCATAGTATCACTCCTGTCTGTAGTGTAGCCTAGATCCCCGCTGGAAAACAAGGGGAACACGTCATATCAATGCATCTTCTTCATTTGGTTTGGAATCCTGATAGGAACCATAAAAGTGGCTGATGATTGTTTTAACAACGGCGTACAATGGGACAGCAAACAGCATTCCCAATAATCCCGCGATACTCCCCGCCGCAAGAATTACCGTAATCACTGTCAATGGGTGCAAATGCAATGCACGTCCCATGACATTTGGCGACACGAGGTTACCTTCAATCTGCTGGGCTATAATCATGACAATGGCTACCCAGACGGCCATCATTGGATCTTGGAAAAACCCGACAATAAGTGCGGGCGTGACTGCAAGGTAAGGGCCGAGAAACGGGATGACACTGATGACCATACCGAAAATAGCCAGTGTCAGCGCATAATCCAGATGAATAATGGAATAGCCGATATATAATAAAATACCGATACAGACACTGACAATCAGCTGTCCCTGAATATAAGAAGTGAGTGTATCGTTAATCTTTTGTAATAGCGAGCGAATATTGGCAGCTTTCTTGGCTTCGAAAAATTGAGTGATAAATGGCGCGAATTTTTCCCCATCCTTTAACATAAAAAAGAGGAAAAATGGAATGAGCACGATAGAAAACATAAACCCGATAAACTCACTGATGAATCCAAAAATAAAGCCCATGAACGATTGAATATAGGACTGGAGATTCGATGTGAATTCATTAATCGTTTCATTTACTCGTTCCGGGATAAGGTTCTGATTATCCTGCCAATACGAGATGAGATCTTGTATGCCAGCCACCATGCGCGGTATATTATGGACAAGGTTCGTAAATTGCCGCTGGAGTACTGGTGCAACATACGTGACAATCAGAAACAGTACCAGAATAAGCAGGAGAAACACGATAAGGATGGAAACGATTCGGTTTATTTTATATTTCTCCAGCAGGTCAACTAGCGGCCGTGTCAGGTAAAATAGAATCCCGGCACCGATGATGGGCAAAGCCACCGCGCCCATGTACGTAAATAGAGGATTAAATATAAAACTCGTTTTAGAAATGAGCAAAATTAATAGAAATATGAGAATGAGCATCGTCATTGTTTGGAATGAGCGTTTTTCCAGCACTGTCATTACGTCCTTTCTGCGAGCATTTTGTTCTATTGTAACGGTTTTTCTATGTGATAAAAAGCAATCACTAGTAGTTTTGTCTAAACCGGCAGGGGATAAACGTTGCGTCATCGGCACCATAACCATGTTTCATAGAATACGGGACAAAAGTATGATAGAATTTGTGCTAACGTCACAAACTTCGGTACTCGCTATAAGGAGAGGCGATGCCGAGTTTTGAATGCGATTAAAGGTGGAGGAAGTGCTTTATGCGTCAGTGGGAGACGGTTTACGAAAAATGGATGAATTGTGAAGGATTGGATTCACATCTCAAACAAGAATTAGAAGCAATAAGTAATCAGCCTGAGGTGCTGGAGGATGCATTTTACCGCGATTTAGCGTTTGGAACCGGGGGAATGCGCGGTGTGCTTGGACCGGGAACAAATCGCTTGAATAGGTATACCGTTCGGAAAGCGGTAAATGGGTTGTGTCATTATTTGAAAAAGCATTGTGTCAATGTGTATGACCGTGGCGTAGCAGTATCATATGATTCCAGATATATGTCAAAAGCATTTGCGCTTGAGACGGCAAAAGTACTTGGTGCGCATGGAATAAAAGCATATGTGTTTAATACGCTACACCCGACACCACTGCTTTCGTTTGCTGTCCGCTACCTTGGTGCTGCCGCGGGGGTCATGATCACGGCAAGTCATAACCCGCCGGAATACAATGGTTTTAAAGTTTACAATGAAGATGGCGGACAAATTACACCGAATGAAGCAGCTGCCATTACAGAGGAGATTGAAAAAACGGAGGACGAATTGTCCGTCCCAGTTATAGAACAAGCCGAACTGGAAGCACGCGACTTACTCACATGGGGTGGGCAGGAAGTGGATAACGCCTACTTGGAGCAGCTAAAGTCCATAACGAAACTGGATTCCTTAGAGCAACAGCAGGAGAAAGACTTGCAGATTGTCTTTACGCCATTGCACGGGACCGCCCATAACCTAGTAGTGCAAGCACTAAAGCAGCTGAACTTCTATCAGGTGGATGTGGTTGAGGAACAGGCCACACCGGACCCGGAGTTTTCCACAGTTGCTTCGCCTAATCCGGAAGAACACCAGGCATTTACGATGGCCATCGACCTGGCTAAACGGTCGAATGCAGACATTCTGATCGGAACTGACCCTGACGCAGACCGGCTAGGCGCTGCGGTGACAAATGACATGGGCGAGTATACGGTGCTTACCGGCAATCAGCTTGGCGCTTTGATGCTCGATTATCGGTTAAAAACTACTAACCCGAAACTGCTGGCAAATGCGCGTATGATTAAGACCATCGTCACATCCGAACTCGGTAGAAGGATTGCTGACAATTACGGAGTCAAAACGATTAACACATTAACAGGCTTTAAATATATCGGTGAAAAAATCCGTCAGTTTGATGCCACCGGTGAGTCATTTACTTTTGGCTATGAGGAAAGCTACGGCTATTTGATTAGTGATGTTGTTCGTGATAAAGACGCGGTTCAGGCAGCAGTGTTTGCTTGTGAAATGGCTTATTATTGGAAAAAACAAGGTAAAACACTATATGACGCATTGCATTCACTTTATGAACAGTACGGTTATTATCTGGAGGATATGATTTCACTGAAGTTGACCGGTAAAGAAGGAACGGACAAGATCTCCAGTATTATGCAGGTGGCACGGACCGAGTCACTTACTGACATTGGCGGAGTGAACGTACAAGCTGTTGAAGATTATTGGAGTGGTAAGCGCATAACGCCGCACACCGGACAAACAGAGCAGATTGAACTGCCGCGGGAAAATGTGGTGAAATTTTTGCTGGACGATGACTGCTGGGTCTGTCTGCGCCCATCAGGAACAGAACCGAAACTGAAATGTTATGTCGGTGTGCGTGGTGACAGTGAAAAAGAGAGCAAGAAGCGGCTGGATGATTTGACTGCGGCGATGAATGACTTTTTAATTAGGTACAATCGTAATTAGCATCCCATCGTTCAACACGAACGGTATCATTTGACATTTAACGACAAACGCGGTTTAATGAAAACAAACATATGATTCGTTCCTGTTTCGAAAAGGGGAGTAGCTGTACAATTAAAGTCGTCATTTCGAGATGCTTATCTCCGGCTTGGTTGGCAACGTCACGTTGTTAGCGAGACCTTTACCACAAAATGGTAAGGGTCTTTTTTTATGGTCTGTGAAAGTATAAAATGAGCAATACAATTTTTACTGGCAAAGTTTAGCCACGTCCGGCTTCGACGTACAGGACGTACTAGTGCCGGCGTTGGCACAGGACGTGCCGAACTTAGCCGGCCAGCGCCCAACGTCGGCATACCCCATAAAGGGGCATGTTTCCTTTATCTCCTGCGGCTAGTAGGGAAGATCGGCTAAGCCCGCCGCGATGCGCGGCAACGCCGATCCACCTGCGACGCGCAGGCGCAGTCCGTACGTCGCTACGACGCAAAGGACGTGCTAGTGCAGGCGTTGCGACAGGACGTCGCGTTCTTAGCCTGCCCGGGCGCTTACGCCTTTGTTTTGGTCCCAACCATTTGGTGGGATCATAAAGAAGAAGGAGAGATGATTGTGGAGGCACAATTACTGATTGAATATTTATGGGTATTGGTGATACTGGTCGGCTTGGAAGGGTTACTCGCTGCCGACAACGCACTGGTGCTCGCTATAATGGTGAAACACCTCCCGCACGAAGATCGGAAAAAAGCACTTTTCTACGGGTTGGCCGGAGCGTTTGTGCTACGGTTCGGTTCACTGTTTATTATTTCGTTTCTTGTTGACGTTTGGCAGGTACAGGCCTTGGGTGCGCTCTATTTGCTCGGTATTTCCGGGAAAAACTTATACGATAAATTCAAACCGGAGAACGGGGAAAACGGCGGACCGAAACCGAAACCGGCCGGCAGCGGTTTTTGGATGACAGTTGTAAAGGTGGAATTTGCCGACCTTGCTTTTGCTGTTGACTCGATTTTGGCTGCAGTCGCACTGGCGGTTGCCCTTCCCGATACGGCTTGGCCGAATATCGGCAGTCTGGATGGTGCGAAGTTTGCCGTTGTCTTTGCCGGTGGGATGATCGGTTTGATTATTATGCGGTTTGCCGCCAATATTTTCGTGGAATTGCTTAATAAACGTCCTGGTTTAGAAGTGGCCGCGTTTACCATTGTTGGTTGGGTTGGTGTAAAATTGACACTGATTGTTCTTGCACACGACGATATCGGGTTGATTCCACATGAATTCCCCCACTCAACAACTTGGAAACTTATATTCTACGGTGTACTCGTTGCCATTGCGTTAACAGGTTGGTTTGCATCTGGGAAAACAGAAAAAAATGCGCCACAACATGACAATTCATGAGAGGGTGTGATACCTAGTATGCTTATAAAGACGAAGCGTATTTATGAAGCAGTAGATCGTGAGGACGGTGTGCGTGTGTTAGTGGATCGGGTTTGGCCTAGAGGTGTCTCTAAGGATGCCGCACAGCTTGACTATTGGCTGAAAGAAGTCGGACCATCTAGCGAATTGCGCAAATGGTTCGCCCATGATCCGGACAAGTATGAAGAATTTAAACAGAAATACAAAGAAGAGCTTGAGAATGGGAAACAGCAAGAAGCCCTCCAGCAGCTGAAGGAACTAACAAAAGATAATCATAAGCAGCTAACCTTGTTGTTCGCAGCTAAAGATGAAACATATAACCAGGCCAATGTGCTTAAAGAAATATTGGACAGGCAATAGACAAGAGCGAGCCGAATGACATCCTTTTCACCTGTGTAACCATATAAACAGCAAGCAAAAAAGCACAGAAAAACGTCTGTGCTTTTTTTCGAGTTATAAACTTGCTATGTTGTGTAGTAACTGTGCTCAATTCCATTTGATTCTGGAGGAAAAATAATTTTTACTCATCAATCTTTTCAGCATCACGTACAGGAGGGTTACTTTCGGCCTGACTTTCCTTATCAAAATAAGCAACCACCTGATTGCCAACTTTTAAATCTGAACTTTTGTAGATAGTTGGAGGTACATTATAATAAGCACCATCTTTTTCTTTAGCTAATTCTTTTAGTTCGTCATCATCTTTTTTCGAGATATTAACGTCTTTAACATCTGATATAACCAACATAAAATACCATCCTTCAAATGAATCACTATCCTCATTCTTTTTCTCTATACTCACAATAGTCCCTTTGTGTTTATCCAATGTATCTATGTCTTCTTCCTGTCCACAGGCAATTAATGTTATCGATAAAGCTAGAAATAAAAAAAGTAATCCCTTTTTCACGCTAGAATCTCCCCTATAACAACATATGGAATTTCCCTGGATGGATGCAAAAACTATCTAACAATGAAGCCTTTCACCCTATCTTCTTTTTCATGATACTGTTCAAATAATACCATATTCCACTAATTGGCTCCGATTGCTTAGCACAACGAGATTATCTAATAAAAGGGGATGCAACATCATATGTGATTGCACCCCCTAATTAATATACTATTTAATGTGTTATCCTAGTTTCTGATAAGATAGTCAAATGCATTTAAGGCCGCATTTGCGCCGGATCCCATGGAAATGATAATCTGTTTATTTCGATCATCAGTACAGTCTCCTGCAGCAAACACACCAGGTACATTTGTTGCACCATTTCTGTCTATCACAATCTCACCGAATTTATTCCGTTCCACAGCGTTACCTAACCAATCGGTATTTGGCAGAAGACCGATTTGGACAAATACACCATCCAATTCAATGTGCTGCTCTGTTTCCGATTCACGATCGATGTAGGTAATACCGTTTACGTTGTCATCACCGGTGATTTCTGTTGTTTTTGCATTCGTTACAACAGTAGTGTTTGGCAAGCTGTTCAGCCGCTCCTGTAATACAGAATCAGCTTTCAGTTCCGGTGAAAACTCAAGAACTGTTACATGCTTAACAATACCAGCGAGGTCAATGGCGGCTTCTATACCAGAGTTACCGCCACCAATAACGGCTACGTGCTTACCTTCAAACATCGGACCGTCACAGTGCGGACAGTACGCGACACCTTTGTTACGGAATTCTTCTTCCCCAGGTACGCCCAACTGACGCCAGCGAGCACCTGTTGCAAGAATAACGGACTTGCTTTGGAGAGTAGCACCGTTTTCTAGCTCTATGTCAACGAAGTCCTGTTTTCTTTCCAATTGCTTGGCACGCTGCAAGTTCATCACATCGATATCGTAATCTTTCACGTGTTCCTCGAGATCAGCTGCAAATTTAGGACCTTCCGTACGCTTCACACTGATAAAGTTTTCAATGCCTGCGGTGTCATTGACCTGACCGCCGATACGCTCGGATACAATACCTGTCCGAATACCTTTACGTGCTGCATAGATAGCGGCACTGGCACTTGCAGGTCCGCCTCCAACAACAAGTACATCATATGGATCCTTGTTCTCGAATTCAGACGCATCCGGGGTACTGCCTAACTTGGCAAGTATCTCTTCCAGTGTCATACGGCCGCTTCCGAATGATTCGCCATTCAAGAACACGGTAGGCACGGCCATGATGTTATTTGCTTCTGCTTCCTCTTTAAATGTCGCACCATCAATCATGGTGTGCGTCACGTTCGGATTAAGAACACTAAGTACGTTTAGTGCCTGGACAACAACCGGACAGTTTTGACAACTAAGGCTTACATAGGAAACAAAGTGGTGTTCCCCTTCCAAATTCTTCGCTTGATCCATTAGTTTCTGGTCTTCTTTCGGAGTTCTTCCGCTCACATGCAAAAGTGCCAGTACCAAAGATGTAAATTCATGGCCAAGCGGGACACCGGCAAACGTTATACCGGTGTCTTCGCCAATCCGGTTTACACTAAAACTTGGTGTTCGCTCAAGTTCGGTCGTTTCCACTTTAATATGGGATGACATGGTTGCTAGTTCATCCATTAGTTCCATCATGTCGCGGGAAGCCTCATCGGAACCTGCGCTAACTTTAAGCAGTACATCGCCTTCCATTAGTTCAAGGTATTGAGCTAATTGAGCTTTTAGATCCGCGTCTAATATCATAGTTGAACTCCCCTTAAATTTTGCCTACAAGATCAAGGCTTGGTTTCAATGTTTTGGAACCTTCTTCCCATTTTGCCGGGCAAACTTCGCCTGGATTGTTACGTACATATTGTGCTGCTTTCACTTTGCTGACAAGCGTGCTAGCATCACGGCCGATACCGTCTGCATTGATTTCAGCAGCTTGCACAACACCGTCCGGGTCAATGATGAACGTTCCGCGTTGCGCAAAACCTATTTCTTCATCTAATACATCAAAGTTGCGAGAGATAGTTTGGGAAGGGTCGCCAATCATGGTATATTCAATTTTGCTGATTGCCTCAGAGTGATCGTGCCATGCTTTATGGACGAAATGACTATCTGTTGAAACGGAATACACTTCAACACCAAGCTCTTTCAAATCAGCATATTGGTTCTGAAGGTCTTCCAGTTCTGTTGGACAAACGAATGAAAAGTCTGCCGGGTAAAAGCAAACAATGCTCCAGTTTCCTTTTAGATTTTCATCAGTCACTTCGATAAATTCTCCGTTACTTGGGTTGTAGGCGGATGCCTGGAATGGTTGAATTTCTTTTCCAATTAAAGACATAGTTAATCTCCTCCTAATTTTGAAATAATGTATAATGGTTTGTTTCGAACCTAATGTTTTTTCTAGATTATAATTTATATAATCCAATACTAACTATTACATGAAATTTGTTTTTCGTCAACTATAACGCAATACCCAAATCCCTACTTCCACTATGCATGATTGATTAGTTGTTGTGCAAGTTATCTGGATTCTTAGACTGCCCATTTTTGCTAATTCGACACTTGTTGTTCAATATTTTGTCATCATTTTCTATCATCTTTTTCGCGCTGTGGTGTAATCGTCATGTTAAAGGAAATGTGGTAACTTGACGTTAGGATAAAAAGACCAAGGAGGAAAGAGATGCAAAAACAACATTCACTTATAGAAATACTTGGAGCTGCCCTCAAGTTGGGGTTAACCTCGTTCGGTGGTCCAGTTGCCCATCTTGGTTATTTTAAAGGTGAATACATTGATAAACGAAAGTGGCTAGATGATAAAACATATGCGGACATAATTGCACTGTGCCAGTTTCTTCCTGGACCAGCCAGCAGTCAAGTCGGAATATCGATTGGCATGCTGCGTGGTGGTATTTTAGGAGGACTTGTATCCTGGTTCGGCTTTACCGTTCCTTCTGTGATCGCACTTGTATTGTTTGCGTTATTCTATCAAAACTTTTCGCTGGGAGACGCGGCCTGGATTGCCAGCTTGAAAATAGTAGCAGTGGCTGTTGTTGCCCATGCGGTTATTGGCCTCGGTAAAAAGCTGACCCCTGATACACCACGCATTGCCGTTGCGCTGACGGCGGCTGTTGTTATGTTACTTTTCCCGTCAGCATTGGTACAGCTAGGTGTCATTATTGGTGCGGCTATGTTGGGATTTTTTCTATTTTCCAATCAAGCTATACCGCGCGTTCAGCCGTTTTCTATGCCCATAAGCAAAAAACAGGGCGTGGTATCATTGGCGGTGCTGGTAAGCTTACTTATCGGCTTGCCATTGATTTCCCAAACGGTGTCTAACTTGTATGTCACACTCGCTGATATCTTTTTTCGAGTAGGATCCCTTGTCTTTGGTGGTGGCCATGTCGTCCTGCCGCTTTTGGAGCAGGAAGTGGTGCCGAATGGCATGCTTACTGGTAGTGAATTTCTCGCAGGCTACGGAATGGCACAGGCGGTTCCTGGGCCGCTGTTCACGTTTTCCAGCTACTTGGGCACGATGATTAGTGGTATAGGCGGTGCGATTATTGCGACGTTCGCCATCTTTTTCCCGTCTTTTCTGCTGCTTATCGGTGCACTGCCTTTCTTGTCCGAGCTGCGCCAACGTTCCGGTTTTCAGGGCGTCCTAACCGGGGTGAACGCCAGTGTGGTCGGTATATTGCTGGCAGCGTGGTATGACCCGGTTTTTACCAGTTCCGTTGCGGATGGTGCAGACTTTGCATTGGCTGTAGCGCTGTTCGGCCTGCTACATTTTTGGAAAGCACCGGCATGGCTCGTTGTAATCATTGGTGTTATTGTTGGTACAGGCATGAGTTATATATTTGGATAGGAGTGATCAGATGGCACAGCATCATTTTCATTTACAAGCGAATTGGCCAGGCGGTAGGAACAGTACCGGATCAATTGCAGCCGGGAATTTGCAGACGAAAATCTCGATACCGCCGGAGATGGACGGACCGGGCGTGGGTACCAACCCGGACGAAATGTTATTGGGAGCGGCAGCCACATGCTATGTAATTACACTCGCAGCGATGATCGAACGGTCCGGACTACCGCTTGCGGAAATGTCACTTGACTCGGAGGGAGTAGTAGACGTGACGAAAGGTGTGTTCACGTATAAAAAAATCATCCATAAACCATACGTGGCCTTGCAGGACGGTGCGAGTGAGAAGGAATATGCAAAACTGCAAAAACTTATCGAAAAAGCCGAATCAAGCTGCATGATCTCCCGCGCCGTAAAAGGCAATGTAGAAATAGAAGTGCAGGCAACTGTTGAATAAAGTGGGTGACACGCTCGCGGCGCGGTGCGAAATTCGCGCGAAAACAGGAAAAGTCGCGCGGCCGGGGGAGTCTTTCTCACGTCTTTACTCCCGGGTCATGTTGATGATTTTGTCGATTGGTTGCTGCTGTTTGGCGGTAAAGTAGGTTTTGAACGGACATCCGTTTGTTCGGACGCGGTCGATAACATTAGCAATGCTGAACATGTCTGGTGCGAGGCTGTCATTGACTTCCGCCCAGAAAAGTGGTGTAGCAACGGTGGCGTCATCCCATTTTCGAGGGGAATAGGGTGCGATTAATGTTTTGTCTTTCGCGTGCTGCACGTAGTCGATATACAACCGGCCAGCGCGCTTTTCTTTCAAACGCTCGGTCGTGAAGGCGTCCGGATACTCCTGTTCAAGCGTCCAAGCAATCGCTTGCGTGAATATACCTGTTTCCGTATACGTCATGCTTCCGGCTGGAATGGGAATGTGTACTTGCAGCCCTTTTCCGCCGGATGTTTTGACAAATGAAATCAGGTCAAGGTTGTCCAGCAGCTGCTTCAGCAATGTCGCAGCTTTAACCGCCAGATGGAATGCTTCCCGTCCAGGCGGGTCCAGGTCAAACACAATCTCATCCGGTTGTGTGTGATTGGCTGTTTGAAACGGGATATGATATTCGATGGCTCCGTGATTAGCAAACCAGATAAGTGCGTCCAAATTGTTACAGGTCAAGTGCACCCGGTCGCCACGACGCACACCTTCGACAAAATCCGGCGCATAATCCGGCAAGTGTTTCTGGAAAAAGGATTCCTCTTCTACCCCGTCCGGACAGCGGATAATGGTGAGCAGCTTGTCCTGCAAAAACGGCAGCATATATGGCGCGACCTCCCGCATGTAAGCGAGTAAGTCCCCCTTCGTTATTCCTACAGATGGCCAAAAAACTTTCTCCGTATTGGTCGCCTCAACGGTCTCCGGCAGCATGGCCATATCCAACGTCATTTTTTCTGCTGTACAGTCAGTTGCATGCATATCCGGAAGTAGCCGGTGGAAGGAGGGTTCGCGTATTTCACCCGACACCAAGTCCAATGTATGGATAGATGCGCAGACTGCGGGCGGAAGACGGTAGCCGTCCGGTTCGTTCGTCCCATTGGTGACAAACAACTGCCGCAACGCATCGAATTCCGACTCATCCAGCCCATGCTTGCATTTCCCGATTTCAACCGGCTGGCCGTCTTGAAAAACACCAGCAGTAAAGTAATCATTTTTCGTATGATAAAAGGTTAAAAATGCTGTAATCGTCCGCCAGTTTTTAATTTTAAACCAGTCATGGTGGTCTTTCGCGTGTTTATAGACACTTGTTTTTCGTTTCGCAACAAGACCTTCCCCTTTATAGTGATCCATTTTCCTCCACGCTGCATCTGCATCGGTCAAAAATGGGACAAGATAAATAAGATCACCTAACTGGTTGGCACCACCAAACAACTTTTTTAACCGCCGCTTCCGTTGTTCCAAGGATTCTCCCGTCAGCGAATTGCCCGCCTCCAAAAGCAGATCAAATGCCATAAAACTTACCGGGCGTTCGGATGAGGCTCGCGCAATCCGGTCGTTATTTTTCATCCGACCGCGTTGTTGAAGTAAGGAAAAATTGGCCTGGTGCGCATTGTTTAGGACAACGAGCTCCCCGTCGATCGTTAGCGGCAAAAGCTCCTCGACCAATGGCTGCTGCGTTAGGCAAGCTGCAACGATTTCGGGAAAATTAGCTGTCAAATCCGTGTGTTTTCTACTGATGAGTTTAACCGAATCTTTTTCCCATTGCAGCAGACAACGGAACCCGTCATATTTTGTTTCATACACCCAGTCGTCGCCAAGTGGTAATTTTTTACTGGCTATCGGCTTCATGACATCCATCCAACCACACTCCTTGCTGTTACGTTGCCTCCAATCAGCGCGATTTATTAGGATAAATTTTTCCCTTATTCACAAACTATAGAACAAAGGTCGCTGGCCGGCTCCATTCAGCACGTCCGGTACGTGGGACGGACGTGACTTACTTCTGCCAGTAAAAATTGAAAAAAGGAGGCAGTCCCTATGCATACGATGTGGAAAGGAACGATTAGCTTCGGACTTGTCAATATTCCGGTGAAAATGCACGCCGCAACCGAAAACAAAGACGTGAAATTGCGCAATCTCCATAAAGAATGCGAAACACCGATTAAATATGAGCGCGTCTGCCCGAACTGTGACCGGGAAGTGGAAAATGACGAGGTTGTGAAAGCATACGAATACGCCAAGAATAAATTTGTTGTGCTTGACGATGAGGAGCTGGAGAACCTCAAAAAGGAGCAAAAAGATAAAGCAGTAGAAATCATGGACTTTGTCGAATTGGACGAAATAGACCCGATTTATTTTGAAAAAAGCTATTACTTATCACCAGATGAAGGCGGGGCAAAATCGTATGGACTTCTTCGCTCGGCATTGAAGGATACCGGAAAAATCGGCGTTGCCAAAATGATGATCCGCTCTAAAGAACAATTGGCTGTTATCCGCATTTATGAAAATACTCTTGTCGCCGAAACGATTCATTATCCGGATGAAGTCCGCGATGTAAAGGATGTCCCGAATGTGCCGGAAGCAGATAATGCAGATGAAAAAGAATTGGATACGGCAAAGATGCTGATTGACCAACTGTCTGCAACATTTGATCCGGAAAAATACAAAGATGAATATCGCACGGCGCTGCTGGAGCTGATTGAAGAAAAGAAAGATCAAGACGAGGTTACAACCGCTCAGGAAAAACCAAAACCCGACAATGTTACCAATCTGATGGACGCCTTGCAAAAGTCGCTTGACCGAGCCCAGGACGATAAAAAGACAAAACCAAAACGGAAGACCGCCAAAAAAACAGCCCCAAAGAAAAAAGTCGCCAAATAAACGTGGGATAGGAAGACCGATTAGATTATCGCGCGAGTTTGGGCTCGGGTCGCGCGACTTTTCTGGTTTTCGCGCGAGTTTGTGCCTGTGCCGCGCGACTTTTCCCGTTATCGCGCGAGTTTCGCCCCAATGCGCGCGACCTCCAGCCGGGTTTCACGAGTCCCTACAAGTTTACAAAATTTTTCCGATGGTTACATTCCACTTACATTCCATTAACAATCATCAAAAAGCGGTGTCCACCTGTCGTAATGCTGTAGTAAAACGGGTATATATGGTTTGAACAGCATGATTAAAGCGCAAAGGGTGTGGGGAATGAAACGGAATGCTTATGTAGATAATGCGAAATTGCTGCTTGTTTATTTGGTTGTGTTTGGTCACGTTATTCAGCCATTTACAGCAGCGTCGACAGGAATGAACACATTGTATTTATGGATTTACACGTTTCATATGCCGGCATTTATTTTTCTGTCAGGTTTTTTTGCTAAAGGTTCAGGGAACATAACTTATATTACGGGCTTGATGAAAAAGCTGCTGCTCCCGTACGTTATATTTCAAATGGTTTATACAGGTTATTTCTTTTTAATTGGGAAGGGAAGCTGGCAGGCGGGTATGTTTTATCCGCATTGGTCGTTATGGTTTTTGTTTAGTTTGTTCAGCTGGCATATGCTGTTGATTTTATTTAAAAGGGTGCCTGCCGGGATGGGGATCGCTATTTCGGTCGGCGTTGGTCTGATTGTCGGCTTATTCGGTGAAATTGGGCATACGTTTAGCTTGTCAAGGACGTTTGTGTTTTTTCCATTTTTCCTTCTTGGCTACTGGATGACGAACGAGCAATTGGGATGGTTGAGGCGACTGCGGGTGCGAATTGCTGCACTTGTTGTCATGTCCGTCATTGGAGCGGCCATTTATTTGGCGCCTGATTTCAATTCGGGTTGGCTGCTTGCTTCCAAGTCATATAATGATTTGGGTATGCCTGATTTAGGAATATTTGCAAGATTACTAGTTTATGTCACGTCCGGATTGATGGCTGCTAGTGTGCTGGCATGGGTTCCATCCAGACACGGCCGGCTCACTTATTTAGGCAGGCGCACGTTATATGTTTATTTATTGCATGGATTTTTTATCCAGCTATTCCGAAAAGCAGATCTGTTTGCCGTTCATCACGTTATGGACGTTCTCGGGCTAGCCATGGTTGCTGCTGGCATTGTGTTTATACTCGCAAGTAAGCCGGTTCTGGGTGTTTGGCAGCCATTGGTAGAAGGAAAAATAGCAATGCTGAAACGGGGCAACGGTTACAGACAAAATCGGCCAAGTAAGAGCGCATAGGAGGATTGAGCAGATCACATGCTGCATTTCTGAACAAGTGGACCGGTCAGTAAAACTATCAATCTGGGAAAGGAAAGGTGAAAGCAATGAAGATAATTGTATTTGGCGCAAGTGGCTATGCAGGTTCGGCAATCTATCAATTGTTGAAAAACGACCCACAGACGGAGGTGATAGGTACCTATCTGGACGATCCGGGCATGTTCGATGATCTGTATAAACTTGATGTAAACGAGCCAGAATCATTTTCAGCATTTTTTAAACAAATTCAGCCGGATGCTGTTGTCTGGTCTGTTATGAGTGGCCCTTATGAAGACGAGTTAATCAACGAGGGGCTGCTGCATCTAATCAATCATTTATCACCAGAAACAAAACTGGTGTATATCTCAACGGACTTTGTATTTGCAGATGGGTATGGTCCATATACAGAGGATAGTGTGATTACAAAACTTCCCGACGAACATGTGTTAAGCACCTATGCCAATGCAAAAGTGAAGGCTGAGCGTTTTATTAGAAATGATCTGATAAATTGCGTGATTTTACGGGCTGGCCCAATTTACGGAAAAAATAGCCTCGGCAAGCGAGATGAACGTACCAATCAATTGCTCACATCACTACGCCAAGGGGAGACGACCGCTTATCGCGATGACTTAATTCGAACGTTTGTGCATGTGGACGACCTGGCTGCTGCGGTGAAGGCATTTGCAATGAACGAATTGACAGGTGTTTATCATGCCGGGCCTAATCAAAGGGCAAGTTTTTATTCGTTTATGCGACGAATGGCGGAATCGCTTGGTTATGACAAAGAGTTGGTTCAACGGGCAGAAAAAGAGGAATTACCGGACAAAGAAATTCCCAAAAACACAGCACTGGCAACTGAAAAAATAGTAAAGGAAACCAACCTTCACTTTCGCCCACTACCGTAAAGTGCGAGTTTTGCCCTGTGCCGCGCGACTTTCCTCCCCGGGCCGGGCTATTTATCCCCGTTAAAGCCAGATAAAACAACAAAAACACCCGGTGGTTTAATCAATCCGGGTGTTTTGTTTGGCGTGATGATGCCCGCCTAATGTATCTTCTTTTAAAATATGAAATGTGCGAACAGCGTGATGATTGGCAGTGTAATCAGCGTCCGCTGCAAAAATATGATAGCCAGATCTTTAAAAGAAACAGGTACTTTGGAACCGAGCAGCAGTCCTCCGACTTCCGATAAATAAATTAGCTGTGTGACCGATAGTGCTGCGATGATAAATCTTGTTATTTCCGCCTCAATGGTAGATCCAATAATGGCTGGTAAAAACATATCGGCAAACCCAATCAGGATTGTTTCGGATGCTTCCTGAGCAAATGGAACTTGCATCAGTTCCAAAAGTGGGATGAACGGCAGGCCAAGCCAGCTAAAAAGGGGCGTATGCTCTGCAAAGATTAAGGCAACAAGGCCGAATGCCATAACAATCGGCGCAACTCCCATCCACATGTCCAGAACATTTTGGGCGCCTTCTTTAAAGAGTTTATAAATACTTGTTTCCCCTTTTGCTCTATCTAATGCCTTCTTATAGCCATAGGTCAGACTGTTATAGCCTGCAGGAATTTCTTCCTTAATGCCACCAGACGTTTCGGTGATGTATGTGTCTGCTTTCCGGGACAGTGGAGGAATTCGTGGCATTATTAGTGCCGCGATAAATCCGGCTGCGATTACTGTCAGATAAAACGGGATGAACATGTCACCGAGCCCTACTTCACTGACAACAACTAATGTGAATGTAATGGAAACGATGGAAAAAGTCGTACCGATCACGGCTGCTTCCCGCTTTGTATAATAACCATCCTCATACTGCTTACTCGTCATTAATACGCCAATTGTCCCGTCACCAACCCATGAGGCAAGCGAGTCAACGGACGAACGGCCGGGCAGTTTGAATAATGGTCGCATAATCTTGGTCATCAACGTTCCAAATAAATCCAACAGCCCGTAATTCATTAATAACGGCAAAAACAGTCCTGCAAATAAAAAAACGGCAAACAATACGTGCAATAAATCTCCCAGAAGCATTTGTCCGGTGGCATCGCTATAAATAGCAGCCGGCCCGATACGGAAAAATACCATTACGGCAAATACTGCCGCAAGCACCCGTGTCACGGTCCAAAAGCTACTTGTATAAAATAGCTGCTGAAAAAAAGGTGTCCGCCTAAAGGCATCAGGTCCTATTATTTTAGCGAGCACGGTCAAGATTGCTGTAACGATAATAATAACCATCATAATAGCTGAAAGCTGATCCTTAAGCAGTGACTCCACCCAGCCGGCCATGACTGCAATCGGAATGGTCATTCCATCACCGGTACTGACCGGGGTCATGAACAGGAAAATGCCTAGCAGCGATGGAATAAGGAATTTTAAATGATCTGTTAGTTGATAGGTTCGTTTCCCCATGAAGCTCCCCCTAAATAAGCGACTTTCTTTTAAGTATAAAGGACTTGATTATTTCTGACCAGTATAATTATGCATATCTGTTTTTTCGACATAGATAGGGAGAAAAAATATTAAAAGTGCATAAATGTCCACCTTGAATCGTAGAATAATAGTGTCCGTTTCTTGAAATTCTTTGTTTTATTGTATGGTTTATGTTTAACTTACTAATAAATAGGGAAATTTTAAATGATTAGCTTAAACAAAACTCGGAAAAGGAGACTTAAAAATGAGTGACTTTTTTAAAAAGGGATTTCTTCTTGGACTTGGGGTAGCAGTAACCGGGAAGGAAAAGCTAGAACAGAAGCTACAGACTTTAGTAGATAAAGGGGAGTTAACACAGGACCAGGCCAAAAATATGCTGCATGAGTTCACGGAAAAAGGCGAATTAAAAACGGAAGAATGGAATGCGAGAAGTCAAGAGCAGATGCAGGAGCTTGCAAAGGATCTTGGGCTTGTCACAAAAGATGACATTAAAAAGCTAGAATCCCGCATGGCCGAACTCGAAGCGAAACTTGACGAAAAAGCATAACAAATCGCTCGAACCCAAATGTTGAAACGTGTCGGTTATCAGTTAATTTTGTATATTTTCACTTTCGTATTGATTATTGGCACCATTAACGATACAATGAGTAAAAGGATCCGCAACGGTGACAGCATTATAGGGGGGATGCAGCGTTATGGATAATCTGCTGAAGGTGCGGGAGGACACAGAAAAACAGCTCGGCCGAAAACTTCAAGAGAAAGAGCTTGTCTTCCTGCGATGGGTTTATGAGAAATACAAAGAAGAATCACAGAAGAGGCTACAGGTATAATACTTAGGGGGAAAACTTGGGGGAAGTCTTGGTGCATATCCAAGACTTTTTATATGTTAACAGATAGCGTCAATGTTATACTGGTTACACGTAGTAACGTAAAAGGAGTGGCAATCATGGCGGTAACAAATGATACAATCATTCAGAAGATGCAGAAAGAACTAGCACAAGCAAAACAGCTGACCGGGGATGAACGCGCTATGAAAAAACATATTGCGAATATCCATCTGCTATGCGAACTGCTGCTAGAGGAGGAATCCATACCCGGAGCTGGAAGTGATTTCACTGTTGAAGAAATGAAGGCGATGATCGGGACAACAACTCCCCCCACACCACGGGAGACCACGGGAAAAGTTTTGGAAGAAGACGGAGCAAATGGCGATTCTATTTTTGACTTTTAACATACATCTGGGACGGAGAGGAGCATACATATGAAGGCATTTCTGGCACTCGGAGCGATTAATGGCTTTCTGGCCGTTGCGCTTGGGGCATTCGGGGCACATGGCCTGGAAGGTAAGCTTACGGAAAAGGCACTTGGCACATGGGAAAAAGCTGTGAACTATCAGATGTTTCATACGATGGCATTGTTGGCTGTCGGACTGCTGCTGGCCAAATGGCAGAATGGTGGACTGATTTGGGCTGGCTGGATGTTTTTGATTGGAATCATTCTTTTCTCCGGCACACTCTATATCTATTCGGTGACCGGTGTGAAAACATTCGCGATGATTACCCCGCTTGGTGGTGTCGCTTTTTTGATCGGCTGGGTGCTCGTTGGCTATGCCGTTATGAAATACTTATAGCTTGAACAGCAGGATGGTGGACAGAAGCACAACCATACCGGCTTTGATAAATTGTTTGATACCAAGATCCTTATAGTTTGTGTTCAAATAAATGACACCTTCACAAAAAATGCTATATCCAAGTATATATAAGCTACATAGGATAATGAATCGGTTACCTTGGATGATTGAAATAATACCGACCACGACAGCCAGTCCAAGCGTAAGGCGCTCCATCTTTAAGTATTTTTCATACGGACTTTGCATATGAGCCACATCCCCTCTTGTTGATCAGCAAGCGCCCGAGTTAGAGACGGGCGCTTTTTATTTTCACAAACAACTGGCGGTAAGGCCCCCACTTCAAGCTCATCAAGTAAGATAAAAGGGGGGAGCGGGGATTGAACTACCGAGCCGACTAACACAACGTTCTTGAAAATAACCACGTTTACTGCAAGTGTAAAGCTGTCGCGGCTTCTCTGTTTTATGCGGGCGCCTAGTCGATTGCGGGTGTATATGATCGTGTAAAGGAAAAGGAGGAGTCCAACGCGGTATGGACTCCTCGGTAGGTATGTCGACCTGGCTTATGTGTCTTCGCGCGTCGGTTGTTGAGTTATTTGTCCACCGTTAAATGGATACTGATAATTAAGTTCCTCGTCAAAGGTGATGTAATCCAGATAAATCATCAGTAATAAATACCGTTTCCCTGTCTTTGGATCACTGAGAATAATGTGATCCCTTCCGGCCGCCTCGACAATCCCTTTAAAGATTTTTGCATTCCATTGTTCATTATTTTCAAATGTCATATAAACGGTGGCTGTTTTTCCCTCATTCAACCGCAGAATGTTTTCAATATAGGATTGTTCTGACGGGAGCATTGTTTGCTGTGCCGGCGGCTGCATTTGTTGATACTGTGGCATCTGCTGGTATTGCGGGAATTGTTGCTGTTGATACTGCGGCATCTGCTGCTGATATTGTGGGAACTGTTGCTGCTCATATTGCGGTACCTGCTGCTCATACTGCTGTCGTATTGCGGAAATTGTCTTGGGTCATAAGCCGGATAATAAGCAGGTGACGCCGTTGGAAAATAGAAGGATGGATACGCCTGATAAGGGTTTGGGTCATAATAATTTTCACTCATATGAAAACCTCCTGTTGATAATATACGTTGGGACACTCCGTTGAGAGCGGTGCATAAAGCGATGGGATTTATTTTTTCATAAGATTGTTTCTCTGGACCATTGCGCTGGATATGCACCACTCAGTTAAAACCATCATAAATTGGCCGTCTTTCTTGTGTATCGGATTACTGCCGCATCAACGCCTTCTCATGTCACCATGTTTAAGATGATTTACTTTCCTAGATATCTATATGTGGGCGAAAAGGAAATGATGACAATGGACCGGATACTAATGTATGTGGTTTTTTGACAAATTGGGCTAATGGTCGACACTTTAGGGGTGACATATGTCTATTGGGAGGATGGTGATCATTTTACTTTCCTAACCTTTAAAAAAAGAACCGGCAACAGTACCGGTTCTTCATTTCAATATTTATACTTGCAAATAGGCGTCAATGGCATCCTTGGCAAGATGATTACCGACAAAAAACGCTCCGAACTCGCCATATTTGGCACTCACTTCGTCAAAACGCATTTCATAGACGATTTTTTTCAGCTGGAGCACGTCGTGTGCAAATAAGGTCACACCCCACT
Organism: Lentibacillus cibarius; assembly: GCF_005887555.1. Taxonomy (NCBI): domain Bacteria; kingdom Bacillati; phylum Bacillota; class Bacilli; order Caryophanales; family Bacillaceae; genus Lentibacillus; species Lentibacillus cibarius. The sequence goes on along the minus strand of NZ_VCIA01000001.1, from coordinate 1,637,260 downwards.
CCCAATCGTCAAAACCAAATGAACCAGTAATAATCTGCTTGATTTCACCAGCATATTGGCGCCCGGTTTTGGAATGTTCGTAAAGTAGTTTTGCCCGTTCCTTAAAATCAAGCGCGTACCAGTTTTCATCTCCCTCACGCCGTTTATCCATCGGGTAGAAGCACATATGCTCCCATTTTGGTAATATTGGGTAAAGCCGCTCCCGGACTTTTGGATCATCTGCTGAAGTTTTCCCACCATATTGTGAAATTTCAACAACGGAAACATACGAATGAGCAGGGCGCAGAAACTCGGCAAATTTTGATTTGTTGAATTCTGTTTCAATGTCCGTTAATTCGTTCATCGTCGGGCGCAAAAACATGAACATTAAGTCCGCTTTCTGGCCGACAACGTTGTAAAGAACGTGACTGCCTTTTTCCGCTGTTTCGACTTCTTCCCATTTTGTCAGCAAGTTTTTGAATTCCTGAATGGCTTCATCACGTTCCTCGCTGGATGCCATTTTCCAAGAAGTCCAATCCACGGTACGCATGTCATGTAGGCAATACCACCCGTCCAATGTTTTAACCGCTTCAGCTGCCATAGTAAATCTCTCCTTCATTAGTAAGTTCCGATATGTTACTTTCGGATTGGCTGCTTCACTGATGTATCGATAATCATTACAGTGACTAATTGTACATGTTTTAACTATATCATATTTAGGGTACGATAAGCATGAAAATGATATGCCTGTCATTTTAATCACCATATGCTTATCAAAATTGTTTTCATAGGACAGGAATTCGCTTATGATAGAAGTGTATCGTTGTATGAATAGGAGGTTCTTAGCATGAGCAATCTTTTTGATGAAATAGAAGGACGACTGAAAGAGAGGAATAAACGGATTGTTTTCCCTGAAGGACTGGACGAAAGGATTTTGACAGCGGCTGAACAGCTTGCTGCTAAAGGAATCGTTACACCTATATTATTGGGAAATGAGCAGGAAATCAGCAGCAAGGCGAAAGCAGCCGGTGTTGATGTATCCCAGTGCGAATGGATAGATCCGAGCGATGATGCAGGTTTTACTGAAATGGTTGACGCGTTTGCCGAACGCCGCAAAGGCAAAGTGACAGCCGACGAGGCAAAAGACATTCTCCGCGATGAAAATTATTTCGGCACGATGCTGGTCTATATGGGCAAAGCGGATGGGCTTGTCAGCGGCGCGGTTCATTCAACTGCTGATACTGTCCGTCCGGCGCTACAGATTATCAAGACGAAAGAAGGCGTTAAGAAAACATCCGGCGTGTTTATCATGGTCCGGGGTGATGAAAAATATGTTTTCGCTGATTGCGCGATTAATATGAGCCCTGACAGCCAGGATTTGGCGGAGATCGCCGTTGAAAGTGCCAATACAGCCAAACTGTTTGATGTAGATCCGCGTATCGCCATGCTCAGTTTTTCCACGAAAGGATCTGCTGAATCGGAGGAAACAGACAAGGTTGTCGAGGCGCTAAATCTGGCGCGAGAGAAAAATTCATCGCTTGTGATTGACGGAGAATTCCAGTTTGACGCGGCCTTTGTTCCGGACGTCGCCGCTAAAAAAGCCCCTGACTCTGTGCTGAAGGGCGATGCGAATGTGTTTATTTTTCCGAGCCTGGAAGCAGGTAATATCGGTTATAAAATCGCACAGCGGCTTGGCAATTTCGAAGCGGTTGGCCCAATCTTGCAAGGGCTGAACAAACCGGTGAATGACCTGTCACGCGGCTGTAGCGCCGAAGATGTGTACAATCTGGCATTGATTACGGCAACGCAGGCATGATAGGACAAAAGCGTACAGTTAAGCTGTGCGCTTTTGTTATATCGATATGAGTAATGAAATATATATGGTGGTATGAATTCTGAGATGAGGCGGTTTTTATACATTTAGTATGGGCGCGATTGACGCATGACCGATGTAAAGGTATAAAGCGTAAAGCAATATAGGAGAGGGTGGATGGTGGTTGTTGCAAAAAGAAGATACGGTATTTGTTCTTGTGGATGTTCAGGGTAAGCTCGCTCGAACTGTGGTGGACAGTGAGCGGGTGCTGGGTCAATTAGAAAAACTGATTAGGGGACTTCAAGTTCTAGACATCCCCATTATTTGGTTGGAGCAATATCCGGAAGGGTTGGGGGAAACGGTCCCGGAGCTAGTTCAATATCTTAATGGCTTAAAACCAATCCCCAAAATGACGTTCAGCGCATGTAAAAACGACACGTTCATAAGCAAGCTCCAATCAACTGGACGCGGCCAGGCACTCATAGCCGGGGTAGAGGCACATGTTTGTGTCTATCAGACGGCAATGGAGCTGCATACGATGAATTATGACGTCCATCTCGTTAAAGATGCTGTGTCATCACGAACTGCTTCCGACAGACAAATCGGCATCCAGGCAATGGAACAGGCCGGTATTAAAGGTACGAGCGTGGAAATGGCGCTATATGAATTAATGGAAGTAGCGGGAACAGATACATTTAAACAAGTGTTGAAGATAATTAAATAGATTAGTCGGAAAAAATTCGCATCTATCACGTTAATGAGCAGCTGATCATGCTGCATCGGGTTCAGTACGACAACGATATGTTATACTGATCATAGCATAACGATTTGGAGTGAGAGACATGACGACAATTGGTTTTGTCCGGCACGGCACGACACTTTGGAATAAACAAGGACGGGCACAAGGAAACTCCGATGTGCCGCTTGATGCACAAGGCATAAGGGAAGCCGAACAGGCAGCCGCTCGACTTTGCACGGAAAATTGGGACGTCATTTATGCCAGCGACCTAACCAGAGCAAAACAAACCGCCGAGGCCGTTGCACGAGCCATCGGAAAGGTGGAACTTCATGTTGATAAAAGGATTCGGGAACGCGACTGCGGCCGGATTGAAGGAATGACCGAAGAAGAACGCACCGCAACATGGGGACCTGACTGGAGATCGCTTGATTTAGGGCTGGAAACGAGAGAACGCATGGTCGAACGCGGCATGTCATTTCTCGATGAAGTGGCAGCAAAACATGAAGGCGAAAATATTTTAATCGTAAGCCACGGCACCTTTTTAAAACAACTATTAACCTATCTCATACCGGAAATAGATACGCAAACATTGCTAGCCAACACATCAGTAAGCTGTATCACTTCAGGTGACGACGGCTGGAAGCTTGAATATCTTAACTGCACGAAGCACCTAGAACAAATCCATAAATGATATTTGAACAAAGGCGCTGGAGCCGGAATTCGCGCGACCCGGGGCGAGAGTCGCGCGAAAATGGAAAAAGTCGCGCGGCCCAACCCAAAACATGGATCAGCTCAATATTAGTCTTTTCTTCCTGAACGAGAATCTTGTCCATTCATCCCGGTTTTCTCGTTCCGTTTCACCATCTGCTCATACCGCTTTTCAAATTGTACTAATTCGTCTTCGGAAAAGTCATTACTTACTAATTCTTCGCTCACATCTTCCAATGCGTTTAGGACCCGTTGTTTCATGTCGTCAACGGTCAGCTTGATGCCGAGCAGTTCCGACAGCGAGGCCATCACACTCGGATTAATTTCCGGATAGTCAAATGATGTTTCTTCTTCTTTCCTTGCCACATCATAAAAATCCCGAATCAGTTCTGCACGCTCGCGGCCTTTTCCTTCCACATCCAAATAAATTTGAATAGCAGCCCCGTCCTTTACCCGGCGTTGGGAGATGCCGGCAAATTTTCGTCCGTTAATGCTTAAGTCATAGTCGCCGGGACAGTAAGATCCGACAATTTCATATGCTTCGATCGCATCGGTGAGGTCGCGCAACATATATTGAATAAAGCTAACCATCGCCTCGTAACAGTCGTGGATGGACAACCCTCTAACATCGGGCAGGACGAGGGAAATGTTTAAGACACCTGTATCCAAGGCAACCGCCAGCCCACCGGAATTGCGAACAATGGCACGATAACCGTGGTTCGACAATAGCTGGATTCCTTCCTCCAGATGCGGTAGGCGTGCATCCGGAATGCCTAACACAACCGTATCCGGATGCACCCAGAGCCGGAGCGCCGGATTAGCATTCGTACCGGCAGCAGAAAGTGCGAGCACATCGTCGACAGCAAACGACGTCAGCGCAGTGTATGCCTGCCCGTGGAAAAAATTCTTTTCAGTATGGTCAAGGTAACGAAATGTCGTGTGGTGCACGACTTCTTTCCAGTTTTTCATAGTGTACTCCTTTAGTCTATCCTTTTAGTCTGTGTTTAAAAGGGAGGATAAAAAGGACCGAGAAGTTCGAGGCGGTGTAGTTTCGAGCAGCGGAATGTATGCTATTAGATACATGAGCAGCGAAGAAACAAGCCAACGAAGAATTTCGAAGCGTCATTTTTACCGGACCTTTTGAACAACCTCTTTTAACTCTCGTGAATCTATTATATAATATAAACCAAATTGCCGAATAGAAACAGGTGAAAATATGCCGTACAAAGATGAACAATTGCATGAGGAAAAAGTTTTCAAAGATCCGGTGCACCGCTATGTTCATGTCAATGACCGGGTGATCTGGGATTTGATTGCTACACCGGAATTTCAGCGCTTAAGACGGATCAAGCAGCTCGGGACAACGTATTTGACGTTTCACGGTGCCGAGCATAGCCGGTTTAATCACTCGCTCGGTGTCTATGAAATCGTTCGGCGGATTATCACGAATTTTGAAGATAGCCCGCGCTGGGACGCGAGCGAACGGCTGCTTTGCCTGTGTGCTGCACTCTTACATGATTTGGGGCACGGCCCGTTCTCTCATTCCTTTGAAAAAGTATTCAAACTGGATCATGAGCATTTCACCCAACAGATTATCCTCGGAGACACGCAAGTTCACCGCATTCTGGAGCGGGTTGAACCCGGATTTTCCCAAAAAGTAGCTGATGTAATTGACAAGACCTATGAGGACCAGCTCGTTGTCAGCCTTATTTCCAGCCAGATTGATGCCGACCGGATGGATTACTTGCAGCGCGATGCGTATTTTACCGGTGTCAGCTACGGGCACTTCGACATGGAGCGTATTTTGCGTGTCATGCGGCCGCTGGAGGATCAGGTTGTTATCAAATCGAGCGGCATGCATGCGGTTGAGGACTATATTATGAGCCGCTATCAGATGTACTGGCAAGTGTATTTTCACCCGGTGACCCGGAGTGCGGAAGTGATTTTGTCAAAAATCCTGCATCGTGCCAAGTATTTGTATGAACAGGATTATGTATTCAAGTTGAAGCCAATTCATTTCATTTCCTTTTTTAATGAATCGGTCGGCCTACGCGATTATCTGAAGTTGGACGAGGCAGTGGTTACCTATTATTTCCAACTTTGGCAGGAAGAGGATGACCCCATTCTGTGTGATTTGTGCGAGCGGTTTGTGAACCGGCGCCTGTTTAAGTACATTGAATTTAACCCGAACCAGCAAATGAATGAGTGGATGGAGCTTCATCGATTGTTCCAAGAGGTGGGCATTGACCCGGATTATTACTTGGAAGTCGACTCCTCATCAGATCTGCCGTACGACTTTTACCGCCCTGGTGAAGAGGAAGAACGCCTGCCGATTCACTTACTGATGCCGAATGGTAGCTTAATGGAGCTGTCCCGCAACTCTGATATCGTTGAGTCCATATCCGGGAAAAAGCGTACGGACCATAAACTGTATTATCCGGCAGACATGCTGCAAAAGCTGCCTGCTGAGCAACCTGCCAAAAAACGGATTGCAGAACTCCTACATCTTGACTTGCGCAGGTGATTATCGCCGGAACTGCTTGATAGCCGCGGATACATAAGCATCACGACATTTGTATATAAGTGAGCGAACAGAATCTATTAAAGGAGCGAAATATCATGCTGACTGACCACGCCAAGCTGATGCAATTTTTTTCCGAAGCAAAGGAAGTAACCGGACGAAAAAAACTGCAGAAGATGATTTATATATTGCAAAAATGCGACTTTCCATTCGAGGAAAAATACCAGTTTCATTTTTACGGACCGTATTCGGAGGAACTGTCATTAAGGACGGAGGAGCTCTGCAACCTTGGCTTTTTAACCGAACGGAAAGAAGAAAAGAGCAACTATTTTCAGTATCACTACCAGATAACAGGGGATGGACTGGACTTCTTACGTCAGTTCCAGATGGACATGCCGGAAATGACTGAGCAAATCGCCATGCTAAAGGAAAAGAGTTCCCGCTTTCTCGAGCTTGTCTCGACGATTCTTTATTTTGACGGACTGAGCCGTGACGAAGCAGTGGAAAAAGTGCATACGGTCAAACCGAAGCAAAACTACTCACAGTCGGAATTGGACGAGGCGTTCCGGTTTATTAGGACCATCCGCCCGTTGCAGTAGTTCTTCCGAGCAGACGCGCCTTTACCTGATGCAGTGGGCATCAGATGAAAACGGACACGCCATATGCTACAATGGGATGCACTATATTGCAGGAGGGTTTTGACATGAGTTCTGAGCAATCTTCCAACCAAAAGAAAAGTAATCAGTTCAATATTATTAAAGATGATCCAAATGACGGCCATGGCGGCTATGGCATCGGATCCATCAGTCTGGAAAATATGTCCCCGGTCATCATTGATCCAAATGACGATCGTGCGTTTGTTGACATGGGTGCGATGCATGGGCGCAGTGAAGTGGAGCGCCGTGTCAAATTTCAATCGGACAGAGATGTTGTCGCCAACGGTAAACTGTACTGGATCGTTTGGGTAACGGTTGAAAAAGGAGAGCATGGTCCGTACTTTGCTGGTGTATGCGGCAGTCAAATCATTGTTGACCGTTCCATCAAACGTGCATTTAAATCAATGCCGGAACATGTAAAACATATGGAGAAATCATTGAAGGGCAAAGTTATGGTTCAACATATGGATGACCATTCCAAAAAACTTCTGAAAGACTTTCTTGCTAATTTTGAAGGCGGTGAGATGTGGGAGAATGCTTCCGCAGAATTAAAAGATGCCCTTCCGAATTAGTGAACATTTTGTGACTGAATGGTGAACAATTATTTTTCCGCTTGTACTTTTTGGTGGAAATTTGTAAAATAAGTGTACATGGACTAACACATGTATTACTAGGACACAGAAAGAGCTGACTCCATTGAAGGCATTGCCGGGAGTCAGCTCTTTTTGCTTGTAACGTTAGAAAGTATAGCCTTTGCGGGGTTTCAGCTTGTGCCGCGCGAGTTTTTCGGTTTTCGCGCGAGATTCGTGCTGGGCCGCGCGAGTTGTGGCTCTGGCCACGCGAGATTTTCGATTATCGCGCAAGTTTCTGGCCGGTCCGCGCGAGTTTCAGCTCGGGCCTGCCACCTCGGTTATGTGTCAAAACAAAAAGTCGACTATTCTTTTGAACACACCCTTTTTATCGTGTTGATCTTTTTTATTATCTTCTTCTGGCTGCTGCTTATTTTCTGGCATGTGGAGCTTGCAATATTCCTTTGGTGCTGTTCCATTTTCAAAATACATTACCCGGCTATCCTCGCAATAAGGGGTTGCTCGCTTGCCACTGTCAGGATCAATCGCAATACCTGTGACCCCTGGAGGTTCCTGAAATTGCTTTGCAGCGGTTTCTGTATGTGCGTCTTCCATAAAGGATGCCCATATGTTTTTGGCGTAGGTCTTTTCGGCTGTTTTAACCATTTGCCTATTGTCGTCATACCCGGTCCACACGCCAACCGCCAGCGACGGGCTGTAGCCGATCATCCAGCTGTCTGCATTGGTTGTTCCTGACTTACCGGCATAGGTCCTGCTCAGCTGATTAGCAACACTAGCTCCGGTTACCTGCATGTAGCCATCAAGTGCATGATCGAACATACCGGTCAAAAGTTGTGTCAGCACAAATGCCGTCTGCTGATCAAGCACTTGCTCTCCATCCGTATTGTCCCGCTCAAATACCGTCTTTCCGTTTTTGTTCACAATCTTCATCACCGTGTGGCTATCGATTCGGTGGCCGCCATTAGCCAGCATGCCGTAGCCGGTCACCATTTCTTCCACTGATACCGCAGCACTGCCCAACGCTAGAGAGGGAACCGCCGGCAGCTTACTCTCAATCCCGAATTTGCGCGCTGTTTCAACCAATTTTTGCGGACCAAGATACAGATTGGTTTTTACGGCATAGACGTTATCCGACAGTGCCAGCGCTTGGGCAAGTGAAATAGGTTTATCGGCATAATAGCCGTTGTAGTTGCTTGGCTGATAGACTTTGCCGTTTTCCAGTCTGAATGCAGTTGGTTTGCTCATGAGCATCGTGGTGGGTGTGTAGCCGTTCTTCAGTGCTGCATAGTATAAAAATGGTTTAAAGGAAGAACCCGGCATCCGCTTAGCCTGCATTGCCCGGTTGAATTGGCTTTTCGTATAGTCCCGGCCACCAACGAGTGCACGGACGCCGCCTGTGTCAGGATTCATAGCCATGGCACCGAGCTGGATATCACTCCCGGACCGAATGACGTCGGATGCATGTTGTTTCAGCTGCTTCTGCATATGTTTATCAAGTGTTGTGTAAATTTCATACCCACCAGAGCGCACTTTTTCCGAATCAAGATTTAAAATGGATGCCGCTTCTTTGAGCACCGCATCCTGAAAATACGGGGCAACCGGCACACGCTCTCGTTCTTGTGCATCCGTAAAGGTGAGCTTTTCCCGTGTGGCAAGACGCCGTTCCTGTTTGCTTATATAACCGTTTGCAAGCATCTGATCGAGAATGACGTCCTGCCGTTGTTCAGCGTTTTCCAGGTTATTGAATGGTGAATAATAGGCAGGCCCTTTTGGAATACCGGCAAGTATCGCGGCCTCTGCCAATGTAAGGTTATCCGCCGGTTTATCAAAAAAGTGCCTACTGGCTGCCTCCGCGCCATATGCGCCATGTCCGTAATAAATGGTGTTCAAATATCCCTCGAGAATTTCCTTTTTGGAATAGTGCATTTCCAGCCTTATCGTGTAAAACGCTTCCTTAAGTTTGCGCAGCCACGTTTTTTCATGGGATAAATACAAATTCCGAGCATATTGCTGGGTAAGTGTGCTCGCCCCCTCTTTCAGGGAAAAACTTTTGATATCAGACACAACCGCACTCGCAATCCGCATCAAATCGAACCCGTTATGCTCGTAAAAACGCTTATCCTCAATTGCCAAAGTTGCATTGATTAGATTTGCCGGCATCTCATCCAGACCTACCCAATAACGGTTTTGTGCACCGCGCTCTTCACCGATGACATTCCCATTGATTCCGTAATAAATCGTGTTTTGGTCATTGGCCAACGGTGGGGGACCAAGCAAAAAACTGACCGCATAAACCCCGATGATCAGTGCAATCCCCACCGTTAAAATCGAAAGCGGCAGCAGATAAGCTAACCGTTTTTTTCCTTTTTTGCCTCTGCGCAGCCGCAATAAATTCCGCATATCACATGCCCCATTTTCGACAGATTTCTAGCTAGTTCCATTATGGGAAAAAATGAACGGAATTAAACGCCGGTTCGTTCATCTTTATAAAGTGGAACCATCCAGGCGGGTCAAGAGTCCGGTTGCTGAGCAGCAGGTATCGACGGAATAGCGGTGCACATCGGCGGAATAGCGGTGGACATCGACGGAATAGTGGCGGACATCAACGGAATAGCGGCGGGTATCGACGGAATAGCGGTGGGTATCACCGGAATAGCGGGGAACATCAACGGAATAAGGGCCAATATCAACGGAATAGCGGGAAACATCAACGGAATGAGGGTCAATATCAACGGAATAGCGGGGAACATCAACGGAATGAGGGTCAATATCAACGGAATAGTGCGGAACATCAACGGAATAAGGGGGGAGCATCAACGGAATGAGGGCCAATATCAACGGAATAGCGGGGAACATCAACGGAATAAGGGTCAATATCAACGGAATAGTGCGGAATAGTGTCGCACATCGACGGAATAGAGGTGGATATCACCGGAATAGTGGGGAGCATCACCGGAATAGCGTCGGCCATCGACGGAATAGAGATGCATCGACGGAATAGAGGCGCACATCAACGGAATAGCGTCGGCCATCGACGGAATAGAGGTGGACATCAACGGAATAGCGATGCGCATCACCGGAATAGCGGTGGACATCACCGGAATAGCGGTGGACATCGGCGGAATAGCGGTGGACATCGGCGGAATAGCGGTGGACATCAGCGGAATAGGGGTGGATATCACCGGAATAGCGGTGGATATCAACGGAATAGCGTCGGACATCAACGGAATAGAGGCGCACATCAACGGAATAGCGTCGGACATCGACGGAATAGGGAGGAGCATCACCGGAATAGAGGCGCACATCAACGGAATAGCGGTGAGCATCAACGGAATAGCGGTGGACATCACCGGAATAGAGGTGGATATCACCGGAATAGCGTCGAGCATCGACGGAATAGCGGCGAGCATCGACTACCGAGGGTGGAACTGTCAACACTAGTCTTTGTATTGAAATCACTGGGGTTTATCGCTATAATAGACAATTATATCAAGCAGGAGCGGTTGGAAATGAACGACAATGCGAAACAGGTTGCCATTGAACTACGAACAGCGATTGCTGACAATGGCGAAATGGAGTACAATACGGTAAGGCAAATGGGTCGTTATTATCAACAGGAAAAAATGGATGTGCTGACTTTTAATGAAACAATGGATGACGGATCACAAGTCAGCAACATGATTACCATTTATAACGATAAGGTGAGTATTAAGCGGAAAGGGCCGGTTGCTATGCATCAGCAGTTCCGCCAGTACCGATCAACGGAAAATGTGTATCAGCATCCGCACGGCAATATACATATGGAAACTTATACGAAACGGATGAACTATCAGCGACCGTCATTACAGGAAGCCGGGCAGCTGACGATTGATTATACCGTGAAATTGAACGGACAAGAGGAACGAACGCATCAACTAACCTTAAACGTACGCAATAAGGAGGGCTCCGAATGAGTAACGTGTTGGCACAGACAGAAGATATACTGAAACAGGAAATTGCTGCGGCTGTCCTAAAAGCAGGCTTGGCAGCCGAAGAAGACATTCCGGAAGTGATTCTCGAAAAACCGAAAGAAAAAGCGCACGGTGATTTTGCGACAAATATTGCCATGCAGCTAGCCCGCATCGCCAAAAAAGCGCCGAAGCTAATTGCTGAGGATATTACAGCCAATCTCGACACGGCAAAAGCGAGTGTGGAAAAAGTCGAAGTGGCAGGACCTGGATTCATCAACTTTTTTATGAAAAATGATTTTCTCGGTGATTTGATCCCGACTATTTTACAAGCCGGCGAGACTTATGGCCGAACCGATACCGGCAAGGGCGAAAAAGTGCAAGTGGAATTTGTATCCGTCAACCCGACTGGTGATCTGCACCTTGGCCATGCTCGTGGTGCGGCGTACGGCGATGTATTTTGCAATGTATTGGACGCGGCGGGTTATGACGTGGAACGGGAATACTATATTAACGATGCGGGCAACCAGATTGATAAGCTGGCTACATCCGTTGAAGTCCGGTACTTGCAGGCGCTCGGGCATGACGCTGAAATGCCTGAGGACGGATACCGCGGGAATGATGTGGCCGCGATTGGCCGGGAGCTAGCCGAAGAACACGGGGACAAATGGGTGGACGCCGATGCATCTGATCGTTTTTCCTTTTTCCGGGAATACGGACTCAATCATGCACTCGATCAGATTAAAAAAGACCTTAACGAATTTGGCGTGCAGTTTGATAACTGGTTTTCCGAACAGTCGCTGTATGAGGACGGCAAAGTACAAGCGGCTGTGGAAACATTGCGCGATGGCGGTTATGTTTATGAACAGGACGGGGCTGTATGGTTCCGCTCGACTGATTTCGGCGACGATAAAGACCGGGTGTTAGTCAAACAGGATGGCAGCTATACGTACCTGACACCGGACATCGCCTATCATAAAGACAAGCTGGAGCGCGGGTTCAATAAAATTATCAATGTTTGGGGATCTGATCATCACGGTTATATCGCCAGGATGCAGGCAGCGATCCAGGCACTTGGTTATCCGGCAGACAAACTTGGTGTTAAAATTATCCAGATTGTCAACCTGTTCGAAGGCGGGGAAAAACTGCGCATGAGCAAACGGACAGGCAATGCTGTTGCACTAAGGGATTTGATGGAAGAAGCCGGCGTGGATGCGACACGCTACTTTTTCGTCATGCGGTCCAATGACACCCAATTTGACTTTGACCTTGATTTGGCACGATCCGAATCAAATGACAACCCGGTCTATTATGTCCAGTATGCACACGCCCGGATTTGCACCATGCTCAAGCAGGCGGAAGCAAAAGGCTTGGCTGATAGTGAATCCTTCGATGCCAGCCTTCTGACCGCAGAAAAAGAAGTCGATCTGCTGAAAAAATTAGGGGAATTCCCGCAAGCTGTCGCCGATGCTGCCGAAAAACACGCACCGCATAAAGTGCCGCAGTATGTCTTTGACCTGGCGTCCCAGCTGCACAGTTTCTACAACGCGGAAAAAGTGCTTGATCCGGACAATCCGGAGCGCACAAAAGCACGCATCGCACTCATGAAAGCAGTCCGGACCACCATTGCCAATGGCCTTAAACTGATCGGCATCACCGCACCAGAAAAAATGTAACTAAAAAAACTTGCAGAGGTACCGCACCTCTGCAAGTTTTTTTACATGTTGAAACTCGCGCGGCCCGAGCCAAAACGCTCGCGAAAATCGAGAAAGTCGCGCGGCCGGGCCCGAAACGCTCACGAAAATCAGGAAACTCGCGCGGCCCGAGCCAAAACGCTCGCGAAAATCAGGAAACTCGCGCGGCTCGAGTCGAATCTAAATTCAATGACTATACCAATTTGTCATCATGTTCTGAGTTGACTGAATGATCACTCATCATATAAAGTAGTAATAGAATCATATATATCGTACAGGCGATTTTATTTTCAAAAAAATGCAATCGCTATCATTTTCCGTTATACTATGACAAAGGGGGAGCGAACGATGGACACATTTTTACTAATCAACTGGTTGGCATTCACGGCAATTGTTATCTATGGCGTATACTTATTTGCCAAAGTAGTAGCGACACGTGTCTCCTATATTAAACTTGGAAAAAAGTCCGAGTTTGACCGGGATTTTAAAGCGCGTTTCCGCCGTGTAGGTAAAATTGTTTTTGGCCAGTCAAAACTGTTGAAAGATAAGAAGTCCGGAACGATTCATGTGATGATGTTTTATGGATTTATACTTGTGCAGTTCGGCGCCATTGATATGTTTGTAAAGGGGCTTGCGCCGGAAAGTCATTTACCGTTTGGCCCGCTGTATCCAGGGTTCACATTTTTCCAGGAACTTGTCACATTAATGATTCTGGTAGCTGTCGTGTGGGCGTTTTACCGCCGTTATATTGAAAAACTTGTCCGTCTGAAGCGCGGATTCAAAGCGGGTCTTGTGCTATTATTTATTGCCACATTAATGCTATCCGTACTACTTGGAAATGGGATGGCGATGATTTGGCACGGTGAAGCGGCAACATGGACAGAGCCTGTCGCCAGTTTGGTAGCTACTGCATTTGGCTGGCTAGGGCCAACAGCTGCTATGGTGTTGTTCTATTGTTTCTGGTGGATTCATACGATTACCATACTGGCATTTTTAGTTTACGTGCCGCAGTCCAAGCACGCACACTTGATTGCCGCGCCTATTAATGTCTTTTTAAGCAAACAGGTACCTGGCAAACTGAAAAAAATAGACTTTGATATTGATGAGGAAGCAGACGAAGATGAGATTTCTTTTGGCGTTGGTAAGGTGGAAGATTTTGAGCAACATCAGATGATTGACTTTTACGCATGTGTGGAATGCGGGCGTTGTACCGATGTCTGTCCGGCATCAGGCACCGGCAAAATGCTGTCACCGATGGATATTATGGTTAAAGTCCGCGACCATCTCACAGAAAAAGGAGCAGCTGTTACGGGCAAATCGCCATGGGTTCCTTCCTATGCTTTTTCCGGAACGAAAGGCAATCGGCTCGCCGGTAAAGGAGCCAATGAAGCGGCGGCAGGCATGGCGGATGTCAGCCTGATCGGTGATGTGATTACAGAAGAAGAACTTGCCGGCTGTACGACGTGCCGCAACTGTGAAGATGCATGCCCGGTCATGAATGAGCACGTCGGCACGATTATCGATATGCGCCGTTATCTGGTTATGACAGAAGGGAAAATGGACCCGGATGCTCAGCGTGCCGTCATGAACATTGAACGGCAAGGCAATCCTTGGGGGCTGTCGAAAAAAGACCGCATCAAATGGCGCGAGCAGGATGAAGATGCGTACATCCCGACAATAAAAGAACTGAAAAAAGAGGACAAAGATTTTGAATATCTCTTCTGGGTCAGTTCAATGGGATCATTTGACAACCGCAGTCAAAAAATCGCACTTGCATTCGCTAAATTAATGAATCAGGCCGGAATAAGCTTTGCGATTCTTGGTAACAAGGAACAAAACTCCGGTGACACCGCACGTCGGATTGGGAATGAATTTTTGTTCCAGGAAATTGCGGAGAAAAATATCAAAGAATTTGAGAAACATAATGTAAAGAAGATTGTTACGATTGATCCACACGCGTACAATATTTTCAAAAATGAATACCCGGATTTCGGCTTTGAAGCAGAAGTCTACCACCATACACAAATGCTCTATGATTTGGTGATGAATGGTAAGTTGAAACCACAGCGTGAAATCAATCAGCGGCTTACATACCACGATTCCTGTTATTTAGGAAGATATAACGGTGTGTACGATCCGCCAAGAGAAATTTTAAAAGCCATACCGGGTCTCGATTTGGTAGAAATGGACCGCAGCAGGGAAAATGGCATGTGCTGTGGTGCTGGCGGCGGACTGATGTGGACAGAAGACACAACCGGAAACCGGATCAACGTCGCCCGAACCGAGCAGGCGCTGGAAACCGAGTCAACGATGATTTCAAGTGCATGCCCATTCTGCCTCACCATGCTTAGTGACGGCACGAAAGCCAAAGAAATAGAAGAAGACGTTAGCACGATGGATGTAGCCGAAATACTAGCACTTTCCGTTTTTACAGAGAAAGAAGAACAAACAGCCTAACAGAAGAAAGTTATTGGAATAAAGCCCGGTAACCGGGAAAGTTGCGCGGCCCGGGCCAAGTTCTCTCGCGGCATACCTAGATAAAAAGAGGAGGTGAGCAACCCCTCCTCTCTTTTGACCAATCATTGAGCGAGCGTTCGGTCAATAAGGAAACCGCTGTCACAGAAATCTACAAATCTACTAAAAGGAAAGGATGTTGAAGTTATGCGCAAAGCAGTTATAGTATCCGGTGCACGGACACCGTTTGGTACTTTTGGGGGAAGCCTGAAGCAGCTGACAGCACCGCAACTTGGTGGTACAGCCATACGGGAAGCATTAAGTCGTGCTGGATTGGACGGTGAAAAGGTTGATGAGGTAATCATGGGAATGGTACTGCAAGGTGGTCAGGGGCAGATTCCATCCCGGCAGGCAGCGCGTGATGCGGGTATTCCGTGGGACGTCAAAACGGAAACCATCAATAAAGTGTGTGCGTCCGGGCTGCGCAGTGTTACCCTTGCTGATCAGCTCATCCGGGCCGGTGATGAAGACGTGATTGTTGCCGGGGGGATGGAAAGCATGAGCAATGCCCCGTATTTGTTGCCGGATGCGCGCTGGGGAAACCGTATGGGGGATAAAAAGGTAGTCGATATGATGGTTCACGACGGGCTTACTTGTTCCTTTGCCGGTGTCCACATGGGTAGTTATGGCAACAGCACCGCGGAAGAATACGGGCTAACGAGAGAAGCGCAGGATGAGTGGTCGTACCGCAGTCACCAGCGGGCGGTGAAAGCCATTGACGAGGGTAAATTTGCTGATGAAATTGTCCCGGTCGATGTACCGCAAAGAAAAGGCGACCCAATCACAGTGGATACCGACGAAGCGCCACGTCGGGACACAAATACAGAAAAGCTCGCCAAATTACGCCCGGCATTTGATAAAGATGGAACGATTACTGCCGGAAACGCACCAGGCGTAAACGATGGTGCCGGCGCATTTGTCGTCATGTCAGACGAAAAAGCAAAGGAACTCGGGAAAGCACCAATGGCCACCATCCTTGGTCATGCGGAAGTGGCAGTGGAGGCGAAGGATTTTCCGAAAACACCAGGGCTTGTCATCAATAAGCTGCTGGAAAAGACCGGCTACACCAAGCAAGATATTGCCCTTTTTGAAATTAACGAGGCGTTCGCGGCCGTCTCACTGGCTAGTGGCAAAATAGCCGGTATTGATGCGGAAAAAGTCAATGTAAACGGTGGTGCCGTCGCGTTGGGTCACCCAATCGGGGCGAGTGGTGCCCGCATTATTTTAACGCTCGTCCACGAACTGAAACGCCAGGGCGGCGGTCTCGGTATCGCAGCCATCTGCAGCGGCGGCGGCCAAGGTGATGCCGTTCTTGTAGAAGTACCGGCCAACTAAAACGCGGCATAACAGTAATTTAGGCAAAGCCGTTTTCTAAAAGGAAGATGCTTTTGACACAAAAGATAATGCGGCATAACTTTGTATAAGTGTTAAATCGCCGCTACGGAAATACACTTCGCTTTCCGCGGGTGACCCGTGAGCCTCCTCGCTCGTACCTCGCTGTGGGGTCTCCGACGCACAGGACGTGCTAGTGCAGGCGTTGCGACAGGACGTCGCGAACTTAGCCTGCTGGCCACTGTTCCCGTCGTAAGGAAGGCCGACCAAGAGTGGGTGATGCGCCCAACGTCGGCATACCCCTTATGAAGGGGCATGTATTTCCTCCGCTGTTTTTATTGATTGAAGCAGGAATCGTGACAGAAAAACGAGTGCACCACTTTACTAGTCCGGGTGAGCGGAGGGCGGTGACTCCTGCGGGAACAGCACGAGTCTGAAGACCCCGCAGGAAGCGGTTTTCTTCCGAGGAGGCTGAGGCCGTGCCCGCGGAAAGCATCCGCCCAGAGCGATCCCGGACGGTGGACGAAAAGTCGTTGTACCTATAGAGAACATTTCAATAATTATATATCAACTTCGCAAAAAAGCAAACAGTAGTTACAAAAAGACTCACAGGCAAAAAAACAATTCCACAAAGGAGGCAATAATATGACAATCAAACAAGTAATGGTGATCGGTGCGGGGCAGATGGGAGCAGGGATCGCTCAAGTATGTGCCCAATCCGGTTACAACGTTTTCCTGCATGATGCAAACGAACAGGCACTTCATAACGGCACAGAAGGGATTAAGAAGCGTCTGGCCAAAGCGGTGGACAAATCGCGCATCACCGAGAGTGAGAAGCAAGAGGCAATCGACCGGCTTACACCGGCAACAGAGATGGAGGACGTAAGCAAGTGTGACATGGCCATTGAAGCCATCGTTGAAAATGCAGATGTGAAAAAGAATGTATTTCGTGAGCTTGATGCCCATGCACCTTCCCACGCGATTCTTGCGACGAATACGTCATCTGTTTCAATTACGGAAATTGCAGCAGCAACCAACCGTCCCGAACAAGTCATTGGCATGCATTTTATGAATCCGGTTCCTGTCATGAAACTGGTTGAAATTATTCGTGGACTGCAAACGAGTGATGACACTTATACGAAGATAGCGGACATGGCTTCAGCACTTTCTAAGACATCGGTTGAAGTTGATGATGCGCCCGGATTTGCTGCTAACCGCATTTTAATGCCAATGATCAATGAAGCTATTTTTGCCGTTCATGAAGGCGTGGCATCAGTCGAGGACGTGGATACCGTCATGAAGCTTGGTATGAACCATCCGATGGGACCGCTGACACTGGCTGACTTTATCGGCCTGGATACCTGTCTCTACATTATGGAAGTACTCCATGATGGATACAAAGACAGCAAATACCGTCCATGCCCATTGTTACGGAAGTATGTGAATGCCGGCTGGCTCGGTAAAAAATCTGGACGTGGCTTTTACCAATATGAGTCCTAGCAGCTAGGAATGACTAGGAGGGGGACATAGCGATGAATTTGCAATTAACCGACGAACAAGAAATGATGCGCCGCATGGTCCGTGATTTTGCCGAGAAGGAAGTCAAGCCGGAAGTAGAGCGTATGGAGCGGGAAGAACGTTTTCCGACTGAATTAATTAAAAAGATGGGCGAACTCGGCCTGATGGGGATTCCTATCCCTGAGGCGTATGGCGGTAGTGGGATGGACTACACATCATACATCACGGCAATCAATGAACTGTCCAAGGTGAGTGCGGCACTCGGTGTCATTTTATCCGTGCATACATCTGTTGGCACCAATCCGATTCTGGCATTCGGCACGGATCAGCAGAAGTCATATTACTTACCGAAACTAGCATCCGGTGAGTTTCTTGGTGCGTTTGCACTGACGGAGCCAGGTGCGGGGTCGGATATTTCCAGCATGCGTACGAAAGCGAAAAAGGATGGAGATCACTATATCCTGAACGGCTCCAAAGCTTTTATTACCAATGGTGGGGAGGCGGATACATATATTACATTCGCCCGAACACAGGATGAACAGGGGTCAAAGGGGATTAGTGCGTTTATTGTCGAAAAAAACACGCCAGGTCTAGTCATCGGTAAGTCAGAGCGGAAAATGGGACTGCATGGCTCCAGTACAGTTCAGCTCAATTTTGACAATTGTACCGTTTCCGAAGACCAGCTGCTCGGTACAGAAGGCGACGGATTCAACATTGCCCTGGCAAACTTAAATGTCGGCCGCATCGGTATTGCGGCACAGGCCTTAGGAATTGCCGAGGCGTCGTTGGAGCATGCCTGTGCGTATGCGGGCGAGCGGGAACAATTCGGCAAGCCAATTGCCAAAAATCAAGGCATCGCATTCAAGCTTGCCGATATGGCGACAGAAGTGGAAGCTGCCAAACTATTAACTTACCAGGCCGCATCACTCGTCCAGCTCAATGTCCCATGTAGCAAGGAAGCGTCCATGGCTAAAATGTACGCATCCAAAACGGCAAGGCGCGCCGCCATCGAAGCGGTGCAAGTATACGGCGGGTACGGTTACACGGAAGATTACCCAGTGGAGCGCTTTTTCCGTGATGCGAAAGTGACCGAGATTTATGAAGGGACCAATGAAATCCAGCATAAAGTAATCGCGAAAAACTTGCTGCAGTAAAACGCAATATGTCCAACAAGGAAGGGGATCTAGACAATGAATTTTCAATTAACCGAAGAACAAGAAATGCTACGTAAAATGGTGCGTGATTTTGCCAAGAACGATGTGGAGCCGACAGCCGCGGAACGGGATGAAGAGGAACGCTTTGACCGTGCGATTTTCGATAAAATGGCGGAACTTGGCTTGACCGGTATCCCGTGGCCGGAAGCATACGGCGGCATTGGTGCGGATTTTGTAAGCTATTGTATTGCGGTGGAAGAGTTGTCACGTGTCTGCGCCTCCACAGGTGTGACGCTGTCGGCACACTTGTCGCTTGCCAGCTGGCCGATTTATAAGTATGGAAGCGAAGAACAGAAGAAAACATTTTTGTACCGGCTGGCAACCGGGGAAGCACTTGGCGCATATGCACTGTCCGAACCAGGGTCAGGCAGTGATGCCGCTGCTATGAAAACCGTTGCTAAAAAAGACGGTGATGACTATATTTTAAACGGCAATAAAGTGTGGATTACTAACGGTGGTGTTGCGGATATTTATATCGTTTTTGCCATTACCGATCCGGAAGCAAAACACAAAGGCATCAGTGCGTTCATTGTGGAAAAAGAAATGGACGGATTCACATTCGGCAAGAAAGAAAAGAAACTGGGTATCCGTTCGTCACCAACGACCGAGCTAATTTTTGACAACTGCCGAGTTCCAAAAGCAAATCTGCTCGGGGAAGAAGGACAAGGATTCAAGATTGCCATGTCAACCCTTGATGGTGGACGTAACGGAATTGCCGCACAGGCACTCGGCATTGCCCAAGGCGCGCTCGATGCTGCGGTGGATTACGCGAAAGAACGCGAACAATTCGGCAAACCAATCGCAGCAAATCAAGGCATATCATTTAAATTGGCCGACATGGCAACGGAAGTGGAGGCATCCCGTCTATTAACCTATCAAGCGGCCTGGCTCGAGTCAGAAGGAAAACCGTACGGCAAAGCATCAGCCATGTCCAAATTATTTTCCGGTGATGCGGCGATGCGGATCACAACTGAAGCCGTGCAAATTTTCGGCGGGTACGGCTACACGAAAGATTACCCGGTCGAACGATACATGCGTGATGCAAAAATCACCCAAATTTATGAAGGAACCAATGAAATCCAACGGCTCGTTATCGGGCGCATGCTGACGAAATAAGGAGCGATCACGGTCGATTTCGCTAAAGTTGTCACAAATTCCGCTGAAGTTCACAAGATTTTCGCTAAAGTTGTCACAAATTCCGCTGAAGTTCACAAGATTTTCGCTGAAGTTCACAAATTCGCGCGGCCTGGCCGAAACTCACGCTGCCTAGGCAGAAGCTCACGCGACAGTCAGGAAATTCGCGCGGCCCGAGCCAAAACGCACCCGACGGCATGCAGCCTCAATACAGAAATAGGAAGGGGGCTTGAAATGACTGACAGCCGAATTTTATCCAATGTGAAGGATGCCGAATTGGTTGAAAAACGACGCAGCCAAATGATTAAAGGGGCAATCACCCTGTTTAAAGAAAAGGGATTCCATCGCACGACAACAAGGGAAATCGCAAAGGCATCAGGTTTTAGCATTGGTACGCTTTACGAATATATCCGCACGAAAGAAGATGTGCTTTTTCTCGTATGTAACGCGATTTATGAGCGGTTTAGAGAACGCTTGGAAGCGGCTATTGACTGGAACAGCCCACCCGTTGCCAACCTTAAACGAGTGATTACCGCATACTTCCAACTAATGGATGACATGCAAGAGGAAGTTATCATCATGTATCAGGAAGTTAAATCGCTAAAAAAAGAAACGAGAGAATACGTCCTTACCAAAGAACGCGATATGGTCAGCATGCTGGAAAACGTCATGGTGACTTGTCTGCCGGCATCCAGTTCCAGGCAGGACGCTACATTGCTTGCTAACAACATCTTTGTGCAGGGGCAGATGTGGGGATTCAGACGGTGGATGCTGCAAAAGCAATTCACGCTTGAGACCTATATCGAACGGCAAATCCACTATGTACTGCAAGCGTTGGCGATTGCCGACCCGGGGCAGGCAGCAGCACAAACGGATTAACGTCAATAAGTTGACCACTTGCCGCGTGCAGAAGCTGGGTCAATCACCTTACAATCACATCGGTCGTATGTGGTCAGCCAGTTTTGGGACAGTTGCGTTACATACACTTCCGCGCTTGGCGAATGAACCAAATCGCAGGAGATTCACGCACAGAATAACTTACACAAGGGGGATTATCATGGAGCAAGTGCAGATTTATAAACCGGTCAACCCTGTTCGCTTTGTAACAGCATCAAGTCTGTATGACGGGCATGATGTGTCGATTAATATTATGCGGCGCATTCTGCAGTCGAGCGGGGCGGAAGTTGTCCATCTCGGTCATAACCGTTCGGTGGAGGAAGTCGTTTATGCCGCGATTCAGGAAGACGCTCAAGGGATTGCCATTTCATCCTACCAGGGCGGCCACGTCGAATACTTTAAATATATGGTAGATTTGTTGCGTGAATTAGGTGCCGACCATATTAACGTGTATGGCGGTGGCGGCGGTGTGATTATCCCAAGGGAGATTAAAGAGCTTGAGGACTATGGTGTGTCCCACATTTTTTCACCGAATGATGGCCGCGAATTAGGTCTCCAAGGTATGATCAATGTCATGATGGAGGAATGCGACTATACTCCATCCTTTGACTTGAAAGACAGTTGGGAAAAATTGTATGCAGGTGACCGCCAGGCTGTTGCCCGATTCATTACGTATATGGAAAATCAGCCGGATGATGATGGCCGGCAACAAGTGCTTGATTCGTTGCAGACAGCGTCCAATCAGGCACCGGTTATTGGCATTACCGGTACAGGCGGCTCCGGGAAAAGTTCATTGACCGATGAATTGATTCGCCGGTTCGTCAACGAAATCCCGGACAAAAAAATCGCTATCCTTTCGATTGACCCGACGAAAAAGAAAACAGGTGGGGCGCTTTTAGGTGACCGAATCCGGATGAACGCTATCTTCAATCAACGTGTTTATATGCGTTCATTGGCCACACGCCAGTCGCGGACCGAGCTGACAAAGTCCCTTCAGGATGTCATTGACGTCGTCCGTGCTTCTGGCTATGATTTCATTATCGTTGAAACGAGCGGAATCGGCCAAGGGGATGCTGCTATCACTGATGTGACCGATTTGTCCATGTATGTCATGACGGCCGAATTCGGTGCCCCATCACAGCTGGAAAAGATTGATATGATTGACTTTGCCGACTTTATTGTGATTAATAAATTTGAGCAAAAAGGTTCTGAAGACGCGCTCAGCCAAGTGCGCAAACAATATGAGCGCAGTCACTTATTGTTCGGCCAGGATAAAAGTCAATTTCCGGTGTTTGGCACCATTGCCAGCCAGTTTAACGATGCCGGAACGAATGCATTGTTTGCATCAGTAATCGATACGTTGAACGACCGGTTTGGCTGGGACGTTCAGGTCGATTTTGATCGGCACACCATCGCCGAGAAGAAAAACATGATTATTACCAACGAGCGCCGCCACTATTTGCGTGAGATTGCTACACATGTCCGCAATTATCATAAGCAGGTTGACCGAGAAAGTGACATTGCCCGTAAACTATACCAGCTGGACGGGGCGAAACAAGTGCTGGATGATGACGCAGGCGTGCAGTCGGTTGATAAGCAAATGGAAGTGTATCAGGAAAAATTAGACCCTTCCGCCAAAAAACTGCTCGATTCTTGGGATACGCTGGAAGAACAGTACAGCGGTGACAAAATGACCTATACGGTACGGGATAAACAATTGGAGATGGAGCTGACGACCGAATCGATTTCAGGGCTAAAGATTCCTAAAGTGATCCTGCCGAAATACCAAGACTGGGGCGAGCGGCTTGCCTGGCTCATGAAGGAAAATGTGCCTGGTGCGTTTCCGTTTACAGCAGGTGTTTTTCCGTTTAAGCGTAAAGGGGAAGACCCGACCCGCCAGTTTGCCGGTGAAGGGACGCCGGAGCGGACGAATCGCCGTTTTCATTATTTATCGAAAGACAGCGAGGCAAAACGCTTGTCGACCGCATTTGATTCGGTCACCTTGTACGGGGAAGACCCGGCGCCACGTCCGGATATTTACGGAAAAGTGGGTGAGAGCGGGGTCAGTATCTGTACGCTCGATGATATGAAAAAGCTGTTCGACGGATTTGATCTGACCGATCCGAAAACGTCCGTATCGATGACGATTAACGGCCCGGCGCCGATTATTTTGGCGATGTTTTTCAATACGGCGATTGATCAGCAAGTGGCGAAATTCAAAGATGAAAACGGACGTGAACCGACACAGGAAGAATACGAACAACTGCGGGATGACACCATTTCCATCGTCCGTGGTACAGTGCAGGCGGATATTTTAAAAGAGGATCAAGGCCAGAATACATGCATTTTCTCCACCGAATTTGCCTTGCGCATGATGGGGGATATTCAGGAGTACTTTATTGATAAACAGGTTCGCAACTATTATTCGGTATCGATTTCCGGCTACCATATCGCTGAAGCCGGGGCCAACCCGATCACCCAGCTGGCCTTTACGCTTGCTAACGGGTTTACGTATGTGGAGTATTATTTGAGCAGAGGTATGGATGTGAATGATTTCGCACGGAACCTGTCTTTCTTCTTCTCCAACGGGCTTGATCCGGAATATACGGTGATTGGCCGGGTAGCCCGTCGCATCTGGGCGATTGTCATGCGCGATAAATACGGGGCGAACGAACGGAGCCAGAAGTTGAAGTACCATATCCAGACGTCAGGACGCTCCCTGCACGCACAGGAAATGGACTTTAATGATATCCGGACGACACTGCAGGCACTTTTAGCCATTCAGGACAACACGAACTCCTTGCACACGAATGCGTACGACGAGGCGATTACCACACCGACAGAAGAATCCGTCAGACGGGCGATGGCAATCCAGATGATCATCAATAAAGAATTTGGGCTGACCAAAACGGAAAATTCCTTGCAAGGTTCGTTTATCGTCGAGGAACTCACTGACCTTGTGGAGGAAGCGGTGCTGCAGGAATTTGAAAAAATGAATGATCGCGGCGGGGTCCTTGGTGCGATGGAACGCCAATACCAGCGTGGCAAGATCCAGGAAGAATCGATGTACTATGAAGGGATGAAACATTCCGGTGAATTACCGATTGTCGGTGTGAATACGTACCTGAATCCAAATCCGCCCGAAGAAGAACAGACGGAATCGATGGAGCTTGCGCGTGCATCCAAAGAGGAAAAAGAGCACCAGATCGCGGAACTGCAGAAATTCCAGGAAGCCCATGCTGCAGAAGCAAAAGCGGCCCTTGATCGACTGAAAGAAACAGCGGCATCGGGAGGCAACATTTTCGCGGAGTTGATGGAAACCGTCCGGATGGCAAGTCTCGGCCAGATCACAAATGCATTGTACGAGGTCGGCGGTCAATATCGACGGAACATGTAGTGGGCACTTCATTTATGGCGGGGCCTTAAGAGAATCAACCGGTTCTATACAGTTGAAGGCTTCTCGCGCGTTATCTCACTGCCTTTCTTGTTCTAACTGTTACTTTTTCACGGTTTACGCTGGCATATTTCATTGAGTTTTGTTTATAATGAATGGTATGATTTAAGCGTATAGGGCGTTTCTATCAGGCATGCTAGCCTTGATTAATGAAATACATGGAAAAGGGAGTGCGGTATCGTGAGTATAAAGGAATACAGCCGCGAAGAACTTGAAGTGAAATCAATGCTTGAATTGGCCCATGAAATTTTACTGGATGAACGGAGAGCATTGGATTTTAATGAGCTTTATGACAAAACAGCAGACCTTAAAGGTTTTACTGAAGAAAAGAAACATGAGTTCATTGCACAATTTTACACAGATTTAACGGTTGACGGCAGATTTCTCAATGCAAGTGCAGGAATTTGGGGGCTGAAGCGCTGGTATCCCGTCGAACAGATAGACGAAGAAGTGGCTGCCACACCGAAGAAAAAGTCGAAAAAGAAAAAACAGAAAAAAGAGGAAAAACAGGAAAAACAGGAAAAACAGGAAAAAGAGGAAACGCCAAAAAATCAGGATGTTACCGAAGAAGATTTGGCCATTGACGATGATTTCCTCGATGATGACGTTGATGATCTTGATTTGGATGAAAGTGATGATATGGATGAAGCATTCGATCAAGAATTTGACAGTGAGAAAGCCGAAAGTGACGATGAAGAGAAATAAGGTGAGACGTTCAGAAGCAAGCCAGTTTGAAACGGCTGCTTGACTTTTCACCCGGATATGATTACAATTTTTATTGGGCTCGTTAAGATGCTACGCCAAGCGCTTCCCCTGATCTTTAAGGGGAAGCGCTTTTTGTGTGTTGGAGATAACCATATATAAAAGTTGGCACTCGCTAGAAACCGAGGTCAGACCTGCATGTTTCTATATGTGCGTCAGAAGCTAACAACCATCATGGTATAAACATTTTAAAAAAAGGAAGAGGGATGACTAGTGACAAAGTATATTTTCGTAACCGGTGGTGTTGTGTCATCGCTGGGGAAAGGAATAACGGCTGCTTCGCTGGGAAGGCTTTTAAAAAATCGTGGGCTGAAGGTGACCATCCAGAAATTTGACCCGTATATCAACGTCGACCCAGGTACGATGAGCCCGTATCAGCACGGTGAGGTGTTTGTAACGGAAGATGGTGCGGAGACAGATCTCGACCTTGGCCATTATGAGCGATTTATTGATATTAATTTGAACAAGTATAGTAATATAACGACGGGAAAAGTGTATTCCAGTGTGATTAAGAAAGAACGCCGTGGTGATTATCTTGGCGGCACAGTGCAGGTTATCCCCCATATAACGAATGAAATCAAGGAGCAGGTTTTCCGTGCGGGACAGGCGACGAAAGCGGACGTAGTGATTACGGAAATCGGTGGCACGGTCGGTGATATTGAGTCACTGCCGTTTCTTGAAGCAATTCGTCAAATTAAGAGTGACATCGGTAAAGAGCATGTTATGTACATTCACTGTACGCTTGTGCCATACATTAAAGCCGCAGCTGAAGTAAAAACAAAACCGACCCAGCATAGTGTGAAGGAATTGCGTTCACTCGGCATTCAGCCTGATGCGATTGTGCTGCGTTCGGAACTGGCAATCAGTGAAGAGATGAAAGAGAAAATTGCGCTATTTTGCGACACGGATAAAAACGCCGTTATTGAAATGCGTGATGCTGATACATTGTACCAAGTTCCAATCGCGCTGCAACATCAGCGACTGGACCAATTGACATGTGATCACTTAGGACTGGACTGTCAGGAGCCGGATATGGAAGAATGGAACGAACTTCTCCATCGTGTGCGACATTTGTCACGGACAACCGAAATTGGTCTTGTTGGTAAGTATGTAGAATTGCCGGATGCTTATTTATCCGTCGTGGAAGCATTGAAGCATGCAGGCTATTCCTTTGACACAGATGTTACTGTCAAATGGATCAATTCCGAACAACTTGATAAAGAAACCATTAAACAGGAGTTGGCGAACGTTGATGGCATTTTAGTTCCAGGCGGTTTCGGTAATCGGGGAATTGACGGCAAGATAGAAGCTGTCCGTTATGCTCGGGAAAAGAAGGTTCCATTTTTAGGAATTTGCCTTGGAATGCAGCTGGCTACCGTTGAATTTGCCCGGAATGTGCTTGGATTGGAAGGGGCTCATTCAGCAGAAATTGATCCTGATACACCGCACCCGATTATTGATCTGCTTCCGGAGCAAAAAACAATTTCCGATCTAGGCGGAACATTACGGCTTGGTGTTTACCCGTGCAAATTAGTCGAAAACACAAAGACCAAGCACGCCTATGGGGAGGAGGATGTCGTTAATGAACGTCATCGCCACCGCTACGAATTTAATAATGATTACCGGGAAGCAATGTCTGAGAATGGGATGATTTTTTCCGGTACAAGCCCGGATGACCGGCTTGTTGAAACAATCGAACTTGCGGATCATCCATGGTTTGTCGCCTGCCAGTTCCATCCGGAATTCAAATCACGCCCAACACGGCCACAAGCCTTGTTCCATGGATTTGTCGGAGCTGCCGTCCAAAAACATATTTAACAAGTGATCACCGCGGGAGTCTCTCGTGTTTTTCTGCGCTATGTCAATAAGCAAAAATCCGAACTGATTCATATCATATCTGAATCATCGTTCGGATTTTTCCTTTATTAAAGGTGTTCTGTCCTAGCTTTTTCCTTAATAACCCCATTATTTTCGCAGTTATTAACAAGACCACAGTATTTATATTCTTTTAAAAGAAGGATTTTTAAAATTTGTGTAGAATTAATATACGTATACTTGTTGGTTGAATGTGGTTTAAAAAGTTTGGGGGGATGGCAAGACGTTATGAAAAAACACATATTGGTAGTAGATGATCAACCGGGCATTCGCATGTTGCTGAAAGAAATCCTAACAAGTGAAGGCTATCAAGTGACAACCGCGGAGACCGGAAAGGAGGCACTTGATTCGTTGCACGAGGGGACGTTTGATTTGCTTATGCTTGATTATAAGCTACCTGTTATTGACGGTGCGCAGGTGCTTGAGCAGCTCGAACAGGAGAAAATCACTGTCCCGGCAATTGTCATGTCCGGATTATCAGAGAATCTTGCAAAGGAATCAGAACAGTTTGGCATGGTTAAAAAAGTCATCGCCAAGCCATTTAATGTGACAGACATCTGTGAGTACACAAAATGCATTATGGGATAATCACATACTGATACTTTTACGCATTCATACATAATCCATATGCAAATTGATACTGCGCCAATGTTTTAGCAGTGTTTTTTAATGCTAAAAATGGTGTAGCCAAAGGTAACCATGGACATATGCAGGTACAGCCCAACAATCGGGCGGGTGCCTGCAACTTTTTCTTCTTGCGACTTTCCTTTCTTGTTGGTATTCTTATACTATAGATAAATTTAGTTGCGTGACACTTGAGCGTCTAATCAGGTGGTTGTCATTGCTTCTCTCAAACCCTGATTGAGTAACGATTAAGATACATATTTTGTTGAAAGTGAGGGATTAATCGATGAAATTTTTCGTCGATACCGCTAATATTGAGGAAATTCGGTCTGCCAATGAGCTTGGTGTTTTAGCTGGAGTAACGACAAACCCGAGTCTTGTATCCAAAGAAGGTGTTTCCTTCCATGAACGGCTGAAGGAAATTACGGATGAAGTTTCCGGATCTGTCAGTGCAGAGGTCATTTCCGAAGATGCACAAAGCATGATTAAAGAAGGCAAGGAATTGGCGGAAATCGCACCGAATATCACGGTGAAAGTACCAATGACACTGGAAGGGTTAAAAGCTGTTAAAGCGTTCAGTGATCTGAACATCAAGACGAATGTCACCTTGATTTTTAATGCTAATCAAGCACTCTTGGCTGCACGTGCCGGTGCATCCTATGTGTCGCCTTTCCTTGGCAGGCTAGATGATATCGGTCATGATGGCATGGAATTGATTGCAGCGATCAGGGAGATATTCGACTTGCACGATATTGACACAGAAATTATCGCCGCTTCAATCAGACACCCATTGCATGTGATGGACGCAGCCAAAAATGGAGCACACATTGCCACCATTCCATACAAAGTGTTCGGCCAGCTCGTGAAACACCCACTGACCGACCAAGGAATCGAAAAATTTCTTGCCGACTGGAACCAATAAGAAAAGCGTAAGCGCCCTTGCAGGCTAAAACCGTCACGTCCTGTGACAACGCCTGCACTAGCACGTCCTGTGCGTCGTAGCAACGTACAAACTGCGCCTGCGCGTCGCAGGTGGGTCGGCGTTGCCGCGCGTCGCGGCGGGTTTAGCCGATCTTCCCTACTAGCCGCAATAAGATTAGATGAACTTGACTTATCGTAGTGGAGGAGTGGGAAGTTTGCTAGTTGCTGGGCGCTGGAGCTGGACATGGCTTAATTGGACATCAGCTAAATACAGCCTAAGTCATATATTTTCCTGCCTCTCCAAAGTAAATAAAAATGCATAAAACTGGGAAAAACGTGCAGGATAAGGTGAAATGTGGATGCAACCCGCAATGACAGCCTTATCCGGCACTGCGTACAAGGCTGCAACTAACTCGGGGGACATCTACTCAAATCTCACGTGTTCGTCAAGAAATGAGGTGCTCGTAATTGCAAAAGATATTGATTGAAGGCGGCCGATTGCTAAATGGAAAAGTCAGGGTCAATGGAGCGAAAAATAGTGCGGTTGCGCTGTTGCCGGCTGCACTTCTGGCTGACTCAGATGTAATGATTGAAGGACTGCCGAATATATCCGATGTTTACAATCTCGGTGATTTGCTCGAAGAAATTGGCGGTAAGGTTAGTTGGGACGGGCAAACGGTACATATTGACCCAGCAGGAATGGTATCTATGCCGCTTCCGAATGGAAAAGTAAAAAAGCTGCGTGCCTCGTACTATTTCATGGGTGCCATGCTCGGTAAATTTAAACAGGCTGTTATCGGTCTTCCGGGCGGGTGTCATTTAGGCCCGCGTCCTATTGATCAACACATCAAGGGTTTTGAGGCATTGGGTGCTGAGGTTACCAATGAACAGGGTGCTATCTACCTTCGTGCCAATGAGCTGCACGGTGCCAGAATTTACCTTGATGTGGTTAGTGTCGGAGCAACCATTAATATTATGCTTGCAGCGGTGAAGGCAAAGGGTAAAACCATTATCGAAAACGCTGCAAAGGAACCGGAAATCATCGATGTGGCGACGCTCCTGACAAATATGGGAGCAAATATCAAAGGAGTCGGCACCGATGTCATCCGAATTGAAGGGGTTTCATCATTGCACGGATGTCAGCATGTAATAATTCCGGATCGTATAGAGGCCGGGACATACGCGATTACTGCTGCAGCTCAAGGTAATGAAGTCATCATTGACAATGTTATCCCACAGCACCTTGAATCAGTTCTTGCAAAACTTCGCGAAATGGGTGTGACAATTGAGGAAGGTGATGAGCAGCTTTATATAGCTCCTAAACAAACGCTCCGCAGTGTCGATGTTAAAACATTGGTTTACCCCGGTTTTCCGACTGACTTGCAGCAACCATTCACCACCCTGCTGACAAAGGCTGCCAATACAGGTGTTGTGACCGATACCATTTATTCCGCACGTTTAAAACATATTGATGAACTGCGGCGAATGAATGCCTCCATTAAGGTGGAAGGCGGTTCTGCAATTGTGTCGGGACCGTCACAGCTCGAGGGTGCCCGTGTGAAAGCGAGTGATTTGCGTGCAGGAGCCTCACTGATTGTTGCCGGTCTCATGGCTAATGGTATTACTGAAATTACTGGTATTGAACATATTGACCGTGGCTACGAAAAAATAACAGACAAATTAAACAGCCTCGGTGCCAAAGTATGGCGGGAAGAAATGAATGAAGCAGAGATTGAACAGTTTCAAGACTCCTAAAAAATAAGAGAACCGGGAGTCACCTGCTAAAAAGACATAAAAAACGCTCTAGTTAAAAATGAATGACTTAGGGTGTACGGACAGACGGCAAACACAAAAAAAATAAGATCCCGCCGCCTTTCCATATGTAAATCCTTTTGGGATGAGGATATTTTTACGTAAAGGAGAGGGAAACAATGGAAAGAAGTTTATCAATGGAACTCGTTCGCGTAACAGAGGCTGCCGCGCAATCATCGGCACGCTGGATGGGTCTTGGAAAAAAGAATGAAGCAGATGATGCAGCAACGTCTGCTATGCGCAGTGTTTTTGATACCATTCCAATGCAGGGAACGGTCGTTATCGGTGAAGGGGAAAAAGATGAAGCGCCAATGCTTTATATCGGTGAAAATCTCGGTACAGGTTCCGGTCCGAAAGTCGATGTTGCCGTCGACCCGCTGGAAGGAACAAATATTGTCGCACAAGGCACATGGAATGCCCTGGCAGTTATCGCAATTGCAGATGAAAAAAATCTGCTGCACGCGCCTGATATGCATATGAAGAAAATCGCTGTCGGAAAAGAGTCCGTTGGCAAAATCGATATTAATGCACCAGTAAAAGACAATCTCGAAGCAGTAGCTAAAGCCCGTAATAAATCAATGGAGGACCTGGTGGTAATTGTCCTCAATCGGCCACGGCATACGGAATTAATTGAAGAAATCCGGTCTGCCGGAGCGCGGATTAAATTGATTTCGGATGGCGATGTAGCCGCGGCAATGAATACCGCGTTTGATGATACCGGTGTTGATGTTCTAATGGGCATCGGTGGCGCTCCTGAGGGTGTTCTTAGTGCCGTTGCGCTGAAATGCCTCGGTGGGGAAATACAAGGAAAATTAATGCCGGCAAACGAAGAAGATATTGCCCGCTGCAGCCAAATGGGCATTGCTGATTTGGAAAAAGTTTATTACATGGATGACTTCTGTAGCGGTGATGATGCTATCTTTGCTGCAACCGGTGTAACAGACGGTGAATTGCTGCAAGGGGTCCAATTTAAAGGCGAGAAAGTAACAACCCAAACCGTTGTCATGCGTGCGAAAAGCGGAACAGTTCGTTTTATTGACGGTAAACACAGCCTGAAGAAAAAGCCAAATCTCGTCATGGAGCCATAAGCAAAACAACTGACATAGATTTTATGAATAAGCCTGCTCCGGGACTTCTGCAACACTTGGAAACAGACTAGGAAGGGAGTCACTCACTCGGCTCCCTTCCTGTAAAAATACTTTCGAACACACCTCCTCTCTGAACATGATTGTTTTCTCATGAAATTTTTGAAATAGAGTTGATTATTGACTTATAAAAGGGTATCATGGTAGATGTTTATTCATAGCAGTCTATGGTTATTATATAGAGATAGGCAAACTTCAATTCTACTTCCGACAACTCTTCATTTCTTTTATATTTTCAGGTAGCAATAATTGGGGAGGGATCCAACAGCCCAAAACCCCAAATAGCCGCCACTTAAGCGCGCATGCGCCTGAAACCTGCCAGTAAAGATACAAAAAGAAACATCGGACGTCGGCTACATGGAGTAGTTAAAACGAAAGACAAATGTGGACAAACTATCGATTATTCATAGTATTTATAAATAGATGGAAAAAAATAAATAGGTGTGGTGAATTGAATGGCATCATTAAGCATTTCCCAGCTAGAGACGCT
Source organism: Lentibacillus cibarius (assembly GCF_005887555.1). Taxonomy (NCBI): domain Bacteria; kingdom Bacillati; phylum Bacillota; class Bacilli; order Caryophanales; family Bacillaceae; genus Lentibacillus; species Lentibacillus cibarius. Next base: position 1,604,921 of record NZ_VCIA01000001.1, on the reverse strand, counting down.
GACACTAAAGGAACTCTACGCCCAGGCAAGGGAATATAAAGTCTCATATTATGCAAAACTGACAAAGCGGGAACTTATTTTCGCTATACTAAAAGCACAAGCGGAAAAAGACGGCTTCTTGTTTATGGATGGAATACTGGAAATTATTCCATCAGAAGGATTCGGCTTCCTCAGACCAATCAATTATTCTCCAAGTGCTGAAGACATTTACATTTCTGCTTCACAGATCCGCCGTTTCGATTTGCGTAACGGTGATAAAGTATCCGGGAAAGTAAGACCGCCAAAAGAAAATGAACGTTATTACGGGCTATTGCACGTTGATGCGGTGAATGGGGAAGACCCGGAAACGGCCAAAGAACGGGTGCACTTTCCTGCGCTCACAGCACTTTATCCCGATCGATTCATGCAGCTAGAGCGAGAAACAAAAAATTTATCGACCCGTATTATCGATTTAATGACCCCGATTGGCTTCGGTCAGCGTGGACTCATCGTTGCACCGCCAAAAGCCGGAAAAACGATGCTTTTGAAACAAATTGCCAATAGTATTTCCATCAATCATCCGGATGCTAAACTGATTATCTTGCTAGTAGACGAGCGCCCGGAAGAAGTCACGGATATCGAGCGCTCGGTCCATGAAGATGTAGATGTCGTCAGCTCCACATTCGATGAGGTACCGGAAAGTCATATTAAAGTATCCGAGCTAGTATTGGAACGGGCGATGCGTCTCGTTGAACATAAACGCGATGTCATCGTGCTGATGGACAGTATCACCCGGCTTGCCCGTGCATACAACCTTGTTATTCCGCCAAGTGGCCGGACACTTTCCGGGGGTATTGACCCGGCAGCCTTCCACCGTCCGAAACGTTTCTTTGGTGCGGCTAGAAATATTGAAGAAGGCGGAAGTTTCACCGTCCTGGCAACAGCGCTGGTGGATACAGGCTCACGCATGGATGACGTTGTATATGAAGAATTTAAAGGAACCGGAAATATGGAATTGCATCTGGATCGCAACCTTGCCGAGCGCCGGATTTTCCCTTCTATCGATATCCTGAAATCCGGAACACGAAAAGAAGAACTGCTCGTTTCCAAATATCATCTTGATAAAATGTGGGCAATCCGCAAGACGATGCAGGATTCTAATAACTTTCTTGACCGCTTCTTGAAACGGTTACGTGCTACGAAAAACAACGCTGAATTTCTTCAGCAGATGGAAGAAGAAATGAAACGCAAAAAGATGGAACGTTAAGCAAGTGCAAGGAATTGTTTGCTATTGCAATCATAACGCTCCACTGTTATAATCTTTTTATGTGAGTTTGGATAAGGTATACTGCCTGTCACCTCTTACAATAACTCTGTTTCCAAAGGTTACAGGGCAAGAAGGAGTGGAAAAACTATGAAAAAAGACATCCATCCGGAGTACAGAAAAGTTGTGTTTTTGGATACAAGCTCAGACTTTAAATTCCTAAGCGGTTCAACACAAACTTCTGAGGAAACCATTGAATGGGAAGATGGCAACACATACCCATTAATTCGTACTGAGATCAGCTCAGCATCACACCCATTCTACACCGGAAAACAAAAAGCGGATAAAGTCGGCGGACGCGTAGACCGCTTCAAGAAAAAATATAATATGAAGTAAGTTAAAAAGTGAAGCCGACCGTTTAGGGGCGACTGCATAAGCAAGGGACCGTAAAACGCCCGGTTTTGGTGTTTGAAGTGTCCATTGCTTATGACACGAGCCCCTGGGAGGCGGAACTGGATTAAGTTAAAAAGCTGAGCGGGCTTGGTCAGCGGCGACATGCGTAAGCAAGAAACCCGTAGAACGGCGGTTTTTCCGTTCGAAGGGGTTATTGCTTACGACACGAGCCGCTAGCCCGGGAAGCTGGATTGATTAAAAAGCTGAGGCGACCGTTTAGGGGCGTATAGACTGGAGTTCGCCGTAGGAGATAAAGGAAACACGGCGAGCGATAGCGAGCCGTTGTTGACTTATCGTACGGAGGTGAAGGAAGTCTACTAGCCCCTGGGAGCCGAAGCTAGATTGAGTAAAAAGCTGAGCCGCTAGCCCGGGAAGCTGGATTGATTAAAAAGTGAAGCCGACCGGTCAGCATACGTCTCTTAGAGGAAAAACAGGCAATGTAACTATTGTTGCCTGTTTTTTCACTTTTACGCCCGAAGATATGTTTAACATTAGCGAACCCTCCTAATTGATATCGAATAAAAATAATAGCAAGCCATTGCTACATAATAGAATTACAACCTTGAAGGGAGATCCCGACATGTACGTTATGAAACAAAGCGGCTGGGTAGAAGTAATTTGTGGCAGCATGTTCTCCGGAAAATCGGAAGAACTCATCCGGCGAGTACGTCGTGCAACGTATGGAAATTTGTCAGTCAGGGTATTTAAACCGGCTATTGACGACAGATTTGCTGATGAGTCCGTCGTTTCCCACAATGGTACGTCAATTATTGCACGTCCTGCGAAAAATGCCGCGGAATTGCTTGACAGCCTTGGCGAACAGCATATTGATGTCGTCGGAATCGATGAGGTACAATTTTTTGATGAGAAGATAACCGCTGTTGTTGATTACCTGGCGAATAAAGGGACTCGCGTGATCATTGCAGGATTAGATACCAACTTTCGCGGTGAGCCATTCGGCCCAATGCCAAAACTCATGGCCCAGAGCGAGTCTGTCTCCAAATTAAACGCCATCTGTCCGATTTGCGGATCTCCCGCAAGCCGTACGCAGCGGCTGATTAATGGAAAGCCCGCTTCCTATGACGACCCGGTCATACTCGTCGGAGCATCAGAATCATATGAACCAAGATGCCGCCACCATCATGACGTCCCGAACAAGCCCAAAGAAGAACCGCGGGGACAGGAACACTGGTCCACGCGACTTTCTTGATTTTTGCGTGAGATTCGGCTCGCCCCGCGCGAGCTTCTCGATTTTCACGCGGGTTTTGCCCCGGTCCGTGCAACTCACCCGACTGTCGCGCGACTTTCGCTTCCCGATCCGTGCTGCGCGTAAGATACTAACTATAGTCGAGAGAAACTTCCCGCAAAAACTTGACTCACTCCTAAGTTGTCATAACTTTGACCTGCCAACCCGCGTATATTATAATTAGAATGTTAATCGAAAAGAGGTGACCGTTGTGTTAGATCGTTTACAATCATTGGAAGATCGTTACAATAAATTGAATGAATTGCTCAGTGATCCGGAAGTAATCAATGATACAACTAAACTGCGTGAATATTCCAAGGAACAATCTGATCTGGAGGAAGTCGTTCAGGCGTACGGACAGTATAAAGAAGTGACTCAGCAGCTGGACGATGCGAAGGAAATGTTGGAAGACGAATCAGATGATGAAATGAAAGACATGGCTAAAGCTGAGATTGAAGAGCTAACCAATGAGAAGGAGAAATTGGAGGAACGGCTTCGGCTCTTGCTTCTGCCAAAAGACCCGAATGACGATAAGAACGTGTTCATGGAAGTTCGTGGGGCTGCCGGTGGTGACGAAGCGGCGCTGTTTGCCGGCGATCTTTACCGCATGTATGCCAAGTATGCCGAGGCACAAGGGTGGAAAATTGATGTCGTTGAAGCGCACACGACCGGTGTCGGCGGCTACAAGGAAATCATTTTTATGGTCAATGGTACAGGAGCCTATTCCAAGCTGAAATATGAAAATGGCGCCCATCGCGTGCAGCGTGTCCCGGAAACGGAATCCGGCGGCCGCATCCACACATCTACTGCCACGGTTGCCGTTTTGCCGGAAGCGGAAGATGTGGAAGTGGACATCAATGAAAAAGACATCCGCGTCGACACGTTCGCATCAAGCGGTCCCGGGGGGCAAAGCGTCAATACGACAATGTCCGCAGTGCGCTTGACTCACGAGCCAACCGGTATCGTCGTTTCCTGCCAGGATGAGAAATCCCAGATCAAAAACAAGGAAAAAGCGATGAAAGTGCTTCGTGCGCGTATTTATGACATGTACCAGAAGGAAGCGCAGGCGGAGATTGACGAGAACCGTAAATCGGCTGTCGGTACCGGTGACCGCTCCGAACGTATTCGTACGTACAATTTTCCGCAGTCTCGCGTCACTGATCATCGTATCGGTTTGACGATCCAGAAGCTTGATCAGGTGATGGAGGGCAAACTGGATGAATTTATCGACGCGCTGCTTTTGGAAGAACAGGCAAAAAAACTGGATGAAATTGGTGAATAACCATGGAAAAAGATGTGCAACAGTATGAAGTCCTACGCCGGGCTTCTCTTTTTTTAGAACAAAATGGCCGCGAGCCTAAATTTGCCGAATTGCTGCTGATGGACTGTCTGCAAGTGACGCGGACAACCTTTTTGACCATGATGCACGATGTTGTGCCGGAAGCCGTTTTAGAGCGTTTCTGGCAAGGGATTCAGCAGCATGTCGAAACCGGTATCCCATTGGAGCATTTGACCGGGATGGCACCATTTTACGGGCGGGATTTTCATGTGAATGAACATACACTCATTCCAAGGCCAGAAACGGAGGAACTTGTGGAAAAGGTTATCCACAACGCTTCCGGCAAACCGCTCACGTTAGTTGATATCGGTACTGGCAGTGGTGTGATTGCCATTACGCTCGCACTTGAACTGCCGCATGCGACCGTTTATGCAACAGATATTTCACCAGAGGCGCTCCATGTTGCCCGGGAAAATGCCGATAAGCTAGGGGTGGATGTGACATTTTTACACGGAGATGGTCTCGCGCCTCTAATCAATGAAAATATCCGTCCTGACATACTAGTCTCCAATCCGCCGTATATTGCAGCCTCTGAGAAGGATCAGCTGGCCGATACCGTCAAAAACTTCGACCCGGAGCTTGCCCTGTTTGCTGCTGATGACGGTCTTGCAGCGTATAAACAGATAATTGCTGATTTAACGCAAGTGATCAACCGGCCCGGCCATGTTTTTCTGGAGATCGGCCATGAACAAGGAACAGCTGTTAAAGACCTGCTCCATCAAGCCATCCCGGAAAGCACCATCACCATCCTGCCAGACATTAATCGGAAAAACCGCATCGTTCATGCATGTATTCCGGACCAGTAAACCTGTCCCCCTGGTTCACGCGCGGCCCAGTGAACCTGTCCCCTTGGTTCACGCGTGTCCCCCTGGTTCACGAAAAGTTTTTGCTAGATTGCTAGTATGTTTTTTCTTTCCTCTGTCCAGACTGTTGCTAAACAGGTTGGAGAGGGGATTTTTTATATGAGGAAGATAACGGTTGCTATTATTATATTTTTTATTCTATTATTTTCACTTCCTTTAGTAAGTACGAGTGAGGAAATGGAATCTGATGCGCAATCAGATGTAGAGGTTATCCCGGATGAAGCAATTAGACTACGGATTTTGGCTAACAGTGATAAGCAGGACGATCAACAGTTGAAGCGGAAAGTTCGTGATGAAGTAAATGCTGCAATCACGGAATGGGTTGGGGATATTACGAATATCGAGCAAGCGCGAACAATGATAGAAAACCGCACTCCTGAAATTAAAAAAATCGTTGGTGACGTATTAAAAGAAGAAAATAAAGAGCAATCCTACAACGTTGAGTACGGAAAAAATGTTACGTTCCCAGCTAAGCTATATGGGTCGTATTTATATCCCGCTGGTGAGTATGAAGCCGTGCTAATCACACTTGGCAAAGGAAAAGGTGCGAATTGGTGGTGTGTATTGTTCCCGCCATTGTGCTTTTTAGACTTTTCGAATGGAACAAGTGTCGCTGAAGCGGAAGAAAAAGACGAGAATAAAGCCGACGAACGCGAAGACAAAGAAGACAAGGCAGAAGTGAAGTTTTTTCTCTTTGAATGGTTTGATTGGTCATAGTTTTTCTAGTTTCCGCATAGAATGCTAGAAAAAGAATGCTATGAGGTGATCAAGATGGAAATTATCGCAGCAAACCATGCATCAGAAGAGAAGCTCCAACGCTTTTTAAAAGATAATAAAGATGTTGAAAAGAATCTATTGCTGGAAAAAGGCTATGTTGTGGAGATAGACGACACGATTGAAGGCTGCTTCGTACTAGACACGGTGGAAGATGACATTTATTGGCTGAAGCAGCTCTATGTCACGAAAAATAAGGCAGGGTCATTGCCTGTTCTACTGGAAACCATTCTAGCGCTGGCAAAAGAAAAACAGGCAAAACAAGTATTTGTCCACAGTCACCAGCCAATGGTGGATGTGTTACTTGAAGCGTTGCAATTTTATCCACAAAAGGAAAATGAAATAACGGATAAACTCCCAAAAAACAATGGAAATTGGTGGACGTACAACGTTTCCTAGTACATATCCACATTTGTCCACAGGAATTTGTTGATAACTTGTTGATTTTCGTGGATAACGCTAAAATTTTATGCACAACATTGTGGAAAAACAAATGGATGATCCATTTATAGTCCGAAATCGACCAAATAATGATAGCGGTTTCGGATTATTTTACCCAGTCTATACGGGTTATCCACATGTTGTTTAAAATTTGTGAATAAATCAATATTAACGTGGAATTATATCCTTCGATTGTGGACAGCCTGTGAATAACGAACAGGCTGCTTTCTTTTTGCGTAGAAAGCAACCATCAGCTACAATGTACGATAGAAAAGAGGGACAAAGCTGATGGAAACGAAACGATGGATCATCCATAGAGACGAGATAGATGACAATGCTATTCAGGAAGCAGCCGCCCTGATGCGGAACGGGGAAACGGTTGCCTTTCCGACTGAAACAGTTTACGGCCTTGGTGCCGACGCAACGAATGAAGCAGCTGTTGCGCGTATATTCGAAGCAAAAGGACGGCCTGGGGATAACCCATTGATTGCGCACGTAGCCTCTTTGCCGCAATTGCGCAGTCTTGTGGGTACATTGCCGCCGGTTGCCGAACAATTGGTAGATGCATTCACGCCCGGACCTATCACATTAGTGCTCCCCGAAAAAGGCATATGTGCACGCAATGTAACGGCAGGGTTATCCACAATCGGTGTGCGTATTCCTGACCACCCGGTTGCACAGGCATTGCTCGAAGCCTGCAACACCCCAATAGCCGCGCCGAGTGCGAATGTATCCGGCAAACCAAGCCCAACGACAGCTGACCATGTGTGGAGTGATCTTCATGGCAAGATAGCCGGGCTTGTCGATGCAGGGCCGACCGGGGTTGGTCTGGAATCAACGGTGGTCGATTGTACACAGGGCATACCGGTAATTTTACGGCCGGGCGGCATCACGAAAGAACAACTACAAGCAGTGTGCGGTACGGTGATGGTCGATCCGGCGCTCGCAAGTACCGGTGAAAAACCGAAAGCACCAGGCATGAAATATACGCATTATGCGCCGGAAGTACCGTTGTGGCTCGTAGCCGGACCACCGGAAAACATTCAGGCTGTCATTGACGCAGAACACAAGCAGCAAAAACGCGTCGGTGTCATGGCCGGGACAGATACGGCTAACAAGCTACAAGCGGACAAAGTCACCCCGCTCGGCGCTACGTTACCGGAAGTAGCAGCCAATATCTATGATGCATTGCGATTGTTTAAGCATGCAGACGTCGATGTTATTTTATGTGAAACATTTCCGGAGACAAGCATTGGACAGGCCATCATGAACCGTCTGCGAAAAGCAGCCACCAACTATATCAGCGAGTGAAAAAATAACTTCATCACAAGTTTTTCGATAGCGAGATGTCTGGTTATGGATAAGTGATAGAAAATGACTGAGTAAGGTGTTTTATTCAAGCAAACATATAGTCTGACCGTCTATGTCAAAACATATTTGCATCCTCCCGTGCATATAGTGAAGTAGCATGTCCAGGGAGGATTATCGATGGCAGTTTATTATGCAGGGGAATTCGTATCAATTATGTTTATGGCCATTGCGCTCGGGATGGATGCCTTTTCCGTCAGCCTTGGTCTGGGGATGCAGCAGCTCAGGCTGAAACGGATTGCATTTATCGGAGTGGTCATTGGCATCTTTCATATCATCATGCCGTTTATTGGTATTTTGCTGGGACAAGCCATTTCGGGTCAATTTGGTGATTATACAACACTAATCGGTGGACTGTTGTTGTTTGGTATTGGAGCACAAATGTTTTTCTCCGCGTTTAACTATGAATCTCCAAAACTGGTGCAGCCTGCAGGGATGGGGCTGTTGTTCTTTGCTCTCAGTGTCAGCCTTGACAGTTTTTCCGTTGGGCTTAGCCTTGGTATGTCAGAAGTACGAACAGTGGTGACGTTATTGTCGTTCGCCACCGCCAGCATGGTCCTTACGTGGGCCGGGATGATCTTAGGGAGAAAAGTGCATGGATTGCTTGGTGTGTACAGTGAAATGCTCGGCGGCAGTATTCTTTGCGGGTTCGGGCTGTATGTTCTGTTTGGCTAAACCTGGACGAACGGACTTTCTGCTAGTAACGGTGGAAAGTCTTTTTTAAATTAACTCAACCTTCGCATCAAAAGATGAAGAACCTACAGTTAACTGTGACAAGCTTGAAACACTTCTAATTGTTACCTTGACAACCTTGATAAACATAAAAGCTACTTCTAAAATTGGTTCTCTTTTGATGGAGAAAAACTGAATTAACAAGAAACATCATACCATTTAACGTAGTCATTGGTATAATGTTTTTTGATGTCAAATGCTCCGTTAATAAAAAGTCTAAATAAAAGAATACAAAGATTTTTTCTAATATATGTTAGAATATATACAAGGATATGAACATTTTGTTCTTCAACAAACGGGCCAGATTGAGGAGAAATTTAGAAAGAAAATGAAGGTGGGATGACTTATAATGGGTGCTGGTTTGCTTAACCTCGGCAGTTTGATGCTTGGTTTAATAGCTTGGATAATTCTTTTTATTAATCTTGCGGTAGGTAAAAAACAGATGAATATGAAATGGATTGCTCTTACCATTATCAGTTTTAGCGTTTGTGCTATCGCAATATGTTTTCAAATTTTTTACAACCTTTACTTGGTAAAAATTGAAGACTTTGCTGCACTGGCAGATACAATGCGCGGTGTAGCTGTTGCTTCAACGGTACTTGTCATAGTTACCATTTTGTTAAATGCACTTACGTTGCGCTTGTATCGCGAAAGAAGCGCATTATAAAGCAATCGGGCGCTAATAGGGAATAAGTATTGGCGCCCTTAATGAAATGGGCCATTATGTTGAACAACTTCATTGCGCGTTGTTAAAGTAGTTATAATTTTAAGGTAAAAGGTTAGGGGGATAATTGTGCCTTTAGAGCAAGAGGTTCCAAATTTATTGATAATTGGTTTTGTTTTTATCGTTTTAGTATTTTCGATATCCACTATCGCGTTATGGGTTAAAAATAAAAGGAACAGCATAGCTTATTTGTTAATTTTGGTGCATTTAATACTGTTATCAATTGCGTTCGTTTTCTTTATGAATGCTGTTACTTTACAACTTGATTACAACCACCCGATGGCTTCTGAAGAGAATTCGCTACAAATAGGTTTTGCAGGTGTCTTTTGGGCATTAAGTATTATTACCCTATTGGTTGCAATATTTAAATTTTCAAGTTCATCAAAAAGAGGATAAATATTCTTTGGAGTAATAACGCCTTTTTCATTAACGGGCGCAAAAGTTGAACAATCACATATAGGACAGCAATAACAGGAGGGATAGAATGGAAATAATAGGTACTGCCAATATTGCACTTATCATTTTTGTCTCTTTGATTGGTTTCGTCACTTGGATGGTTATACGGTCCATCAAAAGTACAAAAAATGGTAATAAGGGTTAAGATGGACGATTATCAAAAGCTCTGAGCGTACTATAGGATGCGGTTGTTGAAAAGGCATTGTTCCAGAATAGGGCGCAGTTGTTGAATAAGCACTGTGCCTGAATTGGGCCATTTTGTGGAAGTTGGAGGGATTATTATTAGTTACAAGTTCTATAAATGGATAATGATAATTGACTTAGTTGCTATTGGGGTACTGCGATTCTTGGCTAGTACATTCTTTGAATACACGGTAACTGTTAGAATTATAGATGGAGTATTGTACATCCTTGCCATTGCCTTTGCCGTAATATATCTGCAGAAAAGGCTGAGGATTTCAAAAACAAAAAATAAAACAATCGGGCGCTTTCCTTGAATAAAATTAGTATTCCTGAAAAGGAGTTGGTTCTGTATGGATATTATAAATGACTACAAAAACGATAAATACAGTGAGATGTATACGTTATTAGTGATTCTCTCTTTAATTACTTTTAAAAAGGTCAAGAAAATAGAACGAAAGAAAAGGGTCTTATATAATAAGCTAAACTCTTTGGATTGATTGTCTCTTCAACAAAAAGGCGCTTTTCGGGAATAAGGGGAGATAAGGTTTGAAATTTTTAATTTTATCACTAACTGGACAATACTTATTTTTAGCGTGGCTTATTTTTTTCCCTGTCTCCTACAATTTATATTTACCCCAATTTTTACAAGTATGTATTATATTACTATTTGTATTAACAGGTTGGGTTTCTTTCGTCAGATATCTCGTTCTAGGTTCTTTTAGAAACTTTATTATCATTATTACCTGCTTCATTATACTATTATTAAGCTCTATAATATTCGGTTTAATTTTTGTCGGGATAGGAATCTCGAATATGTGAAGAATGAAACATCTTGCTTTCTTCCGTTAAAGGGCGCTTATCATGAATAAGATAACCGTTATTTTTATAGAAAAGGGAATTTATATTATTTTGTAGAGATGACCTTTGAATGTCAGAAAGGGGTTTTTTGATTGCTTGGTGACGCCGATGAATAAAAGACTTATGATTCTGGATTTGATATGTTATGGAGCTATACCCTTTTTAATATGGAATTATGGAAGAGAGCCACTTGGCGATTACACGGCTATACTTTTGTCAACCGTTCCTGGATTTATCTATACTGTTTATCGTTTTATTAAAGAAAAGCAGCTCAACATAGCTGGGCTTTTCGTTATTACATCGTTGTTTATTAGTACTGCTGTTAATTTATTATCTACATCTGCAAATAATATGCTTTGGAATCAGGTGTATCTTGGCTATGGTTTCGGAGTGATTTTTTTAATCTCAACAATAATAAAAAAACCATTGGCACTTTATTTCGCTGTAGATGTGGCATACTTGCAGGGTTACTCTCGCAAAGATAGTCGAAAGTTATATAAATCAAAAGGCTTATTTTTATGGTTTCAATTAGTAAATTTATTATTTGTTTTTCGTGGTCTTTTTTTGAATTCATTAAAGGCATCTTTAATCAAATCATATGGAGCAAACGGCTACGATAAAGTAATTATATATATGAATATAAGTGGTTGGATATTTAGCGCTTTGATTTTTTTAGCATTCCTTTTTGTTAGCAATAAAATTGCGCAATACTCTGCGCAATTGAGTAACGAAGAGAAGGAATCTTCAGGGGGTGCTGAGATTTAGATTGGAATATACTTTGCTACACAATCGGGCGCAGTTGTTTAATAAGCGTGTATTCACTTATTGGAGCCATAGTGTGGGAGTGATATTATGCCCAACAAAAGAAATTCAAAGAAAAGAGAATATTTAGAAGCGAGTATAGTTGCTATTATATTTATCTTAATAATCTTTATTTTAGATTTACCTAAAGTAAGTAGCTTTATAATTTTAGGCGTAATTTTTCTCTTTTGTATCTGCCTTTATGAGTTATTAAGCTTAAAAAATAACAAAAGTAGTTAGAAAAATTTTACGATCGGGCGCTTTCACGGAATAAATAACATGACCGCCATTCTTAACCCTCATTGCAACTCTTTCGATATTTTTACTAACATTACCCGAGTGCAATTAAAGCATAGTCACTTCATAACCATATTCTTTTGCTTTCGCTATTTGTTTAAGCGCATTCTTTCCAGCAAGGGTTGTTTCAATTGAACCTTTTCCCGCAGCAACTCTTTTTGCAGTTGGATTTTCCGGATCCAATCGTCGTGCAATAGCATCGGCATCTATATTAATATCAACACCAATATTGTCGAGCTGGTGTAATTATAATATCTGTTGCTTTTCAAATTGTTTTCCTAAATACCGTTCTGGTATTAATAAATCACAGTGCAAAAAAACGCGCGCTATTGTGAAAGGAAATAATAAAACAAAACAAAAAACGCTTGGATAAGCCATAACCTATCCAAGCGTTTTTACTTATTAAATCGGATGTTAAAACAGTTGTTATAAGTCAAGATGCAAGTTGGCCACAGTCAACTCTAGGAGCTTAAATTTTTTACAGAGGTTGAGTTTTGAAGTAGGCAGGAAGTGAGAAAAATCGCTCATAAAGTTTAAAGGTGACATTTCCTCATTTTTTTCTGACAATACGGCCGATTTTATGGTATAGTTTATATAGGATTATCAGCTTGCGGAGGTACTCTGATGAATATATTGTTTGTTTGCACCGGTAATACATGCCGGAGTCCCATGGCAGAAGCGTTATTAAAACAGAAAGTGCCTGCTGCCGCGGTTCAATCGGCGGGTATCTTTGCTGCGCATAGCCAGCGCCCGAATGACCAGGCAATCGAGGTGCTGAAACAAAAAGGCATTTCCATAAATACAGCATCACAGCCGGTGACAGACGAATTGCTCCGTTGGGCGGATCTGGTTCTGACGATGACGACAGGGCATAAGCAGTCGCTCATCATGGAATTTCCCGACTTTCAGGAAAAATATTACACGCTGAAAGAATATGTCTCCCAAGCCGATGAAGATCGGTGGAAGGAACTGACCCAGCGGCGTGCCGACTATGAGGAGAAACGAGCGCGCCTGATGCAGGAGTTCCGGCATCTTGACGGTAAACAGCTTGAGCAGGAATTGGAGAAACATTTACAAAGCGAATGGGAAAAAATCCGTCAACTGGAAGCGGCCCTGATCGATTATGATATAGCCGACCCGTTTGGCGGCGGGAGAACCATCTACGAGCAGACGCTGACTGAATTGGAAACGTATGTGAATAAACTGGTGGAAAAATTGGATAGCTAAATGGGAGTAGGCCGTGTTAGAACGGTGGCTATAAAACAACAGGAAGAAAGGACGTATTCACATGAATGTACTCATAACAGCAGACCACGCGGGAATGACGCTCCGTAATGAAGTGAAAAAGCTTTTGGACGAAATGGATATTACTTATGAGGATGCAGGTTGCTCCTGTGAGACGTCGGTTGACTATCCCGACTATGCGCTACCAGCGGCAGAACGGGTAGCAAACGGTGAGTTTGACCGGGGCATTTTCATTTGTGGAACAGGCATTGGCATGTCCATTACCGCAAACAAAGTAAAGGGTATCCGCTGCGCACTCGTTAGCGATGTGTATAGTGCCAAACTAACCCGTCAGCACAATGACTCGAACGTATTGGCGATGGGAGAGCGGGTGATTGGTCCGGGACTCGCGCGTGAAATCGCAAAAGTCTGGCTGGAAACAGCATTCGACGGTGGCCGGCACACCAATCGTCTGGACAAAGTAGCAGCGTACGAAAACAGCTGATACTGCGCTAGGAATAAATTTATAGCCAGGGGTGATTTGTATGTGTGATGCTTCGAATTTGCATGAACAGGTCAAAGCGGATGTGGATTTGATTGTCAATGAGTGGGCTGCAAGCGGGCATTTACGAGCAAGTGACCTCGTTGTTGTCGGCTGTTCGACGAGTGAGGTTGCTGGTGAACGCATTGGCACATCCGGCAGCGAAGAACTTGCTTCGATTATTTATGAAGCGCTGACATCACTGCAGACTGAAACTGGCATTAATCTCGCTTTCCAAAGCTGCGAACATCTGAACCGTGCACTGGTCATGGAACGGGAAACACTAAAGCGGCATCAATTCCAAGAAGTCACCGCTGTTCCTGTTCCAAAAGCAGGCGGTTCCATGGCATCTTACGCTTATAAATCGATGAAAGATCCTGTTGTTGCCGAAACCGTAACGGCAGATCATGGTATCGATATCGGGGAAACGATGATAGGCATGCATTTGCGGCCAGTAGCCATCCCGCTCCGACTTAAACACCGAACGGTTGGGAATGCACGGGTGACTACCGCCCGAACCAGGCCAAAACTAATCGGCGGCAAACGTGCGGTCTATCCGGAATAACTGACGATGGTACGCGGATGCATTCTTGTAATCTATTACATTAGTGCAGTGCTGGCAGGTTAGTACAGTGCGAAAAGCGCGAGTGTACTTGCAGGGAAAGCCGTCACGTTCTGTTCGTCGTAGCAGGACGTGGCTAATTTTGCTTTCAGTTGTTTACAGCAACCCAAGGAGCCGCAAGACAAGGAGAGCTACGTTAGCGCCATATCGCACAAAGTAACGGGGCAGTTGGTTTCTTCCAAAAGGCTTGGAAAAAGCGTCCGCCAGTAGTAACAGGTAACGGAGCCAATATAGCTGTGAAGAAATAATAGGCTGAATATGCGGTCTAAACAATATGATACGAGGGGGAAATACATATGGAACATGTAAAGCAGACAGATATGGAAGTTTTTGAAGCAATGCAGGCAGAAAAGACGCGTCAGCACGAAAAAATAGAATTGATTGCATCAGAAAATTTTGTCTCAGAAGTAGTGATGGAAGCAATGGGGTCGGTGCTGACGAACAAATACGCAGAAGGCTACCCAGGGAAACGCTACTACGGCGGGTGTGAGCATGTTGACGTCGTGGAGAACCTGGCACGCGACCGGGCGAAAGAATTATTCGGTGCCGATCACGCTAACGTTCAGCCGCATTCCGGAGCACAAGCAAACATGGCCGTTTACTTTTCCGTTTTGCAGCCGGGTGATACTATTCTTGGCATGAATTTGAGTCATGGTGGCCATTTGACACATGGCAGCCCGGTGAATTTCAGCGGGAAACTGTACAATGTTGTTGATTACGGTGTGGATAAGGAGACCGAACAGCTTGATTATGATGCGGTTCTCGAACGAGCAAAAGAAGTCCAGCCGAAATTAATCATCGTCGGTGCCAGCGCCTATGCACGCGAGCTTGATTTTGCTAAATTCCGGGAAATAGCTGACAGTGTCGATGCTTACCTGCTGGTCGACATGGCGCATATTGCCGGACTTGTCGCGGCCGGACTTCATCAAAATCCAGTTCCATATGCCGATTTTGTAACGACGACGACGCATAAGACATTGCGCGGCCCTCGTGGCGGTATGATTCTGTGCAAAGAAGAATATGCGAAAAAGATTGACAAAGCTGTATTCCCTCGTATGCAGGGCGGGCCGTTAATGCATGTCATCGCAGCCAAGGCCGTATCATTTAAGGAAGCATTGACCGATGAATTTAAAAGCTATTCCGAACAAATCATCCGCAACGCAAAAGCGCTAAGTGATGCCCTGAAGGATGAGGGCGTACGGATCGTATCAGGCGGAACAGACAACCATTTGCTTTTGCTTGATGTCACCCCACTCGACCTGACAGGAAAAACTGCCGAAAGCGTGCTCGATGATATCGGAATCACAGCAAACAAAAATACGATCCCATTTGATAAGGAAAGCCCATCCGTCACGAGTGGCCTTCGCGTAGGAACTGCAGCTGTGACCACACGTGGCTTTAAAGAGGCGGAAATGAAAGAAGTCGCATCCATCATCGCCACCGTCCTGAAAAATCACGACGACGAAAATGTGCTGCAGGAAGCAAAAACTCGTGTACACACATTGGCCGACAAATTCCCATTATATAAATAAACAAAAAGGATGTTCCTACTAGGAGCATCCTTTTTGTCGTGCGATCCGGTGCGGAAGTCGCGCGGCCGGGGGTGAAACGCTCGCGAAAATGGAAAAAGTCGCGCGGCCGGGGGTGAAACTCGCACCTTGCGCCAGTAGCCCGCATATCTTGGACAATCATGTACCCGCACCCCGCTTGCAAGTGTGACTTTTTTTCAGTACAATTTTACAGATGCCATTTATAAGAAGGAGTGTCGTTAAATTGGGAAGAGTACATGTACTGGATCATCCGCTGATTCAGCATAAGTTGACGTACATACGTGATAAAGATACTGGGACAAAGGAATTCCGGGAGCTGGTGGACGAGGTTGCCATGCTGATGGCTTTTGAAATAACAAGGAATCTGCCGCTGCAGGAGACAACAACGCAAACACCGGTGACAGAAGCAAAAACGAATATTTTAGCCGGTAAGAAAATCGGGTTGATTCCGATTCTGCGCGCTGGACTTGGCATGGTTGATGGGATGTTACAGCTGATTCCTGCTGCACGGGTAGGTCATGTCGGTATGTATCGCGATCCTGAAACTTTTCAGCCACACGAATATTATATTAAGCTGCCATCGGATATTGAAGAACGTGAGCTGATTGTTATTGATCCAATGCTGGCAACAGGTGGATCAGCCAATGACGCAATCCAGTCCTTGAAAAAACGCGGGGCAAAACAGATCCGCCTTATGTGTTTGGTTGGGGCACCAGAAGGCGTCGAGGTCATTCAGAACGAGCATCCTGATGTTGATATCTTTCTTGCAGCGCTGGACGAGCGTTTAGATGAACATGGCTATATTATTCCGGGGCTTGGCGATGCCGGCGACCGTCTATATGGCACAAAATAATGATGGGGTGAATGAAGCGTGAGCAAACGGATTAAAGTGTTGAGCATTTTTGGAACAAGGCCGGAAGCGATTAAAATGGCTCCGCTTGTCCTGGAGCTGAAAAAACGCCCGGAAAAATTTGAGTCGATTGTCGCGGTAACTGCTCAGCATCGTGAAATGCTTGATCAAGTGCTGTCCATTTTCGGTATCACGCCAGACTTTGACCTGAACATCATGAAAAAGAAGCAATCGCTAGCTCAGATTACAACAAGGGCACTGGAAGGACTGGATGCGGTCATGAAAGAGACGGAGCCGGACATGGTACTCGTTCATGGTGACACGACAACCACGTTTGCCGCGTCTCTTGCAGCCTATTATAATCAGATAGCAGTTGGTCATGTTGAGGCTGGCTTGCGCACGTGGGATAAATATTCCCCGTATCCGGAAGAGATGAACCGCCAACTGACAGGTGTCATGGCCGATTTACATTTTGCCCCGACACCAAAAGCCCAACAGAATTTGCTGCATGAAAACAAATCCGCCGATAGCATCGTAGTTACCGGAAATACAGCTATTGATGCGTTAAAAACGACCGTTGATACTACTTATTCCAGCCCTGTTATCGACGAGGTCGGTGATCGGCGTCTAGTTCTTGTGACAGCACATCGCCGGGAAAACCTCGGCAGTAATATGGAGCAAATGTTCCGAGCCATCAAGCGGCTTGTTGATACCCATAACGATATTCAAGTTATTTATCCGGTCCATCTGAATCCGGTTGTCCAAGAGACGGCCAACCATATTTTAGGAAATGACGATCGGATTAAATTGATTGAACCGCTTGGTGTGGTTGACTTTCATAATTTTGCCGCCAAATCGCATCTAATCATGACCGATTCAGGTGGTGTGCAGGAGGAAGCGCCATCACTAGGCGTGCCGGTACTTGTCCTGCGCAATACAACCGAACGCCCAGAAGGTATTGACGCAGGTACATTGAAATTGGCCGGAACCGATGAGGAAACCATCTTTAACCTTGCTGATGAATTGTTGCGCGATGAAACTGCTCATGAAAAAATGGCCAAAGCCTCCAACCCTTATGGTGATGGAGAAGCTGCCGGCAGGATCGCTGACGCAATTGAGAAATACATGTCCAATCAGGAAAAATAAGGAAGGATCCAGCAGCGGCTGGATCCTTTTCAATCACCAGGAAAACTCGCGCGGCCCGGCCCGAAACTCGCGCGGCACCTCAAATCGTACTCCTTCCACAATGTGATGATGCATGAATTTCCCTTTATAATCAAATGCTAATCAGTAACATTCAATCAAAAAGGGGACTTCTGCTATGCGGCAAATGTTGCTGCTGCTCATCGTGGTCATCTTTATGCTGCCGGTTTCTGTTGCCGCATGGAAGGATGCACCAGAAGCGGACAATAACAAACAAAAAGCGGTTATTATTGAGGTGGATGGCAATCCGGAAAAACGCAAGACCTATCTTGAAACATACCATCCATATATCAATATTGTTGCGGTCTATGACAAGTTATTCAATGGGATAGCCTTAAAAGCCAAGCCGCAGCAACTTGCTAAATTAGGATCACTTGATTTCATCACAGCCGTCCACCAGGTGACAACTTATAAAACCCAAACTGACCAAGAAGCCGATACGATGACTAATCTGGACGACGGGATAACCGAAGATAGTGTCTTGCCTTCCGAATTGAATAATACAAATTATACCGGAAAAGGCGTCCAGGTCGCGATTATCGATACGGGCATTGATTACAACCACCCGGATCTGGCTGCGAATTTTGCCGGCGGGTATGATCTTGTCGACCTTGATGATGATCCGATGGAAACACTTCCGTCAGAGGGGATGCCGACACAGCATGGGTCCCACGTCGCTGGAATCATAGCTGCTAATGGTGCACTTCAAGGTGTTGCACCGGATGCAGATATTTATAGTTACCGTGGCCTTGGTCCAGGCGGTATGGGTACATCCATACAGATTATTGCCGCATTGGAGCGCGCAGTGGAGGATGGGGCGGATGTGATTAATCTTTCGCTCGGCAACTCAATTAATGGTCCGGACTTTCCGACGAGTGTTGCGGTGAACCGGGCAGTGGCGCTTGGGGTACCGGTCGTCATAGCTAATGGCAACAGCGGTCCGGATAAGTGGACAATTGGTTCCCCTGCCACAGCGAAAAACGCACTGTCCGTCGGTGCGGCGGCCTATCCACAGACACAACCCTATTTAGAGGAAACACGCCATGATAAAAAAATAAATCTGGAGTTGATGCGAGGTTCGGTTCCTTGGAATTTGCAAAAGGATTATGGCATACAAGTATTTAAAAGCGGGGATGTGCGGGGAAAAATAGCGCTAATCAAGCGAGGTAAAACGCCATTTTCCGATCTGGCTAAACAGGCTGAGAATGCAGGCGCCAAAGCTGTGCTCATTTACAATAACAAATCGGGAATGTTCAGAGGGATGGTCGGGAATGCAAAAGACCCCATCACCATCCCCGTTGCATCTATCACCAAACAGGATGGGGAATGGTTACGTAAGCAAGCGGAATCCGACAGCTTATACATGGACACAAGCTACATGCAGACGCAGAAAAAGATTGCTGCGTTCAGTTCACGCGGCCCCGTCACCGTTAATTGGGATTTAAAGCCTGGAATCAGTGCACCAGGTACGAACATTTTGAGTACAGTCCCGGGTGGTTATCAGCATTTGCAAGGGACCAGCATGGCGGCTCCGCACGTTACCGGTGTCATGGCGCTATTGATGGAGGCACATCCGGATTGGGACATTGCCCAGCTTACCGGCGCTGTAAAAACAACGGCAAAACAAATCAATAAAACCAATGGACAAGCCTATGCACCAATCATTCAGGGTGCTGGTGAAATTCAGCCGAAACAAGCAATCAGGACGAATACAATCATTGATAACCCGCTTCTTTCATTTGGAAAGATCACGTCTTTTCATGAGACAAACAAAAAGCAAATCACCATTGAAAACACATCCGAATCAAAGCAGACCTATTCGTTTCAATTACCTAAGAACAAACATGGAGTGAATTGGCGCCTTCCGAAGTCAGTCACCTTATTACCGGGGGAATCTAAACGGTTGCCGATTGAGCTGAGCATCAATAGTAAAATGCTTGAAAAAGGAATCCACCAAGGATGGCTAAGGTTAAATAGTGCTAATAAGCAATATAAATTACCGTATTTGTTTGTGAACAAGACGGCGGATAATCCGAAAGTAATGGGATTCGATTTAGGATTAAAACCGTTTTCCGAGGATACGTACACTTATCAGTTTTATTTAACCGATCCGGCAGAAAGGGTTGAGGTGGATCTTTACAGCATGGAAACGCTCGTGTATGAACGGACATTGCTAACTAAGGAAGATACAGCGACCGGAATGAACAAAGGCACACTCCAACGTTCGGAACTCGGTAAACCTGGAACTTATCGCGCCGTTATTCGAGTAAAACTAAAAAGCGGCCGAGTAGAAAGTTATCAAACCAAATTACACATACCTATTCAGCCATAACCGGCAGTTAATCCCGCTTGAAAAGGCGGGATTAACTGCTAGAATATTTAAATCTAAAATAGACAAATGCCAAGTTGAAAAATTCGACAAAATACACTTGTCACACAATTTTCAAATATGCACACGTATTTTTCCGTTATAATAAATATTAGAGAATTCGTCCGCCCCCGACAGATGGAGGATGAAGGACCAGCAAAAACTGAGGTGATAAAGTGTTTTTTTCATACCTATACTAATTGACAATAGGGTATGGCTAATGTAAACTAGCTTTTGGAATGGTAAGGGTTTCATGGTTTCAGGGCGTCCTACCTTACATATCTTATGATAGTTGTTCCGTCTAGGCAGTGATTTGCCTCACTTATGCCGGAACCTTTTTTATGATGCAGGCTGCTCAATTTGAACAATCTATCATGTCAATTCCCCGGGAGAAGAGTCAAATCATGTCGTACTATGAAAATATGGTCAGCAGGCAGCGCAAGTGGATGTTCTATCTTTTAGCAATTTATGTTTTAGGGGCAGGTTTCACACCATATCAACAAATATTCCTCGGACTTTTATTAGGCGGTTGTGTAAGTTTTTACAACTTATGGCTTCTGCAACGGAAAATTGATGCATTCGCTGCGTCCACAGAAAAAAATGAATCTGCAGGCGGGCTTGGCAGCATATCCAGGCTGGCAGCAGCGGCACTAGCTGTCCTGATTGCGCTACGGTTTGACGCATATTTCAATGTGATTTCTGTCCTAGTGGGTTTAATGACATCCTATCTAGTCATTGTGATAGATTTTTTTATGTCTCGATTCCAAAAGGGATAAAGCGTGTTGCATCATAGAACGTCACTACTGGCTGTATCGCGGGTAAGCGCCTTATGTTTTACGTAGGAATGAAAAACAATGCTTGGAAGGGGTGAAGAAAATGGATCATGAAACACCAATAGCGCATGACGTTTTTGGGATATCCTGGCTCGATTTCAACCTATCTGTCGTTGTCATGTCGGGCATTTCCACGCTTATCGTGTTCGTTCTGTGTGTCCTTGCGACGAGAAAACTACAAATGAAGCCATCCGGAATTCAGAATTTCATGGAATGGGTCGTTGATTTTGTCAAAGGGATGATTAGTGACACGATGGATTGGAAAACCGGTAAAGTCTTCCTGCCGCTAGGATTGACACTGATTACGTATATTTTAGTGAGTAACCTGCTCGGTGTCATGACCCTGATAACATTCGGCGATGAATTATGGTGGAAGTCACCGACAGCCGATCCGGGCCTAACGCTGACATTGTCGGCAACGGTCATCGTACTTTCTCATTATTACGGGATTAAAGTACGCGGGGTTAAAGAATACGGGAAAGACTTTGTTAAGCCGTTTTGGTTGTTTTTCCCTATTAAAATCATTGAAGAGTTTTCGAACACACTGACATTGGGACTTCGTTTGTTTGGTAATATTTATGCCGGTGAAGTTCTTTTGGGACTTTTAGCCGGTCTGACATCATCAGGTATTCTGGGCTTTTTAGGCGGAGCGATTCCAATGATGGCATGGCAAGGATTCAGTCTGTTTATCGGCGCGATCCAAGCGTTTATTTTCACCATGCTGACAATGGTATACATTTCTCATAAAGTATCAAGTGACCACTAAGCATTTTGAATTTAGGAACAAGCCCGTTTTGGCAATTTCAACGCTGAAACAGGATGAATAAAAAATAAAACCATTTTGAGGAGGATTTATATTATGTCTGGAGCATTAGCAGCAGCAATTGCAGTAGGTTTGGCGGCATTAGGTGCCGGTGTAGGTAACGGTTTGATCGTAAGTCGTACGGTTGAGGGGATTGCTCGTCAACCAGAATTAAGAGGTCAGCTACAGACAACCATGTTCATTGGTGTCGGACTGGTTGAGGCGATGCCGATCATCGCGGTTGTTATCGCATTAATGGTCATGTAATTAAAGATGCAAAAACGATAATGGCGAAGATTAACTCCTATGGGACGCTTCGCCGTTGTTTATACTGCCGGAAATAGAATGACAGGCAATGATTTGTAACTGTGAAAGGAGTGAATTCTGTGCAGTCGTTAACTGGATTTACAACGATATATGCATCTCTCGGCGGTCTCCAGCCCGGAACGATGCTGACCCAGCTGTTCTTCTTTCTTGTCTTAATTGCACTGCTACGTAAATTTGCATGGGGTCCGTTAATGGAAACAATGCAGAAACGGGAAGATTATGTCAGTGGTGAAATCGATGCTGCCGAAAAGAGCCGTGCAGAAGCAGAAAAGGCACAGGCTGAAGCAAAAGAGCAGTTGAAACAGACAAAGCAGGAAGCACAACAGATTATTGACGATGCAAAAAGTGCCGGAGCCAAGCAAGAACGCGAAATTGTCGAAGCTGCTCGCCGTGAAGCAGATCGTATTAAAGAATCGGCACAAGAAGAAATTGCAAATGAAAAAGAAAAAGCACTTCAAGCACTTCAGGACAAAGTGGCTACATTATCCGTACAAATTGCCGGCAAAGTGATTGAAAAAGAACTTAGCACACAAGATCAGGAAAAGCTGATTGATGAATACATTAAAGAGTTAGGGGAAGAGCGATGAGTGAAGTGGCAGTAGCTAGACGCTATGCGGACGCGCTTTTCCAGCTTGGCAATGAAAAAGGAACAACAGATCAAATGGCCAAAGAGTTTGAAGTCCTGAAAACAATCTTTAATAACAATGAACAAATGATATCATTCCTGAAGCATCCACGCGTTAATAATGAAAAAAAGAAACAATTCATCGATGAAGTGTTTCAATCATTCTCGGCCGATGTCGTCAACATGCTGCATCTGTTAAGAGAGCGTCATCGTTATGACGTCGTACCGTCTATTATTGACCATTTTATCCACTTGGTAAATGATGCGAAAGGAATTGAAGAGGCGACTGTATATTCTGTTCGAGAATTATCACAAACGGAAAAACAACGAATTGAAGACACGTTTGCTAAGCGAGTCGACAAACAAGCTATCAAACTTAAGACCGTTGTTGACCCATCAGTTCTCGGCGGTATTAAGCTGCGAATCGGCAATACCATTTATGACGGGACACTCAAAGGTAAATTGCAACGGCTCGAGCGGAATATCACAACGGCAAACTAATGAAGATAGGGGTGAAATGGTATGAGCATTAAAGCTGAAGAAATCAGTTCGCTGATCAAACAGCAAATCGAGAATTTTGACGCTGATATCGAAGTCAGCGATGTCGGTACAGTTATCGAAATCGGTGACGGTATCGCACGTGCTCATGGCCTTGATAATGCCATGGCCGGTGAGCTTCTTGAATTTTCGAACGGTGTTATGGGTATGGCGCAAAACCTTGAAGAAAGTAATGTTGGTATCGTCATATTAGGACCATATGCAGATATAAAAGAAGGCGATGAAGTCCGCCGCACAGGCAGAGTTATGCAAGTACCTGTTGGGGAGGAATTGCTGGGGCGTGTTGTGAATCCGCTTGGTCAACCAGTGGACGGCAAAGGCCCGGTTGAGACGACAAAAAACCGTCCAATCGAATCACCGGCTCCTTCCATTATGGACCGCCAGTCAGTTGAAGAACCATTGCAGACCGGTATTAAAGCGATAGACGCACTTGTACCAATCGGACGCGGACAGCGTGAACTGATTATTGGTGACCGTCAAACCGGTAAAACGACTATCGCAGTGGATACCATTTTAAATCAAAAAGACGAGGATATGCTCTGTATTTATGTGGCGATTGGACAGAAAGATTCAACCGTCCGCTCTACAGTGGAAACATTCCGCCGTCATGGTGTGCTTGATAAGACCATTGTTGTCTCCGCTGGCGCGTCAGAACCTGCTCCACTGTTATACCTTGCACCATATGCAGGGGTATCCATGGGTGAAGATTTCATGTATAACGGAAAGCACGTGGTTGTCGTCTATGATGACTTAACTAAGCAGGCAGCAGCTTATCGTGAACTTTCCTTGTTGCTACGTCGCCCACCAGGCCGTGAAGCATTCCCAGGTGATGTCTTCTACTTGCATTCACGTCTCTTGGAACGTGCAGCGAAATTGAGCGACGATAAAGGTGGAGGATCACTGACCGCGCTGCCATTTGTTGAAACACAGGCAGGCGATATCGGTGCGTATATTCCGACGAACGTTATTTCTATTACCGATGGGCAGATCTTCTTGCAATCCGATTTGTTCTTCTCCGGTGTACGCCCGGCGATCAACGCTGGTTTATCCGTATCCCGTGTCGGTGGTTCGGCACAGCTAAAAGCGATGAAGAAAGTTGCCGGAACATTGCGTCTTGACTTAGCGTCGTTCCGTGAACTGGAAGCATTCGCACAGTTCGGCTCAGATTTGGATAAATCGACAAAAGCCAAACTTGACCGTGGTGCCCGTACTGTTGAAGTACTGAAACAGGGCTTGCACAAGCCACTGGCCGTTGAAAAACAAGTAATGATTATTTATGCACTGACAAAAGGATTCCTCGATGACATTCCGGTTGAAGATGTTACTAGATTTGAGGAACAATTCCATACATGGCTTGATGAAAATCGCAGTGAGTTGCTTTCTGTTATCCGTGAAACAGGTAAATTAGCTGAACAGGATGATATGAGCGAAGCAGTCGAAGCATTCAAAAAGACATTTAGTCCAAGTGAATAATAACGGACCATAATAATAGGTTTGGAATAGAGGTCTCGGATGCCCCGATGATGACCTCTGACCTCCTGCCTCTTGTTAAGGAAGGGTGGTGAACAAGGCTTGGCATCACTTAGAGATATACAGAAGCGTATCGATTCAACATCAAAGACGAAAAAGATTACCAAAGCGATGGAGATGGTCTCCGCTTCCAAAATGAATAAGGCTGAAGAAAATGCAAAGTCTTTTGTGCCATACAGCGAAAAAATTCAGGAAGTGGTCGCCAATATCGCAGCCAGTAGTATGGATGCATCACACCCACTGCTTGAGAAACGGGAAGTGAAGAAAACTGGCTATTTCGTAATTACATCTGACCGTGGTCTCGCTGGTGCATTTAATAGTAATGTGCTGAAAAAGGCATATGAATTAATTAATAAAAACCACCAATCAACCGATGAATATACAGTTATTGCTATCGGTCGTGTCGGCTATGAATTTTTCCAAAAGCGCAACATGCCGGTAACGAAAAGTATTGTTGGTATGGCGGACCAACCGGAATTCAATGACATTAAAGAACTTGCAGCTGAAACAGTGCAAACGTTCATTGATGGGGAAATTGATGAGTTAAAACTAGTATATAATCATTATGTAAGTGCTATTTCACAAGTTGTGACAACTAAAAAGCTGCTACCGTTGACCGATATTGCCCAGGAAGCAAATACTTCCAGCGTCAGTCAGTACGAATATGAGCCAGATCAGGAGCAGATCTTGAAAGTGCTCCTGCCGCAATATGCAGAAAGCCTGATTTATGGTGCGCTCTTAGACAGTAAGGCAAGCGAGCACGCTGCACGAATGACAGCAATGCGTAATGCCACTGATAATGCCAACGATCTGATCGATGATTTGACCTTGTCATATAACCGTGCACGTCAAGCGGCTATCACACAAGAAATCAATGAAATTATCGGCGGAGTGGCTGCACTCGAATAAATCGTCACTGTCAACTTTCTATGCGCAGTTCGAACGTGGAAACAGGATAAGAAACGGTTGTAATATACTATTTTGATTCAGGCATTTGCTGCAGTTTTGAAGAGTAAGATAGGAGGGAAACCAATGAGCAAGGGACACATTACACAAGTCATGGGCCCTGTTGTCGACGTTAAGTTCGACGAGGGTGAACTGCCGGACATTTATAATGCGCTAACTGTCCACAGTGATGATGATAATAATGCAATCGACCTGACATTGGAGGTTGCACTTCATCTCGGTGACAATGCAGTGCGCACCATCGCGATGTCCTCAACAGACGGTCTCAAGCGTAATATGCCAGTCGTCAATACTGGTGCGGCTATCTCAGTCCCAGTCGGTGAACAAACGCTTAGCCGTGTGTTCAACGTACTTGGTGAACATATTGACCTGGAAGAACCGGTTGCGAATGATGTGCGCCGTGATCCAATTCACCGTCAGCCACCACAATTCGAGGACCTTACAACAGATACAGAAATTTTGGAAACAGGTATTAAAGTTGTTGACCTATTGGCACCATACACGAAAGGCGGAAAAATCGGTTTGTTCGGAGGTGCCGGTGTTGGTAAAACCGTTCTGATTCAGGAACTAATTAACAACGTCGCACAAGAACACGGCGGTATTTCCGTATTTGCCGGTGTTGGTGAACGTACACGTGAAGGTAACGACCTTTACTATGAAATGAAAGATTCGGGCGTTATTTCGAAGACGGCCATGGTTTTCGGTCAGATGAACGAGCCACCAGGAGCTCGTATGCGTGTTGCCTTGACGGGCCTCACCATGGCTGAATATTTCCGTGATGAAGAAGGACAAGACGTTCTATTATTTATTGATAATATCTTCCGTTTTACTCAGGCAGGTATGGAAGTGTCCGCATTGCTGGGCCGTATGCCGTCTGCCGTTGGTTACCAGCCGACACTGGCAACCGAAATGGGACAATTACAGGAACGTATTACAACGACGGACAAAGGATCAGTTACATCCATTCAAGCCATCTACGTGCCAGCCGATGACTACACAGACCCGGCACCGGCGACAACATTTGCGCACTTGGATGCGACAACTAACCTGGACCGTGGTTTGTCTGAACAGGGGATTTATCCTGCTGTGGACCCATTGGCTTCGACATCACGTGCACTTGACCCGGAAATTGTCGGTGAGGAGCATTATAATGTCGCACGTGAAGTTCAGCAGACATTACAGAAGTACAAAGAATTGCAAGACATTATTGCTATCCTTGGTATGGACGAGCTTTCAGACGAGGATAAACTGACGGTGTCCCGTGCACGTCGTATCCAGTTCTTCCTGTCACAAAACTTCCACGTTGCTGAACAATTCACAGGCCAGCCGGGATCCTATGTACCGGTCTCAGAAACGGTAAAAGGCTTCAGGCAGATCCTTGACGGCAAGTACGATGATGTACCGGAAGACGCTTTCCGCCTTGTCGGACGGCTTGAAGACGTTGATGAAAAAGCAAAAGAAATGGAATAATCAATCAGGCATCACTGGATGAAACAGTTCACAAGCACATACGGCGCACTTGGTATGATATAGCTGTGGCACCGATATGTTGCTTACAGGTAACGTTGAATAACCGTTACCTGGCTTGATAGCTGTGCTCAGCATCAAGTCCTGTCTCATCCGGGCATGCCATTGTCTCAAGGAGGGGTTACATTGAAAACACTGGATGTGAGTGTTGTTACTCCTGATGGCCCGGTATTGGAAGATCAATTTGATATGGTCAGCTGTAAGGCGGAAAATGGCGAACTCGGCGTTTTGCCTGGACATATTCCAATGGTTGCGCCATTATCAATCAGTTCCGTCCGTCTTAAACAGGATGACAATGATTCGGTCAGCCTCGCTGTTAATGGTGGGTTTCTGGAAGTGCGGCCTGATAAAGTAACGATTTTAGCCCAGTCCGCAGAAAAGCCGGCCGAAATTGATGTTCAGCGTGCAGAAGAAGCAAAGAAACGCGCTGAGCGACGTCTCCAGTCACAACAGGATAACGTCGACTTCCAGCGGGCAGAATTAGCACTCAAACGAGCAATGAATCGATTGGATGTCGCACGATAAATAGAAAATCTCTTGTAACAATTTGTTATAAGGGATTTTTCTTTTTTATAATTTAACTTCACGTTTTATATACGACGCTAGTTGACTTTTTGAGTGGTTTTATTATCATATTTGAGGTAAACCCACGTCGCACAGAACATCGCAATTTTTGCCTCCCAGCCTTAATTAGTATAAGTGTTAGTCAGGAATACATTATTCATTTCGAGTACTATCTAATTCGTTAACATGTTACTTAAATCATCAGAAAAGGAAAGGATTTGACCAACCCTATCATTTCCCGGGAAATATCGACATTATTATCAGAAATATTGATCTCCGCACTGGCGACTTCACATCTGTGCAAGACTGGTAATCAATTGACATTCGGCTGCATAGATGGCAAAGTAACAAATAGACTAACAAAACCTCTTTAATAGAAGACAATACAAAGCAAGGTGGTTCTTATGTTTTCATCAATCGGTATGACCGCTTTAATCGGAATGATATCGCATTTATTCTTTATCTACGTCACGTGGCGTGTTATTACAACCATTAATATTGATCCTTTAATCAGAAAGGGCCGGGAAACCGAGGCTAGAGTGCTTATTATATTGGTTGCTATTTTCATTGGTACCGGGGTCAGCCGCTTCTTTCTTGACTTTATTCAATGGTCGCAGGACTTACTATATTTGTTCTAACACAATATCATTAATAGTTACCAACAACGAAAATAGTCTTTTACCGTTTAAGGCAAATCTCTCTTGTTCATACTATATTTATAGTGAACAAGGGGGATTTTTTTATGCGTTTCATAGCACTTATATTTACGATTTTCTTACTATTAACAACAAACGTAACGGCTATTTCCAAGCAAACGGATAGTCTCACCACGTTGGCCGGTGTGACAGCTGATATAGGTTTACAAGCTGACAGTTGGCAGGTTGTGGTTAAAGAAAAGATGAACAGGGAACAATTAAGAGGTTATATTAAAAAACTGCAATCAAAAAATGATTACATTTCCTCAAGCAAAGCGGATGAAAATAGTATAAAATATTTGTTTGAGCACAGACAAAATCAGACTGATATAACCGAACATTATCAAGTGGTTATTCCAAAAAATACTGCTTACAAGGCGGAATTCATCGCAGTGTTTAGCGGAGATGTTTGGAATAATAAGACGGAAAAAGCATATCACTCGCGAATAGCACACATGAAGGATACATATTTTAGCAAACATGCAAAAACATTTGCTTGTCTGACGACTACCATTGATGGTAAAATGGATGGTGTTTATTTTTTAGATAAACTTACGGAAACGATGAATGTAAAAGTATCGCAAACGCAGAAAGACACCGTGGAAACGTCGCAATTTGAAAAAATAGTTTACGGGCATACTCCCATGCTGAACGAAGAACTTATGATTAATAATGAATCGATGAACGTACAAATGGTGCTAAAAAATAAAGGACCTGATCGAACAACGCTAACGATAGGCACACCTATACTGATTACTGAATACTAATATACTGAAAACGGATAATAAGGGGATTAAAAAAATATGGAAAAAATCATCGTAAGAGGTGGGAAGCGACTGCATGGCACTGTCAGAGTTGAAGGTGCCAAAAATGCCGTGTTGCCTGTTATAGCGGCAAGTATGCTCGCAAGTGAAGGCGAAAGTGTCATCACTGATGTTCCTGTCCTTGCCGACGTATATACAATTAATGAAGTCCTACGCAATATGAATGCAGATGTAATGTTTGATTATAATACTGTTCATGTAAACGCATCTAACCAATTATTGACAGAAGCACCAACAGAATATGTGCGAAAAATGCGTGCATCCGTTCTCGTGATTGGGCCGTTACTTGCACGCTACGGTCATGCGAAAGTTGCTATGCCCGGCGGCTGTGCAATAGGTTCCCGGCCGATTGACCTGCATCTGAAAGGGTTTGAGGCTATGGGAGCTCGCACACACGTTGGTAATGGCTTTGTTGAACTGGAAGCAGAAGGACGGTTGCACGGTGCAAAAATCTATTTAGATATGCCAAGCGTTGGTGCGACGGAAAACATCATGATGGCAGCATCATTAGCTGAGGGCACAACGACGATTGAAAACTGTGCTAAGGAACCTGAAATAGTTGATCTGGCCAATTTCCTCAATAAAATGGGTGCAAAAGTAGTTGGCGCCGGTACGGAAACAATCCGTATTGAAGGCGCAGAAGAACTTCACGGTGCAAATCACTCCATTATCCCGGATCGAATTGAAGCCGGAACGTTTATGGCTGCCTCGGCCATCACCGGCGGAAATGTCTTAATTGAAAATGCTGAAATTGGCCATTTGCGATCAATCATTTCCAAACTGGAAGAAATGGGTGTGACTATTGTTGAGGAAGGGGAAGGCATTCGCGTTCTAGGACCTGACAAACTAGAAGCGACGGATATCAAAACACTGCCTCATCCCGGATTCCCAACAGATATGCAATCACAGATGATGGCACTGATGCTGAATGCCTATGGAACTAGTGTCATCACGGAAACCGTATTTGAAAATAGGTTTATGCATGTGGAAGAATTTCGCCGCATGAATGCTAAAATGAAAATCGAAGGGCGCAGCGTAATTATTGAAGGCCCGGGCGAACTGCAAGGGGCAGAAGTCGCAGCAACAGACCTTCGTGCAGCCGCCGCACTTATCCTGGCAGGCTTGCGGGCTGAAGGAATAACTCGTGTAACTGATTTGAAACACCTCGACCGCGGCTACGTGAATTTTGCAGAAAAGCTGGCCGGGCTCGGTGCATCAATTGAACGGATCGATGCTAACGGTGATTCGGTAAAGCCATTTTTGCATATAAACGATCAGCCAGGAAATTTCCTAGCCTTTCTCTCTCTAGAATCTTAATAGCGAATCTTTCGTTTATCGATCAGTTGCTTAATGAACCGCATATGTATGAGAAAAACAGGTGTAAGTGCACCTGTTTTTTTGTTGGCCGAAACGCTCGCGCGGCCCGGGCTGGAACGCTCGCGGCCGAGGGCGAGAGTCGCGCGGCCCGAGCCAACTCCCTCAACCTGGACCAAAAAACCTGTCCCCCTGGTTCACCTGTCCTTCTTTTCAAAAAATTATTGCATTTGATCTGATTTCTGGTACAATTAAATGAAAATTAAAAATGATGAAATGGATTAAATCATTCGTTTGTGCACCATTAAATTGCTATGCTTTCGGGCAGGTGATTATGAAACTACTTGTAATTAGCCACTGTTCTTAATAATAGTTTGGTAGGGGGGACAACATGCTTCGTTATATTCTTAAACGGTTTGCTATCATGGCGGTGACATTATGGATCATTGTCACACTTACTTTCGTTTTAATGGTGACGATACCGGGTTCACCGTTGAATGAGGAGCGTACGACGAATGAAGCCGTGCAGCAAAACCTGAAAGAACATTATAATTTGGATGAACCGTACTACATACAATATTTCCTTTATTTAAAATCTGTTGTCACGCTTGACTTCGGTCCGTCGATTAAACAGCCGACGGAATCGGTGAATGATTTGCTTGGTCGGGGATTTCCGATTTCGTTTGAACTGGGGATAGCTACCATTGTCGTGGCTGTCATCTCCGGAGTCATACTCGGTATTTTTGCGGCGTTGAAACATAATGGCATGATAGATTATTTAGCGATGACGATTGCGGTTTTAGGCATATCGATACCAAACTTTGTCTTGGCCACACTGCTCATTCAAGTGTTAGCTGTCAATTTGAACATTTTGCCGGCAGCGACGTGGTCCAGCCCTATGCATATGATTATGCCTACAATCGCTCTGGCTACCGGACCGATGGCGATCATTGCCCGTCTGACGCGTTCGACCATGCTTGAAGTGCTTACCCAGGATTATATCAAAATGGCGCGTGCAAAAGGACTGAAGCCATGGAAAATTATTATTAAACACTCACTGAAAAACGCACTCATGCCGGTTGTAACTATTATGGGTACACTGCTGGCAGGTATTTTGACCGGTACATTCGTTATTGAACAAATTTTTGGTATTCCGGGAATGGGAAAATATTTTGTTGAAAGCATTAATCAGCGAGATTATCCGGTAATTATGGGGACAACCGTATTTTATAGTGCATTTTTGATTTTGATGCTGTTTTTGGTTGATATTGCATACGGTCTATTGGATCCGCGTATTAAATTGCATAAAAAGGGAGGAGAATCATGACAAAGCCAGGTAGTGAACCAAACACAATCCATTCTCCTGCTGACATACCGGACGATTGGTTTTCATGGAAGGAAAAAGATTTGGAAGCGGCTGAAACCGTGGCTCGACCATCACTTTCGTATTGGAGCGATGCGTGGAACCGTCTTCGAAAAAATAAGCTGGCCATGGCCGGACTCATTTTTTTAATTTTACTCGGAATCATGGCGATTATTGGCCCGATGCTGTCCCCTTACTCGGTTGCGGATCAAAACCGGCCGAATCAATTCATGCCGCCATCGATGGATCACTGGTTCGGAACTGATTCATTGGGCCGGGACGTTTTTACCCGCACGTGGTTTGGTGCGCGGATTTCTCTATTTGTCGGTCTCATGGCTGCATTAATAGATTTTACAGTGGGCGTTATTTACGGTGGTATTGCCGGGTATAAAGGCGGGCGCACGGACAGTGTGATGATGCGTATTTTGAGGTTCTCTATGGTCTCCCGTACTTATTAGTTGTTATTCTGCTTCTCGTTGTGATGGGGCCAAGCCTGACGACCATTATTATCGCGCTGTCGGTAACCGGCTGGGTCGGGATGGCGAGGATTGTCAGAGGCCAAGTCCTGCAGATCAAGAATCTTGAATTTGTACTTGCCTCCCAGTCATTTGGCACCAAAACACCACGCATTATCCGGAAGAACCTGCTCCCGAACACAATGGGGCCAATTATCGTGCAAATGACGCTAACGGTGCCGACTGCCATTTTTGCTGAGGCGTTCTTGAGTTTTCTAGGGTTGGGGATCCAATTTCCCTATGCCAGCTGGGGTGTCATGGCTAATGATGCGCTTGGGGCAATTTTATCCGGTAACTGGTGGACATTATTTTTCCCGGCTTTTTTCATATCGTTTACGATGTTTGCATTTAACGTATTGGGTGACGGACTACAGGACGCGCTTGATCCGAAGCTGAGGAGGTAGGTGACACAGATGGAGAAAATACTCGAAGTCAACGATCTGCATGTGACATTCACTACATACGGTGGCACCGTCAAAGCGGTCAGGGGCGTCAATTTTCATTTGAATAAAGGGGAAACGCTTGCGATTGTCGGTGAGTCCGGCTGTGGTAAAAGTGTGACATCCAATGCCATCATGCGACTTATTCCAGATCCGCCCGGGAAAATTTCGAGAGGTACGATCACGTTTAAAGGCAAACAGCTCACCGATGTTACAGAAAAAGAGATGCGTTCGATTCGCGGTGTCGATATATCAATGATTTTTCAGGACCCGATGACCGCATTGAACCCGACATTGACGATTGGCACGCAGCTGATGGAAGGATTACGCGAGCATCATAAAACGTCAAGTGCTGAGGCGAAGGAAAAAGCAATTGAAATGATGGAGCTGGTCGGAATCCCCAATCCGGAAGAACGCTTTAAGCAGTATCCGCATCAATTCAGTGGCGGGATGCGGCAGCGGATTGTCATTGCGATCGCCCTCATCTGTGAGCCGGAGCTGTTGATCGCGGATGAACCGACGACAGCATTGGACGTAACGATTCAGGCACAGATATTGGAACTGTTTGACCGCATCCAAACGCAGACCGGGGTTTCGATTATTCTCATTACACATGACCTCGGAGTTGTCGCGAAAATTGCCGACCGCATCGCTGTCATGTACGCAGGGAAAATTATCGAGTCCGGCACACGACGTGAAATTTTTTACCATGCGGAACATCCTTATACAAAGGGATTGCTCCAGTCCGTGCCAAGACTTGATATGAAAGGGGAAAAACTAATCCCGATTGATGGAACACCACCGGATTTATTCTCACCTCCACAAGGATGCCCGTTTACCGCGCGTTGTCCGATGGCGATGGAGGTGTGTAATAAAGTTTACCCGGTTGAAACGGAAGTTAGTGATACACATAAAGTGGATTGCTGGCTTCAGGATGACCGGGCAAAACAATTATTGGCTGAAACGGCCGATCAAACATGATAAGGGGGAGACAGGTATGAGGAAGGGTTTATTGTGGTTCATTGCAATGATGTTCATCGCCGTACTGACAGCATGTACCACATCTTCAGGTAACGAGGGCAATAGTGATGAAGGAAATGATTCAGAAAAGCAGGCGGAGGGAGACAGCAGCGATGAAAAAGTGCTGTACATGAATAATGGGGAAGAACCGACATCGCTGAACCCGCCGATTGGATTTGATTCCGTCTCCTGGAACGTCCTGAACAACTTGATGGAAGGGCTGACAAGGCTTGGTAAGGATGACCAACCGCAGCCGGCGATGGCCGAGGACTGGGAAAAATCGAACGAAGGCAAAACGTACACCTTCCATCTCCGCGAAGATGCGAACTGGTCCAACGGTGATCCGGTCACAGCAGAAGACTTTGTCTATGCGTGGAAGCAGCTTTTAAATCCGGAAACAGGCTCATCAGCAGCATTCCTCGGTTATTTCATTGAAGGCGGGGAAGCGTACAACGCCGGTGACGGGTCAGCTGAAGACGTCGCGGTAGAAGCTGTTGATGAAAAAACATTGGAAGTCACTTTGAATGCACCGACAAACTTCTTCCTGCAGCTCGTGACAAATCCGGCATTCTTCCCGGTAAACGCTGAAGTGGCAGAGGAAAATCCGGAATGGTACGCCGAAGCAGACGCTTTTGTCGCCAATGGCCCGTTCAAATTAGCTTCGTGGCAGCATGACAAGGAAATGACCATGGTGAAGAACGACCAGTATTGGGATAAAGACACGGTAAATCTGGATAAAGTGCACTGGGCGATGGTCAACAAAGTAGAAACGGAATACCAGATGTTTGAAAGTGATGAACTGGATATGACGGAAATTCCGTCTGAAATGGCTGATAAGTTAATTGACGGGGACGATGTTGTGATTGAAGATCAGGGCGGTTTGTATTTCTACCGGTTTAACGTCAACATGGAGCCATTTCAGAATGAGAAAATCCGAAAAGCATTTGCACTGGCGGTTAATCAGGAGGACATTGTCAATTATGTCACCAAAAACAAAGAAAAGGCCGCAAAAGCGTTTGTATCTCCAGGATTTACAGGCCCATCAGGTAAAGAATTCCGAGACGTGAATGGTGACCTGGTAACGTTTAATCCGGAAAAGGCGAAGCAACTGTTGAAAGAAGGAATGCAAGAAGAAGGCTATGACGAACTGCCACCAGTGACCCTGACGTATAATACGAGTGATTCGCATAAAGCAATTGCCGAAACGTTGCAAAATATGTTCAGTGAGAACTTAGGCGTTGATGTAGAACTGGAAAATACAGAATGGAATGTCTTTTTGGAAGACCAGAAACAGTTAAATCTGCAATTCTCCCGTAGCTCATTCATTTTTGATTACCCGGATCCAATCAACTTCCTGGAAAGCTTTATTACCGGATCGTCCATGAACCGCACGGGCTGGTCAAATGAGAAATATGATGACCTGATTGCCAAATCAAAGCAGGAAGCTGATGAAGAACAACGCTGGGAGTACATGTATGAAGCGGAAAAATTACTGGCAGAAGAAATGCCGATTTTCCCGATTCATTACTACAACCATGTATACATCTACAAGGATGATGTAACAGGCGTTGTCCGCCATCCAGTAGGCTATCTTGATTTGAAATGGGCAGATAAGGAGTAACATGCCATGGATTTCCGGCAGCAGCCGGAAATCCTCCTTTTGATTAGGGAAGCATGAGGAAATGCAAGATTAGCGTAAACCTGGGTGAGATGGTTCGAACAACGAGGGGGAACTCTAGCGAGAAACGCCCGAACTCGAGTGACAGCGGCCTGTACTTGAGCGACAGCGTCCTTAACTCGAGCGACGGCTGCCCGAACTCGAGCGACGGCTGCCCGAACTCGAGCGACAGCGTCCTGAACTTGAGCGAGAGCGTCCTGAACTCGAGCGAAAACAGGGGGAAGGCGCGCGGCCCGACCCGCAACTCGCGCGAAAACTGGCCCAAGTTTCCTGTCCCCCTGGCCCAAGGAGGAAGGTTTGATGAGGATGAGACCGCAGTGTTTGAAGATGGGAGATACGATTGGAGTGGTTGCACCGGCTGGTCCGATTGATGGGGAGCGTCTAACTCGATCGATTCTTTTTTTCGAGCGGATGGGGTTGCACGTGTTGCTTGGTGCAGCACTTGATGAGCAGTATGGATATTTGGCTGGAACGGATGGGCAGCGGGTTGCGGATTTTCACGCTATGGTAGCCGACACATCCGTCAAAGCAATATTTTTTGCTCGTGGCGGCTATGGAACCGCGCGGATTGCCGATAAAATTGATTACGAGTTGATCCGGAAACATCCCAAAATTATGTGGGGTTATAGTGATATCACTTACCTGCATACATCCATCCGCCAACAGACGGGATTGGTCACCTTTCATGGACCGATGCCGGTATCTGATATTGCTGATAAGGATTTTGATCAACTATCCGCAAACTTATTTCAGCAGTTATTTTACCCGAAAACGTTGCACTACACCGAGGAAGTTTCCCCATTGGAGGTTATTGTGCCGGGCGAAGCGGAAGGGCAGCTTGTTGGAGGGAATCTATCATTATTAATCAGTACACTCGGTACCGCATATGAGATTGATACCAAAAATAAACTTTTGCTGGTGGAGGATATTGGTGAGGCGCCATATAGAGTCGATTCGATGCTCAACCAGCTGCGTCTCGCGGGTAAATTAGACGAAGCGGCCGGCATTATTGTCGGTGATTTTGCCGATGCGGAGCCAAATAAAGGGCCGTCTCTCTCATTGGAACAAGTTTTTAACGATTATTTGGCAAATCTCAGCTGTCCGGTTATGGCAGGATTTAAAATCGGTCATTGTTTTCCGCATTTTTCCGTTCCGCTGGGGGCACATGCCGTTTTATCGACATCAGCGAAAACATTAACGGTCGAGCCGGGTGTGCAATAAGCCACCGCCGCACCAGGACGACCGAATAGAACCAGTCGTGCGACAATCCGCCGCACTGGGTAAGCGAATAGAACCAGTCGCGCAATATTCCACCGCCCGCAAGATGGGCCTGGCCCGTATCTATGGATTCTCGAAAGGAGATAACAAAATGAACATCCGAACAATCGAAACTGGGTATGCGTCGATTCCGCTGCATACGCCGTTTAAAACAGCCTTGCGCACCGTAACGACTGCAGAGACCGTGGTTGTCAAAGTTACTTGTGATAATGGCATCACCGGTTGGGGAGAGGCGCCCCCGACCCATGTGATCACCGGTGACAGCGTGGCAAGCATCGATTATGCCGTCAACAACATCATTAAACCACGATTACTTGGTGAATCGGTACGAAAGCGTGAGCAGGTATTTGCAACTTTATCCCGGAGTGCAGTCGGTAATACAAGTGCCAAAGCTGCGGTTGATATGGCCATTTATGACTGTTTAGCGCAGTACGCGGGGATGCCGCTCTATCAATTTCTTGGCGGTTATCAATCAGCGCTTGAAACGGACTATACGGTTAGTGTGAATCAACCGGATGAAATGGCGGCGCATGCACAAACTTGCATTGAGCAAGGATTTCATGTGCTCAAAGTTAAAGTCGGCAGTGATGATAGTTTGACAGATATACGGCGCATTGAAGCCATTCGGGAGCAAGTCGGGCCGGAGCCGTCTATTCGCCTTGATGCTAACCAAGGCTGGCAGGCGAAAGAGGCCATTAGCACCATCCGTAAAATGGAAACGCTCGGGTTGGACATTGAATTGATTGAGCAGCCTGTTCCTAAACATGACTTGGACGGGATGCGATATGTGACAGCTAACACCGAAACTTTAATCATGGCTGATGAAAGTTTGTTTTCCGCACATGATGCCAGAATGGTGCTGGAAAAAAACGCGGCCGATTTAATCAACATCAAGCTAATGAAGGCGGGCGGCATTCACGAAGCGTTGAAAATAGCAAAACTGGCCGACGTTTATGGTGTGGAATGCATGACCGGCAGCATGATTGAAACAGGTATCGGCATCACGGCCGCAGCACATTTTGCCGCAAGCCAGCCAAATGTAACGCGGTACGATTTTGATGCACCGCTGATGCTCGCTGATGACACGATGGAGGACGGCATCAGCTATCATGGCCGGCATATCCGACTCGAGGAAAAACCAGGTCTCGGCATAAGCCGGATGAAAGCGGAGGCAGTGCGCTGGAATGTGGATGTATATAGCGGTATCTCGGGCTGACCGCTGTCTTCTAATCAATCATTGCTTGAACCGTATACGCCGTCAGATCCGGTTGATAGATTGTAATCATATTGATATAACCGTCCACCACGACACAAACAACTGCAAAGTACGGGCGAAAACAGCACAAAGGGGGAGAAGAACATGATGTTTGATCAATTTTCCGATGACATATGGGTGACAGCGGTCCAGGTTGCCACTGTTTGGACCTCACCAGCGTCACCGCGCACCATTGACAGGCATGGGGTGACGAACCCAACCGATATTGACAAGTGGATTGCCGGTTTAACGTATGAAACAACGGTTGCGCTGACTGATGAAGACCGCGTGCAAACCCAGCTGCTGTACGGGGAGCCGGTAATCATTACAGAAACAACCGACGAATGGGCGCATGTCGTCATCCCGTCGCAAAGCTCTATCAAAGATGAGCGCGGCTATCCGGGCTGGGTACCGCTGGCGCAACTTGAACGCGTCAATAAATCCGATTGGGAGCGCACCATGTCAGCTGCAGTCTCTGACAAATATCTGTGGCTGGAAAATGAAGCAGGGGAAAAAATAATGAAGCTTAGCTATATGACCATACTGCCGGTCATTCACGAAACAGACGACCGCATTTGTGTCGCTACCCCCCATGGCACACGTTTTCTACCACGCAGAGGCGTACAACTATTTCATTCACAGCAAGGCTTACCAAAACAGCCGGGAGAGCAGCTTATTGCGGACGGAAAGCGGCATCTCGGGCTCGGTTATTTTTGGGGCGGCATGAGTGCGTTCGGCTATGATTGTTCCGGTTTCGCCTATGCGATGCATAAAGCAAATGGGTATATCATTCCGCGTGATGCCAGTGACCAAGCGCGGGATGGGGAAGTCGTCCCGATAGAATCGCTGCAGCCGGGGGATTTGCTGTTTTTTGCCTATGAAGAAGGAAAAGGTAGGCTGCATCATGTCGGCTTCTATTGCGGTGATGGGAAAATGCTTCATTCACCGCAGGCAGGAAAAGGGATTGAAATCATATCAATCAAAGGAACGAAATATGAAAAAGAGCTTTGTGCTGCCAGACGCTACTGGGAGCAGACGGAGGAATCCCAATGACAGCGCGTGTTTTACAAATTAATCATCTATATAAACAATTTGCAGTGGGAAAAGGAAGCGTGCTGACAGCCGTGAATGATGTAACGTTTCATGTTAATAAAGGCGAAACGTTCGGGCTTGTCGGGGAATCGGGCTGCGGGAAAACGACGATCGGCCGCACCATCATGGGCCTATATGATAAAACGTCGGGTGAGGTGCTTTATGATGGCCGGGACGTACACGAATTGGACAATAAGGAACAATTCCAATTCTACCGGACGATGCAAATGATTTTTCAAGACCCATATGCGTCATTGAACCCCCGCTCGACCGTCAAGGAAATTATCGCCGAACCGATGGAAGTTCACGGGATGTATACATCGAAAAAAAAGCAGCTTGACCGCGTTATTGAACTGTTGGAAGAGGTGGGGCTGAATCGTGGTCACGCTGAACGCTATCCACACGAATTCAGCGGTGGACAGCGGCAGCGGATCGGCATTGCCCGGGCACTTGCGCTTGATCCGGATTTTATTATCGCCGACGAACCAATCTCCGCATTGGATGTATCCGTTCAAGCACAAGTTGTCAATCTATTAAAAAAATTGCAGGCGGAAAAAGGGCTCACCTTCTTATTTATCGCCCATGACTTATCCATGGTGAAGCAAATTTCCGACCGAATCGGTGTGATGTATCTAGGCAACATGGTGGAGTTGACCTCAAGTGATTCGCTGTACGAAAACCCGCTGCACCCGTACACCCAGGCACTTTTATCAGCTATCCCGATCCCTGACCCGGATATTGAGGACAGTCGGGAGCGGATCATTCTGGACGGGGAACTGCCGAGTCCGGTCAATCCGCCGAGTGGCTGTGTGTTCCGGACGCGCTGCCCATTTGCGATGGACATTTGCGCGGAACAAAAGCCGGCATGGAAAGAAGTCGAGACAGACCATTACGTGGCCTGCCACCTGCATGATAAAGCAAAGGCGTAAGCGCCCGGTTAGCGACGTACGGACTGCGCCTGCGCGTCGCAGGTGGGTCGGCGTTGCCGCGCATCGCGGTGGGGTTAGCCGATCTTCCTAACTAGCCGAAGGAGATAAAGGAAACACGACGACCATAGGGAGTCGATGTTGACTTATCGGACGGAGGTGAAGGAAGTCGCGCTAGTCGCTGGGCGCTGTAGCCGGACGTGGCTTAACATGCCAGAAAAAATTACATCGCTCTATTTCTTACGTACCCCAACCGTCAATACGCGGAAAAAACCTGTGCAGTCATAACATTGCACAGGTTTTTTTCTGACTATTTAACAAGGCCTCGCTGATTTCACTTTCTGGTTCTATTTTGACCCCAAATTGTATAAATTTAATAGCAGGAATACTAGAAGATGAAGTTATCCAATCAAGGTAAAGGAGGCAGTTCATGAAGAAAAAACCAATCATCCCGAAAACCTTGAAAAAAAAGCGACCCAAAAGCCTGGCGAAACGTGACAAATTACAATTACTTCAGAAGAACAAAAAACCGCTTTGGCTTAGTAAAGCGTCCGGACGATGGAAAATCCCCGTCCTTCTGTTCCTGACAAGTTTGCTTATGGTCATATTAATCCTTCCAACCGCCGTCGTTCTCCCATTCATGTCCAGCGGGGGTGCAGAGGGAAAAGCAGTGGAAAGAAGTGCTGCCGGTGTAGAAGTCGCACTTGGGGAGTCGCCGTTTTCCGTTGAAGTCGCACGGGCAAGCACCGATGAAGTGGAAGATGTTCCATTGGAGACATATGTTTCCCGTGTTGTCGCCTCCGAGACCCCGGCGGAATTCGACATGGAGGCGCTGAAAGCACAAGCCTTGGCCGCCAGAACATACATCGTTAATCGCCTGTTGCATCAGGACAATTCAGATAAACCGGATGTCACTGATACGACAAGTGATCAAGTCTATCATAATGAAGAAGAATTACGGAAAACGATGGGAAGTGATTACAACAAAGAAATGAAAAAAATCAAAAAGGCAGTCGCAGCAACGAAAGGGGAAATTTTGACCTATAAGGACCAACCAATCACACCGGCCTATTTTTCCACAAGCAATGGCTATACCGAAAACTCAGAAGACTATTGGAAAAATGAGGTGCCTTACTTACGCAGTGTGAAAAGCCCGTGGGACAAAGACACACCGAAATTTTTAGATCAGCAAATATTTACACTTCGGGAAGTGGAAAAACAGCTGAAAACGGATCTGCCGGACATCAAAAAACTCACTATGGAAATTGCCCGGACTGATAGTAACCGCGTCAGCCAGCTGAACATTGGCGGCAAAACATATACAGGTAGAGACGTGCGTGAGGCATTGGGACTGCGCTCCACCGACTTCACCATTGAAAAGAAAAACAACCACCTGATCTTCACCACGAAAGGATATGGGCACGGCATCGGCATGAGCCAATACGGCGCAAACGGTATGGCCAAAGAAGGGAAAACTTATAAAGAAATTGTCCAACACTACTACCAAGGAATCGACATCAGCACCGTCAACGACGCCGTTCCGACCCTTGTTGCCAAATAAGGATGCGGGAAGAGCATTTTAGGGAAAATCGCCAAAGTTTAGCGTGAAAACGCCAAAGTTTACCTCGAAAACGCCAAACTTTAGCATGAAAACGCCAAAGTTCATCGC
Organism: Lentibacillus cibarius; assembly: GCF_005887555.1. NCBI lineage: Bacteria > Bacillati > Bacillota > Bacilli > Caryophanales > Bacillaceae > Lentibacillus > Lentibacillus cibarius. The sequence goes on along the minus strand of NZ_VCIA01000001.1, from coordinate 1,562,984 downwards.
AAAAACGCCAAACTTGAATGGCATAAAAATGCTATGTGCTATAAAGAAGGAGAGGTTCGACCATTCGTCGTTCCTCTCTTTTTTGCTGTTGTGCCGGAATAAAAACTAGTTTCAGCACGCTTGATTCCTTTACGTTTCCCTACTTTCACAGAAAAATGCATGAATCCAGGGAATTTTTATGAATAAAATGTATAGTTTTTGATTTTTCTGCTCAGAATGGTTGTTGAGGTGATGACATATGACAGAAGAAAACAAAACTCCAAAAAATAAGTGGAGTCGCATTTTACGCAAGAAGTGGTTTTTTCCAGCAGTGTATTTGACGGTTGCTGCATTGCTCCTGTCGTTGGTGGTCTGGTACCAGAACCTTGACAATCAGATGAATCAAAGCCAGGAAGAACCAGATACGGAAGATTATACACCGGTTGAACATGACCGGGAAGCAAAGCCTGTCATGGATCAGCAGGAAATCATCCAGAGGCCTGTTGAGAACATGGATCAAGCAGAAATCGTAACTAAATACTATGACTACGACGCAGATCAAAAAGAGCAGGAGAATGCCCTTGTTGTCTTTAACAATCGCTACTATCAAAGCACCGGTATTGACATCGCTGCTGATGATGGGGAAACATTTGATGTACAAGCGTCGTTAAGTGGTAAAGTTACAGAAGTCAAGGAAGACCCACTCATGGGCAATAAGGTGACACTGACACATGAAAATGGTGTAACAACGCATTATGCAAGTCTCGGCAAGGTGAACGTTTCTGCTGAGGATCAAGTGGAACAAGGCGATGTGCTTGGTACCGCCGGAGAGAGCCTATTCGGCAAAGACAATGGCACCCATGTTCATTTTGAAATTAGAAAAGATGAAGAAGCCGTTAATCCGGAAACATTCTTCAACCAGCCGGTCAGTGCACTGGATGAGGTCATGACTGACGATGAAAAGTCCGAAGAGGAAGAGGAAAACACCGATTCTGACAAAAACGAAAAGAATGCAGAATCAGACGACAGCAAGAAATCAGAAGAATCTTCTAAGGAAGAGAATGAATCCGATAAGTCCGATGAATCATCCGACCAATCCGATAAAACCGATAAAGAAGAACCATCAAACGACGAGGAAAAAACCGAAAAGCCAGATGCAGAAGGTGAAAATCCAACCGATTCACCTTCCACATCAGACAACCAATAAACCATAAATCAACCAATAACCCTAGTATAACATCTAGGGTTATTTTTTTGGAGCCCGCTCGTTCATCCCATATGCTTCCATTTCCCCGAGTGCAAATGCTAGTTTCCCCAACGCCTTTATGCAGCCACCTTCAGGGGAGTGCTATATAGACATCCGTTTTTCGCAAAATTTTCAATAATACTATTACATTTTACCTTGTATCGTGGTACTATTAGTTTGAGCGCGTTGGATTTTGTCGTTCTATTCATGCAACACGCATCACGAAGAAAGGGAGATATCCATGTCCGAGTTAACAGCCGATACCCTGTCCAATGCAATCCCAAACATAGCTGATGTAAGTCAGGTAACCCTTGAGCAAATATTATTGCTGTCGCGGCATAAGTATGACGAGAAGACAGCGCAGCAAGTGGCACGAAGCTACTGTTTGCAGTCCTCCTCGGATGATGCCCGGAAAAAGGGAATGGAATTTTTATACGTGAATGGATATGATAACGATTTGCAGCAATTAATCAATCGGAATAAAGAGTCGGAAAATCTGTCAACTCAACATTGGGCAGCAGTCTATCAGCTTACTCTCGATCAGAAACAAAAGCGCTACCCGCCAAATGAAATACTCAGGCGTACGAACAGACTGCAAACCGATGAACCAGAGCTGCAGTCGTTAATTGAATTCATCAAAATTATTGTTCATTACAGGAGAAACGCATATGGAGAATTTGGTAATTTCCTGGAAAAACAGCAAAAACTATTTAATAAGATAAATGATCCATTTCTTCTATCTTCTTTTAATATCCGGCTATATCAACACTTATTTGTCTACTATTTGTTCCGCAATGCGGCAATCGTAGCACGGAAATATGCATTCCAAGCGTTGAACCAAATGACGAATCCGGGCACACAAATAAATATGCACATCCATTTAGGACTATCGTATGTTTATGACACGTACGAACAAGGTATATACCATTTGTATAAAGCATTGGAAATTGCCCGGGCGGAAAAGATGGACAAGCAAGCTAAATCCATTGAGCAGCGGAGTATCCCATTTCTATCAGCCCACTTTGGAAGATTCGATGACATAACGACGACAGACAAAAGCGAACAGGCACACATCGAACTAGCCAAAGGAAATTATGCTAAAGCAGAAACCATTTTAAAAGACGTTGATATAGACAGTCCGTTCAAATTGTACTACCTAGGTATGGCGAAGCGGAGTAAAGGCATCCTCCTTCAGTCATATAATAGCTTCGTTGAAAAACGAAACGACTATTTTTTCAGTAGATTGCCACTCAATGCACTTTATAAACTAGATATGGCTTGAATACCAACTACCACGAATGGAAAATAGGGCAAGGCTTTTCTTAGGGTAATGTTTTCTCCCTTTAAACTCGGTGGAAACAGCCATGCAGGTGATCCTTGTGCTCACCGGCGACCCGGATCTGCTACTGCAATAACATGCCGAGTTGGATAAACAACGGCCAACGTAAGCCTTCCCTATTTTCACACCGGCCTGGAAAAGAACGTGGGGGAACGCATTGCCACCATCAAGGAGAAGCAATACGTGAGTGACATCCCACCCATTCAGAAACGTGTATCATCTGTTCGAATCAGAAACGTGTATCCTCTTTTTGAATCCTCAAACGGTTATCCCACTATTTTCCAATGAACGCCCGCGTAAGCAAGGTTTCCACCTGCTCGTCATCATTCGAAAATCGCCCGACACCTCAAAAATACTGCATGTCCGCTATTCTAAATGACGTAAATTTAATCATAATCCACGCCAGCACATAATAAAATGATACAAATCGAGCATTCAGAAAAGTCTGAGGTGAGAGCTTGTGTAGCATTCCTTCCAACCGACCAACTTTTGTATCTGCTTACATATCAACCTCAAGCGTACATTTTTTCTCGTTTTGATCCATATATACGACAGCTACAGCTGCACAGAAGTCCGTATCCAAAAGAAGAGTGAACAGCGTGACATTGTATCACCTTGTCTCAACCCACACCTCGGAAATATCCAACTTAGGGAGGCGAACGGTGTGCACGATTACATCAAAGAAAGGACTATCAAGATAGGGAGATATGTCGTGGAGACGAGGAAAACCGTCCGATTAATAGCAAAAGAATTCGGAGTTTCCAAAAGCACAGTCCACAAAGATTTAACAGAACGCTTGCCGGAAGTAAGCCCGGAACTATTTAACCAAGTCAAGGACGTGCTAAGTTACAACAAATCGATCCGCCATCTCCGTGGAGGTGAAGCAACCCGGAACAAGTATAGAGTAGATGAAGAAGAGCCAGAAGACTCAACCGCCAAACCAATAGGATGACCGGTTATTCCTTGTCCGACAGCAACCTTAAGGAGGTGGTGTGACAGCTAGAATCGTAACCAAAGACCATAATTAACTCCTAAGATCAAGCAAAGCCAAAAACCCAGCCAAGTTTAGGCTGGGTTTTTGGCTGCTTTTGCGTCAGCGTCGTTGAAGGGTTGATGGCTGGAAATTGGAAACGGAATAGCGGTAGGAGCGGACATCGACGGAATAGCGGTGGGTATCAACGGAATAGTGGCGCGCATCAACGGAATAGTGGTGGGTATCGACGGAATAGCGGCGCGCATCGACGGAATAGCCCCGCACATCAACGGAATGCGGTGAGCATCAACGGAATAGCGGTGGACATCGACGGAATATAGGTGCACATCGACGGAATAGAGGTGGGTATCGACGGAATAGAGGTGGACATCGACGGAATAGATGCGGGTATCGACGGAATAGCCCCGCACATCAACGGAATAGAGGTGCGCATCGACGGAATAGTGGTGTGCATCAACGGAATAGCGGTGAGCATCAACGGAATAGTGGTGGGTATCAACGGAATAGCGGCGCGCATCGACGGAATAGGAGTGTGCATCAACGGAATAGGGGTGGACATCAACGGAATGCGGTGAGCATCGACGGAATAGCGGTGAGCATCAACGGAATAGAGGTGGGTATCGACGGAATAGCGGCGCGCATCAACGGAATAGATACGGATATCGACGGAATATCCCCGCCCATCGACGGAACAGCGCCGCACATCGACGGAATAGCCCCGCACATCAACGGAATAGCGCTGCCCCATCGTGGAACAGCGCCGCTCATCGACGGGTCGAATCGAAATATAACTGCGGGTATATTTTAGTCCAAGCTTTGTTTTGCGATATGGTTTTGCAAGTTGAACGGGAAACTGGAATCTTGCGGAAATTCACTAAGGGGTGGTGCATGATATACTCTTGCACTATTCTTCCCTGATTTATGAAGCCCCATCGTATTCATGATGTTGTATGCCGTTCTTGGGGAATCAATCTGGAGCAGGTTTCTGCATTCCTGGTTTGTGACAGTTGGCTGATGAAGAAGAAAGTGATCCAAGATGACACGTTCGTGGGCTTTTGGTTTGGTAGCAAGGCATTTTTGGCATTGCCAATTTTTATATAATCGTTTCATCGGATAGGTGTGGCATTTGCTGCATGGGATTCCCCTGATCAAATGACGGCCACTGACGCCGTGCTTTTCTAAGATGTCTGTCTGTAGTGGGGTGTCCTCGTCAGCTAAGACACGGCACAATTTTTTCAGTTGTGCGTTGGTGAGCAAATGGTTCGGATGGTTGCGACCCACCCGCTCAAGGTGCTGATGCAAGCCTTCACGATGAATGATTTGATTATAAACACCTGGGTCACCCTGGACGTTTTCGATGATTGTTGACGGATAGGCGATGACGACAAGCGCCTCGATGGGGACATTGAAAATTCCGTGCATCGCCAGCCATTCCCGCAGGTGCGTTTTTTGTGCTTCCGCTTGCAGAATTGGATCCTTGTAAGATATGACTTTTCCATCTATTTCTTGTACCATCTGCTTTAAACTTGCATCATATTTAAGCGTTCCTTTCTGATTTTTAATTTCAAGGATACAAATGAATCGTCTCGTCAGGATAAGCGTATCGATTTGGAAGTAAAATGGTGGATTCTTCAGACGGATGCCTTGAACGACGAGGAAATCTTTTCGCGGGTAGGTGGAAAGCTTGTAGTCAACATTTCGTTCACCATCATAACCGGCCTTTTCCTTCCTGTATTCTGAAATGATGGATTCATGCTTGCGGTATTGTGGTAAAAATTGCCTAAACAGCGCCTCATAAGCCAATAATGCATGGGATTTACATCTAGGTTTTAAAACAGTTGGACTCAAAAATGACACACTCCTTCTTATGAATTTTTCTATATCACTAATATTCGACACCATTATACAAACTCCTGCTTGAATAATGATATTTTAAAAAAATGTTATTACGAAGCCGATAAACGAACGGAAAACGTTAGCTCAAAAATGCTGGGACGCAACATCAACGGAATAGGAGCGCACATCAACGGAATAGCGCCGCACATCGACGGAACAGCACTGCACATCAACGGAATAGCGCCGCACATCAACGGAATAGCAGCGCACATCAACGGAACATCCCCGCACATCAACGGAATAGCACTGCACATCAACGGAATAGGAGCGCACATCAACGGAACAGCACCGCTCATCAACGGAATAGCACTGCACATCAACGGAATAGCGGCGCACATCAACGGAATAGCACCGCCCATCGACGGAATAGCACTGCACATCAACGGAATAGCGCCGCCCATCGACGGAACAGCACCGCCCATCGACGGAATAGCACTGCACATCAACGGAATATCCCCGCCCATCGACGGAACAACGCCGGACATCAACGGAATAGCCCCGCCCATCGACGGAATAGCACTGCACATCGACGGAACAGCGCCGGACATCAACGGAATAGCCCCGCACATCAACGGAACAGCACTGCACATCAACGGAATAGGAGCGCCCATCGACGGAATAGCACTGCACATCAACGGAATAGCACTGCACATCGACGGAATAGCAGCGCACATCGACGGAATAGCACTGCCCATCGACGGAATAGCGCCACACATCGACGGAACAGCACTGCACATCAACGGAATAGCGCCGCACATCAACGGAACAGCCCCGCCCATCAACGGAATAGCGCCGCACATCAACGGAACAGCGCCGCACATCAACGGAATAGGAGCGCCCATCGACGGAAAAGCACTGCACATCGACGGATCTGCACCGCACAGGGCGCGCGGGTCCTTCTTCCTTTTTTTTCTAATATTTTTTTCGAAATTTGCAGTTACATGTTGTTTTTTGTGGTAAAATATAATATTAGTAGGAATATGTCTTTTTATAGGTACGGAAAGTATTTGATATTCAGGGAGGCTTTCATGCATGTTTGCTAGGGATATCGGGATCGACCTTGGGACGGCCAATGTGTTGATTCATGTGAAAGGAAAAGGAATTGTTTTGAACGAGCCGGCTGTTGTGGCAATGGATCGCAATACCGGTCGTGTGCTGGAAGTCGGAGAAGCAGCACGCCGCATGGTCGGACGAACACCTGGAAATATAGAAGCGATCCGCCCGTTAAAGGATGGGGTGATTGCTGACTTTGATGTGACTGAAGCGATGCTAAAATATTTTATTAATAAAATAAATGTGAAGGGATTCCTGTCGAAGCCAAAAATGCTGATTTGTTGCCCGACAAACATTACGAAGGTCGAGCAAAAGGCGATTAAGGAAGCGGCAGAGAAATCCGGTGGCAAGAAGGTTTATCTGGAGGAAGAACCAAAAGTTGCAGCGGTTGGTGCCGGGATGGAGATTTTCCAGCCGAGCGGTAACATGATTGTTGACATCGGTGGAGGAACGACAGATGTAGCCGTTTTATCGATGGGCAATATTGTTACAGCGGAATCGGTCAAAATGGCTGGGGATAAATTTGATGTTGAAATTCTACAGTTTATTAAGAAGAAATATAAATTGCTGATTGGGGAACGGACAGCTGAAGATATAAAAATTAATGTAGCGACCGTTTTCCAAGATTCCCGCCACGAGGAGCTGGATATTCGCGGCCGAGATATGGTTAGCGGGTTGCCGCGGACGATCACTGTTCACTCGGAGGAAATTGAAGAAGCCTTGCGTGAGTCGGTAGCACTGATTACACAGGGTGCCAAGCAGGTGCTGGAGCGTACACCGCCGGAATTGTCTGCTGACATCATTGATCGCGGGGTTACGCTGACCGGTGGCGGCGCGCTCTTGCACGGTATAGACCGACTTCTGGCTGAGGAATTGAAAGTACCTGTATTCTTGGCAGACGAACCGATGAACTGTGTTGCCAAGGGAACGGGCATCATGCTGGAAAATGTCGATAAAGTCGAACGGAAAAAAATCGTGTAAAGCAGCATTACCCTTCATGCTTGCACGATAAACATGTGCCTTTGAACGATAGGCGCCGGCGCACCGCTATCGCCTGAAAATATCCATTAAAGGGAAGGGGAAGGCTTATGCTGAGAGGATTTTATACAGCAACCAGTGGAATGATTGCCCAGCAGCGACGGCAGGAGGCGCTGTCCAACAATATCGCCAATGCTAACACGCCGGGCTATAAAGCAGATCAGCCTGTCGTCAGAGCATTTCCGGAAATGCTGATGTACCGGATGGGTAAGCAGCACGTCCCGATCGAGCGCCCTGTCCAAGATCCAATCGGGTCGCTACATACGGGCGTTTATGTCCAGGAAAATGTACCGAATTACGGGCAAGGGGATGTCCGCGATACCGGTAATTCAACCGATTTAGCCTTACGTAACGAATCGCTTCCGGATGAGACGGGTAGCTTATTTTTCACCGTTCAAAATGCAGACGGAGAACGCCGCTATACACGCAACGGCAACTTTACCGTTGACGGGAACGGTTTTCTCACGACGCAGCAGGGGTATTACGTGCTTGATGAAGCGGGCGCACCGGTTCAGACGGGCGGCATGGATTTCGACGTCACTGAACAGGGCGTTGTACAGGCTGACGGGCAAGCGACACCCCTCGGGATAGCCTACACGGACAACGCCAACACACTTACCAAAGAAGGCAGTGGCTTGTTCAGGGGCGAGGCGGGTGGAATCCCGGCCGGAGCGGGCTATACCGTTCGTCAGGGTGCGCTTGAGCGTTCCAATCTCGATGCGACGCAAGCCATGACGCAAATGATGGAGTCGTACCGGACGTTTGAAACGAACCAGCGCGTACTGAAAGCTTATGACAAAAGTATGGGCAAGGCTGTTAGTGAAATTGCCCGATTACGCTAGGAGGGGTTGGCATGTCGCGAACAATGATCCAGGCGGCAGTTACGATGAACCAGCTACAAAATAAACTGGATATCACCGGGAATAATCTAGCCAATAGTCAGACGACCGGTTACAAAAATCGTCAGGCAGAATTTTCCTCATTGCTATTCCAAGAGATCGATAACATGACAGCCCCTGCTAACGCACAAGGGCGACTGACACCAGACGGTATTCGAGTCGGTTCAGGGGCGAAGCTTGGTTCGATTGATATGGATTTCACACAGGGCGCCATTCAAGAAACCGGTCGTGCACTGGACACCGCACTGCTCGGGAAAAATCACCTCTATCAAATGCAGGTGACGGAAAATGGCGGAACAGAAACCCGTTACACCCGTGATGGGTCATTTTATTTAAGCCCTGTGAATAATAATGAGGAAGTAATGCTGACAACAAAAGACGGCCACCCGGTACTTGGTGAAAACGGGCGGATTGTCTTTCGTGATGATTTTGATAGCATTACCATTCAACCGGATGGCGGGGTCACGGTCAAACGCGGGAACACGTCTGAGCATGTCGGAACGCTTGCAATTACCGAAGCTATCCGGCCACAATTACTGGAAGCAGCAGGGGACAATCAGTTTCGGCTGCCAGACTTGGGCGAACTCGGATTTACAGCTGATGAAGTGATGCAAGCGGCGGGCACAGGCGAGCCCATGTTGAAAAACAATGCACTGGAAAAGTCGAACGTTGATGTTGCCAAACAAATGACTGATATGATTTCCACACAGCGATCATACCAGTTCAACGCCAGAACCATAACGATGACCGATCAAATGCAAGGATTAATTAACCAGCTGCGATAACCTGAAGGACAAATACCGGTAACAGGTGTGAACATCCGGCCGGTAGATGAGGCGGCCGGTCTTGGGAGCGGGCCGGTGCGCTACAGTAAGCAACAAACGGAGTAAGGAGAAACGAGTCATGCCAACGAATCAGAGCGAACGGACAGCGGAAAACAAACAGACACGAAACGACGAGCAAGCCGTCACAGTGCTGGAAAAAGAACGCGATCAAGAACAATCCGTGTCCGGGGAAGCGGAAAGGAAACAGCAAAACAGCGACGAATCAGTGATGGAACAAGCGGAGCAACTGCAACCAGAAGCACGTGAGCCATCGAGTGGGGCGGCAGCCGCAGAACCGGCGAAGCAACCGCAACCGAAAGCAACACGCACCAGGCGGAAACAGCAACGGCAAGCCGGTGAATCAAAGAAAAACCAGCGGAAAGAACTCGCGCAATCGGCTGATCATATGACCCGGAAAGAACAGAAACAAAAGCGGAAACAGGAAAAACGGCAACATAAACAGCCAAAGCCGCGCCGCCGCATATTTCCAATCTGGCTCCGTCTAATTGTTGTATTCGTATGTTCTGTAGTGGCGCTCGTTGCCGGATCCATGATTGGTTATGGCGTGATTGGAGATGGCACCCCGATTGACGCACTCAAATGGGAAACATGGCAGCACATTATCGATATTGTAACGAAAGAAGGATAATAGCCGGGACAAAAATGTAGCATCCAAGCGAAATCCGAAAAGTGATTCAAATGTTCCCCGTTAGATGTTGAATCAGTAATAAATGCAACGAGGCAGTTGTCCGCGTCTAAAGCTTTGGCGCTTATTGTGCTTTTTTTGCTATAATGAGCGCATGATACATATGATAAGGAGAGATTCGGATGGATATTGACCAGATTAAAGAAACCATTCCACACCGCTATCCCTTTTTGCTTGTCGATAAAGTGACGGAGATGGAAGAAGGCAAGCGTGTGACCGCAGTGAAAAATGTAACGGCAAATGAACCTTATTTTCAAGGGCATTTCCCAGATTATCCGGTGATGCCAGGTGTCCTTATTGTTGAAGCACTTGCACAAACCGGGGCGATTGGCGTACTCGGGATGGAAGAAAACCAAGGAAAAATTGGCTTTCTGGCCGGGCTCGATAAATGCCGCTTCAAGCGTCAAGTTAAACCTGGAGATCAGTTGCAGCTGGAGGTGGACATTGTCCGGGTAAAAGGTTCGGTTGGCAAAGGGAAAGGCGTTGCGACCGTTGATGGCGAGGTGGCCTGTGAAGCAGAGATTACGTTCGCGATAAAATAAACGTATGTACAGGACCCCCGCTACCGTTCAACCACCATGTAAAAATGAAACTGGGACAAAGGCTTAAGAAAAATCCGAACGACGATGCAACATGCTCACGCTAGATGTTGCACCGGTTCGGATTTTTTATTGTCTAATGGACCTTTTCCCGGGGCGGCTGAGCAAAGGAGCAGAGACTTCTTTATTATAAAAATTTAAGTATCACTTGTTCCGTTGATGGTAAAGCTATAAGCGATAATAAATACAAAGGAGGGAATTTGCACATGGGACAAAAATGGCTCTTTAAAATCGGTGCACCAATTTTGGCATTGTCACTGATGGCTGCGTGTGGGACTGATGACCAAGATGACCCGGTTGATGGTGATGATGAAGCACCACTGAATCAGGAGGAAGATAATCCTGATATGAATGGTGAGAATCAGGACGATCCACAGCTTGATAATGATGATGACGCCGACATGAATGATAATGACGTCGATCTGAATGAAGATGATAATGATAACGAGAATGACGTCAACCTGGGTAATGACGACAACGATAATAATAACAATCAATAGTACACGTTTGGCAAAAATCCCCTTCAGTACGAGGGGATTTTTTATATGGACATTCTCAGCTGTCTGCTGTAAAAAATTGATGCATTTTTCAAAATGAGAATAGATTATCCATGGGAATCGTAGTACAATAGGCTTAATTGTTTTAAAGGAAGCGGCTATTTTCTCATTAACCACACCAGCCAGGGGGAAGACACATGGTTTATATTATCTCACAGCAGACGAAGGCTATTTTAGCGAAAGACGCATCGTATTATCGCTCACTCATTTTGGAGGTTTCCCGACGGCGACATTCGGTGTACCACCCGGAGAGAATCATTGATAATACGTGCGTGCTAAATGGCGCGACGCTGGAAGGCAGGCGTGGATCGGTAAAGAGGCTGTTGAATGTATGCAGTAAAGTACCTGTACCGGTTATCCAAGAACAAGGCGTTTACATGCTGCCAACAGCCTCGTCCAAGAAAAAAGATAATGTCTGGCTGTCGTTTTATCACATCGATTATTATGAACAGCGTGATGATAGAACATACGTTTCCTTCCATGATGGAACAGGGTTATATGTCAATACATCCCGGCAAACATTCGATATGCAATATAAGCGGACGGGTGAGCTGATTGCCAAGCTGAGCCGCCCGTTTTTCTTTGGAGGAAACACTTTTCCCTGGAATCATTTGTAGTTTTCCGGGTCCGGGGTGGAAGTCGCACGAAAACGGGAAAAGTCGCGCGGCCCGGTGGCGAGCGTAGCCAAAAGCATTCGTTTTTTTGCATAAAAATATGCTATGCTTAGGGAAAGGATTGTTCATTGGGGGGTGAATTCATGTCATTATCACGAATCATGAAGTTTATTACTGGCGGTAGTGAGGCTTTTCTGGGCATCCCATTCGTTGGTGCTGCGTTTGTTTTCAGCACGTCCTGGGGCATTTTGTTTGTCATGTTCATTGCTCATTTTATTACATTGCTGATTGCGCGCAACGCCAAGGGAAGTATGGCGGGAAGCATCTTAGGCATGGTGACGTCATTTATTGCTGTCATTCCATTCGTCGGTATAACCATGCATATTATTACGGCAATTGTTCTGCTGATTGATGCCATTACCCATGAGGAATAGCAGGCAATTTTTCGCCTAAACGGCCGGGCTTGACTGCGGTTATAAGTCAGGTAGACCGGGATCGTGCTGCGTGGATTTTTTTAATCGTTTGATTGGCAACTTCTGAAAACATGAGTCCCATGCCAATCGCTCCAGCCAGCAGCATGACTTTGGCCGATAGCTGCACAGCCATATGGTAATCATTTTCAACAAAATGCCGCATCGCATCATAGGACGCCCCGCCTGGTACGAGCGGAATAATCCCGGATACGCTAATCGTGATGACCGGTACTTTGAATAGCTTGGCGCAAATTTGGCTGAGAATTCCCGCAAGCATCGCCCCGAATAACGTCGCGGGAACGACATCCATCCCGCCATCCGATAGCAAATAGTATAAAATCCAGCCGGCCATACCGACAGCGCCGCACTGAATGATTACCCGTCTTGGTGCGTTGAAAATCACCCCAAAACCTGCTGCGGCAATGAAACTCGTCACCATTTGTGTGAATAACATAAGCATTCTTCCTTTCAAAAATCAGACGACATTTGACAAGCGATTTTACCGATTTAAAACGCAAACACAACTGCCACGCCAGCACCAATGGCAAACGCGGTCAGCACGGATTCAACCCCTTTGGAAACGCCGGCGACGAGGTGCCCTGCCATCAGATCGCGCACAGCATTGGTGATATGCAGTCCCGGCACGAGCGGCATGACGGCGCCAATAATCACTTTATCCACATTCGCACCGAACCCATTCGAGATAAATAGCACGGCCAAAATCCCCAAAATGAACGATGCGGCAAAATGTGCAACGAAACTGACTTCAACCAAAGCTGCCGCACCAAGCATCGCAGCATATCCCACCCCACCTGCAATCGTGGCTGGGAAAAGATCGGGCCAGTCTCCACCAAACATAATGGCAAAACTTCCGCTTGCAAGCGCCGCCGCAATGATTTGCATCCAAAACGGAAACGCCAGCCGCGCCCGATCGACGTCATTCAGTTTCACCAGCGCCTCGTTAATTGAAATTTTCGCAGACGTTATATCACGAGAGATACTATTAACTTCCGCAATTTTATGCAAGTCCGTTGCCCGGTTTTGGATACGGATAAAGTTCGTTACCTCTGCAAAATCTACCGAAAAATGTATACCGGTCGGCGTCGCATAGCTCTGGACATTTTCCAGCCCGAATGCAGACGCAATACGATTCATCGTATCCTCCACACGATACGTCTCCGCACCACTCTCCAGCATAATCTTACCAGCAAGCATGCTCACCCTCGCAATCAGAACCCGATCCATCATAACCGCACCACCTTCCTATCACATTATAAAGCGTCCAAATGATTTTGGGAAGCAGCGCGACACAAAGGTAGGATTAAGGCGACAAAGTCAACTTGAGCGACAACGCGCCGCACTCGAGCGACAGCGGCCTCAACTCGAGCGACAGCCCGCCGCACTCGAGCGACACGCGCCCGCACTCGAGCGACGCCCCCGCCAACTCGAGCGACAGCCCGCCGCACTCGAGCGACAGCCCGTCCAACTCGAGCGACGCGCCCTCCAACTCGAGCGACAGCCCGCCGCACTCGAGCGACAGCACCCTCAACTCGAGCGACACGCGCCCGCACTCGAGCGACGCGCCCGCCCCGTACCAAGTTTATCCAATAAAAAAGACACCCTGGGCGAGGGTATCTTTATCATTAGTATTGCTCGTACAAAATGGTCTGTGCGACGCCGATAAAATATTCAGATTCGTCAATAATGTGGTCAATCACGACTTTTGCGGTATGGTTACCCGAAATCGCCGCACTTTCTCGTTTTAGCTGCCTGCAAAATTGGATAAATGCTTGAGATTCCTGCAAACAAAAGGACACAAGATCCAGCACTTGCTTATAAAGCGCGGGAGATACGTGGTTGTTGCTCCTGACGACCGATTCGATAAATCGTTTCACATGCTGATGCGTCGTCTCCAGCACATTTTCCCATTGTTTCAGCGTCTCGGCAAACGATTCTTCTAAATTTGTCACCAACTCGCGCATGACAACCGTATGTTCTGCTCCATTTTCCTTCCAAAATTCGGCCTCATCCAGCACCCGAAGCGGCATCTGGTTTCCGTAATAAAATTGCATGTCCTAGCCTCCCGATTAACAATAGATCCCATTCATATATATGTTCGTGGAAAAACATTCATGCTCTCATTTTCAGGACAAGGACCGCACAATTCATACCATCCCGATTTGCTCTGCCTACTATCGGTCCGCTATAATGTAACCTGCAAAACTCACGGATACTATCCAGCTACAATCAATCGATGCATCCGAAACTAATTTCATATACAATAAAGAATAGAGGAGGGGACTTATGCAACCTATTAAGAAAGCAATTATACCAGCAGCCGGTCTTGGCACACGATTTCTACCCGCGACAAAGGCGATGCCAAAAGAGATGCTCCCGATTGTGGACAAGCCGACGATTGAATATATCGTTGATGAAGCGATTAAATCGGGCATTGAGGACATCATCATTGTCACTGGAAAAGGGAAGCGAGCAATTGAAGACCATTTCGACCACTCCCTCGAACTGGAAGACAACCTGATGCAAAAGGAAAAATTTGAACAGCTCGAGCGGATCCGCAAATCAGCCAATGTCGATATTCATTACATTCGACAAAAAGAACCAAAAGGCCTCGGACATGCCGTCTGGTGCGCCCGAAAATTTATCGGGGACGATCCATTTGCCATCTTGCTTGGTGACGATATTATTCAGAGCGAAACACCGGGCCTGCAGCAAATGATAGCTGAACACGACAAAACAAAATCCTCCATTATTGGCGTGAAAAGTGTTCCGGACGACGAAACACATCGTTACGGAATCATCGACCCCACCGGGACAGCCGATAAGCTACACCAGGTGAAAAATTTTGTGGAGAAACCTGAACAAGGAACCGCACCATCCAATATGGCGATCATCGGACGGTATATTTTGACACCAGAAATTTTTGACTTTCTGGAAGGACAAAAAGTTGGTGCCGGTGGTGAAATACAGCTGACTGACGCCATTCAGGAATTGAATAAAAATCAGCGTGTGTTCGCCCTAGAGATTGAGGGGAATCGTTATGACGTCGGCGAGCGGCTCAGCTTCATCCAGACAACAATTGAAATCGCCCTCACACGCGACGACCTGCGCGGACCACTAGTGGAATATTTAAATGAACTAAACCAAAAATTACCTAAAGAAGTTTCACAATAAGGAACGCGGGGAATATGGTGAAAGTCGCGCGGCCCGGGGTGAGAGTCGCGCGAAAACGGGAAAAGTCGCGCGGCCCGGGGTGGAATTCGCGCGAAAATCAGGAAACCCGCGCGACCACCTGGCCCAAAGAGCCTGTCCCCGCGGGCCACCCCATTGCAAAAAGGAGACGAAGCATGGAAGAACGTACGACATTGAAGCAAACATTGAAGCCGCATTGGGTCTGGGCAATTGCGCTTGGATCATCGATTGGCTGGGGGGCGTTTGTGCAGCCGACAACTTGGATGTCTACAGCCGGCCCTTTAGGTGTGATGATTGGACTCAGCATCGGCGCGCTTTTAATGATGCTGATTGCCATCAGCTATGGATTCCTCATTAAAAGCTTTCCCGTTTCAGGCGGCGAGTTCGCTTATTCGTATATCAGCCTCGGACGCGTACACGCATTCATCTGCGGGTGGTTTTTGACACTCGGCTATTTGTGCATTGTTGCCTTGAACGCGTCCGCCTTCGCATTAATGGTTAAATTTGTTTTCCCGACGATTCTCGAAACATTCCATTTATACACAATTGCCGGCTGGAATGTGTATTTGATGGAAGTGATCATTGCATCCGCCATTCTAGGCATTTTTGGTTATTTTAATATGAGAGGGACCGGACTTTCCGGCCGCATGCAGTTTATATTTTGCACTATCATGGTCATTGGTGTTGTCGTTATTACGTCGATGGTAGGGGTGCATCCTGGTTCAGGGCTTTCCAATGTCGCACCGCTTTTTCCGACTGACACACCTGCATTTGCCGCGATTATTTCGATCGTGGCCATCGCGCCGTGGGCTTATGTCGGTTTTGATAATGTTCCACAGGCAGCGGAGGAATTTCATTTTTCCTCCAGAAAAGCATTTACGCTCATTATCCTAGCTATTTTTTTCGCAGCTGTCTTGTACAGCATGATGATCGTTGCAACCTCCATGATTGCGCCATGGGAACAGCTCGTCGCCCAAGAAAAGACATGGGGTACCGGAGCCGCCATCCAAGGCTTGCTCGGCACGATCGGACTCGTTATTCTTGTGACCGCACTAACGATGGGAATTTTCACCGGATTGAACGGATTCATTATTTCATCGAGCCGTCTGCTATTCGCCATGTCACGGGCAAAAATTATTCCGGAAATCTTTTCCAAATTACACCCGACATATAAGACGCCATATATCGGCATCCTGTTTACAGTCATTGTTGCAGCTATCGCGCCATGGTTCGGACGGCAAGCGCTCACGTGGGTGGTTGATATGTCATCCATTGGTGTAACGATTGCATATTTTTATACATGCTACACAGCATTCACGTTGTTTACTTGGTCGCGGACAAAAAAGTTCAATCCAGATACACAAGTTGTCGCACCATTAAAGAAAGCATTTGCCGGATTAGGAATGCTGGCTAGTATCACGTTCTTGGGCCTCTTGTTAATTCCAGGATCACCGGCAGCACTCGGCGTGGAATCAATAATCGCACTCGTCATCTGGATTGTACTTGGTGTCGCGTTTTATCTCTCCAACCGGACCGAACTGAGCAATATACCAAAAGAAGAACTCAACTATCTCATCACTGGAAACAAACAAATCCGAGCAAAAAACCAAATATAATTAGAAGGAATCCCCGGTACAGTGGCGCCGGGGGTTCATTTGTAGAGCAGGCTCGAAAAATTATAAAAAAATTTTACTAGAACACTTGTTCCTGATGTTCTTTTGTGTTATATTATCATTAGACCATACATCCTGACTCTCTTCATTCCCCCATAAAGGATGTGTTAAAATGCAAGCAGCTACACTTGTACGAGAAGAATCAAACACAACCACGTATATTCACCACGATCACTTATTCAAGGAATTGATCCACACATTTTTCGAGGAATTTTTGCGTGCCTTCTTCCCGGAGGTGCATGAACATATTGATTTTCAACACATCAAACCGCTGTCCGAAGAAGTTTTTTCCGACATGCATGAGGGAGAGGCAAAAAGACTCGATATCGTTATGGAAACAAAAGGCAAAGATGAGGATGCAGTTCTAATCATCCATGTCGAACCACAAAGCTCAAGCCAGCCCCATTTCCATGAACGAATGTATCACTATTTCAGCATGCTTTATAATAAGTATAGAAAACCAATTATCCCGATTGCTGTGTTTAGTTACGATGAAAAACGACACGAACAACACACGTTTGAAATGTCTTTTCCTTTCTTTCATGTATTGACATTTAACTTTCTCATGCTCGAATTGCGAAAAAAACACTGGCGCGACTATATTCTATCCGACAATCCGGCGGCAGCAGCCCTGTTAAGTAAAATGGGCTACACGGAAAAGGAAAAGGTGCAGGTGAAACTAGAATTTTTGCGGATGATGGCCCGAATGGAACTTGACCCGGCTAGAACAAGACTCATTTACGGCTTTTTCGAAAGGTATCTCACATTAAATGAAGAGGAGGAAGCAACCTTGATGAAAGAGGTTAAAAAATCGCCCGATGCGGAGAAAATCATGGAGCTGCCAATTTCGTATGAGGAAAAAGGGAAGGAAAAAGGAAAAGAAATTGGAAAGGAAATCGGAAAAGAAATCGGAAAGGAAAAAGGAAAAGAAATCGGAAAAGAAAAAGCGATCAAGGAAATGGCGCTTGCTATGATAAGCGAAGGAGCGTCAACAGCATTTATTGCAAAGGTAACACAGCTAAGTGAAGAAGAAATTGAGAGGTTGAGGCAGAAAAATTGATGGTGGGTTTCATGTCATTTTGTCATTTACGGCTTTTTCGAAAGGTATCTCGCATTAAATTAAGAGGAGGAAGCAACCTTGATGAAAGAGGTTAAAAAATCGCCCGATGTGGAGAAAATCATGGAGCTGCCAATTTCGTATGAGGAAAAGGGAAAGGAAAAAGGAAAAGAAAAAGCGATCAAGGAAATGGCACTTGCCATGATAAGCGAAGGAGCGTCAACAGCATTTATTGCAAAGGTAACACAGCTAAGTGAAGAAGAAATTGATAGGTTGAGGCAGAAAAATTGATGGTGGGTTCCATGTCATTTTGTCATTTACGGCTTTTTCGAAAGGTATCTCGCATTAAATGAAGAGGAGGAAGCAACCTTGATGAAAGAGGTTAAAAAATCCCCCGATGTGGAGAAAATCATGGAGCTGCCAATTTCATATGAGGAAAAGGGAAAGGAAATTGGAAAGGAAATCGGAAAAGAAAAAGCGATCAAGGAAATGGCACTTGCCATGATAAGCGAAGGAGCGTCAACAGCATTTATTGCAAAGGTAACACAGCTAAGTGAAGAAGAAATTGAGAGGTTAAGGCAGGAAAATTGATGGTGGGTTCTATATATCAGAAAGCATTCATTGAACGGTTCCGAAAAAGTATAATCGATAAAAGGAGACAGAAACATGGCTAACATTAACTATGAAATCAAAGAAACGATTGGCGTTCTATCCGAATCACCTAAAGGCTGGACGAAAGAACTGAATATCGTCAGCTGGAATGACCGGGAACCCAAATATGATTTACGAGACTGGTCCCCAGATAAGGAAAAAATGGGCAAAGGCATCACAATGACTGAAGAAGAACTTGAGAATTTAAAAAAGCTATTGAAGTAAATGGACATGGGGACAGGTTTACTTTCTCAATTTCACGCGAAAACAGGAAAAGTCGCGCGGCCCGGAGTGAAACGCTCGCGAGAATGGAAAAGTCGCGCAGCCCAGCCTGGACCGAGCTCGCGCATCCTAAGCCGCACGCCTGCATGTATTTCCGCGACCATACGAAGCGCTCGGCTCTGCTCCTAAATTTGCAACTATAGATCCTTACGCGTCCAATGTCACGGCACGCTTGCCCATCGAGCGCCAATTCCGTTCAAAAAGGTCCCGTTCGTAATGTTCCGCTTTCCCGGTATGCGGATCATGTGCAATGACATCATCCCCGTCAATCCCGATAATCACTACGGCATGCTCATTTTCATACCAGTCAATCACGTCGCCATCAGCATCGGTCCACGACAATCCGTAAAATGTTTCCCGCTGCTCAAGCGTCGTCCATGCGAGCACCGGTTTCCCGGAACGAATGACATCAAGCAGCGCATCAAACGACGTACCGGTCAAGTCAACACCGCGGCCGGACATGAACACATCAAGCGCTTCTAAAATTGGCCTTTCAAACACACCATAACTACCATCATCCGAGTCGGTGTACGGATCGCCGACAAACGATTTATTCGGATTCGCTCCTGTACGCTCGCCATCGACTAATCGAACTTTGGCACCCTTGCGTAATGTATCCGCTACGTCATATTTACTCACATCCCGACCAAGTCCCCAACTCAACAGCATCGCTAGTGACGTCGCCTCACATCCGGTTGGCAGCTCCGGGTATTGGTAATAGGCTGGCACACCTTGAATGAGTACCTTCCATTTTGATTCAGTCATATTATCCACCTCTTTACTTCAAAATCACTATTACCTAAGCTGATTTTATTCATCAAAAATCCCCCTCGCTAAATTGATAGGGCTTACATAATCAACCCGATTGTAGCACATCCTGAAACTTCGTGTGCGGGGTGCCAGGCACCGAGACAATTCTGAATTGTGTGCGTGCCTGGCACCATCCAATCCTCGAGCGACACGCCCCCAAACTCGAGCGACACGCCCCCAAAGTCGAGCGACAGCGTCCCCGCAACCGGGAGGAAGCTGGACCAACGAGCCTGTCCCCGCGGACCGCCCCGCCCCCGTGCCTGGGACTCATATGCGGCTTTACAAATCTGTTACGTGCTATTATGATTCAGTAGAGGTGACTTTTGACATGGTGCAGGTAAAAAAGGTTTTGAAATCATATTTTGTTTTTTTCGCCGTTGTGATTGCTTTGAAATTTTTCTTTCTTCGCTATCATTTATTTGGTGACTCGAATATACTCCACACATTTTGGTATGAACTGAGTGTTGTTTTTATCCTTTTCATTTTCATTGACTTGGTATGTGGTAAAGGTAAATTACTTGGATATGTGGTACTGGACTTGTTATTATCCGTCCTGTTTTTCAGTATGACCGTCTATGAACGCTATTTCGGAACTGTTCCAACATATCATGATTTGGGGCAGATGAATCAGGTTGGTTCGGTTAGTGATAGTATTATAATGCTCCTGGAACGCCAGGACATGCTATATTTTGTGGACTTTCTTATTCTGGGTGTGTTGCTTTTATTCCGAAAAGGTTTTATCTATCCGGCAAATGTCCGGCTTCCGAAAAAGTTTCTGCTTCCTGTGCTCGTAGCTTGTCTAATGATCGTTTCCGTCGATTTCGTAACGAACAAAGATAAGCGTATATTGGATCAGACGCTGTTTTCCGAGGACCATGGTGTGCTGAACGCACAAGCGATTAAACTATATTCGGATACGGTCGGTGAGGTTGATCCTGGCGAAGTGTTAAATGATGTCACAGTCGACGACATCATTCAAATGAAAGGGAATGAACCGGTCCCATTTTCGGAGCATACGCATTATAACGTTGCCAAAGATCGGAACTTAATCGTGTTGCAAATTGAGTCACTACAGGATTTTGTTATTAATTTAGAAGTAAATGGCCAGGAGATCACGCCTAATATCAATGCTTGGCTGGACGAGAGCCTTTATTTCGACAATGTGTATCAGCAGATTGGCGCTGGGAATACATCCGATGCCGAGTTCATGATGAATACATCGATCTACCCGGTTGGCGATACACCGACATCGGATCAATTAGCGGACAAAGCCATTCCCTCCCTGCCTAAGTTGTTGAATGAACAGGGGTACCGGACAGCAACCTTTCATGCTGGTGACATCGATTATTGGAATCGAAGTACGATGTATCCGGTATTAGGCTTTGACGATTACTACAGCCTGGATAACTTTTATGAGGAAAAAGATGTTGTCGGGTTTGGCCCCTCTGATGGGTATTTTTATGATAAAACGATGGAAAAATTAAACGCATTCGCGGAGCAGGAGCAGCCATTTTATGCACACGTAGTATCGTTGACCAGTCATACCCCATTTAAAATGCCGGAAGCTAGGCGTGGGCTCGATCTCCCGGAAAAATTCCAAGGCACACTGACAGGTAACTATTTACAATCTGTCCATTATGCGGATAAAGTACTTGGAAAATTTTTCGATGACCTCAAGCAAGCAGGTATTTGGGATAAATCGGTTATCGCATTGTATGGCGATCACTCCGGTGTGCACGGGCAGCTTGTCAAGGACGAAGACGTGCAGCTGCTGCATGATCTTCTCGGCCATCCTTATTCACTGCTTAATCGGTTCAATATTCCGTTCATCATCGAAGCCCCCGGCATAACAGCGGAGAACGGCGAGCGGATTGATACAGTCGGCGGACAACTCGACATGATGCCGACACTTCTGAATATGCTGGGCGTCAAGCCAAAAGGACTGTATTTCGGCCACGACCTGCTGCAATATGACAGCAACTTGCTCGGCATGCGGTACTATCTATCGTCCGGCGCCTTTTTCAATAATGATGTCCTGTTTATTCCGGAAACAGTGAGGCACGACGTCCGAATCTATGACATGGAAGGGGGAGGACAGTTTGACGACTTATCCGACCCAATGGAATATTTCGAAGACGACTATGAACATATACTGCAATTATACGAATGGTCGGATGCCTACTTCGGGAGCCTAAGCCGCTAACATACCCCGAACAGGCGTCCCGAATGAGCAGGGAGGCAGTCCATGTGGATATGCCCCCTGCTTTTTTGTGGAATAAAAAGCCGGCACCCGGTATGAGGTGAACATCCACACAATAGCCGCGCGTATCGATTGGATAGCAGCGGATATCGACCGGAGTGCGGCGGTGGCCTCGACGGAATAGCGGTGAACATCAACGGAATAGCAGCGGATATCGACGGAATAGTGGCTGGCATCAACGGAATAGCGGTGAACATCAACGGAATAGCAGCGGGACATCAACGGAATAGTGGCTGGCATCGACGGAATAGCGTCGGACATCAACGGAATAGCGAGGAACATCAACGGAATAGAGGTGGACATCGACGGAATAGCGTCGGTCATCGACGGAATAGAGGAGGACATCGACGGAATAGAGGTGGGCATCGACGGAATAGTGGCGGACATCAACGGAATAGCAGCGGACATCGACGGAATAGTGGCTGGCATCAACGGAATAGTGTCGGCCATCGACGGAATAGCGAGGAACATCAACGGAATAGAGGAGGACATCGACGGAATAGCGTCGGTCTTCGACGGAATAGAGGAGGACATCGACGGAATAGTGGCGGACATCAACGGAATAGTGTCGGTCATCGACGGAATAGAGGAGGACATCGACGGAATAGTGGCGGACATCGACGGAATAGTGGCGGATATCGACGGAATAGTGACGAACATCAACGGAATAGTGACGAACATCGACGGAATAGCAGCGGTCATCGACGGAATAGCGTGGAACATCGACACATCAGCGGCACCCCCCACACGTCGCTACCCCACTCGCGGCGCGCGGGCGCTCGGCCAGGACCACCCCCGCGGATCACCGCCCCGCCCAGCCAGGACGCGCCCGCACCGCACGCCCGGCGAGGAGCCTGTCCCCCTGGGCCACCCCACGCACCGCACCCGGGCCCGCGCACCCGCACCCCGGGCCTGCTCACCTACCCAGCCAGGACGCACCCGCACCGCACGCCCGGCGAGGAGCCTGTCCCCCTGGGCCACCCCACGCACCGCACGCCCGGCGAGGAACCTGTCCCCCTGGGCCACCCCACGCACCGCACGCCCGGCGAGGAACCTGTCCCCCTGGGCCACCCCACGCACCGCACGCCCGGCGAGGAGCCTGTCCCCCTGGGCCACCTCACGCACCGCACCCCGGCCCACGCACCGCACCCGGCCTGCACCACCGCACCCGGCCAGGACGTCGCGGTTCCCCCATATAAGAGTGCTTCCGCTTTTTACTTGTTCATTTTCTCTTATGAATCGCTAAAAAATATGGTAGAATAATTGTTATATGACTATAACCTAAAAAGAGGTATGTTGTTTGAAGTCGAAACTGGGATTAGCAAGTGTTCTTTTTATCGGGGCATCGCTTTTGTTAAAAGTGTCCGGGCTTATCCGGGACATGGTGATTGCATATTATTTCGGTGATAGTTTTGTAGCGGATGCGTATCTGGCTGCATTCATTATTCCGAATATGTTTATCTTGTTTATGAGAAATGGTATGAAGAATGCCTTTGTACCAAGTTATATAGAAGCTTTAGACAAACAGCGGGGCGAGTGGCATTTTGGACAAGTATTCAAAGGGACCATCGTCATTAGTCTGGTGATTGCGCTGCTTGGCGTGGCACTGGCGCCTGTTTATATTCCGTTGTTTTATCCGGAGTTTAGCGGGCAAGCAACTGACATCGCCATCCGCATTTCCGCTATTTTCTTTGCGGCCATCCTATTTATCGGCATGAATGCGGTGCTCGAGGCTTTCTTTGATTCGCAAAACCGCTTCACCATGTCGATGATATCGCAAATCATTGTGATCGTGACGTCCATCGGGAGTGCGTTTTTGTTTGCGAATCGGATTGGTGCTTATTCCTTGGCCATCGGTTATGTTGCCGGTGCGGTTATTGCCTTGTTCGTGATGCTGTTTTCCGTCATACCGCAGAAAGTGATGACATTCCGGCGCAAATTGGATTGGCTGGAGGTAAGGCAATTTTACTGGGTGTTTATTCCGGTTGGGCTGACGGTAGCGGTTGGTCAAATCAATCTAATGGTCGGTACGATGTTTGCCAGTCATTTTCAGGAAGGTGCGGTTACCTACATTAACTATGCTAAAAATCTTGTCCACATGCCGCAGGGGATATTCGGCGTAACGATTGGAACGATTATTTTTCCATTGCTTTCCAAAGCGATTACGACGGATGACCGGAAATTATTTAAACGCGGTATTGAACAAGGGCTGACGTCGATGTATCTGATTCTCTTGCCATCAGTGATCGGTATGCTCGTCTTGATGCCGAATATCATTTCGCTCTTGTATGAACGCGGGGAATTTACAGCCGGTGCGACGATGGCGACGACCCAAGTTGCTTACATGTATGTTGGATCTGTTTTATGCTTTAGTCTGAATAATATTATCAACAAAGGCTTTTATTCCTTGAAGAAGGGACACCTTATCCTGATAATCAGCAGCCTGTCCATCTTATTGAATATGGTCCTTAACTTTATCCTGACAGCTTGGATCGGCTATCGTGGTATCCCGCTCGCTGCTTCCTTGATGGCGTTTGGCTATGTCGGTGCACAGTTTGTCGTGTTCTACAAATTGGTAAACGGCTTGCAATTAAAATATCTCGCCGTCGAATGTATCAAAATAACGGCAGCTACCGGCATCATGGCCGCTGTTGTTTACCCAATACTGCAACTGATTGGCGGCTGGCATGATATGTTACAGATCATCGTTATTGCGCTCACGGGCGCCATCGTCTATTTTATCAGTGCATATGTGCTCCATTCCCAGGCTTTGCGGTTTCTTCTTAATCATCTGTTTAAGAAAAAGAGAAAGGCATAAAGGGGTCTCTTAAATGAAGGCAAAAGAATTATTGATGACAATCCTGAAACCAATAAACATTCCGCTGACACGATTGCTGTTGCGGCGCCATTACAGCGGCTCGAAAACACTGTCCGATACAAAACAGGCCAAACGTGTACTCGTACTGGCGCCCCACATGGATGATGAAACCATTGGACCGGGGGGCGCCATTCGGCTGCACGCTAATGAAGGCGCCGATGTACACTGTGTATTTGTGACAGACGGTTCCAATAGTGTCAGTGAACTGAGTAAAGAAGACCTCATGACGCTGCGTATGCAGGAAATGGAGCAAGTGCAAGACATTCTAGGTATCAACCGAATTCATTATTTAGGACTGCCCGATGGAAAGGTCACAAGCAACGGTGAAGCAAAAGATAAATTTTATGAACAAATCAATTCGTTGCAACCGGACATCATTTATTGCCCATCGTTCATTGATGCCCACCCGGACCATACGGAAACGGCACAGATCTTAGCCGATGTGCTGAAAGAGAACGACATGCCCGATATTACCATCCGATTATATGAAATTAATTGCCCGATTCCTCCTGATTATATTAATTGTGTCATGGATATATCAGCGACTTTACCGGAAAAAGAACAAGCCATCAGCGAGTTCTCATCCCAGGCAATTGCATTTGACGGCTTTCTGGAGCTGAACAGGCTAAAAACAAACCTGACGAACGCGGACATCCAATCGGCAGAAATCTTTTTCGAACCATCTATTTCAACATTTATTCAGCATTGTGACAACCTTGAAATATATAAAGACTTGTTTCCTAGTCTATTTAAACAGGCCAACCGGACCGATACATTATTATGGGCCATCTATAAAAACTTAAAGCGGAAAAGGGAACTGTATGCACAGAGTTTGCAAACGGTAAGGAGCTTAAACGATGACAGTTCGAACCTATCAGAACGGTGATGAACAGCAAATACAAGATCTATATGAAAAGGTATTCCGAAAAAAACGGTCGCACAAGACTTGGGAATGGAAGTTCCAAGCCCATCCGAACACGCTAAATCCTTTCATTCTAGTATACGAAGACAAGGGAACATTGCTCGGCCATCTTGCATTATGGGTAGCGGACGCGTATATCAGTGGTGTCACAGAAAAAATAGCCTTGCGCGTCGATACGATGGTTGACCCTGATGCACAAGGCCAAGGCATCTATCGCCAGTTGAACGACGCCATGCTGACCACCGCGAACGAACAAGGCGTCAACCTGCTGTACGGATTCCCGGCAGTACGGGCCAAAGAACTGCTGCTGCGAACGACTAATGCCGTGCATGCAGGCGATGTCGCACGCCACCGAATGATTGTGGACCCCGCCGCACTGGCTGCATCCGTCTTCCCAAAGCTTCAACCAGCCAGAGCGGTGGGAAAATGGTTGAAAAACTGGAAACTGCGTCATGCGAAGCGAGACTTCTTGCCGGAGGGCTGGGAATTTCACGAAGTAACCACATGCGATGAACAATTTGACGAGCTAGCAGTAGCATCGCAAACCTTGAAACCAGTCATACTGAAGCGAGACGCCGCCTATCTGGAATGGCGCTACCTCCATCACCCGGAAAAGACATACCGATTGTTCGCCCTAACCAAGCAAGGACAATTACAAGGCTACGTCGTGCTAAAGACAGAAACCGTACCATTCAAAAAAGGACAAGCCGTAATCGGAAATATAGTAGATTTCCTAGCAGCTGACGACGACGCATCCATTTGGCAACTTCTTACCAAAGGCGCACTGGCCAACCTCACCGACGCAGATATCATCCAGCTGTGGACCACCCCGGAAACAACCGCAGCACAAATGTTCACACGCCACGGCCTGAAGGAAACAGACCGCCCGATGCCATTAGTCGTGCACGACCTAGACGCAAACACCGGCATTCACCACAGCGACTGGTGGCTCACCCAAGGCGACGTGGACTCGTTTTAACATACAGCAGGGCACGTCGACCGGTGTGCAGCGGCGGCGGGCGTCGACGGAATAGCGACGTATGTCGGCCGGTGTGCGGCGGTGGTGGGTATCGACGGAATAGCGCTGGGCATCGACGGAATAGCGGTGGGCATCGACGGAATAGCGGTGAACATCAACGGAATAGCGATGAACATCAACGGAATAGCAGCGGACATCAACGGAATAGCGGTGAACATCAACGGAATAGTGATGAACATCAACGGAATAGCGGCTGGCATCGACGGAATAGAGGCAGACATCAACGGAATAGCGATGAACATCAACGGAATATCGGCGAACATCGACGGAATAGCACCGGCCATCAACACATCGGTGACGCTTTTGTTATATACTTGTACAAAAATTGTAACATGATACATATTGATTTCTTTTATATAAACGGTATAATGTAAAAGGGTAATTATATGAATTAATGAAACTTGTAAACCTTTTATGACGTCTATAAGAATAGCAAAAATTATTAAACCAATAGTACCAATGATGTTAATGGGAAATGGTGGGAGGATCTTGACATGGTATACGCTGCTCTATCAGTCTGTATAATTGTATCACTGTTCATAACACCACTTGTTAAAAAGTTAGCCATCCGTATTGGGGCGGTTGACCAGCCAAATGATCGGAAAGTTCATCAAAAAATCATGCCCCGTCTGGGAGGGCTGGCGATATTTTTCAGTTTCCTGCTCGGGTTTCTCCTATTTCTGCCGGAGACCATGAATGCTTGGCCGGTGCTAGCAGGAGCAATCATCATTACTGGCGTCGGCGTGTTGGATGATTTATATGAACTATCGGCAAAAGCTAAATTCGGCGGACAACTGGTTGCCGCGATTATCACCGTGTTAGGCGGCGTCCAGATCGACTTTGTCACGCTGCCATTCGGTATATTTGGCGATCGTATCGATTTTGGTCTCTTCGCCATCCCGATTACGATTCTATGGATTGTCGGCATCACCAATGCGATTAATCTGATTGATGGCTTGGACGGACTTGCTGCAGGTGTATCTGCCATTGTTCTTCTGACCATTTCCGGGCTCGGTATCGCCATGGGCAATCCGCTCGTAGCGCTATTAGGCTTCCTGCTGCTTGGAAGCACCCTCGGATTTCTTGCTTATAACTTTCACCCGGCAAAAATATTCATGGGTGATACCGGCGCATTGTTTCTCGGTTACATGATCAGTGTGCTCGCGGTAATGGGACTGTTTAAAAACGTCGCCATCTTTTCATTGATTGTGCCAATTATGATTTTGGGTGTACCAATTCTTGATACGCTGTTTGCGATTATCCGCCGCTTTCTGCACAAGAAACCATTATCGGCACCTGATAAACTGCACCTGCACCATTGTTTATTGCGGCTCGGCTTCTCGCACCGGCAAACGGTCATTATGATTTACGCGCTAAGCGGAATATTTAGCACCGCCGCGATTGTATTTACGGAAGCTACCATATGGGGATCAACGCTGATTCTATTCGGCCTGATTATCCTTGTCGAGCTTGTCGTCGAAGTAACCGGCCTGATCAGTGAAAATTACCGGCCGCTATTGAAGCTCATGAACGTTACCAAAAAAAGACTCTGAAAAAACCGGCCCCGAGCCGGTTTTTTTATTTAGAATGTCCAAGCCGAAAGTCGCGCGAAAATCAGGAAACTCACGCGGCCCGAGCCAAAAGTCCCGCGGCCCACCCCGCACGAGAGCCTCGCCCCGCACGACAGCCCCGCCCCCGCACGACAGCCCCGCCCCCACAAATCATACTTTTCCCCACATATTCCTGTCGATTCTCCCCTGTTTTTGACTGTTTATGGTAGAATGATGGGGGTGCCGATTAATGAATGCGTAAATTTTACTCTTGCATTACTAGATTGCCACCCTTTATGATAACAGGGGTATAGGTTGCAACGAATTTAAAAAACTTGTGGGGTTGAACGTCGATGAACGATCAAAAACAAATCATTCAATTTACAATAGCAACGATTTTAGTATTAACGATTGGCTTATTCTTGCCCGATAGTCTTGCCATTGCGCTGTCGGTAATCTATTTTGCGGCGGTGACGTGGTATAAACCAAAGCTGCTCATTCCACTGCTCATTCTTTATTTCCCGTTCAGGCCATTTCTTGTGGAGATCAATGATGGGCTGAAATTTGCAGGTGATGTCGGTATCCTCGTATTGGTCATTAAGGTCCTTACCGATGCGATCAAGCAAAAGGATTATCGATCCATCTTCCGGCTCGAATGGTATGAATGGGCGTATCTTTTATTCTGTCTGGTTGGCGCGGTTGCGGCGCTGACAACCGGGGTGTCGCTCGTCGCTATTGTGTTTCAGCTGCGTAAATTTCTCACCATGTACCTACTATATTATGGGGTGAAACGCTTAGCTTGGAACCGGGCGGACATGCTGAACGCGCTGAAGTTAATTACCGGTGTCGCTATGGTGCTGGTTGCTCACGGGTTTGTGGAAAAACTATCCCAGCGGCAATGGCTAATTCCGCAGGCTTGGAAAGAGATGTTTATTTCGCCGGCCAATTTCGAACGGATTTATGGCTTGCTGTCCAATCCGAACTCTATGAGCATGTACATGGTCGTAGCGTTAGCAGCCAGCTTCACGCTGCTCCGGGTGACCAAAAACAAGGCATGGTACATACCGCTCGTATTAGAGGCCGGTACACTGCTCTTGACGTATTCCCGAGGCAGTATTCTTGGTATCGCCATTGCAGGAATCATTTATTTGTTCCTGGCAAAAGATAAACAAATAACGAAACAAGTAATCATCACTGCTTTAGCCGGGTTCTTGCTTGTATTTACCCCTGTGCATCAATTGGACCGCTTCGTTGTAGATATGTGGGGCGATAGCAGTCAGCAGCAGCAAGGTGGAAGCGGCACACTCGGGGACAGGTTCAGCTCGTCGTTTGATCAGGAGCAATTCGAGAGGAGCTTGAACACCGGCCGTATCTTCTTCGTTAAAGTCGGCTTGGATATCTGGACGGATTATCCCGTGATTGGAACGGGCTTTGGCACATTCGGCGACTCGGCGGCATTGGTTTATTCGTCACCGATTTATGATGACTATGGGCTGAACGATATTTATGATTATATGGGGACTGACTTCTACTCGGACAACCAGTACATTCAGATTATCGTCCAGACCGGTGCAATCGGGACCATCCTGTTTGCGATATTTATGCTGAACATGGCGTACCGGATGGGCCGGATGCGCAAGACAGATCCGACTATCGCGCACGTCACCTTGTTTTTCTGGTTATTCATCGGATTGGTTGGTGTCGTGTATAATGTGTGGGAGAACCAGGTATTCCCTATGTTCTTCTTTATACTACTTGCCTGGATGGAAACAGTAAAGCGCGGCCGGAGTGAATCGCTATCCGCCGCAGCGAACAGAAAGGAAGAGACATCGTGAAAAAAATCTGTGTAATAGGGTTAGGATACATCGGTCTGCCAACATCGATTATATTTGCTAAACATGGTTTTCAAGTGCATGGGATGGACGTCAATGCGGATGTCGTCCGTAACCTTAATCATAAACAATTGCATATCGAGGAACCGGGGCTCCAGGAAGCACTTACCGAAGTCGTGGACAGTGGCCATCTGACATTTGCAACAGCACCGGTCGAAGCAGACGTGTTCATTATTGCCGTACCATCACCGATTACGGACAATAAAACCGCGAATCTCGATTATGTAAAAGCCGCTACCGAAAGCATCGTGCCGTATGTCCAAGCGGGCAATCTCGTTGTGCTGGAATCCACCGTACCGCCAAGGACTGTAGAAGATGTCATGCTGCCGGTACTGGAGGAGACAGGCTTGTCCATTGGCAGCGAACTATACGTTGCCCATTCCCCTGAACGGGTGATACCGGGCAAAATCTTTAAAGAACTGGAAGCCAATGACCGGATTGTTGGCGGAGTTAATGAAGAATCAGGCAAACGAACGAAAGCCATTTATCAAACATTTGTGCAAGGAAACATCCACCTGACAGACGCCACCACCGCCGAAATGGCGAAAGTGATGGAGAATACGTATCGGGATGTCAACATCGCCTTCGCGAACGAGCTGGCTAAGCTGAGTGAGGAGATAGGCATTAACGTGTGGGAAGCGATCCGTTTGGCGAACTACCACCCCCGGGTCAACATTCATCAGCCGGGCCCTGGTGTCGGCGGCCACTGTATCGCGGTTGATCCGTGGTTCCTGGCCGAACAGCAGCCGGACATCGCCCGAATGATTGCACTGGCACGACGTACAAATGATGATATGCCGGTATACACAGCGGATAAAATCTGGCACATCCTTCATGAAACATATAAGCTCGCCCAGCCTAAGGTCGCGCTTCTCGGTCTATCGTTTAAAGGAAACGTCGACGACATGCGGGAAAGCCCGTCACTGAAAATCATGGAACACTTAAATCAGATTCACATGGACTATACAGTGTACGACCCGCATATGCAAGATATCCGCGTCCCGCATCAAGTGACCGACCTTGACGAAGCTATAGCGGATGCAGCAATCGTCGTTATCTTAACCGACCATGATGAATTCAAGGCCTATAACCCGGCAGAAATAGCCAGGGCGATGCAGCATAAGATTGTTCTCGATACGAAAAACTGTCTCCCTGAAGCGGAATGGCGCGCAGCCGGATTTGACTTTATCCGTTTAGGAGATACAAAGAACAGGTGAACGGAAAATGGCGAACAAAGAAACCATATTGAACGTGGATGTATCAAATGAAACCTATGATAGCTTAATCCGGCAACTGTTCCATCGTATCAAGGAAAAACAGCAAGCCTTTATCGTTGCCGTCAATCCGGAAAAGATCATGAAGGCCGAGCAAAACCCCGAATTACGGGACTTGATCAACACAGCCGATTACCAAATACCGGATGGTGTCGGCGTGCTGCTTGCCTCCAAACTGAAGGGCGGACAAATCACCAACCGGATTACCGGCATTGATTTAATGATGGAAATCGTCCGCGAAGCAGCCAAACAAGAGAAGCGGATCTTCCTGTACGGTGCCAAACCGGGTGTAGCAGAGGCAGCAAAAGCGCAACTAATCCAGGACTATCCGAATTTGCAAGTCGCCGGTGTACTGCATGGCTATACCGAATCCAACGAATACATCATTGATACCATTAACCAGTCACAGGCAGACATTCTGTTTGTAGCGATGGGCAGCCCGAGGCAAGAGGAATGGATCAGGAAAAACCAATCCCGCCTGCACGTGTCCGTATTCCAAGGCGTCGGCGGCTCGTTCGATGTCATCGCCGGCAATACAAAACGAGCCCCCGCCTGGACGCGCAAACTTGGCCTGGAGTGGCTGTACCGGCTAATTGTCGAACCATGGCGGTGGAAACGGCAGTTAGTACTGCCAACCTTCCTTTTAAAAGTCATTCGAAAACGAAATAAGAATTAGTCATAACCAATGAACGGACCACATATATTCCCATCGTGTGGTTCGTTTTTTATTGACTACTTCCCAAGGATTGGCAGTGTACGAATGTAGCGTTAAAGTAGCCCGTGACCGCTGGAAAAGGATAATAAATATGGTAGAGAAGGTAAATAATGAAAAGCGTGAAACAAGCTTGCATTTAGTAGGTCATTTCTAGTAAACTTACAGTCAGACCTAGTTAATACAACGCAATAATCATAGCAGATCAGAGGCACAAAACAGCTAAAAAAAGTCCTAGTATATAGTTGACAAAAATCGCGGAAATGCCTATACTGAAATGGAATCAATAGATTGCTAGGTGAAATTCTATTTCCTTGTATTACATATGCTTCTCCATATGATCCGGGAAATAGTATTAATAATGTGATCAATTAAAGGGAGGATAAATTTTTATGGCAGACCAGAAAAATTATCGCAAGTTTGCTGCGTCATCTTTGGCGGCAACAGCTGCAGTAGCAGTAGTTGCACCTGCTGTATCAGCAGATTCAGTATCTTTTACTGACGTTCAGGAAGGTGACTCACACTACGAAGGGATTATGGCCCTAGCAGAGCAAGGCATCGTTGCCGGCTATGAAGACGGCTCATTCGGCGTTTACGACAACGTTACTCGCCAGCAAGTAGCCGTTATGCTTGCTAATGCGCTGGAACTTGATACACCAGCTGACGTTGACAGTGTACTGTCCGTATATGACGACGTTGATGCAGACAGCCTGTACGCTGAACAAATTGCTGCCGTAACAGAAGCAGGCGCTTTTGTTGGTAACAATGGCGAATTCAATCCGAGTGCAGACATCACTCGTGAACAAATGGCTTCCGTACTTGTAAGCGGACTTGGCCTTGACGAGTACGATGATGGTGAGGATGTAGACATTAACTTAGACAACGTTAGTCCATCCCATGAAGCCAACGTACAAGTATTGGCTAATCTTGGCCTAACAGTTGCAACGGATGATTTCCGTCCAAAAGAAGAAATCTCTCGTGGTGCATTCGCAACCATGCTTCATGGTGCGCTGAACCCGGATTCTGCTAAGCAAGCAATTACAGATGTAAGTGCGCTTACGGATGATGGTCACGTGCTATCTGTTGATTTTAACAAACCAATGAGTTCTATTGATAAGGCTGACATCAGCATTTACAAAACTGCTAGCCTTGAGCGTGTAGGTGTTGAAAGTGTCGAACTTGCAGCTAATGGCAAGTCTGCTGAAATCTTGCTTTATGACAACACGAATGAAAATGCTAAAGATGAAATTGAGCGTTTAGTTCAATATACAATGCAAATTGGTGATCTTGAAACGACATTCGTCCGTGAAGAATTCTTAGATGATGATGACGATGCACGTGTAACAGACGTTGATTCTGAAGATCGTAAAGCCACTATTTCTTATGTCGATGATAATAATCGGGAAAAATCCGTTACATTAGACGTACCAGAAGATAGCGACTTCAACTTCCAAGAAGCATTGGGTCAAGAAATTGCTGTCTGGTATGATGAAGATGATAACATTACAGACTTCAACCTAATCACTCATGAAGAAGTAGTCTATGATGCTATCGAAGTAACTGATAAAGATGAAGTAGAGACAATCGATGAAGAAATTGATTATGACCTTGCAGATGATGTTCAGTTCTTCGTTAACAATGAAGCTGGTTCTAAAAATGACGAAGTAACTAAAAAAGGTCATGATGAAGTTGAAGATTTGGAAGGTAACAAATATGACTACGCAAAACTCATCTTTGACGATAATGGCGATGTAGCGCGTGTTTATGCGTATGACTTAGCTGCAGACCCTGTCTTAGTAGACGAAGTTGACGGCGACATTGCTATCGGTGCGGATGATAATGAGCTTGACCTTGAAGATTATGTTATCGTAAAAGACGGTAAACAAATTTCCATTGATGACATTGAAAAAGGCGATCTAATCTTCTTCAATGAAGATGCTCATGATGACGGTTTGGCTGTTGTATACAACAATACATTGTCTGGTGAAATCGAAAATGTATTTGAAGACAGCTTTGAAATTGATGGAGAGAAATTCTACTATGAACCTATCAATAGCAATATAGTTACAAGATATCTAGATGATGGGGACTTTGAAACATTAGATGAAGATGAAGCGCTTGAACTTCAGGCAGGTGGAGATGTAACAGTATACCTAAACCAGAGAGGCGAGGCAGTATACGTTAAAGGTGATCGTGAAGGTATTGACACTAACGATAACTATCTATACTTGCAAGATGGCGTTGAAGGCTACTTCGATAATCTAGATAACCCACGTTTTGAAATCGAAGGCGTAAACAAAGACGGTAACAACAAACTTTACGACTTTGGTCTTAGTCAATTAGATCAAATCACAGTTCTTAAAGGTGAAAACGGAAATGACTCAGAAACTGAGTATGAAATAGATAAAGATTTCCCAGGAACTGACGTAGAAATTGATGACTTCGAATTTGCTGATGAAGATGGTAATGTAGTAACTAAAGAAAGAGATAACATCGTATCTATCGTTGCAGTAGATGACAATGATGAAGTCATTGGAGAAGTTGTAAATGTTATTGACTACATTAAAGACCATGGCGACGGTCAAGTCAGAAATATTCTTAACGTAATCGAAGACGATGACGGTAATGTTGACGAGTTAGAATTCAACCTAAACTCTGAATTACTTGATGAAGATATCGATGAAGATGATGACTTTGCAAATGGTCAGCGCATCAATAACAATACACTCGTATATGACCTTTCTGATGCAGATGACTTAAAAGACCCTGATACAGATGATGTTGATGTAGCTACTTGGGGCGACCTAAAAGAGAACGGAATCGACATCAACAAAGGCAATGCAGTTATCTACTATGATGAAGATGGAGATATTACACAAATCGTCTCCTACGAAAATGTCGTTGCTGATGAAAATGACGTTGTTGCATTAATTACTGACGTTGCTGTACAAGATGGCGATGTTGTACGCATTGACGCTCTAGTTGAAGGTGAGAAAGTAACCTATGATGTAGATGATTCTGACCTTGATGTCGAAGAAGGAGAATTCTATACACTAGAGGTTAACGATGCTGGAACAGTTGTTACTGGTAAATCAGACGATCAAAAACCTGTACTTGAAGATATGATCGTTAAAGACGTTCGTGTCGGAGCTCGTGAAATTGAGTTCTTCGGTGACAGCACTGTTTATGAACTTCAATCATCTGATGCAGTATATGATGCAACTGACGATGACAAAGACGATTGGTCTGTTGAATCATTGCGCGACATCGATGCAGGCGATGAAGTTAGCCTAACATTGACTGGAAAGAACAGCCGCTTTGCTGAAGCGCTACAGCTTAAGGTTGAAGATGCTGAGGATCCAGAAGATTATGAAGAAGAGGCTAACAATGCACCTGAAGCAGATGCTGAAGATCAAGAGCTGAATCTTGATGGATCACTAACACTTTCAGGCAGCGACCTTGCAACTGATGAAGACGGTGACGAATTGACTGTTGAATCAGTAGAAGGAGCCGGCTCAACTGTTTCTGCTGAAGTAGTTGACGGTGAACTAGAACTGACAGCTGAAGAAGCTGGTGAAACAACACTCACTGTCGAAGTAAGTGACGGTGAAACAACTACGGATGTTGAATTTGTAGTGACTGTAAATGAGGATGATGGTGTGACTACAGTAAGTGATCTTGGTGCAAGTGTAGTGGACCCAATCAACACTGGATACTACACAGTTGCAATAACATTGGATAATGCACAAAAAATAAATGAAGATGCAACTTCTGAATCAACGGTATATCTTGAAACAGAAGATGGCGATCAAGTTGCTTTAAGTTTCAATGGAGATAATGCATTTACCAACAATGAAATTGATAGCAATGTTTATAGTCAAGAAGTATTGGAAAATGCAGAAGTAATCGTAGAATAACAAATAATTTGCACCCTGCTAGTAATCTTGTTTTCTTAGAACTCAGGATTACTAGAGGGGGGCATCTAAAATCCTAAATTACAGGAGGCAAAATCATGAGTAAAGTCCCATACAAGGTTTTATCAACGGGAGCACTAGCTGCTGCGCTATCAGTTTCTGCGGTTTCTGTGCCAGCCTTTGCAAATGCTGCAGACGTCAGTTATGGTGATGTTCACTTTGATGAATTAGAAGCCATTTCTAATTCTG
Organism: Lentibacillus cibarius; assembly: GCF_005887555.1. Classification (NCBI taxonomy): domain Bacteria; kingdom Bacillati; phylum Bacillota; class Bacilli; order Caryophanales; family Bacillaceae; genus Lentibacillus; species Lentibacillus cibarius. Next base: position 1,526,394 of record NZ_VCIA01000001.1, on the reverse strand, counting down.
AGCTTGCAAATATTAAATCAATAGGTTCATCACATTCTGATTACAGTACATACTTCAATGATGAGGGTAATTTTAAAAAGTTGCCAACATCAGTTGAGGTAAATAACAAAAATGTTGACTATAATGCACTTGCAGATAAAATGTCAGCATCTGGTGCGAAAAACATTAATGAATTTATTGAACAAGGCAATGAACTACCAACTTCAGAATTGCAGGTTGAAAGTGTAAGTGCGATTACCCCTACAAGTGTTGAAGTAACATTTGACGGCGAAGTAGCAGACTTTGATCGCAATGACGTAACTGTTGCTGCTGGCAATGGAGACCGTGAATTCGTTAGCTCTGTAGAGTTAGCTGAAGATGGTCAATCCGCAACACTTAATCTTTACAATGAACTTACTGATGAAACTACTTATGATGTAACAATCAATGCTGGTGAAGAAACTCTTACAGACTCTTTCGATTACTTAGTAGGTGATATTGCTGAAATTTCTGTTCAAGACCAAGTAATCAAACCTGGTCAAGCTACAGAAATTGATTATACAATTACGACTACTACTGGTCTAGATGTTACTGAAGTAACAGAACCAACCATTAATACTACTACAGGTACTGTTGCAAATGGTACAATCAAATTACCTAATAATGGTGATACTGCATTTGTAACGATTTCAGCAGGTGAAGTAACTAGTGATCGCTTTACAGTTACGGCAAACGCAAGTGAAGCAACAGAATTTTCAGCTTATAATGTTGGAAATGTTGCTGATTGGGGAGCTGAAGATTTTGAAGTAGATCACGATATCGCAATTGGGGATAGTAGCCAAGAACTAGATGTTCAATTCTTTGACCAATATGGAGAAAAGGCTTCTAACAGTAACGTTACTTACGAATCTCTTACTCCAAGCGTCCTTATTGTGGATGAAACTAGTGGTCAATTAACACCACGTGCAGAAGGTACTGCGGATGTTAGAGTAACGAATGGCGATGTATCTGAAATTGTAACTATCGAAGTAGTCGCTGCAGCAGAATTTGCTGGACTAGCTTTCGACCACAATAACTTAGAAGATGGATCACTAACACTTAACTCAGCCGTTGATGGTAGTGCTGATGTAACTGTACAGCTTCAAGACCAGTATGATGATGACTTCTCTGGAAGTGAGCCCCTTACAGTTGAAGTAGCTGGAGACTCCATCGAACTTGCAAGCGGCTCTTCTGAGATAACTACAACTTCAGGCACTGAAGACATTACACTTAATGCGGTTGATGGAGAGTTCGGTACTTCTACGGTTACAGTTTCTAACGATGATGGCTCTATTTCTAAATCTTTCGAAGTAAATGTTGTAGAAGCTGGAACAATTACTGGTTATAGTTTAGAAGGTGTACAAGAACTTGACCTTTATGCAAATGATGATAACGATAAAAACACTACAAACCATGAAACGACTGTAAAAGTATTCCCTGTGGATAAAAATGGTGTAAAAGTTGCTGGAGCTACTGAGGCTGATTGGAAGCTTTATGACGAAGATGGTAATCAAGTTGGAAGTAAGGTTTCAGGTAGTGCTTCTGTGACTGTAGGTGAAGGAAGCAACATAGACATCACTAAAACTGGTACGTACACTCTTGAAGCTACAGTTGGTTCCCTTGTAGTAGCTACAGAAACTATCGAAGTCGCTAACACTGAAGCTCCGTTTGAAGTTAGCCAAACACAAAGTGACTTAGAACTTAATAGTCAAGATGATCTCTTTACTAAGATTAAAGAAATCATTGAAGTTACTCAAGACGGTGAGGTCAAAGACAACATTCAATCTTTTGATGTAATATCAAACAATAAAAGTGTTGCTAACGATGGGGGTGCTACTTCCTTCACACTTCAAAGCGATGAGGATGTATTAGAAGTTGTTGGTGGCAGTGCTACCCTTACAATTGAAAAAGTAACACTTAATGGTGGTAAAGAAATAGCAGTAGATGATCTTCGAATTACTACTACTGTTAATTCAAGTGTAAGTGCGACTCATACAGCTGCTGGTGATGATAATGTTGATAAAATTGATCTAACATTTACTGAAGAGGTATCAGAAACAGGTGATTTAGCTGATCAATTTAAAGTTACTTTAGGTGGTGAACCACTATCAGTAACTAATGCTACTTATGGTACAGAAGACGAAGCTGGTGTAGCATTTAATGGAACAAGTACAGTGAGTGTTTATGTATATGGTTATGATGAAGGTCAAGAAGAACTAACAATCGACTTTACTAATAATAACTATTTCTCTTACGGTGATTCTAACCATGTTGATGCATTCAGCGTTAATATAGATACCGAAGAAGAAGTAACTGTTGACGTTTACGATGCAGAGTAATTTATTTTAAAAAAAGAGTGGGCCTAGCGCTCACTCTTTTTTACTAAGTAAGGAGAAACATAGATGAAAAGGTTAATAGTTTTACTCATACTTATATTTACTATGACTGCTTGCTCTAGTTCAAATGAAGAAAAAACGGCTGGAATTGTCTTTGGAGAAATCGTTGGTGAAAATGAGCTAGAGGCGATAAATGTGTTTGAATTAGGAGAGAAAGTAAATTTCCTAGTTGAAACTGAATCAAACTTAGGTGTAGAGCAGGTGGATGTTCAGTTAAATATTATGAATCCAGATAAAAGCGAGTGGGAGAAGGTTACAAGTAGCTCGCTTCCCACGAATCCTGAATCTAATCAAATTATGAATGGGCTTGATGGCAGCATCTTTGAACAGCTTGGACCGGGCGCTTATCAATTAGAAGTAAAGTATAAAGATCAAACCGTTAAGGGTGATTTTGTAGTAGAAGAGTAGAATCAGTTGACCAAATCAGCTGATTCTCTTCTATTTTTAAATACATAAAGGTTCATTATTTAGGGGGTTAACCTCTTGCACTTCAGCTGAAATGTAATGTATTTTCAAGTAAAAAATAATAAAGAATGCAATAAAAACTGCAGAATCTTGCCAGCCTTTTTTAGGCTTAACAATTTTGACGTGAAAGCGTATGAGTTACTCGTGGAAGCATGGGGACGGTTCTCATGCTTCTTAGAAAGAATGAAATGCTCTGTAGAGAGAAAGCTCTGCAGGGCTTTTAGTGTCTTTTCCGGTAGTTGTCACTATCCGTAGCCTATATCTAAAAAGTTCTAATCAGCCGTCGTAACCGTCGTAAAATATGGGACAGGCTGTGTTGAGCAGGTCACAGCCCAATTAATGCTGTGAAATTATGTACATTTATGGGATATTAAAAATACGGTGCCGACGGTTACGACAGTCGTATATGGTTTTCATTAAGACCTGTCTCCTAATCGTCATAATCTCTAGCCTGTATATAGGAAGGAAAGGTTGGGCAGTCCGTCAGACTGTTATGCAATAAACATGATTATATCTGCTTTATATATAAGATTTTAGTATCATAAAAGGGAATAGCTTCAGCACAATTGGGGCTAAGATCCATGCAGGGGTTACTAGAATTTCGGGCGACTGGTAAGGCTTTTTTATAATGGCGTTTGTGTATTTTCAAACTGCCGAATAATGTACTTCTATTTTTCCATAAACAGGCCATCTACATAGGAAGTAATACGGTTTTCGAAGGCCGGCTCTAAAGATGAAGGGGATGACTACTTAGGAGTGGTGACCGTGGACGAGGATGGAGATACTATTTATGTTTGCCGTTTATTAGGTTCTAATGACTTGGGTTATTGAAGGAGGAAATGACTAATGCCACAGCTTGCGCACATTACAGGAAATGGGTAAACTACTACATGGAAATCAACCCAGTTACGGGTTACGCTGGTAGGGCATAAAACAACTCGGTCTGAAATTCACCGTTGCGGTCCCGGGGAAAGGCAAGGTCGTCGATATGACCGTGCTTGGTATCAAGCGTCCGAGTATAATAACGGTTTTTCACTTGTTCCAATTCAGGGTGTTCCACCTTAAAGAACTGCTCCCTTTCTTCCTCCATAATTGTTTCAAGTTGATTTTTGACAAAATCACGTACAAGACCGTTTAGTTTATTCATGAAGTCATTATCCGTTATATGTATAGACATGGTAGGGTTCTCCTTTCTATGTTTTCTGTCCAATTCTGAGGATAACCAACCTCTTTTTGTCTGAGATAATTTCCTTAAACTATTTTACGTCATCCTCATGATTCGACATAGTTCTATGTTATAATTAAACATCAAGGATTGTATTCGGTTGGAGGGAAGTTGATTGATTCATAAGGTTATACATTGGTTTTTATTAATTATTATATCGGGTTCTGTTATTGTTTCGGCCTTTTATCAGGGGCTGTTTTTTGATGAGGCCTTTTACATATGGCATGTGGTGTTCGGTATTCTATTTATCTTGTATATGGGCTATCGCCTGATTTTTATTAAGGAACCGTTTCGGATATTGGATTATGTGATTTTTCTGTTGCCGCTCATGTATGTTCTGGCTTTCATCAATGCGGTGACGGTGAATGGTAACTTTAATCAGTTGTTCAGATACACGACATATGCTGTCTTCTTCTTTATGCTGTTGAATCTGCAACACTATAATCCATCAATTAAGAAGACTGTCCCGCACATGCTGCAGGTAATTGGATTTATGATTATCCTTTTTCCGTTTCTTCAGTATAGCGGGTTAGTAGATTATAAAGATGCGATACTAGGCAATCGTTTTTCGAGTGTGTTTCAATACCCGAATACATATGCGGCAGTGGGGATGGCTTTCCTCCTGTTTAATCTGACTGCTTTAGCCAGGCTGGATAAGCAGCAATTATGGGTCAGTATTGTGTATGCAGCGCCACTGGTTCTATATGCGTCGACGTTGTTTCTATCCTATTCACGGGCAACGCTGATTTTACTTCCGGCGGCCTGGTTTATTGGATTGATACTGCTGACGTTTAAGGAACAGCTTAAATATATTGTGTTGACGGGTGCTGCTTTTGGGTTATCGTTAATCGTCTACACGCAGATGGCCGGGGCGTCGGAGGATGCATCGAACGGCTTCTGGGTAGCTTTAGTCATCAGTTCACTTGCAATGATGTCACTGGCTGCTATCGCCGTTAAATACATGCACCGACTGACTGATAAGCCATTGCTGCAAAAGCGTAAACTTCGCTGGGCAGTACCGGTAGCAATGCTTGTTGTATCTCTGGGATTATTACTCGATTTATTGAATGAGGGTATGATCTACGGGGAACTGCCGGATCAGTTTCAAAATCGTTTAGATTCGATTGAAGCGGAGACGATTTTTGATGAGCGACGCTTTACCTTTTATCAGGATTCAGTCGATTTAATGGCATCATCACCTATTGTTGGCTGGGGCGGTGAAGGCTGGACAAACCTGTATCACGTATATCAGAGTGAGCCTTATATCAGTAATCAGGTACATAGTGTTTTGTTTGAACAACTGCTCCATGTCGGGCTGTTAGGATTTGCGGTATTCGTGCTTGTCTTTGCTTACTTTTATTTCAACATAGGTCAGCAGTTGAGAAGAGGTGCTTCCAAATGGGTGACAGCTGTTGTACCGGCAACAGTGATGCTGTTGTTGCATGCGTCTGTGGATTTCGACTTAACGTTTGGGACCACCTGGTTTCTGTTGCTCTGGTTCCTTGTCATCGGTGTGAAACCGAAAGAGGCGCCCGACATTCGTATGAAATGGGTCCAAAAAATCACGTCATACAGAAAGTGGCTCATCAGCATACCGGTGCTTGCGATGGTATTAGTTTCAACTATCTATGCGGGTCGCTTCTATTTGGCTGATCAAACCGTCGAGGATGCCGAACAGCAGCAAAATCTCTCACGTGAAGATACAGCTGCCATTTATGAACAGGCCTTGGCGTATAATCCGTATAATACCGACTATATGGTGCAATTGGCGTCGATTAATGTCGGTCTGAATAAACAGCAGGCTGTGATGGATTTGGGCGAACGTATATTGGATACAGAACCATACAACCCGCAGGCAATCGCTCAGGCTGGTAATGCGCATGCATCATTCGGCGAAGTTGAGGAAGCATTGGACTATTATGAGCGCTCAATTGAACTCGACAGGTTTAATGTGTCAACGTATGAACGGATGATCAGACTGACTTCCGGCGAAGCGGTTCAAATGGCACAACAAAACGCGCCGGAACAGGCAACAGAATATGCTGAGATGTCAACTGGCTATTACGAGCAGTATGAAGACCGGTTCACGTATTATAAAAACAACCGTAAAGGTAATTATAAAACACTGAACATGAATAGCAGCGATCTGTTCCTGGCAGCTCAGTCCTACGTCATCTTAGAAAATGATCAAAAAGCAATTGAATTACTGAAAACAATTTCCGGTGACGAAGAATTACAGATGAGAGTGGCAGCCATGCAGCTGTTGAGCCTTGAGCGTATGGGCAAATCTGACAAATACGAGGCGAAACTGGCTGAGTACAAAGATAAACAGAACACGCTTCAAAGCTATATACAAGCCTATGAACAGGCAATTTACTAAGTTAGCAGAATCGGGGGTCCGTACAGCAAGACGCCCGATTCGCTAACAATGGTATTTTCATGAATTTTCCATTGCGGACCTGTTGCACATATACGGGGAGAGGTTTAAACTAATACATGGGAAAATCATGGTTCAATTATTACCATTATGGCGAAATTTGTAGAAAACGCTTGAAGTTTGAATTTATACCAAATAATTTTAAAGATTTTATCACGTATTTCCCGGGGAATATGTCGAACGAAAGGAGGATTACCAATATGACCTTCCGAACGCGATTAACCCTATTAATCGCATTAGACTCTATTATCGTAAGTGCTGCCATTTTCGCAGCAGCCTGGATCGTCTATCCGAACATGGACATCGTCGATACAGAACCATTGTTCATAAGTGCCGTGGCGCTATTACTTTTTCATCACCTGTTCGCGTCACTCTATAAGCTATATAACAAAGTCTGGTCCTATGCCAGTGTTGGTGAGTTAATGGCGATTGTTAAGGCGGTGACGCTGTCGGTTTTAGCAGCTGGTGCCGTTCAATATATTGTTAATGATTTCACGATTTTCCGGCGCGCACTCGTTGTCACATGGATGCTACATATTATATTAATCGGTGGTTCCCGGTTTATCTGGCGCATATTCCGTGACCGGTACATAACATCAGGCAAAAACAAAAAACGCACGCTCATCGTTGGCGCCGGTGCGGCAGGCAGCATGATTGTCCGCCAATTAAAACATAATCCCGGCAGTAGTGAGTTATTGCCTGTTGCATTCGTTGATGATGACTCGGCAAAACAGAGAATGCAAATTTATGGCATTCCTGTGCTAGGGAAAGCACAAGATATCACAGCGATTGTTGATAATCATGCGATTGATCATATTGTGATTGCAATTCCGTCATTGACCAATGGCGCTTTGAATGATCTTGTCAGGGAATGCCATAAAGCCAATGCCAAGGTACAAATGATTCCCAAAATTGAGGACATCATGACCGGTAAGGTGTCTGTCAGCAGCCTGAAAAATGTTGAAGTCGAGGATCTCTTGGGACGTAACCCTGTTGAGATGGATATGAACACCATATCCGATTATGTGACAGACAATACGATGATGGTCACCGGAGCAGGGGGGTCGATCGGTTCAGAAATATGCCGGCAGTTAATCCGGTTTAATCCAAGCAGACTGATTCTCGTCGGTCACGGCGAATTCAGCATTTATACAATCGAAATGGAATTTAAGCAAAATAACCCTGCCAATGATGTCGAGATCATACCAGTTATTGGCGATGTGCAAGACCGTAAGCGGATGTTCGAGATCGTTGAGACATATCGACCAACGATCATCTATCATGCAGCGGCTCATAAACACGTCCCTTTAATGGAATATAACCCGCACGAGGCTGTGAAGAACAATGTCATCGGGACACGGAATGTGGCTGAGGCAGCCGATTCATTTGGCGTGAATACGTTTGTCCTCGTGTCGTCTGACAAGGCAGTCAATCCAACCAATATCATGGGAGCGACGAAACGTGCTGCTGAAATGGTCGTTCAGAACTTAGGCACGCAAAGCAGCACCAAATTTGTAGCTGTCCGCTTTGGCAATGTTCTTGGCAGCCGCGGCAGTGTGATTCCATTATTCAAACGCCAAATCGAACAGGGTGGCCCGATAACTGTCACCGATCCGGAGATGACACGCTACTTCATGACCATCCCGGAAGCATCACGCCTTGTTATCCAGGCAGGCGTATTAGCCAGAGGCGGCGAGATTTTTGTCCTGGATATGGGAGATCCAGTGAAAATTGTTGACCTGGCCAAGAACCTGATCTATCTGTCCGGGTATTCCGAAGATGATATCGCGATTCAGTTTAGTGGCATCCGTCCGGGTGAGAAGATGTTTGAAGAAATGCTTGGTGAGGATGAAGTTTATCCTGAGCAAGTATTTGAAAAGATTTATATCGGCAAAACAAATGAAGTTGACATCACAACGGTTAACCGTATCACCCAACAACTTAACGACCTCTCTGATGATGCGTTAAGAGATAGATTATTAGAAGCAGCAAGTACCCATAAAACAATCGAAACGATAGGCAGTTAAACAAAATCATAGAGAAAACACGGGGTGAGTTCAGTGGAAGAGGAAATCAGCTTGAAAGAAATTATAAATACACTATGGCAAGGCAAATGGATTGTAGCAGTTATCACGATTATTGCGCTATTAATTAGTTCACTATACAGCTTCGTCATCGCTGACCCTGTCTATAAGGGGAAATCGGAAGTAACCATCCATAAAGTAGCGACTGTACCTGAGAGTATCCAGCCCTACATAGATGAGATGACCAAGCCAGAATTATTTCAACAAACCATGACCTCTCCTGATGTCTTGTCAGACGTTATTGAGGAAAATAATTTGGATACAACTGTCAGCAGTCTCCAATCAGGCTTACAAATTGAGCTGCCATCAGACAGCGAAAACACCAGTTCAATCATAACGATTTCCATGGAAGGCACTGACAGAGAAAAAATCGCATCCATCATTGATAGTGCTGTGTCCACAACAAAAGCAGCTATCGGCGACAAAATTCAAACACGCTTAACATCACTTGAAGAAGAATACCAGCAAAAGATGACAGAGGAAGACGAGAAAATAACCACTGCTGTACAGGAATTCAATGAGATGGGCGCAGATGATGGTATCCCAGCCTTAATTCAATTTCAGCAGAACACAAATTCCGACGGCCAATATGTCTTTGAAATGAGTGAAGCATTACTGAACGACATCCAGAGCCTCGATAAGCAGACTAAAATCGAGTATGAAAAAATCAATGAAAATATCGCGAATCTGACAGAACTCTATAACTTCTACAACAGCAAACACGACGACATAAGCAGTGTCAGCACAATGAACATCATGGATCTTAGCATGGATGTTGTATCGGATACATTCGTACCAGAAGCACCTATCGCCCCGAGTAAATTGCTGAATCTAGCAATCTCGGTTGTACTGGGATTAATGATCGGTGTCGGTGTTGTGTTCCTGAGAGAATATATGAAGGATGAAGAAGCGAATAAATCACATTAATGGCTCATTATGAAGTAAAAGATATATAGAAATGAGGTAATTGGATGCAAACAGTCAAAAAAGCTATCATTCCAGCAGCAGGTCTTGGAACCCGGTTTCTGCCGGTAACCAAGGCAATGCCGAAAGAAATGCTGCCAATCGTTGATAAACCAACCATTCAATACATCGTTGAAGAAGCCATTGAATCCGGAATTGAAGATATCATTATTGTGACCGGTAAAGGTAAGCGTGCGATTGAGGACCATTTCGATCACAATTTTGAATTAGAAGATAACCTGATGAAAAAAGAAAAGTTCGACATGCTTGAGAAAGTGAACTACGCTTCAAATGTCGATATCCACTATATACGGCAAAAGGATCCGAAAGGACTGGGCCACGCCGTCTGGTGTGCACGTAAGTTCATTGGTGATGAGCCATTTGCCGTTCTGTTAGGTGATGATATTGTTCAAGCTGAGACACCAGGACTCAGACAGCTTATTCAGCAATATGAAGATACCGAGAGTTCTGTCGTCGGTGTTCAGCAAGTACCATTTGAACAGACACACCGTTATGGCATTGTTGATCCGAATACAGTGGAAGGCCGCCGGTATCAGGTGAATAACTTTGTCGAAAAGCCACAACAGGGCAATGCCCCTTCTAACTTGGCGATTATGGGTCGTTATGTGTTGACCCCTGAGATTTTCACCTATTTGGATAAGCAGGAATTAGGTGCCGGCGGTGAAATTCAGCTGACCGATGCCATTCAAAAAATTAATGCGTTACAACAGGTCTATGCCTATGATTTCGAGGGTAAGCGCTATGATGTTGGTGAGAAATTAGGTTTCATACGGACAAACCTGGAATTTGCACTGCAAAACGAAGCGTATAGTGACGATGTTGAACAAATGATGAAAGACTTATTAACGGAAAAAGCAAACATATAACAAGGCAGGTGGTATAACATGAATATTTCTGTTGTTGGTACTGGTTATGTCGGATTAGTTACCGGCGTCAGTCTGTCTGAAATAGGCCATTATGTAACATGTATAGATATAGATGAGACGAAAGTCGAGCAGATGAAACAGGGCATTTCACCCATCTATGAACCTGGCCTGTCTGAAATGATGACGAATAACATCGAGGAAAGTCGCTTGCACTTTACAACGGATTATACAACCGGACTTAATAATACCGATGTTACCTATATTGCGGTTGGGACACCGGAGATGGAAGATGGCACGGCCGACTTATCATTTGTTAAACAGGTAGCATTTGACATTGCAGGACATGTCCAAAAAGATACAGTTGTTGTGACAAAAAGCACCGTTCCAGTTGGTACAAATGATAAAATCAGGGATGTCATAACTAATAATTTGTCTAAAGACGTCAACATTGACGTTGTATCAAACCCGGAATTTCTAAAAGAAGGATCAGCCATTCATGATTCATTCAATGGCGATCGTATCGTCATTGGTTCCGATAGTGACGCTGCAGCAAAAATTATTGAAGACATTAACGAGCCCTTTGGTGTTCCAATATATAAGACAGATGTCAGAAGTGCAGAAATGATTAAATATGCTTCAAATGCTTTCCTGGCCACAAAAATAAGCTTTATCAATGAAATAGCGAATATCTGTGATCGTGTCAACGCGAATGTGGACGATGTTGCCAAAGGAATGGGTATGGATAAACGTATCGGCGATAAATTCTTGAATGCCGGCATCGGTTATGGTGGCTCCTGCTTCCCTAAAGATACCAAAGCACTCATTCAGATTGCCGGTAACGTTGATTATGATTTTGAACTGCTAAAAGGTGTTGTGAAAGTCAATCAGAAACAGCAGGCCTTATTATTAGATAAATTATACGAGCGATTCACCTCATTGAAAGGTAAGCGAATTGCGGTGCTCGGATTAGCCTTTAAACCGAATACAGATGATATGCGAGAGGCTGCTTCTATTGTACTAACGGAAAAACTTATTGAGCAGGGTGCTGAAGTCGTCGGCTATGATCCGATTGCAATGGATAATGCCAAAACAGTCCTGAGTGATGGTATGTTCTATGCTGATAGTGTGGATGCAGCAGTCGAAGATAGTGATGCAACGTTGATTGTAACCGAGTGGGATGACGTGAAGCATGTTGACTTGGAAGTATTTAGATCAATGACATATCCTTTAGTAATTGATGGCCGAAATTGTTTTGGATTGGATGAGATGAAAGAAGCTGGCATTGAATATCACTCAGTTGGAAGGCCATTAGAGAAGACCAAAGAAGGCAACGTGATATTGCAGGGTTAATCTGGATTATAAACATAAAATAAAAGCCGATAAACCTCCTGAACTATTAATGGAGGTTTCGGCCATATCATTTGATTTAGTAGGTTAGTAGTTTGTTGGAAAAAGAGATTAATTCCAATGAAGTACTAAGCAACTAACATGTTACTAAAACAGCGTACAAAGAAAGGGCGTCTTATAGAGTGGGAGAAAAAATTTATCTTTCATCTCCACATATGAGTGATGAAGGCTATGAAAGAGAATACGTTAAAGAAGCATTTGATACAAATTGGATTGCTCCATTAGGTAAGAATGTTAATGAGTTTGAAAACGAGCTAGCACTTAAGGTAGGCAGTAAACATGCAGCGGCATTAAGTTCCGGGACAGCAGCAATTCATCTGGCATTAAAAGCGATCGGTGTTGGCGAAGAAGATATTGTTTTTTGTCCGACGCTAACATTCTCTGCAACGGCGAATCCAATCATTTATCAAAATGCGATTCCAGTTTTTATAGACAGTAATAAAGAAACTTGGAATATGTCTCCGGAAGCCTTAGAAGAAGCTTTTGAAAAATATCCTGAGGTAAAAGCAATTATTGTTGTTCATTTGTATGGGCTATCTGCTGATATGGATGAAATCGTCAATATTTGTAATAAGCATGATGTTACTTTAATAGAAGATGCTGCTGAGTCTTTAGGTACTTATTATAAAGGTCAACACACAGGAACGTTTGGTGACTATGGCATCTTTTCCTTTAATGGAAATAAGATCATTACGACATCCGGTGGAGGAGCACTCACTTCCAATAAAGAAGAACGTATTTCAAAAGCAAGATTTTGGGCGACACAATCACGGGATCAAGCAAGGCATTATCAGCATAGTGAACTAGGTTATAATTACAGAATGAGCAATGTGGTCGCTGGTATTGGTAGAGGTCAGCTTAAGGTGCTTGATCAAAGAGTTGAGAAAAAGCGGTATATATTTGACTATTACCAAAAAGAGTTAGGTGGATTAGATGGTGTTCAATTCATGCCTTCTAACGATTGGGATGAACCTAATCGTTGGCTTAGTTCGCTAACTTTGAATGGCCGGGTTAGACCGATTGATGTAATAGAAGCACTTGAACATGAAAACATTGAATCAAGACCTGTTTGGAAGCCACTCCATTTGCAACCTTTTTTTGAGAAGTATGACTTTATTGGTGAAGGCGTATCGGAAGAGTTGTTTGAGAACGGTGTTTGCCTTCCATCTGATACGAAAATGACAGACAAAGAATTGAAGAGGATTGTAGAAATTATTAAAAGATTGTGGTCAAGGTGATGGAGAAATCAAAGGTAGGTATTTATAAAAAGTTTATAAAAAGGCCTATGGATTTCATACTTTCATTGATTGCTATTATAATTCTCAGCCCAGTCTTTTTGATGGTTTCTATCCTTGTAAGAATTAAATTGGGTAAGCCAATTCTATTTAAACAAGAAAGACCAGGTCTCAATGAGAAAATATTTACGATGTATAAATTTAAGACAATGACAGACCAAAAAGACAGCAATGGAAAGCTGTTACCTGATAATGTTAGACTAACGAAATTTGGCAGGTTGCTACGTTCTACATCCCTTGATGAATTGCCGGAGTTGTTTAATATTCTTAAGGGGGATATGTCGGTTATTGGACCAAGGCCTTTATTGGTTCAGTATTTGCCACTTTATAATGCTCATCAAAAACGACGTCACGAAGTTAGACCTGGCTTATCTGGTTTGGCACAGGTGAACGGCAGGAATGGCATTAGCTGGGAAGAAAGATTTAATTTCGACGTTGAATATGTGGATAATTTAAGCTTTGTTGGAGATTGGAGAATTATTTTTTTAACTATAAAAAAGGTTTTTGTTAGGGAAGGAATTAATTCAGAGTCTGCAGCAACAATGGAATACTTTGAAGGTAGTAAGGCAGGGGACAATAAATGAATGAGATAAACATATTAATTTTAAGTGCAGGAAGACGCGTAGAACTGGTACAGTGTTTCCAGCAAGCAGCGGAAAAATTAAATGTTAAAAGTAATATTGTAGCCGGTGACTGCTCCAATACAGCACCTGCTTTATACTTTGCAGATAGAACTTATGAATTACCTCGTATTAGTGAACCTAATTATATTAATTCTATCATTGATGCATGCAATAATGAAAAAATTTCTTTAGTTATTCCAACCATTGATACAGATTTGTTACTTCTTGCAGAAAATAAAGACTTGATTGAGAAACAAACAAGTGCAAGGGTATTGATTTCGGATTATAAGGTTGTTGAGGTATGCAGAGATAAAATCAATACGCAAAAATATTTAGAGCAGAATAGTTTTGGAATCCCCAAGATGTATACGGACGAAGAGGTTGCGGATGGCAATCTGCAATTTCCAATTTTTATAAAACCTAAATCTGGCAGTTCTAGTGTAAACACCTTCAAAGTGAATAACCTTAGTGAATTAAACATATATAAGGGGATTGTTAAAGATCCCATAATTCAAGATTTTATGGAAGGCGAAGAGTTTACTGTAGATGTATTTTTAGATTTTGAAAGTAATATTATCTCAATTGTTCCCCGTTTAAGGATAGCTACTCGTAGCGGTGAAATTTCTAAGGGAAAGGTTGTTAGGGATAGGGAGATCATTGATAATGTTACTGATTTAATGAATGTACTAAAGCCCATTGGGCATATAACTGTTCAACTAATGAAGACAAGAAAAGGCATAAATTATATTGAAATAAATCCTAGGTTTGGGGGAGGAGCACCTATGAGTATTATGAGTGGCGCTGACTCTTGTGAAAATCTTTTTCGTCTTCTGATGGGAGAAAAGTTAGAGTATAACGAGAATTACAAGGATAAACTTACTTTTTTAAGATTTGATAGCAGCATTTGTTTAAATGAGGATTTGGAGTTATAGTAAATGACGAGAGCAGTTATATTTGATTTGGATGATACGTTAATTTCAGAAAGAAAGTATGTAGAAAGTGGTTATCTACACATAGCTAAGATAATAAAAAAAAGCTATGGCAAAGATGAAGAAGAACTATATAATTTGTTAATTGATCTTTATAAAGATAGCCCTAAGAAAGTTTTTAATAGGTTATTTGATAAACTGGGCGTTGCCTACTCTCAAAGCGATATAATGGAGCTAGTAAAAGACTACCGTAACCATTTACCAAATATAGATTTCTTTGATGACGTATTACCATGCTTGGGACTACTAAAGGAAAAAAACATTAAAATTGGTATTATTACTGATGGTTATGCAAGTGCACAACGTCAAAAGCTAAAGGCTGTAAAAGCAGTTAATTATTTTAATGAAATTATTGTAACAGATGAATTAGGAAAAGAATACTGGAAGCCGCATCCTAAATCATTTGAAGTAATGAAAGAAAAACTGAATGTTAAATTCAATGATATGATATATATTGGTGATAATCCTGAAAAAGATTTTTATATAGGCAGTATGTACCCCATAAAGACAATAAGAATTTACCGAGATGGAGTTTATAAAGATAAAAACTATTTGAGTAATATCAAAGAAGATTATTCAATCCACACTTTAAATGAATTAAATTCTATTATTACTTAGATAAAAAGTAGTTTGGGAAGCCGTTTAGGTAGTCACTACGGGATTTACTTCTAGGTTTAAGTTAGGGGAGCAAATGATGGCAAGGATTCTAATACTAGCTAATAATGATGTTGGATTATATAAGTTTAGAAAGGAAGTTATTGAAGCTTTACTCGTGGATTATGAGGTTTATGTCTCATCACCCCATGGTGATTTAGTTCCTGATCTAGAGGAGATGGGTTGTAAGTATATTAATACCCCTATGAGCAGACGAGGAACCAATCCCATTTCTGACATAAAATTATTCTTTAATTATTTACAAATCATTAACAATGTTAATCCTGATGCTGTTCTAACATATACGATAAAACCCAATGTTTATGGTGGCCTAGCTTGTAGGGTGAAAGGAATCCCATATATAACCAATATTACAGGACTTGGTACTGCTGCCGAAGGAAACGGTTTGTTGCAGAAAATTACTTTACTTTTATATAAGGTTGGGTTAAAAAGATCCGACTGTGTGTTTTTTCAAAATAAGGAAAATGAACATATCTTTAAGGAAAAATCAGTTGTGAGTGGTAACGATAGATTAATACCGGGTTCAGGTGTGAATTTGAAACACTATAGATTATTAGACTATCCAAAAGATGATCCAATACACTTTCTATTTGTATCTCGTGTTATGCAAAAAAAAGGAATTGACGAATACCTAAAAGCGGCAAGATTCATACGGGAAAAGTATCCTAATACCAGGTTCCATGTACTAGGATTCTGCGAAGAAGCATATCAAGGTGAACTTAATAAATTACAAAACGAGGATATTATCCAGTATCACGGTATGCAAAGTGATGTAAGAGAGTTTCACAAAATCTCTCATTGCACAATTCATCCTACTTATTATCCTGAGGGTATGTCCAACGTTTTATTAGAAAGCGCCGCAAGCGGTCGTCCGATTATTACAACTAACCGCAGCGGGTGCAGGGAAATAGTTGATGACGGCATTAATGGATATGTTGTTGAACAAGAGAACAGTCAGAATCTTATAGACAAGATTGAAATGTTTTTAAATCTTTCTCATGAAGAAAAGAGACAAATGGGAATAGCCGCACGGAAAAAAATTGAAGAAGAATTTGATCGTCAGATTGTTGTTGATGCTTATATGGAAGAAATACAAAAGGAAATAGGTTGAGAAAAATTATTCTAAACTAAGAGAACAACCTGAATGATGGAAAGATAGGGGATTGTATGAGAGTTTTGCACGTGATAAATGCCTTTACGGGTGGAGGAGCGGAAAAGCTATTACATGATACGGTTCTTAGTCAGAAAGAACGTGGGGCAGATGTGGAAGTAATGGTTTTGAGCCAACAAAATAACCATTATTTAGATACTGTGAAATCTAAAGGCATACAAGTTTATGTATCAAATAGTAGGTCTCTACATTCCCCCAGTCAAATCAATGAATTGAAGAAGGTTATTGCGAAAGGTGATTATGATATTGTTCATGTTCATTTATTTCCTGCTCTCTACTGGGTAGCACTTTGCAGTTTATTTGTTAATAAAGATTTCAAACTCGTGTATACAGAACACAGCACCCATAACCGTCGTCGTGATAAGTCTTACTTCAGACATATTGAATCTATTATCTATAAAAGATATCAACGTATTTTTTGCATAAGTGAAGGAACTAAACAAAACCTTATTCAATGGATTCCATCAACCGATAAGAAAGCAAGAATTATTCCTAATGGTATAAATCTATCTGATTATACTGATGCAAAGCCCTATGATAGATCATACTTATTCGCTAACATCAAAAAAAATGATAAATTAATTGTTATGATAGCAAGATTTGATCATCAAAAAGATCACGAAACTTTGATAAAGAGTTTAAGTTATTTAGATGACTCATTCAAATTGATACTCGTTGGAGATGGGGGATGGACAGAAAATATTAAATTAATCACCATCAGTGAAGGCGTACACCATAGAGTCTCCTTTTTGGGATTTCGAAAAGATATTCCTCAAATTTTAAAAACTGCCGACATTTTTGTTTTATCTTCACATTGGGAAGGTTTTGGGTTAGTAGCAGTGGAAGCAATGGCGAGTGGTATTCCTGTTTTAGTTAGTGACGTCACGGGTTTACGAGATGTAGTAGAGCGAAAAGATATGATCTTCTCTCAAGGAGACCCAGAAATGTTAGCCAAGAAGGTAAGATCCATATTAATAGATGAGGAAAAATCACCAAAAATAATTAATTATGGTTTGAATCGTGCTAAGGAGTTTTCGATTGAATCAATGGTAAACAGATTGGAACAGGAATATAATACTCTAATAAACACTTAGAATTTATTATATTTTGGATAATTCAATATATGATCTATAAATACCAGGAGTTATTTAAATGAAAATTAGTGTAATTATGTCAGTTTATAATGGTGAAAAATACTTAAATGAATGCCTAAGAAGTATATTAAATCAATCTTATTCAAACTTTGAATTATTAATTGTTAACGACTGTTCGACTGATAAAACTGAAGAAATAATATATAAATTTATACCCAAAGATACTAGAATAAAATATTTTAAAAATCACGAAAACAAAGGTCTTACTAAAAATCTAAATAAAATGATTTCATTATCATCAGGAGAAGTAATAGCTAGAATGGATGCCGATGACATTGCTTGTAAAGACAGGTTTTTAAATCAAATACATGTATTTGAACAGAACAAAGATGTAGATGTGGTTTTTACTAATGCATGTATAATAAATGATAAATCGAACCATGTGTGTGACGCATGGAGGCCGAATAACAGTGATGAAATGATCAAATTAATGCCGTATTTCAACTATATTATTCACCCATCAACAATGATAAAAAAAGAAACGATTTATAATGTTGGGTTATATGATGAAAACTATATAACAGGACAAGACCACGAGCTGTGGCTAAGGATCATAAGGAATAAAGGTCGATTTTATTACTTAAATAAAAATTTATTGTATTATAGGATAAACCCTAATAGTGTACGTAGTAACTTAGGTGAAAACTATAATTATAAATTGTCAAAAGTATGTATTGCAAACGGGAACAAAAATGAAGCTATCAAATATTTAGGTAAACTAAATTTAAAAGAGAAGATTGATGTACTAATTAGGTGCTTATTTCCTTTTTGGATGTATAGAAAAATAATATATGGTAAAGACGTTTTTAAATTCATTAAATAATATTATTTACAATTGAAGCGGTTAAGGTATTCCATAATTATTATAAAAGTAATGTCTATTAACTCCAATATTTAACCTAGAATTTAATGGTGGCTTACTCAAATTATACTATTGGCTTTTTGTCTGTATGGAAGTATAACAAACGTGTTTAGCCTTAGAATAACTAGTTCATTATTCATCTATAAAATAAATTTAATTATATTTAACCCAATCAGAGATAGGATGTTTTTTTTGCAAATAATAATCTATTACATTTTATTTATTTTATTATCTATATATATCTTGACGATAAATAATGTAATTGTAACATTTGTTTTATGTTTATTATTTTATACATCTGTATTTGCCTATTCGATAAAAAAATACAGTTTTTATTTCGCAATTACAAGAGTTCTAATATTATCTCTACCATTCTCTTTCATAAATATATTTGGTGGTGACTATGGTGAATTACCAATATCATGGTTTAACATTATTGTAGTAATTGTATTATTTTTAAATGCTATTTATTTTTTATTTAAGGGATATATTCTTAAAACTCCTTTATCATTAATATCTATAATAATGATACTTATAACCTCTATTGTCTTCATTTCGAGTGAGGACTATATAGAAAGCTTTAATGACTTAGTGAATAATAGTGTTCCGTTTATCTTGGCATTATTTGGTTTTTATATAAAAGAAAATATAACAAAAAAACAGACAAATGTATTAGAAAAGGATTATGTGTTTACTACAATAATTGCAGGCATTGGTGTATTTATCCAATTTATTTTAAAAAAGACTGTAGGTATTGAAATAGGCACTTATCAATTTTTAGGTGGCTATAGAGAGGCATATGGTTATTTATTTTCGGATTATAGCTTTTATCGTTGTATCTCGTTTCAGGCGCATTTATATTGTATTTATCTCGTAAAAATAACTTACATTACATCATATTAGGGTTCTTGTTAATAACGAGTTTAATTACTTCTGCTAGAACTGGAATTGTATCTTTTTTAGTAGTATTTAGTATTTACAATTTTCTTCAACTTTATAAGTACTTATATAAGGGTAGCCCTAAAGGGTTGTTATTACTTTTGATGAACATTGGACTACTTATAGGAAGTGTTTTTTTAATATTTTCTATAAGGGGCAAAGCATCATTAAGTGGTTCAGGTCGTTTAAAACTAAATGAAATAGCATTTAATATCTTCCAAGACAATCCAATTATGGGAGTAGGGTTTGGAAGTACAACTTACAGTCATATAGGAGGTATGTTACCACATAATTTATTTTTCCAAGCACTTGCACAGGGTGGAATCATTTATTTTGTACCGCTTTTTATTTTCATTATTACTTTATTATTGACATGTTTAAATAACAATTCTAAATACTTTTATCTTTTCATTTTAATTTTATTTGGGGCTATGTTAATACCAAATATACTTAGTTCAAGATTTATAGGCGTAGTATTTTTAATCTTCGTATTAAGCTTGGAAAATAATAAAAATAAGAGGGCTTATCCAATATGAATGTTGAGTTAAGGGGATATTTATATTGGTGTGTAACCACGACTATTATTTAGCTATCTATAACAGAGAACAGTAACGGACAAGTTGAGTTAGTTGTTGGTAAAGTGAATGCGCACATTTCTGTAGAATAATAAAAGATTTGAGGGTGTGAATAATTTGGAGGGGTTAGTAAGTGTTATTATAACAACTTATAAAAGATCATTTGATACATTGTCAAAGGCAATTAATAGTGTCTTAACACAAACATATAATAATCTAGAGTTAATTATAGTTGATGATAATCCTGAAAAATCCAGTCATAAAGTGGATATTCAGTCTAATCTAAAAGCACTTAATGATAATCGTGTGAACTATATACAACATGAAAATAACCAAGGCGCTTGTGTAGCAAGAAATACTGGAATTAATAATTCTAGAGGTAATTATATAGCCTTTTTGGATGATGATGATGAGTGGCTTCCGAATAAACTAGAATATCAAATAAGAAAATTTTCCGATGAAAAAGTTGGATTAGTTTATTGTTTTGCGTATATTATAACAATAAAAGATAATAAACAAATAAGTAAAAATGTCATAAGTAATAGAGTCTCAGGGATGGTATATGATAAATTGATTGAAAAAAATTTTATCGGTTCTACTTCCTTTGTCATACTTAAAAAGGAAGCACTAGACCAGTGTGGGTATTTTAATAATGATTTGAAATCATCACAGGATTATGATTTGTGGTTAAGAATTTCAAAAGGGTATAAAGTCAATTATGTTGATATCCCTTTAGTCAATTATTATATACATGAAGGCGAAAGGATATCTGAAAATGTTGATAATAAAATACAAGGTAAAGAAAAAATTAATGAATTAAATATAGATTATCTTAAATTACATCCAATAATTCATAGTAAAAGAAAATTAACGGTTGTACCATTTTATGCAGTTAAATATGGCTGTAAATTTGCTATGAAAAAATGGTGGGAAGCTGTAAAGATTTATCCATATCATAGTGCTATTTTGAAGAACTTAGTAAAATTGATTTTGTATAGCTTTAGATCTATTTAAAGCTGCTGTAGAAAGTTATTTCAATAAATTACTGCTTCAAACTGAAATTTAGAAAAATCGTACTCGTCAATAATTAGGTGTATTGTATGATTTGTGAGGTCAATAAATGAAAAAAAACATTAATAAATTAAGTAAATCACACTTTGTAAGAAATGTTACTGTTATGGCTACTGGGGCTGCCGGAGCACAGGCTATCACCATCGCTTTATCTCCAATTATAACAAGGTTGTATGGCCCTGAAGCTTTTGGCATTATGGGTACATTTACTGCTTTAACAAGCATCATTATTCCAGTTGCAGCATTGACTTACCCTATAGCGATAGTATTACCTAAAAGTGATAAAAATGCTAAAGGTTTAATAAAACTGTCGATATTTGTTACTTTAATCATAGCTTTTCTTACAACAATCATCTTATTATTTTTTAAAAATAGTATTCTAGAAGCATTTCAAATAGAGGGAATATCTTCCTTCTTATATTTAATACCGCTTGTTATAATATTTGCTGGTCTAATGCAAGTATCCGAACAATGGCTTATTCGGACAAATCAATTTTCAATAAATGCTAAGGCAAATTTCATGCAATCGGTTGTTGTAAATGGGGGTAAAGTTGGAATTGGCTTAATTTATCCAACAGCAACTGTTTTAGTCGCTTTACAAGCAACTGGAAATGGTATAAAGGCCCTTATGATGATAATTTTTGCTAAAAGGTCAGATTATAAAGGAGAAATGCAGCCGCAAGAGAGAGGTGATTCAGTTAAAAAACTAGCTAAAAAACATAGAGACTTTCCTTTATATAGGGCGCCGGAGGAATTTTTTAGTGCAATATCACAGAATATACCGATATTATTTTTAACATCTTTTTTTGGACCAGCAGCTGCAGGGTTTTACAACATAGGTAAGACAGTTCTATCTTTACCTTCTAGGTTGATAGGACAATCAATAGGTGATGTTTTCTATCCCCGTATTTCAGAAGCAGCAAACAATGGAGAGAGTTTGAATCGACTTATAATAAAAGCCACTTTAGCACTTGGTGCTATAGGTATCATTCCCTTCGGAACGGTTATTATGTTTGGTCCCTGGCTTTTTGAATTTGTGTTTGGGGAAGGATGGAACGTTGCTGGTGAGTATTCAAGATGGATCTCATTAGCGTCCTTTTCAGTATTTATGAACAAGCCTAGTGTAAGAGCTATACCTGTTTTAGCATTACAGAGGCTGTACCTATTCTTTTCGATAATAAGATTAATCATTCGATCGTCTGCACTTATTGTAGGTTTTGTGGTTTTTGATAGTGATGTAATTGCAATTGCTTTATTTGGAATTACAGGTGCTTTATTAAACGCGGTGTTAATTTTAAGTACAATAAAAATAAGTAAGAAATTATATAAAAGCAATTAGTTCGTTTATATTTGTTATATGTAAGGAAGGCAGGAATTCTTATGTTAACATTGATTAAAAAATTTTATCGTAAATTGCATTCTTTTTTTGTGGCTTTACTTGTAAAAATATCACCCTATCTCGCAACGAAATATTTATATAAAAGAGCAATGGGTAAAAGTATAGATTTAACAAACCCAAAGAATTTTAATGAGAAAATACATTGGTTGAAGTTGTATTGGAAACATCCTCTGGTCTCAAAATGTGGAGACAAATTTGAGATGAGAAATTATGTAAATGATATGGGGTTGTCCAATATACTAAATAATATACATTCTGTTTATGATGATGCATCGAATATTGAGTGGAATACCCTTCCAGATAAATTTGTGCTTAAAGTAACAAGTGGTTCTGGATTTAATATTGTATGTAAAGATAAAAATAAAATTAATCGTAGAAAAGTCGAAAAGAAATTAAATAAATGGATTAAAACAAATTTTGCTTTAAAAGTCGGGGAGATAAATTACCAGAGTATGAAACCGAGAATAATTTGTGAGGAATTCATGGAAACTGAAGAAGGTAATCTTCCAATTGATTATAAAATTTTTTGCTTTAATGGTAATCCTAAATATATTCTAGTAGTAACTGAAAGAGAGATAGGGGTAAAAAGATTTATGTTTGATAACGAATGGAATAGTATAGATTTTTTAAAAAATAGAACGAGTGATGGCATGATAACCCCAAAAAAGCCTGATTCTTTACAAGAAATGATATTTTATGCAGAAAAGTTATCAAATCCCTTTCCATTTGTAAGGGTGGATTTTTATGATTACAATGGTCGGACTATATTGGGCGAGATGACGTTTACCCCGGATGCAGGACTCGCAACACGTTATAAAGAAAGTTTTTTAAGGGAACTAGGCGACATGATTGATTTACCGGAGAAAATAACGTAATTAAGTGTTATATGCTACCGGTTTATTCAATCTATAACAGAAAGGAGATAATGATATGACTTCCCACTCACCAAACGCAAAAACCTACCTAGTTACCGGAGCTGCTGGCTTCATAGGATTCTATTTTTCCAAGAAACTGTTGGATCAAGGCTGCAAGGTCATTGGCATTGATAACCTGAATGATTATTATGACGTTAATTTGAAACAAACACGGCTGGATCAGCTGCAGCCCTATGAGACATTCACCTTTATTAAAGGGGATATTGCAGATAAATCCAAACTAATGGAGACGTTTGAAGGACATAAACCTGATATTGTCGTGAACATGGCTGCACAGGCTGGTGTACGTTATTCGATTGAGAACCCGGACGTCTATATCCAGAGCAATCTCATTGGTTTCTACAATATCCTAGAAGCCTGCAGACACTTTCCGGTCGATCATCTGGTCTATGCGTCATCTAGTTCGGTGTATGGGGCGAATAAAAAAGTGCCATTTGAAGAATCGGATTTTGTTGACAATCCAGTGTCGCTGTATGCATCAACGAAGAAGTCTAATGAATTAATGGCGCATACGTACAGCCACCTTTATAGCATCCCGGCAACAGGTCTTCGTTTCTTTACGGTTTTCGGACCAATGGGACGTCCGGATATGGCTTACTTCGGTTTCACGGATAAGTATTTTGCAGGGGAGCCGATTAAGGTCTTTAACAATGGCGATTTTGATAATGATTTGTATCGTGACTTTACATATATTGACGATATCGTTAATGGGATGCAACGACTATTGGGCAATCCGCCTGAGGAGGCAGAGGGAGCACCGCACCGTGTCTTTAACATCGGCAACAACAGCCCGGAGAGGCTTATGACGTTCATTGGCGCCCTGGAAAAAGCGTTGAGCAATGCATTAGGTCGTGAAGTGGAGTTTAATAAAGTCTATGAGCCTATTAAACCTGGTGATGTACCAGCAACGTATGCTTCAACAGATCTGCTTTATAACGAGGTAGGATTTAAACCGGAAACATCCATTGAAGACGGGTTGCAAAAGTTTGCTGATTGGTATGTGGATTATTATCAGGTGAAATGAACAGACGATTTTCCATTGCTAGTAAAGTAAGACAGTGATGTGAAAACTGAGAAAGGGACAATAAAATAGGAGGATATCATGTAGGGTAAGAAGAAAATTTTCAGCTTAATACTAATTGGAATGATAGCATTTTTAATAGTGGGTGGCTTCATATTTTATAATGTTGTTTTGAATTCAGATGAAAGTGCACAGAAGAACCTTTCTGATAAAAATTTAACAGTTGATGAACGATTATATAAACAAACGGATAGTGAAATTTTGAATTGGTGTTACCTAAAATCCAATTCCATGACAATTTTTCATATTATAATACTGACGTTCAATAATTCAAATTATGATAGTAAATAATTTGTCAGACGTTTGATTTGGAAAACGCTGCTGTGATAGTTCTCAAATAGCAAAACCACGTCTGACAAATAATATTTTGGAGGGATTTGAATGTGGGAATACAAGAAGGTTTAGAAAGACTAATTAGGGATCTTGATACACTGAAAGAGACTTGTGTATCGCTGGGGCGTATTCGAAAATGAAAAAAATAAAGACGTAGATGCTGAGGTTCGTAAGTTGCTCTCACTTTATCCAGGTGGTGTTGCCAAGCCTATATTGGTAAATGGTTACCCGGTATTCCGATTTTGCATTACCTCCTTATGAAAAAATAATGCATACAAAGGCAGGATTCCCGTAATTTAGACAACCGTAATTGGAAATACTCGCAAGACGCATTACGTGCAAAACTTGTCTAGGAGTTTAGTTAGTTCGAATAGGAATTAAAATTATTGTATTAGTCAATCACATTCTTGTTAAAAGAATATTACAATTTAATAACAAATATAACAGTTTGGCACATACTTACAATATTTTATGTTATTATTTAACTTACTCAGTATCATCGTAGGATTGTTGTATTTAAAATTAGTTCTAATTTTGCGACTTTTATAATACACATAATTAAAGGAAGATTATATGGATTATGATGTTGTCATAAATGGTTTTCATGGTACAGATAATAAAGTAGCAGTAGCAATTGAGCAAGAAAAAACATATACATATTCAAAACGATCTGATCATTGGCTGGGTCAAGGGATATACTTCTTTAGTGAAGATCCTGAGCAAGCTATGAGTTGGGCTATGAATCAAACAAAACAGGGCGATACAGCAACGGTTTTATTCACAAAAATAGTGGTTAATTCATCGTCTTTTTTGAATTTAAATAGTAGAAGTGGAATTTTTACTTTAAAGAAATTAATAAATAAACTTGGTAGCGAGTATAGCATTGAGTCATATTCGGACGATCAAGTAGGGAATACTAAATTAAGGTGTTTTATAATGGATTTGCTTCCAGACAATATAAAAGCAATACAAAAAAATTTTTATATTTCTACGCAGCCACAGTTTGTTTTAAATACGCCTGAAATGGGAAGAATGGGTATTAGCATGCAAAGTGCACAAGTATGTGTAAGAGATTCGTCAATTATTAGTAGAGACACAATTGAAATATTTGAGTCTAAAAAAAAGCCTTTTAAAAAACGCAAGAGAAGAGAAGTTAACTTTAAGTGAATAGAAAGAGTGTGATTAGAAATGGATATTAAATTAACCGAAGAACGGGTATTAGAAACTGCAAAAAAATATGGCCTTTCTGTCAAAAAAAGCGAAACTCCTGGGTTTTATATTAAAGGCGAAAAGTTTGATGTGGATGGTTTGTATGCACACCTATTTGAAGATTTTAGTGCTGAGGAAATACCAATACAGGAATTAATAAGTATGGATGTAGAAATAAAAAAAACAAGTGGTAAGCTTAGATACAAAAACCTTACAAAAGACTTTGATTTTAATTTTGACGAAAAAAAAGACGAGGTTGCATAATATGGAATCAATTTTATCATTTGATGATTACGATGTAATAGAATCAATTTATTATCACAATCCTTATATAGATCTAGAGTCAGAAAATGTTTCCCCTGATTTTAAGTTGAATATTAAATATGGTGATAAGGAAAGAACAGAGGCTGCTCTCTTTTTTTCAATTGAGTTAGGAGATAAAAGTTTTGAAGAAAACTCTTTTTATTTAAAAGCCACAATTTTGGGTGTATTTAGTATAGGAAATATTGATGATACTAATGAGGAATTTGTTGATCATTTGTATAAGAAAAATTCCTTAGCAATCCTTTACCCATATATGAGATCATTAGTATCTGATGTAAGTTCAAAAGGCGGCGATTTACCAATCATATTACCGCCAATTAATGTAGGTGCAATGGCAGAAAAACAAGATTTTATAACTGAAGAGTATGATAATGAATAAGTGGACCCTGATTTTTGAGGGTTCACTTTTATATGATACTCTTAATTTAGAAAATTATCCATATTTTTAAATGTAATACAACAACCTTCACTGTGGAGGCTTTGTTTTATATAAATCCTATAGGCAGTAGGAAGATTAAGTTGCTGAGCAAGGGCATGCACATTATCCCGTAATTTTTCTTCAACATAAAAAGGAAATTTAAATGAGGGTCCGGTGCCTGTCACTTCCCGGTTTTTGTCGAACAAAAGTTCTTGACAGGAAGGAAGTCCTATGGAGAAAAAACTGTCTGTAGGGCTTTTCTTTTTATGTGATAAATGAAGCTGTTTTTTTATAACTTTCGCTTCCACTGCCCTTTGCAATCCGGGCATTGCCATTTGATGACACAATCCTCTTTCATGCTGGAAATGCCAATTTTTCTGGAAGAATGAGTTGCACCGTAATGATGCTGTATCTCTTCCGGAATAGGATCCCCTTGTAAATCAGCGCCGCAGTGAGGGCAGAACACTCTGTTATCATTTAATTTTCCCACTCTCTTTTCCCTCCGCTATTTTTGAGTATAAGGATAATGAATCAGATGCCTGGATAAGTACATAGTCCCTTTTACAGCATCATTATTTAAGATGTTTATACAAATTTTAAACCAATCACTGAAAAAGTGAAAGCACTTATAAAACAACGGATTGATGTTTATGGCAGAATAATAAAGGTACATAATTCGGTACCCTAATAGTACACAACTGCCATTATTAAAAGTCCTACGATCAACCCTGAGTCCAGGAGATATGATAATTGGAGAAGGAAGGACTGTATTGAAGACCTGATACAGTCCATCAATACTGCTAACAGCCATATAAACGAGATCCTGACGGTTATGATAGTAACATCATGATTCCGTAACCTATTTGAAGTATTCCTTTTAAGGAAGTCATGCAAAACCGACTGACTGCCACGTTAAGAAGGGTCCTCTAGTGATTTCCCAACTCAATTAAATAGAGACGGTCCTAAATAACCGTCGTAACCAATATAGTCGTTAAACCATGGTACAGGCCGCATGATCAGCCCTTCATAGTCCGGTGAAACAACGGCCCGACGGTTACGACGGTTGTATATGGCCTTTAATATATCGTGGCTACTAATCGCATTAAGTATAATTAACATCTAAAGGACTAGTTTGGCAGTCCTTCAATTTTTATATAAATATTATGATATATACTTATTAGAAAATTTTTGTTTATCATACAAGGAAGGGGGGTTCTTCAGCACAAAAGACTGGGGCTGGGAACCATGCAGGGAGTAACAGGCTGCACGGAAGGAGTTCTCATCCTTTCTATTGGCACCCTCACTACTCATACAATTTCTGAGGAATTACTAAAGTTATAATGTTCTATATTAAAAGGGTTATAATCAGCCGTCATAACCGTCGTAGCCGCTGTCTTATTAAGGGAAACGGCGTGTGGGCAGATCCTGTGAAATGGTAGTCCCGACGGCTATGTAATGTCTCCTGTTATCAGCATAACCTTGTCATTTATAATCTGCTTATCGGAAGAAAAGTTGAGCAGTCCCTTAATTTTTATGCTAATAAACATGATGATACTTGTTTCAGATATAATACTTTAGGCTGTCAATAAGAAGGGATAGTTTCTGCACAATAGGACTGAGGACCAGGCCTACAGATATATTCAGGGCCTTGTCATTTTACAATACGTTCATCCTCCATACTTGATATACTGATTTTTCATGTGAAATGGGCTGCACCACAGTTATGTAGCATTCCCTCCGGTATCGGTTCTCTCTCTGTAGTTGTCCACTCAACAGTAAGGGCAAAATTCCTTATTATCATTAAGTCCTCTCTATTCCCTGCATCATTATTAATCATTCCATTTTACATCGTTGGTCTCACCTTTAGCTGTGGTGGCCTTTTGGTATTCAAGAATAAATTCATCCAATTCCCGGCTAACTCTTATTGTCTTATCATTCCCCATACCATAGACATTCGCAGTTTCCAGCATTAGCTGTCTCTGTTGTTCAATCGCTTGTCGTAAATTTTGTAGGTTCATTTCATCTGTTTGTTTCATAAAGGCTCCTTGTATACTAACAATCATTTTCTGAGCCTATTATACTGGTGTAAACACCGTTGTTCTAGTATGCATCAATGAACTTTTAGTGAATATTTTATAGTTATGTTGGAAGACGAGTTTTTGATGCTAGTTTAAGTTTTTTACAAGAACGTGGTCTTACCAAATGAATGAAGACGCTGCAATTATTGGCATAATCCATTAACTAATATAGTTTGGTTCAGAACTGCTTATATAACAATGTAAAAAACAGCCGTCGTAACCGTAGAAGCTGTCGTCAAATTAGGGACAGGCGTGTTAGCAGCCCCTGTACAGCCCGGTAAAGGGATGATCCCGACGGTTACGCGACAGGCCCTTATGGCAGAAGAATTAGTTGTGCAGCCCCTCAAATTTTTTACTAATAAGCATTACGCTGCTTCATATATATTTTACTTTATTATAAAAGGGAATATATTGAGTAAAACTAGGGCTGAGCGGGTTATGAGACTCTTTTTATAATGGTGTATGTAGTATTTTGTAGATAACCGGTTTTTGTACTCTTTGAACAGACTGACGATCATGTGAAAAAAGCGTCAAATAGCGATTTCAATAATTTGTGTAACCAGGGCCGGTAATCTCAGATTTTAAATTAACCGTCGTAGCCGTCGGTGTGGAACTTAGCTGTAATAATAAAGGTATCCACGAGGGATATCCTTTTTCATAAAAACAATTCTGTTGTTTGTATTTCATTTAGTCTACCGATAATAAAAGCATTTTCCCTCTCTACTACCTCGATTTTCATTTCACTGTTCAAGGGTCTTAACAAAAGTAAGTTATCCTGAGTCTGAATTTTTCTAAGTCTCGCTGGATTATTTAAATAGCTAACTAAAAATATGTCTTCTTGATTAAATTCATTGGTTAGGTATATAACAGCTTTAGAGTTCTTTTTAATGTTATATGCCCCTAAGCTATCATCTTGTATGACCACTGAAATAAATTCGGATGGGTTACTAAGAGTGAAATCCTCTGCGTTTATATATCCGAGAAAATCTTCACTTTGGTAAGAACCATGACCGTAAATATCATTGAAAAGAGGAATTTTGTCATCCTTTAAAAGTTTTTCAATTGAAAAGAAATTGCTATGAGTGAATTTAGGCTCACCAGTGTGTTTGATAATGGAAGATTTCTTTCTAAGAAGGTTTACCAAGGTTGACTTCTCATGTAGCTCCAATTCGTTTACGGAAAAGTCCACATATTCTTTACTTGAACCATCTGTTATACCTCTACTTTTAAAGAACTCTGTAATTTCATTATCTCCTAGCAAGAAACTATCATCATCCATAAGGCTAATCTCTATTAAGAAGTTTAAGTCTTCTTCAATTTTATTTGCGTTTTCAATATACTGTTGAATGATTCTGGGAGATCGTTCGTAACCGGCAATGAAATTTAAATAATCAGCATTATTTCCTGTTATCTCAGAAATGGCATTATTTATTTCTTCGCTTGCAGGCGGTGTACGATTGTTTTTTAGTCTACTTAAATAAGATATGTCTGCCTGAACCCCTTTCTCTTTAAGTTTATTTCCAATTTCGGTTAATGACAATCCACTATTTTCAAAGTATTCCTTTAAAACTGCATGATATTTTTTCATAATTTACTCCTTTACTGTTGACATAGTCAATATTTACCATATATGATGGTGGTAGTGGTTTTGAATAAATATGAAAATATTTGATTAGATAGTAAAAATGATGTGAAAGGAGAATCATCTCATGAAACGAAACAAAGAACTCAGGCAAATTATTAAAGAATCTAAAGTTTATAATTGGCAGGTAGCTGAAGCTATGAACATGCATGAGAACACCCTTTACAGGATGCTCCGCAGACCACTATCCTCTACTGAAAAGCAAAGAATTATTGAACTTGTAAAAGAACTATCATCACTTAACAACCATTAAAGCAGTAAAGTATCTAATAATACTTATGCAAGTTTATAGTAAACAAAATATTTAGTAATGGAGGTAAGCGAATGAATACAAACACACTTGCTGCACTGCAACTTTTTGAATATGGTTTAACGCCTATTCCTTTAATAGGAAAGAGACCAATTGTCAAGAACTGGTCCAAGAGGTTTCTGGTGCATCCACTATATAAACGAGAAATTATAAATGGTATACCGGAAAATAATAATTTGATTCTCTTTAGCAATAAGAACATTGGTATTATAACCGGTCAAATATCAAATATTATCGTTTTGGATTTGGATGAGCTAAAACTTTTGCCAAAGCTAAAAGAATATGGGGAAATACCCCCTACTTGGACCGTAAAATCAAGTCGTGGTTATCATTTTTATTTTAAGTATATGGATAATATACCATCAACTAGAATCTGGGATGGTATTGATATTTTAGCAGATAAAAAAATGGTGGTAGCACCACCTTCAGTCCATCCTTCGGGACAAAAATACTATTGGATAAAGTCTCCTAAGGATACAGAATTAGCAGAACTACCAACTTGGCTAATAAGCCTAATAAGAAAATCTAAAAATAAGACATCTTCATTATACAAAAGTAGAAAAGATATTGAAAGGGATAATAGCTATTTTGAATTGATGGATTACGACTGGATTGAATTTTATTCCAGGCATGTGAGTAATATCAAAGGAAATGGAATATGGCTTAATGCTCAATGTCCATTCCATGATGATCAAAATAATTCCTTTTCTTTTAATAAAGAACATGGCGGCTGGGTCTGCTTTGCAGGATGCGGCAAGGGAAATAGCGTTCAATTTATGAAGAAAATTTATAACATTTCATATAGGGAAGTGCTTGACCTGCTTGAGGGGAGTGATATCTATGCCTAAGAAGGTTGGTAATGTGTCTCCCTTAACCAGTAAGCAGCAGAGTATTAAAAAAAGAGCAGAAAAGAATCAACTTACCATTTCGGAGGTTCTATTAAAGCTATCTGATGACGCAAGGTCATATTTTGTAACCGAATCAGAAGAAGTTTTCGCAACAATACCAATTAATAAGATTAATCAAACGGTCGATATATCGAGTTCCACTTTTAAACAATGGTTACGTAATCAGTATTATATAATATTTAAAAAACCTGTATCAAATTCTCATATACAGGAAGTTATTGATACGATTTGTGCGCGAGAAGTCATGGGCTCGAAAGCGAAAAAGAAAATACATTTCCGAATCTGCGAGGAAAAAGGCAAACTTTTTATTGATTTAATCAATGACAATCAAGACGTTATTGAAATAAGTGAAAGTGGATGGAACATGAAAAGACAGCAGGAACTTAATATTCACTTTGAAAGACCGAATACCTCAAACTCCATCCAAAAGCCTATAGGAAATGGTGACCTAAGTAAATTAAGAAAATATATACCTTTAGAAGAAAACGACTATAAACTTGTTTTGTCATTTATTATTGGATGCTTTATGCCGGACGGCCCTTATCCAATCCTCATTCTACAGGGTTCGCAAGGATCAGGTAAGAGCACGTTATCTAAAATTATAAAATCAATTGTTGATCCGTCAGTCGTGATGGCACAATCTCCACCAAAGAAAGAAAAAGATTTGTTTGTTGCTGCTTCATACAATCACTTGCTTGTTTTTGATAATTTGTCAGGTATTGATTCGAGAATGTCCGATGCTTTATGTAAGCTTTCAACCGGAATAGCAATGGTTTCAAAAAAGCTGTTTACCGATAAAGATCAAGCCACCATGACTGCTAAAAAGCCTTTAATTTTGAATGGTATTGACTATATTGCAAAACGAAGTGATCTAGCTGATCGATCTATTATTATCAATTTACCAAAAATGTCTAGTGAGAGTGTACAAGCTGAGAAGGATCTATGGAAAAATTTCTATAATGATTTACCGGATATTCTAGGTGGAATATGTGACGTTTTGTCAGTCATTCTGCGAGATTATAACTCTATCAAACTTGAAAAGAATTCAAGGATGGCTGACTTTGTTAAATGGGTTACGGCTGCTGAAAGTTGGCTGGGTTATGGAGAAGGTGAATTTATTAAATGCTATGAAGCTAATAAAAGTGATGCTGCGCTTGAATCGTTAGAGCAAAATCTTTTAGCTTATAGCATTTACGAACTAGTGAAATCAAATAATAAACTAAGAGGAAATTCCACAAGTATTCTTAAGCAACTGAGAGACAAACTGAAAACGTTAGGAATTGAACCCAAGGAAAACTGGATAGCGGCAAACAAATTGAAAGATTCCATCACACGGGTGGAGCCTATTCTTAATAGATTGGACATTTATTATGAGTATAAAAGAGGAAAAGAGAGAACGCACATATTGTATAAAAAGTCATAAGGCTGCTCATCTTGAATAAAAAACTTGTCACTGGAGGTATTCTATGTTGATTGAGTATATTCATCAATTTATTAAAAAGTATTTACCTATGCTAAATAGAAGTCAGGAAACAATTAAAGGTTACAGAGTTGACTTGTGTAGTTTTAACGATTGGATTGCGGACAATTATAACTGCATTCCCAAACTTGAAATGATTGATTATAAAATGATTGAAGAGTATTTATATTACCTTAAAACAAAGAGGAATTATGCGGATGCAAGTCGAAAAAGAAACTTACATTCCATCAGCTCATTTATGAAGTATTTGAAAAGGGATGGGTTGGTTACAGAAAATCCTGCGGAAAAAGTGGCTCCATTCAAGGTTGTCAAGAAAGTAAGGCAGCCCCTTTCAGAAAGTGAAGTAAATGAGTTGTTCCGTAATGCTTCAGGTTTAACTAGGATGCTCATTACCATGCTTTATTACAGCGGAGCTAGGATAAGTGCAGCCTGTAATTTAAAAATGGATGACATTGACTTTGAAGAAAAGACGGTGCATTTATTTGGAAAGGGGCAAAAGCACAGGACAGTACCTTTACACCCTAATTTAGAAAAGGAATTAAACCATTATTTAAATAATACCAGAATTGATACAAACAGTGATTATTTATTAGCAACAAAAAAGACGGGAAGGTTGTCTCCGCCGTATGCCAGAAAACTTATATCAGATTTGCGTAAGAAACTAGGTTGGCAAAAAAATATAACTTGCCATACGTTTAGACATTCATTTGGTACAAACTTACTGAAAAAAGACGTCAATTTATATACCATACAAAAATTATTGGGGCATAATTCCCTTAGAACGACGGAGGTCTACCTGCACATGAGAGGAGAAGAACTTGGCAAAGAAGTTAATAAATTAAGGTAGGTGAAATGATGACGAATGAAGAGAAGGTAACAAAAGCTATTGAGTTATATGCTCAAGGTTTAGATGCGGAGGAAGTTGCTTGGAAGGTTGGATACTCAAGCTCTCGAAGCCTTTCCAGATTTATGCGTAATATGAATTATATGTTTGATAATCGATTAAAAAATTACGTGTTAATAGATGATGAATCTAAAGGTAAGACCACTGAAACAGTAAATAATAAAAAAACTCAAGAAAATAAGGGGGATAAAAATATCGATCCACTAGAATTATTAGAAAAACCAGAAGTCTTGTCAGCACTGCAACATTCAGATAAGTTATTGAACCTCATTAATACGGGGGGGATAGAAGAACCAAAAGAGGATTCATCCTATAGTTTCTGGAGGAAGGCACAGGATTTTGCTTTTATGAGAAAAGCCTCATTTACGACAACTGTAAGGTTACCAGTTGAGTTAAATGAAAGGGTGGATAAATTCAAAGAAAGCTCTAACTTAACTCAAACACAAATAATCTGTATGTCCTTAGATTATTTCATTAATGCCTTTGAAGAAAAACTATAAGTATCTCAATAGGGTGTGCCCTATTGAGATATTATTCAACTCCCGATTTTAAAGCTTTTAAACAGTCTCAGTTAAGTGTCTCAAAAATGATGAAGGGAGTGAAGGAGAATCATTTACGGATATGCACGAGTTTCCTCGACTGATCAAAATATTGATACGCAGGTATCGCAATTAAAATCATATGGAGTAGACGAAATAATTAGTGAAAAAATTACAGGAGTGGCTGAAAACAAATTATTAGATGACCTTGTCTCAAACTTAAATATTGGAGATACGCTAGTGGCCACAAGGATGGACCGATTAGGTCGAAGTACCGTACAGCTTTTGCAATTAGTAGAGGAACTATCTCAGAGGGAGATATTTTTAGTAATTTTAAATCTTGGTATAGATACCCGAACGCCTACAGGGAAGTTTTTTCTAACGGTACTGGCAGCATTTAGTGAATTAGAAAGAACTATGATTAAAGAAAAGCAAAGGGCTGGCATAGAAATTGCGCAAAAGAAAGGCCATTACAAGGGAAGGGTAAAAAGATACACCAAAAATCATCCTGGAATGAATCACGCAATTGAACTGTATAAACAAAGGGAGAAAACAGTCAAAGAAATTTGTGAAATAACAAAAGTGAGTAGAGCATCATTGTACAGGGCACTAAAGGAAAGACAACACGTGACATAATTGATGGCACAAGCAAAAAGCGCTTATGGTCAATAAACATATAAAAATTGTTTCGTTCAAATATTACTTGTGAAGGGGGGGGCGTTATAAATGGAAGTTTGGAATAATCAAGCGGCTTTAGGTTACACTATTGCGGCTGCCAAAAAAATTAGTTTAACCGATGATGCGATACAGGACTTAATTAAGGCAATGCATTCCGGATTTGACATGAAAACAATTGAAGAAGCAATAGATATTTATAGGAAGTCATCCTATTAAAGAAAGAAGCTGTTTATCATTATCGATTGGTATTTTTTCATTATAAATCTAGAGATTACGAAATTTGTGTTTAAGGACGTCAGACGTGATTTGGACTTATGAACCTCGCCATAGAGGGGTTTTGTAATTTGGATGTCAGACATTGTGTTCAGGGCTTGTCAGACGTAGTTTTGCCTTTTGCGCCTTGTTATGAAAGGATTTTAATAAAAGGCTGTCAGACAATCTGTGACAGTTGCAATTACGAAAAAAGATTTGTCAGACATGCGATTTCAGAAATCCTGCTGTGGCAGTTTTCAAGCAGTGAAATCACGTCTGACAAACCAGTATTTAAAGAAGGCGGTTGTACTATGACGAAAAATAATGTATTTCATTTTCCTACTGAACAGAATAAGGGAGCTACGGATCTCGTTAATACATTTCCGGTTCTTCATTTTTCAATTGAGGGGAGGTTACCTCATAAGGATGTTGACCGTAAAACTTATGTTGAAGCAAGGGATTATTTTCTAGATCAAATTTTAGATACCTACGATTGGGAAGATTTAGGTATTGAATTCAATCGTGCCATTGCCTATATTGCCAATTACTTTAAAAGCCCACGTATTCGTGACTTGGACAATTTGAACAGAAAATCTCTTATTGACGGACTTCGCAAAACCTTAGTTATAAAAAATGATGGCTTTTATTGCTTGTCGCATATGGGGGATGGCTTTTATGACGGGGAAAGAGACCATATTGAATTATTTGTGATGGAAAGAAAACATATTTGGGATTTCGGGAAACTTTGGGATGTGATGGGATTGAATGTTTTGGCTGCTGGCGATCTTAATGAGGACGATACGTTAGAAGAACCCATTAAACCCGAAAATCAATTAGAATCAGCTGAAGACTTTTGGGAAAATTTCTGAAGAGTAATTTTGTAAATCAAAAGAGGTGAAAATGCTTCTTGGTCAATCGATTGGTTTCGGGGTGAAAAAAGTTGATAGATTATGAGTTTTTTTATAGGAAAAGGCAATAAAAAACGGGGTGAAAATACTCGCCATTTAAATTTTACTATTTTCATATCGAAAACAGGGGCATTTTCACCCCGTTTTTAGACTTCCTAGTTAATGAAATAAGCTATTTTCCTTTAAACCGAAAAGGTACAAAAGAAAGGCAGGTTTGGGAGAGGAGGCTCGAGGAGACGCAGAGATGACGAAAACAAACAGGCTTTATGCTCTATCTTTGAATAAGCTGAAAAAATGATTCAAATATCCACCTTTATATATGGGGGTAAGTGAGGGGGGAGTGAGATGCCACGCAATGCATGGATTACAAAACCACAAACGAGGGACATAGCAATACTATATGATTTATACCAATACCGGATACTGACAACAGAACAAATTAAGCGGATGTATTTTCCGAACAGCAAGAGATATGTAGACGAAAAATTGCGAGCAATGCGAAACAGTCAGCTGATAAGCACCTTTACTCAAAAGAGGCCGGGTCGAAAAGGGTATGCCTGTCACCGGATTCTTCAAAAGGGATTGGACTTGTTAAAAGAAAAGGGCTATGACATTCAATACAAACCGTCTGATTTAACGGTCAATGCGAATGCGCGTCCTTACGTCCTGGCTACAAACGACATCATGACGCACATAACCTCTTATGGTTGGTTTATGAAAGATAGCCGGCAAGTCAAGCGAGAGTATGGCTTAAACAGCGGAGATCAAATACATGGTTCTATAGTGAGCCCTGAAGGTACTGAATATGGTCTTTTTGTGCTGGAACAAGACACACTGGTGAAGAACTTGGCAAAAGTAGTTTATGAGATTAGGACAACCTCTAAAAAAGACGTTGGATTAACGGATTTCATCATATTTGCAAAGGGTCAAGCATCCATCGACCATTTCATTGAATTAGCAAATACCGAGAAGCGAGATCATCAAGGAAAGCCGATACAGAAAAAACTTCGCCCGAGTGGAGCACTTTGCGTTATGCACCTGGACCACGGGATAGATTACCTTAAATCCAAGCTGTCCGACAAAGGCTATTTTGAAAGCATATTTAAAATACCAAAAGCACCTGTCCACTGGCTCGCCCCTTCCAACAAAATCGGTTTTGAATGTATCGCAGAATATCAAGGGGAGGAAGTCTATATTGTCAATATGCTGGATACCGACCTAACGAAAGTGGATGCCATTATAGGCTATTTAGAAGACAGGAAACGCATGGAACGTTTTGGCGAAAAAATCCGAAAAGTGCTGATCGTAACGGAAGAAAACTTAAAAGGATTTCATAAAGAGCTTATTGGTCAAAATCAGAATATAGCGTATTTTGTTTTAGAACATCAGAAAATTACATCATCATTTAGGCCAAAAACAGAGAGAGGAGCGTGAGTATGATGATTGAACGATTCCAACCCGTAGCCAATATCACAAAAGATGACCAAACAGCCGAAGAAATAGCAGCCTTTCCCGAGGACATTTAACATGTGATTTATCACTTAATGGGAGAGCTTATGCAATGATTTTATTTGGATTACTCGTATTAGGCTGCATGGGGCGACTGGTGATATTTCCGGGGTGGACACCTTCAGTGAACATAGCCCTTACGTTGGCGTTGGCCTATTCATCTTCCTGCTGATCGAAATATCTTTCTTGCGAAAATGGAATGCCGTTACCAAGTTGGGAGTTTTGACCTACGACAATACAACAGCGTTAGGCTGTTAGGTGTATGCGTTTTAGCAGGCTAACGAGTACCATATCCATTATGGGCATCACGTTTCTTGCTGATTATATCCTTATTGCTGAATCATGATACTATACGTTTGAAAAATCTCAAAAAGATGATACGATGAAGTTACAAGCCCCGTGATAACTATTTTTTGCTCGGTTGCATGATATAGAAAATGCGAATGTTGTCCACTTTTAAAGTCAAATAAAAGAAGAATTAATGCCGATTACTTCCACTTACAGGTGGGACTAGTCGGCTTTTTTACGCTTTCAAAAGGTATTTAAAATTTGAAGCAACAACGGAGGGTGGATTGCTTGACCAAGAACATTGTCTGCTGCAAATCCTGCTCACCCTTTAACAATGAAAAAGCTGGCGAGAAATTCAAAAGTTGATGAGGTGTAATGAATGGAAATGACGTATGAAGCAGTTTTCAAAAAGGCACGAGAAATCGTAAATCAACATGATCCAATGGGGCTGATCTGTATAGGATGCCCGAAGGATGAATATGACACTGAAATCGCTATGATTCTCAAGAACTATGCTGACGCAAAAGATGAAGACGAATTAACGAAAATCGTTTGGGAAATGTTCGTTCAGTGCTTTGATGAGAAATTCGTTCACCCGAAAGAAAAATATCGACCTTTAGCCCGAGACTTGTGGAATTTAAGAAAAAGAGAAAGCGATAATTAAATTTGAAATTGTAAAATGGCATTCAGATATTTAAGGAATAAAAAAACGATTCTCAGGCCAGTTTTGTTAATAAAATATCAATAGATTTAGGAGGGGGTAACCATGGATGAATTCTTCATAATGATAATTCGCAATCGAGAAGATGGAGGATACTACGTACGTAGAAGATCCAGGATTGTCGGAATGTGTTATACAAGGAGATTCCATTTTGAGAGGAATACTTGGGGAACACGAAAGAAGCAATTGAATTGAACTTGGAAGGGTTAGAAGAACATGCGAATCATTCGAATAATCCAATATTTGCATGTGTGGAGGTGGATTTAATTTGCTACCTCTTTTCGTAAAGAAGGAATCAAGGTGATCAGTATTGAATAGTAAATATGACCTATTAATTGAAACGCACATTCCGTTAAAGATTTTTGAAATTGGGAGGATTTTACTATGCAAGCAGGTTCGATGTGTACAATATATAAAACATGTAAAATATGTGGTGAAACGAAGCATTTTAAGCATTTTAAAAAATGCGGCAAAAGATACCGAGATCGAACATCTTACTGTATAAATTGCCAGGATCGAAGTCACGAAATCATTATCCCTAACACTATCTATACGTTTGATACCTTAGAGTTGTCTGAGGAGTTTATCAAAGTGAGACACAAGAAAAGAAATGGTAAATATCGCTATGAGTATTGGGGATCTTTACAACATGCCCGGCAGTTGGTGAATGAAGGTGCTGCCGGCATTGTACATGAAAAGCTCATTCACAGGTTATACACATCCGGGGAACTCCGACAAATGATTCGGGAAAGGGATCAGTTTACATGTGGCTACTGCGGCGGTCATGGGGATACCATTGATCATATTGTACCAAAGTCAAAAGGGGGATTACTAACACCAGTTAACTGTGTTTGTTCATGTAGGCAATGTAACAAGCAAAAAGATGATACGGATGTATTTGATTTTTTGCTAAGGAAAAACAAGGCTCCAATTGTAATTAACTCCTAATTTTTCGGAACTAAGGAACACTTTAAAAATCCAGCTATGATAAAATAAGCATTCGGACAAAATTTATCGAATATCCTTATAAAATTTGACATTTGAAGGGCGACCCGGAATATTGAAATTACGAAGGAAAGTGATTTTTTAGACAGATAAATGGAAAGGCAGGATATCACCACCTCAGACCTTGTTTGTGTACGTGATAGTGTGTTTTATGGGATGAAGAAAAAACAGCCTTTAGGCCTCCATTCTCATCAACAGCGTACCACGAACAATCACTTCTAACTTCCACCGGTGAGGCCACCTAACTCCTTCCAGTAATCGTTAAGAAGTGGTACGGTGGAAAAGGGCGAGCAGCCAAGCTGTGATTAAAAAGCATTCCTGTAATGAAGGGAAATCAGCGAAAATAGCAAGTTGCGTTTAGAACTGTCTCCTTGTCTTCAACGTGGGGGCAGTTCTCGTTGCTAATATTAATTACGCCTTTTTTCTTTTAAATGTTTTCTCATGATTTCGTCTGTCTTCTGTTCTTCTCTTTTTGAATTAGAGCCCCAAGCATAAACACCATGATATTCTTCATCAATTTCCTGTTCCAACTTACCAAGTTCAATATAGGCATATTGCTTCCAGGACGTTAACCGGCAGTGATACAGATTTGTCCGTTCGATGCCGAAAGCCTGATTTCATTTACTTTAACAGATCAGCAGGCACGAATTGTTGGATAAAACAGTTTATCACTACGCTATATTCGAATAGAACTTTAACTAACGTTCTTTTCAATTGATTCATCATTATCATTATTATTAGCTTTACATTGTTCCTTTTCAATAAGGTCATTAATTTGTAGTAATCCGCTCTGATCAAGCTTATAAGTTTTTAATTCAGTATTTGGGACATTTTCTAAGGCATCTTTGATATTAGCTGAATAATTAGGT
Organism: Lentibacillus cibarius; assembly: GCF_005887555.1. Taxonomy (NCBI): domain Bacteria; kingdom Bacillati; phylum Bacillota; class Bacilli; order Caryophanales; family Bacillaceae; genus Lentibacillus; species Lentibacillus cibarius. The sequence continues at coordinate 1,485,368 of NZ_VCIA01000001.1, read as the reverse complement.
GCGATTGTTATTACTCTTACATCCTCATGGAATGCAGACTGGTAATAAGCGGCTTGCCATACAATGTTTTTGTCGTCATTTGTGACTTTTAACTCGATAACACATAGTTTATTATCTTTATCTCTTGCTAATAGGTCTATAATTCCTTCATTTATTTTCTTTTGTGACTCGATTAATGACATTCCTGATTCAATCAACTCTACATGATCAGCAATATATTTTTCAAAAATTTCCTCATTTCCATTGATTATTGTTTCAGCAGCAAATTGATGAGATAGTAAATCAATTTTTTTATTGTATTCCTTAAAGAGTTCAGAGTTGTTATATCCATTTTCATCCAAACAAGAAGTACATACACCAAAAAATACAAATGGCTTATCGAAATCTAGCCCTACAACATTTGACCAACTGAATTCTGGTATGGAAACAAGAAGTCGATTTTGTAACTCTTTTAATACTCTGTTAGGAAGTCCATCCCAAACTCTTGTGCCCCAGTATCTAGTATTATTTTTTGGTTGATCTATTTTCTTTTGTTTAAAGCATTCCTCGCAAAATACGTCACCTGAAAAAATAGTAATAAAGTGTTTTTTTAATTCCCTAATTTCTTTAATATCTTTCGTCACTAATAGCAATTCGCCACTTTGAAATTTCCACTCTTTCTCGTCATATTTAAAACCATAAACAAAATACCTTTCACCTTCATAATGTCTGTATTCAATTTTTAATGCCCCGTAAATCTTTTTCATTACTTCAATGCACATAAACCTCACCTCATTTCCATTTTGTGTTAACGATGTTAAGTTAATACATTCATGGGGATATTTATTTATTTTAAAATTGTTAGTGACAAAATTACTAGACCCCCTATTTGGAACCACCGTTGCGTTCGAAATATGGTCATTTATCATGCATTTTCAAATTCAACATTCCGACGATCCGGAACGGAAAACCCGTGTTCGACACTCCTTCTATTTATTTCGAGTTTCTTAAAATATCGCTGCTTTCTAATAGTCGATGAATAAAGCTGGTACACGACTTCAGACGTTGAGACTTCCCTGTAGTTAGCAGCAGGATACTAGTGTTCCGTGTGCAGTCCCTTGCCCAACTGTAAGTGGAGTCTGGTGATATTGGTAATCAGGCAATGAAAACAGCGATCATGAGCTCGTTATTTTCACTCACACAAGTTGAATGTTACGACGGCTACGACGGTACTTAATAAATTTTTATAATACCCCCTTGTTTTGATTTGCTGCACCAGACATGGCCTATAAATGAAGTAACATACTATATAACGAATAGGGAATAGCCCAAAACACACTTCAGGGGCTGGATACATTGTGTTCCGGTATAGACCAAGTTTTTATATTTATGACGGATATGGTTTGACTAATTTGGAACCTTTCCTGTAGGTTAAAGTTAGCCGACTATCACAAAAAGAAGTTTTCCCTCTTTTTAATAGCTTGTATTTGTTCTTTAAGGTAAACTTGTTATTGTACATGAATTGGGGGGGAGATCTTATGACTTATAAACATAAAAGAAGGAGTTTTCTTATCAAAACCGAAAAGATCCTTATGGAATCAGATTCGGATGATACTTTGAATTTTGCTGAGTGGACTTGGAAAAAAGCTCACTTACGTTACAAGGAAAAAGATAAATATAAAAATGGATCAGTTTATTATCGTGGAATTTATTGGGTTCATCTTGGTTATAATATTGGAAGAGAACAGGATAAGCACAGACCCGTTGTAGTTGTCAGGACTGAAAAAAATTCGCCATTATGTGCCATAATACCTTTAACAACACAACGTTTAAATGATAATCTTTGGTATCATATCGATCTTGATGGTTTTGATAATACGGCACTTGTAGAGCATTTTCGTGTAATATCCAAAGATCGAATCGATTATCAAATGAGAAAAAGAGGTAAGTATGGAAAGGCGGGTTTTGAAGACATGAAGAAAATAAAGGGTGAAATTAAACGTATGTATGCATCAGGAATTTAATAGAAAACAATAGAAAGCTTGTTGACATATATACTAAATATAGTATAATAAAGATACATTATAAGTCCGCATTTAATTGCGTTGAAGTATTATTGGTCCAGAAAAGCAACCGATGAGTTAGGTTGCTTTTTTGTTGTAATAAATTCATACATTTTGCATACAATATTAATACATAATAGGTCCGTGGGGCTAACCCACGTCAGAATTATGTGTCAGGCTCTCCTTTTGGGGGAGCCTATTTACTTTTCGACTCTCTATGGAGATACAGATTGTAGTCGTTTAAGATGAGGGTTAATTGATAAAGAATTCAGTTTTTTGGTCATTACGGTTAGAACACTTTATATAATGAATAGTGGTGTATTGCTTTGCCATAAAATTAAGGGAAATTATATACGTTTAATCCTTTTTTAATTTGTGCAATTATTTTATTATCCTTGTGCAATCAAAGGTTTGGGTAATTATTGAAGGGGTGACGGACTGATGACCCTGATGGGCAGAATTCCGATTAGCGGGTATTTCGCGATCTTTCAATCAGGGAAGCCCATGGTGGAAGTGTCCTTTACCCAGTCCCTCATGGTTGTGTCATACTTCTACTTAGTAATTTCTTATTAACAAATTATATATCTACGGAATAACCTTCTCACATTGCCATTTTGTCCTTCTCTTTGCTGCGTAAAAAACATCCATTAAAGTCCAGCAACCTTAAATCACTCTTGTTATCTGGTGCTTGTATTTTGTACGTTCAATAGTCTACAATACATATGTCTGTGGGATTTTTATAATTGCGTTAATAAAATAGTACTAAATATTATATTTCGTGTATTTAGTGATATGTTTTTTTATTAGTGCATCATATAGGTTGCACTAGAATTGTACCAGTCTTTAATAATACAAAGTTCTAATAGGCTTACTTAAAAATACCGCCATGCCAAGAAATAATAAAACTAACTTTCCTGCTTAATCCCAGCTAATTTAAGTGCGATTAACGCTAGTGAAGCAGCAGTCAAAGTTAATTCCGAATTAGTAGACGTTAACGCTGATGACGTGACTGTTAAAGATCAAAATGGCAAAAAGCAACTCGTTAAATCAGTTGATATTTCTGATGCAAACGACGGTTCTACAACACTCAACGTAGAATTTTATGATGATCTTAAATCCGGTGAAACATATACATTCTCTGTTGATGTAGATGGAGAAACCATATCAAAGGATTTGGAATTTGAAATAGCTGAGGTTGGGGAAATTCAAGCAGAAGACCAGGTTATTTCCAATGGAGACGATCTAAGCTATACAGTGCTTGATGAAAACGGATTGGATATTACAGATTCAACAGAGGTTGAAGTGAACTCTAACAAAGACAATTCATTCACAGCTGAAAAAGGAAAAGTAACGACTACTTTGAACGATGAGTCCGCTTTTGTTGAGTTGTCATATGAAACTGAAGATGGCAAAACAGTAAAAACGGACCGTTTCCAAGTAAAATCACAATCTGAAAAGGCTGTTGAATTCGGTTCTGACTGGACTCTAGTAGATGGTGAAGAAGATTCCGGCAACTATGATGCTGACGATTACGAGCAGGATAATATTGTAACTATGGGCGATGATAAGTATCTTGATACAACATTCGTTGACCAGTTCGGTGATTCTATCGATAATGGCGATGTTGAATTTGAATCATTAGATACAAGTGTTGCGATTGTTGATAAGAACACAGGTAAAGTAATCCCTCGTGAAGCAGGTACTGTACCAGTTAGAGCAATGCTCAAAGATGGTGGCGAAACAGTAGCTACGAAAACAGTTGAACTTGAGGTTAAGGCTGAGGCAGAAGCTACTTCATTAAGTGTTGATGATTCAGATGTAACTGTTTCTAAAGACTTAAACGACACTGTTAAAATTTCCGGAGAAGTACTTGATCAATACGGCAATGTGTTCACAGCTGCTAATGATAATGAAGTTACAGTTGAATCAGATAGCGATGTAGTGAGCGTTGACCAAAATAGTACCGTTTCAGTTGATGAAAATGGCAAATTCAACGCTGAACTTAATGTTGAAAAAGCTGGCGATGCAACGGTTACCCTGTCATCCGACAATGTTAAAGATGCTACAGTTAATGTAACTGTCCAAAAAGCTGGCGATGTGGCTGACTATGAGCTCGCTGGCGTGCAAAACTTGGATATAAACGGTAGCGATAATAAGGATACTGTCGAAACAAGTGATTTAAACCTATATGAAGTTGATAAAGACGGTGTTCGTAAAGGTGAAGCAAATGATGTAACTTATACTGTCAAAAATGAAGATGGTAATGATGTTACAGAAGATGCAATTAGTAATGAAAATGCTCTAATTGCTGATGGTCTTGACAAAGGTAAGTATACTATCACTGCAAAAGTTGGCAGCTTAAATGTAGCAGAAGACTCCTTTGAAGTTGTTGATACAACACCTGAGACAAATTATGGAGTGAAGCTAACAAATAATAATATTGCGCTTAGTTCTGGTGAAGCTGATGGAAGTGGCGATGGAGTTTCACCGTTAGTTAACCAACTCAATGAAGCCTTTGAAGTTACTGAGAATGGTAGTGAAAGTAATACAAGTATAGCCAGCTACAATGTTGCGTCAAATAACTCTGATGTATTGAATTTCGGTGGCAATAATTCTGAAGAACAATTAGATGGTAGTAGTAACTATACGGTTGGTGTCTCAGATGGTTCTGCAAAACTCATTATAAACAGTGTAGAAATTGGCACAGGAGAAGATACTGAAACAGTTAATGTTAATGAAACTGTAACGATTGATGCCGAAGTTAATGATGCTGACAGCTTTGCCTATGCCATTGAGAATGCTGTTTCAGGTGATACCATTACACTTGATGGAGACATTGAGAGTGATGTTACAGTAGATCAAGGTGGCATCACAATTAATGGTGGTAATGATGAGCATTCCATCAAAGGTAATACTACTATCGGTACTACGAATAGTGGAAATAAGAATGCCGGTGTTGAAGATGTAACATTTGAAAATATGACTCTAAAAGGTAACAGCGAAAAGGATGAACGCGCAATCACAATTGGTTACTCAGATAACATTACATTTGACAATGTGACATTTAACGATGCCACCCGTGGTGTTCAAGGTGATAATTATGGTAATCCTGACCATCTAACTATCACAAACAGCACATTCAATACTGAATATGGTATTGCTGGTACTGAAAACACAGGTCTTGACAAAGTTGAAGGCAACACGTTCGCAACATCTGAAGAAGCTGTTGGTGTAGCTGGTAGTGCTAGTCTTGGCGAAGAAGTTAAAGAATCAGCATCAATTGCTCAAACGATTGCTGAAAACAACACAGATGACACTACAGATGGCACATACGTTGTAGATTATGGTAGTAGTAGTGATGCAGAATACAACCAGGATGGTAATAAAGTAGAAAGCGACTAAGGCTCTAATTAATAATTGTCTTGTCTAGGGGATAGTTACCAAGCAACATTAATATGTATAAATCAAAAAGAAGTCCTGTGGAGAGAAATCTCTGCGGGGCTTTTTTTGTTTTCTTGTTTATAAATTTTTTTCTGAAGACAGTCTTACATCGTTTAAAAATATATTATTTTAATGTAAGTGTCTATATTTAGATAAATATGTTAACACTACTCCTAAACAAATAATCAATGAAACGAGGATATTTATGAGTACATCTCAAAAGTACTGGGTGACTACTAAAGAGATAGTCCCAGAAAACAATCGGCAAATCTTAAATGACTTCCTGTTAAGCTTAAAACTTGCCAACAAGGCTGTGGTTACGATCACGAAGTATAAATGGATACTTGAGAAATTTCTTAGTGAATGCTCTGTATCCATCGAAGATTTAACGCCTGAACATATTCGGAACTGGCTATACGTCATAAGTGAAGGGAAAAAACCCAAAACGATAGACCTTTATCTATCGGCTTTAAAATCCTTTACTAACTTTTGTTTAGCTGAGGATTACTTGAATGCTCCAGTAATTAAAAGTCGTTGGAAACCAGCCATACCTGAAAGCTTACCCCAATATCTCAATGGAGAAGAACTGGCACGTGTGAAACGAGAGGCTGAAGATCTACCACTTAGGGATCGTGCTCTCATTCTTCTTTTGCTTTCCTCCGGCTGTCGTAAAACGGAAGCCTCTTACTTAAATATTGAAGATGTACAGCTGAAAAAGCGTACGGCTATGGTGATGGGAAAAGGAGGGAATCTTCGCCATATCCATTTATCCGAAGAATGTGCCCTTGTGTTGCAGGACTATTTGCAAACAAGGAATTACTGCGAAGGTGAACCTTTGTTTTTGAATAAGTTTGGTGGACGTTTGAAATCGACTGGCATCTATAAAGTCACAACCAAACTCGGCAAGCAGGCGGAATTATCACAGACGTTGTATCCGCATGTATGTCGCCATACGTTTGCAACCACAATGCTTGCGAAAGGCGCCGATTTGTCTTTCATTGCTGAAGAAATGGGCCATGCTAATGTAAACACAACACGTATTTATGCCCGCATTCCTACGGATGATCTGATAATGAAATATGAAAATATTATGGGGTGAATTTAATGGATAATCTGGACGCCCAGCAATCGTTTTTGCTGGATAACCAACATTTTTATAGTTCCGAAACTGTGCGAAGCTACCGGATATCATTAGGGCAGTTTTTCAATTTTTGCGGGAAGGATTATGATGCAATAAAGCCTTCTAACATTCGTGTGTGGCTGTCACATATGGAGGGTGAAGGCTTTAAACCCCGGACGATTAACCTCAAATTGAGTGCAGTTAAATCTTTTTATCAGTACTGCATGGAAGAACAAAAAATTAAGAAAGACCCAACAATAACAATAGAAACACCACAGAAAGAAGAAACTCTTCCGTATTATTTAAGCAAACGCAGACTGGCACTTCTTCAGGAACTGGTAAAAGGGAATCCCAGAGACCGGGCGATTGTTGAAACACTTTATACAACAGGTGTCCGCATAAGTGAATGTCTTAATATCCGAATGGAAGACATCAAATGGGAAAGCCGGCAAATTTGGATCCGTAAGGGTAAAGGCAACAAAGAACGCTTTGTTCTTTTCACCCATGAATGCGCTGAGCGCTTGAATGAATATCTTGAAAAACGATCATTTGAAAGCCCGTTTCTCTTTGCCAGTCCCCGTGGCGAATCGCTCAGTCGTTGTTTGATAGATCATCAGTTTAGAGAGTTTTCTGGTGAATTAGGTTTTAAAGTCACGCCCCATACTCTAAGGCACACCTTTGCCGCGCATTTGGCCGAGAAAAATATGCCGCAAAGTTATATCCAGGAACTACTTGGTCACGCCAATATCAACAGTACACATATCTATACACGTCTTCGTGAGAATGCACGCAAAAAGCAATATGACCGCTATCAAACATGAAAGGGTGATATTTATGGAGGATCAATATTGGAAATTAAAACGGCCTTTAGTCAATGACGAAAACAAAAGAATGATTGAGGATTATCTGTTGAAGTTAAAGGAAACAGGTTTAAAAAGGGTCACGATCAACGGTTACCGAAAGGACTTACAACATTTTTTTAAAGACCAGCAAGCGCATTTTTCCTCGTTATCATGGAAGGATATATCGAATCATTTTCAAAGCAATTATAATCTGAAAAACTCATCCTATCGAACAAAATTATCGAGTCTCGATGGTTTTTATCATTTTTGTGCAATGGAAGGCTATTTGGCAAATTCCCCTATACCATCAGAACATCTAACACCCACCAAAAGAGAGACCCAATTTATGAAGGAAAAGTATTATGAGTTAACAAAACCGCTGGCAAATGTTGAAAACGAAAAGGTGATAGACGAATACTTATCTACTTTAAATCAAAACGGTTTAAACAGGATGACACTTATGAATTATAAGAATACCTTGACAAGTTTTTTTGTTGATAAAGAGGCACCTTTTTCTGCTTTATCGTGGGAAGATATATCAAAACATTTTTTAGACTATCAAACCCATTTAACTGATTACACATACCAAGGTTATGTAAGCATTTTAACCGCTTTTTATAACTTTTGTGTCCAAAGAGGTTATATGCCTTGGTCCCCTATGAAAAAGAGAAGGTTCGTTATACAAGAAGAAAAACAGTGTCAGGATGACGCATACTGGAAGCCTCAAAAGCCGATCGTCAATCAGGAAAATAAAAAAGTTATTGAAGACTTTTTATTAAGCTTTAAACTAGCGAACCGGAGTCGAAATACCATTATTCTGTATCGGAAATACTTAGAGGTATTTTTTGGTGATCAAAAGGAAGTATTTTCGTCTATACCATCTGAGGTAATATTTAAAACGCTTAAGTATCATACGTCCCATCTTAAGATCTCTACGTACCAGAAATTTCTGACCGTGCTTTCCTCTTTTTATAATTTTTGTGTTGAAGAAGGTTACTTAGATAAAACACCCATTAAAAAACGTTGGTATCCTCGTCTGCCAAAAGCTCTTCCTAAATATTTAACCAAAAAAGACATTGCGAAATTACGCAAGGTAACGGAGAAAGAGTCATTGAGAAATCAAATTCTGGTGGAGTTTATGCTTGTATCGGGTAGTCGTGTTGGAGAAGTGCGCAATCTTAATGTTGAGGATATTGATCTGGAAACTCGCACAGCTCAGGTGAAAGGAAAAGGTAATAAAATGCGTTATGTTCACTTTACTGAAAAGTGTGCTCTACTTTTAGAACGCCATCTAGACGCAAATCCTGGTGGTGATTTTCCACTCATTTCAGGACCGACAGGAAAACGTCTTACGATAATAATGATGGAAGTGATCATAAGAAGATTAGGGAAAGAAGCCGGCTTATCGACGCCATTGCACCCTCATCGGTTGCGTCATACCTTTGCAACAAACCTGCTTACCAAGGGGGCGGATCTTGCGTTTATTTCACGTGAACTGGGGCACTCGGATCTCGCAACGACACAGGTCTATGCACGTCTCCCGAAACAAGAAATTATTACACAGTACAGACGATTTATGGAGTGAAGGAGAAGAATTATGATAACTGCAAAAAATAGAATTAAACAATTTATAGACGAGTATCACTTCCGGCTTGAAAACAATACATTGATTAAGTACCAAAATGCTATCCAACAATTTTTGAGTTTTTGTAACAAAGACTTTGATAACATTACGAGGAAGGATGTCCGGGATTGGCAACAGCGTTTAAATAGAAATGCCTATATGCCAAGCACGATTCATGCGAAAATCGCTGCCTTGAAAACGTTCTTTAGCTATTGTCAGGAAGAAAAACTTGTACAACGTAATCCAGCCGACGATATATTACTACCCAAAAAAGCGGAGCCGACGCCTCATTATTTAACACAAGAACGGCTTGTTCAATTACGTAATCTTGTCAGGGGGAATCTCATACAAAGAGCTGTGATTGAAACGTTTTTAACAACAGGGGTTCGATTAAGAGAGCTAACGAACATGAAATTAGAAAATGTATACTGGTCAGAACGCATGATGATCATTCCGGAAGGAAAGAATAAGCGGGAACGGGTGATTTTATTTACAAAAGATTGTGCTGAGCATCTTAATAGCTACTTACAAACGCGCGATGATGATCTTCCGTATCTTTTCGCGAACACCCTGGGAACAAGACCGCTTCAGCCACGTACGATTCAGCATTGGTTTGAGAATTACCGTAAGGAACTGGGATTTTATTTAACCGTTCACACGTTGCGGCACACTTTTGCAGCTAATTTAGCTCAGAAAGGAATGGCATTATCATCAATCCAGGTATTACTCGGGCATGAAAATCCGGAAAATACTCAGGTCTATGTGAACTTGTATGCAGATGCCCAAAAACAATTGTATGACGAATGGATGTAGATTTCAAAGAGTTATTTTTATTTAAATAAACACTGTTAACAGTAATTAACAAACGCTCTTCAAAGTGGTTTGATTCCTTGTATGCCAAGGGATTAAACCACTTTTTTGATGTTTAAAGTTTAGAACGTAGGTGCGACTAACGCTACAGTTGATGCTATTACAGATCAACAAGTTCTTGGGTTAACAATTAATGGTGGCGAAGAGGTAACTGTTAATGAATTAACAGATGCTGGCTACACAGTTGAATTCCAAGCCACATCAGATGTGTTTGATTCTACAGGCTTAACTAGTGCTTCTGGTGAATTAGATGAGAGTTCAATTGAAAATGGTGATGAATTCTCTTATAAAGTTGTAATTTCAAAAGATGATGCTAGTGTGGAATCTTCACTAGCTGATGTTAAAGTTGTTAATAAGTCAGCAACATTTACTGATATCACTTCATATACTTTACGCCTAGATTCAAATGATTCTGATGATGTAACTACTGGAACTGATGATCAGGCAGCAGACCCAGTATTAACTAGCAACACATTAGTGGTTGGTGAAACTGCAATTGTTGATGAATTAGAGGGTACAAACCTAAACGGTGATACAGAAAAAGCAATTACTGATGCTGACTTCTCTTCATCAAACCCAGCTGTTGCAACTGTTAATTCTAATGGTCACATTACAGCTCAATCATCCGGTACTACAGACATCACTATAACTAAAGGTGATGTTACCCAGACATTCACGATTACTGTAGAAACAGAGGCACGTGAGTTAACTAATGCTACTTTTAGTGAAGATGAAGTTAAATTAGTAAATGGACAAACTCGCAAAGGTCTCACTGGTCAAGCAACTGACCAATATGGCGATCCATACTTTGTTGATAACACTGATGGTGATTTAACTGTTTCTTCTGCATTAAATGCTGACGATGAAGTAATCGCAGAGCCACTTAAACCAGATGATCAATCTGAATCAGGAGTAGTTACAGACAAAGATGGTAAATTTGCATTTGCTATCGAAGCTTCTACTGATAAAGTTGGTAGCGGGGACATTGAAGTTAAACGTAATGACACTGTTGTTGCAACAGTTAACGTTACGGTTTCTGATGATAACACTGCAGCTACACATAAATTGGAACTTTCAAGTGGTAAAGATTTAACTCTTGATAGTTATGCAGGTGCAGATGACCAAACATTGACTCTTCAATATAATGGTTATAATGCAGATGGTTATTTAGTAGGGCCTAAAACATTTAAAGATTCTGAAACTACTGATGCATATTCAGTAAAATCATCAGATTCTAATATAGTATCTGTTGGTGTGTCTGACAATGATAATGCGCTGGCAAAGAATCAATTGATGTTAATGCTGTGGGTGAAGGTACTGCATCTGTAGAAATTTACTATGGTTCTGTTAAAGTAGACTCAGTAGAAGTAACAGTAAATGATTCTACACCATCACTTTCAAGTCTTGAGTTGAAAGAAGTAGAAGAAATTTCAACTACTGATGGAACTTCTACTGCTCAAGAATTTGTATTAAGTGATGCATTTACTGTAGAAAGTGGTGCAGTAGTGGGAGCAACACTTTCTGGATCTTCTGAAGACGTAAAATTAGACTTAGACGACAAGGTTTTATACGTTGAAAGTGGTTCTGAAGAAGCTGAGTTTAATAATAATGATGGTGATGATATTAAACTTGCAGATATCTCTTTAGCCCTAGACTTTACAACTAATGATACCACTTATACTGATGGTTTAGACTTAGAAGCTGGGGATAAAGGTAACATTGTTCTTAAAGTTACTCCTGTTGGAGAAACTAACCCAGTAGCAACACAAGTTATTACAGTAGATATTCCTGTTGGAAGCTAATTAAACAAAACGTTACTTCATAAACTAGCAATCTAGTGAAAGACGTAAAATTAGACCTCATGATTTAACTCCAAGTTATATTCATGGGGTCTTTTTTCTAGGCTCTATAATATTTGTTGGGGTACTAGAAATATTCTAAATAAAAAAACACGCAATCTCCTAATTTTGTTAGACTTGTTTAGGACCAAATAAACATAGAACAAAAGGAGATGCATAAGGTCCAACTAGGTGGATGGTATCAAGAATTGATTAATAAGATGACTTCACACGAAAGAACTACATTTATATCACAAGCATATCAACAACCAGAAGATATTGTTTTTGGAGAAAAAAATCAGGTTTGTCAGGTTTGTTGCCTGTCACTCCCCGAAATATGTCGAACGATTGTTCTTGACAAGAAGGGAGTCCTGTGGAGAGAAATCTCTGCAGGGCTTTTCTTTTTCTCTTATTTTATTTTAGTGTATTAGTACTTCCATCTTTTTTTGTGTCAATCACTCATGTATATTCTTTGAATATGTATTTATGTAATGAGTCCTTCATATGAAAAACAAAGTAGCGGGAAAGATTAGTGTTTGATTCCGGGCATCGACAGAATTATATTAAGAATTGGAGAAGGATAGCCGATATATATTAAGTAACCACATAAAAGTGGAGGATGATATTTTGGACTTTTTGTATATGGCAATTACTTGGAATTCTAAGAGCATAGCCACTGTTCTTGCTGCTGTGATTGCAGCTATTGCAGCTGTTTGTTCAGCAATTTTCTCTAAAAATGCTTCTAATAAATCAAATGAGGTTGCTTATGAGATTGGTAAATTGGATAGTAGGATGCAGAAAGAGAGACGATTTATCGATACAATTAGTGCCGAGCGCGTCGTCTGGATAAACAAATTAAGAGAGAGCTTCGCCACTTTTAATAAACAGCTTTTTGTAACTTCGCGAATGCGAAACAGAGAGAAGTTAAACCAGCCAATCGATAGGGGTGATTTTAACAATTGTATTTCAGAATTAGTGTATATATTGAATCTCATAGAACTATACTTAAACCCTACGGAAAGACCTGTAAAGAGGCTATTGGATATTGGAAATGATCTGATTGATCAGCTCACAGATTCAGCAGGAAAAGTATATTTAAAAGATGAATATGAAAAGTTGGTTGAGGAAATGACCTTTCATCAGCAAGTAATCTTGAAATCCGAATGGGCCAGAGTCAAGGAAGAGGCAGAAAAGGGAGAGCAAATAGATGACAGAAGAATGAAGGAATTGATGCTGGAATCTGCTAAGAGTATTGATAAGCAAGGGGAATATCGATATTATTACAAGTCTAATTAAGGATTGGATACCGCGAGGTCAGACCGTACGGTCAAGCAAAGTCATAACATATAGCGCAAGTCCTGTGGAGAGTAAAATCTCCGTTGGGCTTTTTTCCTTCTATTCTTATAAATATCGAAAAATAGAAAAAGGTCGAGCTATGTCCTCCCATCACTCCCGCTGCCATTCCCCTTCACAATCCGGACACTGCCATTTCACAATACAATCTTTTTCTATACCGGAAATACCAATTTTTCTGGTAAAGTGTGGCTCCGTACAGATGCTGCTGTTCTTCAGGAATTGGGTCTCCTTGTAAATCAGTACCGCAGTAAGGGCAGTATTCTTTACTATCGTTTAATTTTCTCATTTTCTTCACCGCATAATTGCGGATGTAATTGAATAATGAAATCAATATACACAAGATGATATAGATTCTTCAATTAAATGTTCAAGAGTATCCAATGCTTCTTTTGCATATTCTTTAGAAATTAACGGAGGTCTGTTTCCATGAACAATGTGGTTTCTGTACTCCGTTATCTTGTTTATTTGTTTATCTAGCATTTTATAACTTTTCATATTTGGTAAAGGAACTTCAATGTACATTTTTTTAATTACTCTATGTATACTTGGATGACGTTTTCCATTGAATTTGCAAAGAAAGTTATCGATATCCTTTTTTCTCCACCTAGTTTTTAATCGTTCATAAATATGTTCATAAATAAAGCTTTCTAATGCAATATTGGCCTCAACAATCGTCATGGGATAATCTTCAAGGTAAAATCTACTTTTTGCGTTAGCTAATGCTAACTTCCAGTACGAGTAAGATTTATTGGATGAAAGATAATCACTAGCCTTTTTAGGAACTTGTATCCTCTCTGTTCGAGAAGTAATTCCACGAAAGGACAGGAAACCGCTTATTGGCCTTCTATTTTGAAAAAGGCAACTATATTGAATACCATCTAACAAATCATCTTTTTTGATATTTTGAATGTGATATTCTTCTGGATTATAAATTTTATAAACATCTAATAATTTATTTATAGAGGCAATTGATAATTCTACGTAATCATAATCACTATTAAAAGTGTTGAAAGTGACGCTGAGTTCAGTATAGGATAGTAATCCATGTCTTTCCCTAATTAATTCCGCATTTCCCGCTATTATATATTCTCCACTTGTTTTTCTTTGTTCTTCTTCACTTTTAAAATGGTTATTTAAATTTATTTTAACATCCACATTATTTACTTTTACATCAACTGGGCCAATCCACTTGAGAGAAAACGGAATCTTAAATGTAATATAAAGTGATTCAAATTGATCATAATCTTCCATGAGTTTACTAATCATCGTATATATATCTAGCTTGTTTACTGTCAAAATATCACCCCGTTTTAGAATAATTAGAAGGTGTGCTTCGCAAGTACTTGGATCTTCCTCTTTCTACTAACTAGAATACTCAATACGTTTATAATTGTTAAAAATATTAGAAAATGGCAGAAGTCGCTGCTATGCCCCCCCTTTCACTTCGCTACATTCCCGTTCACATTGAGAACATTGCCATCTGATTAGGAGGGACACGTGGACAGGTTCCTTGTTCCAAGTAAAGGTTTCAGCCCCCCCCCACTGCTTCAAAGAATGAGTAGTTGAGGGGCTGTCAGCTACATTTACAAATAGTGCCGTATTAAAACAAGAGTTTAATGATTAGTAGTAGCTGCTGCTGATTGGGAATTGACCACAAGCACTTTCCCTATTCTAGTCTATTATCACTACTAACAACATTATCATCTTTCTTTTCTAAAGTCGCTATCTTAGACTCCAATACAGCTTGTCTATCTTCTAGATTTTTAATGATTTCTTCTAAATTCCTCTTTTCCTTTTGTTCATTTTCTAATTCATTAAATACATTAGTTACTTCAGTAGCCACTTCAACATAAAAGTCCAATAACTTTTTGTCATAATTTAAACCTAATCTTAAAATCGTTAAACCAATTGCCGAGAAGGTGAAAGCTGTGCTAATAACACTACTTAATTCAGTTAAAAACTCAAATTTCAAAAACGGAACTAGGATTAACGAAAGAACTGCAAAAAGGATGACTATACGTTTAATTATTTTTAATAACCCTATCTTTAATAATGGTTTATTTACCTTCTCGTTTGCTTCTAAAATTGCTAGTTCAATAAAATCACTAAAAACAAATAGTATTCCTGCAAAAGAAAATGAAATAATTGTTAAATTAGTTAAATCAACTCATCCAAAAAAATACAATATTCCTAAAATGACAAATGCGCTTCCGATATACTTTAAATAACTATTTGCTTCATTTAAATCATCTAGTAAAAAAACTTTTCTTTTAATAAAAGATTTTATTTTACTCACGATTAGCCTCCACCCTTTCAACCTCTCTTATACAGATTATAACAAGATTTTCCTTAGTGCTGTCACTCTTAGATATATGTCATTGTTTGTTGAAAGAATGATAGGTTAATAGGCAAGTCTTGTGGAGAGAAATATCTGAAGGCTTTTTTATTTTTAGAACAAAGCATGAATTGTTAGAAAGTAATTAGTTCATCACAATCAGAAAGTGTTTAAATAAGTTATAATATAATTGGGGTGATAGTAATGGAGAAAGATGCCATAATAAGTTTCTTTAAGTCTGTTAAGGAACTAAGAGAAAAAGGTGTCGTGAGATCAGATAAGTATTTAGGGGATATAGGTGAGTATATTTGCCAACAGAAGTATGGTATCGAGCTATGCCAATCTGGAAGACAAAAAGGGTATGATGGAATAAAGGGTGGAAAAAAGTATCAAATTAAATTTCATAACTCCGCCAAAAGAACAAATGAATATTTTGGAGATCCCGACGAATATGATTTAGTTTTATTGGTAGTGGGTCCAAGCAGTTTGTTAAGGAATGATCAGCACTACAATAAGTTTCATATTTATGAAATTAACAGCGAATATGTGAAAGAAAACTTTAGGCAAAAGTCAGGTTATTGTTGTGGTAAAGAAAAATTAAGTAAAATGGATTATGATGTAATAGCTTTATAAGCATTTGCTATTCCTAATATTTTGCTACTTCTTGATGTGTATTGCAATAATATTTTAGGAAGAGAAGTGAAAATCATGAAAACATATTTAAAAACGTTATTATCACATAATGAAAAATTGACTTTTCCTCTACGACAACTGTAGGAGTGATTCCAATTACAAATTTGGGGGATTTGGATGAATGATTAGACTGAAAGAGATAGCAATACAAAAGGATAAAAATATGAAAGGTCGCTAAAAATGGTGAAGGTAAAAATTTGGCTTAAAAATTTAAGGTATAGTGTTGCTTTTTTGTTCCGACCAATAACACCTGTGGCATTTAGTTTTTTATTCTTGGTTTTAACGTGCATTGTGCTAGTTGTTACTATTATGAACATGGATGAAAACTTAAAAGTGTATGAGATCTCATTATCAATCTTGACTGGTATAACGGCTTCACTTTTAATTGCAATTATGTCAGAGCTTTATAATAACTATCGTTTCAATACTAAACGGCAACGTGAAATAAGAAAATATTTTAGATGTGTTGCTGGGTATGAAATTCATCAAAGTTCAATTATGGAAGTTAACTCTGAGTATGAATCAGATGTTACGTTAGGAGATGGACGAGTATATGCTACTTTTCGGCAGCTAGGTGAAATTATCCCAATACTTAGGGAAGCGTTAAATAATAGAGACTATCTTTACAGGACAGAAATTAATGAGATAGATGATATTCTGTACAACTATGATGAAATAGTTAAAATCATATGGGTTGGTTTACTTCCCGAATATATGAGTTTAATTAGCCAAAGACATGATGAATCGTGCGATGGTAAAGCCAAAGAGGATAATAAATGCAATTTGGAGGGGGAAGGAATGGGAGATCAGGAATTAATTGATGATGAATCGATAACGGATTATCCAGAGCTATACAATTTTTTGAAGACAGAAGTAATGTATTATGTTGAAAAGAAATATAACCCGGACATTTATGATAAAGATCCTGAACAGCTGGAGTCCGTTATAGAGAAAGCCGTTTTCTATGATCGTCATATTTTTAATGAATACTTTGAGGTGACCGACACTCGGTATGAATTGGTTAAATTAATTGATGATGAAAAGTTATCAAAAAGAGGTTTTGAATTTCGTTCATATATGATTAGTAAGGCTTGCGGAAATATTGATAAATCAATGTTGAAGCTACAAAAGAGAGCCACCAAGGAACCTCATATTTGGACAATGGCCAAGGGCTAATTTGAAATCAAAGCTTTGAGGCATGAATTTCGGGGGCAAATGATGGCTGCTATAGTGATCATGTTGGAGGCGATAAAAGTGGGTGTCAGTATCGGTGATGCTTGTAGGCTCTATAAGAAGTGTAAAATATGTGATGACTATAAATATCTGAAAAACTTCCCAACAAGAGGTGGGAGAATGAGTAATCGAACGAAAAGAAAATCTTACTGTTGGGATTGCAAAGATCGTAAGTATGAAAAAATTCTTGGACCTAAACAAGAATATAGCTTTGATACGTCTGTATTAGATGCGTCTAAAGAAATTACCATTCGCGGCCGGGATTCAAGTAATTATAAATTTGAAAATACCGTAAGCTATGACAAAGCTAAGAAGTTGGTGGAAGAAGGAGCAGCTGGAATTTTTCATAGCACATTAATTCATCATTTTTTCAACAGAAAAACGTTAAAGGCGTTTATTTTGGAACGTGATGGCTATACATGCCATTACTGCGGTTTCTACGGTGACACGATTGATCATATGATTTCTAAGTCGAAAGGCGGATTAAGTACACCGAGAAATTGTGTTTGCTCCTGTGAAGAATGTAATAGTGAGAAAGCCGACAAGAGGTATAAAGAATACTTAGAAATCATCAAGCTCAGATTACAACAACCAAGTTAAATATCAGGTTCAGACCCAATCGCTTTAAAACGATAAAGGTGATAGAAGAGTTCTGTGGAGAGAGAAATCTCTACAGGTCTCTTTTTATCCCCGCTCCCTTTCTGACTACAATCAGGACATTGCCATTTTACAATACGATCTTCTTCAATACTTGAAATGCCGATTTTTCTAGTAAAATGAGTCGCGCCATACTAGTTGTATTTCCTTGGGTATCGATTCTCCCTGCAGATCCGCTCCGCAAAAAGGGCAAACTTCTTTGCTATCATTAAGTCTTCTCATTTACCCCATCCTTTTCATCTGTATATTGTCTTCCTGATATGAAAAAAATGGCCCCTGAAGAGACATTCTCTACAATCAGCTAAACCCTGATTAATACATCTTCGGAATATGAACCTTGCTATGCGATATTTGGCCTTTTTGACACTTACCCTTGTCTTGAACAAGAATCATAGAAGAAAATGTTAGACTAAATTTAAAAGATGCTTTTCCTCATACGTATAATCAGTCTCACTTTTGGCGGTAATAGCCTTTTGATAGGCAAGGATTAACTCGTTCAGTTCTTGGCTAATATTTTGGGCTTGGGTGCCTGTCACCACCCGAAATATGTCGAACGAATGTTCTCGGCTTTTGAAAGGCTCTGTGGAGAGTAATCTCTGCAGGGCTTTTCTTTTTGCTTTATTTTTGTAAAAGAAGAAAAATGGGCAAGAAATGGACTTGAAAAATGTTAATCCATAGCTTTAATCAAGACTTCCCCTGCTTCCTTTTCGTTTCTAAATACTCGAATGAGCGACATTTTAAATTAGCTGAGGTGGCTTTGTCATGACCCAGAATATGTTGAACGATTGTTCTTGACATTGAGGAAGTCCTGTGGAGAGCAATCTCTGCAGGGTTTTTCTTTTTCTTCTTTTTTTATAAATATAGAAAAAGGACAACATACTGTGGCTGCTCTTTAAATGTGTTAATCTGAAATTTTAATCAACACTTTCTCTCGCTTCCTTTTCATTTCGTTTCCAAAAATCCGAACCAGCAAAGAATAAGCAGAGTTTGCCTTTTCATTTTTGGCTGCTCCTTCCAAGGACTAAACAATCCTTTCACTATTAACTTTATTTTCTTGTATAAATGATTTCTCCGCTTCATCCTAATATCTAACCAATACGCTATGAAGGAACCTTATCCATCTTCTTCCGTTTGTATTAATAGTGGTTTCTCATATATTACTGGGAGGGGACACTGATGAGTTATAACAAGCATTTGTATCATCTATACCAACAACATTGGGATGACCTTAGAAACTCTATAAAGGCACTTCCGAAAAGTAAAAGACCGACGCATCCGCTACTTTTAAAGCTTACAGATGAAGTGGCTTATCAGGAAGCAGATATCAAAATAATGTTCGTCGGGAAAGAAACGAATGATTGGGAAGGTACATTTGGCCACTATCATGTGAAAGGTCTTCAAGACTTCTACGAAACGTTTTGGAATAAAGATACCAAAGCCAAAAAGACATTATTTTGGAAGTTTATGAGAAAGTGGATCTCTCAAATTGAAGAAGAACTCCCAAATGCCTCAGTGTCTGTCACATGGAATAATATCTATAAGATTGGCAGAAGCGGAAAGAGAGGCAAGCCAAACAAGGCAACACAAGAGATCACCAAAAGGGATTTCTGTGTTTTTAAGGAAGAGTTAAGGATTCTAAAACCAGACGTTGTGATTTTTCTTACGGGACCGGGTTATGATACTGTCCTTGAGACATATCTTCCGGGTGTCGAGTTTCGAGAAGTAGAGGCATTTAACAAGAGGAATATTGCTCACTGTTCTCATCCATCGCTATCAAGAATCGCCATCCGTACTTATCATCCCCAGTACCTGAACACATTAAAGCCGGAAGAAAGGGAGTTTCACCGGAAAACACCGATTGAAGTCATCTTAAAACAATTAAAGTTTAGGGGACCCTATAATCAATGACTCGATCCATCAATCATTTTACATGATGGTTTGGAACATGCCTAATGTTCTTGTTATAAAGTGATTATTTTAATTGAAGGTGTATTTAGTATTAAAGGGGAAACTCGAAGATTATTTAAAGGATCGGGCAGGTATAAATACAAATAAAGACAAAATATAAAGATGTATCCGGGAACAACAATCTTGACTGGCGGTTTAATTTCAACTCATCTCAAATTGAAAACAGATGTATTCGGTAGCATATGACAGGGCTTGCAGTTCATAAAAATAGCGAGAGACTGCGGATAATCGGCAATCTCTCGCTTTATAGTTAATTTCAGCCGCCATAAAAGTCAGAGTCAGACGTGGCATTATAATCTGGAATGAAGCATAGGGACGGTTCTTCTGCTTCCTTTTTTGAAAAAGGGACAGGCACCACTTTTAGGAGTGCCTGTCACGCCTCGGGGTTTGTCGAATGAAGAGGCAGTGGCTGACGCTCAAATCTGTAACTTCCAGTTAAAACATTTATTCTATTGATGTTGCCATTTGCAGAGCATTTAACGGCACCTGCTCTGTTTTTAGTTGATAGACGTTTGCGCCTTCCTGCCAGCGGATATCAACCGTGACGTCATTGCCTCCTTGTTTATAATCGACGACAATACATCCTTTCTCATCTGGGGCCGGAAGCGTGTATTTTTCCAGATAATCTACCATTTGTCGTGCGATGGCCGGTTGATCCAGCTGGTCTTGGTTGAGGGAATGAATAACAATCAGCCAATTGCCTTCTTCCCAGCTTAAATAAAGATTACCAGCCGCTCCTTCTATATAACCGTTGATGCCGTGTCCGAGGTCAACACTTGCTTCTTCACGAGGCTTTGTTTGTTTTCCATCTCGGAACTTTTCTATTTTGGCAATGGATTGATCCGAGTTGTCATATTGCGTAGCCGACATCTCTGCCAATGGTGCTTTGTCTTCATTTTGATAATTAACAGTGTATGTTTGTTCTTTATTGGTAGAGATGTCTCCTTTGACAGCGTCATCTTCTTGTTCGGGGAAAGAAGTCGGGAGTTTTATCGCTGCTTCTCCCATCTTTAGCTGATCTCTGAGTTGCTGTGCATTTGCAGACTGGGAACTGTCGCTTGCAGATGACTCAGGTTGATCTAAATCGCTGCTTGTATCATGTTCCTTTTCATTCCCAGACTCATCTTCCTTATTCTGTTGTTCTTGGTCTTCATTATGATTGGATGTCGTTTCTTGTTCCGTTGAATCCTTGGACGCATCTTTTCCTTCCGAAGAACAAGCGGCAAGAGAGCCGCAGAAAAAGATAATAGCCGAAATAACAGCAACGACGGCTTGTTTTCGCATGTCAGACTCCTCCTTAGGTGCCTGTCACCACCCGTATTTTATTGAATACCATAAACAATCCCTCTTTATAACAAGTGATGGTGCATGTGTCAAGGGAAATGTTCAGACTTTTCATTTGCTAAATAGTAATTATAATGAATTCGAAAAAAACGAACGGAAATGATCAGATGGATCAATAAAGAAGATCGTGAGAAAGTATTACGATATGTTCGTGAAAAATATTTCAATCAAGATGCTTTTATTTTGGGAAGCAATTATAACCGGTGGAATGATAAAGCGGATGTATCTATAATGAGCAATAAGATAGATTAGGGAGAACTGTCTTGCCTCGTAGTATTGATGGGAATTTTTTTATTAAAATGTTATTGTATTAATACGAGAACTATAGCAAAGGACGAATGTGATCAATTGAGAAAAAGTAGATGGATATTTACGGCTTTGATATTCATAATGCTGTGTAGTACCTCAAGTGCGTATGCAGACGTTTATGTTGATGGATACTTTAGAGACGATGGGACATATGTAGAACCTCATTATCGCAGTGATCCTGATGGTTTGTTTTATAATAACTTTTCAACATTCGGGAACATTAACCCCTATACGGGTGAAATAGGTACAAAACGCCGTCCCGATTCTGAATATAATACGTTCGAATTTCCTTCCCTAGATCAATCAGAGGCTATAGATGGTATTGATGTCACTTCCTCAGATCAATCTAGAAATATCAATATTGCTGAAAGTTTTATAAGTCCCTATGATACGACTGATGAAATAGAAGCCAAGACGATGCTAGTTGACTATTTTAATGACATTAATACCCGCTCATACATGCCAGCCTATAACTGTTGGATTACTGAATGGCAAACTAGGCATCCGTATGACACTTTTGAAGAAGGTTATGTAAATGTGATCAATAACCTTGATGAAATCAATGCCATTTCTAATGAGCAAGAAGTAACATTAGCAGGCACCATTACAACTCAAGAAGGATGGGAACAAACCAGTCATCGATATCAATACGTTTATAATGTTCAAGAGATCAAGGGGACATGGAAATTGGTACATGGCAAGCTGGATAAGTTGTGGTGATTTAAGTAGGTTGGTTGCCTGTCACTCCCCGAATGTGTATATGGCAGAATAAAATAAAAGTACATTACATCGGAAAACTTAGATATTAAGGGTTTGTCTTAACATCCATGAGATAGCTTCAATCAAATCTTAATGAAATTCTAAGTAAAACTAGCATTTGGGAGAAAGTCATTTTATTTATAGAGGGAGGCGATGCTCTAAAATCACTCCCATTGCCGCCCACAATCCGGGCATTGCCATCTGATTATGTAGTCCTCTTCCATACCGGAAATACCAATTTTTCTGGAAAAGTGGGTGGCACCGTAAAGATGTTGTTTTTCTTTAGGAATTGGATCTCCCTGTAGGTCTGCTCCACAAAATGGACAGTATTATTTGCTATTGTTTAAATTTCTCAACTATTCTCCTTCTTCCACTTAATTATTTATGAGAACCCTGTGCCAGTATTTCTTACCGCTTCCTTTTTATTTCATTTGTTAAATAGGGAATGATTTCTTTCGCCTCTCGAAATCTCATCCAAACAAATAGTGGTCACTATATTCAAACCAAAACCCAATATAACTGCTCCATTTATGCTAAAATTATTTGTAAACGTACATTTGACGAATTAGTAGGGGGGTGAAAGAGGATTGATTAAATGGATTAAAAGTATATTATTATCTATTGTAATTATAATTGGGTCGTTTCTATTACCACTTGTATTTAATGCAGCGTATAACTGGGTTACCTCAATAGTACAAAGCGAGAATGGAAAGGAATTTCTTTACTACTTTGCAATTGATAAGTCAACCTATCTAACGATACTTTCAATTGAAGCCACAACATTAGTTGCGCTAGCAATTTACTGGATGCAAAAACAAGCCGAGAAAATGAAGGAAATGGAATGGAAAAGGCAAGCTAGAGATTCTTTATTTTCAACATTAGTCGCATCACTAAAAGAAGTTCATGAACTGTCTAGACTGGATTTACATGAAAATCAAGACTACCGCTTTATACGCATTTCAGAAAAGCATTTTGAAGCCTTAACGGAAATCGATGGAATTAAAGAAGAAGATATTCGGTTTCTAAATAACATTTTAAAAGAGTTAGAGACTTTGGTCGAGTATGAGAAAGAAGGAGAAGTAGGAGATATACGAATACACATAAATAAACTAATTTCTTATATTATGATTCCTCCTTATGTTCAATATAGATATGTTGTAGAAAAGCCAAAAGATGCTTTTGAAGTAATGAATGAACAATTGCTTTCGATTTTACGTAAATTTGATTACGCGTCGGAGAGTGAAGGGAAATATCAATACTTCTCTCAATCAGGCGACACTATCATTGAATATGATGTAGATGGAAAAGCAATTGTTTATAATCATGATGCTGAGAAAGTTTGTTATGCTTTTTTAGATAATAAAGGTATTCGTGAGGGATGGGCAAGATTATATGATGAAAGAACTATCTTATATGAAGGCGAATGGAAGGATTATAAAAAACATGGACAAGGAACTGAGTTTTTAAATGATAATGGCAACTATCAGTATATCTCTAAAGAAGGAATTTGGAAAAGCGGAGAATTGTGGGACGGTAAAATTTATGATGTTTTAGTATATAGTGACGGTGAGCTAATAGATAATCCAATTACTCAAATAAATGAACAATTTCATGGGAATGAAGCCGTTTTGATAAAAGACTTTGGAGATTATGGTGTAGTAAATTTAATAGTTAAAGAAGGAAATCTAATAATAGATTCCGCTGCGCCTATTGGAGAAGTCAAAGCGACTTATGAAAGTAAATATGGTTCTGTGGAATGGTTTGGACATTATTTACATGAAGATGATGAGACTCCTAATATTGACATTGAAATAAATGAAACGGATGAAGTAGAGCTTGAGTTTAATTCTGCTATAGAAATAGATAGATTACCGATACCAGAAAAAGTAGTTCAAGACGAAATACCGCAAAATCTTATGAAATATATATCATCCGATGAAATTGAAACGTATAACGCAAAGTTACCAGAAACGATTGAAAAGATTGAGGCTTACAATAGAGAACTAGAAATTTATGAATACGCAAAAGCGTTTGGTGTAGAAATAGACCTTTCTGTTATTAATGATGGTAATCACAAAGCGAATAATGTTCATATTGAATTGGACTTCCCGGATGAACTAATTATTTTAAAAGAATCAAAGGAAAATTTGGAAGAGCCAGGAATGCCTAGCCTACCCCGTAGTCCTCTTGATAAAGCTTGGTCTAAAGCGTTAAGAAATGACAATTTGCACTCAGCTGTAGGCTCAATTGGAGCAATGGGCATGGCGATGTTTTCTCCCCCTTATTCACCAAAGAATAACTTGCATTTATGGGATTTTGTTTCTTCAACAAACCAAAATTATTGGACAGATTTAAACGAAAATAAAATCAGTGTCTATTGCGCTGAGCTTTTGCATACAAGGCAAAGTAAATTTAATTCGGAGTATTTACTGGTACCGACAAAAACCGGGAAATTTGATGTAAATATTTCTGTTATATGTGAGGAATATAATAAGGAAGACCATTTTAACATACAGGTGTATATGGCAGAATAAAAGTACATAGTTCGGCGGCGTAAAAATACATAAGCGACGCCATAAAAAAAGAGCCTTGCCAGCCATCCCAAAATTCATTAACCTCTTCATGTACTCGCAAAAACACATGAGGGGGAAATGAAAGGATGCTAGCTTTGGCTCAAGTTAACTATATCAAATTTTTAAGAGATGTTGAAGGGATTAATAGGTGCGGTGCCTGTCACTTCCCGGTTTTTGTCGAACGAAAGCACTTGACAAGAAGAAGGTCCTGTGGAGAGAAATCTCTGCAGGGCTTCTGTTGTTTTCTTGTAAGCAAAAGAAGGGAAACCATTGTTCTGCCCCGTATTATTCCCGCTTGTTTATGGCAAAATAAAAGTACATAATTTAGCAACCTTAAAATACAAAACTGCGATTATAAAAAGAGCCTTGCTAGCCATCCAAAGTTCTATTAACTTTCTGCATGTTAAAGGAACCAATAAACATGGAGAAGGAACAAAAGGGTTGCAAGTGGTCTTTTCAGCGGATAGATACAAAAGCTACATTTTTATTCTGCCATAAACATTAACTATTATTGGATACCGTCTAGTGCTTGTTCTGCCATTTCTCTAGTTTCTCTCTCACAATAAACCCATTCCAGATATCCATGCTGTTGAGACTGTCAGCAAATTCTCTCGCCTTAGATGTAAAATCACTTGTCGTAATGAAAAGTGTGGCGGGACATTTATAATATCTTTTGGCACCTTCAAGATCTCGTAATGGTTTGTTGCCAATGTTATTGCCTTTTTTATAACACTTGCATTGAACAGCTATTTGGAGTCCGTCTTGAGGATCTTTAATAACCAGATCCACGCCATGATCCCCCGTTTTGTCTGTTAGCTGAGGGTTGTATCCATGATCTTTAAAATAAGCATACATAAGCTCTTCAAATTCTTGGCCAGATAGTTGATCGATATCAGACGTTAAGTTAGAAGAGTTGTTCAGTTTGTTTGTCCTTTTGTTATTCTCTTTGACGTTCTGCGTTCTATTCTTTTTACGTTTATGTTTAACATTTAAGGCTGGAATAAATAGCTGCACTATCTCTGATAACAATACTCCGGCCAAAATAAAAACGAATAAGAGGTACCAAGCATCGGACCTGAAAAATAAGTACCAGATCACTAACCCTGTTCCGACAAAAATCATATTAATTAATTCTTTTAAGGTCTTCCTGTCTTTGCTTGTCATAGCCTATCTTCCTTCTTTGATGAATTACACATTTTTCAAAAGATAAATCAATTGTTGTGCGTCCCCTTCTAAAGAAAGTAACAAATCATCATCAATAAAATTGTTAGTATGCATTTTCTCTCGTCTTATGTTAAGCACAGAAGTCTGAACGTCATCAGGTAGTACATCATTAAAATTAGCATTATTCATTAAAGTTAATGTTGAAGTAATGTTATGTCTGTCGATACGCTCTTTCTGACCTTTGAAATACAATTTTACAAGGTGTGGCTGGCCGTTTATGTAAAGACCTATTTCAGGGTTTGACTTCACTATAAGTTCATCATTAAAAGCCCAATATGAACTACCGGGGTTAAACCATTCACAGTTCTTATCACGAAAAAATCTCTTATAGAGTTTAATCGCCTCGTTATAATTTCGGCGCTTGCGTTCATGAACTCTATCTACTAAGTAGTCAAGTTTTTCTAATGATGCCCCTTCTGAGTGTAATTTTTTGATTTCATCTCTAAGTTGTTTCCAATAATCTGTTGCTGGATGGTATTCTCTATATTTTATTTCACGTACAAAATTTGTTCTAGCACTGCCACTTCTTTTTAAAGTGAAATCAATAAATTGCGTTAGGCTAACAGAGAAATCTGCCATTTATCGCCACTCCTTTCATATATCAATATTCGACAAAAATGGAATTAAATCCTTCCGGAAAGAATGCAAAAACTCATTTGTGAAAGCACAGATTGTTAATTTCCCTATTGCAGAACAACATGATCTGCACAAAATATAAACTTTAAGTTTGAAAAGGTTTAAAAATAAAAAGGAACAACAAATGAAGGTTGGTAATGTTAGAAGAGCCTTTGAGTGAAGGCTCCTTTTGCTATTTAGATTAGATTTAAAAGACAGAAAATGATAGTGTATTAATAACAACTCCTGAAATGGTTAGAGTAGGGCAAAGGCGGGCGATAACGAAATAGTAATAGTGTGTCGATTTTGGAGGCGATCATATTGGGTGTCAGTATAGGTGATGCTTGCAGGATCTATAAAAAGTGTAAAATTTGTGGTGAAACTAAATATCTGAAAAAATTCCCAACAAGAGGTGGGAGAATGAGTAATGGAACGAAAAGAAAATCCTACTGTTGGGATTGCAAAGATCGTAAGCATGAAAGAATACTTAGTTCAAGGCAGGAATATAGCTTTGATACGTCTTTATTAGATACATCTAAAGAAATTACCATTCGCGGCCGGGATTCAAGTAATTATAAATTTGAAAATACCGTAAGCTATGACAAAGCTAAGAAGTTGGTGGAAGAAGGAGCAGCTGGAATTTTTCATAGCACATTAATTCATCATTTTTTCAACAGGAAATCTTTAAAAAAGTTCGTATTGGAACGGGATGGCTTTATATGCCATTATTGTGGATTTTATGGAGATACGATTGATCATAAAATACCCAAATCAAAAGGTGGATTTAGCACACCAAGCAACTGTGTTTGTTCTTGTGGGGGATGCAATAGTGAGAAAGCCGATATGAGGTATGAAGAATATTTAGAAATCATCAACATCAGATTCCAACAACCAAGTTAAAGGGAACAGTCCTCCGAACGCTTTAAAACGATAAAATAGTGATAAAAGTCCTGTGAAGAGAAATCTCTGCAGGATTCTTATCATTCCCGCTCCCATTCCTTCCCACAATCCGGACACTGCCATTTCACAATACGATCTTCTTCTATACTGGAAATGCCGATTTTTCTACTGAAATGAGTTGCCCCATACTGATGTTGCATTTCCTCCGGTATTGGTTCTCCCTGCAGATCCGCTCCGCAAAAAGGGCAAAATCCTTTGCTATCATTAAGTTTTCTCATTTTCCTCACCCCTTTTAGTCAATGGTGATGACTTTCTCCAACAGCAAATGACCTTATATTCGGTTCTTGGCACTACAATTATCATCGTACATCATATTCCTTCATAAAAGAAATAGACCCTCAAGAGAGAAGCTAATTCTTTCTGTTCAACCGAAGAAGATATGCTCGTGATCTTTTGACACATATAACCCCTTTGAGCAGGTGTGGAAGTAGTTGTCAGGCTGAACTTAAAGGAAGCTTTTCCTCATCTACGCTATTAGTCTTACTTTGGGCCGCAGTAGCCTTTTGGTAGGCAAGGATTAACTCGTCCAATTCTTGGCTAATATTTAATGTCTTTTCACTTCCCATACCATAGACCTTTGCGGTTTCCAGCATTAAGTTTCTATGCTGATTAATCATTTGTACTAAATGTTCTAAGTTCCTGTAGCTTGTTTGCATCATTAATGCTCCTTATGTACTAAGAATCATATTAAACCCAACCTATTATAATGGATACAAATCCCTATAATCTAGTGGTGGTTGTGAATTTTTAATGAACAATATGTTCGAAATTAATCTGATATATTGGAAAAATTATGATATGAAATAAGGATATGGTTGTCTCGGTTGCCCAGCTATTAGCCGGAAATCTTGGGAGCCAAGGGATCATCACCGTGGCAGCTTCTTTGTTTAAAAATCATTCATTTAGAGGGGTGGTGCCATTTTCACTTTGTTTTACGCTTTTTTGATGGGGGTGACCATTTCTGCTAAAATAAAGTTATCCGCATAGTGCGGACCTCTGTGGGATAGGAAAATCCACCCCATCACATAGTAAGAACCCACTCAGATTCAAGTTGAGTGGGTTCTACTGTTTGTCATGATAAGTTTCGTCCATTTCCCCGGTCGGTTTGTTTTATCATTATAAAGAATATGTATTAATAACGGGTTATGGTATGCTCCAAATTGTAAAACAACCTTCCCGCTTGTACGCCTAGTTCAAAAGGCACGGATAACAAACGTAAAACATTCAGCCTCTATTAATTGCTCATAACCTTCTATTACCTGCCCTTCGATAGTTTCAGCTTCTTTTTGATATTGAAGTTATATGCACTTCTTTTTTTGAACGTATCAAATAGGTCTCTGATGAACCGAATAAAGTTGTTGCAACCTTGTGAAATAATCTCAATCTCATTCCTCCAATCGCTATTTATGTAATGGCTCCCTTTTTTATCAAACGCGTGATGTCATCAATAGGGATGCCTGTTTCTATAGAGATATCGATTGCATTTGATTGCGGGTGTTTCGACAAAAATGCTTTGATTCTTTTTAAATTATCCCTTTCTTCATCGTAACAGTCGTTGCATAGACCATCTATTAGGCGATCAATTTTTCCGCAGTTTGTACATATTCTGTGTTTTTGCATTCGCTTTTCATTCCAATCTAAGTAAAATGTTTAATACGTATGACAATGCTTGTTCAGAACGTCTATCAAGCCATCAAATTTCGGCTTTACAATAAAATCTATGGCACCTAATTGCAGTGCTTTAATAACATTGGATTCTGTACCTATAGCTGAACACATAACCACTTTCGCATCAGGATTGAATTTGATAATTTCCTCTAGTGCTGTTAAACCATCGACATTCGGCATTGTTATGTCGAGAAAAACAATGGCGGGGTTACAGTATTTGTACACGTTAATCGCTTCCTGCCCATCCGCTGCATCTATAACGTCTGTATAGCCATGTTCCTGAATCATACGTTTTAAATAGCCTCTCATAAACCCTGAATCATCAACTATTAATATCGTACCCATATCGTCCCTGCTCCCTGATTTTATTCTTCGTGGGTATTTCACATTAAATCCTGTGTTTTTTATCTATAATAAATATCATGTTTATCCTTAGACAGAAAAAAGGCGAACCAAAGAAAAGGCTGCCTGAACTAAAAGCTTTAGGCCCTTGGTTTTGCGTCCTTACCTTTCGATAAGTTTGCCATTATCGGGTCATAAATCATTCTATTAAACTGTCCACGTATAACATCGGTGAGAATGAGTAAAGCATAAAGTATTTTTTGTGAATTAAAAAAGTTCTCTTATGGTACTGGTTGGGCCTTTTCAGTTACGTTTTTAATAATGAGAGCATGTGTGGTCTCTGTGGTATAACCAACTAAATCATGGTTAGTATTTCCATTTTTGAATATAGACGGTATAATAATCTAAGCTGTAAGCGATTATGAAAACAACTGATTTTTTGATGATATAGGTTAAATATCAGAAGTGGAGTCTCTTTTATCTTTGTATAAGATGATAAGCAATTATAGTGTTTCAGTCGGAATTGTTCTATGTATTATCGTAATCTTAAATAAATGATTCTTTCAAAGGGAGTACAGGATAGGTAGTATGGGATTCTTAGAAGGTTTTAAGATGGGATGGAATTTACTTTGGTCGATGTTAACAGCTGAACCTTTACTAACATGGGGATTAATTGTATTTGTTATTGGTACCTTAATATTTGCATTTATCGTTGATACGATAAAGGAACAGAAGCTAAGAAAGTCAGGAATGCGAGAAATTGATAAAATGTCAGGTAGAAAGTTTGAGGAGTATCTTCAAGCACAATTAAAAACTAGCGGATATAATGTTAAACTAACGCCGGCAAGTGGTGATTATGGGGCGGATTTAGTTTTATCCTCAAAAGGCAAGAAAATTATTGTTCAAGTAAAACGATATAAGAAAAATGTTGGCGTTAAAGCTGTGCAAGAGATAGCCTCGGCCAAAAGTCACTATAAGGCCGACGAATGCTGGGTTATTACAAATAGCTTTTTTACAGAGCAAGCTAAAAAATTAGCGGTTACAAATCATGTTAAGTTGATTGATCGGAATCAATTAATGAATTGGATAATAAAGAATAATAAAGGTGAAGAGAAAAGTAGCTAATCTTAGGGGGCTAAGCTAATGGCTAGCCCCTAGGTAAATACATTCATCATTTCATCATAGAGTGCTTCGTATTGTTCATTACTCAATTTCATTGTTATCATCCACCTTTCCATTTTGCTCTTATTCACTGAGTAGTCCGGTGACAAAATACATACCAAACTCAATCAAATTGTCGCTGTTTACACGTTTAATAAAGCTGGGAACGGGATTGTTATAATGTCTATAGAATTGTAGAATTTCATGAGAGAATTCCTCGTAAGTTTGCTCTACCATTCCTAAAAGATTTATTGCGACATTTAGTTGATCTTCCGGCTCAATAAGCAGGTTTACTTTCTTTCCTTCTTCGTATGCATCTTTATAGAATTGTTCCAATGGCTTTTCCTCCAATCGAAATGTTTGAAGTATTATACTTTGGTATTTTTCATTTTCGAAGAGTTTAAAGCAAAAAAATTTTAGAGGAATTAAAATGGTACCGTGAGTATTATTAAAAGGGTTTTGGCTGAATCGCTAACGACGGCATATCGTATAAAATAAAGTAAGCAAATAAAACAAAAGGAGCGATTGAGATGGTGGACACTCTCGCTTATCTCTCACTAATAATCTTATTCTTCATGGCCTTATGGTATATGTTGAAGTTCGTCCTGCTCCCTACACTTGTGTTTATTGTTCGAAT
Source organism: Lentibacillus cibarius (assembly GCF_005887555.1). NCBI lineage: Bacteria > Bacillati > Bacillota > Bacilli > Caryophanales > Bacillaceae > Lentibacillus > Lentibacillus cibarius. Next base: position 1,453,757 of record NZ_VCIA01000001.1, on the reverse strand, counting down.
CGTGTTCAGGAAAAAGTTCAAACAGTTAGAGAGGGACCGGCAGGAAAGTGTTGAGAAACTAAGAAGTATGGGAATTAAGGTTTCGTCGTTAGATGATGAAACTTCTGGAAGCTATACAAGTATTCGATAATAGGGTTTTCCCCGCTTCATTGAAAGGGGAATGAAAAATGAGGGATCCAGAGCGAATCAAAAGAATTATGTTTTTGCTTCAAAAATTTAGGAGCGGTAGTTGGACTGGCGGTTTAACTAGCTGATTTCGAATCTGCAGCATATGTATTCCGCAGAGCATGATGTATATTGTCGAAGAAAGGAGAAATAAATGAAACTGTTTGATAAGTAAGTGGAACCAAGCTATCTGGAATTTTTTTTAGCTTGAAGATGATATGTGGGATGAATACCTAAACGCCATCGATTAGTAACAAAAAGAAAGGTGATAGGAACGGTTTGTTAGTAAGGTAATGGGATGAAGCATTGGCAAATGAGCCACTATATGTGTATTTAATATTATTTTCACAGTCTACAAACTTAGAATTCCGTGATTATTGGAGGGATTAAATGTCGGTGCGTTATCAAATTGAAAGAGAGGATGGACCTATTTGCATAGTTTCCTTTATTCAAGATGAAGACGGGAACAAGGTAAGGGTTAAACCTCTTAAAAAAAGAAAAAGAGAGAGTGAACAAATCAAAGACTTACTCGAACAAATAGAGTTTAAAGATGGTAATTCACCATTAGAATTTATTGAATCATGTTTAGAGAAATTTGATGAAAATGCTTTTTCCTATAGAGAGGTTGATTCGGGTGATTATCAAGTTACTCTTCAATTTGGAGTTGGTAAAAAACAAATTGGCACTTCATCGCCACTTATTAACGGTGTGAGTGAATACTTTGGTGAAAACGTGATGTCAGACGCGTTGGAGCGAATGAAAACTAATGCTTATTATAACCTTGAAGAAAATGCGAATGAGCTTTTGGCAATGGTGCGCAAAGAAAGGTATCAGGAAGCATTTGAACTGTATCAGGATGATACAGTGAAGACAAACCTTTATTTGGCAGGGACTGCACCGGAAATACTGCTAGATGCTATATTTCAAATAAAGGCTGAAGAACTACCGCATGAATCAAGAGTAAAGTTATCTCTTCAAAAGCTTGGGGCATGTGAGATTAATCAATGCCATGCACGTGCGGAATCTGATGCGCGCTGGCTTCTCGAACAAGATTCATCTTTAAGTGAAGATGTTATTTTTAATGTTCGCCTAGCATTAGGTAATGCACTTGTTTCCCAAGAACTATTTGAAGCAGCGGAGTTTCATTACAATGAAGCATTAAAAATGGAAAAGGAAATTAATGCTCACTCCAAAGCATGGGCTTATTATAATATCGGCTATGTTCTGAAGTCTCAAGGAAAGATGACAGAAGCTTTAGAGTCATATACGAAAGCTGGAGATTTATGGCTGAATAAAGGTGATCATCAACAAGCAATTCGTGCTTACATGAGCGTTATTCGTCACTATGAGGGCAGTCAACCAAAAGAAGCAATCCATATACTGCAAGAAAGGATTGACCATCTAGTTGTGCTACAAAATTCTAATAGTGAAACCATCGGAATTTCCCATGTTCTTGGATATTTGTACTTTCATCAAGGGAAAATAGCGGATGAGTTAAAACGGTATGAAAAAGCGAAGGATGCATTCCTCTCAAGTTATCATACAAGAAAAGGTTTAATTGGTATTGATGATGAAATAGAAGCTACCCTCAATTATTTGGTTATCGTTTGCAGAGCATTAGGTGAAAGTGAAGAAGCGCAATCATGGAAGACAAAATTACATGACTTCAAAGAACGTTCTATAAAAACAGAGGATTGGAAACTTCGAGAGCGAATGATTACTTTATTAAATACGGATTCTGAGATAGATCCTCATAAATTAGCAGAATTAAAACAAGATGTCGATAAAATGGAATCGATTCACTTGCGAGTGATGTTTTTGCTAACCTTAGCCAGTCGTCAAATTGATGAAAAACCTGATATTGCTTTGCAATCATTAGATCAAGCAATGAAGTTAAATATTGAAGAATATCCTGATGAACACGTACTTGTTTTGAAATTATATGCTAAAATTATGAAAGTGCTTAATCGCATGGAAAAAGCTTACGATTATTTATGTGAAGCAATACGGGTAAAACCAACATACATTGAATTATACCCACAAGTTGTGTTTTTAGCACAAGAATTAGGTAAAGATGATTCCAAGCTAGAGCATGCCTTGTCATGGGTGAAAATTGAGGAAGATAATGTGACTGCTTGGCAAGTTATTGGCACCCAATATGAGAAATTGGGACAACCACGAGAATCCTATGAAGCCTTTAAAGAGGCATTGGCTGTGGCCCCATTTGACCCAGAAGTTCAGGAACAAATAAAGCAATCTTTACATCGAGTGACTGAGCAAGTGATGGAGCAGACAGAAACCGATACTCGCTCTTACCCATTGATAGCTGATTTTTTAAATGAACCAAAGGAAAAGGTGCATAAGACTATTCAGAATCGAATGTCTGAGAAATTGTATAGTTTTCAAAAGATAATAGAAAAGCATCATACACCAGATTTTTGGCGACGTGAAAGTGGAAAAATAAAGTGGATATCTTCGCCTGAAAAAAAGGCACAACAGTATCTTTTACTCTATTTACGCACACAACTACATCCAGATATTGAAGTTCTTGATGAAGTTGTTATAGGAGAAGGTCGGATGGATGTTTATATTAGGATCCCACCGGGAATTAACCTTATCCTAGAAATTAAAATGTGTGGTGAGGGTTATTCCTCGACTTATACTAAGGGGGCAATTGAACAAACGGAAGCCTATATGGACAAAAAGGATTGTACAATGGGGTATCTCGTAGTTTTTGATGCCCGGAAAAGGGATTTGGGCAAAGGCTTTGAACAATTGTATCAATTAGGAAATAAACAGATTGAAACACAGATTATTGATATACGTCACAAGTCACCAAGTGGAAATTAAGAAATAAGCCGGTATGACTGTTACCCCTGATTATATGAATAAATGTTCTTGATAAAATTTAATGGGGATAATTGTTTTTATATCGGCCCGTAAAATAGATAAAGAACATTGAGTAGTAAATAAAGGATAAGGTTTATATGAATTCAAAATCAAAAAACTTTTTACTAATTGTATTAATTATTGTGGTTCTGTTTTTTCCTGTAATTGCAAATTTAATGTTTTTTAGTTGGGGAACTACAATTACAAATGGGGACACCAATACTTGGATAGGCTTTTTCGCTAGTTACTATGGGGCTGTTTTAGGTGGAGTGTTTACTTTTTTAGGGGTTAGAATGACCTTGTATAACGGTCTAGAAAAAAGAAAGCAAAGGGATTTGTTGGTGTTGCAATTAAAATTAAGCTATGAAGATATAAAATCCTTTGCTAATTCTAGCCCTGAAACCAAATATCCGATTCAACAATTTCTAATAGATCAGAATTGGGTCGATAGATTGGGAACCATACACAGTAACATTAGCGAAGAAGATTTTCGAAATATCTACATATGGTTTTCATCCCTTGATTTTTTGAAAACCCATCAAGATAAAAAAGGTCTAGTTAAAGCATCGATTATCAAAACGTCTTTTGGGGAAGTAATTTTAGATATTCCCGAAGTTATTGATAGATTGGAAAGGGCGTCAATATAATAAATAAGGTTGGGTGTCACGGAGCAATCGACAAGGCCATTCACTTTTGAAGGATTTGAATTATTAGACCCAATTGAAGCTTAAATGAGATTTTGAAGTGAAGCAACTTGAAAAACGCGAAACTGATTTAGAAAAAACAGGTCGCCGATACAACGGCGACCGCCAATTTAGGTAAAAATGAAGGTTCGGTAATCCGTTATATTTCAAATCAAGTATTTCTCAATTGCCGGGGAATTAAAACATCGATTTGAATAGGATTATCTAAACCGGTCACTTTAACTTTTACAGATAAAGTGTATTTAGCTTTATCATATTCAATAGAATGTACAGACTCGATAGTGTAACCCAGACCATTCGGATTGTCAGGTTTGGAATCAGAGTATTGATGTGAAACAAGTGCTTCGGCCAATAGTTGACATTCTCTATTGAATTTGTCTTGATCAGTAGATTTAGGAAACATTTCGAATAAACCATAATCGAATAATTCAGTTTTATTCGCTAGCAAAACAGATTTCAGTCTTTGAATAAAATTATCTAAACCTGAAACTGTTTTCATATCTCCATTTTCAATGATGATGTCAGCTCCATCTTCATCAAATGACATAGCTAAATCAGTTTTATAAGTATCTACATTTACACGAGGGTAAATAGTAGATTCAGTGGGTGACCTAGGGATCCATTTCATAAAATTCACCTCCTTCCTATCAACAATATTCGACATGAAAAGAGAAATATCCTACAAGGAAAAATTACAAAATGGCAGAAGTTAACGAAAAACAAATATTAAACCTAATATATTGATCGAGTAGCGGTGTCAGACACCACGTATGTATAAGTGTCCATATTATAAATACATTAAAACGGCGGAGGTTGTCACTAATATGCCAGCCCCTTATTTGACATTTGTATTCATGAAAATGGTATCAGGTACTACTTTCTAGTAAATGAGGGTTAACAGAAAGGAATTCCTGTACCCATGGTTGTAAAAAATAAGGTATCCTCATATCAGTAGCTAGTACTAAATGATTATTACCCGCTGGAGTGATTATCTTATAGTATTGTAATTTTATGGTTATTCCGTTATTCATCGGTAATTTTAATGTTTTATCGGGCTGATCCATAAAATATTTCAGTAGTTCTTTTTCTTCATTATTCAGTTTTTTGAGTTGCTTTTTTCTTAATTTAACCCGTTTTTCATTAATTATTTTTGAATATATGGCTTTTGACACACTAACTCCAATATAACTAACTAGTATTGATACTGAAATAATGAATACACCTCCAATTAATAATCCATACTCTTCCTTTAAATCTGTCATATATAATTTATCTATGATATGATCAGGTAAAAATAATAACAACCCACTGGCAATAGCCAGCCCACTCATAATTGTAGGTGGTAATTTGAGTATATTTACTATGTTATTCATTTCTTCGCCCCCCCCTCCCCTATGGTTTTTCTAGTTATTTGAATAATGGCGTCAGGTGCAAATTACGCAAACCACCAAACTTCTTTTAGTTACGCTCCTATTAATGTTATGGTTTCAACGTAAAGTAATGTTACATACGTTGACTTATCTATTGCTAAATAATGAAGAGTTTCTCTTATTTCCCCGTTAATATTACTTCAACTAATCAATCTATTAAGCTATACATCGACGGATTAACCCCCGCATTTCGTACAAAATAAGCTAGAATCTTTCATATGCTCCAAATTCCTCCGGTTTTCGTCCAATAGATAGTGTAGCCAATCTGCGCGTGGCCTCAAGGGTAAAGGCTAACGCCCGAGCTGCGCTCGCCCTTGATCCCATGCTCGGTTTGGCTCTGGAGAACTTGGGACGAAACAGAAGGAAAAACTCATAGGTTAACGGTCTTAATAGCCAGCCCTTCTTCTTGGTGTTTGCGGTAAAATTCAGCGGGTGGACGATACCCCAAGCTGCTATGGATCCGAATATGATTGTAAGATCGGATGAAATTAGACACGGCTTCATAAGCGCTTTGATAACTGTCAAAGATCTCACGTCCCAAGCAGTCATCCTCCAAGATACTGTGGAAGGATTCGATATGGGCATTTTTATTCGGTGTTTTAGGCGGAATGCGCTCATACTCACATCCCCAAGCTTCACAAGCCTCCTCAAAGACTTTGGCTACATATTGAGGGCCATTGTCGCTGCGAATCATGGGCTTTAAATCTGTTTCCCAAAGATTGCGTTCCCAAAGTGCTTGCTTTAGGGTTTGAACAGCGTCCTTAGCGCTGCAAGCAAGACTGATATGGTAGGCGAAAATCGAACGGTCATAGACATCAATGATCTCAAGCATGAAAAAGAACCGGTCTTCACCTTCAATATAGCCGTATTTGATCCGTCTCCCAGAGTTGATTGGACCCCGTAATTTTGCGATTTTTGGCGATTCGCCTCGGATGATGGACGTGCTTTCGATGCTGACGACGGAGAATGCCTAATTCCCGGCAGAGACGATAAACCTTCTTTTTATTAATGATAAGATCATAGTCTCGTCTCAAGGCCCACGTTAGTTTATGATAACCATAGGCGTATCCCGAGCCACTGATCAGTTCCATCAGCCATTCTTTGATTTGATCATCCGGGACTTTTTGATGGTGGGTCGTGTTGGAATAACCCGGTGCTGGCCGTCCATCGCTCACTTGCTTGCTTCCCACCCAACCATTTTTGCGATAATAATAAGTGGAACGCTGTACGCCAACAATGCGAAGGACGCGCTGCACGGCGTAACCTTTCGCGATCCATTTATCAGCTATTTTTTCAGTAAGTGAGGGCTTTGCTTTTTTACAAGATCTTTTAATACAGCGTTTTCCAGATCTTTTTCACATAGAAGCTGTTTTAACCGGTCATTTTCTTTAGCTAATTCACCCGAATCTTCATACACGGGCGAAGGCACATGATCCGTCTTTGTATCATTAAATTGACCGTCTTGATACTAACGAATCCACCGATAAATCATCGTGTCGCTAATTTCATAACGCCGAGTGACCAGTCTTTTATTGCCAACCTCTAATGCTTCTTTGGCCACCTGAGCCTTAAAGCCTTGAGAATATTGTTGACGTTTCATGGAATAACCCCTTTCACTATCAAGTATAAATCGTATACTGATGAGTGTCCAAATTCATTTGGGGGCTTCTATGTCATGTCTTTACTACGAACAATATGGGAATAGCAGCCGGACTGGCGGTTTAATCAGCTAATATCTAATTTGAAGTATATGTATTCAGCGGAACATGATGGGTACGGGCGAAGGAAACAGAAAGAAAAAGGGATCTTGGGGGTGAAGTTGAATCCGCTTATTTGGACTTTTTCTTTTTAGAAGATGACAAATGGGAAGAATTCCTTCGAGCTAACGAAAAGGATGGTAGCAGTGAGTAAGAGGTGGATGCATTCAGTATTTTGAGATGGGATATGCTCATATTAAGACGTAATCCGAGAAAAAAAGTGAAGGAGTGATGGCTGAGACTAATAAATGACAGAGGAACTTACATAATCCGCAAGGTTAAATGATGGCTTGAACGATTTCTGATAAAATAAAGCTATCCGCATTGTGGATGCTACTGTGGGATTAAGGATAATCTACTTACAATCACAGAATTCACTCAACGTATTGTTGAGTGGGTTTATCATGTAGGAGGGATAGCTATGAAACTAGACGACATACAGGGTTCTGAAGATCTTCTAGAAAAGTTAAAAGATATGACAAAAGAAGAAGCAATAGAGGGATTAATGACTATACATATAAAGCATCAAAAGGAAATGAAAAAAAGAGTACAGGAACAAATGGAACTATTCAACAATGAACTCAAAAGGACTAAAGATTTACATAATGAGTTGTCTGAGTTAAGGGAAGATTACGAGTATCTTAATGAGAAGAAATTTAGATTAGATCAGAAAATTCTAGATATAGCTGAGGAAATCGTAAGCCGGATAGAGATATTTAGTGATATAAAAAAAGGGTTAGAAGCGGAAAACGGACATGAGGTAGCAGAAATGGATTTTATTATAACAGAGTTAAAAAGTTTGTATGACTTTACAGAGCATCGATTAATCACAGCTCATACAATAAAAAATAAGATAAAAGAAGAACCGACGGAGAGCTAAATATAAGAATTTATACAAGCTAAGCTGAGGAAAAAATGAATAGGACTACTTGTCTCAAGCATTGCAGTATCCTTGATAGCTTCGCATATTTTTGCAGGTTATCAAAAGTAATTAGGGTATGCTTTCTTTCTATGCCTTTTATGATATTAAAGGATTTCGTTATTTAATCTAGTCATAAATAATATTCTAGAGGATATTAGTCGCAAAAATAAACGATTTTCTTTAGTTATGATCTTTTTTGTGAGAGGGGATTTCGCCCTTTAGGTTAATTAACTTGTTAATAAGCTCAAAGTTGTATACCCATGTGTACAACTTTGAGGTGGTGAATCTCCTCCTGAAATATCTAATATTGTGTTATTTTATCGTTCCACTTTAAAAGGCAGGAATGTAGTATGGGGAGAAGTTGGGAAAGTGAAAAATTTATGTTTTTCCACTCTATTAATCACCTGGGATAGATGAACATGGCAGGTTGATTGTACGGTGGAAGGATTGATATTATCGTTAAAATGTGAATGATTGCTAAAAAATGATTTAGGTTATGTTTGTATTTACTAATAATCCTTTCAGCCCTATCTATAATGGCTATTTTTTTATGAGCAGATTCTTGTAAAGGCCAAAATCTATATATTGAAAATGGTTCATTCCCACTATAGTTACGGTAAATCGTAACGATAATTGGAGACGTTGGAACATAATCACTATGTTGAATATTGATAGCGATTGGCATAGAGCTAGTCATTTATGGTATCGAATGATGGCAACTACAAATAATTTAGCGAAGTTGCTAACGGATAAGAACACATTCGTGTACTCAAATTAAGCCTATAAGCTGACTATCGTAACGGTATATGGATACGTATAAAGGAAACATTGTAAGAATTATAGAGTTCATAAAACGAAAAACACTGCCATGAAGGAGTATTTCGTGGTATCTAATAATAGAAACTATTAGAAGTATATATGTAAGTTAGCTATTCATCAAATCGATAATATATTTTCTAACGGCGGTTCGATGCCGGATATCCAACAAAAAACATACAAAAATCTTCAGTAAGGGTTAGAAAAAACGATAATTAAAGATAAAATGAAAGTATGCAGCGATTTATTTGCTTATTACTCTGTAGAAATAATTTAAAGTGGCCAATCTGGTCAAGGAATATGTTAAAAATCATCGATAGGGATGAGAGGCGATTAGTAATTGCTAACATTCTTATCGATGTTTTTTATATAAATAAAAATCTAATTGGGGGGTTTGAATGAAGCAGTATTATATGGTTCGTACATCAGATGAAAAGGATGAAGAATTAGGAGTTGTAGATGCTTTATCTTTAGAAGAAGCACATGCAATAGCTAAAGTGCGTTATCAAGGGAAAATGAACAGTGGGGAATCTTTGCACGTCTTCCAAGCGAACGAACCACTAACATTTGATGCAAAAAATCGATTTGTTTTTCCTGCTGGGGAAATGATGAGTGTAACTCGTTTCTAACAACTTATAGGTATAAAAAATAGAGAAGTCTTGTGGATGAACAAGGCTTCTCTTTTAACGGATCCTGATTTAAATTCATGCTTGGTAATTTTGAGAATAACTTCGTAGAAATGTGGTTCGATATTGATATGGTGATGATTTTGCTGACACATGCAATAATTATGACTAGGTGATACTTGTGTATTAGCTTTTCTATTATTCACTTAAAATCCCCCCTACAAAGGCTAGTGTAAGGCGTTCGTAATTCTTTTCATTCATATCTTTTAAGAATACCAAAGGCATTGGTAATTGTATCGCGATATATATTTTAAAAACAGCCTCTACAATATGATTATAGTTTCCTGTATCGATAACTCCTAATAACACACGAGTACATCTCCATTTTGACTCACCAAGTAATTCTCCTGCCCGTTGGCCTTCCTCAAGAGCTTTATTAATAAGGTCCATTATAATTCCTCCAATTTCTGTATTATATGCGTTTGTGATATTTTACCCAAATGATGTGGTGCTTTAAGAGATTTTTTCGATAGATTCGTGATTATTTTGTGTGATTGATGTGTAAGACAATTTGTCCTACACATCATTTTAGTCCTTGCCCAATTTTTGCTTCATAATGACTTTAGAATGTTGTATAATTATCTCTGTCCGGTCCATATTTTCAGAGGGAAACAGATGTTATAGGGACACTGCTTCCCTTTTGTAATTTATCAGTGATGAATAGATCATTTTGGATTTAGGAACCCTAATGCCTTTTACCCCATGGATATGCCACACTAGGAATCAACACCCAAATGACATTTTTTTGAGACATAAGCATGATTGGTCAAACATCCTTATTGTAAGAACCAACCTTTGATACACCTTGGCATTTTACACACTCATTAGTTTCCTCCTAGAATTGTTGTACTCGTCTATCTCTACCTTCAACATTAATCCGCTTTGCACCAGCAAACATCCGAGAAACGATTCTACCGCCCTGTATATTTCCGTATTTTTTTTCGAAGCCAGCCGGGGAATAGTTTGTTGTGTAAATCGTTGGTAGCGTTTCCCGTGAATCCGCAACTTTCAAGATTTTTTCGGAAGCCCAGCTTTCAAATCCGTTTTTATTTTTGTCGTATTCACCACCTATTTCATCAAAAATTAATAAATCGATTTGCCCGATCTTCTCAAAGATCTTACGCTCCGATAAAACTGTTTTTCCTCCGAATGTGCTTTTGATAAGATCTAAGAAATCATTAGTGTTAATAAACATCGTGATAAAACCTTGCCTTCGTAGTTCTATACCTGCTGCATAAGCCAGATGACTCTTACCTAAGCCCATTGCTCCTGCTAATACAAGGGAATTATGCTCTGTTTTCCCAAAGTTCATGATATAATCAGTAACGGATTCCTTCATAGCTGTTTCTGACTCATTCTCCGGAATGAGTTCAGACACTGTTTTGCCGATTAACTTTTCAGGAATCCGCTCATTGTTAATAGCAAAATCATTAACTTTTTCTTTTTGCACATCTTCTTTAACAGGTGTTTGCGAGCGTGTTTTATTTGTTTCACAATCTAAACAAGTAGATTCTTGGTGGGTATTTCCTTCTTTATCCTTTCGTACAAACACTGGAACCGAAGCTCCGCACCTTTCACACTCTCGAGTTCCGACTTGTTTAATACGACCACCTAGCTTTTGTATAGGCTCATTCACTTTCTGCATAATTTCACTCCTTACCATGATTCATAACGTGTCCCGCCGCTTTTTGTTGTTTTGTTAGTTTTATCTTGAGCGTTATTAATGTCCTCGATGGTTAGTAACGATTCGTTTTGCCAATTGTGCAATATACCTTCTACATAATTGAGTTTTCGTTTATTACTAGCACAAGCAATATTCATGGCTTTTAGAATCACTTCTTTGGGATCCTTGAAATTAGAATAATCCAACCACGACAACAACTGTTTTTTTGCTTCAACGTTATTCGCCCCAAACCCATTTTTATCCCAAAAATCAGTTATAGCTGACATACTTTCTGTTTCTCTTTCTGTTGTTGTTTCCCTTTCACTTTCCTCTCCCTTTTCTTTCTCTTTACTTTGTGTATTAATTTCATCATTTACAGGGTTATTGTCTACAATAATCAAGTTTTTGTAGGAATTAGCCACATCAGCGTTCAATAACAAGTGTTCCCTTGGTATATTTACTTTCGTTCTTCTGGATGTTGCTTCTAAATAACGCTTCTGGATACCCTTCGAACTAAGAATTTTGTCGTTTTCGTATAGTTCTTTCGAAAAAAGTCCCCATTTTAAACAGTCATTTATGACACTGTTTACTGAGTTAATGTTGACATTAACTCTTTTTGAGAATAGTATTTGTTCCTTTTCAGTCCACTGGTAAAAGTAACTGTTACCATAGATTTTCATAAGCAATTTGATGACAATTGAAAATCCATCAAGTCCATATTTTGCTTCTATAAGTGCTATTTTATCATCTTGATCTATGTCTACATCCAGTGGGAAATAATCAAGCCCTTCTTTCTTTGGTCTAGCCATTAGACTCCTCCTTAGCGCTTTTTTTAACTCAATATAACGACAAAAAACCCCAATTTTAGACTTATACCTAATTGATATAAGTACATAAAATTGGGGTTTTCCCTTCGAAAGTTTTATTAAATTAAAATGTCGTTTTATCGAACTAATTGCATTGTAATATAAAAATAGATTGAAGACAATAGAAAAGCTTCGAAAAATTTTATGATTGTATAAGAATTATATGACAAATGACTGTCTATTTATCGTTTAAAGCATACTAAAAGTTTAGCAATGCCTATTAAGCTGACTCGAGGAATATACGTGAGAGCTTAACCATCCAAGGCATAAATCAGGAGGGGGTATAAAGCAGACATATGGGAAAATTCCTTGATTAAAAGTCGATCATTCCGAGTGTGGGAATTTTTGCACTCATATTCTTACGAGAAAAATGGTTATTACGAGAAACTTCTATTTGTCTAATCGGTAAATTGATTTATAATAAAATTACAAAAGTTAATATTATATAACTCATGTGATGGAGTTTAAGATGGCTAAACAAAAGACAACGGAACGGTTCAAGCGCGAAGTGTATAAGCAAGCAGGGAACGAATATGAAGTCAAAGGTACATATCGAAAAGCTAACGTAAAGCTTAATATGAAGCATCAATTGTGCGGACATGAATATTTAGTAACACCACATAAATTCTTGCAAGGGCGACGTTGCCCTAGATGCAATCATGGATATACATTAACTACCGAAGAATATAAAACGCTTGTTTGTGATCTTGTAGGTAAAGAATACATCGTCTTGGGGGAATACAACGGAACGGATCAGCCGATTACAATGAAGCATAGGGTTTGTGGGTATCGTTGGAATGCTGTACCGAAACACTTTATCAGTGGCTCCCGATGTCCAAAATGCGCCGGCAACTTAAAAAAGACACAAGAAGAGTTTGAAAAGGAAGTTGATTTATTAGCCGGCGATGAATATGAAGTGATCGGGAGTACGAAAGTGTCGATAAACCGGTAGAAATGATTCATAGAGCTTGTGGAAGGCAAATAAGGATGTATCCCAAAAAATTTCTTGAAGGGAGTCGTTGTCGCTGGTGTACGTTTGAGCAACGAGGGGAGAAGCAACGGAAAACAACAAGGGATTTCCAGCGAGAAGTCAAGATGGAGACAGGTGATGAATTTGAAGTGATCAGTGAATATCAGGGAGCGCATGAACCGATTCAAGTTAAGCATCGTGAATGTGGTCGTATATTTGAATTAGAAGCAGCACGAAATTTATTGGTTTTCCCAAGGTGTCGATTATGTAAAAATAATGAATCGATTGGAGAAAAAATGGTTAGGGAGTTCCTGCAAGAAAGAAGTTGGGATTACCAGTCACAGTATCGTTTTTATGATTGCAGAGACCGCTACCCTCTTCCATTTGACTTCGCGGTTTTCAATAAAAACGAATTAGCATTTTTAATTGAATATGACGGCCACGGCCATTTTCGTCCTGTAGAGATATACGGAGGTGAAGAAGAGTTTAAGGAAGTCAAAAGAAGAGACCAAATGAAAACGGATTACTGCAAGGAAAGAAACATTCATTTGCTCAGAATTCCCTATTTTGAACGTGAGGATATGGCGGAAATCATTGATCAGTTTATTGAGGAAAATGAATTAAGTATGGAGTGACATTTTACACATTGGAGGGGGTTGCTCTATGTGGCAAAGTCCTTGTTTGTTGATAAAATGGTTTCTTATAATCTTTACAGGTGATAGAATACGTGGATTAGCAACAGGGGCATATAAAACAGAAAAAGGAATCGGTGAACATTTTAAGCAAATTTCCGTCTTGTCTTGTCTTTGCTTTGTGACATTTTTTGTGTTCAATCGTGAATCAATACTTGCAAAATATAAAATGATATGTATAATACTAGGTACAGAAAAATATAGCGACTTTCTCATAACAAGGGAAGAACCCAAGAGGAAGTGGCGAAATGCACACATGAAGTGTGTTTATTTCGCTACGTCTATCTTCGGGTTCTTCCCTTTTTGTATGAATACGGATCTGGATGGACCCCCAACAGACGAGCGAAACTGTAAAAACTAGTAAAGGAAGGTGGTAGGTAAATCTAATCAAACTCTCATTTTGCAAAAAGTGTTCAATCGCATATAATTGCAATAGTTAAATTAAATTCACAAATGTAATCGGGGGGGTGATAGGCATGCAACCGAAGAAATTAAAGCGGGCTGTGATCAAAGAAGAATTAGTAACGTTAACCGGTAATATGGTGCAGGCAGTTCTTCTGAATCAGTTCATCTATTGGGTGGACCGAATGAAAGATGTAGACCAGTATATAAAAGAAGAAAAGAACCGTTCGAATGATATAGGAGAGGAGGTAAACTTTCCACTCTCATACGGTTGGATCTTTAAAAAGGCTGAGGATCTGGTCGAGGAAACAATGATTGGCATAACAGCTAATACGATTCGCAAGCATTTAAATACATTGGTGGACAAAGGGTATATCGATAAACGAAATAATCCCCGGTATAAGTGGGATAAGACGTTTCAATATCGAGTGAACATGATGAGGGTTATGACTGATCTGCAGCAATTAGGATTTTCATTGGAGGGTTATGAATTATTCATTCGAAACTCAAATTTTAACGCTTCGGAAGGAAAATCAAATGATTCGAGTCAAACCAAAGATGGTACGAATCACACAGAATGCGGAGCAATACCAGAGACTACATCAGAGATTACTTCAGAAATTACTACAGAAACTTCATCTTCCGTTAAGGCGGATGAAGACGAGCTGAATAACCAAAACTTAAATTATATAAACCAACCTTTCGAACAGATTAGTCAAATGTATTTAAGTCTTAGTCAACGAAATTGGTTAACAGCGAATGATAAAGTCGCTATAGATGATGTTATTAAACAAAATTGGTCAACGGACCAAGTGGTTCGTTGGATGAAAGAGTGCTTTCAACAATTTAAAGCAAGTCACAAGCGTGACCAAATTCGATCGTTTCAATATGTAGCGAATTACATTTTTGATCAAGCTCACCAATCAAATCTAAAGGGGGATATTTCTAATGGACAACATTCAAGACATAATCAAGAAAATCAAGAAAATGCCGGAAGTGAATACTTTAGACGATACGAAAGGTCAACAACTGCAGAAGATGAAGACTGGGAGAATAACATCGACTTCTGATAAGTGTATGCACGGGGAATGTGATGGTAGTGGCCTAATCGTTTATGTGAAAGAAGACCAAACCACGGTAGCTGCTAAATGCAAATGTCGATTACAGAAAAAACTTATGGATATTGCTCGAATTCCTGAAGAGTTTGCTAACACTGCCGTAAAAGATTTTGATACAAAAATTTATTCAAGCGAGCAAAATGTTCATAAAGCAACGTACGCCAAAAAGGTAGCTGTCCGCTATGTAGAGCAGTTTCGTAAATTGGAAAAGTCAGGAAAAGGACTATACTTTTATAGCCAAACAAAGGGTCGGGGAAAACACGTTTGGCTCTTGGCATTGCGAATGCACTTATTCAGAAATATCATGTTCAACCAATTTATATTTCGACTGTGAATCTATTAAATGAGGTTAAGAAAACATATAATCAAGGTCCAAAGACAAGCTCTCAAAGTTTAGTTGAATTTTTTAAGGAGGCTAGGGTGCTAGTGTTCGATGATCTCGGCCTAGAGAAAACTACCGATTGGTCTGAGGAAAAGATAACCGAGATTCTTGAAGAACGGATGAATAATAAGAGACCGACAATCATTACGTCCAATATTCCGGTTCAAGAATTAACGAATAAATATCCAGCGGGACGAGTCGAAAGCCGTCTCGAAAAAATGACTTTTCCGGTTACCATGGCGGAGGAAAGTGTACGTCGGCTCATTGCACAAAAAGAGAATGACAAAATAGCAGAAATGTTTTTTGAATAAAATCCAAAAAAAATGTATTCTACCTCTTAAAATGGGAATATAATGGTGGTAAAGTATTCACACAAGAGCAAAGGAAAGAATTCATTTGAACATTGAATTTGAAAAAAGAGATCATTTTTCCTAAAAAAGTGTATTCAATCTCTTAAAATATGAAAAAACGCTGGTATAGTATTTATGCAAGCGTTAAAAGGAAATCAAAATATCATAACCAAAAAAGGGAGAACCCCATTAAGCCACGGCAACTTTGAATAGATATGCTGTGTGTCTTCACTGGCGGTTCTCCCTTTTTATTTATCCGGTGACGATTTAATAAATTCGTCGAGGATCTTCCGCAGCAACTCACATTGCTGTGAGGACAGTTTGATTCCTTTGTAATAGATATCATTTTGCTTTTGTAACATTGATTTTAGATCTGGAAAGGAGTGATGTTCCGTGTCTTGAACATGGCCAGCCTGTTGCATGAGATGTTCTTGATTCACATCAAGCTGTTCATGGAATTTTCGGATCACATCTGGAGAAGGGACCCCTCTTTTTCCATTCTCTATTTGTGAAATGTATGCATTGCTGACATTTGATAAATTCGCTAATTGTTTTATAGTAAGTCCTTTACGTTTGCGTAAGGAACGTAGGTACTCACCGAATTCTTCCGGTTCCAAGATAATCACCAACCATCGAACTTTTATTTGCATTAGCAAACAAAGGCTTATATAATAATTACAATAGTAAATAATAAATAACAATTGTGAACGAAAGGAGCGTTCATTTCATGAAAATTAAGGTTAAAGATCCAAATGAGCTTCGTATGACTTTAATCCGAAAAGGTTTTTCCCAACGCCAATTCTCGAGTCATGTTGGGATGAGTGAAAATTACTTTAATCAAATTATTAATCATAAGAAAAGCCCAAGTCCGCATGTCGCAAGGAATATTGCTAATCAATTAGAGCTTACTTTTGATGATGTATTTCAAATTAACAATTAGGAGGAGTGGGACACATGAATCAAACTGAACCGTTCGATTTCGCAAAATTTCAAGACCCGTACCTGAATTCATTCTTGTACATCTTCACCAATCATAGCAAATTACAAAACTATTTAACAGATGAATATATTGATTTCGATAATCGATTTATTGATGTCAAGCGATTAATGGAGATTTCGAAACCTTGGTCCCGTAGTGAGCAGTTTATGCTACGTCTAGCGCTACATCTATATTGTGGCCATGCAAAAATCGATTTAAACGAGGCAGACTCATTAGACCAACAAAACTTGGAATTAGTCATGAATGCGTTGTGTTTACGATTTAAGTTTGACTTTCTAGATGGTAAGGAGGGTTTTTATGCTATACGCTGATGCGTCGAAATATTACCTACAGTATCTAAGCGCACAAGAACGAAGTGAAGACACACTCGAAGGGTACGAAAAGGATTATCGAGTTTTTAGAGGATTCATCGAAGATGTTTTTAATGGCCCGGTATATATAGAAGATGTTACTCGTGATAATTTAGAAAACTATATGATCTATTTGAAAGAGAAACGAAAACTCGCACCAAGAAGTAGAAACCGCTATATTTCTAGTATCCGCTCATTATTCGAATATGCTGAAGATAAAGGCTGGATTGAAAAAAATGTAGCATCGAAAGTTAAAGACGCAAAAGTTCCAGAAGACCAAAAAGTAACATTAACCGAAGACGAAGTTGATCAATTAATAAATGAAATAGATAAGCCTTTGTTAAAAACATTAGTGATTTTTATGTACCGGACAGGCTTACGGATTACTTCTGCTATTAATCTGAGGTTAGAAGATGTTGATTTAGATGCTGGAACCATTACAGCCTGTATTAAAGAAGGGAAGATAATCACTATTCATATTTCCGAAAAACTATATCCTACGCTTGTAGAGTATCTTAAAAGTATTCGGGATTCAGACTCGCCTTATTTTTTCGCCACCAAAAAGACGGGTAGAGTGTCACCAGCTTATATGAATGCTCAATTACGTGCAGCAGTTAAAAGGTTAGGATGGAATAAAAAAGTTACTTCTCATACCTTACGAAGAAGCTTTGCAACAAATCTACTTCGCAATGGTGTTGAGCTTCCGTATATTTCGAAATTACTAGGACATGAAAGTGTTAAAACAACGATGATTTATTTGAATATATTATCTGACGACTTAAAAGAAGCTATTAATAAATTATAGAAGAATAGGAGTTTTTTAAGTGAATGGAACTGAAGCATTAAAACCAATTTATGACAAACGAGTGAATTATATTATCGAATCTCTAGCGGCTGGAACTCCGAGAGATGACGTATCGGATGACTTAAATTACAGTGATTATCGATCATTAGATATGTACATGCGACGCCGAAATTTCACATGGGATTCAGAAAAGCAAAATTATGTTCCGGTTATGGAAAAGCAAGGACAAAGTATAGTACAAACACCGAAGCACGGGAAGGCGGGTAAAGTAGTAAAATATCTAGAAGAAGGTTTAGACCCTAAGACAGTTGCTAAAAAAGTTGGTTTTACCGATCACACAAAATTAGGTGAATATATGAAAAGTAAAGGGTACGAATGGAATTCGGAGCAGCAAAATTATACGAAAGTATTTGGGATGGTTAATGATAGAGATGAAGATGAACAAAAGGAATCGCCTTCCGTTCCTGAGCAACCAGTAACCAATGATTTTAATGTAGACCATGATGAACAATCAAAGGAGATTCTTCATATTTTGGCGAATTATAAGGATAGACTTTTTGAAGTATTGAATGTAACTTCTGATGTAAGTAAAATTCCAAGATATGCGGTTCCGGGAACTTGCATGAATAAATGCGCTCATATCAGTGATGCAATAAATGAACTGCTGCTCGAATTCAGTCAGGAGAAAAATATTAAACAACGGTCCATTTTCGAGACTGCATTAATTGAGTTTCTGAAAAAGTACGGGTATGAATCTGAGGTCAAAAGCAAATTAAACTGTTAAAATCATTAAGAAAGGGCTTTAAGTCCTTTCTTTTTACATATTAATTTTAGTTCGTAGAAATCGAATTCTATAAACAATCCGCATAAATAACGGCTAATATTATACGTAGAAAACATTCAAATACTGTAGATGGAAGTGCGTAGAACACTTTTTAATAATTACGAGACGAGGGGATCATATTGAACCATTTAATAGAAGGCTTTTTAAACTTTTTGTTTGAAGATGCAAAAAGTGATCAGACCATAACAGCTTATCGAACTTCTTTGAATCAATTTGTCGAATGGTTGGATAAAAGTGAGAATGACATTACAATAAATCAGATTAAACCGATTGATATAAAAGAGTATCTCAACTATCTCCGTCACCAACGAAATCGATCTCAGGCTACAATTAATAAATATACCGCTGCCTTAAAATCCTTTTTTAAGTATTTAGAAGATCAAGGAACGGTCCAAGCTAATCCTGCGTCTAGAATAAAGATCCAACGAATCAACCGGACAGACCATATATATAATAATAAAGAAAAATGGTTGACTAAAGAAGAACAAGAACGATTTATCAGCTATTTGGATTTAGAGCAAAGTGAGTTCAAACGACTTCGAAATTTAGCAGTCGTGGATCTCATGTTGTATTGTGGTCTAAGAGTACATGAGGTATCTGCATTGAAGGTACATGATTTAGTTTTAAAAGGTGGCGATATTCAGATCTTTGTATTAGGAAAAGGAAGTAAGTTTGCCGGCCTTACCCTAGTTAAAAAGCACTCAAGGAATGTTAGGAAATGGCTTAAATACCGTCAAACCTTAACAAAACCTATACATATAAACTCAACGTACCTCTTTGTTTCGGAACGAACGGGAGTTTTTACTGATCGCGGTATTCAGAAAATGCTGACCAAGTATGGGAAACTTGCTAGTATGGAAAACATCACCCCGCATCGCTTCCGTCATAGCTTTTGTAAGAATTTAGCCAATGATGGGACACCAATTGAAGTGATTAAGCGGTTAGCGAGGCATGAGAGTGTGGAAACAACAATGATTTATGTCGATTCCTCTTATGAAGAGCAGATGGAGGCGTTACAAAGGATGTGAAGAAGTAATGAAAATTAAAAAATGAGTCTGCCACAGATCCAATTCTATAGGTATAGTTACACAAAGGTTCACCAATTATCCAGTACTTATTTCAACTGAATAGTTAGAATATCACACAATCAGTGATTGAAGAATATCATAATGGTGATGCTAAAATTGAAGTTCAAATTTTTTATTTTAGTGTTCTTAAACATTTATTATTCTGTTCAAATGAATTTTGCGCAATATAAATCAGCGATTCCACCTAACCCCTTTTATTTATATACATTTAAATTCGGCTCATATGGATTTTTTGTATATAAAGTGATATACTTATTAGTAAGGAGATGATATTAATGAACAACCAATTTGGAAATGTCTCATTAGATCGTCATGCTAAGCAAACATTGAAAAATATGAACGAATTTATTGATGGAGAAGGGTTGAAAAGAAAACGACTTGCAAAAAAATTAGGTATGTCTGAATCTAACTTCTCGGATTATTTGAATGGGAAAAGATCTAATATCTTGGACTTTTCTGGCAGTTTAGCTGAAGTTTTAGGTCTTGAAGGTACCTATTTTATGAATCAAAACTTCAACTATAAACCAGATGAACTGGAAAATATGAGAGCTATTGCATTTTCAACAGGAACGTTATCTAAAGAAGGAGAAGAGGGATTGAATCAGTTGTTAAGAGTCTGTGAGATGATTGAAATCTATAATATGGAGGAAAATTCAAATGCCTGAAATTACATTTGAAGACTTGCCTCAACTGTTAAAAGAAAATAAAGAAATTCGCTCGGAAATTAGAATGTCAGTCAATCAATATCTTCAGACCTATCACCCAAAAGGGTGGAATCGTATAGATGGTGCCAAAAAAGCTATAGAGCAAAATCATTATTTAATTGAGGCTCCTATTCAAGATTTAACGTTTGGCGGTTTTATTAGGACAACAAACAATGATAAAAGTATTTTTTATATTAATACAGCCCAGCCAAGAATGTATCAAAATTTTGTGCTTTTCCATGAGTTATATCATTTAATCACTATCGCTGAAAAGATAGAGGATTTACATTTTATTCAGGCGGAGATTGATAATAGTAGTAATGAGAGAAAAGCAGATTACTTTGCTTCCCTATTATTGCTTGATGAATATGAATTATGTTCTTTTTTTTCAGGTCCAGAAAATCAGCAAGAATCCTTGTTTACAAAGATACTGTTATCTATGATTACGTTCAAAGCTCCCTATAAGGCGATTTTAATTCGATTATATGAACTTTCACTTATTGAGCTTAATGATTTAGAAGATCTCTTTGATAAAAAAATAAATTTTATAAAAGAATTTCAAGATCGAGGGATAGACACTTATATTCTTGAGGCGAGTAATGTTAACAATTTTAAGAGTTTAGAAACCTTAATGGCTCGGCATTCTCTACCAGCAGCGGCACAACAATCTAATAAGAAAATATTAGAAGAAATTAAAAGCTTCTTTTCTAAGGCAGGAAAGGAGAATAAAAGTTGAGCGATTTAGCTTTAGATCAATTTATTCAAAGTGAAACTTCTTTTATCACAGATACAGAGGAAATTGTTGATATTCTATACGAAATGCAAACAGTTTATTTCTATGATAATTCCGCCTTATCCCCCCATGAAATGGCCTATAATAAACATCATGATCTCCTGTTTCATACTTATAGTGAAAACGCACCTATCCTAATAACAGATACGATAGCGAATGAGATGAGGATAATGGAGGATCAAGCGTATCGATATTTATCGTACTTATCTAATTTCAGGAAAGTCCTTTATGTAAAGGAAGAAAATCTGATTGATTTACTTAAAGTTGATTACGAGGTAACTGCAGCAAGAAGAAAATTCTTAATTGCAAGTGAAAAGGCTTTTATGAGTATCCAATGGTTGAAAGAGCGAGTGAAGGAAAGTAAACGGTCCTTTTCAACAGCTGAAAAGGTTATTTTATGCTCATACCAATCCTTTTTTTCAGAAAACAATAATGAAAATAGGGGAGAGTTATCTTTGATTTGGGCCTCTACAATTTTAGAACAATTACCGGGTAATATAAGAGTAAACTTTGTAGGAATTGATCATGATCTATATGTTTTTGTTGAGAGAAGTTATTTCTCTGAAAAAGTTAATCCTTTTTCAAATCAAATTTACATTCTAAGTAATGACACACTCTTGCAAAGTTACTATAGAAATACTACTGATTATAAGGCCTTGGCTAGTTTAATTCCTATACATAGATACCCAAATAGAAAAACACGTTTTCATCTGAAAGTAAACAAAGTATTAAACTTAAATCAACAGAAGAAAAAAATAACTAATGAAGATTTTCAACGATTACTATCAAATGAAGAAATTGAAATTATATATTGACTTTTATGGGGAATACAATGAAATGGTATTCTCTTTTTGTTTTTATAAATTTTTAAGGTTGTTTATGGCAGAATAATAAAGAGGAGCAAGAAAGATTCATTAGTTACATAACAAAAGGGATTCAACAGACTACAAACTTAGCGGATGTGGATCTCACGTTGTATTGTGGACTACGAGTACTCCATATAACTAGGCAATAAGCGTATTGACCGACCATGATGATTTTGAAGCATTAGAAAAATATTTATATCATTAGGAAAGGAAGTAAAAGCAAATTATTGTTTTGCTTCCTTTTTTTAGTGTATAAAAGTTAGCCTTGTTCAAATGTTGGCCATTCCTATTTTATACCTTTTACTACTATACCTATTTGAAAAGTAGGTACATTCTACATATACTTTAACAATGCCAATATAAATTGAATATAAAAATACTGATATGTCAGTACTTAGAGGCAATCTAAATTTAATCATGTCTAATTGGAGTAAGTGCGATTGACGCTAAAACTCTTGAAGTAACATTCAATAAAGAACTTACTGTTGATGAACAAAAAGAACTAGAATTGGAAGCTGCTAAAAATGGTTCATCTGTTCTTGTTGAATTCGACAAATTTGATGGGAATAAAGCTACAGTAGTACGTACAAATGATGCTGAATTCGCTGAAGGAGACTATGTACTAACTATTAGTGGATTAGGTGATGAAGACTTAACAGGAGAAGTCACTGTTGAAGATAGAGCTGTTAGTGAAGCAGTTATTACAAATGAAAGCCTCTTAGATGGAACAGCAAAAGCTAAAGTAGGTTTTGAATTAAAAGATCAATATGGTGACAAAGTTGAGTTTGATAACAATGATGTAACTGTTAGTGCATTCAACAAAACTCAAAACAAAGATGTAACTATTGAATATAATTCAACTGACGGTTTTTATGTTGATACTGCATCCGATGAAGATGCATTTGAAAAGGGCGATATTGTAAATGTCTCGCTTGTTGATGATGAAACTGGTTTGTCAGCATCAAAAGGACTAGAAGTTGTAGCAGGCGCTCAACTGGATTCTATTACGCTTGGTGATGTTCAGTTACCTGAAGACAAGACTCTTTTGACTCAAGACTTAGAAGATGTTACTGTTCCATATACAGCATATGATCAGTATGGTAATGAAACAGAATTAGTTAAAGGTGATAATGTAAAAGTCATCGTTTCTGATGAGTCTATATTAAATCCAGCAAATGTTACATTTGAAAAGAATTCAGATGGAGAAACTTATATAAATGTTGATTCTTTTGAAAAAGCTGGTAAAACTAATGTGATTTTACTTAACAAAGTGACTGGTGAAACTACTAATCTTTCATTAGAAGTAAATGAAAAAGCGGGTGTACCATATAGCGTGAAGCTAGCTGAGGGTTCTGTTGATATCCCAGCAAATGTTGGACAGAAAGTAATTGATTTAGAAGTAACTGATAAGTATGGTAATAAAGTTGAGCCAAAAGACTACGTAGGTGTAGCTCATACAATAGCTATTTCTAATGAAGATGTTGTAAATAAGACAAATACTAAAATTGAAAAAGATCCAACTTCTGAAAACTATGGTAAACTAGTTGTTGAATCTAAAGGTACTAGTGAAAAAGGAAATACTGCAAGAATCACATTAACCCTAAATGCGACTGGTGAGAGTGCAGTTCTTGATGTGACTGTAGCTGAAGAAGCTACTCCGTTTGATTTAACTGTTTCCGATGATAGCAAACACGCTTCTTCAATTGTAGAAACTGGATCTACAACAGTAGATTTTGACGTTTTTGATCAATATAATAATAAATTAAGCTCTACTCCATCAGGTTACACTGTAGATTATAAACTATCTGAAACCGATCAAAGTGAATTTGTATCACTTTCCGACGAGGATAATAACTTGGAATCTGCAGAAGTTACAGTTAATGGACTAGCTGCAGGCTCTGCAACTCTAGTAGCTAATCTTAAAGATGGTTCTGGTGAAGTAGTAGATACTGTTGAAGTTCCATTCACTGTAGTTGCGAATTCTTCTGAGAAATTCACTTATGAAGTAGAAGATATTCCTACTCTTTATAAGCATGGAACAGATGTAGCGAGCAAAACTGATCAAACTTTAGCTGATGGTGAAACTGGTGATAACACATACGCTAAGGAAATCAAAGTAAATGCAGTTGATTCTGATGGTTCAGTAGTATCAATTCCAGCATCTTCTATTATCAATGTAACTGAGTCTTCTGATTATGTAGATGTTCATAAGCATTCTTCAAATGGTAAATGGTATGTTGCTGGTTCAGTTGATACCGATTCAGATATCACTGAAGATCAAACAGTTACACTTACATTAAATGTTCAAACAGATGAAGGAACTAAGACAATTACTAAAGATGTAGTTGTTTCAGCTGAGGATGCAGAAGTTGTAGAATTTAAGGGTATGGATAAGGCTATTGCAAGTGCAGATACTGCTAAAGAGAAAACATCTATAACTTCAACAGACTATGTAGATACTATTGACTTTAGTGATGCTGGTTTATACCTATGGACTGTTGACCAATTTGGTGTAAAAGCTAATTTCGATGTAACTAATGCTGATGTTGTATCAGCTACAGGATTTGATGGTATCAAATATACTACAGACGATACATTTACTGCTGGTACAGATACAGTTACAGTTAACGATGGAACAGGTGATACTGTTGCTGAAGCTGATTCAAACTATAGATTAACTCTAATTGAAAATGGTGTTGCATTAGATTTAGGTGTTAATGTAACAAAATCTAAAGCTGAAACAGTTGCACCAACGGTAGTTTCTGCTTCACAAGTTGACGCTACCCATATTAAAGTTACTTTAAGTGAGAATATTGAATCATCAAGTATCATCGCTGATGGAACTGGTTTTAACGTTGAAGATTCTGCTACAACTCCGGTTAACTATAATATTTCAGCGGCAGCAGCTGGTGATAATTCAGATGAAATAATTCTAACTGTTGAGGACTACTCAGGAGCAACAGGTGATATTAAAGTTAAATTTTCAACTCAATTAGATAAATATGAAGATGCTGCTGGTAATGACACAGCGACAGAATCTACAGGTGTTACTTTCACACCTAGCTTCTAAGGTTTTGATGCCTGTCACTACCCAGACTATGTCGAATGGTTGTTTTTGACAAGAAGGAAGTCCTGTGGAGAGAAATCTCTGCAGGGCTTTTCTTATTCTTTCATTTTTTTATAAATAAGGACACAGGGATTTATTTTCGCACTTAGTAGATTCATATATTAGCATTGAAGAGTAGATAGATCAGTTAGGAAGTACAGTTATTTATACTTTATAATTAGTAATTATAAGGGTATAGGCAATATTAAATAATCTTTTATTTTGTTGAAAGTAGTAGATGGTTGTCGCCTTCAAAAAGTCCATCCGAGACTAAAAACAGCTACTAATCTACTAAAATTAGTAAAAGATTATTGCTAAAATTGGGTAATAGAAAGGCTAATTTTCATAAAAGTCTAGTAGAAGGTTTTAATTAAGGATGGCAAAAAATAAAAATAGGCATGACAAATAAGCCTTTCCAATTTCGGTTTTTTAAAAAGGCTTGGTAGTTAAAATATTCAATTAGGCTGGTCTGGCTAATCGTTCTAAATGGTTTTCATTTAACGGAATAATATGATCAAGTAGTTCTCATCGTAACATTCCATTTACTCTTTCTGCATAGGGATACTGTTTATACATCTATTTCTGTTGGTTTCTTATTTTCTTTTCTTCTTCTGCTCGAACTCTTTTTCCCTCGTCAATTATCTGTTGCTTAAATTCTTTAAGTCTTTCCTTTTCCTCATCTGTTTCTGCATTTTTTATTTTTCCTTCCAAATCCCTCATCATGTGGTCATATTGTTTCTTTACAGTCATATATTCACGAACCAAAGCATTTCTTTCCCTAATACTCTTTTTGAGATTACGAAGAAAATTTGAGATTCCCAATGGTTTTGCTCCTTTATGATGATGTTATCATAATTATAGAATGGAAATATTAGACTTACAACTACCCATTATCAGTTCTCTTATCATAGATATATTTCTTTTTAAATGAATGCCTTTCCTACTAATTGATTTTGAAGAATTGGTAGATACTCTTCTGTTATATTATTGAAATGGTAGATTATATTAATAGGTATGGACTCTTTATATAGCTTTCCTAAAATATCTGTATAAGTGATGCTCAATGTGCCATTTATCTCATATTCTTTGCACTCCGAAAAATCTAACCTTATTTTTAAACTATGATTCATAGCACTTTCCATTGATTCATATTGCTCCTTAATAGATGACTTGACTTTTTCTGGTCCTGCCCAACTAACATTTATACCATTTAGGACTCTATTAAATCCTATGTTAAGCGCATTTATATCTATAATTCGTTCTTCTCTTTGTTCAAAATGTGACTGTATTCTGAATGTAGGCTTTACCATCATATGCCTTTCAGTTTCTAACTCTTTATTAGCTTTTCTATTTTGAAGTGTTGTAATCATCGCAGCTAATGCAGCTAAGACAGTTCCGATTGCCGCTACAATTTGGAAGTAATCTACTACTGACAGTGAGTCGCTTTCAAATATAACTCTAAACACCATATAATAGCCCCTTTTTCTTTAAAATATAATGTCTTCCATTAGGTTATGGTTACTGGTTGAAACTGTCAAGGGAGGATGTTAAGTAAAAGAACATTAAAAAGACCATTTCTTAATTTGCCTTATTTCCATATTAACACCAGCAATTGGCGACTATGGTGCAGACCTTATATTATCGATAAAATGCAAAAAAATAGCAAGTTCAAATAAAGTTAGATTGGATAAACGAAAGCAGTTAACGAATTGGATGCTAAAGGAAAACAAAGGAGGATAAAATAAAAGTTCCTGCTAACACGTAACTTAGCACCACACGAAAATTTTTAATCTTAAAATGTTGATATACCGGTATTCGAGCATGGGATTATTGCCAGTTATTGGTGAATATTATTAGATTTTCAACTGTATTTAACCATCTTCCTCCTGTTTAGAGTGATAAGATTTAGTTAAATACTTTAAGGAGCATTCCTGTAATGAAGAAATTTGAGGATTGAACAAAAAAGAGCCCTCTTGGTATAGTACGGGCTGTCAATGCGCATTGACCCCGAAATAGATAAATACCAAGGAGAGGACTCGACATGAATTATAATCAAAATCGCAAAATATCGCAAATCACTCCATCTACATTAATTGTAGGAATTGACATTGCCAAGGACAAACACGTGGCACGCGCCCAGGATGATCGAGGGTATGAATTTGGCAAAAGACTGGTCTTTGACAATCGAATACATGGTTTTCAACAGTTACTAGATTGGGTTTTCAGACTTCAGAAGGACAATGAAAAAACGAATGTCATTTTTGGGGCGGAGCCAACCGGGCATTTCTGGCTAGGCCTAGCCTATTATCTTATAGCCAAGGACAATGATTTTGTGCTGGTCAATCCCATGCACGTGAAGAAGTCCAAAGAGCTCGATGACAATTCCCCAACCAAGAACGACACAAAGGATGCGCGCGTTATCGCACAGCTTGTGAAGGATGGTAGATACTCTGTACCGAACCTTCTCCAAGGCATTTATGCCGAATTAAGAGAAGGAATAAAATTAAGAGATCAACTAACCAAACAGCTTATGATCATTGAAGGACGCATTCAGAACAGCATTCAGCGATACTTCCCGGAGTTCGACGATGTCTTTAAAGAATGGGATGGAAAAACAGCCTTTTTCACATTACGTCACTTTCCATTTCCTTCTGATATTCGTGACATGACACCGGAAGAAGTATTAGCTCAATGGAAAACCGTCGTGAAAGCTGGGGTCGGAATTAAGAGAGCAAGAAATCTAGTTGATAAAGCCAACAAAAGCATTGGTATTGAAATTGGGTTGCGCTTTGCCAGGAAGGAATTAAACAGCCTTTTGGAGCAATATCGATTGTACCATGACCAGTTGGAAGAACTGGAACAGGAAATAGCGGATCTAATGGAAGATATACCAGGGGCTAAAGAAATGATAGCCATTAAAGGTCTTGGAGCAACGACAGTTGCCACCTTTTTCTCAGAAGTTGGGGATATCACGAAATACAAGCACCCCCAACAACTCGTAAATATGGCAGGACTGTCGTTACGGGAGCATAGTTCCGGCAAATTTAAAGGCCAAACGAAAATAACCAAACGTGGACGAAAGAAACTGCGAAAAGCCTTATATTTGGCTGTGCGGCCATTAGTCGCCAAAAACCCAACGTTTAAGGCGTTGCATTCGCATTACACAACCCGCCCTGATCGTCCATTGAAGAAACAGCAATCACTTATTGCGTTGTGTGGAAAGTTAGTACGTGTATTGTTCGCCATCGGACAAAAACAATGTGAATTTGATGGGAGTAAGTTATTACAGGGTATATCGCAAAGCGATTCATTACAGGCTGCTTAAGCTTTTTGAACAAGATGTATGAATAAATGTACTTGATTTCTGGAATCAACAAACACCAATAATGCAGAGTCGGAGCTTATTTATTCCATTCGGGCAAACGACCCAGTTAAGGAGCTTTTCCGACCTCCACCTTGTGGATACGCAGGACGAGGGAATGTATGGATTAAAATCCCGTGATACATGGGAGGGTGAGCGATCATAAGTAGTGTGGAGAAGTAAAGCATGGTTATACCTATTTTAACCAAATACTACCAGTTTAGTCGTTAGGATGGATTAGAGGATGTTAGAATCTTCAGTATTCTGAGCTATGCCCCCCTTCCCCCTGTAATACTCCTAAATTGGTGGTTGAGAAATTCTAAGAAAACAAGAGCATTTTGAAGATATTTTAATTATATAGAGGGAGGTACTACATGGACAAGGTGATTTTAAAAGGATTGTACACAATAAAAAAAAGAATTAATTTATCTACCGGATTTACACATCCAGATGATAAGGGATCAACAATAGAAATGTTGAGAAAACTAAAAAATCTGGATATTCATTAGATCCGTTCCAAATAAGAGATTGGGCATTACAAAATGGATTTAAGAAACCGTATGCTGAAGAAATTAAAGAATTTGTGATAGGTGTTAATTCTAGTAAAAAATATAGAATTGTTAATAATCCTTTTTGGAAGGTGGTAAAAGTTGCTGGTAATAGTCAAAATAATTTCTTCGCTTCATCATAATATTTGCCCAATAAGCCATGAATGAATTTTATCCTTTTACTTTCCTTTAAATTTTGACTTTTTGAAGACCGCTATAAAACATGAGAAATTTGTCATAAAAATTTAGAAATTAATTTAGCTGTTTTGCAGGACTTTTGTCATATTTTATCGAATGTTTTATGTGTATAAATAAACGGTGGGATAAAATCAAAAGTTATTTCTGTTAATTTCCGATATATCGGATTTAATGATCTGGTACTTGTTATTAAAGTAAAGAAGGGTATGTGAAAAAGTGAAGTTAGCTAAATTACATTTAAAGAATTTTAGAGGTTATCGGGATATAGAAGTCAAGTTTAATGAAAATTTGAATATATTGATTGGTAAAAATGACGTCGGTAAAAGTACCATCCTTGATGCTCTGAATATATTTTTTAATGATGAAGTAAAGCCTGAAACAAGTGATTGCTACAAAAATGCATCCGAAAAAGTAATTGAGATAAGTATATCATTTGAAATTGAAAGTGATGAGCTTGTAATTTTAGATGCATCTAATCCAACGTCTTTGGAAAACGAATACCTTTTAAATAAAGAAAATCTTCTAGAAGTAAAAAAGGTAATTAATGCTGGTGGAAATTCAATTACTAAAAGTAGTATTTCTGTTCATTTAAATACCTATCACCCCCTTGTAAATGAAAAGCCATTAATTACATATAAAAGTATTGAATTGAAAAAATTGCTAGAGAATCATAAAGATAAGATTGATAACTATGAAGGTATTAATAAAACCAAAAAGGCAGATATGAGGAAGGCAATTTTTGAATCACTTATAAATGAAGGAACAATATTTGAAGAAAAGACAATAAATATCAAAGATATTCAAGATGATAGCATAAAAACATGGGTTAAACTTAAAGAAAACCTCCCACTTTACAATCTTTTTCAATCGGATCGAGCTAATACTGATGGGGATAAAGAGGTACAAGACCCAATGAAGGCAATAACGAAAGAAGTCTTAGTCAGCCTTCAAGAAGAATTAGACAAAATCAGAGACGAAGTAGTAACGAAAGTAGAGGAAATCGGTAATAAAACGATAGAAAAATTACGCGACTTTAATGACGAAATTGCCAATGAACTAAAGACAATACCCGAACTAAAAAGTTGGGATTCTATTTTTAAATTTAACCTAGATACGGATAATGAGATTCCTCTTAATAAAAGAGGAAGTGGCGTAAGAAGATTGATCCTTTTGAGTTATTTTAGAGCGCAAGCCGAAAAAAGTGCTGATGAAACTGGGAGCAACAATATTATTTATGCTATTGAAGAACCTGAAACATCTCAACACCCTGATTACCAAAGGATGATTGTAGATTCATTGACTACTATTGCTAAGCAGGAAGGGAATCAAGTTTTTATAACTACCCATACTCCCGAAATAGCACAAATGGTAAACAAGGATGCTTTAATAATGATTACGAAAGATGACAGTGGCAATCCATACATTATCACGGAAGAAGAGATAAAAATCAGGGAAGTTGTTAATACTTTAGGGATTTTGCCAACTATTCATTCAAGTGTTGTAATATGTGTCGAAGGGCCGCATGATGTTAACTTTTTAAAAAACATAAATAAGACCGTACCAGAATTTAGGGATATTATTGACCTACAAAATGCTGATATTAGTATTTACGATTTAGGTGGCAGCAGGTTAATTAATTGGATAAATCTAGACCACTTCAAATATTCAAACATTAAAGAATTTCATTTATATGATGGTGATATTCCAAAATATAAAGAGTCTGTTAAAAATATGAATAGTATAAATGATGGAAGAAGAAAGGGCGTAGTGACTAGCCTTAGAGAAATGGAAAATTACATACCGCCACATTTAATAGATGAACATTTTGAATGTGACCTCTCCAAACAACTAATAAATTGGAATGACTTTGATGTTCCTAATTATTTAAAGGGCGTAGCAATGCAATATATTAAGAACGATAAGAAAAGGGAAAATGCTATAAAGGGAATTTTAAATTCTACTTTAACCCAAAAGATCACTGCTGATTCATTGAAACAACATGGTGTTTACGAAGAGATTGAAGGATGGTTTAAAACTATAAGTGAAATGTATAATACAACTGCTAAAGTATTACAATAAAATAATCATTAGCTTTGTTTTTTCAGCTGGGACCAATGGGTCAGACCCTGCTACCTTAAAGTGTTGAAATGATTGGAAAGTCTTGTTGAGTGAAAACTTCTACAGGGCTTTTTTTATATTGAAATCGGTGCCTGTTATTTTCCGATGAAAGCTATAGTTAACGAACCGCGCTGCGGAAGTTCAGGATATCTATAAGCGCGATACTTTGTTTTGCAGATAAAGCAAAATAAAAAGCAAAACACATGCTTTAAAGCAAAAGATCATAAGAAATGCGGTGTCGATAGTTATATCCGGCCAAACTGCTTCTCTATGGTACAATGTTGTTGGAGGTGGGGCTTGTGGATAAAAGGCTATTAGAAGAACATTTAGAAGAAATGCAGCCATATTTATTAAAATGGTTCAGAGAATACAATGTAATGCTGCTCACTTCTCCCTTTAAAACATTGGAATATGAAGTGTTTATGGATGGTTTTGCTCCGGCAAAAGATATGCTGTGTCAAAGCTATCTCTATTCAATTTCAGAAGCCTTTAAAGAGTTGGTAAAAACGTATTATTATTCCCTATCAGCGTATGCCATAGAGAAGAAACTTAGGGAAGAAGGAGAAATTGGTTGGAGTAATTATTGGAAGTACGAAGTAAAAAATTACTATTTTAGAAGCATCATACCAAGATTCATTTCCCTGTTAGACTACGTAGCAGTTATGGTAAATGAATTGTCTCAGCGTAAGTTAATATCAAATATAAGAAGGGTTTATTTTAATGGTATTAAGTCCGTCTTGGAAATCCGGAAAGAAGGAGCTGGATGGTTAACTTATGAGGATATCAAAGAATTGAGTAAGATACTGTCCTATGCATACAGGGATATTAACGAAGAAGAAAAGGATGTTCTAAAACTTTATAGAAATACAACAACACACCGATACTTTGTTGGAATTGATGAATTGACTGTTCCTATTCAAAGAAGAAAGATAACAGAGCAAGAGCAAGAATTATATAAAATTAGGGATAATTATAGTTATAGAGTGACAGGAAAACCAGACTATACCTTTGAAAAGTTGAATGAAACCATCGAAAAACTAATGAACAATTTAGACTTCATGATCTCCCAATTGATGGAGATGGATTTCATGCAAAATGTTGTAACACGAATAGTGAAAGAATAATAATGATTCGGAAAGGTTTTTTGTTATCTGGTTGTATATCATTAAGGTTAAGTTCCAATTATCTGTTAAAAAAGGCACTGATACCAGCACCTTCTTTAATTTTCAGACTTAGAACAATCCTATTTATAATGGTTAGTTAATATATCTGATATACGCTCAGAAGACCTTTTTACAGTACCTAATCCGATATCATTAATAGCAAGTCCTTGTGCCATTTGTTTCTTGTCCACTGTATTTTCATCGATATTAATACTATCCCTCATTAAGCTATGCCCATGAACAAAGCAACTAATGCCACTTATTAATCCATTGTGTTCACCCGCAACAACGCTGGGAACTTTCATTTCCAACAATTCATTAATTAATAATCTATAATTCTCAGTGGCCACTCTAGCGTTATTTTGGTTTTCTATTAATTCTTTCTTTGTATGTACTAATCCTTCATTTAATCTTGCTGTACGATTAGTGATACTAATAATTTTGTCACCAATTTCTTCAAGTTTTTTGGCATAATTACGATATTCTTGTTTCATTATTATCACCTCCTACTTAAAGCAATTCGACAAAAAGAGGCTATTTCCTCCATAATGGATTTTAGATTGCCCATTGGAAAGTACTTTTTCTTGACGAAATTGCGCAATTACAAAGTTAACATATTATAGGTAAAGATATAAGTAATACAATGATGTCAGAGAATTAATGAATGTTTAGTATTGTATATCTTTTTACATAAACTGCAGCAGCTAATTAAATATTTTTAAAATATACTCATATTTAACGTAATATAAGTGCTTAGCAGGAAGGGGTAGAGTTATTTTATGACAGATCATAAGAGGAAGTTCGAATGTTCGAATAGGTCGATAAATGGGCGAGGATAACAGGTGAACGTGCAAGGATTGATGCTAAAGATAAGACAGAACAAGGATGGGTTAGAGAGCATTACGATGGTACACTTGAGATAATAAATTCCGCAGAAAATGGAAGTAGGGAAAATGCGGAAGAAAGAACGAATAAATAGAATTAGGACATTCTTACACGGGATTTGGGAGAAGCAAACTGATGTGCGATTTTGACATTGGGGTCAAACCCAGCTGCCAAAAAGGGGAGCTGGTTGAAAAACCTAAGACGGCAAGGTATATTCTTCCTGCAGCCCATAGGACATCTGCAAATGCATCTAACAAAAACAGATATATATATAAACTTTAAATTAAAATAAAGGTGGGAATAGGGGAATGAGTATGAAACACAATGATTTCCTTTTTAATAAAAGCAAGGCAAACGATTCTCAACTACAGACATTTTTTAGTGGATACGATGATAGATGGAGATTAACTAAATTGTTATCTATTAAAATGACGTTGGAAGACAGAGAAAAATTGAAAAGAAAATTACGTTCCTTTTACGGCCATGAATTTAAAGAGCATGAAAATAATTATATCTACCTGAATTATTCACAGCTCAAAACTAAAACGCCATTATGGTAAATTGAACGCTGCACCAGCGTTCTTGGATTCCAAAATCGTGAAAATAGAACCAAAGCAACTAAAACATGGCGATATCATCAGCTTACTGCCGATTTTGGACATACGTCTCCTGTGTCTGGGCTTGGGCTTTAAAAAATGACCTATATTTTTACACTATATTTTTACCGTCTTATGTCGGCTTCATAGCCTGTATTCGTTGCAGCACCTGCCAAAAAAGTTTCGGATAGACAAAGCTGGAAGCCAGTTTGAAGTAAAACGATCGTCCCGATCGAACCAGCTTGCTGGCTACCTTGATCAACTTTGTGCGAATGGTCTGGATCTGCATGTTCTGGTGACCATCGGGGAAGCAAAGCGTGCGCAGCCAATTGGTTAAATTATAGGCCAACAGGCTCAACATCATTCTAACCTGGTTGACTTGAAAGTCATGACTGCTCATACGATCCATATAAAAGCCATTTTTTGCTTCCTTGATATAGTTTTCCATTGTCCCTCTTTGCTTGTAGGACTGGACAATCGTTTCAGGTGAAAATGTGTCACCCAAGTTCGTGACAAAAAACCCATGCGTGAAAAGCAATTCACCTGCCGGACGAATGGATTGGATGACCACTTTTCTTGGTTGGGACCAGGACCCAGCCTGATAGTGTATGGTCTCATAATAGCACTCGGTTTGCGTGGCATCGGCTGGTGTCGTATTGGGATGAAGTTCGGCTGCAATGCGCTTCAAAGCAGGGTTGGCTTTCAAACGAATCACGTAAAACACGGATTCACGTTCACACAGCTCATACAGGGCTGGAACGGCAAAACCGCTGTCACCGCGCAGGAACGGTGTGGTTGTCGGAAACACGTTATTATAGTGCTGTATAACAGGTTCGATAAAATCAACCACCCCATTGGACGTATAGACACTGCCCGGACGTAGATCTGCTTTCACAAAGTCACCTGTGATCCCGTCAAAAGCCACCAAAGGATGGAACCCAACGGTTCCATAATGGGTGTTGTAATTCGCTGCTTCCTGATTACCGTAGGTATCAGCGTGGGTGGAATCCAAGTCCAGGATCAGGGCATCGGACGCCCTGTATCGGTGCACCCTGTCCAACAGGTCCTGATTGGCCTGATTCAGTTGATCAATCGAGTTGGCATCAAATCGTTCAAGAAAGCGTGACAGACTAGGCTGAGAAGCCAGAGCTTTCGTCCCAATAATTTGTGTCAGGACAGGATCATTTGTCAGTTGATCGGCGGCATCATCGCCATCGTATCCGGCAATGATCTGGTAGATTTTTTGACGCAATAAGTCCTGATTGGCATGAATATGGTAGTGTCTTTCGTCGTTCAGCACCAGATATTTCGCCAATGTCCGGGTGAAACCAATAGTTTCGTCAAATTCCCGAAACAGGAATTCACCGGTATCCGATGACAGGTCACCCCCATCATGCGACAATTTAATTTGACGGTTGAAATCAAGCGTTATTTGCGGTAAAGTAGCCAATATAAGAACCCCTTTCTGTTGGTTTCTGTTGGTACTTTAACTGTAACAGAAAAAGGGGTTCTTTTTCATTTATTAGATGAATATATGATTTGGTCAAACAACCTGACAATCAAGGGGTTAAGCTATACCAGAGTGTTTTTGTGAATAATTCAGGATCTATAATGAGGTAACAAATGGTTTAATATTCAGTGCCATTTCAGAGCTGCTTATGTATGTGGAGGACTATATAATTCTAATGAAAAATATTAGGGAAAATGAAGATTTTATTAAAAAAGTAGTGTTCTATTATGCAAGAGATATTGGAAAAGCAGCTAACCGTATTGAGGTTTTATCCGTTGATGAATTGTTGAAAGCTTACATGGTTCCTAGCAAGTCATATCTCGAGGCAGTAATGACTGATCAAATCGAAGGAAAAGAAGAAAACTTAGCGGTTTTTGCAACAGGTTCACAAAATCTAATTGATTATACTCAATCGGTGCTAGAGTTTTTTAATGACTACAGATTTTTCTACAACCAATACAAACATGGACTGACAGTTGCCCTGAGACCATTTAGCGGAACTTTGAATAAAAATGAGTTGCATAGACGTAAAACTTCTTTAGATGGCCTGCCTATTAGTTATGATAATGAAACGATTGAAAAAGCATTTAAAAGTAAACAAGAAGCTTTTGTTATTCCAAATCTTACTCCTGAAATTCAACCCGGTATTACTAAACTTCAGGAAGAACGAAATTTATTAAGATACCGTTACGGTGAATTAATTGATATTAATGATTTAATCAATATTGGAAAGCAAGTTCATTCTCTAATTAGAACTTTAATAAAAAATAGAGTGGATTACATTGTACCTGAATTAGAGGAAGGAAATACTTTTTATTTACCAATACCTAAAAAGAAAGACGCTTTTCGTTTTGCTAAAATAACCACAGTGCCATTAGAAAGTAAACTCACATTAAAAGATTTTAGTTTTCGTATATAGATGTATTTGTAATAGATGGACAAAGGCAAAGTATAGAGTATTTAATAAGATTAGTCGGAATGAAAAGTGAGTGATATATTGGTTACGTGGATTGATCATGATATTGGGATCAGCGTATAATAGTAAATAAGTCAAACATTATTTTAGCTAAAAATGACCAACCAAAACTAAAACTCTCGGTAATAGGGTCAGACCCCATTGTTTTAAAGTCTCAAAGTGCTGATTTATTGAAGTTCTGTGGAGAGTAAAAAATCTCTGCAGGGGCTTTCATTACCTTTTATATTTTAAAGTATAATATGGAAGAGAGGGGTGTGACGATGACAGAAGTTAATGATATCCATAGTAAATTAAGCGAAGAGCAACTTTCTAAAATTCAAACTAATTTTAAAGAAAAAGTAAAAAAAGATGCAGAAGAAATGTCAGAACAGTTTTCGAGAACTTTGGATAATGTAATTACAAAAATTGATGAAACTGGGTGGACACTTCCGATTGAAATGGCAATTTATCCAATCAATGTTTTGGGACAGACAAGTGAAATTAAAGATATAAATCAGTTTTTTTATTGGTATTTCACGGAAAATGAGCGCTATAATTTTGTAGGTTTAGTAGATGGAATATTAAGTTCTACTATTGATGAAAAATTTAAAACTGCTATTAAAGAATGTGTATTTTCATATGAAAATAAAAAATATATTATCACTTCAATAACGTTGATTACAGTTATAGAAGGAATTTTATCAAGTTTTTATCCGGATAAAACTAATGTAAGAATGATGAAAGTATGTCAAATACAAGTTGATAAAATTGAAGGAAATAAGAGTGTTATAGAGAAATATGTGTGGCTTTCATATAATAATTTTGTTAGGAAGTTATACGAGAAGTCAGACTTTAATAATACTGAACCATCCTCTATTAATAGACATTGGCTATTGCATGGGAGATCAGAATATAATTTAACTGAAATAGATTGTTTGAGGCTATTTAATGCTGTTTCAAGTATCTGTTCAATAGTTAATAAAGAGGTATAATCAAACACTTGTGGTCAGACCTCCTATCCACTTCTTTTTTATATGTCTTTTCGGAAAATAGCTGAAGGGAAAAGTGAAACAGATCTGGTTGGATAATTAATAATGAAATTCTGTTGCTTTCATTTAATGAGGCTAATGAAATTTTAACAGTAGGTTTAGCGGTACAGTCAAAATAAAAAGTTATTAGCGAGCTGTGTGGTTATTTCAAAGCGTGTTGAATGATTAAAATAGAACTAATCTTGGTCCTGTGGAGAAGAAATCTCCGCGGGGCATTCTTTTATCTTGCATCAAAGTCAACGCTATCTCCCGCTTCTTATCCGTTTAAGTTACACGTCAAAAAATGTTTTGCAGTTTGATCACTTTCTATCCCCAAACCATTTATCCCACAACTCATGAAAAACGAAATTATACTTAATCATTATTCCGTAACCAAATGCAAGACTAACGATGGTAAAAGGTGCTGTGGGCTGATTAAGGAAAAGATCCGCTACAACCATATACGTAACTGCTACATTAAGACAGATGGTCATAGCATTGATAAAAAAAGCAATTTTAAAAAAGTCCATCGTTAATTCTCTTTGTTTTGTTTGATTGTTAGCGTGGATATTCTTGAAAGTACTTACATATAACTAAACGAAATCTATCCGACTATATCCGACATAATACAACCGGCAAGTGGATTCGAAAGGCTGGCGTGTCGAAACAGCCAATTGATCAGTTTTGGTTCGATGCTAAATTCCTCAACAATAACTTTGCCTTCGATAAACAAAATAACAAGTTCCACGGTCAAAGTGATATTGGAATCATATTCTTTTATTGTCATTCCTGTACGCCAAGTCTGATATTGTTCTATGTCTGTACCGGAATCCTCAAGGTAAACGGAAACCTGCCTATCATTGGTAATCTGGACCAGTTTGTTATAAAGGTCTTCGATGTTTTCCCTAAAGACCTTCTCTTTTAATACTCCTTCTATCACATTATCCTTAACGCTTACCGCATATTGGTCAATATCAAGTCTTTCATTCATGTGGTCCTCCCAGTTGGCTTCACTAAGTTCTTGATTTGATTTCGCTGTGAACTTTTTTACAATGCCAAGCGCGTAGTATGTACCCACTTAAATCCCTCATTTTACGATTAAGATTTCTTCTTATTCTTGCGTTTCCCTAATGTCTTATTAGGCTATTATAAGTATTAATCAGTCATGTCTATACCTTAAATCCATGAAATGACTGATTAAAGTGGTTAAAGAGGCGGAAGGGAATAACCGTGACATTATATTTATAAGGGTATTGATTTTTTTATTAAGAACATAAATGTAGATGGACGGGTTCTGCCTAATCGCAATCACACAACATATCGTATATAATAAGGGAAAATTCAAATTGAAAGGGGAATTTCAATGGTGGACTTCCTTGCGTTCTTTTTATTAATCATTTTATTATTCTTGGCTATTAGGTCTATCGTGAAGTTCGTTATGCTTCCCGCCACGAAAATTATAATTCGAATCATGTTTAGGAATAGGTTTGTACAATTGGAAAAAGATCGACAAGTAAATGTAGGCAAACTACGAAATATGGGGATTAAGGTTATATCTGATCGTGAAGCGACTGGGAATTATACAAGCGTTAGGTAACTTTTAAGATATTGCGGAAAGGCGGTATGTTCATTGTCGGACAATAAAATTCCTAAGAGAAAATTTGCATGGGTCGATAAATGGGCCAAGATGACGGGGAACGGGCGAGGATTGATGCTAAAGCAAATAAAACCGCTATCGTTTATGATACAAAGTATGGGACCGTTAAAGAGCATTATGACGGGACAATAGAGTATATGGATGGAGGTCTGATAATGAGAGAAAAAGAGCGAATCAACCGTATTATGTTGTTGCTACAGAAGATTTGGAAGCAACAACCAGATGTGCGGTTTAATCAATTGATATCTAATCTGCAGCAAATGTATTCAGCGGAACATAACGGGTATGGACGGAAAAAGATAAAAGAAATAGATCTCTTTGACAAGGAAATAGAAACTGCTTACCTAGACTTCTTTTTCTTGGAGGATGATAAGTGGGAAGAATTTTTGCAAGCGATTGTTGATAAGCAACAGAATGACAATAGTGGTAGTAATGGATAGAAAAACGAATATGGAAGATAAGATTTTGTATATGTATTTGGATTTCGATGGTGTATTAACGACCAAGTTCTCCGTTTCATCAAAGCTACATCCCGGACTACAATTTGATGATGTTTGTGTAGACAATTTAAAAGCAATACTAATAGAGTTAAAGAATTTATTTGCGGAGATAACTATTGTGGTCATTAGTGACTGGCGTTATGATTTGTCACGCGACCAATTAAAGTACATTTTAATTGAAAAATATGGATTAGAACAATTTATTGACCGAATTGAATTCACTGATAAGGGAAATACCCGTGAAAACGAAATTAAGCAACATCTTGCTATGATTGGTGAAGCGGATGCATTCGTTATTCTGGACGATATGCGTTATCGTGATGGGTTACTGATTAAGCATCTTGTACGAACAAGAGCAGAAGACGGGATACGGGCATATGAGGATGTAAGAGCTTGTATCATGCAGATTTTACATAAGTAAACTTTCTCTTCCTGTGTTAGTGTGAATGCTTATGTGTTATCTGCCCATAAAGCATCTTGTAGCCCTTCAATAAACCCCGTACAAACTGAAAATTTATATCTTATTTTATAACCCTAAGCTTACCCCATCTTTCCTCGATTAATCCTTTGCATAGTAATCGAGTTATATTCCTTTCTATCATCGTATAATCCACCTTTATGGCAACTAAATCATCGATAGATAAATACATTGGAAATTTGTCCGTGAGTTCATGTAGAATACTTAGCTCAATTAGATTAAGTTCGTATCTTTGTGAAATATCATAAGCGCGTATCACTTTTTCGGTACCTTCTTTTTACTTCAATTTGTTGACACCATTTGCTATTTTAGCACTTGGCAGTGTATTTTTATGGATTCGTTTGAACATTTATTTACATTTTCCTGTACTAAGCTGACAGCGCATTAGTTGCCGAGGTTTCGCTTCATATAAGTTAGTTAGAGGATAGCGGTTTGATGATGATGGCGTGGTAAAAGCAATAACTATAAGGATATGTAATATATGTGTAATGGTTGCTGTTGTAGGGTATCTATAGAGGCTAACTATTTTTTAAACGAGGTATTTTTATGAACAAAACCATATTAAATAATAAATCAGAGTATAGACAAGCAAATATCATTCGATTAAAAATAAAGGAAAATACATACACAAACAATGATTTGGCCATACTGCTTGGGCTTATAAAAAGGAATGCAGAAAAATTGGATGTAAGTCAGCGAAAGCAGCTTTGTGAGTTGGGGCAATTTCTATTTGCAGTTGAACGACAGGAGCGGTTACCGGAAGATATTCTAGATCTGGTTGATATTGTGTTGGTAAAAGGGGAATAGAATTTATCCGGGGGTCATCCCTATACCGCTTCTTGGTAGATTTGAAAGTAAGAAAATGATATTGTATTCGTAATATTACATGGGTTATTAGTAGCATAATGACCAATTGGGGGTGAACTAATGGGGGTAAGGGGAGTAAGTACGGGTGACACTTGTAGGCTCTATAAGAGATGTAAAATTTGTGGTGAATATAAATATATGAAAAGTTTTCCGGCTACAGGCGGGAAACACAACAGGCCAAGCAAAAGAAAATCATATTGTCGGGACTGCAAAGATCGTAGGCATGAAAGAATACTTGGTCCAAGACAGGAATATAGTTTTGATTCATCATTGCTAGATGCGACTAAAGAAATTACCATCCGTGGACGCAATACAAGTAATTATAAGTATGAAAATATAATAAGCTATGACAAAGCGAAGAGGTTAGTGGAAGAGGGAGCGGCAGGCATTGTACATAGTACGCTAATTCATCATTTCTTCAATAGGAAAACTTTATGGAAATTTGTATTAGAACGGGATGGTTTTATATGCCATTATTGCGGTTTCTACGGTGACACAATTGATCATAAAGTTCCTAGAGCAAAAGGCGGAGCAAGCACACCAAGCAACTGTGTTTGTGCTTGTATCAAGTGTAATCGAAATAAGGATGACATTGAATATGAGGAATATATAGATATCGTGGAATTAACTGAACAGAATTAAAAAGATCGATGAATGTGAGGGATGTGCTTGGTAAAATTGTTTATGTTGTCACAGAAAACGCCATTCATTGGAGTATAAGGCTAGCTATACTAACTGAAGCTGTTCAGTTATGAAAAGCTACAGGTAAAAGCCGTCCTTCTCATCTGGTGGCTAAGGCTTGGTATGTTATTACAGAAGATTTGGGTGCAACAGACAGATGTGCGGTTTAATCAATTGATATCTAATCTGTAGTAATTCAGTGCAACATGACAGGTATGGACGTAGTAAAATAAAAGAAGAAGCGGATGCATTCGTAATTTTAGATGATATGACTTATAGCAATGAAACATTGGCTAAGCATCTTATACAAACAAGTACAGAAGATGGAATACGGCCATATGAGAACGTGAGGACTTATATAATGCAAATAATACATAGATGACCATAAAAGGACTTTTGGAGTTGTTCTGCATTGTTTTGTTGGCTAGAATTATATTAATGTTCCCTTTTTAATTAAACGGGTTATACCGTCAATAGAAATGCCAGTTTTTATGGATAAATCTATAGCAT
Source organism: Lentibacillus cibarius (assembly GCF_005887555.1). Taxonomy (NCBI): domain Bacteria; kingdom Bacillati; phylum Bacillota; class Bacilli; order Caryophanales; family Bacillaceae; genus Lentibacillus; species Lentibacillus cibarius. The sequence continues at coordinate 1,411,334 of NZ_VCIA01000001.1, read as the reverse complement.
TTGAATTTGGATATTTAAATAAAACCTTTTTAACCGCCTTAATATTGTTTTGTTCTATTTCGTAGCATTCGTTACATAAATCATGCATAAGTTGATCAATTTTCCCACAGTGTACACATAAACCATTACGCTTCATTGTTTACCACTCCTATTCTGTGTTGGAATCCAGTTTATCTAAAACGTTAACTAAACTTTCAAAATTAGGCTTAACAATAAAATCTATTGCCCCTAGTTGCAGTGCCTCAATAACATTTGATTCTGTACCCATAGCTGAACACATAACCACTTTTGCTTTCAAATCAAACGCTATAATTTCCTTCAATGCAGTTAAGCCATTTACATTTGGCATCGTTATATCGAGGAAAACAATATCTGGACGTATTTGTTTATATGCCTCAATCGCTTTTTGTCCATCGGTTGCTTCAACAATGTCTAGATGTCCATGTTGTTGAATCTTACGTTTTAAAAATCTTCTCATAAACGTTGAATCATCCGCTATTAATATCGTTCTCATGTTGTGCTTTTTCTTTCTAATTTTGTCATTCGCTGATGTTTTATAATTAACTCATCTAATTCTTGACTGCATTCTAATGTCTTATCACTATTAAAACCAAATGTTTCAGCAACCTTTATCATCGTTTCTTTCTTATGATTAATCAATTCCAGTAGGTAGTCTGTTGTTATTTTATGATCTGTTATAAGCATCCCATTACCTCCTAAAATCTTCACTCTGAAGTAAGGATACTCAAAAAGGCGAACCAAACAAGATAGGTACACCTATTAAGAGAGCTTACTTCGGTAACTAGGCTACCTTAGCTAATGAGCTTTAGGTCCTTGGTTTTGCGTCCTTACCTTTCGATAAGTTTGCCATTATCGGATAAACTAAATAACTAGTTCAATTGAACCACGTTCATTTACCTGTATTATCGGTAAAATGAGTAACATTATGAAGGGTTTTCCCTGAATTATCCGTTTTGCCTTTTATAAGGTTATCTGCATATGCAGATTCTTTAAGGTGCGGATAACCCATTGAACTTGCACAGGAAGAATCGCGATGATACATTGGCTGATAAATAAGAGTAGACGGCGAAATACGTTCATATTAGGACGTGAGACCTATATATCGCAAACTCATACAATAATAATAAATAATAGTAGATGAACCCAATTTTCCAATCTATTTCTTTTTAGCCCCGTTATTTGCTGCATTCTGGGGACTAATTTGAACATAATACACGATGTATAAATTGGGCTATTTTTGAATTTTATATCATGTAAGAATGATTATGTGCAACAAGAAAAAAATAAAGGATTATCCCACTTTTTATCGAATTAGTTCTGATAATAGGAGGTGGTAGTAATAAAATTCTATAATAAGGAAGGCCTTATCGAAGGATATATTCAAACGCCTATAAAACCCGTACACACAATGGTATTTGTGGTTGAAGGCAAGCTAGCATTAGAACTAAATATTACTGATCAAGCAACTGCGAGTAGAGGTTGTGGAGTTTCGAGAGAGAACGTTCATAAATGGCTGTGGGAAAAAGGAAACGAACTCTTTTTAATTGAATCGTTTTCTTATCAAACTAGGATTACTATAACAGCTAATGATGTTATGAATGGAAATATAGTTACTCCTTTTGGAAATTTACAAATGGAAGAGATTTAGCACCTTTTTAATGGTGCTTATTCTATTGCAGCAAATAAGGCACATGATGTGACATAGAATGTATTTTTGCTAATTTATGTAGTTACCACATTAACAGGATAACAATCCCCTGAGTAGAAACTTCTTAATTATTCTACTTTATAAACAATCACCATCTATTCCCAAACCATCTATCCCATAGCTTGTGAAATACGGGGTTATATTTATTCATTACTCCGTAACCAAAGGCAGGAGCAACAATTGTAAATGGACGAATAGGTTGGTAGAAAATGAGATTTACTATAACAATATAAGTTACCGCTACATTAAGACTGATGACCATTGCATTGATAAAAAAGCAAGTCTAAAAAAGTCCATGAAAATTCTTCTTTGTTTTAATTTGAATCAGTTTACATATTGGCTGCTGTTGCTTCTCATTATTTTTACTCTTTCAAGGTAATTGTGATTGCACTCATTGTTTCTGCTATAATATACCTAATCCGTGGTGTTAGGATAATCCAGCAAAACCCACACAATAAAAGGTGTAATCCACTGTACCCACGTTGAGTGAATTTACATTTATCATTATCAATGTCAAATTAGTAACAACCAAGGAGGCACCATTATGCATAAATTCCACAATACCGATATTCCGAATAAGTTAAGGAATATGACTGTAGAAGAGACCTTAAAGGAACTCTGTAAGGCTCAAGAAGGAAATGCTGATCAGTACAAGAAAACAATGACCATGATGCTTGAACAGATGGAAAAACAAAACAAAAATATGGATAGGAAACAGGAAAGAATTGATCAGCTATCTAATGAGTTATCCCAATCGACATCTAAAACAAATTACGACAGATTATTAGAAGCATTCCAGCAATCCGACGAAAAAGTGTTAGACATCACGAATGAAATAATAAAAAGGATACAAGCATTTACAGATTTGAAAAGGAATATGAAAAAGGTTGATGATGAAGCAGATACTGAATCACTAGATTTCGTTATAGATGAACTTCGTAGTTTACTTGAATATACGCAATATAGATAATCCCTACCTCAATTTAAAGTGAATTTTGGAAGTGGAAATTGACTGAAGCGAATCAAATAACACTCTATTTCCTTGTGTCTTTATTTAAGAAATTGGTTTATCCATCCGCTTCCATAGAAGTTTCTTCCCCTCTTCCCGCGCTTCTTTGGCCTTTCTCAATAATCTGGGTCATTGACTTGTCGTTGATGTAACGTTTGAGGAATTTAATCATTTAAATTGTTTTCTAGCATTTACTTACGCCTATTTCTCCCGTTTAATGATATAACCGCCACCTGCACATAATTAGGAAGGTATTATCCAACTATATCGCACATTACACAACCAACAAGTGGGTTTGCGAGATTAACATGCCGAAACAACCAATTAATCAATTTCGGCTCAATGCTGAATTCCTCCACAAGAACTTTCCCTTCTATGAACAGAATGGCAAGTTCAGCGGTCAAGGTAATATTTGGATCGTATTGTTTAACTGTCATTTCCGTAACCCAACTCTGATATTGCTCCATGTTTTTTCCTGAGTCCTCAAAGTATATTGAAATCTTTTCGTTATCAGTAATTTCAACAAGTTTGTTATAAAAGTCTTCGATGTTGTCTTCAAATACTTCCATCTTCAATTCCCCGTGTATTTCTGCACCATTCATGCGCAGAGTATATAGCTGAATATCTATTCTTTCATCCAGATATACGTTCCAAATAGCTGGACTGATCGCTTGGTCCGATTTTGCTGTAAAGTGTTTTACAATTCCTAATGCATAGTATGTACCCATAATGCCCTCACCTTTCTGTTATCAGTGTTCTGAACCTTATTATATCTTTTATGTCTCATTTTCTCTCCCTACTGTGTTCTTCAAACTAGTAACCAAAAGAAAGTTGCCTAAATAGGGTCGAATTCATGTTATTAATGACAAACGAATGGCGGGAAGGCTACATTGTTTTTAACAATCGAAGGTTAAAAGCGTGCAATATAGAGGTTATACTATTTAAAAGATTAATTGACTTATCATTGTTTAGAAAAGAAGCAAGAGGCGGCCTTTTGGGTCATTGAATATCGTTAAAAAACATCGATAAGGATGTGCGGCGGAAATAATTGCTGTCATCTTTATCGATGTTTTTTTATAAATAAGTAGAAAGAGAGGCGTTTAAGTATGAAAGAATACTGTGTTATTCGTTCAACAAAAAATAGGGATTATCAAGAAACAGTAATTGAAGCGAACTCGATGGATGATGCGAGGGAAAAGGTAAGGAAGCATTATGTTAATAAGTTATTGGAAAAAGAAAGCTTTATCGTCTTCCCAGTGGCTAATCATCTTGGATTTAACGAACTAAACCGATTGATTTTTCCGGATGGTGATGTCGTGATTCTTATTGGACAGTTTTAGAAATTAAAAAAAATCTGCAATATAAGGGAATACTCTGTGGAAATTCTGACGGAGGATTCCCTTTGATATATAGGATGACAAACATGAATAAATACTACGTTATTCGACGCAAAGAAAAGAGTGATGTACTAGAAACGATTGTTGAAGCTTCTACTGTTAGTGAAGCGCAAAAATTTGTGAGTGAAAACATAAATGAAGACTTGATAGAAGGCGAGATGTTTTTGATTTTTAATGATATTGGTCCATTAGGTTTTGATCAAGGAAACCGCGTAATAATTCCAAGGGAAGCTTCCTTAGCGAGTATTACACGACTTCATTGAGTGTTTCAGTATAAGAATGATTAAAATAGGACAGAGAATGCACGCGCACTCTCTGTCCCTTTTTTAATACAAAATAATCATTGATAAAGAACCGGTGGTAAATAAAGGCTCCAGCAGTTAATTCCATTGAAAACATCTAGATTAATTAAGATATAACTTTTTTTAGAAGTGATCATTCGCTCCCATATTTCTGCTGAATGCTTTCTAATCAAATAGTTAAGGTATGGATCATCGGAAATATCCCAATAGAACAGTTTCGAATCATCAAATAATACCTTCTGCTGATTAAATTGATTTAAATTATTAAGGGCGTATGCCATTACATCATCCCTATAATCATTATATAAATCGAGAGCGATGTTCGCAAAATCATCTAATGAAAGATGTTTAATCTGGTCATAATAGTGTGGTTCAATTGTAGTTTTATTCATCCGTTTTAAGCTCCTTTTGAATGTCTTTAAAATGTTTAATACTGTGAGATTTATTCATACAATAGTCCGTGGATAAAATAAATACCGAAGAAGTGCATGTTCTCTTTATTTACTTGCTTGATAAAGCACGGCACTGATTTGTTGTATCGCTTATAAAACTGCATAATTTCATAAGAAAATTGTTCATAATCTAAATTAATCATCTCGAATATATTCATGACGACAATTAGCTTTTCATCTGAATCAATTAGTCGTCTCACCTTCTTCCCTTCCACATAAGCATCTTTAGAAAATTGGTCCATAAAAATTTCCCCCAATAATTTAAACATTTGAGATATTATACCTTTAGGTCCTCGATATTCGAATAGATTGAAGGAAAAGAATAGATGTATAGGTCGCTATGTCTTAGGGACATTGATTTAATTCGTAGAGGTTTAAGTGGCTTTGTTTCACATACTAAAAACCATTTGTCGTAAAAAATGAAGCACGGATGTCGTGTGTTCTTTTTGGTTAAAGACAATGAGAATACCTTGTGTATCAACGTTCTGGGTGGTTTTGTCGTAAGTCGCAACTAGATATGGGTACTAGTGTATATATTTTATTAGAATGGTTTTAAGAAAAAAGGAGCATAGTATAAAAACATTGCGACTTACGACAAATAAGTATTTATTATAATAGATTGTAATAGAAATGTTGTTATATCAAGGTTTGTTGCTGTCGTAAGTAATGTCGTATAACTGTCGTATTAAAAATAGATTGCGACAATGGATCCCGGTTTTGGCATGATGAGTTTTATATGTTGTCAATAAGTTTGGGACGTACCTAAGCATAATAAAAAGACAACCCCATTCTAGGATTGTCTAATATTTCTATTTACAGTAATCAAAATTCTGCATTTCTGTAGGAAGTGAAGGGTCTGTCAAATCAATCATCCAGCATGTTGGAGCAGATTTTAACTTTGGAGAAACCCGGAATGACTTACTGCCGATGAAAAAGGAATAAGTTTTTAAATCGTTTTTCAATTGACCACTACTCGTATAAAATGGGTCGGATACTTGGTTTTTCTTGTGCGCTTTCCAAATACTTGATGGTGCTAAGAATAGGATCTTTTTATATAACTTTCCTTCGAATTCATGGTTAATCCGTATTGTGAAGGCAGTATCGATTATTTCCTTTTCACCTACCATTGTCCCAATGTCTTCTAAGAATTGCATAGAAGGATGAGATTGTCTTAGATCTTGACCGTTTGATTTAATTTTTGATTCAACATAATCTACTAGTTCCTTTATTGTGCGTTCGGAGTTGAATTTACCTTCTCCTACTAACTTTTCAAGAACTTTTAAAAAGGTTTTTGCTCCTGCCAGAATAATGGCGTAACTAATCTCCATACGGTCATCCTTAATATCACGCTCTCCCAGATCCACCAAAAACTCTTGGTATGATGCCATGAAATCAGGTTTCCAATCTTCCGAAGTTCTCATAAAATACTGCCCAATGGCATTTAAAATATGTTGATTACTTTTAACTATGTGATACAACGATTTGTTCTTGCTCATTTTGCTAGAATCGATATAAATGAAACGGGATAAAATAGCAGAATCTGTAGGTGGGACTTCACCAAGTAACCCAAGAGTACCATGAACCTCATAGTGTTCTGTTGCATATTTGTCTATCGATCCTTTTTTAAAAGTTGCTCGATCAAAAGTTTTGTTAATATATGGTCGCATTTCTTTAATATATCCATTTGGCCCTTTTTTCTCTTTCACTTCATCATAAATAATTGGAAGGCAAGAAAAGTTATGAAGATCTTTTCTCCAAACATCTTTTGAAGGTTCAGTGTTTAATTCGGTATCAATCCCAGCCATTTCACTCAGAAAGCGTACATAACCAGTTTTTCCACTTTGATAAATTCCATATGGCGCAAGAAGCGGGAATTGACCTGCTAATTTTTTGGAAGATATATCATCCGCTACAAAAGAAGCGATGATCCAACCAATACCTAGATGTCCATCTTTTTTATAAAGCTTAATGAAAGACTCTACAACATTATTGATTTCGTTTGTGTCTTCTGGTAGATCAATATGTTCTCGAATTATTTTAACTTCATTTTTTACTTCTCTATCGAAAGTGAAAGACTTCCCGTTTATCGTTACTTTATCATCATTTACTGGATATACATTTCCATTATGATAAGCTCGGTCAGGAAATAACCACATTTTCTCTCTTTTATGCCATCCCGCATACGTTTTTTCCTCGATTTCATCAAGCTTGTAGGCACTTAATAAGTCGTTCAAGTCATTTAAATTATGCTGTTTTCCATTCCAATTATAATTACCGTAACTTTTGACAAAGGTTTTAAAACTTCTTTGGTTTGATAACTTTTCACCATCGAAAATTACCTCAACGGAAGTTTCCTGATTAATTAATCGAGCATACATTTTTTGGCTTCCATCCTCGGCTTTTATAGCGTATAATGGAAGTATAAGAAAGTTGGATAATCGTTCTTCTTTAAATTCCTTTCCAGCTTTATAATAAATATAGTAATACATCTTTTTGAAATTGATTTTCGTGGAAATATCATCAAATGGTAAGACATAATTTTTAAGGTCTGAAACGATCTTATTATCTTTTTCAGAAGCATCAGTGTCGGAGCTGGTGCTTTGTTTATTTTCATCTTCTTGTATAGCCTTCATAACATCTTCGTATAATGTGAAATCCCGTAGTTCCGTTTTTTTACGGTTTTTTCTTCTTTCTTCTATCGACACAATATTAGCGTTAGTATCTTCATCTAAAAAGGGATTGGGAATATCGTCTTGTTGGTTAGCCGTTTTATTGTTTATGCCTTCTTCTCTCCATTCCTTCTTCTCTTCTTCAGTTAATTCAAATGGCAAATCATTTAAATAGTTTTCGAGATTGCTCATTGCTATATCCTTCCTTCTATAGTTAGTATCCTTTGTTAGTTGTGACTGCTTTAGATACTGGTAAATGTTATGTTCTGAAAACCCCCTCTCCCGCAGCTTTCCCCCAGTGCTTGTTTAACGGATCAACGTCAACCTATCGCAAGGTTATTACTAATTTGCAAGATAATGTGCCTAAGTGAAAACAATTATAGCCTTGATTTCTCTCATTTCTAGTGCTTGGTTAACAAAAGTCTATAAAAGTTAACAGAATGCCTGTAATTGTACATTATAAATTGTTTTGAGGATTGCACAAATGAGAGTTTGAAAATAGTAGGGGATTTTTAATATAAAAGTGGTAATTTTAAATGCTAATTGTAGTTACCTTAAAGAGTAACGAATAAGGGTTACGGAGAATGTTCAGGATAGTGTCATATAATCGAGAATAACTAATACGAGTGGTTTGTTCATGGTATCTAATAGTGGGTACCTTAACCCGGTACCAATTAATAATTTAGTGGTCCAACCACTTTTTAATGTATAAATTCTTAATTTTGGAATGGGTTACAACATCAATTTTTGCCCAATGTCGAGGTTAGATACCTATAATGGTTACGATCAAGGGGAAGAAAAGGAAGGAATTGATAGAATAATAAGCGATTCAACAGCGAGGACCATTGATATGAAAAAGGTTTATTGTGGTATCCAGTAAAGGAGACGATTAATAGAAACTCGAAGTATTATGTAAGTCATTCGCTACAGAATGACTGTTTAAAAGTAGAAGAAGTACATACTGATCATCCTTTAACTTCATTACCATGAAAAAATAAAAGGGAACGCTCGGCAGACCCCGATAAAGGAACTGTCGCAACTGAAATTTTAGCTTCTTCCATTATCTTCTTATTAGTTTGCAGGTTTAATATGTTTAAAAAGTTTTTCACCCGCTTTTTTTGTAGTACAAAGGATGAGCGGTTTGAAAAGGACTTATCTGGAAAGACAAATAGTAAAAGATGTCGTTCATGGGATCTGTTTTTAGCCAATATACAGTATTTCCAAAACTTCTCTTCCAAAGTCGCTAAAGGCTCTGTTCCCATATCCGCTTCGATATTAATAATACTTGGTAGGTCATCTTCTTCTAAATCTAACTTTATTACCCAGTCTGGCTTAATGATGGTGTAAGTTCGATAGTTGCTTTTCGATTTTTGGCTAGTTCCGTTCTTAAAGCTAGAAATAGCCGCATGTTGTGCGCCACTATTGCGTCCAAAAACCATGCTCTTTTTCCGAATTAAATCGTGATACGGGTAATCGGAATTTGAGAATGAAAAAATATCTTGATTGTACATATAACTTTCACGTTGATTTGCTAAAAGGATATTAATAATAGCTTGTTGGGTAACCAAATAATGCAAAAGATTCTCTTTTCGAATATATTTATAGATATTTTGTTGATTGAAGTCTGCATCCAGTAGCTTATTTTCAATTAGTAAGTCCACTGCTCTTATACCAATCGATACATATTTAAAGCGTTCGCCATTGAATCCATCTGCATACTGCTTTGATCGAATAAGTTTGAACTGTTCAAATTTACGCATGCGATTTTTAAAACTATAACTATCAAGAATTACCCCAAACAGCTCTGTTGCAACTGTGTGCAGTTGCTGTAGAGTTAAAACACGGTGCTTCTCTAGATATGCCAAATATTGAATTTCGGATTCTTTTACTTCAAGTCTGCTTCTACCAGTTCCCTTTAACGTTGTTATCCTCTCCATTTTGTATCACCTCTTGAAAAAATATAAATCATGGTTTATCCCTTTTAAACAGATCGCTTTTTTGCCTATATTGTTTGGGTTATTTTGATCTCCGTTATGACGTGAAGGGTGCTGAGTTATCAACTTTTCCAAGTAATAACCCTTAAACATACCCAATTAGGGTGGTGAAAGTTTATTACTTGTCATGACTCAGAAATCATTATATAGTCAAAAACTTTGTATTCTTAGAGTGAATGGAAAATATAGAGAAATGCGAGAATTCACTTTGAGTTGATTTCCTTCATTCATAACCAGAGGGGGACAGTGTCAAACTCTCATTTGTGGTGATGAATAATCGATAATATAATACAATCAAACGTTAAAATAAAGTTAACAATTTTGGAGTAAAGGGAGATCATTATGAAGATTGTGCTTAAAGATGCGACTCAATTTAGAATGACATTAATAGAAAAAGGATATTCTCAACGGAATTTTTCAAAAGAACTTGGAACAAGCGGGGCTTATCTTAATCAGATTATCAATTGCAGAAAACATCCATCGCCAAAAGTTGCAAAGAAAATTGCAGAGAAACTACGATTGGAGTTTTACGATTTGTTTATTATTCAGTAGACGTATATCAGAAATGCAAACGTTGTGAATAAAAAAAGACACAAAAAAGCGTACCATTGTTTCTTATCATTGGCACGCTCTATGTACATCTTATATTTTACCGGTCTTTATTATATTTATTTATCCATCCGCTAACACGCCCGCGCTCCATTTTAATTTTATTAGCAATTTCATCAATAGAAAGACCCTCTTTATAAAGTTTTAAAGCTTCATCCTTCTTCTTCAGTTTAAGACGAGCAGTCTTAGCCCGTGATTGGCACATATTCGAACAATGAATTTTATGTTTAGGTTTAGGAGTAAATAAGTTATTGCAATTTGGATTATGGCATCTCTTGAATGGTTTTCCTGAAATAAAGTCTTGATGAATCATAAAATAAATTGCTGGAAGCAGGCCGGAGAATACCCAAGTTTGTTGACTACTTCCGTCATCATTAAAACTTATTTTAGGAGAGACTCCTTTTAATGCCGTTTCAATATTTGCTTCTAAATAGACAATACACATCTCAATGATAAGATCTTCCAAACCTAGTTGTTGGATATTTTTATAAACACTTTCAGTTGATTCTATAATCTCTTCCAATTGTTGTTTGGTATAATCCCTTTTGTTTACAGAAAAACCATCTATATTGGCTAATACGGCTTGAACGTTTGCCTTCATCTTAGAATGTTGTAAAAGCTCTTGGAATGGATTAAGAACTGGATGTTTATAATGATTTTCTAAAAACAACATAAAGCGGGTATTTCTAGATAGAATGGTGATGTCTTGCGCCTGTATTGCCATGTATAATTCGATGACCATCCTTAACCTTTCAATTTCCTCCTGAAATTCTTTTAAATATATTGGCCGATTGTTTATTTCTGACATTAATAAAGATTCATTTTCACTATACACGTGTGAAAAAATCCCTGTTCTGTATCTTAATTGTTTTATCCCGTACTCACTGATAAGACTTTCCTGTAATTCTTTATCCATAAAAATCGGATTGTATAGCAGACCAAAATGTTGGACAAACCGATAAATTTGGTCAGGATTATTATAATTTAGATTTAAAAACAACGTATGTAAATCAAAATCAGCATCTACGTAATCCTTATTTTTGCCTAAAATATATTCTAATAGTGAATCTTTTATTTGAGCAAACGGATTATAATATTCTACTTCCTCAGATGATGCATATATAGCATTTCCGCTTAGTTCGTAATCCGTATGTTTTGTTAGCAAAGAATTTTCTTTCGCATTTAAGTAATTCGTCATTAAATCACTCCTTTTTATTTTTGGTTACTACTTTTAAGTATTATATTCGCTTGAAATAGTTACCATTAAAAAATATACTAGTACTACCAGCAAAACAGGAGGTGGAAATACATGGTACGCAATCAAGCCATACGCGACGAATTAAAAAATCAAACCGTGCGTACTTGGGAACTAGCTGAACACTTGGGTGTTCATGAAACAACATTGTATCGTTATTTGAGAAAGAACCTTTCTAGAGAGCAAAAGCAAAGGTATCTACAGGCAATTAACGAAATAGCAAAATCTAAGGCGAGGTAAAACTAAAATTGAATTTCTTCTATAAATGATATAGCAAATGGAAGAAAACCGAAAGGGGAAAACTAGTAACCTAAGAAAGACAGAAAACTGAATATTGATAGAAGGGTGATAATAATGGAACTATCTGAATTAGCGAAACATAATCCGCACTGGGCTGCAGTGATTTATCTATTCAACAATCATAGTAAATTGGAAAGATATTTAACTGATGAATATATCGATTATGATAATCAGGTTATCGAAGTAAAGCAGCTATTAAAGCTTTCAAAGCCTTGGTCCCGTAGTGAACAGTTTTTTGTGAATCTTGCTATACATTTATATAACGGCGAGGTCTCTGTTGATTTAAATGATATTGATTATTTAGATTCAAACAACAAACAATTAGTAAAAAACGTATTGAGACTACGTTTTAAAGGACTATAAGGGAGGATTTATATATGTTATTTACGGAAGGCCAACAATTATTTAAGAAAAACATGACATATCGCGATATGAGTGAAGAAACCATAAAGGGCTATATGAAGGATTTGCGATGCTTTAATCAGTTTGTAACAAATATTTATAACTGTTCTATATACTTAGAGGACCTTACCAGTGACGATGTTGAGGATTATATGTATTACTTGCTTGATGAAAAGGAATTGGCACCACGTAGTCGTAACCGCTATTTATTTAGTTTACGATCATTCTTAAATTATGCAGTTAAAAAGAAGTGGGTTAGCCATAATGTGGCTGCAGAAATTGATTCAGTGAAGGTTTTACAGGAAAAAAAGGTGGCTTTAACACAGGAAGAAATTCAACAACTTCTTGAAACAATGAAACATCCAGTTATTAACTTTGCTATTGCCTTATTGGCCTATACAGGTATGCGGGTCAAGGAAGCCCACACTCTAAAATTAGAAGATATTGATTATGAGAGTAATAGATTACTAGCTAACGGAAAAGGGAAAAAACAACGCTTTATCCCAATTGCTGACTCATTAAAACCATCATTGGAAGACTATCTGACTAATATCCGTGGGGACATTGATTCCGAATTTGTGCTGGCAACAAGGAAAACGGGAAAGCTATCCGCTGGATATATTAACAATGAGCTGCACAGAGCAACAAATGAGCTTGGATGGGAAAAGAATGTAACCTGTCATGCATTGCGTAGAAGTTTTGCAACAAATCTTTTACGTAAAAATGTAAATGTTTATGCTATATCAAAATTGCTTGGTCATGCATCTCTAAAAACAACAACGGAATATCTTCAATTAGATGATAATGAATTACAAACAGCAGTAAATAAGCTTTAGAAAATGTTAAATCAGGTGTGTGCATGTATTTGTAGTGCCTGATCGAAAAGACAAATTAATAATAACAACAATAGGAGGAATTATATAAATGAGTACACCAGCAGAACTTATGCCAATTTATGATGATCGGGTAAATGAAATTCTTCGGAGTTTAAGCGATGGAATTCCCAGAGAGGATTTAGCAGTAAAGTATAAGCATCGAGATTATCGATCACTGGATATGTATATGCGTCGTAAGAATTTTACTTGGGATAAGGAAGAGCAAAATTACAAACCCATTCATACTAAAATCGGTCAAAAAAAAGCAATGGATGAAAACATGCACTCCGGAAAAGTTGCAAAAGTTATTGAGTCATTTAAAGAAGGAGTAGATCCAAAAACAGTTGCGCAAAATAATGGATTTAAAGATCATAAGCGATTAGCTGAATATATGACAAATAAGGGCTATGAATGGAGCGGTAAAGAGGAAAACTATGTTCGTAAGGTTGGGATTTTGAAAGACGATAAAAGCAATGATGATGTAAAAGAGAAGGGGTCCCAAAAACACCAAAAAACAGTGAAGAAAGACGATGAGTTGCAATATTTGGTTAAGACATTATATGAAAAGCTAAATATGGAGGATAATCCAATTGTGGATAAGATGCCGCGTTATTTAATCAGCGGAATTCGTAAAAATAAAACGACTCCAATTAGCCATTTATTACACGAATTGATTGAGAACTTTGGTTACGAAAAAAATGTTCCTCATCGTGAAATTATCGAAACGGCATTAATAGACTTTTTTCGAAATTATGGCTACAAATACGAGGTTGAGGAACTATTTAAAAATTCTTGATGGAGGGTTAATTCCTTCTGTTTCATCATAATTTAAGAACGTCGAAAGGGCGTAAATCTTTCGACGTTTTTTGCTGAATATAGAAATTATACAATTGATCTATCCGGGTTTCTTCCTATTATATAGGATATTACAGATCTAATGACAGAACAGCCCGATCTTTTTCATCTTGCGTTATACCGATGTAGCGCAAAGTGATTGCTGGAGAACTATGATTCAGCATGTCCTGAATAATGACAATATCAGTACCAGCTTTGTAACTATGATAAGCCCACGTTTTTCGTAATGAGTGAGTACCAATATCCTTTACTCCAACAGCATCCGCTGCTCCTTTAATTATCTTCCAAGCCATAGCTCGTTGAATTGGTTTGTTTTCTCCTTTTCTACTATAAAAAACAAAATCAGATAAATTTCCTTTGTAGTAATCCTTCATATACTCGACTACCGCCTTTTTCACCCCATTTGATATGGCGATTTTGTTATGCTTTCCTGTTTTCGTTTCTTTTAGCTTAATATGGTCCAACGGTTTTAAGTTTTCGTCAATGATGTCCACAAATTTCAATTCTAATAAATCACTTACTCGCAAAGCGGAATTGATGCCAAGTGTAAATAATAGAAGATCCCTTTTATTACCTTGTAGATATTTTTTCATATCCTTTATCTTTTTTCTTTCCCGAATAGGTTCGGGGGCGTCAATAATTTTGTGTAAATGACCCTATTCCTGTAGAAGGTTAGCCATTGTTTTTCAAAGTTTCAAGATTAGGTGGCTGCTCTAAGCCACAGCGGCAGCTGCTTGTCCTTGACCCTGCGCCTCTTCTTCGTGATTCGCTGTGTTGGGTTCAGGGACCCGGCCAGCGAGAACGTAGAAGAGATCGGTCGTGGTACGCTCGGTGTGCGGATGGAGCCCCTTGAGGGCTTTATTTTGCCCAGCCGCCATGTACACACCACCACGACCGCAAGCAGGGTCAAGGATGGCGGTGTTAAGCCTGATTTTCCAGCGCTTCAAACATCTGCAGTAGTTCGGGCTTCGCCTTTCCAAATCCTTTGTGGCACCGCATACCGAATTTATGGTTGTAATCCAAAAATTGGGTTACCAGAAAACGTTCCAGGGCATCCTCGTTGGGAAATTGTTCTTTGCGTTTGACGTAGCGTTTGATTTCCTTGTTAAATCCTTCGATGAGATTTGTGGTATAAATACTGGAACGGATGGATACCGGGAAATCATAGAACGTTAATAAGCGATCCTGTCTCATCACTGCGTCGACAGCGCGAGGATACGTTTTGTGCCATTTATTTTGAAATTGGTCCAGGGCACTAAGAGCTTGCTGGCGGTCCTCAGCTTCGTAAATAGCCTTGAAATCATCCAGAATAGCCGCACGATCTTTCACACGAACTTTGTTAGCGATATTGCGGGAAACATGGACACAGCACACCTGATGTTTGGCTTTTGGGTAGACACGATGCAAGGCATCTGTCATGCCGTTCAAGCCGTCCGAAATAAAGAGAAGGACATGTTCAACACCGCGTTCAGATAAGTGCTGTACCAACTCCTCCCACACATTGGCGGATTCCGTTGGGGCAATGGTAAAGTCCAGTACTTCTTTGCCGCCATCTTCTGCAATGCCAATGGCAATATAGACCGATTCTTTTTCAACGCTTTGACGACGAATCGGGATCTGGGTGGCATCCAGATAAATGCACACATAACGTCGCTCCAGGGTTCGCTCATGGAATGCCTGAACATCTTCTGACACAAGCTGTGTCAGATTTGAAACGGTCTGTTTGGAATAATGTTGACCATACATTTTTTCGATCAAATCAGCAATTTCATCCGTCGTTATGCCCTTTTCGTACAAATGGATTACAAATTGTTCCAGCGTGTCGTTAGAACGTTTATAAGGCGCCAGCGTTTGTTGCTGAAAGGAACCGTTGCGGTCTCTGGGAATATGCAGCTCAAGGCTGCCGTATTCCGTTTTGAACGTTCGGTCATAGAACCCGTTACGGGAATTACCGGAGTTAACGCCGGCCTGCTCATAAGGCTCATAGTCCAGGAAAGCCGTTAATTCGTGTTTTAAAAGCTGATTGATGGCTGTTTCCAAGTGATGGCGAAAAATTTCTTCAATATCCTGCTTTTGGGCTAGTCCTTCTAGCAAATCTGTAGTAAGATGACTCATAGGGAAGACCTCCTGTGGGTTTTGTGTGCTAACTCTATTCTACAGGAAAAGGTCTTCCTTTTTCTATGACCATCGTTTAGGTATATTCATTTACACAAACTATTTTACGCTCTCATAGGTTCTACAAAATCCATCAAACGCCCCCTTTATATTAATGATACTTATTATATAAGTATTATATATTGTGTATCATTAAATTTCCATCATTTTCGTTTTAGCGTTGAAAATACTAAAGAAACATTGTTATATCAAGGGTTACAGGGAAATACCCAATGATACATAATATGATTATGTATCATTGGTGAGGGTATAATTAGGTGTACCCTGTACCTTAGAAACATTTTGCTCGTTTGCATTTTTGCTTTATTATTAACTTGTTAATATAAAAAAATTTTATTGGGGGGATTTTATGTCATCTAAACATAAAAGAAGGGGTTGGCTTATCAAAACTGAAAAAATCCTTATGGATAATGATCCGGATGATACTTTAAATTTTGCTGAATGGACGTGGAAAAAGGCTCACTTACGTTATAAAGAAAGAGATAAGTATAAAGACGAATCTGTGTATTTTCGAGGCGTTTATTGGACTCATCTAGGTTATAATGTTGGAAGAGAACAGGACAAGCATCGTCCCGTTGTTGTTGTTAGGACTGAAAAAAATTCACCAGTTTGTGCTGTAGTTCCTTTAACGACACAACGTCTAAATGATGATTTATGGTATCATATTGATCTTGACGGTTTTGATAATACTGCTCTCGTAGAGCATTTTCGTGTAATCTCCAAAGATCGAATCGATAATCAAATGAGAAAAAGAGGGAAATATGCAAAGGTGGAAACCGAAGATATGAAAAAAATAAAGCGCGAAATCAAACGTATGTATGCATCAGGTATTTAATTAAAGAGAAGAGTTCTTGACATTTTTTCTAAATATATTATAATAAAGCTACATTATTAGTCCGCATATAGATGCGTAGTAGTATTATCGGTCCGAAAAAGCAACCTTTTGATAGGTTGCTTTTTCGTTGTAATAAAAATCATAAGTTATGCATACACTATAAATACATAATAGGTCCGCGGGGGAACCCGCGTTAGAATTATGTGTAAGGCTCTCCATACGGGGAGCCTTTATTTTGCTGAGATTTTTTATTTTTAGATGTAATCCTTTTAATCAACTGGACATCTTTTCTAACTCTGTTTTACGCCACTTTTCTATATGATTCATTACCCAGTCTATGTTGCTACATTGGATTCTATATCTATCCGCTTCTCTTAACGCATCTTGAGTAAATCCAGAACTTGTTATAAATCTTGCTAAAACACAATTATGATTTCTTTTTGCTGAGTTAAGTTCCCTAATTTCCTTGACGGTTATTTGGTTTCCTGATGATAGATAATGTTTGATTTGTACCGCTTCATTAGCTTTGTGATATCTATTATAAATAATCAGGTCAACTCCGCCGTCAGCTCCATTGGATGTTTCTTTTGGCTTATGTCCTCTAGCTTTAAAGTAAAGATAGCAAATTCTCTCAAATTCCCGCCATGAAAGATCATGTAGCGGAGAACTTATGATTTCATGATCCTCTCTCATTCTATTAAAGTTTGCTCGACCCTTGGGTTTTTTCGAATTATGCTTGATCCGAGACCTTGCCTTTTTGTTAGACTTTTTATTTTTAGGTAACATTCTATATGTCATCGCCTCAATAAATGGGGTTGCAAGGATTATACCAAATAATATGTACATATTATTGCTGTCAAAGACAATCCAATAAAGATACAAGCTAATTATCATAAAGAGTCCTGAAATAGTACTCGATATTAATTTTCTATCTTTCTTTTTCAATTTGAATTCACTTCCTTATTTTACTTTACCGATGTAAATCTATGTAATATTCTTATAAGTAATACCACTGTCTAGTTTAAAGGATTATCTGTTATACGGAAAGTATAGTATTGTTACCCAAAAAGGTAATTCACTATTTAGGAAAACCTTCTGTGTAAAAGGACCATCTTATTATGTCCCGAAATTAATAACTAATCACCTTTTGTTTTATGGACAGTTTTTATCAGATAGGGTCCACATGAATAAAATGGTACCTTATCTTTTTCCTCTTTATCTTGCTGCCTCTACAAAGCGTTAAATTGACCCCGACGACTTGCTAAAGGATATTTCTTATAGGACCGGCAATTTCAGACTCGGATTTAGGGTTTATGTCCGTACTGTCTCCGTAATGTATTTTTACTAATCTTCTACATTTGTCAATAAGTGCCGACCTTTTGGTAATAAAAACAAGGAATTTTGTGTATAATAAAGAATATGTATAAAAGGTTTACAATTATATTTAAATGCCAACCTTTACGTAAATGAGGTGAGGAAATGAATGAAGAGGTAAAACGGAAAATAACGGATATTTTTGAGCGTCAAAAAGGTTTTGCTCGGACTAAAGATTTAGTCAAAGAAGGAGTTAGTCAACATTATATTCGTAAACTCGTGGAGACTGGAGAATTAATTAAAATAAAGCGTGGTCTTTATCGTCATGTTCAATTTGAAAATAATCAATACGATGAAATAATTGAAGTGACTCAAGTTATTCCTAATGGTGTGCTATGCCTCTTATCAGCATTGTCATTTTACGAGTTGACAACTTATAATCCTTGGGAGTACCAAATTGCCGTTTGTAGAAAATCGAAGAAGCCAAGTTTGCCTGATTATCCACCTATTAAAGTTTTTTACTTCTCCGATAGGCAGTATGAGTATGGCATTGAAGAAGTGAATATTGATGGACATATGATGAAGATCTATAATCGAGAGAAAACGATTTGTGATGTCATACGGTATAGGGAAAAAATCGGGAAAGATCTTATGAAAGAGGGACTGCGTAATTATTTGCAGCTTCCAGATAAAAATATTACAAAATTGGTTTCTTGTGCAGAAGAAATGCGTATTAAGACGGTTTTATTAAAATATTTAGAGGTGCTTTTATAATGGGGGAAATAAAGAACATACCTGCTTCTGTAGCAGAAAGATTAAAGAATGTTGCGAAACAAAGTGGAAAGGCTTTCGATTTAATATTATTGTTGTATTTTCAGGAACGTCTTTTACATCGCCTATCCGTCTCTGATTATCGGGATAAATTCTTGCTTAAAGGCGGTCTCTTCTTATTTTCGTTAACACAATTTAAAGCAAGACCAACAAAAGATATAGACTTTTTGGCAAAGCAAATATCCAATGATATTCAATATATTAAGGCAGCGTTTGAAGCGATGTGTGCAATATCCATTGAAGAAGATGGGGTTAAATATGATGTAAATGGTATTACTGTGGAGCGGATTAAAGAAGATGCTGATTACGAAGGAGTACGTGTGAAGATTCCAGCATCGCTTGGAAGAATGAAAAAGTTATTGCAATTGGACATCGGTTTTGGTGATGTAGTTGTTCCAAAGCCACAGGACATTCAATACCCTGCATTATTAAATATGGATCAACCACTTATCCGAGTATATTCAACTGAATCAGTTATATCTGAAAAATTCGAAGCAATGATTTCATTATCGGTAGCCAATAGTAGGATGAAAGACTTTTATGACATTTATACGCTATTAACCACTGAAAACTTTGAAGGACGAGTTTTACTAGAAGCCGTATATGAAACATTTCAAAGACGAGGTACTCATATAGAAAGAGAACATCCTTTATTCTCAACTTCATTTGCGGAAGATGAGGCAAGGATTAAACAATGGAAAGCTTTTATACGTCGGATTGGATCTGTAGAAGGTATGGAGTTCTCCATAGTAATGGAGGGAATTCAAAAGTTCCTGTTTCCAATTTACCAAGCTGTTTTAGATGAGAAAGAATTTTTCCAAGCGTGGAATTGCCAACTTCGAAAATGGGAATAAATTTGTTGATTGGAATCATAGATAAGTAAATCACCTAAAGCTTGGAGGGGATATTTGGAATGGGTGATAAAGACATATACCAGTATCATACTAGTCCTTTGCGAAGGTTAGAAAACAATCATTATGCTTTAAAAAATGCATATCACCGGTTAGAGAAAGCTATTGACCTAAATCATGACCAAGAAATATATGCAGCTACTGGTGAAGTGCTTCTTTGGGTAATGACAACGAATGAGTGGCATCAGAAACACAATAAAGGATATAAACCAAGAAGAAATAAACATGAGAATGGGCAGATCCTTTCTGGATTATTACATGCTTATAATTCAATGAAACATAATATGGATTTTATAAAAATACATAAGAAAGAGGGTGGATTTTCATTTCCGATATCATTTCCTCTTGAAATACCACCACTAACAGTCCATTGGATGAAGGCCGGGGAAATATTAGAGGGAAAGTGGCCGGATCAGAAAAAGAATTATGAAAAATACATTGAGAATAAAGAAATAATGGGTACTTTTAAATTAGCGATAGATTATTTAAATGATGAGTATAAATATGTTAGTAAATAAATGTAAGAACGTATTTAAATGTTCATTCTATAAATCAGTAATTGCCGAGGACAAGTCTGCCAACAAAGGTAGGCTTTTTTATTTTGTATATTGATATGTTAACGTGCTTGTTTGTAGCTTGCTTAAAATTGACAAGTGTTTCACATTCCTAATGTAAGTAGATAATTAATCAACATGCCTAAAATTCAAGGTGTATAAGCCTTTGATACTTGTGCAATAATATGATGTAAAATAATGGAATGTTTTAATGGTGTAAGTGCGATTAACGAGACAATTTTACCTAGTGCTAGTGTAGATACTGACGCTTATCAATTAGGACTAGGACTAGAATATAAAGATACAGAAGGAAATGTAATTCAAGCAGATAAACTACCAGAAGATTTAAAAGTTTCATTCGCTGATAGTAAAGATGTCTTTGCAGAAGATGGAACAATTGCAAATAAGGAAAATATACCTAGTGCAAACAATTCAATTACTGTAGTTGCAACTGTTTCCTCAGAGTCTCAAGATGTTAATTTAACTGAAGAATTTACAGTAAACGTTGTAAATGCTGGTGATTGGGCAACTGTCTCTGGGTCTCAGTTAAAGATTGATAATGATATTGATGGGGATACAGATGCAAGCTATGACAATACAGTGAATACTGCTGTTGTAGGCGATGATATGATTTTATTCCCAACAGTAGCAACCCAAAATGACGGAACAGTCCTAAGTGAAGAAAATGATAATGCAGTTCAAGACTGGAATGGTCAAGTTGAGTCTGTAGAAACATCTGATGTTACTGTTGTGACTGTATCTAAGGATGCTAGCGGCGACACTGTTACTTTAAGACCTATTTCAGCAGGTGAAGCAACTGTAACAGTAGAGTTAGCATCAGGGCTGTGAGCGTCAAGTGAAATTGAACACTTTTTGCTAATTAATTTTGAACACTTTTATCCTGTTCATTTTCTTCGCCAAAAATGGATTTTCTGTATTTCATTCGGTAACTTTCCCCATCCATTTGGATTACCTCCGCGCGATGTAAAATACGATCGAGGATGGCCGTGGTAGTGGCCGGATCCCCAAGAAGGTCTCCCCAATCTTTCGGCCCCTTATTTGAGGTGAAAATGATGGTAGATTGATCATATAATTCATTAATCAGTTGGAAAAACAGATTCGCCTCCTGTTGATTCATGGCCATATACATTAAGTCATCAATGATAACGAGATCCGACTTAAGGATACGCTTTTTTCTTGTTTGCGATTTGCGAATGACATCTGCTGTTTTAAGAATATGAACCAATTCGCCCATTGGCAGGAACGAAACCTGGTAACCCCGATAAATGGCCTCAATCCCCAGCGCAACACCCAGAAAGGTTTTCCCTACGCCGGGTGGCCCCAACAGAATTAAATTATATAGTTGGTCCAGCCACGTTAGTTCTTTTAGTTGATTCAGCTGTTTTTGACTCAACGCTGTTTGTTCATGAACATCGAATTCCTCCAACGTTTTGTGAAAAGGAAATGCCGCCCATTTCATGTTGCGCTCAATCCGTTTCTCCTCTCGGCGTTTTTGTTCGTAATTCAATAAACGGGCAAGAAACTCCTGGTAGGAGGCGTCTTGTTTCTCCGCCTCCGTAATCATTTCAGGGAGTTGTTGTGCCGTTTCTGAAAGCCGTAATGTGCGCAATTGCTGTTCAAGATGGCCTGTTGATGTCATGTAGAAGAACCTCCTTCCAGAATGCTGATATAATCGGTCAAAGCCCTAGTCGTTGGCTGACAATTCTCATAAGATTTATGAACGGGTGAAGAAACGTCATTCTCCATTGCCTGATCTGTGCTCTCTGATTCCTCCTGATGCAGGTGGTTTAAGACGTCTCGAAAATCATTTCCGGAATATAATCTATTATCCACACACATTATTAATGCCTGTTCCATTCGCTGGCTATCGCTGTTTTTCGTGCATTTCGCTATGACTTGGAGCTGGTCTCTAGCGTGACGTGGGTAACATTTACGAATTTCCCCCAAATAAGTCGTCGCCCGATTCGGATTTTCAAAACGTGAAGCCAAGCTTTGGATATAGGCTTCAATATCCTTTGAACGATCCCTGCGATGATTAGACGCTTGAATGAGTTCTCCTTTTCGGTTATCGATTTTGTGTTCAGCGATGATCTCGCCGTTTCCGTCAATCACGGTCAGTATCTCACCTTTATTTAAAAGATGAACCTGATTGGACTCCCCATGTTGATAGGTACCAAGTGGCACGGAATAACGATTGCCATCGTATAGGATAGTGTTGTCCTTCCTCACCGTTACTGTTATACTAAAATCATCTTTTTTAAGTATATTTGCTTTAGGAATGACTGGGCGCAAGTGTTTCTTTTCTATTTGAAACACCGTGTCCGGTTTCTTTTTTGTTGTATTGTGTATTTTGCCGTTACCGGTTCGATCCAGCCATTCCTGACACGTCTCGTTCCATTTATCAATGTTGTCAAAAACACGATGTTTGGCAAAACCATTTTTGACGAATCCCACAACATTTTCAACTCGTCCTTTTGACTCCGGATCAGCTTTCTTGCACATATAAACCCGGAATCCCCGTTCCTCTCGATACTTCTGAAAGTCTGCTGTAAAAATGAGGTCGCCGGCATTTTCATCGACAAGAATGACACGATCCTGGTCATAAACGATTTCTTCAGGCATTCCATCAAGTTGTTCAAAGAATGTCTCATGCGCCTGGATAACGTCTTTCGTCGTAAACGGCCGATCCCACCACATCACTGTTTTATACCGTGAATTCGACAGGACAAGGCAGATAAAGTAAAGCTTTTTTTCCTCTCCTTTCGTCGTCTGTTGTTTTGTCTCACCAAAATCAACCTGTGCCTGTTGCCCCATGGGGGGATCGGGAATGGCCTCGTAGTCTCGCACATGTAATACTTTAGGAATATGATACCGCCCTCGTAATTGGCTGACATAATTGCGAACGGTACTGGCCGCAACATCCATATTTCCGTGTTTCTCTAAGAGCCAATCTTGTATCTGCGCGGCCGAAAGGTCGGGGTGCTTTTTCAACCAGGAAAAGATCTCATTTTCATAAGGATCAAGCTTTTTAGAGCGTTCCTTTGTGCCGGCAACCCAAATAGACATTTCCTCAGGCTCCCGATTCAGATAATCATAAACAGTTGTTCGTGAGATGCCAAGCTTTCTGGCGATCTGAGCAACTTTAAACCCCTGCTGGTAAAGCTGCCGTATGTCCGTGTACACTCTGAACTTGTCCACCTTTCCATACACTCCATTTCTTTGATGATATCTATTAACCTATCATATCGAAATGGCGTGCGTCTTTTTAAAATAGAGCATGTAGACTACCGCGCTCACGCTTGCTTCCTTCTCATTCGCATTAGCTTGCTCCGCAAGCAAATGCTCATTACGAAGCTACGCCCTCCAACATTTAAAAAATATTCAATTTTCAAGGTGCAAATGAATCGTTGACAGAATCAAAATGAAAACATGTAAAAGGAGATTCAGTTACCGTTGCATTGGGCAGGCCCCGGCCGGGGCCTGCCCAATGCAACGCCCCCCCAAAAGTGTTCATTTTTATTTAGCAATATCTGTCTACTTTAGTTTAGCAGTCACAAGGGCATGAATATACTAAGACAATTACAGTTGAAGAAGCTGCTCGTGAAGTAACTAAAGCAACAGCAGAGGATGTATCATTTTCATCTGAAGAAGGTTCAGTAACAGTTAAAGGTACAGTAGTTGACCAATATGGTGATCCTGTTGAAGATGCAACAATTTATGCACATCCTTTAAAAACCTTTAAAAACAGGTGATGATGCAATTGTTCAATCAGATAACTCTAAAACAGGAGCAGATGGTGAAGTTGAACTAACTCTGAATGCTGCTGCTGATGCAACAACTGGTTCAGATAATGTTAAATTATCAACTAGCGCAAATGCAGATGATGAAGGTATTGGAAAATTAACAGTAGATTATGCTGAAGCTGGAGATGTTACTTCTTATGCATTAAGAATTGCTTCTGATTCACAAGAATCTGATGATTCCGAGTTAGATATTTATGCTGGAAATGACAGTGATGATTCAGTACGTCTTGAATTAGTCGGTAAAGATTCAGCAGATCTTATTGCAGATGTATTTGATGGCGGTCAATTATCTACAGATGGAACTACTCGCTTTTCTGTTGAAAGCTCCGATGAAAATGTAGCTACTGTAGATATTGATTCTAATGATGTATTAGTTAAGGCTGGCACAGAAGCAGGTACTGCTACAATAACAGTTAAAGAAGGTAATATCACACGTGCTACATTTGATATAACTGTTGTAAACAGTACTCCAAAAATTGGTGAATTAGCTGTTCAAGACGGTGCTGAAATTTACGTCAAATCCGACGAAGAAAATAACAATGATGATGTGACATTAGTGGGGGATGAAACTTCTGCTGGAAATGAAACATTCTATTCAGAACAATTTGTTACTAACTTAATTGAAGTGAATAATGGAGAGACTTCTTATGAAATTCACGCAAACGGAAGCAATACATTTGATGTAAAAGATAATGGTCAAGTGATTGGCACAATTGAAGCATTTAGTTCTGATTCAACTAATCTACCATTAAATTCTGGAGTACTTGAACCTACAGATAATGTAACAGAGGATTCTTCTGCTTCAGTTATCTTCAAGTTAAAACAAGGCAATACTGTTGTAGAAACAGTATCCGTACCTGTTGTTTTTGATGAAACTGCTCCAACGGCACCAACGGTTACTGGTCAATCACCTGCATTTAATGATGATGTACTAAATTCTGATGAAGCCGGAAATGATCAAGTAGTTCGTGTTAGCTTTACAGATGCAGAAATTGGTGATTTACTAGAGCTTTCAGCTGCTGATAATGATGGAGATACTATTGAAACTGTTTTAACTGAAGATGATATCTCTAATGGATATGTTGATGTAACTATTCCAGCTGATACTTACGATAACAATGATGACGATAATACTGTAAATATAGATGCTACATTATACGATCAAGCTAATAATAGTGTTTCTGCTTCAAATACTTATGATGTAGGTATTGATTTAACTGGAGCGGCAAAATCTAGAATAGAAACAAATGCAGATACAACTGGTAATGATGATACTGCATATGAAGCGGGAGAAACTATTACTATTAAGTTTGATTCAAAAGTAGAGGCTTCAAATATTAGCATTGATGATTTAGGACTTAACAATGGTGATTGGGACACATCAACTGTAGCAGCTGATGATGAAGATACTAATGGGTATGCAACTTCATTTACTGTTACACTAGCTGATGATGGAGATGGTAGTAATGGAACATTGAATATTCCAGCATCTGGAGATACAATTACCATTGACGCTTCAAAAGTTGTAGACGAGGCTGGTAACGAAGCTTCTGGAAGTATTACATTTGACATTGCAGATATTTCTGGTAGTTAATAATCTGAACGAAACGTTACTTCATTAGTTTTGGTGCCGTCACCACCCGAAATATGTCGAACGATTGTTCTTGATAAAGATGAAAGTCCTGTGGAGAGAGATCTCTGCAGGGCTTTCTTTTTACCCTAATAGGTGAGGTGCCTAGTATAGTAAATAGATGGATAAACAAACAAAAACCACCGTTTTCATTGTAAAATGGGAGTACCTACTACAGAACTTCCGATTTACTAAACCTTAAAGGAGTGAAAACGATGGTATATCCGTCATTTAATCATATTCAAGGGAAAATGGGAAGTCGTTGGTCAAATTTTGTTAGAAATACTGGATCTGAAAATTTATTGCTTGTCGCAATAGATGCGGCGAAATATACACATAAAGCGATGATTTGTACATTTTATGGGGATATATTAGTCAGACCGTATGAATTTGATGCGTCAAGTACTGGGATTGCTAAAGTGAAACAGTTTGTCCAAGCAGAGAAACAGCGTCATCATATGAAAGAGGTTGTCGTAGGGGTTGAAACAACGGGGCATTATTACGAGGATCTTGTGTGGGCTGTCACTTCCCGGAATATATCGAACGATTGTTCTTGACAAGCAAGAAGTCCTGCGGAGAGAAATCTCTGCGAGGCTTTTTTTGTTGGTTGACATAAATAGGGACTATGGGTAAGCACGGATTCTCCGATGACAAGATGGGAGTTGTTCCAGGAACCACCGGGGATTCATTCATCGTGAGAGCATGGTTAATATGGGAATCTTTGTTATAATTATATGGATGGATTTTAAAAATACACGGGTGCTAGCCACTTTGACATATATTAATCGAAAAAATGATTGAAGCAAAAGCAGTTCGGAAAATGTTATATAAAAGATTGGGGCAAAGGGGAGTAAACAAATGGGATGGAGAATCGTATCAGCGGTTATGAGTGCTCTTATACTTGGCTTAAGTGGATGCGGCATGATGGAGGATGGTCAGGACAAGGTTGATAGCTCATCTGCCAATCAGGAAAAGCAATCAGACTTGGAGAGCGAGGAAATGGATAATTATTCCAATAATAAAAATAAGGCTGATGAAAAGAAACCTAACAAACCGTCTGTTGAAAAAATGACTCATACCTTCCGAAATTTACTCATCCAGGAAACAGACAAGGAAGATCGAGTCAAAAAATATGATTCCAAGTCAGAATTGGTACAGGCGCTTACAGAAGTTACAACAAAGGATTTAGCTCAAGTCTATGTAGAAGAATACTACGATGAGAAAGATGGAAAATTGTATTTAGAGCCGAAAGATGCTCCAGCATGGATTAATACAAAGCAGCCGTACCAAACAAAGAGGGTGGATTCGCACACGTATCGGGTCATTCAAGAAGTAAAAAGTGAACTTTATGGCCATTATAGGTTAACCGTAACGTTCAAATTTCAGGAAAATCATTGGGTAATCCAAAGTCGCAACATGAAAAGGCTAGATTTGGATAGGCAAGAGGACAGTCAACACAGGTGAGGTACCTGTCATTTCCCGTATAGTACAGGCGGAAATGGAAGGCACGTCACCCGTCCCCAAACGCCCCCGTGCACATCCCGGTCGCTCTACCTGTTTTTCCAGTATATAATACGATACGTCCATTGGCAGCTGCTGTTCTGGTAATCGGGCTGAGTAACTTTTTCCACTGGCTGGAACACTCCTTGTGCTGGGAGGGAAGTACTGGAAGGCTGCAGCGGGGGCACCAGTCAGGTTGTGGGAAGTGTTGATTCCGGATTCAACGATCGACGCGATGTTATCCATAGGAAAGGCAAGTTCCTGGGATAGCCGATGCATGGTTAGAAAGGATGGCATGTGCTTGCCGCGCTCAATCCGCCCGATATATTTGGCATGAAGTCCAGCCCTGTAAGCCAGTTCTTCCTGTGAGAGCCCTTTCGCCAATCGATACCTTTGTAAATGCTTCCCCAAGAACACACTCCACTCGCGCAAAAATTATGCAACTGACGCTCCAACCGAAAATAGGCCTGCAAAAATACAGAAAACAATCCAGGAAACAGATCATGTAGCGGACCAGCAAGTGAACCACAACATGAACCGGAATGCGACCCACTTGATGAACCACCAGCCGGACCACCACACGGACCCATTAGTTAAACAATACAAAACAAAACCAAACGAGATGAAACCAAACAATACAACTGCAGCTGCAGCCGATGCGTTCGTGTTTTACCAGAACAATTTCGGACCCATCAGCCCATTTATGTCGACAACCTGATGAATTGGGTGGCTGACGTTGGGGAGGACCTTGTCGTGGACGCGATGCAGCGAGCACTGGAGCGTGGCAAGAGCAATTGGAGCTATGTGAAGGGGATTCTGCAAGCGTGGGTAAAGAAGGGTATCACGACCGTGGAAGATGCTAAGGCGGAAGAAGCAGCATTTCGCTGGAGTCGGCAGCAAGGGGGACGTATGTCTACCGCCGGGGCAGGGGAAGTTGTGCCGGATTGATTCCGCGAGCAAAAGCGTCAGGATAAGCTGAAGCGGGAGAAGGAACAAGCGGAAGAAGAGTCCCGTGATAAGGCGGCTGAGTGGGAGGAGACGGAGCGGCTGTTGGCGAAGTATAGCGGGTGAAGGCATTACCTATTTTAATAAATTTGGTATCTCAATTCCTTTTTAAAGGATGATTTTCGGCAGCTGCCGAAAATCGTACAACATATAAGGACCATACCGTTCTAACTATGTTTAAAGAAATGATTGAATTTAGTGATCGTGAGGCGCAAGAATTAGGAATTGAAATGATTAAACATATCAATAAGGAAGGTGTCGAACAACAAGCATTAATCCGTATAATTATCATTGCTGGACGTAAGGAGGTGCAAATACACACGTGTCCTTTCCGACTTAAAACTCACTTGGTTTAACTAATCTTTATTATCGATTAGTTAAAATTTAAATTTAAGCAGCATATATTAATATTATTCAGAATATTAATTAAATTAAAGTGGTAGGATGTATAAGTGGATGAGGATATAAAAAGGGGGTGTCAATAAAATAACAAAAAACTTAAAAGGAAACGAACAATATAAATGTAGGGGGGCAAACGAATGGATGCAGATGTTGGAGTGATTGGTGTTGGAACTATTGGCAGTATGGCATTTTGGCAATTAGCTCAAGAAGGAGTATCCGTAATAGGATTTGAACAATTTGGGATTGGTCATGATCGGTCAGCTGCAGGTGGGGAGACACGCATATTTCGAACAGCCTACAAAGAAGGTGATTCTTATGTGCCGGTTCTAGAGGAAGCATATAATCTGTGGAGAAAGCTAGAAAGTGACACCAATAATCAACTCCTGACCTTGACTAAAGGACTTATGATTGGTGACCCGGGTTCAGAGTCTATTAAAAACATTTTTAAAAGTATTGAGAAATATAATTTGGAACATAGTATTTTAGACTATAGTGAAGCAAAGAAACATTACCCCCAGCATCATCTGTTACCAAATGAAATTATGGTTGTTGATTATAAAGCAGGATATATTAGTGCACAATATTCAATTATCTCAGCAGTAAAAAAAGCAGTGGAACTAGGAGCTATTCTAAAGTCCAAAACAAAAGTTGAAGAAATCGAGCCTGATTCAGATGGAGTAAGGATTGTGGCAAATGGAGTAACGTATAAAGTCGGAAAAGTGTTAATAACTGCTGGTCCGTGGTCACATGAATTGTTAAGGGAATTAAGGGATTATTTAGAGGTTCGTCGTTTAATTAATGGATGGTTTTTTTCAAAGGGTAAAATGGAAGATTTCGGCGAGGGTAACTTTCCGGTGTTTATGAGGGAAGTTAATGGAATTAGTTATTATGGTGTCCCAGCAGTGGATAACGGTATGGTAAAGATTGGACTTGCAGGAACACCTGATGATCGTATTCAAAAAGCTGATCATATTAACAGAAACATTAACATAGAAGATTACTCTCTATTAGTAAAAACCGTTAACAACTACTTTACCGGTCTCTATAAAGATCCTGCAAGAGTTAACGCTTATATGGAGACCTATACAAAGGATAAACATGCCATAGTTGGTAAACTGCCTGGTTATAATGAAAATGTTGTTGTTTCAACTGGTTTTTCAGGTCATGGTTTTAAAATGGCTCCCGTACTGGGGAAGATAAGTGCTAATCTCGTTATGAATCAAAAAGTGCCGTTCTCGCTTAGTAAATTATCCCCAGATAGATTCCTTAATTCAAAATCAGGTTAATGGAAATAAAAATATTTGCTTGTTAAGGGGGAAAAACATGAAAAAGTTAACTCTTGTTGTTCTGCTATTTCTTACGGTATTGACTGCGTGCGGGGATAAAGATGAGGCTGCCAGGGAAAATGGTGAGGACAATGAAACTTTGGTTGTAGGGACTACCCACGCTTCTCCACCAAATGCTTTTGTCGACGATGAAACAGAGAAAGTAAATGGTGTAATGATTGACATTATAAAAGAAATAGCGGAAAGAAATGATTACCAGCTCAAATTTGAGCCAATGCCGTTTTCCTCGCTTATTCCGTCACTTGACAGCAGTCGTGTAGATGTTATATCTGCGGGAATGGGGATTACAGATGAAAGAGCTAAGACTGTAAGTTTTACTCAACCTGTTTATGGATTTAGTGAAGCATTAGTAGTGCCAGCAGGTAATAAGGATAATATAAAATCACTAAAGGATTTAAAAAATCAGAGTGTAGGTGTATCCGCAGGAACTTTTTATCATGATTATTTGGAAGAATCTAATGTATCACTGGATGTGAAGGCGTATGATACAACAAGTGAGATGTTGCTGGACCTGACCAAAGGTAGAATAAAGGGAGCAATAAATGACACACCAATTGTACATTATTTGAATGAAAATAATTCTAAATATGATGTAGAAACTGTTAAAGAATATGAGCCAAATTTTAAAGTAGAAATTGGCGTTATTGTAAATCAGGAGAACGAAAAGCTGTTAAATGAGATTGATAAGACAATTGGGAAGATGAAAGAAGATGGGACATTAGAATCTATTCATGAAGAATGGGGTACTACATGGTTTAAAGAATAGTACTGTTTGGCTATTAGATAGTAGTGTCATTAATAGAGCAATTAATTATAAAACATCTAGTGCCATTTAAAGGCAGTCTCTGCATTAAATCACTAGATGTTTTACTTTAAATATTCCCGATTCATGGAGGATTAAAATGGATATTTTAACAAGCTATTTTCAGGACTTTCTTCCTACTTTATTTGAAGGAGCAGCTATAACGATTCAGTTAACAATTATTGCATTCATAATCGCATTAATTTTTGGTCTGATAGCTGCGTTTGGAAGACTGTCATCAAATTTATTTATAAATAAAATTTTTGGATTTTATATTAGTGCACTACGAGGTACACCTTTCTTTGTACAACTTTTATTTATTTATTTTGGATTACCTGACTTGGGATTGGAATTAACTGCATTTCAAGCAGCAGTTATAGGACTTGCGCTTAACCAAAGTGCCTATTTAGCCGAAATATACAGAGCCGGGATACAGGCGATTCCAAAAGGACAAATAGAAGCAGCGAAAGCCATAGGTATGAATAGCTTTGACACTATGCGCCGAATAGTTCTCCCCCAGGCCATAAAAAATGAGTTACCTTCAATTGGAAATATAGCAATTCTTTGTCTAAAGAACTCTTCCATAGCTGCTGTAATTACTGTTGGAGAAATAATGTATCAAGGTCAAATTCTTGCGTCTACTACGTTTAGACATCTAGAAGTTTTTACACTAGTAGGGATTATATATTGGGTTCTACACTATCCGCTTAGCTTGTTAGTGGACTATTTAGAAAAAAGGGGGAATGTAGGGAATGTTAAAGGCGTTAAACATTAACAAGTATTTTGGAAATGACCATGTCCTTAAAAGTATCAACTTTGAGATGGATCAGGGAGAAATAGTGGCAATAGTAGGCCCAAGTGGAAGCGGAAAAAGTACATTTTTAAGGACATTAAATTTAATGGAATATCCCACAGATGGAGACATATTTTTCAAAGGGGAATCAATATTATATAAAACAGTTGGTGATAGAAGTATCCAAAAAAAAGAGAAAGAGGTAACCCCAATTCGTACAAACATTGGTATGGTATTCCAAAGCTTTAATTTGTTTCCCCATAAAACAGCTCTTCAAAATGTTATTGAGGGACCGATTATTGTAAAAAGAAACTCAAAGGATGAAGCTATTAAGGATGGCAAATCTCTTTTGGGAAAAGTAGGGTTATTAGATAAAAAAGATCATTACCCTAGTGGACTGTCTGGAGGTCAGCAACAACGTGTTGCAATTGCTCGAGCATTAGCAATGAATCCGGACTTAATGTTATTTGATGAGCCTACATCAGCCCTGGATCCAGAACTAATTGGGGAAGTGCTGAACGTAATCAAGGATTTGGCCAAGGAAGGTATGACCATGGTGGTTGTAACACATGAAATGAATTTTGCAAGAAATATTGCAAATCGAATTATTTTTATGGATGACGGAAGAATTGTAAAAAATTCAACTCCTGAAGAATTCTTTACAAATAAACAGAATGAACGGCTTAATAAATTCCTGGCTAATATAGATAGGGAATAAGTCATCCCGGGGAAGTTAGGTTGCGCGCCTAGTATAGCAAAAAACACGGGAACGATTCTCATGTTTCATCAATAGAAAGTCCTGTGGAGGAGTGATCTCTTCAGGGCTTTTTTCTTTTATTTTTTCAAGTGAAGGAAATAACAACTTTCATAATGGTTAGCAAGGATAAAAATAAGTGATTATAGGACTAGTAATAGTGTATTGGGGGGAATCAAAGTGGGTGTCAGTACCGGTCTTATTTGTAGGTTCATCGTAGTGATCCACCTATTTAAAGTTCGGGTGCCTGTAACCACCCGAACTTTAGTCCCGTTCAGTAAACCTACTTATATTCTCCCAGCATATCGTCCACTTTATCACGGTGATTCTCAATCCAGTTATCCGCAAGTTCATCAAATGGAGTATCACTTTCTTCATGTTCGGCCATCATGTCCTCTAAATCTGTAATATCAATCTCCCATTTAGAAAGAATATCATAAGCAGCAGGGTGTTCTTTTTCAATTCCCTTATATGAAAGGACATAAATATTATCAAACTTAAAATGATCTTTTGGTTCATCTAAAAATTTCAAATCAAATCTGTTAAACATTGAGTGTGGTTTCCAGCCGGTAAAAACAATAGGCTCTTTATTATCAATACGTCGTTTTGCTTCGGCTATCATAGCTGTTTCACTAGACGTATTAAGTTCCCAATCATCCAAACCATAATCTTCATCTTCTAAAACCTCACGGGAAACTTTAACAATTCCTGCGCCGGGATCCATGGTTACAACAGATCCACCAAACTTATCTGCTCTACCTTTTAAATCTTCAATAGAGTCTTCCTCAACGTAAGTGGGAACGACCCAGCCCAACGGTGCTTCTTCATAACTTGTTGAAACTTTAGTTAAGTCGTCCCTATATTCCTCCCAAAGATCTTTTTCAGTATAAGGAAGCCATGCGTCCATGAAAAAATCAATTTCTTTATCTTTCATTCCAGTAAATATGATGGGTTGATCAACTACTTTTGATTTCACTTGATAACCCGCCTCTTTTAAAATCTTTTTGGCAATCGCGGTTGGAGCCATTGCACTTGTCCATGATGGCTCACCAAAAACAATTGTTTCTTCACTTAAGTCTGTTTTGTCTTGTTTTTCAGTTGTTTCCTTATCCGCTTCATTGTTAATATTTCCACAACCTGATAACACTAACAGGAAAACAAGAAGCGTTGGTGATAGTAACTTTAATAATATTTTATTCATAGTTATTCATCTCCTAATGTTTAGTTGTTGTTTTGTAGATTATTGATCTAATTGATTGAATACTGCTCGCATATTCTCTGGGGTGAATTGTAGTTGATCAGGAGCGGTTGAAATCCACACATTGTGTTCTTCGCCTTTTAGTTTCTTAATCATTTCGTTAGCGTTATAGATGCGAATGTTATAAACCCAATTTGCCAAAATCAAAATAGATGACATATGTGCGCCTTCATTAGTTGCAGCACAGATGTCTTTTACCAAATGAATTTTATAATCTCTGAAATAGGCGTCGTAAACACTTGAGAATAGACACCCGTCCGTAACGAAACCACCAATAATAAGGTGCTCTACACCAAGACTGCGAAGCATTAAGTCTAAACTTGTTTCATAAAAGCCACTCCAGCGATGTTTATCAATTACAATATCTTCTTCCTTAGGGCGAATTGCATCTATGACTTCAATGTCAGCTGTATTTGAAGCGTAGTAAATGGGGGTCCCATTCTCATTTATTGGCTCTTGATCAGGTAATCCAACACCATCAGCTCGACTGACATGTCTAGTATAAATAATAGGGATATTGTAGGAACGACATGCTTCAATAAGATTCTTAGAATTGTTAACAGCCTGCTCCAACCCTTCAATGCCAAACTCACTTTCCTTTTGTGTATCGATTAAGACTAACGCTGTTTTTTTAATATCCATTATACTTATCTCCTTTTTTTGGTTCATCTTCATCTGACAACGGAAGGTAATTGAATATTTCCCCAGTTTCTAGTGCATCTGTCAGATGTAGTGTCCAATCAAAATATACTTTTGTTTTATTAATTGATGCTATATCTTTCATAGCTTTTTCCTTTGCAACTTCAGACTGACCATTATTAGCAATTTCCTCCAAAGCAGGAAGTGATTGATTGTAAGCTTTAAGAATAATCTTTCTTTCTTGTCTTAACTGCTTTACAAAAAAATTAATGAAGTTTTTGAAAAAATCCTTTACGGCAATGTAATAATCTTTACGATCACCTTTTTTCCATACCTTTGTAATCATATCGGTATCTAAAAGTTCTCTTAACCCATTACTGACAGTTGCCTTACTCATTGCAACTTCATCTTTAATTTCATCAAGTGACTTTGGAGTTTCTGCAAAATAAAGAACGCCATAAATTCGTCCAATCGAGGGAGTTAGTCCATAAAATTCCATAGTTTGTGCAATGCCTCTAATTATGACATCTCTAGCTTCTTGAATTTGATCAAATTCATTTTCCAATTTTGTCATTCTCCTATTTAATATAGTTATTTCTATAAATATGTATTAAACAAATAAGCTGTTTAATACATATTAAACAAATGAAATTGTTAAGTCAAGTGTTATTATAATTCTGAACTAGTGATCATTCATCAACACATTTAATTTTAAAGCAATATTACTGAATTGAAACGAATACTGATTATCGAAGTAATAAATCTATTTAGATGCCGCTGTAGCATATTTAGAGACGAATATTGGAGAATTAGATGTAAAAGAATGAGGGTGAAGAATTACCTAAAACTTGCTACACCTATATATAAAATGATATTTCGGGAGTTATTTTATTAGCATTTGGCTTCCTTGTTGTTTATAGAATGAAACACGTGGAAGGTTCTTACGTTTCATTTAGAAACTTGCGTTGGAAATTTTTCAACTTTATCTTTAAAGAAGAATTTCCTGTTATGTTGGAAATATGTATGTAGAACGGTGTATTATTGGCCAAGAACAAGCAATAATCAAGCATTGGAAATAGTAGCTGCTGGTGGTCATAATGTGTTAATGAGTGGCCCGCCTGACTGTGGCAAAAGCTTGCTAGCCGAGTTATTTCCGTCAATTTTTCCTTCATAATTGTTCTTACCAGGGTTTTGTCGAATATAACAAAGTTTATTGTTTATATAACACTACATATAGTTATTTTTATATTTTGTATACTATACTTTGATTTTATGGTGTAAACATGATATTTTTGCAATAGAAAGAAGGGGGTGAAATAGGTGTCAATTGGCGAACGGTATCGAACAGGAGAAACTTCTATGGCAACAGCGTATTATGAATGGGATGGTTATATAGACGGTACACGAACACCACAACCCACAGCTGAAGAAAAGAAAATTAAACTAGAAAAGTATGAAACCTTTCCACCTATCAACTCGTGTGATAAAGGTGCCTATTGGAAGATGACGTCATATGCTTAATGAGGATGTGGAGTAGAGATTTTTTTCAATAGCTTACGAGCCTTCCATTTCTCATTTTTTGTCAAATAATACCGAATGGTGGATCGTGTTTCACACTTACAATCGAGTTTGGAAAGAAGAAGTGTCATGTTACATGACACTTTTTCCATGTGGGGATTGACTTTATTTAAAAGATGATAAACCTGATTTGAAACATGATCTATCAGTTATGGCAAGGATGCCGGACAGGCGGCTGAATCATTTGCCTTCCAATACATTCACACACATAAATGTTCGCTCCATCTGATTTTCTAATGATACGTCCGTTGGCAATTGCCGGAACAGGGGACAAATACTCTGCAGGGTCTTTTTAACCTTGCAACACTTGGTGCTAGAGTAAAACACAATTAAATAATGTCTTAGTCTTAATGTACAAGCTAGGGTTTGGTGAACTTTCTATTTATGGTACAATAGTTTTGCTAAGATGTTATTAACTGGATTTTGTTCGATTCAAAATCTCCCGACCTGTGAAATTTTAACCACCAATATAAAAAATAATGGATGGCTTCTTAGTGGGTTATGCGAAGGAATTATCTCTTTCTCAGTAGCAAACAGATTAAATCTATTATCGAAAATGGAGTGGTTTACAATGATTAATATAAGTGTAGTGTTAATTGCTTCGGCTTTTTGCCGGGAGTCCTAGGTGGCCAGTTTATATAGCCGAGCATAAGAAAGGATACAGCACCAAAATAAATTAAGTCGAGGTTAAGTTAGTTTGTTTCATGCTGTATCCTTTCACTGGCAACTACACAGCTCTGACAATTCATTGTTGGATTGTAGGAAAGATCTAACCTTCGGGTTGGTTCTTTCTTTTTTATTTTGACCTATTAGTAATAGTGACTCTAATAAGTGAGTTAAGGGAGAGTTGTTAATGGTACAGAGTGATCTTCATTGCGCAGAATGTAGAAAGCCTATAAACCAGTTGTGAATGCTTGTGTTGAATGTAATGAATTCAGTTCAACTAAGACTACTGTATCACAAAACAATGAGCTACTTGATCAGATATCAGCGTGGCAATTAGGAAAATTTAAATGCCTCAAGAGGCTTATCTAAAGAAGGAGCTAAAATATAAAGGTTGGTGCAAAGGGGGGGTTACTTGTGAAGGCTTTTTTCTTTTATTTGATTTTCGGCAGCTGCCTAAAATCGTCAATGGTGAGAGACCATTCAAGTATAAAATTTGTGGACCAGCAAATGAACCACAACATGAAACAACATGCGCCCCGGAGCATTATGCCAAAGGTGACGTGGCTAAGCCATTATTGAATAAAGAAGACAGTCACCCAGTGAAAATAAAACATGATAATACTGGAAAAAAGGTTGTTAGAAGAAGAAGAAATGAAAGAAGAATCGGGTTTATTCAGTCCATTCAGTGACTAAAGTATTTTGCTTTGCTCTTTTATATCGAGCAAAAAAGATACCTATGCATTTTTGATCTTTTATTGGTAGAATAAAAACAGATTATAGGGGGTGATTAAAATGGATTTCTGCTTTTTTGACAATGATGTATTGGATGAATTTAAAGTACCAGTTGTGGCCTTCAATGAAAACTTCTCTGACAGCAGAATGAACGAGTTGAGTAAATTAATGTTAATCAAGGACGATGTGAATATATCTGAATTACTAGTAGAAATACACCCAAAAAACATAAAATCAGCAATCAATTTATCAGAGAACATTGAAGGATTATTATTGTTTAATGACGATAAAAATAGCCTGTATATGTTACGTGAGAAGGATTCAGAAAAAGTAAAGTATGAGGAGATGAACCTGGATATTGAGGCTATATTCAAACATACCTTTGATGTTATCTATATTGCTGATGGGGAAGGAGTAACATTAAGAGTTAGTGAGGCAGCCAAAAAAATATGGGGGTATTCTCCGGAAGAATTAGAGGGGCAAAGTGTTTATAAAATGGAAAAAGAAGGTGTGTTTCAGCCTTCTGTTACTAGGCTTGTACTCAAGGCGGGCAGAAAAGTTTCAGCCATTCAAATCACGAAAACAGGAAAGAGGCTGATTATTCTTGGAATCCCGATTAAAGATGAAAATGACAATGTTATCAGGGTAGTGAACGTATCCAGAAATATCACGGAGGTTAGCCATCTGCAAAAGGAATTGCAGGATACGAAGTCATTGCTGGAAGGATACAGGGAAGAGCTACTCTCATTGCGGGAGAAAAAGGGTGTTCAAAATAGGTTAGTTTATCGTAGCTCGGCAATGAGAAAAGTAATTGCTATGGCCAAAAAAGCAGCGCCCAGTAACTCTCCGGTTATAGTAAAAGGTGAAAATGGCGTGGGAAAGCGTTTACTATGTGAGTTTATTCATAATTACAGTGAAAGAAGTTCAAACCCTTTTATAGTTGTAAATTGTGCTGCAATTACAGATAACATTTTTTTAGAGGATATAAATGTTACCGGCAGTGACGGAGAAAATAGTGAACATATAGGTAGTAAGGCGCATAATGGCACGATTATTTTTGAAAATATATCGGAATTAAGTAAAAAGTTACAAGGGGACCTGAAGGGTTTCGTCGAGCATATTCAGAACAATTCCAATTCAGCACGAATAATGGCCACTACGGATGTGGATTTATATAAGCTAATGGAAAAAGGTAAATTTCGAAAGGATCTATTTTTTCTTTTGAATGCCATTCCAATTGAAATATCTCCGTTAAAGGATCGGCGTGAAGATATTATTCCACTGTGCCAATATTTTGTGAGACAATTTAACGATAAACAGAGTAGTAATAAGTATTTCAGTAATGAGCTTAGGAAATTCATCGAAAGGTATGACTGGCCGGGTAATGTGAATGAGTTAAAGAATGTAATCGAGAACATGATACTTCTATCCGATGGCGAAATGTTAAGCCCTGAATTACTTCCAGAATATATAAGAGGATATCATGAATTATCACCTTCCATTTCCGTTAATGAACTAATCCCTATAAAGGAAGCCATTGAACTAGTCGAAATGCAATTGTTAAATAAAGCAAAAGAACGATATATGTCAACTACTAAAATGGCGGAAGTTCTAGGTATAAACCAGTCAAATATTAGCAGGAAACTACAAAAGTATAATATTTAACTTTTGTATGCATAAATGCATACTAGGCATGGTTATTGTCTTAACGAAGGTTTAATTAATTGAGTATATAAAATCTTTAAAAATCTATGCATTTATGCATAGATTTTTTTACTTATTTTATTGTTCAAAAAAATAGCAACGTTTACAATTTAAAAGGAAAGGAGTGATATTCATGCAGAAAAAACACAGGAACACGTTAGCGGTTTTCTTTATTCTTTATGCATTAACTTTTTTACCAAACTTAGGAGTGTTCAATTCACTAATCTGGATAGGACCGTTGCCATTGCCATTATTTTGGGTTTTGCTAATCAACTTGATTAATACTATTGTTGTAGTTTACGTTTATAAAAAATTCTTTAAACCGTTTGCTTTAAGAACTGAACAAGAGTTATTAGATGAAGAGAAAAAGGGGGAATAACATGGCTTCGACAACGACTACCATTATTGTACTTACAATATTTTTGATCATATTATTGTCCATTTCATTTATGGCTTCTCGTTCGAATATTTCTACCCCAGATGATTTCTATCTGGCGAATCGTGGTCTTGGAACAATTGTTATGGTCATGACGACAGGTGCTAGTTTCTTTAGCACATGGACATTACTCGGAGCAGTTGGTTCATATTATAGGGGTGGCGTTTGGTTTATTGCTTTTGCAGCTTGGGCAATTGTGCATGCGATGTTTATTTGGATTTTTGGTGCAAGAATATGGTACTTGGGGAAGAAGTACAATTTCGTGACTCCCGGTGAATTAATTGAAAAATACTATAAAAGTAGTACGTTACGTCTGTTATTTGCTGTAATAGGCATCATTGGTTTGGTTCCTTATATGTTGATCCAGGTGACTGGCGGTGCTTCAGCCTTAAACAGTTTGACGGGGGAAGAAATTCCATATTGGATAGGTGTTTTAATCATGGGTGCCTTCGTTGGTCTTATCGTAACGTTGAGTGGTGGACGAGGAGCAGCATGGGCTGACACATTTATGGGATTCTTCTTTGGCTTTGTACTAATTTTTATTACGGCAATCTTCTTTATGAATACTGGTGGAATAAATGCACTGAAGTCGATAGAGGATATTGCACCTGAGACTTTAACGAATCATGGCGATTTCTGGGGTATTTTTGATACGGCTCTTGGATTAGGCTTAGGTTATTGGGTGATGCCTCATATGTGGCAAAAATTCTACTCTGCCAAATCACCAATGATTTTGGCGAAAACATCAGTAATAACTCCATTTTGGAATTCATGGTTAATGGCCTGCGGAGCCCTGTTCATTGGAATTCTAGCACATTATCCTGGTTTGGTTCCTGGCATAACAGCTGCTAACAGTGATCAAATTATTCCGGTATTTTTCTCAAACTATGCTCCTATGTTTGGGTCTGTTGTGGTAGCAGCAATTTTGGCAGCTGGTATTTCAACTATTAACAGTCAGCTGCTATCATCAGTCAGTTTATTGGTAACCGATATTTATGTTCGTTTCTTTAAGAAGGATTTAACAATTAAACAAATAACTGTTATTGGAAAAACAGCTGTTTTAGCATTGACTGGTTTAATTGTTTTACTTTCATTCCTGCCGGCAGCGCAAGGTTTCTTAGTACCACTTGCTTCATTAGGGTTTGCTATCTCTATACAGCTTGTGCCCGCTGCAATAGGTCCTCTGTTGTGGAGACAAGCAAGCACAGTGGCTGCAATAGTAAGTATCATTGCTGGGGAGTTAGTTCTAACATTAGTTTATGTACTTGGTTCACCTCTTCCAATGGGACCTGCAGCATCAGGAATTATAGTCGCTAGTATTGTCTTTTTCGGTGGAAGTCTTCTGGATAGCAGGGAAACTTCGGCGATCCAAAACGAATTTCACGATACCCTTGTTTCAAAATTATATGGGGATGGAAAGAAGACAAGTAGTTATATAAAAAATATTAACTAAGATAAGGGGAGATTAAGATGAGCGAAAAACTGTCATATCCAAAAATAAAAGCAGCAGCAGTACAAATTTCTCCAGTTTTTCCGTTTAATAAGAAAAAAACAATAACTAAAATGCTGGAATACGTAAAAGAGGCAGCAGATAACTATGCGGATATTGCTGTATTTCCTGAGTGTTTTATCCCGGCATATCCGAATTGGTCCATTGATTTTAAGGAACCTTCAAGATGGGAAGAAGATTTGGCTGATTTCACACTTGAGTGTGTGAATATAGAAAAGGGAGATTTAAGTTCGCTACAAAAAGCTGCTAAAGAAAATAAGATCATAATTGTTACAGGTATTAACGAGGTTATCGACTATTATGATGGCGTTATCTTTAATTCACTAGTCACAATCGGCTCTGATGGAGAAATATTAAATGTTCATCGTAAAGTATTTCCTTCAAACAGGGAAAAGATGTTCCATACTCGAGGAGATGTAAACGGATTGAATGTTGTCGATACAGAAGCAGGCCGTGTTGGAGGACTTATTTGTTATGAGCACTTACAACCAATGCTGAAATATGGGTTAATTGCTCAAGGTGAGCAGATTCACTGTGCTTCATGGCCTGGGTGGCCAATTTTTGAAAACGGCCGATCGAATAAAGGAGTTATTGAAACAGCAAGCAAAGCCTATGCGCTTGAAGGGCAGTGTTTTGTGATTGCATCCTCATTTTATGTTCCCAAAGACGAAAAAGGTATTGATTCAATTGGTAATGCAAGCTGGGATTATTTTGGCGGAAGTGCTATTATCTCTCCAAGTGGTGAATATCTAGCAGGCCCATTATATGATAAAGAAGGAACCGTATACGCTGACCTTGATTTTAGTTTAATTCCGAAACGTAAAGCGTCTGTAGACGTAACCGGGAAAGATTCATATCCGGAAGGCTTTGACGTTAAATTTAATAAAAAAAATAGAGAACTCATTGACTTCTCGTCAGTTGAATAACTGGGTAAATAAATTGTGAATAGCAGTTGCCTATTCACAATTTATTTTGTTTCATTGAAAGTATTGAAACAACGATGACTTATATCGATTCCTCTTATGAAGAGCAAATGGAGGCGTTGAGGAAGATGTGGTATCGTTATTTGGTATATTGTGGACTAAGGGTACATGAAGTATTGGTAATAAAGATTCTCGATTTTAAAAAGCGTGTTATTCAGATTGCTGTACGAGAAGAAAACTGATCGCGGGATTCAAAATGCTGGCCGAATATGGGTGCTTGCCAGTATGGAAAACATCACCCGTATAAGCTAATTAACATAAAGAGTCCAGCAATCGTATAGGTATGATAGCTATATTGTCCTAGTTAGTACATAAATGTAAACGTGCGAACCTAAGTTTTTAATATGAGAACCTAAGCCAGATAATTAAGTTCAAAAGTGTTCCAATCCCTATATATACCAATGTACGTTTTTGTTATTGTCCCGAAAATCTTGAAAATTTACTTCGTTTTCGTGCGAACCTACTTCGTGAATATGCGAACCTTGCCATATAATCATTCATATTAAGACACTGAAAATCGAAAACAGCCCATGAAGCACTCAAATCACAGGCTTGTTTTCGTGCGAACCTTTAATGATTATTTGCGGACCTTTTTATTCGGAAATAATGAAGATATCCCCGGTAATAGTGGAAGACACTTAGGTAATAACGAAAAACCTCCTATTGAGAACGAAAGATTATTGAATATTGCAAAACCCGCTCGGGAAAAATCGAGGCTTAAACCTGAAAAACCAAGGAACTTGATATTATTATTATGTTCCACTCAATTTTTGACCATAAGAGGGGATGAACAACGAGGGAGCTCCTCCCCCTGTTTCTTTAGTTGGGGCAAGCGTTTGTGAAATGTTTCTTTTTTCCCGATAAAGCTT
This sequence comes from Lentibacillus cibarius, assembly GCF_005887555.1. Taxonomy (NCBI): domain Bacteria; kingdom Bacillati; phylum Bacillota; class Bacilli; order Caryophanales; family Bacillaceae; genus Lentibacillus; species Lentibacillus cibarius. The sequence goes on along the minus strand of NZ_VCIA01000001.1, from coordinate 1,368,435 downwards.
ACTTTTGTGTACTAAAAAGTAAAATCATTTTTGAATAAATGAAGCATATCATGCCAATTATATATTTAAAGATGAAAGGGGTTTTGATAATGAGTGAGGTTATTGCCGTAGAACAAAGGTCAAATACCGCTGCAGTTGTCTCAATTTCACTAGCTATACTTGGATTCGTATTTAGTCTTATCCCGCTTTTTGGATGGCTTTTGCTGCCAGTATGGATCTTAGCAATAGTAATAGGTATTATAGGTTTATTTAAACAATACAACAGGGGGTTCGCAATATTTGGTATTGGGATAGGATTATTTACTTTTATTTATAAATTTTCTTTTCTTCAAGCATTATTTGGATAATAAATACTTTATATGTGAGGTTCCTGTGGTCAAGCCCCCCGTTAGTTTGGATGCCAGGCGCATAAACAATTTACGAACAATATTGAGGGAATTCAGCTTGAGGATGGCGCCGCTTTGCTGAACATCCCGTTTTAGTTTGCCGGAACACTAAGGCAGGGAGCCCAGCGCCTCTATATGCAAAAAAAGAACGCTTAGATGGGCACGGTGTCAGGTAACACAACTTCTCCACCTCAGAAGGAGTTTTTTATAGGTGAAAAGAGGCCATGAGAAAAGACCACTCCAATTGGAATGGTCTTTCTTCAAACCCCAATCGTTATGATTGGGTCTCTCTGATTGCGACGTGGCAATCTAAACATGTTATATCATATGCGGGAAGATAAAAATTATGTGCTTTAAATGAAACAGTAACCTATATAATATAGTCTCTCTGATTGCGACAAGGCAATCTAAACATAAATACTATCTAGATAAAGAATATCATGAATACATCATGTTGACAAGCGCTAAAAGATATTTTTGAGGGACCTTAAAAGCCCACAAATGGGAGTGTAGTGCCAGGCACTTTGACAATTCTGAATTGTGTGGGTGCCTGGCACGAATGTATAACATTAACAAATAATGGCAAGCTAAGTATAAAAAAGGAGAGTGCATCTTGACTAGATTCAAGTTCGTTTTCGTAGCGATTGTAACCACTTTTTCGCTAATCGCATGCTCGCAAAATAATGAGGAGACGGAAAACAATGAGGAGGCGGAAAACAATGAGGTGACGGAAAAATTAGACCAGGTAGAAGAAGACTTGCAGGGTGAATTAGATCGGGACTTATCAGCGGAATTATTAGAGGAAGAACACGTCAAAAGTGGTTACGTTGAGGATAATGACAGTATAGTAAAGATGGAAATTGAAATGGAAAAGGACACAGAGTCAGAAACAAAAGATCAATTGAAAGAGAAATATCACGAGAAGCTAAAAGAGAAGTACCCTGGTAAAAATTTGCGGATTACGGTCCGCTAGGTGCCAGGCACTTTGACAATTCTGAATTGTGCGGGTGCCTGGCACTTAGGGAAAGTCCTGTGGAGAGAAATCTCTGCAGGGCTTTTGTTTTTTAGCTGCTAGGCACCGACATAGTTTAAACTCTACAGTATTTTTTAGAAATTCACATATAATATGGTAGAATCGGGGGTGCCAGGCACTTTGATAATTCTGAATTGTGTGGGTGCCAGGCACTAGATAAGAGGGGGTAAAAAATGGACTATGTAAAACTTGGGAATACTGGTTTAGATGTATCGCGCATTTGCTTAGGGACGATGAGTTTTGGTGAAGCGGCGCGTTGGTATCATAAGTGGGTGCTTGACGAGGAAAAAAGCCGGCCGATTATTAAAAAGGCGTTGGAATTGGGCATTAATTTCTTTGATACGGCGAATATGTATGCAGATGGGACTAGTGAGGAGTTTTTGGGCCGGGCGTTAAAGGACTTTGCGAATCGGGATGAAATTGTCCTAGCCACAAAAGTTTATTATCAGATGCATGATGGACCAAATGGCAGTGGCCTCTCCCGGAAGGCAATTATGAGTGAAATCGATAAAAGTCTCTCGCGTCTTGGAACCGATTATGTAGATCTCTATATCATTCATCGTTGGGATGAGCATACCCCGATTGAGGAAACGATGGAAGCATTGCACGATGTCGTCAAATCCGGGAAAGCAAGATACATCGGTGCTTCTTCGATGAGTGCGTGGCAGTTTCAAAAAGCCAATCACATTGCTGAGAAAAATGGCTGGACCAAATTTGCATCCATGCAAAATCACCTGAACCTTATATACCGTGAAGAGGAAAGGGAGATGTTGCCGCTTTGTAAAGAGGAAAACATCGGCGTTATCCCTTATAGTCCGCTTGCATCAGGGCGATTGGCGCGTGATTGGGCGGAATCGACGTATCGTTCCAAAACGGATCAAATGCAAAAAAGTAAATATGATCCGACAGCAGAAACCGATCGAGCCATTGTTGACAGGGTTTCCGAACTTGCGGAGAAACATGGCGTTCCCCGTGTTCAAATTGCGCTTGCCTGGTTGCTGCAAAAAGAAACGGTAACAGCTCCGATTGTCGGCGCCACAAAAATCTCTCATGTAGAAGATGCAGTCGACGCACTTTCCGTTTCGCTTACACCAGAAGAGGTAGCGTACTTAGAAGAACCATACATACCACACCCGGTAGTGGGGTTTGAATAGGTGCCAGGCACTTGCCGGGTACAGTGGAGAGAAATCTCTGGAGTGACTTTTTAAAAATTCACATATTTAATCTAAAAATATGATAGAATTGAAATGCAGCTGAATATTGTGAGGGTGGTTGGTTGTCGCTCTTCTTTCCGTTTTAGGAAAGGAGGTGATAATCATGGAAACATTTCTTGAATTTCTTCGTGAAGTTCTGAAGGGGATCATGCGGGAGAGTGGTGCATATTTCTTTCGGAAAAACATATTAGAAAACAAGAAAACCACCCTGAGCCGTAGGAAGCGAAAGGGTGGTTCACACAATAAATAAACGCATATAGACAACCGCCCCCTTACGGTGCAGTTGTATGGAGAAGTGTTAGCGCACTTCTCTTTTTCATTATATTATAATTATATTTATATTATACAAAAATTTAGTGCTTTTTTTCAAGTTTTTGGGGTGATTGTATTGTCGAGCGGTTTTTCGTGCCAGGCACTTAGACTATTCTGAATTGTGCAAGTGCCTGGCACCTATACCGACTTCCAGGGTGGTGGGATATCCGTGTCTTTTTGGATGATTTTGATGGATGGATGATATAGTGTCATTTGTTTTAAAAATTGTTGGCATCTTGATTTGGTGTATTGTGAAGTAAAGGTGTGTTTTTCAACCGCCTTTTTTAGTTCTTGCAGGGAACCCGCCAAATTTTGTGCATTAAAAAAGTCATCATCCCGTTGGAAATTGGTATCAAGAAGCATTTTACGCTGCAGCAGATGAAAGTGCAGTGTCTGTGTTAACACGAGGGAATCCATCAGTTGATTTTCTGCTTCCTCTCTCTCATCATTATTATCTATCGTCCAAAGGTTTCGTAAATAATTGGTCAAAAAACAAATATAAATACTTAGAGCATCCAAATAATCTGCTTCACTTTCTGCGAATAAACTTTCCCAATCATGGTCATCCGCACTCATGGGGCCACCCCCCAGTCATTATTTAGATGATTTATCCTGTTTTTTATACTGTCGGAAACTGCAGCAATACGGACAATTTTCCAACGAACTGCATTTACAATAACTGGTTCCATGATATCGACATTGTTTAATGCATTTTTCGCACCTATGCTGGCTGCTATCTTTATTGATCGTAATGACATCCTCGAGTTTAAATTGCAGCAGCATTTGCGATTTAATGATTGACCGGAGTGTGGCATGCATGCTTTCATTTGTTTTCAGATAATCATCGAAGCTGCATGCTTTGTTAATCATGCCTTGTACTTTTTCCCCTTCTGCGTTCAGTATGTGAGATAAGCTTATTTCTTCCAAGGCAATGGAAGTCAGCGTTAAGTTTATCGCTTCACACCTGTTCAAAGAGATTTCGGGCGTAATATCCGGAATATTCGGCATCGACATGTATGGTCACCCTCTATAAAAATATTATCAATAGCTTCCAGAAGTCAATGGGAATCAACCTCCATGGTAATGGAAATGAAAAAGGGGGATGTCAATGTCACAAGCCAATATTCCGGATATTAATCCCGAAATTTCAATGACTCGGGATGATGTGATAAATATGCTTCTGGCTTCCATAGCGATGGAAGAATTGGGACTGGCTCACGTTATAAATGCTGAGGCGGAAAAAATTCAATATACGCTGGGTACCCTTCAGGGGCTAAGTCCAAATGCGACATTACCGGAAATCTTAGAAACGAATGAGACCGTTCAAAATACACTAAATATCGTATTGCAAAAAGAAGGTATTTTGGATAATAAGTTGGGCCAAGTTATTGAAATTATGTCCATGGAAGGCGGGCCACCTGGACCACCCGGACCAGAGGGACCCCAAGGACCAGAGGGACCACAAGGACCAGAAGGACCACAAGGACCAGAGGGGCCACAAGGACCAGAAGGACCACCTGGACCCAATGTGGCAGCAACCGGGTTTTCTGCAAAAAGGGAACCTTCCAGCATTAGCAGCAGTGGACAATTGGGAAATTGGACAGTATCAGGTAACTTTTTTAATGGAACAGGATTCGATCCTGCAACCGGTGATTATACAGTTCCAGAGTCGGGTAGGTATACAATCAAGGCAGTTATTAGTTATAACACAACCGCTGCAGTCGGCGCCAGCATTGGAGGAAATGTGAATCCGGCTTTTGTTGTCCGGAAAAAATCCCCAACTACAACGGATCTGGTTTCGGGACTGTTCCCTGTTCTTAACATTAGTGTCACATTATTAACATTAAGAGCTGTTTTAGGCAACGGAACCGTTACCCTGACTGGTGATGTCATGTTAAACGCCGGTGATGTCATCGGCTTATACTACCAAGCAGAAGGCCTAAACATCAATCTTAATTTAGGCGGTTCATCACCATCCGGAACTGTTTGGTCCGTTCATAAACTGGCGGATTAGCTTGGGTGCCAGGCACTTAGATTATTCTGAAAATTTGTTCGGCAAGATTGAATGTTGGAAGGTGTGATTTGGAGAAGCGCTGCGTGAGAGAAATCTTATGCAGGGTGGTAGCTGAGGTGCCAGGCACCATGAAAATTCAGAATAGTTAAAGTGCCTGGCACCACCCCTCTGGCACCAGCACCATCCCCCATTGCATATTTGCAAGATTTCGCCTAGAATGGCAAATGTAAGAAATTTTACTAACTTTTATAGGGGGGAAGGATTTGAAGTTTAACAGATTAGGAGTCACGCCGCTTGCTGCTTCATTGTTGATAGCGGGGATGCCGCTTGCCGCCAGTGCAGCAACACCTGCTGAGCAAGCTGAACAGTCTCCGGCGGGGCAATACCACATTAATAGTACACAAGTGGTAGAAGTATCCGATGCAGACAAGGAAGTTGATGTTAAAAAGTTGATTGATAGGTTACAAGCGGTGGCTCCTGGCCAATTTGATGTAATAGGCGAAGATGATGTCCGCGTCAGAACCAGCTATCGTTACCCGGAAGGACAGGATGAAAAAATCGTTCAATACAGGGTATCTATCAACAAAGAAGTCGATGGAGAGCGTATGCATGCCAGTGCGTCGTTTGCTGGAGATGATTTACACCTAGAACATTTCAACTACCGAACACCCCATGAAAAAGAAGCGCTCTTTCCAGCGAAAGTTTCCAAGGATGAAGCCCAATCAAAGGCGAGTTCCGTCGTCGATCAGTTAACCGACGATGCAACGTACCATCAGACCGATTCGATCTCTCGCCTGATGCCGACGAATCAGTCGTTAACGGAACCGATTGAATATCGTTTTCAGTATGAGCGGCTGGAACAAGACATTCCGGTTGCAGGTGACACGGTGACGATTACCATTCTCGGAAACGGTGAGATTTCGAGCGTGCACAAAGGAATGAATCCATCAAAAGACGTCTCATATGAAGACCCTAAACAAACGTTTGATCAAGAGAAAGCATTGAAACGGATAAAAGACAACATCCAGCTTGGCCTTCATTATGTCGTTGACTCAAGAAGTGAAGGTGCCAAAGCCCAACTCATGTATAATTTCGATCCGGCTGTCACCGGCATTCACGCTACAGACGGGAAATTCAGCGTCAATGGTGAATTCGTTGAGGACATTCCGGAAGCTGATGACCTTAAACCACTAAAGGACGAACCGGCAGATGTAGAATCTGAGCCGATTTCCAAGGATGAAGCGAAAGAACGAGCGGAAAAACTTTTGCAGAATGACGATGACGATACAAAACTGCGAATTGAATCCGTCCGGGAAAGGCAAAATCGTAGCGGCCAAACGGTTTATAGCGTAAATTATTCGTATCAAACCGGTTCTTCTACTTTTGGCTCAAGTGTATCCATTAATAAAGCCGACGGGGAAGTAGTGCAATACCACGACATTTATCAACTGCGCATGAATGATGGGGAAGATGTTGAGAAAAACTTATCGTCTGAGGAAGCGCTGGATCAAGCGGTGGAGGCGATTAAGGAGTACGCCCCTTCAAAACTCAATCAGTACGCCGAACCGGTAGTTAAACCGGAAGACGTCTCATCGGATGGGGCCTATAGCTTTCAATTCCCACGCGTTCATGACGGTATCCGGGTAATCGGTGATGACGTTCATGTGAGCATTTCTGCTGAAGATGGAAAAGTGATCATGTTCAATGCCGATACCAAAGCGGTGAAAGAATGGCCGTCTAAAGAGGATGCAGTGGATAAGAAACAGGCTAGAGAAGATTTCCTTGAAGACCTGGGCGTGTCGCTTGTTTACATGAGCCCGCAAGCATTAAAGGCGAATCCGGTAAATCCTGTACCTTATAATGTTAGTTCAGGTGATGGCGAATACAAGCTTATTTACCAGCCGGACCTTGGTCATGATACACAAACGTATGACGCTATTAAAGGGAAATGGATGGATGACCCTAGATTGCCAAACCGGCAAGAAGGTTCAGATATTGAGGTTTCGCATCCATGGGCAGAGGACGAGCTTAACTTTATGATCAAAGCGGGAATTATTCAAGTGGATGATCCGGAATCCGTTAAGCCGGACGCCCCATTATCTAAAGGAAAAGCGTTAAACGTGCTCGTGCGGTCGCTGACACAAATGCCTAATGTTACTATGCCTGGACCGGGTGGACCTTCAGGGGAACAACAAGAGCAAACATTTGACAACATCGCGCCTGGAGATGACTTGTATCAAATTGTGGAACGGGCAGCAGACCGGGGCATTATTAACACCCAACAGGATACATTCCCGGTTGATGAAAAGCTAACACGGCAAGAACTTGCAGCTTGGTATATCCGTACACTCGGACTGGATGCAGCAGCCAAACATGGTGATCTGTATAAGCTCGATTTTGCGGACGCCAACGCTATTGATGATGACTATAAAGGCTATGTCGCGCTATCACAAGCACTCGGACTTCTTCAAGGTGACGAGAGCAACAACTTCCAGCCAAAAGATAACACGACACTAGCAGAATTAGCCGTATCGAACACCCAATTAGTAAAACGAATGTTCGATAACGACATCAGACCTCGATACTAGAGGTAGCATCCCGACACATCCCGAACGACCACGGGAAGCAGAAGAAGAAAACTAGCGAAAGCCCTGCAGAGAACCCAACTCTCTGCAGGGCTTTTTTTGGTGCCAGCTTTTTTGGTGCCAGGCACTTTTATTATTGCGAATATTATGAAGGTGCCAGGCACTTCGATGATTGTGAATATTAAGAATTGTTAAAGTGCCTGGCACCTTCTCCAATCTAAGATTATAATTAAATGAGGAGGTATGACGAATGGATAATAAGAGGAAAGTCATTCTGGATTGTGATCCGGGACATGATGACGCAATGGCTATTCTACTAGCCGGTTCGAAACAGAGTAATCTTAACATAGAGGCGATTACGACCGTGGCGGGGAATATAAATGTGGAAAAAATACGTTAAATGCTTTGAAGGTTTGTGACAAGGCCCATTTGGATGATATACCTGTAGCACAAGGGTCGGACAAGCCGTTAGTTAAAAAAATGGAGGTTGCTAAAGAAATTCATGGTGAAAGTGGTATGGATGGCCCGCAGCTTCCGGATACGCCTTCGAAGGAACCAATCCAAGATCGTGCGGTGAAGGTAATCATCGATAAAATCATGCAATCTGATAACGATATCACGTTAGTGCCCACAGGACCACTTACGAACATAGCTCTGGCGATGAGAACAGAACCACGCATCATTCCTAAAATGAAAGAAATTGCGTTAATGGGCGGTGGAACGTTTGGAAATTGGACACCTGCTGCAGAATTTAATATTTGGGCTGATGCAGAATCGGCAAAAATAGTTTTTGAGAGTGGTGTTCCTATAGCTATGTTTGGCTTAGACGTCACACACCAGGCTTTAGCTACCGAAGAAATAACCAATGAATTAGCAAAAATAGAAAACCCAGTGGCCGAATTCGTCGTTGATTTATTGACGTTTTTTTCCAAAACATACAAAGATGTTTTCGGTTTCGACGGCGCCCCGATCCACGATGCGTGTACGGTAGCTTATTTAATCGATCCTTCTATATTTTCTTTTGAACATGTCCATGTTGATATCGAAACGAAAGGCGATTACACATATGGTATGACCATTGTTGACCGACTAGGCGTAACAGAAAAAGAACCGAACGTCCACTTTGCCTATAAACTAGACCAAGACAAATTTTGGAAACTATTCAAAGACGCTTTGCAAACCTATTAGGTGCCAGGCACTTCAAAAATAGTGAACATTCGCAATTGTTGGGGTGCCTGGCACCTCGAATATTCAGAATAGTTATAGTGCCTGGCACCACCACCACCCCCCTACCAAAATATTTCAAATAATGTTAAAGTTGGTGTTGCTTGTATATTTTTTACATTGGGAGGGGACTGGATTTATGGCAAGTAAAGGTTTTTGGAAAAGGGTTACGGGCTCTGCTTTTACTGCGGCTGTTGCGGTAAGTGTGGCCTGTACACCTGTCATGGCGGCGTCAACGTCTTATACGGATGTGAAGGCGGGACAAAGCCATTATGATGCGATCATGGCACTGACGGAACAGGGTGTTGTTCAAGGGTACGACAATGGAAAGTTTGGTCAGTGGGATGATGTGACGAGACAGCAAGTGGCCGTCATGATGTATCAAGCTTTTGATTTAAAAGCACCGGACAAACAAGAAACAGAACGTATATTAAGCGGCTACGATGACGTCGACAGCAATCATCCGTACGCCAAACAGATTGCTGCTGTAACGAAATCCGGGATTTTTAAAGGAAATGGGGGGTCATTCCATCCTAATAAGTCGATTACACGGCAACAGGTAGCGTCTGTACTTTTGACTGCAAGAGACTTGGAAACCTACGATGCACAAGAAGATAAAAACATAGAATTAAGTAATGTGGCTGACTCCCATAAACAGCGGGTACAGATTTTAGCGAATTTGGGTGTTACGAATCAATTTGATGATTTTAAGCCGGCAGAATCTATTAGCCGCGGCGCATTTGCCACCATGTATGACACACTTGATCAGAAAGTGAAAGCGTTAGGCAAGAAATATGAATTGTTCGACCAGAAGATCATTCAAGAGGTCAACTCAGAGAATATGTATAACGACATCGACTATTTGACGGACGTGCCGAGAGAAGCTGGTACGGACGGGGAAAAACGAGCCGTCGATTATATTAAAAACCGTTTTGACGAGCTGGGCTATGAAACAGAAGTTCAGTCATTCCCGGTCCGAGATGTCCATTCGGAAGCCAGTGTTACGATTGATGGAAACAAGTTGGATGAGACATTGCAAGTAATCAGCGGTGGTCAAAACGGAAAAGAAACAGGCGGGCTTGTCGACGTAGGAAGAGCCGAGCCCGGTGACATACCGGATGTAGAAGGAAAAATTGCCCTTATTGAACGAGGTGCTATGCCTCCTTTCAAACAGGTGATGGATGTGAAGAATGAGGGTGCTGTCGGGGCTATCATGTACGACAGTGAAGATGGTGCGCCGTTCCAATTAGTACCGGGCGTGCAAATTATGCCGGCGGTAGGAATATCCCGCGAAACCGGACGCGACTTAGCGAAACAGTTGGAGGATGGAGAAATAGAGGTAACGCTGGATGTTACCATGGAGCAAATAACGAAAACATCCCATAATGTGATTGCTTCCTTAAAGCCTGACATGGATAAGACGACAGGGCAGCTCGTTACCATTGGTGCCCATCACGATTCCGTTCCTGGTGGTCCTGGAGCCAATGATGATGCATCAGGCGTTTCAGCGGTACTTGAGCTAGCAAGAATTTACGCGGATAAACCGATCGATACGGAAGTGCGCTTTTTAACCTTTGGTGCGGAAGAAAGAGGATTGGTCGGATCCAGCTATTACATGAATTCACTGCTCCGAAATGAGAAAAACCGAATGGTGGCCCATTTTCAAATGGATATGATTGGTGCACGTGATTCCGGAGCGGATAATCCGGCTGGCGGACTGATTATGTACACGCTAGATGGCAACAAAAATCTGGTCACTGATCTAGGGTCAGCATGGGGCTCGGAAACCATGGATGTCGCAGTGCCGTATGGACAAATGGGACGCAGCGACCATCAGCCATTCCATCAAGCTGGCGTGCCAACAGCGCTGTTCACCCACGCACCAGCTGAGGCATCGTACCACCAGCCGACAGACACATTGGATAAAATCAGTAAGAAAAAACTGCAGCAAGTTACGGAAACGGTGGGAGCTGCAGCCTATCAAATTGCCCGGCCGGAAACACCGAAACTACCAAACTTCGATGTTGCCGACGATTTAATCGATTACTCATTTGACACCCGTGCATTTGATTAATAGAAAACCCTGTGGAGCGAAACACTCCGCAGGGTTTTTTTGGCACGTCCCGCTCCAGCGCCAGTGTGTTCGTGCCAGGCACCTTGAAAATTCTGAATTATGCAAGTGCCTGGCACCGATACACATTTTTGTTCTCGTTTGCTCATATTTGTGTTAGAATATGTTTTATGGAATGGTACTAGTTTTGTAGAGATGGGCCGATTTTTGTCGTGTGGTGCATTTTTTACAATGCATCATAACCGCATGAAAAACCGCATAGACATACAAAGGTGTCTCTTATGGCGGGCAGTGCAGTGCGATTCTGCAATTCTAGTGATCGTTCGGAAATTATTCATACATGGGAGGATACATCGCATGAAAAAAGGAGTCACAACCGGGTTAGCCGCTTTGATTGCGTCAACGACTTTGACACCTGTCGCTTTTGCTGATGATCATAGCTCAGATGTGAAAGAGGATCAGCAAGCACCGGACAGTTCGAGTGACGAATCAGAAGAAACAGGGGAAGAATCGGTTGAACTGATTGATACGCTTACTCTCGATGCTGCTGTAGAACATGCATTAACTGATAATACATCACTGATGCTGTTGCAGTATCGATTGGATAATTTGAAAAGTCAGTTAGATGCAACGGAAGATGATCATCGTGATTTGGAAATTGATATCGATGATTTGGAAGATGACTTTGATGATCTTAAAGAACAACCGGGGAACACTTTTCAGCCGCGTTATCAGATTCATAATCAAATAAAAAAGATGGAAAATAGTCTCGACCAATTGGAAGATGCTTTTGAAGAATTAACTTCCAACCAAGTGACACTTGAATTTAATCAACAAGAAGCTGAGGAAAACATTAAATTCAAAACCATTTCTACCTTTATGAATCTTGTCATGACCAAGGATCAGTTGGCGTTCACGAAAGATTCCTTGGAGACGCAGAGAAAACAAGTGAAAGCGACCAAGCGTCGTTATGATCTCGGGCTGGCATCGCGTACTGAGTTTCGCACTGACCAACGGGAGCTGACACGTCTGGAGTCCCAGATTAAGCAGACAGAAACGACACTGGAAAATAATTTGCGTGAATTTGCTGCGGATATCGGTATTGTCTATCACGACGACTTATCCTTAGAAGCTCCTGAGACAGATTCAGTGGAGCCAATTGAGCAGGAGGAGACAACCGAGGAATTAATCAACAACTCCTACAGCATGAAAACAGCCAAAGAAGAACTGGAACTTGCGAAGTACAAATTAGAGCAAGCGAAAGAAAACATCAATGATACCGAAAAAGATGTTGATGCCAAGGATATCGAACAGGCTGAAATTAACGTGGATCAGAAAAAAGAAAATATCACGCAATTAAAAGAGGATTTAAAAAAGGCGATTGATAGTCTATTTACAGACGCAGCAAACCAATATCAAACGGTTATGGACAAAAGATATGAATTAGATTATGCGAAAGAGGACCATCAAAACCTGAAACGTCGATTGGATGTAGGTCTGGTATCACAGTTGGAATATGATGTGGCTCGCACCCAAGTAGAACAGGCAGAACTGGATTATACAGCAGCAAAGCAACAATACTTCCTGCTAAAACATCAAGTAGACTTGCTGAGAAATGGCGTGATTCAAACCGGTGGTAGCAGCCAGCAAGCAAGTATGAAGTAAAGGAACGTATGAAAAACACGTGTCCAAACAGGCAGTGCGTTATCAGACGTTCGTTTCCTGAGGCTCATAACTATTGCGCATAATAAAACTATTTATATACAGCCAGAACTGACCAGTCAGTTCTGGCAACAACTTTTTTCTATGAAGCACAGATGATAAGGGAGGATTTATGATTCTATGAATAAAAGGACCAGATTAGCAGGGCTTTTGTCCATTATTGCCTTCACCGGTATCATCACGGGATGCAATGATTCGGAAGGCGCAACGGATGATCAGCAGGAAACAAAAACACCTGTGGAAGTTGCGGAGGTGTCTTTCGGTTCGTTAAGTGACGAGAACAAAGTAACAGGGACCATTATTCCTGAAAAAGAAGTCAACGCAATCGCTAAAGCACCAGGTGAATTAACGAAGGTCATGGTGGAAAAAGGCGATATCGTCAAACGTGGTGATACCTTGGCCCAAATCGATGCGACCGATGAACGCAATGCGCTCGAACAGAATCAATCGAAATTAAAGCAAGCGCAGATCGGTCTGGAGAATGCGATTGCCGGGAAACAAAAAGCACAAAAAAACCTTCAGCAGTCTAAAGCTTCCCTGCGTCAAGCGGAGGCTTCTTTGGACGAGGCGAAGGAAAAACAGCAAAATAATGAAGACAATATTGAAATGGATATAGAAAATGCAAAGACAGCCTTGGATCAGGCTAAGAAAAACAAAGAGCGGATGGAAGCTCTATTTGATGATGGGCTCATTTCCAAAAAGGATTTTGAGGATGCCGATAAAGCATTGAAAGATGCCCAGAACGCATATGATAAAGTCAAGCTAAATAAGGAACAGGCAACCAGTGATGTTGCACTCGCGTCATTAGAGGCCTCTGTCGATCAGGCGGAAATTGGCGTTGACCTTGCCAAATCATCCATTCGCGAGGCGGATATTGGTGTTGAAAAAGCGCGGTCTTCCGTTGAGCAAGCCCAACTATCTGTAGATTCGGCTAAAGAAAAGCTACAGGATAAAACCATTAAAGCCCCTATAAGCGGGGAGATTAGCGTGGTGAACAATGAACAAGGGGAAATGGCGTCAAACCAGGAACCTTTTGCGACCATTGTTTCGATGGACACCGTGAAGCTTGAGGTGCAAGTATCACCAGCACAGTTAGACGTGTTGAAGAAAGGCGATAGTGCTGAAATAGCGGTTGCCGGAATAGACAAAAACGTGACCGGAACCATTGCTTATGTAGCTTCAACAAGTTCAGATGCAGGGTTGTTTACCGTTGAAGCCGAAATCGACAACGACGACCATTCCCTCCGTCCAGGTATGGTTGCGACCTTGGTTACCGATGAAGTATTAGTGGATAAGAGTCTTTTAGTGCCATCTAACGCTGTGGTTCAAGTGGAAGGAAAATCCGTTGTGTTCCTCGCAGTTGATGGTGAGGCAGTTCAAAAAGAAGTAGACATTGTCCGTCAAGGCACTGAATCCACAGCTGTCAAAGGTGATATAGAAAAAGGTGATCAAGTCGTCACAAGTGGGCAAAGCCTCCTCGAAGATGGAAATTCTGTGAAAATAATGGAGGAGGATTAAACGTTGAAACTTGTTAGAGGTTCGATTAAACGTCCGGTCGGCGTTGTCATGGTTGTTATAGCGGCCCTGCTATTAGGAAGTATTTCATTAAGGGGATTGGCTGTTGAACTATTCCCGAAAATGGACTTACCTGTTGCTGTCGTAGCGACCAGTTATGATGGTGCTGCACCGCAAGAAATGGAGGAATTGGTTAGTAAGCCCATTGAATCATCCGTCAGTGGCATTGAAGGGATTGATACCGTTCAATCCGTCTCCCAGCCTTCTTCCTCTTTAGTCATTATGCAATTTGATTTCGGCAGGGATATCGATAATGCATTAAATGATGTTCGGGAAAAAATCGACCGAGTATCAGGGTCACTTCCGGAAGATGCGAATTCCCCGACTGTGATGCGGCTGGATCCGAATAGTACGCCGATTATGTGGGCTAGTTTAACCGGGGACGATTTAAGTGAAATGCAAGATGTCGCTGAAGATGAAATTCAGCCGGAACTCGAACGCGTAATCGGTATTGCATCGGCTGACATTCAAGGTGGTGTCGAAAGGGAAGTTCGCGTCGCCCTAGACCAAGGGAAGTTAGCTAATTATGGTATAACGCCTTCCCAAGTCAGTCAGGCATTAAGCGCAGGCAACCATTCCATATCAGCAGGTACCGTCCTTAAAGGGAACAAAGACGTTCAATTACGGATTGACGGTGAGTATACGTCGGTGGATGATATCCGAAACACACTGGTTGACTTGAATAATGGTGACACGGTTCGAATTGCCGACGTAGCTGATGTGAGGGACACGTTCAAGGACCAAAGTAGCGTGACGCAAGTAAATGGTAAAGATGCCATGATCTTTTCAATCACGAAACAATCCGATGGCAATACGGTGGATGCCGCCCAAGGGGTTCAAGAAAAAATTGATAACTTGAATTCAAAACTAAAAGAACGCGATTTGGAACTGACGACAGTCATCGATACATCGACATTTATTACAGATTCCATGAAATCCGTTATTCAAAACATGATTGTCGGTGCTGTCATGGCAGCCATTGTCTTACTTCTGTTTTTACGAAGCGTTCGAGCGACCTTAGTTGTTGGAATCTCGATGCCGATTGCTGTTATTTCCACCTTTAGCCTCATGTACTTTACAGGGGAAACACTGAACATTTTATCCATGGGTGGTTTAGCGTTAGGTATCGGTATGATGGTGGACAGTTCCATCGTTATTTTGGAGAATATCTTTAAAAAACGGCAAGAAGGCTTATCGACCGAAGATGCTGCTATTGAAGGTGGTTCTGAGTTATCATCAGCAGTTATTGCGTCGACGATCACGTCTGTGGTCGTGTTTTTACCGGTTGTGTTTATCGATGGTATTGCGGCACAACTGTTTAAACCACTGGCCTTAACGGTTGTTTTTGCACTATCTGCTTCCTTGATCGCAGCACTTACTTTAATCCCGATGTTGTCTTCTAAATTATTGGCTAAAGTGAATGTATCATTTGATGGAGAAGATAATAAGGGTATCGTTAATTGGCTTTTGAATAAATTAATTGCTGTTTATGAAAAGGTATTGGCTAAGGCACTAAGATTACGGAAAACAGTCGTATTCCTTGTCGGCCTGTTGTTAGTTGGGTCGCTTGCTTTAGTTCCGGCGATAGGCGTTGAGTTGCAGCCAAGTACGGATAGCGGCCAAGCCCAAATTGAAGTAACCTTGGATAACGGTACGAAACTTGACGAAACACAGGCGACAGTCAAAGATATCAAAGCCAAGCTAAAAAACTATGACGATATTATTAAAACAAGCTTTGTCATGGTAGGTGGTGGTGGAACGCCGGGCGTAGGAGGCTCCAGCACCAATACAGCAAGCTTTATGATTGAATTAATCGATTCAGGAAAACGGGATATCACAACAGATACATTTATTTCTAAAGTGGATCAGGATCTTGGCGATATTCCAGGCGCAGAGATTACCGTTTCGGCAAGTAGTGCTGGTATGGGCACGGGCTCCCCAATACAGGTTAATTTATCCGGTGATGATCTTGACGTGTTGAGAGACTTATCGCAACAAATTGTATGGATGCTGGAAGACACAGAAGGAACGATGAATGTGGATAGTTCGGCATCAGAGGGAAATCCGGAAGTTCAGATTGACGTAGACCGGGATGTAGCCAGCCGATATGGTCTTTCTTACCAGCAAGTCATGAATGAAGTTAACCTGGCTTTCAAAGGACAAGTAGCAACCAAATACAAAGAAGATGGCAGTGAGTACGATGTCACGGTTGCCCTTCCTGAAAAGAATAGGGAAACCATTCGTGATTTAGAAACATTAGTAATCAAAAATGCTCAGGGCGTTGATGTGCCGTTGACGGCAGTCGCTGATTTGAAGCAGACACAAGGTCCAAGTGAAATTAACCGTAAAGACGAACAACGTCAAGTGAAGATCACAAGTGACGTAACAGGTCGAGACTTAGGCAGTGTATCACAGGAAATTCAAGGCAAGCTGGACCAAATGAATTTACCTGACGGCTATGACACTAGTATGGGCGGAGAGACGGAACAGGTTACCGAGTCATTCACCCAGCTCGGTTTGGCATTTGTCCTGTCCATTGTCTTAGTTTACATGGTAATGGCCTTTCAGTTTGAGTCGTTTACCTATCCGTTTATTATCATGTTCTCCTTGCCGACCATGGTCATTGGTATTATTTTAGGACTATTTGTCACGAATATACCATTGAGTATTACGGCACTGATTGGTTTGATCATGCTCGCAGGTATTGTCGTCAATAACGGAATTATTCTCGTTGACTATATCAATATTCTGCGTCGCAAGGGAATCGACCGTATCGAGGCTATTATTGAAGCAGGGAAAAGTCGTATGCGCCCAATTCTCATGACAACCTTGACGACAGCGCTTGCCATGGTGCCGCTTGCGTTAGCTATCGGGGAAGGAGCAGAAACCCAGCAACCAATGGCTGTAGTCGTCATCTTTGGCTTGTTATCATCAACTATCTTTACGCTGGTTTTTGTACCGGTTATGTACGTGATTATTGATAACATCTCCAATACAATGAAGCGGTTAGTGACACGTAATAAGTCCGAGGAATTGGAATAGGGGATGGATTTGTATGACGAAGCCCAATAAATGGGATTCCATTCTGTCGGCGGCTAATGAAGTGTTTCTTACGTATGGGTATGAAAAGACGAAAATGCAGGAAATTGCCGTTAAAGCCGCCGTCGGAAAAGGAACCATCTATGAATATGTTGACAGTAAAGAAGACTTATTTGTACAAATGATCAAGACGAACGTATCGTATGTATCCAATATCTTGATGGAAACCATTGAAGCGTCCCATTCGATTGAAGCGTTTTTCGAACAACTGCTGGATAAGGTGTTGTTTATACTGAATAAGCATTGTGAAAAGCTGTCATTCGTCATAAATGAAGACCTGTCAAGAGTTTCCAATCAATTACAAGAATGGATGGTCGCGAATCAAGAAAAAGATATGAATCGGCTCACCGATATGCTGCAGCTGTTTATGGACCGGGGTGAAATCCGAAACGTAAAACCGGAAGTCGCAGCATGGCTCATTCAAGACATATTCCGACTCGGATTTTACTTCCGGATCTTCCGAAAACAAACCAACATCGAAGAACTCATGCGCGCCGAAATCGACATCCTCTTAAAAGGGTTGAAGTAGGCGGGTGCCAGGTGAGTGCCAGGCACTTTAACAATTCTGACAACTTGAGTAGGTGCCAGGCACTTCGACAATTCTGACAATTCTGCGGGGAAGAGGCTCTCCGCAGAATTTTTTCATACAGAATAGGACATAATATCCTGTACGGTCCTGGTTGGTGTAAGTTATAATAACGCTATACTAGCAGAAGAAGGAGTGCTGATAGAATGACACTACGCAAATGGGTGATGATGATACTGGCGATTGCGGCCATTTCCATAGCAGGATGCTCGGCCGGAGATGATTCGGATAAGAATGAGGAGCCGAAACAAGAAGAACAAGACAACGACCAAGACAACGACCAAGACAAAGAAAATAGTCAGCCATCACAAGAATTATCAAGTGACGAAGACTTAGAAAAGTCGCTGAAGCAGGAAAAAGAAGTACAAGACGTGATGGTTCAATTAGTTGAAGGAGAAGAAAAGGAATCGGTTAATATCGATATCCAGCTTAAGGCTGATGAAGACTGGAATGATGGACTGAAGACGAAATATCAAGACATCATCAGGGACAAATATCCGGATAAAACAGTAGATCTAATCATCGCCCAAGACGGATCCAAGCTTGATCAATTTAAACTGGACTAGGTGCCAGGCACTTTAACAATTCCAATAATTCCAACAATTCTGCGGGGGGGAAAACTCTCCGCGGAATTTTTTTTGGTGCCAGGCACTTCGAAAATTCGGACACCTTTTGCAATTTTGGCTAGGCTTGGTGTTGTGTTTTTTTATTTTGGGTTGTTATTGCGCTTTAAAATGAAATTACGCTTTTTTGGACACAATTTACATTGGCTTGCGTTGGAGCTATGATAGAGAAAATAGTTTAGGAGGATGTTTGGAATGAATAAACAAGTGATATGTCGATGAAAGAATGGATGGAAATAAATGTTAATCATTTCATTGAAAAGGAGAAAACGTGGAAGCAGAACGCAACCGAGGATGTGACTCGGATGATTGGGGAGGGATTCCATGGGCAGACCTAGGCGGGATTGGCATGCAAATGGGTATTATCATATCACCATGCGTGGCAACAATCGGCAAAATATTTTCACCGATCATATGGATGTGAATGAATATTATCGTATTTTGAATAGCGTTTATGGCAAGTTTCCTTTTGAAGTCCATGCATATTGTATTATGACCAATCATGTTCATCTTTTGCTTCGATCACCCCATGTGTCGCTTGGCATTCTCATGGCGCAAATTAATAAACGCTACAGCGACTATTATCGCAGGCGGCATGATTTTGTCGGTCAGATTTATCAAAATCGTTATTACTCCAAAGAAGTGCCTCTCCCGACTGGAATGCTCCAAGTATCCGCCTATATCCACCGTAATCCGATCGAAACGAATGTGCCGATGGTTTCGCAATTGCAATTGTATCCCTACTCATCATTCCCGCTTTATTACTACCAGCGGAAAAGTCCACACCCTTTCGTCAGGCTCGATGTCCTTCCATCCCTAGTGCCAGCAGGAACCGAATATGCAGCGTGGTGCCAAGTGCCAGGCACCTAGACAATTCAGAATTATCAAAGTGCCTGGCACCTTACTCTTTTTCCAAAATAATTTTGGATATGATGTATGTGAATGGTATGGGGATGATGGCTGCGATTAGTGGTGCCAGGAATTCATTGAAGTGCAGCAGGTCGACTAATAGAAAGAGTGAGAAGGTCGAGACGCTGTAATTCACGACATATGTCAACGGAAATTGGAAAAACTTCGCAAACGTTGGTTTCGTTCGGTATGTGAAATAACAATTTAAATAAAAAGAACCGACCATACTAATAATAAAAGCAGCTGAGTGGCTGATGATATATAAACCACCCAGCGACATAAATAACACATACAAGATATAATAGTTCAGCGTATTGATGCAGCCAACGATGACAAACCGTATAAAGGATCTATTTTGAATTGTCTGGATGAGTTTATTAATCATTTTTTGTCACCTATGGGCAATTTTACCGTATAATGACGGCTTGTCTGTGTTGGATCCGGCTTGACATTTGTATGATAGATGACGTATTCGGGCCTGCGCTTGACTTCATAAAAGATACGGCCAACATACTCCCCTAAAATACCAATCGAAATGAGCTGCACGCCTCCAAGGAATAAGACGGAGGAGATGAGTGTAAAATAGCCGGGAACATCAATGCCGAACAGCAGAATCTGCACAAACGAAACACCGATATACAACATGTTTAACAGCGTGATGATGATGCCCATATAGATTAATAAGCGTAAAGGCTTACTGTTGAAGGAAATAATGCCGTCAATCGCATAATTTAACAGTTTCCCGAATCCCCATTTGCTGCTGCCTGCCACTCTTTCCTGGTTTTCATATTCAATCACTTTTTTCTCATACCCGATCCATGAAAACAGTCCTTTGGAAAATCGGTTGTATTCCGGCATGCTTAAGAGCGTATTGACCGCTTGACGGCTTAGCAAGCGAAAGTCCCCAATACCATCGACTAACTCCACATCGATCAGCTTATTGATCAGTTTATAATAAAACATCGTCATCCACTTACGGAGCGGTTTTTCATTGGTTCGCGTTCGTTTGGCAACGACTTGGTGGAAGCCATCCTTATACGCCTCTAGCATATCCAGAATCAAGTGCGGCGGATGCTGCAAATCGGCATCCATGATAATGACCGCATCCCCGGAGGCATTTTTCAACCCGGCTAACATCGCCGCTTCTTTCCCGAAGTTCCTTGTGAATGTTATATATTTGACACGTGAATCGGCAGCGGCTATATCATAAATGATGGAAAAAGTGTTATCCTGACTTCCATCGTCGACAAAAATGATTTCATGCGAAAAGTCGGTCGACCGCTGTGAAACATCGCTAATTGCTTGATACGTTTGTTTCAATGAATCACTTTCATTAAAACACGGTATGATAAGGGAGACTGTTTTCATCGTAATCCTTCCTTGCTCATGATTGTGAAACGTTTACTGTCTTCTTTTCCATTCGGTATATGGAATAAATCGGATCTCTACATTTTCCGGCACATCGTTAAAACGTTTGAACATTGTATTAAAATGCTCATCCGGTGGGGAAGAGAACCACATAAATGAAGAAAATGGCAGATCCGGAAGATAGATTTGCGCTTTATTCGCCGCTACTTGTCCGTTTAAATAGTCCAGTCTTTCCTGGTTAGCATGCCCGATCACAGAAAAGATATTGGCATACATCACGACCGCCGCCGTGACCAGGCCGATCAATACAGAACGGAGCGGCTTGGTTCTCCACGCGTGCAATGTTTTGTTGTATGCAAACAATTCCAAACCGAATAGCACCATAAATATATAGGAAGCCAATGCTGCACGCGGCCCATAAGGGGTCACATAAGCAAATGGTGCCGATAATAAGACAATACCGAACAAATATAATAACAGCCGGTTTCGAATGTGTTGATCTTTCACAAAAACAATAACAGACAAGGTAATGGCTATAAAATAGAACGCACTTATTATCGCTTCGGCATCATTTGTCAAGGCTCCTAAGTAGGCATTTCCTAACATGTGCTGAAAAGCGAGTACATATAAGAGAAATCCAACGACGGTCAGCAGAACGATTGGTTTCCAGAAAAAATTCACAAAGCCTGATTTGGAGACCACACCCACAATGAGAATGACGACCATGGCGCCAATAAATAAATGGATGGACGGATTATCGATAAACAAGTAGCGATACATATCACCGGAGAATACGTCATATGCTTTGCTTAGAAAACCTGCATCCGTTCCATTGTTAATCTCTCTGTAGGCATGCTTGTCCTGTCCGCTTAGTATATTCCAGTACGCGCTGTTTGAAAACATAATCACCGCCCCGATGACAGATGACAGCAAATAGACAAGATGAACGAGATAAAATCTTTTGTGCACCATGAAGGTATACAACATCACCATACCGGCAACAAAAAGTGAAAACAACGTCACATGCTCGACTATTAACTGTGTGGACAAACCAAGCGGAACCGCCGCATACACCTGCCATTTTTGGTAAGTGGGCGGCTGTTCGGAAAAGATGTTCTTAATCATCATGATGTACAATATTAATAAAACCATTGATGGAACATAATTGACGAACCCAGCCGTCCATCCAAAGGTTTGCGCATAAATGTCCGTTGGCAGAAGCAGCATAAACAAAAAGGCCAAGAGCCAATATAGCATTCTATTTGCTTGGCCGGTCACGCTTCCAATTACATAGACTAATGCAGTGGCAAAAATGGACATCACGAGATAGCGCAGCCATGCGAAGCGTGTAGCTAAAATTTCAATCATATTACTGAGATACCGGCCATTATAATCAGCGAAATTGTTTTCCAGCCTGTTCATCCCTCGCTGCGTCCCCCACGTCCAATCATCACCGGTATATGGAGTCTGGAAAGCAATGAAAAAATAAAACAAAAAAATCCCCGTAAAAAACGCAATAGACACATACTTATGTTTTCCAATCAATGAACATCCCCGCACTTTCTGCCAATCACCATAATCACAAAAAACGCTTCCTTTCAACAAGAGTAGTATATAATAATTCTCCAGCCCTGTCCAAGGTGCCCTTTTTTCTCGGTGCCAGGCACTTTAACAATTCAGAATCTTCGTGGTGCCAGGCACTCTAACAATTCAGAATATTCAAGGTGCCTGGCACGCCCCATTACCAATTTCCCATTACAAAAAATTCGAATAATGTTATACTGGTAGTTAGAGTTAATGATTGTCAGGTGTGCTGCTTGCAGTTTGATGAAATTGCGGTGTCAGCGATGTTAACTCACCATACTACATAAAAGGGAGGAGAAACAGAAACATGTTCAAAAAAGGAATTTGGATTGCTGTGTTTGCCGTAGTGGTAAGTCTAATCACTCCGGGTATGAAGGCGGATGCCGAGAAGACGTTTACTGATGTGCCGGAGGATTTCTGGGCTGCGGACGCTATTTATCGTTTTGCTGAAGCTGGAATCATCGACGGCTATGAGGACGATTCTTTTGGCGCGAGCGATGAGTTAACCCGGTCCCATGCGGCTATTATTCTAGTAAATGCGCTGGATTTGGAAATGCCGGACGCCGACGAAGTGACCGACTATTTTAATGATGTGAAACCGGGGGATCAGTATGCCGACTATATTGCGGCCGCCGGGAAAGCAGAAGTCTTAAATGGTAATGATGGCGCGTTTATGCCGAATAAAAAGCTGACACGCCAGCAAATGGCTTCTGTTCTTGTTAGTGCATACAGCCTGGAAAGCGGCGAAAAGAGCGTTGACGTGAATTTAAGTAATGTCAGCTCGAGTCACCAGGACAATGTGCAAGTATTGGCTGATTTAGGTATCACGAACCAGCTGGATGACTTCCATCCGACAGAGAACATTTCCCGTGCCGGATTCGCAGTAATGCTGGCGAAGTCCATCGATAACAGCAAAGATGTGACTGAACTGTTGAAGGAAGCATATGCGAATGAACAGGAACAAGATTCATATGAATTCGAGGGCAGTGCCAATCTTGGGCTGACAGTTCCGGAGTCGATGAAGTCTACACCGGAAGAAGAAATGATGGCAATGATGCTTGAAGATATTCAAGTAGATATTAGCGGTTCCTATCAACAGGATCCTATGCTAATGGATGCGTCGGTTGACGTTACTATGAAAGGCGATATGCAGACGACCGTCTCCATTCCGATGATTATGTCGGAAGAAAAAATGTGGATGAAGTTCCCGCAGATGCCAGGAGCACCACTGCCGGAAGAGCTGGACGGCAAATTTATCGAATTTGATTTGCAGGAATTACAAGAAATGGAAGGTCAGCCAACAGTTGATACCGATGTACAAACTGAATTGGCGCTGGCTATCCAGAACTTGTTTATCGACCAGTTTGGCAACGACTACTACGATCAAGCAGAAGCGGGTTCCTATGACGTTCCGGAAAATGTAAATGCTAAGCAAGTGCTTCATTTCGAATTGACTGATGAAGAGCTGCAACCATTTATGGAAACCATGCTAACAGGATTTATGCCAAAGTTTCTAGAAATCCTGGAAGAGCCGGAATACGCTGAAGCGCTTGGTCTAACGGAAGAAGAAATCAAGCAGGCGCAGGAAGAATTTGCAACAATCAAGGAAGATATCGATGAAATCACGTCTGAAATTGACGATGCGTTGCAGATTAATACGTTTGAAGAATATATGGCGATAAACTATCAAAATTACATCGTCCATGATGCCGTAGAATTAGACGTAGACGTAACTGCAGAAGAAGAGACATTCGGCTTTAAACTTTCCGCAGATCAGACAAAACAAAATATCAATGGAGACATTTCTATTGATATACCAGATGCGGATGAGACCATCTCAATGGAAGAGTTGGAAGACTTAGAGCCAACAGAATCAGTAGAACCAGTAGAGCCAACCGTTTAATAAAAGAATACAATGCGAAACACCTGCCCAATCACGTGACCGGGCAGGTGTTTTTGGTTTTTGGTGCCAGGCACTTTAATAATTCAGAATCCTCGCAGTGCCAGGCACCAAAACAATTCAGAATATTCGAAGTGCCTGGCACCCTTTTCCGTCTGGCGCTTTTCCGAGTTTAGTAGTATAATTGACTTTTAATCTACTATACGGAGGAGATATATTAGAATGACGAGACAGAGAATGAAGGGGATTTTATTTACGCAGGCGGCAGTTTTAGTGCTGTGGGCGGTTGCTTTTGGTATACCTGGAAAGGCAGAGGCATCGGAAAATGTTCACAATCAGTTTCAAGTTTCAGAAGGGGTGAACTACAAGGATATCCGTATCTCCAATTCGTCGGATAACCAGGCACTGCGCGTTACGGAGATTGACACGAGTGATAAGAATACATCGGTAGAGATTGGATTTCCGGAAGGGCTGAATAAGTTGTTGACGACCACATCACTGGCTCTCAATTATCACAGCAACGATCATCGTGTTGTCAGCGCGATGAACGCATCATTTTACCATGTAGGCCCGAGAATCCCCATGTATCTTATTTCCAAAGATAATAAACTAACTTTTGGGGGACAACAAGTATCGGATGATCGAAATAACTATGTCAATGAGCCGATTGCTTTTGGTATAAATGAACACGGCAACGGAATGATTGACGATTATCAGCTGGAGCTTAACTATACATATCAAGGGGAAAAATTTGAATTAGCGACCGCGAACAGAGCTCGGCTGGAAGATAGTGTGACACTATATACGTCAGCGTTTGGCGGTAGGACGACCAGTACGAATGAATATGGTACCGAGGTTGTTGTAGCAACACAGAGAAAACCGGTTCTTGAATTTGGATCAGCCTATAGGGGTAAGGTAGCGGCCGTGCGTCCATACGGTGAAACAAAAAGCTCCGAAATACCGGAAAACGGGTTCGTCCTGTCCGGTCACGGGAAAGGTTTGGAACAACTTGCGGATATGGAAATCGGTGATGAGGTTTCCTTTGAAGTTGACATTGATGACAAATGGAAAGATTCATCCTTTATGATGGCGAGCGGACCAATGCTTGTAAGGATGGACAAGTCAACTTGTCGATGAATCCGGACAGCAGGCGTGCTAGAATGAAAGCACCTAGAACCGCAATCGCGATTGATGAATCCGGTGAAAAGGTGTTTTTCATAACAGCTGACGGACGACAATCCGGCTATGCGAAAGGCATGACGTTGTCGGAACTTGCCGCGTATGCCGTCCAACTGGGTGCCGATCGGGCGCTGAATTTGGATGGAGGTGGATCGACAACCATGGCCGTTCGTTATCCGGGCTATGATTCAGTGAAGGTGGCGAACCGACCATCTGACGGGCGGCAGCGAGGCGTCTCATCGGTGTTGATGGCAGTATCTACAGCAGAGAAACCGTATTACCTGTATACGGATGTGAACCTGGACACCACGCACGCAGACGGCATCGAATGGTTGACAGGACAAGGCATTCAAGGGTATGAGGATGGATCGTTCGGTGTTGCGAAAAAATTGACTCGCCCACATGCCGCCATCATGTTCACAAGCGTGCTGGGGCTGGACAAGCCGGATAAATCAGCAGTCACGGACTATTTTGATGACATTGAACCTGATGACCATTATGCAGCATATATAGCTGCAGCAGGCCAGGCAGAGATTTTCAACGGTAGTGACGGCCGCTATATGCCGGAGAAAAAGTTGACCCGGCAGCAAATGGCGTCCACGCTAGTAAGTGCATTTGAATTGGAAAGTAAGGGAGAAGATGTAGACATTAACCTGTCAAATGTGGCTCCGTCGCACCGAGACAGTGTTCAGACACTTGCCAATCTCGGCATTACGAACCAGCTGGAAGACTTCCGGCCGAATGAAGCCGTCACACGCGGTCAATTCGCAACCTTTCTTTTCAAGTCAGAGCAAAACTAATATATTGGGATAAGTTTAAACGACCCTACGGAAAAATACGCTTTCTCTTTTCATAAAAAAATCCGAACTGATTCAAATTTAACGGAAAAATGTTGAATCATCGTTCGGATTTTTCTTTGTTTTATCGCTTCTCAATTACTGCTTCGTATCTGCCAGGGTCTGTGATAATTTCCGGTAATGGGTGGAAACTGTTCCATGGGAAGCACCGTATTCACTCGCTACTTGCCCTTGTGTCATCGCTGTATTATTTAAGACGGTTTTTTGCACGAAATACTCTAAGGCTGCTGCGTATGATTCGCTTTTGACGAATGAAGGGGTCTCTTGTTTGCAATATTTGTTCCACAGGTCTATACCTTTCAGAATGACTTCATCTGAAAAACCTTTGTCCACCATATGGTTAGCGAACAGCTGGACAACGCGATCATGCTGTTGATGTTCGTCTGAGTCGGCTTCATGAAGAAGGGCATCGGTTAAAAAGGCAGGGAAATGTGTATTTAGACCATCGTCTTTCGCGGCATAGTGCCTTAATAATTCCATTACGTTTTCCTTATCATAAGAATATAGCTTAATCATACTGTAAAAGAAGTTATAACGGTCGGCATATGGCACCAGTGTCCCGATGATTAGGCTTCCTTCCATGAAAGTTTCCCCTTCTGCGGTCGGGATAGGATATGTTTTATCTGTCAGCAGTTCTTTGGCAGATAATTGTCCGGACGCCTGATCAACGCCTAATACTTCATAGACGGATGGTACAGCATTTGGCCATTGGCGAAAAATATGTTGTGCTTGATGCTTTATTCTATTACGGTACGCTTGGAAAAAAGCATCAAATATGGTTTGTCCACCTTGAAGGCAGGCAACGTTCAATAAAATCCAAATCATTAATCCGGTCTTATAGATTTCATTCATATCTTCATTATCATAGTCGGATTTAGTAAAGCGTGTCATTTGTTCATCGATTGTTTGGCTGTGTTTATTCATTGCGAAAGAAACGAACTGTTGGTGTAAACGGTCCAACTCTCCGTTTATCACTTCGGAACTAAAATCGGTTATGTTAAAAGCTCCGCAGCATTTTTTATACTTTTTCCCACTGCCGCATGGACAAGGCTCATTTCTTTGATACTTGCTCATAGTTTAAAGCACCTCGCGTCTAAGATAGATACCTTATTAATTATGCTCGAAAATCCAAAAATGTTCAAGGAAAAATTGCCCAAGTATCCTTATTCTTACTCTCATGTTATCCGTGTTCAAAGTAGTTTATACAGGTGCCAGGCACTTCGAATATTCAGAATTGTCTCGGTGCCTGGCACCCGCACAATTCTGAATTGTTCCAGTGCCTGGCACCCGCACAATTTCTACTAATATACGAACCCATTTTATCACCAATGTGGTATAGTATATCTGAAACTTTTTTTGTAATAATAGGGGGTAAATATGAGAAGAAACATCATTGTTGGTTTGTCAACAATATTGCTCGCACTTATTGTGTTGGTGCCAAGAATCGCTTATGCAGCTGAGGGTGATGTGGCTGATCCGGCGACACAGATTCCTGTTCTCATGTATCACGGTCTGTTGACGGAGGAGGAAAAACAGTTACATCCTAATAATTCCAGCTATATCACGAAAGCTAGTTTTGAAAAGCAAATGAAATATTTGGCAGAAAACGGCTATCACACGGTTATACCAAGCCATGCAATAGGTGCCAGGCACTTTGACAATTCAAGCAATTCAGAATTGTCGGGGTGCCTGGCACTGCAACACCTGGCACTGCAACAATTCAGAATTATCTAGGTGCCTGGCACTGCTCGAAAGGGGAGTAACACAGGGTTGAACAGAAGAGGTTTGATTGTGATGGTAGGGGTAGGTGTCGCGCTCGCAGTTGGTTCGGGCTTGTACACATATGACTTTAGTGAAACGGAAGAGGAAGAGGAATCTCCGCTACAACGCGAGGCACAACTTCCCGATGAGCATGAAACATGGAATATGGCGATTACGACGGAAACCGAACACGAGATAGCTTTTGTTGAAACAACGGAACAGGATTATGTGGATCGTATCCATGATGTCACTTACACTTATGAAATTGGCACCGATCCTGTGTCGAATTTTAATGTGACCAAACGAACTGTCGATAACGGGGATCAGTTTTTATTTACAACATTGGAAAACAAAAGTGACGAGGACCTTGAAGTATCTGTAACAGTTCCCATAGCGGATACCAGTTACTATTCTTTGCAATCTTTTAGTCAATATAAAACCGGTCCCAGAATTAGTGAAGATATCAAAGCGGATTTGACTACTAGTCCGCTCGGTTTGGTCACGACTTACAAAGGGGATGAATTTCACTCCAATCTGATGGTCGGTAAAAAATACCAGTCAAAAGACATAACAAAAACGTATGAAAATGGGCAAAAAAGTAAACTAAGAAAGCTTCTATCTGAGAACCAGGATTTGGATATTGATGTGAAGCTGGACGGGATGACACTTCAGATGGATATGGATTCAGACGGGAAAGATATTATTGATCATTGGCTGCTGTATTCTGATGAGCGATTGTTTTCATCGAACGAGTCGTATCAGGACTGGATTCGCAAGTACAACGTTAAGAAGTATAAAAATAACAATTGGTATACGGCAAAAGGTCCCTACAAAAAAGTGGTACGAACCGCTGAACCGACGCCTGAATCAGAACTGCAATACGGACGGAATCTATTGATTGTCCGGGAAGATGAAGTTCTTAAACGGTATAAGGAAACCGAGGAACGCTACCATTATGATCTGCTGCTGAATTCCGTTGCCAATTTGGAAATTTTTAAAGGTGATAAAGCATTTTGGGAAACGGAATATACAAATGGCTGGCTAAATCGCGTGTACGATATGAAGGCACCATACGTCGATACCCGGCATAATGAAGGGGTTGCCTTATTCCTTGAAGAAACCGGCGAAATATTAGGTATTCCGGAAATAAAGGATGCGCTGACCAATTATGCGGATTTATTGGTCAATCAGATGGAAACAGGGCAGGTCATTGAAGTCGGCGACGATGCGTATCTCATTAGTGATTACTTTAAATATGGTGAAGACGCACCGATTACACATAGTTCGCTAAACCATGTAATTGGCGGAATGAACCTGCTGCTGGAGACATACAACAGCACGGGTAACGAGAAGTATTTGGATACGGCAAAAAAGATACAAAATGGCATCAATGAACTCGGAGAACAGTGGCTGACAGACGAAGGCGACACATGGTATCAAATCAATCCGGACCACACGTTCCAGGGTGAAGATTATACGAATCTGACCCTGACGGATATGCTGAAGGCTGTGGAATTGTGGAAAAAAATAGATGCCAGCCAGACAGACACGCTAGAAATGCTAATTGAATCAAAAGCCAACTACTTAAATCGCAACGATATCACCCTATCACCGGAAGCCAAGGAACTGCTGAGGTGATTGGGTTGTGTCGGTGCCAGGCACTTTGATAATTCGCGCGATTCAGAATTGTCAAAGTGCCTGGCACTTCAATAATTCGCTCAATTCAGAATTGTTTCGGTGCCTGGCACTCTGTCGTCGGTGCCTGGCACGTTTTACCTATGTATCTACTATTATGTATATGATATAGTTATATTTGTATGCTAGTATAGAATGTGTCTATGATTCTATGCCTCGCACTAGTGGGGACATACATGAAGCCCCCTATACTTACGGGGAAAAACGCTAGGAGGAAACAAAGCATGTCTAATACGAAAAAGATTCGCAATATCGCTGTGTCATCTATGGCAGCAACCGCTGCAGTTGCGGCAGTCGCTCCTGTGGTCTCAGCAGATTCAATAAATTTTAGTGATGTTCAAAAAGGTGACTCCCACTACGACGGGATTATGGCCCTGGCCGAGCAAGGCATCGTTGCCGGCTATGAAGACGGCTCATTCGGCGTTTATGACAATGTCACTCGCCAACAAGTAGCTGTTATGCTTGCAAATGCGTTGGACCTTGGTACGCCATCCGACATTGACAGCGTATTGTCAGCATATGACGACGTTGATGCAGACAGCCTGTACGCTGAACAAATCGCCGCTGTCACAGAAGCGGGTGCTTTTACCGGTAACAATGGCAAATTCAACCCAAGTAAAGAGATCAGCCGTGAGCAAATGGCTTCCGTACTTGTCAGCGGACTTGGCCTGGAAGACTATGTCAGCGGTGATGATGTAGATGTTAATCTGGATAACGTTAGCCAATCCCACGCCGACAACGTGCAAGTACTGGCTAATCTTGGGCTGACAGTTGCTTTGGACGATTTCCACCCAAGCGAAAAGATCTCCCGTGGTGCGTTTGCGACCATGCTGCATGGGGCGCTGAATGTGGAGCAACCGGCGACTTTGGAAATTGAAAAGGTAAATGCGGCTGGCAATAATGACCTGACTGCTACCATCAATGGTTCTGTAACGAGTGCGGACAGAGTTACCATTAGCCTTGACGAAGAAAATGTCATTGAAGCTGACTTGGATGACGAAGGTAACTTCACATTCACAACTGATAAACTAAAACAAGGTGAATATACAGCAACGGTTGTAGCTCACCAAGGAGAAGAAACAGTTGAAAGAACTGTCGACTTTACTGTAGGACTGGAAGTTAACGCCGTAACTGCTACCACACTCGCAGTGGACAAAGATACGGATGAGCAGTTCCTTGAATTTGCCATTAACGAATCAGACAAAAACATTGATGTAGCAACATTAGTTGAGAATGGATACGACGTCGAATTCCAATCCACAAATACAGATGTGTTAGCAAATAAATCGACAGGTGAATTGAATCAGAGTAAGCTTTCTGGTGTAGAACAATTCGAATATAAAGTAGTCGTTACCAAAGATGACGTTACAATTGAATCAGATCTTACGGAAGTTAACGTTGAAAGCTATGCGTCAAGCGTAACTAGTATATCTGATTATGATTTACTTTTTGATACTAACGTAGTCAACAAAGGTGGCGTTATCTCAGTAACAGATGAAAAAGTTTCGCTAAATAATTTCGATGTGACATACAAGAACGGCGACGAGGCAGAAATCAACGGAACTAATTCCCAAGTTGACTTCTCTTCTTCCGACGAAAGTGTTGCTTTAATTGATGAAGATGGTAACATTACGCCTGTTTCTGCCGGTCAAGTTACATTCACCATTGAAGCAGGAAATGTTGAGGAGCAGGTGACGGTAACAGTTTCTGACGAAGAGCGTGAAGCAACATCCGCAGAACTTAGTAAAGAAACGATTGGTCTCGTAAGTTCCGCTGAAGATACTTTTGAATTGACGGTTACAGACCAATTCGGCGATGCGGTAAAAGGATTCGATAAGGATATCGCTAACGTTAAAAATAGTGATAACGAACAAATCCTTGCTGTAACAAATGGTCCTGACACAGACAGCACAGATGCTGAAGGTAAAAGAACCTTCACTGTAGAAGCGGATGACACAAATGAAGGTACCGGTGCGCTAGAGGTAACCAATGCTGCTGGCGATGTGCTTGGTACGATTGATGTCACTGTTGATGCTGATACCGAAGTAGCTAGTCGTCAACTAGAATTGGCTTCAGACGCTGCTGACACGACACTGGACTTGAATCCACTAGACACTGATAAGGAAGTTACGTTGGCATTAAATGAGTATAACGCGTCTGGACTTAAGATCGGAGGATATGACTTCTCCTCAGGCGACTATACTGTTGAATCTTCAAATACCGACGTAATTACTGCTGACAGTGAAGATGGACAAATAAATGTCACAGCCGAGTCTGAAGGAACTGCTAAGGTACTAGTTAAAGAAGGTTCTGTCGTACGTTACGAAATGGACATTACTGTAGAAGATACTACTCCATCCGTTTCCAATGTTTCCTTCCAAGAAAACATTGAAATTACTTCTGCAGGTACACTGAATCTTGAAGACGACATTCTAGATAATGTTAGTCTTACTAGTGAAGGTACAGTAGCATATGAAGTAGACAACGGTGATGTGGTAGCTTATATCGATGTCGATGACGAGGACGACATTACGCTCGGCACAATTGACGTCCTATCAAATGACTTTGACAATGCTCAATTTGTAAATGATTCGGATTCGGATAATATTGAGCTTGCAAAGAACTATGATGATGATGCTAGTGAAATTACTGGATTTGAGTCTAGTGATGAAGGTACAGTAGTTGTACGATTTACTGCTGAAGGTGAGACAAACGCTAAAGCAGCTAGATCTATCCATGTTAATGTTGAATAGATTAATACACAAAAAAAGCCCTGCACCGCAGGGCTTTTTTTGTCGGTGCCAGGCACTGAAACAATTCAGAATGTCCCGGTGCCAGGCACTGAAACAGGCACTGAAACAATTCAGAATAGTCCCGGTGCCAGGCACTGAAACAGGCACTGAAACAATTCAGAATAATCCCGGTGCCAGGCACTCTAACAATTCAGAAAGGCACTCAAAAAGTCTGGCACTTAAGGGGGAAAAACGGTATAATAGTGTGATAGATAGATTTATGAGGGGAGGTTTGACGTTGCGCAGGTTTCTATTAGTGGTAGTTTTGTGCATTGGTACATTCGGGCTTATGTCTACTAGTGTATTTGCGGAAGGGGATACGAATCCGCTGGTGGATGATGTGAAACAAAAAATAGCGGATGTGGCCCGTGATAAGGGAATTCCGCCTGAGATTTTAAAGGCGATTGCTGCCAATGAATCGGCGTATAAACAGTTTGACGAAGACGGGAGCCCGCATATATCACCGGATGGCGGTATAGGGATCATGCAGGTGACGCCGGATAGTATCCATATGGATGTGGATGAGGAAAAATTGAAAACGGATTTGGATTATAACATTGAAATAGGCGCGCAAGTCTTACTGAATAAATGGGAACTGGATTTTTTGCCGACAATGAATGAGCATGATAAGTCAGTTTTGGAAGATTGGTATTTTGCTTTAGCAGCATACAACGGGCTGTCCAAAGCGAATGATCCGAACATCCATCCTGACAATGCGTATCAGGAGAAAATCTATCAACGCATCGAACAGTCAGCATTCATTTATGGGGAAGGGGAATCTTATTTTGCATTCCCGGAAATCGACATCAATTATAAAGACAATAATGATAAGATGTTTTTCCCAGCAGACAAAAATCACTATGAAAGTCGTACCGTGACACCTTCCCAGCAAATGTATGAGCAAGGCGATGTTGTGTACATCGATGACAGGGAAGGCTTTGCCAACATTAGCGAAGGGGCGATCACAGGTGCGAAAAACAAATTGTGGCCGTATACCCCATTAACGATTACGAGTGATGACCCAGTTGAATCATCTAACGCTGCCAACGACTTTGCTTACTACGAGGTGGAAGGAGTGACAGCGGATGGCTATGTCGCCTCAGCATACTTGAATCAGGGAAGCAAGGAATTGGTGTTTAACGACCCAATGGATGATCATCGGGCGGCGGCACTGGCCTTTGTTTCGATGAACGGTTATGCACAAGGGTATCCGAATGGTCATTTCGGTTCCAATGATCCTTTGCGTAGAGACCATGTCGCGGTGATGCTCACCAATATATTATCACTGGAGGCTCCCGACAGTTACGAGATTCAAGCGGCTGATGCGGAATCTATTGATAACTATCGTGAGGCATTACGAAAAGTGGAATATAATGGATTGCTTGGCGGTGGCGGCAAGTTGCGCCCGAAAGAAACCCTCACCCGTGCGCAAATGGCTCAAGTCATGAGTAACGCGTTCGAATCCTACTATGAGGAACCGGAGTCGACGCATGCCTTTAAAGACGCAGATAAGATCTGGAATCTAGAAGAAGTAAACACCATGTATCATAACAATGTGACCGTAGCTGATCCGTTTCGGCCGAATGAAGACATTACACGTTCACAATTTGCCATCTTTATTTATCGCACCATGGTAGATGTCGTGACAGATTAGAGCGGGATTTTCTTCTTTTAAATAATAGACAGGGTGTCGGGAGCTTAGCTGTCGACCAACCTCGTGGAAGAATCCCCGACGCCCAAAACAATAGAATCATATACATGGAGGCAATTTATGTACCTGCGAATACTGTTTGTAACATTATTGATTAATCTAGTCACGATGTTAGTCATTCCGTCTGATTCCCTGGCCGCGACAGCTACGGATCAGGTTAATGATCGCCGGGTGATTATTAAAGTCAAGGATAATCAACATTTTGACGCAGATGCGTGGGGTGTCCGGGAAATAACGTCTGAGCAGCTTCTGAGCGATCAGTATAGCCTAGTGAGAATTCCGGATGATGTGGATTATTCTCGTAAATTATCAGAAATCCAACAGGCAGCAAATGTACAGGTGGCAGAACCTGATTATATCCGGAAAAAAACGTTCATTCCGTCTGATGCTGACTATGATGAACAGTGGTATTTGGACCGCATCCAAATGCCAAAAGCATGGGATATAGAAAAAGGCTCGCCCGATGTCACGATTGCTGTTCTGGATACCGGTATTGATGCGGATCATCCGGAGCTGAATGGCCGCGTCCTGCCCGGGTATGATTTTGTCAATAATGATCGCCACCCGGATGATGACAATGGACATGGCACATCTCTGGCCGGCGTCATTGCCGCGAATGCAGACGGCCAAGGCATCACGGGAATTGATTTGTATGCTAATCTGCTGCCGGTCAAGATCGCTAATGAAGCAGGTGATGCATCGGTCTACAATATTTTAGAAGGTATTCAGTATGCTATTGAGCACGATGCTGATGTGATTAATATGAGTTTTGTATCCTATCAGTTTAGTAAACTGGAGGAGAAGGCTATACAAGATGCCTATGAAGCGGGAATCGTGCAAGTAGCGGCTGCCGGTAATAAAGGGATATCCGACCAGGGTTACCCGGCAGCGTATCCACCTGTCATTGGTGTCGCGGCAACAGACAAGGAAGGCAGTAATGCTTCGTTTTCCAATTATGGTAATGCAGTGGATGTTACCGCGCCGGGGAAAGATATTTACAACGTGTACAAGGAAGACGGGTACGCCATTTATAGTGGAACATCGTACGCGGCACCGATTGTGAGCGGGATTGCCGGTTTGCTGCGGGCCTCCCACCCGGAGTGGACGAATGACCAAATGAAAAAAGCATTGGAAGCAAGTGCCGTATCCCCGGATAAAGCGGAATGGAGTACACATTTTGGCTATGGGCAGGTAAATGCTTATCGCGCGTTAACAATCGAGCCGGATGATTGGGACGGCGATGCACCGGATCAACAAGCGCAGGCAACAGCGCTGACGTTTGACCATACCATTACTGAAAAAATATACCATTCGGTGGATACAGATTGGTACCGATTTGAAGTGGATAAGCCAACTAAGGTAACAATCGAGCTGACTAATCCATCAGATACGCTCGATTTAACAGCAGAACTCATGGATGCAGACACGCGGCTAGCGACCATCGACAAAGAAGATGCGGGTGGAGAAGAGCACTATACGTTTACTGCTGAGGCAGGGACATATTATTTGAACGTCAATGATAAGCACCATCGCTGGTCGGACGTTCCATACAAACTCAGCATCAGCGCAAGCTTTCCGGATGTGGAGCGATATACAAAGGAGATTAACTATCTGACGCAAAAAGGGATCATCAACGGCTATCCGGACGGCACATTTCAACCCGGACAAAATGTGACAAGATTACAGGCCGTTCAGATGATATTGAGTGAAATGGGAATTGCTGTTGACCAGGCAAACGTGACTGATCCCGGTTTTACAGATGTGACGCCTGATACATATGGATACAACGCAATCGCTAAGGCCGCTGAACTCGGGTTTATCAACGGAAAAAAAGATGGATCATTTGACCCTAGCGGAAATCTCACGCGCGGGCAAATGGCGGCCATTTTAGTGTCAGCCTATGATCTCGCGGGAACGTATGGCGAAAGTTTCAGCGATGTACCTGATGACCACTGGGCACATGACAAAGTTGATATTCTAGCGGCTAACGGGATGACAACAGGTTATCCGGATCAAACATTCCGACCGGCACAGCCAATCAGCCGCGAACACTTTTCCTTATTTCTATATAATTATCTAACTGAAAATAAATAGTCATTTTTCCCCTTTATTTTCAGATTTTTATAGATTAATATATAATATATATGAGATTTTTTTAGGAGGTGAAAAAGCGTGAAAAACAAACGATTATGGCGAACGCTGCTGGTTGGAATCGCTTCCTTAGGGATGCTGTTGATGTTGCCGACATTGTCGTTTGCTAACAAGTCGTTTCCTGATGTGGACAAGTCTGACGCTCATTATGACGCAATCATGAAGCTGGCTGAAAAAGAAATCGTGAGTGGATATGCAGATGGCAGTTTCGGCATAAACCGTGAACTAAAGCGGCGTCATGGAGCTATTCTGTTCTATCAGGCACTAGGGCTAAGCAAAATAGCCGACATAAAGGAACGATTGAGCCGCTACAAGGACGTCGATGAAAATGATCAATATGCCGTACAGATTGCAGCGGTAACCCCGGATATATTCTCGGGGTCAGGAGGGCTATTTCTACCAAATGACGAGATGACACGGGAACAAATGGCGACAACGCTTGTGGGTGCTTTTGGCTTGGAGGATAACGGAACCAATCCAGGCATTCATCTGGACAATGTCGGTCAATCCCATCGCGAAAATGTTAAAATTCTGGCACAACATGACATAACGAATCAGTTCGATAATTTTCGACCAAAGGAAGCGGTTAAGCGGGGACAATTCGCGACATTTTTATATCAGTCTATGATTACATCCGACATGGTTCAGGAAGTGCCGGAAGAAGACGCGGACGAGGACAAGCCTGATGAGAAACCGTCAGAGGACAAGCCTGATGGCGAAGAAGTTCCGGACAAGGATCCAGACGAGAGCAAGCCGTCAGAAGACAAGCCATCGGACGATAACTCGAATGTGGATAAGCCGGGTGAAGACAAGCCATCAGTCGACAAGCCGAATAAGGACAATCCGGACAAAGAAGAACCGAACGAGCAACCGGAGCCGCCTGAGGAGCAACCGGATCCAGAGCCGGAGCCACCGCGGCCGGACAAGCCAGCTGAAGATAAATATACCACCGTCTCGTACGATATCAGCTTTAATGAAGCAATGGAAAGACAACGGCTACCAAAAGTGGATGGTGCAGGAAGATTTTTGGCAAGTAAGGAATTGATGTCCTACTACGCAAATCCTAATAACATCCAGAAAGATTCACCGGAGTTCTTCCAATTTTTAAAGCTGTCATACATACCAGGTGTAAAGGCAAGCCAAATTAATCGTCGTATTCTTGCTGATAAAGGCAGCTTGAAGGGAACAGCGGATGCCTTTATTGAAGCAGGAAAGAAAAACAACATTAATGTGATTTATCTAATAGCACATGCGCTCCATGAAACGGGAAATGGCCAATCAGCCTTATCCAACGGCCTGAAAGTCGGTATAGACAGCAATGGTAGGGCAACGTATGTGACATCGGAAAATAAAGATAAACTAACAAAGATTAAGAAGACATACAACATGTTTGGAATCGGAGCATATGACAGCTGTCCTAAAAAGTGCGGTGCAACACGCGCCTACAGACAAGGATGGTTTACGCCTGAAGCGGCTGTCAAAGGTGGTGCCGTATTTATTGATAACGGTTATATCGGCAGGGGACAGGATACCCTGTATAAAATGCGGTGGAACCCAGTCAGCCCGGGCAATCATCAGTATGCAACCCATCTGGAATGGGCGTCCATTCAGGCAAGAAAGATTCAGGAAATGTATGACTTAGCAGGGCTGCTGGACAGTTATTCTTTAAGATTTGATATACCAAAGTATGCCGACCAGCCCGGCGTCAGCAAAAAGCCAACAGGTGAACGGCGATTTGCGATTGATAAGTCAAGTCAAGGTGAGATCTACAGCACCAGTTCTAGACTCAATTTACGATCATATCCTTGGGGAGAGGTTAAAAAAACATTGTCTGAAGGAACCAAGGTTGAAGTCATTGGAGAAAATGGCGGCTGGTTTAAAGTGAAAGCAAAATCAGCCCGAAAAACCGGATGGGTCTCCAGCGATTACCTAACGAAACCAAACCCATTAAGAGTGGTTGATATTACATCGAGTCTTAATGTAAGACCCGAACCAAATAAGAAACATTCACCTATAGGCAAACTGGAAAACGGTGACTTAGTAAGTGGCGCAGTCGACAGCGATGAGAACCATATCATGAAAAATGACTACTACAAGATCATCTATAAAGGTAAAGAAGCATGGGCCCATAAAGATTTCTTGAAAGAGGAGTAGAACGGTGCCAGGCACTCACACAAAGGGTGTCTGGCACTTATTCTTTACTTGCTTCTAAGAGCTTTTCTGCTGTGTTGGGTCCAATAGAACCGTCAACTGCAAGATGTTCATCACGTTGAAAGGAACGCACCGCCTCTTCCATTTTACTGTCGAACACCCCAGTTGCGTCACCATGAAACTTCCCCAATTTTTTTAAATGAAACTGAGCCAGCGTAACGTCAGCTCCTTGGCTGCCGTTTTGAAGCACGCTTGGAAAAATCGAATCATTTTTGTATAGAGCGATACGATCAGCTGCATTGGTTAGCACAACGGCCATCTCCGCCCGCTTAACCGTATCCGAGGGTCTGAATTGATTTTTTTCATTTCCATAAAAGAAATCTTGCTGGTTGACAGCAGCAATCGCATCATAGCTCCACCTGTCTGTTGGAACATCTGTGAAATGAACCGGATCAGACTTCTTCGCATCATCATATAAATGTTGAAAAATACTGTCGAACACAACCGCCATTTGTTCCCTTGTTAATCTTTCTTCAGGGCCAAATGTGCCATCCCTCCTGCCTTCAAAAATATGATGCTGTTTGGCAATTTCGATAGCTTCCCATGCCCAATAATCGCGGGATACATCCGAAAATGACTGGCCAAGAGAATCAGTTGGTTTTAATTCGAGGGTGCTGACCAAGACAGACGCTGCTTGTGCTCTAGTTAGGCCTTCATTTGGAGCAAACGTTGCATCCT
The DNA here is from genome assembly GCF_005887555.1 of Lentibacillus cibarius. NCBI lineage: Bacteria > Bacillati > Bacillota > Bacilli > Caryophanales > Bacillaceae > Lentibacillus > Lentibacillus cibarius. Next base: position 1,329,195 of record NZ_VCIA01000001.1, on the reverse strand, counting down.
CCCTGCCTTCAAACCAACCCTTTTGCTTAACGAACAGAATGGCATCCCGTGCCCAGTGGTTCTCCGCATCTGTGAAGGGGAATGCAGGTTGCTGCCCATCTGTGTCCGACGATGCATCACCAGATCCATCATCATCGCTCAACCAAGCGGTATAGTCATCTCAGATAGAGGGACTTTCCTGACCAAGACTCCAGCTGCCGGTTCCTTTTAAATTGTATTTGTGCACGAGATCGATTTTAGCATGGATGGACCGGTTATTTTCATACCACACTTCATATGTGCCTGGTGTCAGTGTGCGCCCGGAAATGACCGTTGTCGGATCGCTTTCCTTAATAGTGAAGGTAGCTTTAGGTGATTGTGCTTGTTCATCAAAAGTCACCCTGCCATCGTATTTGTCGATAAGGGCTTCCACCCGGTGATTGGAGATGCCATAGCCACCCGTGCTTTCGGATGTTTTCCAGTATCTGCCGAAGAAGGGGAGGCCGAGCACGATTTTTTCAGACGGAACCCCTTCTATCTCCACCATGGTTTTGATGGAGCGCTCTACCCAGTCAATACTGGCGACTGGACCGGCTGGACCGCCCTCATAGCTTTCATCATATGCCATCAGTAACAAGTAATCAGCATATGTTGCCAGCTCCTGATTGTCATAAGAGCCGTGCCAGCCTTGTTTCTGTTGATTAGGATTGGCAGCAACGGCTACGGAGACTTCTTTATCATCAGGCACTTTTTCACTTAAAAGGCGGACGAGATCGGTATAAGCATCACGATCCTCATCAGTCACATTCTCGATATCGACGTTCACGCCATCAAGATGGTAGTTATCAATCGCCTCAACAATCTGATCTGTCAACTGCTCCCGATTAGCCAACGCTTTTCGGCCAAGTGCACGATCCCAGTGGTTACTGAGAAAGGGAACCACCTTGATGCCGCGGTCATGCATGGATTGAACAAACGTTTGATCAAGCATTTGTGACAGGCGTAACGACCCGTCTGCGTTCAGATTAAAATAGGAAGGAGCAACTACATTCAATGCACCCTTTGTACGATCAACAGCAGCAATCCGTGATGTCGTCGTGCCAGTAAAGATGTAGGACATGTTGTAAGATGCATCATGTGCGCTGACCGAATCAGACTGAATAGGAATAGCCGTCAGCAACGTACCCCCGATGAGCACTTTAGCGGTCACAACCGGCAATCCTTTAAAATGCTTTTGAACGAACTGGCTGACAGAACGACGCAGATGACGCTCTTTCTTATCAGGTATTTCGCCAAGCTCAGACGAAAACTCCTCCAAATTTGGATCAACGTATAAATAAACGACATACCCCTTAGCTGTATGTTCAAGCCGATAATCAATAAAATGCATAGTTACCTCCTGTCAGGTGCCAGACACTGATTGGGAATCACCGGGTGAGCGCTGGGTATCTCGGGGGTGAGTGCTGGGCATCTCGAGATAACCGCCGGTATCACCGGGTGAGTGCTGGGCATCTCGAGATAACCACCGAATCGCCCTGGTTTCGAGAAGGCTTCTCAAGACCATTTCGCCCGCTTTAGAGCTCTGATTTGGTCTCGAGACGGGATCTCAAGACCATTTCGTATGCTTTCAGGAGAACATTGCGCGGGAAAAATCGCTGAATACCTCGTGAAAACCGCTGAATATTTTCGAAAAATCGCTGAATTACGCGTGAAAATCGCTGAATATCACCGGAAAATCGCTGAATGTCACGGAGCTGCACATCAACGGATCCCAATCGCAGTGGCCCAGCGTTCCTGTCCCTCTGGACCACCCGCACCCGAGTAGCCCAATGTTCCTGTCCCCGCGGACCACCGCCCGCACCCGAGTGGCCCAGCGTTCCTGTCCCCGCGGTCCACCGCCCGCAGTAAAAAAACTATTGCCGGGTTTGGCAATAGTTTTTTTCGTTATTGGATGGGGTATACTTTCCATCTTGATAGGTCGATTTCTTCTTGTTTGATCATGGAGGCTGGGAATATAAATGTCCATGGTTTGCTTGTGTTGGATTTGATGGTGAAATTTCCCAGTTTAAAGCTTCCTCTGGCGATTTCCTCGTCACTGGCGTCTTTGAAGCCGAGTGGTACTTGCTCGAGGTTCACGTTTTTATCGGAGCCGTTGCGAATTAAGATGGTGACGGCGAGTCCGCCATCGTCTTGACGTTTTGCACTAAGTCCCATAAAGTTCATTTCGCCAGGTTTGAGTGGCTGGGCATTTTGGACAATTTTTTCCAAGTTTGCTTTTGTTTCATCTGCAATGGATTGTTCCCATGATTCCTCAAGGTCGAGCCGATGCTTTTTCTTTAGTTCGAAGGCTAGTGACCATTCGTGTGGTGTGTCCATATCCTTTACAATATCCTGCGTCGGGAAGGTGAACTTCCACGGGCGTGCACCATTTGCCGGGATGTCGCCGAGCCGGCTGAGGTCAAATTCTTTCTTGGCGATGACCTCCTTATCAGGACCGAGCAATAAAATGGTTGTTGGTCCAAATTTGATGGACTTTTGGACGGTATTACGGATCAGTCCGGTCGCGACGAAGCTGTTGTTTTTCAGCTTGGATAGTTCCATACCATAGATGGAAATCTGGTTTTGCTTGAGTTTTGGGCTTTCATTATTATGGAACGCGTACACGTAACGGTCTTCATTAGGAACGTTCCAGTCGTTCGGTATGGATAATTCGGTTTCCAAGCTGTCCTGATCGTCTGCTTCCGGGGCAGATTCCAAGTATTCGTTAGCGTCGACTGCCTCATTTGTATCGTTCTTTTTCTTTTTCGCAAAGCCAAACATTTAATCTTCCTTTCTCGCTTTGGTATCTGCTTTTTGCTGTTCCCGCACTTTCTCGATCAGCTGTTTTAAACGGGATGCAAACTGGTACGTTATTTCGTGATAGGATTCCTCGAAAAGCCGGTAGCCTTCTTTTTTAAAGAGATCGAGCGGATTTTCTTGCTGGTATTGCCGCATGCCAATGCCTTCTTTGAGCTGGTTCATTCGGTCCAAGTGCTTTTTCCACACTGTATCGATGACAAACAACCCTTGTGCACGACTTGCTTTTTGCAGTTGCTCGTTTTCTTCCAATGACTGAAGCTGCTCTTTGTGCCCATCGACGGCTGGCTGGATATAGGCTTTGATCTCATCCACCGTTTCAAATTCTGTTTCACCGAATGTGACTTCTGTAAGCAAAATGGCATTCAGTGCCTGCTCCATTCCGGCTAAGTCCCAGTCATTCGGTACGTCCGACTGGCAATAGCTATCGACGAATTGATCAGGTAAATCAGCAATTTGCCGGGTGATAAAGGCGATTGGGTTGTCGGCTTCCAGTAGGTGGTCCCTGAGCTCATAGGTGACTTTGCGCTGATCATTGATGACGTCTTCCAAGTTCAAATTGAATTCACGGAATTGATAGCCCATGCCTTCGCTAATTTTCTGTGCTGTATCGACAAATTTATGGACGTTGTCGGATTTAATGAGCCCGTTTTTGCCCTCTTTCAGCTTCGGCTTAACACGTTCCAATTCATCGGAAGCAAACCGGATGAACAGGTAATCTTCCAGTGAGATAATAAACTGCGTCGAGCCCGGATCTCCCTGACGTGCGGAGCGTCCTTTCAGCTGGTTGTCAATGCGGCGGCTTTCGTTACGCTCTGTGCCGATGACGTGCAGGCCGCCGAGCTCAGCAACGCCTTCCCCGAGCATAATGTCGGTACCGCGCCCGGCCATATTCGTGGCAATCGTAATTTGTCCCTTTTGCCCAGCCATGGCGATGAGGTGGGCTTCCTGTTCGACACTTTTCGCGTTCAGCAATTCATATTGAATGTGCTGCTTGTCCAAGTATTCGGCTACGAGCTCGGACTGGCGGACAGAGGTTGTTCCGATTAAAATCGGCTGTCCTTTGTCATGACGCTTCCGCACTTCCTTGACAAGCTGTTCATATTTCTGTTCTTTCGTCATAAACACCATATCCGGCATGTCGACGCGCTGGTTCGGCTTGTTCGTCGGGATGCTGACAACTTGCATACCATAAACTTTGTTCAGCTCGGTTTCCTCCGTTTTCGCGGTACCGGTCATACCGGCAAGTTTCGGATACATCCGGTAGTAATTCTGCACGGTGATAGAGGCATGGGTTTTATTTTCTTCCGTGTTGACGAGTCCTTCTTTTGACTCAATCGCCTGATGCAGTCCGTCACTGAGACTGCGACCTTCCATCACACGGCCGGTATTCATGTCGATCAGTTTCACTTCCCCTTGTTCGACAATATAATCAACGTCGCGTTCAAACAGCATGCGCGCCCGGAGTGCCTGCAGTAGTGAATGGAAAAGAGAGCTGTGTTCCAAGTCGAATAAGTTATCAATACCGAAAACTTTTTCGCAACGACTCATCCCTTTTTCCGTGAAATTGACCGTTTTCAACTCGAGGTCAAAGGTGAAATCCTCATCCTCTTTCAATCCTTTAATCACACGGGCACAGACATCATACAGCCGGTCGCTCGGCTTATCCTTGCCGGCAATAATCAACGGTGTTTTCGCCTCATCAATCAGTACACTGTCGACCTCATCGATAATGGCATAATGAAACGGGCGCTGCACTTTTTGCGATAGCGCCTGCACGGTGTTATCCCGCAAAAAGTCAAAACCGAATTCATTGCCGACACCATATGTGATGTCACAATGATAGGCTGCTTGTTTCTCGGCAGGGCTCAATCCGCCGACATTCAACCCGACATTCAGACCGAGAAATTCATGGATTTGGCCAATCAATTCTTTGTCACGGCGGGCAAGATATTCGTTGACGGTAATAATGTGTACCCCTTTGCCTTCCAGGGCGACAAGATAGGTCGGTAAGGACGCGACAAGGGTTTTTCCTTCCCCTGTAGCCATCTCGGAAATGTTATTATCAAGCAGGACAAGCCCGCCAATGATTTGCACATCATAATGACGCAGGCCGAGCACACGCCGGGATGTCTCCCGCACGACCGCAAATGCTTCCGGCGCCAAATCATAAATCGTTTCTTTCTGCTGCAGTCGGTTTCGGAACTCGTTCGTTTTTTCCTGCAGTGCGTCATCCGTCAAGTGTTCGACATCTTTTTCGAGTCGATTTATTTTATCAAGCATTTTATAATATCTTTTAAGTGCACGATTATTTTTCGATTGGTTTCGATTTTTTTTGAGCAATTGCATGACTATTCGTTACTCCTTAGTTATAGTAATCACATCGTTCATTATAACATGAATATAGGTAGTTAGCATGATTATTTACGACATCCGGTAAAAATGACACTTCGAATTTCTCCGTTGGCTAACTGAGGTAAACTCAAAACACATCTAACTGTTCCCCTGCAACCTTGATCAATATAAAAGTTGTATGCTGAACGGTTATTTTTGTACATAAAAGATATATAATGCGTCGTAATTATTCAAATATTTCCTATAATCCGGCCGACTTTTCGTCCACCGTCCGGGATCGCTCTGGGCGGATGCTTTCCGCGGGCACGGCCTCAGCCTCCTCGGAAGAAAACCGCTTCCTGCGGGGTCTTCGGACACGTGCTGTTCCCGCAGGAGTCACCGCCCTCCGCTCACCCGGACTAGTGAAGTGGTGCTACTCGTTTTTCTGTCACGATTCCTGCTTCAATCAATAAAAACAGCGGAGGAAATACACGGAGACTCCTGTGGGTCGGCTAGATTCGGTCACGTCCTGTGACCAACGCCGACACTAGACCGTCGTGTTCGTCGAAGCAAAAGCCTAAATGAGACCCCGCAGTGCAACGAGCATTACCTCTACCGAATAAGCTACGAGTTGCGAGGAGTGCTGCATCACTGAAATCACTTCCAACACGACGAGCACCCAGCACGAGGAGGCTCATCAGCTGCCCACGGAAAGCGTAGTGTATTTCCGCAGCGGTGGTTTAACATTTATACAAAGTGACGCGCATTATATTTCAAATATGATGATAAAACAACGAACCATTCACCCAAAAAGTCAACCAGCGTAGTACATATCCACTTTCTTCACTCCTTCTAGTTTTATGTGTTCACTTCACGCTTCGAAAGTTGAATGAGTAAAATGAAAAATCTTGTGGAAAGCCAAGTTTTTCTAGCGGAAACGGGGATGTTTATTTCTTATCCAGCGCGTTTCGTGTTAAAATGAAAGAATGGATTACGACGTATAAGCCTAGTGAAAATGATGAGAAGGATTGAATATAGATGGCAATCGGGATTGTAGGCAATTATGGAAATAATAACCAGGGTGACGAGGCAATTCTTGAGGGGATTTTACTGCAGCTGGAAGCCACCCACCACGTCAGCCGGGATGAGATGATCGTCTTTTCCAATCAACCGGAACAGACAGCAGCGAAGTATGGGGTGCAGTCGGTCAAGCTTTATTACAAAAACAAGAGTTCGCTGACGACGATGCTGGGCACGATGCGGAAGAACCGTTCGATCATCCGCAAGCTGGATTTGCTGCTGATTGGCGGCGGCGGTATTTTCATGGATCTGTACGGTCGTGAAGCATTCCTGTTTGGTATGTACGGCTGGCTTGCCAAGTTATCCGGGACGCCGGTTGTGCTGTATGGCGTCGGTGCAGGTCCGATTCTCACAAAAATCGGCAAGACGATTCTCCGGTCACTCGCCCATCTGGCTAAGCTGGTAACGGTCCGAGATCCGAAATCGAAAAAACTGCTGGAATCCATCGGTGTCAAATCCGCTATTCATGTCATCGGTGACCCTGCGTTTCAAGTGCGTCAACCGGCTGAAACCGAGCGCAATACAAATGGTTTGCAGATTGGAGTGACAGCGGTCCCGTACCATCACCGCAGCTATTGGCCGGAAGAAGATATGGCCAAGTATGACGATTACATAACAGGGATGGCTCGCAATTTGGACACACTGCTTGCTGAACATCCCGATGCAACGGTGAATTTTTTTGCAACGAAGTACCCACAGGATTTGCAAGTAGCAGAGGCCATTAGGGACAAAATGGCGTACAGCGGGCGTTCTACGATGCAGGAGAAGAGCATGAATCATCAGGAGATCACCCAATATGCAAGCGAGCAGGATCTGGTGATCGGTACCAGGCTGCACTCGCTTATTTTGGCGCTCGTGTCCCACATACCGGTTATTGCCGTATCTTACCATCATAAAGTGCAGGATTTTATGGACATGGTTGGCTGTGGTGAGTATACAGTCCCGATTAGCAATCTTAATGCGGATGATGCCTTTTTTGCCCAAGCGTATCGCTCGATGAACCGGGATTGGCCGGCGACACTAGACCGTTTTCAAGCCGTTGCCACCAACATGAAACAGATGTCGGACAGGGGTATGGGACTAATCAGGCAGACGTTTGAGAATAATAAGGAAAAGCTGCTCGTGCTAAGTAATATGTATCCATCCGGCCGGTCGAAAACGTTCGGTATTTTTGTCAAAAATCAAGTGGAACTGCTTCGATCGAAAGGGTTGGACGTTGATGTGCTGGCGATTGACGATCCACGCAAAGGTAAACTGCTGCTGGTGAAAAAATATGGTAGCTTTCTCTTGCAAAGCATGTTGAATTTATTGACGCAGGGAAAACATTACCACACCGTACACGCGCATTACATATTTCCGACAGGGCTAGTCGGTTTATTGTACAAAAAGTTGCTCGGCAAGCGGTTGGTCGTCACTTCACACGGCGGTGATATCGACCAGATGAGCAAGAAGAGCGAGCGTGTGCAATCATGGACGAAGAAAATACTGGAAGAAGCGGATGAGATTATCGTCGTTGGTGAGCGACTCCGCGCAGAGATGCTGGCTGCTTTTTCCATTGATGCCGGGAAAATTTCCGTCATTAATATGGGGGTCAACCGGTCTGTATTCCACGAACAGGATAAAATGGACGCCAGGCAACGACTTGATCTGCCAGCGGATGAAAAAGTGTTATTATTTGTCGGGAATCTGATCCGTGCCAAAGGGTTGGATGACTTAGTCGATGCATACGATATCGTCCGGGACCGCCATGACGACGTGTCGCTGCATCTAATAGGGGAGGCGAAGGACGCGAGCTATTTTGCCAACTTAAAACAACAGGCGAAAAAGCGCGCAGGAATCCATATCCATGATGCCATGCCACAGGAGCAGGTAGCCGACTGGATGGCCGCTGCTGATGTATTTGTGCTGCCGTCTCATATCGAGGGCTTTGGACTCGTGGCGTTAGAGGCGATGGCATGCCGTTTGCCTGTTGTCGGAACCGATGTCGGCGGTCTCAGTTATTTGCTCGCAAACGACGCCGGCATGCTGGCCGCGCCACACGATTCGGATGATTTAGCTGCGAAAATAGACGACGTGCTAGCCGACGAACGCACACGATCCCGGTTAATTGCCAATGGACTGGAAAAAGCAGCGGCAAATGATCAGGAAAAACTGATACAGGACGTCATCGCGCTGTATGGACTTTCAAAAGAGGGCAGCCGCTCATGAAACGTACATTTCTGAAACTGCTCGGGACGGTTGCCCTAATCAATGTTATCGCCCGGCTGCTCGGGTTTGCCCGGGAAGTGATCATTGGTTATCAGTACGGGACAGGCTACGAGGCTGACAGTATTATTACGGCGTTCACCATTCCGAATTTCGTTTATATTGTTGTCGGCGGGGCGATTACGACGGCGTTCATATCCGTCTACAGTAAAACTGCTGACTCAAACAAACACACATTTGTCCAGACGGTACTGACCGGGCTTGGCATCATTATCGGCGTATTAACCATCCTGTTTGTCTTTATACCGGAATTTTGGATGAACTTGTTTTTTGGCGGACTGTCTTCGGAAGCAATGGCGCTGACGAGCAACTTGTTTGTCTTAATGGCGCCGGCCACGTTCTTCCTGGCACTGGCGATGGCTCTGAGCGGGTTGCATAATGTGCACAACAACTTCCGGCTAACCGCCATGTCTACGCTCATTTTTAATGCGGTGTTTTTAATCATCGGATTCGGACTAACTTCAATCATGTCGGCATACGCTTATGGGCTCGGCGCATTGTTGGGTTCGTTTTTCATGCTGGCCTTCCTCGTCACGTACATACGGAAACAAGCGATCATGCCTTTTCGGATTCGGCTTGTGCCCATGCCGGAGATCACGCGGTTTGTCAAAATGGCACTCCCAATCATTTTCGGCGGTGCCACGATTCAATTTTATTTTATCATTCAGCGGATCTATGCGGCGGATTTGAGCGAAGGCGTGATTGCCGCGATGAACTACGCGTCGAAAATGACGCAATTTCCACAGGCAGTGTTAATGACAAGTGTTACGACAGTGATTTATCCCATGCTTGCTAAAGCCGTGAATGACGGAGACGCGCAAAAACTGACGAAAGCCTATCAACAAGGCTTTCACATGCCCTGCACCTTGCTTTTGCCGGCTACTGTCTTTATCTTTATGTATGCCAAAGATATCATTGCGTTTATTTTTGAGTACGGCCATTTTGACGCGCAATCGACAAACGCGACGTATCCACTGCTGCAAGTATTCTCATTCGGCATTTTCGCCCTTGCGCTGAATACGTACGTGACACGGTTTTTCTATGCAAGGGAAAATGCCTACCTGCCGATTGGGATGAATGTCCTGTCTGTTTTTGGCGTCAACATCCTCGTCATTACGCTGTTGATAGATGACCTCGGTGCACAGGCGATTGCCTTGGGAACCGTTGTCGCCTCCATCGTCAATATGCTGCTTTTGCTGGCGGCTGCGAAACATAAGCTCGGTCTAGTGGTCAGTTCATGGCGCGGGATCGGGAAATTGGCTAGCTTCGTCGGTGGAGCAGCGGTTTTGATTTACTGTACGTCTTTGGTTCCGATTGACAGTCATGTATGGTCGCTCGTTATCGGTGGTGGCGTGACAGGAATGTTGGTTCTGCTCGGGTTGAAATGGAGCGGCGGAATGAAGCGCGGATGACTAAAAGAAGATGCGCGCGGCAAGGAATTTAAATTCATGCCGATGGAAATTCATACGCATAACGGTTTTGGGAATACCTAAAGCGAAAAGGCTCCTTTGATTAAAAAGCAGGTGTTGACAATGATGAATGTTATCGTGCTGGTTGCCGCGTTTGTTGTATCGCTGGCTGTTTCATTTTTTAGTACACCATTAGTTAAACGGCTAGCGATTTCGCTTGGTGCAGTGGACAAACCCGACCAGCAGCGAAAAACACATAAAGGAATCAAAACGAGTATGGGCGGCTTGGCCATCTTGATTGGCGCTGTGGCAGGTCTGCTCATCATTCGGCCTGAGCACCCGCAGCTGGCAGCGATCCTGCTAGGAGGGGTGATCATGATGGCGACGGGTATGCTTGATGATCTCTTGGAACTCAAACCAATCATGAAACTTCTCGGACAAGTGCTTGCCGCCATAACCGTGGTCGCATCCGGCTTGCTCATTGATAAAATCACGCTCCCGTTTTTCGGAATCATTTATTTTGGGGACATGAATAGCGTCGTGATTACCATTATTTGGATTCTTGCCGTTACGAATGCCATCAATCTGATTGACGGCTTGGACGGTCTGGCAGCAGGGGTATCGACCATTGCACTGATTAGTATTTTTATAATGGCTATTGCGGATGAGCGGCTGATTGTCGTTTACTTGACGCTTGTCCTTATAGGCAGTTGTATTGGATTTTTATTTCATAACTTTTATCCGGCAACCATTTTCATGGGCGATACCGGTGCATTGTTTCTCGGTTATGCGATTGCTGTCGTCTCGATTCTTGGCTTATTTAAAAATATCGCTTTTTTCAGTTTCATTATTCCAATCGTCGTGATCGCCGTACCGATGTTTGATACGATCTTTGCTATTGTACGCCGCCTCATGAATAAACAAAGCATCGGCATGGCGGATAAAGGTCATATCCATTATAGACTGATGGCAATGGGCTACAGCCACCGCACGTCCGTCCTGATCATTTACGGATTCAGTATTTTTTTCGGAATCATGGCCATCGTGTTCAACGGAGCCACCCTAAAAGCATCCGTCCTAATCCTAGGCGCCGTCCTCCTCGGCATCCAAATCATCGCCGAACTCGCCGGCGTCGTCAAAAAAGGCCAACAACCACTCCTCAACAGCATCCGATCCCTCCTCACAAAATAGCGGAGAGGAAGGGGAGGATCTGGTGCCAGGCACTTGCACAATTCAGAATATTCATGGTGCCTGGCACGCACACAATTCAGAATATTCATAGTGCCTGGCACCAAAAAAAAACCGGCGCTCTGCCGGTTTTTTCGATTCAATATGATTCATTTTGCGTGCCGGTTTCGCCGCTTGATTCCTGCACGGCTTCATCTTCAGTCTTATCAATTAGCTCGAGATGTTCCTTCAATTTCTGCTTTGTTTCCATGAGCGCTGTCTGGTCCAGCTGCCAGTAATAGCCGCTATTGGTCCAGTTGTCACTTCCCTGAAGCGTCATGGTTTTAAAATCAATACTGGAGCCCTTCAGCCCATACGAAACAAAAGATTTCATTTCATCAAATTTCATATTCGTCGTCAAGTTACTGCCGACCGCTTCCATAATGTCAGTAATTTTTGTAATCGAGCCGATGGAAGTGGTTTTGTCAACAACAGCCTGAATAATTTTCTGCTGTCGCTTGCCACGCTCAATGTCATTGTCCAATTTTCGGGTCCGGGCCAGCGCCAATGCTTCCTCCCCATTCAGTTTCTGCTCACCTGGTTGCAGATGGATAGCACCGGCGACATCTTTAGAATTCTGTTCATATAGTTCGTATGGCACATTTACCGTAATACCATTGAGTGCATTCACCACGTCGATAAACGCTTCAAAGTTGAGCTTCGCGTAGTAATCAACCGGAATGTCCATCAAATTTTCCACGGTTTCAATCGTCGCTGGTATGCCACCGAATGCATGCGCGTGGTTAATTTTCGTTTTGTAGCCGACTTCCGGAATATATACATACGAATCACGTGGAATGCTTAACAGCCGAACACTTTTTTCATCTTTGTTGAGGGTTGCCAGCATCAACGTGTCCGTTCTTGCACCATTGGAATTGTTGCGCACATCGCTCGCATCCACCCCGGCAATAAGAATCGTCACATTGTCTTCACTGGGATCGACCACTTTATCACGCAGATCAGATTTTTCCCGACCATCATCTTCGTGAGACTCAGAAAGTATAGACTTCGCTTCCACATATAGGTATGTTGCATAGATTACCGTTACAAAAACCACCAGCAATGGCACGAAAACAAAAAACACTCTCTTTTTTCGCAGCCTGCGCTTCTTCTGCCTGCGTACACGACGCGTTTGTGAAGTATTATTCGTCATATGATTACTCCTTCAATTGATTGCCTTCCACAAAACTAACCTTCATTTTACTAGAAATCGACTCACTAGTAAATTGCTTATTGCCGAACGTATACCCCGCCGAACGATGCGAAAATGAACATAGCAGTAACCAGGACAAGCTGAATCGACCGCCGAATTCGGGAAAATTCGACTTGAACGTGCGAGAAATCAACCGAATTCGGGTGGAATCGACCGGATTAAGCGAGAATTAACTGGATTCGGGAAAATTTGACCGGGGCCGCGAGAGAACACGAATTTGGCTGAAACCACTGGATCACGCGAGAGCCGCCCCATTCGGGAAAAAGCCGACCGGACCCATGTGAGAGCCGCCCCATTTGGGAAAAAGCCGACCGTCCCCGCGCGCGAGCCACCGGATTTGAGGAAAGTCACCAAAAAGTGTACATACTTACCGTGAAAAGGGGAATAATTAACACAGAAATTGGCTGACTGTCCCCTCATATTCAATATGAGCATGGCCGGCATGCACGTTTTAGCTAGTCGATCAGATAGTCATTTGAAAATCAGCAGCCAATCTTAAGCATGTGAAGATTGTTCATAAAGATAATTGCTTGATAGAAGGGCGGCCAGGGCAGCAATCCTGAGCTGGCGCTGCAAGGAGCGACCTTATCGCTGGACGGAATTGGTTAAATTTTCCTGGACCGATGAACCTGTCCCCTTGGACCACAATAATTAGGATACCACATATATGAGACGAGACAATTTAAGAAAAGGTTACATTTTCGTATCAAAATAAATGGCTTTTTTTAATCTTAGAGGTAGAGATACCGGTTGTACGAGGGAGGTAGACCACATCGCAGTATGTTTTTAAATCATCGAATTGGCCCCTCCAGTCATCACCCATGACAAAAATATCGATATCATATGTCAGAATATCATCCGGCTTTTGCTCCCAGCTTGTTTCCGGGATTACTTGATCTACATAACGAATCGCCTCGACAATCGTTCTGCGGTCGGCATAATTGTGGAAGGCATTTTTGTTTTTCTTGTGGTTAAAGTCATCTGTTGAAACGCCGACAATCAGATAATCGCCCAACGCTCTTGCCCGGCGCAGCAAATGAATATGACCGGGGTGCAATAAATCAAAAGTCCCATATGTGATCACTTTTTTCATCTTATCGACCGCCCCGTAAAATTGATTACTGTTAGTTTACTATGAAGCGAATCCTTCGTAAATGACATAAACGCTGTATTTGTCCAAAAAAAGCAATTAAACCGAGAAACGCACAAAAAAAGAGGCAGCATCAATCGTGCCGCCTTACTTTTCCCCAAATTCCGCTGGAAACTGCCTCACTTTATATATCATTTTTTGCTTTTTCATGGTGGTCATTCGAATCGGCATATTCACGCATGTCCAAATGGTTGCGTAACTCCGCACGAGTATTCCGTTTGCTGTCCTCACTTACCTGAAAATACCAAAGCCCATCATCCATATAACCGCCACTTCCATCAAGTATCATCTTATCTATAGCGACGTTTTCATCCAGCCCATAGGATAAAAAGTTTTTCATGTCGGTGAAAGTCATATTTGTTGTCATATTACTTCCAATCGCATCAATTACTTCTCCAAGTTTAAAAACGGATGCAGTGGATGTCGCCTTGTCAAAGATTGTCTTCAGTATTGCTTGCTGCCGCTTGCCCCGCTCAATATCATTATCGTACTTCCGCGTTCTTGCCAGCGCCAGTGCTTCCTCCCCGTTCAACGTCTGATAGCCGGCATTTAAATGAACCCCATTCCGTTCATCATTAGAGTCAAACTCACTAAATTCGTACGGGACATCATATTTAATCCCGCCAAGTGCATCCACCACGTCAACAAACCCATTAAAATTCATCTCCGCGTAATAATCGACAGGAACATCGAGAAAATTCTCCACCGTTTCAATCGTTGCCTCCGCGCCGCCATAAGCATGCGCGTGAGTGATTTTGGTATACCTGTCCACCTCAGGAACATAAACATAGGAGTCCCTCGGGATGCTGAGCAACTTAACTGAACTGCTTTCCTTATTGAACGTGGCCAAAATCAACGCGTCCGAACGACTAGTCTGCTCATTGCGAATTTCACTGTTATCAACGCCGATAAACAAAACAGAAACATTATCTTCAACAGGATCAACTTCCTCAACCCGCAGCTCGGATGTATCATGATCACGACTAATTTTTTTCTGCGATTCAGTCACCGTTTCCTCAGTTTTATCGTACAAATGCATGGCGTAACCCACACCACCAGCCACTACTAAAAGCATACATACGCCAAAAACGATCAGCCACTTCTTTCGTTTCGACATTTTTGTTACTCCCTTACCATTTTATGTTCATTCTACATAAATACCAATAAAATCACAAAAATAAACAGAAATCGACCCTTAGCCTATGAAAACCAACAAAATCATATGCAAAACAGAGCAAGTCGCGTGACCCGAGGTGAGACTCGCGCGAAAATCGAGAAAAGTCGCGCGAAAACGTGGAAACTCGCGCGATCCTAACCACACGAGCCTACCATATCAGCACAATCGCCCAATTGATTAAAAAAATTTCCTATAAGGCAACACCTTTCTGCCTCCACATTCGATTGTAAGGGTGAAAGGAGGTGGCAACATGGCCGTAGCACAACTAGTCGATTCACGCATGCGTCTCATTCTCGATGACGGGGTGGACGAGGTATCCGGAAAGCAACTGTACAAAACAAAAGGCTTCAACAACGTCAAAACCGATGCAACAGCCGACCAGCTGTACGCCATCGCAAATGCGGTCGCACCATTGCAACAGCGCCCGCTCTTAGAAGTCGAACGAAACGACAGCTCCAACATCACACAAGCGTAAGTGCCAGGCAATTCGGTGCCAGGCACGCAAACAATTCAGAATTGTGTCGGTGCCTGGCACGCGGGAAGGGAGGTGATTTTGTGAAAAAGCTTGAATTGAAATTTTTGAATCAGGATGGCAAGACTGTCACTTATTCTTTGGAAAAGCCGGTTGAACCAGTTGATTCGGCCGCTATTAAAGCAGCGATGGATGAGATCATCGCCCAGAATGCTTTCACATCTTCCGGCGGTGACGTCGCATCGATTAAGGAAGCGCGCATCGTCGAACGGAATGTGCAAGGTATCGAATTATAATGAACAGACCAGCGTCGCGGCGCTGGTCTGTTTAACATTTTGATGTTTTTAACAAATAGACGATTTTCGGCAGCCGCCGAAAATCAGCCGAGTCCAAATACACTTCCCTCTGTCGATATACTAAACAGTCGCCCGAACTCGAGCGACGCACACCGCCACTCCAGCGCCGCGCCTCCCCCGTCAATCCGAAAATCCTCCATTTCAAAATAACTAAGTGGTGCTTCCTATATCCAAATAAAGAGCATACCCACGCGTTGTGCTGTCCATATCGTAATCTCGTACATTCCTCTCGCAGCATAGGTATCATTTTCTCAATCGCAATAAAATGACATATTCCCCTAAAATATTCCCCGGGAAATAAAAACGTAATATGATGTCGAAGGTCACGATTCCTTTCGACTTTTATTGGGAAAATATAAGGAAATCCAAAAGGTCCCTCTTATTTAATACAATCCTAAAAGAAGTCAACCGCGAAAATCAGGAAACTCGCGCGTCCCGACTCGAAACTCGCGCGGCCCGAGGTGAAACTTGCGCGAATTCAATCGCAAAAAACTGCCATCTGTTATAAGTACCTTGCTTCAATTGGCTGTGACCGGCTTTGCAAAAAATTTTCTATCATGTATGTTAGAATAATAGATGCAAACCACTATGAAACGAGGAAATTACATGACACAAAAGCTAATCTTTTTTGATATAGACGGTACACTACTTGATGATGCGAAACGGCTGCCGGAATCGACTAGACAAGCGATTGACGACTTACAACAGGCTGGTCATTTTGTGGCTATTGCAACAGGCCGTGCGCCGTTTGCCTTCAGAACACTTATGCATGAACTGAACATTAACACCTATGTCAGCATCAACGGCCAATATGTCGTGCACAATAACGAAGCAATCTATAAAAATCCGCTCCAACCGGATCATCTTGCGGCATTGGAAACATATGCGGCGGCGCGCCAGCATCCGTTGGTTCATCTTAATCATCATGATTGGTATGCCAACACTAGGAATCATCCGCACGTCAAAGAAGCGACAGACTCGCTGAAATTGGATACGGCTGTCAAGTATCACCCGGAATTTTACCGTGATGGGGAAGTATACCAGACACTGCTGTTCTGCACAGAAGCGGACGAAGCGGAATATAATCAAACGTTTGATCAATTCAATTTTGTCCGTTGGCATACGTATTCTGTGGATGTTATGCCGGCTGGCGGGTCCAAAGCGACAGGCATTCATAAGCTGATAAAACAGCTGAATATTCCTGAATCTGATGTCTATGCATTTGGCGATGGTCTGAACGATATTCCGATGCTCCAAACGGTACAGAACAGCATCGCGATGGGGAATGCAAAAGATGTCGTCAAACAAGCGGCAGGCACTGTGACGAGAGATGTGCATGATGATGGCATTTGGCACGGGCTGCGAGCAGCTGGATTGTTGACGTGACGGTGCTTGGAGGCCCTCATGCATCAGAAAAATGACAAGGAGCTATCCATATGACACAGCAAACAAACCGACTACCGGAAGCTACTATTCGAGCGATTTTGCGTGCGGCCGATGAAATCATTGCTTCAGGCGGGCGGCGTTACTTGCTAAAATTTTGAAAGGCTCACGTGAGAAAAAATTGCTGCAGATAGGGTTGGATCATTGTCCGGTCTATGGCTATTTTAAGGGGATGAAGCTCGATGATGTCCTGCACAACATTGATTGGATGATGGATTACGCGTTTCTGGATATCGAATATAGATGTCCATCATGCCGGGTCTGAGTGGGATAGTTGGCAGGCAGACACGATTCGACAGCTGTCGAAAATCCGCTTTTCTATGGTAGTATATATGGCATGTTAGCAGGGCCAGTATGTTGATTAACCGAATTGATTTGTTGGTGACGTTTTGTCCACCAATACAAAAGGGAGGTAATACGTGTGAAGCCGCAGCAAATTGTCGATTTGACGATGGATTTAACCAATCGAACGCCCGTTTTTCCTGGAGATCCGACGCCGCATATTTATCCAGCAGCAACACCGGAAGATGATGGGTATAGTGTGCACCATCTTCATATCGCTTCCCACACGGGCACGCATGTGGATGCCCCGTCCCATTTTTTTCAGAACGGGGCTCGTATGGACCAGCTGGATCTGCATCTATTCATCGGACGCGGCTTGATCATTCCGGTACAGGGAAAACAAGAGCAAGAACCAATCACACTCGCCGATACAAACACATTTATTCAACAGGCCCGACCAGGAGACATCGTGCTGTTTCATACGGGATGGGCACAATATGTCGGCACGGAAAAATATGAGCGCCATCCCTACATCCATCACGACGTAGCGCGAGCATTGCTGGATCAAGGCGTTCGCGTGATTGGGATTGATGCGCTGAATCCGGACAAGACCGGGGGCGACGACTTTTCCGTGCATGAAGAAGTATTAGGGCGGGAGGGCGTCCTCATTGAAAATCTGACCAATTTGGATGCGATTGACTTTCCCAATCCAATTATTTCCGTTTTACCCCTAAAGCTGGTGGATGGAGACGGCTCACCAGTTCGCGCCGTCGCGATGGAAGGGTAGGAGGTGGTGCCAGGCACTTTAACAATTCAGAATTGTTAAAGTGCCTGGCACTAGGTAGATGATTTTCGGCGAGGGCCGAAAATCGTCCATTTAAAAAGGGCCCTCTGACTCGAGCGACAGCCCGCGCAACTCGAGCGAGAGCACCCCAACTCGAGCGACGCGCACCTCAACTCGAGCGACAGCGGCCGCAACTCGAGCGACAGCACCCCCAACTCGAGCGACGCACCCGCCAACTCGAGCGACACGCCCCCCTCAACTCGAGCGACGCACCTCAACTCGAGCGACACGCACCGCAACTCGAGCGACAGCGCCCCGCACTCCATCAGGGTGCCAGGCACTTACATAATTCAGAATTATCAGAATAGTCAAAGTGCCTGGCACCCGCACCCAACTCGAGCGACGCGCACCCGAACTCGAGCGACAGCAGCCCATCAGGGTGCCAGCCACTTACATAATTCAGAATTACCAGAATAGTCAAAGTGCCTGGCACCCGCACCCGCCCGCACCCGCCCCACACCCTTTTTGATTATCCACTATCAAAAATAACAAACATATTGACAACAGGTAATCAACATTGCTATAGTTAAGCTATGAAAACGTTTTAAAAACGTTACCTTGAATCAGTAAGGGGATTGTGTATGGACGTATTGGAGAAAATCAATAAGGCGTTAATTGTTTCGTGTCAGGCTTTGGAGGATGAGCCGCTGCATGGGTCCCGAATGATGTCTAAAATGGCGCTGGCTGCTGAACAAGGTGGCGCATCTGGGATTCGGGCCAATACTGTACAAGACATTCAGGCGATAAAAAAGAAGTGGACCTACCAATCATTGGCATCATCAAAAAGGATTTTACAGATAGTGATGTTTTCATTACACCAACGATTGATGAAGTGGATGCGCTGTATCGCGAGGGTGTGGATATCATCGCACTTGATGCTACAAATCAAAAAAGACCTGATGGCAAAAGCTTCAAGGCATTCTTTTCCGAGGTAAAGGCGACGTATCCGGATCAATTGTTTATGGCGGATATTTCCACATTGGAGGAGGCGATCCATGCTGAAGAAGCGGGCGTTGATATTGTCGCTTCGACGCTGGCGGGATATACGCCCTACTCAAAAGATACGGTGCCTATGAATCTTGTAACGGAACTTCTTGAACATTTGTCGATTCCGGTGATTGCTGAAGGTAATTTCGACTCGCCGGAAAAAGTGAAAAAAGCGCTGCAGCTTGGTGCGCATGCGGTCGTCGTTGGGAGTGCCATCACACGTCCGCAATGCATCACGGAGAAATTTAGCCAAGCTGTACTGGAGTTAGATAACCAATCAACAGAAGGAAAGGTGATAGAATGAAAGGCTTATATACCGCGCTAATGTGTTCGTTTGACGAAAAGGGCAATGTGAATGAGAAAGGGCTGCGGGAGATTGTCCGCCACAATATTGATGTCCAGCAGATGGATGGTTTGTATGTGAACGGCAGTACCGGTGAAAATTTCCTTATTTCCCTAGCACAGAAGAAACAGATTTTCGACATTGTAAAAAACGAAGCGGGCGATGACGTGAAATTGATCGCACAAGTGGGGGCGTTGAATCTGGATGAGGCCGTCGAACTGGCCAAATACGCAACAGATTTGGGCTATAATGCTATTTCTGCCGTGACACCGTTCTACTACAAGTTTGACTTTGAGGAAATAAAAGACTACTACAATACCATTTTAAATAGTGTCGATAATGACTTGATCATTTATTCCATTCCGGCGTTGACCGGCGTTAACATGAATCTCGAGCAGTTTGGCGAGCTGTTTGAAAATGACAAAGTGATCGGTGTGAAATTTACGGCGCCAGATTTCTTTTTACTGGAACGCATCAGGCATGCCTACCCGGAAAAGCTGATCTTCTCAGGATTTGACGAGATGCTGCTTTCGGCAAGTGTGTTAAATGTTGACGGCGCTATTGGTAGTACATTTAACGTGAATGGTCAGCGGGCCAGACAGATTTTTGAGCTTGCCCAGGAAGGCCGGATTGATGAAGCGAGAGACGTACAAAAGACAACCAACGATTTGATTGCTGGCATTTTGGATAATGGCCTTTATCCGACAATCAAGGAAATGCTGAAATATAAAGGCGTTGATGCGGGCTTTTGCCGTAAACCGATGAAATCACTCAGCGAAGAAGGTATAAAGCGGGCGCAGGAGATTGCTGATAAACACTTATAATCTTTATTGTCGTTAAAATGATTTTACACTATCATTTTAACGACAATGTTGACAGCTGGTTTTCAAAATGATATCGTTTACGTAATCAATGAAAACGCTTAATCAGAAGAGGGGTGATCAATGTTAATCATCGATGGCGTTGATGTGATGGGAAGTTGTTAGAAAGATAGCATTTAATTCATAAGCTTAAAAGGAGAGGGGTCAAATCAAATGAAGAAGTTATTTTTAGGTATCCTAGTGACACTGCTGATCGGTTTAGCGGCTTGTTCAGGTGACGATTCGTCATCGGCTAATGGTGATGGTGAAAGCGGAAATGGCGATAAGGAAAACTATACACTGAAATTCGGCATGCAGCCAACAACATCACAAAATGAATACAAAGCAGCAGAAGTGCTAGCTGACTATGTAAAAAAAGAAAGTGACGGCCAATTAACAGTTGATATATACCCTGATGCACAGCTCGGTGATGACCGGGAGATGCTGGAACAGGTACAAAATGACAAAATGGACATTACCCTTGCAGAGACCGGCCGGTTCGGTATTTGGGTTCCACGCGCAGAATTGTTGTCGCTTCCATATATGGTAGATGACTTTGACCATTTAAAGCGCATTATTTATGATACAGAGTACGGCCAGAACCTTCATAAGGAATTGGAAGAGGATTATAACTGGAAAGTGATGGGCGTTGCTTATAATGGTACGCGTCAAACAACGTCAAATCGTAAAATTGAATCATTGGATGATATGGAAGGCTTGAAGTTGCGTGTTCCGGAAGCGGATACACTGCTAGATTATGCTGAGTATACCGGCGCAGCACCAACACCAATGGCATTTTCGGAAGTTTATACAGCACTGCAGACAAATGCGGTTGATGGCGAAGAGAATCCACTTTCTACCATTGATGCACAGAAATTCTATGAAGTGCAGGATTACCTGGCAATGACAAATCATGTTGTAAATGATAACAGTTACGTCGTATCGGCTGAAATGTATGAATCACTTCCGGAAGACTTGCAAACGATTCTGAAGGATGGCATCGACAAAGCAGTCGAAAAGCACACGGAAATGTTTACCCAAGAGGAAGAAGAACTGGTTTCCAAGTTTAAAGAAGAAGGTATGACCGTAACAGAACCAGATCTGGAGCCGTTCAGAGAAGCCGTGTCCGAAGCTTATCCTGAATATACAAAAGATATTGAAGGCGACGCAGATAAATATTTAGAACAGATTAAGGATGCACGAGAATAATTCTATCGTAATTAGGTGAGTAACGATGCGAAAAATTTTCAATCATTTGGAGGAAATAATCGGCGGTTCTTTATTCATCGTCATGCTGATTGTTCTAGTGATTCAAATATTCTCCCGCCAGGTGTTGGATAGCCCCATCACCTGGACGGAACAATTAGCACGGTTCCTATTTGTTTATACCGCTTATCTCGCCATCTCCTCAGAAATTAAAAATGAGGGGCATGTCCGAATTGACTTTTTCTTCAATAAATTGCCGGGTTCTTTACGGAATATCGTTTATTACGTGTTCCAGTTAATGATAGCAATAGTATTGATTTTACTAATATATGTAGGCTACGAGATGTCGCTGAGAAAGCTTCCGATGGAGATTGTCTCGCTAAATATATCCTACGTTTATATGTATATGGCGTTGCCTATATTAGGTGTGCTGATGCTTTACAGACTGATTGAACGTAATGTGAAAGCAATTAGGCAAGGAAAGGGGGTGAAATAAATGGATGTTTTCTTGATTCTAATGCTATGGATTCTATTGTTATTCCTTGGTATGCCAGTTGGTTTCACGCTATTGGTAGCGACATTCGTTTATTTCATCACCCAAGATTGGAGTCTAGTATTTTTTACCGGTGCAAAACTAGTAGAAAGTATTAATGTCTTTTCCTTATTGGCAGTTCCATTCTTTATTTTGACCGGTAATCTGATGAATTCGTCCGGTATCACCGATCGGATTTTCAACTTTGCTAAGTCGATTGTCGGTCATTTAACAGGTGGTTTGGGTCATGTTAATATACTCGCCAGCCTCATGTTTTCCGGCATGTCCGGATCCGCATTGGCCGATGCTGGTGGACTGGGTCAACTTGAAATTAAATCGATGCGGGACGGGAAATATGATGACGATTATGCAGGAGGATTAACAGCTGCCTCTTCCATTATCGGGCCGATTATTCCCCCGAGCATTCCCTTGATTATTTATGGCGTCACAGCTGACCAATCGATTTCACAGTTGTTTTTGGCAGGTGCGGTACCGGGATTGATTATGGCGATTTCGTTAATGGTTACCGCCTATGCCTTTGCTAAAAAACGCGGCTTTCCGAAAGAGGAGAAATCAACGAATCGTCAGCGATGGTATCATTTTAAAAAATCGTTCCTGGCTCTTTTGACACCTATTATCATTATTGGCGGTATTTTTTCAGGATTGTTTACACCAACAGAGGCAGCCATTATTGCAACCGTTTATGCCATGTTTCTAGGATTCTTCGTTTATCGTGAACTAACATTAAAGAAATTCTGGAATAATATTGTTGAATCATTGAAACTGACAGGTGTGGCCGTATTAATGGTAATGGCGGTGGAATTCTTTGGTCAGATGATTGCCCATGAACGGGTACCGATTGCCATTTCTGACTTTTTCCTTTCTGTAACGGAAAATCCGATTATATTGCTATTATTAATGAACGTATTGCTTATTTTTCTTGGGACGTTTATAGATGCATTGGCTTTATTGGTTCTTGTCGTGCCGATTCTCGTTCCGGTTGTTGTCGCGGCAGGTGTGGATCCGGTTCATTTTGGAATTATTGTTATTTTAAACCTGATGATTGGTATCTTAACACCACCTATGGGAATGGCGCTCTTCGTCGTGTCCAAAGTCGGCCAAATACCGATCCACGTACTTACAAGAGGTGTGCTGCCTTTCTGGATTCCACTATTTGTGACGCTGATTATCATTACTATATTGCCGCAAATCGTGCTATTCCTGCCAAATCTACTAAGTCCTTAGACAACAAAAGGGGAAAAGCCGCTACGGGTGGTTTTTCCTTTTTTATGCACAGAGAGGAGACAAACCATGTTCATTGCAGTGTTTGATATCGGTGGAACGTCTATCAAATATGGCGTTTTGAATGAAGAAGGAACGATTTTAATGGATAAGGCTTTTCCCGCGGAGGCGCACCTGGGTGGGGAGGTCCTTATCCAAAACGTCATTGCCAAAAGCAAGGAGTTGCAGCAGGAATGGGCTCTTGCTGGTATTGCCATCAGTTCAGCAGGACAGATTGATAACAAAACAGGTGTTGTCGTGCATGCGACGGATAACATCCCCGGGTACACGGGCGTGCGGATTAAACAGCGCGTCGAGGAGGCAACCGGCTTAAGCGTCACAGTGGAAAACGATGTGAACTGTACGGCGCTTGGGGAATATTGGAAAGGCGCTGCAACGGATGCGGAAAATTTTCTTTGTATCACCATCGGCACGGGGATCGGCGGGGCCATTTTTACAGATGGTAGATTGTATGTCGGCGCGCGTTTTTCAGCCGGAGAAATCGGTCATATCAATCTATATCCCGATGGCAAGCCATGTACTTGCGGTGATCATGGCTGTCTGGAGCAATACGCGTCAAGTTCCGCACTTCAAGAAATGATCAAGGAAACATTTGGATATACCATAAATCTGAGGGAGTTTTTCGATAGATTACGCACTGGTGACCCCAAAGGCATGGCGGTCTATAACAAGTGGATTGATAATCTGACAACCGGTCTAAAATCGATTGTCCATACATTAAACCCCGAATTGATTGTCATTGGCGGCGGCATATCGGCACAGGGAGATTTTTTGCTGGATCCAATCAAGGAATCGCTGTCGGAAAAGATCATGCCGAATTACCAAGTCAATCTGGATGTCAGGATAGCCCAGCATGCGAACCAAGCGAATTTGCTCGGAGCG
Source organism: Lentibacillus cibarius (assembly GCF_005887555.1). Classification (NCBI taxonomy): domain Bacteria; kingdom Bacillati; phylum Bacillota; class Bacilli; order Caryophanales; family Bacillaceae; genus Lentibacillus; species Lentibacillus cibarius. The sequence continues at coordinate 1,304,996 of NZ_VCIA01000001.1, read as the reverse complement.
GCTAAACATTTTATTGATCAGAAAGGAGGATGATGATGGATAAAAGTCAGTTAAATGGTGTGAAACCATCAATTGTGATGGAGCAGCACAAACACATCTTTACCAAATCTGATAAGAAAATTTACGACTACATCCAATCCAATAGTGACCAAGTATTGTATCATTCATTGACTGAGTTATCGGAGGAAAGTGGTGTAGCCGAAGCGACGGTGCTGCGTTTTTTCCGTAAATTGGGATTTAAAGGATTTCAGGATTTTAAGTTTTTATTTGCACAAGAAGTCACCGTCCAGGACGACGATGCCCATGACGAGACGTACGCGGGTAAAATTAAACATAATATGGTCCAGGCCATCGAAAATTCGCATGAAATTATTGATGATGACGAACTGCAGAAGTGTGTAGACGCGATTGATGCTTCAGAAGATGTCGTTTTATTCGGGGTGGGCTCATCGGGAATTGCCGTATTAGATATGGAAAACCGACTCATGCGCATCGGCAAACACGTGACCGCTGTGACTGATCCCCATTTTCAATTCATGCGGGCTTCTTCCATGGATGAGAATACGGTGGTCATCGCTGTCAGCCTGACCGGTAGTACCAAGGACATTGTGGACTCGGTCGAGATTGCCAAGCAGCAAGACGCAACTATTATCGCGCTAACCAATTACATCAAATCACCACTAACGCAATTTGCCGACCACGTCCTGCTATCCTCGGCAAAAGAAAGCCCACTGGACAGCGGTTCACTCGTGGCCAAAGTGTCGCAGTTATTCTTAATTGATCTTATTTGCACCGGACTCACCATCAAAAATTACAAAACGGCCGAGAAAATCAAAATGGGCATCAGCAAAAATACCGCACGTAAGTTGTATTAAATGGAAACACGCGAGGGAGGTGTGATCAATATGAAAAAACGGATTGTATGTTTTGGTGATTCCAATACATGGGGCTATGACGCCGCAACCCAGGAGCGATTTTCCGAAGACATAAGATGGCCATGTCTGCTGCAGCAGCGGCTGGGCAATGACTATCAAGTCGTTGAAGAAGGCCTATCGGGGCGGACAAGCGTCTGTGATGATCCTCTAATCGAGGGGTTAAACGGTCTTGCTTACATCCAACCTTGTTTAATGAGCCATGCCCCATTGGAACTCGTTATCATCATGCTCGGCACAAACGATACGAAGGAACGATTCGGCTTAACCGCTTACAACATCGCACAAGCCATCACACGGCTTGCACATAAAGCAAAAAGCACCAACGCGGGAAGACAAGGAGGAGCCCCAAACGTATTAGTGGTAGCCCCACCTCCCATCGGCGCTGCGTACGCCACGACAGACATCAAGCATCCTATGGGCAAAGATTGTGACGTAAAATCAAGCGCATTTCCACGGCATTTACAGACATTGCTAAAAGGAACCGGCATTCACTTTTTAGATGCAGGCAGCACCGTATCCATGAACAACATCGATTATATGCATCTAAATCAAGAAGGCCACCAGCATATGGCTGAACAGGTGTTTGCATGGTGCCAGGCACTTTGACAATTCAGAATTGTGTGTTTGCATGGTGCCAGGCACTTTAATAATTCAGAGTTGTGTATGTGCCTGGCACTTAAGGGGGTGCGATCCAAAGGCAGCTGATTTTCGGCCCAGCCGAAAATCTCCCATTCAAAAAAGCCCACTTGCCACCCTATCGACAGCCCGTCCCGCCTCAAACACGATGAGACTCGGACATCCCAATAAATTCCCTTACCGCATATGGCAAATACTTATCCTTATTCCAGATCATTCCAAGTTCAAGATTGACCTCAGGTTTGGTAAACGGAATGCTTACCAGCCGATCATTTTCAATTTGCCTGCAGATGCGGCTTGGGAGCAGCGTCACACCAAGTTTGGCGCCGACCATCTCCATCATGAAATCTTTTTGTGAGCTTTCGCAGACGACTTTCGGTTCAAAGCCGTGTTCCGCACATACGGCCATAATTTTGTCATGAAGGGAAAAGTCGTGCCGATATAGGATGAGTGGTTCGTGCTTGATTTCCGCAAAATCAATAGCGGATCTGCCGGCCCATTGGTGGTCTTTGTGCACCACAAGCATTAATGGATCTTTTAGAAGTTGGATGATTTCGAGGTTTTCTTGCTGTGCCGGGAGATTGCATACCAAGCCAATATCGAGATCGCCCTCACTGACGCCTTGACTGATTTTATTGCTGCCGACTTCCGTTAATAAAAGATCAATAGAAGGATAGTTTTCTTTGTAGCGGCTGATAAACGTTGAAAAAAATGCGGCACCAATGATCGGGGGGATGCCGATTTTGATTTCTCCTTTTTTCAAATCAATCACATCATTCAGTTCGGCTGTCAGGTTGTCAAAAGCATCAAGAAGCACCTTCGCATTGACTAAAAAGGCTTCCCCTGCATCGGTCAATTCCAGCTGTTGTGCCCCCCGGTAAAAAAGTGGTGCACCAAGCTCCTGTTCAAGATTTTTGATTGTTTTGCTCAGTGATGGCTGGGAGATATGAAGGGTTGCAGCCGCACGTGTAACGTTCAGCTGACGGGCAACTTCCGCAAAACATGCGATTTGTCTAATGTCCATAGGAATCGATACCCCTTTTATAAAAATTACTCGCAACAGAAGGTCCAGGAAGGCCCAGGGGGACAGGAACCTTGGACCACTTTGGGCGGACCAGTGTGCCTGTCCCCCTGGTCCACTTGTTCTGATTATTATGTCTATTATACGTCAAGGTATAACTAAAAGGAATAGGGTACATGCAAAACATGTATTTTTGTTTTTGGTACGCTTGCAGTACACTATAGAAAAGGATTAAGGGGGAGGATTCGGGATGACAGATTATATCAAAACAGGCAATCTGCAAGTGGCCAAAGAACTTTATGATTTTGTGAATTCAGAGGCGCTTCCCGGAACAGGACTTGATCAGGCAACATTCTGGCAGGAACTGGGGAAGCTCGTGGCTGATTTGACACCAAAAAATAAAGCATTGCTGCATGAACGGGATACCATACAAAAGCAGATTGATGCGTGGCATAAGGAAAATAATGCGGTTGATTTAGACACCTATCAATCATTCCTTGAAGATATCGGTTATTTGGAGCCTGAAGTGGCGGATTTCAACATCACAACGGACCATGTGGATGAGGTCATTACGCATCAGGCGGGACCGCAGCTTGTCGTGCCGATTGATAATGCACGTTATGCCCTGAACGCTGCCAATGCACGCTGGGGATCGCTCTATGACGCCCTCTACGGAACCGATGTAATCAGTGAAGAGGATGGGGCTGAGAAGACTGCTTCCTATAACCCTGTCCGCGGGGAAAAAGTGATCGCTTTTGCTAAAAACTTTCTTGATGAACATGTACCACTCGAAGCGGCCTCTCATAAGGATGCTAAGAACTATACCATCCAAAACGGAACACTCGTTGTAACACTTGCAAATGGCGAGACAACCGGCCTGAAAGATACGGAGCAGTTCGCCGGTTTCCAGGGGTCTGCCGGTCAGCCGGAGACGATTTTACTCAAGCACAACGGGTTGCACGCGGAGATTCAAATTGATCCGAATCATCCAATCGGTAAAACGGACCCAGCTGGTGTGAAAGATGTGTTCCTGGAGTCGGCGACATCAAGCATTATGGACTGTGAAGACTCCGTGGCCGCAGTTGATGCAGAAGACAAAACGCTGATCTATCGTAACTGGCTCGGTTTGAATCGCGGTGACTTGACGGCCACATTTTCAAAAAACGGAAAAGACGTGACACGCGAGTTAAATCCTGATCGTACGTACACCGGCCCGAACGGGGAAGAAGTGAAATTGAACGGCCGTGTGCTCATGTTTGTGCGTAATGTTGGGCACTTGATGACGAACAGCGCCATGCTTGATGAAAATGGTGAAGAAGTGTTCGAAGGGATCATGGATGGTGTATTCACAAGCCTGATGGCAAAACACAGCCTGCTCGGCAACGGCCCGTATCAAAATTCACAAACGGGGTCTGTTTACATTGTGAAACCGAAAATGCACGGATCAAAAGAAGCGGCTTTTGCCAATGAATTGTTTGCACGTATTGAAGATATGCTCGACATGGCGCGCAATACGCTGAAAATCGGCTTGATGGACGAAGAGCGCCGAACAAGCTTGAACCTGAAAAACTGCATTTATGAAGTGCGCGAACGCGTCGTATTCATTAACACCGGTTTCCTTGATCGTACCGGGGATGAAATTCACACATCCATGGAAGCAGGTCCGATGATCAAAAAAGGTGACATGAAAACATCGACTTGGCTGAATGGCTATGAAAAAAATAATGTCCGTGTTGGTCTTGCTGCCGGATTGAAAGGAAAAGCGCAAATCGGGAAAGGCATGTGGGCAATGCCGGACTTGATGGCGGATATGCTCGAGCAGAAGATCGGACATCTGAAAGCAGGCGGCAACACGGCATGGGTACCGTCACCAACCGCAGCGACGTTGCACGCACTGCATTACCATCAGGTGAATGTAAACGATGTACAAGAAGATATTGAAAAAAATCATCTGGACAATTACAAGCATGATATGTTACACATACCGGTAGCGGGTGACGCAAAATGGTGGACGGCTGAAGAAATCCAGCAAGAGATGGATAACAGTGCACAGACATTGCTCGGCTATGTCGTCCGTTGGGTCGAGCAGGGCGTCGGCTGTTCCAAAGTCCCCGACATTAATGATGTTGCCTTGATGGAGGATCGTGCAACATTGCGCATCTCCAGCCAAATGCTTGCTAATTGGCTTTATCACGACATCTGCACGGAGGATCAAATGATGGACACATTGAAGCGAATGGCCAAAATTGTTGATAAACAAAATGCAGGTGACCTTGCATACCGTCCAATGGCGCCTGATTATGATGATTCGGTTGCATTCCAGGCGGCATGTGACCTGGTATTCAAAGGCCGTGAGCAACCAAGCGGCTATACCGAACCAATTTTGCATCAGCGCCGCCTTGAAGCAAAAGAAAAAGAAGCAATGAACCCAGCAAAATAAGTTGAAAAGCCAGCAGGAAAAGAGAGGGATGTTTAAACAGGCGCATGGCCTAACCTCCCGATTTTCCTGTTGGTTTTTTCGTGCATGGTGCCAGGCACTTTGATAATTCAGAATTGTGTATGTGCCCAAAGGCAGATGATTTTCGGCGAGGGCCGAAAATCGACCATTTAGAAAAGGGTCATCTAACTCGAGCGACAGCGGCCCGAACTCGAGCGACACGCACCGCAACTCGAGCGACAGCGGGCCGAACTCGAGCGACACGCACCCCAACTCGAGCGACAGGCCCGTCCACTCGAGCGGCGCGCACCCGAACTCGAGCGACACGCACCGCCCCAATGAACCTGTCCCCGCGGTTCGCGCCGCACCCAAAAGATGATTTTCGGCCACCGCCGAAAATCTACCATACCAATACAAAAAGCGGCTGTGCTAAATAAACAGCACAGCCACTTTCGATTGCAAGGCTTGTCTCACATCATGTGCTACGTTACGGCAAATGGTGGCTTGTCCAGGATGAATGTTATGGGGATTTAATAGTGACGGGGCCATCCGGTGAGGAGCAAGAGTCGATATCGCAAAGTTCACCGTTCTTTTCAATGGCTGGACGGTAGATGGTTAGGTGCGAGCACACGATGGCTTTGAATAACAGCAAATTAACAACCGTACTGCCACTTGCATCCGTCGTTAATAAATCCTGGTAAAAGTCAGCCTCGACAACTGGATCTGTTTCGATGATTTGGTCTCCGGGACGAGCGCCGGGACAATCCGTATGCTCTTGGAAAAAGATGCGGACAGGTATACTAAGTGTAACGGTTCCGCCGGTTACGACGACATCCAACGTGGCAGGAATATACCCCATATTAATCACTTTGTCTTTAATAACTGTTGCTTCCTGCTGAATAGCTGTGAAATCAGGCGATACGCGAATATTGACAAGTGCACCTCCCGTCAGCCCAAGTAACTGCTCAATTCCTCCAATCAATGAACCGGGTGTTATACCATTAACACCGGTCTCGCTGAGCGGGCCGAGTGCTGCCGGAAGAAGAAGCTCTGCTGACTTTTGCACTTCTTTCGAGCAGACCACGCGTTGCACAATAGCTCCCTGATCAGGATGCTGCGGTTTACACTTATGACAGTACTGCCCCTTCTGACAACCACACTTGTTGTAATGGTGATATTTTTTCGTCATCTAAATTTTCCTTTCCAATTATTAGGAGGTCCCCTTGCAAGGAACAAGCTCCTTACATTTATATATATTCAAGTAAAAGATAATTGTATAGATAGATATACTTGTACAACTATCTATTTTGGTGCCAGGCACTTTAACAATTCAGAATTGTTAAAGTGCCTGGCACCGCCGCACCGCACCCCCCCCCCCGCACCCCGTGTCACATTTGCCCGTGGGCTGAATACCTTAGGAGTGAGTCAAAATGAAAGGGATGATACGATGCAACACCATCAACATGGAATGCCTTATAATCAGGGATGCGGCCCTCAGCACACGAGTCCTTACACAAACGTAAAACCGCAATACATGGATCAGAACACCCACACCAAACAAATGTATGATATGTGTAAAAATTACCATTTGTATTTTGTGCAAGTGCAAACAATGGATGGATATATGTGTGATGGGATTATTGAAGATTTCGATGAGAACAGCGTCGTATTGCTCATGCCATATGGTGATATGGAAAGAGAGGAAGAAATGGACCGACAATACGGCGGCTTTGGTTATGGTGGCTACGGAAATTATGGTGGATATGATGGATACGGCTACGGAGGTTATGGCGGCTACGGTGGATACGGTTATCCTAGAAGATATCGTCGTTTCAGACGTCACCGGTTTCCGTTCTATGGAATAAACCGTCTATTTTTCCCATTCTTTTACTAATAGTTCCTTCTAAAAAAGAGGCCCCTTCATGGCGATGGAGCGGCCTCTTTTCATGCCCGTTCCGATGATTTTCGACCAAGTGCCAGGCACCCACACAATTCTGAATTGTGCAAGTGTCTGGCACCGCCGCCCCCGCGGTCCCCCGGTTCCCTCATCCGCCAATAAACGCCACGACCTTCTTCAACTGTGCTTGAATGGGTTCCTCCATGGTGATAAATGGACGTTCGTTCAAAAACAACAAGCCCAGCAGCATCGGAATGAAAACAATACTATATAGAGCCAACCTTTTAACAAGAAAATGATGTCTGTATGCAATCAGCATGGGGATGGCTAAGCCGATAGATATTCCAAGCATATTCGCAATCGCATCCAAAAACTCCGCACTCCTGCCAGGGACCATATATTGCCGATATTCTTCCGCCGTTCCGATCGTCACCAACACCATCCATAAATAGCTAAGTCTTTTTTTGACAGATTTCCGATCAGACAGGAGCATCACCATGATTCCCAGAAACGCGGAAAGAGCGGTATAGCTGAAAAAGTGCACCTGCTTATCCAATCCAAACATAAGATTATAATCAACTACCAATTCCCATCCCTCCTCTGGTTCCAGCATTGCCGGTACAGAAAGGAATTAGACCCAAGCTTCTGGTGCTTTCGGGCTAAAGAAAGGATTTTCGGCCGCCGCCGAAAATCAACCATTTAAAACCACCGCACCCCAGCCAGAACCCCCTGGCCCAATGTACCTTAGCGTGCTGCTCTTAATTGCAAGTGCGTTAGGAATCGGCACTGCTATGCGAAAAACCGGTCTTGCGGATTGGATTGCAAACGGATTGCTAGAGATCGGCCAGCCGCTAGGATTACTGGCGCTATTGTTTATTGTTTATTTTTTGACGAATTTGTTTACTGAAATGATTACCAATACAGCATCGGCAGTATTGATGCTGCCCATCGGAATTGAAATGGCTGAAACGGTAGGCGTGGATTCGGCCGGGTTTGCGGTGGTCATTGCCATTGCCGCATCCGCCAGTTTTATTACACCTATCGGTTATCAGACGAACCTGATTGTGTACGAGCCCGGCGGCTATACGTTCACGGATTATATGAAAGTAGGGCTGCCCCTCAGTCTCATGGTGATGGTGACATCGGTATTGATTATTTATAATGTATGGTTTTAATAGAGGAGGAATGGACATGGCTAAATCAGAAAATATTGTCTGGCATGACTCGAAAGTAACGAAAGCACACCGGCAGCAGCTAAATAACCGTAAGAGCGCTGTTGTATGGTTCACCGGCTTGTCTGGTTCTGGTAAATCAACCATTTCTGTGGAACTGGAGAAAGAACTGCATAACATGGGCGTGCGTACGTACCGTTTGGATGGGGATAATATCCGTCATGGCTTGAATAAGAATTTTGGCTTCAGCCCGGAAGACCGGAAAGAAAACATCCGCCGCATCGGAGAAGTATCGAAACTGATGGTCGATGCTGGATTGTTTACATTGTCCGCATTTATTTCCCCGTATCGTGAAGACCGCGATGAGGTGCGCGCATTAGTGGAAGACGGCGAATTCATTGAAGTGTTTGTCGACGCAAGTGTGGAGACCTGTGAAGAACGGGATCCAAAAGGGCTGTATAAGAAAGCACGCGCTGGCGAGATCAAAGGCTTTACAGGCATTGACGCACCATATGAAGCACCGGTTAATCCGGAAGTCACCGTTGATACGGATAAGCAGAGCCTGGAAGAATCCGTGCAGACAATTGTGGCGTACTTGCAAAAGAAAGGATACGTGGAATGATGGCAGACGTCAGTTTGAAGACACTGTTGGATATATCATTGGATGCCGGACGTGAAATTCTGGATGTGTATGAGCAGGACATTTCCGTGGAGACGAAAGATGACAATTCCTCGCTGACCGAAGCCACCAGCGCTCGCACCGGACGATTGTCGACGGGCTTCACAAGGCGTATGCATCGGTGCCCGTGTTGAGCGAGGAAGGGGCCGACATTCCGTATGCGGATAGGAAAGACAGGACGGTGTTTTTCCTGGTTGATCCGTTGGACGGTACGAAAGAATTTATAAAAAAGAATGGCGAGTTCACAGTCAATATCGCGCTGATTGAAGACGGCTACCCGGTGATGGGGGCTATTTATGCACCCGCTTTGGACACGTTTTACTTTGGTAAGGCTGGTTTGGGTGCGTTTAAGCTGGAAAGTGCATCAGAGGCTAATGTAGTTGGTGATAACGAGCTTGTTGAGGCGAGTGTGCGTCTGCCGCTTGTCGAGCCGGGCGACGTTGTCCATGTGGTTGCAAGCCGGTCGCATATGTCTGCTGAGACGGAGGCATTTATTGAAGGGTTGCGCGATGGTGAGCGAGAAATCGATGTCGTCTCGGCCGGAAGTTCGCTCAAGTTTTGCTTAGTGGCAGAAGGGAAAGCTGACTATTATCCGCGCTATGCCCCGACGATGGAGTGGGATACCGGCGCCGGTCAAGCTATTGTTGAGGCTGCAGGTGGAAGCGTTTTGAGATATGAGGATGGCGAGAGGTTTGATTATAATAGAGAGAGAATTTGACGAATGGGTGGTTTTTGGCGAAGGGGTAGGAATTGATTTGGCACTCTTGAAGGAGTGTCATTTTTATTTTGGGGGAGGCGTTTATGTAGTAGTGGACCGACTCGAGCGTTAGACGGGTCAACTCGAGCGATAAGGCGTACAACTTGAGCGAGGGTCGGACAAACTCGAGCGACAGCAGCCCCTACTCGAGCGAGAACACGATCCGCTCGAGCGACAACGATTATCCCGCGCTATTCCAAAAGGATGATTTTCGGCAGCTGCCGAAATCGAGACCGAGGCATTCATCCAGGAACTGCGCGGCGGTGCCAGCGAGGTTGACGTCGTCTCCGCCGGTAGCTCGTTGAAGTTCTGTCTCGTCGTCGAGGGCAAAGCCGACTACTACCCGCGCTACGCCCCGACGATGAAATAGGACACCGGCACCGGCTAGGCCATAGTTGAAGCGGCCAGCGGTAGAGTTGTGGATATGAGGATGGCGAGAGGTTTGATTATAATAGAGAGAGAATTTGACGAATGGATGGTTGTTGGTGAAGGGGCAGGAATTGGTATGGCACTCCTGAAGGAGTGTCATTTTAATTTTGGGAGGTTTTGCAGGATTTTGTTGTTTGTTGTAGAAATAGTGAAGTAGTCTTGTCATAGGGGTGTAGATTCCTCAGGAGAATGGAAAGATGGAAGTGGAGAACAAGTAGGAGGAGCTTACATTTGTCCAAACTGTCATGGAAGTTCTTTTTTCCACCTATTGGAACCCAAGAACCTGGGCCAAAATTGGGCAGGAAATAATAATGTACCGAAAAGCTTGAATACTATTTATGAGGAATATGCCTCAACCAAGAAGTCGAATGAAATCATGGTACATACCTACAGCCATTTGTATAATATCTCGGCAACCGGCCAGCGTTTCTTTACCGTTTATGATCTCATGGGGTGTCCAGGCATGGTATTTCGGCTTCACGGATAAATGTTTCAACAGCGAATCGATCAACATCTTCAACAACTGTGATTTTGAGAATGATTTGTATCGTAATTTCACCTACATTGACGATATTATCATCGGAGTGGAACGGCTTTTGGGCAATCAACCTGAGAGCGAAGACGGCGCACCGCACCGCGTCTTCAATATTGGCAACAACAGCCCAGAGAAACTGATGACATTCATCGGTGCACTAGAAAATGGCGCTGAGCAATTCATTAGGCCATGATGTCTAATTCAATAAAGTCTATGAACCAATCAAGCCAGGCGATGTCTCAGCAACCTATGCATCGACCGATTTACTTTATCAGGCAGTCGGTTTCAAACCGGAAACATCCATTCAAGATGGCCTGCAGAAATTTGCCGATTGGTATGTCGATTACTATCAGGTGAAGTAAGTTAATAACAATGTTGGCAATGATGGATTTGGTTAATTACAACGTCTAAGCTAATGAATGATTATTCATTTAAATGAAGGAGGACACAATGGGTAACTCTACTAATGAATTTAAGGAGAAATTGCCAAAATATCATCACTTGGAAAATATTCGTGGTAAGCTTTGGTCCGAAGATGGAAAAAGTAGAGTTTCTGTGATGATTGGATCTGGTTTTAGTTTAAATGCAAATAAAATTGATGAATCACTTGATGGTATGATGACTTGGCCAGAACTTAAAGAAAAAATTTTGGAAGGTTTAGGTATAGATGATAATTCAATAAATGAAGATGTTCTGGAATTAAGTCAAAGATATGCAGATGAATATGGAAGAGACAGCTTAGATGAATTCATTAGTGTTGCATAAAATTTTTTGGTTTTGTCAAACACCCTATAAGTTCCAGTGAATGTCTTTTCTAAATATTCAGTACAATTATCTTGGTTTTTTATGAAAAAAAGTCAAAGGGGATATGACCGGTAGTTCTTATCCACAATTTACATTTATTTCCATCATATACTGTTAAAAAAAATAACGGATCATACGTTAAGTCGTTAAGATGAGCCACCTCGCCTTCTTCAAATTGGCTTACAATATGTTGAAATTCTTTCTCCCAGTTATACTTTTTACGACCTTTTGACGTTCTTGTTGGTTTACGGAACAGAGACCGCAAAAATTCTTCCAATGGGCTGAATAAAAGGTTTTTGAGCGTTCGTTTTAATTCTAATAGCGATCCTTCATGATGAAATTTCAACTGTAATAACACTTGTAAGCAGTACGTGATTAACGCGATCCAAATTTGTGTGTAAACGGCATTTTCGCTTTTGCCATAAAATGATTTTATTTTTAAATGCTGCTTCATCCACTTGAAAAATGTTTCGATTTTCCAGCGATAGCGGTATAAATCACCAATCTCTTTGGCAGATAGTTCGAAACAGTTAGTAACAATGACAACCACATTGCCTTCGCTATCTTTTGTTTTAATAAGGCGCAAGGGTTGCGTCATTTTGGTTCCATTTTGCACACTGCCCAGGTACACTTCCTGATCAAGAAAAATGTTGTTTTCCGTGTCCGGAACTTGTTCCGAGATAACCTCTATTTCTGCATTTTTCTTTGTTCTTGTGACAAACCGAACATCATCAAAGCAAAGTTTATCAAATTGCTTATAGTCATTGTAGCCCCGGTCAAACAAATGAATGGCGTTTGAATCAATATCGATTAATTCATCCATCTGGGATCTATCCGCATGCTTGGCTGGCAGCATAACAGCTTTGTCAGGCATGGTTATATCCTTTGTCACGACTACTCGCAAGTGGAGTCGAACACCTGACTTCGTTTTGCGAAACGTTGCCCAGGGATACTGGCTCAAACTCATCGACATAGTGGATGAATCAATAACCAGTAGTTTTCCAATATCACGTATCATCGATGGATGTTTCATTAGCGCTTGTGTCTCGAACACCAGATGTCTAAATACCTTTTCAAATATTCGAGGAGTGAGATTACACTGTTTCCGGGATAGTTGTGACGTACTAATGGTGTCCACTTCAATCTTCTGTTGGATGTCCTGATTATCCTTGAGTTGTTTCGATAGCTCTCTTAAACTTTCGGTCTCATTCAGTTGCGCAATAATCAACAGTTCCAGGAATTTGTAGGCCGTCAGTTTTTTTATGTACTGATCAATATCCGTAACGTTGATCACGTTTAAAAATTTTTGTTCATCAAGTACCTTGAACAGTTCATTTATTGTGGATTTTGTGGTATTCTTGTCCATACGGTGTCTCCTTGTAATGGGATTTGGACAGAACTACCTAATCCCTATTATAAGGGGATTTTTTATTTATTTAAAGACTTTATCACCATAATTCCCAATATTCCGTAATTAATTTTAGAAGGAGTATTGATTGACAAAATAGTTTTTTATTTATGCAATACTAATGGTTCGAATTAAATATTTTAAAAGGTATGTATCCGACCATTCCTGAAATGATCATTTTTAATGACTTAAAGGTCCATTGGAATTTATACTTGGAGGACGGGAAAAATAAACAGCTAAATCATCAAGAGCGATTTAAGATGATGACAGATGTAAAATATAGAGAGTTAGAAAATAAAATTGGAGGAATGCAAAGGAATTTAGTTTTTTTGTCTGTAACTTTTGTAGAGGCTTGTCTGTATGATTTCTTTTACAATATAAAACAAGGCAATCATGAGGAAACGAGAGAAGTGAGAGATGTATTAAATAAAAAGAAGATAAATGATAAACAAATTATTGAAAATATCATTTACAAATTATATCCGGATGCAGTAGAGAAGATCAAACCACATTACGCCAATTATAAAGAAGTTTTAAATTATAGAGACAGGTATGTGCACGCATCGCCATTTACGGATGAATCAAGGCATATATCTCACTTGCAGCCTTTGTTCCAGGTAACGAGAGGTAAAACAATTGAGTTTCTTCAGTATTCTTATGATTTCATTCGTCAAGTAGATGATATTCTTCCAGATAAATATAAAATGTTATTTTGGATGTTTGATGCTGAAGTGAATTTTTATAATGAGGAGTCGTTACAACTTACTAATAACCGGTCCAGGTTAAGTAAAATTGGCTATTATGATTAAGTATTAAACTTCTTTAGACTGCCGTTATTGCAATACAGTAATATAGTATAGCTGCCTGTCACTTACCGGATATATATGCACCGGCATTAGACTTATTTTATTTTGGACGGGTTGGTGACGGTGCATACAAATTGGAAAACGCCTCAAAGGTGGATGTAGCGAGCGAACAAGACTTGAAAGAGAAAAGTGTACGTTTACCTGAGGTGGAAGAGAGTAAGGTGACACGCGCAGTTGCCAGTAGGTCCCATATGTCTAAGGAAACGGAAGCTTTTATCAAAGAGCTGGAAGCAAAGCACGGGGAAGTAGAAGACGGGGAAGTAGAAGTTGTCTCGTCTGGTAGTTCTTCAAAGTTTTGCCTAGTGGCTGAAGGAAAGGCAGACTACTATCCGCGATATGCACCAACGCACCAACGATGGAGTGGGATACCGGTGCAGGATAAGTCATTGTTGAAGTAGCTGGTGAAAAGGTTACGCGGTATGAGGGTAAAGAGCGGTTTTATTATAACCGGGAAGAATTGTTGAATGGATGGTTTTTGGTAGTACTGTGAGTTGTTAGTGGTCTCGCGTTGTTGGAGTCATTTTAGGACAGGTGGTGTGGGATTTGGCAGTTACACTAGCGGAAAGCTCGTTCAAACGGGCGCGTACCGGTGTGACGGGCAGGGTGGCTTGAGTGAGAGTGGGTTTGGCTCGAGCGACAGAGCGCGCAACTCGAGCAATGATTATGCCATCGACAACACGCTCCATCCAGAAGGAACAACGGGAATGAGTATGCATATCGCTATACCGCATGGCAAGTCGGCTGCTTTTAAAAAAACAGCCGTAGCATTTGGTATCCAGCGCGATGGCGTTGACTGGAACAGTATGGACGGTACGTATGCAAAACTTATCTTCTTAATTGCTGTACCGGAAGAACAAGCAGGAAATGATCACTTGAAAATCCTGCAAATGCTCTCACGCCGATTAAGGGACGATAATTTCCGCGAACAGCTGCTACAGGTGAAATCAACAGATCCAGCATATGACCTGCTTCAAACAATAGAATAAGGAATTAAGGGGGATCTCGAGTCGCCAAACTGAAGTTCAGTCATGAGAACCGCCCTACTTTTGTTAAAGCTGACGAAACACGTCATTCCAAACACGCTGCTCCTGTTCGGTGTTAATGACGGGTTTGAATCTGAATTGGTGATAAATAGAGAGGGCGGCGAGGCTGGTCGCCTGGGTTGGTTTTTAAAAAGGCTGTTTGATGGTAATGGTGGAGTAATTGCATGGCTTTGGCGACAAGCGGTTTGCCGAGTTTTTTCCTTTGGTATGCAGGTTTTATTTCTACCCAGTGCAGCCGGCCGATGGTGGTTTGATTCCATTCACCAAACCAGGCTGCAGCTGTGCCGGCAATTTGGCCGTCATGCGTTTCGATAAAAATAATACGTTTTTTAACCTCATTTAAATAAGGTTTGAATTCACGATCAAATCGCTGAAGAGCTTGTGTTTCGCTCGCGAACTCACCGGTTTCAGTTACAATTTTTGTCCAATGTTTTACGTCGGAATCATACGAAAAAATCCGGAAGTGATAACCGTCCGGTAGCCGATAATCTGGCAGCCTGCTTAAGTCATGTGTCATATATAAAGGAATTGGATTCATCAAATCACCACATTCTTCAGGAGATATGCCAGCATTATATCATAGAAAATCTGAGGGGGACACGGGGGCGGTTCTCATGTTTCTAAAAATGATTATGAAAACAAAAAACCGTCCCAATGTTTCCGAATGGAGGTATTCAAGTGTACAGTGAACCGATTTTTTTGCAACCTGTGTTTCAGGAACGTATATGGGGTGGGCAGAAGCTGCAAGCGGATTTTAATTATGCTATTCCATCTGATCATACTGGGGAAGCTTGGGGAATTTCCGCGCATCCGAATGGACCGAATCTAATCGAAAACGGTCCGCTGAAAGGAAAAACGTTAAGGCAGGCTTGGAACGAATACGGGGAACTATTTAATCGAAAAGCGGATAATAATGAAGATTATCCATTACTTGTTAAGATTTTAGATGCTAAAACGGATTTATCTGTTCAGGTCCACCCGGATGATTCATACGCCCGTGAGGTTGAAAATCAGCCGTATGGCAAGACAGAGTGCTGGTATGTCTTAAGCGCTGAACCGGATGCTGAACTCGTTCTTGGTCATCATGCTAAGACAAGGGAAGAACTGGATCAACTGCTGGCTGCCGGTGAGTGGGACAAGCTCTTAAAGCGTGTAAAGGTAAAAGCCGGTGATTTTGTTCATGTGCCAAGTGGTACGATTCATGCGATTGGCAGCGGCATTGTGATTTTGGAGACCCAGCAAAGTTCTGATATTACGTATCGCGTTTATGATTATGACCGGACAGATGCTGAAGGGAACAAGCGTGAACTGCACCTTGATAAAGCTGCGGACGTTACAACAATTC
Source organism: Lentibacillus cibarius (assembly GCF_005887555.1). NCBI lineage: Bacteria > Bacillati > Bacillota > Bacilli > Caryophanales > Bacillaceae > Lentibacillus > Lentibacillus cibarius. The sequence continues at coordinate 1,289,032 of NZ_VCIA01000001.1, read as the reverse complement.
TGGATCAGCCTGCTGTTGCAAATCAGTTTGACCTCGTCACAGAAGGCGATTTGACGATAAAACGTTTGGTTGAAGATCCATATTTCACGGTGGAGCACTGGGAGTTGGGTGGAACTGTAAAGCGTGAATTAACGAGCGATTTTCTGCAGGTTAGTGTTGTGGAGGGAAATGGAAAGATTGTGGTTGGTGATGCGGCGTTCGACCTTGAAAAAGGCACAAACTTTATCGTGCCAAATACTGTAAAGGGTTATAAACTTACCGGTGAGGCCTCGTTTATTGTTTCATGGGTGTGAGCAGACTTTTCACAAATGAGTACAATTTCAGGAAGGCAGTTTTAAAACTTGCCTTCTTTCTTTAATCTATTATTAAAAAGTTCATAAACTTTAAATGCTCATGTGTAAAGCGTGGTACTTAACCTAATCGGTAAGTACCACGCTATTTCTAATTACTGAGGTTTGTCCCAGTGTTTATTTAAAGATTTAGAAGTCGATTAAAACGTTTTGCCTAGCAAGACTTTCCTGCATATAACGGAAAAACAATGCATCCAAATGTAAGCGTTTTTATTTTATAATGTAGTTATTCAAGATAAACGAGGAGGAATTAAACGATGAAACAAATTTTATTGGCATGCGCATCTGGAATGTCTACGAGTTTATTAGTTAAAAAAATGGAGGAAGAAGCGGAAAACAGGGGAATCGACGTTAAAATATGGGCGGTCGCTCAGGACAAAGCTGTTAAGGAACTGGGAAATGCTGATGTTCTGTTGATTGGCCCCCAAATGCGGTTTATGAAGAAAAAATATTCAAAGACTGCTGAAGAAAAAGGTACACCGCTCGATGTTATCGACCCTGTTGCATACGGTCGTGTAGATGGCAAAGCTGTTCTTGATCATGCACTTAAGTTGATTGATGGCTAATTGATTTGTAAAGGGGGAGAATTACAATGAACAGCAACAAACTCATGGATATGCTTGAGAACTTTTTGATGCCGATTGCGGAAAAGTTGAACAATAACCGTCATTTAACAGCCTTGCGCGATGGTTTTATGATTGCATTGCCACTAATTATTTTTGGATCAATTTTTGTCGTGCTGGCTAATTTACCATTTTTGGATATGTTGATAGGCGAAGAGGCTTATGCTACCTATCAGGACGCACTGGGGCCAGCATCGGCTGCAACACTTAGTATCATGGGTACATTTGTTATTATTGGTATTGGTACGAAACTAACAGAGTCATATGGGATTGAAGGAATCTTTGGCGGTGTGGCAGCATTTGCGTCATTTCTTATTCTGACACCGCAGACGGTTGAAGACGTGTCAGGGGTTATCCCAACGGCTGTACTCGGCGCGGAGGGGATGTTTGTAGGTATATTCACGGCGTTCCTTGCTGCAGAATTATACCGGTTCTTTGTCCAAAAGAATTTGACCATTAAAATGCCTGCAGGTGTACCGGACGCCGTATCCCGCTCATTTAGTGCATTAATTCCGATCACACTAACGTTAAGTGCATTTTTAGTTATACGGATTATATTCAGTTATACACCATTTGAGACCGTTCAAAACCTTATTTATACCGTTATCCAAGAACCGTTGACTGCTTTGGGAAGCGGATTGCCGGCTACTATTATTGCTGTGCTTTTGATTCAACTGTTTTGGTTCTTTGGTCTACATGGACAAATTTTAATCAATTCGGTGTTTGACCCAATCTGGTATGCGCTTAATGATGAGAACCTTCAAGCCTTTCAGGCTGGAACAGAGCTGCCGAATATTGTGACAAAACAGTTTATTGATACATTCCTAGTCGGTATGGGCGGCTCGGGTATGACACTTGCAGTTGTAATCGGTATATTCCTGATTGGACGAAGCCGGCAGCTGAAAGAACTTGGCAAATTGGGTGGTCCCCCAGGTATCTTTAACGTTAACGAACCAATTATTTTTGGACTGCCTATCATCATGAATCCGTTGGCACTTATTCCTTGGCTCTTAGCGCCGGTAGTTATTACACTTACCACGTATTTTGCAATGGCAACAGGACTGGTGCCAAAACCGGCCGGTATCATCGTTCCGTGGACAACGCCAATCGGAATCAGTGGTTTTATGGCAACAGGAAATGCTTGGCAAGGGGCAGTTCTGCAGTTCTTTAATATGGCAGTCGTTTTCTTAATATGGTGGCCGTTCCTGAAAATCCTTGATAAAAGTTACTACGAATCAGAGAAAAAGGAAGGAAATGAATAACCCGATTCCGCAGCAAATCAATAACCCGTATATAAGTTTACAGGAAATTATCTTTCTTTAGAGGTGAAGACACGTGACAGCAAATAATATTACCGAAATTGCTTTTCAAATTATTCTTTATGCTGGCAATGGCAAGTCCAATGCAATGGAAGCCATACAGGAAGCAAAGGAGGGGAACTTTGCAAAATCGGATGATCTGATAGAAGCGGCCGGTGAGGAGCTTAATAAAGCGCACGATTACCAAACGAAATTGCTCCAGGGTGAGGCTAATGGTGAGGAGTCGCCACTAAACCTCATGCTGGTGCATTCCCAGGACCATCTCATGACTTCCATGACAGTTCGGGATCTCGCAGTTGAACTCGTAGAAATTTACCGAAATAAATAGAAAGGTGGTATTCTAATGACACTATCATATCAATTTCCTAAGGACTTTTGGTGGGGAAGCGCGACTTCAGCTACACAAATCGAAGGGGCTGCATCAGAAGGAGGTAAGGGTAAGAACATTTGGGACCATTGGTATGAAACGGAACCTAATCGTTTCTTTGATAATGTGGGACCGGAAACGACGTCTGATTTCTATCATCGCTATAAAGAAGATATTCAAAGAATGAAAGAAATTGGTCATAATACATTCCGTTTCTCAATCTCATGGGCAAGACTGATTCCGGGTGGACGCGGTGAAACTAACGAGGAAGCTGTGACATTTTATAACAATGTGATTGATGAACTTCTCGCCAACGGTATTGAACCTTTCGTTAATTTGTTTCATTTCGATATGCCATTGGAATTGCAAGAAGAAGGTGGATGGGAAAACAGAGATGTGGTAGATGCCTTTGAGCAATATGCGGATGAATGCTTCCGACTATTCGGTGACCGCGTATCAAAATGGTTCACATTTAACGAACCTATCGTACCAGTCGAAGGTGGCTATTTGTATGACTTTCATTATCCGAATATTGTTGATGCCAAGCGCGCCTTCCAGGTTGCCTATAACACGATGATCGGGCATGCTAAAGCAGTTGAAGCATTCAGAAAGCACGACATAAAAGATGGTCAGATTGGTATCATCCTGAATTTGACACCGTCATACCCGAGAAGCCAGAATCCAGCTGATTTGAAGGCCTCAAAAATTGCGGATTTATTTTTTAACCGAAGCTTTTTGGATCCGGCTGTTTTGGGTGAATATCCGCAGGAGCTGATCAATCTTTTGGAGGAATATGGACATCTGCCACAAACCAAAAAAGGTGACTCAGACTTATTGAAATCCAATACAGCGGACATTCTTGGTGTTAACTACTATCAGCCACGCCGAGTTAAAGCAAAAGAAAGTATGCCCAATCCGTATAGTCCGTTTATGCCGGACTGGTTTTTCGACATGTATGAGATGCCCGGACGGAGAATGAACCCGTATCGCGGCTGGGAAATCTATGAAAAAGGCGTCTATGACATTATGATGAACTTAAAAGTAAACTACGGCAATATTCCATCATTTATATCTGAAAATGGTATGGGTGTGCAAAACGAGGAGCGGTTTATTGAAAATGGCGAAATTCAGGATGACTATCGGATTGATTTTATCCGGGAACATTTAAAATGGCTCCATCAAGCAATTGAAGAGGGGGCAAACGCAAAAGGATACCACCTGTGGTCTTTCATGGATAACTGGTCATGGATGAACGCATATAAGAACCGATACGGATTTTTCTCAGTTGATTTGGAAACGAAAGAGCGAACAGCAAAGAAAAGTGCTCATTGGATGAAGTCTGTTGCCGAAAATAATGGGTTTTAATTAGAAAGGGGGACAAAAAGATGGACGGTCTTAAGATTGTCACAATAGGCGGTGGCTCCAGTTACACGCCTGAGCTTATCGAGGGGTTTATCAAACGGTACGATGAACTGCCTGTCAAGGAGTTGTGGCTTGTTGATGTCCCGGAAGGTAACGAAAAGCTAAAAAACGTTGGTGCACTAGCAAAACGCATGGTTGAAAAGGCAGGCGTTCCGATTGATATTAAGCTGTCATTAGATCGGCGAGAAGCACTGCCTGGGGCTGACTTTGTAACAACCCAAATCCGGGTCGGTCAACTGGGGGCACGTGCTAAAGATGAAACGATTCCGTTGAAATATGGCGTTATTGGACAGGAAACTAATGGGCCAGGTGGTCTTTTTAAAGGTTTGCGGACGATTCCGGTTATTTTGGATATTTGCCGTGATATAGAAACGTTATGCCCAGATGCATGGCTTATTAACTTCTCGAACCCGGCTGGTATGGTAACTGAAGCCGTTTTGCGTTACAGCAATATCTCAAAAACAATCGGTTTGTGCAATGTTCCGATCGGCATGCGGATGGGCATCAGTGAAATGCTCGGTGTTGATGTGGAGCGGGTACACATTGACTTTGCTGGATTAAATCATATGGTGTACGGATTGAATGTATACCTGGACGGCAAAAACATTACTGACGATGTGTTGAATAAACTGGTGAGCGGTGAAGGAATGACGATGAAGAATATTGTCAATTTAGGTTGGGAAAAAGACTTTATTAAAGCATTGGGTGCTTTACCATGTCCTTATCATCGCTATTATTACCAAACAAGCAAAATGCTGGAAGAGGAACAGAAAGACTATGCTGAAAAAGGGTCACGAGCCGAAGTTGTGCAGCAACTTGAAAATGAATTGTTTGAATTGTATAAGAATACTGAGCTTTCGGAGAAGCCCAAGCAGCTGGAAGAACGCGGTGGCGCTTACTATAGTGATGCGGCCTGTAGTTTGATTAATTCGATTTATAATGATAAACAAGACATTCAACCGGTGAACACACGTAATAATGGTGCGATTGCAAGCATCCCGGCTGAATCGGCAGTTGAAGTGAATTGCGTTATAACGAAAGACGGACCTCGGCCGATTGCTGTAGGTGACTTGCCAGTAGCTGTTAGGGGGCTTGTTCAGCAAATAAAATCATTTGAACGGGTGAGTGCAGAAGCAGCAGTAATGGGTGATTATCATAAAGCATTGCTTGCCATGGTAATTAATCCTCTTGTTCCATCTGACTCAATTGCTAAAGATCTTCTTGATGAAATGTTGGAAGCACATCGCTATTATTTGCCTCGCTTTAATGAAAACGTAGTGTCTTAAAGCTTTTTGGACAGGAAACACTAGTGTTGCAACGCTAGTGGGCAGGAATGGATTAAGGATAAGGAGAAAATAGGATGTCAAACGCCAGAATGAAATACATCTTGCGGGAACTGATGACGTCAGAGGCGCCGCTGACAGGTGAATATTTGGCAAATCTCAATCAGGTCACTACCCGGACGACACGTAATGATGTAAAAGAACTTAACAACATTATTTTGGAATATGGGACCCTGATACATTCTGTCATGGGACAAGGCTACCAGTTGGAAATCATTGACGACCACAAATTCAGATTATTTCTCAGAGACTATTTTGATGAAGAATTACCTCATGGCAGCCGATACCCCAGTATTCCTGAAGAACGTACAGAATATCTGATCAGACGTTTTTTACTGAGTAACCATTATTTAAAATTGAATGATTTAGCTGACGAGATCTTCGTCAGTAAATCAACCATTCAAAATGATTTAAAAAATGTTAAAAAAGTACTTGATCATTATGATATTAACCTGGAATCGAGACCTGGCCATGGTTTAAAGGCTGTTGGAGATGAACTCAAGCTCCGATTTTGTATGGCTGAATATGTTTTTGACCGCACTGAGGAATTGCAGGAAAGACTTCCAGAGGAACTATTTTCTTCTTTTTCCAAAAAAGATAAGAACGCTGTCCTGCAAATTATAGTTGATGAGGTCAAAATCAATGATATAACATTATCAGATATTGCCATCAATAACCTCTTGATTCATTTACTTATCGCCTATAAGCGAATCAAGGACGGGCACCAAATTTCATTGTATCAAACAGATTTCAAGGAAATTACCGAACAACGCGAATTCAAAGTTGCTGATCGTATTTTAAAAAAAGTTGAACAGACGTTAGAGGTGACGTTTCCGGAAGAAGAAGTTGCGTATGTTGCAATTCATCTACTGGGAACGAAAATGGTATCAGCCGACGAAAATCTTAACGAGACGAACGTTGAGCATCTGATTGATCCAACTACACGTGAGCTGGTTAATGCGATTCTCATTAAGATAGAAGATAAAATGAATTTGAAAATAAATCGTGATCAGGAGTTGATGGTAGCGCTAGGTTTGCATTTGAAACCTGCGATTAATCGTTATAAGTATGGGATGAATATACGGAATCCAATGCTGAACGATATCAAACGGAATTATCCATTCGCATATGAAGCTGGCATCATAGCTGGGTTAGCAATAGAAGAACATACCGGTTCTGAAATAGATGAAAATGAAATCGGTTATTTGGCCCTGCATATTGGGGCAGCTATGGAACGGAATAAAATGAATGCACAACCCAAGCGCTGTCTGGTTGTTTGCGCATCCGGTCTGGGCAGTTCCCAGCTGTTATTTTACCGGATTAAGTCAAAATTTGAAGGCAAATTGGAAGTTGTTGGAACGACCGAATATTATAAACTAAACCAGTATGATCTGAGTTCAATAGATTTTATTATCAGTTCTGTGCCAATACCGGATAACATATCGACACCGGTGCTTGAAGTGAACGCTATTCTCGGCAAACAGGATATAGAAAATATTGAGTCATACCTGAATGAGAACGAGCAATCAATTTATGAATATTTTCGACCTGAGCTGATGCACTTAAGAAAAGATTTCGATTCCAAAGCATCTGTATTACGCTTTATGTCGGAGCGTTTACAAGAACTTGGTTTAATTGATGATACCTTTTTGACATCCATTTATGAACGGGAAGAATTCGCTACAACAGCTTATGGGAATCTAGTAGCCATTCCCCACCCGATTACACCACATTCAGACGAGACCTTTTTATCAGTCTGTACTCTTAAATCGCCAATTACATGGGGAGGAAAGCCTGTCCAATTTGTCTGTGGACTGAGTGTGAAACGAAACAGTACGGAAGATTTACAGTCAATGTACGAGATGCTGGGCCGTATCATTGACAGTCCAGCACTTGTCCAAAAACTGATTAAAGCAGACACGTATGAAGAATTCGTAAAGGTATTATTACGGGACAAGGGGACGTGATCACTGTTCCCCTGCGAATCACAGGAGCATCGGAATGAGCTGTCGGTTTAAAACGTGTAGACTGACAGCTTTTTTAGGGTCATAGAATTATCTATGTGCTTTTGAATTAATAATTTTGAGGAGAGTGATCATTAATGATAGGTGGAATAGAAGCAGGCGGAACAAAGTTTGTTTGTGCAGTCGGAGACCGTGAAGGGGAAATTTTTGATAAAATCAGTCTGCCAACAGTAGAGCCTGAGAAAACGTTACAGGCGGTCAACCAATTTTTTCACCATTATTCGATTGAAGCGCTCGGTGTCGGCAGCTTTGGGCCGATTAATTTGGACACTCGTGAAGATACATACGGAACGATTTTGAACACACCCAAAATAGAATGGAAGCATTTTGACTTATTAGGAAGATTGAAAGCCGATTTTGAGGTTCCGGTTTATTTGGACACGGATGTCAATGCTGCGTGTCTGGGCGAATATCTTTATGGCGCCGGGAGAGATTCGGCGAGTGTGCTTTACATAACCATTGGGACAGGAATTGGTGCTGGATTTGTGCACAACGGACGCACTTACCAAGGAAAAAGCCATCCCGAAATGGGGCATATTTTTGTCCGGAAGCAAGATAATGATAAGTTTGCCGGCGCTTGTCCATACCACGGAAATTGCTTGGAAGGCCTTGCTTCAGGTACAGCGATTGAACAACGGACCGGTGTGCGAGGTCATTTATTGCCAAGTCATGATGAGATATGGGATCTTGAAGCATATTACTTAGCCCAGGCGGTTACTAATTATATGATGATTTTATCACTGGAACGGATAATTCTGGGTGGCGGTGTTATGAAACAGAAAAAAATGTACGGTATGATTCGAAGTAAGGTTCGGGAATTTGTAAATGATTATGTGCCAATTGGTGATGTTGACAAGTTGATTGTTGCCCCGGAGCTGGAAAATGAGCAGGGGGTTAAGGGTGCTATGGCATTGGTCACGGGTTGAATGTGTTTCCTATATAAATTGTGCCACCTAGAAAGGGAGGGTATAAACTTGTTGTCATAGAGAAATAGCAAACGATATTGGCCTGATTGTACTTTACCCTGAACCCAAGCGGGGAGACAACGGGACGGGAGACAGAGGGACGTGATCACTGTCCCCCCCGGTCGGAATAACGACTGAAACGGTCGAGCGGCTGACTCGAGCAACGGTAACGTCACCCAAGGGCCTGTCATCATGGGTGCGAGGTCCTTGGGCATGACCGGGTGCTGACGTGATATGGGCGCGTGTGTATGTGGAATGGGCCGGAGCACAATCAAAATGAGCGCGAGTTCTTCGGTATGGGCTGGAACACGGAAGAATGGGCGGGAATTTTCCGATATGGACTGCAGCACTGAAATATGAGCGCGAAGTCATGCTAATGGGTCGGACAACTGTTCATTCATCATGACCAGCAACCAAACAACATGGGCTGCAATCCGCGGAACCAGCCCACTCGAGCGAGAACACGCTCCACTCGAGCAATGATTGTGCCATCGACACCACGCCCCATCCGAAGGATAGAACCTCCACGTCACTTGAAGCAAGCCGTGAAACAGATTATTTAGCGGACCAGGAAATGAACCACAACATGAACCAGCATGTGACCCACTTAGCGAATCACCAGCCGGCCACCTTGTGAACCACACTACGGCCCACCATACAGACCCATTAGTTAAACAATACAAAACAAAACCAAACCAGATGAAACCAAACAATACAACTACAGCAGCTGACGCAGATGCATTTGTGTTTTACCAAAACAACTTTGTCCCCATCAGCCCATTTATGTCCGTCACTTTGATGAATTGGGTGGCTGACCTCGGGGAGGAACTCGTCCCTGGACGCGATGCACGACATCCGAGCGCAGCAAGAGCAACTGGAGCTATGTGAAGGGGATTCTGCAAGCGTGGGTGAAGAAAGGCATCACGACAGTTGAAGATGCCAAGGCCGAAGAAGCAGCATTTCGCCGGAGTCGGCAGCAAGGGGGGCGTATGTATGCCGCCCAGACGAATGAAGTTATACCAGATTGGTTCTATGAGCAAAAACGTCAGGAGAAGCTGAAGCGAGAGAAGGAACAGGCAGCAGAAGAATCCCGTGATAGGACGGCCGAGTGGAAAGAAACAGAACGGCTATTGGCGAAGTATAGTGGGTGAGTTTGAGGATAACCCCATTTCCAAAGGTTGATTTTCGGCAGCTTCCGAAAATCGTACAACATAGAATGTATCTTCTGCGGTTCATTAAAGTTTTGACTAGTGGCGAGGGAAAAGCAGATTATTGTCCCGATATGCACCAATAATGGCGGGATACCTGTGCAGGAAAAGCTATTGTTGGAGCAGCAGGTGGAAAGGTTACGAGGTATAAGAATAAGGGTCGGTTTTATTATATTTGGTTCATCACAGATTATAGACTAGATATTATTAGCCAAAAACCCAGCTCAAAAAAAGCTGGGTTTATGACTTATGGAAACTACTGATAACTTATAAATTTATTAGCTCATTAAACATTTCACGCCTTGTATTATTAGATTTGTTTACAAAGTTTGTTTCTAAATACCAATCTCTGAGCCTTATCACCATACTGTCATTCATAGGTACATCGCCGTTGTATACAAAATATCCTGTAAGATAGGTTACATAATCTATTCTTTTTGGATCAGGAAGATTATTATCAGATATAAAGTTTAAAGCCCGATCTAACCCTTTGAAAGGGCATCTTTCAAGCCTGGGCGAATAAGAGTATCACGATAGTTGAAGGCGCCAAGGCGGAAGAAGCGGCCTTTCGCCGAAGTCGTCAGCAAGGGGAGCGTCCGTATGCCGCCCGGACGGAGGAAGTTATACTGGATTAGTTCCATGGGTAAAAGCGTCAGGAGAAGCTGAAAAAGAGCGGGCAGCAGAAGAATCCCTAATGAAATTGTAAATAATAATGATTTGCCTACCCAATCGACAATAAAAAGCAGGGAGAACAAACGGTTGCTCCCTGCGTAGAGTTACCAAACATTATCTGAAAATGGCATTCGGCAAAAAGGCTGATACGAGCCAGTTCGGCATGTCGACGATTTCGCTAATTCTTAAATCAACTGCCAGACTGCACAGCATATATGCCTCCTGTTCTGTCATTTTGTATGTGCCAACTAGGTGCTCTATCATATAATGGATGGCATTTTGTGAAGCTTGGTAAATATCCTCGCCATGCCCGGTTGTTACATAATAACCGCGGCTGTCTGCTTCTGGTGTTGGCGGCCCAGGAATTTCATAGCGCGGTTCCTGAATACTTTTCCCTTTATGCAAGGTGAATCGGATGGTTGTTTCCATGGAAGCCTCAATTGCTGTACCGCATACTTCGCCATCACCCTGAGCTGCATGCGTATCCCCAATTGAAAATAAAGCACCTTCCACCCAGACAGGAAGATAAAGTTTTGTTCCTCGAGTCAAATGGCGGATATCCATATTTCCACCGTTTTTCCGTGGTGGAACAACGCTGAATTTACCTGATTCAGGAAGAGCAACACCAACGGTTCCCGGAAATGGCTTCATGGAAAGGTTAATGCCATCCAAAAATTCAATCGTATTCGAGTTTGTCAGGTCAAATGTTTTAATCGCAGGTTCCTGAAAGTAGTCGGATAATAGACCAAAGCCAGGTATGAGCGCAGTCCATCCCCAATCAAGTTGCTGGAAATTAATCATTTCAATTTCCAGTGTATCGCCCGGCTGTGCCCCTTTAACGTAAACTGGACCAGCAGTTGGATTCACCTTAGAGAAATCAAGGTTTTTCACATCTTCCGCCGTTGAATGCTTATTAAACTGTCCACCGGAAGACTCTGTAATTTCATACGTTACAGTCTGACCAGAATCAACTTCTGCGATGGGCTTAAGCGAGTTATCCCAGCCAATATGACTATGCCGATTAAAATCATGGATGGTCATAAATGAATGGTTGTGATGATGAATGGACATAAGAAATCACTCCTCTAAAATTTTATTTTCCGAATTCGTGTTAGTTTGTCGATCAAATGATAGTCGAAGAAACTATAAAATGCCTGCGTCTTTTTAGTCGAGGTCAATGTTAGCATCTTTACCTTTCGCAGCAAGGATAATCGTAACTACTATACCAACCAGGAGCCAACTTAGCCCAACGATTTTTGTCAGTGATGAAAAATTGAGCCACACAAAACCAATGACAATAAAGCCAATCAGCGGGAGTATTAAGAAATTCCAGTAATCGTGTTGTTTCTTTTTTAAGATAAAGTGATAGAATACACTTACATTTAGGAGCAAAAAGGCAGAAAGTGCTCCGAAGTTTACTAGTGTAGCTAAAGTATCAATACCTCCAATAAACACAAAACCGAGGATCACAGAAATTCCTGCTACCAATAAAGTACTTGTATATGGCGTCTTATACTTTGGGTGTACTTTTGAAAGAAATTGTGGCAGTTTTTTGTCTCGCGCCATACTATACAGAACACGTGAGATTGCTGCCTGTGCCACAAGTGCATCTGCTATTCCCCACGCCAATGCTGTAGCTACAGCTGTAAGTACTCCGAGCCATTTACCTCCAGCGATTTCCGCTGTTTCATAAAATGCTGTATCAATATTCGAGAAAGATTCGTAGTCCGGAAAGATTAATGCTGCTACCCATGTTTGAACAATAAATAGTACACCAACGAGTAACAAGGAAATGATCATTCCACGTCCAATTGCCTTAGGGCCCTCTTTTGACTCTTCCGACAACGTAGATATAGCATCAAACCCAAGAAAACTGAGAACTGCAATCGAAACGGCACCTAACACTAAGTTCAAACTGAAATTGTCCGGATTAAATAGTGGGTCAAATGAAAATGTAGCGCCGTTCACACCATTCGCGATAGCTGTAATACCAATCACAAGGAAAATCACCAGAACGATCAATTCGAATACTAAAAATATTTTATTTGTCCGTGCCGTCATTTCAATTCCTAAGTAGTTTATAACCGTGTTAATAATTACGAAAATGATAATCCAAACCCATGCTGGAACCCCTGGCAATACCCCACCAAGCGCTGCTGCACTGACAACATACATTAACGTTGGTACTAAAATATAATCCAATAAAATCAGCCAGCCGGCAATAAAACCAAGGTGCTGATTGATTCCTCGCCCTACATAGGCATATACGGAACCTGCAAGTGGAAACTCCTCAGACATGCGCGCATAACTCAATGCGGTAAAAATCATACCGACCATTCCAATGAGATATGCGAGCGCAACCATTCCTTTTGCCCCGACCATGACCTCGCCGTATACACCGAATGGTGCAATTGGGACCATAAAGATTAAACCATAAATAATAATGTCGGTAAAAGATAGTCCCCTTTTCAGCTCCTGTTGATAACCAAATTTTTCAACAGATTGCTTTTTCATAGAAAGCCCCCCTCGTATATTATGTTTAGGCCCTATCATTTGAGCCCATATTTTCTTACTTTTCCTGCTGGATATAGTCAAAAGTCTTGGACGTCCCGTGATGTTCCTAGATAATGGTCTTAGGATCATTTGGGACAATTCTTTTCCCCCTTGTGGCTAGACCACACGTAAAGACTGTTTCCCAGTGTGCGTTCGGACCTTCCTACTCGCAGGCTGTGCACCCTGAATCTCGAACCTGGGTGTTAGTAGCCCCAGGGCGGCTTTCGAATCAGGGTTAGTACTTATACACGAGGTTGCTGATCGGCGTTCACACTAGGGATATCTCAGGGCGTCCAAGAAATAGTACCAATGATTCTAAATCGAAAGGAGGAGAACCCCCCATGAAATTATTTGCTGGATTAGATGTTAGTTCTTTTGATATCAAGATTTGTTTGCTGGATGGTGAAGGAGAAAAGGTTAAATCCTTCACGGTTTCCAATGACCTTCCTGGTGCTAGTGAGCTTCGGGATACTGTTTTGGAATATTTGCGTGATCAGGCTGTTGATACGCTCAAATTCGGGCTTGAATCCACGTCCGTTTATAGTTTTCATCCATCCATGTTTCTTCATCATGATGAGGCACTCAAAGCACTTGGCGCAGAGGTATTTGTCATGAATCCAAAACAGATTGCGAACTTTAAAAAGAGTTATAGCGACATGGACAAAACCGATGAAATTGATGCGTTCGTCATCGCCGATTATCTGCGTTTTGGCCGATTGCCAATGTCTGTTGTCAAAGAGAGCCAATATGTTGCGCTCCAACAGCTTACACGCTCCAGGTATCAGCTAGTTCATCAGGTTACCAAGGAAAAGCAGCACTTCCTTCAACACTTGAGTTTTAAATGCAATACCTTCAAAGAGGAAGTCGATTCTTCCGTTTTTGGGAATGCCATGATGGAACTGTTTTTCGAGAAGTTCAGTCTGGATGAACTTGCGCAAATGCCGGTTGAAGATCTAGCTGATTTTCTACAAGAAAAGGGCAGAAATCGCTTTGGTGACCCGGAATGTGTTGCGAAATCCATTCAGAAAGCCGTTCGTTCTTCTTACCGTCTGGACAAGGTTGTGGAAGACTCTATCGATGTTATTCTTGGTACAACTATCGAAGTCATTCGCACACTCCAAAAACAGATAAAGGAAATTGATAAAGCAATCGAGCGTATCATGGCTGGACTGCCACAAACGCTTGTCACTATCCCAGGCATCGGGCCCGTGTTTACTGCGGGAATCATCGCCGAAATCGGCCAAATTGAGCGATTTGATGATGAAACTAAGATAGCCAAATATGCAGGCCTTTATTGGCGAAAGCACCAATCAGGCCGCTTCACAGCTGACGACACTTCACTTACGCGTAACGGGAATCAGTACCTCAGATATTACCTGGTTGAAGCCGCCAACTCGGTAAGACGGCACGTTCCTGAGTATCAAGCATATTACGCGAAAAAATACAGTGAAGTACCTAAGCATCAACACAAAAGAGCACTCGTCTTAACCGCAAGAAAATTAGTGCGTTTGGTGGATGTGCTACTACGCAATCACCAAATCTACACGCCAAAAAGGAGCGTGAATGCATGAAGCACAAATAGCTTCTAAATCCTTTTACTGATTACCAGTAATTTCCATTTATTTACTGGTCTAGTTTCCTGATGCCTTTTTTCGCAAAATTGAACCTTGACAATCGAATATTTAGTTATTTTCCTCTTGACATATCACCGCAGGTCTTTAAACTTGGATTTCTATATATTGATATAATACAAGCATGATAATTATGAGTATTTTTATTAATTGGATGAATATCATTTCTGGGAGTGATGAGAAAGCGGGGGATATGAAGGATGCTGTTCCAGATGGTGCTGCTTTTCTGGGTGGCTTATCGCCGATGACACGATTAAGCCGGTTGATGGGATGCTTCTCGCAATTGTTGCCGCCAGGAAGGAAGGGTTCAAGCAATTGTATTTGCCCCTTATGAAGGATATGCCATTACCGCAAATAGATGGGATGGAATGCTGTTTTGTTGAAACACTGCACGACGTCGTTGCCTCTTTTTTTATGGTCAGCTTTCTTCATTTGCGATCATCTCAATGTCTTCTTCTGAAACAAAGCATCCTGAGCCGGTAACGGATGATAAAGACTTCCAGCATATACTTGGCCACAAGCTTGCGAAACGAGCGCTAGAGATTGATGCCGCGAGGGTTAATGAATGGACCTCTCTGGAATAGGAAAGCGCTGGCGTCACATTTATAGAGGGCAGTGACCTCGATTGGTCTGTAGCATTACAGCAATTGATCGAGCTTCTTGAAGATACCCTGAAAAGAGTAATAAGAAAATTCAGCATCCTATCAAAGAGTCAACTGCAGCAATGGATAGCGGGTCTGCCCAATTATATCAAGATATACCTGCCTATTTCGGTCTGCAAAAGTTGAGTTAGTTAAAGAGAAAAAACAATATTAGATTTCTAACACTTTTTAGGGGCTTCCTTACACGGAAACACCCGTGAAATTTTTTACATATAAATGGAAATAATGATATTCTAACTGTTGGTGAAGAAAATGAAGATGGTAATCAGACTTGGTATATAGAGCCAGAAATCTATCTTCCGTCAAAAATGGTAGAAGGGAAAACTTATGAATACAATTATCAATATACATCAGACCTAAAAGGGAAACTATATATTACATTTTTAGGATATGAGGATTTGACTCAAAATGGTGAAACATTTAATTGTATTGTTGTAAAAAGGGAAAAAGGAGAAACCACAATGATTGAATATTATGCTAAAGGCGTAGGTTCAGTTCTAAAAATTAATGATGATAGTAAAGAAAAGGTTCATGAATTTTTAAATATGGGTAGGCCTGAATAAGAAGTAATAATGGTCTCAATTTAGTAAGTTGGGTGGGGTGTTATGAATAGTAAAAATTCGTTTCCGAAAAAAAAGAATACTGCCTTTATAAAAGCGATCGCTACCAAGTTTCCAGATATTAATTTAGACTTTGGAAGAGAGGAAGGGTATTCTATATATTTGGAGGAGATTCCTAACAAACGGTGGATGATGGTGGATATGAATGATAGTCCAAATGAAGCAACGCCCGAATTAATAATTGCAATTGACATTAAAACGAATGATATACGGGAAGAGGATATTGAAATTTTAACGCAAATCCCTTTAAGAAAGAAAGGTCAAAAGGAAACGAGTTTTTGGTTGACTAAAAACCGTGATTCTATACGCCTTCGATTTTGTCAAGATGAACATTATGCATATGACTTTGAAAAAGGAAGTTTTTTAGACTTTGTTGAACGAACATATATTTCTTTTAAGTCAAGATAAATAAAAGCAAGTAACCCATTGCAAATAATGGTTACTTCGATTTTAAAAACAATAGGGTTAAAACTATTTTTGTTTATTTCTATATGAATCCGTGTCCATGTGGATTTTTAGGATCGAACCGCTATTATTGTACCTGTACCCCAAACAGATCACTGCCTATCATAATCGCGTTTCCGGGCCTATTCAGGAACGCATGGATATGTTACTGAATCTCGATACTGTAGCCCTGGATCGAGAGACGGCCAAACATAATGAAACCTCCGCGTCCATCCGTTCCCGTGTTGCCGCCGCCCGCAAACAGCAATATGCTCGTTAGGGGAAGAAATACTCAATGCGACTGTACCGAATGAAACATTTGTAACTGCTAAACTAAAATAATCAATTATTGCTAGATAAAAATGGACACTTTCCTATTGGGGTATTTACATGTGTCGCCGGCTCGTTTCAGCGGTTAACTCGCTCTTGAAAATCTCTGGCAGGACTTTTCGATTTGAAGAATAAAAGAAAGGGAGAGACAATTATTCAACATAGCAAGATTGTCTCTCCTTTTGTATTTTTATAGATTTTTATGGGGATATTGATACGATCAGTGTTAGAAAGCGGATGGGCGGTTGACCATTTCCCGAAGAAGGGAGGTGGTAAAAATGACAACATATCAAGCAATAATGATTGCACTCACATCAAATATGGTTTTGATAGGAGTCCTAACGTTTGTCATGAATAGAAAAAAGTAACCGTCCTCCGCCTCGACCAAAGGATAGGGTAGGTTACTTTTTTCTTGAAAATTACTAAAACATGAATTTATTCGTACGTTAAAAGTAGTTCCCAGTAAATATCATGGTTATAGCAAAGGAAAAGAAAGATTTAGATAATTTAGTTTTCGCCTGAGCTTTTTTCCCGATAATTAGCAATCAGATAACATATAAAACAACTAACTATAAATGGAATAAAGAAAGCAGTAACAGCTAAATGTACAAAAGGTAAGGTATCACTATGTGCAAATACTTGTTTAATCTCCTCGTTTTCAAACATTTTAGTAACAAAATCTAAAGCTAATATATCGACTGCTAAATAGAAACCCACTAGTATTGTAATTAAAAATACGCCTACATATCTTATTGTACTTTTAAATGTAGTGGCATTAGCGTAAAGAGCCATATACAGCCAAGCTATAGGAAATGCGAGAAACGGAACCCACCATTGCTCATTGCTTAAGTTTAGTAATTGTACAGTAGCTGCTCCAAGAATTAATGGAACGAATACAAGCCAAAAGAATGAAGCTTTTTTATCCATTTTTGCAACACGTGTAAACTCAAAGAGCAGTAAGACTCCTATAGGATAAATAATGAATTCAGCAATAGCATAAGAAAAAGGTAGCCATTTTAGAAAAGTCAGAGATAGGAACATGGTGATCAAGCATATTCCGATCACCTTCCTTACTGAATTTTCGTAACTAACATTTATCCAAATGAGTAGACAACCAAGTATGATTAATAATGGTTCAGTTAGTACAATTAATGAAGAGAATTGTTGTGTGAGTAAACCAACTATGATTAATAATACAAGGGTAACTGCAAATAACTGTCTATCAAAACTAAGGTTCCGAAAACGATAAACCATTTCCATAACAGTAATCACCTCCTTAATAAGCAATTTTTACTAATATATGCTTGGCCAACGCATGTATGATACTGGGCCTCGATTATTTTAAACTGTAGCTGCTAAACTAAATATGAAAGGCAAATTCCAAGGATAGGGAGCGCAACTCGAGCGACACGCCCCGCAACTCGAGCGACAGGCCCGCCCACTCGAGTGACGCACGCCCCATCAGCCCATTTACGTCCGACACTTTGATCATATACCTTATCATATTTCACAAATTATTAAAAATAGTTAAAAATATATTTGACATTCAAGCTCATTTAGCACATAATAAGTTTTAAAATCAAATGCGTTACATACAGTGTTGACAGGGGCCAGTAAATAGCGTCTGAAACGAAAGAGAGCGGAGTCCACCGGCTGAAAGACTCTGGCGAATTTCAGGCTGTTGAACCTACCTCTTTAGCTGGCTGGGCGAATAACCTGGCCGTTCCCTGCGTTAAAGGGTGAGAGAGGGCATCTATAAACATTGGATGCCAAAAAAGGTGGTACCGCGGAGCGTCACGCTTTTCCGTCCTTTGCAGTTTATGCAAGGGAAGGGAAAGCGTCTTTTTTTTAGTATGCAGAAAAGAGGTTAGATGTATGGCGAAAAAACGAATTGTCGTTAAAATTGGCAGCAGTTTGTTAACGAATAAAAACGGCGGGCTCAGCGAAACCAAACTGCTTGAGCACGCTGATGCCTTGGCAAGCCTGAAAAAACAAGGTCATGAAGTGATCCTGATTTCCTCAGGTGCGGTGGCGGCCGGCTACAGCGAACTTGGTTACCCGTCCCGCCCGGTCACCCTAGCAGGTAAACAGGCAACAGCAGCGGTCGGCCAGGGGTTGTTAATCGAGGCGTATACCGAATCGTTAAAAGCGCATGGCATCACAGCCGCTCAATTGCTGTTAACGCGTGACGTTTTTGGCAATGAAGCTCAGTATAGCAATGTTTACAATACGCTGACTGAGTTGTTGAAACGGTCGGTTTTGCCGATTATTAACGAAAATGATTCAGTCGCCGTTGATGAATTGACATTTGGCGACAATGACATGCTCTCTGCTCTTGTCAGTGGCCTTGTGCATGCCGACTTCTTAATTATGCTGACGGATATCGACGGTGTGTATAAACGTAATCCAAAGGTTGATCCGACAGCTAAACGTTATGATGTTTTGCCCGCCATTACCGTCGAGTTGTTTCGTTATACGAAAAGCAAGCCCGGCTCCAAAGTCGGAACCGGCGGCATGACCTCCAAACTGTTAGCTGCCCGGACAGCCCTCTCGCTTGGCGTTCCCGCATTTGTCGGCACCGGCAGCGGGGAGGACAAACTTGAACATATTGTGAATGGCACAGGCGAGGGGACCTATATCGGCGAAAACACGATTCACAACTTAAAAAAGCCGAAGCAGTGGATCGCATTCCACTCACCCGTTTCCGGCAAAATCGAAGTGGATGAAGGGGCAGAAGCAGCGATTGTGGCCAATGGAAAAAGTTTATTGCCGGCAGGGACGAAAGCGTTTGAAGGTATTTTTGACTCAGGCGATGTCGTTGAAATCATCAACAGTAAAAAAAGGGTTATTGGAAGAGGTCAGGTGAATTATTCGTCCGCCGATTTAAGCAAAATCAGAGGACTTGCAAGCGAAGAAGCCATGCAGCAGGCAAATCGGAACCGCCCTGAAGTAATCCATCGTGACCGATTAATCTTAACGCTGAAGGAGGAGAATGTTTTATGAGTGAACTATTAACAAAAGCAGCAAGAGCAAAGGATTCTGCTCAAGGACTTGGGGTGAAAACGACAGAACAAAAGAATGCGGCATTACACATCATCGCGGATCAATTAATCAGTGAAATCCATTTTATTATGGGTGAAAACGAAAAAGATATTGAAAACGCCAAGCAAAAAGGTTTTCAAGCATCGCTAATTGACCGTCTCGTTCTGAACACACAGCGCATTCAGGACATGGCAGACGCCCTGAAGCAGCAGGCTGAACTGAACGATCCGATCGGTGATGTCCTCGAATCGTGGGACCGCCCGAATGATCTGGCAATCGAAAAGGTCAGCGTCCCGCTTGGTGTTGTTGGCATGATCTATGAAGCACGGCCAAACGTCACCGTTGATGCGGCAAGCCTTTGCCTGAAAACCGGCAATGCCGTCTTACTGCGTGGCAGTTCCTCAGCCGCACATTCCAACAAAGCGCTTGTTGATGTGATCCACCGTGCGCTTGAGCAATCGGACCTGCCAGCCGATGCCGTGCAGCTGCTTGAAGACACCAGCCGGGAAACTGCATCGAAAATGTTCAAACTCAACGACTATCTTGACGTTCTGATTCCGCGCGGCGGGAACAATCTCATTCAAACCGTCGTTGAACAATCTTCTGTTCCGGTGTTGGAAACAGGCTCAGGCAACTGCCATGTTTTCATCGACGAAAGCGCCGACAAACAAATGGCGATTGATATAGCCGTCAATGCAAAAACACAGCGCCCATCCGTCTGTAATGCAGCCGAGACAGTGATTGTTCATGACGCCTGGGCTAAGAAGCATTTGCCTGAACTCATCCAAGCGCTTCAGCACCATGATGTTGAAGTGCGCGGCGATGACAAAGCACAGGCACTTGCTGAAAACCTGATACCAGCAACCGAAGAAGACTGGGCAACCGAATTCCTGGATAAAACTCTGGCGGTCAAAATTGTTCCTGATGCGCAGGCTGCCATTGAACATATCAACCAGTACGGCACCAGTCATTCAGAAGCCATTATTACAGAATCCGATGACAATATGCTGGCCTTTTTCAACAATGTGGACGCTGCAGCTTTGTATCACAACGCTTCAACAAGATTTACAGACGGTTTCGAATTCGGCTTCGGCGCAGAAATCGGCATAAGCACACAAAAACTGCATGCCCGCGGACCAATGGGACTGCCAGCGCTAACCTCAACGAAATATATCATCCGAGGTAAAGGCCAAATTAAAGCGTAACATGGGGGGACCACGGGGACAGGGGGACCATGGGGACAGGCACCATAGCCGTCAAGCTAAGCATAATACTGTAGATGAAAGCCAATCGAGCGACAGGGTGCGTAACTCGAGCGACAGAGCACGCAACTCGAGCGACAAGGTGCGCAACTCGAGCGAGGGCGGGGTCAACTCGAGCGACAGAGCGCGCAACTCGAGCGAGAGCGGGGTCAACTCGAGCGACAGCACCCGCAACTCGAGCGACACTAGCCCACACCCGAGCGACAACACATTCCAAAAGATCGGCCTGCAACAATACATGAAACAAACCAGTTAGCAGATTATTTAGCGGACTAGCAAGGGAAGCACAACAAGAATCAGCATGCGGCCCACCTCATGACCCACCACACGGCCCCATTAGTTAAAACAATACAAAAAGAAACCAAACCAGAACAAATTAGATAATACAACTGCAGCGGGTTAGGTGCGCATATGCCGTCCAGACTGGGGAAGTCATACCGGATTGGTTCGGGTGCCAAAAGAGTCGGGAAAGGCAGAAGCAAAAGCAGGAACAGTCAGCAGGTGAATCCTGTGATAAATACCGCCGATCGCGGGAAGCAACCGAAGTTTAGCGGGTGGATATTTTACAGAACACGCGAGATAATAGATAGCCAAAAATGAAGTGATTTATTTGCAGGAGTTTGCAGAAATTCGTCGAATAGGTAATATGAGTCTTAATTTCTGGATGCTATTGAGACTATATCAGTTAAGGGCAACTTACTTAGATTAGGTGAGACACTTATATTACTAGGTGAATTAAAAGTTATTATGGTTGAACAATGGAATAGTAATAATTTGTGGAGTGTAGACAGCACCCAAACAAAAGAAATTTGAATCTCAAGTGCTTTGATAGTGTTTGTATAAAGGACGTGTAGTGACGTTGCCTAGACGATTTATTATAAAATTTCAGGATTGCGAAAAAATGGAGTTCTACGATGTTCTTTCACTTGAAGAAAAACAAGTTCATGAAGTACGGGCAATTGCTTCTCAATATATAAGAATACAATTACAAGAATATAAGGATAAAGGCTTTGATATCCCATATCTGACTGCAAATCAAAGACATAGAGTAGTAAGATCTAAAAATCGTATTGTTTTTGGGAGGAACCCGGCTACATTGAAAAGAGAGCAAAAAATTGTCATCTCGCTTCATTCTCAAGTAAGGGTTTTTGAAAGAGAGGGTTCTAAGGAACTTAAAACGATATTAAATATAATACAAAGGATAATTGATGCAGATAAAGTTTCGAAAGCTCAGTTTAAAGGGTATAGTTCATTAACATATACTTTAACTAAAGACGGAGACCCAACGTCTTATAAACTTCCAATTCGTTTTAAATGGGTTAAAGGAAAGCGTCAAATTTTGTCCGTTACAGTTTCCTTCCGTGATGCTCCACCATCAAAAATGACTACAAAAATAGCTAATAGTGAAGAACTAGAAAGTCGCATGGCAGCGTATAGAAAAAAATTAGTGGACCGAAGTCAGAAAAAATAAAGGACATAAGTAACGTTTCTTGAATATATATGTGTTAGGGTTTAATATTTCGTATGTACGTTAAAAATAAGTCGTAGAAGGGATGAATGCAAATGCCTATCGTAAACGAGGAGGTTCAAACAATGAAAAGTGAACCAACTGTGTTAAAAAAAGATATTTATTGGCAGATTGCAGATAGTGCATATGTTGTTCGGAATGTTCCTTATCTTAAAGCTGACTACGACGGAGAAGAAATGCTGGACTTAAATGTTTCGATAGCAATAACTACATTACGTGATCTTATGGTTGAAAATGTTATTCCACATGATGTAGATTATGAAGACTTTGCTGATATTGAATTTTAATTACTTTTGATATACTTTTAAGTAACCTCTAATTTAATTAGGGGTTTTTTTATGAGGTCGTCGTAGCAAAAGCGCAACCAAACACTAGGCACACGCACAATTCAGAATTGTGTATGTGCCTGGCACCCGCTATACTCACTCTCCCCAATTCTTCGGGCTCCAAATGGTTCCTTCTATTTGTCCTTCCATTTGTTCCGTGCGCTTTGATTGTTCTTGAATCATTCCTATAGCAGCTTTTATTAAAGTGCGTTGATTATAGTCATCAAGCATGTCATACGTTTCCTGTAATTGATTCAGAATCCATGCATCGTTTTCCATATCCTGTCCATCCTCCTGTTCGTTAATTCATATCATCCAACACCATCTTTAATTGATCCATATTTTCCCGCTGTTCTTGCATATGATCGATTGCGAATCCTATGGTGTCTTTAGCTGTGGCATTTTCGTTTGTTAGAAAGGCATTTCGGAGCTGTTCGATCATCCATGTTTCCCGTGCTTGCAAGCTGTCATCGTTTACCATCGTGAGCTTCTGCCAGTATTCGGTCAGGATATCCATTTTCTGATCATCGTCCATGTATGCAAATTGAAAAATGGGTAAGGGCTTCATGTACGTCATGCCAACTTTATTGGCCATCGCCTGGTATGGTTTGGTGAGCTCGCTAATTGAAAACAGTTCGTCGCCACCTGCCTGGTATTCTTTCCTTGGCACACCAATCATGATAACTAACCCAAACTCTTTTCCGGCTAATACGTGTTTATTTCCGTAAGCAAAACCATCTTCTAAAACCATATCCTGCCAGTATTTTAGAAGAGGTGGTGAACTATACCAGTATAACGGAAATTGGAAAATAACCCTGTCATGCTGCCACAGTAATGCTTGTTCTTTTTCCACATCAATCTTTCCGTCAGGGTATTGGCCCTCTAAATGGTGAATCGTAACTGCTTCACTATCTTGTATGGACGTTAAAAAATATTGCTGGCTACGGGATTCAAGTATATCCGGATGGGAAACAATTAATAGCGTTCGCAAACGAAACATCCTTTCTTGAGCCAGGCGCTAGACCTGGCATTTATTTTTTAACAATCGTGTTATACGCTTGTTCGATGTCGGTGGTTTGCTCCTGGCATTTGAAATCTTGGCAAATGTAGATGGTTGTTTGGTTCTCCACTTGCTTAAGAGCGCTGGCAAATGGGGCAACAGATTGGAATTCACTGGCATGCTCAGCCGCGAGAACGGTGACATGCGGGAGATATGCCTTGTGTAATTGCTCGAGCAATTGCACGCGGTTGGGGTCGTTTTCTTTACCAATAATCACCACTTCTTTTGTCGGCAAATCCGTTAGAATGACACTTTCGAGGAACATCGGGCTCCCGATCACATCCTCCTTGATATCCTGAAAGAAGGTATGATGCATGTGATCAGCCATGTCAAGATATTGCGTCTCACCTGTCAAGAACCCGAGACGTGTCGCCATCACGGCGGCAACCGCATTTCCTGAAGGGCGGGAACCGTCATAAATGATTTTGTCCCTGGCAATCAATGGTTCGCTGTCCCTTCCGCTAAAATAAAAACCGCCATATGCTTGATCCCAAAATAGCTCGGTCATTGTTGCAAACAAATCTTTTGCTTGCTGCAGGTAAGTTCGTGAAAAAGTTGCCCCGTATAATTCAATGGATGCCCATAAAAGATTCGCGTAATCATCAAGATTGGCTTGATGTTTTACTTTGCCATCCCGAAAGCGGGCCATTAACCGGCCGTGCTTGACCATATTTTCTTGAATAAACGTTCGTGCAGTTGCCGCCATCTCGGTATATGCCGGGTTACCGAATGCTGCGCCAGCTTTGGCAAGGGCAGCAATCATGTAGCCATTCCAAGCGGCTAAGATTCTATCATCAACCAATGGATGCGCTCTTTCTTGACGTTTGGCAAGTAAAGCGGCTCGGGCACTTTCCAGTTGCTGTTGAATGGCTTGCACGGATTCACCACGTTCGTTTGCAAGGGTTTCCAGCTTCGTGTGGATAAGGTTTGGGATATGTTTCCCTTCGTCATTTCCATTCGGCGTGATGTTATAGGCCGTTTGATAAAGGGCAGCAAGATCAGATCCCAGAATATCGGTGATTTCCTTGTCATCCCATAGATAATCGTTTTCTTCCGCGTCAATCGCCGAATAAAATGCACCTTCTGGACTGGTCATTTCCCGTTTGATGAAGGCAATGATTTCCTCGGCCTTTTCCTGATAAAACGGCTTTTTCGTTAGCTGATAACATTCCGTATAAACCATTAGTAATAAGGCGTTGTCATACAGCATCTTTTCAGCGTGCGGAACAAGCCACATGTCATCCTTCGATCCTGATGTAAAACCGAATCCAACATGATCGTACATGCCGCCAGCTGCCATTGCTCGAGCGGTTTTATCCACCATCCGCCATGCATCTCGCTTTTCGGTAAAGTGAAAAAAACGTAATAAATACAGTAACGTTTGCGGCTCGGACGATTTCGGCGCCACGCCAAAGCCGCCGTATGACGTATCAAACCGTTTGCTGAGTAGTTGATAAGCGGAAATCGTGAATTTACTTGACAATCTAGCCTGACTTTTCGTTTGTTTCGTTTGTTGTAATGCTGTATGTACACTATCCGTCACGGTCTTAATCGAAGCGGGATCATGTTGATATGCCTCGCTTAGGTGCTGGATGGTATCAAGGAATCCAGGCGCCCCAAATTTGCCATTCCTCGGTATGTATGTATCCGCAAAAAATGGAACGCTATCCGGTGTCATAAAGATGGATAGTGGCGAACCGCTTTGCCCAGTCATCATTTGGCAAACCTTCCCATAGGCCGATTCAATATCCGGCCGTTCTTCCCTGTCTACCAAAATGGAAATAAAATGCGCATTCAAATAGGCAGCAACTTCCTCATCTGCAAACGATTCATGTGCCATATGACGACATAAGCGGCAAGTCAGGTAGCCGATGAATAAGAATATTGGTTTATTCTCCGCTTTCGCCTTGGCAAATGCTTCCTCACCCCACGGGTACCAGTTTACCTGGGCATAAGCATGCTGCATAAGGTACGGAGACTTTTCAATGATTAAATTGTTGGGTTGCTTGTTTGATGTCATTGGACTTTCTTCCTTTCGAACCATAGGGACAGGTTCTGTGGTTCATCATCCTTTTAGTTTATGGAGGATTAGGCTTATTTTATCTTAATTTAACTTTAACAGAAAATGGGTGGTTTTTGGAGTGCCAGGCCTGTTGTCGGGGATACCTCCCGCGAAATAATCTGGGTGATATAAAAATGGTTGGTTGCACGAGCTAAAGAGGGTGCGAGGGCAACTCGAGCGACAGGGGATGCAACTCGAGCGACGGGGCGTGCAACTCGAGCGACGGGGAGCGTAACTTGAGCGACGGGGAGCGTAACTCGAGCGACAGGGCGTGCGACTCGAGCGACGGGGCGTGCAACTCGAGCGACAGGGGGCGTGACTCGAGCGACAGGATGCGCAACTTGAGCGCCAACAGCCCTCACTCGAGCAATGATTATGCCACCGACAACACGCCCCATCCAAAGATAGGCCTGCAACAACACATGAAACAAACCAGGAAGTAGTTGATTTAGCGGTTCAGCAAGGGAACCACAACATGACCCACCAGCTGGACCACCATACGAACCACCTCATGAACTACCCCGCGGCCCCATGAGTTAAACAATACAAAACGAGGTATAAGAGTGGAATATGCCTTATGATACCGGGGCACGAATTTCAAAGGTTGATTTTCGGCTGCCGCCGAAAATCGTACACCATAGAAGTACCATTAAAGATTGGGGAGGCAAAACGGCGGAAGCTCTGAAAGTTTACTATTAAAGTCACATGTTTCATTTCTAAACCAATCTACCCCGTAAGTTTGGGTAATATGGGTTTTTTCTCGGGCATTATTTGCTGCGTCTTATCCAATATATCAATTTTCCCTCCGACTAGTCTCTCTAGATACAACCATTCATTGGCACCCAGCCGCAATAATTATAATATACTATAAATGTTATTAAAATTCTAAATAATCAAATTAACAAAAAATATTGAATTACAGTCCTGCCATTCCATATAATAAATATAAACCGCTTTTAACAAAAAAAGAAGCAAGGGGGCAATATTTTAAAAATGTAAACGCTATCAAATTTGTTTTTTGCTTAGTTATCAGATGTAGTAGCATTCCTGAAACAAACAAATTTGAAGAGAAATCTTATAATGCTGGTGATGATGTTGTAGTAGGTGAGATAAGCGAATTTGTAGATTGGATTCAGATTGAATTTAAAGTCGGTGAATAATAGGTATATGGTCAATAATCTCACTAAGGAGTGTTTTAAACAATGAACTGGTGGCTCGTATGGATTATCGCCTTTCTAGTTGTACTATTCTCTATAAGTATTACGGCATCTCGAAAAATAAAAACAGCGGATGATTATGTAATGGCAAATTTCAGTTTGGGATTTTTTCCAATCTGTGGGTCTGTTATCGCGACAGTAACAGGATCAGCAGCTCTTATTGGTGGCGCCGGTAAAGGATTCCACATGGGAATATCCTATATTACCACCATGATAAGTTTCACTTTGTTTACAATTGTCGCAGTAACCATCCTTGGAGTTACTATACGTAAACTAAAGCTGTACACGGTGCCTGAATTATTCATGAGGCGCTTTGGAAAGATGGCTGCCCTCATTCCGGCACTCATTATAGGTCTTTTGTATATGACGCCGACCTTTGGTATGCAATTAGTTGGGATGAGTTCAATTCTTTCGTCGGTTATGGATATTCCTGTTATATGGGGAATCATTCTTGGTTTTTTTGTTGCAGTAATATTTACGCTCTTGGGTGGGATGCCAAGTGTAGCCTGGACTGACGCTATACAGACTGTTGTCATTCTCTTCGGTGTCATTTTAACGTTAGTCTTGGGTGTTAGCTATGTTGGAGGGCCAAGTGAAGTTATTGAACATACGCCGAAGCGTTTATTTAATTTTTTTGATATTGGGTTCAAAGGTTTATTGAATTGGTTTCTTGTGTTTGGACCTTTTTATATCGTATGGCAGACAACATGGCAGCGGCTAACAGCTGCAAAAACAACGAGGATAGGTGTATGGTCTATTATTATTGGCTTTATCATATCCGCTATCGTAGGATTTCTGGGTATTTTAGTTGGCATTACAGCAGTTCAACAACTAGCTCCCAATACAGATCCTGACTTAGTTTATACCAAGTTCCTAGTTGATGTATTTCCACCTGCACTTGGCGGTTTATTTTTAGTATCGTTATTGGCAGCTCTTTTAACGGGTGCAACATCATTTCTTTTAAGTGGTGCAATTAATATTTCAAAAGACATTTACCAAGGGTGGGTCAATCCGGCAGCAAACGACTCGCAGGTTTTAAAGGTCTCTCGGCTATCTGTTACTGGCATGGCGATCCTTGGTTTGTTCATTGCTTTGTTTATCAATGATGTCATTGCCATATATCAGTTGGCACTATCATTCACTGCCGCAACATTGGTGATGCCAGTTTTAGCAGCAATGTTTTGGGCACGCGCAACAAAGATAGGCGTGTTAACAAGCATCATAGGCAGTATCATTGTCTCATTAGCTTGGAATTTGGCCGGGAAACCATTTGGCATACATGAAATACTACCGGGTTTAATTGTGTCGTTCCTACTTCTTGTGGTTGTTAGCCTTCTGACAAAACATTCTCATGATGAAGAGGTTACGGCTTATTATTATAAGTTTAAAAATGAGAAAGATGATGATTTGGAAGAGTTTGAGGATAAAAAGCAAGCATAAATAGATTTTTTAGAGGGAGAGATTTAAATGAATTTGTAGGTAAGACGACCGACTCCATTAATAATCAGTCCCTCCTATTAATGCATAATTAGGCCTAGGAAAGGAGGCTCACTATAATTTTGATTTAAGGATATAACTTCTAAAATTATTGACATATTTTATTAAGAAAATATTATAAAAGGAGTGTTTCTTGTGGATAAAATTGATCTTTTAATAACCAATGCTAACGTACTAACGCTAGATTGTGAGAACAGCCGAGCGGGTTCAGTTGCTGTGAAAGACGGAAAAATAGTCAATATTTGGCAGGAACCCGAACCCCCAATCGGTTCCATAAACGTTACAAATCAGACAGAGCTAGTTAATCTTCATGGCGCTACATTATTACCTGGATTTATTGATACGCATAACCATATATTGATGTATTCAAGTATGCAAAATCAAGTTGATTGTAGTTCGCCAAAAAATAAAACAATTAACGATATTAAAGAATCTATAAGATTAAAAGTAAAAGAAATGCAAGTGAACGAATGGGTTGTCGGTCACAGTTACGATGATACTTTATTATACGAAAGGCGTCACCTAACACGATATGATCTAGATGAGGTGGCCCCGAATAATCCGGTTCTTATCAGACATACCTCAGGCCATTTAGCTGCCGCTAATTCTTTGGGGTTAGAATATGCAGGGTTAGATAATTCCGTATCCGATCCGCAAGGTGGTCACTATGGACGAGATGATAAAGGTCAATTAAACGGTGTTCTATATGAACCATCTGCCATGCAGGTTGTTCTAGATCAGATACCTAAACAATCAAATGAAGAAAGGATTCAGCAATTAGGAAAAACATCGCAAGAATATTTAGCTCACGGAATTACAACAAATACAGATGCTGCAGTAGGCATGTTCGATGGATTACAGGAATTAGATATTCACCTGAAGGCCGCTGAACGCAATGTGAATCCCATGCGAACCCAATTAATGATTATGCATCACTTTTTGCGCGAAGGTGAAAAATATGCCGGGTACTCCGCCGAGGAACTAGATAAAGAATTAAAGGAACGGTCAAATGGCAGGGTTCAACTGGATAGTGCAAAAATGTTTCAAGATGGCTCAATTCAAGGATTAACTGGGGCATTACGTCAGCCATATTATCAACATCCCGAAATTTATGGTGACCTTATTCATGACGAACAACTATTTCAAGAAGAAGTATTGAATTTGCATGAGCGGGGTTTTCGCATAACAACTCACGGTAACGGTGACCGTGCAATTGGATCTATTCTTGATGCATATGCCAATTCATTGGAGAAAAGCCCTCATAACGATCATAGGCATCGGATTGAGCATGTGCAAACGGCTACAACTGATGATTTAGCAAGAATGGGAAAATTGGGTGTTGCTGGGTCATTCTTTATTAATCACGTTTATTATTGGGGAGACAGACATGAACAAATATTTTTAGGACCTGAAAGAGCACGTAGGATTAGTCCGCTTGCAGAGGCAATTGAACATAACGTGTTATTCACGCTCCATTCTGATTGCCCAGTCACACCAATATCACCATTATTCTCAGTCTGGGCCGCTGTAAATCGGATAACTAGGGAAGGAAAAGTATTAGGGCCTGAGCAACGAATTGATGTAGAAACGGCGCTTAAATCAATGACTATTTACGGGGCGAAGTTTATTTTTGAGGAAGAGAATATTGGAAGTAT
The DNA here is from genome assembly GCF_005887555.1 of Lentibacillus cibarius. Taxonomy (NCBI): domain Bacteria; kingdom Bacillati; phylum Bacillota; class Bacilli; order Caryophanales; family Bacillaceae; genus Lentibacillus; species Lentibacillus cibarius. The sequence continues at coordinate 1,258,850 of NZ_VCIA01000001.1, read as the reverse complement.
TGAAGTGGGGAAAAAAGCTGACTTTGCAGTGTTAGAGGCAGACCCAACAAAGGTGGATCCAACAGAAATTAAAGACATTTCCATTAATGCTACGTTTATTGGCGGAAAACCTGTATATGGACACGAAACACTAATGACTAACTGACATAAGTATAGGTTTAGTCGGGCTGCTTGGAGAATGCTTTAGGACTGACGATAGGTAACATAGTATCAAGTGTATTATGTAGAGTGACTATTAAGGTGCTTTACTTCCATAAACAAGTACCAATGGAAAAGTGTCATGTGCATCTATTTTGCATGACACTTTTTATACTTTAGGCCCAATTGATCTACTCTGGATTAGCAACACTTTAATTCCAAGTTATAGGGCAATCGATCTTCTTCATATAGAGAAATAAGAAGGAGTGGAAAGATTATATGTAGAATATAATTTCGATATAAGTCTATCCATAGAAGTTAGTAAATCGATAGCAACTTTTCGATTTTATCAAGCATATAAGGAAGCGGAGAAAGCATCAAAGGTGGCTCAGAGTAAAGGAGCATTCCTGTAATGAAAAAATTTGAAGGGAAATTGGCGAAAATGAAAAGTGCATAAAAAAAGTCCCCTTGGTACGATAGAGAGTGTCATGCATGACCTCGAATTTAGTACCGAAGGAGGACTTCTACAATGGATTTTACACAAAATAATCGTTTAGCGCAAATCAATGAACAAACATTAATTATCGGAGTTGATGTAGCCAAACGTAAACATGTGGCCCGAGCGATAGATGATCGAGGCCGGGACCTCGCCAAACGGTTGGTGTTCCCCAATTCGCTGCAGGGATTTTCAACCCTCATTGAATGGGTTGAGAGCTTATCCGATGAACACGTGCGCCCCAACATTATCGTTGGGATGGAACCAACTGGTCATTACTGGCTGAATCTAGCCTATCACTTGAAAAACGGGGGCATTCAAGTGGTGGTTGTCAATCCGATGAAGGTAAAACAATCCAAGGAATTGGATGATGATTCACCAACGAAAAACGATACAAAAGACGCCAAAGTCATCGCCCAGGTGGTGCGTGATGGCCGTTATCATGAACCAACATTACCAGAGGATGTGTACGCTGAATTACGTGAAGGCATGAAACTCTATGACATCATCCAGGAAGATATGTCTTCGGTCAAAGCCCAAATGCATAATGCGCTTGATCGATACTTCCCGGAGTTTCTCGATGTCTTTAAAGACTGGACTGGAAAAGCTGCCCTCCATCTATTAGAACGTGGCTATTTACCGGAAGCTATCCGCGAAACTTCGGAAGAAGATTTGCTTCTTGAAGTCAAGAAAGCCGCCAAACGTGGTGTGGGTATCAAACGTATTCGGGACTTGAAGCAGGCAGCTGAAGACAGTGTCGGCCTCACAGTTGGATTACGCATGGGACGTCAGGAAATCCATTATTTGATTGATCAGTATAAGGCTCTTGAAGAACGTCTTATCGCTCTTGAAGCACAACTGGAAGAACTTGTTCTTCATATCCCCGGAGCTGATCAGATGATAGCGATTAAAGGCGTCAGCGCTATAACAGTGGCCGGTTTCTTCGCCGAAGTTGGTGATTTATCGAATTATCGGGATCCACGCCAAATCATTAAATTAGCGGGACTCAATCTTAAGATGAATCAATCAGGGCTGTTCAAAGGCAAAACAACCATCACCAAGCGGGGACGAAAGCGATTGCGAAGCATCCTGTATCAAGTAGCGCGTCCATTATCCCTGCACAATGAAGGCTTCAAGCAGCTGCACCATTATTATCGTCATCGATCCGATAATCCGTTAACAGGAAAACAATCATTTATTGCGTTAAGCCGAAAACTCATCAAAATCTTTTATGTATTAGGGACACGGAAGTGTACGTTCAGTGAAGAGCGCATGATTCGTGATATCCCCATGATTTCGACGTTACAGGAAGTCGCTTAATAAGCATTCAACTATCATTTTGAAACGTTTTTTTGTCATTTAGACAATTGAAGCACGGATTAGCCGGTCGTTATTTAATCCATTAGGGCACAGACCCGCCAAAGGAGCATTTCCGGCATCCACCATGGTTAGGTCGAACGAAGGAATTTGCGCGCATAGACGCCGAGAGACATGGGAGGGTCCACCGCCATGTAAATGTGGAGATCCAAGGTGCGATCATAAGGTTAATTATCCATTTAATGGAAAACCCCCATTAAAGCTTATTCGGATTAACTCATAAATTCCAGATTTATCCTTTGATGTAATTAAAAGGAATAAAGACCGCTATGGACTTCAGTTAATCGAAAGAAATTCGAAGAAAAATGAAGCATTTCTAAGAGAACATTAATTTATTGAGGGAGGATTTGATTATAATGAAGATTTATTTATCGAACTGATTATTGAAGATATTAGCGTTGAGACAAAACGTGAATTTTTAAATCGAGTATTTAAAAATATGGAAACTGAAAAAGAATTATTAGAAACATTGGACACCTATTTTTTTAAAATCACCAATCTATTAAATATACGGCAAATGTCATGCATATTCACATAAATACACTATATTACCGACTGAAACAAATTAAAGAAATGACAGGAATAAATCCAAAAGAGGCAGAAGGTACGACATTATTTTACATTGGTCTTTGTTTGAAAAACCGTATGTTGTCTGACATGGATTATTTAGAGGTAAAAAACTTCAAGAAAATGGCGTATCGTTGCTATAAAGTCCATATATTTCCATTAGCTCTTTAGAATTAAAAAAAGATGAGGTGAGGAGTATGCTGGATCAAAAGACAAAAGATCGGCTAGTAACTGGTTGGATTCCCGCTACGCTAAAGTGTTAAAGCTTTCCTATGAGGGAGTGCTTTGGAGAGGATTTAGAAGCTGCTAGGTTTGTTGTACTTATTTCTCATTAAATCTAGTGGTTTTGTTAATTCTAAAAGGAATTTCATTTTCATATTTTTATGAGCTACGTTCTAACTTTTCACTGTTTATCCGGATTAATCTGGGAAATGTCGATAGGAGATTTCCATCATTTAAGATGTCAATGTCGAATTGTATTATAACTTGGTAATCGAAGAAAGCTTTATTCAGTGTACCCCTTTGTGTCGGAAGGGGGGATGCTGAAAGATAAACTGAAACGAGACCAGGAATAAGCGACAAGGGAATACATGATAAGACAGTTGAATGGGTAAAAACAAAAAACTGTTGGAATAAATTAACGGATGAGAAGGTGTGATGAAATTGGAAGAATGTAAAAATCATCCGGTACGCGGAATATGTTAATATTGTTCGTTAATTCTTATGAGTTTAGTAGGGAGGAAGACGATGAAAATATCATTATTCGTTACATGCCTTGGTGAGTTATTCTACCAGGAGGCTGCAAAAGATATGGTTGAGGTGCTTGAACGACTCGGCTGTAATATTGACTTTCCACGAGGACAGATTTGCTGCGGACAGCCGGCATACAACAGCGGTTATCGGAAAGATGCACAAAAAGCAGCGAAACAAATGATTTCCGCTTTCGAATCATCGGAATATATTGTGACACCCTCCGGGTCATGTGCCGGTATGTTTAAGGAGTATCCTGGACTTTTCCAGGATGATTCCACCTGGCATGAAAAAGCTCAAAAAGTGGCTGATAAAACGTATGAGTTCACCCAATTCATTGTCAATGTACTAGATGTTGAGGATCTTGGAGCAGTTTATCATGCAAAGGCTACCTACCATACGTCTTGTCATATGATGCGTTTACTCAAGGAAACAGAGTCTCCGTTCAAGCTGCTTAATAATGTAGAAGGACTGGAACTGCTTCCATTGGAAAATAGTTATGACTGCTGCGGTTTCGGCGGGACATTTGCTGTGAAAATGTTGCCAATCTCGGAACAAATGGTTGATGAAAAAGTCCGGCACGTAGAAGAGACAGGTGCAGATGTTCTGATTACGGCAGATGGGGGATGCTTGATGAACATAAAGGGACGTATTGACCGTGAGGGAAAACCGATAGCTGTTAAACATATTGCGCAAATTTTAAATTCACGCTCATAAAGGAGGCGATTGTCGTGGCTATGAAAATTGGGGAAAAGCCATTTTTTGATAGGGTGGATGATGCATTGGATGATACATTCATGCATCAATCGATGGCTAATGCACAAGACGGCTTAAGAGGCAAAAAGATTGCTGCAACAGAAGGCGACGAGGCGATTGGTGACTGGGAGGATTGGCGAAGCGCCGGAGAGGAAATACGCCGGCATACATTGGAAAATCTTGATTATTACCTGGAACAATTAAGTGAGAATTTTGCAAAACGTGGCGGGCATGTGTTTTTCGCGGAAACGGCTGAAGAGGCAAATGCCTATATACAGCAGGTAGCTAAAGAGAAAAATGCTAAAAATGCCACGAAATCAAAATCGATGGTGACCGAAGAAATAGGGCTGAATGAAGCATTGGCAGATGTTGGTTGTCAGGTTCATGAGACCGATCTGGCGGAATACATTTTACAGGCTGAGGAAGGCGATCGCCCGTCTCATATCGTGGTGCCGTCCTTGCATAAAAACAAATCACAAATCCGAGATACATTAAAGGAAAAAGCCGGATATAGTGGCACAGATCAGCCTGAGGAATTGACGGCTTTTGCGCGCAGTCAGTTGAGAGATGTGTTTATGAATGCTGATATCGGGATTACCGGGTGTAATTTTGGGGTTGCCGAGACAGGCACTGTATCCTTGGTTACCAATGAAGGCAACGCTAATATGGTAACTAGTTATCCGGAGACTCAAATCAGTGTCATGGGCATGGAAAGACTTGTGCCAACATGGGAAGATTTGGATGTCATGGTGAACCTATTAAGCAGAAGTGCCGTTGGTCAAAAAATCACCACATACGTAACGAATGTGACGCCGGAAGTTGGTCTGCAGAGTGTTGACGGGCCAAAAGACTTTCATTTGGTCATTGTAGACGGAGGCCGATCCAAAGCACTTGGGACGGAATTCCAATCAGCGCTTCATTGTATTCGATGTGCCGCTTGTGTGAACGTTTGTCCAGTTTACCGTCATATTGGAGGTCATGCTTACGGTTCTATTTATCAGGGACCGATTGGTGCTGTGCTTTCACCAATATTGGGCGGTTATGAAGAATACGGCGAACTTCCTTACGCATCTAGCCTTTGTGCTGCGTGTACCGAGGCCTGTCCAGTCAAAATCCCATTGCATGAGCAGCTCATCCGTCACCGTCAAATTTATGTCGAGGAAGGGTATGCTGATAAAAGCGAACAGGCAGCCATGACAGCTTTTGGTATCGGTGCAAGTACGCCATCCTTGTTCAAAATTGCCACAAAAGGGGCACCCACATTTGCTAAACCTTTTGTTCATGAAGGTTCGATATCAAACGGCCCCGGACCGATGAAACTTTGGACCAAAATACGGGAATTCCCGGCACCGGGCAAAGAAAATTTCAGAAAGTGGTTCAAGGAACATAAGAAAGGGGACAGCTAAAATGAGTAAAGGTACCATTCATAACCGGGATAAATTCTTAAGTCATATTGCTGATCGGCTTGGACGGGAACAGAAAACAGATGTGTCACGGCCTGACTGGAAATATCAGCCGCAATGGGCTGTCTATCAGGAAAAAACATCCGATGAACTATGTGCTCTGTTTAATGAAAATAGTGAAGAAAAAGGCACCCACGTTCTGGAAACGACAATGGATCAGCTTGAGGAAACAGTCGAATATGTCATGAAAACCTATGACGGGTCACCAATGGTTGCAACGGATGATGAGCGCTTTGCCGAATTTGGACTGACGGATGTATTTGATAAAAACAATGTCCATATATGGGATGCTGAATCAGGTGAGAGGAATATTGAAAAAGCCAAACAAGCTAATATCGGCTTCCTGTTCAGTGACGTCAGTCTTGCCGAATCAGGAACGATAGCCCAATTTAACGACCGGAATATTGCGCGATCCGTCAGTTTGCTTCCAACAACCTATACAGCCTTTATTCCAAAGTCAACCATTGTGCCTCGGATGACTCAGGTGACTGCTCGAATTCATAAACAAGGGGGGGATGGGGAAAACATCTCCCCATATATCAATTTTATCACGGGTCCAAGTAATAGTGCAGATATCGAAATGAACATGGTTGTTGGTGTTCATGGGCCCGTCAAGGCTGTTCATATTGTCATCCTAGATGCGTAACAGTCTAAGGAAACCGGGGTAAATTAGATGGTAGTTGGGTACTAAATGAAGAGCTAAATCGTATAAGACATGGTTATCAAAAAATCGCACTCCCTCCACAGTGCGTTTTTTGAATTCAAGTTTTGGTTAATTCTTTCTTTAATTTTATCGACTTGCTCGAGGAATTGGTTTGGTTGTTTGGTAGAAGGGCTATTACTTAATTCACGTTGTATGGCTCAAAAACAGCAAAGCCTAACCAAGTAACAAGCAGTTAAATTTCAACACTTCATGATTAAAGTAGCAAAATCATTGAAAAAGCACAGAACGGTATTCAAAGGTGATTCATTTCTAAATTGACCAATGGGCCGCTTGACGGTATTAATGTTCTGGTGCAAGCTACCAAAAAGAGTCCGGTACTAAAGGAGATGAATTTCCAATGACCATCCACCACTTAGCAGATAAAATTATTCAAGTTATTAAAAGCTTGATTGATGAGCAAATCATTATATGCGATACAAATGGAATCATTATTGCAAGCACAAACCCGGATAAAGTCGGGGAATACCATGAAGGCTCTGAGCTTGTGAACCAAAATAACGAACAACTGATTATCACCAAACAACTGGCAATGGAATTAAAAGGGGGGGGAAACAGGCATTAACCTCCCCCTCTGCTTCCATGAAGCGGTAATCGGGGTGATTGGCATTACTGGGGAAATCGAGAAAGTAAAGCCGTTTGGGGAGATTGTCCGGAAAATGACCGTGCTATTGATCAATGAAAATAATTCATGAGCAAATGGAATTTGAACACCGCGCTGTTGAAAATTTTATATTTGATTTTTGCAGAGCAGAAAAGTAACCCGCCTCTTATTGGATCGGGCGGAAACCCTAGGGATTTCCATGGATGAGACGAAGCAGGTTATCCTATTTGCTATAAATCAGGAAGACTCCATTTTTCAAAAAAGAATATGGCAGGACGTTCGGAACGTCATCTCGCAAAAAGATACCCTCATTCGCTGGGGGAACAATCGATTATTCTGGATGCATACATTTCATCAATCGAAACAAATAAAGCCAGACTTTTTGAAAGCTATACAACATAATTGCGAAAGTAACTTTTTCATTGAATTGCATATCGGCATTGGAGACATTGCCGCGTCCCATGAGCTGTACCGTTCCTATGAACAGGCATTAACGGCCCTTCATTACAGCACTAACTCCAGAATCTCCTACCATACGGATCTTCAGTTGGAGCTTTGTCTGTATGATATCTCCGATGAAACAAAAAAGGAATTCATCACCAGAACAATCGGGGATTTAATGGATCATAAACAGCTGTTTGAAACGCTAAAGGCATTTCTAGAGAACGAATCATCCCTTCAAAAAACCGCAGATACATTATTCATTCATATCAATACGTTACATTACCGGCTGTCTAGAATCCATCAAATGACCGGACTGGATCCGAAGCGCTTCAAGGACTTGGTGAATCTTTATCTTGCCAACATGTTTTTAGAGGAACACACAATGTTTCCATGATTTAACCGCTATTTTTTGTATGAAAACACGTAGAATTAAAGATGTGTTTTTATTTATAATAGATGATAGACAATTGTTAGAACGGAACCGGATAAATAAAGAAATGGTATATGTTTATATGGACAAGGAGCATACCTTATAAAGGGAGCTTTTACTACCTAATCTTTAATCTAAAGGGAATACATTTTACAAAATTGCTTTATCATATTCATTTATCACCCTTTTTGCAATTGATAGAAATTGTTCTGTAGCAGAATTTTTGACACTGTTTTTTAAGGTTGTGAGATTTAAAAACGCGTGAATATCTGGACTTTTTAGTCTTACGAGTGGTGGTAAAGAAAAGCCTTTAATATGATTAAAAAGAGCAGGTACAAATGCTATTCCTATACCACGATTTACAATATTAAGCATTGGTAGGTTTTCTGTTCCCCAATAAATAATATTTGGTGTGAAGCCAAATGATTGACATCCCTCTAGAATAAAATCAGAAATTCCATGTCCAAAAGACGTATATGGAATTAAAAAGTTCTCATTTGATAGTTCTTCTAGTGATATATATAATCTATCTTTTAAAGGGTGTTGGGGTGGTAATGCAACATATAATGGCTCAGATAGTAATGCAGTAGTATGATAATCCTCCTTGTCAAAAATATTTCTTACTAGACCTATGTCCATGTTGTGTGTTTTCAATTGTTCTAGAATGAAAGCTGTATTTCCTTCAAGGACCCGAGTGGTGATCTTTATATTTTCATCATTCATTCTTTTAACCACTTCAGGAATAATAGTTAAATTAGCAACTGTGGAACACCCAATAGTAACATATCCCGTCTTGCCTTCTTCCTTTTCTTGAGCTTCTTTAATGATGGACTTGGTCGATAAAAGAAGTTCAGTACCCCTTTCGTAAATAGTTTTGCCAGCTTCACTTAATCGAAGCCTTTTACCATTTCTTAAAAAAAGATTCACCCCTAATTCTTCTTCAAATTTCTTAATAGCCATACTTAGAGGTGGTTGGGTCATATTTAATGCTGAAGCAGCTTTCGACATAGACCCTTTATCTACTATGGTTATAAAGTATTTTAATTTAACTACATCCATATCTTTTGCTCTCCTTATATAGAAGGGGGCGTCAATAATTTTGTGTAAATGACCCTATTCCTGTAGAAGGTTAGCCATTGTTTTTCAAAGTTTCAAGATTAGGTGGCTGCTCTAAGCCACAGCGGCAGCTGCTTGTCCTTGACCCTGCGCCTCTTCTTCGTGATTCGCTGTGTTGGGTTCAGGGACCCGGCCAGCGAGAACGTAGAAGAGATCGGTCGTGGTACGCTCGGTGTGCGGATGGAGCCCCTTGAGGGCTTTATTTTGCCCAGCCGCCATGTACACACCACCACGACCGCAAGCAGGGTCAAGGATGGCGGTGTTAAGCCTGATTTTCCAGCGCTTCAAACATCTGCAGTAGTTCGGGCTTCGCCTTTCCAAATCCTTTGTGGCACCGCATACCGAATTTATGGTTGTAATCCAAAAATTGGGTTACCAGAAAACGTTCCAGGGCATCCTCGTTGGGAAATTGTTCTTTGCGTTTGACGTAGCGTTTGATTTCCTTGTTAAATCCTTCGATGAGATTTGTGGTATAAATACTGGAACGGATGGATACCGGGAAATCATAGAACGTTAATAAGCGATCCTGTCTCATCACTGCGTCGACAGCGCGAGGATACGTTTTGTGCCATTTATTTTGAAATTGGTCCAGGGCACTAAGAGCTTGCTGGCGGTCCTCAGCTTCGTAAATAGCCTTGAAATCATCCAGAATAGCCGCACGATCTTTCACACGAACTTTGTTAGCGATATTGCGGGAAACATGGACACAGCACACCTGATGTTTGGCTTTTGGGTAGACACGATGCAAGGCATCTGTCATGCCGTTCAAGCCGTCCGAAATAAAGAGAAGGACATGTTCAACACCGCGTTCAGATAAGTGCTGTACCAACTCCTCCCACACATTGGCGGATTCCGTTGGGGCAATGGTAAAGTCCAGTACTTCTTTGCCGCCATCTTCTGCAATGCCAATGGCAATATAGACCGATTCTTTTTCAACGCTTTGACGACGAATCGGGATCTGGGTGGCATCCAGATAAATGCACACATAACGTCGCTCCAGGGTTCGCTCATGGAATGCCTGAACATCTTCTGACACAAGCTGTGTCAGATTTGAAACGGTCTGTTTGGAATAATGTTGACCATACATTTTTTCGATCAAATCAGCAATTTCATCCGTCGTTATGCCCTTTTCGTACAAATGGATTACAAATTGTTCCAGCGTGTCGTTAGAACGTTTATAAGGCGCCAGCGTTTGTTGCTGAAAGGAACCGTTGCGGTCTCTGGGAATATGCAGCTCAAGGCTGCCGTATTCCGTTTTGAACGTTCGGTCATAGAACCCGTTACGGGAATTACCGGAGTTAACGCCGGCCTGCTCATAAGGCTCATAGTCCAGGAAAGCCGTTAATTCGTGTTTTAAAAGCTGATTGATGGCTGTTTCCAAGTGATGGCGAAAAATTTCTTCAATATCCTGCTTTTGGGCTAGTCCTTCTAGCAAATCTGTAGTAAGATGACTCATAGGGAAGACCTCCTGTGGGTTTTGTGTGCTAACTCTATTCTACAGGAAAAGGTCTTCCTTTTTCTATGACCATCGTTTAGGTATATTCATTTACACAAACTATTTTACGCTCTCATATAGAAAATGTATGGAACATAAATTTATTATATATTTTACATTAATAAAAGTCTACTATATAATATTAGAAAATAATGAATCGATAAACAGGAGGGAAAATTATGAACAAAAAAATGTGGTTGAGTATTTTTGTCGTACTCATAGCTCTTTTGGCAGGTTGTAGCAACTTTACTGGTGGAAATGAAAGCGCTTCTTCTTCTGAGGAAGGCGATGAATTCCCGAACCAATCAATTGATGTAGTTATTCCTTATGCGCCTGGTGGGAGTGCTGATCTTCAGGCTCGTATCGTTAGTGATTATATGAAAAAAGAATTTGACCAAACCGTAAATGTAGTCTCCAAAGGAGGGGGAGCTGGATCGACCGGAATGAACTATATAAAAAATTCCAAGGCTAATGGTTACACTATCATTCTAACTGCTGTTGGTCCTTCGACATTAACACCAAACTCAAACGACGTTGGATATAATGTAACAAAAGACTTCGAACAGATATCGCAAATTAGTGAGGCACCTTATGGTTTAGCAGTAAATTCGGATCTTGATGTGAACTCTTTAGAGGAATTGTTTAAAAAATCCGAAAGTGAAGAGGTGACGTATGGTACAACAGGGGCTGGGTTACATCAGCATGTTGTTACATCAGAATTAGTTTCAAATTTGGAAGGAGTTAACATGGAACATGTCCCTTTCGAAGGTGGGGCAGAAGCAGTTAGTGCACTTCTTGGAAATCATGTGACAGCATCAGTAAACACCATTTCAGAATTATTGCAGCATGAGGAAAGTGGAGATTTAAAGATATTAGCAGTAACCACTAAAGAAAGATTAGATGAATTGCCGAATGTACCGACATTTAAAGAACTTGGATATGACTTAATTGGTAATGGCGCATGGTTTGGATTTATGGCACCCAAAGGGACACCAGATAAAGTAGTAAATAAATTAGATAAAACAATTAAAAATGCTTTACAAGATGATGAGGTTAAGAAACAGTTCGAAAACGCAGGGCTTCCTATTAATTACCTAAATAACGAAGAATTCACTGATAAAGTTAAAAAAGAGAATAAGAAAAATGCTGAGGTAATTAAATCTTTGGAAGAATGATTTTAGTAGTTAGGGGTTGCAAATTATGAAAAGCGAAATCCGTAATATTTCCACTGGGTTAGTTTTACTTCTTGTTTCCGTAGCAGGCATGATAATTGCTAATAATTTTGGTAGATCTCAGACGGAAACACTATATGGGCCAGACTTCTTTCCGAAGCTGGTCTTTACTTTATTAGCAATTTGTTCAGTTATATTGTTTATTAAAGGAATAATCGACTTAAAAAAAAATGATAAATATATGGAGATAAACAAAAAAACGATTGGAAGAATCTTTTCTTATACTATTTTACTGATCATTTACATTAACTTATTTTTTATGATTGGTTTTGTTTATTCAACGATTATCTTTTTAATAGTTGGACAATATTTCTTTGGTGTAAGGAAGATACCAAGATTAATTATTATATCAGCTTTAACGCCATTTTTATTATATTATTTATTTACAAACCTATTTAATATTCCACTTCCTTAGATTTATCCACTGGAGGAGTTAATGATGAATGAAATTATCGAAGGTTTAGCATTTGCAGCAGCACCACTTGCTATATTAGCTAACTTATTAGGAGTAACGTTAGGCATAGCTTTTGGTGCTTTACCGGGTTTAACAGCGACGATGGGCTTATCCTTAATTGTTCCTCTAACATTCGGTTTCCCACCTGTAGTTGCATTTAGTGCATTACTGGGCGTATATGTAGGAGCGGTTTACGCAGGGTCAATAACAGCTACTTTAGTGGGTACACCTGGAACTGCTGCAGCAGCAGCAACATTACTGGAAGGTCCTGCCCTAACAAAAAAGGGAGAATTAAAAAAGGCTTTAACAATGACAACGGTAGCCTCTTTTATTGGTGGTATTTTTAGTTGTATTATGTTGGCACTTATTTCTCCACAACTTGCTAAGGTTGCGTTATCATTCGGCCCCCCTGAATACTTTGCCTTAGCGCTATTTGGTGTATCGATTGTCGCTGGGGTTTCAGGTGACTCTTTATTAAAAGGTATAATTGCAGGATTGATGGGGCTATTTATCGCAACAATTGGTATGGACCCAATAACTGGAACGAATAGATTTACATTTGGTGTTTCTGATTTGTTAAATGGAATTAACATAGTTCCAGCACTTGTTGGATTATTTGCCATTTCAGAAGTTCTAATTAGATTGGAAAAGAAAAGAACTAATATACTAAACCATGTAAATAGCTCAAAAATAGGCTTGAAGATGAAGGAAGTAACTAGAAACTGGTTTAATCTTTTACGTTCGTCCGCTATAGGTACCTTTATCGGTATTATTCCAGCTGCAGGATCAGGTATTGCTGCATTTGTTGCATATAATGAATCCAAAAGAGGGTCAAAAAATAAAGATCATTTTGGAAAAGGAAACATTGATGGACTTGCTTCTACAGAATCTGCAAATAGTGCTGTCACTGGTGGTGCACTTATCCCATTATTGACTTTGGGGATTCCGGGAGATGTTATAACTGCAGTATTACTCGGTGCACTTATGATACAAGGATATACACCCGGACCCACGTTATTTACATCAAATGGTGATATTATTTACGGTATTTTTACCTCTTTGTTTATAGCTAATATTTTTGTTTTAATTCTAGGATTGGCAGCATCCAGGTTATTTCCCAAATTACTCAAAATACCTGAAGAGATTTTGATGCCGATTATTGTTGTTTTTTGCGTTTTAGGTTCTTACTCAATATCAAATTCACCATTTGATGTCTTAATTATGCTTATTTTTGGTATTTTAGGATACGTTATGTTGAAAGTGGGATTACCGTTAGCACCGTTACTTTTAGGTTTAATACTGTCGCCAATAGTAGAAACAAATTTTCGTAGGTCTATGATCATATCGGAAAATGACTTTACTATCTTTCTTGCGCGTCCAGTTAGTCTGGTGATTTTAATAGTAACAATCATTGTATTTATAGGCATTTTTAGAAACCACTATAAGAAAACCAAGCAGGGGGTTAAATGATGAATAATAAGCTTATCGATAACATTTGCTTGTATTTAAGAGAAAAAAAAGAAGAATCGCTGGAGTTGCTTCAACGGTTAGTAAACATTGATAGTTATTCACACGATAAAGATGGAGTTAAGGAAGTAACATTATTGCTTCAAAGAAAATTAGAGGAGGAAGGGATAGAATGCGAAATTAGGGAGAATGAGCATTATGGAACTCATTTAATTGGTCGAATTAAAGGTAATAAAAAAGGTAGGGTCCTAATGGTTGGTCACCAAGATACAGCTCATCCTACTGGTACTCTTCAAAACTTTCCTTTCACTAAGGATGGAAACTTGCTAAGGGGACCAGGTGTGTCAGATATGAAATCGGGTCTAGTGTTCATGGTGTATTCAGCGCTAGCCCTAAAAAAGCTAGCTCCCGAAGAGTTGTATGATATCGAACTGTTATTTACTCCCGATGAGGAGATTGGATCTCCCATTTCAAAAGAATTAATAAAAGAACGAGCAAGGGAACAATAGCTGCTTTTGTTTTGGAGCCAAGCCGACCGGATGGAACCATTGTTACATCCAGAAAGGGTTCTGCACATTTAAAGATAGAAATTGAAGGTAAAGCAGCTCATTCTGGAGCATTTATTGAAGATGGGATAAGTGCAAATGATGAACTCGCATTTAAAATGACTGAAATAAAAAAGTTAGCTGACAAGGAAAAGGGTTTAACGATAAATTTTGGATTGATTAATGGGGGAGTAAGTAATAATATTGTTTCCCCTCACGCCACCGGAACCATTCATTGCGCATTTTGGAATGAGGAGGATTTTAACATTGTCTATAAGAAAATTAAGGAAATCGTAAGTAAGTCATATATTGATGGTACCAAAAGCGTTGTATCCGGAGGAGTGGGTATGCTACCGATGGAAAACAATGAGCGAAATAATGACTTGTATGAAATCGTGCAACAAGCAGCAAAAACGCTAGACCTGAAGGTTGTCGGAAAGCCAACTAAAGGTGCATCAGAAGCGGGCTTTACTTCCTCAGTTGGGGTTCCAACAATATGTGGTATGGGACCAGTAGGAGGTAATTGGCATACTGAGAATGAATATCTAGAACTGGATTCATACATACCACGATTGAAGTTGTTGGCGGTTTCTTTGTTGTATGGTATGAGGCTTTGAGAATTAGGGAGTTGGGGATGTTCATCTATTTTAAATAGAGGGAATCTGTTTAATCAAGTGGGCGATAAGATTTAGTCGAGGATAACGTCTGGATAAACCCCCACGAGGAAGCTTTCATTAGTAAGCAAGAAGAATTATCAATTAGGAAAAATTACGAGTTGTGGGGGGGAACATCTATAGTGACAGACTAATTCAAATACAGGATTATACAATTGTAATTATCATGGTTTGACGGTTCACATAACAACTCCCTTTAGTACTTAATTTCAGATAATATATTTATGATAATTTTGAGGTGATAAACTTGGATCGCCAGTTTTCAATTGATAAATTAAAAGAGATTCTTAGAATAAACACTGCTAACCCACCAGGAAATGAAGAAGACGTTGCTAAAAATTTAAGATACTTGTTTGAATCTTATGGGATAGAGACCGAGTTGGTTCCTCATAGTGAAGGACGAGTCAATTTAATTGCCAATTTACGAGGACGTAACACGAAAAAATTCCGACGTGTACTAGGTTTATCTGGGCATATGGATGTGGTTCCACCAGGAGATGTTAAATGGGATTATAATCCATATGCCGCCGATGAAGTTGATGGTAAGATTTATGCACGCGGTGCCTGTGATATGAAAAGCGGATTGATGTCCTGTGTCATGGCAATGATTACGCTCAAAGAGGAAGATGTTCAATTGGATGGCGACATTAAATTACTGGCATCTGTTGGTGAAGAAACCGGTGCAGTCGGAGCGAAACAACTCGTTGACGAAGGTTATGCTGAGGATCTTGATGCTTTAATTATTGCTGAACCTAGCGGTGGAGATATAGTCGTTTCACACAAAGGAGCTTTTTGGACACAAATCACTTGCTATGGGAAAACGGCACACGGTTCGAGACCCCACCACGGAATTAATGCTGTTCTACATATTCATGAGATTATAAACCAAATATTAAGTGAGGATTTTCAATTAAAGTATGAGCCTGACCCTTTGCTTGGTGAACCGACTTATAGTATTAACGTCATAAATGGTGGTAGCAACACGAATGTCGTTCCTGACCAATGTAGCGTAAATATCGATTTCCGTACTGTTCCTTCGCAAGATCATCAGGATATAATCGATGAATTGAATCGTGTCATTGAAACAGTAAGAAAACAATACCCCGAACTAAAAGCGGATATTTCTATATTAAATAACCTTGCCCCTTTGAATACGCAGGAAAATGATCCATTTGTTCATATACTTCAAGAGGTACTCCAAGAAAGGACGAGTGAATTGAAAGAACCAAAAGGTATGACAGGATATACCGATAGTTCTCAGTTTATGAAGGCTTTAAATAATTTTCCAATTATTGTTTGGAGTACTATCGATGGAAAAACTGCCCACCAGCCGAACGAATACGTTGAAATTGAAAAATATCTCAAAGGAATAGATTTATTTAAAGCAATTGCTCAAAAATACCTTTAACAATAAAAACATCAGCCCCACAACATAACTAATATTGTAATTTGGGAATTTTGGTGCCATCATTCCCTGAAAAAGGTTTCCTACCACCATCGAAAATTATAGCATGACGGCAGGAAAACGTATTACTAATCAAGAACTTCTAGGTCAAAAGTTTTATTTAGAAAATAGGCGGGGATAAAATGCACTTTATGAGGCGTCTGACTATGATTTCACGGAAAAACGTGATTATCAGCAAATCAGGTGTAAAAAGTGGACTGGCAAGCCCGATATCCACCTAGAATTTCACCTGCATAGAGAACGGCTGAAAGAAAATAAAGTGATGGCTATGATTGATATTGAAGGCCGCGGAGCAGATAAGATGTTTGACCGGTGCCAGGATATGCTGGATGAAAATGAACAGCGATTACAAATAGAGGATAGAAAACTGGACTGGCGTCAGGTTAAAAGAAGAATACCGCTTTTATTAAAACAATTTCTACAAAATTTCAACATATTCGTTTGGACTTTGGAAGAAAGGAAGGGTATTCTATATATTTAAAACAGGTTCCTAACAAACAATGGATGATGGTGGATATGAATGATAGTTCAAATGAAACAACACCACGTTTAATTATTGTAATTGACATTAAAACGAATGATATGCAGGAAAATGATATTGAAAGTTTGATTCAACTCCCTTTAAAAAAGAAGAAGAATAAAAAAAACGAGTTTTTGGTTAAATAAAAATCGGGATGCTATACACCTTCAGTTTTGTGAAGATGGACTTCATGCATATGACTTTGAAAAAGAAAGTTTTTTAGACTTTATTGAACGAACATATATCTCTTTTAAATCAAGATAACTTTCGTTTGTTGTTCGACTGTTCTGCTTATCGTATGAAGTGATCATTGAATCTGCTCAAATTTATTTTTCTAGTGTGGCGGGACCCCAAAATTCCCAGTTCCCTTGTTCATCCACAGGAATAAAGCGTTTGTGTGTGAACGGGTTTTGGGAAGAAGAAGTATAGGGGTGGCTCCAACTGCTTCCATTAGGAAAGTAAGCGTCAAATAAAGGACGTCCCTCCCGTTTCCAGGGCATGGGTGACCTTTGTGTTGTATACTGGGGATCAACCCCACACGCTATAGTGCTAAACCAAGTGCTAGGTACACGCAATTCAGTATTGTTTGTGTGCCTGGCACTGAGGACTTAGTCTTTAGGGTATAATATAACTAAAAGGGAGGTAAGAATATGAACATGAATGAGCGATTGCGACAAAAAATGAATAAAAGGGGTCCAAGGGAAGCAAAAGAATTTGGATCTCAATATCGTGAAAATGCATGCAATTTCAGCGCCTCTGAATATGAGAAAGCTGAAAAACGCGTTCGAGAGTTTCGGGAAAATAAAAATAAAATGAGAGAACCAGCAAAGATTTAGCTCCCATATATAAATAAAATTACTTTTGGAAATATCCCGTATCGCACTTAAAAGCGATATGGGATATTTTCTTGTTGGGCGACACAAGTGCCAGGCACCGGAACAATTCTAATAATTCAAATATGGGGCGAAAAACCAACCCCCACGCACACACAATTCACAATTGCGTGTGCACCTGGGGCACTAGTCGCACCTCCAGTCAAGAGCCGTCTCCCTGACTCACTACTTTCTCACCCTGTACCCAAACTTCACGGATGTTGTCCGGTTTTACTAAATACATCATTTTTTGAAACACATCGTATAAATCTTCATTCTCATCAAAAATAGGAAGTTTATTTGCTCCAGCGTTTGTGTCTACAATTTGTACATCCCATGCATAATTCTCTTCAAGAAGTCCGATTGGGAGACTCAGGCTTTTCCCACCCCCGGCTGTGGCAAAGTAAAAGGCTTCATTAATCGTAATACGTGATCCGTCCACGCCTCGTGTCTCGGGAGAAAGAGAGGTGTCTACACCATCTTCCAGCATACGGGAAGATACCACTGCTTGCTTGGCATTATCATAGAGACTTGGCGCTGCACCGGCTGAAATGTCAGTTCCGAGGCCAATATCCACGCCTTGGGAATGGAAATGGGCGAGGGGCAGAACTGCATTCGCAAAATAGGCATTAGACAGTGGACAATGTCCGATCGCTGTCCCAGTTTCGGCAAAAAGGTCCACATCGTTATCTTCCAAGAATACCGAGTGCGCCATGATGGATTTGTCCTGTAATAATCCGAACTCATTTAGTGCGGATGCATCCGTTTTATGGCATCTTTCTTTGACATGGCCGTGTTCCCAATCACTTTCGCTGCAATGTGATTGAATGTGTGTATCGTATTTGGCCGCTAGCTCCCCCAATCCTTGTAATGCTTCGTCCGTACAGCTTGGGATAAATCTTGGGGTTACAACAGGATAAACACCTTGCTTGGTTTTCTTTGCCAGTTCCTTTACATCTAGAATAAATTCTTCTGTCTCGGCTAGTGCTGTTGCTGCGTCGGAATCTCTGTAATAGTCGGGGTTTTGTTGCGGGTCATCTGCAACCACTTTACCAACTAACCCGCGCTGTCCTTGATCTGCACATATTTCAGCTAGCAGATAGCTGGCTTCTTTATGTACGGTGGCAAAGTATAAGCCGGTCGTTGTTCCGTTTTTTAATAATGTATGGACAAGATCTTCATAGACTTTTCTGGCAAAGGTTCTATCAGCGAATTTAGCTTCCAGTGGAAAAGTGTACGTATGCAACCAATCATATAAGGGGAGGTCCAACGCTGTACCAGACTGTGCCCATTGCGGTGCATGGATGTGTAAATCAATAAATCCAGGCAGAAAGTATTCTCCTTCTTTGAGACGGTGAAAATAATCTTTATCTTGGTATTCCTGGATCATAGCGTTGTACTCGTCATCTTCCGGGGAAACAATTTTTGCAATCATCCCCCGATCATCAAGGCAAAAGAGGTAGTCTTTTAATATATTTATTTCCTTAGCTGATTTGCTCGTAAATGCAGTCCCTTGAAATACTTTCGAATAATTCATCATACAATCCACCTTATTGTTCGTGTTTTATAAATTATAGTAGCCATTATAAGGGAACGACAAGAGGAAGTCCAGAGTGGAATGATTCAAATTATGCTATTCCAAATGCATCAGTGACAAGGGATTTGGGATGTTTTGAAGTGGATGAGGGAAAATTTATTTTAAAAACTACTTGTGTCTTGAAAAATGGATGATATACTAAAGACAAACAATATCATGTTTTTCATATAATAGCGGGGATATGGCCTGCAAGTTTCTACCAGTTTACCGTAAATAAACTGACTATGGAAAGCAAGTCCGGTGACGTCTAATTTTTATATTAGATGCTATTCTTATTATGGTTACGAGTCCCCGGGATACATGCTTTCTTATAGGGAAGCGTGTGTCCCGGGCTTTTTTATACCTGTACCACCGCCGACATTCGCTTTCACCAACTACAAGACCATTCATGGGAGGAATTATCGAATGCATCAAACAGCCAGAGATAAGGAAATTGAGATGAATCAGGTGGAACCACAGGACAGGGATGCAGCTATTTCTGTCGGGAAATCTATCTTTGTCGGATTGCAGCATGTACTTGCAATGGATCTGTTCATTCCTCCACTCATTTTGGCGGGGTTATTATCATTTTCTGTAGCCGACAGTGCGTTATTGGTGCAAATGACATTTATTGCTTGCGGGATTGCGACCATTATTCAGGCTGGTTTTGCCATGAAACTGCCGGTGATGCAAGGGCCATCTTTCGTTCCTATAAGTGCATTGGCGACAATTGGAACAACATCCGGGATAGGTGCAATGATTGGCAGTCTGATTCCTGGCGCGCTGTTGATTTCGATACTTGGCAGGCCTTTAAAACTATTTAGCAGGCTTGTACTAAAATTTATCCCACCAATTGTTGCGGGTACGGTCATTGTTGTGGTTGGGATTTCCCTGATGCCCAGTGCGATTAATTCCATCTATACGGCTCCAGGCAGTTTTCAGTTAAATATTCTTGTTGCCTTCATTACGGCGGCGATTCTTATTATTTGTATGTATGTCGGTGAAAGTGTGCAAACAAAATTTAGATTTATGAAAGTAGCTTCGGTCATATCGGCATTGGGAATTGGCACATTGGTTGCTTACTTCTTTGACATGACAGACTTTTCCTCTGTTGGCGATGTTCCGTGGTTTGCGTTGCCGAGTATATATGCATTTGGCACACCGACGTTTGACTTAGACGCCATACTCATTATGCTTGCCATTTATTTGATTATCATGATTGAAACAACAGGCACATGGTTTACCGTTGGCGAGGTGGCGGACGAAAAGCTTGGTGAGAAGCGGTTGAACGGAGGAGCATTCGGCGAAGGACTGGGATGCTTCATCGGATCCTTTTTCGGTGGAACACCTGTCACTGGATATTCCTCCAATGCCGGGGTCATTGCCATTACGGGTGTAAAAAGCCGCAGACCCATTATTGCCGGTGGTGCTATTCTAATGGCGCTGGGAATGATGCCCAAGTTGATGAATGGTATTGCCAGTATTCCTGCTCCCGTTATTAATGGTGTGTTCGCCATTCTCTGTGTGGTCATTATGATGAATGGGTTGAAAGTCGTAAAAAATGCCCCATTTACGGAGCGAAATATGCTCGTAGTTGGTGTTCCGATTATGCTCGCATTAGCTGCTGTTCTAATCCCTGCTGATATAGCAGAGCAACTTCCCAATCTAGTAACTTACTTTGTTTCTTCAGGTACAGCCGTTGGAGCAATCGCAGCATTAGTACTTAATTTCGTGCTCCCGGAGAAAAAGCAAGACAACAAAGTAATCCCAATCGGCGTGAACAAGTAAGACGGGTGTATCAGCGCTTCTACTGTCCTAAAGTTAAAAGTGCCGTCTCGCCCAGTCCTAACAAAACAAGGAGGAATTATTATGCATCAAGATAAGTTATGGAATGAATGGCATCCTGTATGCAAAGCGGAGGAGCTGCAGCACGATCCGAAACAGGTATACGTGCTCGGGGAAAGGGTGGTTATTTTCCGAAATGAGAAAGGCGTCCATGCTTTCAAAGATTTATGTATTCACCGGGGAGCCGCTCTCTCATTGGGAAAAGTAGTCGATGGGAATCTAGTATGTGCGTATCACGCATGGGAGTATAATTCAGAAGGAACATGTGTGAAGATTCCTGCACTGCCATGTGAACGGCCCATCCCTAGGAAAGCAAAAGCAACTGTTTATCATTGTCAGGAATATCTTGGTCTTATCTGGGTGAATCTTGGGGATGAACCAACTCCACTGATTACGTATCCGGAATATGATAAAGAAGGTTACCGTACCATCATTTGCGGTTCCTATGAAGTGCAAGCCAATGCGCCAAGAATTATCGAAAATTTCATTGATGTATCCCATTTAATGTTTGTTCATGAAGGCATGCTTGGGGATGCTGATCATGCTGAAATAGTCGATTATAATGTAGAATTTATCGATGGCCGCTTCATTACAAGTAAAATTCCCGTTTACCAACCAAATGCTGACGGTCGGTCCAAAGGTGGTTATACGGACTATGTGTATGAGATTTTGAGTCCTACTGTTGCACGATTCACGAAAACAGCAGAAGGATCGAATGAGGAATTTACGATTTTAACGGTTGTCAATCAGGAAGACCACGAGCAATGCAGGGTCTTTATGCTTCTGACGAGAAATTATGATTTGGATCAGCCGGACGAGCCATTCAGAGAATTTCAGGATACGATTTTTTATCAGGACTTAGATGTGGTCGAAAGTCAAAAGCCGGAACTCCTCCCATTAGACCTGCAAGCAGAAATGCATCTAAAATCAGATGCGCTCACAATCGCTTACCGGAGATGGCTGGACGAATTAGGAATCGAAAACGGCACCATACCAAAGAAATAAGTGCCAGGCACCCAAACAATTCAGAATTGTGCGGGTGCCTGGCACTCTAGTTGGTGATGCAGAACTTTTTTGCTGTACCCGAGAGAAACTTGAATGATTGGTCCAAGGGCAAAGGTGATGATAACGGTCCCTACGCCGATTGGCCCGCCTAATAGAAAACCTGCGACAGCGACAACTATTTCCATAAAGGTCCGTGCAAAAGTAATGCTCCAATTTAGCTTTTCCGACAACAGAAGCATTACTGTATCCCGGGGGCCTGCGCCTAAATCCGCCGAAATATAGATGCCACAGCCGATCGCTAGAAGTATCACGCCAAGAATAAAGGCGATAAATTGCATGAGAAACGTATGGGGGTCGGGAATGAGCCAATTAAAAAAGTCGATAAATAAGCCGACTGACGTTAGATTAGCAAATGTGCCGATTTTGGGCAGCTCGCGTAAACCGATAGAAGAAGCTGTAACAATAAGGATACCCATAATAATGGACCAGAGCCCAATAGATAACCCAAGCTGCTTAAACAAGCCCACATGCAACACATCCCAGGACCCCACACCAAACCGCTGCCCTTTGATAGTCAAAGCAACGCCAAGCCCCAAGACCAATAGACCAATAAAAAAGAAAAGCCACCGAAAAACTAAATCCCTTCTCATATCTATCCTTCTTTCATTATCTATAGTCAACTAGTCTAGTTATAACAGATTATTAGGATCCCCGTCCAGATGTTGAGAAGGATGACTGTGTTTAGCTTACCGACCAGAACGACTTCTTAATGGGGGAATAATAGTATGAAAGCGGGATCTCCCCCGGTAGGAGTGGGTATACAACTTCCATAAAATGTAAAAAGGGATAGCATTAATCCGAACTTGAGCGAGAGAGCGTGCAACTCGAGCGACAGAATCATTCGAGTGCCAGGCACGAACACAATTCAGAATTGTGTATGTGCCTGGCACTTAAACATTTTCCAAGATGGTACTCATGTGTTATATTAATTGCAAATTGGAGCTTTATGACGATTCCTGCTAGGCGGAATAGAGGAGGCTGCACTATGAAGAGGCCGTGGATAGGGGTCCAATATTGGGAAAATCCTATATTCATGCACTGGCCGGTACCGTATGATGTGTTAAGATCGCTCGTGCCGGAGCCGTTTCAACTGGATACATTTCATGGCCGGGCGTGGGTGAGCATTGTTCTTTTCCGTTCGCCTCGAAGCCATTTGCGCTGGGGTTCTGGCTTATTTTCTCTCAGTTCACTCTCGCAGGTGAATGTGCGCACGTATATTCGTTTTTACGAGGAACCGGCCGTTTATTTTCTTACAGTGTACACGAACAGCAAGCTGTCAGTGCTGGGAGCTCGATGGTTGCTGTCGCTTCCTTATCAGCACGCCTATTTCGATGGCGGGAGCCGGACGTCGTTCAGGATGAAACAAACCAATGGCGATTCATTCGGACGATTTTCAGCACATGTTTATCCGTCATCCGAACGTTTTACTCCGGAGAAGCACACATTGGCGCACTGGCTTACGGAGCGGTATCATTTTTACACGATCAAAGGAAAGCACATAGTGAAGGCAACGATTTCCCACATGCCGTGGCGTCTATCTGAAGCCCGGTACAACATCAAACAGAACAACTTGCTCGCGATCACTCCCGAAACAAGAGATCCACTGGTTCATGTTGCCTCGTCCCAAACGACTTATTTATATCCTCCCCAGGTAAGAGGGTGCCAGGCACTTGCACAATTCTGAATTGTTCGGGTGCCTGGCACTTATTCGCGAAGCCAATCTCTCGCCGCTTCCAGTTCTTGCAGTGGATACTGAGCTACTTCTACACCTGGTATGAGCTTTTCAATCTTTTCGTTCAGGCCCATAAACGTCTCGTCTGCTACAATGGCGCTTTTATTTATGCTTTTTAGATGGGTAACGATTTTCCAGGCTCTCGGTAGCGCTTCTTTGGTGTTACCTTCAATGTTCTTGAAAATAAATAAAATGTTGAGGGGTTCCTCCTGGAGCTTCTTAGCCTTTAAAGCCTCCTCAAATGTTTTTAAGTCGTCCTGTGTTGCCGTACCCTCAGTCGTCACTTCCAACATTTCGCCTTTTTTCTCACCTTTTATTTCAAGCATCTGTGACATCCTTTCCTGTTCAAGATTCACTTTTGTAATAGCCTTCCACTTTACATAGGAAATGAAACATACAAGTACCGGGCACACACAATTCTGAATTGTTCGGGTGCCTGGCACTTACAATTTAAATCCATTCCTGCTTTTAAATCGTTTTAAAATGACGGAACTTTCTACTCGTGTAATTCCTTCTACTGAATAGAGCTCGTCGTTGATAAATGTCTCGAGCATCTTAAAATCTTCCACTAATACATGCATATGCAGCGTACTTGGGCCTGTCATTTGATAAATACTGGCCACAGCCGGGTTATCGGCTAAATTTTGCGCTACTTTTTGAAGCTGCATTGGTTCGACATCAACTTCGAAAAATGCAGATACCTTTTTACCGAACTTTTCAGAATTGACCACTACAGTAAACTTTTCGATAACTCCTTTACTTTTAAGATTATTAATGCGATCTTTTACAGCAACTCTTGACAAACCTACTTTTTCAGCTAATTCCACATACGATATTCTGCCGTCATCCACCAGTTCATTAATGATTATTTTATCTATTTCATCAAAGTAATCACTTTTCATGGAGTTAAGCTCCTTCTGAATTTATTAAAGTATTTGTACAATTAAGTATAGCAAAATAACTGCATAAGCAAAAGGATGCCACTGTAAACTATTTCTATAATCCCCAAGGAAAGGTATCATATATGTGTAGATTAATGTAATCAACTTTAAATATGAAAGCCATTATGTTTTAACGGTTAACTTATGATGGTTTGATATTGACATTTCACTAGCATTTCGATATGATGGCTGTAATTTAAATAGTTAGAAAGTTGGTTCATTTAAACGAGGGGGAAATTCTATGATGTCATTTCACAATCAGTCTTATCCATATCATGTAAAGCGCAACGCTACCTATGCCAAAAACGGTATGGTAGCTACATCCCAACCATTGGCTTCTCAAGCGGGTTTGGAGATACTTAAAAAGGGCGGAAATGCAGTTGATGCTGCGATTGCAACAGCGGCTTGTCTTACAGTAGTCGAGCCTACCTCGAATGGTATCGGCGGGGATGCATTTGCACTCGTCTGGATGAAAGGGGACCTTTACGGGTTAAATTCCAGCGGCCGGTCGCCGGAAAGCATATCGATTGATGCGGTAAAAGAAGCGGGTTTCGAGGAGATCCCGAAGTATGGATGGACTCCTGTAACAGTGCCAGGCGCGCCGGGGGCTTGGGCAGCGCTATCTGAACGTTTTGGTAAACTTGCTTTAAATGAGGTATTGCAACCGGCCATACAGTATGCGGAAGAAGGTTTTCCGGTTTCTCCGACGTTAAGCAAGTATTGGAAAAAGGCATATAAAAATTTTAGTGAGCATCTTACCGATTCCATTTTTACAGAATGGTTTCAGACGTTTGCGCCAAAGGGCCGTGCACCAGAAGCCGGAGAGATTTGGTCGTCTCTTGATCATGCAGAAACATTGCGTTCGATTGCGGAGACAGGTGCTGAATCTTTCTATCGCGGAGAATTAGCTGAAAAGATTAGCAGCTTTTCAAATGAAAACAACGGATTTCTCACATATGATGATCTGGCTGCTCACCAGCCTGACTGGGTTGATCCTATTAAGGTAAATTATCGCGGGTATGATGTATGGGAGATACCACCTAACGGGCAGGGGATTGTTGCTCTTCAGGCATTAAACATATTAAAAGGATTTACGTTTAATGAAAAGGAATCTGTTTCTACTTATCATAAACAAATAGAAGCTATGAAACTCGCTTTTGCAGACGGAGAGGAACATATCACAGAAGAAAAGCACATGTATTGTTCAAGTGATGATATATTGTGTGACGAGTACGGTGAGGCACGCCGGAATCTAATCACGGATGATGCGCTGCAGCCGGAAGCTGGAGAACCAGCGATGAGCGGTACTGTTTACTTGGCAACTGCTGATAATGAAGGGAATATGGTTTCCTTTATTCAAAGTAATTACATGGGTTTTGGTTCAGGGCTGGTTGTACCTGGAACAGGCATTGCATTGCAAAATAGGGGGCATAACTTCTCGATGAATCCAGACCATGTTAACGCGCTGGCAGGCGGGAAACGGACGTATCATACGATTATTCCGGGTTTTCTAACAAAAGATCAGCAACCTGTTGGCCCTTTTGGTGTGATGGGCGGATTTATGCAGCCGCAGGGACACGTGCAAGTAATGATGAACACAATTGATTTCGGCCTGAACCCGCAAGCCGCTTTAGATGCACCAAGGTGGCAGTGGTTAAAAGATAAAAAAGTCGAGGTGGAACATAGTTTTCCGCATCATATCGCACAGGAACTTGCTGAAAAAGGACACGATATTACCATGCAGCTTGAACCGAACAGTTTTGGGCGCGGGCAGATGATTTGGCGCGATCCGGAATCAGGTGTTTTGGTTGGCGGAACAGAATCGCGAACAGACGGAACAGTTGCCTGCTGGTAAAAAATTAACATCTGGGAGTAGTTCATTATGCGGACACAATGGAATCTGTTTATAGCCTTTTTTCGTGTAGGGATGCTCGGGTACGGTGGCGGCCCGGGCTCTATTCCTTTAATACACAAAGAGGTTGTAGATAAGTATAAATGGGTAACAAGTGAAGAATTCGGTGATATCCTTGCACTGGGAAACACGCTGCCAGGACCTATTGCCACAAAGCTTGCAGGGTATATCGGTTATCGTGTTACAGGCTTTTGGGGAATGATCAATGCTGTATTAGCCAGCATTTTACCAACAATTGTGTTAATGATAACGCTGCTCGCATCGTTATCTTCTATTAAAGATTATGATTGGGTGCAAGGGATGACAGCAGCAGTTGTTCCCGTTGTTGGTGTTATGCTGGCAGTGCTGACCTGGCAGTTTATTGGAAAAGCCGGTAAAGGTATGGGATGGACGAAAACTGTACTTATGGCAGGGCTTGTTGTTGTATTACTCGAGTTGATTGGCATTCATCCCGGAATCGTCATCGCTGCATTATTAATTATAGCGTTAGTACAAAAAGATACCGACAAATCCAAAGAACGTCAAAAGCAAAAAGAAGGTGTTTCGTCATCATGATTTATTGGAACATTTTTGTGGCCTTTTTTATCCCGGGAATTTTAGGCTATGGAGGTGGTCCTGCTTCCATACCTTTAGTCGAAAATGAAGTGGTGCAGCGGTTTGGCTGGATGTCTGTTCAGGAATTCAGTGAAGTATTGGCACTCAGTAATTCGTTGCCGGGACCAATTGCGACTAAAATGGCTGGCTATATTGGATATGATGTAGCTGGCGTTCCGGGCGCGTTCGTTGGTGTGTTTGCAACGGTCGCGCCATCGTTGATTTTAATGCTTGTTTTGTTAGGCATTCTTTTTAAGTATAAAGAATCTCCTAAAGTAAAACGAATGACCCTATATGTACGACCGGTTATTGCGGTACTGCTCGGGGTAATGGCCTGGCGTTTTTTTGCGCAATCCTACCACGGAATCGGATTAATACAAACGATATTGATTTTAGTTGTAAGTTATGTGTTAATGGAGCGAGTAAAAATTCACCCAGCATTTGTCATAGCCGGAGCATTAGTATATGGAGGATTTTTGTTGTAACCAGGTGCCAGGCACTTGCACAATTCAGAATTGTTTAGGTGCCTGGCACTTATTAACTAAGAGTTCTTTTTTGCTCTTATCAATCTGTTGGTAGAGTTCCCCTAAAAACTTTGTGTGCATCGATTCGTCCTTGAAATTAGCGGAATCTTTATATCCAAGAGCGCTAAATTTGTGGGCGTGGTGATAAGCAATCTTAGAACGAAATTCAATCTCAACGGGTTCTAATTGAGATATTAGTAATTCTCGGAGTTTTTGATCAAAAATATAAACCATTTTTATTTGATGAAATGTGACGCCGTCTAAAAATAAATCGCTATTCTCTTTTTGCTTCAGTGTAAGACCATACGCGGAAAACCTATAATAGTTCACTCTTTTTAAAAACGTGACGGCTTCTTCAACGTTATTAATAATTAAATTCCTATTCTTCAGGATATCTATTTGTTGCTTATATGTTTTAGGTTTTTTAATGTGTCTTTCTGAAGGGCTCAATTTAAATCTCCCCCAAAATATAAAAAAGACCCACCTTGGTCCGCATTGCTAAGAGGCGTGGTGAGTTCTGTTAATTAAGAGGCATGGTGCCAGGCACTTGCACAATTCAGAATTGTTTAGGTGCCTGGCACTTACTAATCTTCCAACCACTCGCAAGCTGCTTTGGCATGATCAGGGGTGAAATAATCAATTTTTATGCCCGGTAGGAGATTTTCCAGTTTGGCATCAATTTTAACCCAGGTTTGGTCTGTGATCACTGCCGCTTTTTTTATGCTTTTTAAGTACCGAAACATTTTCAGACTTTCCACGATTCCTCTTAGCGTAACGCCTTCCATATTTTTAGCAGTAATCAGCAAATTCACCGGTTCCTGTTCGGTGATTTTTTGCCTGATCGCCTCTTCGAAAGTGTTGATATCGGTCTCGTCGAATTTTCCGTTGATGACTATTTCAATAATGGAGCTGTTTTTTTGGGTGGTCACGTTGATCATCCTTACCACATCCTTTCTTTCATTTGTCTTAAATGTTATTCCTCAGTAGATATTACGTCAAACATGGTCATTAAGTGCCAGGCACCCACACATTCTGAATTGTGTGGGTGCCTGGCACGCTGAAATTCCTGATTTTTTGTTGTTTTTTGTTTTTAGCTGTGGATAAGCTTGTGTATTCTCTTGTTTTCGGCTTTATGATATGCGATTAGGCGGTTGTTTGATTTTTCTGTTTGGTCTATGATTAATGCAGATGGAAGGAGATGGGAAAGCATTCGTTACATATTGGAACTAGGAAAAAGCTAGGGATCTTGAATATTTACAGAACCGTTCGCATGCAGCTTATTACCAGCTAGTCAACCCAAAACAATAGGAGGAGTTTTTTTGAAACAAAAATCACTAGTATTTAGCGGAATTCTATTACTGATTGCTATGATGATTCTTGGCGGATGTAGCGGTAAGGCATCCGGTAACGAAAAAGAACCGATTATTTTTGCGGATGAGAGTTGGGCCAGTCTTCGTTTCCATAATGAAGTTGCCGGGACCATCATTCAGGAGGGTTATGGCTATGAGACAGAACAGCGGAAGGGCTCAGCAGCTGCCATATTAACCGGCCTCCGTCAAGGGGATATTGATGTCCATATGGAGCTATGGAAGCAAAATAATAAGGAAGCTTATCATGATGGGATGGAAAGCGGCGATTATGTTAAACTGTCGGTCAACTTTGATGATAACTATCAAGGCCTGTATGTGCCTACATATGTCATTGAGGGTGACCCGGAAAGAGGAATTGAACCGATGGCGCCTGGTTTAAAGAATATTCCGGATTTAGCTGACTATAAGGATTTGTTTCAGGATCCGGAAGATAAGAAAAAAGGCCGCATCATCGGGGCTATTCCAGGATGGGAAGTCAGCGAGTTGACATTCGAAACGTTGAAAGTGTACGGTCTGGACGAGCACTACAATTATTTCCGTCCGGGTTCCGAAGCAGCAATTAATGCTTCGCTGGCTGATGCGTATAAAAATGGTGAACCGTGGATCGGGTACAACTATGAACCAAACTGGGTAATGGGAAAATATGATATGACGCCATTACTCGAGGAAAAAGATACACCATTATCGGCGCTTGCAACTCAGGATGTCGAAATTATCTCACACAAAAGCCTGCCCGAACGAGCACCTGAGGTTACTGAATTCCTCAAAAACTATCAAACGTCCAGTAAGATCGCGAATGATGCACTCAACTATATGCAAAAGGAAGATGCATCCGCACATGAAGCAGCTATCAAATTTCTAAAAGAACAAGAAGCACTTTGGACCGAATGGGTACCCGAAGAAGTAGCCGATAAAGTGAAAGAAGCGATTTAGGTGGTGCAATTTAGGTGGTGCCAGGCACATACACAATTCTGAATTTTTGTCGGGTGATATTTGTTTAAGGAGCTGTTATACCACTTTTGGTATGGCAGCTTCTTTTTGTTTTTGTGCCTGGCCCTCCGGATGAATCAACTCAATAGATTTGCTGCTCGTGGGCTATACGAAAAGCATCCCCACTCGAGCGACACGCACCTCAACTCGAGCGACGCGCCCGCCAACTCGAGCGACACGCACTCAACTCGAGCGACGCGCCCGCCAACTCGAGCGACACGCACCTCAACTCGAGCGACGCGCCCGCCAACTCGAGCGACACGCACTCAACTCGAGCGACACGCACCTCAACTCGAGCGACACCCACCCAAACTCGAGCGACAGAGGCCCGCCCAAACAATTCAGAATTGTTTGGGTGCCTGGCACTTCATAGCGTTTGATAAACATCTTCGTCCGATATTTCTCCTGTCTTGAGCAGTTCATCCTCAATTCGTTTAAAGTACCTTAAATAGACACGCTCCATGTAGACGTGGTGCGCTTTATTTCGCACGACTTCCTTTGCATAAAGAGCGCCTATCTCGGATTTAATACGATCGAACGTATCTATACTGTCTTCTTTAACATTGAAGATTTGATCAATCCTTCCCCCTCTTGCGCCATATCCCGACAAGGTCTTCGCTGCATCGAGATATTCAATATTAATATTGTAATTTTCCTTGAAATAGTGGACCAGATAATCGCCAGTTTTGCCCAGTGGAAGCGGGACGCCCGGCAACACACAACGTACAAAGTTTTCCTGCTTCAACACGTTCATAGGTTATTTCCCCTTCTAAAATATGATTCCATGCTACCTATAGTATACGCCTTAGGTGCCAGGCACGTATACTATTCAGAATTGTGTACGTGCCTGGCACCTTTTGTTAATATCTTTTTATAGTGTTTTCTATCAGTCATATCGATTTGGTTTACTGTTACTAGGGGAGGGATTTTTTGGATTTATTAATCAGTTTTTCTGTTTTAAGCGGATTATTATTGGTTGGCACGTTCATTAGGGCGAAAGTGACATTTATTCAATCTGTTTTTTTACCGGCTTCGGTTATCGGCGGTTTTGTTGGCTTACTCTTGGGGCCAATATTATGGGGGACATATGCGCCATTGCCGATACCACAGGATTGGATGGATATTTACGCGCTATTGCCCGGAATTTTGATTGTTCCTGTTGTTGCTACAGTACCGCTGGGTATTCGATTTAAGCAGAAAAATAAGGACACTCAAAATGCCAGCACCACCAACAGTCAAGAAAAAAAGAAGATGAATACAGGCATGAATATGTTAGTCATGTTTTTAGTTCTTGTTTTCATATCACAAGGTCAACAATTGCTAGGGTTGGTCATTCGATATGTTTTAGAAAAATTGGGTTTGTTGGGTGACGTTTATGCAACTTTTGGAACGGAGGTTGAAGCAGGCTTTTCTGGAGGACATGGGACAGCTGGCGTTATTGGTAGTCTTTTAAAATCAATGAACCTACCATATTGGGAAGTGGCACAGGGACTAACTGTGACCTCAGCTACTGTTGGCATCGTTGGAGGCATTTTAATCGGCGTTATGATGATTAATTATGCAGCAAGGAAGGGTTATACAAATTACTTATTAGGGCCGGGCAAATTCCCAAAAGAGGAGCGTATTGGCGTTCAAAGGGATCCTTATCAACAAAATAGTTTTGGAAAAGAAACAACATTAAGTTCCTCCATTGATGTCCTGACGTTTCACACGGCGCTGATATTGGGTGGAAGTGGATTGGCCTATGGTCTCCTATCACTGGTTAAATATTTTAATGTACCATTCATCTCGAATGTGCCGATTTGGGCTTATGCCATCGTTGTTATGTATGGTGTATGGGGGATGATGTGTCTGTTAAAATTAGATTGGCTAGTCGATAGGCAAGTGAAGTCTAAAATAGCTAGTTTATTTACGGATTATGCTGTTGTAGCCGCCATAGCTAGTCTTCCGATTCAATCCGCCCTAGCATATATTGTTCCGTTTATAATTATGATTGTTGTTATTGGAGGCTTAACGCTAGCAGGCGCCTATTGGCTAAGCAAAAAATTATTTGATGAATACTGGTTTGAAAAAGGCATTGCCATATTTGGCACCAGTACTGGAGTGTTTATTTCCGGTTTATTGTTACTTAAAATGTGTGACCCTAGTTTTAAATCCCCAGTATTATCAGAGTTCTCTATGGGATACTCATTCAATTTAGTTGTTGGATTTATAATGTTTCCAATTATGTTTGGCTTTCTTGTCCATCAAGGGTTATGGGCAGGTATTTTGCTTCTTGCAGGTGTCTGCTTCATAGCCGTAATAGGATTGCTTGGTGCCAGGCACATACACAATTCTGAATAGTGTCAGTGCCTGGCACCGTGCATAACGCCGGAATAATTGCTCCAGTAAGTAATAGGGTGAATGAACATATAAACAGTGCTGCGGAAAGTCGTGTTTAAATAGTTGATTCCTTTCACCGGTTTCAACTTTTTCTAACCAATTATAAGTTAAGGAGATTCAATCATGTTCATACATAGCACCAAAAAAATGCGTGACCATTTGAAGGTACGGTCTGAAACAATGACAGAACAGGTGGAAGAGGAAGCACTTTTTTCTTGGCATGCCAATGTGGTTCGGATGAATCGCAGGCAGTCGGTTGTTTTTATGCATGATAAAAGTCAATATACGATTGTGTTATATGGCGTCCGGGCAAAAGACTTTTCCCGGATGGGTTCATTGTTTGCCCAGGCTATACGAATGGTCTGGCGTGAAGAAGGCATAAAGGACCATGTAATTGAAGATTATCTGGCTCAATCGGGAGAGGTTCAATTCACTAAAACGAAAAATCGCAGTCTGGTTGCCAGGTTGAGTCGCATTTGTCGTGAAGTGACGATTTATGAAGATGAAATAAATACGGAACAATTGATTCAACCGGATGTAAGTGTGCGAGCCAGTCGTCTGTTGGCCGGCAATGGAAGTGGCGATTATATTTATCCAAATGAGGTACTGTATGAAGAGCTGCGGCAGTTTTCAGGCACGGAGATTTTCAGTGTAAAGGCTGTGGAAATGCATGTACGGCTGTTGCTGGAAGAGAAGGAAGTCTGGCGCCGGTTAATGGTACCTTTGAACCGGACTTTCCCACGGTTGCATGACATATTGCAGGTGGCCTTTAACTGGTGGGATCACCATCTACATGAATTTTTTGTGTTTGCCGATCAGAAAACAGACGTACCTCTTAATCGAAATCACCCGGGGATAAAGGCGGATGGCACGAAAGCGGTTGTTCATCTCGTTGACAATGAGGAAGCGTTTGCCTATTCAGAAGAGATTCCAAAGAAAATGGAAACTGGCATCAGACTGTCGGATTACCTTCCTGAAATGAAGCGGATGATCTACGTTTACGACTTTGGTGATGATTGGCGTCACCAAATTGATGTGACCGATGTGGTAGATAACTATTCTTACAACCATCCTGTCTGTCTGGATGGAGAAGGCGACGCACCACCAGAGGATGTTGGCGGCGAGGGAGGATACCTGGAATTTCTGAGGATTATGGACGACCCGGATCATCCGGATTATGACCATATGAAGCAATGGGCTAAAAGTCAGTTGCACATGCCGTTTGATTTAGAAGGGGTCAATCATATGTTAAAAAGACGATGAGGGTGGTGCCAGGCACATACACAATTCTGAATAGTGTCAGTGCCTGGCACTCTGGAATTCAGATGATAGAATAGGGGGGAATCCTAAACCATTTTTTAGAAGGAGCGATAACGGATGAGACGACTTGAAAACAAGGTAGCGATTGTGACTGGAAGTGGCAGCGGGATAGGGAAAGAGATTGCTACTGCTTATGCAAAAGAGGGGGCTAAGGTCATTATCGCGGATTTTGCGGAAGAGGCTATGAATCAAACAGTCTCAGAACTGACCGATGATGGCCATGAAGCAATGGGCGTCAAAGTGAATGTTGCTGTCAGTGCTGAGGTGGATCAAATGGTTGATAAGGCGATTGAACGATTTGGACGGGTAGATATTTTGGTGAACAATGCTGGCGTCGGAGATAATATGCAAGCGGCGGCCAATGTTAAGGATGATACTTGGGATCGAGTTATTAATATCAACTTGAATGGTGTGATGTATGCTATGCGAAAAGTCATCCCCCATTTTCAGGAAAACGGCAGAGGAACGATCGTCAATATGGCATCAATTACTGGTCTGACTGGAGGCCGCGGTGGTCTGGCGTACACGGCTGTCAAACATGCAGTGGTGGGGATGACGAAAAACGTCGCATCCCATTACGGACCGGAAAATATCCGCTGTAATGCGATTGCCCCGGCGCAAGTGCAAACAGGTTTTTCTGCGTCCATGGATAATGTTGACACATTTGGTATGGAAGCAGCCACACGTGGAACAAACTTAATGCCTAGAGCAGGAACGGTGGGTGATATTGCTAATATTGCGCTATTTTTTGCATCCGAAGAATCTGCATACGTGAATGGTGTTACACTGGCTGCTGACGCTGGATGGAGTGCTTATTAAGGATAAATACTGTAGTTCAGTGGGGAGACGGTTGTCTTTAACGGAAGTGATGTGGTGCAATCAGTTGATGGATCTGAAGGAGTATCCTCTATGGGTGCTGCGAATGGAAACCAAAATGATGTGACATATAAAGAATATGCAGCATGAGATAATGGGAATCGCTGTGAAGTTCTGGACGGTCAAATCATAAATTTGTGTTGAAAAAAGCAGAAATAACCTATATTTATGGCCTGACTGCAACCCTCAAACGGAAGGATGGACTTGATCGAATTACAAGGATGCAACTTGGTCCGATTATTTTAGGTGCCAGGTATTTTAGGTGCCAGGCACTGACACAATTCTGAATAGTGTCAGTGCCTGGCACCGTGCATATTATGCTGTAGACCATTTTAAAGAAAAGGGGCGACAGCATGATTTCTTTTGGATCGTTTACTGGCAGAGTTATCGGCATTCAGAATGTTGCAAGCGGTGATTTTCGAGATGGTTGTGTACAAATGTTTGAGCTGCAAAATGAAGAAGGTGTTCTAGCTCGTTTTATCGTGAGTCCGGATACGTATGTTCTCAATCAGGAGATGATGGCTGTTGGCGATATTGTAACCGGTTATTACGATGCCAACGCACCGATGATCATGATTTACCCACCTCAATACCCAGCCCTTGTCATGGTAAAAGAGCATGCCGACCGCCAAGTGAAAGTGAGTTATTTTGATACACAACTTGTAAGCGAGGACAATTGGCTAGCATTAAATCTGGATTTTTCTACCCAGATTGTGACAACCAACGGGCAAGCCTTTATGGAAGATCCCGCCGGCCACCATTTAGTCGTCGTCTACGGCCCTTCAACCAAAAGCATCCCGGCCCAGACCACACCTTACCAGATTGTAGTGCTCTGCCAGTAACTCGAGCGACAGGCGGCCCAACTCGAGCGACAGCGGCCCAAACTCGAGCGACAGCGGCCCAAACTCGAGCGACACACACGCCAACTCGAGCGACACCCACCCAAACTCGAGCGACGCGCATGATATTGTACCCATAAAGTAGACAACGTTAAAATCGTGCAACCATATATGTTAATTTGATTATGGGGAGGCGATGATTTATGGGGAAGAAACTGAAAAAGTATTCATATGACGATAAGGTGGATGTTGTTAAGAAGTTTATGGAGGGGTACCCCTCCAGCCGATTGGTAAAGGAATATGACCTAACGCATCGTAACCGCATTTACGAATGGCGTGATCAAGTTCTGAAGGGCGGTTATGAAGCCTTAAAGGACCATCGTGGTGCCAAAACGAAAGATCATCATCGTGGCCGGGAGCGTTCTCTTGAAGAAGAGAATGAGTCTCTGAAATTAGAGGTGAAGTATTTAAAAAAGTTATTGGATCTCCAAAGGAGGTGAGGCGTAAACAGGCTGAATTTGAATTTATACGAGAATATGAGGGCGTGTATCCAATAGCGAAACTAGTTGGCGTTACTTCTGTTTCTCGTTCTGGCTATTACAGATGGAAATCCCGTAAGGAAAGCTATGAACAGGACAAGAAAGACGAGGAGCTTTACCAGAAGATCTTAGAGATTTATCGAAAACATGGTGGAACATTTGGACGTGAGCGTATCAAAAAGGAATTTAAACGTTCCTATCACATGATTGTTAATGAAAAGTGTATCTCACGCGTGATGAAAAAATATGGTTTACGTTGCCAAATCCGGAGAAAACGTAAAAAAGGCGGGCGTCAGCCTTATGGGAACATACCGAATGTTCTGGATCGTGATTTTAAAGCTTTAAGGCCCGGCATTAAAATGGGTGTGGATATCACATATGTTCCGGTTAAAGGAAGCCATCATCCCTGGCTTTATGTATGCGCCATAAAGGATTTATTTAATAGTGAAATCGTAGCGTATTCCATGGATACCAATCAATCAACTGAACTGGTCTATGAAGCCTTAAATAAATTACAAAAAAGGGGATTTGAGAAAGGTGCCATCCTGCATAGCGATCAGGGCATCCAGTTCACAAATCCCGGATATAAGCTGCGTCTGAAGGAAATGGGCATCACCCAATCCATGTCCCGTAGAGGTAATTGTTGGGACAATGCTTGCGTTGAAAATTTCTTCAGCCATTTCAAGACAGAAGCACCTTGTTTCTACAAGATGGAAACTTTGGTTGACATTAAAAACGCAATAGACGCCTATATGCACTATTTTAACAATAATCGACTACAAAACAAACTGGAAATGAGTCCAGTCGAATATCGGTTAAAAACAGCATAATTCTGCACGTTTTTTATGCTGTCTATTTGACAGGGTCATGTTCATGCCCCCAAACTCGAGCGACGCGCACCCCAACTCGAGCGACAGCCGCCCGCACTCGAGCGACAGGGTGCGCAACTCGAGCGACGCACCCACCCCAACAACCCCCTCAACAAAAGATGATTTTCGGTAGCCACCGAAAATCTACCATCTATAAAACACACATTCCACCTATATTCCTCTACACCCCTTCAATCCCTGCCATACCAATGAAAGTGCTATTTTTCACTATATTGGTAGTAAAAAAACAAATTTGGAGAAAAAAGCTCACTGACCTTCACTGAAGCTCACTGAGTGTCACTGAAGCTTCTCAGTTCTTGAAATCGGCTTTGTCAGGGTTAAATCGCTTTTTGTAAACTATATTTTAGTTCATGCGCATGGAAATGTTTTGTAAGGTTGTTCAACGGAATTTAATAGTCTTTTATAAAAGAAAAAAAGGAGTAATTTAAAAATGGCGCAAAAATCAATTAAAAAAGGAAAGAAACAGCGTCGTATCATCGACACCGATATTCACGAAAGGGCGACTTATGCAGAACTTGTCCCTTATTTAGATAATCCGTGGAGGCGGTATATAACAGATAACCACTGGATACAGGAAAAACACATGCCGTATACACAGCCAACGGTTGCTGGTGTGGATCGGGCAGATGCTGTAACTCCAGATGGTGGGGCTGCCGGAACAGATCTCGCGTTTATGCAAGAACAATTACTCGATGCGGAGGGGCATGAGTATGGCATTTTAACGGGAGCCTTGGATCCATCTCCGTCATCTATGCACGGTTGGTACGAAATGGGTGCTGCTTTAGCGACTGCTTATAACAATTGGCAGATTGAAAATTGGCTTGAAAAGGATGACCGTTTATATGGTTCAGTACATATTGCGGCGCAGGATCCACAGCAAGCGGTTCGTGAGATTGAACGGGTTGGCTCGCATCCGAAAATGGTGCAAATCCTGCTTCCGATTGATACCCGGTCGTGGGGAGACCCCTATTACCATCCGATTTTTGAAGCGGCTGAGCGGCACAATTTATCGATTGGTATGCATCATAATGAGCCACCTACGCATTTTGGAGGCTGGCCGCGTTATTTTATCGAGTGGCATACGATGTTACCAACGGCGCATATGATTGAAGTTTCCAACATGGTGTTTAACGGTGTGTTTGATAAATTCCCTGGTTTGAGCCTTATTATGATCGAGGGCGGATTCACGCACGCCCCGCATTTGATGAAAAAGATGGATCAGCAGTATAAGGAACTTCGTCATGAGATTCCTTGGGTCAAACGGATGCCGAGCCGCATCATGCAGGAGCATGTTCGTTTTACAACACAGCCTGTAGAAGAAATGACCGAGAAAGAATTTATGCAGTATATGGATCAAATGGGGTCAGAAGATATGGTCTGTTTTGCAACGGATTATCCGCATTGGGATTATGATTCACCACTTGAGGCACTTCCTAAACTTGGTGAAACGTTAGAGGAAAAAATCTACGCCGAAAACGCGAGGGCTTCTTACCCTAAATTGCCACAAATGCAAGGGAGTGTTCTAACATGAGAGAAGTTGTATGTAAAAAAGAAGATATTGAGCCGGGCAAGATGAGAAGCGCGTCATTAGGAAAAATTCCGGTTGTTGTTTGCCGCACAAAAGACGGTGAATTTTACGCTTATGCCAATCGGTGCCTGCATCAGGGTGCACCGCTTTCTGAAGGTGCGTTATGCGGCGATACGAAACGGACGGATATTCACGGAAACTATGAATATATTAGAGACGGTGAAATTCTTCGCTGTCCATGGCATGGGCTTGAATATGACATCAAAAATGACGGCTGTATGCTAGCTGAACCTGAAAAAAAATTACGCAGTTTCAACGTGACAATTGAGGATGAACATGTAGTTCTATACAAATGAATCTGCCTGAGGATGCATGAGGTGAACGTATGAAAAAGATGTTTATGAACGGTGAATGGGTTGAAGCCTGTTCAGGAGAAACAAGAGAAATTATTAATCCTTATAATCAAGAAGTCATTGCAACGGTAGCAGAAGGCAATGAGAAGGATGCGACATTGGCGATTGCAGCCGCTCGAGAGGCCTTTGACCATGGAGAATGGTCACATTGGCCTGCTCGTGACCGCGGCAAAAAGGTTCATGACATTGCGACATTAATTGAACGTGACCGTGAAGAATTAGCCGAGCTTGAATCACTTGATACCGGTAAAACCGTTGAAGAAAGTCGCGTTGATATGGATGATATTGCCGGTGTTTTCCATTACTTTGCGGAAATGGCGGACAAAGACGGCGGCGAAATCATTGCATCGCCTATTGCCAATGCCACAAGCAGGGTCGTTCATGAACCTGTCGGCGTCTGCGGGCAGATTACACCGTGGAACTACCCATTATTGCAGGCTTCATGGAAATTGGCCCCGGCACTGGCAGCAGGTAACACACTTGTCATGAAGCCAAGCGAGATTACGCCGCTTACGTCGGTGAAAGTATTCGAATTAATGGAAGAGGCTGGCGTTCCAGCAGGTGTTGTCAATCTCGTGCTTGGTTCCGGCAATTCCGTCGGTGCCAAGTTATCGGCTAGTGACGATGTGGATTTGATTTCGTTTACAGGTGGCATCGAAACAGGCAAACGGATTATGCAGGCAGCCAGTTCGAATGTAAAAAATTTGGCATTGGAACTGGGCGGTAAAAATCCGAATATTATTTTTGCCGATGCCGACTTTGACACCGCTGTCGACCAGGCGATGAATGCGGTATTTTTCCATGCTGGGCAAATCTGTTCAGCGGGCACGCGCCTCATTGTAGAGGAAAGCATGCATGATGATTTTGTTAGGGAGCTCGTTAAACGCGTGAAGAAAATCAAGCTTGGCAGCGGTTTTGATGAAGCAACGCAAATGGGCCCGCTCATATCTAAAGAACATTTAGCAAAAGTGGTTGATTATGTCGAGAACGGAAAAAAAGAAGGGGCAACGGTTGCTGTCGGTGGCGAAAAGCCCGACGATCCGGAACTGCAGCATGGCTTTTTCTACCTGCCGACCGTATTGACGAATTGCACGACCGACATGAGCGTTGTGCAGGATGAAGGCTTTGGTCCGGTGATTACCGTGGAAACATTCGCGACGGAAGAAGAAGCGATCCACCTTGCTAACGATTCCATTTACGGTCTTGCCGGTGGTGTTTTCACAAACGATATTGCCAAAGCTCAACGTTGTGTGGTCAAGATGCGGATGGGCACAGTTTGGATCAACGACGTGAACTTGTACTTCCCGCAAGCACCATGGGGTGGCTTTAAACAGTCCGGAATCGGTCGTGAACTCGGCAAAACAGGGCTGGAAGAATATCAGGAAACGAAGCATATTTTCCGAAACTTGAAACCGGAGCCAGCTAATTGGTTTTAGGGATGGTTAAGCAATATAGAATAAAACACGAGGGTGATAACCATGGAACATACAGAAGGGGCAAACCCCACTTTAGACGACACTTATATTTACGTATGTTCAAGTTCCGAACTTGAAGAGGATGACCTCATGGAATGTGAGGTAGGTGATGAAACAATCATTGTCGGCCGGGGCGATGGAAAGGTTTATGCCGTGGAAGGGATATGCACGCATGCGTATGCTGAGTTGGTCGACGGTGATCTGGATGGAACGTGTCTAACGTGTCCATTGCATTTTGCCTGTTTCGATATTCGTGACGGTTCCGTGCTGGAAGGACCGGCGGAAACCCCGCTGCAAGTCTATGAAGCGATCGAGGCTGACGGATCCGTATGGGTTCGCTATGAAGGGGGAGAATAAGATGTCTGATGCAGATACAACAGTCATTGTTGGAGCGGGAATCGCGGGCGTTCATGCCGCCGAAAGCTTGCGAAAAGAAGGTTATCAAGGCCGGATTGTGCTGCTAGATAGCGACAGCCAGATGCCTTATGACCGCCCGCCGTTATCGAAGGAATGGATAACCGGGGAAATGGATGAAGCAAATATTTTATTACGAGACCCTGAGACCTATGAACGATTGGACATCGATTTGAAGCTCGGTGTGGAGGTGACAGCCATCGATCCCGTTCGTAAAACCATCGATACCAAAGATGGTTCTTCCTATGCATGGGACAAACTCATGCTTGCGACAGGATCGAAACTGCGCACACTGTCGATTGAGGGCGATGATCTTCAAGGCATTTTTTACTTACGACAAATGGCCGATGCCATCGCGATGAAACAACATATGCAACATGTGAAAGAGGCCGTTATTATCGGGGCTGGTTTTATTGGAGCCGAACTTGCTTCTTCGCTGAAACAGTTAGGAATCGACGTGACCATCGTGGAAAGATCCGCGTACCCGATGGAAAATGTCGTCGGCCGGCAAGTATCGGAGTATTTTCTGGATTTGCACCGCAGTAATGGTGTCAATGTGATTACAAATGATTCTGTCACGCAGTTTAACGGGGACGCCATGGTGGAAGAAGCAGTGACTGCCGGCGGGAGGCGAATTCCGTGCCAAGCGGTCATCATCGGTGTAGGGGTGACACCGAACACGGAAGTTTCGCACCCACAAATACATATTGATGGTGGTTATACTGTCAATGAATATGGCGAAACATCGGTCCCTGATATTTATGCGGCGGGGGACTGTACGTCATGGCCGTATAACGGAATACCTGTTCATGTGGAACATTGGGATCATGCTGTCAATCATGCCAAGACGGTCGCCAAAAACTTACTACAGCCGCAATCGGCCCCCTATACGTATACACCGTACTTTTGGTCGGATCAACACGGCAGCCGTTTCCAATATTTCGGGCATGCAAAGGAATGGGCCCAAACCGTTTTACGCGGATCAATCGAGGCGAATGCGTTCACTTACTTTTACTTAGATGAGCAGCATATCGTCAAGGCCGCGTTTATTTGTAATCAACCGAAAAACGCCTTGCCTGCGAGACGGATGATTCAGCAGCAAAAAGCCGTCGATCCGGAAGCCTTGGCAGATGAAAGTATGGCATTGAAAAAAGTGCAACGCATGTTGGTATGAGTGATACACGTGGATCAATCCCGTACGTGTTACTTTCCATCGGACTTGCAAAAAACCAACTATATGAAAACAAAACTACTCAATGAAGCAAAGGATGATGTTTTTTAATGATGAAATGTATAAAAATGCTCAGACCTATGTTGTTATTCACAAGTGTTGTTGCAGTAATATTACTAGCAGCCTGTGGGTCGGAAACGAATGCTAACAGTGAAGGTGACGAAAGCCAGGCTACGAAAGATAAGATTGTCTTCTCTGATCTGGGCTGGAACAGTATTCGCTTCCACAATCAAGTCGCTGCGACCATTTTGGAAGAAGGATATGATTATCAAACCAAAGTAACCACCGCATCCATGTCTATTGGGTTAAAAGGACTGCAAAATGGCGATATTGATGTAACGATGGAAATATGGGGAGATAAGATGGGTGACGCCTATGATGAGGCACTCGACGACGGAAAGGTCAAACAAGTTGGCATTAACTTTGGTGATACCAAGCGCGGTTATTTTGTCCCTACTTATGTGATTGAAGGTGATGAGGAACGTGGTATTGAGCCCATGGCACCAGATTTGAAGTCGATCAACGATTTGCCGAAATATAAAGATGTGTTCGCGAAATCTTCTAATAAGAAAGGCGAAATTATCGGTGCGCCGTCTATGTGGGGAGCGGCAAAAGCATTTGAGCAAAAAATGGAAACATATAACCTTTCTAATACCTTTAAATATGTAGATCCGGGCTCAGGCACTGGCTTGAATGTGTCCCTGACAAAAGCTTATGAAGCAGGTGAACCTTGGATTGGTTACGCCTATTCCCCAAGCTGGGTGTTAGGAAAATACGATATGACACTTCTCGAGGAACCGGAATATGATAAAGAAACGTGGGAGAAAAATTATGGCACGGCATTTCCAGATCA
Source organism: Lentibacillus cibarius (assembly GCF_005887555.1). Classification (NCBI taxonomy): domain Bacteria; kingdom Bacillati; phylum Bacillota; class Bacilli; order Caryophanales; family Bacillaceae; genus Lentibacillus; species Lentibacillus cibarius. The sequence continues at coordinate 1,215,955 of NZ_VCIA01000001.1, read as the reverse complement.
AGATGTACCGATCGCCATAAATGCAGAATTAGCGGAAACAGCCCCAGATGCTGTCAAAGTCCTTAAAAACTATCAGACTAGCAACAAATTGACCAATGAGGCGCTTGTCTATATGAATGATAATGACGCAAATGCCAAGGAAGCCGCCACATGGTGGATGAACAAACATACTGACATCTGGACAGAATGGGTTCCGGATGATGTAGCAGAGGAAGTGGAAAAAGCAATAAAATAAGCATTTTAAGTGCCAGGCACATACACAATTCTGAATTGTATAAGTGCCTGGCACCTATCTACTGAAAATACATCCTGATTCCAATAATAATCAGCAGCACAGAGAGCATTTGCATGACCACTCTGCCGGAAAGCCGCTTTGAAATAATAACACCTAAGTTAGCTCCAACAATGATACCGGTACCTCCGAAGATCACAGCCATCCAGTCAATATTGCCATAATAGATTTGCGTGATGACGCCTACTGTCGAATAAAGACATAGTGACAGAAGCGATGTAGCGGTTGCTTGGTGTGTGGGCACTTGAAACAAGTACACAAGGATCGGTACCAACAGCCATCCGCCGCCGATTCCTAAATAGCTGGACAAGACGCCCATGAGCAGGCCAAGCGGGACGAACCACTTATCATAGATAGCTGCTGGTTTGTTGGTGGGTTCGTCGGATGCTGCTTTCTTCTTTTTAGTCGGTGCATTTTTGCTGAGCAGAAAGATACCAAGTCCGACCAAGATGGTTGCGAAAATAATGTAAAAATACTGAGAAGAATAGACACGCAACAGCCACACACCCAGCAATGCTCCCGGGAAGGCGCTGATGCCAATGGTCAGGGCAATTCTATAGTCAATTCGTTTCTGTTTGGCATACCCGATGACACCAGTGAGTGAATTGATGAGAACGATGACTAATCCCGATCCAGCGGCAATCACCGGATCTATATCTAATAAAATAAGTAATGCCGGAACAAAAATGAACCCTCCGCCTGCCCCGACAATCGTACCGTAGCCCCCTGCAATAATCCCGATGACAAGGAGCAAAATGCCAGTGCCTATATCCACTAAAATGGCCTCCTTCTTATGTTTATCTTTTCTCCATCTTCTCATGGTTTACTAAATAAATGAAATCAGTATATGTTATCCCCTATAACAAAAAGGAATGAACGCCGGTCTGGTTGTGATAGAATGGTACGCAGGTGAGAGAACGATAGGAACGAGGTGGTAGGAATTGAATATTGAAAATTTCCGGATGTTTTGCCGTGTGGTTGAAAAGGGGAGCATTACTAAGGCGGCAGAACTCGGGTATGTAACGCAACCCGCAGTAACGAAACAAATTCGACAACTTGAGGATAGTTATGGAACCACCCTGTTTGATCGAGAGGAAGGGGCGCTGAAATTAACCAAAGCTGGAGAACTTCTTTACCCATATGCGAAGGAACTTTTAGCCGTTCACCAAGAGGCGCACGAAAAAATGCAGGAACATCTCGGGAAACGGGAAACGTCCTTATATGTCGGTGCCAGTTTGACCATTGGGGAATATTTGCTGCCTGCGTTAATCCGCCAGTTTAAACAGTCGTACCCCCTAGTTCAATTTCATTTGTCGATTGGAAATACACCACTCATGCTCGAAAAATTGGAGAAGAAGGCTATTGACATGGCACTCGTGGAAGGTGTTGTTCCTGAGAACGTCTATAAACAGAGGAAATTTGCCGATGATGAATTAATTTTAGTCACTGCTTCCAATCATCGCTGGGGAAATCGGGAAGCCATTCAAATAAATGAAATACCAGAAGAAAAGATGATTTGGAGGGAGAAAGAATCAGGGACTCGGCAAATTGTGGAGGAATCATTAAACCAACATCACGTTCTGGAAAAAATAGAAAACGCCATGGAACTCGGCAGCAAAAGTGCCGTAGAAGAAGGACTAGGCACAAGTATCCTACCCAAATTAACCGTCCAAAAAGAACTAGCATACAACACCCTGCGTGAGATCCCTATTAAGGACTTTCATTTAACAAGAGACTTCTGGATGGTTCAGAAAAACAGGCGTTATGAGAAGGAAATAGTTACGGATTTTGCAGCGTTTTTGTTGGGGGGGAATGGTGTGAGCGGGGTGTGAGGGGGGGAGCAGGTCGAGCGACAGTCACCTCAACTCGAGCGACAACCCGCCGCACTCGAGCGACGCACCCGCCCCAACACCCCCGCTATCTAAAAGATGATTTTCGGCAGGGGCCGAAAATCTACTATTAATTAGGCGTCTAATTCTAGTAACAACAAGTTAGATACTTGTTACCACTCGAAGTTGTATTCGACTCATCTTTTCACTAATGGATTATTATTCTAAACGTGGCAACCATTAGTTATTTTTGTTACGGTAAACGATGAATATAATGGAAGAAGGTGAGCACATGAAGCAAACAATCATTATTAATGATATGGAGCTAATTGCGTCTAACGTTCGGGCAGAATCGATCATGAAGAATGGACAATTGCGGACAAAATTAAATTTTGATTTTAAAGTGACGCACGACATGTATCATGATGTAACAACTTTATTATATGAGAATGATTTTATTGTAAAGGTTCCCGATAAGAATCTGGAATTTTCCGCAGTCATTACCAACTATTCAACGTCCATCACCAATTTATACGAGCCGGGAGCCGTTGGGGATTTTAAACTCGAACTGACCGAAAAAGAATCGTAAAGCTAGAAGCCTGTAATGGCCGACTTATATGGTGCTTTCTCGTTGCGCTAAAGGAGGATGGCTGAGAAAGAATTCGTGAATAGATGCGTTTGACACGTACGTCCTTGATCGACAGGTACGCCGAATCGAGCGAAATTCGCATATCCAAAAAGATGTTTTTCCGCCACCGCCGAAAATCTACCATTTATCAACCGCGCATCCCGAGCGACAGGAGGCTGAACTCGATCGAGGTGGAGCGGAAATCGATCGATACGACCATCAACTCGGGCGACAGTCCGCGCCACTCGAGCGACACACACCCCAACTCGAGCAGCACACCCATATCCAAAAAGATGATTTTCGGCAGCCGCCGAAAATCCACCATTAAATATTCGTAAAAAGAAATTCGCCATAGAAAGCCTTAAAGCCTCCTATGGCGAATTTTACCAAAGGGTTATTTTACATTTTTAAACCATTCGTTAACAATGTCCTCGTTATTATCTACCCATTCTTGCGCGGCTTTTGCTGGGTCCATGCCATTATTGATTTTAACCATGACGCTTGCTAGTTGGTCTTTGGTTAATCCGAATTGATCGAGAATTTCATAGGCTCTTGGTGCATCTTCTTTTAATCCTTGACGTACGACTGTATTAATATCGTCTGAATCGCCGTATGCATTTTTCGGATCGTCCAAGTATTTCAAGTCCCATTTTGAAAAAGACCAATGCGGTGACCAGAGCGTAACAACAATTGGTTCCTCATTCTTGATAGCTTCACCCAGTTGTGTGGCCATGGCTGCGGAGGAACTTGCTTGTAACGTCCAATCATCTAATCCATATTCTTTCATGACTTGTTCTTTTGTTACTTCCATTTGACCGGAGCCGGGCTCGATACCGGTAATGGTCCATTCGGTTTTATCTCCTACCGAATTGGTGTTGTTGGCTAAATCTTTGATTGAGTTCACATCTTCCATATACTTTGGCACGACGAGTCCGAGTGGGGTTCCCTCCACATTGGGGCCAAGCATTTCTATGTCCTCTTTATATTTTTTCCAATACTCTTTGTCTGTATTTGGCAGCCATATACATACAGATGAGTCAGCTGATTTATCAGCAATCCCTGTATACATGGCACCGGAGTTAACTTGTTTTAAATTAACGTCATATCCTTGTTTTTCAAGTGCACCTTAATCACGTTTGAACTGGCAACAGCGGATGGCCAGGAGACATAAGGGATGGTGATCTCTTCTTGGCCTAATTCGAGTTTACCATCGTCCGCCTTATCGCCTGAGTTATTTTCTGATGTTTCATCATTACCGCCACATGCTGCTAATACCATAGTAAGCATGAAAAGTATAGTAAATGCTAGAAATTTTATGTTCTTCATTATGCGGTTATCCTCCTCTAATTTTTTTGTATCTTAATCCGCGCCCTGTTGCGAAGGTTGTGTTTCCTGGTCGAGACGGGCAAAAACGTCACGCAAATTCTCCGGTGTGAATTGTAACTGGTCCGGATATGTCGATTCCCAGAAAGTATAGGTCTGTCCGGAAAGTTTTTTAATCATTTCGGACGAATTAAAAATGGCGAGGTTATAAATCCAATTGGCCATCGTTAAAATTGAGCTCATGTGCGCGCCTTCATTCGTTGCGCCGCAAATGTCTTTTACCAGATTTACTTGATAATCCCGGAAGTAGGCGTCGAAAACGGAGGTCATCACACAGCCGTCGGTAACCACACCGCCCAGGATGATATGTTTAATGCCCATGCTTCTTAAAATCAAATCTAAATCCGTCTGGTAAAAGCCGCTCCAGCGATATTTATCGATGACAATATCATGGCTTTCTGGTTGAATGGCGTCGATGATGTCGATTGCATCGGTGCCACTATGATAAAATACAGGCTCGTCATCTTGATTTAAGGGTTCTTGTTTGGATAATCCTACCGCGTCTAGGCGGTTAATTTGCCGCGTATAAATAATAGGGATGTTGTGTTTGCGACATTCGGCTATTAACTTGCTGGTCGAATCGACTATGTTATCGACGCCATGAATACCAAACTGACTTTCATTTTGCATGTCAATTATGATTAGAGCTGTTTTTGTTGTGTCCAGTGTCATCACCTTCTTGATTGTGTTTTGGGATAAAATTGTATATATCGCCGGATTCCAGCGCATTAGCCAGTCTTAGCGTCCAATCAAAATAAATATTGGTCTGCTGTATATCGGCCAGATCTTTTTGAGCCATTTCTCTTGCTTCTTCTGACTCCCCATTGGCTGCTATTTCCTGTAGTGTGTCTTCTACTTGTTCATTCGCCCGCGAGATAATATTCCGCTCTTGCCGCAACATTTTTACAAAAAAGGCGAAGAAATTTCGGAAAAAGTCCTTTTCTGCAATAAAATGATCCTTTCGATCCCCTTTTTTCCAAACCTTAATGACCATTTCCGTATCAAGCAACTCGCGCAGCCCCGTGCTTACGCTTCCTTTGCTCATCGCCACCTCGTCTTTGATTTCATCAAGATTAAGAGGCCTATCCGCGAAATAGAGCGTACTGTAAATTCTTCCGACAGATGGTGTCACACCATAGATGACCATGGTTTGAGCAATAGCACTACTTAAAATGTCCCGCGATGCTTCAATTCGCTGGAGGTCATCATTTTTCTCGTCCATCGACCATGCCTCCCTTCAGCAAAAGTCAATTTGTTCAATATGTATAGAATGTATTGAACAATATAGTTTGTATTATATAGAGTAAAGGGTAATCTGTCAAATTTGTATTTCAAATATATTGTATTAACTCGATCGACAGGCGGCTCAACTCGAGCGACACGCATTTACTAGCGGGGGAATGATAAATGGAATATTTGTATAAAATGGGATAAAGTAAAAATAGAATAATGAAAGGAAGGATGAATATGGATCAATTCATGGATAGAGCAGTCGAACTGGCGGAGGAAAATGTTCGCGAAGGTCGCATCCCGTTTGGCGCAGTGCTTGTTAAAGACGGGAAAGCTGTCTCAGAAGCAGCAGCGGGAGAACAAAAAACATATGATGTAACGGGTCATGCGGAGATTTTGGCGATTCGGAAGGCACAGGACCAATTGCAGACGAATGATTTTTCCGGGTACATTATGTATACAAGCGGCGAACCTTGTTCCATGTGTCTGACAGCCATATATGCAGCGGGGATTGATAATGTTTATTATTATAACTCCATTGAAGAAATGACCAGCGTAGGAATGGATGAATGGGAAAAAATCTATAAAGAAATGAATAAATCCGACGCTGACCGATCCATTTTGATGGAGCAAGTGTCATTACAAACTGATCGGAAAAATCCAATGCAGCTTTGGTATGAGCGGCAATAATTTTTGGAAGGTTTGGGGCTTTGTGAGAGTGCTGCGGTCAGGCGACCCGCCCCGCACTCGAGCGAAAGCCCCCGCCACTCGAGCGACGTGCCCCCCAACTCGAGCGAGAGCCACCTCCCCTTAGCGGTTTCTTAGCAATATTTTTACTATTTTAGTAGAATGGTGAAGAGAGAATTTACCATCTTGTTTATGATTTTACGAAAATCCAGTTTGAGTAAAGACTGAATTCAGAAAGGAGCCATCTCAAGTAATGAAATATTTTTCGGACCTTAAAAATAAATCAGTTATTGTTACAGGAGGAAGTAAGGGGATAGGAAAAAGCATCGCCCTGGCTTTTGCAGAGCATGGTTCCAAAGTAGTGATTGTCGGGAGAAATGAATCGGCACTAATTCAAGCTACAAATGAACTTAAGAATTATCATGCAGCGTGTTCTTACATCTCAGCAGACTTAAAAAATATGAATGAAGTAAGTGCAATGGTTGATGAAGCTGTCAATCGAATGGGTGCGTTGGACGTGTTAGTAAATAATGCTGGGATTAATATTACAAAACCCGCACTTGAAATAACCGAACAAGATTGGGACCAAGTGCTCGATACTAATTTAAAAGCGACGTTTTTTTGTAGCCAAAAAGCTGCAGAATATATGATACCCAAGGAAAGTGGTAAGATCGTTAACATTGCTTCACAGATGGCATTTGTCGGTTATTGGAATCGTGCATCTTATTGCTCTAGTAAAGGGGGAATGGTCCAATTAACAAAAGCACTTGCGGTAGAATGGGCAGAACATCATTTAAATGTAAATGCTGTCGCTCCAACGTTCATTAAGACAGAGCTAACAGAAAACATGTTTGAAGATAAAGCCTTTGAACGTGATGTATATGAAAGAATTCCATTAGGTAAACTAGCTGATGCTGATGATGTAGCCGGAGCAGTGTTATATCTTTCCTCAGATATCAGTAGATTTATTACTGGAGATACATTAAAAGTAGATGGCGGCTGGACAGCTATTTAATGCATACGTGATACGGGAAAAGTTATACAAGGAGAAATAATTCCTTAATTTAAGCAAGGCTTAGGTGCCAGTCACTTTCTGTAAAAACACCACTGCAACAAGGTGGTGTTTTTATTGTAAAAGAAAAGTGTACCTCAGCCAAATGGCACGATTTAACCATCTATTCCTCGTATATCATACCACCCCATATTTCGGGAAGTGACAACAGGCACCTTTCATTCTTCCGTTCCCTTACGTATTTGCTATAATTGAATGACGGGCATCCTTTCATCCCTCATTTTCGACATGCCAATTATTAGAGGGGTTATGAAGGATCTGGCACACGTTACGCCATTATTAAAAAACTGGGGGGATATTTTGTGAAAAGACCAACTGAGGAGCCTAGTACGGGCGGGTCTGCTGTTATTGTCGGTGCATCGCTTTCCGGATTGATGACAGGCATTGCGCTTGCACGCGTTGGGCTGCAGGTGACGATTTTAGAAAAAGCCGGAGAACAACGACCCACTGGAGCTGGTTTGCAAGTGGACGGCGGCCTATTTGACCGTACAAAAACGGCAACATTATTACGGAAGCTGGCTTCGGGTGGGAAAAAGTCGATACAGCTTTGGTCATCGATTGAGTCTAGTTTGCGTACAGAAGCCCAATCCTACTCCAGTATTGATATACATTTTAACACGCGTGTTGAAATGGTGGATCAGGACGATGACGCCGCCTGGGTGGTGACGGATACAGGAGAGACGGTTCGCGGTGATATGGTCGTTGGTGCGGACGGTCACCGCAGTCTGGTTCGGCGTCATGTGGCACCTCACAAACCGGATGCAACGTTTGCGGGGTACATGGTGTGGTTTGCTGCTATAAATGAGAATGATTTACCCGAACATATTCGACCTGATGATCATGATTCAGGGGTTACAATGCTCCAAGGCATTAATGGTGGCTTTTTCTTCGGGTCTGTCATGCGCGAGAAGGATGGTACTTCAGGTTCTGGGGATCGGCGAGTTGGATGCACGTTTTACGATAACACACGAACGGATTTGTTACGTCAGCTCGGATGTGTAGAAGGAACAGTTGTCAAGCATTCGCTTAAGGGAGCGGATATTCCGGAACAGACACTGAATGAACTGGCCGAACAAGCTTCTGTCAGATGGCCCGAGCCATGGCTATCCACAACACTTCATGCGATTGAAACACGCGATCTTACTGGAATTCCTATCAAAGAATACGTGCCCGACCAACTTGTGAAAGGACGCATTGCTTTGGTTGGCGATGCCGGACATGTACCTGCACCCATCACAGCCAGTGGGTTTAATGAATCGTTAAATGATGCGGCCGAGTTAGGCAAATGTGTTGCCAAAGGTGTACAGGGACATGCGGCGTTGAAGGGGTTGGAAAAGTATGAGTCGGCTCGTTTAGAAAAAGTCCGGCAAATGGTTCAATCCGGTCAATTCTTTGGTATGTCTTATGGTCGTTCATGAAGGGATGTTATGGCTACGTCACGATTTTCTTCATCCATTATGTGATAGAAACGAACGCGCTGGAGGTTGATTAGATGACGCTAGCGATTATTGGCGGCGGTATTGGTGGACTTGCATTAGCGGCAGGTCTGCATAACTTGGGGATAAAGGTGCATGTATTCGAGCGGGCCCGTTCGTTTAAGCCCCTCGGTGCCGGCCTTGGACTAGGCAGTAACGCGATGCTTGCCTTAGATCGAATGGGGGTAAAGGAAGATGTGGCAAAGGTCGGAATGCCGCTTCAGGAACAGCGGTTTTTAAATGACAAGCTAGACGTGATGAATCGGATTGACTTTTCTCTATTAAAGAAGCGCTTTGGTGAGGAGACGGTGACGATTCATCGGGCGGATTTGCATGAAGCGTTATTTCGTGCGGTCGAACCGGATTATTTTCATTTTGATAAACAGGTAACGGACTTTGTGCAACACGACGATCATGTCACCCTTACTTTCCAGGATAACACCACTTATGAAGTTGATTACGTTATTGCTGCGGATGGCATTCATTCGATTTTTCGCCAAACGTTATTACCAGACAGCCGGCCACGTTACGCAGGTTATACGTGTTGGCGTGGGATTACGAAAAATAAGGGTGATGTTATGCCGCACATATCGTCGGAAGCTTGGTCTGCACATGGTCGATTCGGGTGGGCACCGCTTCATGACGGGAATGTGTACTGGTTTGCGTGTGTCAATGCGGATGAGGGAGATCACTACTATGCGCGTTTGGATAAAGGCAAGACAGCGCGGTTGTTTGCGCATTTTTCTTCTACGGTAGAGCGGTTGATCCGTGAAACCGAGGATGCTTTCTTTTTACATCATGATATATATGATATGCAACCGCTCGATTCCTTTGTATACGGACGTGTATGTTTATTGGGCGATGCGGCTCATGCGACGACACCGAATATGGGCCAAGGTGCTGGACAAGCGATTGAAGATGCTTATGAACTCATGCGCGCAATCAATGAGGAAACCTCCATATCGAGGGCTTTGTCACGTTATGATGCGAAACGTGTAAAAAAAGCAAAAAAAGTCATCAAGCTTTCGCGACAAATCGGACGAGCCGCGCAATGGCAGCATCCATTATTGATTGGATTTCGAAATACCGTGTTCCCATTTATTGAATATTGCATCCATTTTGCTTGCATCCCGATTCGTATTTCGAAATACCGTGTTCCCATTTATTCCAAAATCGTGGCTTTTTCGCAGGCTGACGTTTTTGTTTAAGTGAATGCAAATGGCAGGTGATGCACCCAGGATGAAGGTGCGGAACTCGGGTGGGGCGCGCCCTCAGCTCGAGTGAAAATCCCCGATGTTCCTATTACCACATTAAGCGAACTGGTGTGCGCAATTATTTACAACAATAACCTCATAAGTAGTTCCGCCAAACCTGAAGACCCACCAGTAAGATCATTTCTCTATTAATAAAACCCACGAAAAATGAAAAAGAACCATACCGCAAGCAAAATAACGTTCCAACCGTAAACATCTGTAATATTGAGTTCATTTCATAATCATTTGACACTTTTTCTTTGGTGATATATATTCACCTTATGCAAAAATGTTAGTGTAAGTGAATTATTTCTGTGGTAAGAAACAATCACTTTCATCTAACAGGTGGTTCTATTTCAAATGGATTGCCATTGCTCCCGGGTGTTTGCTTGGGAGGCTATTACAGTGTCATTAATGGGTTTAAGCACATCTTAACGAGGTCGTCTTATTCCTAATTTGTTCAACTAACAATTAGTAGGGGGAGAAAACAACACTGATGGACTGCTGCATCTTGTATTGTAGGTGTTGCCTATGTTTCGAATCGTTTAGTGGATATGCTCGACGTGATTGGTGAAAGATTTGGATGGTTTGAGTTGTTTCGTGGTGGCAATTGGTTTGGCGTATGATTGGCCACTTATTTCATCATGGGGCTTGGGCATGATTTTGTTTCTTGTCGTGGCTGTTTACGGTCATTTAACATGTTACTAATCCTGACTCAGGCTCCCCAGCTTCATTCGGGTAGATAGAATGCTTGTTATTTTTCCCTCCCCCATCCGCAGGCACGAAAAATCTTATTGTGGTAAAGTGTCATGTAGTGTCGTGTAAGGGAGGATTTTTGAACAATAAAGTGACATAGTGTGCTGAAATATTTCCTGGGCAATAAAAATGTCAAAGCGTGTCAATTTAATAGATGGACTAGCGAATTACAAGATAAGAGGGTACTTATTAAGTCTTAAAATTAAGATAAGAAAGCTGGTGAAGCAAAACGTGAATGCTTTTGATAAAATAATCTATCATGCAATCAATAGCTTATCAGGACATGTAGCATGGATCGACCATGTAATGATGCTCATTTCCCAGCATGCTATTGAAGTGTATGGGCTCCTTTTTATACTATTTTGGTTTGTGCTGCCAAGATCGAAGCCGCAATCCAGACACACGCTGGTTGTCGCCTTTTTTTCCGGTGTCCTTGCTATTGTAATTAATTTTATTATTATCCATATTTGGTTTCGTCAGCGCCCGTTTGTAACGTTACCGCCGGATAGTTTTAATCAATTGATACCACATCAAGGAGATGCATCTTTTCCTAGTAACCATGCATCGGGAAGTGTTGGCTTTGCGTCAGCAGCCTGGGGACAGAATAAATGGATCAGCCGAACATTTACGATCTTTGCTATTCTTGTAATGTTTTCAAGGGTTTATACCGGTGTTCACTGGCCGACAGATATTTTAGGAAGCCTTGTTATTGGAGTAGCGTCAGGCCTTTTGATGAAAAGATGTTCAAGATTTTTGTATCCGCTAACCCGTTACGGTATAAAAATCTTTCGTTTGCAACCTAGAAAAAGCCGCAGTCGTGATGCGGCAAATGGTTAGATGTGACAAGCAGCCCAACTCGAGCGACGTGCGAACTCGCGCGAAAATGGGAAAAGTCGCGCGGCCCGAGCGACAGGCACTCGAATTCGAGCGACACGCACCGCCACTCGATAACCATCCCTTCTCGAGTTCAAAAACTTGAATGCTTCATAGGAAATAGCTATACTGGGAGTTAGGAGTTTTTGGAATTGTTTTTCAATTAGCTTGAAGAAAGGATGGAATAAAATGAAAGCAATTGTTATGGAACAATATGGGCATGCGGATGTCTTGAACTATACGGAAATTGATGAGCCTGAGCTGAAACCGAACGATATATTGATAGAAATTAAGGCAACTTCGGTCAACCCGGTTGATTGGCAAATACGTGAAGGCTATCTACAGCAAGCGATTCCCTATGAATTTCCGCTGATTATTGGCTGGGATGCAGCAGGTGTCGTAAAAAAGATTGGGTCGGATGTCAGCAAATTCTCGGTTGGAGATGAAGTCTATTCAAGTCCGGATATGATGCGAAACGGCACCTATGCGGAATATGTGGCGGTTGATGAAAATATGGTGGCGAAAAAGCCGCGCAATCTGACATTTGAAGAGGCTGCTTCCATTCCACTAGTTGGGCTGACGGCGTGGACGTGTCTTGTGGATGTGGCCAAAATGACTGCAGGTGAACGCGTCTTCATTCAAGGGGGACCCGGTGGTGTTGGCAGTTTCGCTATCCAATTGGCCAAAGCTTATGGCTGCTGGGTCGCGACAACCGGAAGCGGCAAAAACGTTGATTTCCTCAAGCAGCTTGGCGCCGATCAAGTCATTAATTATGAAGAAGAGAATTTTGAAGATGTGCTTTCCCCAGTGGATATCGTTCTGGATACATTAGGAGGCGACGTTCAAAACCGCAGTTTCAAAGTGCTGAAAAAAGGCGGACGCCTCACATCCACAACAACGGCCCCGGATGAACAATTGGCGAATGACTATGAGGTGAACGCCTATCAAGTATCGATGGGAAGAGACGGAAAAACGCTTGCGAAAATCGCCGAACTACTCGAATCGGAAAAAATCAAACCGGTTGTCGAGCACGTAATGAACTTGTCAGATGTGAAGGAAGGTCACCGCATGAGTGCCACCGGTCACGCGCGCGGAAAGATTGTGCTGAAAGTTCACTAGGGTGATTGTGTCTTAGTAAACATGGTGTATACCAAATAAATCGCCAAAATTAAATCTCATCCTAAAATCCGCCCAAAGTCCATTTGGAAATGGGAGGGCGGAATTGGGTGAATTTTCTTACAGCTGAGATGGGTTTGACCTATCCAAAAGATGATTTTCGGCCGCCGCCGAAAATCGTCCATTATGGGCAAGGTAATAGGTTGAGGATATTTCAACAGGGATGTACGTCTAGCCGAACAGGACAGTGTGTCGCACTTGAGTGAGAGCCCGCCCCATTTGAGTGACGCACGCCCCAACCCGAGCGACAAACACGCCAACTCGAGCGACGCGCACCCGAACTCGAGCGACAGGCACCCGAACTCGAGCGACGCGCACCCGAACTCGAGCGACAGGCACGCCAACTCGAGCGACAGCCCGCCCCACTTGAGAGACAGGCACCCGAACTCGAGCGACGCGCACGCCAACTCGAGTGATGCTCGCCCGAACTCAAACGAGATCCGCCCAACGCTTTCGACCGCATACCTCATTTCTATGAAACTTTTATCTCAAAACGTCTCTATTGTTTTCATATCTAATTTTTCCTATAATGTTTATAGTCGATTGGACGGGATGTAGCTCAGCTTGGTAGAGCACTAGCATGGGGTGCTAGGGGTCGCAGGTTCAATTCCTGTCATCCCGATAGGAAAAAAACTTGAATCCACTGTGGTTCAAGTTTTTTAGTTTTTTATGTAGAAATTTATAGATTCTGGTTACTGAGGCCAACTGAAGTACCAATTCAGCTACATCCGGCTCCGGCGTACTAGTACAGGTGTTACGACAGGACGTCGCGAAATAAATTTGCGACGCACATGACTTACTAACGCCGGCGTCGTCACAAGACGTTCCGTATTTAGTCGGACAGCGCTAAGGGTTGTAGCGACACATCAGCAAGGAACATCGACGGATTAACGGCAACCATCAACGGATTAGCAGTCAACATCGACGGATTAGCAGTCAACATCAACGGATTAGCAGTCAACATCAACGGATTAGCAGTCAACATCGACGGATGAGCAGTCAACATCGACGGATTAACGGCAACCATCAACGGATTAGCAATCAACATCAACGGATGAGCAGTCAACATCGACGGATTAACGGCAACCATCAACGGATTAGCAGTCAACATCGACGGATTAGCAGTCAACATCGACGGATTAGCAGTCAACATCAACGGATTAGCAGTCAACATCGACGGATTAGCAGTCAACATCGACGGATTAACGGCAACCATCAACGGATTAGCAGTCAACATCGACGGATTAACGGCAACCATCAACGGATTAGCAGTCAACATCGACGGATGAGCGGCAACCATCGACGGATTAGCAGTCAACATCGACGGAAGAGCGGCAACCATCAACGGATTAGCAGTCAACATCGACGGATTAGCGGCAAGCATCAACACATCAGCAAGGAATATCAACGGTTCACGGGCAAACATCGACCCTGTGACGTAAGGGAGAGTGACTAAGAATGGAAAAGGCAGTTGATTGAAGTTACATCATTTGGCGTGTAGTATGGTATGATAAGAGTTTTTTATGCAGAGGGGGGCAGGTGGATGAATTCAATGAATCTATCACGTTTTCATAGACGTTTAATTGTGGCGATTACATTATCGGCATCTTTTTTATCTGTTCTGACGCAGTTTCTGCTTATTACGGCGTTTCCAAAAATCATGGAGGAGTTTGCCATTGACTCAACGGATGTGCAGTGGCTGACAACTGTCTATATGTTGACGATTGCCGTTCTCATCCCGATCACGGCTTATTTTATTGATACATTTAAAACACGACATTTAATGATGGGTGCCATGTCCCTGTTTGCGGTGGGTACTTTAATCGGGCTGGTGGCACCTTCTTTTCCTATTTTGCTGGTGGGGCGCGTTTTCCAGGGAATGGGCTCCGGCATTATGATCCCACTCATGCAGACGATTTTGTTTCTGATGTATCCTAGGGAAAAAAGAGGGTTTGCGATGGGGCTGGCAGGGCTTGTGATTAACGTTGCGCCGGCAATTGGTCCGCCTATATCCGGTGTGTTGGTTAACTATTTTAACTGGCGTGCTTTGTTCCTGGTAACCCTTCCGATTGCAGCCTGTATTCTGTTATTGGTTTTCTTATTTATGCGCAATATTACGGAACAGCGAAAAACAGAAATCGATTTCTTATCCATTTTATTGTCGACGATTGGTTTCGGCGGCTTGCTTTATGCTTTCAACCAAGTAGAGGAGGGCGGAATAACTGACCCGGCAACGCTAGCCAGCTTAATTGCAGGCGGGGTGGCACTGGCTTTATTTGCGATTCGACAGCTGCGGCTTCCGACACCTATTCTGGAACTCCGTGTGCTTAAAGTACCTGTTTTCGCCCTGGTTGCGTTCATTTCAATCCTGGCTTTCAGTTTACTTATATCGACTGAAACGATGCTGCCGATGTATGTGCAGAACGCCCAGCAATTATCAGCCTTTTTCGGTGGCCTGATTGTGATGCCCGGGGCGTTGACACTTGCTGCCATGTCGTTGTTTGCCGGAAATTTGTTTGATAAATATGGCGGTAAAATCATTGCGATTATCGGTTTTATGTTGCTTTGCTTAAGTACGCTCGGATTTCATTTTATCCTTGGTCTCGATACGCCTTTCGCTATCACGATGGTTTTATTCATGCTTGCCATGGCCGGTGTTGGATTAATTAATATGCCTATCATGACTGCGGGTATCAATGCGTTGCCTGATGATTTGATTCCACACGGGACGGCGGTTGTTAATACAGCCCGACAGTTTGGAGGATCGCTCGGCTTAACGTTTATTATTTCGTTTATCAGCAATGTTGAATCCGGATCTGAAGCTATAAATCCCGCTGCTTACTTGCTTGGTGTGAAAACCGCCTTTTTCGTTGCTTTTGTGTTTGCGGTGACAGGATTGCTTTTCTCCCTTTTTCTAAAAAAAGACAAACAGCCTGCTAGAGGCAGAAAATAATCAAATGTAATTAGCATTGTTTAGGTGTTTGGGTGCCTTGCACGTTGATAATGAGGAGGGATGCTGGGTGGTTTATAAGTATATGCTTATATTTTTGGGTGCAGCGGTGCCCTGGCTGGAAGTGATTGCGGTGGTGCCGGCAGGGATTGTGTGGGGGTTGGCGCCGTTTTTGGTCATGGTTGTAGCGTTTATGGGCAATATGCTCTCGGTGCTGGTGGTGATCTTCGGGTTCGATCAATTAAAACGCTGGTATGTCAGGAGGCGGGAAGCAAAAGGGAAAGAATCCTCCAAAGGCAGCCGCCGAGCAGTTGCGTTTTTCCATAAGTATGGTTTGGCTGGTCTCGGGTTGCTTGGACCATTGTTAATCGGGACCCATATTGCCGCCTTTATTGGTATGGCACTAGGCGCATCCAAGCGGGCAATGAGCATTTGGATAGGAGTAGGCATTGCTGTATGGGTTGCTATTTTCGGAATCACAACCGCACTCGGCTTTGACTTTTTCACACAAAGTATATAGCGCTTGGGACTGCCGTGTTCGAAAGGTTTCTGAATGGTATAGGGGTCAGGCATGCCATCAATTATTTAGTATAACGATTAGCATAACTTGATGCTACGAAAGCATCCGGTTTGATTTTTGGTTCGACTCCAATTGCCTCCATACGATTAACCATTTCATTAACGAATTTACGTGTTTTATTCTTTGTTCCAGCTCCAATATCAATATGCCCTTCCATCTTGAATGAGGCTCCTTGATAAATATGAGGGAGGACGATATTGATTAGTTGTTTTTTCTTTTCCTCTGTAAATAAGGAAACAATCTCTTCTGATAGGGACATTTCATAAGACATTCGCTCGTGCAAATGCGTCATTTTTCTTGGGATAATCACTTTTCGTATACATGCCCATACACCTTTTCCTTTATTACGGATGACAATTCCAGTGATGAAAATGGTTTTTTTAGGGTGAACTTGTGAATCAGTCCCTACGATGAGACGATGATTTCCTGTAGGTTGTGAACGCATGAATGTTGCAATATGTTCAAAAACCTGATTAAATGTCATGTAACTCTCCTGCAGATTTTGAAAATGATAGTGGTTATCTGAATCATTTCCCATGTGTGTTCATCCCACTTTCTTAATAAAGAAATCTGCTTCTACCTTTATTTTATGGTATGCGGGAAAGGGTTGTGAATATGAGGGGACAAGCTCCTTGGGCCACTATTTCAAGAACCGCGGGGACAGGCTCTTTGGGCTACCATTTTATAAAAAGGTCTTGTCATTTTTAATCGGCCAATAAGTGATATAACAGTTAGCAAAATCAGTAGTAAACAATACACATCCTAAAATATATGGAGGTACATTCAATGGGGAAAAGTAAGAAAAACACAGGTTGGGCAGAGGCTAAGAAACGATGCCGACTCAATCAAGCCGATGTACGAATGGCGAAGGATCTCGGTTTGAAGCCGAAAAGTTTGATAAAAAACATTCCATCACCACAGCAGTCATGGAAAGCACCTGTCAAAGTATGGATTCGCGAATTATATGAAGACAAGTTCGGCAAGGTGCTCGACAGCGAATAGAACCACAGGGACAGGTTCCTTGGTCCATCGTTTAACAAGAATTACGGTGGGAAGTAAATGAGCTAAACTTCACCAAAAGGACGGAGGAACGCTAACACCAATGATGCTTACCATTCTCCCTTTTTAACCGATAACAAAAGTTTTTCCACTCATTGTTGAATTGTACACACGTCAGTCTCTCAAGTAAAACAAAACAATCAAATAATTCGAAATTAAACTTGACAAGCTTCCGTAAACCATGTATCGTAACAAAATATGTGATTCGTATTATTTATTAATGAGCACTCACAAACGTAAATGATGTGAGTGTTCAAACTTTAGGAGGAATTTATTTTTGGCGAATTCAAGTAAGCGTAAGAATGGTCAAACTATTGACAAGACTGTACTTATTCTAAGTGGTGGAGCATTGCTAGTGTTTGTGATCCTCGCTTTGATTAGTAAGGGTATGGTTACAGACAGTGTGAATTATTTATTTAATCTGTCCGCGACTTATTTTGGACCTATTTATCAATTTCTTATGTTAGGAACATTTTTTATTGCTTTATATCTAGGGTATTCGAAATTTGGGAACATCCGCTTAGGGAAGCTGGATAAACCCGAAATGAGCAATTTTAAGTGGATTTCAATTATTATGTGTACATTGCTGGCAGCAGGTGGGGTATTTTGGGCCGCTGCAGAACCATTAAGTCACTTTTTAACGGTACCGCCGCATTTTCCTGGTATAGAGGCTGGTACGTCTGAGGCAGTGGCACCCGCGCTTGCTACCAGTTTCATTGATTGGGGCTTTCTTGCCTGGGCAATACTAGGTACACTTGGGACGTTTGTTCTGATGTATGCCCATTATCATCGTGGTGCACCGCTAAAACCAAGAGCGTTGTTGTATCCGATTTTCGGTGATAAAATAATGCAGAAAAAAAGTGTGTTTGGCGCCATAGTCGACGTATTTTCAGTTCTCTCTGTAGCGGCTGGTACGATTGGGCCGATCGGTTTTCTTGGTTTGCAGGCAGGTTATGGACTGAGCAGTTTGTTCGGCGCACCGAATAATTTAACGGTCCAAATCATCATTATTGCTGTCCTTGTCATTGCAGCTGGGATTTCTGCAGCCACCGGTATTCACAGAGGGATTCAGCTTATGAGCAGTTATAATGTGATTTTATCTATTATTCTAGTTATTGTTATTCTTGTACTTGGCCCGGCGATGTTTATATTTAACTCGTATTTGGAATCATTTGGTCTTTATGTTGAAAACTTCATCACGATGAACACCTACCGCAGTGATCTCAGCTGGCTCGGCGGATGGACGGTCTTTTTCTTTGCCTGGTTCCTGGGTTATGGACCGATGATGGCAATGTTTGTTAGCCGTATTTCCCGTGGACGCACCATCCGGGAGATTGTGACTGCCGTTGCGGTTATTGCTCCTGTTGTCACGACATTCTGGTTTACCATCGTCGGTGGAACAGGGATTTCTGAGGAGATGAAGAATCCGGGCGCTGTATCGGGACCCTTTAACGAGGGCGGTCAGCCAGCAGCGATGATTGCTATTGCGCAACAATTGCCACTTGGCACGATTATCGGTTTTCTTTTGCTGGTGACAACCATTATCTTCGTTCTGACAACGACCGATTCGATGGCGCTTACGATTTCAATGGCCATTACCGGACATGGCGACCCGTCTAAATGGTTGCGCGTTTTCTGGGCATTCCTCATGGGACTTGTAGCGACTGTCCTGATATCCATTGGTGAATCCAGTATCAATGCGCTGCAATCCTTTATTGTAGTGACGGCCGTTCCCGTATCCTTACTAATGCTGACTACATTCTGGGGCGCACCGCGTGTCTGCCGGACGCTTTTCAAAGAACAGAACTTGTGAACCGCGGGGACAGGTTCACTGGTCCACCATTTTATGGAAAAAATAAGATTAACTTGGCATTCACAATAAGACGTTGTGAATGCCAAGTTTTTTAATTGTATACGTTGGCACCTCTACAATTCTTCATTCAAATAATGATATAGACCATTCTCATTATGGGTGTATTCGGTGACCTCATCAGCCACTGCTTTGATGTTTTCATGCGCATTTTTCATGGCGACAGCATGTGCCGCGAGATCAAACATTGGCAGATCATTTTCTGCATCCCCTACAGCCATTAGTTCGTTTGGGGAAATATTATATTCATCAAGTAATAGTTGAATCCCGGTTGCTTTCGATACATTATCAACCATGATTTCAACGTTGTGCAGGGAAGAGGAAGAAGTTGTGAACGGTTTTTCCTGCTTTAACTGATTCAAATAGTTTTTCCACTCATTTATTATCCCGGCGTCCATGCTAAAAAAGTAAACCTTTATGATATCCTCATACGTAATCTCTTCCACCCACGTTATTTCTTTTTCAAGTGCATTTATACGTGAGTGATATTCATTAGCGGAAAGTGTCTCGGCTTTTTCTTTGTTCAATTCTGCAGTGAAGGTTGGAAAATCCTTTTTAACTGCGAAACGCTTCCCTTCCGCTGGGTGGATTTCATAGTATATATTATTTGCTCTAGCGTGTGCTACTGCTTTATTAATTAATGCTGAGTCCAGTGTATGTTGCGCAATTTTTGTGTTTCCTTTATAGCTGATCATGCCATTAGCTGTTACAATTCCATCTACTTTAAAATCGTTAGGCACTACATCGTATATCTCTGTTATGGTTCGCCCCGTTGCTAAAAAAATGTGATAATCTTTGGCACGCAAGTCACCAATAAGTTGAATTAGTTTCGAATCAACTGTATTATACGCATCAAGAAACGTACCATCCATATCCAGTGCGATTGCTTTTGTATGCATAAGTTAAGTTCAACCATCCTTTTTCTTATTTAAATAAATGATATAGGCAATAACTAGAGTATAATGAGTGGAAGGCAATTTTACAAGAAGTTGCAAATCCGGCATTCTTGAATTTCTCAAATCCTGGCTGGAAATCTGCATCAAAAATAAAATGCGCCTCTGAGCGATCCCTGTCGAAGGAGATGGTTCGGAGGCGCACTTATTTTTACGGCCTTGGAGGTGCTAATAACTTTAAATCAATTCAGACAAGACTTTTTCATAGGCTTCGAGTGTCTGATTTACTTCTCTCTGTCCATGAACGGTTGCGATGCTATAGCGATTTAATGGCTTTGTGTAGATGCCTTGTGTAAGTAAGCCTAAATCTAATTCTCTTCTTAAAGCAAAATCAGATTGTTGGAGATCACGATAATGATTGATCGTTTCCTTTTCGGTGATCACAACATTAAAAATAGATCCTACGCCGACTGTTTGCATACTAATGCCATATTTACCAAATAATTCACAAATCCCTTGTTTTAATTGATTAGTAATGCTAAATACGTGTTCTATCTCTTGTTCCAGCACGTTAATCGTTGCAAGACCGGCAGCAAGTATAGTCGGATGTCCATTATATGTTCCGCTATGGAAAAGTGTATCTTTTGCCTTTGACTGATGACTTTGACTGGAATCGAACACATCTGAGGAGGCGGATGGTGCACTGAGTTCTAGAATTTCCTTTTTGCCACCAATGATTCCTACAGGGAACCCCCCTCCAACTACTTTTCCTAAGGTTGTAAGATCTGGCTTTATGTTATAAAAGGATTGAGCCCCACCAAGTCCTATACGAAAACCTGTTTTTACTTCATCAAAAATAAGTAGAATTCCCAGTTCTTCCGTTATTCTTCTCAATCCATCCATAAAGGACTGTGTAGCAGGGATAAATCCACCTTGTATTGGCTCCGTGATGACAGTAGCAATTTCATCTTTGTTCTTTTTTAGTATTTCTTCCGTAGCCTCAAGGTCATTAAATGGTAGGACAATGGTATTTTCCTCATGATAAGGATCTATTCCTTTCGATTCACTTACAGCTGTTGGCTGGTTAGCTGGACCGGCATTTTTTATTGGTGGATTGACACTAAGCAACACTTGGTCATAGCCACCATGGTAGTGCCCTTCGAATTTAGCAATCTTATGTTTTCCAGTAAAAGCATACGCCATGCGGAGTGCTAAAAGCGTTGCTTCAGTTCCGGAGTTTGTATACCGTACTAACTCCATGCTTGGGTATAGCTGTTGAATTTTCTTTCCCATTTCCAACTCAAGTTGATGGGGTGTTCCAAAAAGAAAGGTGCCGTCTTCTTTGATTTGGTTTTGTACAGCCGTAATAACTTCTGGGTGCCCATGACCAAGCATTAAAGCCCCATAGGAAAGAAGGTAATCAACATACGCATTTCCGTCTACATCATAAAGGTAGGCGCCTTCTCCCTTTTGCATGATAACCGGATATGGATCGAATGATTTAATATTAGCTGTAACCCCTCCAGGCATCATTTGTTTCGCACTTTCAGCAAAGTTTTTCGACCCTTGGGTTTTTGCGATGTATTGTTTTTTCATATTGCTTGACGTTCGCGTAGTCATTGCAATCACCTCGTAATAATTATTTCTCATTAAATCATAAATGAAATATTTATTACATAATAAACGACAGTAGCTATTTTGTAAATGTTTTATCTGCCAACGTGAAATTTTTATTGCAAAAAGTAAAAGCCAAACTAGCATGAAAAGCAAACGGGAAAATTAATAAAGGTTGTATGACCGGGATTAAAGCTGCTATTATATAAATGTATTATTTCCCCGAATAAGTTGAAACAAATATTTCAATTCGCCTTGAAATGATCAGAAAGGTGCAAACAGGGCCCATTTATCCAAAGCAAAGGAACTATGATACGATGAATTCTCATGATGTATACCAACATATTTCTGAAAAAATGACCTCGATGAGTAAATCACATAAAAGAATAGCGACTTATATCTTAGAAAACATGAATACCGTACCATTTTTTACAGTAGCCAAACTGGCAAAAAAGGTCGGAGTAAGCGAGGCAACGGTTGTGCGTTTCGCATCATTTCTGGGGTACGCCGGTTATCCGGAGCTGCAACAGTATATGCAAAACGCTGTAAAGCAGCAGTTAACAACTACAGAGAGGCTGAAAATGTCGTCCCAAGTCTATGAAGGAAGAGAACAAGGCATTTATGAAATTTTTAAGGATGATATGGAAAACCTTCAATCTACCATGGAAAAGCTGGATGTTGACGCTTTTTACAGCGCTGTTAATCGTATAAAAAAAGCGGCAAACATATATATTTCCGCCAATCGAAGCGCGACTTCATTGGGCGTCTTTCTTCATTATTATTTGCGAATTATTCAAGGGAATACTGAGCTTGTTGAATCACTGGACAATATTTCTGAGCAATTATATGAATTAAACGATAAAGATGTCGTCATTGGGATCAGCTTTTCCCGTTATTCGGTAAGTACCATTAATACGATTTCATTTGCAAAGGAACAAGGGGCTACAACCGTTGTTATAACGGATAATTTATTGTCCCCACTCATCCAATATGCCGATATTACTTTAACAGCATCAAGTCAAATGCCGACATTTATCGACTCGTTCACAGCCCCACTCAGCCTTATTAATGCATTAATCGTTCACGTCGGTAAAGAACGGATGCATGAGGTAGAAGCACGGCTTGAAAAAATGGAAAACATATGGGAACAGCTTGACATCTTTCGTGATTGACCCGAGGGGACAGGTTCCATGGTCCACCTCACACGGAAAAACGTAGAAATGCTGGTGCCGCAGTAACGCTAGGAATAATCAATGAAAATTTACATTTCCCCAGTTTGGTATCCATTAACAAGCTGGGGGTTACGTATTTACAAACAACTTTGATAGATAGTTCAAGTGTCATCGCTTCCCCTTGTTATAACATGGCTATGTCTACTAACGAACAAAAAGGACTCGATCACCGCTACATTCTTTTGTACAATCCTTCCATACATATATATTCAAACCTTTCCATTTTTCAAATTTTTATTGTATGAATGTGTACAATCTGTTAAAATGCTATGAAATGACAGAAAATTATATATTGTAGAAAAGGCAGGTGTGATAATAATAAACAGTCACCTATACCCCTATGTATTAAATTATTAGAATGTTGGAAACAAGGGAGGAAGAAATATGAGTCAACCAAAGAAAGAGCCAATCAAAAACGGCAAAATTTGGGTAGTGTTTGGAGTCTTGATTGCATTAATAACACCGTGGTATTTTCCAGAAAGCTTTGGAGAAATGCTTGTTTATGGTGTGCCACTCTGGGCGATTTTTATTATAGCAGCTTCATTGCTGTTATCTGCGTTTTTATCCTATGTCATCAAGTATCATTGGATGTTGGAAGAGGAAGAAGAAGAACATGAACAGGAAGGAGTGAATTAGTGTGGATTTAGCCTTTTCAGGATGGTCTGGGATTTTAATTCTTGTTGTATATGGATTAATCATGCTTGGCGTCGGCATTTTTACATACTTGCGGAACAAAAATATTCATAACAGTCTTGATGAATATTACCTAGGCGGTCGGGGACTCGGCGTCATGGTCTTATTTTTTACGTTTTTTGCGACACAGTACAGTGGAAATACGGTTGTCGGCTATCCGCCGTCTGCATACCGGCAAGGTTTTGAATATTTAGTTTCTGTGCCATTTTTCATTATGATTATTATGGGTTATCTATTGTTTGCGCCACGGCTTTATAAAATGGGTAAGAAGTATAAATTGGTGACACCTGCTCAATGGTTTGAAAAGCGGTATAAATCAAAAGCGATTACTATTTTAGCTTCATTGCTTATGCTTTATGGGTTAGGTAATTATTTACTTGAACAGCTGGTAGCGATTGGCCAAGGTGTATCCGGATTGACCGGCGGAACCATTCCGTATCAAATTGGTGTTATTTTCTTCGTCGCCATTATGATTATTTATGGTTGGCTAGGTGGGATGCGGTCAGTGGCCTATACTGATACGATTCAGGGAATAGCTTTACTGGTCGGTGTCTTCATGCTGTTAATCGGATCTATTATTTATTTTGGCGGTTTGCCGACATCAGCGGACTATATGCAGGCTTATTCCCCCGAAAAATTGGGAATTCCAGATGGCCCGGGGGTGCGGAATTGGCTCAGCCTTCTTGTGATGATAGGGATTGGCGCTGCTGTTTATCCGCATGCGATTCAGCGTATCTTCTCGGCTAAGAGTGAAAAAACATTAAAGCGTTCGTTCAGTCGTATGGCATGGATGCCGTTTTTGACAGCTGGTGTCGTGTTCGTTATCGGGATTATCGGAATAAGTGCGTTTCCAGGACTTTCGACAGGTGAATCCGAGCAGCTTGTCGGAAAGATGGCAAGCGCAATCGCTAGCCAGCATATCATTTTCTATTGGTCTATGATTTTGTTGTTTGGTGGTGTTATTGCTGCGATCGTTTCAACAGCTGATTCCATATTACTGACATTCTCATCGATCATTTCGAACGATTTGTACGGGGGGTATATTAATCCGAACGCCTCCCAGCATAAAAAATTACTTGTCGGCAAACTGGTAGGTGTTGTGGTAGTTGGCATCCTCATTTTGGTCGCTTGGTTTCCGCCGGGGACGTTGTACGAGATCTTTGTCCTGAAATTTGAATTGCTGATTCAGATCTCTCCAGGCCTCATTCTTGGCTTGTACTGGAATTGGCTGCGTCGTACAGCAGTTTTTGCAGGAATGCTGGCCGGAACATTAGTAGCCTCGTTTATGACCCTCTTCGGTGCCAGCTTACTCGGCATTCCTAGCGGTTTATGGGGACTACTCCTGAACACAATGATTTGCATCGTCGGAAGTATGGTTATGAACGCCTCCGCAGTAGAGGAAGACGAAGCAAAGCAAGTTATAGGCATGTAAGTGAACCGCGGGGACAGGTTCCTCGGTCCACCATTTTATGGAAAAAATAATAACCTTTTACTTTCAAGAAGACAGTGAGGAGCATTTCGCCATACAGTTTCCGCTGTGGGAGCAAGGTAGACTTTTGGCATGCAGATTAAAAAAAGAAATGGATCTAAATCGGTAAAAGTGTCATGTGATATGTAGCATGACACTTTTCGTGTGACGAACAGAGAAATAGACAGGGAAATAAGACTAGATGACAAGAAACGCGTTAAGTTGAGGGTGATCTCGTGAAGCATTGTCTCAGTGATTTGGATTCTAGAGGAGGGGGGACTGGAACCGAAAAATATTTGTGTAATAAAATGACATATTTCCCCAAAGTATTTCCTGGGAAATAAAAATGTGAAATGGTGTCGAAGCAAAAGGGTAATCCCTGCTTTTTGCTTAATAAATGTTGAAAATGTTTGCGTCGTATGGTTGCTTCTTGATAGTGTTGATAAGCGAATTAACACTCAACAAAAAAGCTTACGTGAATCTAAATAGCATCCGTAAGCTTTTTTCGCAACATATTGATTTGCATCATGTAAATGGCATCAATTATATTGTCTGCGGTGACGTTGAAGGCCTGGGTGGATGGTTTCGCCTTCAGCTGTTGCTAGCTCAGCCACTTTTATTAGGTCCTCCCTAGAGGCATACAGGCAGACCAAGACTGGTGTATAGTTCGATATAACGTTCTATTTCGTCAACATTGTGTTTTTCCTGAGCTAGCTGGATATGTGTACCAAATGCGTCTTTTTCCCCATGTGTCATGTGGTGAATATCGCCTTTTGAAGCTGTTCCCTGTATTAAAAAGCAGTACTTATATCAGCTTTTTATCGGTGTTTCAATAACGATATCGTTTAATTTAACATTAACTGGATTTGCTAATGTGTCGCCGACCGGACAGGTTTTTTCAATGAAGGCAATAAATTCTTCTACTTTGTCTTTGGGAGCATCCGTTTGAATATGAATATTGTATGAAATATCGCTATATCCTGGACGAACATCCGCTTTGTGCATCATGCCATCGATGTCAAGGATACCTTCCAACTCTACCCAGAAATCATCAAGCTTAATATTAAATTGATTTGCGTAAGTTCGTGCGGTAATAGCCTGACAAGCACCTAAGCCAGCTAAAATCAATTCGACCGGATTCATACCGGTATCGGTGCCGCCAAGCTGCTTAGGTTCATCAATTGCTACCTCGAATCCTCTACTCTTTGCTTTAACCTGCATACCATCATGTAAATTAGCCGTCACATTAAATGAAGTCTTTGCCATGACACATAACATCTCCTTCTCCAATATTGATGTTAACATCCTTACATATTTAACATAACATTAAGGATATCAAATTAACATGAATAAATTGTGAAATGTTGAACAAGTTACCTGGACCTTAAGGTAGGAAGTTTTTTTCCGTCATTTTGTTGGCGCAGGGGTTATGATTGGAACCAAGCGACCCAACGTTCAATTTGCGTATGATCTTTCGAAGTTACATGGGATAGTGATTTGACTGTGTATAACCGTCTGAGTGAAGGAGAAGTAGGTAAGCGTGCTGTATCTTTTTGAAACTACTCTTGCGATAAACGCTCGAACCTGGGTGAGAACATGCCCAATTCGAGCGAGAGCGCATCCATGGTTGTAATTATTTGGATTTTGCAAAGTTCGTAACTACTAAAAAATCGGTTCGACCCCATTCTGAATCCGCATTTCATTAATCGTTCTCCGGATTTGGTCTAAAAAATTCCGTTTTAAATTTAGTGCGCTGTCGATCAATCGGTGTTCTTGTTCCAAGGTTAAATGACATTCTTCAAATTTGATTCCATTTCCTCTTAACCAACCAATAAATGTCAGCTGTTCTGTTGTAACATTTTGATTCAAATAAAGAATGCGAATGGCAAGGTAATCTTGATTATAGTTATGAACAAAACGTTGTAGGTAAATTTTATTTATGATGTTTTCTTTTTGCTGGTGTACGGTTTCTGTCTCTATGTGGGATGGCGGGGCTAAGTAAAGTTGTATATCTTTTTTTTGTTTGCTTAGAAAAGCAGCCAAGTCATTTTCAGTATATAGAAAGTCAGTAGTTAATTTTGTTATGATGTCATGTCGATTGTACCAGTTTGTTATATTGTTCTTAAACACCCAGTCCAGTGTGAGCAAATAGCACTCATCTTCTGCTAAATGATAATAGGCTTTACAAGGTACGAGTGTATTTGAGCTATGTACGCTACGGTATGCGAGAAGTGTTGTATATCCTCCTAATAAAAGGTAATGCCCACTTGTTGGATCAAACGTCACTTCCGGTAAAATGGATGAGACACGTTCATTGGAAATTTTCCTTTGTTCAAGGTTGAACTGTCTATTGGGAATTTCCAAATCGTCAATAAAAGGTTCGATACATTGCAGATTGATGTATACAAGCTCATTCGGTCGGGTAATTGGGTTGTCATTCATAGGCTGTCATTCCTTTCACCAACAACCTATGTTCTGTGACGATTGTCCTATTCCGGTTATACATTTTGAAGGAAATAAATATAGAGGATAAATCCGTTTACAAAAAAAGACTCACGGAATCTTGAATCAGATAGACGTCCGGATCCAGCTGTTACAGGTGCTTTTCACCAGTAAGCATGTGCAATTGAAGCTATATTGCTATTAGCATTAACACCTAGTTCTTAGCTAGTTTCTTTCTCTCACAATGAACAGTCCACAGCCGCAAATTCCTGGACGGTATCAATGAACTTTTCCATCGTAGAGGTAACATATGATTCTGCGTGCCAAATGAAAAAAGTAGATATGTTGCTGTATTTATCGGGAATCTTGTGACAATGGATAGCGCCATCTTGTTCTAGTTGACGAACCGTGGATTGTGGAACAAGACTAATTCCAAGCCCTGATTTAACACTACCTAAAATCGTTTCTAACGTGCCGAATTCCAGCACGCTCGCATTAATAACGCCCTCATCATAAAGCCAGTTTTCTAACTTTGCACGGTAACTGCATCCTTCACTAAAAACAAGCAGTGGTTTTCTTTTTAAATCCTCGAAGGAAATATGTTCATTATTTGATATTAAAACCAGCTTTTCCTGGAAAACTTCCACTTGTTCAATTTCTGGGTGATGATCAAAACCCGCTACAAATGCGCCATCCAGTTTTCGGTTCAAAACTTGATGGATCAGTTCTTTCGTAACATCGGTTATAAGTGATAAATCAACATTGGGGTAGTTTCTACAATAGGCGGATAAAATGACTGGCAGATTGATAACCGTTTCCACTGTGCCAATTTCCACTGTTCCTGAGGGATTGTCGGAATCTTGAAATGCCTTTTCCATTTCATCCAGCATGAGAAGAATTTTCTCTGAGTAGTGCAAGAGCTTCTTTCCTTCAGAATTGAGCGTTGTCCCTCGGCTATGTCGGTGAAATAATTCTGTTTTTAGATTGGACTCCAGGGATTTTATTCTGGCAGTCACGTGTGATTGCACATAACACAGTTCGTCAGCAGCCTTACTAATGCTTCCATGGTGAGCAACACTTTGAAAAATAAGCAAATCTTTTATTTCCATTTGCACCCCTCCGATAAGCAATTCGCCTTCAATCATCATTTATAGTGATAAAAACCATCTTTTTCAATCATTATACAAAAAGGTGATTTAATTTTATAATAATTAAAAACATTTAACAAGTTGCAACTATTGAAATAGTGAAAACTAATAATTACAACAATCTATTCCAAAAACCAAAAAGACATTCTTCAAGAGAGGGAAAAAGTTTTGGCACCACTATTTACAACGGGGGTGGTGGATGTAGGCTAGCTTATTCAATCAAGTGATCTGGCTAGGAATATTGCCGGATATCAGTCCCGATGATAAAAATCATCATTTCAAATTATTATTTATGAAACCGCTTTCGCCATACGATTCAGCAAGGGGATTAATTAACTTAAAATTCGCAAATGATGATTTCGCTCAAATCCTATGTTAAATGACAAAAGTAAACTTTGTCTTATGTATTAGCCTTATCCCTAAAAATGAGAGGAGATTAAGAATGGTTCGAGTTGGAGTGGATGTTGGTGGTACGTTTACTGATCTGATATTAGTAGATGAATTAGCAAACAAAATTAATGTGCACAAGGTCCCAAGTACAACGCACGATCAATCCGTTGGTGTTATTAAAGGAATTAAAGAACTCTGCAAAATAAGTGATGTGGACGTTGAGGATGTTGAGTACATTTTGCATGGAACAACAGTTGCAACCAATATTACCATTGAGGGGAATGGTGCGAAGGTAGGTATGCTCACAACGAGAAATTACCGTGATATTCTTCATATTGCCCGTCATAAAAAGATAGAAAACTTCTCTATTCAGCAAAGTCTTCCATGGCAGGATAGCCCCTTGGTGAAGCGACGACACCGCCTTCCGATTACGGAAAAACTTCAAGCACCAGATGGGCGTATTCGTTTTCCGTTAGAAGAGCAGGAAGTACGGGATGCAGTGAAAAAATTGAAAGCGGAGGATGTAGATGTCATTATTGTAGGCTTTCTTTTTTCCTTCCTTAATGATGTCCATGAAAAACGAGCAAAAGAAATCGTTCACGAGATTTGGCCGGAAATAAAATGCTTTACATCCAGTGAAGTTGCCCCCAGGATACGTGAGTATGAACGTTTCAGTACGACAGCAATGAACGCTTTTGTTGCCCCTAAAGTGAATCAGTATATTGATAATCTGGTTTCATCCCTTGAAGAAGCAAACGTAAAGGGGAAACTACAGATCATGCAGTCTTCCGGCGGGATGGCATCTTCCCAAAAAGCTACGATGACACCGATGAATCTATTGAAGTCAGGGCCAGCGGGAGGCGTGCTTGCGGCTTCATGGTGGGGACAATTGGACGGGATTGAAAATGTAATTAGTGTCGATATCGGAGGCACTTCCGCAGATATTTCCATTATCCCTGATAAAACGCCTAGGGTGGTAAATCCGAGGGATGCAGAGGTTAATAGTTATCCAGTGGTTACCCCAATGCTAGAGGTTGATACGATTGGTGCCGGTGGCGGTTCGATTGCCTATGTTGATGCTGGTGGGGCATTTCGGGTTGGACCCAAAAGTGCAGGATCGACACCAGGACCTGCTTGTTACGGCCAGGGCGGTGAGGACCCTTGCGTAACGGATGCTAATGTTGTCTTGGGAAGGTTGGATCCGGAGCAATTTCTTGGTGGAGAAATTCCTCTTCAACCAGAAAAAAGTACTGAAGCTATAAAGAGCAAGGTAGCAGATAAATTAAATATGTCCGTGGAAGAAGCAGCATTTGGCATTCTAAAAATAATTAATAACAATATGGCACTTTCTATCCGAGAAAACTCCGTCCGTAAAGGAATTGACCCGAGAGATTTTGCATTACTAGCAGCAGGTGGGGCGGGGCCACTTCACTCCATAGATTTGGCGGAGACCATTGGTTCAAAGACTGTAATGGTTCCGAACTATCCTGGAATTACGGCTTCAGCTGGTTTATTAATCAGTGACTTAAAATATCATTTTAATGCTTCTTGTATTGAGAGTTTAGAAACGATTTCGAAAGACCTTGTCTCTAAACTTGGTAAACAGTTGCAGGATTTGGAGGATCAAGCTGCAAATCAGCTAATTCGGGATGGAATCAGTCAAGGTGATATAACGTATGAACGGATTGCCGAATGTCGCTATATAGGGCAAGGTTTTGAGTTGAGAGTGCCCATACCGGAGGGGAAGTTAACGAAACAAAGCATAGAAGAGATTGTTTCAGGTTTCCATTCGATGCACAAACAGGAATATGGTCATCATTTTCCCGAAAATACGGTGGAGCTCATTTCTCTGGATATTGTTGCAATCGGAAAAACACCATCTTTTAAACTGCCGCAGTTAGAAGAAATGGGGAGAACAAATCCTAAGACAGCATTTATGTATGAGCGTCAAACCTATTTTGAGGTTAATGGAGAAATTAAAAGTATGCCAACACCACGTTACCAGCGAGAAAAATTATTGGCAAGTGATCGTATTACAGGACCCGCTTCCATCATTCAACGTGATTCAACATCAATTGTTCCACCGAACTGGCAGGTGGTCGTTTCACCGCATGGTACGTTGCTTGCAACACAGAATGAAGAAAAGACAAGGACATCTCAAACTTCGAATTTTACAGAGGTGGTGACGAGTGATGAATAAAAAAATTGATCCAGTAACCATGCAAGTTATTGGAGGAGCGCTGGATACGATTGCAAAAGAGATGTCGCATGTGATGCAACGGATGGCCTACTCTTCTTTAATTCGAGAATCTGAGGATCTTGGTGCTGGGGTGTTCACCAAATTTGGAGAAACGCTTGCCGAATCAGATTCCACGCCAATGCAGCTTGGATGTCTTCCCGGATATATTGAAGGATTTCAGGAGGTGCTAGGGGACAATCAGCATCCAGAAGACATCATTTGGAACAATGATCCGTATGCCGGTGCGTCACATTCGCCCGATGTATCCCTTAGTCAACCTATTTTTTACAAAGGGGAGTTAGTTGGTTATGCCGGAACAACGGCCCACCATCTAGACATAGGTGGTGCGCAGCCAGGTTTAATCGTGGACGCTCCCGATGTGTATGCAGAGGGTCTGGTATTAAATGGTGTTAAGTTATATGACAAAGGACAGCCGAATGAAACACTGTATGAGATCATTCGACAGAAAGTACGCACTTCCTCCCAGGTAATTGGTGATCTGGAAGCACAGGTGGCTGCCTGCAGATTGGGAACAAAAAGGTTCATTGAGCTTATCGAAAAGTATGGAAAAGATACGGTTCTTGCGGCTGGGGAAGAATTAATGAATTACTCTGAACGAATGATGCGCAAGGAAATTTCCAACATTCCTGATGGTGAATACGAGGCAGAGTCCTGGCTTGATGACGATGGGATCAATCTGAATGAAAAGTTAAAGGTACACGTAAATGTCATTAAACAGGGGAGTGAACTGGAAATAGATGTATCCAAATCTGCAGATCAGGTAGCCTCAGCTTTCAATGCTGCCTATTCCGGTGCTTTATGTGTGGGGGTATACAGTGTGGTGCGTTCTATATTTCTGGATACCTATACACACGAGGAATTTGTTCCGGCCAATCATGGCGTGTTTCGCCCAATTAAAGTAACAGCAAGGAAGGGAAGTATCTTTAATCCAATCCGCCCTGCAGCTACTTTTAGTCGGGCTAATCAAGTAAACACTGCTGCAGATTTAATTATTAAGGCATTGACACCAGTCATACCCGAAAGGACCTGTGCAGGGAGCGCAGCCAACATCCAGTTTGCATCGTATTCTGGTTTAGATGAGGAGCATAATTATTGGGTATATATTGAAGTCAATGAAGGTTCTTACAGAGGCCGCCCGGAGAAGGATGGAATGGATGCAATGGACTTTAGTTCATGGAACACACGAAATAATCCGATTGAAGACCTTGATATGCACACCCCCATGATATGCGAGCAGTATGAACTGAGAGAAGATACCGGTGGTGCGGGTAAAACGCGAGGCGGCCTTGGGATTATCCGTCGGAACCGTTTCCTGACAGATGGACTAATGTCCATGGAGGGAGATAAACACACCGTGAAACCATGGGGGTATAACGGTGGTTTGCCGGGGACAGAAGCATCATTAATTAAAAATCCGGATACAAAGCCAGAGGAGCTCCCTTCCAAATTAAATGGCGAACGTTTTAATGCAGGGG
Source organism: Lentibacillus cibarius (assembly GCF_005887555.1). Classification (NCBI taxonomy): domain Bacteria; kingdom Bacillati; phylum Bacillota; class Bacilli; order Caryophanales; family Bacillaceae; genus Lentibacillus; species Lentibacillus cibarius. The sequence goes on along the minus strand of NZ_VCIA01000001.1, from coordinate 1,183,227 downwards.
AATCGGTGAAAATTATGGTTCCATCATCCGGTGGCTACGGTGATCCATTGGAACAACAAGCAAGTAAGGTTTATGAAGATGTATTAGATGAAATCATTTCCGTGGAAACGGCGTTAAATGACTATGGGGTTGTTATTGAAAAAGGACAGTTAAATATGGAATTAACAGAAAAGAAGCGGAATGAAATGCGGCAGCAAAGGGGTGAAATGCCGTTATTTACCCAATAAGGAATGAAGAAGAATTTTAAGCATATGTGTAAGTGTAACACAAAATAAATTAAATTTTGAAAGGATGACGGAAATGTCAGAGGAAATGTTTGATCTGGATTTATTAAAAAAGATGTTTAAAAGAGCAAGAGAAATTCATACGGACCGTGGATTTCAGAAGCGAGTCGGTTATGGGAAAAAACCAGGCATTATAACGGTCGACCTTGCAAATGCGTGGACTAGACCAGGGCATGCTTTCTCCTGTGAAAACATGGAAGAGGTCATCCCGAATGTGCGTCGTGTGTTAGATGCAGCACGGAAGAAAAATGTGCCAATTTTCCACAGTACGACTGCTTATAATCCGAATGGCTATCAGGATATCGGTAGATGGGCAGACAAAATCCCATTGGACGAATTAAAGCTTGGGGAAGACTGGATTAACATTGATGAAAGGCTAAATCCGCAGAAAGAAGAAGTAGTATTTGTCAAAAAGACAGCCAGTTGTTTTAATGGGACACCATTACAGTATTGGCTAACGACCCATGGTGTAGATACACTTATTGTGGTCGGCGCCACCGCATGTGCTTGCGTACGTCACACTTGTATGGATTCAACTGAGCTTGGGTTCCGAACCATTGTCCCCGAGGGCACTATCGCTGACCGTGTCCCTGGCGCAGTCGAATGGAATCTGTTTGATATTGATGCAAAATTCGGGGACGTGGATCCGTTGGAAAAAGTAATTGATTATCTGAATGATATCGAACCGTTTCAACTAGAGAAGGGGGATACGAGAGAAGAGTCCGTGCGATAAGAAAAAATAAGTAAGAAAATTGAAAGGCAAGCACCTGTACCTAAACAAAAGGTGTTTGCCTTTTACCTTAGCAACAACGATCTTTAAAAAGCATTCATAAGGCGTTTAATCTATAAAACTAGGAAGTAGTATACTTACAGCGTCAACGGAATAGCGTGATGTTACATGCTGTTGCATAGGAAGTGAACCGAACCTGTATCACGAAATACACGCAGACATGACTACCCCCCACTTAGCTGACGCTTGAAGTGGGGAATTCCTGCATCATGAACAAATATTGTATCATTACGTTGCATAAGCAAGTATTAACTTTTTATAAAAATCAATGGATCTTAAGTAGGCGTTCACATCAACATATTCATTTGGCTGGTGGGCCAGTTTTTCATTACCGGGACCATAAATCAGTGTGGGGATTCTGCTTTCGGGGTTTAAAACCGCTCCGTCTGTATAGTAGGGAACCCCGCAAACTGCGTCGGCATTCGTTTCCTTCAGCTCCAAAGCCGTTGTAATAATGGGACTTGATTCATTCGTCAAGATCGATGGCCGATTCAGCCGTTCATGCATCTCAAATGCTGGGGCATCTTCATCAGAAAATAAATCTTGTAAACGCTGCTTCAGTTCCGCAAATAATGCTTCATGGGACTGTGGAGCCACGGTTCTGATATCTATATTCAGGGTGCAACGGTCAGGGATGACGTTTGTTTGCACGCCTCCTTCCATTTTATTCGCTGAAACGCTGCTTTCACCAAGGGGAGACTTGGAAATCTTCCAGTCTAATTTTAACGATTCAACGATTTGGATTACTCGGCCCATCCATTCAACCGCATTAATTCCTTCATCCGGCATGGATCCGTGAGCTGTTTTTCCGAAAGTGACCACTTCCACCCATAACGCACCTTTATGTCCTACGCTGACTTTTTCGTTTGTCGGCTCACCAATCACTAAGGCTTCGACATCACGCATGTCTTCATCTTGTAAGTACTGGCGTGCACCACAGCTATCCACCTCTTCACCGGCCGTTGCCAGAAAAACAATCTCCTTTGACAATGCTCGCTTTTCCTGGAAAATAGATTCCACCGCAAGAAACATAGCCGCAAGACCGCTTTTCATATCAGAGGCACCACGTCCGTATAGCTTATCACCAACCAGTTCACCGGAAAAAGGTGCATATTCCCATGGCTGTTCACCGACCAAAACCGTATCCATATGACCGCAGAAAATGACTTTACCTTTTCCTTCCCCTTTTAAGGAGACATGAAAATTGCTCCTCCCCGATGCAATATCTGTAATGTTATAAGCTAAACCCGTTTCTTCACATCTGTCGGCAAATTTTTTCGTTACCTTGTTTTCGTTGCCTGGCGGGTTAGTACTATCAATTTGAATCAATTCTTGCAGGAATGGAATGGCTTCCTTTTCCATTTAGCTTACCTCCTATTACGGCAGAATAATAGATTAAGACAGGGGAAAGTTACCCCACCCCCTGTCTGCTCATGCCGCTAAGTTATTTATACTAAAGTGTTGTTGTTCCTTGATTTTGTAAGCTTGGGCGTGTTGCTGAAAAGAGGGAGATATCATGATTCGTTGTACCAGTAGTCGCTAATTGGCTTAAGATCTCCCCGACTACACTTGAAAATTTGTACCCGTGACCGGAGAATCCGGCAGCAATGGCCACATGAGCATGTTCCGGATGCAAGTCAATAATGAAATTTTCGTCTGGTGTGTTGGTAAACATACACGTCTTTCCTACATTTAGTCTGCCTGCAGCCTGAGGCATAAACGTTTCCAAAAATTCACGGATGTCTCCCTCATCTTTCGGGTAAATGCCAAATTCTCGATTCATATATTCGGGATCGAGCTCCTCACCGGCATCATAACGTCCAATCTTTAATCCTGTTCCATCAATGCTTGGGAACCCGTAATAGATACCTGTTGGTAAGTCAACAAAAAAGCCCGGGAATCCATCAGCTTGATATAAAGACGCTTCGGCATCAAACCAGCCGATTGTTTGGCGACTTGGCTGAAGCGGTAACTCAAGGTTTAGTTTAGATAATAGCTTTCTGTTCCACGCACCAGCGCTGACAATTAGTTTATCAGCGGTATAGGATCCTTCTTTCGTTTGGACGGTCACGGTGTTTTCCAAGACTTCCAGATCCTCAACAGGTGTATTTGTGATTAAATCAGCGCCAGATTGCGTTGCCAGCCGACGAAAAGCACGGATACAATTCCCGCTGAACAGGACACCTGCTTCTGGTTCATAGCATCCGAAATGTCCATCAGGGGCAGTGATTCCTGGCCAGCGTCTATTGATATCTGCGCCATGATCAAACGTATCGATCGGCAAGGAATATTTTTGTCCGCCCGCGATTGCTTGATTGACAAAGTCCGAACCTTCAGGGCCAAACGTCACCACGCCTGTCTTTCGGAATATAGACTCCGATGTTTTTTCTTGTAGTTCATCCCATAGTTCCTGTGCTCGTATGGCAAGTGGGACATACTCGAATCCTTCCCCGCACGCATGGCGAATAAGCCGCGTATCACCGCTGTGACTTCCGTTTTCATGTGGTGGATCAAACGCATCGATGAGCAATGTTTTTGTTCCTTCCTTAGCTAAATAATACCCGGCGGCCATCCCCATGGAACCAGCTCCAACAACAATCACATCATAGTGTGACGTCATGATACACCTCTCCTTTACGAATTAGATAGAAATCATCTTTCAATTGATAAAGCGTTTTCATCAGTGCGCATGTAAAACGAAGCTCCTCTTCCATACCGTCATTCTTACGTGTGGTGTTAGATAAAATATGTGCTTAGCCCATATGATAGCGGTCATTCAACGGAAGGTAAAATACCTAAAAATGATAAAAGCTATCTCAGAAAATGATATTGCATAGGTTTGCCATCATTGTTACCAATACGTACTAGCTCCCCGGATAAATATGATTGATATGGAATTATTATATTCTAATCTTTCCCCCTGCAGATTTCAGTAACAGTGATGCATACCATCATTTTTAATCATTATACATGAAGGTGAAGGAGTTTTATAATCAGTCTAAGTAGAAGTTGTGATTTGAAAATCCTAAATATAAGCAGGGTATGAGAGAATGTCAGATATTAGAACTAATTTTTTAAAAGAAGAGGGAGGTTATATCGGGAAATCAAAGATGGAGGATAATCATTACGTCAATTCCTTACTAAAGGAACCTTAAATTATTAGAGAGGAGTGGAAGGTGTGGCTTATACACAGAAGAAAATAAAAGAGGAAATAACAATACCACCATATGAGGGGAGAAGCACACTGTTACAACCTGGTGAGGAACTGGTTATTATGGACGTTGATGGGAAACAGGTCGGTGATTTTGTATGCTTTAATAAAAATGATTCCAATGAATTCGTATCACCTGTCCATATGCGAGCGTCACTCAGCAGTATTCGATTAAAGGTTGGTGATCCGCTCTACAGTAATAAACGCCGGCCGCTGATGACGTTGGCAGAAGATACGGTTGGCAAGCACGATTTCTTTTTTCCAGCATGTGACTATTATCGCTATAAAGTAGACTATGGCCTAGAGGATCACCCGAACTGCCACGATAATTTACAAAAGGCTCTGGCAGCGTACGGACTGGGAGAGAAACCAGTTCCGGATCCGATCAACTTATTTATGAATAACGTGCTGGACCAAACAGGAGATTACCAGCTTAGTGAACCATTATCCAAACCCGGTGATTATGTCCGGCTTAAAGCATTGGAGGAAGTGGTTGTCGCATGCTCCACCTGTTCCCAAGATATGGAGCCTGTTAATGGATGGAAAGTGACGTCGCTAAAAATGCAGAAGATGGCGTCGAACGACAAAAGCGGCTTTGGACGAAAGCAAAAATAGCTAAAACAGGGAGTTTGATTAATATGGACATACAAATCGCCGTTGACCTTTTCTAAGGGTTCAACGGCAATTTGTATCTCCTAAAAAGGTGTGACGATGCACCCATTTCTAATACTAAAGTAGGAATATTTTATACGTATCTGAAAACTTATAGTATTATTACATTATGGAAGGAAAGGGAAGGCCTAACATTGCGTATCAATTTGTGAAAGATATTACCCTTTCCCTATGACTGTTAATATTTTTTTGTGGTTTGAAACGCTTATCCTTTAACATTTTATGGTTGTCAAGGCACACAAAACACCAGCCACATGTTTCCACAATTGGCAGTAAAGCAGTGTCAGGGGAATTGGATTTTAAGGAGTTAATAGGTATTACCGACAAAAACGGAATAACAGTCAAACAAGCAGTAGAAGACATGGGTGTTCATTGGGAAGCGTTAGAGCAGGCAACCTTGTCTTCCGATGAATTGGAGCAATTTCTTGAGGTTCATATCGGCAAGGGGACAAATTGCAGGAAAGTAATGCACAAATAGGCGTTGTCACAGGAATAGCCCGTTCCACACGACTGATTGTGACGACCCTTGGTACATCGAACCATACAGGGACAACACCGATGCATAAGTGAAATGATGCACTGGTTGCAATAGCACCGCTCATTAGCTATGTACAGGAAGCAACCCTAAAAATAAATCGGCAGGAAGATCCTTATCTCGTGGCTACGGTGAGTACAGTGAACGCTAAACCAAACGCCATGACGAGTATTCCCGGTAAAGTCCAAATAGGGATAGATATAAGAAATATTAACGATGGTGCCAAGAGAAGCTTGTAATGCCTCGTCTTTCTTATTACCAATCTGAGGGAAAATGGTTTCAACATTTAGCGATTTACCTGACATTTAAAACACCCTTAAAATAATTATGAAAAGCTTGTTAAACAGTAAAAAACCCTCTTCTGGATAAGAAGAGGGTAGAAAAACCTGTACCATGCACTTCTTATCTTCTAAGCATAACGCTTACTGGAATTGGCACAGTACTATAGGAGCCTGTTGCCGAGGTATCAAAGGGCCAGTCCCTCCACCTCTCTGGATAAGAAAATAATTTACAAATAATTTTGATGATTGTCAATGGTAACATGGATTTTTAATGGCGCTGCTACTAACGCGGATTTTGTGTCGCCGGATCATGAGCAGGATGACAACGAGTAATGACCTGAACCTAATCATAAGCGTCATAAAAAGCTGAAGGATAAGGTAGAACACCTTATTCTTCAGCTTTTTTATAATCTTCCATCATAAAAAATCACCAAATTAATAATATTTAATTAAATAGAATTTTAATAATAATGCCATTGACTCTAATATTTCGAATGTATATAATTCCGTGTATAACAATTCGCTTTATTTGGATAATGAAACGAAGAAAAGATTTCATCATTGGGAGGGACATGAAGTATGGAATGGAATAGCTATTATATAATTCCTGTTGTTTATTTAATCTTAATGATTATTGTTGGCGTTGTTGTATCCAAAAAGCAGGATACGCGCGCCGATTTTTATGTAGCAGGGAACAAAATGAACTCTGGTTTATTATTTAGTACTATTTTTTCTACAGTTGTCGGTGCTAACACCTATATGGGGTTCAGCGGGATGGTCTACACTAGCGGGTTTTCCGTGATGTGGATGCTTGTGGCTGCAGGTTCTGCTTATTTCGTTCTATTTTATATCTCCGGTAAAATCAGACGGATAGCACAGGAATTTGAGGTTTTTACCTTACCGGATATTATGGCACTGCGTTATTCTAATTTCGTAGCCTATTTGACCACTCTTTTTTCACTTGTTGCTTTAGTGGGTGGTGCTGGAGGAAGTATCCTTGGCATTGGTGTCATTTTAAATTCAATACTGGGTATCGACACAACTGTCGCTATTCTCATCACATCAGTTGTCACGATTGTTTATACAACCTTTGGTGGATTGATGGGTGTGGCACTTACAGACTGGATTCAGTCGATTATTATGGTTTTAGGGCTAGTCCTTGTCATTATTTTCGGATTACAAGCTCTGTCTCCGGATAGTTCCTGGTTATATGCAACCACGCATGGACATGAATCGTTAAATAGAGTGCTTGGTGACGGTTTTATAAGTGTGACGGAAAGTGCTACGTTTCTTATGGTGCTTGCTTGGGCGATTACATTTTTGCCTTTGAATACAATAAGCCAAACACAAATCCAGCGCGTTTACTCAGCTAAGAGTGTATCAACCATTCAGCGGATAAGTTTATTGATGGTTTGGTTTGTGGCACTATTTATGGCGTTTGGTTTGGCGCTTGTTGGTGGAATTGGAAAAGCATTAATTCCGGACATGGGCAATGCTGAAACGGTATTTCCAATGCTGGCAATGGAAGTTATTAACCCTTGGATTGGCATGATTATCGTTACAGGTATATTGGGGGCTTGCATGTCTACAGTGGACTCGAATTTGTTAGGTGCTGGGATTCATGTTACACGAGATATTTATGAAAAAAATAACGTTCGAAAGGGTAAGGAGATCAATGAGAAGCATACATTATTAATTACGAGATGGACCCTGGTTATTATTGGTGTTTTATCAACCGTTGCGGCTGTCTTAACACCATCTATAATGGAACTATTGCTTATGACCCAAAAAATATTTGCAGGTGCGACTTTCATTCCTATTATGCTTGGGTTGCTCTGGCGTAAAGCAAATACGAATGGTGCTATTTCCGGCATGCTGCTCGGGGGTGGCGCTACCGTTACATGCCAGATAATAGGTACTGCCGTTGATCCGGTTATTGTCGGAATTATTTTCTCCTTAGCAGGTACAGTTGGTGCTAGTCTATTAATAAGGGAAGAAAATGCAAAAGGTGAGCTATTTCAGGTCAAAACAGTCACGAATAAGGATATCATTTTCTTAAGCATTATTCTTATAGGCTATGTATCTTTCTTGATTGGCGCTAATTTCGTTAATGTTTGGCCTGTTTTAATTATCGTTACGCTGCTAGGGTTAACCCTAGGTGCCGTATTACTGGTCATTTATATACTACCTAAACGAAGAATAGAATCGTAGAAGGAGGAAGACATCTTGTACGCAACTATAAATGGAACAAAGCTCTATTTTGATGTGAATGGTGTGGAAACGGAAGTGAAGAACGGTACTATTCAACATAAACCGATTATCTTTGTAATTCATGGTGGGCCGGGTGGCACCCATTTTAGCTTTAAGCCTCATCTTGATCATTTAACGAATCATGCACAGCTGGTGTATGTTGATCAGCGAGGATGCGGATATTCGGAGGAAGGTGACCCGGAAACATATACCTTGGAAAACAATGTGGAGGATATTGAAGCCTTACGAAAATATTTAGGATTGGCGAAGATATGGATCTTGGGGCATTCTTATGGTGGAATGGTTGCAATGAGTTATGCACTCAAGTATCAAGAGAATCTACAAGGACTATTGCTGATAGCTACTTCACCGTCCTATCGTTTTATGGAGAAAGCTAAGCAATATGTTGAAGAAAACGGAAACGACGACCAGAAATTTTATGCAAATAAGTTATGGGAAGGGAACTTTCAGTCAGAAGAAGAATTACAGACATATTATGACGTGATGGACCCGCTATATTCTGTTGCTTCCCAAAATAAGGAATCTAAGCCAAAAGTGAAAGCAAAACGTTCCTATAAAGCACTGAATAAAGGGTTTGGAGAATTTCTTAGGCAATTTGATGTTGTGGAAAATTTGCGCGATATTTGGGTTCCGGTATTAATCATTGCAGGAAAGCATGACTGGATCACGCCGGTCAGTGAGAATCGTATCATTCATGAAAACATTCCGGGAAGCTCGTTCTGTGTATTGGATAACAGTAGCCATAGTGTGTTTGTTGATGAACGGGATGAATGTCTGGCATTGATAGAAAATTTTCTGGCTGATCACAAATGAATTGAACTCGGAAACGATTAAGAAGACTCAAAAATCACTGATCGCATAAGTAATCAGTGGTTTTTTTGTGCGCTAGGCATAAGCCAATCTTTAAGGTTAAAGTCCCGAAAGTGGATACCAGAATAGTTTTCCCACATTTTATTTATAAAAATAATAAATAACTAACATTTGTGTTTTCTATCGCGACCTAATTATTAGAATTATTGAAAAATATAAAATAATGAGGTAACATGGATAACAATCAAATGTAAGCGTTACCAATTATTAGACCAGACGTTATTTATATGCTGGTTAGATTGAATCAAGGAGGATGTTTATGGAAAAAAGAGAACCAACATTTATCGAATCGATACTTGCGCTTTCTTTTATGGTCATTTTTGTTTTTGGTGGGTTTTTCCTTTTTAACCTTGATGTCGCTCTTATGTTAGTCGCATCTGCTGCCTGTGCGGGCTTATTAGCTAAAAGACTGGGATATACATGGAATGATTTAGAAAAGGCTATAGGTGAGCGTCTTATGCGGGCAACACCTGCCATTTTAATTATCTGGACAATTGGAATTGTAATAGCCACATTCATTTTTAGCGGCTCAATCCCTATGTTGATTTTTTATGGAATGCAAATTATTCAGCCTGAATACATTTTCGTAACATCCTTTGTTATTTGTATCATTTTTTCAACTTTAATAGGAAGTTCTTGGGGATCAGGCGGGACAGCAGGTGTAGCATTAATAAGTATAGCAGCTGGGCTAGGAGCACCGTTGGATATAACGGCAGCAGCTATTATTTGTGGGGCAATTTTCGGTGACAAAATGTCCCCTTTATCGGAGACAACGAATTTAGCTTCATTAACCAGTGGCGTAAATATTTATGAACATATTAAATCCATGATGTGGACCACTTTGCCTGCCACAATTATTTCCTTTATCGTTTTTTTTATTGCAGGAAAGAGCGTGAACTTTTCAACTCAAAATGTAGCTACTAATGATTTAGGTCTCGTAAATGACTTGGGGAGTATTTATTCCTGGAACCTTTTATTATTGGTTCCATTTGTCATTATTCTATTGGGAGCAATATTGAAACAGCCCCCTGTCCCCGTTATGCTTACGGCTTGCCTTGTCGCGTTGATCATTGGTGTAACCTATCAAGGTTTTTCATTACAAGATGGAGTAAGTGCGGCCTCAGATGGTTTTGAAGTTAGTATGATTTCTGGTGTAAATCCAGATCAATTATCTTCAGACACACTTTCGTTGCTCAATCGTGGAGGATTTGTATCGATGTTAGGCGTAATCATTATTATATATTGTGGTTACGCGTATACATCTGTTATAAGTGAGGCTGGCTTCTTTAAAAGGGCTTTACACCCGTTAACCAATAGGGTACGGAAACGCGGTCCTTTAGTGGTAATGACGCTGTTGTCACAATCATTATTGTTTATGTTTTCGGGGACTTCATACATTGGATTTCTCATGGTTCCGGAAATGTTCAAAAAGTCCTTTTTAAAAGTTGGAATGGCCGCAAAAACACTTTCAAGAAGTTTAGAGGATGCTGGTACGGTGATTGGTCCCCTAGTGCCTTGGAGTTCAGCAGGTGTATTTTTTTCGAGCACATTAGGTGTTTCCATCTATGGAAGCAGCGGTTATGCGATATGGAGTGTCCTATGTTATGTCACACCTGTGATTGCCATAATTCTGGCTTATACGGGAATTGGTGTCTATAAAATGAGTAAAGAAGAGAAGGAAGAAGCTTTAAATCAATATGAATTGAATAAAACGTCTTAGCGTATCCCACGAAGAAGGTGTAAAGAAAATGAACAAAAATTACAGTGTCATCATCATTGGAGCTGGATCGGTAGGAATGGCGGCAGGGTATTATTTATCTAAGAAAGGTGTAGATACCCTTCTGATTGATGCGTTTGATCCACCACACCGGAAAGGAAGTCATCATGGAGAAACAAGAATGATCCGTCATGGCTCTCATATTTCTTCAAAAGGAGGCCAACATTTTGTTCCGCTTGTTCAAAGGGCACAAGAACTGTGGCTTCAACTTGAAAAGGAGTCGGAAGACAGGTTATTCATTCCAACAGGAAATTTAACAGTAAGTGAAGCTGATTCCTCCTTTATGAAAGGAATTGTGGAAGAAGGGAAAAAGTATTCTCCATTAGAGATATTAAATGCAGATGAAATCAAGAAAAATTGGCCGGGATTTACCATTCCGGAGCATTTTAAGGGGTGTTTTGAACCCTTATCTGGTGTGCTTCTTAATGAAAAATGTGTATATGCTTATAAGGAACTCAGGATAAAAAATAAGGCTGCATTGCTAACCAATACGAATGTTAAGTCCATCGATTTTTTTAATCAGGGGGTCACTGTAAATACGGAAGAAGGTTCGTATCATGCTGATAAAGTGCTTGTTTGTGCGGGCGCCTGGACTGGAAAAATCCTATCTTCCTTAGATTTACCTTTGAACCCGGTACGAAAAACTTTTGCTTGGTTCGAAGCCGACGATCTTTCTTTGCAATATCCACAACTGCCGAGTTTTTACTTTCATGTCGAAAACCAAATCTATTACGGCTTTCCGAATATTAATGGGAGTGGGGTTAAGCTCGGAAGGTCAGATTCGGAAAAGCGCATTGAACCTGATTTTATGAGACAAGATTTCGGAAAATACGCTAGTGATGAGGGAGATTTAAGAAACTTTCTGGATAGATTTTTACCACAAGCGTCAGGAAAGTTAAAAAAGGGCAAAGCCTGTTTGGCAACCAATGCCCCTGATAAGCAATTTATTGTTGATCAACATCCTGAATATCCTCATGTTTATATTTCAGGTGGCTATTCCGGGAGAGGTTTTCAGATTAGTAGTGTTCTAGGAGAAATACTAAGTCAATTAATAACTGAGGGAAGTACAACCCATGACATTTCTGCTTTTTCTTTATTGGATAGAAGGTTGGGTTGAAAGTAGTTTTGTTAAAGGCATGGTAGTTATAATCCAAAACCAACGTCTTAGTCTTTACCAAGTCTAATCAATTGTTTATTTATAAAAAAGGTGGTAAATAGAATGGAAGGTAAGTATAGTGTCGTGATTGTGGGTGCTGGTTCAGTTGGAATGGCGGCTGGTTACTACTTAGCAAAGAACGGTATGGATGTTTTGTTGATTGACGCCAATAGTCCCCCTCATGACAAGGGTAGTCATCATGGGGAGACAAGATTGATCCGTCATGCCACTGGGGAAGGTGCCGAATATGTAAATCTAGCATTAAAAGCACAGGACAACTGGCACGAATTAGAAAAAGAATCGGGAAAAACATTGTTTATTCCCACCGGAACTTTAATGGTAGGTGAAAATGATACCCCATTTATACAACAAACAATAAAAAGTGCTGAAGAACACGGGTTGGAATTGGAGGAATTTAGTTCAAAAGACGTAATGAGACGTTGGCCTGGTTTTGATTTACCTGATCATTTCACGGGTTATTATGAGCGTTCATCTGGTGCCCTTTTAAATGAACAGTGCATTGGAGCTTATAGGCAAGAATTATTAAAATATAACGCAGAAATAGTAGAAAATACGAAAGTCAATACACTGGAATCCCATGAAAATGGTGTTGGTGTAAACACCACTAAAGGAATGTTTTATGGAGATCAAGTGATTATTGCTGTAGGTGCCTGGATTGGAGAACTATTATCATCCTTAAAACTATCAATCCAAACTGTACGAAAGACACTAGGATGGTTTGGTACAGAGGGAACCCTATATAAGTATCCTTTCCTTCCAAGTTTTTATTTTAGCTACGAAGGTCACAAATATTATGGATTCCCGGATATCACTGGTAGTGGTGTGAAAATAGGGCGGAACGATTCAGAAAGGGATATTGTGCCAGATTTACTAGAACAGGATTTTGGTAAATACGATAATGATCAAGGGGATTTAAATAAGTTTATCAAAAGGTTTCTGCCAGGTCTTTCAGGCCAATTCAATTATGGAAGAACTTGTATGATCTCTAAAACGCCAGACAAAGATTTTATCATTGATCGTCATCCGGAAAATAATCATGTTTTAGTTGCTGGCGGTTTTTCCGGACATGGATTTAAGTATGCCAGTATTCTCGGAGAAATAATTAGTGAAATGATTATTGATGGGAAGTCTAAACACCCATTACCTGATAAATTTTCTATTACCAGGGAAAATATAAGAAATGAGAAGATAGTGAGATACTAAGCTAAAGTACTCTATCGGTGGCAATAGGGAACAAGTTAAAGGTTCCCATCAAGAAGAACCGATCTCTTCAGGGAAAGAAAACACCTTAGCCCATAAAAAAGCCTTACCAAGCATCTAAAGCGTAGATGCTGGTAAGGCTTTTTCCGGTACACGTTCGCGACTGTTATCCAACTTTCACATTAAACGACCGTTTCATCTTCCGAATCATCTGTATTGTCTGCACTTGCAATCTTTGTTATGCCTAGTCCGGTATAGCCAAGGATAATGGCAAAAAAGAAGCCGACATAACACAATATCGCCCATGGTGCATAGCTAAGGGTAGGGACTCCGAGCGTTCCGGCCATGAATACACCTGCAGAAGACCATGGGATGAGCGGCACGACAACCGTACCGGAGTCTTCCAGGGTTCGGGAAAGGTTTTTCGCATGTAATTTATTTTTCCGATACGAATCTTTATAAATTTCTCCGGGTACGATAATAGATAAATAGGAATTCCCGGTGACAAGTGCCATGGTGATACACGAGAGTACGGTTGTTAAAATGAAGTCGCCTGTTCGTTTCACGACTTTCATAAGGGTTCGGATGATGATTTCCAGGGAACCAGATTTGGTTATAATTCCTGCAAAAATAAAGGCACTAAAAGCAATGAGAACAACGCCGGTCATGGATTGCATGCCGCCCTGGTTCACAAGCCTGGTTACTTCCCAAATGACACTGTCTGGGTTAAACCCGGCGCGGTTTACCATGGATACATCAAATCCGGAAACCGTGGAAGCAAAAATATCGACCGGTTTAAAGCCTTGGATGAATTTGGCCAATACTGCCGCCACTATCGATGACAGGATAATCGTTGGCAGAGTCGGTTTTTTCCGAATGGATCCGTACAGAATAATTGCCGGCGGTAGTAACAGCAAGAAATTCCAATGGAACATTTCAGCGAGCGTCTGGAGCATACCATTCATTGTTTCAGGTGTGGATACGTTATCTCCGGACAAGTTAAAGCCGACAAATAAATAGACGAGAATACTCACGATAGCTGCTGGGACGGTCGTCCAAAGCATGTGGCGGATATGCTCGTATAACTCGCTTCCAGCAGCAACAGGGGCAAGGTTGGTTGTGTCGGAAAGCGGTGATAGTTTATCCCCGAAGTAAGCACCAGCCACAATCGCCCCAGCAGTTGCCGGTAAATTGGCGCCAAGTCCAGTTGCGATACCCATTAACGCTACCCCGACCGTACCCGCAGATCCCCACGAGGTACCCGTCACAATCGAGATAATTGCCGATACGACAAAGGCAATCAGCACGATAAAGGAAGGGTCGATCATTTTTAATCCGTAGTAAATCATCATAGGAATGGTTCCGGAAATCATCCAGGTTCCTATCAAAATCCCGATAGAGATCAGAATGAGGATGGCCGGCATGGCTTGTTTAATTTTTTCTTGGATGCCTTCCATCATGTCATCCCATGATAACCCCAGGCGAACGGCGATGATTCCGGCGTAAAGAGAAGCTAAAATGAGTAAGGGTTCCGGATCGAAGCCGTATACGCCGTAACCAATGGCTAATAAAAGCAGCATGACGACTATCGGTGAAAAAGCTTCAAATAAGTTCGGCTGTCTTTTCATCGTTTTTCCTCCTACTTCACGTTTTTGAAAAGTGTGGTTGTTTAACTTTCAAATGTCCCTTTAACGAGTATTTCTTTATCCTTCATCATGTGTCGCCCCTTGGCAAACACATGCTGGATGGACAGGGATTCCTTGTCCAAAATGAGTACATCGGCATCGTTTGTTTCCTGGATACTTCCTTTAGTCGAAAACTTTAATGCTGTTGCTGTATTGGTTGTCACGAGAGGTAAAATTTCTTCTAACGCCATTCCGTGCTCCTTCACGGCTGTGGTGACTTGCTGGAACAACGTCCGTGTGCTCGCGACGCCAAACCCTGCCAGATTTCCGGATTCATCAAACTTAGGCAAGCTTCCATTTCCATCCGATGATAGAGTCAGGTGTCGCATATCGCCTTCGTTTTCTTTGTAGTACGTTATCCATTCGCCAGTATCGTGGGCTGCGGTAATATCGACGTACGCGCCTTTGTTGGCAAGTGCCATCGCATCATCGAACAATTCCCGGCTACGACTGATGTGAGTTGCATAAAGCTGGGATGCAGGAATCTCGTAATTCTCTAACAGTTGATGCAGAGGAGATAGATATTCCTTTCCGGGGCCAGTGTGAAAGTGGGTTACCCCTGCTTTTCCGCTTAACATTCCGCCGACCCGAGCGTCCGCGACGATTTTTGCCAATTCGTGCAGTGAAGGCTGGCCGGAGCGGGAATCGGATATGGCTATTTCCCCAGCGCCGATAACTTTATCAATTAGCATGACGTCATCTTTCACATTTGCCGTAATTGTTGGCGTTGGAACGGCATAGTTTCCAGTGTAAATAAAGGTGGTCATCCCTTCTTCCTCTAGTCCCCGTGCTTTGGCCAAAAGGGATGTCATATGCCTTGTCGTGCCGTCCGTGCCTAAGAGACCAACAACCGTTGTAATCCCTGATTGAATCATGTCACTGAGTTGGATTTCTGGTGTGCGAGTGGCGAATCCGCCTTCCCCACCGCCGCCAGTCAAGTGAACATGTGGGTCAATGAATCCCGGGGTGACGACGGAACCCGCTGCATCAATCACTTCGTAGTTGACGCCTATGTTGGCAACGGCTTGCTCGTCGATTGCTCCTATCTTGGCTATTTTTTCATTGATGAGTAGAATAGATGTTTTGCCCAGTGGTTCTGGTGCATAAACTTCTCCGTTTTTAATCATGGTAATCATGCTGTTGACCTCCAATTAATGAACATTAGTTATATTTAGAAAATTCAATGTAAAAGATAAGTGTATACATGCACCACCTCCGTATTGTTTCCTCTGAAAATATTAAGCAAAAATCATGCCAAAATCCCAAAACTGTCAAAAAGGTACGTACGGGACTGGGTTAAGAGATTAAGGTGTTTTTTTGGGTGGAGTGGCAACCTATAAAACACCCTATATACTAAAGGCGCTCCAAGACATGCATCCCTAGTTGCGTGATTTTTGTACCTTGCTTTTTTGACCCAATCTGTACACAGGTGTAGCGTTTGAGCATGTCAAGTCTTGAACGCAACTGACTTTCGGAAATAGGAATTGTCATCATAGATTTGAGCGTGTTTCGCCCAATCCCAACATGCTGGTTTTGATTCAGCGACAGGCATTGTAGAATCTCTTTAAACACGTGTCCATCCCCAGTGTTTTTCAGTAAGTTTACAATCCTATCTATTTTAGGCTCATCAACGTTTCCTTCCTTGATGTGGCCGGGGAGGTCGTCCAGTGTTGGTTCGGTCCCATCGACAATGACAGAGAGATATGTGACGAGCGCTTCCAACTCCCTGACATTACCGGGCCAGCGATAAGCAAAAAGTTTTTCCATCACCTCGGGGGAAAAGTGCATCTGTATGTTTTTTTGCTCTAAGAAATATTCGATGAGCGCTGGAATATCCTCCGTCCGCTCCCGTAACGGTGGGATTTCTAGTGGTAATTGATTCAAGCGGTAAAACAAATCTTCGCGAAATGTCCCTTCTTTGATCATATGTTCCGGATGTTTGTTCGTAGCAGCAATAACACGTACATTGGTGGGCACCACTTTATTACCGCCAACACGCATTACCTGTTTTTCTTGGAGCACTCTTAGGATGGCCGCTTGAATTTTTAAAGGGGCATCACCAATTTCATCCAAAAAGATGGTTCCACTTTGTGCCAGTTCAAATAAACCCGGATTCCCGCCACGCATGGCGCCCGTAAAGGCTCCTTCCGCATAGCCGAACAGTTCGCTTTCAGCAAGGGATTCCGTGATTCCGGCAAAGTTCACGGCTACAAAAGGCCCATTACTTCTTGAGGAATGCTCGTGAATGGCTTGGGCAAAAATCTCTTTTCCCGTTCCGCTTTCACCTGTAATTAGTACTGTATACTCGCTTCGAGCCAGTTTTTTCGCAATATCCCTCGTTTGCATCATCAGTTGGCTGTCACCGGCGTTATCGGCAAAGGTATATTTTGTCGTCAAGCCGGATTCTGTCTTTTTCTTACGGATTTCCTGTTCCATTCGCTGTACGTGAGTGACATCTTGAAAAGTCACGATGATACCGGTAAAAACTCCATTCATTTCTAGCGGATTCATCGTAGTAACTAAATGCAACCCTTGTATCTGGAGCGTTTGCCGTGGCATGGGTTCTTTTGTTTTCATTACCTGTTCAATTGGAAAGCCACGTAGTACCTCGGTCCAACGTTTATTTAAAGCCGCTTGACCATCAATACCTAAAATCTTGCTGGCTTCCTGGTTGAAAAGGCTGATGTTTCCTTCCGGACTGACAAAAATAATCCCTTCTTGTGCCGCATCTAACACCGCTTCCAAATAAGAATTTATATCATGTTCATTTTGTGATGCGGTTGCAAGTTCACGGCCAATCCGGACAAAATTCCGCACATAATCCATCGTCATACGGTTGGCTTGGTGGAGCGTTTGTCCAAGGGCTTTAGCGATTTCGAATAATGTGCTCAGATCCAGTCGCCGGTTACCTAAATCAAGCACGCGACCCATCCCCTCAGGAACCAAATCGACTAAGCCGTGTGTAATTGCTACATCGATACCAGAAAGGTCCGGCAGTTCGGCCATATCTGGTGAATAAGCGGTAAAATGTAAATAATTAAATCCTAACCTCTCCAGCATTGCCACGGATTCGTAGGCAACATCCTCGGCATTACTGACCAGCAAACATTCGGTACCTTCAGGCAGTTCAAATAGCATTTCTAGTTTATTAAAATCAATGGATCGATTAGCAATGAAAAGGGGAGCTGTTACTTTCGACGTCTCGACAATGTCCTGATGGAGGTTGTCCGTCCCCGATGACAGAATCAAATCCACACCCTCTAGATCAACTGGTGGAAAGTGATTGCTACGCAGCTGAATGTCTTTGCCAAAAGTTTCCCTGATGTTATCCCGAAATGTGTAATAAAGCCCAACTTCTTTTGTCAGAATGAGGATAACAGGATGTTTCATATTGCTCACTCCAATCGCTGTATGGTAGATGTTTCCTTACTAGGTGGAGAATAAAAGGAAGGTCGATGAAAGCTATACTTATTATACATGCTAGAATTGGGATGTTAATAGAAAATTTATCACACATGAAAACGGGGTGTAAAAGATGACCCTCTTTTGGGTATGTCGGCACGCTAGGAATTGGTTGACCTAAGTATCTGGGGACAATGTCCTGGTATACATGATCGACGACATACCGTCTGAAGCCGGGAAAGGAAGTGGGGGGGTGCCTGTACAAATGGAACAACGATTGTGAAGGGGTTGGACATCATTGACATCCCTGCCGATCCTTTAAAAATAGCTTAACAGTATGCTGATCATCGTTTATAATAAAGGGGATGTTAAATTTTTAAAAATTTCAGGCAGTTAAACGTTGGCCAATAAAATGATGGAAAAGCATATTGCGTTTGCAGATGAAGGATAAAGATTTATACCATGGCACCCATGGATGTCCCCCCTGAAGGATCCGAGCATCAAACAGGTAGTGCTGGAAATCTGAGCAAAACAATGAAGCATAGGGTGAGTAGGCCGTTTGTATAGGAGCTTTTTTTCGTAGTCAGTCAGCCGCGCGTGCAGGAACAGGGGATTGATCATAGGACGGACGAAAGGAGGGGAAATCGGATGAAGAAAAAGTTACTGATTGCAGCCTCGAGTGTCATCGTCGTGTTGCTGGTCGGCCTGTTGTTTGTGGGTAATTATTTTTACGGCAAAGGAATTAAGCGTGGCACGGATATAGAGCTTCACCGGGAGTCGACTGAGGTCAATGCATCGGCAAGTGTAGCGGATCGGCAGTCTTTGGCTGAGAATAAGGCGTGGTATGATAATCAAGAAAAACAAACCTTGTCCCTAACGTCGTTTGATGATTTGACATTGCAAGCCAAGTACATAAAAAATGAAGCGGATAGTCAAAAGACTGTTATTCTAGCACATGGTTTCCGAAAAACGGGAGATGACATGGGGAAAATGGCGAAATTCTATTATGACAAGGGATTTTCCGTTTTATTGCCGGATGCACGCGGGCACGGTGCGAGTGAAGGCGACTATATCGGGTATGGCTGGCATGACCGGCTGGACTATATCGATTGGGTTGATCGAATGATTGACGAATGCCGAGCGGAGGAAATTATTTTGCACGGTAGTTCGATGGGAGCGACGACGGTTTTGATGGCAAGCGGAGAGAAGCTGCCTCGTGAGGTGAAAGGCATCGTTGCCGCCAGTGGCTACAGCACTGTGAAAGCTGAGCTGGCGCACCAATTGAAATATTTGTACCATTTGCCGTCTTTTCCGTTATTGGACGTAACCAGCATGATTACGAAAGTGCGTGCTGGCTATATGCTAGGTGAGGCCTCTGCAGTGGAACAAGTGAAGCAAAACACGCTTCCGTTAATGATCATTCACGGTGGAAGCGATGAATTGGTTCCAACCGATATGGCTGAGGAAATATATGATGCTGCCGGCGGAGACAAATCGATATGGATTGTGCCTGATGCTGGGCATACGAAAGCATTTGACATAAAGACAAAAACATATGAGAAACGTGTAGGAGCGTTTGTGGACCAGGTACTGATTCAGTAGTGCCTGGTTTTTTTGTGAAACGTCAACTCGAGCGACACGCCCCCCAACTCGAGCGACGCACACCCCAACTCGAGCGACACGCCCCCCAACTCGAGCGACGCACACCCCAACTCGAGCGACACGCCCTTCGAACTCGAGCGACACGCCCTCAAACTCGAGCGACACGCCTGAACATGACCCTGTCAAATAGACAGCATAAAAAACGTGCAGAATTATGCTGTTTTTAACCGATATTCGACTGGACTCATTTCCAGTTTGTTTTGTAGTCGATTATTGTTAAAATAGTGCATATAGGCGTCTATTGCGTTTTTAATGTCAACCAAAGTTTCCATCTTGTAGAAACAAGGTGCTTCTGTCTTGAAATGGCTGAAGAAATTTTCAACGCAAGCATTGTCCCAACAATTACCTCTACGGGACATGGATTGGGTGATGCCCATTTCCTTCAGACGCAGCTTATATCCGGGATTTGTGAACTGGATGCCCTGATCGCTATGCAGGATGGCACCTTTCTCAAATCCCCTTTTTTGTAATTTATTTAAGGCTTCATAGACCAGTTCAGTTGATTGATTGGTATCCATGGAATACGCTACGATTTCACTATTAAATAAATCCTTTATGGCGCATACATAAAGCCAGGGATGATGGCTTCCTTTAACCGGAACATATGTGATATCCACACCCATTTTAATGCCGGGCCTTAAAGCTTTAAAATCACGATCCAGAACATTCGGTATGTTCCCATAAGGCTGACGCCCGCCTTTTTTACGTTTTCTCCGGATTTGGCAACGTAAACCATATTTTTTCATCACGCGTGAGATACACTTTTCATTAACAATCATGTGATAGGAACGTTTAAATTCCTTTTTGATACGCTCACGTCCAAATGTTCCACCATGTTTTCGATAAATCTCTAAGATCTTCTGGTAAAGCTCCTCGTCTTTCTTGTCCTGTTCATAGCTTTCCTTACGGGATTTCCATCTGTAATAGCCAGAACGAGAAACAGAAGTAACGCCAACTAGTTTCGCTATTGGATACACGCCCTCATATTCTCGTATAAATTCAAATTCAGCCTGTTTACGCCTCACCTCCTTTGGAGATCCAATAACTTTTTTAAATACTTCACCTCTAATTTCAGAGACTCATTCTCTTCTTCAAGAGAACGCTCCCGGCCACGATGATGATCTTTCGTTTTGGCACCACGATGGTCTTTTAAGGCTTCATAACCTCCCTTCAGAACTTGATCACGCCATTCATAAATGCGGTTACGATGCGTTAGGTCATATTCCTTTACCAATCGGCTGGAGGGGTACCCCTCCATAAACTTCTTAACAACATCCACCTTATCGTCATATGAATACTTTTTCAGTTTCTTCCCCATAAATCATCGCCTCCCCATAATCAAATTAACATATATGGTTGCACGATTTTAACGTTGTCTACTTTATGGGTACAATATCAGCCCCGCAACTCGAGCGACACGCCCTCGAACTCGAGCGACACGCCCCCAACTCGAGCGACATGCCCTCAAACTCGAGCGACACGCCCCGCAACTCGAGCGACACGCCCTCCAACTCGAGCGACACGCCCTCTTCCAATCCGAAGATTTTCGCCCTTCAGCCGAAAATCAACCATTCTAAAACCACCGCACCCCGCCAGAACCCCCCTGGCCCAATGAACCTGTCCCCGCGGTGCAGACCCTGGCCCAATGTACCTGTCCCCGCGGTGCAAGAGCGCCAGCCCGTCCCACTCGAGCGACACGCGCCGCATCCCGCTTTTCGACATACTTTCGTCACTAAACTGTCCTAACTTTGTAACGAATCAACGGCTAGATGATGGCATTTGTAATGTATACTGAAGTTGAAATAGACCTTTACTACTGATGTTGTAGGATAATGACTAATAAATTAAATGAGGAGGGAACTGGATGGATGCATTGATGATTGCCAGGCTGCAATTTGCATCAACGACTATCTTTCATTACTTTTTTGTACCTGTTTCAATTGGCTTGGCTTTTACGATTGCGATCATGCAGACGTTGTATGTTATTAAGAAAAAAGACGTCTACCGGAAGATGACCAAGTTTTGGGCAGCGCTGTTTCTGATTAACTTTGCTGTCGGCGTGGTGACGGGAATTTTACAGGAGTTTCAGTTTGGGATGAACTGGTCGACCTATTCGCGCTTTGTCGGGGATGTGTTTGGTCCGTCTCTTGCTATTGAGGGGCTCTTGGCGTTCTTTTTGGAGTCAACGTTTATTGCAGTGTGGGTGTTTGGATGGAATCGCTTGCCGAAAAAGGTGCACTTGGCGTCAATCTGGCTTGTATGGATTGGGTCGGTCGCTTCGGCGTTTTGGATTTTATCGGCGAATTCGTTTATGCAGAATCCGGTTGGCTTTGAGTTTGCTGGGGACAGGGCGCAGATGGATAACTTCCTGGCGATTTTGTCGAACCCACATTTATGGGCTCAGTTCCCGCACGTCTTGGTAACATCACTTGTGACTGGTGCGTTTCTTGTTGCGGGGATTAGTGCGTGGAAGCTATTGCGTAAACATGATGTGGAGATGTTCAAACGTTCGTTTCGGGTGTCGATTATTATTGGAGCATCGGCTGCTTTTGTCATGCTATTTACTGGCCACTGGCAGGCGCAATATCTGGTAGAATCACAGCCGATGAAAATGGCGGCTGCTGAAGCGTTGTGGGAAACGAGTGACGATCCTGCGCCATTCAATGTATATGCCTCGATTAATGCTGAAGAGAAGAAAAATGATTATGAGCTGCAAATTCCGTACTTGCTCAGTTTTCTGTCGTTTAATAAATTCAGTGGGTCGTTGGACGGATTGAATCAGCTGCAGGCGGAATATGAAGATAAATATGGACCGGGTGATTACATTCCAGCGGTTAAACCGTTGTTCTGGGTGTTCCGGATTATGACAGGTGTTGGTGGATTACTGCTGTTACTCGGGCTTTACGGTGGGTATGTGTCACGTAAAAAGCAGGTGCCGAAGCGGAATCTATTTTTAAAATTCATACCGTGGGCTATGGCTCTGCCGTTTATTGCCAATACGGCTGGTTGGCTACTGACGGAACTCGGACGTCAACCGTGGGTGGTTTTTGGCATCATGAAAACAGAGGATGCAGTCTCGCCGTCTGTTTCAGCGGGTGAGATGTTATTCTCGTTAATTATGTTTACGGTTCTGTACAGTTTATTGGCTATCGTGACGATTTATTTGTTCGCACGACATATTAAAAAACCAGAGTTTCATGAAGAGGAACAGGAAACCACCAGCGATCTATTAGAAACAGGTGAAGGGGGTTCGGGTCATGTCACTAGCTGAATTCTGGTATTTGCTGATTGCTATATTATTTGTCGGCTTCTTCGTGTTGGAAGGATTTGACTTTGGGGTCGGTATGGTGGCTCGTTTTCTCGGTAAGAATGATACTGAGAAGCGGGTGTATATTAATACGATTGGCCCGTTCTGGGATGCGAATGAAGTTTGGTTGATTACGGCGGGTGGTGCGATGTTTGCAGCATTTCCACACTGGTATGCGACGATGTTCAGCGGCTTTTACATCCCGCTTGTATTTATGCTTTTAGCGTTGATTATACGAGGGGTGTCATTTGAGTTCCGCGGAAAAGTAGACGATCCGAAATGGCGCAATACGTGGGACTGGACATTGACCATTGGAAGCTTTTTGCCGCCAATTTTATGGGGCGTTGTCCTTGCCAACTTTATGACCGGTATGCCGATTGGTGAAGACAAGGAAATGGTTGGCGGATTTCTGCAGTTCCTACACCCATTTGCATTGCTTGGCGGTGTGATGATGCTAGCGTTATTCCTTGTGCACGGGCTACAGTTTATTTCCATTCGTACGACAGGAGAACTGAATGAACGGGCGAAAAGGCTTAACGATAGGGTGAGTCCTGCTGCGCTTATTTTGCTTCTTTCGTTTGTGATTGCTGGATATTTTATAACGGATGTATTTACGTATCACGGGCAAACGTTTATTATTCTGCCACTCTTAGGTGTTGTAGCTTTGTATTGGGGCATGTCGCGGGATACAGGAGAGCGGGCGAGTTTTGCGCTGACAACGTTGTCGATTATTTTGCTGACCGGGAGCATTTTTCTCGGGATCTTCCCGCGAGTTATGATTAGTTCCATTTCGGAAGCTTATAGCCTAACGGTTGACAACGCCTCCTCTGGTGCGTATACACTTAAACTAATGAGTTATTTCTCGCTTGCCCTATTGCCGTTCGTGCTAGGGTATCAAGCATGGAGTTATTATATATTCAGAAAGCGGATAAAAAAAGAGGATGAGTTGGAATATTAATGGCACAAATTCGTGATCGCGGACTGCCCCGTTATGCGGGGTCCGGTTCGCTATATGGGTTCTTAACCGTATTAATTATTATTGAAGTGGCTGCGATTACAGCCCAGGCTTACTTTCTAGCCCGGGCTGTAACCAGTCTTTTTCAAGGGACGCCTATAGGGGAAGTCTTGTCTTCTATAGGCTACTTTTTTGCGGCGTTTATGATTCGTTATGCCGTCACCCATCTCCAAAGCATGCTGGCGGAGCGTTTTGCTGCTCGAACGGCGCGCATGCTCCGGAATAAGCTGATGCAAGCTTATTTTCGCTCCGGCTTTGTAATCCGAAAAAAGGGGACTGGCCACCTCGTGACGCTTGCCATGGACGGGGTAGACAAGGTTAAAGCTTACGCGGAAATTATCGGTATTCGCATGATTAAAACCATGGTTATTCCGGTGGTGATTGCCGGATTTATCTGGACGCTTGATGTAACTTCTGCACTTATTCTAATTGCAACGGTGCCGGTTGTCATTATGTTTATGATTCTGCTTGGCAAAACGGCACAAGCAAAGGCGGATAAACAATATGATACGTATAAGCGGCTCTCCAACCATTTTATTGATTCGTTAAAAGGTTTGGAGACACTTGTATTTCTAGGGCAAAGCAAGAAACATGCCCAGCGGATCAACAAGGTGAACACAGATTACCGGAAAGCAACCATGAGTACGCTGAAGGTTGCTTTTCTGTCCTCGTTTGCGCTGGATTTTTTCACAAGCATTTCGATTGCGTTTGTTGCTGTCGGACTTGGACTGCGGTTGATTGATGGAACGGTCGCTTTGTTTCCGGCGCTGACCATTTTAATCCTTGCTCCGGAATACTTTTCCCCGATAAAACAGGTGGGAAAAGATTACCACGCCACATTGGACGGCCAGGTAGCGATGGGAGAAATTAACGAATTGCTCCGGGATGATGAGCATTCGGCTGCGTCTTCTGATGTGGGAGCGATGGCCAAGGCGGATAGCACTGCTTGGTCTCTGTCGTTTACTGATGTGACGGTGGCGTTGGACGGCAAAACATTGTTGGATCAAGTATC
Source organism: Lentibacillus cibarius (assembly GCF_005887555.1). Lineage (NCBI taxonomy): Bacteria > Bacillati > Bacillota > Bacilli > Caryophanales > Bacillaceae > Lentibacillus > Lentibacillus cibarius. The sequence continues at coordinate 1,158,076 of NZ_VCIA01000001.1, read as the reverse complement.
GCTGGATATACCTGAAGGCTGGGTCGGCGTCATTGGTTCGAGCGGGGCAGGTAAGTCGAGTCTGATTCACGTGCTGGCAGGCAGGCTTGCTCCGACATCCGGGACCATCCGCATTGGTCAGGAAGAAGTCCGTTCGCTGGATCACCGGGACTGGTTTGACCGAATTGCCTATATTCCGCAGCAACCGTACATTTTTCCGCTGTCACTTGCCGATAATATACGGTTTTATGCACCCGATGCTACCGATAAACAAGTGGAAAAAGTAATTGCTCAAATCAGCCTCGATGACTTGGTCAACAGCTTGCCGAACGGAATACACGAGCGCATTGGTGAAGGTGGCCGCGCACTTAGCGGAGGACAGGCACAGCGTGTGGCGATTGCACGCGCGCTTCTATCGGAAAAACCGGTGATTCTGCTGGATGAACCGACCGCGCATCTTGATATTGAAACCGAGTATGAGATCAAGCAGGTGATGCGTGAGCTGTTCCGGGATAAGCAGGTCATTCTTGCAACACACCGGCTGCACTGGATGGCTGTCATGGATCATATTTATATGCTTGATCACGGCAGCATCGCAGCAAGCGGGACGCATGAGGCGCTCGTTCGCGGTGACAACGCGTATGCGACATTTGTAAAGGGGAGGAGAGGAGAGATGATATGAAGGAATGGATTACACCATACATCATCCATTATAAAGGACGAATTGGCTTAAATGTGCTGTTTGCCGTATTGGGAATAGCCTCAGGTGCCATGCTGCTGTTCGTCTCGGGCTATTTAATTTCCAAAACGTCTCTCCAACCGGAAAATATCATGCTCGTATATGTACCGATTGTTGCTGTTCGCGCCTTCAGTATTTCCCAGGCGGTTTTTCCTTATTTAGAAAAACTTGTCGGCCACAATGTCGTCTTGCGGATACTCTCGCAATACCGGGATAAGTTGTACGATATCATTGAGCCACAAGCACTCGCGCTTTCCAGTCGCTACCAGACAGGTGACATACTGGGAGTGGTTGCTGATGATATTGAAAAACTGCAGGATTTGTATATCCGCACGGTGTTTCCGGCCATTACAAGCATCATCGTCTACACCATTATCGTAGTCGTTTTTGGCGTGTTCGACTTGGCCTTTATGCTGCTAGCCCTGGCGTTACTGGGGATTATTGTCTTTCTTGTTCCATTGTTTTCCTATTTTATTTTAAAACGCCACCATGTACGGATTAAACAGAAACGGGAAACGCTGTATCAACACATGACCGATGCCTTGTTCGGGCAACTTGACTGGCTGCTAAGCGGACGGACAGAGCAGTTGTTCAGCCATATGCATAAGGATAACGTTGATTTAATCGACCGGCAAGACCGGGTGCACCGCTGGCATCATGTGCGTGACGTAGTATTGCGTTTCGTCTCCGGTATCATCATTATCGCAACGATGGTGTGGGTGGATAGCCAGGTGAATGATGGAACCATGTCCGCCACGGTAATTGCCGCTTTTGTTCTAATGATGTTTTCCGTGACGGATGCGCTCCTCCCGGCGAGTGATGCGGCAGAGGAGGTTCCGGCGTATATGGATTCTGTCAGGCGGATGAGTAAGCTGCAAGATGTCGAGCTAAATGAGCAGGATGCAAGCGGTGAGGAACGTATGAGCGATCACCCGGTCATTCACTTGGACCAGGTGCGTTATCGTTATCATTCGGATGATACGGACGTGCTTCAAGGTGTTAACGCGACGATTGAACCCGGCCAAAAGATCGCCTTGCTTGGTAAGAGCGGATCCGGCAAATCGACGTTACTTAAATTGTTAGCTGGTGTAATGCGACCCGATTCCGGTCGGGTGCTGCTTGACCAGGCGGAGATGCGATCCAGCTACCTGTCCAAAGCCGTTTCCGTTTTGAATCAACAGCCGCACTTATTCAACACGACGATTGCCGGCAATATTCGTATCGCCCGCCCCGACGCGACAGATGAGGAGATTATTGACGTCCTGCATCGGGCCCAGCTGATGGATATGATTGAAACATTGCCACATGGCATCCATACCCAAATGGAAGAAATGGGTGAACGCTTTTCGGGCGGGGAAAAGCACCGCATCGCCTTCGCACGGATTTTAATGCAAGATGCGCCCATCATGTTGCTGGATGAACCAACAACCGGACTTGACCCGCTCACCGAACACAAGCTGCTCTCCACCATGCTGGAAGCCGCAAGTGATAAAACCGTCGTTCTCGTCACCCACCACTTGGCAGGTGCGGAAATGATGGATAACATCCTCTTCCTGGAACAAGGCCAAATAAAATTGTCAGGCAGCCACGATGCACTGCTTGAATCGAGCAACTATTATCGAGCATTGTACGCAATGGACCGTGGTATGTAATAACGTGCGGCCCAACTCGAGCGACAGCGGGATCGACTCGAGCGAGAGCGGAGTCAACTCGAGCGAGAGCGGGGTCGACTGAAGCGAGAGCGGAGTCAACTCGAGCGACAGCGGCCCGCACTCGAGCGACGCGCACCGCAACTCGGGCGACAGCGCGGTTAACTCGAGCGACGCGCCCCCGAACTCGAGCGACAGGTACACCTCAACTCGGGTAGTCTACCATCACAATAGACGATTTTCGGCGGCCGAAAATCAGCATTTAACGACCCGGTCCGCTTCATGTTGCGTGCCATACTTTTGTTTTAATAAACGTGACCAGTAGCGAAAGGAAAATTCCGACCATAAGCCCAGCGAATATGTCCACCATTAATGTGGCGAAAAAGGTGGCAAGCATCAGAAACGCGGAGCCGGGGTCATTTTGTATATAATAACGTAAACCGTTTATATCAATCAGATTGGAGACGGCAAATATGATGATAGCTGCGAGTGCTGTTTTGGGTAAAAAGTATAAAAATGGCGTTAAATATAGCAGCGTGATTAATACAAACACCACCGTTGTAAAGGAAGAAATGTTACTTTTGCCACCCGCTTGATGATTAACCGCTGTTCGTGAAATCGCCCCAGCTACCGGAATCGCACCGGTAATGGAACTGGTTATATTGGCTAGTCCCAACCCAAACAATTCCTGCTCCGGATTTAGCCGTTCCCCGTCGTTTGCGGCCAAGGTCTTGCCAATAGCATAGGATTCCGCGAATGAAATAAAAGCGATCATGAACGCACTCGGTAACAGCGAAAACAGTGTGGAAATTGTCGGAATCTCTAGTGACAAAGCGGGCAATTTTTGCGGAATGTCCCCGATCACTTCGACACCGCCCTGGTCGAGATGAAAATAACCAACTATCAAGCTTGACGCAACAATCACCATAAGGGGCCCAAGGGATGACCGGAATACTCTCTTCACTACCATCAAAAAGACTAAACTCCCAGCCCCAATAATAACAGTCCATGAATGGCTATCTGACAAATGATGTATGACTTCCAAGACATAATCGAAAACATTACGATACGGGGCCATGGTTATCCCCATCAGTGATTTAATCTGTGTAAGCCCAATAATAATAGCAGCTGCCGAAGTAAATCCGCTGATAACGGCGGGAGAAATAGATTCAAAAAAAGTACCAAACTTGATGATGCTAAGGAGTATCTGCATCCCCCCGACAATAAGCGTTAATAGTGTAATAGCCGTCAAAAAATGCTCGGACCCATGTTGTGCTACCGTAGAGACACCGGAAAATGCTAATAAAGAGGCGATGGAGACTGGACCAACACTTAAATATCTCGAACCGCCGAATAGTGCATAAATCGCGAGGGGAAAGATTGCAGCGACCAAGCCATAGACCACTGGCACCCCAGCAATGACAGCATATGCCATGCTTTGCGGGATTAATAAAAAAGCAACAATCATCCCGGAAGCTAGATCATTTGGCAAATTGGAAAGTGGATAATGGACAAGCTGCCGCAACCCGGGCAGTAATTTAAGCATTTTTAAGCCTCCAACCCTTGAATACTAGTATACTTGTACTTTTATTCAAGGGTTGGAGGAATTATGTTGTAGGTATGGCTGATTCACCATTCTTGATAGAAACACGCACCCCAACTCGAGCGACACGCCCCCGACCTCGAGCGACGCGCACCTCACTATTCGTCCAATTTTAATATGATGATATCTTCTTTTACCTTAACAGAATCTTTTGATGGCCAAGTGTTCATCTGTTTGACCAGGTTACTTTCTTTGAGTTTTTTCAACTTTGGTGCATCCACAGTCTCTAACACCTTACCCATTTGATTCTCCAGCATAAAAGTATAATGGTATGGTTGGAATAAAATGACCTCCCTCATTGCACCAGTCATTTTCGGAATGTTTTCAGGGATGGTTTTGGATCCTAGTTCCGTATCTACCGAGGTTCTGCCAATTACAGCTAGTTTTGATGCATGCGTATACCCATCTGTTTGTTCCATTCGATCAAGCATTCGATTCACCATAGCATAAGATTTTTCATACTTTAGTGACATATTAAAATACGATATGTTACTAATGAGGGAGAAATTAAAGATAATCAAACATGAAACTACTACTGTTCCCCAAGAATACCAATTCACGACAGGTGATAGTCCATCTAAACGATTATACAGAACGATAGGTAGTATATAAATCAATACTACTGCCATTACCATCAACATATGATAAACAACGCCAGGAGATACGAAATAGAGAACAAACGAAAATATTGGTAGTAAAACGATGCTCAAAACAATGAAAAGCATCCTAACGGGTGATAGGTACACTTTGTTAAGGACAACCGTTATGGCAACACCAGCTAGAATAAGTAAGATAAGAAGTAAATTCAGAACCTCAAAGAAATTTATTGGAAAGTCCGTAACGAATCCTCTAAAGAAAAACTCCATTGTTTTATCTTTGATTAAAAGGATTTGTTCAATAATATTCTTTTTCTGATTACCAATCTGGTCAAGCCCTTGGTATTTTGTAATTTCACCGCCCATCCATGTCTGATAGCCTTTAAATGTAATGGCATACATACTCATTCCAAGTACAGTCATTCCGATTTGCAGCATGAGTGAATACAGTATAGACTTAAGTTGCTTATGATTGGAAATGAGCTCTTGAATAAACCAAACGGTTACAACGGTAAGCACTATAGTGACATTCGCTTGGTATATCCCGACACTAAGATAAAGGATAAACGCAGCTGGGAAAAGGCCATACCTATATTTCTTTGTAAGGAAAACTGCAAACACAGACAACAGAAATCCGAACATATAACCGTCTGCTGTAAACATATATGAAAAGGTGGAAGCAATCGTTGGAAAAGTTACCACAAGCCCCGCAGTTAGTATAATTGCAGGGGTTTTTCTTAACTTAAAAAACTCAGTAAGCAGAATCGATGTAAGTGCAAGGTAGAAAATCGACAATGTGCCATTAACCCAAGGCAAGTCAAAGAATGAACTTATTCCACTGAATGGCCCGAGAAAAAATCTTCCTAAAGCATACTTTTTCTGAGAACTGTAAATATTAACCAAACCATCATGGTTGGGAAGCATATTGGTAAGTACAAACATGTGTGTTAGGAAACCTATAATAACCGTACTAAAAAAGGCTATTTTCCATTCTCTTTTTATTCCTGCTTTGATTTTACTAAATATTTCTTCCGGCATTGATATACTCCTTATTTTCTTTTTCCATTATTAAGCACTTCAGTATTTTGTGATATTGATTCAAATCCCTAATTATATGATGGCGTAAAATAACGGGGACAATTTAAAATAACCTTATTCAATTTGCTAACGGTTTCTCTCTTTTTCCCCGTTATATTCATCAATAAAATAAAGTGGGCGCTTTTTTGTTTCATTAAAAACCCTTCCAAGATATTCACCAATGATTCCCATCGAAAGTAATTGAATTCCACCCATAAAAAGAATGACTGTCATCAAGGACGGGTATCCCATTACTGATTCACCAAAAATAAGTGTCTTTCCGATAATCCATATCATATAAATAAATGCAAAACCAGAGACTAGCAAACCAAATAATGAGGAGATTCGCAGTGGAGTAGTTGTGAAGGAAGTAATCCCTTCAATGGCCAAGTCAAAAAGTCTCCTGTAGTTCCATTTTGTCTTACCTGCCATCCTCGGATCTCTGTCAAAGGGAATTTCTTTCTTGTTATAACCAATCCAGCTAAACATACCTTTTGTATATCTTTGGGCCTCGCGCATTTGCTTAAGTGCTTCAACACATCTTCTATCCAGTAGACGAAAGTCCCCGGTATCTTCTTGAATAGGTATTCTACTCAACTTTTTCAGTAGTTTATAATAAGCTGAAGAGGTACAAATCTTCAACCAAGACTCACCTTCACGTGATTTCCTTTTGGCAAAAATATCATCATAACCTTCTTCCCAATATCTAATCATTTCGGAAATTAACTCTGGTGGATCCTGAAGGTCTGCGTCAATAATAATAACCGCATCCCCTCTTGCATAGTCCAAACCAGCTATCATGGCAGTTTCCTTACCAAAATTTCTTGATAACTCCAAGTAAGAGATCCGGTTATCCGATTCTCGAAGTTCCTTAATAATTTTTATTGATTGATCAGTGCTACCGTCATTAATAAAAAATAGTTCAAATAGATATCCGGGATTTTGGTTAATCACGGGAATGAGGCGACCATATAAATGATGTAACACATCTTCTTCATTACAGGTTGGTATCAAGATTGTAATAGTTTTCATGCTAGTCCTCCGAATACTGATTTATGCACATAACTTGTTTGAACGCCATGCACAGCTTATTCGATATTTCGATAGTCATAGTATAGTAATAATGTAACATCTTATATATGTTCACGAAAATAGATTGAATAAGTGGTAAGTCTAGTTAACTTTAGACTTGTGCAGCAAGTGGACGGGAAAAGAGAGGTAGAAAAAAGTTGGGTAAACAGTACCTCTAGTATCTGAAAAAGATTATAACAGCAATCTCAAGAATCGGAATAGTATAATATACCAAGGGGTGTAGAGATAAAACGCCTTTCGTCTTTTTTTGTGTGACGCATACCCCAACTCGAGCGACACGCACCCAAACTTGAGCGACACGCACCAACTCGAGCGACAGACCGCCCCGTACCCGAATTACCGTCCATACCCAAAAGAGGATTTTCGGCAGCCGCCGAAAATCTTCCGTTCCTTAGCCAAACTCTCCATTTTTGCACATTTTAGACAGATGAAATTTTTTAAATTTGTCGAAACGCCTGCTGTGCAAGGGATTGAGGTTGTTTCATTACAGATGTCACCTTGACAGACTTTTTTGTCTTTATTATTGTAATTTATATGAACACGTTCTCTAAAAAAACATGTTCATCATATGAATCTGAGATTTGGTTCATAGGAGACATGGGACTGTAAGGAGGAAACTGACTTCATTCAATTTTGAAATTGATGTTCAAGTTACTGTTTAACAGATGCTACATTAACATTGTCATATTTTGATTTATGTCGTCTAAACGAGTGTCATATTGTTATATCTCATATTCGCTAAAGGGGGATTCATTTGATTGAACTTAAAAATATTGAGAAGGTTTATGAAGATGGTTTTCAAGCATTAAAGAACATTGATTTAGCCTTTGAAGATGGAAAAATCAACGTATTGATAGGCCCGAGTGGGTGCGGGAAGACAACAACAATGAAACTTCTTAATAGACTTGTGGATTATACAGGTGGAGAGATATTGCTCGACGGTACGAATATAAAGGATGTTAATCCGATTGAATTACGTCGGCATATGGGCTTCGTCATTCAAAACATAGGACTTTTCCCGCATATGACGATTTACAATAATGTGGCTGCAGTACCAAAATTACTTAAATGGCCGAAAGAAACAATTAAGGATCGAGTCATCGAATTGCTGGAACTCGTTAACCTTGATCCCCAGACTTACATGAATCGCTACCCATCCGAACTCAGTGGCGGTCAGCAGCAGCGTATAGGCGTTATTCGTGCCCTTGCTGCAGAGCCATCCATTATTTTGATGGACGAGCCATTCAGTGCATTGGACCCAATCAGTCGAGAACAATTGCAGGATGAATTGCTCCGCCTCCAAACTGAAATTAATAAAACCATTATATTTGTTACCCATGATATGGATGAGGCGCTTAAAATAGCCGATCAAATTATCTTGATGAAAGATGGCCAAATCGTTCAAAAAGGTTCGCCAAAGGAGATTATCGCTAATCCAGCAGACGACTTTGTGAAAGATTTTATCGGCGAAAAGCGGTTGGCCGCGGAACAAAAATTGCCTTCTTTAGATACGTTTATATCGGAATCATTTGTTTCCATTCAGAAAGATAGTTCGACTGCTGAAGCAATTGAACAAATGACTGCCCACAAAGTTACTGATATCCCTGTTGAAACAAAAGAAGGTATTTATTACGGTTCTATCAATCTATATCATGCTTTAGCTAATAAGGATAAACAATTGTCTGATCTAATCGATTCGGACACCTATACAGTCGAAAACGGGATGGAAACTGAGCAAGTTGTCAAACAATTAAATGGTGTCTATACGACAACACCGGTTATTGCCACGGACGGTCAGCTAGTGGGAATGCTTGACCCGTATAAGTTGCTCCATGAATGGCATGTTATGTCTGAGACTGAACGTGGTGATCAATAAGTGACACTTTTTCAGGAATATATTACTTATTGGAGCGAAGATTATTCGTCCATTCTGTCGTATATGTATGAGCATATGATTATTGCATTTACGGTTATTGCACTATCCGTCTTATTTACGGTGCCGCTAGCTGTTTTTATGACGAAAGTGAAAAACGAACCAGTCAAAACGGTTATTTTTAACATTGCAAATGTTTTCCAAACAATACCGACGATTGCTTTATTGGCAATTGTAATTCCACTACTTGGTATCGGTTTTGTTCCGGCAGTTGTTGCTTTGTTCTTGTATTCGTTATTGCCGCTGCTTCGAAACACTTATGCTGGTATGAACTCGGTTGACCCGGAAATAATCGAGGCTGCCAAAGGAATGGGATTTGGGACATTTCAGCGTTTATTTAAAGTTGAATTACCGGTTGCACTGCCTTATGTTATGTCTGGTATCCGGGTTACATCGGTGTACATTATCAGCTGGACAACCCTGGCGGCATTAATCGGCGCTGGTGGTTTGGGCGACCTCGTTTTGGCGGGTATCGGCTATAATGATACATTTATGATTTTTACGGGGACATTTTTAGCGATTATAATAGCGGTTTTACTTGATATTGTACTAGGTAAGATTGAAAAGGTATTTGCTTATTCTTAAAAATATGTAAAGGGGAGAATGATGATGACATTCAGAAAACTATTTCTCGTTGGATTTGTATTGTTGCTGACCATTGTAGCCGGCTGTGGTGATAAAACTTCGGCTGATGGTGGCCAAGTGTTCACAGCAGGTTCTGCCAAAAATACTGATTCGAAAATTAATGTACGACTTTTGAAGCTTCTAGTTGAAGATAGAACGGATCATGAAGTTGACATTGTTGAAGATTTACCGGCGAGTCCGCAGATCTTTGCCGGATTTGAACGTGACGAGTTTGACTTTGCCAGCTTGTTTTCAGGTGAAGTGTACAATAACTACTTTGATGATGTGGAATATTCGACTGATCCAGATAAAACACTGAAGCAAGCTCAGAAGTTCTTTGGTGAGGAATATGACATCAAATGGTATGACCCATTAGGTTATGTTAATAATTACAGCATTGCAGCGAAACGTAAATTTTTACAGAAAAATGATGTGAATACGTTAGTCGAACTAGGCGAATACGCCGATTCCTTGACGCTTGGAACAGACAACGCTTGGATCGAACGTGACAACGATGGCTACAAAGGCTTCAAAAAAACATACGGCTATGAGTTTGACGATGCACGCGGAATGGATGTTGCACTTATGTACGAAGGAATCGACAACGGGGAATTGGATGTTGTTACCGTTTATACCGTTGATCCGCAATTAAAAGAATATGATCTGAAGGTATTGGAAGATACCAAGAATTTCTTCCCTCCTTATGAAGCATCTCTTGTAGCAGCGAATGACGTTATCAATGAGTATGATGAAATCGGTGATGTCTTCAGTCACTTGTTGATGTGGTTAGCACAGAAGAAATGACGAATCTAATTTATCAAGTGGATATTGAAAAACGTGAAATAAAGGAAGTTGCTAAAGAATTTCTACAGGAGAAAGGTATGCTTGATTAAAAGGGGAAGGTGATGCTGATGACTTTTATTACTGACTTGGTCACGTATATGACTGAGAATTACAATGAATTATTGGCACTAACAATTGAACACATTCTGATGGTCGTTTATGGTATTGGACTTTCCCTCGTTGTCGGTGTTCCACTCGGCATACTGGCAGCTCGGTTTGAAAAATTGGCTCCAATTATCATATCGATTACGAATGTTTTGCAGTTGATACCAAGTCTTGCCATGCTGGCGATTCTGATGCTTTATCTCGGATTTGGGTTCAAAACCATCGTCATTGGTCTATTTCTCTATTCTCTTTTACCAATCGTTAAAAATACGTATGTTGGCATTAGGGAAGTGGATGATAGCATTATTGAATCCGGTGTAGGTATTGGCATGACGCCGTTGCAGCTACTGGCTAAGATTCAATTCCCTTTATCCATTCCTTACTTGATGGCAGGATTGCGTCTGGCAGCAGTGATCGCGATTTCTGTAGCAACCATTGGTCCTTATATTGGAGCCGGTGGACTTGGAAAGGAGATTGTTTCGGGGATTAGTTTGCAATCCGACGTCAAAATTTATGCTGGGGCAATACCGGCTACACTCATAGCAATTATTGCTGATTTAGCACTAGGTACAGTTGAACGCAAGACGAAAAAGCGTCTGGCTTAAGTATGACTAGTTTGTATGTTGCCACAAAGTCTGTGTTATGTAAAAGCGAGGATGGGAGGGAAAGTTGATGATGGCCAATGAAAGAAAGAGGATTCAGACTGCCCGAATGTGGCGATATTTCTTGGATGCGGCATCAGAATTAATTGAAGAAAAGGGCCTGAACAATATTAGGATAAGAGAAATTGCTGATCGAGCTGGATATACAAGTTCAACTGCTTATAATTATTTTCGGGATCTGTCCCATTTAAAATTTTTTGCAGCGATGCGTTATACCACTTCTTATGTACATGATTTGCCAAATTATATGGAAAAAGGCAATAACACCGTAGAAAAATGGTTGTACGCTTGGGAATGTTTTTGTCGTCATTCGTTTCATTTTCCAGAAGTCTATTATCTTTTATACATTGAAAATCTTGGAGTAATTCCGGAAGAAATGATGCAGATGTATTATGAGGTTTATGAAAATGAGCTGATTGACTTATCCGACGAGGTACAATCCATTATTGCGCATCACGATATTGCAAAAAGAAGCTCGTTATTTATTCATAAAACAATTGACGAGGAATTTATTAAAGAGCCAGATCTTGAATACATCGCTGACTTAACGATGCTTATTTGGACAGGCATGATGATGAATTTGCTTAATCTCAGGAAAAATTTCACAAAGAAGAAGCAGCCAAGAGAACGATGTATTTTATTAGGAAAAGTATTATCGATATTGTCGTTCCGGAAAAACAACATTTAATTACGTACGAATACGGACGTGGTTAAACAACGCTCAGACCAGAAATAGTTGAACAATTCCCATCTTTCTACTGATAACCGATGGAAGCATTTGCAGTACATTAGGAGGAGCTGAAACAACAATGGTATTTAATATAGCAGATTCTGACCACCGAACAACGAAGACAGAATTTCCACGAGAAATTAAAAAATTGGATCATGTATGGATTCCATTATCCGACGGCAGCCGCCTTGCTGCAACGATTTGGCTGCCCGTTGATGCGGAGACTCATCCGGTTCCGGCTATTTTGGAATATTTGCCTTACCGCAAAGATGATTTTACCGCGATACGCGATTCCGCCCGGCATCCTTATTTCGCCGGCCATGGCTATGCCAGCATTCGGGTGGATATCCGGGGGACCGGCAATTCGGATGGTTATTTACCGGATGAATATTTAAAACAAGAACATGACGATGCCCTGGAGGTATTCGACTGGATCGGCCAGCAATCATGGGCCACTGGAGATGTCGGCATGATTGGTAAATCTTGGGGCGGGTTTAACGGCTTGCAGATTGCCGCTCGTCAGCATCCGGCGTTAAAAGCAATCATCTCCCTTTGTTCCACTGACGACCGTTATGCGGATGATGTGCATTACCGCGGTGGCAATATACTGGCATCAGATATGCTGTGGTGGGCGTCTACGATGTTCGCTTACAGTGCAAGACCGCAAGATCCGGAAGTTGTCGGCGATAGTTGGAAGGATAATTGGCTGGAGCGTTTAAACACAACGCCATATGTTCATGAATGGATGCGTCACCAGACGAGAGATGACTATTGGAAGCATGGGTCTATTAATGAGGACTATTCCAAGGTGGATATACCAGTCTTTACCGTGAGTGGCTGGCAAGACGGGTATACAGATAGGGTGTTCCGTCTATTGGAAAATCTACCTTATTCTAAAGGGCTGATTGGACCATGGGCACATGAGTTTCCTGAGGTAGCCATTCCTGAGCCAACTATTGGATTTTTACAGGAATGTCTGCGCTGGTGGGATCAATGGCTTAAGGGCATCGATACAGGCGTGAAAGATGATCCAAAATTAATATCATGGATTCAAAATAGTGAATTGCCGCAAGTGACTTACGATGAACGGCCAGGGAAATGGGTTGTCGATGAGAGCTGGCCATCCGCACAAGTAGCAAGAAGTCATTATTGGCTGAACGCAGAAGGTAAACTGCAACAGAACCCGTCAGATGAGCAAACAGTTGTTGTGCCAAGTGTCCAGGAACATGGGATGTATGCAGGCGTTTATTGTCCGTTTGGGGAGCCTGGGGATTTACCTGCAGATCAACGTCTAGAAAATGGTAAAACGGTTGTATTTACAACGGATCCATTGGAAGAAGGTGTGGATTTACTTGGTGAACCGACCTTCCATATGAAATTCACGTCTGATCAGCCAAATGCACTTGTTGCTGTCAAACTTTGTGATAAAGCTCCGACCGGCGAGTTGACGTTAATTAGCTGGGGCATGCTCAATTTAAATCATCTGCAGTCCCATGAGCACCCAGAAGCACTCGAGCCCGGAAAAGTTTATGAGGCAACGGTTAAGTTGGATGCCCTAGGCCAGAACATTCCGGCTGGACACAGCTTGGAACTTTCTCTCGCACCAACGTATTGGCCACAAGCATGGCCGTCGCCTGAACCGGTAACATTGCATGTGCTAACCGGTGAAGAAACCACATTAGCCTTACCGATACGTACGCCGCGACCGGAGGCAGATGCTAGCATTTCATTTGAAAATCCGGAAACGGCCCAAGTAATCGACAAGGAAATTTTACGAGCCGAACAACGAACACGTAATGTTGTTCACGACACGGTTACGGATACATGGCAATTGCAGGACTACTCGGATGAAGGGGAACGCCGATTGCTGATGAACGGCATCAGGCATGGCAGCAAAAATAAAAATACGTTCACGATTAAGTCCGGTGATCCATTATCGGCTAATGTTCGATGTGAATGGGAATTGACTGTTGGCCGTGAGGATTGGGATACCAAGCTGCTCACCGACAGTACTATGTCTAGTGATGCTACATCGTTTTATTTGACTAATACCATGATTGCGTTGCTCAATGGCGAGGAAATTTTCCGTAAAACATGGGAAGAAACGATTCCGCGTAATTACCAATAACAGATGTGAAAAAGGGAAACATGGTTGCGGTATTATTCAACTTCTATAGATGTTACCCTATAACAATCGAATCTCAATAGGAAAAAGTGTCATATGTGTTTTTATGACACTTTTTCTGTTTAAGAAAATGAAACGTACCAGTGCAAAAACCACTCTAACCGCACATAGATCCATAGGTAGTGCACTCAATCATTGGCTTTAAAATATCAATCACAACTTGCTTAGTGATTTAATTTATTAAAAAATTTATAATAAAAACTCATTTAACTATTGACCAATTCATCAAGACCGTGTAAATTATGTGTTACTACATTTAAATAAGTGAACTTCTTATCCAGAGAGGTGGAGGGACTGGCCCTTTGAAACCTCGGCAGCGGGCTCTTTTGAGTACTGTGCCAAATCCAGCAGACAAAGGTCTGAAAGATAAGTTGAGGCACCGGAACTGTACTGTCCTCTTCTTATAATCGGAAGGGGGCTTTTTTATTTCGTTTTTTAATTTTTAATCTGGAATGCTTTAACTAATCTAGAAAATTGATTTGTTTAAAAGGAGATGATTGCAATGACATCCTATGGTGTATGGATTATTATCTTAACGGTTGGTTATACCGTTGCTTTGATTATTGCCGGCCAAATCGCTAAGCGGCGTTTGACCAATCAGGATAGCTATTTTGTTGGTAGTCGGAATTTCAATAAATGGATTGTAGCTTTTTGCATAACGGGATTATTTTCCGGTTCCACCTATATTTCTATTTTAGAGTTATCGTATTTAAGCGGTATATCGGCTGTATGGTATGGGGTTGCTGAAATGATGCAGATTTTTATCATTGCGTTTTTGATCATTCGTCCATTTCGGAAAAAAATGTTAGTTACCGTTTCCGGACTTATTGGTGATACATACGGGCGACTGGTTAAAGGAGTTGCAGGGTCAATTACGGCGTTTGCATTTCCGATGTGGTCAGTTGCCACGGCAATTGCGTTTGCTTCGGCCCTGCACGTGTTCACAGGTATTTCACTTTCTCTATCGATTGCGTTTACTGCAATTTTGCTGTTCATCTATCTGCAAGCGGGAGGAATGTGGTCGCTTGCTTTTACGCAGTCCATGAATATGATTTTATTTGTAATGATGGTCGTCATTGGGGTGATTGCTTTTTTCATTCATCCGGGGATAGACGGTTTAATTGCGTTTGCTGACGAACAACCGGCCATGTTTACCTTTGACAACGTTGGATTGCAGGTGATTGTTGCCTGGTTTGGCACCTTCTTGGTCAACGTTATCCTTGCTCAGGCTGCATTCCAGATGGCACTTTCATCTCGGACACCGGAAGAAGGGCAAAAAGGACTGATTATTGCTGGGTTTATGGCTGTCCCCTTCATCGTTGGGGGTGTGTTATTCGGTATTTCGGCTAGTGTCATCGTTCCCCGGGCACAAACGGGATTGATTGCCATTCCTCAGTATTTAATGGAAGTGCTCCCCGCACCGCTTGTTGGCTTATTTTTTCTAGGTGTATGGGCGTGTGCACTGGGATGGGGAGGTCCTTGTCAGTTCTCTGGGGCAACCAGCCTTGGCCGTGATGTGAGCCGTTCAATAAAACCTGCTGTAACCGAAAATCAGCAGATCGCCTATACCAAAATTTCATTGCTATTTTTAACGGTGTTGATGATTGTGTTTGGCTTACTGCGCACGGAACAATCTGCGTGGTGGAATGTATTGGCTTGGACGATACGAAATAGTGCAACGTTCGCACCGGTTATTGCAGCACTATTCTGGCCTGTCGTTACGAAGCGTGCAGTTGCCGTTTCGCTATTCACGGGTTTTGCAAGTGGTTTAGTATGGTATTACCTTGGTGATTGGCATCCAAGTGCCTTTTTCTTGCAAATTCACCCCGTCTGGATTGGGAGTTCGATTAATATCGTTAGTATTATCGTGGTTACCTTGATGGACGGTCAGGCAAACTGGTTTATGCAAAAAACAGATTGCTTGGCTTATATTGGATTAATAGGAGGGGGTGTGTGTTGTTTTGTCAATATAATTTATTTTTCTCCGCTTTATCGAAACGGTTTGTTTGGTTTGTTTATGTTTGCGGCAATCTTGTTCTTTTATATCGCTACCATCCGCTTTTTCCGGCCGGAAGAAGAAAAGCAGCAGATTAGGGGAAAAGTAGCTAATTTAGCAAGAAGCTAGTGTAAGCGCATTTGGAAAGGAATAATCTTAGTACGAATACGGCTGTAGTTACGCAAAGCCCCTTACTTACAAAGAACCCGCTCCCCATTAATTGGGAAGCGGGTTCTTGCTATTTTTGCTCTTTTATCCTATCGGTTCTCTTCTTCATTAGACTCTCCATACTGGTATTTACTAGGATCAATCGGCTCCCAATCGTTACTAGGTTCATAGAATCGAAGCAGGTCACCATTTAGTACTTCATCATTTAAGCTTAATTCATAATGGACCTGATCCCGTAATTCTTTCATTTCTGCGGTCGGTTCTTCTATCGCTTTTCCAGTTTCATTATCGTAAAAGACATTCTTCACATAGCTGTAATCCTCGGTCATAAAGTTGCCATTGCGGAACGGTACAAAGTCTCTATGCTCGTCAGAAAACATATCCGTACCAAACTGAATGTAATTGTCGGCATTGATTCCCAGCAGATGCAGCATCGTCGGCATGACATCCGCCTGACCGGTATATTCATGATTGATCCCTTGGCTGTCAACACCCGGAACACGGATCATAAAGGGGACCCGCTGCAAGTTCGCATTTTTCAATGGCGTGATTTCTTCACCTAGGATTTCACTCATGGCTCGATTATGATTTTCCGAAATGCCGTAATGGTCACCATAAATCATGATGACTGAATGCTCATATAACCCTTTTTTCTTCAGGTCTTTAAAAAACTGTTCCAGCGACTCATCCAGATAACGGGCTGTCTGGAAATAGCGGTCAACCGTACCATCGCCGGTTTCAGCAGGTGCTATTGATTCATCGCCTTCATCCAATAAAAACGGATAATGGTGGGTCAGTGTCAGCATGTGCGCGTAAAAAGGATCATCTTGTTCTTCAAGCTTCTCAAGTGCTGGCATGGATTGCTTAAAGAAAGGTTTATCCTTCAGGCCATAATTGACCACCTTTTCTTCACTCATGTCATAGTAGCTAGAACCATAAAATTCGTCCACACCTAAGTGTTTGTAAATCTGGTTTCGGTTCCAGAATGATTTCTCATCCCCATGAAATACGGCGCTTGTATAGTTCTGCTTTTGATCCAGAATAGCTGGCAACGACTGATACGTATTTGTGTCTTTGGTAACAAATGCAGCACCCTGTGGCAATCCGTACAGGGAATTATCCATCAGTAATTCCGCGTCGGCCGTTTTACCTTGCCCTGTTTGGTGAAAGAAGTTATCAAAGTACGTGAAATTCTTGCTTTTATCATGAACAAGCGAATTCAAAAACGGTGTTACCTCTTCCCCGTGCAGCTTATAATCAATCAGAAATGACTGAAACGACTCCAAGTGAATTTTGATAATGTTTTTGCCCGTTGCTTTCCCGAAGTATTCGGCGTTCGGTTCAGCATATTTCTTGTTCGTATAGTTTTCCACTTCCTTTATATCGTCACTTGAAGCCATCGATCGTTTCGCGCTGGCCTTCACCGTCTGAACCGTGTTTAACACGGCAAAGTTAGGCGCGCCTAAATACTTAACAATATAATTATTGTCAAAAACACGCTGCAATAGTTGCGGGCGGTCAATCTCTGCTAAACCTAAATTAACTGTGAACACAATAACTCCTGAAGCCAGGACAGCAAAAGGTTTTTTCAAGTTCACATGTACCTCGGGCCAGTCAGTTTTCCATTTACGAAACAGTACTCCCAGAACGATAAGATCCAGTGTATACAAAAAATCATGCCACTCAAATAAATTAAGAACACTTTTACCAATACTGCTGGCATTTTCCGTTTGCATCAGCGTTTGAATGGTAATAAAGGTATCATAATCACGGTAAAACATGATATTAGCATACATAAACAACGTCAGCAGTGTATCAATAATCAGCAACGTGATACCAAATCGATTTCCCTTAAAAAATAACGCGAGACCAAGCAACACTAGTCCCGAGCTCAACGGATTAATAAATAGTAAAAAATGTTGCAGTAAATTGTTGACGCCTAAATTAAACTCTGACAGATATATAATATACGTCTTTAGCCAAAATAAAAGCAAAGCGAGTATGAAAAACCCCATTTTGGCCGATTTTAAGCTCTTCAGTTTATCCATGTTTCGTCACCCCCCGTTTTCAATCACTTAACGAATAAACCGACTTTTTTACTAAAACCATCTTTTATTATTAAGCAATGATGAATCGTCTGGAGGATGGTTCCGATTTGATTACAATCTATTATATATTTGTTTGATGATTTTGTTAAGATTAATTCTTATTAAATGTCGTTTCCCTGCTTTCTCGCTAGTTAAACGAACAGCATACGGTGAAACAAAACCATCATGGATACGTCTGAACACCCGATGAATCATATGTCTTTTCCGGAACAAATATGACTTAGCGACTGATTGTGTGCCTGTAACCTCCTGAATGCTACCTTTGTTTCAGGAAAAGGAAATATTTTGAATGAAGGTGGGTCTGCGGTACAATAATGGGTAACCTACATAACAAGCTAGCCTACCAATCGTTCTGAATGAGAACAGGTTAGGCCGAACGAAGGAGTGAACAAGTTATGGATAAGATCAATTGGATGGAGGAAGTTTCTAAACGTAAAGATAAATTTCTTAGTGATTTAGAAGGATTTTTGCAAATAAAAAGTGTCCTCGATGAAGCAAATGCTACAGACGAGGCACCGCTCGGGCAAGGTGTGAAAGATGCCTTGCAGTATATGCTGGATTTAGGTGAACAGGACGGATTCGCGGTGAAGAATGTCGGCAATCTTGCAGGTCACTTGGAAATGGGTGAAGCGGGAGACGAGCTGCTTGGCATATTGGGACATGCTGATGTGGTGCCTGAGGGGGATGGATGGAGCGTGGACCCCTACAGTGCAACGATTAAAGACGGGAAGATTTATGCCCGTGGCTCAAGTGATGATAAGGGACCGACCATTGCCGCTTATTATGGGATGAAAATTGTGAAAGAGCTCGGCATCCCACTGAACAAGCGCGTCCGCCTGATTATTGGCACGGATGAAGAAAGTGATTGGCGCGGTGTGGCGCATTATTTCCAACACGAGGAAATGCCGGATATGGGATTTGTACCGGACGCGGATTTTCCGATTATTTTTGCGGAAAAAGGCATTTCTGATTTTGATTTGGTGATGTCAGCGGATGCAGCGACTTCGGATGATGAACTAGTGCTGCAGGCGTTTCAATCCGGTCGGCGATATAATATGGTGCCCGACTATGCCGAAGCTCGTGTGTCCCTCCCACAGGAAGAGAGTGAGATGATTCAGCAATATCAGCGCTTTCTGGCGGATGCTAGTTTAGACGGCCAAGCAACCACGGAAAATGGGCAAATCATTTTCAGCTTAAACGGGATGAGCGCACACGGAGCCGAACCGCGAAACGGGGTGAACGCCGGTATATGGCTGGCGAAGTTTTTGCAGGATCTGCCACTGGATGCGTCAGGCCATAAGTTTATCGCTGAGATTGCCGAATTCTATGAACAAACACGTGGAGAAGTTTTCGACATGGCCTTTTCCGACGATATCTCCGGTGATTTGACGATGAATGTTGGTGTTATGCATTACAGCAAAGGATCGGAAGGACGCATCGGGGTCAACATGCGCTATCCGGTTACGTTTGATATGGAAAAAGGTAAAGATACACTAACAAAAGCGGCTGAGGCCAAGGGGCTAACGGTGGAGAACTTGACGGATTCCAAACCAACGCATGTGGAAAAAGACGATCCGCTTATTCAGACCTTGCAGCGTGTCTATGAGGACCAAACCGGTGAGAAGGGGGAACTGCTGGCCATTGGCGGTGGTACCTATGCGCGCGCCTTGGATCACGGGGTAGCGTTTGGCGCGATGTTCCCGGGACGTGCGGATGTCATGCATCAAAAAGATGAATATGCTGTGGTGGACGATTTACTGAAGGCAACCGCCATTTATGCACAAGCGATTTATGAACTGGCAAAAGCCGATTAATACGGGGGGGCAATGCAGGCTATTTTCCGGCAAGGCTGAAACCGGCGTCCAATATTTGCGCGATTGTAATCAAAAAGGGGAGTGACAGGCAATGAATTATCCAAACACATGGGATTTAGATAGTATTTTTCCAGGGGGAACGAAATCTAAAGAACTGCAATCGAAGCTGGCGTCCTTAAAAGAAGATATCCAGACGTATCAGGAGACGTTGAACAACGAGGATCTCAGCAAGGACCCATCGGCTGAAAAATTGCAGGCGCTTTTGCAGCAGCAAGAGACGATTGGTAAGGGGATCGGACAGGCTGCAACGTTCGTTCAAATGTATCATGATGCGTTCATGGACGATGAATACGCCGACGTGGTCATGGGGCAAGTCATGGATTTATACAGTGACATGCAAAAGCTATCCAACACGTTTACAAAACAATTGGTCGCTGTGGCAGATGCGGACTGGCAGCAACTACTGGAAAATGAATCGTTGAAGGAAATAGCTTTTACCCTAAACGAACTGCGAGATAAGGGTAAGCGACTGTTGTCGGAGGAAGAGGAAAAGCTCATCGCCGAGCTGAATCAGGACGGACTGGCCGCATGGAGCAACTTGTATGATACAGTTGTTTCACTGATGACCATCCCATTGACAGATAAGGATGGGGAAACAAGGCAGTTGTCTGTCGGCCAGGCGATGAACCGGATGTATGCTGATCCCGATCCTACCATACGTAAACAGCTGTTTGAAAACTGGGAAGCGGCCTGGAGCAAGTATGCACCGATTTTTGCCGATACCATTAATCATTTGGACGGTTACCGACTGACATTGCAAAGGGCGCACCAACGCAAAAGTCATTTGGAAGAACCGCTGGAATACAACCGGATGACCGAAGCAACGTTGGATGCGATGTGGACAGCTGTCGCTAATAATAAGCAGCCGTTCATCGACTTTTTACATCAGAAGGCGAACGTACTCGGCATGGAAAAATTAGGCTGGCAGGACGTGGAGGCACCAGTTGCGATGAATGGTGTTCAACCGAAGACGTTCACTTATGATGAAGCATGCGATTTTGTCATTGACAATTTTGCAACCTTTGGCCCAAAAATGTCGGCATTTGCCAAGCACGCATTGGAAAATCGCTGGGTGGAAGCGGAGGACCGGTCGAATAAACGCCCTGGCGGCTATTGCACGTTGCTACCGGAATGGGAAGAGTCACGGATTTTCATGACATTCACCGGTTCGCCGAGTGATGCGAGCACCTTAGCCCACGAATTAGGTCACGCCTTTCATAGCCACGTGATGAAGGACTTGCCGGATTTGAACCGGGAATATGCCATGAATGTTGCCGAGACAGCAAGTACATTTGCCGAAACGATTATCACCAATGCAACCTTGGCGGGCGCAGCATCCGAGGCTGAAAAAGTCACGCTGTTGAATACGAAACTGGAAAATGCCACAGCGATGTTTCTAAATATCCACGCCCGGTTCCTATTTGAAGATGCCTTTTACACCGAGCGTGCCAAAGGGATTGTATCGGAAAAACGGTTGAATGAACTGATGGTGGAGGCGCAAAAACAAGCTTATGGTGACAGCTTAGCCAACTATCATCCACATTTCTGGTGCAGCAAATTGCATTTCTTTATCGATGATATACCGTTCTACAATTTCCCTTATACATTCGGCTTTTTGTTTAGCCTGGGAATTTACGCGGAATACTTGAAGCATCCGGAAGGCTTTGAGGAAAAATATATCGCGCTGTTGCAGGACACAGGAGCGATGAAGGTGGAAGACCTCGCCGCAAAACACCTAGGCGTCGATATCACGAAACAGGATTTCTGGGAAGCTGGCATTCAACTGATGGCCGAAGATGCAGCAGAATTTATTAGGCTGACAACATGAAACCGGGGAAGTGAGAAAAAGGACGTGAACCAGATCAAGCAATAATGACTGAGTAAAATAAACAGGGCAAAAGGATTGATGCTGTCAGATTCATGCCGAACATGAATCTGGCAGCTTTTCACAGAATTGACGTTAAAACTTCCAGTTGGCAAAGGTTTCCTTTGAAGAGTAGATGACTTTTAGTAAAATGAACACTTAGAAGACGAACGAAAGAAGGGATGCTGAAATGAAAAACGTTTTAATCACCGGTGGCAATGGGGATATAGCAAAAGCAATCGTGGCCGAACTCCAAAAGAACGAGGAATTTAATATATATACGCCTGGAAAAGAAGCATTGGATGTAACGGATCCCACTTCTGTTCATCAGTATGTTGAAAAAGTAAAACCAGACATTCTCATCAACAATGCTGGATATATTGAGCCAGTACCTATTGCTGAGAATAGTATCCAAAGTGAAAAACATTCGATCGACGTCAATTTGCTCGGGGTGTTTAATTGTACAGGTGCAGTGCTGGAACAAAATGAACAAGCACTTATTATTAATTTAGGATCTTCTGCAGGAACGAAGCCGCGTGGCAATTGGAGTTCCTACTGTGCCACGAAAGCCGGAGTGATTATGGCAACAAAGTGTTGGGCAGATGAAGGAATAAAGACGGTCTGCTTATCGCCCGGCAGAACCAAAACGAAAATGCGAAACAGATTATATCCAGACGAAGACCAGCAAACGTTATTAACCCCGCAGGAATTTGCCCAAGTCGTCATGAAAGCAATAGAAGGCGAATATGAATACGGGGCTAATATCGATGTGAGTAGACAAACAATAGACGAGCTCCTGGTTTAAACTCGTCGCCCCGGCCCGAAAGTCGCGCGAAAATGGGAAAAGTCGCGCGGCCCGGGTGAAACTCACGCGAAAATCAGGAAAGTCGCGCGGCCTGCCATAACGGGCACGTCTAATTTTTATTTTCATACCAACGCTGGAAGATATAAATGAGCATAGCCATCGAGATAAACAGCAACCCGGTCATAAACATCGGCATATCACCTGTGAAAACCCCCACATGTTTCATCCACGCCGAAATAGTAAAGACAAACAGGAAGTCTGCGATAATATTCACGACAGCGTACAGCCAAAATTTTTGGAACGTGAAATAAAGAATCCAAATGGTAACGACCCAATACGAACTGTAAACGATATGGACAGGAGCGATTTTGTCCCAGTTGAAGAGGGTGATTTGGTATCGCCACCAGTTCTCTTCCCAGGCAATTTCATACAGAATCGAATTTAAGACTGTTACAAACAGCGCGGCGGGGAGATATCTTTTGATCACTTCTTGGTTTAAAAGAAATAAAGATGCTATTGGTAAAATAAATATGACCCATAATACAGCACTAATCATTGTATTGCTCCTCCTTTCTGTCGCCTAACAAAGCTTGCTGGCTTTCGCTAGTTGTAAGTATCTTTTCATGATTTTGTCACAATTATCCCATTTGACGCTCAATAGATGATTTTCGGCATCCTTCCAAAATCAGCTTTCCCCCATTTTGAATCGAATAACGCTCACGCAGTTCCGGCCAAAAGTCGTAATTCACGTCAGGTCGAACGACTGCACCCCTAACCCGAGTGATGTGCGCCGCAACCGACGACGACAGCGCCTTATTTATCTTATCCAACCCACTCAATAATGAAAAGCTATTCAACATTAGTTAAGCTCAGGCAACACACACTGCCAAAATTACTGTTCACACAACTGTCACCACTAAGTGTGATTCAAATCACTTTGTGAGTGATATCACAAGGTTAACATGTTGGATATAGGGAAAACTAATCATGATTAACTTATCTGGAGGGAATGTCATTGGCGCTTGATGAAAATAAATTGGAAATAGTTAAATCTACGGCACCTGTTTTGAAGGAGAACAGCACGGATATTGGGAAGCGTTTTTATGAATTGCTGTTTGAAAAAGTGCCGGAACTGCGCAATATATTTAATCAGACAAATCAGAAGCGGGGACTACAGCAGGAGGCGCTGGTTTATTCCGTTTATGCAGCCGGCGAAAACATCGATAGTTTGGAGAACATCGATGAGCTTGTTGAACGTATTGCGGAAAAGCACGTCTCCCTTGGTGTTAAACCGGAACAATATCCAGTTGTCGGCGAGGCACTGATTCAGGCGGTTCAGGAGATTCTTGGTGATGCAGCCACTGAAGAAGTGCTTGATGCGTGGCGTGCAGCTTACGATTATATCGCTAACCTGTTTATTGAGCTCGAACAGAAAAAATATAACGAAATAGAAGAGCAAGAAGGTGGCTGGACAGGGTTCCGCGCTTTGGTCGTGGACGAAAAAATTCAGGAAACCGATGATGTGATTTCGCTTTGTCTGAAGGCGAAAGATGGGAAACCACTTGCCCCATACAAAGCGGGTCAATATTTAACGATTAAAGTTGATATTGCCGGGGAACCATATACCCATATGCGTCAGTATAGTTTGTCTGGCGTGTCGGGTAAAGATTTTTATAAAATAAGCGTTAAGCGTGAAACAGGAGATGGGAACGTACCTGATGGCGTGGTCTCCAGTTATTTACATGATGAGGTAAAAGAAGGAGATACGCTGGAGTTTTCCGCTCCTGCAGGCGATTTCACGATTGCTAGCGAAGATGAACCGATTGTACTACTGAGCGGAGGCATAGGATTGACCCCGGTTGTCGGCATGCTGGAAACGCTAGCTGAACAAGAGCCACAGCGACCGGTAACCTTTATCCATGCGACGCAAAATAGCTCAACCCATGTAATGAAGGAACATGTGGAACAGCTTGCTGTTGAACATCCAAACATTTCTTCATTCGTTTGTTATGACAGTCCAACCAAAGCTGATCAAAACAGCCAAAATTATGATAAGGAAGGCTTTGTTGATCTTCAATGGCTGCAATCCATTTTGTCCTGCGGTAACCAAGCGGACTTTTATTGCTGTGGCCCTGCACCATTCATGAAAGCTGTCGATAAAGGATTGAAAGAATGGAATGTTCCAAATGATAAACGCCATTATGAAATATTCAATCCTGTAAGTGTTTTGCAAGAGGCGTTATAAAACGGGGTTCGACTCAAGCGGGGCCGCATCACTTGAGTGGAGGGCGACTCAACTCGAGTGAGCACCCATTCATATCCAAAGGAAGATCACGGCAGCTGTCGAAAAACTTTCTTTAATTGGATGTCTAATCATTTTTATAGTGAAACTTCAATCAATAGTGGTTGAAGTTTCACTTTTTTTATACAATTAAAAAGCGTATGTGGCAAAGTCAAGTCACGTCGGGATCCGATACGAGACGCACGTCGTGTTCTTAGGCTAATCGGGCGCTTGCGTCTTTGTTCAATCACGCACGCTAAACTTGTTCAACCAATTGCCTGTATTATGAAAAGTTAAAACAAAACAATTGGTTTAATGTATCTTTGCTGTTAATATAATCATTTAGTAACTTTTAAATTAGCAGATGATGAGATTGGATGGGTTCTTATGGTGCGAATTTATTCGCTTTTATTATTGGTGATGCTTATGTGGGGAATAAATCTGTCAGCTATCAAAGTGTTGGTCACAGCGATTGATCCTATTTTGCTCCAAGCGTTTCGGATTATGACTGCAGGGGTTGCGGTGCTGGTGATTTGCGCTGTGATGGGGATATTCAGAATGCCATACAAGCATGAGTGGCTAATCATCTTTAGCATATCCATTTTTAATGTCATTTTACATCATTCGTTTCTTGCAGTTGGCCTGGAAATGACCTCAGGTATAAATGGGGCGCTGATTTTAGGGATGAACCCACTCATAACGGCGATGTTGGCACTAATCATTTTGCGTCAGCGGATGACGTGGGTGCGCGTCGTTGGATTTATTTTGGGTTTTATTGGTGTAGTTATAACGACACTAATGGGCACTGGTCAATTGACGGGAATCTCGCTGGGAGACCTGATGGTGTTTTTAGCTGTGCTTGTGCAGGGATTCAGCTTTGTCCTGATTAGCAAGCTAAAACCGACGTTCGACGCACGGCTGGCAACTGGTTATATGCTTGTCATTGGTTCGTTATTCGTTCTGGCGACAAGTCAGTTACTTGGATCGGAAATGCAGGAGATCACCAATTTGTTTGACTGGCATCTTGGTTTGGTCTTTTTATTCAGTGCGGTCATGGCTACAGCATTCGGTCATATGACGTATAATCACGCCGTCAAAAAAGTGGGACCGGCTGAATCGGCTATTTTTATGAATCTGAACACGTTGTTTGGCGTGATTGGATCAGCTATATTTTTAAATGAAACAATTACACTGAACCATGTAGCCGGGTTTATCTTAATACTGTGTGGCGTGTTTACCGGAACCGGCGCATTGGAGTATATGATTCGAAAGAGAAAGCGGGTGCCTGGCACCTTTTAAAAATATTGACAATTGCTATATTTTTGTTTATCATATAATTAAATAACGGTATACAATTCCGATAGACGAAACAAGTCCCGTTCCGGTGGATGTGCTTTATAGTTGTTGGTATTCTTTGTAAACGTTTACTTTAATGCTTAGTTTTGTCATATGATTGATGAACGTCAAATAAAACTAATTCGTCATTGGTAATGAATTACTGATTAATAAGTGCCGTGGCTTTATTGGCGGCAGGTGGGGGCAGAATCAGTGCCTGGTAATCTTTTAGTGGGAACGGCTGTACCGGTTTTGTTGCTATTATTGATCACTTGATGAGCTGCACTTTTCGTTTGCGAAAGTCTATCAAAATGAAAAACTGGCAATGAAGAATTAGTTCGGTAGTTAATGGAGGTTATTTATAAGGGATATTGTTGGGGGTGAACAGTATGATGACGGTAGAGAATAAAAGGCATCCATTACGTCCGGCTTCAGAAGTGATGAAGCTTGAACGGATTGGTGCATTCCGGTTGACCAGCTTAAGCTTTTTGCGGATATTAATGCGACATATGATGCGGGAAAACTGGACAATTAGTTGTACCACGTTTGAACTAGATGACGAAGGACACGGGCATGCGATCTACAGCGTTCAAACGCCAAAACACGACTTTTCGTTTCTGGCTATCTCTACAAAAATCAGTGATGAAGAAAGAAGTGATCGTGTTATTTCGCAAAAATGGGATGTAACTTTTGCGCTAAGTGAAGGCACGATAACTGCTGAAAAATTGAACCGAATGAAGGAAAATCTGCCGAAACAAGAAGCAGGACGTGGAGATGCCTCTGATCTCGTTTGGTCGCGAGCAAATAAAAGCAATCGTATATTTGATTATGTCATCGATTGTCTTGTGGCAAAGGAACAACCCGATCCAAAAATACTGAATGAGGTCGGGTATTTGTTGCGGACAACAGCCGTTTATGGAAACGGCAAATTTGGGATTGCCCCGTATGAAAAGTTGAAAGATAATCATCCATTCAATGGTCCATTCCAAGCGCAAATGTTCGCGGTGTATATGCTGCGTCATTTCAGCTTTGATCTGGTTGAGCACATTGCCAAGCGGCGCAATCCGGAAGCAGTTTCGCTGGACCCCGAAATAAAGCGTTTTATAGGTACCGGCAATGCAACAGGCCTTGGAATGGCGCCATTTCTCATATCTCATCCTCGGTTAATCCATCAGTGGATATATGTCCGAGAGAAGGCTATTGCCAGAGTTAAAGATATCAAACCGTCGCAGGATGATTTGATGCTGCTGATTCATTGGCTTGACCGCGTTGCCAACTATTTTGATGAGTCTCGCTTAATTGATAGGCAAATTTTTGTTAAACCGGAAAAGTTAGCTGAGCAAAGCCGATTTCTCAAAGAACGTGTATTGGAATATTTAGAAGTTGGAACGTTTGCAGGAATTCCTACGAATGATGTATGGGAAGGGTTGTCCGAAACTGCTGTTGAAACGGTTTCCATTGAGATGCAGGAATTACTGCATACCGTATTACTTGAAATCTACGCAGACCATGTTATAGACCTGGAGCAATGCATGAATGTGGAGGAAACGTACCAAATCGTACCGCGTATGTCCATCCAGGAATTGATAGACTTGATTCATCGGCAGTATCAATGGGTATTCCAGTACGATTTTACCGATCCGGATGAAAAATACTATTTCTGGTATCGCTCGGAAGAAAAAGAGGAACCACGCATAGGCGTGCGTGGTGAAGAACCGGGCGATGATTGGGAGATGCCCATGAATATCGCCGAACAAGTGCAGGGCTTATATGAAATATTGCAACACGCACCACCATCAGAAATGGTTGCATCATTTATTTTAAGACACCCGCGCTATAAAGGTATCATTCAACGGATTCAATCACTAGAAGGATACGAATATGGGGAAATCCAAGCTAATCTATTAAGTAAGCACATGATGCCACTTCATCTATTACGGTGCAAACTATCATTTTTCGGAGCAGAGCGGTTCAATCCGAAGTCTAACCGCTGGGTGCGTATTACCTTGTTTCAAGGGGCGCCACTTGTCGAAGAAATTGGGGAGCCATTTCCGGATAACTGGGTTTTCCCACACTTACCAACTTTGGAGGGAGATAGATCATGAGTCATCAACAGGATCGAATCGTTATTGACGCATTAGAATTAAGCAACTGGGATCGCGACTTCTTGCATTTGCTGCAACAAGGTGGTGTAACTTGTGTTCATGCGTGCTGCGGGTTATGGGAAAATGCCCGGGAAACCCTTAGTAAAGTAGGGGAGTGGCATAAGTTTTTTAAAGAAAATGCCGACCTTGTCATGCCGGTGCATCAGGGTGAGGATATTCTTAAAGCAAAGGAACAAGGAAAAATTGGGGTCGTTCTTGGTACCCAAAATACATCGGCGCTTGAAGATGAACTTTCCCTTGTTTCGGTGTTTAATCAGCTTGGAATCAAAGTGATGCAATTAACCTATAACAATCAGAATCTTGTCGGAAGCAGTTGTTATGAAGCGCGAGATGTAGGACTCTCCCGTTTCGGAAAACTAGTTGTCCAAGAAATGAACCGTGTGGGAATGGTTGTTGACCTATCCCACGTTGGAGAGCAGACATCCCTTGATGCCATTGCCACGTCAACTAGACCAGTTGCAATCACCCATGCGAACCCAAACTGGATTTATCCGACAAAACGGAACAAATCAAGTGAGGTGCTCACAGCACTAAGAGATAACGGCGGTGTCCTTGGTTTATGTGCTTATCCGCACTTAGTTAATGGAGAACAGACAACGCTGGAGGAATTCTGTGATATGATTGTTCGCACTGCTGACTTCATGGGAATTGACCAGGTCGGTTTGGGTACTGACTTGACGTTGAATATGTCGATTGACTTTTTACACTGGATGCGTATGGGGCGCTGGACACATGAAATCGATTATGGTGCTGGTTCCAAAGAGAATCCATCCTGGCCGGAGTGGCCGTCCTGGTTCAAGACACCGGCGGATTTCCCGAATATTGCAAGGGGACTGTCGGAAAAAGGACTGACTAACGAGGAAGTGGATAAAGTGATGGGAGGAAACTGGTTACGCTTCTTTACAGATAGCTTCAAAGCTGAAAAGGAGGCGGAACAATGCGTGTATCCTATGTAGAATTGTTTATCCATTGTAAAAAAGTATTCCGCGCATGCGGTATTCCTTATGGTTGTGCTGATGATGGGGCAGGGGTGGTCACATGGAGTGAGTTTGTTGGACTTGAGGGTCTTCATGTGTTGCAGCAGGAAATTCCGAATATGCATCCGCCCGGAATGGAAAGTGTGGCCCTGCTCCTGGAAGATGATGGGCTGTTCCGATTTGATGGATACAAACAAAGCGCCATTATACTTGGGAAACTTATGGCGGATTATGCATTGGCGATGGCTGAAACGAGGGAAACAGTGCGTGTGCACATGCAAAACACGACACGCTCTCATTTGCTGGCACAACCTGCTCATTACGTTGCATCAAGAAATAAAGGGTGTCTGATTAATTACAAAACAAAACATGGCAGTCCGATGTGGATTTTGTCCACTCCGGAAATTGCTTACCCAGTTTTTGCAGAAGGAGCCAGGGCGGAGGAAATCATGCAGCATAACCTTACCGCCGAACTTGGGCAGTATGAAACAGCTAACTTGTCATCCGATGATTTTTGGCTCGTTTGCACAACCGAGACTAACTTAATCACATCATGCATACGAAATCTTAGACAAGAAGCTAGGTATGGGGGATTTTATCTAACAGAATCCGCAAAGCTTAAAGCAACATTTGAAAAAAATTATAACAACGGTCTGGAAATCGACGACCATATTTGGGAGCAATTAGATCAAATAGGAAGTCAGACATTGGTTGAAGCAACTGAAGAGTCCAGACTGCGCGGTGCAGGTGAAATGGCCCCATAAATATAGATTACTAGATAGGAATCATTTGAAGGAGGATTTATCATGACTACAAGTACAGCGACAACATTGAAAAATTTTGTGAACGGGGAATGGGTAACACCATCCGGCGAGCTAAAAGAAGGCTTAAATCCGGCTGATACAAGAGAGGTTGTTTCATCATTCCGTCAATCAACTTCTGAAGACGTCAAACAGGCGATTGATTCAGCAGCGGAAACGTTTAAAACATGGAAAAACACGCCTGCTCCACAACGCGGTGAATATTTATATAAAATAGCGGCGTTAATGGAAGAAGAAAAGGATGATCTGGCTAAAACCATCGTTCGGGAAGAAGGGAAAACCTACAATGATGCGGCAAAAGAAGTAGGCTACGCTGCAGGTATCGTTAAATTCTACGCCGGCGAATGTCGTCGTTTAAAAGGAACATTGCAAGCAGCAGACATGCCAAATATCCAGATTGAAACAAAACCAGAGCCGCTTGGTGTGGTATTGGTTGTTACACCATGGAACTTCCCAATGTCCATCCCGGCATGGAAGACAGCACCGGCGATTGCCAGCGGGAATACAGTTGTGTTAAAACCATCATCCGAAACGCCGTTAACTGTGATGAAATTTATGGATATTGTTCAGCGAGCAGGCGTACCGGCTGGCGTTGTCAATCAGGTGATCGCACCAGGAAAGCTTGTTCCAGAAATGATTCATCATCCATCCGTAAAAGCTGTCACATTTACTGGCTCCAATCCAGTTGGGAAAAAAATTTACGCTGAAGCGGCAAAAGATATGAAACGCTGCTTGCTGGAAATGGGTGGTAAAAATCCATTAATCGTTATGGATGATGCTGATCTTGATGAAGCAGTACAACTGGCCGTTGCTGGTGCGTATGGCCAAACAGGTCAAGCATGTACAGCAACAGGCAGGGTGATTGTCCATGAAAAAGTTGCTAAAGCATTCACGGAAAAACTTGTGGAAAAAACCAAAGAATTTAAAGTAGGTAATGGGATTGAAGAAGGTATTAACATGGGACCGCAAGTTAACCAATCAGAATTACAATCCACACTGGACTTAATCCAAAGTGCTAGAGATGAAGGTGCAACGGTTCTGACCGGTGGCAAAGCTCCTGAAGGCCCGGCTTTCGAACACGGGTATTTCGTCGAGCCAACGGTGATTAGCGGCGTGAAGTCATCGATGACGATTGCCCAGCAGGAAGTATTCGGTCCGGTAAACAGTATCATCGAGGTAAGCGATATTGATGAAGCAATTGAAGTAGCCAATGATGTAGAATACGGCTTGTCATCAGCCATTTGTACCAAAAACCTGGAATATATGAACAAAGCATTAGCTGAAATTGAGGCAGGGATTGTCAAAGTAAACATGACAACGACTGGGACGTTCTTCCAAGCACCATTCGGCGGCTATAAGCAATCCAGTACAGGCACATTTAAAGAATTAGGCAGTGAAGCACTGGACTTTTATTGCCAATACAAAACGCGTTATATCAAAGGTTAATTTTGAAGGTGCCAGGCACTTTAACAATTCACAATGTTCTTAATATTTGAGTGCCTGGCACCCACTCAAATTGGAGGTTATTATGAAAACAAAAGCAGATGTTTCTGCAACAGTACTACGAGCTATTAAGATATTAAATTATTTAAAAGAAACCCCGGGGCCACAAAGTGTTAGCTATATCAGTAATGCATTAGATATATCCCCAACGATTGTCCATCGTTTATTAACCACGTTAAAAATGGAAGGATTTGTTTTTCAGGATGTTCAGTCCAAACAGTATTCACTAGGAGCAGTATTTCTGGAATATAGTAACAAACTACTAACAGAGCTGCCGTTTGCCTCGATTGTTGAACCGTGGCTGATTCATTTACGGAATATAACAGGAGAAACAGTCGGATTCTATATCCCAAACGGTCATATGCGCCTGTGTGTAATGGAATGTGAGAGCCAACAGGAAATCCGGCGCTCAGTAGGGGTGGGCACACAGCATCCTATTCATGTGGGTGCGACAGGACGGGCCATTCTTGCTTTTCAATCAGAAGAAATCCAGCAACGCACGCTGCAACGGCTGACATCGGAGGAACAGGGTTTATTGGACAAAAAAATGCAGGCGACAAGGGATTACGGCTATGCCATTAGCGTAGAAGAAATCAATGCTAATGTATCTGCGCTATCAGCACCTGTGTTTGATCAGCAGCAGCGAGTGGTTGGCGCCGTGTCCATTTCAGGCCCAACGTTCCGCTTTAACAAAGAAATGGTCGACAAACACATCTCGACATTAATCCATGCGACAACAGAAATATCAGCAGTGCCAGGCACCTAAACAATTCGGAATCGTTTAAGTGCCTGGCACCTTCCATCTCGCTGCTCGGAATACGTGTTGTTTGCTTTCTGGTGCAAAGCCGGAAATGGTTACTTCAAACACATCTTCTCCTGGCTGGTAGTTGGTGACTTCAACAATTTTTGAAGAACGACCTTTTCCCGTTTTAATATAACCGGATGTGATCAGACGGTTATTTGTTTCCGGAAGTAGATCTGCATCACCCACGATCGGCGAAAAGAATGCTTCACCGCGCTCCTCTCCATAAGTCCATATTTCTTCAACGGTTTTGTTTGTTTCATGGATTCGGTATTGCACAGCTCGGCTGTATTTTTGGCTTATTTGCTGGTTTCCCCGTCTCAAAACATGATTGTTATCAAACAGGAGAATATCGATTGTTTCCGGATTTCCGTCCTGATCAGGCAGCGCCGTTACCGCATGCGGTCCACCCGGGTATTTAAAATGCTCACCTATCGGGGTAAGCAAATATTGCTCCATAGCGGCTGGCCAATTGTCAGGGGAGGCAAGAATCCAGTCAATCTCCCCGTTAGGAAAGCTATGTTTCATGACCATATCTTGGTGTCTCGCGGTCATAATAATTGTACGATCGTTTTCATCAACCCATATGGAGTTATTATGCAGCCAGTCGCCCTCATTTTGCGAAAAGTCTTCCGGAAAGAGAGATTGATAACGAAGCTTGTTGACAGCATTGCCTGATTCCTGATTGATTTCAGTAAGGTTGTCTTCCACTGAATCAGGTGTTTCTTCATGGGTGGTGACAAGCAGGTTATTGTTAGAAAGTTTCACAGCATCCGTATTAATCGCTGTCTTCGGAACTGTTGATTTCGAATAAATGGTGTTGGTGTTGTAAATCTGCCCAAGCAAATCAATCTCCATGATGCGATTATGCTTTGACTCTTTATTAGACTTGCTATAGATTAAAAAGTTCCCATTCGTCAGCGGTTTGAACAGCTGTCTGACATTAATCGTACTGTACCAGCGCACCTTTCCCTTATCATCGATAGCGAATGGATAATGGGCACTTGGCACGATAAATGTTAGCCCCTTTTCCATCCTTTCTGTATCCGCTTTGCCCACGTTTACTCGCAAAAAGTCCTTTGGTAATGCTTGCGTTTTTAACTTAATGGTGTTCGACTTCGTTTGCCCGGAATGGGTGGTAGCTTCAATAGTAATCCGATTTTTCTTGTTAGCGTACAAGCCAATAACCGGGATTCGGTGTATCGTATGGTAGCCTGGAAGTGTTTTTTCTATCGGTGTATCTCCGTGAATGGTTATGGTAACCGATGCAGGTTTAGGCGTAGTAAATTGTATAAAAGCCGTCAAAGGTGCAACCTGATATGGATTTAATTGGACAAACGGTTTATCCAATGTGTGGGTGCGATGATTAAAAGCTCTTTTTAATCGTTTTCTTATTTGTAGCTGTTTTTGCATACCAGGTGTGTTACGTTGTGAAATAGCCACGATGTTAACCTCCTTTGTTGCGTGCCAGGCACATGAACGATTCAGAATTGTTCATGTGCCTGGCACTTATTTCTGTTCTAAGCGTTTAATGCGGTCATCGATGTCTGGATGGGAAGAAAAGAGCGTGATAAGGGCGCTTTTTCCATTTATTTTCATCGTCTGGACAGCTGCATCATCGTTCCGGTCGTTTAGTTGGGCCATCTCCGTGCGAGCTTTTAAGGACTGGAGTGCGTGGGTCATTTTATCGCGGCCGGCCAAATCTGCACCGCCATGGTCAGCCCGGTATTCCCGATATCGGGAGAATGCACTGACGACGATGCTTCCCAGTATGGAAAATAGAATTTGGAAAATAATGACCGCGGCAAAGCGGACAACGAACTCAAGCTCAGAGCGCACCAGTCGTGATACGAGAATGGCAGCAATACGTGATAGGAAAACGACGAATGTGTTGACAATACCTTGCAGAAGGGTCATCGTTACCATATCCCCATTTGCCACGTGGGTGATTTCATGGGCGATAACCCCTTCCGTTGCGTCATCATCCAACTCCTGTAATAATCCACTTGAAACGGCAACCAGTGACCGTTTTTTGGTCGGCCCGGTCGCAAATGCATTCACTTCCGCTGACTGGTAAATACCGACTTCCGGCATATGCATGAGCCCTGCAGCACGGGATAAGCGATGCACCTTGTCGACAACGGCACGTTCTTGCTGGGAAAGGGGTGCGTTTGGATCCAGCACTTTGACGTTCATCATTTTTTTGGCAATCCAACGCGAGATAGCCAGTGAGAAAAAGGACCCAATGAAACCAACGAGCAGGCTGAATACCAGTAGCGAGCCGTAATCAATGCCCCCGAGGCCCCCAGCCCCATTTTCAAAGGTGCCACTGATTCCTGTGAATGTTGTAATGAGCGACCAAACGATCACGATGGTGGTTAAAACGAGAATGTTAGTCAGTAAAAAAAGGAATAACCGCTTAACCATTTGTTTCCTCCTCTTATTGTATAGTTTTATAAGGATTCTTCTCCAACATCAATGAACCAGGGTGGCGAAGAATCGGATACAGATCAGGGAAGGTGTACGGAATCGATTATCCAATACAGCTATGTTCGAAAGTGTTTTTCAAAACATTAATCAATCTTACCCTTGTCTTTATTATACATGATTACGCGGTCATATAGAAGTGAATGATGTTATTGGTGTGCAAATATTCTATATTATTAGAGAAGGGAATGAAGAGGCCACCCGTCTCATGACCGCTATGCATGTCTTTCCAGTGTCCTCGATTCGAATGAAAAGTTACGCAAAATCCTAACTTTGCGCCTGATTACACATGAATTCAGCAGTCTTAACAGAAGTGATTTTAATGACAGGCATTCATATATATGGCATGATATGATTGAATACATTACGTGAGCCATATAAAAATACGTTTACTTAGTTGGAGGTTATTCGATGGCAAAATTTTACGCCGTTCGTGCAGGCAGAAAGACGGGTGTGTTTACGACGTGGGCAGAATGCGAATCCCAGGTGAAAGGATTTAAAGGTGCTGAGTACAAACGTTTTCCGACACGAGAAGCTGCTGATGATTATTTACGTGGCGGAGCTGAAAAAACTGAACCTAAAACATCATCTGCGTCCAAAAATCGTGTCGATGTTTATGTCGATGGCAGTTATTCAAAAGGACGCTACAGCTGGGCGCTTGCCGTATATGATAATGATCAGCTGATTCATAGTGATGCGGGTGTAGGAACAAACAAAGAGGCCGGCTCGATGAATAATGTGGCCGGAGAACTGGCAGCAGCGATGCGTGCGGCTAAATGGGCGAGAGCTAACCGGAAATCCATCGTGATTCATCACGACTACCAGGGAATTTCCAGCTGGGTGGACGGGTCATGGCGAGCGAAAAATGACATGACCCAAGCATATAAAACGTTTATGGCAAACTATCGCGATATTGTATCGTTTAACAAAGTCGCCGGCCATACCGGCGTGGAAGGCAACGAACTCGCAGACAAATTAGCCAGAGAAGCACTTGGGATTTAGGTGCCAGGCACATGAACAATTCAGAAATGTTTAAGTGCCTGGCACCTAGGATGAATAATAGACAAAAAGAACTGATGCATCTATTGCTGACACGGTCAAATGAATTTGTACTCGTGAAAACGTTGGCCGAAGAATTGGACTGCTCAGAAAAGACGGTCCGGAATGATTTGAATCAGCTGGAGAAAGAACTTGCTGTCTATTCATCACTGGAGTTTGTCCGAAAACCAGGGATGGGTGTAGCACTTAAGGTGAGCAACGAAGAAAAATCCCAATTGTTTCGCCAGCTTTATCAATCACATAGAACGAGGGAACATGAACAAATCGTTGAAATCACGTACCAACTTTTGGTGAGTAACAAGCCTATTACCTTAACATTGCTTGCTGAAAAATATTATACGAATAAGCTAACCATCAAACGGTACTTTCAAGAAATAGCGGATTGGTTGAAATACTATGACTTGGAACTTGTTTCCAAGCAACGCGTCGGTAGCGTAGTACAGGGAAGTGAACTTAATAAACGTAATGCGTTAGCACATTTGTCTGAGCTGGTCACTTCGGAAATACAGGCAAGGGATTATGTGCTGCAGTTATTTCCGGAACATGAAATAAATACTGTTAGAAAAGCGTTGCGTGATTTGCAGGCTCAGTTTTCCTTTTCCTTGAATACAGGTGAATTTGAAAGTTTGCTGATTCATGCATTAATTATGATTAAGCGAACGAGACAACACTCACCTGTTGCGGTGAATGGCGATAAAGGTAAGGGAAGGGCTGTGACATTGGAAAGCTACCATATGACGGCCTGGTTATTAAAGCAACTAAAAGAGATGCTAGGATTGAAATTTCCAGAAAATGAGCATATATATTTTACGTGGCATTTGGAGAGTTGTAAACAGACTCAGCGAATAACAAATTTGACGGAAAATAGTCTACTTACGCAGGTTGTGCAAACCATCACGCAGCAACTGGAGCAGATGACCATGCTTCGTTTTCAGGGCGACCGGATACTGTTCGACGGATTGACCATTCATTTGGAGTCGGTGATTAATCGACTGCAGTACGGGTTTACAATCCGCAATCCGATGCTTGAAGAAATAAAAAAGAAGTATCCGTACATGTTCAGTATGGTTATTTTTGCAGTTGAAGAGGTTAATGAGACGTACGACCTAGCCATTCCTGAACATGAAGCAGCTTATTTGGTCCTTCATTTTCAGGCTTCCTTGGAACGAATGCAAAAAGAACATACGAATAGAAAGCGCGCTGTTATTGTTTGTGAACTTGGTGTTGGTATGTCGCACTTGTTGCAAGTAAAGCTGGAGCAAATGTACGAACACCTGGACATACTTGCTTCCATCAGTAAAGCAGAGTTAGAGGCGTTCCTGCAAAAACATGCGGTGGATATAATCATTTCGACGACAGCCATTCCGGATGCATCTGCGCCGGTGATTGTTGTCTCACCACTTTTAGAAGCGGATGATAAAAAGCGGCTAAATCAATGGATGCGCAAATCGGATGGCACGACTTCGGATAACCATGACGTTACTGCGCTTCGTCAGTTGCTATATGAGGATACCATCTTTTTTGACATGCAGCTGTCGCACCGTTATGAAGTGGTGGAAATGATGGCCGGTAATCTCACCGAAAAAGGTTATACCAATCAATCATTTGTTCACAGTGCTGTGCAACGGGAACGATCGTCCGCGACTTCTATCGGTGGAAGTATTGCTATTCCTCATGCTCACCCGGACCTTGTTAAAAAGTCGGTTGTCTCGGTAGCTATTTTACCGAAGCCTTTGTCTTGGGGGAACGAACAGGTCTCCGTCGTTTTCCTGCTGGCTATCGCCAAACAAGATCAGCATATGATACAACCATTAATGCAGACAATCGCTTCCATTAGTCAGAACCCCGCTCTGGTTGAACAATTAAAGGAAGCAGCTGATATATCCGATATATTACGTACTCTCGACAAATAATTCATTTTTTCCGTTGCTTCGGTAAAAATGAATTATTTTTTATAATGTGGAAGGTATATAATTATAGATGACTTTAAAGTCTCGGCATTCGCGATAAGATGAGTTGAACACCAAGTTTTGTATCACTTGAAATGGGTATATTATGAATTAGATAAAAGGAGGCAATCAAAATGAGGATATTAGCTGTGACCGCTTGTCCAGTGGGGATTGCTCACACGTACATGGCCGCTGAAAATCTGCAAAAAGCAGCGGATGATATGGGTGTGGATATGAAAGTAGAGACACAAGGTTCCATTGGTGCGGAGAATGAACTTACTTCTAAAGATATAGAAGAAGCTGATGGCATTATTATTGCCAGTGATAAAGAAGTGAATAAGGACCGTTTTGCCGGCAAGAAATTGCTCGTGGTTGGTGTTCAAGAGGGCATCCGTAATCCTGAAGAATTAATTAAACGTATCCAGAACGGTGATGTGTCGGTTTACCAGGGGGCTGGAGAAAATTTAAAATCCGCCGAAGAGGTGAAACAGGAAAAGAAAGAAAAAGAAAATCCGATTTACCGACATTTGATGAATGGTGTTTCGTATATGATTCCGTTCATTGTTGTTGGTGGACTGCTGATTGCGATTTCACTTGCTCTCGGCGGAGAACAGACACCTGGTGGACTTGTTATACCGGATGATTCAATTTGGAAGCAAATTGAGAGTATCGGAGCTGCATCATTTAGCTTTATGGTACCGATTCTGGCCGGTTTTATTGCCGTCAGTATAGCTGATCGGCCTGGTTTAGTTCCTGGTATGATTGGTGGTTATATAGCTGTTACGGGAAGTTTTTATGGCAGTGATGCCGGTGCCGGATTTATCGGTGGTATTATTGCTGGTTTCTTGGCAGGTTACGTCGCTCTGGGAATTAAGAAAATCAAGGTTCCACAAGCCGTACAGCCTGTTATGCCGATTATATTTATACCTATTATTGCGTCACTTATCGTCGGCTTTTTGTTTATTTTTGTCATCGGGGCACCTGTCGCCAGTGTGTTTGAGTCATTGACAACATGGCTTGAAGGAATGCAGGGAGCAAGCTCCATTGTACTCGCCTTAATCCTTGGTGCGATGATTGCCGTGGATATGGGCGGACCATTTAATAAAGTTGCGTTTCTGTTTGGTTCAGCCATGATCGCTGAGGGAAACTATGAAATCATGGGACCGATTGCCGTAGCTATCTGTGTACCTCCGCTCAGCATGGGACTTGCCACATTCCTAAATAAACGCAAGTATCAGCCAGCGGAAAAAGAGACCGGAAAAGCATCATTCACCATGGGGCTATTTGGTATTACAGAGGGTGCAATTCCGTTTGCAGCACAGGATCCAATCCGGGTCATTCCAAGTATCATGGTCGGTTCGATGGTAGGCTCGTCCATTGCCATGCTTGGTAATGTAGGTGACCGTGTAGCCCACGGCGGACCTATTGTTGCCGTCCTTGGTGCTGTCGACAACGTGCTGATGTTCTTCATTGCGGCGATTATTGGTACGATTGTAACGGCCTTACTGGTAAATCTGCTGAAAAAAGATGTGATGCCGGCGGTGGCAACCCCAACTGGTACAGTCACGGATCATGCAGCAAACGACACGACCAGTGAGCGGGCGTCGGTGAGTGCTAAGAACAATGCGACAACAACGGATTCAGACGATAGTAAGACGACGGATGTATCGTGTGATCAAGAAGAACAAGTTGCCGAAGATGTTACTATCAATAAATTAACGGATATCGTTACAAAAGATCTGATTACAACAGACATCAAAGGTACCACCCAAGAAGCAGTCGTCGACGAATTCATTGAATTGCTGAATGGACAAAGTCTGATTTCATCCAAGGAAGCATTTAAAGAAGCTATTTTCGCTCGTGAGCAGGAAAGCACAACCGGAATGGGGATGAATATCGCTATTCCTCATGCGAAATCTGCTGCGGTTAAACGGCCAGCCGTCGTCTTTGGTATCAGTCAGCATGGTGTTGACTGGAAAAGCATGGACGGAACCGATGCACAGCTAATTTTCATGATCGCGGTTCCTGAAGAGCGGGCCGGCGATGATCATTTGAAAATTCTTCAGATGCTCTCACGCAAACTGATGGATGAATCGTTTAGGGAAGAATTACTACACGCTGAATCCAAAGAAAAAGCATATGAGTTACTGGACACCATCCAGTAAAAAAAGAGAGAGGGGCCACTTTCTGCCCCCCTCTACTCCTTTACATAGCACATTCACCTGTTTTGAAGCTGGCTGTATACAGCATTCCAGGCTTGCTCGTCTCTTTGACTGCGAATGATTGGTTCGAACCCGAATTGCCGGTAAATTCGTATCGCGGTTAAATTTCTTGGCTGTGTTCTTAAATAGGCTTGTTGATGGAAACTGGCCAGCACGTTCATCGCCTCGGCAATCAACGGTTTTCCCAGTTTCTTGCCTTGATATTCCGGATGTATCGCGACCCAGTGCAGCCGGCCAATCGTTTGGCGATTCCACGTATCAAACCATGCTGTTGCGGTACCAGCATCATGTCCGTCATGTGTTTGTAAGAAAATCATACGCTGTTTTGTCTCAGACAAATGAGGCTTGAATTCATGATCAAATCGTTCCAACGCTGCCTGTTTCGTAGCGAATTCATCTGCAGCTGCAACTATTTCTGCCCAATGTTTCTTGTCTGCTTCCTTTTGCAAGCGACTGAATTGATAATTCTCAGGCAGCGGTTGTACTGGGATGTTTGTTAAATCATGCGCCATGTATAAACGGATGTTGTTCATCTTGGTCACCACTCGTATATTATATTTAGACATTGATTTTCTGCCTATTATTCTGCTTCATTTTTGTATCACAGCATGTCTTGTTAATAAAGCTTTTGTATGGCATGAGTTTCGTTTACTAGTTATTATAGCACAAGATGGTCAATGCTGATTGGTGCTTTTCTGCTAAAATATATGACGATAAAGTCAAAAACGAATTTAAACAATGGAGGGGCTTCCATGTATAAGGAACCAATTTTTCTTCGTCCTGTATTTCGGGAAAAAATATGGGGAGGACAGAAATTAAAAACTGAATTTCACTACGATATTCCATCTGATCATACAGGTGAGGCGTGGGTGGTATCAGCACATCCCCATGGAGCAAATGTGATTGAAAATGGTCCATTAAAGGGCCGTACACTTCTTGAAGCTTGGGAGGAACATGGGGAACTATTTAATCGAACGGGGAATGCTGATGTGGCTTATCCGCTGCTGGTGAAAATATTAGATGCCAATGATGATTTATCTG
The DNA here is from genome assembly GCF_005887555.1 of Lentibacillus cibarius. Lineage (NCBI taxonomy): Bacteria > Bacillati > Bacillota > Bacilli > Caryophanales > Bacillaceae > Lentibacillus > Lentibacillus cibarius. The sequence continues at coordinate 1,116,802 of NZ_VCIA01000001.1, read as the reverse complement.
TACAAGTTCATCCCGATGATACGTTTGCCAGTAAGGTGGAAAATGAACCTTATGGGAAAACGGAATGCTGGTATGTACTTGATGCCGAGCCAGATGCCGAACTGATTATTGGCCACCATGCGACGACACAGAATGAGCTAAGTGACATGATGGATAATGGTAACTGGGACAAGCTATTACGGCGTGTTCAAGTGCAACCTGGTGATTTTGTGTATGTTCCAAGCGGTACGATTCACGCAATCGGAGCAGGCGTTGTTATTCTGGAAACACAACAGAGTTCCGATATTACGTACCGTGTCTATGACTATGACCGGATGGATGCAAATGGAGAAAAACGGGAATTGCATCTAGACAAAGCCAAACAAGTGACGAACGTTCCGCACCAGAATCCTGAATTGGCACAAGAAACACAGCATTCCGGAGACATGACGATCAAGAAGCTAGTTGAAAATGATTATTTTGCTGTTAGCCACTGGACACTTGATGGTACGGTTGAAAAGACTTTGACGACAGATTTTCTGCAGGTTAGTGTGATTAAAGGTAATGCTAACTTATGCGTCGACGGTGAGCAAATTTCCATTAGCAAAGGGATGAACTTTATTTTGCCGAATGGGATAGGTAACTATGAGCTTTCCGGGGAAGCAGAATTTATTGTGTCATGGGTGTAGGATAAGGCTTCGAAAAAGTGGTTTATAGGTTGACAGGTATTTTGGAGCTGTCGGTGTAGTGCCGGCAGTTTTTTGTTATTTTCGTAATTGGTGAAAAATCTATAAGCATAGTTATGTCATCTACTAATAAATATCACGAACCTTTTCAACTGCGCTTCATAAGGAGTTAGACCTGGATTGTTAATGATTAAACTACAGGACAGAAGCATCTTTCGTCGGTTAAAAGGATGCTTATAAAGGTATTAGTGTTTTTCTTTAACGGATAAAATTGAGCCACCCCTCTTTTTCCTGTAAAATGGCAAGGCAAGAAATCACGAAAGAGAAAAGGTGCTAAACATGCCAACATGTATTGTCATTGGAGCCGGGATCCTTGGTGCTTCCACGGCTTATCATTTAGCTAAGCAAGGAGTAGACGTGACGCTTATCGACCGGAATGATCCCGGTCAGGCGACAGCTGCAGCGGCCGGTATTGTCTGTCCCTGGCTGACCAATCGCCGCAACAAAGCCTGGTATCGCTTAGTGACAGAAGGCGCCAAGTATTATCCTGCGCTTATACAGGAATTAGAAAACGACGGGGAAAGCGAAACCGGCTATGCCAGAGTCGGTGCAATCAACATTTTTGATACAAAAGAAAAGCTAAATAACAAAATGGATTTAGCCCTTCAGCGCAGAGAGAGCACACCGGAAATAGGGGAGGTCACAGCGCTATCTCCTGCTGAAACGAAAGCATTATTTCCGCCATTGTCAGAAGAATATCGGGCAGTGCACATAAGTGGTGCCGCTCGGGTTAACGGAAGCGCTCTCCGTGACGCTCTCATCCGCGGTGCTCAGAAAAACGGAGCTACTGTTATTCATGGTAATGCGTCACTTATGTTTGAAGGTTCTAGGGTGACGGGGGCAACCGTGGATGGCCGAAATCATGAAGCAGATCAAGTGCTGGTAACCGGTGGAGCGTGGGCTAAAGCATTATTGGAACCACTTGATAAACAATTTTTAGTGACGTCACAAAAGGCCCAGATTGTCCATTTACAAATACCTCATACCGATACGAGCTCCTGGCCTGTTTTGATGCCTCCCTATAACCAATATATGCTTACATTTGGTGATGGAAAAGTTGTTGTCGGTGCAACGCAAGAAGACAATACCGGGTTTGATAATCGGATAACGATGGGGGCAGTACACCAGATTTTCGATAAAGCATTAAAGGTAGCGCCTGGTTTATCTTCTAGCACGTATGTGGAAACAAGAGTAGGCTTCAGACCGTTCACGCCAGGACACTTACCAGTTATCGGACTGGTTCCCCATATGGAAGGCTTATTTGTCGCAAATGGTCTTGGTGCCTCCGGTTTAACAAGTGGTCCTTATTTAGGAATGGAGTTAGCCAAGTTAGCACTCGGTCAGCCAATAGACCTGGATGTAGCCAATTATGACGTTGCGAGGGCATTCGCATAAGCGCTTATTCTTTTAGTAGCTGGTTGTTGGGTACCCACTTTTTGAAAGGCGCTTCTTTTTTAACACTTTTCACGAACACCTGTTTGACTAACTGATACTTTATGTTATAGTTAGTATAGATAGTCACCTTCGTTCAGCCCTCATAATAATCTGAAGGAAGTGATCCAGTGACATCAACTGGCCTGTATGAAAAAAGGCGCCCATACCCGAATGGAATTGTTCAAGTAAAGGAAAACCAGGGTAACTACAATAGAAACGGACACGAGCGTGATAGAAGCGAACGATCAAGAGTTCTTAAGCGTATCCCACTGGAACAGTTGATGGATTTGAAAGTCGATTACGCTTTCAAGCAGCTCTTCGGAAATGAAAAAAACAAAGACATTACCGTTGTTTTCCTGAACGCAATTTTGCAAAAAACAGGGCGGAATCGAATAACAGACATATCCTTTGAAAACACAGAAATACCCGGAGAATACATGGATGATAAGCAATCAAGATTAGACTTGCTAGTTGTAACGGAGGCAGATGAATGGATTAATGTGGAAATACAATTTACCAATAAGTATGATATGGTGAAGCGATCGCTGTATTATTGGTCAAAAACGTACACCCGTCCATTGGAAAAAGGAATGGCCTATTCGGAGTTACGGCCGGTGATTGCCATTAATATTTTGAACTTCACCCTTTTTCACGAGATGGAGCGCTTCCACACCTCCTATCATTTGTACGACGATCAGCGTCAAACCAAACTGACCAATATGATGGAATTTCACTTCATAGAGATGAGTAAATTAATAAACGATTGGAAACGGGATCAATTGGACCCATGGAATAGTGTTCTGGCCAGATGGCTGCTTCTGCTTGGCATGGTCGATCCCGTAAAGGAAAAGTCTATGATGATATATATCATGAATTGGAGGAGATTGCGTTGACGGACGAATCGCTGAGGGAAACATTTCAAAATTGGGAAGAGCTGAGCTCGACACAGGAACAGCGCCTGAAGTATGATTCGCGATTAAAACAGATTATGGATGAGGAAGCAGCAAAGCGTGAACATGAGTTACGGATGCAAGCATTAGATAAAAGAGAACAAGAGATGGATGATAGGGAGCAGATAGTGAAAGTAAAGGAACAAGAAGTAAATGAAAAGCATCAAGAGATGAAAGAAAAACAACAAGAGATGATCGAAAAACATCAAGAGATGAAAGAAAAACAACAAGAGATGATCGAAAAACAACAAGAGATGGAAGAAAAACATCAAGAGATGGAAGAAAAACATCAAGAGATGGAAGAAAAACATCAAGAGATGGAAGAAAAACAACAAAAAATAGAACAAAAAGCAGAACAAAGTGCAAAAATGGCCGTCGCTCGAAAGCTTTTAAAAGAGGGAATGGAAATAGCGTTTATTGCAGATTCTACAGGTTTGAGCAGGGATACTATTACAGATATTCAGGATGAAATGGAATGATAGCATTTGTTATTGTCGAAGTTCTTACAGCTTCGACCTGACTTCGATGATCCATTTCATTGCAGTAATCGTTTCTGAAAAAGAAAAAGTGTCATGTGCCTAATCATATGGGGAGCATGGCATTTTTTCATTCGATTGTTTTCCAAAAACGACTCCACAAAAACAGCTCAAATACCCTTTGTTTTTGTGAGTAATTGAGCTATTTTACATACTTCAATTATAATCCGCAGCAATTTTTATTCGCTCATGACTGAACTTGTTAGGAAATCTGGTCTTTGAAACGGAAGTAATTTGTAGCGACATTTAAAATGAGTGCGTGTTGACTGTGCAGCGGAATTCGCTTCAGTGGCAGTCTTTCCAAAATACTTTTTCCGTAGTTTGATTGATCAATATTGTGCGCAATCATTTTTCCCATCAATGTAGATAGAGAAACGCCATGACCGGTGTATCCTGTTGCAAAATAAGTGCCGTCTTGCATTTGGCCGATTCGCGGGAAAAAGTCCATCGTTACGGCTGTCAACCCACCCCATGTATAATCAATCCGGGCGTTTTCCAATTGCGGGAATACCTCCAGCATACATTGTCTTAATTTGCTATAGAGGGTGCTACTTTCTTCACCCTGAATGCGTCCACCGAATAGTAACCGGTGATCAGCCGACATACGAAAGTAATAGAGTATATTTTTCGTGTCAAATATGCCTCGCCGATTGGGTATTAATTCACTGGCAGTCTCTTCTCTCAGTGGTTCAGTTGCAAGCATATGGCTGCTCATGGGAATAATGGTTTTTGATAGTCGTTTAGTTAAATCGGTGCTGTATCCATTCGTTGCAACGACGACATGCTTGGCGGTGATGCGTCCACCCGGAGTGCTAAGGACTGATCGATCATTTGTATGGCTAATAGCGGTAACGGGGGTTTGTTCATAAATTACTCCCCCCGTTTCTTCTACAGCATCAGCCAACCCAATAGCATAATTTAATGGATGAAAATAATGGCTGTTTGGATCCACCATTCCACCACAGTATAGGGGTGAATTAATTTCTGATCTGACATCATCCGTCTCAACGATATAGTTTTCATAGTTTAGCTTTTCCATCATAAATTCCTGTTCCCGTTTCAGGTTTTCCAGATGGGATGGTTTGTAAGCTGCACAAAAGCTTCCCGCGTTTGTTAATTCACAGGATATATCGTGTTTTTGAGTGATTGCTTTGACCGTTTCGATTCCATCTAAAGACAACTGGAGCATCTCCTGTGCTGTATCTATCCCGAACTTTTTAGCGATGTCTACAAGACTCTTTTTATAGCCGACGAGCATTAAACTACCATTTCGCCCGCTTGCTCCCCATCCAACATTATTCTGCTCGAGTACCGTCGTGTGATATCCCAGTTCTTGCAAATGATAGGCGGTGGATAAACCGGTAAATCCGCCTCCAACTATGGCAACATCGGTGTGCTTTTCCCCATGTAAAATGTTTCTTTGTTTCTGTTCATTTCTGGAATGAGCCCAATAAGAATTAATATGCATCATGACCCTCCTTATGACAACCGCTATACACCCAATGAAAGCGATTTTATTTAATATATGCCCGAATCTTGCATGTTGATAACGTAATTAAACGATATCAAAGGTGTACTATACAAATACTGTCTAATTCTATGAATGACATACCAAAGTTAAAAAATCATTTTAAAAAGAACCCCCGTAGACAAACTTTCCCGACAAAATTCCATCTCAGGTGTGATGAGGAATAAACTCCCACTATTTTTGACCATACTAGATGCAAATCTTGCTTTTGGGGGTCAATGGTATGAAAAATAGGGCCATCACTATTACGTTAGTAGCAATCGTACTTATGTTTTTTGTAGGTTACTTTGGGATCAAGGAAATGGCTCTGAAAGACATGAACCTTAATGAGAAAATTGATCGAGTGGAGAACTATGCGAAAAAAGGTGAATGGGAGCAAGCACATTTGGTCGCCAAAGAGGTTCAAAAGGATTGGAAAAAGTATGACCTGTTGATCAATATCAATTACGCGGAATCAGAGCATTCGCTTTTTGACGAATCTGTGGAATCCCTAGTGGCAGGAAGTGAAGCAAAAGACTTACCAACCATTCTTACCAACGCAAAAACTGCAAAAGGTTTCTGGAAAAACTTAAATAAAATTGTTCCCGGTCCTTAAGGAGGTTTACCATGGATGCTATCGCCTATATCGTTCGTTGTATCATTATGCTGTTTGTAACCTGGACGGGGGTACGACTCATTGGAAAAAAGTCCATTGCCAATATGACTAGTTATGACTTTGCGGGAATCATGTTACTGACGACGGTGACAGCTGAACCATTAGTCTATAAAATTCCATCTAAGGCTTCTGTGGGAGCAGCCGTTATTGTTATCATTATAATCTTACTTGGTGCTTTATCGCTTAAAACACGATTTTATAATATGGACTCAAGACCGACGATTGTTGTTTCAAATGGTAATATTCAGGAAAAGGAATTAAAACAGTCCAACATGAATATCCCATTATTACTATCTGAACTAAGGTTGAAAGGATATCAAAATATTGCAGATGTGAAGTACGCCATTATTGAGCCTAATGGAAAGCTTTCTGTAGTTCCGGCGCCTCAAGCAAGGCCATTGCAGCCAAATGACATGGCCATCCAGCCAACCCCCATTTCTTTAAGTTTCCCGCTGATTATTGATGGTGAAATCAGTGATGAGAATCTTACATTTCTGCAAAAAGACAAAGAATGGTTGATGGAACGCCTGATGCCATTTTCCATTAGCGATGCAAAAGACGTTCTATTAGCACAGATGGATAGCCAAGGTAAGTTGTATGTTATCAACAAAAATAAAGAGGAGCAAAAGCCGAATATTTTTTAATTAAACGGCAGGAAAGGCACAATGAGCTTACTAGCGTCATGGTTGGAATAGATAATTTTTTATTGTTGCATGCGTTCAGCTATTCCGTGCCGTCAGGATAAATATAAAGGTTCGTTTTACATATTTCTTTCTTCATGAATTTAAAGCCAGAACGGTGATCCAAGATGATACCATTCTGGCTTTTTGATCATGTAATCATCTGCAACGATTCAAGTAGTGCTGTCGTCTTATTTATGTGGAGTTTGAACTGGGACAAGGCGCTTGTTGCAGTGTTCTCACTGTATTAAAAAATTAGGTCTTAACAGATTCACAAATTAGGTGTACAATAAGATTTGATCTTTGTTACTTCATAAATAGTTTCATTGCTTGATAGCGAGAAGATTTACACAGCTAACGATGAAGAGTAAAAAAAAGGCATGATAAATAGATGAATCATATTATATACCTGAGGTGAAGAAAATGAGCCAGATTAATAAATTAACGTCTGCCAAGATGGGATTTTTTATGCTTGCGTTAGTCCTGTTTTGGTTGAAGTCGTATATCATATATATTTCAGAGTTTAATTTGGGCATCAGTAATACGATGCAACACATTTTATTGTTTATAAATCCATTGAGTTCGGGATTAGTTATGCTTGGTTTTGCGTTGTTTTTTAAAGGAAAACGATTTGGCATTACGCTACTGATTATAGATTCACTGTTAACATTTTTTATGTACGCTAACATCATCTTCTATCGTGATTATGGTAACTTTATTACTGTTCAGACGCTAATGCAGACGGATAATGCCGGAACTATCGGTAAAAGTTTTCTTGGACTGGCCGAGTGGCATGATCTTCTTTATGTGCTGGATCTCCTTGTCCTTGCTGTCTTGTTTGTTAAACGGAAAGCGGATTGGTCTCCTGCACGTTTGAATTTAAAGAAGCCTTTCGCAGTATTGGCTTCCGGCGTAATTGTGTTCACGGTTAACCTGGGATTGGCGGAAATGGACCGACCACAGCTTTTGGAGCGGGTCTTTGACAATAACTATATTGTTAAATACCTAGGTGCGCCTAACTTCGCTGTCTTTAATACGATGCAAACGGTGAAGGCTAGTGCCAAACGTTCGCTGGCCTCAAGTGATGATATTAATGAAGTAGAAAACTACACGAATAAGAAATATGCTGAACCGAACGCGGAATATTTCGGAAAAGCGGAAGGTAAAAATATCATCAAAATACACTTGGAATCATTTCAGTCCTTTTTGATTGATTATAAATTGCATGGGGAAGAGGTTACACCGTTTTTGAATTCACTTGTTCATGATAAGAGCAAGAACTTTACGTATTTTGATAACTTCTTCCATCAAACAGGCCAAGGAAAAACGGCTGACGCGGAGTTTTTATTGGATAATTCTCTGTATGGATTGCCGCAGGGTGCCGCTTTCGTTACAAAGGGTACGAATACGTATCAGGCACTACCTGCTATTTTGGACCAGAAGCAAGACTATACAAGTGCTGTATTCCACGGTGATGATAGGTCGTTCTGGAATCGGAATCAGATTTACAAGTATCTTGGTGTGGATAAGTTTTATGATTCCAGCTATTATGATATGAGTGAGGAAAAAGTCATTAACTATGGGTTGAAAGATAAACCATTTTTCAAGCAATCCATGCCGATGCTGGAGGAGCTGCAAAAGCAAGATGAACCATTTTACGCGCACTTGTTGACATTGACACACCATTATAAATTTTTATTGGATGAAGGCGATGAAACCATAGAACCTGCAGATACTGGTGATGGAACGGTCGATCGTTATTTCCAAACAGCCCGCTATTTGGATGAATCGCTTGAGCAATTTTTCCAGGATCTAAAGGAAAAAGGATTATATAAAGACTCGGTTATTATGATTTATGGGGATCACTATGGTATCTCGCAAAATCACAACCGGGCAATGCGTGAAATTACGGGTGAGAAAATAACACCACTGAAAAATGCAAACTTGCAACGGGTTCCATTTATGATTCGTGTACCGGGTGTTGAGAGCCAAGGTATAAACCACGAATTTACCGGTCAAGTTGACGTTATGCCAACATTGCTGCACTTGTTGGGAATTAATGCCAATGACTATATCCAATTTGGTACAGATATTTTTTCTGATGAGCATGAGGACTTTGTGCCATTCCGAGACGGTGATTTTATGACAAAGGAATACAGCTACGTTAAGGGAACCTTTTATGATAACAAGACGGGTGAAGTCATTGAAGAACCGACGGAAGAAATGAAGGAATTGAAGAATCAAGTCCACTATGAATTGAGTCTGAATGATGAAGTGCTAAACGGTGACTTACTGCGATTCTATGAACCTTATGAGGATTGGGAACCAGTTGACCCTAGCGACTATCAGTATGGAAAAAACTTTGAGGAAAACGAAGATAAACAAGAAGATGCAAACGCTGATAAAGAAAAACTAGAAAATGAAGATGGAAATCAAGAAAAAGTGGAAGAACAGCAAGAAGAAGGGCAAGAAAAAGCCGAAAACAAACAAGAAGATAAATCCTAAACTGAAAAACCCCACCCCCGGCGCGTTAAAGGCCGGGAGTGGGGTTTTTTATAGGGGCAGGCTCCCTGGTTCAGTGGACGTGCCACCGGGTTGTGGCTGCCCTCGCTTTACGTAGACGGGAAAGAGATACAGTAAAACCTCAATCAATAAGGGAGGGGGCAGGCTAAGATCGTGCGACGTCCTTGAAGGTCACTTTATCTCACCTGCAATGATAGTCATTTCAATTTCCGTGTTCAGTAATTCATCGGGATGTTCCATGTTGAATGGATCACGAGAATAGACGGTCATATCAGCGAATTTTCCCCGAGAAATGGTTCCTTTTACTTTTTCTTCGTTGGTTGGATAGGCGCCCATTTCGGTAAACAATCGGAAGGCTTCGGGCATAGTTAGCTTTTCTTGTTTATTCCAGCCATCGTGCTTTTCATCAGGCGATTTTCTGGTAACTGCAGTATGAATCCCAAGTAGTGGATCGATTGGTTCAACCGGAGCATCAGATCCACCGGCACAGATAACATTTGACTCTTGCATCGTTTTCCAAGCATATGCAAGTTCGCAGCGTTTTTCTCCTAATCTCTCTTTCACCCAAGGGAAGTCGCTGGGCACAAATCGTGGCTGGATATCAGCAATACGATTAGGATGCCCCAATCGCTGTAATAGGTTCTTCCGTAAAATTTGCACATGAATCATGCGGTCCCGGTAAGCAACAGGGGAACGTTATCGAGAATATCAAGCATGTTTTCCAATGCCTGATCACCAATAGTATGTACAGCAATGGGCATAGAAAGTGCTCGTGCGTCCTGAACGATCTTCAAAAGTGTCGATTGATCAAACATCGCTTCCCCATATTCATCTGGAGCATCGCTATATGGCGCTGACAATAAGGCAGTTCTTCTACCCAATGCACCATCAGCGAAAAGTTTGACGGCACCGATTTGTAATGTGTCGTTTCCATACCCGGCATACATACCACTTTCCCGGAGGTCATTCAAAAAATCATGATCAATTAATAGATTGCATCGAAGTCCCAGCTGTTCACCATTAAGTAATTCATCATAAAGCTGATATGTCTGATGGAGACCTCCTAAAAAACGTGGATCATTCGTATGTACACTGGTCAGCCCCTTGGATAATGCCAATTTGATCGTTTTATGCAACGCCTGCTTCAGTTCGTCATACGTATGGTCCGGGATATATTTTTTAACCAGATCGGATGCGGATTCAAGCAATAGCCCAGTTGGTTGGTTTGTTTGTTCATCATGTACAATCGTCCCGCCTTCAGGAACGGACATGGAGGGGTGGTAATTGCATCTCTCCAATGCCTTGCTGTTGACGAGGGAAGCATGTGTGCATATTCGCGAAAGAAATAAAGGATGATGCGGACAGGTACGATTTAATTCCTCAATCGTTGGAATGCCTCCATCCGTAAAAAGGTTCTCATCCCAGCCTCCTCCAACTAACCACTCGCCTCGATGTAGTGTTTGGGCATGTGCGTAAATCTTCTTCAGCATTTCCTGTTTTGTTGTTATGCCAGTCAAGTCTAATTGCAGAAAATTGTGTGCGACTCCTGAAAGGTGCAGGTGGCTGTCGACCAATCCCGGTGTTACTGCCTTCCCTTCTAGATTAATGGTTTCACTATCCGGACTTTCCCATTGCAGTAGCATCTCCTTGCTCGAGCCCATATCAATAAACCGCCCATTTTCAACAACAACAGATTCTACAAAGGGTTTAGCGTGATCAAACGTGTGAATCCGTCCATTCATGAAGATTCTTCTCATCCTCATCATCCTCCAATCAAAATATGCCGGTGCCGGGCGAGGGACAGCCTTCTTAACAAAAGGCGAAGATTTCAGATAACAGTTTAGTTAAAAGCCCCAATTGAGTTCCGTTATAAATGACTTTAAGTAAAATGATTTGCGTGCTTGCTAGTAGTTATCGGAGAAGCGTTGACTAATACTTATATTTAGAAAACAACAAAACCGAAATAACTGTCAACTGTTTAGCCTGGTTGCTGCTTTTTTTGAAAGATAAGAAACTATAAAATTTATCGATATAACTTTTACTTGCAAGGTTAAGTCACGTCCGGCTCCGACGTACAGGACGTACTAGTGCCGGCGCCCGCACAGGACGTCGCGTTCTTAGCCTGCAAGGGCGCTTTCGCCTTTGTTCGGGATTACTTGACGAATAAAACAAACAACCCCCGGAAGAATTATTTCACTCCTGGGGGTTGTTTAGTAAAGACTGTTCATGTAGCATAATAGTTTGTTTCGCGTATCCGTAACACTTTATCTAAAAGTCGATTACTTAATCGAAGCCTGATAAATGGAATCAACAGCGTCTCCGAGTGCCTTGTTAAATTCTTCTTCCGTTTGGTTGACGTTTAGATCCTGTGTCAGTGCCCGGGAGAAGCTAGCGATTAGACCGTTATTTTCTTTCAATTTTTCGTTCGCTTCATCCCTGGAATACCCACCGGATAGGGCGACAACACGTACAACATTTGGATGCTCAATCAATTCTTTGTACAAGTTGGCAACAGTAGGAATAGACAACTTCAGCATTACTTGATCATCTTGTCCAAGTTGATCAAGATGGCTGCGAATTTCTGCCTTCAAAAGCTCTTCGCATTTTTCTTTTTCCGGGCTATTAATGTCAACTTCCGGTTCGATGATTGGAACAAGACCGGCAGCAATAATTTGTTTGCCGATTTCAAACTGCTGGTCAACCACGGCTTTAATACCTTCCGGGTTCGCTTCTTTAATGACGGAGCGCATTTTCGTTCCAAAGATATGACGCTCATTTGCCCGTTTAAGTTTGTCGTCCAGGTCGTCAATAGGCTTCATTAGCTGCACGCCGTTTGATTCATCAGCAAGCCCTTTATCGACTTTTAGGAATGGTACGACACCTTTCTTCTCGGCCAAATAATCTCCCGTATACATGCCTTCAATTTCACGGTCCATTGTCTGCTCAAACAAAATGGCCCCGATGATACGGTCGGAATCGAAAGCTGGGGATGTAATAATCCGCGTCCGCATTTCGTGTACCAAGTCAAACATTTCATCGTTGGTTGTATACTGATCCTCAGAAACGCCGTATAGGGCCAGAGCCTTTGGCGTACTCCCGCCACTCTGATCCAGTGCAGCAATAAATCCATTTCCATTTTTCATTTTTTCAAGTTGACTCTGTTGCATGAAAAATCCACTCCTTTATCGTGATAAATTTACCTTTTTCTGATTAAGGTAAAATATGTATCATGTTTACGTGGCAACATTATCTTTCCCTGCTATTTTACCATTAATACAGAAAAGGTTATAGTCTTGTGCACGAATTTTAATTGAAAATATGTGACGTATTTGCGAACGTTGGAAAAACTCGACGTGATATTGGTTGTGGAAGGAAATAAAAGTAGCGTTAATTTGTCATTTCCCGGGAAATAGTGACAAAGGATGTTGGCAGGGGATGGAGACAGATAAATCGAACAGCAAGGCAACTCAAGCGCCATGCACCTTAGTTCATTAGTACGTTTAGTAGACGATTTTCGGCCGCTGCCGAAAATCAATTCATTTTAACCACTTCCGGTGCCATATGCTAAAGTGGCTAAAAAATCTTGTTGAAGCCCTCCACAGTTCTAATACAGTCGCGCGGCCCAAGCCGAAAGTCGCGCGAAAATCAGGAAACTCGCGCGACCCAAGCCGAAAGTCGCGCGGCCTGCCCCCTTTACACCAATCAAAACAACTCTTTAATCAGCTGTTCGATCATGGCGGGTGTATGGTGGAATGCACTTTGTTTGTGCAGGCGTTCAGTCAGTTGGTGCGGGTCTTTGCCAAATGGGCCAACGTTCAGCACGGGGGCTTGCAGCTGTTTCATTTTGTCAAATGGAATGAGGTAATCCGTTCCCCAGACGGGTGTATTGTTTTCATAGCTGACCCAGCCATCATCTGTGCCCTGATAGCTGACATAGCTGAGATCACAGATGCCATTAAAATAATGGATTGCTTTTAAGTCGATGCCGTGTTGTTTACCTATGTCCTCCAGCAGTTGGATTCCTTTCTTTGTCACGGTTGCTTCCGATGTATTAACGGCCGGATAAAAAGGTGGTGCGAACAAAAGAACAATTGCCGGGGCGAGTTCTTGGCAGCCAATCATGAGCTCCTCGGCAATTTGAAACGATTTGTCGCGCTCATCCAATGTCGCATCCGCACTAACCTCGGCTCGGATATTTTCCACATAGGCATCCCCGTAATGCTGGCGCGCGTAAGTTTCCAACTGTTCGTACCGCCACACACGCACCTCACCAAGGCCTTCTACCTGCTCATGCTCGCAGACTTGCTGATACGCGGTATTGCAGGCTTCGGCGGCCTCGTTTGCTATTTGTTCGAACAAGTCCATGATGTCGCCGGCAGATCGTTGTAGCAGAAAGACGTTATATAATGCCTGGGCGCTCGCAGGGGTTTGTGTTGAGTAATATTGTTTCAAATCACGCTGTTGTAAAGATACAGGCAATGGTGTCCGTTCGCCAAGATGTTCTTCCTGAAAGCGCGGGTTCCACTCCATCCGTTGGGTGAAGAAGGACGCGATATAGTTGGCGGTCATACCTTTTAGCGGCTCGCCAACATGGGATTCCTTTCCATAAAATAGGGCGGCGGGCATGATTTTTCCCATTGTCCCGGCGTAAATATAGTGATTCGTATCGCCGGGTGTTTGTGTAAAGGATGGCTCGCTATTTAAAAATAATTGGTAATCAAGTGCATGCGTTTTTTGTAAATCCGCTAGTGTCCCGACAGCGCTGCGCATGCCGGAAGAGTTCACTTCTTCATCAGGTACGGTTACCAAAAGCAGATTGATAGGCCATTGTTCGGAGCTCGCTTTTTCCAAAAGTGCCATATGCATGGCGAGACCCATTTTCATATCCATTGTACCTCGCCCGAACAGGTAGTCGCCGGATTCTAGATCACAGACGGCATCTGAATCAAGAATACCTTTATATGCTTGCAGTGCTTCGGTTAATTTCTCCGGATAGAAGGCTAGCGGCTGCAGCTCTCCATACTCTTCTGTCTGTACAGTATCAAAATGGCTAATTAAGACGACGGTTTGCACGGTGTCGTCACTTTTGTATAGTGCGGTCAAATAGGCTCGATCCAGGTCAGCTTGATGCAGACTAATCAGCTCAGGGTATTCCTGAAAATAATGAAGCGTACGCAACTTGCGGTATGCTTTTTCTGGAAAGCTTTTTTCCCCTTCTGAAAAGGTTTCACTGTTCCAGCTTACCAGCTCACAAAGTAGATTCTCCAAGTCCTCGGGTGTAGACCAGTTGCGGTTTTCCATAAGATCTCCTCCCAACGCGTAATACGAATTAGATTAAGTTTATCACGTATGAATGCGCTGCAGTACCCCCACCTCTAAACATGGATGATTCAAATACGTGAAATAAACAACCTAGCCGATAACAACGCTCTTGGAAAAGAAAATCGCTTTTGAATCGCTATCGCAGCTTTCTTTATCCCATCGTTTATAGAGATGTTTCCTGTCTGTGTGTCTGTAAATTTTCCTGCGCGCCGGCCCCTGAATGAGTGCCACTTTAACAATCCAAATTGAACTGGAATCTTCACTAATGTTAAACTTATAGCTTACAGAGACGAACAGATTATGACAGAAAAATTGAGGTGCTGCCAAGCCTGTCCTCACGTCTCGCTAATTAAAAGAGGTTGGTGATGTATATGACATTGGAAGTGATTGTTGAAAATGCTAAGGATGCTAAACAAGCAGAGGAGTTAGGTGCCGATCGGCTGGAGTTAGTTTCCGCTATTGCGGAGGGGGGATTGACACCTAGCTATGGTACGATGAAGCAAGTGATGGCAAGTGTATCCATTCCTGTTCAAGTGATGATTCGTCCACATAGCTTCCATTTTTATTATTCCGAGAATGATATGGAAGTTATACGAGGGGACATTGAGGCGTTACTGGAATTAGGCGGGAACCGGATTGTTTTTGGTGCATTACATCGCGATGGAACCGTTCAGGAGACCTTGTTGAATGATCTTACAGAAAGATACCCACAGCTTGATATAACTTTCCATAAGGCTTTTGATGAAGTACCATCATTAAAAGATGGGTACCATACTTTGACAGCTTATTCGGCGAATGTGAAACGGATTCTTACGTCCGGTGGTAAAAAGGACTGTCTTGAAGGAGCTGCCGAACTTCAGAAGCTAGTGCAATTGGCAAGCAGCATGAACGGACCAAGCATCATGCCGGGAGGAGGACTGCGCGCCGCGACGATTGCAGATGTCCACCAACAAGTAGCTGCCGAGCAGTATCATTTCGGGAAAGCTGTTCGGATTGAGGGGCAATTTTCCAATGGCTTTGACCGGGAAATCATGCAAAAAGTAAAGGACGTTATTAGTTGATATTTCTAATTCCCTTTTATCCTTTTTCTTGAACGGAGGTGTGTTTATGGCATATATTTTCATAGGTTTAATCATTTTTGTTGTTTTCCTGACACTTTTCAAAATGATACGCGGGAAAAAGGTTTCCGGCGGGGATAGCTATACGCCGCTGGATGATGCCTATAGTGGCCGTATAGACAGCACGCAGCAGAAGCGCCCATCAGCGGAAACAACTAGGCGAGTATCTTATGAGGATTATGATGAGGATGAGGAATGAACATCATGCCTCTTAAACCTGGCCGGAATTTTGCGGTGATTTGATCGAACTTAAACCGAATCAACCCCGCTCCCAAAGCTCACGTGCGAAACAACTTCCTGCCCCGCAATCTGGCAAATATGCTAAAATAGGAAACAGTACTTTTGTAAAAGTGAGGATGGTTATGACAAAAAAGTTAATTTGCCTAGATATTGATGGGACGCTTTTTAATGAAGAGAAGCAGGTGCCGGATTCGGCGAAGCTAGCGGTTGCAAATCTGCAACAAGCGGGTCATACTGTGGCTTTTGCGACAGGCCGTGCGCCGTTCACGTTCAGAAAACTGCAACAGGAGCTGGAAGTGGATTCGTATGTCAGCCTCAATGGTCAGTATGTGGTCCATCATGATGATGTGGTATACAAAAATCCGTTACACACTGCTGTACTTGACGAATTGGAACATCATGCTACGGCGGGAAATCATCCGTTAATTTATCTCGGGCATGATAATTGGTTCTCCAATACATCGCACCATCCATATATTCAGAAGGCAATTCGTTCGCTGAAGGTTGAGCAGAAGGTAATGTATGATCCTGCATTTTATCGGGTTGGTGACGTGTATCAAGCGCTGTTGTTTTGCGAGGATGGAAGTGAAGCGGACTACATGCGTACATTCGGGCATTTGGAGTTTATTCGCTGGCATGATTATTCTGTAGATGTCATTCCTGCCGGTGGGTCTAAAGCAGCGGGGATTAATCATTTGGTTCAGCATTTGCAGATGTCGCCTGATGATGTATATGCATTTGGTGATGGGTTGAACGACATGGCCATGCTTCAATCGGTAAAAAACAGCGTCGCAATGGGCAATGCACCTGATATTGTGAAAAATGCAGCCGGCACAGTTACCAAGCATGTCAATGATGACGGTCTTTGGCACGGGTTGCGCATGGTCGGGTTGCTGGATTAGTGTTTCGTTGTCGGTGCTAGTACACATAGCTTTTCACGAGTATCATTGCTAGTCTAATAGCGGTTTGTTAAGATGCGGATTTTTCAGCGGGTACTGGAAGTCCGTATTTTTCGTGTTGTAATCAGACCGGCATTGGCAACATTCTTTTTTTCTGCATGAACTCCACGGAATAGGTCGAAAGCCATTCTTGACCATCATAGAAAACGTTGGCCCGCTCGTCCAGACACTCAATTAAGGTCAGATGATCAAGGAGGCCTTGCTCCTCATTTAAGATGGTCAATCAATTTGGGTAGGATGGTGGCGAGCTGTGTCATTTCCTCTTCGTTCAAAACGGAAAATGCTTCCCGATTGCCTGCCTTGCGATACGGACGTATATCTTCCAGTGTCTGTTTCCCCAATGCAGTAATATAAACACGTGTTACTCTTCGGTCATTAGGGTCGGTATATGTGTCAATGTGACCTGTCTTTTTCATTCGCTCCACTAACCCCGTAATCGCCTGTTTCGTTACCAACGTATTTTCCCGAAGCTCCCGCATGGATAGACTTTCGTGGAATGACAGCATAGCCAGCAGCATATACTGATACACGCTAGAAAGTCCTCCGTTTTTTGCGTATTGACCGCCTAATCGTTCAAGTAGGTTAGCTAATCGGACAATGTCCAGTACAATATCTGCCATAACATCGTCGTTATGTCGCACGGGATCCCCCCTTACATTTCTTTATCAATTATAGCTTTGTTCTTATTGGTTGTCACGTCTTCTAAAGTCAACACATTGACCAAAGCTCCATAATATGGTACATTTTACATAAATCAAAAGTATTGGAATTTTCAGTAATAATTACCATAGGGGGCTAAAAATGGGAGCAAAGTGGATTAAAATTGCCGTGATTTATTTTATTCTCGGCATTGCTGTTGGTATGTTCATGTCATCGACGATTCAACTTCAGTGGGCAGCAGCACATGCGCACATCAACTTGGCCGGCTGGGCATCCATTGGAATTATAGGGGTCGTTTATACACTTTATCCCAAAGCAGCAAACAGTAAGCTCGGCATATGGCATTTCTGGCTGTATAACATCGGATTGCCGATTTTGCTCTTGAGTATGTTTATGATTCAAGTTCGTCCAGGTCCGTTTCCCGGCTGGGGCGCCCTTACAAAAACCCTCGTATTTGGCGGCGGAACCATGGTCACCATCGCTGTTGTTATCTTTATTGTAAACGTATTCAAACATGTACATGAATCCAATGCGATTAATGCTAAAAACAAAGTATCCTGATTGAGATGCTAGTTATGGATAATAATCGGGAGTGAAGAGGGGCTTGTAATAAGAGCTCCTTTTTCGTGTTCGCGCGGCTCGGGCCGAAACTCACGCGAAAAGCAGGAAACTCGCGCGGCCCGGGCAAAATGTGTGAGCCAACAGAAAAGGAAATGGTAGCATGGTGGCGTGACATTTACTATGCTAAAATAAGATACTAGTACGAATTTATAACTGGGACAATGAACCTGTCCCCGTGGGAGCTGATTGAGTGCTGTTTGAGAGGCAATTCAGGCATACGAAGCGTTATCAGGAGATTGTTAATACATTTATTCGTTATGGGTTTGGTTATGTTCTTTATCGAATTGGTATTACGGATCGGGATTTATCGAAAAAGGATGAGTCCACGGATGCAAATGTAAATCTGCAAAATATTGGAAGGAGATTGCGCTATACGCTGCAGGATCTTGGGCCAACATTTATTAAGCTTGGGCAGGTTGCCAGCACACGGCATGACGTCCTTCCGCGGGAAATCATTACTGAGCTGGAGAAGCTGCAGGACCATGTGACGGTGCTGCCTTTTGATCATGTGCGGCAGACGATCGAATCGGAGCTGGACGATGAACTGGAGCATCTTTTTGTTCATGTGGAACCAGAACCGCTTGCCACGGCGTCGATTGGTCAGGTGCATGCTGCAAAGCTTTTTACCGGAGAAGATGTGGTAATAAAAGTTCAGCGCCCCGGTTTGAAACCGATTGTGGAAACAGATATGGAAATACTGGTCAGGATCGGGAACTTGCTGGAGGAACGCACCGAATGGGCGAAACGATATCGAATTCAGGCAATCATTCAGGAATTATCATTTTCTCTACGTAATGAACTGGATTATTTGATAGAAGGACACAGTGGCGAGCGAATCGCCAATCAGTTTCAAAATAAGATAGGTGTTCGCGTTCCGGCGATTTATTGGGATTTCACAACACAAAAAGTGCTGACGATGGAACCTATCAGTGGAATTAAGATTTCTGATATTGAGACACTTGATGCGGAAGGCTATGATCGGAAGCTGCTGGCAAAACGGCTGTCAGATGCGATGCTGACGCAGATTCTTGACGAAGGATTTTTCCATGCTGATCCGCATTCGGGAAATGTGTATATTTTACCAAAGAACACGATAGCCTTTCTGGATTTCGGTGAAGTGGGACGGTTAAGTGAGGGGATGACTTATCATATTTCATCCATCATTTATAACTTACATAATGGTGATACGCAAGCGCTGATCAGGACGTTTGCCAAAATGGATCTGATTGATGAAAAAACGGACATAAATGCGTTTCAGCGTGATTTAGGTGCACTGCATGAACGTTATGCCAATCTCATGCTTAAGGACATGAGCCTCGGGAAAGTTATTATCGAAATCTTCCAGGTGGCGTATCATCATGCTATTGACATCCCATCCGAAATGGCGATGGTGAGCAAAACTATTTTGACGCTGGAAGGGGTGATTGGCAGGCTTGATCCCGAATTCAGCATCATGAAAGCGGCGGAACCTTATGCGAGAAAGCTACTGAAACGACGGTATAGCCCTCGTCGGATTTTACGGAAATCGATGAATGAAATCGTGGAAAACGTTGAAATCCTCTCCGGTTTGCCTAAAGATTTAAAAGACGTTATGTCGACGCTCCAGCGAGGCAGAGTCGGACTTGATATTAATGTGAAACAAGCGGAAAGGTTTCTTGACCGATTTGATAAAATCAGCAACCGATTGTCGTTTAGTATTATCATGCTCGCGTTCAGCATTCTGATGGCAGGCCTGATTATCGGATCCGCCATCACCGACCAAAGCACGGTCATATGGAAACTTCCTATCATCGAAATCGGCGCCGTCATCGCAACACTCATGTTCATTCTCATGGTCATCACCATCATCCGCTCCGGCCGCATGTAGCGGCCCAAGGGGACAGGTTCACTGGTCCAGCGCCCTAGTTTTGTAAAATGATCCATATATGACTTTCTGGTATTTTTTGTGACTATTTAATGACTTTGGAGCGGTTACATGTACATGACCATGCCTGCTATAATGACAAAATAGGGGCTTTTGTCTGGGCATATATTTAAACGATAATTTTAAGATAATTGTCATTAATTCATTTGATATAATGTGCAAAATGAATAGTAGTCGATTAGGATCGTGTAAACGGGATTTCGGATAGTTCACAACTTGGAAATGGTTACCATAGATGAGCGGTTAGCGGGACAAGGACCTGTCCCCACGTCTCGTAATTTCTTAGATTGATGGGGGCTGGTTCTTTGATAAAGGTGATGCTTGTAGATGATCAGCGGTTATTTCGTGAAGGATTGGAAGCTTTAATTAGAGGTACAAATGACATTCGTGTGATTGGGATGGCGGATAATGGAGAGGATTCCATTGCGATGCTTGAAAATGAAATACCAGATGTCGTTCTGATGGATATTCACATGCCCGGAAAGGACGGGATCAAGACAACTGTTCACATAAAAGAACTTTATCCATCAATCAGTGTAGTAATGCTGACTTCTTTTGCAGATGACGAACTGATTATCCGCGGAATCAATGTCGGGGCGGATGGGTTTTTGTTAAAAGATTTGAATCCGGACAACCTGACGCGATCGATACGGGATGCTGCTAATGGTCAGTACGTGCTGTCGGGCGAGGCAGCAAGGATTCTTGTTACATATGTCCGGGAATTGACGCTCGATAAGGAGCAAATTCTGAGGAAACGCTTGGAAAATCGAGGAATTAGTCTGACAAAACGGGAATTAACCATCGCAAATATGCTACTAAGTGGTGATACGAATAAGACAATCGCTCAAGAGTTGTACCTTGGCGAGGGGACGGTAAAAAATTACATAAGTTCTATTTATCATAAATTGAACACCAAAAATCGGAAAGGAACCGTCCAATATTTACGGCATATACTAACGTAGGAGACTAGGATTTTATCCGCCTGACATAACAATAGCTATAGATTGTGCTTGGTGGAAAAGGAAAATAGCAACATAATAAAAATTGTTACAGAGGCGGTAATCATGATGCGAACCATTTGTTGTGTGAGTCACCCCGGGTTAGAAGATGAAATTCGGGAAGCAATTGAACAAGAAGAGGAGATGAAACTAGTATGCGAACTCCCCTATATACAGACAGTCGGAAAGCTTGTCCCGCTGTTTAAGCCGGATGTTGTTCTTTTTGATATGGACGGATTGCAAGTAGGTGATGCCGTATCCGCCGTGAACAAAATAAAAACGGAACTCCCCCATGCTAAACTAATTGTTCTCGTTTCATATGGCCGGAAAGAATCAGAATTACTGCGCATGATGGAAGCGGATATTGACAGTCTGCTGGAAAAAACGGTGCAAATCCGTAATCAGGTCATAAACGCAATTGAGGCGGCTATGAACAATCAATATATTATGCCGCACCACTTGATAGACCGTTTGAAAAAAGGCTAATGACTTTAAAAACAACTAGTTTCGATATATTTTCTATTCAACTCAAAGAAAGAGGCTTTCATTTGACGAGGCGAGAAACCGAAGTAGCATACTGGCTCAGACGTGGATTAGGTAATGAGAAAATTGCCGAAAAACTAATGATTACAAAAGGCACCGTTCGGGTCTATGTCAGCCACGTCTATGAGAAGATGTATTGCGACAGCCGCCAAGAGCTCATTGATAATCTTCAAACCATCCCTCGCCAGCCTAGCTAGCCTGCCGGGGACGGGGGAATAGGCGATGATTTCACCATGTTTTGAGATGAAATTGCTCGGCCCAACGCAAGCAACCATTTCGACCCACTGTACAAGCCCAGCACAAGGTCCCCTACCTTCTTATTCAATCGCCTTCAATCCTACCGCACCGGCAATAATGCACAATAAAAAGGCTATTCGTTTCCAACCAGCGGATTCGTTAAAAAATAGAATGCCCATGAGAACGGCTCCGGCTGCACCGAGCCCGGTCCATACGGCATAGGCAGTCCCAAGCGGAATATCGCGCATGGCCAGTGACAAAAATAGAAAGCCACCCGCAAACGAGATCACTATCGGGAGTATCCGGATGATACTTTTTTGACGGAGATAGAAGTTAATGCTCATCACACCGAAAATTTCCCCGAAGCTGGCAATAACCAAAAATACCCACGCCATGCTAATTCCCCCTTTGCTCTGCAGTTTCTTGCGTTTCATCCGTCGTTATTTTGATTCCAATCACACCAACGATAATCAACCCGATAAACAGCAGTTTTGCCATCGAAAATTCGGCTCCAAATGCGAGAAAATCGATCAATACGATAGCGGCAGCCCCTGATCTGGTAAAGACAGCATACACGGTACCAGACGGAAGCTTTTCACAAGCCTTAACGACAAAAATGAAGCTGAAAACAATCACGATAGCTGTTCCAATCCATTCCAGCAATGAATCCGAATATTTCAGGCCAATCACCCAAAACACTTCAACAATAGCTGCAAATAGTACGTAAAGCCAACCCAATCAGACGCCCTCCTTCGACTTCTTGAAAAGAAATTCCATTAAAAATCATCCACACGATTATAGCACATATGCTGTGTTGTCTGTTAGTCTTCGGTTTCCGGGAGGGAGCAAAACATGCGGCCGAACTCGAGCGACAGCGGGCCGAACTCGAGCGACAGCACGCGCAACTCGAGCGACGCGCACCGCAACTCGAGCGACAGCGGGCCGAACTCGAGCGACAGCACGCGCAACTCGAGCGACGCGCACCGCAACTCGAGCGACAGCGGGCCGAACTCGAGCGACACGTACCCAAACTCGAGCAGCCTACCCATATTTACTGCATCCATTTTGCTAGTCTAACTGTTCTAAACAGGTCACCAATACCACAAGCTGTCCGGCTTTAGCAATAAATCTTAGTATCTATCAGCTCATGAACCTAACTAAGCTGTTTTAATCAAAAAAACAGTTTTTATCAGTTATAATGCTTGAAGGTGAGATTGATCCTTTAACACATAATTTACCTTCCCGTTCTTGAAGACTTTCTTTATACACATCATTAAAGGTAGCATTCTCATAAATGAATAAAGATGAATTTTTGTCCATGTTAAGTTGATTAAAAAATGTCCCACCACCTTTTATTTTCAAGGTCGCATTTTTATCTAAATCAACTTGGTCTTTAAAAGAAGAATTCTTTTCGATAAAAACCATTGCATTCTTATCCATCTCAAACTGCTTTTTAAATGAACCAGTCCCCGTGATTTCTATTTTGGCATTTTTATCTATATCTGTTTGGCCGTTAAATTCACCATTTCCACCAATAATGAAAACAGAGTTCTTACTTAAATTAACTAGGCTTTTTAAATTTGCATTTCCATTGATGTCAATTTTAGAATTTTTACCGGCATCCAGTTCACCTTGAAATAGGCCGTTTTTCTTGATAATTAGTTCAGTGTTTTTGTCTAATTCAACTTCATTATCTTCCTCGTTGGTACCATTAAAAAAACCACTTCCGTTTATTTCAAGGCGTGAATTTTTATCCAAATCAGCTTCATCTTTAAATACAGCATTTTTTCCTACAGTAACCACGCTGTTTTTTCCTATCTCAAATTCATCATCTGCAAACAAATCAAGTCCGACTTCCAACTGCAAGTGTTTATCGTCGTCAAGTTCTTCCGTAAGCCACAACGCACCTTGAATATCATATCTATTACAATTATTTTCCTCATCGTCCTCGTCATCGTCGTCTTCATCGTCGTCGTCCTCATCCTCGTCATCGTCGCCTTCCGCTTCAAACTCCTCCATCAACTTAATATTTTCCGTACTATAACAAGGAAGAACATCTTTCTCCACCCAATCATAATTCCCTGTATCCGGCTTGGTCACCGGTTTCTTCAGCACAATATCTCTCCCTTCCGATGGCCGCCATGTCGTTTCCACGGTCACGGTCTGGTCGTCGCTTGAAGCGGTGGTTAGCTTCATATGTAGAGGATGATCAAAATCCACTTCGACAGGGGAATCGACACTCCTAGTGTTCCCATTGATTTTCAACTCTTTAATGCGGAGTTTTTCTGTATCCGTCCGAAAAGGCAGCTCGCCCTCACCGGAACCATTGTAATACGCCTTTCGCATCTCGCTGATGAGTACGTTGGTGTTTTGCTGAAGGGTGATGTCGTTGTTTGCCGCTTGCTGGTTATTGCTAATGGAGACAATTAGCCCTGTCGACAGCACAATCAGAAGCGAAAGCAGAGCGAGTGCGGCGAGCAGTTCGACGAGGGTGACGCCTTGTTCATTGTTTAATTTGTGTGTAAACATATCATCACGTCCGATCCAATGGTATAATAGGGCTAAAATCGGTACGGAAAAAAGTCCCGGTCAATGTGCTTCTATATGTACGTCAAGTTTTTTGTCAGGGAGAGAATCCAATGCCTGAACATGCCCCCTTCTCAGAAAAAAATGGCTTCACGCTTATTGAAATTATAACATCGATTGTGCTTTTGACCATGGTTATTGCTGTGATGTTACCCATTTTTCCACAAATTTTAAATTGGTCATCCCAATCGGAAGAGAATCTGACCGCAAGCAATTTATTGGGCCAGGTAGCTAGCGATGTAAAAGACCATGCCGGAAATCTGCCGCTAGACGGGGCGCCAGCTTGTGGGAGAATGCGCTCGCTCACGGGGGGCGATTTAAGTGCACTTCCATCCTATCCATATACAGTGGAACTGAATGTTTGCAAGGAAGAGGATGTCCATTTGTACCGGACAAACATCCAAATTTTCTCTGAAGACGACAAGCTGCTAAGTGAGTCATATACTTACATCAAGGCAGGTGGGTCCGGATGAAGCGTCTGATGAATGAACGCGGGGTGGCGCTTGTACTGACCCTGATGATGATTACGCTGATCCTTTTGTTCGTACTGACACTCCTGTATCAGGTGACCAATACGACCAGACAAGTCGCGACGATGGAGGAGAATATCGATGCAAGGCTGGTGGCGGAGATGGGTGTCGATTACTATCAGGAGCTAGTGAATGGGCATGTTCAAAATCAAAAAGTCGAAAAGGTACAGACTATTAAACTACCGGCGGCACCTAGGAAGTATCGACTTGACGGTGATCGCGCCTTCTCGATTAAAGTTGACAGCCGGGCTAATATCAATGAGGAAAAACTGAAGATCGCATTTACCAGTGAAGGAACAGCGCACGGCCGCACGGAGGAGGTCCATCAAACCATAACAATTACATTAAAGAAGACGGAATAAGGGCTCATCAAGCAAAAGGCGAGGAGGGATACGACCATGGCACAACAACGTAAACGACTAGGCGATTTACTACAAGAAGCAGGGATCGTGACCGAAGCGCAAGTTAACGAAGCGCTGGATAGTAAAAAAACAGACCAAAAATTAGGAGATGCGCTGCTCGAGCATGGGTTTATTACCGAAAAGCAATTGATTGAAGTGCTGGAGTTCCAGCTCGGCATTCCGCATGTCTCGCTTTATCAGTACCCAATCGAGGAGCGGGTGCTTGGCTATGTGTCGCGTGAATTTGCCCAAGAGAAATATGTGATGCCGCTCAAGATTAAGGATCACGAGTTGATTGTCGCGATGCAGGACCCGATGGATTATTATGTCATTGATGATCTGGAGCTGTCGACAGGCTTCAGCATTTATCCGGTGATTGCCACGAGGGACGATATTTTATTTGCCATCAATAAACATTATTATAAACAGGACGAGGCCCACGCTGCGACGACTGATGAAGGGACAGGAGCGTCTGTCGTCAACCTGCTCGATCAGATTTTAACGGCCGGGATTCAATTGAAAGCGAGTGATGTTCACCTGGATCCCCAGGAAACGCATGTGGACGTGCGCTACCGAATTGACGGCGAGCTTCGTAAAGATAAAACGGTTGCCAAGGATTTACAGAATCCGCTGGTGGCTCGCATTAAAATACTCGCCGAGCTGGACATTACCCAAACGCGCTTGCCCCAGGACGGACGGATTAAAACGACGATTGGTGTAACGCCGGTGGACTTGCGTATTTCCTGCTTGCCAACTGTGAACGGGGAAAAGATCGTCATCCGGGTGTTGAATTTAGCGAATGCGCTCCGTAAAATAAACGACCTCGGCTTTTCCAAGGAAAATAGGCAAAAATATACCCAATTGCTCGAGCGGCCGTCCGGATTGGTGTTGCTTACGGGTCCGACGGGGTCAGGAAAAACGTCCACACTCTATGCGTCTATCCATCACCTAAACCAGGAAAATATTAACATGGTTACGATTGAAGATCCGGTTGAATTTCAGATGGAAGGCGTTAACCAGGTACAAGTGAATACAAATGTCGGCCTTACATTTGCAGCTGGATTGCGCGCTATTTTACGCCAGGATCCGAATACGATTATGGTCGGTGAAATCCGCGACCAGGAAACGGCGGAAATCGCTATTCGGGCCTCGCTTACAGGTCATCTGGTATTCAGTACGTTGCATACAAACAGTGCGGTTGATGCCATACCTCGCCTAATTGATATGGGGATTGAGCCATATCTCGTCGTCTCATCATTGAATGGCGTTGTAGCACAGCGTCTCGTCCGGAAAATTTGCCTGGATTGCAAGGCAGAGCGCGAGCCGACCCCCATGGAGAAGGATATTTTCAGTAAACATCACATGAGTGTGGACCATATATATGAAGGAAAAGGGTGTGGCAGCTGTCACTATCTGGGATACCGCGGCCGGCTGGCAGTACACGAGGTGTTTATGGTCGATGACGCGATAAAAAGTTTATTGTTACATCAAGGGTCCATGGCTGATTTACAAGCTCACGCCGCCGAACAAGACATGTCATTTCTCATTCATGACGGACTGGAAAAAGTAAAAAATGGCCAAACGACGCTGGAGGAGATTATGCAGCTGTCGATTCAAATGTGAAGGAGGAAGCAAACAATGGATGATATATTGCAACAATGGCTGACACAGGCGTTTCATCAAAAAGCTTCCGACGTACATATAACGGTCGGCAAAGCACCCGTGTTTCGTATTAATGGTTTGTTACTTGAGCAGGATTTTCCTGTGTTACAACCTTCCGATACCGAGCGGATGGGCCGTTCACTGTTGAGTGATCACGAGTGGCAGATGCTGCAGGAGCGGCGGGAATTGGATTTTTCCTGTGGCATCAGTGGTGTTTCCCGGTTCAGAGTCAATCTATTTTACCAGCGCGGGGCGTTGTCGCTCGCATTCAGAATTGTGCCGAGACATATTCCGTCCATTGAGGAGCTACACTTGCCGCCGATTGCCAAAGAAATTACGACCGAGCGGCAAGGCCTTGTGCTTGTCACCGGACCGACCGGAAGCGGAAAAAGTACGACACTTGCGGCAATGCTTGATTTTATGAACCAAACGATGGGCCGGCATATGATTACGCTGGAAGATCCAATTGAGTATGTACACACGCACCATTATTCGATTATTGATCAGCGCGAGATTGGGATCGACACGAACAGTTTTCTTAACGGATTGCGGGCAAGTTTGCGGCAGGATCCGGACGTTATTCTCGTCGGGGAACTGCGTGATCTGGAAACAATCTCCACCGCGATTACAGCAGCTGAAACCGGTCATTTAGTACTTGGTACGTTGCATACTAGTGGTGCGGTTTCCACGATTGAGCGGATGATTGACGTATTCCCACCCGCGCAGCAAACGCAAATCCGCATTCAATTGGCTTCTATTTTAAAAGCGGTCATTTCCCAGCAATTGCTTCCGACAACAGACGGGACGAGCCGTCGGGTGGCAACAGAAGTGCTGATCAACACACCGGCCGTTAAAAATCTCATTAACAATGAAAAACTGCACCAAATCCAGAACGTGCTGCAGACATCCAAAGCGCAAGGCATGCATACCATGGATATGGATTTGAAGCGGCTGCTTAATGAGGGCGTCGTAGCATATGAGACCGTCGCACCGTTTTTGGAAATTAGGGAAGTATAAAGACCGGGCGTGGCGAATGGTAGAATAATGTTGGCAAGGGCTTGCGGAAATTTTGACCAGCAGGGGGTGATGCAGTGAACTTTGAGTATAGCGGTAAACGATTGTCCGGCCAGCGCGTAAAGGGAAAAGTAGAAGCGGAAACGAAGCGTGATGCGTTAAGGGAACTAGAACAAAGCGGTATCATTATCGTCTCTATTACCGAAACGAAGCCGTGGAATAAAGATATTATGTTGAACAAGCGGCTTAAAAACGCTGATTTTGTTATTTTTCTCCGGCAATACGCGACACTGATTCATGCCGGGATTTCCATTTCGGAAGCGACGAAAACAATGAGCAGACAAACGGACAATCGTATGCTCCAATCCGCGCTTGAAGACATAGACAAGCAGCTTGATCGAGGGGAGGCGCTTTCTGTCGCAACCGAGCGTCATCCGAACGTTTTCCCGGAGCTGCTCGTCAACATGATCCATGCCGGAGAAGCGAGTGGTAAACTGGATGACATTCTAAACGAAATGGCTGATTACTATGAGAAAGAACATACCAACCGGAAAAAACTCGTCTCCGCCTTGATGTATCCTAGTATCGTCGGGGCTATTACGCTATTGTTAACGGTATTCTTGCTCGTGTTTGTCGTACCACAGTTTGTATCGATGTTTGAATCCTTCGGGGAGGATATCCCGGTATTTACGCAGTTGATCCTGTCCTTAAGCGATTGGATGCAGTATTACTGGTGGATGCTGCTCGTTCTCGTGGTAATCGGCGTACTCGTGTACAAATATGTCGTGCAATTTCCGGCAGTGGCATACCGTGTGGATGGCTTGAAAATCAAATTTCCCTTCCTCGGCAAGCTTGCCCATAAAGCAGTGCTTGTCCGGATGACACAGACACTTTCCACCCTCGTCAACAGTGCAGTGCCAATCTTACAGGCGCTGGAGATTACTGAACGGGTTGTCGGCAATAAAGTAATGCAAAACGTTTTAGCAGACGCCCGGAAATCGCTGGAAAACGGTGAATCGATAACCCGAGTGATGGATGGTCATTGGGCCTTCCCACCGTTAATTGTGCAAATGGTACAGATCGGTGAAAAAACCGGAACACTCGACCACATGCTGCAAAAAGCCGCGCAATTTTACGAAGAAGACTTAGATCAAATGTCCAACCGCATTCAAACATTGGTCGAACCATTAATGATTATTCTATTGACGGTAATCGTTGGAAGTGTTATTGTATCCATAGTTTTGCCGATGTTCTCGCTATTTGAGAACATTCAGTGAACAAATTGCTAAGATGTGGTTATTATACATAGTATTTAGTATAATAGATGTAAGAAAAAGGTAGTGGTGTGATGAGCGGCTATCTGTATATGGGCACTTGGATAGCCAGGAGCAACTAGTGCAACCGACGCTCTATTACCTTATTAAACTAAAAAGGGGAGAGAGGCGTATGTTGGAACGTTTGAAAAAAAGATTTAAGCAGCAGAAAGGTTTTACACTAGTTGAGCTGTTGGCTGTCTTGGCCATTTTAGGGGTAATATTGGCGATTGCGGTACCTAGTGTTTCAGGGGTTATTGGTAAATCGAAAGAAGATGCTGATAAGTCGAATAGGGAATTAATGGAGAATGCGGCAAGGCTGGCTCATGCAAGTGGGGTTGATCCTGAAGATGGTGCTTATACGCTAGATAATCTAGTTAAAGAGGGCTTTCTTGAAGAAAAACCTACTAACCCTAATACAGATAAAGATTACAATGGTACTGTAGAAGTGACAAATGAGGCTGATGATTCTGATGTGGATGATTATACGTTTGAATACAAACCTGGTGAAGATGAAGAAGAAATTAGTGATGACACTAGTGGCGGCAATGATGACGATGATGACAATAACGAAGAAGATGACGATTAATACATTCAATAAAACACAATCACCAACCCAAACGCCTTGCACGTTCTGCTGCAGGGCGTTTTTACCGAGATTCGACACTTTTACCTAAGCAGGTGGTCATATGGAGTTCTTCAACAATGGCAGGGTTAATATGATCATCACGAGCCGGGTGATCCGCTATGCCTATCAAAAAAATACCACAACTGACAGCATCGTCGTGCATGGGGAACACGAACTGCCTGCGGGTACGATGCAGGGTGGTACCATCGCGGATGCTAAGGCCTTTCAGAACGCGATTGAGCAATTAGTGCAAAAGTACCGCTGGAAACGGAAAAAGCTAGCCTTTTGCCTCGTGGATGATACGGTCGTCATTAGGGATATAACCATCCCGACAGCAATGTCCAAGGAAGAAGCAATGGGCTATATTCGCACACAAATCGGTAACAGTTTCTATTTGCCGTTTGACGATCCGGCGCTCGCCATTGACATGCTGGAAGGGGATGGGGAGACAACCAATGTCCGGCTGTATGCCTATCCGCGGGGAAAAATTAATAGCTTTGAACAGGCGTTTACAGCGGCGGGGCTTCACCCGGTTATTGCTGATTTGACGTCTCTGTCGGTGTACCGCTATTATGTTCAAACAACACAAGCAGCATCCGACCATGTGATGCTCGTTCATTGGAACAAAGATGCGCTGTTTTTGACAGCCTTCCAGCATCAAAAAGCAGTGTTCAGCAGGCATATGAAAATGGCTTCGCATGAAGAAATGACGCAGGAGACGGCTGAACGTATCATCAGTGATTATATGGTAGAGATCAATCGGATTATCGATTTTTATCAATATTCGATTACCAAGGGAGAAGCACGCATCGACCAACTGATTGTATCCGGGGATTTCCCTTATCTGTCCACGGCCAAAAGCTTTCTTGCTGACAGTCTGGCCCTACCGATTTATGAATTTCCCGAAGAAAGACTCTCCCTTAAATATGTTGACTTGCTGGGACTTGGCTTGAAAAATGGCGGCTGAAGGTGGACTTGTGATGAATACGGAAATAAACTTTTTAGAAAAAGAACGTAAACAACTAAAAATGCCGCTTGTTCTGTTTCTGATTTTTCTGCTGCTGGTTATAGCTGTGATTACTGTATTACTGGTGCAGCGAAATGGGTTAACACATGCCATCGACGTGCAGCAAAAAGAGATGGCCGTCCTGGAAAACCAAGTCTCACAGCTGGAGGGAGCATCCGGCACAGTGCAGCAGCTCGAGCAGACGAAGGAAGCATTAGCGTCCATCGAAGCACAAACGGTTCCGCGTGTGGCCCTTTATGAGCAAGTGCTTGACATGCTGCGTGACCCGGGGCAGATGGAGGACTTCGCGTATAATAGTGGAGAGCAATTTCAACTAGAAGCGGCGTTTGATACACTGTCTGCTGTTTCGGATTATATTGGCAAACTGCTGCAACAACCGTATGTGCTCGATGCAAAAATGTCCGACATTTCGAAGGCTGGTGACGGATATGATGCATCATTAGTGGTGACTTTTGACAGCGGTGTGTTGCGGGAGGAGATGAGTGCGGATGCTGACTAACTGGAACCGAAGCCATACATTAATTCTTATTTTATTGATCGCTTTTGCCGCTTTCTTATATGTTGCCGGTTACCGGATGATCATTCAACCGCTGCAGAATGACCTCGCCTCTACCGAAGAACAGGTAGATTTATACGAGCGACAAGTCAATCAGCTCGAAAAACAGGATCAGCCTATGGACGAGTCACTACAGCAAGTTACCAAACAAGTACCGGCCGACAAAAAGCCCGATGCAGTACTAAACGAGCTGCGGCAAATGGCCAACAAGACGAATGTCGTTATTGAGTCGATTGCTTCCTCTGGTAGTAGTGCAGCTGAAGAAGGCGATCTAAGCAATGCCGGGTACATGCTGGAAGTATCCGGCGCCAACATAAATGAAATCAATGCCTTTCTAAAGGCAGTCCAAAAAGGTGAACGATTTATGAGGATAGACACTATCTCAGTTGAGCAAGGCGACTCAGCAAACCTATCAGTCGAAATAGCAACATTTTATAGCGGATGAAACAGGACGGCTCATTTGTCGGGTTTCAACCCGAGCGACACGCACCGTAACTCGGGCGACAGCGCCCGCAACTCGAGCGACAGCGCCCGCAACTCGAGCGACACGCGCCCAAACTCGAGCGACACGCCCCCGAACTTGAGCGACAGCCCGTCCGACTCGAGCGACAGCACGCCCAACTCGAGCGACAGCCCGTCCAACTCGAGCGACAGCCCGTCCGACTCGAGCGACACGCACCCAAACCCGAGCAGCCCACCCATACCTAAAAGACGATTTTCCAGCCGCCGAAAATCAACCTTATTTCTTATACACTTCCGTCTGCTAACATGCCAAAAGTGGCTGAGAATTATAACTTAAAATTTTTATCGTTCACATACTTTCTTTATTGGAAACTCGCGTGACCCGAGCCGAAACCCGCGCGACACCCGTTTCTGCTATCCATTAGTAGGAAGGGTGCCTATCATTTTTTGAAGTGTTATACTGGATGATATAAAAATAATGGAGGGATTGGTTAATAATGACTTTTGAAGATGTATTGCCTTTGCTTAAATCAGGAGAAAAAGTGATTCGTACTGGTTGGGGCGGACCTGAATTGTATGTGAAACTCGTGGGTGAAAGTGTTCACGAGGGGGAAAAGTTAAACCCGTATATGTTAATCAACGTAGAAGGGGAAGGCTATACGATGTTCACCCCAACCGTATGTGATATCTTAGCTGATGATTGGCAAGTTGTTGATTAATATTCAAGTTAGGCAACGTATTGGATGCAAATGAAGATTAATGTGGTCCAGCCGAATGAAAGAACGTTCCATTGAAGAATGTTTCTGCAAGAGTCAAGCGCGACAAGAATCGTCTGAACTTTTTCCTGTACGCCTTGTTCATATATAATTGCAAGAATCCAAATATACGTGTCTGAATGGTTGTCACGATAACGTAGGAGCGTCTATTTTCCTAGCGGTTACAATAAAAAATACATAGAGGAAAGGAGGCGGATGATGATGTTTGAAGAATATAACGGAAAGGTAGTTTTTGTGACAGGGGCAGCTTCCGGAATTGGCCAGGCCCAAGCGCAACGGTTTCTGGAAAATGGGGCATGTGTGTTTGGATTTGATAAACAAGAAGAAGGTCTGTATGATTTGTCCGCTTTACATAAAGAACGTTTTGCGTATTATGTTGGGAGTGTATCTGACAAGGAAGCTGTGGCTGCGGCGGTCAATCAATGTCTTGCGCAGTTTCAAACAATTGATATTTTGCTGAATACAGCGGGTATGCTAGACGGGTATACACCAACACTCGATACGGACGAAGCACTGTGGGATGCTGTGATGGACACAAATGTGAAAGGGTTGTATGTAGTGACCAATGCCGTGCTTCCCCGTATGCTAAAACGCGGAAAAGGTGTTGTGGTCAATATTGCTTCGATTGCCGGGCTCGTGGCTGGCGGTGGTGGAGCGGCGTATACAGCATCAAAGCATGCCATCATTGGCTATACGAAGCAGCTTACATATGATTACAGTCGTTCCGGAATACGCGCAAATGCGATAGCCCCTGGTGCGATTAAGACACCGATGAATCAGGCGGATTTTGTAGGGGACGGAGAAACGGCAACATGGGTGGCGGAAGAAACACCTGCTGGCAGATGGGCAACACCAAAAGAAGTGGCTGATCTGACGCTATTTGTCGCAAGTAACGCTGCGGATTATATGCATGGAGCGGTGCTGCCGCTAGATGGTGGCTGGACGGTTAAATAGCGATAGGAACGATATGCCTGTTTAATAGATAGACAGGCATTTGCGTCGTTCGGTACCGTTTCTATCACTCTATTTCCCGTCAAATTATAGACAGCTCTTCATTAGTTTGCTATTATAAAGTGGTTGGCATAGATGTCAGCACTGCGGCACTTAATCTTCCTTTGGTCGCAGTTATTACTAAAATAGCCGTGTGTTGCTATTTTACAAAGGAGAAATGAAAATGAATAAAACTGTAGTCCACAACCCGCTTCATCCTCCTCTTTTATCAGCGACAGAAATGACTAAAATAGCGCTTGTCGCTTCTTTATATGTTGCTGTTACGGCCCTCTTGGCAGTCATTAGTTTTGGAGCAATTCAGCTCCGTCTCTCGGAAATGTTCAATTACCTTGCACTGTACAACAAACGATATGTCATCGCTGTCACCATGGGAGTTTTGATTGTCAACTTCATGTCGCCTACATGGGTCCTTGATGTGCCGATTGGCGGGACTGCGACACTATTGGTATTGCTTTTATGCCGTTTGCTCACCAAACGTATAAAAAATGATGTAGTGAAAATAGCTATCACCGCTCTTGTGTTTGCTTTTTCTATGTTTACAGTTGCCGCGCAGCTTGTCATTTTATTTGACCTGCCATTTTTCTATACATGGATGACAACCGCAGCAGGCGAGCTTCTGTCCATGTCCATAGGTGGCATCGTTATCTACTTCTTGAGCAAAAAAATCGACTTGACGAAATAACCGTCGCGTGGTCCGGTCCGAAACCCGCGCGGCCTGCAGCAAAACTCGACTGATCCGAACAAAACAACCTGACACCTTAATGGAATTATCCAAATAAACAGGCATCCGGGTGAATCCCGAATGCCTGTGGGTGAGGCCTGTCCTTTTATTCAAATGAAATATCAATCTGTTTCTTTTCATCTTTTTGTGCTTTTGGCATGCTCACTTCCAGAACACCATTTTTATAGGAAGCCTTCACACCCTCATCCGATACAGGGCTCGGCAATGTAATGGAACGCTGGAACGTGCCGCGAAAACGTTCTTTACGATGCATGTTTTCATCTTTAATATCGTTGGAGCGCTGGATGGTTCCGTTGATGTTAAGCATGTTGTTGTTTACGTCAATATTAATGTCGTCTTTGTTTTCAATTCCTGGAATATCACAGGTTGCAATCACTTTATCTGCGGTTTCGTGCACATCTACATTGATGCCGGTACCTTCATTCGAAAACATAGCAGGAAATCCAGTGAAGAAATTGTCAATGTTCCTTCCTAGATGATCCATGTTCTGAAATGGATGACGTGGTAAAAATGCCATAGTAAATCTCCTCCTAGTTTTCATATTGATTTTTATCCTTTCACTTTCTATATACCCCATGTATTCTGTTATTAAACATGTAAACGTCCGGTATTAGAAGTCGTCATGACTGGCAGTTAGAGTAAAATGTTTATGGGAGAACATATACCTCATCTTTGGTGTTGAAGTCGGAAGACTTCTACACCAAAGATGAGGCCAGCAAGCGAAGCGCGGTAGTTTAAAGGGTGTTTTACATGAAAAAGAGGACCTTTTCTTGTATAGTTAAGTCTGCTACAACAACAACTATAGAAAGAGGTCCTCTAATGAAAGATATCATATCTGCGCTTACAATGAAAGAATTAGAACAAATTACATACCGTGCATTGCAGGAAAGTTTTTCTCAGGTGATGGCACAGACGCTACAGGAAATAGATGAGGCGATTGCTTCAGAAAGGGATAAGCAACGATTTTATTTGAAGGATAAAAGAACATTAAAGTTTGAGTCCGTCTTTGGGCAGGTGGAACTGAAAAGAAATTATTATCAAGATAAAGAGACGGGAAAGTATGTCTATTTATTGGATCAGTATTTAGCTTTTGACGGCACAAAGGGAATGAGTCCGGTGGTGCAAGATTTGGCTATTGAACTGGCTGTAACAGGCGTTTCCTATCGACAGGCTGGGAAGGCAATGGAGAAGCTTTTGGGCTACCCTGTCATTAGTCATGAAGGTATACGCCAGCAGCTTTTGAATACGGAGGTTGTGCCGGAAGAGTCAGTGCCACTCGAACAGGATGTTGTATTCGTGGAGGTGGACGGGCTTTATACGAAAAGCCAAGAGAAAAAGAAAAAAGGCAAGGAAATTAAGATTGCCAGTGTGCATCAGGGCTGGGAAATGAATGGAAACGAGCAAAGCTGATAGAGAAGCGACATTTCATTCATGAAGGAAATCTGCCGTTCTGGGAAGAATTTGAGCAGTATCTAATGGCTACTTATGAGTATGATCCGACCAGGCACCACCTCGTTATTAATGGGGATGGAGCGAAGTGGATCACATCCTGCCGGGATCATTTCCAGCATAATGCGACCTTTGTCATCGACCGTTTTCATGTTGCCCGGGATGTGCAGCGTTTGTTTCGGGGTCATTCAAGATACCGCTCCATCCGAAAGAAACTAGCAAGCTATGACTGGGAAGGTTTCATGGTGGAATTAAACAGTGCGGTGGGTACGCTTGAAAATGAAAAGAAGGAAGAACGGCTGGAAGAGTTAATTGCCCAGCTTTCCCAATATCCAGAGGCACTGGGAGATTACCGTGAAAAACTAAAAGAGAGGGGCATAGATACAACAGGATTCCGCCCGATGGGGAGTGCAGAGGGAACGATGAGTGTGTTCGCTAGAAGGCTCAAAAACGGGCGTAGTTGGAGTGATAAAGGGCTTGATAAATTCATCGATATCATGGTTGCCCTCAAAGATAATCTGGAGATAAAAACGCTGCAGGGGATACTTGAACAGACGCAGGAATTAATACAGGAAAGCAAAGAAGAAAAGCCGCCTAAACACTTTGTAGAAAAGCTAAAAGAAAGTGCTGCAGAAGCAACACGCAACAATCTGGGTTATCTCAAGCAGGCTATCGGGAAACCAATTACAGACGCATTAAAAGGATTACGGGGAATTTGAAAAAGTAAAAAAGCACCAACTGATTAAAATGATATAAACATGAAACCGTTACCAAAAGTTGACTAAAACAATACAAAAAAGGGACTTGAAAAAAAATCTCCCACAAGTACTTGACTCAATCTGACTGGCACCACTTCTGCATTCCGTCTATGTTATATGGTATAATGCTTAAATATGGAATACGGTCCGATACCTATTTTGTTTTATCATTTGCCATCACAAGGAGCACAGCCATGAAAAATACTTGGAATATTTATTCGGGAGACTTAAAGAATATTACACGAAACTGGGTTGCTGCTATTTTAATCGGTGGTTTAATCATCCTACCATCCTTATATGCTTGGTTTAACATCAAGGCTTCTTGGGATCCATATGGTCAGACCGATCAAATTCCCATTGGTATTGTGAATGAAGACACCGGTTCCGAGGTCAGGGGTAATGAGATAGATGTCGGTGCCGATCTGGTGGATACTCTCAAGGGCAGTGATGCCATGGACTGGCAGTTTACCCACCGTGAAGCCGCTATGGATAAACTGAAACATGGCGATTATTTTGCTGTTATTGTCATTCCAGATGATTTTTCGGCTAAATTAGCAACAGTAGTAAATGACAATCCGGAAAAAAGTAATGTGGAATACTATGTAAATGAAAAGATAAACGCAATCTCACCAAAAATTACTGATAAAGGTGTCAGTACGATTGTAGAAGAGATTAGCAGCAAGTTCATCTCCACCGTGAATGGTGTCATCTTTGAAATGTTTAATGACATTGGTGTAGAACTGAATAAAAATTTGCCTGACATTAAGAAGTTCGAGGATTACGTGTTTACTATGGAAGAAAAGCTGCCGAAAATCCATGACTTATTAGAAAACGGTGTAAAAGATACCGACGATATTCAAGCGATGATAGATAGAGCACAAAAGACGATACCTAAGGCGGAGCAGGCAACGGCGAACGGGCTTTCTACTGTGAACGATACTGTAGAGTTGTTGTCGAAAGCGCAAAGTCGTCTAAATGAGCTGGCGCCAAAAGTAAAGCAAGATTTGAAAAAAGCGCAAGGCACGGCCGATGATATACATCAACTGCTCCAAGATGTGCAGAATCTGGACATTGATTTCAGCAAAGGAAAGCAACTTCAAGGAGCGATCAATAATTCATTAAGCGACACCATTAGCCGGATTGAAGGCATAGAGAAAAAACTGCAGTATCTGCAAAATAGAAATCAAGGTAATGGCAATATGGTCATTGCTGCAGCTATAGAACGACTGGAAGCATTACGGGCGGCACTTGGAGAAATGAAGGAAAATGGCAATAGAATTACTTCCTTCATTGCAAATAAAGAACAGGAAGTCGATTCGATCATTGCCGATTTAAAGGAACTGTCCGGTAATACGGCAAACCGAATCGGGGAACTTCTAAAAGATTATAACGAAACGATTGCCCCCGAAGTTAAACAAACCATTGATCAAGCACAAGGCACACTAGCCAATGCTAAGGACATATTAGGCGGCATCCAAGCAACTATTCCCGAGGTGAAACAGGTTCTGGCCAATACGGAAAACCATATTGGCCAAGGCCAGAAACTGCTTCATTCGGTTTTAGGAGAATATCCTTATGTCC
Organism: Lentibacillus cibarius; assembly: GCF_005887555.1. NCBI lineage: Bacteria > Bacillati > Bacillota > Bacilli > Caryophanales > Bacillaceae > Lentibacillus > Lentibacillus cibarius. Next base: position 1,078,653 of record NZ_VCIA01000001.1, on the reverse strand, counting down.
ATGATAAAGTCAATCAGCTAGCTGCCAGAATACGTGCTATTCAGGATGAAACGGATATCAACAAAATGATTGAACTGTTGAAAAATAATCCTGAGGCTGAGCGTGGATTTTTCTCCGAGCCGGTTCAGCTGCATAAGAATGAAATTTTTCCCATTCCGAATTATGGTTCCGGAATGACACCATTCTATACGGTTCTTGCCATATGGGTCGGCGGATTGTTGCTCATTTCCTTACTGGCCACAGATGTTCATCACGCAGAAGGGCTGACAGGTAGGGAAAGATATGCTGGTAAGCTGTTAACATTTCTAACGATTGGCTTGCTACAAACATTAATTGTAACATTGGGGGATTTATTTCTCTTGGATACTTACACAGTGCATCCTGTTTGGTTTGTTGTATTTGGATTATTGATCAGCATGGTATTCATGGTGATGATCTATACGCTCGTCTCACTTTTTGGTGATGTTGGCAAAGCCGGGGTCATTGTTCTGCTTGTCTTGCAGATTGCCGGTGCGGGAGGTACCTATCCAGTTGTGTTGTTACCTGCATTTTTTCAAGTCATCAACCCGTTCCTTCCATTCACTTATGCTATTGATTTAATGCGGGAAGCAGTAGGCGGCATTATTTGGAAGGCAGCCATACAGGACATCATCGTGTTAACATGTATCGGCCTTGGATTTTTACTGTTCGGGCTACTGTTTAAAAATGTGGTGAATAAACACACGGAAAAACTGATGAAAAAATCCCGAGAAGCTGGCTTGTTTCATTGAAATAGCACATAAATTAGAAAGTTGCGCGGCCCGAGAAACCTGTCCCCGCGGCCCACACCCAAAACGAAAAAAGTATCCTTCACATCTTCTAAAAAAGATGGAAGGATACTTTTTTTAAAGATAAGAAACTTTGTTTGTTAACCTACTTTCTTCGTTTCTGTGTCCATATAAAATCTGCCAAAATAGCTTTTCGTTTCATTGGCGACTACTTTATATAAAAGCAAAATACCGATTAAGTTTGGAATCATCATAAGCGCATTCGCCATGTCGGCAAATGCCCAGACGGTTGTCAATTTCGCGATGGTACCAATAAATGTAGCGCCGACATAAATAATCCGATAGATGCCCATATAATTTAAGCCAAATAAATATTCAAAGCATTTTGATCCGTATACATACCAGCCGAGAATAGTTGAAAATCCGAAGAAAACGACGGATATAGAAACCATATACTCACCAATATCACCTAGTGACGAGCCAAACGCTGCACTCGTTAGGGCGCCGGCATCAAGGCTTGCGTCATGTGTTACTCCTGAAAGCAGTCCACCTGTTGAATCCCAGAAACCTGTAACAAGTAACACAAGACCTGTCATGGTACAAACAATAATCGTTACGATAAATGTACCGGTCATGGCAACTAAAGCTTGTTTAACCGGGTGGCTTGTCCTCGCATTTCCAGCAATCAACGCAACGGTACCAAGTCCAGCTTCGTTTGAGAAAATCCCTTTTGACACACCATTTCTAATAGCTTCTGAGATAATAATTCCGGAAAATCCACCAACCGCTGAAATTGGCTGAAACGCATACGTGAATATCAAGTTAAAAGCTGGAATGATTTTGTCATAGTTAAGTCCAAGTATAATTAACGCTGCGGTGATATAAAAAACAGCCATTACCGGTACAAACACCCCGGCCACGGAACTAATTCGCTGCAAGCCTCCGAAAATAATTAAGGAAGTCAGCACGACAAGAATAATCCCTGTCGTTAATCCACTAACGCTGAAACTATTTTGCATGACATCTGCAATCGTATTGGATTGGACACTATTTCCGATTCCAAGTGCTGCAAACGCTCCGAAAAACGCAAATGCAATCGCAAGCGGCTTCCACTTCTTGCCGATACCTCGTTCAATGTAATACATCGGACCACTCGAATATTCGCCGTTTGCATTCTTTACCCGGTATTTCATCGCCAGCAGTGCCTCAGCGTATTTCGTCGCCATTCCTACCAGTCCGACGATCCACATCCAAAAAATAGCCCCGGGCCCGCCAAGTGTAACAGCGGTTGCTACACCAGCAATGTTTCCGTTTCCTACCATACCGGCAAGGGATGTCATCAAAGCTTTAAAGTTACTGACATCTCCTTCCGTGCCGTCATCTTCTTTATCTTTTGAAAAGGCTAGTTTAAACGCGTATGGCAACTTTTTAAATTGTAAGCCCTTTAATATAAAAGTTAAAAATAAGCCTGTCCCAACCAATAAGACTAAGCTCGGTGTTCCCCAAAGCACGTCGTTAATGTTTTCTAAAATGTTAAGCATGAATATGCATTGCCCCCTGTAGTAAGTCTTTGATGCAAAATAAATTTATCTCCCCAAAAACTGCTTTGTTTTGATCACTAAACCAATAGATTAGCAGACCACAATATTTAATGTCATGTACAAACCACCCTTTGTAGACGCTTACAAACTACTCTATTAGAATAGTACAATTTAATGAAAATGTACAGTCTTTTTACGCGATTTTTTTTGGACCGCGGGGACAGGTTTGGCCCGCGGGGACAGTTCATCTGTCCAAAAGCACCACGGGGACAGGCACCGCGGTTCATGTCTGCCCCCGCATTCTGTTGTCTGTTAAGTGGACCAAAGAACCTGTCCCCGTGGTTCTGTGTTCTGTTATCTGTTAAAATAGGACCGGTAAAAGAGCTCCAAATCACAGCTTAGAGCAATTATTTTCATCAAGTGGGAGGATATCGTGTGCAAGGATTTATTAAGCGTGTGCCTGGTTTTCGGACGGATACGACCTGGAAAAAAGTGCTTGCGAGTATAGGATATTTATTTTTGTTAATCACGTTTGTGCCGATCATTTTACAAGGATCATTTATGGATTCAATTTGGAACGTTATCAATCTAGTTGCTATGTTAGCTTTCTTTGGATCGATCATTGCCCTAATGAAAGGAAATCTCAATTTTTTCCATATTCGGAATCGTAAACGTGCAGCTGTTGTGCTGGTTGTCTCCGCAATTGCAGTTGGTACCCTGCCATTTCCGGCGGGCAGCGAACGAGCAGCAGGAGGACACTCGGATATAGAAGAAAAACCCCAAGCAAATGTGGAAAATGAAAACTTGAAAGACCAGCAGGAAACTAGTGAATCAGAACAAGAGACTGAAGCAGATAAGGAAAAGAAACCAAAAGAAGAGGGTAATCAGGAAAAGAAAAAAGAAAAAACGGAAGCTGCAAAGGACGAGAAACAGGACGAAACAAACAAAACAGAGAAGCAGCAGGGAGAATCACCCGGAAAAGCGTCAACGGACGACCAGAACGATCAGGGCAGTGACCATTCGCAAGTGGAAAAAAATGAAACCAATCAGGAGACATCAAAAAATAACACCTCTCCATCAAACCAGCCGGATCACGGTGTTGATGCGTCCGTAACAAGAGTAGTTGATGGCGATACGATTAAAATTAATTTGAACGGAAAACAGGAAACAGTAAGGCTCTTGCTCGTCGACACACCGGAAACGAAACATCCATCCAAACCGGTGCAGCCATTCGGCCCGGAAGCAAGTGATTTTGCCAAGCGAACACTGTCTGGCAAATCAATCCAACTGGAATATGATGGGCCGAAACGTGATAAATATGACCGGCTGCTTGCATACGTGTGGGTGGACGGAAAGATGTTTAATCAAATGCTTCTGGAAAAGGGACTTGCACGACTGGCCTATGTCTATGACCCGCCGTATACCCATTATCAGACGTATATGAAAGCACAAAACCGTGCCAAACGTGCTGAACGAGGAATCTGGAGCAGAGATGGCTATGTAACAGATGAAGGATTTTACTATCAGAAAGGTAAGGATACCTCATCCGACAGCAACACACGGGGTGATTCATCCGCACAGCAGACAGGCGACCAGAAATATGACCCGAATGGACCTGATCGTGACTGTGGCGACTTTGATACCCAACAGCAAGCCCAAAATTTCTTTAAAGCAGCGGGCGGACCAGAAAGTGACCCACACCGCCTGGACCGCGACAATGACGGCGTCGTCTGTGAAAGCCTGCCGTAACTGAACCAAGGGAACTGAACCAAGGGGACAGGTTCATCGGTCCAGGTCTATCCTCGTGCCCTGTTAAATGGACCAAAGAACCTGTCCCTGTGGTCCGCCCGCGCCAAATGAACCGAGAAACCTGTCCCTGTGGTTCCTGCGTTAGTTTTCTTCTATAGGGGCAAGAAAGAGTTTGCTGCAGGCAACCAAGCCCGCAAGCAAAAACATCCATTTGTACCCGGTGAATGTTAACATGCCGCCGAATAGTGCTGGCCCGATGATGGTACCGATGTTCAAAATAACGACGCTGATGCTGAAGCCTTGAGCCGGTGCACTCGGAAATACTTCCGCGCTCCAAATTGGCAAAAAGGCTGCATACATCATAAAGGTGAGTCCGAATAGAAACCCGGATAAGCCTATCGCCAGCCATGATTGCGATACAAATAGGACAAACATGCTTAACGCGTATACCAGCACCGTAAGAAAAAAGCTTTTGCGGAAACCCAAGTGATTAATAAGTTCCCCGGCCCATAAACCTGCAATCCCCCCAATTCCCGTAATAAGGAAAAATAGGGCGTTCGAGGCGTCCATATGAAATGACTCCTCCGCAAAATCAGCCGCATACGTCCAATATATGTGGCTTCCGTGACACCAAAAATAATCGCCGCAGTAAACAGATGCACTGAATGTTTATGAAAAGAAGGAAGGTTCGGGCGATTGCGATTGGTTTCGTGTGGCGACGCAGCTACGGTACGAGCCGGGATGGTTTTGAGCACAACGAGCAATAAAATCAACCCCGTAACGCCGCCAATCGTCCATAATAATCGCCAACTGCCTTCAGAAAAAAACAAATAAAGTGCACAAATAAGCACCAGACCAATCGACGATCCCGTACTAATAACCGCTAGAGATCGTTTTTGTAAACGCTCTCTTACATATTCACTGACACTCTCCGAAAACGGCGCCCAGCAAAGCCCCGGACATAGCCCGGCAATTATACAGCCAATTGAAAACAGCAGCCCATTTTGTGCGAAGGCGGCCATCAATAAGCCAACCGACGCTGCAGCAAGGCCGCTGACGATAAACATTCTCGGACCGAATCTTGCAATAAAAAAGGTAACCAATAACGCACCAACCAGAAAGGACAGAAAGGAAAGGCTCGAAATGATGCCAAGCGTTGTTTTCGACAGATGGAAGTCCGCCTGAAAGTCAGGCAACAGCAGCCCGTAACCGTAACGGACCCAGCCGAAAACAAGAGACATTGTCAGCAACCCCACTAACGAAATCAATGGAATGTTATCTTTTGCTTTTGCAAACGCCGACATGGCAACCCTCCCTCGTATAGTTTCATCACCCCCGGCCCGTGGGGACAGGTTCATCGGTCCAGGTCTATTCTCGTGCCCTTTAAATGGACCAAAGAACCTGTCCCTGTGGTCCCGCGTGTCCCTGTGGTCCCGCGTGTCCCTGTGGTCCCGCGTGTCCCTGTGGTCCGTTTTTTATAAAAGCCGAAATCCTTCTTGATACAGATAATCAGCTGCTGCATGGTAAGTGGCGTGTGTCGCCTCTAATATAGTGTCTGCGTATATATTCCACACATCAGACTCCTCCGTTAACAGAAGCGTCACGCCTTCACTGTTGATCCATGTTTCAGTAACAGGCTCGGATTCCGATAGAGATGCAATTGATTGTTGTATGACATCACGAAGCTCTTTCTCGGTAAAATCACGTATGTTGACCATTCCTTTTGAATCAGTCACATAATCGCTGTTCTCTATTTCTCCAGCGTACACAAAACCATTGCCATTCGGGTGAAGGCGATACACGACCACCTTTTTATCTTTGACACTTTCTTCAAAGTGAAAGTTGACACGACCAAGGGAGATGTCGTTACGCGTTAGTTCAGGAAAGGATTCAATGATAGTCAGTTTTTCTTCAAATGTAAGCATGAGACCTCCATAACAAATGTGATTTAGAATTTGGTTTTTATGATATCATTTATAGGTTGTTTTGTATAAGCGTAACGATCATGAGCACGTCAGAACTTGTTTTACTTGCTACCTATCTGAATATTCAGACGTTGAATGATTTTTACGATCATGGACATGGGGATAGGTCCAACATCTTGCTAGTTGAAAAGGGTAGTACAGACGCCTATCCCCGCATCTTTCATCGCCAGCGTAATGCTATTCTTAGTATGCAGCAGTCTTTGCCATCAATTTGTGATTTGAAAATTAAACGGAGACCGTCTGGATTGAATTGAGTTTCTACGTCAGAGGCAATACCGGTAGCATGCATTAAGCTTTTAACTTTTTCGTGATCGGACCTCTGTGCAGCCTGCATGACTTCTGTGCTAAATTGCTGCGATTCCGCTAGCTTGTCGATAATAGTGTTCGCATCATTCATAAGCTTTTTTGTTTCATTAGCTGATTGATTGAGGAGGGATGTATCAACCGTTGGATACTGCGGACGAGCCGACCAGTATGGCATGTGAGGATAATGATGCGGATAATAATGACCTGGACCGTTCACATAATACATAAACACACCCTCTTGGTTAAAATTGGCTAAATGCTATCATATAAAAATCATATGCAAACGGTCTCGTCTTAGAGAATGTCGGGATAACAGGACGGCGCCACCGTCCCGTTATCAATGATTTTCTTCAGACGCAAAAGCGATATCCTTGGTTGGATGAACCGTACCAAATGGGTGATGGGGAGGTGCATAGATAGAGTATAGTTTAAGCGGTTGATGCCCTGTGTTGATGATATTATGCCATGTTCGTGCCGGAACCATAATGGCGGAATCATCACCGACATGCCGCTGATAATTTAAGCGGTCTCGGCGATCGCCCATCTGCACTAGGCCCTGCCCCTCTTCAATACGCAGGAACTGATCTACATCCGCATGCACTTCTAAGCCGACATCGCCACCAACCGGGATGCTCATCAACGTCACCTGTAAGTGTTCACCAGTCCAAATTGCCGTACGGTACATGTTGTTGTGTTTGGCGGCCTGGTTAATATTCACGGTGTACGGCTGTCTGCCGAAATCTGCAAAAGCTCCGTTATATGCTCCGTACATAGGCTGGTTATAGCTACCGTGATTAACCATCCCCGGGTAAGTCCAACCACGCTGCATATCAGCAGGGTACACTGGCTGATTCACATCATATGGATAGGGGTACATGTAAGGATAATTGTACATTTAGGGTCATTCCTTTCAAAGGTGATGACACCATCCTATGTGTGAGGGCAGGGAAAGTGTGCATTTTTCGATAATCTCCCTTTTAACGCATTTATCATTTCTCACTTGCTTTTTCGTCCAGTGCTTTTTCATTTAATTGTACCGACAGCAGATAAACTTGTTCATAATCTGTTGCTTGTTTGATGTCTTCTTCCGTTTCCAAATTGGTCCGCTGCGATACACTTGTTTTGTTCGTATGTTTTATGGTTGCCGCGTGTTGCCGCTCTCCTATGTTCATTGGCATGTCGGAACCGATGCCGCCCGAGGAGACGCTTGTATAGTCGTCGGACGGTGAATCAATGATGTTTTCAGTGTTGCCATAGCCGTTATCCCTTATAACGGAGCCGATCCACTTTTCTTTTCCCTGATTCATCTGTTGCCGCAAAAACACGACCCTTAGTTGATCAGATGGTTTCACCCTTTCTAAGCCGGATTCCATATTGATCACCTTATCGACTTTTTCGCCATTTTCATAGTGTTCCACCGTTATTTGTAACCCTTTTGCCTTCTGATTATGAAGATTAATGTCATAGGCAAATGCCGTGTAATTGGACAAATCCATTAATTGTTTTTCAAATTCCGTTAAATCTGCTTTGGTAATAGTTGCATCACCTTTCTTATCAGGATCTGTTTCTGGTGCCGATTCATCTGTATCCGTGCACGCGGTTAACACGAATACCAATAGAATGGCCATAACTGTTAATAAACGCAAACGCAAGTTCATTCCCCCTCTAAATAATCGTCCATGTTCATGTTACTACAACGAATATGTTTGTAAAAATAATCTATCCTCGTGGGTTAAAGGCTGATGGTTCAGTAATAACCCGCGGTTGCCAGACTCGCCTAGCAATACTTTCCCGTCAGCTAAATTCTTTTCCGACACAATAAGCGGGATGTCACGTGTCACAGGCTTTCCTTCTTGATCGTAAAACATATAGCCTTCTTTTTCATCATAAATAAACGATTGGATCTTCATATTCGGTATGATGAACAGCGTCAATTTTTCCTGCTCATTCCAGATCACTTTAACAAGGGTCTTTTTGTTGGTTTTCTTCTCCACCAAAGCTTTCAACGCATGTAATGAAACAGTGTCACTCATTTTTCTTCCTCCAAGTATATGGATTGCCAGCATCAAGCCGGCTTAAGCTAAACATTGGTTCTGATATTAATGCAACCGGATATGGGTCTTCGTTTAAATCATACTACTCGAAGTCCACTTTGCACAACCACGCAGGTCAGAAAACAATTTTCCCTTTCCAGACCTCGTATTTTACGCTAGACTGCTAGTAAAGAGTAGTAGCATTGGGAGGGAAAATGTATGATAGATTTGCGGAGTGATACGGTTACAAAACCAACCACAGACATGCGACAAGCCGCTTTTGATGCGGTAGTTGGGGATGATGTGTATGAAGAAGATCCAACGGTTATCGAATTGGAGAAACTAGCGGCCGACAAGCTTGGGAAGGAAAAGGCGATGTTCGTTCCAAGTGGTACCCAGGGAAATCAAATCGCAGTCGTCACCCATTGCCAGTCCGGTCAGGAAATCATCGTGGAGGAAACATCTCATATTTTCTATAATGAAGGTGCGACCATAGCTGCCTTTGCCGGTGTACAGCCGCGAACGATCGCTGGTGAGCGTGGCGTGATGGATCCACAGGCCGTTAAAAGTGCGATTCGTGCGGACGATATCCATTTTCCGGAAACAGGGCTGATTTGTCTGGAAAATACCCATAACCGTGCAGGCGGTGCGATTGTGCCATTGGAAAACATGCAGGAGATATACAACATAGCCCAGCAACATGGCATTCCCGTTCATTTGGATGGTGCACGTCTATTTAATGCTTCGGTTGCTTCGGGGATTGATGTCAAAGATTATGCAGCCTGTACCGATTCAGTTCAATTTTGCCTTTCCAAAGGGTTAGGCGCACCTGTTGGCTCGATAATCGCTGGTTCGGCAGCATTTATCGACAAGGCACGTAAATGGCGTAAACGGTTCGGTGGTGGTATGCGGCAGGCAGGTATCATTGCCGCGCCTGGACTAATTGCGCTTCGGACGATGGTCGACCGGCTCGCTGACGACCATGCCAATGCGACATTGCTGGAAGACGGTTTGCGTGCGATTCCTGGCGTGACAATGGAAAATACGGTGGAGACGAACATATTATTTGTGAATACGGAAAAAGCTGGACTAACGGGTGAGCAATTTTCGGAAGGGCTCAAATCGAAAGGGGTTCTAGCTAATCCAGCAGGTCCGTATACCGTTCGCTTTGTAACACATCTAGATGTAGACAGGGAGCAAATCAAATTAGCGATAAAAGCTGTTGAAGAAGTGGTAGGGGAAAAGTGAATAAATAAGTGATTGAAAAAGGGGGGTGGTGTTTGCGTCCTCCTTTTCGTTTGCCAAACGGCTAGATGCAGTCTCGTGAGAAGAGCGGATTTTATTCCTACGTGAATTCGGATATGTACGTCATCACCCTCGAGATAAACGGAAAAATGCTAGCTCCGAATAGCTGGCAGCCAAAATGGACGAGCTCGAAACGTATGGAAAAAGTAAAGTGTCATTTGTCATTGGCGGTTCACTCAGTATTAGTGAGGAGGTTCAGAAGCGGAGTGATCTGGCGTTATCGTTTTCCAAAATGGCATTTTCTCATCATTGATGCGACCGGTTTTGCTGGAGCAGGTTTATCGGGAGGTTTCGTATCAATAGGAATGAGCCATATCATAAATAAATATCAGATTCCTGAAATATAAACCAAAAACCGATTTCCCGCGAGAAGAGAGAATCGGTTTTGGTTGTTAAAGTCATACTTGCCTGTTTCGCGGCCTAATCACGGACTTAAAAAATCTACACTTCCGGATCAAGCAATTTCCAAGCATTGTTTAATAGTTCATTCCTGGGCGTCCTCAAATCGTTTTTCTACCTCATTAAATTTATCGTTGTATGTTTCATAGTTGATATCATACAGCTCAGAGTAAATTTCGCCCCGTTCATCGGAAATGTCCAAATAATTACCTCGGTATTCATCGGAAAATGCCGAACGGAGGTCATGATCAATAATTTCAGTATCAAACAGGTACTTTAATGCATATTTTAAGTTTTCCTGCTGCCGGTACTGTTTTTTCTTTTCGTTATTATTCCAGTCATATAGCTGGTGTTTAATGGTACTGTGCAAATCCCTGATAATATCTTTTGAATCGCTTTGCCATTCTCTCCAAAGCTGTGACATATCAACTGTCTGTTCAAACTCAGTGGTTAAATCCGCTTGTGATTTGGCATTAATGTAGCGCCCTTCTGATGCTTTTGCCATTTCTTTAAGCTGTTTTAACCCTTCATTGTCCACCTGATAGCCGATAATATTGATAACCGGATCAATACCCGATTCGTCAAGCGACTGAATGGCAGCTACCGGGTCACCGCCGCACGTCTCCACACCATCACTGACAACATAAATAATGGTTGTATTGTTCTTACCATCCAATAATGCAAAATCTTTCTCCACTTGCTTTATCGCTTTGGTCATGGGAGTCCATCCAGCAGGTTCAAACCGGTCCAGACTTTTAGAGAATTTATCCGCATCATAGTGATCAAGCTGGTAGACTTCTTCTACCTTGGAGCACGACTTTTCCTTATCGCTGTCATCACCCGTTCCAATATGTCCAAACACGCGCAGGGAAACATTCGCCTGTTCAGGAAGGTTTTCGGCGAATTGGCTGATGGCTTCTTTAGCCAAAGCCATCCTTGTTTCATTACCTTCCATGTACCCCATACTGCCACTTGAGTCTAGCAAAATGGCAACATTATAGCTTTCTTTTAAATGAACCTTTTCACTTGAAGACTCCGGATCACCAAATTGCATTGATTTCCATTGATCCAGTGGTACATTCGGCTTATTCAGATCTTCCTTAAACAAAGAATAAATATACCGTTTTGCTTTTTCAATCGTTTCCTTTTCACTGTCAATGGTCAGTGGCGGTATGGCATCAAGAACTTCCGTTATGTCTTTATTGTCCTTTAATTCTTTTTGATGCATTTCTCCAGAAAACTTTCCGATAATTGGATAGTCAGCTACTTCTTCAAAGGTGGTTGCTAAAGGTGGTGCTTCCGGAATGTCAGATGTATCGGGGGCTTCGGATTGTTTCTCTTCTCGCTCACTGTCTTTTGTTTCATCTGATTCGTTTGCTTCAGCTTTCTTTTCCACATGTTGTTCCGGGGATTTCCTATCTCCGGATTCTTCATCCTGATTAGAATTGCATGCAGTGATTGGAATAGCCATGACGAATAATAGCAGTAATACAATGTAATGTTTGTTTCTCAAATGTTTCTCCTCCTAAACATTTCCATATTTACGCTCATTATTAGATAGTATAAAAGACTTCGGGCGGGAAGTAAACGGTCCCATAAACCAGTTCATGGAATCCGTTCTTGAACAATTTTCAATTAAAAAAGAAGGTACGCAAGCGATGATGCTTGATATTAAAAAAGGCATGGAAGAAGAAGCTGCTGCACAGAAATTTATTGACAACAACCCGACCTGAAGGAAAAATGGCTGGAAGGTATTGAATGAAACCATAAAAAATAACCCCTCATGCACTTTGAACGGTAAGTGAGGGATTATTCTCAACGCTGCCGACCCCTCTTGTTGGGGTTCAGTCTATAGCGACCGTTTCATGTACTTGCATGGAACGGTCTTTATTAGTTTATGCACTCAACATCTTTCTATGATAATTATACCACAAAATCAATGTTTGTACACATTTATTTGGGCCTCTAAACCAGTTAATCGGACTATGGGGTGGTTCACTTCACCCCCGTCCGCAACCGCTTCTTAGCATACCTCTTCTCAGAAGTGACCGGCATATGCCCAGTCTCTTTAGCAAGCCCGTAAATTGGCATATTCCCATAAATTGCCTCATACCTTCCCGCTGGCACAACATAGGTTTCGTGGTTAATCCCAACCGCATCCGTATCCCCGATTTTTCGGTTGAAATTTTTCCACGCCGTCAAATGCTTTTGAACCATTGAGTAGGCAAGCAGAACCTCCTCCGATCGCCAATAGATAATCATAATCGTTGTGCGCAGGCCGAAGTAATTTTCCATCGACAGAAAACCGAGCTCCTCCTGAATTTCATACAGTTCCTAGATCATCGCCGGATTGCGGTGAACACTGGCAGCCATTTCCGGACGGCCAGCCGTTTATTAATCCGCATGCCAATCAGAAACACAACCATGTTCCGGTCGTCCTCCTATATAGGTGCATGTTTTTGTATAGGTTTTCTGATAAACTGAAGAAAAGAATTCAACGGAAAAGGAAGTTCAATCCATGAAAATAATTCTCCTCACAGTCGGAAAATTAAAGGAAAAATATATGAAGAAGGCATCGAGGAATATTTGAAGCGGTTGCGTTCCTATGCGAACGTCCAAATCGTCGAAGTCGCTGACGAAAAGGCCCCGGAAAACATGAGTGAAGCAGACATGACTGACAAAAAGGAAAGCGAACGAATTTTAGCATACTTGAACCCGGATATGTGATCGGATTCATTAACTCTAACTGGAGAAAGATGTAATGGATGTTTCCGGTGAAGTAGAACGTTTGAATGAATATCTTATCAAAGGCTTTACAATGGACTATTACTGACTGAAGGAAATGGGTAATTTTAGTCAGGATTATTTCGATGAATTGCTTGAACGCATCCGCGATATTCGCTCTGACCGGTATTGTTAACTCAATCAAACATTGAATCTACAATTTATGCCAAGGATACTATATAAAGAAATGTCACGGAGTCAAACCGGAAAGTGCCGGTTGATAATATTTAGTTAAGGTTGAATTTTTTTAGCCTTAATAAAGATTATACACTATTGTATAATAAAATAAGGGTTTGTTCGGCTATTATCAAAGTGATATATAGTCAATAACTGTCCTTTTATTAGACACACGTGTAATGGATAGTCATGGAAAAACAAATGTAGCGAGAAGCACTATATATACAATTAAACGAGAACTGGAATACAGTTAAAGGAGAATCATAATGCAAAACTTCCAAGAAAAAGTTAGTTTTATATGGTCGATAGCAGAACTACTGAGAGGTCCATATCGGCCAGAAAATTATGGGGATGTCATTTTACCAATGGCCGTTCTGAGACGCTTTGATGCTGTGCTGTCTGATACGAAAGAAGATGTGCTGCGTGAAAATAAAAAATATGAATCTCTTCCGGAAACAACGCGAGATGAAATCCTAAACCGTGTTGCCAAGCAAAAGTTCAACAATACAAGTCAATTCGACTTTGTTAAGTTATTGAGTGACCCCGATAATGTTGCGGACAACTTGCGTGATTATATAAATGGTTTTTCATCAGAAGCACGCGAGATACTGAGTCACTTTAATTTCGACAATGAAATCGATAAGATGGATGAAAATAACTTGTTGTATCTTGTTGTAAGACGGTTTGGTGAGATTGACCTACATCCTGATCAAGTATCAAACATTGAAATGGGTTATATCTTTGAAGAGCTTATTCGACGATTCTCAGAGCATGCAGAAGCAGGGGATCATTATACCCCACGTGAAGTAATTAAGCTTATGGTTCATCTGTTGTTTTTAAACGATGACGAAATCCTTCTGCCAAATGTCACGCGTACGCTATATGACAGCTGTGCGGGAACAGGGGGATGGGCACGGTTGCCCAGGATTATATACAGGAATATAATCCAACAGGCCACCTTGAGTTTTTCGCTCAAGAAATTAACGGTGAATCCTACGCAATTTCGAAAGCAGACACGCTTATTAAAGGACAAGATGCGCGTAATATTAAAATAGGGAACACACTTTCCAATGACCAGTTTAAAAACGAAAAGTTTGACTACATGATAACGAATCCGCCCTACGGTGTTGAGTGGAAGCCTGCGAAAGATGCGGTTGAGGCAGAGTATGAAGATTTAGGGTTTAGTGGTCGTTTTGGTGCTGGGCTGCCAAGGGTTGGTGATGGGCAATTACTGTTCCTGCAGAATCTTGTGTCCAAGATGAAGCCGGTCACAGAACAGAATCCTAATGGCTCCCGTGTTGCGATTATTATGAATGGCTCACCGCTCTTCACAGGAGATGCCGGCAGTGGAGAAAGTGAAATCCGCCGTTATCTATTTGAAAATGATTTAGTCGAAGGAATCGTTGCACTTCCTGAACAGCTTTTTTATAACACAGGCATATCTACTTATATTTGGATTTTAACCAATAACAAAACCTCTTACCAAAAAGGGAAAGTACAGCTTGTGAATGCCGTGGATATGTATCAAAAAATGCGTAAAAGTCTTGGGAATAAGCGTAATGAAATATCAGAAGAGCAGATTAACACGATCGTGGAAATGTACGGCCAAACAAAAGAAAGCGAAAACGTGAAAATCTTTAACAATGAAGACTTTGGCTATTACCGTGTAACCGTTGAACGCCCGTTACGGTTAAATTTCCAAATTACAGAGGAACGCATCGCGAGACTTGATGAGGAGAAAGCCTTTGCTAACTTGGCCAAATCTCGTAAAAGCGGTGAGAAAAAAGAAGAAGAGATAGAAGCAGGAAAAGCACAGCAGGAAACGATTAAAAAGGTCTTAACCGATATGCAAAGCGATAAGGTATATAAAAATCGTGACGTGTTTATTGATGTTATTAAAACAGCTTTTAAAGATACGGATATCACCCTTCGTGCACCTTTATTAAAAGCGATTTGGACTGCTTTATCTGAACGGGATGAAACAGCAGATGCCTGCATGAAAAATAAGAACGACATCGAGCCGGACCCAGAGCTGCGTGACACGGAAATCATTCCTTTGAATGATGATATCGATGCCTATTTTGAACGAGAAGTATTGCCACACGTGCCAGATGCCTGGATAGATGAAGAAAAGACGCGCATTGGTTATGAAATCCCATTTACACGGTATTTTTATAAATATACGAAACTCAGACCTTCCAGTGAGATTAAGGCAGAAATACAAGAATTGGAAGAAAGTATTATGGAGAAGTTGAAGAAGGTGATGGAGTGATGGCGCAAAAAAACTGGAATAAACAAAAACTAAAAAGATTGTTTAAGATAAAAAATGGGGGGACACCCAAAAGTAATGAACCTTCATATTGGGAACCTGGAGAAGTAAAATGGATTACCCCAGAAGATTTGAGCACTGGAAATTCACATATTAGAAATTCAATTAGAAAAATAAGCTTTAAAGGTTTAGAAAACTCCTCGGCAACCCTTGTTAAAGCAGGAAGCATCGTTCTTTCAACCAGAGCGCCGATAGGTAATGTGAAAATTGTTAAAACTCCATACGCGACAAATCAAGGTTGTAAAAGCTTAGAACAAAATGAGAAAACGGATATTAGGTTTTTTTATTATTACTTGAGTATTAATGAAGAATATCTTAATCAATTAGGAAGAGGTACTACTTTTCTTGAGTTATCAAATTCAGCTTTAAAAAACCTTGAATTATCGGTACCAATATTACCGATGCAAAAAGCTATAAGTGATTACCTTGATCAAAGAACGTCCGAAATAGATGCTCTCGTCTCAGACAAAGAACGCTTAATTGAATTACTGGAAGAAAAGCGTCAGGCGATGATTACGGAGACCGTGACCAAAGGGCTTGATCCAAATGTAAAAATGAAAGATTCAGGGATCGAGTGGATTGGTGAGATACCAGAGCATTGGGAAGTATCCCCTCTTTTTTTAGAATTAGCTGAGGTGAAACATAAAAACATCAATCTGAAAGAACAAAACGTTTTGTCTCTAAGTTATGGAAGAATTATAAGGAGAAATGTTGAGGCAAATTTTGGCTTAATCCCAGCCTCCTTTAATACGTACAATATAGTAAATCAAGGTGATATAGTAATGAGGCTTACGGATCTGCAAAATGATAAAAGAAGTTTACGGGTAGGATATGTAACAGAGAAGGGCATTATCACTTCAGCCTATACCACCCTATCTTTATCTAATAACTGTAGAGAGAGAAGTAAGTACTACTATTACTTATTGCACAGTTACGATTTACAAAAAATATATTATGGTTTGGGAGACGGAGTAAGGCAAACAATGAATTATAAGGATTTAAAGTGGTTATCTCTTCTTAAACCACCAAAAAGTGAGTTGGCTAAAATAGTAAGCAAGCTAGATGAATTAGATTCAACAACAAAAGAATTGATAGAATATATTAGGATTCAAATCTCCAAACTAAAAGAATACCGTGAATCCTTAATTTACGAAGCTGTCACAGGCAAGATAGATGTACGTGATTATGCAACGGAAACAGAAGAAGTTCACTAGAAAGGAGGCTTACAAATGGCGATAGATTACTCAGAGACGGGACTGGAAGAAAATATTGAAACAAGTTTAACACATGCCGGATATATAGAGCGTCGTCTGCACGGAGAAGCACTTAAAGTCTTTCAGGAACGTGCCATCGACGTCGAGATGTTGTTTCAATTCCTGGAAGCAACTCAACCGAAGAAATTCGAACGTCTCAAAACGATTCACGGTGATAAATTCGAGAAACGTTTCCTTGACCGGTTGGACCAAGAGCTGAATCGTCGGGGTGTTATTGACTGTCTGCGGCATGGGATTAAAGACAGAGGGGTGTCATTGCGGTTAGCCTTTAATAAACCGCCAAGCACCTTGAATCAGCTCCTAATGCAGAACTATGAAAACAACATCTTTACGGTTAGCCGGCAAGTGTATTACAGCAGTAAGCACAACAACAGTCTTGATATGGTGTTGTTTCTCAATGGTTTTCCACTTGTCGTCATGGAACTGAAGAACCCTTTAACAAAGCAAACTGTTGAACATGCCAAACGCCAGTTCAAGCAAGACCGTGACCCGAAAGAATTGTTATTCCAGCCGAAAAAACGTGTCATGGTTTATTTTGCTGTGGATACGGATGAAGTATGGATGACGACCAGGCTGGATGGGGATAGTACTTCCTTCTTGCCATTTAATCGTGGCAATCAGGGAGGTAAAGGAAATCCTATTATCTACAATGATTACCGCACTTCCTATTTATGGAATGATATTTTACAAAAAGATAGCCTCTTAGACCTCTTATTCCGTTTTGTGTATATCGAACAAAAGGATATACGTGATAGTACAGGGGAGATCGTTGATAAGAAAGAAATCGTTATTTTTCCCCGTTATCACCAGCTGGATGTTGTGCGTGACATTGAAACCGATATCCAAAAGAACAAGGTCGGTGGAAATTACCTTGTGCAGCACTCGGCAGGAAGTGGGAAAACGAACAGCATTTCCTGGTTGGCACACCGCCTGGCGAAAGTCCATGACGAAAACAATGAACCCATTTTTGACAGTGTTATTGTGATTACAGACCGTCGTGTACTTGATAAACAGCTGCAGGATGCGATTTATCAGTTGGAACATGAAGCAGGGGTCGTCCAGAAGATTGACAAAGACTCCAACCAGCTTGCTGAAGCGATTCAGAATAAAACGCGAATCATTATTACGACTTTGCAGAAATTCCCATTTATCATCGAAAAAGTGGGTGAGTTTTCACGTGGTAAATACGGTATTGTGATTGATGAAGCTCATAGTTCACAGGGCGGAAAAGCCTCCACAGCAATGACAAGTATTTTATCCGACAAGTCGCTGGAAGATGCTTACGCAGCGGATAAGGTTTTGGAAGACGAGTTGGATAGTACAGAAGAAAAGATTGTAGAAACGGTCGAGAAGAGTGGGAAGCAGAATAATATCTCATTCTTTGCCTTTACAGCAACCCCTAAACCTAAGACGATTGAAAAATTCGGTACTATCAATCCGGAAACGAAAGTACCGGAACCTTTTCATATCTATTCGATGCGTCAGGCAATTGAAGAAGGATTTATTCTTGATGTGCTGCAGAACTATGTCACATACGATACCTTCTACAAAGTCGAAAAAAATATTAATGATGATCCGGAAGTAGCCAAAGGAAAAGCTACCCAGGAGATTGCCCGTTTTGTATCCCTCCACCCGCATAGCATTGCCCAGAAAACAGCCATCATTGTGGAACACTACCGCCGGGTGACACGGCACAAAATTGGCGGACGGGCGAAAGCCATGCTTGTGACCCGCAGCAGGCTCCATGCTGTCAGATATAAGCATGCGTTTGATGCGTATATTAAGAAAAAGAATTATACAGATATGAAAACACTTATTGCCTTTTCGGGTACGGTTGATGACGATGGGTTGTCATATACGGAAGCCGGAATCAATCAGATAAGTGAAAGTGAATTGACAGATAAATTTTCGACGGACGAATATCAAGTGCTGATTGTTGCCGAAAAATACCAGACAGGTTTTGACGAGCCCTTACTTCATACAATGTATGTCGATAAGCCATTAAATGGTATAAAAGCAGTGCAGACCTTGTCTCGACTGAATCGAACGTGCCGAGGCAAAGAAGATACATTTGTCCTTGATTTTGTGAATGAACCTGAAGATATTCAAGAAGCATTTCAGAGTTACTATGAAGTAACTGGCCTAAGCGATGTAACCGATCCAAACATTCTATATGATTTGCAGTATGAACTTGATGCTATGCAAGTGTATACAGCAAGTGAGATCAATTCAGTCAGTGAATTGGAATTTAACGGTAAGTTAAAAGACAAACGTACTCAGGAACGACTAAATCCCATCTTGGACCAGGCGGTTGACCGGTTTAATAAAGAGTTAACAGAAGAAAACCAAGACCAGTTTAAGAGTTCAGCGTCCAAGTTTATCCGCACGTACTCTTTTGTTCTGCAGATTGGGCCATTTACCGATGTTGATCTTCATAAGCTATATGTTTATTTAAGTTATCTTCTGCGTAAATTACCTAAGAAACCAAATGAACGCGTCTATTTAGCTGATGATGTTGCACTTGAATACTATCGAAATCAAAAAGTATTTGAAGGGACTATTCAACTTGAGACCCAAGGTAGAGTGGATATTGATCCGCCCCAACATGCAGGGGGAGGTTCAGCGAAGGAGGAAGAAAAGGAACGATTGTCTTCCGTCATTGACCGCATGAATGAAAAGTTCGGCACTAACTTTGACCCGCAGGATAAATTGTCACGAGATCAGCTTGTAGAGGATATGGTACAAGACGAAGAGCTGCAGGTTAGAGCTAAAAATAATTCCATTGATAACTTCACCTTCAGTTTCGAGGGCAGGTTTATGGATTTCTTGATCGATCGCATGACTGAGCGAAACTTCTTCCAAAAAATGATGGAAAATGAAGAGCAACGGGCGTTTCTGATGAATGAGATGAAGGAGGAAGTTTATTATCGGTTGAAGGAAACGTGACATAGATATCCAGCAAAATAAGCTTAGCTTATTTTGCTGGATTGAATAATTATACTAGATACGAATGGAGTACTTAATGAAAATTAAAAGCTTATGGAGGAGTGGCGTTGTTCAAAAATGGACTTTTCAAGGGAGCCCAAGGCAATTCACGATAAATAAGGTTGAATATCCTGACTTACGGGCGAAGCAGACAGAGATTAAATATTAGTAATTAGACAATAAAAACTAAAGTAACTTCGTGATTCCAATAACACAATAAAGGATTGATTTTAAATGTCAGAGGTTCATTATTTTCCTAGATACTCGCAAAAAGAAAACATGGTTACCAACAATACATTATTATTATTTAGAAGACTATACAATCATAGTCCTATTAAATTTACTGAGTTTATGAATACCCTTATCGAAAACAACGACATAGTGTTAAATACGACGGTAAAATTTAAGCAGCAGGAAAAAGCATCAAGTGGTAGTGTTCCTGATGGCTTAATTGAACAAGAAAGCATTAAAATGGTAATTGAAACAAAACTTTATGGACAGAAACAGTTATCCCAAATAACAAAACATTTGGATGCGTTTAAAAATGAAGACCAACAAATTTTCCTATGGATAAATAAAGAGCCTATCTCAGTTGATTATCTTGATGAGATAAACAAAGAATTGAATAATTATAACGATAACAACCGACAAAATATTCAATTTGTGGCAACAACTTTTAAGGATATCTGTAATAGTTTTAGTACCGTTCTAAATGAATATGATTTAGAAATGCAAGGTTTAATAGTTGATTATGAATCCTTTTGCAATGAATCAAACTTAATCGATAATTCTGATTCAAAAATTAGAGTTGTATTAACAAGCAAAACGTTGGAACAAAATCTAAAACATAATGTTTACTATAATCCTGCCGATAGGGGTTACCAAAATACGAGATATTTAGGTCTATATAAAAATAAGGCTGTACGGGCAATTGGTGAAATTACATGTATTGTAGACGCACAGTACTTGCCTAAAGAGAATAAGGTAAATATTATTAATGAAGTAAAAGGAAAAGTATCAGAAACACAAAAGGATATTATTAAAGAGGTAACAATTGAAGCGAAGCAAAACTACAGCTATCCACTTGAAGAAGGAAGAAGATATTTCTTTGTTGAGAAATTCCATGAAACTAATTATATGAAAAAAACAAAAGGTGCTGTGCAAGGCACACGTTATATTGATTTAACGGAGATAGATGGTTTTCAACAAGATATGAATGCATTTAATATTGCTAATCTATTAAACAACAAAACATGGGAAGTATAGAGCATTATGACGGTTCCAACCACTTCTATTAAAAAACGTCTATGCTATTGATACAAATGAGCATCAAAGCCTTCCTACCACCCCCCATTCATTGACACAAAAAAATGAATGTGATATTTAATATATTGTAATTATCACTCTACAAGGTCGAGTGCTAATAGGGGTTATTGGACTGCAAAAGCCCTGGCATTACCTCGATAACAATGGCGAAAGGGGAATACGGATGGCTGAAAAACAATTTAAAGCGGAATCGAAACGGTTATTAGAACTGATGATTAACTCCATCTATTCGCAGCGGGAGGTTTTCCTGCGGGAGCTGATTTCCAACGCGAGTGATGCGATCGACAAGATTTATTATAAAGCGCTGACCGATGACTCTATCCAATTTAACCCGGCAGATTACTATATTAAGATTGAGGCTGATAAAGACAATCGCACATTAAAAGTCATCGATACCGGAATTGGCATGACAAAAGAAGAACTGGAATCCAATCTTGGCGTTATTGCCAAAAGTGGTTCCTTGTCGTTTAAAAATGAAAATGAAATGAAGGATGGCCACGACATTATCGGGCAATTTGGTGTAGGGTTTTACGCCGCATTTATGGTTGCCGATGCCGTAACTGTCATCACCAAGGCGCATGGCGGTGATGAAGCATTTAAATGGGAGTCACAAGGCACTGATGGATATACCATTGAACCGCACGAAAAAGCGGAAGCAGGTACGGAAATTTATATAAAACTGAAGGAAAACAGTGAAGATGAAGATTACGATCAGTATTTGGACGAGCAGCGGCTGCAAAGCATCGTTAAGAAATATTCCGACTTTATCCGTTATCCGATTAAGATGGACGTGACAAAGAGCAAGCCGAAAGACGACGATAGCGATGAATACGTCGATTATGTTGAAGAAGAAACGATCAACAGCATGGTGCCGATTTGGAAGAAAAATAAAAGCGAGCTGACCGATGAAGACTATGAAACATTTTACAAGGAACAGCATTTCGGTCATGATAAACCGCTGAAGCATGCCCATCTGCAAGTGGACGGTACGATTCGCTATAATGCTATTTTGTTCATTCCGGAAACCATGCCATTTGACTATTACACACAGGAGTATGAAAAAGGGTTACAGCTGTATTCCAATGGTGTGCTGATTATGGAAAAATGTGCGGACTTATTGCCGGATCACTTCAGTTTTGTCAAAGGAATGGTTGACTCTGAGGATTTATCGCTGAATATTTCGCGGGAGATGCTCCAGCATGATAGACAGCTTCAACTGATCGCGAAAAATATCAATAAAAAAGTGAAACAGCAGCTCGAGCAACTGCTGAAGAATGACCGTGAAAAATATGAAACGTTTTATGATTCCTTTGGCCGTCAGTTAAAGTTTGGCGTCTACAGTGACTTCGGTGCTAACAAGGAGACATTGCAGGATCTGTTAATGTTCTATTCGTCTACGGAAAAGAAATTGGTCACCTTGGATGAATATGTATCTAGAATGAAAGATGATCAACCATATATTTACTATGCTGCAGGGGAATCCCGCGATCGAATTGAAAAGCTTCCGCAAACCGAGCTGGTGGCGGATAAAGGGTATGAGATTTTATACTTCACGGATGAAGTGGATGAATTTGCCATCACCATGATGATGAATTATAAAGGCAAAGAATTCCGCTCGGTATCCAGTGGTGATTTAGGCATTGACTTGGACGAAGAAAATCAGCAAGCAGATGAAGCAGCGGATGCGAATAAAGCTTTGTTCGACGAAATGAAATCCATTTTGTCCGATAAGGTAAAAGAGGTACGTGTTTCCAAGCGATTGAAATCCCATCCAGTCTGCCTGACAACCGATGGCGATATCTCATTAGAAATGGAAAAGACACTAAATATGATGCCAAACAATCAGCAAATAAACGCAGAAAAAGTCCTGGAGATTAACGTCAACCACGAAGTATTTGACGCCTTAAAGCAGGTGTATGATCAGAATGAGGAACAATTCAAGTTGTATACAAATCTATTGTACAACCAGGCACTCTTGATTGAGGGATTACCAGTCAATGATCCGGTCACCTTTACCAATGATATATGTAAAGTCATGACTTCTTAAATAATAAAAAAGGGAACGGAGCCGCATAAACGGCCACCGTTCCCTTTTTGTTGGAGGGGACCAAGCGCCCGTCCCCCATAATCCCTGCCTACGAAGGCGTTGTAACGACTAATTTTCCTCTTGCGTGTCTTGTTTCGGTTTTCTCAAGTGCCTCTAAGCCTTGTTCGAACGGATATTCTTTTTCGATAACAAGCTTGATTTTTTCATCAGCAATGTCACGAACTAGCTGGATGACGTCTTGATGGGTATCCTGGTGATGGCTCATTTGCTGGATGGTGATTCCTCGTTCACCCTCCAGTTGATCACCTGACACGGTAATGACCTTGCCACCATCTTTGACAACGGGCAAACTATCTTTTCCTGTGCCCGGTTGAATGGCTAAGGCTGCTGTGACACCGCCACTAGCCCATTCGTTGACTTGCTTTTGCCAGTCGGCGTCATGGTAGTCGACGGTTTTTTCCGCGCCGAGGGATGCCATGTAGTCATGATTTCTTGCTGAAGCTGACCCGGCTACATGAATACCTTTGGCTGCCGCCAGCTGAATGACAAAGGTCCCAATCGCCCCGGATGCACCGGCGATAAACAGACTGTCACCTTTATTAAGGTCGAGGGCACGCATGCTTTCCAGTGCTGTTTTTGCAGCGACATGAACCGCTGCACCCTGCTGGAAGGTAAGGTGGTCGGGCATGGGAATGAGTGTCGCTTGATTAGCAGCAGCATACTCCGCCCATGAGCCGCCTTTTGGCTGGAAGCTGGTCGTAAATATCACTCGGTCGCCGACTGCAACATCGGTAACCTGATCCCCTAATTGGACAATCGTGCCTGCTCCTTCTATGCCAATCGGGTAGGGGAAGTCTACATTTTTTGGGATAAAATATCGGTCATGTATGCCGACACCAAATGCTTCCACTTGTATAAGGACCTCATCATCATTAATGGAAGGTATCGGGACATTAGCAATTTCCACCTCTCTGCTATTGGCGTCGGTTCGAACGAATGCTTGCATGGTTTGCATGGTAGCGTTCCTCCTTAGGCTGGATTTAGTTTAGTGATTGGTCAGTTGAAAAGCGTCAGCAAGTAATGAAAAGGATTTGTTTCTTGCTTCTTTATCGGAAATCATATTCAAGACCATCAGCTCATCAATTTGCGCATCTTCTTTCAGTTGTAGAATTTGTTCTTTTACCGTATCCACACTGCCGATGATAAAGCGCCCTTTATTTTGCTGGCGTACCATTTCTTCTTCTTGTGTGTACGTATGGGCTGCTGCTTCTTCTAATGTTGGTGGTGCGAATTGGAACTGGCCAGTGCCCCAGCGTACCCATTGGAGTTCGGCAGGTCCTGCATAATACGCCGCTTCTTCATCCGTTTCGGCACAGACGACGACAATGGACAGGATGCTGTACGGCTCAGCCAGGAATTCCGACGGTTGAAATTGTTTGCGGTAGTTTTGCAAAACAGGATCCGCCCAATCTGGGTTGATCTGCGCGGCAAATGCATAGCCAAGTCCAAGTTGGGATGCCATTTTCATTCCACCATCACTCGATCCAAGCATGAATAACTCCGGTCGTAGGGAGCGATCCGGTGTCGGGGTAATCTTGCCAAACGGATGATCATCTGGAAAATTACCTGTAAAATACGCGAGTAGTTCATTCAGCAGCTCACCGGACTGATCACTGTTGACTGCCTCACGGGAGCGGCGTAATGCCAACGCAGTCATTCCGTCGGTTCCCGGTGCACGGCCCATTCCAAGATCAATTCGGCCCGGGTGTAATGCTTCTAATAAGGAGAAGTTTTCCACTACTTTAAGCGGACTGTGGTTTGGCAGCATGACACCGCCGGAACCGATGCGAATATGTTCTGTAACTGCCGCAGCATGGGCCGCAAGCAAGTCAGGTGATGTGCTTATCTGGTGTTTCGTATTATGGTGTTCGGCAAACCAGTAACGCGTGTACCCGAGCTTGTCCGCCAGTTGAACAAGTTCTGTCGAGTTTTGTAATGTTTGCGTTACCGATTCCCCATTATAAATGGTTGCTAAATCGAGAACGGAAAGTTTGAAGTCGTTCTCGTTTGTATTCGTACGCATAGGGTTACCTCCTCAAGAATCGTTTCCAATACCGATATATTCCATTAAATAGTAGGGACCTGGAGATGTCAAAGAAAGTGGTTAAGAGGGGACGCTTATAGCACCTGAAACAGCAAAACGCCTCTCTGCATATAAACATGCAAAGAGGCGTTTGGTTTTTACCGGGTTAGGCCGTCATAAAGGACTTCCAGGTTATAGTTTAAATACTTTACGTACGTGTCTACTTCCTCGCCCTGTTCCCCAATTTCATCGGAGTAAATCGGTTTGTCATAAATCGGAACCCCCGATTCTTTGGAAACAGTCTCCATTGGTCTTGGATCAACGTTCGATTCAACAAATAACACTGGTGTATCATTGTCTTCAATAAAGGAAACGAGGTTTTTGATCTGCTTTGGTGTCCCGTTTTCTTCCGTATCAATCTCAAAGACAAAGCCTTCTTTCAGTCCATAGTGGTCTGCCAGGTATTGATAAGCCCGCTCGCTCGTTACCAGTATCCGTTCTTCTTCAGGAATCTCACTCATTTTCTTATCGTATTCCTTTTCGATTTCCGTCAATCGGTCAACATATGCAGCTGCCTGTTTTTCATATTCCTCTTTCCGATCAGGGTCTACTTCAATGAAGGCATCACGTATGCTTTTGGCCATTTTAATGCCGGCATCTGGATCAATAAATGCGTGCGGATTGATTTCCTTTTCGTGTTCACCTCCGCCAATATACATGGGATCGACGTCGTCAGTCACGCTGAAAACGTTCGCTTCATCCTGACCAACGGAATCGATCATTTTGAAAAACCAGCCTTCTTTACCGCCTTCCAGATTTAGCCCGTTATACAGCAAAACATCAGCGTCTGTTGCCTTTTTAATATCCTCGGGTAGTGGCTCATATTCGTGCGGGTCTGTTCCTGTTGGTACAAGATTATGGATGCTAACGTGCTCACCGCCGATTTGTTCTGCCATATCCTTAAGTATGGTAAATGATGTGACGACTTGGAGTTTACCATTTCCATTGCCTCCGTCGTCCCCAGTAGCGCTTTTCTCTTCGCCTCCACAGGCAGCCAGAATGAGCGTGATAGCCATAACAGCTGCAAATAAAAGTTTTTTCATTTCTCTTCCTCCTCGTATATTATGTTTAGGCCCTATCATTTGAGCCCATATTTTCTTACTTTTCCTGCTGGATATAGTCAAAAGTCTTGGACGTCCCGTGATGTTCCTAGATAATGGTCTTAGGATCATTTGGGACAATTCTTTTCCCCCTTGTGGCTAGACCACACGTAAAGACTGTTTCCCAGTGTGCGTTCGGACCTTCCTACTCGCAGGCTGTGCACCCTGAATCTCGAACCTGGGTGTTAGTAGCCCCAGGGCGGCTTTCGAATCAGGGTTAGTACTTATACACGAGGTTGCTGATCGGCGTTCACACTAGGGATATCTCAGGGCGTCCAAGAAATAGTACCAATGATTCTAAATCGAAAGGAGGAGAACCCCCCATGAAATTATTTGCTGGATTAGATGTTAGTTCTTTTGATATCAAGATTTGTTTGCTGGATGGTGAAGGAGAAAAGGTTAAATCCTTCACGGTTTCCAATGACCTTCCTGGTGCTAGTGAGCTTCGGGATACTGTTTTGGAATATTTGCGTGATCAGGCTGTTGATACGCTCAAATTCGGGCTTGAATCCACGTCCGTTTATAGTTTTCATCCATCCATGTTTCTTCATCATGATGAGGCACTCAAAGCACTTGGCGCAGAGGTATTTGTCATGAATCCAAAACAGATTGCGAACTTTAAAAAGAGTTATAGCGACATGGACAAAACCGATGAAATTGATGCGTTCGTCATCGCCGATTATCTGCGTTTTGGCCGATTGCCAATGTCTGTTGTCAAAGAGAGCCAATATGTTGCGCTCCAACAGCTTACACGCTCCAGGTATCAGCTAGTTCATCAGGTTACCAAGGAAAAGCAGCACTTCCTTCAACACTTGAGTTTTAAATGCAATACCTTCAAAGAGGAAGTCGATTCTTCCGTTTTTGGGAATGCCATGATGGAACTGTTTTTCGAGAAGTTCAGTCTGGATGAACTTGCGCAAATGCCGGTTGAAGATCTAGCTGATTTTCTACAAGAAAAGGGCAGAAATCGCTTTGGTGACCCGGAATGTGTTGCGAAATCCATTCAGAAAGCCGTTCGTTCTTCTTACCGTCTGGACAAGGTTGTGGAAGACTCTATCGATGTTATTCTTGGTACAACTATCGAAGTCATTCGCACACTCCAAAAACAGATAAAGGAAATTGATAAAGCAATCGAGCGTATCATGGCTGGACTGCCACAAACGCTTGTCACTATCCCAGGCATCGGGCCCGTGTTTACTGCGGGAATCATCGCCGAAATCGGCCAAATTGAGCGATTTGATGATGAAACTAAGATAGCCAAATATGCAGGCCTTTATTGGCGAAAGCACCAATCAGGCCGCTTCACAGCTGACGACACTTCACTTACGCGTAACGGGAATCAGTACCTCAGATATTACCTGGTTGAAGCCGCCAACTCGGTAAGACGGCACGTTCCTGAGTATCAAGCATATTACGCGAAAAAATACAGTGAAGTACCTAAGCATCAACACAAAAGAGCACTCGTCTTAACCGCAAGAAAATTAGTGCGTTTGGTGGATGTGCTACTACGCAATCACCAAATCTACACGCCAAAAAGGAGCGTGAATGCATGAAGCACAAATAGCTTCTAAATCCTTTTACTGATTACCAGTAATTTCCATTTATTTACTGGTCTAGTTTCCTGATGCCTTTTTTCGCAAAATTGAACCTTGACAATCGAATATTTAGTTATTTTCCTCTTGACATATCACCGCAGGTCTTATCATGTATTAATTACCGAGACTTGCTCGATGTTTATTAACTCTCAGTTTGCGCCATACAACGCCCTGCTTAGGTGCGAATAAAAATGCTAGGATAAAAATGCCGGTTGTAGCCATGGCAATAATCGGTCCTGAAGGCAAGTCGGACATATTACTGATGTATAGACCAATAACCGATGACAGGGCACCGAAAAATGCAGCCAGACCAATCATGGTTGATAGCCTGTTTGTCAGCAAATAAGCCGTTGACGCTGGTGTGATGAGCATGGATACTACCAGAATGACACCGACTGTGCGCAGCGATGCGACAGTTACAAGCGTCAAAAGCACCATAATACCGTAATGAATCATTCGCGTCTTCAGTCCGTACGCTGCAGCCATTGTTTCATCAAAGCTAGATACGAGCAGCTCTTTGTAAAAAAGAAACACTGCTACTAACACGATTACACCGATAACTATCGTTAGCCACATATCCGACGGTCTTACAGCCAGCACATTTCCAAATAAAATTTGTGTCAGATCGGTGGCACTTTGGGCAATGGTGATGAGCACAATTCCAAGGGCAAAAGCCGCCGAAAATACAATACCAATGGATGCATCGCTCTTAACACGACTGTTCTGGTTAATGATCCCAATGCCAAGTGCACTCAATATGCCTATAACAGCAGCCCCGTAAAAATAGTTAATGCCCATCATGTACGAGATAGCAACCCCTGGAAGAACCGCATGAGCAATCGCATCTCCCATCAATGCCATGCCGCGTAATACAATGAAACTTCCAATAATGCCGCATATGATACCGACAACAACGGATGTTATGAATGCTCGGCGCATAAATTCATAGTCAAATAGATCTTGGATAAAATCCATCACACGCCACCTCCCAAACTACCGGCCATGGCAAACGGCATTCCGTAGGCTTTTTCCATGTTTTCCATCTGAAATACATGTTGAACTGGTCCGGCCCCGTATAACTCTTTGTTAATGAGAATCAGATCATCAAAGTAATTTTCTACCTTTGATAAATCATGGTGTACAACAAAAATGGTTTTTCCATTCTTCTGTAACTCTCTTAACTTATTAATGATGACTTCTTCACTTCCTACATCAATCCCAACAAACGGTTCATCAAGAAAGAAATATTCAGCGTTTTGTGCTAATGCCCGCGCTAGAAACACCCGTTGCTGCTGTCCGCCTGACAGTTCTCCGATTTGGGAGTTGGCAAACTTCTCCATACCGACTTGTTCGAGACACGCCAATGCCCATTCTTTATCGGCTTTTTTTGGTCTATGAAACAAGCCAAGTTTCGGGTAGGTCCCCAGCAAAACGGTATCCCTGACGATAATAGGGAAATCCCAATCGATATTAGACCGTTGCGGAACATATGCAATTCGCTTGCGTATCTCTTTTAGTGGTCTGTCTCCAATTGTAATCTGACCGCCGTCGTGTGGAATCAATCCGAGAACAGCTTTCATCAATGTCGATTTGCCGGCGCCATTCGGTCCAAGGATGCCAATCAAACTGCCAGTTTCAAAAGAAAAACTGACATTCTTAAGCACCTCCTTGCCATAATAGGACACGTGCAAACCCTT
Source organism: Lentibacillus cibarius (assembly GCF_005887555.1). Classification (NCBI taxonomy): domain Bacteria; kingdom Bacillati; phylum Bacillota; class Bacilli; order Caryophanales; family Bacillaceae; genus Lentibacillus; species Lentibacillus cibarius. The sequence continues at coordinate 1,049,111 of NZ_VCIA01000001.1, read as the reverse complement.
CACGTTAATTGCTTTTGGCATTATTTCACCCTCCTAAAAGTAGTGTCCTGTACTAACATTGTTTTACATACGATAGAAAGTTTCCTCTGTGCAACTTTTAATCAGTATAATACATTTACAACTGAAAGTAAACACCTTTTTATATTAGGCAGTTAATGCAGCGCGCAATCATTTGGTGCAGGTTATGTATATTTTATTTTAAAAACAGGCTAAGAAAAGGCCATCATTGCCGTGATTTGCTCGTGTTTCTTGCCTGTAAAGAAATGTGCTATGATATTAAGTGAAATTTTATTTAGTGAGGGATTCGCTGCCAGTTAATGCGAAATAATAATTGTGAAAAATAAGAAGGAGAGAGAAAAATGCTTTTAAAAAATGCAAAAATGTATGGCCAGGAAGGTAACTGGGATATTGCTATTAAAGATGGCAGCATTCAAACGATAACTGCGGCTGGCGATAACACGAAAGCAAGTGATGGTGAAACGCTGGATTTACAGGGGAAAATGGTATTGCCGCCTTATGTGGAGCCACACATTCATCTTGATTATGCACTCACTGCCGGTACGCCTAGATGGAACGAATCCGGCTCCGTTTTTGAGGGAATAGAGATTTGGTCGGAAAGAAAACAGCTAGTTCAGGAAACAAAAGAGGATATAAAAAAACGTGCAAAAAAAGCAATCAGGATGCAGCTTAAGCACGGCGTCCAACATGTCCGCACCCATTCCGATGTCAGTGAACCGACATTGACAGGTTTAAAGGCTTTACTTGAGATAAAAGAAGAAGTTAAACAATATATGGACATTCAGATTGTTGCGCTTCCTCAGGAGGTCTTTATACAAAACCGGAAGGCGAATCATTGCTCATTAAAGCACTGGAAATGGGAGCGGATGTCGTTGGAGGCATTCCGCATTATGAACTGACACGTGAAGATGGTGTTCATTCTATCCATAGAATTCTCGACTTGGCGCAGGAATACGATAAGCTGGTTGATGTACATTGCGATGAAATTGATGACGATCAATCAAGGTATTTGGAAGTGCTGGCAGGTGAGGCATTGAAACGAAAAATGGGGCATCGGGTTACAGCCAGTCACACAGCAGCAATGGCCACCTACAGTAATGCGTATACCTATAAGCTTTTCCAGACGCTGAAAAAAACGGGCATGCACTTTATCGCCCTGCCTAAAGCCAATTTGCATTTGCAGGGACGGTTTGACAGCTTTCCTGTCCAGCGCGGAGTGACACGGGTAAAGGATATGTTAGATGAGAACATTAATGTTTGCTTCGGACTTGATTCCATCAAAGATCCTTGGTATCCACTTGGTAATGGCAATTTGATGAACGTGTTGGAGTTTGGCCTGCACGCCTGTCACATGACCGACCACGACCATATCGTAACTGCACTTGATTTAATTACAAATAATGGTGCAAAAACGCTGAGCATCGAGGACGGTTACGGCGTGGAAGAAGGAAACCAGGCTAATCTAATCGTGATTGATACTGATTCTGAATACGAAGCGATTCGCACACAGGCACCAGTGCTATATTCCATCCGAAACGGAGAAATCATCGTCGAAACGAAACCATCCGAAACAAATATGGCTTTTTAGTTTGCTGGAAGCGAGGCAGGTTCGGAAGTCGCGCGAAAATCAGAAAACTCGCGCGTCCCGGCCCGAAAGTCGCGTTGTCCTGGGCGACGAAATGTTAACTGATTGGATTTCAACTTGATGCCTTTCTCCATGTCTCGTTTGAATTTATTCTTTCGTTCGTGAAGTAATCGTTATTAGGCTGAACTGGCTTTGGTTTAGGAAGCGGATTGGAAGTCTGGTAGTTCCGAGGCCACTATCAATGTATAGGTATTGATGTGATCCGAGGGAATAGGTTCCTTTTTCCATTTTTGGGAAAATCCCCTTGTCAGGCGATGCGATAGCTCCAATTAATGGGAGGCGCACTTGCCCTCCGTGCGTATGCCCGCTCAAAATTAAATCGGCCGGTATCGTGTCGTAAATACCGACAATTCCCGGCGAATGGGAAAGCAGGATGGTATAATAATCAGGATTCAAATCCCGAAATGCTGCATGGATATCCGCATTTTTGGTTGATGCGTCGGCAACACCGGCTAGGTTAATCGTTTCCCCGTTTTTCACAATCCGGGTGTTTGTATTGTCCAGGATTGTTACATTTCGCTGGCGCAGACCATGCAAAAATAGGTTGGTGGCGGCGTTTCCCCACTCGTGATTACCGGTAACAAAATAAATGTGCGGCTGGATAGCCTGTAATTGCTCAACAAGAGAAAAGACATGTTGGAATGACATCGTTTTCCTGTCGATAAGATCACCAGTCATCACTATCATATCAACGGTTTCTTCTTTGGCGGCATCTATTAAAGCCTTATTATCCAACCCGAATACGTGATTATGCAGGTCACTAATCTGCATAATACGTAGTTCCGTGCCTTTTTGCAATTTACTACTGTAAAACGTTGTCCTTTCACGTTTGAACGTATGCGTATCACGATATACTTTAACGAAAACCGTCATTAAAGCTGCCACACACGTAATTACACCAATCGAAATTTTCTTCATAACACACCACCCAACATATAAGACGAAGGTAATAAGGAGTTAAGTGTAGCACGTTATCACGTTTGAAAGCAACGAAGCAGGAAAACGTTGCAACGTATTTTGGGGATGATGAGAATGCGGATTGTTTCCATGGTTTGGCTTTATCCAAGCAAAATCTGCTGGGCCAACGAGCCTGTCCCTCCGTATCATTTTGGAGCATCTAGCCATAAATCAGAAGAAAAATCAGAATGTATGTGCTTTTGGTACTGCTGATGCGTTCTGACTGGATTCAATCAAGCTGAATGGCTGTTTATCGGATTTTTAAATTTACAGTCAATTTGTTAGAATTAAATTACTTACTTAGTTGAACATCTGGATGGATCCACAGTAAAAACTGACTTATCAATTGTTCGAACAATAATGGAGCGCTCCTGATATTCGCTTGCGAAGGGTAATACTATAAGGAGTGTTTAGATGGAAAAAGAGGCGACAAAAAAGCCCTCGTTTATGTATGCGTTCATGATTCTGGTAATGGTAATAGCCATTATTTCTACAGGTATGCTAGTTTTTGGAGCATCCATACAGATTATGATGTTTACCGCTTTAATTGCGGTTATTCCTTTGATTACAAGGTTAGGTTACACATTTAAAGAAGTAGAACAAAGCGCCTATGAATCTATGCTTAAGGCATTGCAGCCGGGGATGATTATTCTAACTGTTGGCATTCTGATTGGCGCATGGATGGCGTCTGGTACGGTTCCTTCAATCATCTACTACGGAATTGAATCTATTTCACCAAGTTTTTTTCTTGTTATTACGCTTGTCTTGTGTTCAGTTGTATCGCTTGCTACCGGTGCATCCTGGGCAACCGTCGGGACAGCGGGTATTGCTATGATGGGTGTCGGTCACAGTCTTGGCGTGCCAGTAGGAATGACAGCCGGGGCCATTGTCAGTGGGGCTTTTTTCGGCGATAAGATGTCCCCGTTATCGGACAGCACAAACCTATCGGCAGCTGTAGCAGGGGCAGAATTAATGGATCATATCAAACACATGCTGTTAACAACCGGACCCGCTTATATAATCACCGCGATGATCTTTACGGTGCTTGGATTAATTTACGGCGGCTCGTCAGTAAGCTCGTCGGAAGTAAATACGCTGACCGGTTATCTGGCAGAAAACTTCAACCTCGGCCTCATTCCGTTAATTCCGCCTGCTATTGTGATCACTTTACTAGTAATGAAAAAGCCACCGGTCCCTTCTATATTCATTGGTGCCTTGGCTGGTGCGGCGGTAGCGATCGCTTATCAAGGTGTATCAGTTAATCAGGTGTTAACTACATTTTTTGATGGTTATTATGTGGAATCCGGTATAGAAATGGTGGACACCCTGCTTCAACAGGGCGGTTTGACCAGCATGCTTCCTTTAGTTGCGTTATATTTGTTCGCATTAGGATTAGGCGGGATTTTATATTCGTATGGTGTGCTGGAAGTTATACTCGAATCGGTTGTATCCCGTATTAAAAGTCGAGGGATGCTCGTTTTTGTATCGATGTTTACTGGTTATGCGATGCTTGGAATCGGTGGTTCTTTCTCCTTTTCCGGGGTAATGACGGGTACATTGTTGAAGCCTTTGTTCGAAAAGTTCAACTTACGCCCGGAAAATTTATCGAGAATTATAGAAGACACCGCAACACAAAGCGCACCACTTGTGCCATGGACGGCAGGTGGCCTGTTCACTGCTGCCGCTTTAGGTGTATCGCCACTAGTGTATATTCCGTTCAGCTTTTTGGCCATTTTTACACCAATGTTTACACTGTTCTACGGCATCACTGGCTATTGTATGAAGGAAAAGAAAACCGAAAAGTCACCACATACCCGCATCAAAAAATTAGCCAAAGTTTAGTTACAGCAGCTCAAACGTCCTATCTAAGGATGTTTGAGCTGTTTTCGGTAGGATCTAGGTTCATCATCAACGCAACTGAAAAACGCAATATCCCGTAAGAAGACGGAAAGAATATGCTATTTGTAGTATTTTTTCCGTCTTTTAATACGCTATGTTGGTAAAAATATATAAAGTGTCTAAACTTTCTTCATCTAGCAGTTGAAATGGGGCAAAAAGCCTATCCCCATTGTCCTCTCTGGTTAAAAAATGCCAAATGGAGGCAAAATTGTTTGTAAACTTGGGAAATTATTCAATAATTTAATTGAGTTTCTATTTATGCGATGAGCGTTTAAGATGCGCCTAATATCTCCGGAATGCTCATTTGGGTTGTTCCAGTTCTTTTGTTACTATTATTAATAGTTATTGCAATTTGCTGGTTATTAAACAATTAATAATTGTCTATCAATCCGGCGGTCTTGATACATAGTAAGTATTTGCCGCTTGATGGTTTGATAGATTACCAGCAAGTAAGGCTTTTCTTTATATGTTTTTCAGATGAAAGACCTATAAGGATTGCCAACATAAAATACTGTAGGGGGTTATTACCATTTTCACAAACCGCAAATTTAGATTTAGCTTGGTAGCTTTTGCTTTGATTCTTATGCTGTCCATGCTTTTAGCCGCATGTGGTGGTGACGGCGAGAAGGAAGAAGATACTGGTTCCTCGAACGGCGGGGATTCCGAAAACGCAGAAGCAAAAAGTGAAGGACCTGAACTGGGTCAGAAAGACTTGACGGAGCCTTACGTTGCTTGGGCTCGGGAGACTATCAGTACCGAGATGTTAAAACAACTGCTTGAGAAAGCTGGTTATAACGTTGAAAAGAAACAGGTAGAAGCAGGCGCCATGTTCTCCAGTGTTGCCGACGGATCAGCGGATTTCCAGACTTCCACCTGGTTGCCGGCAACCCATAAACCATACTGGGATAAATATAGTGATGATCTTGTCAAGGTTAAACAAGTGCTGGATAAAGCACCATTAGCCCTGACTGTTCCAAGTTACATGGACGATGTGGATTCCATGGAAGATTTGAAAGGTAACGAAGAGCTCGGTGAATCAGTCGATTGGGAAATTACAGGAATCGATCCGGGCGCTGGCATTATGCAGAATACAGAAGAAGCTATTAAAGAGTATGGTTTGGACAACTGGAGTTTGTTACGTAGCTCAGAAGCGGCAATGCTTACTGAGTTGCAGTCAGCAATAGAAAATGAAGAACCAATCATCGTTCCGCTCTGGAAACCGCATTGGGCTTTCGGTGTCATGGACCTGAAAATGCTTGATGACTCCAAGGGAATCTACGGCGGAGAAGGTGACCAGATTTACACAATAGCCCGCAAAGGTTTGAAAGAAGATGCGCCACGGGCTTATAAGGTGATGGAGCAATATGATGAAAGTTATGAAATGATTAACAAGCTGATGCCTAAAGTTCATAAAGACGATCAGCCTGTTGAAGAGGTTGTAAAGAACTTCCTCGATAATAATCCGGATAAAGTAGACGAGTGGCTAGATGGCGTTCCAACTGAATAATTGATTTATAAAAACAGGGCTGTGCAGACAGCCCTGTTTTGTAACGTCAGAAAGTATAAATTTTGGAAGACCTTATAAGAAAAGCTTGGTAGGCGCCTCATTTAGGGCTTTTTTGCCCAGGAGAAACTGCCACCGAATACGTCGCGAACGTCATGGATGACGACAAATGCCTTTTCGTCGACGGAATTAATAATACGTTTAAGTTTCAACAGCTGGTATTTGCTGATAATAATATAGGCCATATCAGCATTCTCTTTCATATAGCCTCCGTAACCCTCAAAAACGGTCGCACTTGTTTTCATCTGCTGTACCACTTCGTCAGTAATTTCCGGCGCATAAGCAGAAATAATGCTGACGGCTTTGCGTGTGTCAAGCCCCTCTATAATGAGATCGGTCGCTTTTTTGCCGACGAATAACGAGATAATGGTATACATCGTGTTAAGCGGTCCGATAATAAAAAGTCCCGATGAAACAATGGCTGCGTCAAACACAAAATTTGTCCGTGTCAAATCCCAGCCCAGATTATGGTTAAACATTCTAGCGATGACACTTGTCCCGCCCATAGAGCTGCCAGTGCGGAAGATTAAACCTGCTCCGATGCCAATAAAAAATCCGGCAAAAATGGCAGATACGAGCGTGTCCCCCAACGGCTCACCAAGCCCTTCTGTAATGTAGATGAAGAAGGAAATGAGCGGAGTTGTGACAACCGTCAACAGTACCGATCGTCTTGGCAGCACACGATACCCAATCAAGATAATAATAGATGCGATAATAAAGTTTACGATACCGGGTGACCATCCGAATGCGTAGTGCAAGATGATGGACAGACCAGGAAGACCACCATCAGCCAGGTTGTTTGGAATAGCCAGAAAGGTCAGTGCCAAGGCGTACATAAGTGTACCAGTGATAATTAAAATAAGATCTTTTAAAAGTTTTCCCATCATTTCCTCCTCCTGTTATTTGTTGTGCGCATTATTATAACGGTTTATCTTATAGAGACAAACCGTTATATATAGTCTGTTATTTCCCGAATTGAATATAATTAAATCATGATCGTCATGTCAAAATGGGGTTTACAACCAATCTGAAATTTTATCAGTCAAATCTATAGCGAGTTTACAGTTTCATCTTTTTAAAAGCAAGTAATCTTTGCGGATGAAGAGGTGGGATATTCTATAAGTGGCATTTGGTGAGGGTTATGCACATAAGGCTTATAACATCAGGAATAGTAAGGAATCTGGGTGCCTCCACTTGTAATCAAATGACACAATTCCTATCGGTGGAATGAGGGACTTGGTGACAGTGACAGGCTCCTTGTCTGGTTTGTTGTATTCAGGACAGCATGAGGCATGTCCAAAGTTGCTGAGGTAGTGTGAGGAGGAATCCGTCCCTTTTACATATGCTTAATTCGGCCACTATATTTTTCGTACAATTCACTGTTACTGTAGCCATCGATATTTTGACTTGTGTAGACTGGAAGCTTTACGCCATGTTTGGCAGCTATTTTCATTCCTTCTGTCACAGCGGTATGGAGCAATGTGATGCCTGATACTGTCGATGGCGCACCTGTCTGGATTCCTTCTATTTCAAGTAGGCCATCACCAGAAGGAACACAGTTATCCAGTACAATATCTCCTATTTCGTATAACTTTTTACCACTGCTGTGTCTGCTTGGGTATTGTTTGCTCTGCTCCAATGAAGTTAATGCAATCACGGTGTGTCCTTCTTTTTTCGCTCGCATGGCAAATTCAATTGGTAGTGCGTTTCTGCCCGAATTGGAGATCACCATCACCAGGTCATCTTTGGCAATGTTTTGTTCCTCCCACAATATATCAGCTATGCCGCTAACTCTTTCCAATTTGCTGCTTCTGATGGCACCATCTGCTGTCAATACAGTCGAGTCGAGGATTGCATTTACGTTGGCCAATCCGCCGGCACGAATAAAAAGTTCCAAGCCTATCATGTGTGAATGACCGGTGCCTAAAATGTGAATTATTTTATCATTAATGAGTGTATCCCCAATTAACTTTGACGTCGCTTGCAAATTTTCGCTATTCACTTGTTCTAAACGATCCATTTGTCCCTTCATCTTTTCCATATACTCAAACATGCGTTATCCTCCTTTTGGGGTGTGGGGCAGCCTTTTGTCCCTCGAGTACAATGTCAAATGGCCTATAGTAGGTGAGGTGTTTTTTTCATTAGCAAAGAAGGGGACAAGGAAGCCTCATCCCCTTTGTTCACAGATAAGAAACTATAAAATTTAGCGATATAACTTTTACTTGCAAGGTTAAGCCACGTCCGGCTTCAGCGCCCAGCGACTAGCGCGACTTCCTTCACCTCCGTCCGATAAGTCAACATCGACTCCCCATGGTCGTCGTGTTTCCTTTATCTCCTGCGGCTCAGTCCAGTCCGTACGTCGCTAATCGGGCGCTTACGCCTTTGTTCTATACTTCATTAGGCTGTCGCATGAAAGATGGCAGATTTTGTGCGCCGGTCATGCGAACGTAAGTGAAAAGTTGTCCTTTATGATGGATTTCGTGATCAATGGCGTTTGACAGCCAATAGGTACCTGGCGCCCGAACGCCGTTGAACAAGATATAGCCTTTCAGCTGGAAGTCAAAAATGGATTTGATGTCTTCCCTTGTCTGATCCGTATAACGCTGAACAATGGTGCGTACATCATTGATGGTTTTAAAATTATCTTCTGTAGCAGGGGCGCTGAATTCCCCTTGTTTAATCCCTTTAATAAACATATCGGTTGACGTGACAATGTGAATGGCCAGCTCTCCAAGCGACATTGCACCATCCCATGGTCTGTAGTCCACATAGTCGTTATCGGTCAATGCAAGTAAATCATCGAGAACCATCCGATGCTGCAACCATCCTTGTGCTACATCATCCATACCGCTACTCATATAACACCCTCTTTTCTTTATGTATTTACGTTCAGTATAACGTCTCTTATAATAAGTGCCCATTGATTTGCCTGGGACAATGGACCTGTCCTTGCTGTCTAGTTATAATATGAAGAAAGAATAGCTTTAGCGGTTGTTCAAAAGTCCGGTGAAAATAACGTTTCATTAGGAGCACTTCTACTAAAAACGCCCGCACAGTACGTTGTGACCTTAACCGACCGCCCTTTTTGTACAAGAATTTACATGGAGGTGAGCTGGTGAAGCATCGACTTATTTTGGCATCTTCATCACCACGGAGACAGGAGTTGTTAGCGCAGGCTGGTATCCCTTTTACGGTGCGCAGTCAGGATGCAGATGAATCACTGATTACGGAAACGGACCCGCGAGAGAAAGTGAAACAGCTCGCACAATTAAAAGGAAGAAATGTGGCAATCAAAGATGAAGGTGAATTAATACTGGCAGCAGATACAGTTGTGTCTTTTCAACATAACATATTTGGTAAACCGCAAAGTGAAATGGAGGCACATGCTATGCTGTCTGCACTTAGCGGGAACGTGCATGAAGTATACACAGGTGTAATGCTTAAGACAAGGTATATAGAACGGGTATTCACAGTGAAAACGGACGTAGTGTTTTGGCCGTTATCGAACGAGGAGATAGACCATTACATCGCAACCGGCGACCCTTTTGACAAAGCAGGTGCTTACGGGATTCAAAGCAAGGGAGCGGTGTTAGTCAAATGTATTAACGGTGACTACTATAATGTCGTTGGGCTACCTTTATCACGTTTAGTACGGGAAATGGCATTATTTTAAACCGGGACGTGAAGACAGGCTGGCCCCTTGCTCCACATCCCCTATACGGCGTATATCATAGCTCCTGAAGTGCATTTCTTGCCAATAAATCTGCGTGGTTATTTTGCTTTTCAGGTATCCATTTAATAAAAACGTGCGGAAAATGGGTTACTTCTTCCCGAAACGTTTCAAGAAAGGGGAGGAAAGTTTTATTTTTAGTAAAGTTATTTTCGAGCACATCCACAACCACTTTTGAATCCGACCGTAGTGACAGTATTTCGCCGGGAAAAAGTTTTTTACAAACTTCCAGCGCTTTCAAAACGGCGTGAAATTCAGCCTCATGGTTTGACATAATTCCTAAAGGAAAAGCGTACTCAAATGATTGATTGTTACCTCTTATAAAAACCCCAGCCCCACTGAGACCGGGATTACCGATTGTTGCCCCATCTGTGTATATTTCAATCAAGTCTCATGCTCCTTTGTCTGCACCTTCATGGAAAAATTGTCCCTAGTCCCATCTAGTTTAGCCTGTTTTCATAAAAGAAAAAAGTATTTTGATGGAAACACGAGCGTTTTCTTCATATTATACTTTATACTGTCATGTCACTAGGTTTGTTGATTTTCTAATGATATTTGATGTTTGCTTCGTCTTTCTTCTTATTTTCACAAATTTCTCTAGAATAATGTGCAATATCACATTTGTTTGATTTTTTCATTTAGATTATACTTATATTTAGCTTTCATCGTCTATTCTCTAACTAAAAGTAAAAAAATGGCGGGATATATAGTTAACCCCGCTTGAAAGGAATTATGTTATGTCGTTTTTAGCGCTTGTACTTGTTATTATATCTGCGTTTATGCATGCTACTTGGAATTATCTAGCTAAACGGTCGGCCGGTGGTTATACGTTTGTATGGCTTTACATGGTCGTCAGCATTGTCGTTTACGCACCGTTTGTCATTGGTCTCTTGATGCTAATGGACCATCACATTGGATGGCTGGAATTAGGGTTTATGGCTGGAAGTGCAGCGATTCATTTAGCTTACTCGTTGCTACTGCAAAAAGGTTATAAAATTGGTGATCTATCTCTTGTATATCCGGTTTGCCGTGGTACGGGTCCTTTACTGGTAGCCATTGCTGCTGTTTTTATTTACGATGAACGACTGACAACACTAGGAATCATTGGGATAGCACTAATTACCTGCAGTATTTTTGTTATAACGGGCGGAATGCAAGCCATTAAAAAAGCTAATACATTTGTTCCGCTTTTATATGGATTGCTAATCGGGGTGCTGATTGCTTCTTATACGCTGCTGGATAAGGGTGCAGTCAGTGTTGTTATGATTTCGCCATTGTTATTAACATATGGCAGTATGATCGGTCAGGTCCTTTTTTTATCACCGTTTGTTCTACGTCGACGGAGTGAAATCAGTCGTGAATGGCGGCTGCACCGGAAAGAAGCTATTGGTGTAGGGGTACTAAATCAGCTTGCCTATATTCTTGTGCTGACAGCTATGACATTTACACCTGTCAGCCATGTCGCTCCAGTACGTGAAATGAGTATCGTTATTGGGACGATTATGGGCAGTCGCATGCTTTCAGAAGGATTTGGTGCACGCAGAATAGCCGCAGCCGGGACAATGGTCGCTGGTGTGATTGCTGTGGCGCTTCAATAATGGCATATGGGGCTATTTACGGTGTCATTTGGTTTTAGTTACCGGAATAAGATTTCTATCCTTATAGCCCCGTTGTCATCCCATTTATTGAAAATGGTTATGATTATATGGTAAGTTAATAGAATATATATTAAAATTCAAAAAATATGGGGTTTGTAGTCTTTCCCCGGCCAAAAGGAGTTTTCCTCATGCGATTAGATTATGAGAGTTCGTTGCCGCTACATGTTCAATTGAAAGGTATTATTGAGGGGCAAGTGGCTAATGGGGTGCTTACAGGGCAAATCCCCAGTGAACGCAATTTTATGGAAGAGTATCAAGTTAGCCGGAGTACGGTACGAGAGGCAATTAACCAACTTGTGCGAGAGGGTATTTTGGAGAAACGGCACGGTACCGGGACGTTTGTTTCCCTCAAGCCGATCAATGAATGGCTGGGTAATCTCACTAGTACGACCGATACAATCAGGCAGATGGGTATGAAACCAGGTGCAAAGCTCATAACTTATTATAAAACAATCCCTCCTTCTCCTATTCTGGAGCAAACGGGTTTTCACGAAGCATATTTTATTAAACGGGTACGATATGCAGACAGTATACCAATTGGTGTTGAATGCCACTACTTTCCGGTTTCTATTGGAAAGGCGCTTGTCCAGTATGACTTAAACGATATATCCCTTTATGAATTTGAAGAGAATGAGCTCGGTATTTGGTTTGCGGAAGCGAGCCAAACGATTGGCAGCGGTACGATAGCTGAAGAGAATGCAAGCTACTTAAATATCCCTCCGCATTCGCATGTTTTAATCGCTGAACGTACGATTAAGAATCAGGATGGACGTATTATCGAACTGGAAAAGGCTTACTACCGCAGTGATATGTACAAATTCACCATTAACCTGTCAAGAAAATTTGGATGAAACAATCCTTTAAGTAGTTCTATTCGGTCGATCAAACCGCTTACTCCCTTGTCTGCTTTGCAAACTTGAGCAGTACTTAATTTTTTTACATCACCATTCATAAAAAAATATTATAAGACTTATTATCATTTGAATGACAGAAATTAAAAAATATATTGAAATAATGGCCATATTTGAATATAATGAAAATAAACCAGCAACTGGTACGGACGTCACGATGTTCACTACAATGTTCACTGGTTTAATTGGCTAGTTTCAATTAGATTGGAGTGATTATATGATTATTGGAGTCCCACGAGAGATTAAAAACAATGAAAGGCGTGTTGCTCTAACCCCACCCGGAGTCACAGTGTTTACAAACGCTGGTCATGATGTATGGGTGGAAGCATCCGCTGGAATTGGAAGCGGTTTCGCTGATAGTGAATATGCGGATGCTGGGGCTAAAATTGTGGATACAGCCGAGGAAGCTTGGTCTGCAGAAATGGTTATGAAAGTAAAGGAACCACAGCCGGAAGAGTACGCATTTTTACGTGAAGGTTTAATTTTGTTTACGTATTTGCATTTGGCTGCGGAACCAGAATTAACACGTCAGCTTGCAGAGAAGAAAGTGACTGCAATAGCATATGAAACCATTCAGGATCAAAAAGGTGCACTTCCTTTACTTGCACCAATGAGTGAAATCGCCGGTCGGATGTCTGTGCAGATTGGTGCTCAGTATCTGGAAAATACAAAAGGCGGAAAAGGTGTTCTGCTTAGTGGTGTACCGGGCGTGAAACCTGCCAATGTAGCAGTTATCGGCGGGGGAGCAGTTGGCACAAATGCAGCGAAAATCGCTCACGGTTATGGTGCCAATGTAACTATCCTTGACATCAACACCAACCGGCTGCGTGAACTGGATGAATTATTCAGCGGAAATGTTAATACGCTGATGTCTAATCCTCTTAATATACAGGAAGCGGTGAAAGATGCGGATCTTGTAGTTGGGGCAGTACTGATTCCGGGAGCAAAAGCACCGCAACTTGTATCGGAAGACATGATCAAAGAAATGCAAGAAGGTTCAGTTATCATTGATGTTGCGGTCGATCAAGGGGGGTCGATTGAAACAGTTGACCGAATTACAACACATGATAATCCAACCTATGAAAAACACGGTGTCCTCCATTACGCGGTTCCAAATATTCCGGGAGCTGTCGCACGGACGTCAACCATGTCTCTGACAAATAACACAAGTCAGTATGGTGTGTTTTTAGCAAATAAAGGGGTTGAAGAGGCAGTTAAATCGAATGAGGCATTTGCTAAAGGCGTCAATACGCATGCGGGGGTAGTAACGCATCAATCTGTTGCTGAGACGCACAACATGGACTATAAGCCAATTACCACTGTATTAAGTGATAAAACTGTCTCTGCACATTAATAAATAAAGAATATTTAAAGGGGGATGAAAAATGAAAGCGCAAACAGAGATGAATCAAACTTCTGCTGCTAATGAATCACATCTTTGGAACGCCATGCACAAATATGATCCTGAAGCAAAAGCGATGGTAGCTGACTCAGGTAAAGGATCATGGTTCGTGGATGAAGAGGGAAATAAGTATATGGATGGTGTATCCGGGCTGTGGTGTCTTAACGTAGGTTACGGAAGAGAGGAAATTGCCAACGCGGCTGCAGAGCAGTTAAAGAAACTGGCCTATTTTCCTTTAACCATGAACCATAAACCAGCGATTCAATTGGCCAATAAACTAAGTGAACTGCTTGGCGGGGATTACCAGACATTTTTCTCCAACAGTGGTTCAGAGGCAAATGAAACTGCCTTTAAAATAGCTCGTCAATACCATATACAGACGGGGAATCCGACAAAGTATAAATTTATTTCCAGATATCGGGCTTATCATGGTTCAACAATGGGTGCGATGGGTGCTACCGCTCAGGCGAATCGTCGGGTTAAATATGACCCAGGTGCACCAGGTTTCTTGCATGTTGCACCACCATATAGCTACCGGTCACTGTATGCAGGTACACCAGAAGAGAAAGACCTGGCTGCTGCCGATGAGCTGGAAGAAAAGATTATATGGGAAGGCGAAGAAACGGTTGCAGCTGTCATCATGGAGCCATTCATTTCCGGCGGTGGTGTCATTATCCCATCATTAAAATATATCGAACGCGTCGCTGAAATTTGTAAGAAGCATCAGGTGCTACTCATTATGGACGAAGTCGTTGCCGGCTTTGGAAGAACAGGAGAAATGTTCGGTTTCAAGCATGCCAATGGTGTGGAACCGGATATGGTGACCATGGCAAAAGGTTTGACCAGTGGATATCTGCCGCTTGCAGCCACTTCCGTAAGAAATGACATTTACGAGGCATTTAAACAAGACGGAAAAGACAGTCATTTCCGGCATGTTTCGACTTACGGTGGTCATCCGGCAGCTTGTGCAGTAGCGCTTGAGAACATTAGAATTATCGAGGAAGAAGATATTGTTGGCCGTGTGAAGCAACTTGGTCAAACAAAACTTTCAGAGCTACACGATCTGACCGACCATAAAAATGTCGGAGAAGTTCGTCAAAAGGGTTTCCTGGTTGGGCTGGAGATGGTAGAAGACAAAGATACAAAAGAACCACTCTCAGAAGCAAAAGTAGGCCAGATTGTTTCCCAATGTAAGCAGAAAGGATTAATTATTGGAAAAAATGGTGATACAGTGCCGGGTGGTAATAATATAATCATTATTGCGCCACCGCTAACTAGTTCAGAAGAAGATTTAGACTTTGTCATCGATACGGTCAAGTCAGTCATTCACAGTATGTAGTGATTTTCGTGCCGGACAACGGTAGCAAAACACTTGGATGGGCAGGTTATAGAAGTGAACTATGAACGGTTGAAAACGTTTATCACGGTTGCCGAGAAAAATAGTTTTTCCGAAGCTGCTAAAGTGTTGTTTGTGACTCAGCCGACGATTACTTCACAGGTGAAGTCTTTGGAAGACGAATTGAACACCAAATTGTTCGAGCGTACGACTAAAAAAGTAGAGATGACGCAAGCAGCGAAAGTTTTACTGAAATATGCTAGGGAAATTGTACAAATGAATGATTCGGCACGTAAGGAAATCACGCAAATGGACAGTAATTCTTATGGGGATTTAGGGATGGGGTGCAGTCTAACAATTGGGGAGTATTTCCTTCCGGCGTTTCTAAAACGTTTTAACAAAACATATCCTTTAATACAAATTCAAGTCAGTATTGCCAATTCCAATTCGATTGTGGAACGTATTAAGGATCAATTAATTGATGTCGGGTTAATTGAAACGCCAATCGAGGATGACCAAATACAAATTGAGCCTTTTTTAGAGGATGAACTTGTACTGATTGCACCCCCTGACTTTTTAGCGGCTGGGGAAACCATAACACTGGAACAAATTCAGCGAACACCTATTATCTTTCGAGAGGAGGGATCAGGAACACGGGAAGTTGTTACGCATTATTTACAGCAAGCGGGATTATCTGAAGATGACCTGCATATAGTGATGGAACTTGGTAGTACTGAAGCTATTAAGGCGGTAGTGGAATCAGGTTTAGGGGTTTCCTTTATTTCTAAAAAAGCTATCCAGAAGGAAGAAGAATTGGGGCTTTTGAAAGCTTACTCCATCAATAGCCTGGAGTTGAACCGGCACTTTTACATTGCTTACCGTAAAAAGCAAGTGCTGAAATCGGCAACAGAACTTTTTTTGGAATCGTTGCGGAGTACTGCGCGGGAGGCAGTGACGGTTCACTAAATGACTACTAAATAACAATAGCTGATATAAAACTACTACAAATATTTAGGAGGTATTTTTATGGTAAAACAAAAAGAAGAAATGCAGCAGGCAGTAAGAAAAAAGCAAAAGATGACACCAAGTGAAGCAATCGTTGAAACACTCGTTGCCGAAAATGTAAAAGAAGTATACGGTATCGTTGGTTCTGCTTTTATGGATATGCTGGATTTATTCCCAACAGCAGGAATCAGGTTCGTTCCGGTACGTCATGAACAGTCTGCCGGACATATGGCTGATGCGAAAGAACGCGTTTCAGGAACAGCCGGCGTTATTGTAGGTCAAAATGGTCCGGGAATTACCAATATGGTAACCTCTGTCGCTGCGGCTAATCAGGCACATAGCCCGATGGTTGTTATTTCACCATCTGCCGGTACGCCTTCCATTGGCCTTGACGGGTTCCAGGAAGCAGATCAAGTATCAATCTTTGAAGATATTACAAAAGAGACGGTCAGGGTAACACACACGAATCGTGTAGCTGATTGCCTGCGTACCGCCTTCCGGATTGCTTATGCCGAACGTGGACCGGTATTATTTGATATTCCGCGTGACTTGTTCTACGGGGAAACAGAAGATTATATTTTACAGCCTAATCAATATCGTGCAGACAAGCGGGGAAGCGGTGATCCGGCTTCTATCGAGAAAGCGGTAGAACTGTTGAAAAACGCAAAGAATCCAGCAATTATTTCCGGACGCGGCTCCGTTGATGCTGATGGTGTTGACTCTGTGGTGAAAATTGCAGAACATCTATCCGCACCAGCAGCATGTGCTTATATGCATAATGATGCTTTTCCGGCAGACCATCCATTAGCAGTTGGTCCGATTGGTTATATGGGATCCAAAGCTGCAATGTACTCATTACAGGAGGCAGATGTCGTACTAGCAATTGGTACAAGACTGTCACAATTCGGGACACTACCGTGCTACGATATTGATTACTTCCCGAAAAATGCTAAGATTATTCAGGTTGACATCAATCCACGTCAGATTGGGCGTACACATCCAGTGGAAGTAGGAATTATAGGGGATGCCAAGGCTGCCAGTGATGAAATTTATCGTCTACTTCAATCTGAGTTGCCTTCTCCTGAAAAAGATGAAAAACGCTTGCAGACGATAGCTAAGCGTAAAGAGGACTGGGAGCAAGAGCTTGTTGACCTTGCAATGGTTGATGGTAACCCAATCAATCCGCGTCGTGCATTACTGGAAATGACAAAAGCAATGCCGGAAAACGCCATTGTTTCGTCTGATATTGGTAATGTTTCCTCGACAGCAAATGCTTACTTGAAGTTTAATCAAACACGCCGCCATATTGCTGCTTTGACATTCGGTAATACTGGATTTGCGTATCCTGCCGCTTTGGGAGCACAACTGGCAGAACCTGATGCACCAGTATTCGCTATTGTCGGTGACGGTGCATGGGGAATGAGTCTGCATGAAGTCAGCACAGCAGTAGAGCAAAATATCCCTGTTGTTGCATGCGTGTTTAATAATCAGGCTTGGGCTGCTGAGAAGAAAAACCAAGTAGATTATTATGACGATCGTTATGTCGGCTCCGATATTAAAGGTCCTGAATTCGCTGAAGTGGCTAAATCAATGGGCGCACTCGCCTATAGCATTGACAAACCGGAAGATATTGTACCGGCAATTAAAGATGCATTGAAACAACGTAAGCCAACCGTGTTGAATATCTACGTCGACGGAACACAGCTTGCTCCGCCTTTCCGTAAAGATGCATTAAAGATGCCGACTCGTATGCTTGATAAGTATAAACATCTTGATTATAGCGTCTGGGGCAAGTAATCCAGTAAAAGTAAATCTCTCTGTCGGTTCAAACTGACAGAGAGGTTTTTTAAAAAATATAGGCTTACCTTTGCCTTATGGCTAGTGCTGAAGCTTTTTCTTACAGGGTTTTCCCAAATGACGTTATAAAAAATAATTGTAAGCGATATCAACAGGGCACGGGGACAGGTTCTTTGTTTCGCCAAAAGTTGTAAAATACTTAGGGACTAAGGCTAGGAGACGGATTTATCAAAGCGGACGGGACCTGGGACAAGGTGCTTGTCCCCGCGTCTCTGCTTAGAGGAGGAAATTTTCTTTATGGAGGAAAGGGATCAACTGGCTAAGACGTTAAAGCCGCAATGGGTTTGGGCGATTGCGTTAGGATCAGCGATTGGCTGGGGGGCGTTTGTACAGCCGACTGTATGGATGAGTGGGTCCGGGCCGCTTGGAGCTATTATCGGTTTTGGAATCGGTGCAGTTTTAATGATGATTATAGCTGTTAGTTACGGTTTTCTAATTGAGCATTTTCCGGTTTCCGGCGGAGAGTTTGCTTATGCTTTCCTGGGCTTTAATCGTAATCACGCCTATGTGGCAGGATGGTTTCTAGTTTTAGGATATATATGCATTGTTGCTTTAAATGCGTCTGCGCTGTCTCTGGTAATCAAGTATATTTTTCCGGCTATTGCTGAACAGGGTTATATGTATAGTGTAGCGGGATGGGATGTATATTTTGCTGAGGTAGTTATTACCAGTGTTGCGCTGATAGTTTTTGCCTTTATGAATGTACGAGGAAGTACGGTATCAGGCCAGTTACAATATATATTTGTCATTTGCATGCTTGTGGGGGTAGGAATTTTATTTGTTGGCTCTGTTTTTCATCCATCTACTTCAATCAGTGGCATGCAGCCGTTATTTAAACCCGATGTATCTATATGGTCAAGCGTTATAGTGATCGTGGCCATCGCGCCATGGGCATTTGTTGGTTTTGATAATATACCTCAAGCAGCGGAGGAATTTGACTTTTCACCAAAAAAGGGGTTTATGCTAATTATTTTATCCCTCCTGTTTGCAGGTTTAGTTTATATCTTTATGATTACTGCAACGGCCATCGCAGCACCTTGGCAAAACATGACGAACTTGCAGTGGGGAACAGGGGATGCTATGTCCGGCTTGTTCGGAAAATTTGGTATATTAATTCTGGCTGTAGCTCTAACCATGGGCGTGTGTACAGGGTTAAATGGTTTTTATGTGGCGAGCAGTCGTTTGTTGTTCGCAATGGGACGTGCCAAAATCATTCCTAGTGTTTTTGCGAAATTGCATCCTACACATCGGACACCATATGCGGGTATTATTTTCACATGTGCTGTTTGTCTGATATCGCCCTGGTTTGGCCGGCAAGTGCTAACATGGATTGTTGATATGTCCTCTGTCGGTGTAACAATCGCATATATTTACACATGTATTGTTGCATTTAAACTGTTTAAATGGTCAAATGAATCATCGCTGATTGATCAATATAGAACCCTTCCGTCGGTCGCGGCACCAGTTAAGAAAATGCTTAGTCTGTTTGGTGCTTTGATAGGCTTTGTTTTTCTTGGTTTATTGCTTATCCCCGCTTCACCAGCGTTTATGGGGGTACCGTCGTTAATTGCTTTAGCCATCTGGATTGTAGTCGGCACTGGTTTTTTCATTTTCAAAGGACCTGGGTTCAATAAAATTGAGTACAAACAACTGGAACACCTAATTTTAGGTACAAATGGAGAGGACGAGGACGCTGAAGCTAGTAGTAGCTGAGTGAATCGGAGGGGCAGACTCTTCATTTTACTAAGAAACTATAGAAATAGTTGAACGCGCCGAAGAAAGCAGTTTATTAAAATAGGTGGTTATAAAAAATGGGGGGCATGGAACTTGTCTCCCCCCATAACTAATTCCATGTCCCGGTTTAAATGGTTTTCAGCAACAATTTTTTCAGCAGAGGGGAGAAGTGTTCAGGCAGTTGGGTGACGGTTGGGACCATGATGCGTTCGTGACCGTAAATGTTTTTCATCATGGTGTCGTCTTGTTCGCTGATGTCACCTTCCGCCAGAAACATACCGATGACCTCGATGTTTTTTTTGCGTGTTTCAAAAACAGCCTGATTCGTGTCAACGATACCATTTTCTGTATAGTCTGATGCAGCTGGCTGGCCGTCGGAAAAGACAAGCAGAAACCGATTCTTCTCACTGCGGGTTTCGAGTTCTTCGCTAGCGATGCGAATGCTAAAGCCGTCACGGTTGTCTTCCTGCGGCTCTAGTTGCATAATCTTGGCGCCGTTATCCTGATAAAGTGAATCACTGAAAGAATGGATCACATGAGTGTAGTTGGGCTGATACTGATTTTTAACTGCTGTCGCTTCTTCCCAAAAGCCTATGATAGAATGTGGGACGTTCAGGTTCTTAAGTACTTCGTGGAACAAGACAATCCCTTTTTTGGTTTCTTCCATCTTGTTCAGCATCGATGCTGAGCAGTCCACCATTAGGGTAAAGGCAGCATCCATCTCTTTTGATTTTTCATTTTTCTTATAAAACAACCGAGGATATTCGTCAGTTACGGCGGATAGTAAGTTTTTCGAAAGTCGCCCGGCAATTAGATTCTGACGAGGTGCTGTCTGTTTATGTTCGAGTACTTTCTCAATCGTTTTGGAAAGCCGGCGCTGAAACGGAGCAATTTCCTCGGCATACATCCGGTACAACCGCTGATCTTCTTCAGATGGTTTTTCAGCATGTTTGATCACGTTGAACGCATTTTGATTTTCCTTACTATAGTTTCTGCTAGATGATGCATCGTTTGAACTGTTCTGGCGTTTTTCCATCGCTTCCATGTTAGAGTAGTCGTTTTGTTCACTTTCACCCGATGATCCTTGAATGGATGCCATTGCCTGATCACCTTCTTCGGTTTCACGTGCCCCTTCTCCCATCAGGGTGGAGCGGCTACCCTGGTCGAGCTCGAATTGCATGAAGTTCTGCTCTTGACCGGTATTCTTCCGTTCTTCGTGCCATGTGGAGAATTGCTCGTCAAACGTATCGCTATTTTCCTCGCTGACATCGTCTTCTGTACTATCATTGGCTAACGGATCGGTACGAGTGAGCTCATCAAACGCATTTCGGGCAGTTAAGCGTTCAAGTTTAGCAATTGGAAAAACGAAATAATCATTGATCATGTCCGTAACGTCATCTGGCAGCCGAGAAACAATCGATTCACTAATCCGAGTGACTTCACGTGTGCTACGTGCGTCAAACAGTTGAAAAAGCAGTGGTTTCAGCACATCTAGTTGATCTGTCTGTCGCTTGTTTGCTGCCGGAAAGGACGGATCAGGTTTATCAGATTGGATAAGCAGATAAATAAGGCAGTACAGTTCATCCAGGGAAAAGCCACGTGTGACGTTAGTTTGCAGCTGCTGATGGAAGAACGCCTTTAGATAATTTCTACGTATAGCGAATAGTTCTTTTGTGCCGGGGCGTTCTTTTTTGACCATTTCTTCAAGGCGGATATCTTCAAATAATGTAAATAGTTGACCGGCAAATTTCGGGAATGGTGATTCGGAAACAACATCCATATAGTCCCGCATCACAGGAATATCAGCATGATGAAGGGTCCCGACTGTCCGCAATAAAATATCCGTTTTAAGGCCGGCGACTTGAACTTGTTTATTGCCGATTCCCCAATTCGCACTGGCTGTTATCCGGCGATTTTCGATATCAATAGCTGATCCATAAGCGTAGTCAAAGGTTAAGTCAGGAATACCGGACAAAACGTTGGTTAAATCCTGCAACTGCAGGTACAAATGGGTATCGATGTTCGTATCACGGAAACGATACATATGAATTCTCCTATCCGAATAATGTTTCAGCCATGGTGATGACGAATGCTTTTTCCCTATCTTCATCAAGTTTATCGGCGATGGCGCGGCAGATAGCCCGTTTTGGCGGGATCATCGCAGCTAAATCGCATGCATCGAGTAATGCACGAATCGAAGCAGCGTCTTCTGCCAGTTTTCCTTGAGCGACCGCCTGGATCAGATCACCGGAAAGCCGAACAAACAAATCGATGGTAGGGTTGTCCTGTAGCCGGCTGTCATCCTGAATTAATCGTTTTAATTGTTCGCCTTGCAAATATGGAATGTCGATGACGATGAAGCGATTTTTCAACGCCTCGTTCAGCGGTACCGTGCCAATATAGCCTTCGTTGATCGCAGCAACTACCCCGAAACCGTCTTTAGCTGTAATGATTTCTTCAGTGAATGGATTTGTAATTGTCCGCCGGTAATCCAGCACACCGTTGATGAGCGGAAGTGTTTCCGGTTTGGCCATGTTAATTTCATCGATGTATAGAAAAGTACCGTGCTTCATCGCATTCGTAACCGGACCGGGAACAAATTCAATGATTTGTCTGTCACCTTCATAGTCGAGTGTCTTGAATCCCATTAGACTTTCCGCATCCAAATCAACCGAGCAATTGACGTTGAACATCGGTTGGTTAAATAAGTTGGAAAGCGTTTCGGCAAAGCGGGTTTTCCCGGAACCAGTCGGCCCTTTCAAGAGAACATTTTTGCCCATACTTAAGGCAGTAATTGCATCAATCAGCAGATCCATATGGGGAGGCACATACCCACCATCCCGAATGAGATCACCTAATTCATGATTATGGTTTCGTCTGTTTTCCTTTATTAAATGCCTAATCGCCTCAGGCAACTGTGTATATTGTGTCATCATCGTACTCCTTTCCACACACATTGTAACCCCTTGAGCACAGAAAAAGAAAGTGTGCCATTTCAGCATATGTTTTGGCTAAGTTATGTTATCATTTTCTTTTCAAACAGCAGCTATCTGCCTCATGAAAAAGGCTTTTTTGAACAAACTAAAGGAAAACGAAATGGAGGGTTTGGATGAAGGAGAATCATGCGAACAATGGCAAGTTTAGCTCAGCACAGACCAGTCGTGATGAAATGCTGGAACAAAGCCGTCTTTCCGGGCTGACTTATAATGAAGCGAAGGAATATATCGCTAGAACCACAGGAGGTCATGGCACAAATATCTATAGTGACACTGATGTTGAAGAGGTAAGACGGAAGAATCAGCAATCGCAAAACAACAAGTGAAAATGATGCGTTTATGAAAAACAACGCCGGCATCTCTGTAATATCGAATGCCGGCGGTTTTTTGACTGTCCGTGGAAGTGGCTCCGGCTCATATTGCAAAATCAACTGAATTAACACAAGTCTTGAGTTTCCATTGGTGAGCTTTGAAGGCAATGTGTCCTTCAGTACGGAAGGTAATATGCCCTTCATTTGCTTTGTCAAATATTCGTGCGGAGAATGTTTCTTCTCCTTTATTAAGAAAGACTTCCACTGATGAGGTGTCTTTATACACTTGTATATGACTTAGTGCGCTTAAATGACAGTGCCTTTTTTCGATCCCTTTTTGGTCAAAGCGCATTCGCTCTAATGTGCATGTACGTGTTGTTTCATCATAGGTAAAAGTAGTTGTCCCGAACATTATTTGAAAGCGACTGGCACTCCATTCCTCAATGCTCAACTGTAATTCGAACGTATTGTCATACGGATACTTAAGCTTTTTTTCTTCATCCTTAAGTGTAACATGGAGATGAGAACAGTCACTCGTTCGTAACTTGGTAAGCTCTTCAATAGGGTGTTGGCGTATTTTCCCGTCCTTGTATTCCAAGGTGCGGGGGACGGTGAGGGCATGCACCCAGTCATATTTAGCGGTTGGATGCTGTGTTTCCCCGTCTTCAGCATTTCCCATCCACGCTATTAAGAGTCGCCTTCCGTCTGATGCTTCAGTTGTCTGGGGGGCATAAAAATCAAAGCCACGATCCAACTCGTTGAATTCCCCATGCTCATATGAAACAGATGCATAGTCAACCGAACCGGATAAATACCCAGCTTGATAAATATTGTTAAAATAATACCCATTCGGTTCTAGCCCTTGTGGAGATATGATGAGAATATCAGAATCTCCCAGTTCGAATAAATCCGGGCATTCCCACATATAGCCAAGCCCTTCCGTTCCAAAATCAGCTGAACCGGCCAGTTTTCCTTGAAAGGTCCATTGCCTCAAGTCCTTAGAAGCGTATAGCACAACTGCACTTTCAAGGTTTTGTGTCTGTGCACCAACCACCATGTACCAACTGTTGTTTTTATAAAATACTTTTGGATCTCGAAAGTGAGGAGTATACCCGTCCGGCAAATGGATGATAGGTCCTTCTTTGTAAAAATGATGCCCATCCTTCGATATAGCCAGACATTGATAAGACTCCCGATCACCATGCTTGTTTTTTACATTACCGGTATAAAAAATATAAAGCTTATCATCATTTACGATGGCACTTCCCGAATAGCATCCGTCTTTATCATACCATTGGTCCGGAGCCAATGCCGGTGTTGTCAGTTTCCAGTGAATTAAATCGTCCGAGATATAATGTCCCCAGAACTTTTTCCCGTGGTTTGTTTCAAATGGGTTCCATTGAAAAAAAAGATGGTACCGGCCTTGAAAAAAAACGAACCCATTTGGATCATTGAGCAGACCGACCGGTGCCATCAGATGGTAGTGCAAGCGGTAAGGATCAGCCGTCACATGCTCCTGATGGTCCTTCATATAGTTCCAGGCCTTCGTGATTAGTGATGTTGATTGATTCATTGATGTTGCATCCTTTCTGAAAATCCCTGATAGACGTCAACTTGACAGTGGATACCAGGGATTTTGTCCTTTTTCATTTAGGCAGATTAGTTCATCAGTGTTTAAGTGTTTGTTTGCTTACGATCACCGTCCGAGAAGCCGAAAAGCCATGTCAGAACGAAAGCAACAACAATAGCAACAATGTTTACAAAAATATACTGCAATACTTGGCCATTCAGGTATAAAAGTGTACCCGGGATAACCGTGATTGCCATGCCAGTTCCTTTTAGCCCAAGAATAGATGCGATAAAACCACCGACTCCACCACCAATGAGTCCGGCCACAAATGGTTTAACATAACGCAAATTCACCCCAAAAATAGCTGGTTCCGTGATGCCAAGAAACGCGGAAAAGGATGACGGTAGGGCTAGTGCTTTCAATTTGGCTGATTTCGTCTTCATACCAACCGCAAGCGCTGCCCCACCTTGTGCTGCAACAGATGAAGTGATGATAGCGTTATAAGGGTTATTTCCAAATTTCTCAAGTAACTGAATCTCCATTAAGTTAAAGATGTGATGCACACCAGTAATGACAATAATCTGGTTCAATCCGCCGATTAAAAAACCGGCAATGCCAAATGGCACATTCAAAACAGCAAGCGTTCCCTGTAAAATATACTCCTCAACCGTATGAAAAATTGGGCCAATAACAAACAAGGCAGTAATGATCATAAGCAGTAATGTTAAAAATGGGGTAACAATTAAATCCAGTGATTCTGGAACCCGCTTACGAATAAACTGCTCGAGTTTGGCTCCAAGAATGCCCGTGAAAAAGGCTGGTAATACAGCCCCTTGGTAGCCAACAACAGGAATAAAACCGAAAAAGTACAATGGTTCAGTTTCGGTTGCCACATTCCACGCGTTCGGCAATTCCGGACTAACAAGCATCAATCCAAGGACAAGCCCAATAATTGGGGTTCCACCAAAAACTCGGAATGTCGACCACGCCACTAAGGCAGGTAAGAATATAAATGCTGTATCGGTTAAAATTCGCGTGAACAACAGAAAGTTATCTGAAATATCAGCGGGAGTCATGCCAAACAATGCTAAAATTTGCTCTTGCATCACAAGCCCACGAACACCCATGAACAGACCGGTAGCTACAAGAACCGGGATGATTGGAACAAAGACATCGCCCAATGTACGAATCGCACGCTGCAGTGCGTTTTTATCCTTCGCGGCCGCTTTCGATTGTTCGGATTTATCGGTTGCATTAACTCCAAATTTGTCCACTTCGTTGTAAATTTGATTCACTGTTCCTGTCCCAAGGATTACTTGGTATTGGCCGGAATTAAAGAAAGCACCTTTCACTTTATTTACGTTTTCCACTGCTTCTTGGTCAATCTGTTCTTTGTCAATGACCATAAACCTAAGCCGGGTGGCGCAATGGGCGACGGACTGAATATTCTCTATTCCACCAATAGCCTCAATGAGTTCTTTAGCAATTTTTTTATTTTCAGCCATTCTGATTCACTCCTTTTTGGATTTATTATTCCCCTGGAATCGATTCCATAATGAACATAATAGAAACCCTAGCAATTGAACGCTGGGGCATCTTATCTCGGTCAAGCGCTCCTCTGGAATCGATCCCACCTCATGTCCAAATAATCTTTCACCTTGTTCGTCGAGGGATGGGCAAGTTTATGCTAATCGTTCCCTTATAGGTAATTGGCAACAGATAACGATAGCGGGCCACTTTGTTCGTTTACTGATTGTTTTTGTTGAATGTGAGTGAAATCGATTCCATGTATTTATCATACACTATCACGGATACTCAGTCTATAGTCGAGAACAATTTTTTCATGTACCTCTGTACTACCGCTTGCTTGTGATAGAATTTGTCTGGCAGCATGCTCTCCAGCTAGTTCATATTGGTATTCCACGGTTGTTAAAGGCGGGTCAATGTATGTTGCGATTTCAGACGCTCCTATTCCAGCAACAGCAATATCAGTGGGGATGCGAAAATCAGCTCGTTTCAGAAAGCTGATGGCTCCGACTGCCAATCGATCTGTTGCGGCAAAAACAGCACTTGGGTGATTGGGTTGCTGTAGTATTCTTTGCATGGCGTCGTGACCGGAATCAATGTCAAAAACGGCTTCCTGCATCCACTCTGATTTGACGGGAAGCCGATGGTGGTTCATCGCCTTTAGATACCCTTGCTTACGCATATATCCAACAGCACGGTCTGTTTCGTCAACACCGATAAATCCGATACGAGTATGACCTTGACTGATTAAATAAGACGTCAGCTCCATTGCAGCACCTTCATCATCATTCACAACGCTTATAATGCCTTCAAGTTCTTGACCAATCACAACCACAGGTACCGAAAGTGTGTTGAGCTTTTCCACCAGCTGTTGCTGTGTATTCGTGCCCAGCAGAATAATACCGTCAACTTGACGAACTTGTAGCAAATCAAGGTATTCGAGCTCTTTTTTTCGATTAAGATTGGTCGTCGCGAGTAAAATTTGATATCCGTGCTTTGCCAACTCATGGTCAATACCGGCAACGATTTTCCCGGATGTTTCCGTATGGATAGTTGGGACAATGACCCCAATGACTTTTGTTTTCTTTGTGCGAAGTGATTTGGCATGTTCACTTGGCACATAGCCTGTTTTTTCGATAACTTGGTTAATTCGTTTCCTCGCCTCCTCGCTGACATAACCGGAATTATTTAATGCGCGGGAAACGGTCGAGCGGGACACATTTGCCATTTCTGCGATTTCTTTAATGGTATGCACCGGTTCTCCCCCCTTTACAAGTAGTTGTCTCTAGACGAATCATCTTTGCCTAGGATGATGGCAAATGATAAAGTGAGTAATATCCACATGATAACACAGGGAGGCAATAACGATGAAACAGGGCGCCATTATGCTGGGAGAAGCTTTAGTTGACTTCATTCCAGCCAATTCGACAAATACCACTTTTCAACGAAGTCCAGGTGGAGCACCTGCCAACGTTGCAGCAGGTCTGGCACGACTTGGCGAGAAGGCAACATTTCTAGGAAAAGTGGGCGACGATGTACTTGGAAAATTTATGAAAGACACCCTTGCCTCGTTTGGAGTTCGAACTAATCAACTGTCGTTCACCCGTGCATATCGGACAGGGTTGACGTTTGTAACCAATACAGCAGACGGTGATCGCAGTTTTGACTTCTACATTGACCCAAGTGCTGACCGGTTTCTTGCTTCATCAGATATTGATGAAACAGACTTACTAAGACATAAAATCCTGCATATTGGTTCTATTTCTTTGATACAGGAACCTGCAAGACAAGCGACTAGGCATGCTGTCAAACGGGCAAAAGAGAATGGTATGCTTATTTCTTACGACCCTAATTTGCGGATGATGCTCTGGGAGTCGGAGGAACAGGCACGCACGGCGATTGTATCAATACTGCAAGAAGTTGACATTTTAAAACTGTCTGAAGAAGAACTGACATTTATAACCGAAAGTAATTCCTTTGCAGAAGGGGTGAAACAACTCGCTGTGTATAATATCCCATACATTGTCATTACGCTTGGGGCAAAAGGTAGCTATGTCATTGCTGCGGGAAAGTCAGCGTATGTACCAGCGATGAATGTAACCGCAGTGGATACAACTGGTGCCGGCGATGCTTTCGTATCAGCCATGCTATATTGTTTGTGCCAATTTGAGAAAAGTCTGGACAAGCTTACGTTAGAGGATGCTAAGCAAATGGCGGAATTTGCAGCCATATCTGGTGCATTAACAGCCTCCACGAAAGGTGCTATGCAGGCATTGCCAACTCTGGCAGAAGTGAAGCAATATTTATAAGTGGCAACCTTAGGCTGGACGTATCAGTACAGGCAGTTGAAACGCCATCACTGACATCGTGGAAAGAGCAGAACTATGGTGCGGTAGTTTCGCTCATAAAGATGTAGGTTGCGGGAAACATAAGGGTAATACTGGTTTAGGAGGCTTGAGGAAATGTCTGAGAAAAATAAAAATCGTAACAAGGATAAAGGCAACCAAAACAATAAAAACAGATTTATGAGACAAAAGCCTGATCCTGACATGGAGCTTGCAGAGGACAGAGAGTTTCTTAATTTAGATAACAAACGCAATAAGCGACATGACCGTTAATTTAGCTTCTTGTTCCGGACTGGGAGAGTAGTGTACCTTTGATTTACCTCCCCCTGTCCGGGCCATCATACCCTTTCTCCCCCGGATTGCCAAACCAGGGGGGTTGTCCCCTTGGTTTTAGAATCTCTGTCGATAATCACGTTGGAAGACGCTCATGGTGATGAGGTCGTGGTAGCGGCCGTTTACAAATGCGTGCTCAGGTAGTTCGCCCTCAAACCGGAATCCAGCTTTTTCATAAATATGGATAGCCTTTTCGTTTATTTTATCAGTGTATAAGAACAGCTTATGCAGATTCAGTACGTTAAACGCGTAATCCATTGCCAGTCTTGTGGCTGTGATCGCGTAACCGTTTCCTTGGTGGTTGGGGTCAATCATGATGGCAAATTCCGCATTTCTATGTCGCTGGCTGATGGAGAATATACCTACAAATCCAATCCGTTCTTCGTTAGAACATAAAATAAACTCCCGGTGTTCTGTACTTTCCAGATTGTTTTCGAATTGGTTTTTGATCAGTTGGTATGAATAGTGTGATTCAGCAAACCAATAATCCATCACATTCGGGTCATTGTAAAGCTTGTGCAAAAATTCCAAGTCATCTTTTTCCAGTGATCTAAGCCGCAACTCCTGCTGCATTGTTGTTCCCCCATTCGTTTATTGTAATGTTATTATCGTATCAAAACTTGGACTGACCGTCACTTGCTACCAATCGGATCGGAAGCGTTATTTCATTAGTTGACTAGCAAAAAGTATATGGATGTATTATAATAGAAAAAGGTAATTACAAAATCATAGAAGATAGGAGGTGCAGCAAAATGGAGCAGTCAGAACTGCAGCAAATTTTAGGAGCATTGAATGATTTTTCTCGTACAATCAAAGAAGAAATGCAATCGATGGAACAGCGTATATATAGCGAAATGCAAACAATGGAACAGCGTATATATGGCGAGATGCAAACAATGGAACAACGTATATATGGTGAGATGAAATCGATGGAAGAACGGATGGACGAGCGGTTTGAGAAGATGGATAAACGGTTTGATAAATTGGAGAAAAAAGTTGACGGGCTTCGTGTGGATATGACGGAAACACAGGAAACGGTTGATTACTTATCAAGCAAAAATCTACAGCATGAAAGAAAACTTCGCACCATTCTTCAGTCTTAAAACTGCTGATTGAATCTTAAATTAGCTTTCAACTTGTAATCCAACTCCACCCCACGAATTAACTTCACCACCGTTCCTGAAAAAATTTCCACCGGTTCCAGAGAAGACGAAACCGAAAACTTCTTAAAATAGTAATGTTGTTTCTTTAGCCTAACATTTTTTAAAAAGTAATATTAAATTTTTCGCATTTTTATAGTATAATAGATTTATAGACTTAAAAATAGTATGAATTCTATAAGTTTGCTCGCTCGAATTTTTCAGCTTTTTAATTTTGAAATATGAATACGGTTGCAACGAGCAGATTTACAAATTTGGACTGAAGGAGTTTTCAGCATGACAAATGTGACAAGGGATTTTTTTATCGGTTTATCAAACAATCATTTCTTAAATGCACAGGCAAAAAAGTGGGGATTCGTCCTTGGTGCGGATAAGTTTGTTGCAGGCACAACTGTGCAAAGTGTCGTAGAAGCTGTCAAGTCACTGAATGAAAAAGGTATTAGCTGTACGCTTGATAATTTGGGTGAATTTGTTTCAGATAAACAAGAGGCAACGGAGGCTAAAAATCAAATCATTCATATATTAGAGGCTATCCATTCGCAACAGCTGGACTGTCATTTATCAGTAAAATTAACCCAGCTGGGATTGGACATTGACCAATCGTACTGTATCGAAAACATGAAAGAGATACTGGATACAGCTGCGGCATATAATATTTTTGTCAATATTGATATGGAAGACTATACACACTATGAGCAGACACTAGAAGTGCTAGAGGTTCTCCGTGAGCGTTATGACAATGTTGGAACCGTTATCCAGTCGTATCTTTATAGAGCACAGGAAGATATGGATAAACTGAAAGACGTGCGTATACGGTTGGTTAAAGGTGCTTACAAAGAAGGAGAAGACGTCGCCTATCCCAACAAGCAGGATATTGATCTTAATTTCATTAGACTTGCGAAACAAAGATTGCTAGGGAATACATTCACATCCATTGCTACACATGATCATCATATTATTGAGGAGCTAAAGACATTTGTAGCAGAGAATGCCATTAGTACGGATGTGTTTGAATTTCAGATGCTTTACGGGTTCCGCAATGACATGCAAGATAAGTTGGCGGAAGAAGGCTATAACTTCTGTACGTACATTCCATTTGGTGATGATTGGTTCGGCTATTTCATGCGCCGCCTGGCAGAACGCCCGCAGAACTTAAATCTAGTCATGAAGGATGCCTTATATACGGAAGATAATAAATTGAAAAAAGGACCTGTTATTGCTGGAGGTGCCATTGCGGCAGCATCCGCACTTGCCATATGGCGCAGAAAAAATAAAGATAAGGTATCATCTTAGTGGAAAATTATTAAACCTATAATCATTTCTTGCATTTGAAAGGTAAACAACCCCCGGATATGTTGTTATCCCGGGGGTTATTATCGTCTGTAGCAGTCTAGCCTTATGCTTGTGCTGTATAAGAAAATGAAATCAATATCAGTCCGTTCATACAGTGGCTTTAAGACTCTGTAGATCACGTTCTTCCACTGGCATTACCCAACCAAATGGGTCGATTGTTTTACCGTACTGGATGCCTGTCAGGGTATCATATAGCTTTTTAGCGACAGCGCCTGTTTTCCCACTGTTAATGTTCAGGCGATGTTCACCCCAGACAAGCTCTCCTATTGGTGAAATAACAGCAGCGGTTCCTGCACCGAATGCTTCTTCCAGCTTGCCTTCCTGGTGTGCTTGGAACACCTCATCCATGGAGAGTTTCCGCTCCTCGACCGGAACGTCCCAGTGTTTTAAAAGTTGGATGACTGAATTTCGTGTAACCCCCTCAAGAATACTTCCGTTTAACGCAGGTGTCACTACTTTCCCGTCAATTTTGAAAAACACATTCATACTGCCGACTTCCTCGATATATTTCTTTTCTACACCATCTAGCCATAGCACCTGCGCAATGCCTTCTTCTGCTGCCTCCTGTGCCTTAAGACTTGCTGCATAGTTTCCGCCGGTTTTCGCCTCACCGGTTCCGCCTTTCACGGTACGTACATATTCGCTTTCAACGGCGATTTTAATTGGATTAATCCCTTCTTTATAATAAGCACCGACTGGCGATAAAATAATCATAAATTTATAATGACGTGCTGGCGCAACACCAAGAAACGGCTCGGTGGAAATAATAAATGGCCGAATATACAGTGATGTGCCCTCAGCCTTAGGGATCCATTCCTTTTCTAATGCTATTAGCTGCTTCAAAGCTTTCAATGCAAACGCCTCATCAATCGGCGGTATACACAGGCGGCTGTTGGAATGATTCATCCGCTTGAAATTGCGTTCAGGCCGGAACAATTGTGCATTTCCCTCCGCTGTCAAATAAGCTTTCATTCCTTCAAATACGGACTGGCCATAGTGAAAAATCATAGCTGACGGATCAATCGTTATCGGCTCGTATGGAACAATACGTGCATCATGCCAGCCCTCTCCTTCTGTATAGTCCATTACAAACATGTGGTCGGCAAACGTTCTGCCAAACTCCAACTCGTCATCGCGCGGTTTTTCTTTGCGTGAAGAACAGAGATCTATTTGAATAGCATGTTCCTTCTCCATGTCCCCATCCCCTTGTGTAAAAAGTTGTATCCCATATTAGAATAAAATTCGCGCAAAAGCAAGCCCAATTTAAAATTTTTCACAAAATAGCCAAAACAATTGCGGGCACCGGTTCCAAAATACGAGCATTTATGATAAGATTCTCAAATATTTAATTATTAGGTTATTGGAGGAGGATTCAGATGAAAGTGTTGGAAAAGGTCAGTAATTTTGCAGGAAAGACATTTGCGGTTTGGGTGATTGTATTTTCAGTATTAAGTCTTCTCTCACCGGAAAGTTTTGCCTGGATTGCCCCGCATATTGCACTGCTATTAGGAATTATTATGTTTGGAATGGGGCTCACGTTGACACTGGACGATTTTAAAGGCGTTGTACGTGCACCGAAAAGTGTGTTAACGGCCGTTGCAGCGCAATATACTATCATGCCGCTTCTTGCGTTTGGACTTGCTGTTGGTTTTCAGCTGCCTGCAGAGGTTGCGGCTGGAGTCATTCTGGTTGGCTGTTGCCCAGGGGGAACGGCGTCCAACGTGATGACATTTCTGGCGAAAGGGAATACAGCACTTTCGGTTTCAGTCACAGCGGTATCGACAGTGCTTGCACCAGTTTTAACACCGATGCTGACATGGTTGTTTGCCAGCAAGTGGCTACCGGTATCCGCAGGCGATATGTTTATCTCGATTGTGCAGATTGTATTAATCCCTGTTGTGCTGGGTGTTGTGATTCGTATTCTATTCAGCCGGCAAGTTGACAAAAGTGTGGCAGTGCTGCCGCTTGTATCGGTAATTGGCATTGTTGCAGTAGCTTCCGCTGTTGTAGCGGTCAATCGGGAGTATATTCTTACGACAGGTATGCTGATTATGACAGTTGTTATGCTGCATAACGTGTTAGGACTTTTCATTGGTTATCTTCTGGCAAAGCTGTTCCGATTCGATTTGCGAGATCAAAAAGCTGTTTCGATTGAGGTTGGTATGCAAAATTCTGGACTTGGTTCGACGTTGGCACTCGCCCATTTTGCTCCAGCAGCAGCAGTACCAAGTGCCTTGTTCAGTGTCTGGCACAACATTTCCGGGCCGGTACTGCAACATGGTGGGGAAAAAAGGATGCAGAGAAAACAGTCGGCCACGATGATCATTCAAAAGCAGGCTAAAACGAGGTAGCACAAAGAACAACAAGCGAGCCTGTGCAGATCAAATTTTCGAAACAATAGTATGTTTAAATAAAAAATATTGAACGATTTGAAAATTAGGTCTATAATTACTCAAAAAGGAAGGTGGACTGCAGGATGGAAAAAGATTTACGAATTAAAAGTCAAGTGTTCAGTGATAATACGATGCGTGCTCCGAACCGTGCTATGCTAAGGGCAGTAGGTGTAACTGACGAGGATTTTCAAAAGCCGATGATTGGTGTTGCCAGTACATGGAGCGAGGTAACACCATGTAATATTCATATTGATGATCTTGCTGTAAGTGCTAAAAAAGGGGCGAGAGAAGCGGGTGGCACGCCGCTCATTTTTAATACGATTACCGTTTCCGACGGCATTTCCATGGGGACACAAGGCATGCGTTATTCACTACCCAGCCGTGATCTCATTGCCGATTCGATTGAGACAGTTGTCGGTGCCGAAAATTTGGACGGGTTTGTTGCCATCGGTGCTTGCGATAAAAACATTCCCGGCTGTATGATTGCCATTGCCAACGCCGATGTTCCGGCCATTTTTGTCTATGGTGGAACTATTTCGCCGGGTTCGCACAATGGTAAAGATATTGATATCGTGTCTGTATTTGAAGGGGTTGGCAAGCACAATAATGGCGATATCAGTGATGAGGAACTAAAAAATATTGAATGCCGTGCATGCCCTGGTGCGGGTGCATGTGGCGGTATGTATACGGCGAATACGATGGCATCCGCTGTTGAGGCAATGGGGATGAGTTTGCCGGGAAGCTCGTCGAACCCTGCTGAGTCTGATGAAAAAGCAGAGGACTGTGCTAAGGCGGGTGAAGCCGTTTACAAGCTTCTGGACAAAGGTATCTATCCGAAAGACATCATGACAAAAGAGGCATTTGAGAATGCCATGACCGTTGTGATGGCACTTGGCGGGTCGACCAATGCCATTCTGCATCTGCTTGGAATGGCTCATGCGATTGGTGTCGACATCACGATTGACGATTTTAATCGGATTCAGGAAAAAACCCCACATCTGGCTGATTTAAAGCCGAGCGGGAAGTATGTTATGCAGGACTTGCACCGAGTCGGAGGTGTACAAGCCGTCATGAAACGCTTGTATGAAGCGGGATATCTGCATGGGGACTGTCTGACGGTTACTGGAAAAACGGTTGCTGAAAATCTTGCTGATGCACCATCACTGGCAGCGGATCAGCAGATTATCGCACCGCTTGACAATCCTAAACGTGCCGATGGTCCACTGATTGTCCTGAAAGGTAACCTTGCACCTAAAGGAGCTGTTGCCAAAGTATCCGGAGTCAAGGTGAAACGACACACAGGCCCGGCGCGTGTCTTTAACACTGAACAGGAGGCAACGGATGCGGTCAGACGAAATGAAATACAGGAAGGCGATGTGCTCGTTATCCGCTATGTTGGACCAAAAGGTGGGCCTGGTATGCCTGAAATGCTTTCTGTATCCAGCCTGCTTGTTGGTAAAGGGCTCGGTGAAAAAGTTGCCCTATTGACTGATGGCCGTTTTTCAGGTGGGACACATGGGCTTGTTGTAGGTCATATCGCACCAGAAGCACAGACCGGTGCACCTATCGCGCTTTTGCAGGAGGGTGACAGTGTTACGATTGATTCAGAGAAAAAAGAAATATCCGCCGCTATCTCTGAGGATGAATTTGCTCGGCGAAAAGCGGAATGGATCGCACCGCCATTGTACAAAAAAGGTGTCTTGGGTAAATATGCCCATAACGTATCTTGTTCGTCTAAGGGTGCAGTAACTGATTTCTTGGATCAGGATGAATAATTCAATATCACATGAAATAACTCCAGTTCGGATTACTGGAGTTATTTTTATGTGATTTTGCCACAGATAACGTTTCATTGAGGGTGATGCGATTGGCACAGCCGTTACTCATCAGGTTTAGGGGCTGCAGAATGCCATTTAGGGAAAAAGTGGGTATATTTTAAAGGATTTAGAGAAAAGTCCACTTTGTAACAAAATTGAAACATTTATGCGAAGTTTTGACATGCTGTCGATGTAAGCGTATACAGTATTTTCAACTTATGTGAAGTATCAAAAAAATTTAAAAATACTGTTGACTCTTTTCTAAAACCGTTATATGATTATCGGCAATACAAATTATAAAAGCGTACAAAGCATTTAATAAAATAAGCTCCAACACGATGAAGGGATAAAAGGAACATGTAGCTATGCACTCACAGAGAGCCGGGGTTGCTGGAAGCCCGGAAGTGCATGATGTTCCGACATCTTCCCTGAGTGCCGTGTCGAACGGGTTATCCTACTAGGCAGGGCCGGGTGCTGGTATTTTGCACCTGTTATCAAAATCGCAGCTGTTCTGTTGTCAGCTGGTAAGGTAGTATTCGCGAGAGTGCTATAAAACTGGGTGGTACCGTGGAAAGATGACTCTTTTCTCCCCAATGATTCTGTAATGATACAGTTTTCAGGGAGAGAAGGGTCTTTTTTCGTTTGCAAGATTGTGATTTACGTTGGCACTTGTTCAAAAAGAACGATTGCCGGGTTTAAAAGTATAAAAGGAGGCGAGCACAATGAGTGTAAAGGTTGAGCATCAATTGGAACAAGTGGAGGAGAAGGTAACCGGTGCCGATGTGCTTATTCAGGCACTGGTAGCAGCTGGTGTTGATACCGTATTTGGTTATCCGGGTGGGGCGGTGCTGCCAATCTATGATGCGCTGTATCAAAATGACACCCCGTTTAACCATGTGTTAACAAGACATGAGCAGGGAGGCGTGCATGCTGCTGAAGGTTATGCGCGTGTTACTGGTAAGCCTGGGGTTGTCCTGGCAACTTCCGGACCCGGTGCAACCAATCTAGTGACCGGGATTACCGATGCCATGATGGACTCACTGCCGCTGGTTGTCTTTACCGGTCAGGTTGCCACAAATGTTATCGGGACAGATGCATTTCAAGAATCAGATGTGATGGGCATTACCACACCGATCACCAAATACAATTATCAGGTCAGGGATTTAAAAGAACTGCCAAGGGTCGTCAGCGAGGCATTCCATATTGCATCGACCGGACGTCCGGGACCGGTAGTGGTAGATATTCCGAAAGATATTTCGCAGACGGTCACGACTCGTAAAGATGAAACAACATCGTGCCATTTACCTGGTTATCAGCCGAACACGAAACCTAATCCGTTGCAAATTGTCAAATTGGCTGATGCCTTAAGCCGGTCAAGAAAACCGCTGATTCTCTCGGGTGCAGGTGTTGTATTTAGTGGAGCAGCTGATTTGTTAAGACAATTCGCTGAAAGAAACCAGCTGCCGGTGGCAAACACGTTGCATGGCCTTGGAAGTTTTCCGGGAACCCATGATTTGTCATTGCAGATGGCTGGTATGCACGGCAATTACACAGCCAACATGGCCATTTATGAATGCGACTTACTTATCAATATCGGGGCACGGTTTGATGATCGGCTTACCGGAAATCTGAAGCATTTTGCCCCAAATGCAAAAGTTGCCCATATCGATATTGATCCAGCTGAAATCGGCAAAAATGTTGAAACAGAAATACCGATTGTAGCAGACGCCGCCGAAGCGTTACGAGCGTTACTTGAAAAAGATATTACCACCCTTGAACACGATGCTTGGATAGATACGTTGGAACAGAACAAACGTGATTATCCACTGTGGTATGATCATGCCGAGGAATGTATATCACCGCAATGGCTAATAAAAGAAATATACCGCGAATCGGATGGGAAGGCAATTGTAACAACAGATGTCGGGCAGCATCAAATGTGGGCCGCTCAGTTTTACAAATTTGATCAACCCAAGCGTTGGGTCACTTCAGGCGGATTGGGAACAATGGGATTCGGTTTTCCGGCAGCAGTTGGAGCACAAATTGGTGCACCGGATGAACTTGTGGTTTCCGTTGTTGGGGATGGCGGTTTTCAGATGTCCAGTCAAGAGCTGTCAGTCATTAAGGAACGGCAGTTGCCCGTTAAAGTAATTATCGTCAATAACCAGTCACTTGGTATGGTGCGCCAATGGCAGGAAAAATTCTTCGATGAGCGGTATTCAGAATCAATTTTTTCAGAAAATCCCGATTTCGTAAAATTGGCCGAATGTTATGGCATACGCGGTATGCGGGTAGAGCAGGAAGCCGAATTACCAGGAGCGCTTGCAGAGGCTTTCCATCATGATGGCCCCGTTGTTGTTGATTGCCGTGTGGTCCAGATGGAATGCGTCTACCCGATGATTGCTCCGGGTAAGGGTATCCATGAAATGATAGGGGTGACAAAATGAAACGCGTAATAACAGCTGATGTTCAGGATCATAGTGGTGTACTCAACCGAATTACTGGCATGCTCCATAAACGTCAATTCAATATTGAGAGTATTTCAGTGGGCAAATCGGAACGTGTCGGGATATCCAAGATGACATTCGTTGTCAATGTTAGTGACGATCAAAAACTGGAGCAGCTGACCAAACAGCTAAATAAGCAGATTGATGTGCTAAAAGTCAAAGATATTACTGATCATGCGATGGTGGCACGGGAGTTAGCCCTAATAAAGGTTGTAGGAAGCGGCCAGACGCGTGCTGAAATACAGGGGGTTATTACCCCGTTCCGTGCCTCTCTGATCGATGTCAGTAGGGATAGCTTGACAGTGCAGGTGACCGGGAAGCCGGATAAAGTAGAGGCACTGATCTCTCTTTTAAGACCATATGGCATCAAGGAGCTGGCGCGAACTGGTGTAACAGCATTTTTAAGAGGCCAGCAGCCACAGGAAGTTACTGATCTTAATACACATCTTGCCTGACAGGATGGTAAAACACACATTACAAAATCAAGGAGGATTTCATTATGTCAAAAGTACTTTATGAAAAAGACATTCAAAAAGAGGTATTGCAGGAGAAAAAAGTGGCGATTGTCGGTTATGGATCACAAGGGCATGCACATGCCTTGAATCTAAGGGAAAGCGGTTATGATGTCATTGTCGGTCTCAGACCCGGAAAATCTCAACAAAAAGCTGAAGAAGATGGATTTGATGTTTTTCCAGTAGCCGAAGCCGTCCAAAAAGCGGATGTCGTTATGATATTACTGCCTGATGAGCACCAGCCAACTGTTTTTGAAGAAAGCATTAAACCAAATCTGCAACCTGGTAATGCAGTTGCTTTCGCACACGGCTTTAACGTTCATTTTTCCCAGATTGTTCCTCCGAGCAACGTAGATGTTTTTCTTGTTGCACCGAAAGGACCGGGCCATCTTGTTAGACGTACGTTTGAAGATGGTAGCGGTGTACCGTCCCTGTACGGTGTTTACCAGGATGTTACCGGCAAATGCAAGGAGGTCGCACTTGCTTATGCACAAGGCATCGGTTCAGCCAGAGCCGGCGTTCTTGAAACGAGTTTTCAGGAAGAAACGGAAACCGATTTGTTCGGGGAGCAAGCCGTTCTGTGTGGCGGTATGACCAGCCTTGTCAAAGCTGGCTTTGAAACATTAACTGATGCTGGATATCAACCGGAAGTAGCTTATTTTGAATGTTTGCATGAGATGAAACTCATTGTTGACCTAATGTATGAAGGCGGATTGGAAAATGTGCGCTACTCGATTTCAGATACCGCCCAGTGGGGTGACTTTGTTTCCGGTCCACGTGTTATTAATGATGAAACAAAAGCACGGATGCAGGAAATTCTTAATGAAATTCAGTCAGGTGCATTTGCTAAAGGATGGGTTTTGGAAAATCAGGCGAACCGGCCGGAATTCAACGCCATCAATGCTAGAGAGAAGAAACTGCAGGTAGAACAAGTTGGAAGGGAGCTGCGTGAGTTAATGCCTTTTGTGAAACAGCCGCTACAGGAAGAGCAAAAAAATAAGCAAAAGGATGTGAAGGCGCATGTCACGAATTAAAATTTTTGATACGACACTAAGGGACGGCGAACAGTCACCAGGGGTCAACTTAAATAAATTGGAGAAACTTGAAATTGCCAAACAGCTTGAACGCCTTGGAGTGGATCGGATGGAGGCAGGATTCCCTGCTTCCTCCCAGGGTGACTTTGAAGCGGTTAAGGCGATTGCCGAGACCATCACAGAAACGTCGGTTACAGGACTGGCTCGTACAACCAAATCCGATATCGATACTGCTTGGGAAGCCTTGAAATATGCGGAAGAACCGCGTCTGCATATGTTTTTGGCGACGTCCCCGATTCATATGACGTATAAATTAAAAAAGACACCAGAGCAGGTAATTGACAATGCCGTCAGTATGGTCAGCTATGCCAGGGAGAAATTTCCGCAAGTGGAATGGTCAGCAGAAGATGCATCACGTTCGGATTGGAGCTTTTTGGCCCAGATCATTGAACAAGTAATTGATGCCGGCGCAACCGTTATTAACTTGCCGGATACAGTCGGCTACACGACACCAGACGAATACGGGAAAATGTTCCGCTATCTCCGGGAAACGGTCCCGAATATTGACCGGGTAGAGCTGTCATGTCATTGCCACAATGACCTGGGAATGGCTGTTGCCAATTCAATTGCGGCCGTTGAGAATGGTGCAACACAAGTAGAAGGCACGATTAATGGTATCGGTGAGCGGGCAGGAAACGCATCCCTAGAGGAAGTTGCTGTAGCATTACGTGTCCGCGCTGATTACTATCCATACAGCACTGGTTTAAAGCTGGATGAAACAAAGCGAACGAGTGATTTAATCGCTAAATTGACCGGTATGTATGTGCAGGCAAATAAAGCAGTCATTGGACGTAATGCCTTTTCCCATGAAGCTGGAATTCATCAGGATGGCGTGCTGAAAAACAAAGAAACCTACGAAATTATCACGCCGGAAATGGTCGGTGTCACGGCTAATACGTTGTTTCTCGGTAAACATTCCGGACGACATGCATTCCAGGACCGGGTTCGTGAGCTTGGTGTTGAACTATCCGAAGACAAATTGCAAGAGGCTTTCAACATGTTTAAGCAGCTGACCGATCATAAGCGGGAATTTACAGATGATGATTTGTATACGATTCTGATGGAAGTCCAGACTGAAACATCGGCAGTTAATAAATATGAGTTGGAAATGTTCCAAGTACAGTATGGAACGTCCAATATTCCAACGGCGACTGTCTCACTAACGACACCGGAAGGCAGCACAGTGCAGACAGCTTGTACAGGAAATGGAAGTGTCGAGGCGCTGTATAAGACGCTGGATTCCTTAATCGAGGAAGAATTGCAGCTTACTGATTACCAGCTTAACTCGGTTGGACGCGGCAAAGATGCGCTTGCAGAATCGCATGTGCAGCTTTCAGTCAATGGGGAGACAATGAACGGAAGAGGAACAGCACAAGACGTACTGGAAGCCTCTGTGAATGCCTTTTTAAATGCAGTCAACCGCTATTTTATTCAAGCGAAAGCGCCAAAAGAAGAAGTGGTTAAGTAAACGTCAAGAAAATCAGCTATTACTGCAAAGGAGGGGGAGCACATGAATAAACACATTATTCTGCTTCCTGGAGATGGTATTGGGAAGGAAATTATTGAATCAGCTGTACAGGTGCTGAACGCTGTGGCAGGTGAATTTGGCCACACG
This sequence comes from Lentibacillus cibarius, assembly GCF_005887555.1. NCBI lineage: Bacteria > Bacillati > Bacillota > Bacilli > Caryophanales > Bacillaceae > Lentibacillus > Lentibacillus cibarius. The sequence continues at coordinate 1,007,862 of NZ_VCIA01000001.1, read as the reverse complement.
TTCACACTTGATGAGCATGCAATTGGTGGTGCTGCAGTTGACAACTACGGGACACCACTGCCAGATGCAACAGTTAACGCATGCCAGAACGCTGATGCCATCTTGCTAGGCGCTGTCGGTGGTGCCAAATGGGATGGGCTACCTGCTGATAAGCGACCGGAAAAAGGATTGCTCGGCATTCGTAAAGCGTTGGGACTGTTTGCTAATCTGCGCCCGGTCAAAGGATTCCCATCATTATTGCATGCATCCCCTTTAAAAGAGGAGATCATTGCAGGCAGTGATATTCTGATTATCCGGGAACTGACAGGTGGGCTTTACTTTGGTACACCAAGTGAACGGCGGGATAATGGTCATGCCGTTGTTGACACACTCGCATATGAGCGGACAGAGATGGAACGGATTATTGATAAAGCATTTCAAAGTGCCCGTTTACGTCGCCGACACCTGACTTCCGTCGATAAAGCAAATGTGTTGGAGTCGAGCCGGCTTTGGCGCGAAATTGTTGAAGAGAAAAAGAAAGCTTATCCGGATGTCACCGTGGAACACCTGCTGGTTGATGCCGCCGCGATGAAACTGATTACCAATCCAAATCAATTTGATGTGATGGTAACGGAAAATATGTTCGGTGATATTTTAAGTGATGAGGCGTCAGTTTTAACCGGATCACTCGGAATGCTGCCATCAGCAAGCATACGTTCAGATGGAGCTGGTTTATACGAACCTGTACACGGATCAGCACCGGATATTGCGGGGAAGGGGATTGCGAATCCTTTAGGCACGATTCTTTCTGCAGCGCTGATGCTTCGCCATTCGTTCCAGATGGAGGCTGAGGCAGCGGCCATTGAGCAGGCTGTTCGTGAATGTCTGGACCAAGGTTATCATACAGCAGATCTTGACATGCGAGGCGGTCAGGAAGTAAGCACCCGCGAAATGACCGAAGCTGTTGTGGAAAATTTAACGTGCAAAAGTGTCTCAGACAGCATTTGTGGTATGTATGTTTAGTATATGGAGGTGAGATGAATGGCAAAACCGGAAACGATTATAGAAAAAATTTGGAAAAATCATTTAGTGCACGAAGAAGAAGGAAAACCAGACCTGATGTATATTGATTTGCATCTGGTGCATGAAGTGACGTCCCCACAAGCGTTTGAGGGATTGCGTCTGAACAACCGCACAGTCCGACGTCCTGATTTGACATACGCTACGATGGACCATAATGTGCCAACAAAAAACCGCAACGTCATCAATGACGATATTTCCAAAAAACAAATGGAAACGTTGCGCAAAAACTGTAGTGATTTCGGTATTACGCTTGCTGATATGTTTCATCCTGATCAGGGCATTGTTCATGTCATTGGTCCGCAACTTGGCTTGACGCAGCCCGGCAAAACGATTGTGTGTGGTGACAGCCATACGTCGACCCACGGAGCATTCGGGGCACTCGCTTTTGGTATCGGCACTAGCGAAGTCGAACATGTTCTGGCAACACAGACGCTATGGCAGAAGCCTCCGAAAACGCTGAATGTTCACGTGGAAGGCGACCTCGGCACAGGGGTGACTGCCAAAGACTTGATTCTAGCTATCATTTCGAAATTCGGTGTTCGATTTGGTACTGGTTATGTAATTGAATATACGGGCGAGGCCATCCGTCATTTGTCCATGGAGGGACGCATGACTGTATGCAATATGTCTATTGAAGCTGGTGCAAGAGCAGGTCTGATCAGCCCGGATGAGACGACGATAGAATTTTTGCGTGATAAACCGAACGTGCCGCAGGGGGAAGCATTTGATGCAAAAGCTGCGGAATGGCTATCCCTTGCTACCGATGAAGGTGCGGTTTACGACGAAACGGTCACGATTAAGGCGGAAGAAATCGAGCCGCAAGTATCTTGGGGCACCAATCCTGGGATGTGCGTACCGGTCAGTGGCAGTACACCGATTGTCAATGAATCGGAAAACCCTGATGAAGTTACTCGGGCGCTGGACTATATGGGGTTGGAAGAAAACCAGCCGATTGAGTCTGTTGCGATAGATCATGTGTTCATCGGATCGTGTACGAATTCCCGTATTACCGATTTGCGTAAAGCCGCCAGCATTGTGGAAGGTCAAAAAGTAAATGAAGGTGTTCGGGCCATTGTCGTACCAGGTTCGTTTGGGACAAAGTTGCAAGCTGAAAAAGAAGGACTTGATGAAATTTTCAAGGCAGCCGGGTTTGAGTGGCGTGAGGCCGGATGCAGCATGTGCTTGGCGATGAATGACGATATTGTCCCACCGGGCGGCCGCTGTGCATCTACATCAAATCGTAATTTTGAAGGACGACAAGGTAATGGCGCCCGTACGCATTTGGTCAGTCCGGAAATGGCAGCCGCTGCAGCGATTGAAGGACATTTTGTCGATGTGCGGCAATTCGCAGCAAACGTATATAGTTAGGAGGTGGCAATGATGGAAGCAATTCAGGAGCATCAGGGGGTCGTTGTACCGCTGAACCGGTCGAATATAGATACAGACCAAATCATCCCGAAACAATTTTTGAAGCGAATTGAACGGACAGGATTCGGTCAGTTCCTGTTTTACAATTGGCGATTTGACGATAACGGAAACATGCAGGAGGACTTCGTGCTAAATAACCCGGCCTACCAAAAGGCTACGATCCTTTTGGCAGGGGAAAACTTCGGCTGCGGATCGTCCAGGGAACATGCGCCATGGTCCCTTTTGGATTATGGGTTCCGCGTTATTATAGCGCCTAGCTTTGCGGATATTTTTTACAACAACGCACTTAAAAATGGCATTATTCCAGTTCAAATGAACGAGGAACAGGTGCAGCAGTGGATGAAGAAGGCTGAGAAATCCGAATTGGTGTTGACGGTTGATTTGCGAAAACAGATTGTTCGTGATGATGTGCGAGAAGTACCTTTCGATATCCCTGCTTATCACAGAGAGAATTTACTGAACGGATTGGATGAAATTGCGCTGACATTAAAACATGAAGCCAAAATTAGTGCGTTTGAACAAGAAGCGAAATGATGAGAAACAGTGAGTGACAATAACAGACCATTATTAGAGGAGAGTGAATCTGTTGGGAATTGCGAGCTAAATAACATGGCTGATGTGGCGATGGACCGATTAGCAACTGTTGTCCACCGCACACCTATAATAAGATCCGAAACGACCAATAAGTTAGTGGGAAAACATGTTTACTTTAAAATGGAGAATCAGCAAAAAACCGGTGCATTTAAATTCAGGGGCGCCAGTTTTAAACTGATGCAACTGTCGAATGAAAAGTTGAAAAATGGGGTAATTGCGGCTTCGGCAGGAAATCATGCACAGGGTGTAGCAAATGCCGCCGCGAAGCTAAACGCAAAGGCAACTATTTTCATGCCGGAAAAAACCCCTGCAGCCAAGGTCAACGCTACACAGGCGTATGGTGCAGAGGTTGTCTTGACAGGTGAATCATTTCAGGAAGCGTACGAAGCTTCGATGAAACGGCAAATGCAGACAGGTGCAGAATACATTCATCCGTTTGATGACTATGACATTATGGCGGGCCAGGGAACGGTTGCCATTGAAATGCTGCAGCAGGAAGATCGAATTGATACCATCATTGTACCAATCGGCGGTGGTGGACTGATCAGCGGGATAGCGAGTGCAGTTAAGTATAAGCATCCACACGTTAAGGTGATTGGTGTTCAGGCAGCTGGCGCATCGGCCATGTATAAAAGTTATTGTCACAGGCAAGTGACTCGTCTTGACAAGGTATCGACGATTGCTGAAGGGATTGCAGTGAAAAAGCCTGGTGAGCGGACATTGCCGCTAATAAGAAGATATGTTGATGACATAGTTACCGTTAGTGATGAAGAAATTGCCGCGGCTACCGTTTATATGTTAGAGCGGAATAAAACATTGCTTGAAGGGGCTGGCGCCGCTGCATTGGCAGCTCTGTTCGCACATAACAGCAAAATTAAATCCGATCATTGCGGCATTGTCGTTAGCGGCGGCAATATGGACATTAGCACACTCCCAATGATCCAACAGCTCGCCAGCAAACACCACCACTCAGCATAAGAATAAAGGATGTAGCGAAATAGGGACAGGTTGCTTGTCCCTATTTTGCTGTTATCATAATGCTTGACGAGCGTTGAATGGAAGATGGACCATTAATGGGATTGACATGGAGACGGACGGATAAAGAACTGAATGCAAGCATGAAGGGATCGCAGTGCGCCGATTTTCATCCGTGGTTGAACCAGAAATACGAAGGTGTTGAGTAACTGCGTAAGTTAAAACGCGATGTGCTTTGCGTCGTAGTACAAGTAAATTTATTAGCATCATTGGACATGAGTGCCTTTAGCTCTGTTTCTTTGCTGTAATCGAGCACTCATTGCTAAAAAATAGCAAGAGAGCTTATAAACACACTCCCTTGCTATTTTAATTAACAAATGCACTATCCCTGATTTGCTCAGCTAACAATCAGTGGAAGTAAAGACCCCTACTGATTGGCATTTCATTTTATTGTTTGTTACCTATTAGACAGAAATTCTAATAGCTCAGACCAATAATGGAAGGAAATGGTGGGCCAACAAGCCTGTCCCCTTGTCCCGTTTTAATTTCCGGGTCTGAAGGAGTCGATATAGGCTTCGGATTCTTCGTATGGTTTGTTGGTTGGGCCGACTGCTTCCATATCGACAATAATCATGGTTGGTTTTCTTTGGCTGATGGCATTATCAAATGCTTTACCAAAGGTTTCAGCGGAATCGACCTTTTCTGCTGTGAAGCCCATGGACGCAGCCATCATGGCAAAATCCGGATAATTCAAATCAACCGCCCTTGTCCTGCCATAGGCTGCTGTCTGCAAGTAGCGCAAAATCCCATATCCACCATCATGAAACAACACAATGACAAGAGGAAGATTTTCTTGTGCGGCCGTAGCAAGTTCTCCGGCATTTACCATAAACCCGCCATCTCCAGCCATTAACACAACCGTACGATCTTCATCAGCCATCTGTGCCCCGATAGCCATTGGCAGACCTTGACCGATTCCACCACCGGAAGCGAAAATGGATGTTCGTGGCGCATAGGTTTCAATCAGCTTGTTCCCCCAAATGTAGGCGGGCATCGTTACATCACGAACTAAGATTGCATTATCCGGCATCAAGTGGCGCATTTCATCAGCAAATGCATCGTATGGAGCTACCGCATCTTGTAGTGCTGTACGTACATTGTTTCGGATAGCTTTAATTTCGTCCAGATACGCTTGATCTCGCGTGATATGTTTTTCTCTTAGCTTATGGTTAAGGTGTTGCAAAATCTGTTTGGCGTCTCCTAGAAGTGCATGAGACGGGGTATAGTTGAGATACAAGCTTTTCGGATCAGCGTTGATAGTAATGTGTTCATTAGGCAGTGGTATTGTCCAGTCATTTGTTTCTTCGCCGCGAAAACGGGTACCAATGCTAATTAGCAAGTCGGATTGCTGAAACAGTGATTCCACTTCTGTTTCGGTGGTGAAATTGCCAATACAGAGTGAATGGTTTTCCGGAATGGAGCCTTTACCTGATTCACTAGTGACGACTGCCGGCTGCAAACGTTCCACCAATTGTTGGAGCTCATCCGATGCACCAGAGGTAATTACGCCACCACCAGCCCAAATAACCGGCCGCTTGGATTGGGCAATTTTTTCGATTAATGTATCCGGCAGATCAATCGTATCCTTATGATTGTCATATGTCATGCCACTGGCAGCTTTGTCTGGTGTTAACATCGTGTTTTCCGGAATGATGGCCGTTTGCAAATCGGTAGGAATGGAAATGGTAACCGGCCCTAAAGGTGGAGTTGCCGCTTCGTTTATTGCTGTTTGAATAAGTGCAGCGGTCTGATTTGGTTGCCTTAGTAGATGAGCTCGCTTAGAAGCACCCTCCATCATGGCAAGCTGATCCTTACACTCATGAATGTACCGCTTGCCAGTTCCGATATAGTCAGCGGCGACCTCACCGGTAATATGTAATAGTGGTGTACCCTGGTTCCAGGATTCCGTCAGCGCGCCAGCCGCATTGCCAGCTCCAGCTCCCGTGCTTGTCAGTACAACTCCGAGCTTTCCGGTTGACCTCGCATAGCCATCCGCCATATTGACGGCACCGCTCTCACCTCGTGCAGCAATAACGCGTATACTGCCTTCCCTTACGATTGCATCATAAATTGGCATGTTATGAATGCTGACAATGCCATAAACAACTTCTACACCAGCTTGGACCAATTCGTTAACAATCACGTCTGCGGATGTAAAGCTTTTCTGTTTTGTCGTATTCATTAAGTAACCTCCATGACTATTTTTCTATGTTACATCATACTCTATGAATTTATGAGACTACCCTCCTTTTACAATTCTGATTTTTAATTTAATTCACATTAGGCCAACCTATGTGAACCTTTAGTAAAACATCTTAACATGAACAGCTGACTTGTCAAATTTCCCTGAAAAAACGCACATGTCAGTTTGACGAAATTAGAAAGAACAGCTAAACTATTATTGTTAGAAAAAGGGAAAAATTTAAATGAATGAATTCAGGACAATTCTAGTTCAAGATTGATGTTACAAGCTTTGACTGAACATGGAAGTAAACAACACGAGAGGAGATGGTTCTAGCGACATGATGCAATTATCCATGTACATAGACGGAAAATGGAAAAACACAAACGAAAGCGAACGACGATTGATTAGCAATCCGGCGAATGGGGAAGTGATTGCCGAAGCGATAGAAGGAACGGTCGACGACGCTAAGGAAGCGATTCGTTCAGCTAAAAGAGCGTTTCAGAATGGAGAAGGTTCCTGGCCGCGCATGGCACCTGCCGAACGAGCGGATTATCTATACAAGGTTGCCGCTAAATTGGAAGAGAATCATGATGAACTTGCCCGGTTGGAAACGCTGGACAATGGCAAAACACACACGGAAGCAGGTTTTGACGTAACGGAAGCTGCCGATTGTTTCCGGTATTATGCCGGACTAATCCGCGCACCAGAGGGACAAGCAGCCGATGCGCCGGAGTCAATTCACACGACGGTCGTCCATGAACCAGTCGGTGTCTGCGGCCTGATTGTCCCGTGGAATTTTCCGCTTCTGATGAGTGTATGGAAAATAGCTCCGGCTTTGGCTGCCGGCAACACGATCATCCTAAAACCGTCTGAAGTCACACCGGTTACGGCTGTGAAGATGTTCGACATTTTTAATGAAGTAGGGTTCCCGGATGGGGCTGTCAATCTGCTGTTGGGGCATGGCGCGATTGTCGGAAATGAATTAGCTACCAGTCGTGATGTTGACAAAATTTCGTTTACGGGCGGTACGGAAACAGGCCGGGCCATTATGAAATCCGCTGCTGGCAATTTGAAAAAGATTTCACTGGAGCTTGGAGGCAAATCACCGAATATTGTCTTTTCGGATGCGAATCTGGATACGGCGGTCGACCACGCTCTGTTTGGTATTTACTTTGGTGCGGGACAGGTCTGTTCATCCGGATCGCGCATTCTAGTTGAGGAAAGCATTCATGATGCCTTCGTTGAGCGGTTTGCTGAACGGGCAAAAAAAATCACTGTAGGTCCGGGAAATGATCCAGCATCTGAAATGGGACCGCTTGTCAGTGAGGACCATATGAATAAAGTTCTATCGTATATTACTAAAGGCAAGGAAGAAGGGGCGAAACTTGTCTGCGGCGGTAACCGCATCGAAACTGATGCATTGAAGGACGGTTATTTTGTCGAACCTACCGCCTTTACCGACACGACAGAGGAAATGAGCATTGTTCAAGAGGAAATCTTTGGTCCGGTCGCTGTGTTCCAGACGTTCAAGGATGAACAGGATGCGATTCGGGTTGCTAATAACACGGATTATGGGCTGGCCGGCAGTGTCTTCACCCAAGATAATGCCAAAGCGATGCGCGTCATCAAGAAAGTGCGTGCCGGAATCACGTGGATCAACACATATCATACTAATTTTAACGATTTTCCATGGGGCGGATACAAACAGAGCGGTATCGGCCGTGGACTTGGTAAACATGGACTAGAGGAATTTCAAGAAGTAAAGCAAATCAACATCAATTTACAGCCGGAGCCAACCGGATGGTTTTCTGAATGAGTCGTTTTTGGTAATCAGTAAGTAATGTCCTATCAGACTATTAGAAGGGATAAGAAAATATAAAATTTAGCGATAAAACTGATGCTTGATTGACCTGTTTTCCATAAGCAGCAGGGGAGGATAGAAAATAAATGGGGAAAAGTGTAATGATTGTGTTTACAGATGATGCGCAAATGGAAGATAATGAATCTGTGAAAGGATATGTAGAGAACAGCAAGGGAGACGTTACGACTGTTTTTATTGACGGAAGCTTGTATGCAGTCATAAAAAAGATTGATGCAGCTGGGCAGTCGTCTGAAAAGGTGCGGATGATTGCCGGTACACTTGCCCGCATGTTGCAAGAGCTTCAAGTAGAAAATGCCGTTATTAACGGAAATAAATTAATTGAAGCATTTCACACGTTATCAGCAGAAGCAGTTGTAACGGCCTTTACAGAAGGTTGGCAGTTAGGGTCATATCAGTTTGTAACATACCATTCAAAAGAAAGCCTCTTTCAAACAACATTGCAAATTAGCGGGAACAATGAAAAGATCCAGTCGTTTGCTGCATCTGGTACTATCCGTGCTGAAGCGACAGCATTTTCGCGTGATTTAATGAATGAACCTGCAGCTGCATTAAATCCGACAACCTTTCCTTCTATTTTAAAAGAGGAATTTGCCGGTACAGATGTCAAAGTGTCCGTCTATGACAAAGATGAAATAGAAAAAAGGGAAATGAATGGTGTGCTGACTGTCTGCCGGGGCAGTAAACACCCACCAGCTTTTGCCGAGCTTGTCTACCAGGGAGATAGCTCCAAACCGCTCGTCGCACTTGTTGGAAAGGGTGTAACCTTTGATACTGGCGGTATTAGCCTAAAAAGGGGAAAAGATTTGAGCAATATGCGATTTGACATGGGCGGTGCGGCCGCTGTCGCAGGTGCAATGAAGCTGTTGGCAAATGCAAAGGCCAACGTGAACGTCGTTGCACTTATTCCGATTGTCGAGAATATCCCAGATCGTAACGCGGTTATACCAGGCGATGTCATTCAGTATAAAAATGGTTTAAATGTCCAAGTCGGTAATACCGATGCAGAAGGAAGACTCATTCTGGCAGACGGGCTTATTCGTGCTGGTGAATTAAATGCTGAATATGTGGTGGATATTGCAACGTTGACCGGGTCTATTGTCAACGCTTTGGGTACAAAAATTGCTGGGGTATTTGGTGACGAGAAACTTGCGGATGAGATGAAATATATCGGCCGGGAGAATGGTGATTTCATTTGGCCAATGCCATTGATTGATGCGTATGACCGCTATTTAGCAAGCGATTATGCCGATTTTAATAATACAAGTCAAAAAGCGGAGGCAGGCTCTATTGTTGCCGCATTATTCCTACGGCGCTTTGTTCCGGAAGCGAGTAAATGGCTGCATGTGGATATGGCGGGAACGATGGAGAGTGAAGCGAATGGTTACTATACCAAGGCAGCAACCGGCTACGGGGCAAGACTGTTGGCGGACTTTACCACACACGTTTCACAAGGGCAATGAATCTATTCCCTTATTTCGCTTGCATGTGTTATAGAGTGTAGAGGACGATATTTTGAGGAGGTATGCTTGATGCAACGTATGATGTGCAAAGGAAAGATTCATAGAGCGACAGTCACCGAGGCTGATTTGGATTACGTCGGTAGTATCACGATAGATGAAAAGTTAATGAAGGAAGCGGATATTAAGCCATACGAAATGGTACAGATTGCCAATTTGAAAAATGCGGCAAGATGGAAGACATATGCTATCCCGGCGCCGGAGGGATCAGGGCGGATTTGCCTGAATGGACCGCCAGCCAATATATTTTCCCCGGGTGATCTGGTCATTATATTAAGTCAAGGGCTCATGACAGAGGAAGAAATTGCAGGTCTCAAGCCAAAGGTAGTCTTTGTCGATGAAAATAACGAGATTACGAGTGTGGAAGAACATGATCTGCATTGGCCGGAAGGAGTCAAATAGAAAAGATAAAAGTCCAGCTGGAAAGGTATCAGCTGGATTTTTCATTTACTGAACAAATCACATGATCAAGTGAATAGCTATAAGGAAAAATAATGTAATCCCGAGCCATATATGAACCATTCGTTTTGTAACAGAAGGCCAAATCAGCCGCAGCCAGCCGCTTATAACCATCGCCCCTAACACAGCACCCGCCAGCAGACCGCTTAGCAATTTCATATTTTCAAAATCCGGACCAAATAAGTTTATTACCAGCGTGGCATGGATACTGATTAAAATAAGTGCTGTTGTTCCGATCCAACGATGATATGGCACGATTTTTTTCGACATGTTGGCTAATTTAATTTTTGTCTGTTTATTAGTCGTGTTGCGGATGGTTGAGAACACCGCATGTCGCGTCCAGTTAAACAGGAAAAGAAACATCCCAGCCGCTCCGAATGCAATATGTATCGGTATAATCGGCAATTGGGTTCTTTCGGTAATTTGCCATACTGCCAGTACAAGTAATAGAAAGTTAAAAATGAACCATTTATTCATAGGCGCCCCCGTGCAATGTGAAAGCAAACTTATTGTACATGATTATAGCACATTTGCAGTGGTTGTGTTTGTGTTGCAAATCACTTTGATGCCGACCTTGTATGCGTTTGCGTGAACCCGAAAGTTAGTTTGTTTGCCCGCTGAATCAATCGTTAAGGTTCGTGTATTTTGTGGAAATTAGCACCTTTGAAATTGATTCAGCTTGTAAAAAAGACCGGGAATCATACCGGCCTGCTCACACATCACGACAAAACATATGCCTATTATATAAATGTGCCTTCCATAATCGACTCCTGTACCGGGCGTCGGTCGGATGGTTTCTCACGTGCCTGTAGTTCTTCGGGAAGTGCTGCTTTCTCTCCTTGATATCCAATGGCAACAAGCGCCTGGATGTCATATTCTTCCGGGATGTTTAATACCTCACGCGCTTTATCTTTATAGAAACCACCCATGCCATGAGTAATAAGTCCCTCTTTTGCCGCTTGCAAGGATAAATACCCCCATGCGGCACCAGTGTCAAAAGCATGTGTGTAATCCTGCTTATCAGAAATAATTAGTGTCAGGACAGGTGCTTTTTCACACCACTTCCGGTTTCCATCCATGATGAAGGAGTGAAATTTTTCTCTGTCTTCTTTTGTACGTGCGACAATGAATCGCCACGGCTGGATATTCATGGCGGAAGGTGCCCAGCGAGCTGCTTCAAATATATTCATTAGCACGTTTTCAGGCACTTCCTTTTCCTGAAATGAACGTGGCGACCAGCGCTTGATATAGATTGAGTCAATATCATAATCAAGCTGACGAAAATCTTTTATATCAGTTGTCATTACATGTGCTCCTCCTACCGTAAAGTACATAATAGTCGATATTATAATAAAAATGGCTGTTGAAATCAAAATACTTGTTCATGAACAAATGAAGTCAGTGAAAACATGCTTACGTTTCCAGAACATCTATGAACTGGAAGACCATTCGCCAACTAACAAATAATACGAGAAATGCACGCGATATGGCATAACTGATCAAGGAGGGTCAGTGAGGGAAGTTCGCTGCAGTTTAGCATTGAATTTAAGGTACTATGACGATCATACTTTTCGGAGTTTAAAATTTATACTTTTTCAAAGCGTAAAAAAGGCCAGCAATTTTAGTTGCTGACCTAACTTTATAAATGGATGGAGCATATCGGGCTCGAACCGATGACCTCATCGCTGCCAGCGATGCGCTCTCCCGACTGAGCTAATGCCCCATTGATTACGATATTTATTATATCCATTTATCCAAAGGTTTTCAAGGGCATATAATTAATTTTTAATTTTTTATTTATTACCAATAGTAAACAGGGATATTTCCCGGGCAATATTTGTCAAAAAGGGTCGGCACATACTGGTGGTGGATAAAGTCATTTCAATAATGAAATTTCACTTTATCTGTTTGTTAAGCGTTGTCCCTTAAAAATAAGTTTTGTCCGTTTTTCAACAATTATATTAAGTGGTTGTTTGCTAATAGCGATTTGGTGGTAAGATACAATTGTAAGCTTTAATAAGGGGGTGAATTTACGATGAGTAAGTTGGAAGAGGAATTAACTGATTTTGACTTTTTGTCTTTTTTTAGTGATGACGAATTGAAAAGATTTAAACTTGTTTTGAATAGAAGAACGTACAAAAAAAACCAACAATTATTTGCGGAAGGGGATAAAAGGGGAAAGTTCTTCTTTTTGAAAAAAGGCTATATTAAATTGGAAAAGACAAACCAGGAAGCAAATATGCTATATATTAATTATGTGAAACCGAATGAACTTTTCCCATATGTTGGTTTGTTTACAGAGGAAAACTATCGTTATTCTGCATACGCTTTAACTGATGTCAGTGTCTATTATCTTCCGGTTACAGAATTTGAATCGCTGATTAGATATAACACGGAGCAACTCATGCTCGTTATTAAAAAATTAGACCAACTGACGAAGCGGCATCAGGATCGGTTACAGACAGTCTCGACTAATTTTGCCTCTGATAGGGTCGAACAAGCACTTAATTACCTAGTTCAAAATTTTTCAGTCAACCAAGGTGATTGTTTAGTTATTGATATACCAATGACGATGACGGAGTTAGCAAAACTATCCAGTACAAGTCGGGAAACGGTATCTCAAGTTTTTAAGAAATTGAAGTGTGACGGAATTATGACGCTGAATAAAAGACAAATTACCATTCATAATTGGAAATACTTTAGGGAAAAAAATATATAAGTATTGCTCATCCCTTATGTGCCAAACATTTTGATGTGTCTGGTTTTTTTATTGCGCAAAAGACATAGGAGAAGTTCCTATTTGTAAATGCCAAATCCTTCACACTTTTATAGTGATTCTTTTTGTTTTTCTTTTTTATCATGGGAACTATGATTAATCATAAAGCAGCTGCTTTTTAACTTGCACCCGATTAAATAGGCTGCTAATATGATTATTTGAATTTTAATGGAGGTGATAATGAATGAAGGTGAATAGTATTATTTTCATCGCAGGTTTCATTGTTGCGTTTGCAGCAGGTTATTTGTTCTTTGGTGGTAATAGCACCGCGGATCAAGGCGGACAAGACACCGGAAATCAGGAAGAGAAGGCAAATGATACAGATTCTTCTGATGGACAGGGTGCAACGGATGATCAAGCATCAGAGGGTGAAGAAGAGACAAGTGTACCTGCCGAGGCTGAACCGCTAAGCAGAAATAATTGTTTATCTTGCCATGCAGTCGAATCACTTGGTGCAGAAGGGGGAACTACTGGCCCTGACCTTTCCAATGCATATAATGTAGTGGAGGATAAACATGGAAAACCACTGGAAGAATTTTTGAAGGAACCTACATCTGCAGTGATGTCAACAGTTATAAGTGATAATCCTTTAGAGGATGAGGAAAGAGAAGCCATTATTGAAGCGCTGAAAAAAGCAGCGGAATAAGGAGGTAAAACTTGATGAAACAATTGAAAGTCCTTTATGGCATTACTGGAATAGCATTGGGTTTGCTGGTGGCATTTCTTGTTTTTGGCAATACCGCGGCAAATGATACTGCTAATTCCGATGCAACGAACAAATCAAATGCTGAAAAGGTTTACGTTGCACCGGGTGAACTAGATGATTATTACATGATGGCCTCTGGAGGACATTCCGGGCAGCTGTTTGTGTACGGACTTCCATCCATGCGTTTGATCCGTCAAGTACCTGTATTCAGCCCGGACCCTGCTACCGGTTATGGGTTTGAAGAAGAATCGAAAGAAATGCTTGGCGGATACAAATGGGGGGATTTCCACCATCCGGCCATTTCCGAAACAGAGGGAGATTATGACGGACGTGCATTGTTTGCAACCGATGTCGGAAACAACAGGGCTGCATATGTTGATTTAGAAACATTTGAAACAACTGATATAAAGGAAATTCCCAACGTTTCCGGTCCGCATTGTGCAGCATTTGTAACGCCTAATTCAGAATATTTCTTTGCACCGACACGTTTCAGTGTACCAATCGGTGGTGAATATGCCGATCTTGACGAGTATAGTGATACGTATAAAGGTGTGATGACGGCTTTAAAACCTGACTTCAAGAACAATCAGATAGATGTTGCCTTTCAGGTAATGTTGCCGCCATGGTCTTATGATTTATCAGACGCAGGAAAAAACAAATCCGATGGATGGGGCTTCCTTTCAACATATAATACGGAGGAAGCAACTACTACCTTGGAAATCAACGCATCGCAAAACGATCGCGATTATATCGTGATGTTTAATTGGGAGGAGATGGCGAAGGAAGTAGAAAAGGGTAATTACACCGAGGTCAATGGTGTAAAAATGTTTGACCCTGAAGAAAATTCCGGATCGATTTATTTAGTTCCCGCTCCGAAATCACCACACGGGGTTGACGTAACACCGGATGGCGATTATTTTGTCGCAAACGGAAAACTATCACCAACGACATCGGTGTTTAGTGTCGAAAAAGCGAAGGAAGCCATAAAAAACGAAGACTTCCAAGGAGAAGCACAAGGACTACCTGTCTTAAATTACGACAGCGTTATTGACAAAGAAATTGAAGTCGGATTGGGACCGCTCCATACGCAGTTCGATGATAAAGGTAATGCGTATACCGGGCTGTTTATTGATTCTCAAGTGGTCAAGTGGAATCTTGATTCCGGCAAAGTCATCGATAAAACGGAAATTTCGTATTCATCAGGACATTTGGCAGCAGTTGGCGGTGATACGACTAACCCGGGTGGTGAATGGCTCGTCTCCTTAAACAAAATATCAAAAGACCAATATCTGTCGGTTGGCCCATCTCACCCGGAAAGTATGGATCTGATTGATATCAGTGGCGAAAAAATGGAACTTGTTGCCAATACACCATCACAGCCGGAGCCGCATTACGCCCAAATTATCGATGCAGACAAGATTGAAACAACGGAAGTAGCCGAAAAAGATACAGACCGCGAAAATGCTGTTTGGAGCACGGATGATGCGCATATTGAACGTGAAGGTGATGAGTTGCACGTTTACGGAGTTGCATTGCGGTCACGATTTGTATTCGATGCAGAAAGTGATAGACCGGATGTCGTCGAAGCTAAAGAAGGAGATACGGTTTATTTCCATATAACCAATATCGACCAAGATGAAGATATTACACATGGGTTTGGAATTAACGGATACAATGAAAACTTTGAAATTCAACCAGGCTATACGAAGACGTTGAAGGTTGAAGTGGATGAATCAGGAACGTTCCCTATTTACTGTACGAATTTCTGTTCGGCATTACACCAAGAAATGACTGGGTATCTTCTTGTTGAACCGAAATAAAGCGGATAAATTGTGAACATTTGTGTGACAGGAGAATACCGGTTCGTAAAATGGAACTGAACTTTTGGAGTGGAGTCCTATTACAGGACTCCCTTCAAATTAAAGGAGGCGTAGAATATGGGGCGCATTAGCTTTAAGGGTATGATTGGACTGATGATCGCAGGCTTAAGTTTTGCTGTATCCATCTTTTTTCCGTGGTGGGCATTGCGGTTGATTGCCCCACAATATAAAGAAGGATTATATATGTGGGTTTATCCCTATAAAATGGAAGGTGATATTGACATAATCAATGGTTTGAACCATTATATTGGGATGGAAAAGTTTAGTGAAGCTTCTTTCCCGGAATTGGGGTTCCTCGCCTATATTGTAGGTGCTGTTGCCTTATTAACAATAATCGTTGCCCTTATCCGAAATCGTACATTGCTTGCTGTTTGGACGGGAATTGTGCTGGTACTTGCGGCGGTCGGGATTTATGATATTTATCGCTGGTTGCATGCATTCGGGACGAATTTGTCACCAAACGCCCCTATCGAAATTGAACCTTTCACACCACCTATTTTTGGAACGAATCAGTTGGCTAATTTTGAAACGTTTTCGTTCTTTTCCTATGGGACGGGGTTTGTCGGATTAGGCATCCTTTTGTTGTTGCTTGTACTCTGGAAAGGAAAGGCAAA
Organism: Lentibacillus cibarius; assembly: GCF_005887555.1. NCBI lineage: Bacteria > Bacillati > Bacillota > Bacilli > Caryophanales > Bacillaceae > Lentibacillus > Lentibacillus cibarius. The sequence goes on along the minus strand of NZ_VCIA01000001.1, from coordinate 991,724 downwards.
CCATGATTAAGCGATTCGGTATATTCATCACTATCCTTGGTGTTATGATCACGTTGTTACCGGGAACTTCTTTTGCAAAGGAGCTTCCTTCTATCCAAACATTATTGGAACAAGCAAAGCCAGGCAGCGTTATTCAACTTCAGGATCGTGTTTATCAAGGAAATGTCGTTATTGATAAGCCGGTTATTCTCAAAGGAACGAAAGGGACAGTCATAAAAGGAACTGGTGATGGAAATGTCATCACCATTAAGCATGATGGCATTACACTAAAGAACGTTACTATTAAAAATAGCGGTTCTGTTCTTGACGATGATGATGCCGGTATTAAAATATATTCCGACAACAATCAAGTCATCAATACAACCATTAAGGATAGTTTGCATGGTATTTATTTAAACGAAAACAAAGGAAATAAATTAACTGGCAACAAGATTCTTGGTAATCAGGAATGGAATCAATCCCGCCGTGGTAATGGTATTCATTTGTTTCATTCATCCAAAAACGTGATTAAGGATAATACGATTGACGGATCTAGGGACGGGGTATATTTTTCTTTTTCCGGAAACAATCGTATAAAACAAAATCATGTCACGAACACGCGGTACGGTCTCCACTATATGTATTCAGATGATAACGAATTTTATGAAAATGTATTCACAGATAATATAGGTGGAGCAGCTATCATGTACTCAGACCGAGTCACATTGGTGAAAAATCAATTTTACGATCATCACCATATGCAATCATTTGGTATTTTACTACAGACGGCTAACGATACAAGGATTGAAAAAAACGAAATCTACTTTAATCAAAAGGGAATCTTTATGGATCAGTCGAACCGGAACCTTATAAAAGGGAATCATATTTCAAATAATCAGATTGGCCTTAATGTCTGGAGTAGTTCTATCGATAACCAGTTTACGGAAAATAAAATACTGGATAACAATCTGCAATACACGACCAACGGTGGAGAAGATGCCAATGATTGGAGCGTGGAGGAAATTGGAAACACTTGGTCTGATCATACGGCAGTTGATCTTGATCAAGATGGTGTCAGTGATGAGCCTTATGAATATAGCTCAGCTTTTGGCAGCGTATTAGCTGATCAGCAGCTTGGCAATCTTTTTCTCTACAGTCCTGCCTTAACGATATATGAGAAATGGAATCAGCTAATCCATACAGAAGGCGGAATCCGTGACCCACATCCAATCAAAGCAAGGCAACAGGCATTGTTTAATTTTTCCAGCGTTTTATGGATTCTTGGTTTCGTGTTAGCAGTAGTGGTCCTGTTACGTGTCAGGGCAAAAAGGTACTGAAAGAAAGGGGGCAATAAAATTGATAATGATAGCTAAAGAGTGGAAAGAATTTTACCGAAGTGCTCTCTTTATTATAACGGCTGGTCTGATCATCGTCTCAGGTTGGTTTGTACTGTTTCCGTATGGCGGTATGGATATCCCAGTTGCCTTTCGAACGGGAATTGTGTCCGTTTTTCAAGTTTCTGTTTACTTTTTACCTTTACTTGCGACTGTCTACGGGGCCTTCTCAATGGCAGAGGAAAAGAACCAACGTACCCTACCTATGCTAGTGGCGAGGGGAATGACTATTAATCAGTTCGTTTTGCGAAAATATATTTCCCTTGTGACTGTATTTGTACCAGCGATACTAGCGGCTTATGTGGTTGCAATGATACCGGCGAAAAGCGTATTTGCGGACTTTCCGCCACAAGAATTTGCTCTTTTTGCTATATCAACGATTCTTTTGACAGTGATTTTTATTGCAATCGGGATGCTACTCGGTTCGGTGATCAGTCAAAAACTGACACTCGTTGGATTTATTATTGGTACTTGGTTAGCTTTTATATATTTCATTGATCTTTTGCTTATGTATTGGCTTCCGAATGTTGCTATGAAGGATGTTTTGGGATTTTCTATTATTTACTTTTTATCTCCATTACATGCTGTTCAGTATTTTTTATTTATAAAGCTGAATGTATACGAATTTTCCGATATGAGTGTTCTATACGACCATTTCACGTTTCAATCACCGTGGCTCGTTCTGATTGGAAATATGGTGATATGGGTTGCTGGTACAATCGGGTTGTCCATTCTCGTATTAAAACGGAAGGGTGTCTCTCATGATTAATATTACAAATGCAGCACAGAAGCATCGTTCACAGATAGTTTTTGATCAAGTAAATGTTACCATTGAACATGGTGAATGCGTGGCGATTGTGGGCAGAAATGGGGCAGGTAAGTCAACTTTTCTGTATGCATTGGCCGGTTTTTCCCGGCTGGCGAAAGGATCGATTACTATTGATGGAAAAGAAGTTCATCAACCGAATGCCTGGCAAGGTAGTTTTTCATTTTTGCCGGAAAAGTTCCAGCTTTATAGTCAACTGTCAGTAGAGGAAAATGTCCATTATTTTGCGCAAATAATGGGGCTGGGGATGGAGGATGTACAAACAGTCCTTATGCACACGAGTATGTGGGATGACAGACAAAAACGAATAGGCGCACTCTCCAAAGGGATGCTGCAACGAGTAGGCTTAAGCATTGCACTTCTAGGGGAACCAAATTGGGTGGTGTTGGATGAGCCTACATCAGGACTGGATTTATTTGGCAGACGAGAGATGCTTAAACTTATGGGGGACATTACTTCACCAGATAGAAGTCTGTTATTTACGACACATCATATGGATGAAGTCCGGGAACTGGCAACCCATGTTCTATATTTCAACGATAAAACCGTTGAAAAAATAGAGGTGGGAGAGTTTTTACAACAATTGGAAGAGGATGACTTACGATGAAAAAATTAATGCTTTTACTTGGATTGTCGTTAGCTGTATTTGGTTGTTCTCCGTCTTCGGAAACAGATAACGCGGATGAACCGAAACAAGACAAACAAACGGAAACGACTAGCCCATCTGAAAACAAACAACAAATTGATCTTGAAACAATAGACCCGGAAACAGTTGTCGCTGAAGTAGATGATGATACAATTACAGGTGCCGATCTAAAGTATGAAATGAAACGACTTGCGTTAATCAATGCGTTACAAGGGGGCGGTCCAGGTAACGAAGAACCGTCACCGAAAATAGCTGTCAAAGAAAGCATTCGAAATTTAGTGATTCACGAAATTGCTGAACAAGAAGGAATCACAGTGGAACAAACGGTACAGGAACAACGGGTGCAAAAGGTTCGGAAAGATGCAGAAACAGCTGACGGTTATGATGAAGCACTAAAAGGGATGGACGAAGAAGCGTTCTGGTCCAGGGAAATGGACCGGTATGAAATCATTATTGAAGCAGAGAAACTTATCAGCATGTTGATGGAAGATATTCGAAAAGACCATCCGGATTATAAGAAGCAAGCATTACAGTTTGATGCACGTAAGGAATTGGATGAATTAATTCAGGAAAAGCTGTCAGATATGGATGTGGAGGTTCACTTGGAGGATCTCTAAGCCGATAGAAGTCCCACCACAAATTTATATGGTGAAAAATTGCTGAAGGATAACCGTCTCTTTCAGCTTTTTTGTTTAGTATTGCTAGACAAAAGTAATACCAATTATTGTCTTATCATTAGCTAATCTATGTTAAGATAAATGTAAATAATACTGTGAAGCATTGGACTGGCCTGTTGCCTGGTATCTGGACGGATGCAGCTGGTTTCACTATTTTAATTATTATTTTAGGAAGGGTCTTCACTAAAAGAGATACAAAACATGGACCACTTTCAATGGCAAAATAACTTCTGTAAGTAAAAGGAGATGATTCCATGGATCTTGGGCTCAAAGATAAATCAGTATTAGTACTGGCTTCTAGTAAAGGACTGGGAAAAGCAACGGCAGCCCAGTTTGCAGCAGAGGGAGCACGGGTGTATTTGGCAAGCCGAAACGAGGAAGCATTACAGCAGACGGCTGAAGAAATTAAAAGGGAAACCGATAACCCCCATGTAGCTTTTTCGGTTTGTGATATGACAGATTACAACTCCATCAAACAGCTTGTTGCGGATGCTGCCCGAATAAATGGCGGGATTGATGTGCTTGTGAATAATACAGGTGGGCCGCCAGCTGGATTGTTTGATGATGTTGACGACCAGGATTGGCAGCGCGCGTTTGAACTAAATTTACTAAGTTTCACCCGAGCTATTCGGGAAGTGTTGCCGCATATACGAAAGCGTGGGGGTGGTCATATTGTCAATTTTGCGTCCTCATCGATTAAACAGCCAATTGACAATCTGATTTTATCCAACACATTCCGGGCAGGTATCACTGGTTTGTCGAAAAGTTTATCGCAGGAGTTAGCGGGTGATAACATTTTAATTAATACTATAGGACCAGGAAGAATTTCTACAGACCGTGTACAATCGCTCGATTCTATAAAAGCGGATGCACTTGACATGGAAGTGGAAGATTTGAAAGCAGCTAATGAAAAAGAAATTCCAATAGGGCGGTACGGAGAACCTGATGAATTTGCCAAGCTGGCCGTGTTCCTTTGTTCGGAAGCAAATACGTATATTACAGGACAATCATTGCTTGTTGATGGAGGCATGGTTAAAGCGTTATAGCTGAATATTCCTGTTATCCCGCCTATAACTTAAAAGAGCCTCAGGCTAACTGAGGCTTATGGCGGATTTATTTTGCAAGTGCATATTCCGCCATCTTCTTGAAATTTCCCAGTATGTAATCCTAAGCATCTTTTTTTATATAGATTGAATCCACAACTAACTCTATCATTCTTTACGTTTGATGCAAAAAACTGCTTTTTTCTAAACAAAAAACACTTCGCAGCTCTTCAAAGATTATTCCTTCTACTGATCATTTCGTTATTGACAGATGGATCTAATCGCTATAAGCTATATGTAACGGGTTACATGCATCCCCTCTATTACCTTTATGTAACCCGTTACATAATTTTTCAATAAACTAGTTTGAATAGAGTAAAGAGATAGAAGGGTTATTGATGGCAACAATTCGTGATGTCGCAAAGCTTGCTGATGTTTCTACTGCAACAGTCTCCAGGGTCATTAACGGGAATGGTTACGTGAATGCGGAGACAAAGCGGCGGGTAACAGAAGCAATTGATCAACTAAATTACGTACCCAATGATGTGGCCCGGAGTCTCTTTAAAGGGCGTTCCAAAATGATTGCCCTGTTCGTTCCGGATATTACGAATCCGTTTTTTCCGGCAATGGCTCGAGCTGTGGAGGATATTGCAAACCAACGTGATTTTACGTTTGTTCTTTGTAATACGGATAATGATCCTGCGAAGGAAAGCGCCTATCTGAATGCGCTGCAGCAGAAGTCGGCTGATGGGTTTATCATTGTATCGAGTTCGATTTCGGATGTGCAACTGCAAGAGATTAGGGTGCCAATGGTTGCATTAGACCGGATTACTGGTCGGTCTATTTCCTCTGTAACGGTGAATAACCGCAGTGGAAGCAGGCAGGCGGTGCAATACTTGAAGTCGATTGGCTGCAAACGGATTGCTCATATTTGCGGGCTAGAACATGCAGATAATGCGGCACTCCGTATGCGTGGCTACCTTGATGAAGTGATGGATGAGGACTGGTTTCATAGCGACTATGTGGTGTCAGGTGCGTACGATATAGACACAGCACGAACGTCTGCTATGCACCTATTACAGAATTATCCTGAGGTGGATGGTATTTTTGCTGGTAATGATTTAATGGGTGTGGGTGTATTGCAAGCGGCAGCTGCATTGAGAAGAAAGGTGCCTGAGGATGTATCTGTGATTGGTTTTGATGGCATTACGATTGGTGAAACGGTCACACCGGCGCTTACGACGATGGCACAGCCAATTTATGATATTGGGGCAAAGGCTGCAGATATGGTGATTACTCAAATCGAAAAAGGAACTTCTGCCGTTATTTCGGAAGAATTGCCGGTTAGGCTAATTGAACGGGAATCAACAAAGCGAAAGGTGTGATTGAATGAATGCTGAACCAAATGTATGCATTGTTGGTAGTATAAATATGGACTTGACAGTTACTACCGATAAAATCCCGCAACAGGGTGAAACGGTTATGGGGAGTGAATTTTTTGCAAACCCTGGCGGAAAAGGTGCCAATCAGGCCGTTGCTGCGGCACGTATGGGGGCTAATGTGCATTTCATCGGAGCGGTCGGGGACGACGCGTTTGGTGAAAAGCTATTGACCAATTTTGCGAATGAAGGTATTCAAACAGGCGGAGTGGAGACGATACCGGAAACGGCGACCGGAACAGCGACAATTATCCTGTCAGATAATGATAATCGCATTATCGTTGCACCGGGAGCCAATCATTGTGCAACCCCGGAACTTGCCGAGCGTCACCGCAGTAAGATTACTGGTAGTGACGTCGTGCTCCTCCAATTGGAAGTGCCGATGGAGACGATTGTGTACACGGTGCAAGCAGCAGCAGAAAGCGGTGTCCCGGTCATTCTGAATCCTGCGCCATACCAGTCGTTGCCGGATAGTGTTCTTCAAGGAGTTCACTGGATGACGCCGAATGAACTGGAGGCAAAGGGATTTGCAGAAGATCCGCTTTATGACATGATTCAGGAAAAATTAATCATTACCCGTGGTGATAAAGGTGCTAGTTTTACTATAAATGGACAGGAGCGTCATGTGCCGGGCTATGGGATATTTGTAATGGATACGACAGGTGCTGGCGATACATTCAATGGTGCATTAACCGCAGAGATTGCCCGTGGTACAGCAATGGACGAAGCCGTTCGGATGGCCAATGCCGCAGCAGCCTTATCGGTAACAAAAGTCGGTGCACAAGGTGGTATGCCAACCAAACAGGAAGTGGAAGCATTTTTACAGGAGAGGAAGGCATCAAAATGAAGAAAACAGGTCCATTAAACCGCGATGTGGCTTCCGTACTATCGAGAATGGGACATACCGATACAATTATTGTCGCCGATTGCGGGCTACCGATTCCGGATGATACGCCTTGCATTGACCTTTCTTTAAAACTCGGGACCCCAAGTTTTTCAGCAGTGCTGGCAATGATTATCTATCACGTGGATATCGAAGACCTGACCTTAGCGGAAGAAATCAAAACAAATAACCTGTCATTGCATCGTAAGCTATGTGCGGACTATCAGGATGTTCCTATCAACTATATGACCCACGAAGATTTAAAGCGGTCTGTGAAAAATGCGAAAGCGGTCATCCGAACAGGGGAAGCAACCCCGTTCGCCAATGCGATTGTGCAATCCGGTGTTATTTTTTAACGGAGCGGAGGTGACACATGATGACAGAAGCACCATTTGTAGAAATGCAGGGGATTGATAAGTCTTTTTCTGGGAACCAGGTACTGAAGAAGGTGAATCTTTCCATTAAGCAAGGAGAGGTTCATGCGTTGGTTGGTGAAAACGGTGCGGGTAAGTCCACGTTGATTAAAATATTGACTGGCATTCATAAACGTGATGAAGGTACGGTTCGATTGAATGGGAAAGAGGTGCATTTTTCCCATCCGAAAGAGGCGGAGCAGGAAGGGATTATGGTCATCCACCAGGAATTGAACATTATCCCGCATCTGACCGTGGCAGAAAACATGTTTCTCGGCAAAGATATTACCTATGGAAAGTCAGGTATCCTGAACAAAAAGGAAATGAAGAAGCAATGTATGAAGCATTTACAGAAACTGGGTGTTTCCAATATTCACCCGGATGACATCGCTGGTGATTTATCGGTCGGAAAACAGCAGATGATTGAAATTGCCCGGGCGATATCCACCAATGCCAAGCTTATTGTAATGGACGAGCCTACTGCTGCGCTGACCGATCGAGAAATCGAGAGTCTATTTGATGTAGTAGCATCCTTAAAGCAGCAGGGCGTAGCGATTATTTATATTTCACACCGAATGGAAGAAATCTTTCGAATCTGTGATGCAATTACGGTGTTGCGAGATGGTGAATATATCGGTTCCGAACTGATTACCAATGTCAATTTTGACTCTATTGTAAAAATGATGGTTGGGCGTGAACTTGGCCAGCGCTTCCCGGAACGGGGCAATACTCCTGGGGACGTTATTTTTGAAGTGAACGGATTGGCTAGAAAAGGGATGTTCGATGATGTAAATTTTTTCGTTCGCTCGGGTGAAATACTCGGTATAGCTGGCTTAATGGGCGCTGGAAGATCTGAAATAATGGAAACGATTTTCGGTTATGCGAAAAAGCAGCGTGGCACGGTTCGCCTAAATGGAAAGGAACTGGTAATTAAACATCCGGCTGACGCGATCAAGGCAGGAATTGGTTTCATTACAGAAGATCGGAAATCCCAAGGGTTACTAACGGAATTTTCTATCCGCGACAATATTGCTTTGACCAATTTGAAAACGGTTTCCAGTAATGGCGTCATTGCATCCAAGAGGGAGATGCAGCTTGTCGATGAATTGATGAAGCGACTTGGTGTAAAGGCGACCGGCCCGAGTCAGGAAACAAAATCATTGAGCGGCGGTAACCAACAGAAAGTGGTCATTGCTAAGTGGCTTGGGATTAAGCCGAAGCTGCTCATCCTGGACGAGCCGACCCGTGGAGTGGACGTTGGTGCCAAAAAAGAAATATATTCCATTATGAATGAACTGACCGAAAGCGGGGTAGCTATTATCATGGTTTCCTCAGAACTGCCGGAAATACTGGGAGTAAGCGACCGCATCATGGTCATCCATGAAGGGACCGTTGCCGGGATAATGGATAGAGAAGAAGCAGATCAGGAGAAGATTATGACTGCTGCAGCAGGAGGTGAATAACAATGAAAGCGAAATTGTTCCAAAACTTTTCTAAATTAGGACCGTTAATCGGGCTTATTGTCATGGTAATTTTTTTAAGTGCATTAAGTGAGGACTTTTTTACATTTGATAACATACTTAATTTATTACGACAAATTTCAGTTAACGCGTTAATTGCTTTTGGAATGACGTTTGTTATCTTAACAGCTGGGTTGACTTGTCTGTCGGGTCACTTCTGGCCCTGGGAAGTGCACTGACAGCGGGAATGCTTGCAAGCGGTATGGATCCTTTGCTGGGTGTTTTTCTTGGACTGTTGATTGGACTTGGTTTAGGAGCTGTCAACGGGCTAATTGTCACTAAAGGGAAAGTGGCTCCGTTTATTGCGACACTCGCAACGATGACGATTTACCGGGGTGCGACACTCGTTTATACAGATGGCATGCCGATCACCGGTCTATCGGACAGCTTCGTATTTGAAATGATTGGCGGCGGCTATGTATTTGGCATCCCATTTCCGGCTATTCTTATGCTTGGTGTTTTTCTAATACTTTATTTTATTTTGACAAAAACTGTTTTTGGCCGGCAGGTTTACGCGGTTGGTGGGAATGAGGAAGCATCCGTATTGTCTGGTATTAAGGCTGACCGGGTGAAAATATGGGTGTACTCACTTACCGGGATGCTTTCGGTGTTGGCGGGAATTATTTTAACGAGCCGATTGAATTCAGCACAGCCTACCGCCGGCGAAATGTTTGAACTTGATGCCATTGCAGCAGTAGTTATTGGCGGAACAAGCCTAATGGGCGGACGCGGACGTATCTTTGGGACACTTGTGGGTGCATTGATTATCGGTGTGATCGATAACGGGCTGAACCTATTGAACGTCTCGTCGTTCTATCAGCAGATTGTAAAGGGCGGCGTCATACTACTTGCTGTATTGATGGATAGAAAATCTAAATAATTATGAAAAAGGAGGAATTTAAAATGGCTAAATGGCTAAAAGGATTAGGACTTTTGACAGTGTTAATCCTCGTATTGGGGGCTTGTTCCACGGACGCCCCTGGTTCGTCGAAGGATAAAGGGGACAGTGCAGAAGGGGATTCGGATGATACGGTAAAAATTGGCTTGTCCGTTTCTACGCTAAATAACCCGTTTTTCGTCTCGTTACGTGATGGTGCGGAAGCTGCTGCAGAAAAGGCTGGTCATGACATTGTGGTAACGGATGCACAGGATGATGCCTCTACGCAATTGAGCGACATTGAGGACTTGCTGCAGCAAAATATTGATGTATTATTGGTAAACCCTGTTGATTCTGAGGCTGTTGTAACTGCAATTGAATCGGCAAATGATAAGGATGTGCCAGTAATCACAGTTGACCGTAGTGCAGCTGATGGAGAAGTTGTTACCCACATTGCTTCTGATAACGTATCCGGCGGGGAAATGGCCGGTGAATTCATTGCCGAAAAGCTGGAGGAAAGCGGAAAACTGGTTGAACTTCAGGGGGTACCTGGTGCATCTGCTACAAGAGAACGAGGAGAAGGCTTCCATAATATTGTTGATTCGATGGATGGCCTGGAAGTAGTTGCTCAGCAAACAGCCAACTTTAACCGTTCGGAAGGTTTGAACGTAATGGAGAATATCATCCAGGGTACAGATGTAATGGGTGCTGTATTCGCTCACAATGATGAAATGGCGCTTGGTGCAGTCGAGGCACTTAAATCCAATGGTATGCTAGAAGATGTTCTTGTTGTTGGGTTTGATGCGACAGATGATGCCCGTGCCGCTGTGAAAGAAGGAACCATGGATGCAACCATTGCTCAGCAGCCAAAAGTGATTGGCGAAAAAGCAATTGATGCAGCTGGTAAAGTTGCCAAAGGTAATTCGGTTGATGAATTCATCCCGGTTGAATTGCAATTGGTGACGGAATAGAGTAATTTAGAAAAGCCATGTCACGCGTTGATGTGGCTTTTGTTCGTTAAAAAGTTGAGGAAGCAGCATATTTTGCCGCAAATAAGCCATCCTAAGTTAGAGTTTGTAATGGAGTGTGATAATTATGCGGCAGATCTACATACAGATAACTGTACTCATGCTGGTTTGTCTCTTGTTCAGTTTAAATGAAACAGAAGTGAAATCCTTAGCTGCAGAAGACAGTGGGGCACACAACTGGCAGGAATACAGTACACACGTTGAGACTGTTGATGTTGGTACCCACGAATATACCTTTTGGAGAAATTTTATTGAACATACAGGAACATGCAATATCTCCTACAAATTGAAATCAGTTGTCTATTATTGTGATGTTCATGACCATACGGATGCTAAAATTTTCCATGAGGAAACAATCCACAGCGAGGAGCATAAATAACGTCTTCACAAAAAACAGCTGCTGCAACCAGGAGCTGTTTTTTGTATCGTCAGAAAGTATAAAATATGGATAACCTTATAATAAAAACTCGACATTTGCTATAAGACGAGGATAGGCCTGAGTTTTTCTAAGTATGGTATAAGCTGTGTGTTACTTACATACCGAATGATTATAATTAATATTAACATTATTATTCAATTTTTTATTGCACTGTAGTTTGTTTACAGAAAATAACATGGAGGTGATTACATATAAATACGTACAATAGGATTCGCCTTGTTAGTAATAACAAACGGTTCTGGTTGCGTTTTCAATTAAGAATATAGTAAACTATCTAATGAGTCAAACATAAATCGAAACAGGAGAAGGGGGTATTTTCTTGGTATTGCCATACAAACATGAACCATTTACCGACTTAAACGACGAACAAAACCGTGCCGATTACAAAGCCGCTCTTAAAAAAGTTGAGAGTGAATTAGGCAAAGATTATCCGCTAGTTATAGGCGGCGAAAAAGTCTATACTGATGATAAACTTGTATCCGTCAACCCTGCGAATAAAGAACAGGTGATTGGACGAGCATCCATGGCGACAAAGGAACATGTCGAGAAGGCAATGGATGCAGCGAAAAAAGCATTCGGTGAGTGGAAAAAACGGACTGCTGAGGAACGTGCAGAAGTGCTGTTCAAAGCAGCTGCCATTGCGCGTCGCCGCAAACATGAAATTTCCGCATGGATGTCTTTTGAAGCGAACAAGCCATGGGGCCAGGCTGATGCTGATACAGCAGAAGGTATTGACTTCATGGAATACTACGGCCGTCAAATGATGCGTTTTGGCAAGGGTCGTGAAATTAATGATCGTCCTGGCGAGAATAACACATTCTTCTACCAGCCACTTGGTCCCGGTGTCGTGATTCCACCGTGGAACTTCGCGTTTGCGATTGTTTGTGGAACAACGGTCGGACCGGTTGTAGCCGGGAACCCGGTACTGATGAAACCGTCTGAAAACACACCAGTGATTGCTTATAAAATGGTTGAAATTCTGGAAGAGGCCGGCCTGCCAAAAGGCGTTGTCAACTTCTTGCCGGGCGACCCTGCTGACATTGGTGACTATCTCGTTGACCATAAGGACACCCATTTCATCAATTTCACTGGTTCTCGTGCGACGGGTACACGTATCTACAAGCGTGCATCCGAAATACAAGAAGGTCAGACACATCTGAAACGCGTGGTCGCTGAAATGGGCGGTAAAGATACGATTATTGTTGACAACGACGCTGATTTGGATCTTGCAGCAAAGTCGATTGTCGATTCCGCATTCGGGTTCCAAGGACAGAAATGTTCTGCATGCTCCCGCGCCATCATACATCAGGATGTCTATGATGAAGTACTTGAAAAATCAATCGAACTGGCAAAAGATATCTCTGTCGGCAACCCTGGGGAAGAAGATATTTACATGGGTGCAGTCGTCAACCAGAAGCAGTTTGATAAAATCAAGGATTATATTGAAGTAGGCAAACAGGAAGGCGAACTTGCCTTTGGTGGGGAAACAGACGATTCTAAAGGCTACTTTGTGTACCCAACTATCTTCAAAGATCTCGATCCGGAAGCACGCATTATGCAGGAAGAGATTTTTGGTCCGGTTGTCGGTTTCGCTAAAGCAAAAGACTTTGATGAATTATTGGATATCGCCAATAATACCGAGTATGCTTTGACTGGTGCGGTTATTTCTAATAATCGTGCACACTTAAACCGTGCTCGTTATGAGTTTGAAGTGGGCAACCTCTACTTCAACCGTGGCTGCACCGGCTCGATTGTTGGCTATCAGCCGTTTGGTGGATTCAAGATGTCCGGAACCGACGCCAAAGCTGGAGGACCGGATTACCTGCTGAACTTCTTGGCACCGAAAACGATTTCGGAATCCTGGTAAGTCTGGCAATCTACTAAAAGTGAGTGGTAGTTATTTATACTACCGCTCATTTTTTGTGTCAAACTGTTTTCTTGCTACAGTTCACACTGAAAATGATTTTTATCTGACGAAGAAATGGTTCGGAAGCGGTAATGGATGTGCTGATTCGTTGGGAGCCAATGAGGTAAGCCTGGCGAAAATAGGCATTGCAAAAATCTAGCAGCATGGTAGAATGGTTTGTGAGTATTCAAATAATTAGCATACTTAGATTAGTATAGAGGAGTTGAGTATTGTTATGACGAGCAAGCAAGTACTGGCGGATACGGGTTATTTTGGTGAATTTGGCGGAAGTTATGTACCGGATGACTTGAAACAAGTATTGTCCGATGTTGCTGAGGCATTCGAACACTATCGAAATGATCCTGAATTTGAGGCGGAATTCAACCACTATATGAGTGAATATGTCGGTCGTGAAAACCCGCTAACGTTTGCAGGCAATCTGACCGAAAAAGTAGGCGGGGCAAAAATCTATTTGAAACGGGAAGATTTGAACCATACAGGTGCTCATAAAATTAATAACGTGGTAGGTCAAATTCTTTTGGCGAAGCGGATGGGCGCTGAACGAATTATTGCAGAAACCGGTGCCGGCCAGCACGGTGTTGCAACGGCAACAGCCGCGGCAATGTTTGGTCTTCCATGTACGATTTATATGGGGAAATTGGACACTGAACGACAGGCACTGAATGTCTTTCGGATGGAATTGTTAGGTGCGGAAGTGATTCCGGTAGAAAAAGGGCAAGGACGCCTGAAGGATGCCGTTGATGAGGCACTCGCTGATCTTGTGGAAAACCATGAGAACACATTCTATCTATTGGGATCCGCAGTTGGTCCGCACCCATACCCGAGCATGGTCAAATACTTCCAGTCCGTCATTAGCGAAGAATCCAAACGGCAAATACTGGAGAAAGAAGGTAAACTACCGGCTGCTGTTGTTGCCTGTGTTGGGGGCGGAAGCAATGCGATTGGCGCGTTTGCCCACTATATTGATGAGGAAGGAGTCCGCCTTGTTGGTGCAGAACCAGCAGAGGCACCAACGATTACAGAAGGAGAACCTGCTGTCATTCATGGGTTTAAATGTATTACATTACTTGATGATAATGGTGAACCGAAACCAACCTATTCCGTCGCTGCTGGTCTAGATTACCCAGGAGTCGGGCCAGAACACAGTCATTTGAAGACGACTGACCGCGCTGAATATGTGACTGTATCCGGTGACGATGCGTTCGAAGCATTTCAGGAACTTTCCCAGACAGAGGGCATCATACCAGCACTGGAAAGCTCACACGCAGTAGCCCAGGCGATGAAACTCGCTAAAGAACTACCAAAAGACGACGCGATTATCGTTAACTTGTCCGGACGCGGCGATAAAGATGTCCAGCAAGTATTTGAGAAACTAAGAAAAGCATAAACGAAACAAGCTGCTGACCGCGAATTGGGATCAGCAGCTTGTTTGTGGGCCGTGGGGACAGGGTTACTGTCGTCCCACGTTAATGGATAAAGGATCCCGTCCTCGATGTTTTTACTGAATAAATTCTTTATTGACGAATCCGGTGAAGTCGGGTTTTTCTTTTAGAAATTGCAGGTCATGAGACGAGTTGCCGAATTCTTGGATGGCTTCTTCGTTTACCTGGTAGGTGAAGTTGGTGCGTTTCCAGGCATTTTCTATAACGCTATTTTCTAATTCCTGACCAGTAATATCAGCAATGCTGTTAATCGTGATGTCGATTGCTTCATCCGGATTATTGTTGATATACGCAACCGCCTCTTTATGGGCGTCTATTAGTTTTTGCATTTGCTCACTGCTGTTTTCGGCCATATCAGATGACGTGACAAATACAGCTGCTGGTAATGTTTGACCAAAGGCAACTTCACTGGTCGGGATAACGACGTTGGCATCAACCTTTTCTTCCATGACAGATGCCCACGGTTCAGGTGCTGCTGCAACATCTACATCTCCTTTTTCAAACATCGACTGGTAGCGCGCAGGTGCTCCCGTCACATGTTTCATCGACCCACCCATTTTTTTACGGGTAATCCCTTTTTCTTTCATGTACGTTTCAAATTGAACGTCATGAGTGCAACCGACACGCGGTGTGATGAACGTTTTGCCTTTGATGTCTTTCCACGACTTAATGCCGCTACCGTTGCGGGATACAATAACCGTTCCTCCAGTTGATGAGGCAGCAATTACCTGAACATCCACGCCGGAGATGAAACTGTTCATGGCAGGTCCCGGGCCGACCAAACCGCCTTGAATGTCACCAGAGGCCAATGCTTTCATAAATGTTGAACCATCCGGAAACGTTTTATACTCCACGTTGACATGGTCACCAAGGTGGTCTTTATACATTTCTTTTTGCTTCGCTATCATCGCTGGCGCGTGATTCAAGTTTGGAAAATAGCCGATGGTGACCGTTTCTTTTTCACTATCGCCTGCCTCGCTGTTGCCGCCGCAAGCTCCTAGGGCAAGGAGCGCTCCAATCATAAGCAATCCTACAAGTTTTTTCAATTTGTAATCCCCTTTCAATTAGGTTTTGATAAATTTTCATCTAATATCGATCGTTCGAGCTTCGGATTATGCTGCTTCTTCCATACCCCAACGCTTCAATACTTTATTCTCTATACGCTGGAAAATTAGCTGATCAACGATTGAACCGATAACGCCGATAATGATGATGATCCCGATGACAAGACTCATATTGTTAAAATCGGATGCATAACTGAGGGTATAGCCGAGTCCCGGGCCTGTGCTTAACATTTCCCCGGCCATCAGTGCCCGCCAGCTGAAGGCCCACGCAAGCCGGACACCAGTAACAGCATGTGGAATGG
Organism: Lentibacillus cibarius; assembly: GCF_005887555.1. Classification (NCBI taxonomy): domain Bacteria; kingdom Bacillati; phylum Bacillota; class Bacilli; order Caryophanales; family Bacillaceae; genus Lentibacillus; species Lentibacillus cibarius. The sequence continues at coordinate 975,825 of NZ_VCIA01000001.1, read as the reverse complement.
AAGCCGGAACAATCACTTTCATGAACAGATCTATTCCTTTAGACCCCATCGTTCGAGCAGCTTTCAAGTAAATTGGGGCAACATTTTTGATGCCAATGCGCATGTTCATCGTCATGACAAATGTGCCACCGATGATGACGACAAAGATAATAGACGCCTCAGTGAATCCGAACCAGATAATTGCCAGTGGCACCCAGACAATACTTGGAACACTTTGCAACGCCAATATCATCGTACCGAGTGTTTCATCAGCTGTTTTTACTTTGGCAAGCAGAATCCCGAGCAGTGTACCGATCACAAGCGAAACGCTGAGCCCGATGAGAAGGTGCCGGAAGCTGGCCAAGATATCGTAGACAAGCGTCATATCCGCAAATCCGGCATAAATGGTCTTGGCGACGGAAAGTGGGCCGGGAATCATGGAATCGACCCAAAAATCAAGCAGGTAAACGGCTTCCCACAGCAAAATAAGAACAACGAAAAATGAAATCCGTTTAATAATTACCGGCATACTGCAACTCCTCTTTCATGACGTTATCAATTTCTGTTTTTAAAATAGCCATGACTTCTTCCTCAAGCAGTGCCATATCTTTTTGCTGCCTCGGTCTGTTCAGGTCCACTTTAAAATCGGAAATAATCGTTCCCGGCCGTGCACTCATAATGATAATACGGTCTGATAGTTTTATAGCTTCGCGGATGCTGTGCGTCACAAATACAATCGTTTTTCCAGTGTCCATCCAGATTTTTTCCACTTCCTCCTGCAGAACATGGCGCGTCTGCTCATCTAACGCCCCGAACGGTTCATCCATCAAGAGCAGCCCGGAATCCATGGCAAGGGCTCTGGCAATCGCAACACGCTGCTGCATGCCTCCGGAGAGTTCATGCGGATAATTGCTGCCAAATTGACTAAGATGGACCATTTTCAAGTATTGACGGGCGGCTATTTCCCGGTCCTGTTTTGGCATGCTTTTCCGCAACGGGAATGTGACATTTTCTTTCACTGACATCCAAGGAAATAAGGCTGGTTCTTGAAACACCATACTTTTATCAGGACCAGGTTCCGTTATTTCCTGATTGGCAAGCTTCAACGAACCGGAAGATGGTCGCGCCAGTCCGGCAACCATGGATAGCAATGTTGATTTACCGCACCCGGATGGGCCCAGTAAGGATACAAACTCCCCTTCTTCAATGGATAAATGAATGTGTTGTAATGCCTGAAGCGACTGTTCCCCTTGACGATGAAAATACTTGCTAACGTTATTAATATCCAAGCACATGATTAACCCCCTAAACCAATAATCCTTATCATTTTTATCGGAAATATATGTTTTAAGTATTTTACCATGAATATTCAAAAAATCCAATAGGTAAATTGCCAGTGTTTTCACTTCTAACGTCAACATGAGCAGGTTCTGATTCGAGTGGTGGTGCCGGTATATAAACCGGTTTGAAAACGTTTCAGGAACATGGTGTCTATGGGATGACAGCATTAACGTCAATCGTAACGATGGAAAGGATAAACTTGATACAAGCTATAATCATGGTGGGGGATGTACATTTGCCGCAGCCGTGACTGCTAATTTGGCAAATGGCAAACCGGTGAAAGAAGCTGTTGAAAGAGCAAAGGATTTTGTGACGGCAGCCATTGCTCACGGCTGGCAGCTTAATGAACATGGAGGGCCAGTGATGCATGGTGCGTATAATCAATTAGGAAATAACTAAGGTGATCAAAGGACAGGCTCCTGTTTGTACTTATCGGGCCTAGGTGCCTGTCCCTACTGTTTCTATTTCCACGTATCGCGTAATACTCTTACCCAATTTTGGTGGGTGATTTTTTGCAACTCGTTTTCGTGGAAGCCGTGTGCTAGGAGTCGGTTCATTAATTTTGGCAGACCGCTGACGTCGTTCAGGGAATCCGGAATGGTTGTGCCATCAAAATCTGATCCTAATGCAACGTGATCTACCCCGAATTTTTCCGCTATGTAGGTAATGTGCCGGACAATCTCATCCAGCGATATATCTGTTCCAAATCCACAGTCCTCACGCAGCATATTAACAGCATAATTAATCCCGACGACACCGTTCGATTCAGCAATGGCAGCCAGCTGCTGATCGGTTAAATTCCGAGCAATCGGGCTCAGCGCATGTACATTTGAATGCGTTGCAACAAGCGGCGCATCCGTCAGTTTTGCAACATCCCAAAATCCCTTTTCATTAAGATGGGTGTTATCGATCATAATCCCCAACTGGTTGCATTCCCGGACAAGATCTTTTCCCGCGTTAGTGAGTCCGGCGCCGGTATCAGGTGTTGACGGATAGCGGAATGGGACGCCTTCCCCGAACTTGTTCGGCCGGCTCCAAACGATACCGAGTGATCGGAGACCTGCCTGGTAAAGTACATGGAGTGCATCAAAGTTTGTGTCAATCGCCTCGGCCCCTTCTATGTGGAAAATCGCGGCCATGATATCATGTTGCAGGCAATACTGTAGCGTATCAGCGGTTCGCACTACTTGCATACGCCCAGCTGATTGTGCTTTGAGCCGGAATAATCTGGAGGCAAGTGCGTTACTGAATGTAAGTGCCTGCTCATGGCTGATCGGTGGGGGCAGCGGCATATCATAGCCATCTTCTGTTACATAGTTTTCCGGTTCCACTTTATACGCTTCATTTGGTGTGTAAACAGCAAAGAAGCCGCCGGCAAACCCGCCCTTTTTTGCGCGGGGCATATCAATATGTCCTACCGTGCTTTCCGTGAAGAATGATGGTGCATCCCCCGACTCCTGCAGCCTGAGCAGTGTGTCGTTATGTCCGTCGATGATCGGGAATTTTGTCATGATTATCGCTCCTAGTGGTGAGATGATTGAAGTTTCACTTTATTGTATTCTACCATACTTGTTATATTTTGAATCAAGACAATGACTATTTAATACTGTAGCCCTAATTTCACTTTGTCAAAAGAAACCATATTGATAAACACAAATTAATGAAACCCTTTACAAAAATCACAGTGTGTTTTACAATAAAAGTGGTTATAACCACATGAAAAATAATTTGACAAGGTGGTGGGATTACACATATTGATTAAAAGAAGTAGAGTACCTTTATACTTACAATTAATGGAAGAGTTAATTAAAAAGATTGATAATCGAGAATTCCAAGTGAATGAAAAATTACCTTCGGAGCGCGAGTTATGTGATCTGTACGATATGAGCCGGATAACAGTTAGGCAAACACTACAGGAATTGGAACGTGAAGGTTATATATACAAGGCACATGGAAAAGGTACCTTCGTGGCTTCACAATCGTATCATCAAAATTTGATAAATCTATACAGTTTCACTGAAGAAATGAAGTCTTTGGGAAAAAGACCAGTAACTAAGGTTCTTTCATTTCGTGAAATAGAGATTGAAGAAAGGATAGCCACAAAAATGAACCTTGAACCACTCGACGAAGTGTTTCAAGTTGTTCGTTTGAGAATTGCTGATAATGTGCCATTGATGTACGAAACATCCTATTTACCTAAAAAAAACTTTCCAAAATTAACAGAACAAGATTTGAAAGAAAGGCCCATGTATGATGTTTTTAATGAGGATTATCAAATAGTTGTCACTAAAGCTACTGAACGTTTTTCAGCGACAAATGTACGGAAAGAAGAAGCGAAACAACTCCAAATGGAGGAAAACCAACCTGCAATGCTGGTTAAACGCTATGCGTATTACAATCATAATTTGATTGAATATACAGTCAGTGTAGCTCGAGGCGATAAGTTTGATTATACCGTCGAACTAACTTAATTACTTCATTATACTAACAATAAAACGAAGCTATTTTTTAGAATTAAAATTTATTTTTTGATTACTGGTTATGACAACATAACCAAAAATCTGGGACAAGGATTTACAATGACTACTATTTATACTTGCATGCTAATGACCACCGTCTATACAGTAGTCATTAGCTCAAAATTAAAAAGGATGTAGCTGGCGATGCACAAGATTTGCTAGTTTTTACTATAAACAATTGATGAAATTTTACAATTTAGTTTTGAGCGAAATTTACTTTTTAGGATATTTGAACAATTTTCTATAAGGTGGTTCGAATTAATTGCTAGGAAAGTCACGCATTACATGAATCCCACTTGGATTTTTCATGGAACTAAGTCGATTTGGCAAAAAATTTAGCTGTGGTTACGTATGTATCATAGGATTCATATACAAAGATGATATGGATGATTTGCGTGTATTATCAACAGAAGATTAGGTATGAAGGTTAGTAGATTTTTGATAGGAAAGAAAGTGAAAATAGTAGATTAAGTTTCTTACCTATGAAAGCGTTTCTAGTAGTGGCTTAGCTTTATAGTTGTAATCGTTGCTCGAGTATAAGGAATTTGTTAATTAATCTATTTAATATGAGGGGATGACATATATGTCAGATGTAAATTTATTACTAACAAGAATCGATAATCGACTGATTCATGGTCAAGTAGGAGTTACCTGGGTAAATCATATTGGAGCAAATTTGCTGATAGTAGCAAATGATAAGGTTTCTGAAGATGAGGTACAGCAAAATTTAATGGATATGGTTTTACCGGATGTTATTCAAACTCGTTATTTTTCATTGCAAAAAACAATTGACGTTATTCATAAGGCGTCACCGCGTCAAAAAATATTTTTAGTTGTAAGAGATGTACATGATGCTTTGAAACTAAAAGAAGGGGGAGTACCGATAGATTTTATAAATGTTGGAAATTTACATTACGAGGAAGGCAAAAAACAAATTTCTTCAACTGTATCTGTTGATGAAAAGGATATAGAAGCATTTAAACGCCTTGATGAGCTTGGTGTCGAGTTGGACCTACGTAGAGTTCCTAGCGAGAGGGGACGAAATATCATAGATTTATTATAAAAAAAAGCAAAGGGAGGATTTATCCATGTTAACCGAGTCTATATTGATAGCTTTGTGGGCTGGTATTATAGGAATTGACATGTACGTAGGACTAACCCACATTCATCGTCCGGTTGTTTCCGGGTTAGTTGTTGGTTTAATTCTAGGTGATATTACTACGGGATTAATAGTCGGCGGAACATTAGAATTAATTTGGATGGGTATGGTTCCCCTCGCAGGTGCACAACCGCCAAATGTTGTAATTGGAGGAGTTATTGGTACTGCGTTCGGTATTATAGCTGGAGAAGATCCTAAGGCAGCAGTCGGTATTGCTATTCCATTTGCTGTTGCCGTACAAGGATTAATTACATTGCTATTCACATCACTTGCTCCATTGATGCATAAGGCCGATCAATATGCGATGGATGCTAACTATCGAGGTATTGAAAGAATAAACTATCTAGGTGTAGCTCTCCTCTTTTTATTTAATGCGTTTATTGCATTTTTGCCCGTTTTCTTTGGTGCAGAACAAGCGGCCGCGTATGTAGAAAGTGTTCCACAATGGATTATTGACGGTTTATCCGTTGCAGGGGGGATTATGCCAGCGATTGGTTTTGCTATGCTATTAAAGATTATGCTAAAAACCGAATACGTAATGTTCCTAATTATTGGTTTTGTTTTAGCAGCTTATCTAGAGATGCCAATCCTTGCCATTTCTTTAATTGGCCTAGCGATTGCATTGTATGATTTCTTCCAAAATAAGGATAAGCAAGATCCTGATAAACAGGCACCTCGAGAGGAGGAGATTACTGATGGCATCTAATATGTATGAAAATCCTACACCAGCTACGGGAATGAAACCGAAACAATTGCGTCATCTTGTTTGGAGGTCATTACTTCTGCAAGCATCATTCAACTATGAGCGAATGCAAGCGGGTGGATGGCTTTACTCTATTTTACCGGGATTACGTCATATACACAAAAATAAAAAAGATTTGAGTAAAGCAATGAAAGACCATATGGAATTTTTTAATACACACCCTTTTCTTGTAACATTCATTATGGGCGTCATTTTGGCTATGGAAGAGAAAAAGGAAGACAGAGAAGCTATACGTGGTATCAAAGTAGCTACAATGGGGCCTTTGGGTGGTATTGGTGATGCTTTATTCTATCTCACTTTACTTCCAATAACAGCCGGTATAGGGGCCTCGTTGGCAGTTGATGGAAACTTTCTTGGACCGATTGTTTTTGTTCTGATGTTTAATGCTATTCATTTTGGTGCACGTTTTGGTTTAATGACTTACGGTTATAAAGCTGGCGTAAATGCTATTTCTAAATTGAAAGAGGGAACACAACAAGTATCCCGTGCTGCATCAATTGTCGGTTTGTCAGTGGTTGGTGGTTTGATTGCCACGTACGTAAGTTTCCAGATTGATTATGTTTGGAAATCGGGAGAAACGGAATTAAATATTCAGACTGATGTTTTGGATAAAATTATGCCAGCTATGCTTCCATTAGCGTATACCTTGCTAATCTATTGGTTGCTCAAAAAAGGACGCTCACCGTTAACACTTATTGGGCTTACAGTTGTTGTTGGTTTGATTGGATCTTTCTTAGGTATTATGTAAAAAAACTTAAAAGGCTTCTCAACATGCTTGGGAGGCCTGAATATTTGTGAAACTACGATAAAGGAAGGATGGGTAAAATGATTGGTATTATACTCACAGGTCATGGTTCATTTCCTGAGGGATTGTTGAAATCAGTTGAATTGATTGCAGGTGAAGTAAAACAGATAGAAGTTATTCCTTTCGAGGAAGATAAGGATTCTTTAGAGTGCAACATTAAGGATGCGCTTAAAAGGGTTGATACGGGATCTGGTGTGGTGTGTTTTACAGACCTTGCAGGTGGAACACCATTTAACGTAGCTTCAGCGATGAGTTCAACACATGATAATGTGCATGTGGTTGGAGGCACCAATTCCCCAATGTTACTGAGCGGATTATTTCAACGTGAACTTGCAGTTAATGAGTTTGTTGAACTAGTCATGAATGAGGGAAAGGAGAATATTAAGCAGTTTGAAGTAAAAGAAAAAAGACAACCCACTAAAGATGTAGATGGGATATAAATTAAAGTAGGTTTGCAATGACATATTAATGAACGCGACAACGGCCCTTGTACGAGTTTCGAACTTTCGTGCCAAGTTTCTATAATTTCTTGGCAATTAATTTTTATTTTTTAAGCGTAGAGACCCCCGAAATAACCGGACCACTTCTCCAGTCATTGCGTTTTTTGGATTACGGCCATAGCTATTAGAGATAAGTTTGATTATACGGTGGAATTAACTTAAAGTGTTAATTCATAGTGATAAATTGGTTATGACAACATAACCGGTTAAATAGAAAATGGAGGGATAGATATGTTTAACCTAACCACAGAAGAGTTGGAAGTAAACAAGGCCGTTCATACGGCAAAAGAAATTTACCAGCAGCCAAACGTATGGAAAGAGTTGGCGGATATGGTTTTTAAACAAAAAGATGTCTGGAAAGAATTTATTGAATCAATCTATGCAAAACATGAACAAGTTCGAGTTATTTTTACAGGTGCTGGTACGTCCGCTTTTACGGGCGATACACTCGTTCCGGAATTGCGTAAACAAACTGGTGGAAAAGTGACCTTTGAGTCGATTGCTACAACAGATATTGTTTCAAATCCAGAAGCATATCTATTTAAAGAAGTACCTACGATTATGGTGTCTTTTGCACGGTCGGGTAATAGTCCGGAGAGTGTTGCTGCTGTTTCATTAGGAGAACAGCTGATTGATGACTTTTATCAAGTGGTCATAACTTGCAATAAAGAAGGACAATTGGCTACAAATATCAAGCAAGATAAAAATGCGATTACTATACTGATGCCGGATGAAGCGCATGACCAAGGATTCGCGATGACGAGCAGCTTCACGTGTATGATGATGGCAGCTTATGCGGTGTTTACGGAAAAACCTTTTACTGGTAATGGGGCGAAATTACTGATAGCAAATGCAGAGCGTTTCTTGGAGTCTATTACAGACAAAGTTGATAGCATGTTAGATTTTGACTTTTCCCGGATTGTTTACTTGGGGTCCGGCCTTTTAGGACAGCTTTCGCATGAGGCTGCATTAAAAATGCTTGAGTTGTCTGCTGGAAAGGTTGTGGCCGTACACGAATCGTCATTAGGATTTCGTCATGGTCCAAAGTCCATTTTACATGATAAATCGGCAGTCGTTCTTTTTATTTCAAGTGATGCTTACACAAGAAAATATGATATGGATATTTTACGGGAACTGGCTGCTGATGATTCGGGTCTAAAAGTAATTGCTCTTACAGAGAAGCAAGACGAGGAAGTGGATGAGTTGGCAGATTGGGCAATTGCTGCAAATACTAGTGAAGAATCCTTTTCCGGTGATTTTCAATTGTCGTTTATTTACATTTTATTTGCACAATTACTTTCATTAAAGAAATCGTTGCAGTTAGGGATAACCCCCGATAATCCTAGTCCGGATGGGCGTGTGAACAGGGTTGTTCAAGGTGTTAGGATATATGAATACACAGAATAAGAAGAACAAATGTATAACCTGATTTCTTTATATTCAGGGCTGACTTGAAGGCCACGGACAGGAGCCTTTTGGTCAGCCTTTGTTAATTTATGAACAAAAAGTGAATTTGTTGTTTATCTATTGCTAAGAAATCGGTTACAGGTTACAATAGAAATAGAACAAAAGCAAACATTTTCGAACATCGAGGAGGTGATTGTACTGAAAGAAAGCAGAAAGGATGAACTGCTCACAATTATAAATGAAAAGGGTTTTATAAAGGTTACAGATGCCGCCGAGCAATTAGATGTAACAAAAATGACAATCAGGCGGGACCTTGAAGAACTCGAAAATGAGGGTGAACTTCTTAGAGTTCATGGTGGAGCAAAGCAAATAACAAAAGATGACTTTATAGAATTATCCCACTTAGAAAAGGGAGCATTACATGTTAAGGAAAAGAAACATGTTGCAAAAAAAGCTGCAGAACTAATCAAGGAAAATGATACGGTTTTTATTGGTCCCGGAACCACTACTGAATTAATGCAAGAATATATTCAAGTGAATGCAGCAACGATCATCACTAACTCTATATCGATTTTTAACCGATTCCAAGATAAGAAGATGTTTGATGTTGTTCTAATTGGCGGTAGGTTAAGGGAACGAACGAAGTCCTTTGTAGGTTATTTTACTAGTAAGTGGATAAAAGATATTAAAGTTCAAAAATCTTTCATAGGTACAAATGGAATAGCCGGAGGTGACATAACCACCGCTGATGAAGAAGAAGGTGCGTTACAGCGAACAATTATAAGAAACACACAGCAAAATTTCATTGTGACTGATAGTAGTAAATTTGGTGTTCAAGCATTCCAGACGATTTGTTCAGTACAGGATGTTACCGGAATCATAACGGATAGGAAAGTATCTGATGAAACAATAGATTTTTATAAGGAAAAGTGTGACATCATCAATTAGTTAGTATGGGAGGTAATTAAATGAAAGTTGCAATTGGAAATGATTCAAATGGTATTGAATTAAAAGAACATTTGAAAGCACATGTTGAAGAATTAGGTTATGAAGTGATTGATTCAACCCCCGATAAGGATTTTAATCTTTTCGAGGCTGCAACTGAGATTTCAAAAGTTGTTAATGAAGGGAAAGCGGACCGTGGAATTGTCATTGACGAATATGGCGTCGGTTCATTCATGGTTGCTAATAAATATAAAGGCATTGTTTGTGCAAATGTATTTGATGAACATTCAGCTAAAATGACTGTTAGGCACAACAATGCATCAATCATTACCATCGGCTCCGGAATTGTCGGGAAAAAACTAGCTGAGAAAATTTGTGAATCATTTTTACATGCTGAATACGACGGTGGACGTCACCAAATTAGAGTAGATATGCTTAATAAAATGTGTTAGGGAGTGATTACAATGAAAATTTCTATAGGCTGCGATCACATTGTTACTGAAATGAAAGACCATTTAGTTGGGTATTTAAAAGATAAAGGGTATGAGGTTATCGATAACGGTACCTATGATAAAGAACGCACCCATTATCCTATTTATGGTAAAAAAACGGCAGAAAAGGTTGTAACGGGTGAAGCCGACCTAGGAATTACTATTTGCGGCACCGGGGTAGGTATCTCGGCAAGTGCCAATAAGGTAAAAGGAATAAGAGCTGCTTTAGTAGGTGACGTCGAAACTGCTAGGTATGCTAAAAGCCATCTCAATGCTAATGTTCTCGCTATGGGTGGACGGATTTTAGGAATTGGTGTTATTGAGGAAGCCATTGATACCTTTTTAGAAACGGAATACGAAGAAACAGAAGAAAGTAAGAAATTAATTGAACAAATCGATTCAATTAGCATGAATGATGAATCATTGAATGATGAACATTATTTCGACGAGTTCATTGAGAAGTGGAACAACGGTGGTTACCCAACGACTTAATCAAAGTTTTTAAAATACGGAGGAGGTGATATCTTGCAAGCTATTAAACCGTTATTCAAAAGAGAACTGACCTTTATTGAAGATGTTAATGATCAGGAAGAACTTTTCAACATTGTAGGCAAAAGACTAAAGGAAAAAGGAATTGTAAATGAGGATTTTACCGAAGCACTTATTGAGCGCGAACGAAACTATCCCACTGGGTTGGACTTAAGTCCTGTTTCCAATGATATTCCAAATGCTGCAATTCCACACGCGGATACGGAATACTGCAACGATAAAGCCATTGTCTTTGTTAAATTAAATAATCCTATTTCATTTTATAACATGATTGCACCTGATAAGAACATGGATGTTAGGTATTTGTTTTTCATCATCAATAATCAAAAAGAAAGCCAAACCAATGTCCTTTCTGAATTAATGGGCTTTTTGACAGTAGTTGATAATGTAAAAGCATTGGAAGCGATGCAAACCAAAGATGAGATTTTTCAGTTTCTAACTGAAGAAAATAGCAATATCAAAAATTAAAGGAGTGTTTTATTATGATTAAAATTTTAGCGGCATGTGGTGCAGGTATCAATTCAAGTCATCAAATTAAATCAGCTTTGGAAGAAGAAATGAAAAAACGCGGCTATGACGTGAAGGTAGATGCTGTAGTAGTTAAAGATATTAATGAAGAAATGATGAGTAATTATGATATCTTTGCACCAATCTCAAAAATGAAATTTAGTTTTGACGTCAATATTCCTGTAGTAGAGGCTGGTCCAATTTTGTATCGTATACCAGCAATGGCAGATCCTGTTTTTGATGAATTGGAAAGCATTATTAAAAAGCTGGATAAGTAATCCACACCATTAAAAGGATGTGAATATCATGTTAGATGCGATTATTAATTTTGCGAATACCGTATTTCAGCCTCTAATTGATTTAGGGGCTGCCCCAATGATGTTCATTTTGTTGTCTCTATTGGCAATATTGATGAAGGTTAAAGTAAGCAAAGCGTTGGAAGGCGGTCTTAAACTAGCAATTGCCTTAACAGGTATTGGGGCGGTTATTGATATTTTAACAGGGAATTTCGCCCCTGCTTTAAAGGATTTTGTTAAGTCAACAGGTATCGAGTTGAATATAACAGACGTTGGCTGGGCACCACTGGCAACAATAACTTGGGGTTCGGCTTACACATTATTTTTCTTATTAATACTTGTTGTTGTGAACTTAGTGTTGCTTGGAATGAACAAAACAAACACATTAGATGTTGATATATTTAACTTTTGGCACTTATCTATTACTGGGCTACTAGTTATCTACTACTCAGATAGTCTATTACTTGCAACGTTGTTAGTTATAATGCTCGGGGTTATGAAGTTTATCAACGCGGATATCATGAAACCAACTTTTAATGATTTGTTAGATATGCCTGAGTCGAACCCGACGACAACGACGCATATGAACTTTCTACTCAATCCATTAATTATGCTTTTTGATAAGATATTTGGAAAGTTCCTCCCGTTCCTCGATAAATATGATTTTGACGCAGCTTGGTTAAATGAAAAAATCGGCTTTTGGGGAAGTAAATTTGCAATCGGAATCTATTTGGGATTATTTGTAGGACTGTTAGGTCAACAGCCGGCAACAACCGTTTTTGAACTGGCCTTCATAGGCGGTGTTGCACTTGAATTATTCTCCATTGTCGGGACATGGTTTATTGCGGCGATGGAACCGATATCAAAAGGAATCACAGATTTTATGAGCAAAAGGCTAAAAGGTCGAACATTCAATATCGGTATCGACTGGCCTTTCTTAGCAGCACGTGCTGAAATGTGGGCTGCAGCTAACGTTATTGCACCTATCATGCTAGGAATCGCCTTGATTTTGCCTGGAAATGGTATTCTTCCTTTAGGTGGTATTATTGCTATCGGTTTAACTCCGGCACTATTGGTTGTTTGCCGAGGGAAAATTATACGGATGATCCTGATTGGAACAATAATGGTACCAGTATTCCTATGGTCAGGTACTGCAATTGCTCAATTTGTAACAGAAACAGCGGCTTCGGTCGGGGCTGCACCAGCGGGAATAGAAGAAGGTGCGCTAATTACCCACTCAACGCTGGAAGGACCGGTTGAGAAGTTCATTGCTATTTTAGTTGGTAAGGCCGGCGCAGAGTTTAATCTAGGCTCTATTATGGCAGCTGTAGGCGCATTAGTTGCTTACCTAGGCTTGTTTATCTGGTATATTAAGCAAATGAAAAAACGTAATTTAGAATACGAAGCTGAGAAAGAAAAAGAAGAAACTGCTTAATATCAGTATAGATTAGTCTGCAAATCCTTAAGTTGGGGTGAGGTCTTGGCCTCACCCCGTTAAAGTCAAATTGATGCAAATGGAAAGGGTGATAAACAGTGATCCTAACCGTTACACTAAACCCTTCTGTCGACATAAGTTATAAGCTTGAGCAGTTTTCACTTGATACCGTAAACCGTGTATCAGATGTTACGAAAACGGCTGGTGGGAAGGGCTTGAATGTTACGAGAGTACTGCAGCAGCTTGGGGAAGAGGTTGCTGCTTCAGGATTTCTCGGCGGCAGTTTAGGCGATTTTATCCGGAGAGAAATTTCTGAGCAAGGAATCCATGATTATTTTGTCGGTATAAATGGTGAAACAAGGAACTGTATCGCAGTAATTCATGAAGGAAAACAGACAGAACTACTGGAAAGTGGCCCGGTCATTGAAGAAAACGAAGCAACGGCGTTTTTACAGGAATTTGCGCAATACGCTCCAAAAGCGGATGTTATTACAATATCCGGAAGTCTGCCAAAAGGTCTTAAGAATGACTTTTACGGCCAGCTAATACGTATTGCTGGTGAACATGATACACCGGTATTGCTTGATACGAAAGGCGAGCTGTTGCAGCATACGCTTGAAGAAAACCGTAAGCCGTTTTTAATGAAGCCTAATGAAAAAGAATTGGCCGATTTACTTGGAGAAGCCTTGGAAAATGAGGCGCAAATGATTTCGGCGTTACAAACGCAGCTTTTCGCTGAGATTCCGTGGGTTGTTGTTACAACAGGTGCTGCAGGCGCCTTCGTTAAACATGGGGAACAGTTGTATAGCGTGAAAGCACCTGTTGTGGATGCTGTCAATCCAGTTGGTTCTGGTGATTCGGTGATAGCTGGCTTTGCAGCAGGATTGTCACGCGAGTTTGATGATGAGACGTTTATCAAATACGGTATGGCTATGGGCGTTTTGAATGCGATGGAGGAGAAAACGGGCTCCATTAATCCAGAAAATATTAACTGGTGCATGAATCAAATTATTGTTGAAAAAATACAAACAAGCTGAGCTAGGAGGACATTAATTATGGAATTAACACCGGGAAAGAAACGTGGGCTTGAACTTATTTCGGATGACAATCATGTTGTTTTGGCTACAGCCATGGATCAGCGTGGATCTCTAGGAAAAATGATTCAATCATTTAATAACAGCATTTCCTATGAGGAAGGGTTAAGTCAATTTAAAGAAGGTGTTAGTGAGGTACTTGGCAACCAGTCTTCTTCCCTTTTACTTGATCCCGAGTACGGGTGGAATGCTGCAAGTAAATTAAATGGTGACGTCGGTTTAATCATGGCCTATGAAAAAACAGGTTATGATACGTCCGAAAAGGGCCGCCTTCCAAATCTGGTTGATAACTATGCAGTACAGGATTTAAAGGAAAAAGGTGCAAGTGCCGTTAAACTGTTGATTTATTATGATCACCAGGAAGAAGAAAAGTATAACAAAATAAAAAATGCCTTTATTAAACGTGTTGGTGATGAATGCAAACAGAATGATATGCTGTTTATATTGGAGCCTGTTTCCTATAGTGCAGAAGGATTCGGTTCAAAAAGTGCGGAATTTGCCAAGAAAAAACCGGCAATTGTAGAATTTTTCATGGAGGAGTTTTCCAAGCCGGAATATGGCATTGATTTGTTAAAGGTTGAAGTTCCGGTTTCAATCTATAATATAGAAGGGTACGAGCAATACGATAATTACGAGCCTGTCTTCAGCAAAGAAGAGGCAGCAAGCTATTATCGCAATTGCTCCGAAAAGAGTCGTTTACCATTCATTTATTTGAGTGGCGGTGTGACGAATGAACAGTTTATCGAGACGCTCCACTTCGCCAAGGAAGCTGGCGCCCAATTCAGCGGTAGTCTTTGCGGGCGTGCTATTTGGAAATCTGGTGTACAGCCTTTTGCAGAAGAAGGCAAAGAAGCGTATTATGATTGGTTGAAAACAAACGGAGCCGACAATTTGAAAAATGTACAAACGGCGATTAAAGAAACAGCCGTTCCATGGACAACATTTATAGACTAATGGAGAACCCAAGTTTACATTTTATTTGTAAACTTGGGTTTTCTTAGATAGGGCGCGATGACAAAAAACTGCCACTATTGAGCTTGGTTATGTTTACGTAGCGGCATACAGGGTATATTTGTAAACAGAGCCTTTAAGAGGAGTTGGTAGTGATGTCAGAAATAATTAAACTGCGTAAGAAAGAAAAGATTGCTCGGGATACAATCGCATGTTATTGGGAAAAACCGGATGGATTTGAATTTAAAGCCGGACAATTTGGTGATTTTACATTGATTGACCCAAGTGAAACAGATGAAAAAGGCAATACGAGAGCTTTCTCCTTTGTTAATGCTCCATCTGAAACTGAAAGTGAACTGGTAACGGCTACGCGTATACGGGACTCGGCCTACAAGCGGGAATTGGAAAAACTGACGACGGGTGCAAAGGTTAAATTTGACGGACCGAGTGGTAACTTCAAACTACACAAAACGGAGTCAACCCCCGCTGTATTCATTATCGGTGGTATTGGCATTACACCAATTAGGAGTATGATTGCTGAGGCAACGAATCAACAGACATCGCATGAAATGACGTTGCTTTTTTCCAATAGTACTCCAAAAGATGCGCCATTCCAATCAGACTTCAGGGAGTTTGAGAAGAAAAATCCTAACTTTACGTTTGTTCCTGTCATGACGCAAGCTGATTCTGATGAATGGAATGGAGAGAGCGGTTACATTGACGAGGATATGCTGAAACGTTACGTATCGGATGTGAGTGCACCGATTTATTATCTTTCTGGTCCGGCAGGTATGGTCAACGCGATGTATGAAATGCTAGTGGAAGCAGGTGCGAATGAAGATAATATTCGGGCTGAGGAATTCTCCGGCTATTGAGGGAAAATGTTATATGAATGAGTAGGAAACTATCATGGTGAGGACATGATGGTAGTTTTTTACTGGTATGGGAGTCCACATTTACTACTGTCCATTCTGCCTCCAGGAGGGTCCAAGTCTTCTATTTTGGCATAATAGGTACGGTGATGTCGTGTGGTTGAATCAATGAAGTACGCGTCAAAATAAATTAAAAAAACGAATCCAGTGCTGTTTACCGCTGGATTCGTTTCATAATTTAATTCGAGGCCAAGTTGAGTACGGCATCAACAAATGTCTTGCCGTGTTTTAAATTCTCGTCATCCGGTTCAAGCTCAAATTTAAGCTTCTCTTCGTATACAGTTGCATTTTGTTCGGTAGCTCTGGAAGCCAGCGTATCGAGCGCAGGCCCGTATATATCATAATAAGAATCACAGGAACCGAATACACCGACTGCTTTTCCGGTAAGGTCAACTTCCTCCATATCCTCGTAAAAGTCTTCCACTTCAAATGGAATGTCATCATCCCATGAATATGATCCAAACAGAATAACATCAAATTCTTCCAATCGCTTTGCCTCAATCGGATCGAGATCAAACGATTTATATGTAACATCATGACCTTGTGCAGTCAGATGTTCTGTCATCGTTTCCGCCATGATCTCAGTGCTGCCTGTCAGGCTTGCGTATAATACCAAAACATTTGCCATTCAAAATCAACTCCTTTAATAGCTTGACCATCTTTATTATACCGTTTAATGAGAAATGTTTTCAATTTACAGACCTCTATTCAAGAAAAAATTCAAAGCGACCTTGACATCTTTATGACAGTTATACGTTGAGAGCTATTCTACCGAACGAAAAAACACTTTAAGATCATTCATGTCAATCGGCGTCTTTTTCACTTCATAAAACTGCTGGCTGACTAATATTTTTCCCCCAAATACAACGATATAGTCCACTTTTTTATTTTCATATAGATAAATCATACTCCCACTCATTGGTAAATTTGCCGGCTCACCTTTAATCTTCTCATATTCTTTCGTATTCATGTAATCCAACAGTTCTTGGATCTTTTTATGGTTGCGAGTCGTTTTATAATGACTAGTGTTAGCTATGGAAAATTTTAATTTCGTTATGTGATCAGAATCAACGTTTAGCGTACTGGTAAAAGATTGCTTACCCCAGTCTGCTTGCATAAGAAGCGGCAATACTACAGTGGCAGCAGTAATTATAATAAAAGCTATTTTTTTCAAAGAATCACCTCCGAGTTGGTTGGTGAGGTTAACTTCATTATGCTGCCAACTGATGATCTTTTCCTTGACTTAGGTCAACTTCGCAAGGAATACTACCGTTATTTGTTGTCATTCAATTAGGACAATTCAGTTATGGAGGTAGGTAGCATTTTCATATATTTTGGTGATGAGGCTTTCACAACTTGGAGAGGAATTTATTATTATCGGAATTGGATCCGAGGCATTTTACCTAGCCACCCATCATCAATTCACAATCCGCATGTGAATAAG
This sequence comes from Lentibacillus cibarius, assembly GCF_005887555.1. NCBI lineage: Bacteria > Bacillati > Bacillota > Bacilli > Caryophanales > Bacillaceae > Lentibacillus > Lentibacillus cibarius. The sequence continues at coordinate 958,708 of NZ_VCIA01000001.1, read as the reverse complement.
TCAAAATTTCTATGAAAAAGAGAAAGGGGGACTGTATTTAACGAATAGAGTGGAAACGCATACATATGTAGTCGTTGATTTGAAATGAACAAGTGGAGAGGCGCTAGGAAAAATCGCGCGAAAAACAGGAAAGTCGAGTCACAGGGCGATTGTGCTGGTTGGAAATGAAGCGGTCTTTCAAACTATCCGGTGGTACTACAATCGGCTGGATAGCAGTCGTAATGGTAGCGGGCGTTACCGTTCTGGATTGTTTTGTGTACCTTTTTTCTAATAATGTTTTAAAAGGCGTTTCCTTCGCTGGAGGCGCTGATTTTTATATTCCAATGTTTTAACGTTCGCTCCTTCAGCACTTTGTTCCAGTTGCCTCATGAACGTTTCAATAATTTGAAGTAATTAATCAAGTTGATGTGTTGCGTAGAAAGTAGAAAAGATTTTAAAAATTGATTGACAATTCGGAAACTTCGTGAATATAATGGAAATACAAAATGTCGACAATCGACAAAGTAGTCCACCTGATTCAATCATGCGTGCATTTTTGTTATTATACTTGCTTTAAATAATCTTGAAAACTTACAGCAATAAAGAAAGCGGTTTCAAAATGCTTGGTCATTATATGGGGAGGGGTAAACGGTGTTGACTTTTCCGATTTCCGAGTTTCAAACTCGATTGGCAAAAACGAAGCAGCGGATGGTCAATGAAGGGGTTGATTTGCTTATAGTGACGGACCCAGCCAATATGAATTATTTGTCTGGGTATGATGCGTGGTCGTTTTATGTTCATCAAATGCTGATCGTTATACTTGAGGACGAACAGCCGATTTGGGTAGGTCGTGGTCAAGATGCCAGTGCAGCACTACACACGACATGGCTTGATAGCAATCATATTGTCGCATACGGGGATCATTATGTTCAGTCGGATATCAGGCATCCAATGGACTTTGTGAGCGATTTGCTTAGGAAAAAGAAATGTGATAATAAAACGATCGCTGTCGAACTTGATGCCTATTATTTTACAGCAAGAAGTTATATGCAGCTGACAAAAGGTCTTCCAAATGCCACGTTTAAAGATGGCACCAACATGGTTAACTGGGTACGCATCATTAAATCGGAACGCGAGATTTCCTATATTAAACATGCAGCTAAAATTTCCGAACAGGCTATGCAAGCGGCTTTTGATACAATTAATGAAGGTGTACGCGAATGTGACGTTGTTGCAAATATTTCTCATGCGCAAATAAGTGGAACAGAAGACTTTGGTGGGGATTATCCATCGATTGTACCACTTTTACCAACAGGTGATAAAACATCAGCATCACACTTAACCTGGACCGACAATCGCTTTAAGCAAGGGGACCCAGTCATCATTGAACTTGCCGGGTGTTACAAACGCTATCATTCGCCACTGGCACGCACGGCTGTTATTGGAAGTCCCGATGAAACGATGCAGTACGTTTCTGATGTCGTCATTGAGGGTATCAATACAACGCTTGATGCAGCTAAACCGGGCATAACGTGTGAAGAACTCGAGCGTGTATGGCGCAGTGTCATTGAAAAAAGCGGCATCAAAAAAGAATCGCGCATGGGTTATTCAATGGGACTTAATTATCCGCCTGACTGGGGTGAGCATACAGCAAGCTTGCGACCGGGTGATCGTACAGTATTGGAACCCAATATGACTTTTCATTTAATACCAGGAATCTGGATGGATCATATGGGCGTAGAAATAAGTGAATCGTTTCAGGTAACGGAAACCGGCTGTGAAGTATTGGCGGATTTTCCGCGCGATTTGATGGTAAAGCCAAATATCCGGCTTGCTTAATGCGCCCCATCAAAATGCTGGATACACTTCATTAGCTTATGTTTCAGATCCAGTCATACTAACGATTCTACTTCAGGAAAAACCCCGTATCTTCTTCGAGGTGATACGGGGTTTTTCTGTTACCATATCATATGATAGTGCTAGTCATTTTCCCTCGTCTGTCCACATGCTTGCGTCAATCAAATTCGGTGGTTTCCTGTCGTTTAGCCCAGCAACAAGGTTTTTCGCCGCCACTTCAGACATTTTTAGTTCTGTTTCGTGGGTGGAGGAACCAATATGCGGCGTTGTCACGGTGTTTTTCATGGTTAGCAGCGGATTGTCTTTTTCAATCGGTTCGTTTGTATATACATCAAGTCCGGCCCCAGCAATCTCTCCATTCTGCAGTGCATTAATCATATCCTGCTCGACTACTGTTTTCCCGCGTGAGCCATTTACAAAGATAGCAGTGTTTTTCATTTGCCCAAATTCCCGTTTGCCGATGAGTCCTTCTGTTTCGGGAGTCAGCGGTGTAATCAACAGGACAAAGTCTGATTCCGCGAGCAGGTCATCCAACGTGCGATAGCCTGCCTGGAAGGTCGTTTCCACGTCCGGTTTTTGGTTGCGGCTGTGATATAGAATGTTCATATCAAAACCGAAGTGGGCTCGTTTGGCAATTGCTCTCCCAATTCGCCCCATACCGATGATGCCTAATGTTTTGTGGTGGACGTCAATACCAAACAAATTATTCCCAACTGCCGCTTCGTCCCATTCACCGTTTTTTACGTATTGGTCCAGTTCTGGTATACGCCTTGCCGTTGCAATTAAAATGCCGAAGATGGAATCTGCTACCGTATCATTTAGTACGTCCGGTGTATTGGTCGCCATGATGTTTCTTTTTTTCAGTGCCTCCACGTCTAAATTATTATACCCGACGGAAACATTACTGACGATTTTTAGATTTGGTGCATGATTGAGCAAGTTTTCATCGACAGGCAGGTCAAGCCCAATAATTCCTTCTGCTTCGCCTAACTGCTTGAGAAATTCCGGATCAGTAGCCGGATCAATGTCTTTGAAAAAACGGACATCATATTTTTTGTTCAAAGTATCCAGAACAGGCTTTTCTACCCGATTATAGGCAATTATTTTTTTCACTGCACTCCCTCCATTCTATTTGCTTAAAACGTCTACTATTAACATAGTGTCTACAACAATCAAAGTCAATATATTTCAAAAAATACAAATTATGTTTGACAATCAAAATTATCTGAATTATGATAAATATAAATGTGTCGACAATCGACAACGACTACCGGAGATGATACAGAGAGGAGCATCTGCTTTGTACCAACAAGATAGCAGTGCGATGATGCAAAAACCATTAAGTGAACTGATTGCCGACCGACTGAAGCAAAAAATCTGGAATGAGGAGATTCAGCTTGGGAAGCGGCTCTTAGAGACTGAATTGGCGGAGACCTTTGACGTCAGCAGGAGCACGATACGGGAAGCACTAAAAATCTTGGAAAGCGAGGAGTTAATTAACAGTCAGGCAAGGAAAGGTACGTATGTGAAAGCGTTTACCCAACAGGATGTAGATGAGATTATCGAATTGCGCACACTGATTGAAGAACGTGCCTTTATACAGGCTGCCCGGTACCTTGGAGAAAACGATATAAAAAAATTAGAAGCGATTGTCGAGCAAATGAAAACAAAGGCAGACGAACAAGATTGGCACGGGTTGTTTGATTTAGATATGCTGTTCCATAACTATGTTGTCAGAATGTGCAGAAACTCACGGATTATTAAGATTTATGACTCATTGCAGGTACAGATTAGGACCTTTCTTATGCATCTTGACCGATATTATTCCAGCCATCAGTCATTTTACGATGAACACAAACTGCTTCTTCAGGCATTAGTCTCTAAAGACGCGCATACAGTGAAAAGGAGAGTGCGGAATCATATTGCGTACGTCGAAACAAAACTACTAGGCCAGAAAAATAATGTTGAATTGGAGGAGGTCTAATTAATGAGCAAACAATTTGCACAAGTAAAAACCGAATTGCCGGGTCCCAAGGCTAAGGAATTGCTTGAACGCAGACATGACATTGTTCCGCATGGTGTCAGCTATGGTACGCCAACATTTGTAGAGTCGGCAAAAGGTGCTTTACTCAAGGATGTTGACGGAAATCAGTTTATTGATTTTGCTGGTGCTATCGGCGTCATTAATGTCGGGCACAGTCATGATACGGTTGTCAGTGCGCTACAGGATCAGGTTAGTAAATATATTCATACAGGCTTTAATGTCATGATGTATGACCCATATATTGCATTTGCAGAAAAACTGGCCAATTTGGCACCGGGCAGTTTTGATAAAAAAGTAATGTTTTTGAACAGCGGGGCTGAAGCGAATGAAAATGCTGTTAAAATTGCCCGTAAATATACTGGTAGGCAGTCTATCGTCTCCTTCACTGGTGGTTTTCATGGCCGCACATTGATGACCATGTCGATGACTGGTAAAGTAAAACCGTATAAATTCGAATACGGCCCGTTCGCACCGGAAGTATACCACGCACCATTCCCGTATAATTACCGCCGGCCGGAAACAATGAGTGAAGATGCGTATGCAGATTACCTGCTGAAACAGGTGGAAGACTTTTTTATTACAGAGGTTGCTCCAAGCCAGGTTGCGGCGTTCATTATGGAACCAGTCCAAGGGGAAAGTGGATTTATTATCCCGAATAAAAAATTCGTAAAAGGGGTATATGACCTATGTAAACAGCATGGTATTCTGTTCATTGCTGATGAAATCCAGACCGGTTTCGGGCGCACCGGAAAATACTTCGCTATGGACCATTATGGTGTGGAGCCTGACTTGGTTACGATTTCTAAATCGATGGCAGCCGGTCTGCCGATCAGCGGTATTATCGGACGACAAGAAGTAATGGATAGTGCGGCACCAGGTGAACTTGGTGGAACGTATTGCGGCAGTCCACTAGGTTGCAGAGCCGGTCTAGCCGTGCTTCAGGTGATGGAAGAGGAAAATCTGAATGATTGTGCACTTACAATCGGTAACAAGGTGATGGATACATTTGAAAAGATGTATGACCGATTTGACGTCATAGGAGATTACCGTGGTCTTGGAGCGATGTGTGCATTGGAATTCGTAAAAGACCGTGACAGTAAAGAACCTGCTAAAGAACTGACCGGCCAGGTGCTCAAAGAAGCGAGGTCAAGGGGACTGATTGCACTGAAAGCCGGTGTGCATGACAATGTTGTCCGTCTATTAATGCCGCTTGTGATTACCGATGAGCAATTGGAAGAAGGGCTTACTATCCTGGAAGAAGCAGTAGATGAAGCAGTTGCCGTCGAAAAAGTTTGATAGAATAAAAGATACTTCTTGTTAGGAAAGTTATTCAGTAAAGTGGAACATTTTCCCCGCTTTATGGCGGAATAAATTAAAATTTTTATAGAATAGGAGTGGCTCGGAAATGGCAGTAACAACTGATAATCAATTAATGAATATTAACGGGGAATGGATTGGTGACGATCTTGACACATTGAAGGTGACAAATCCTGCTAACGGTAAGATAGTCGGCACCGTTCCCAATGGTGGTGAAAAAGAAGCAGAACAGGCAGCAGAAGCCGCACATAAAGCATTTGCATCTTGGTCTGAACGGACGGCACATGATCGGGCCGGATACTTACAAAAATTGAATCAGCTCATGTTGGAACACCAGGAAGAACTTGCCCAAATCATGACGATGGAAATGGGAAAACCGATTAAAGAATCGCGCGGTGAAGTCAGTTATGCTGCATCATTTATTGAATGGTTTGCGGAAGAAGGCAAACGCGTTTATGGTGAAACGGTTCCAACCCACAAGGATGGAAAACGGCTGCAGGTCTGGAAAAAGCCTGTCGGTGTAGTGGCAGCAATTACACCATGGAATTTCCCGGCAGCTATGTTGACACGTAAGATGGGGCCAGCGCTGGCAGCAGGGTGTACGGTCGTCATGAAACCATCAAGCGAGAGTCCACTGACTGCAGTTAAGCTAATGGAATTGTGTGAGAAAGCCGGTTTTCCAAAGGGCGTTGTGAATCTCGTGACTGGATCATCATCCAAATTTGCTAAAGTGGTAATGGCAGACAGCAACGTGCGTAAAATTACCTTCACTGGTTCAACGGAGGTTGGTAAACTATTAATTCGTCAAAGTGCGGACCAGGTGAAAAACTTATCATTGGAACTTGGCGGGCATGCCCCATTAGTCGTTCTGGACGATGCGGATGTTGACTTAGCCGTTAAGGGAGCTGTTGCGTCCAAGTTTAGAAACGCCGGTCAGACGTGCATTTGCGCGAACCGGATTTATGTACAAGAAGCCATTTACGATGAATTCACAGATAAACTCGCCAAAGCCGTTGAAGATTTAAAAGTCGGGGATGGTGCGGATGAAACTGTTGATGTTGGGCCTTTGATTAACCAGGATGGCTTAGATAAAGTGAGCCGCCATATGCAGGACGCTGTATCCAAAGGTGCTACGGTCGTAACCGGCGGGGAACCTGTCACTGGCAGTGAGGGTGTATTCTATCAGCCTACTGTCGTAAAAGATGTAGATGAGTCGATGGTTGTCATGCATGAAGAAACGTTTGGCCCAGTAGCACCTGTTCAAAAGATTACTAGTGATGAGGAAGCGGTCAAATTGGCAAATGACACAGAGTATGGATTGGCGGCATATGTCTTTACCAACAGTGTTGCTAGAGGTACAAAACTTATCGAAAAACTGGACTTTGGTATTGTTGGCTGGAATGATGGTGCACCATCTGCGCCTCAGGTTCCATTTGGTGGCATGAAAGAAAGCGGTATTGGACGTGAAGGCGGACATGAAGGCATCGACGCTTTTATAGAGTCCCAATACGTATCCATCGGAATGGAATAAACCCGCAGGTCCAGTGGGGACAGGAACTTCGGACCAATTATTGTTTTTGGACCAGAGTGCCTGTCCCCATGGTTTTGTGTTATACCATCCGAAGTGCTGGTGCGTGGACCCATCCGCAGCTATCATCCGCATGTTAGGGAGCGACTCCATCACGAATTGGAAAAAGCATTTTCAATCGTCAAGAGCTTGGATGGTGACTATGAACTAAGCTGGGTGGAGAAGACTTTGCCCATGTGACGAATACTGTTCCGGGAGCTATGTTTATTCTCGGATGTAACATTGGAGACGGAAAACCTCGTGATTTACACACCCCAATTTTTGATATCAATGAAGACGTGTTACCGGTCGGTGTATCCATTTTGGCCGAGACTGTACGGCGCTTCCTGGAAAACGGAGGAATGAAACAGGAGGATTGAGTGTTCGGCAAAACAGGACGAATCATCAAACAAGGAGGGCTCGCATGCCACAACAAATGCTCACCCAGCGTGACGTCTGGGAAGCACAAAAGCGAATCTCTCCCGATGCGGTAAACACACCACTCATTTACTCACCAGTGCTTTCCGAAATGACAGGGTCGGCTATTTATTTGAAATTGGAAAATTTGAATGACAGCGGTTCATTTAAAATCAGGGGTGCATCCAATAAAATACTAAGTTTATCACTGGAAGAGCAGAAGCGGGGCATAACGACGTTTTCAACTGGGAATTTCGGTGTCAGTGTCGCAACCGTTGCCCAAAAGCTAGGGATCAGAGCGGTTATTTGCATATCCAATCGGGTCCCCAAAGCAAAAGTGGATGCACTAAAGCGTACCGGCGCGCAAGTGGAGTTGGTAGGGGACGCACAGGATGATGCGGAAAGGTATTGCTACCAGCTGGAGAGTAAACATGGCCTAACCGTCGTTCATCCATTCGATGACCCATATATTATCGCCGGTCAAGGCACGATTGGACTGGAGATACTGGATGAATTGCCGGAAGTTGAAACAGTGATTGGTGGGCTATCTGGTGGTGGACTGCATTCTGGATTAGGGCTGGCATTGAAATCAGCCGATGCTGGCGTACAAGTAATTGGACTTTCGACGGCCAAAGGGGCTGCGATGTATGAAAGCCTTAATAAGGGAGAGCCGGTCGTTGTCGACGAGCAGGATACCTTAGCTGACAGTTTACTTGGCGGTATTGGTCTTGGTAACCGATATACATTCCGTATGGTCCAGCAATACGTTGATGATATTATCCTGCTTGAAGAAAAAGCGTTTGCCGAGGGTATGGCGTTTATGCTGGAAACACACCGGATGGCGGTTGAAGGTGCAGCGGCTTCCGGTATCGGTGCCATTTTAAATAATCGTGTTCCATTAGGGTCACCCACAGTTGTTGTCATCAGCGGGTCCAGTGTTGATACATCAACAATCCTTTCAGTCACGCAGAACAATCAATGAACCAATGTGAGTCAATTTCATAATTCGTTGTAGCAAGTAAAACACGAACTTTATGTTTTCATTCATGCTACCGTTGTCCTGCATGAAAGGTGACTCGCTTTCCGCGGGCATGGCTTCAGCCTCCTCGGAAGAAAACCACTTCCTGCGGGGTCTTCAGACACATGCTTTTCCCGCAGGAGTCGGTCACCTTTCATTACGGACAACTAGTGTTAATAAAAGACGAATGATCAAACCTATATAACTCACAAAAGTTCGTATATTTTGTGAAAATAAGCGCTTATGAAATTGATTCAATATGATGAAAAACCAAAGAAAAATGTTCAGCTTGTATACTGATTCCGCAGACCTGATTGCTTGCATCCGCTGATAGACGATCGTACGCCAGTTTGTGTGTATTAATTGATTGGGGAGGTCTTTATTGTGAGCAGCATACTGTACAATGACCAGATTATCGAACGGGACAATGTGGTAGAAATTGAGGACCGCGGTTATCAATTTGGAGATGGTGTCTATGAAGTTATCGGGGTGTATGACGGGAACCATTGCTGATGGATGAACATATGAAACGTCTGAAAAGAAGTGCCCGAGAAATCCAGTTGACGCTTCCTGTTGAAGTTAATCAGCTGAGAAAAAAGCTTGAGGAGTTGGTTCAGGTAAATGGGTTAGAAGAGGGAATTATTTATCTGCAAGTGTCACGTGGGGTGGCGCCACGCTGGCATGAATTCCCATCAACTGATACGCAAGCTGTAACGGTTGCCTATACACGAGAAGAAGAGCGAGACAATGAGTTGGAAGATCAGGGCGCAACAGCCGTTTTGACAAAGGATATCCGTTGGCTTCGCTGCGATATCAAAACACTCAATCTTCTGCCAAATGTGCTCGCCAAACAAAAGGCAGTGGAAAACAATGCGATTGAGGCCATCCTGCATCGTGGAGACACCGTCACGGAAGCAAGTGCTTCCAACGTGTTCATCGTAAAAAATGGTGAATTGTATACCCATCCGGCCGATAACTACATTTTAAATGGTATTACCAGGCAGAAAATCTTGCAGCTGTGTGATGAATTAGAGTTAAAAGCACATGAGGAAACGTTCACGGTTGATGAATTGTTTGACGCAGATGAAGTATTTATTTCAGCGACAAAAATGGATATTGCCCCGATTTTACAAGTGGACGGCAAAACGATTGGCAATGGTACACCGGGTAATGTAACCAAACAGTTAGTGAAGGAATTCCGCAAGCTATATGAAAAAAAGAAAGCATAAAGTTTAGCGTCATTTATAGCGGTCTCCTATTGAATGGTCATTTAAATAATGGGGAGTTAATCAGCAGACAGGGGGTATGTGGCTATGACAAAGCCAACCCTATTAACAACCCGCGGCCCTACTGTAGCTGAAGTGAATTTGAGGGCTTTCCGGGATAATGTTGACGTATTTAAAACGATTGCAACGGATTCAGGGAGCCAGTTAATGGCTGTCATTAAAACAAATGCCTATGGACACGGGGTGGTGCCTATAGGTCATGCTGCCATCGAAGCAGGTGCGGACCGGCTCGGTGTGACAACGGTTGAGGAAGGCGTATTACTAAGGGAAAATGGCATTGACGTTCCTATTCACCTTTTAAGCTCCACCAATACGTCGCAAGTGGCAGATGCTGTCGCCTATGATCTGACAATTTCTGTTTCTTCCCAAGAGCTGGCAGTGGCCGTTCATGCTGCTGCCCTCAAGCAAGGAAAAACAGCAACGGTACATTTAAAACTAGACACAGGATTACATCGGTTTGGCATTGCACCGGAAAACGCATGGGATTTTTGCCGGTCGTGCTACCATCTTACAGGGCTTTATTGGGAAGGAATTTATACACATTTTTCTAGTGCTGACGAGGGCGACTGGACGACAACTGAACAGCAATTTACGTTATTTATGGATACCATTCTGGATTTAAATGAAGGCGGTTACAATTTTCCGATCAAGCATGCTGGAGCATCCACGATAGCGATTGAAAGAAATGATATGCATCTGGATATGATTCGGCCGGGGATTGCGTTGTTCGGTTATACACCGGAAATCCGTCAGCAAAATAAGTTGACGCTGAAGCCGGTGATGGCATTAAAATCTAACATTCTGCTTGTACGGGAACTACCGCCAAATACGCCGGTCGGCTATGGTGGAAACTATGTCACATCAGGTGATGAAAAAATAGCTATTGTACCGGTTGGGCACGGGGATGGTTATAAGCGCGTGCTCTCCAATAAAGGGGAAGTGCTGGTACACGGTCAGCGCGCAAGAATAGCTGGCGAAATATCGCTAGATCAGATGATGATTGATGTGACACACATTAATGATGTTCGCAACGGAGATGAAGTAGTCCTGATGGGCGAACAAGGGGGTGATGCGATTTCGGCACGTGACATAGCAGACAAGGTAGGCAGCATTGTTGATGAGGTGTTGGCCAGCCTGATGGAACGAGTGCCACGTGTTTACAAGTGAAATGTTTTATAAGTGAATGAATGGAGACATTTTAAATAAAAGACAACGCAGACTCCGAACACCGTAAATACTATTTAGGAAATCGACATGCGAAAAAATATATAGACGCAGGAAACAGAATCGCTTAAGTGAGATGGTTAGCAGAAAAAAAGGGAGGAAGTTATGAAGCATTTTACAATTGCGCTCGTTCCCGGTGATGGTATTGGACCGGAAGTAATCGCGGAAGGAGTAAAAGTGTTAAAAACGATTGAAGAACTGGACTCTGAACTTTCTTTTTCGTTTACGGAGTTTCCGTGGGGATGTGAGTATTATTTAAATCAAGGGAAAATGATGGATGATGATGGCATCAACCAACTCCGCCATTTCGATGCTATTTATCTTGGGGCGGTTGGATATCCGGGTGTACCGGACCACATATCATTACGGGATTTGTTGCTGCGGATTAGGAAATCATTTGATCAGTATGTCAATCTTCGGCCGGTCTTATTACTGCATCCGTCATTTACGCCACTGAAGGATAAGGCGGAAAAGGATATTGACATGCTCGTTATCCGGGAGAATAGTGAAGGGGAATATGCCGGGACGGGTGACTGGCTGTACAAAGGTAAGCCGGAAGAAGTGGTGCTGCAGACAGGAGTTTTTTCCCGTAAAGGTACCGAACGGATCATTCGTTACGCCTATGAAGAAGCGCGCCGGTTGAACAAGACATTGACCAGCATCAGTAAAGGAAATGCCTTGAATTATTCAATGGTTTTCTGGGATGAGGTCTTTGAGGAAGTCGGAAAAGAATATCCGGATGTGACGACGTATTCATACCTTGTCGATGCAGCCAGTTTATATTTTGTATCTGATCCGGAGCGGTTTGAGGTGGTGGTCACATCAAATTTATTCGGGGATATTGTGACCGACATCGGAGCTGGGATCACCGGGGGGTTGGGGCTTGCCACCGGAGCCAATATCAATCCGGAAAAGGATTATCCTTCTATGTTTGAACCTGTCCATGGCTCAGCGCCGGATATAGCCGGAAAAGGAGTGGCAAATCCTATTGCTGCGATCTGGTCTGTCAGTCAGATGTTGGACTTTTTTGGTGAAGAAACGTGGGGGAAGGTTGTGTTGGATACCATTAAAGGTCTGACTGTGGAAACGGAAAATTTGACGCCTGATCTTGGCGGAAAAGCGACAACGAATGAAGTCGGTGATCGGTTTGCGGAAAAATTAAAAGAAAAATGGGTTGAAAAAAGGTGAATGACGGAAGAGTTGAGATGAATTAAGTGAAGGGTGCTTCATAGCTTCCGAAAAACCTGCTTCTTTCTATATAGAAGCAGGTTTTTGTGTGCGAATTAATCTAAGAGCTGGTGTGAAGTATGTGGTAAATTAAATAGTTGATCATGTCGAATTGGAGTTTTGAATGCCTGTCCTTTATTTTAATTCACGAAGCTTAGATTCTTGTTCAATCGAACGTAAGGCCAATGTTTTTAAATGGTTTTCCTGCTGTGTTTGGCTATCCTTTAGGGAATGTAATTGATTATTGATGTGAGACAGTTGTTCAGTGTTTTGCGCGATTTGTTTTTCGTTTCCGTTGATGAGGTCCTTATTTTCAATGATGAGTTCGGAGTTTTGTACAATCTGCTTTTCATTTCTGTCAAGTTTATCCTCGATCCGTTTAATATTAGCGTCTAGACTAGTTTGAAGGTTTTGTACCTCATCTTTGGTGGCCACGCTAGTTTGAAGATTTTGCAACTCATCTTTAGAGGCCATGTTGGACTGAAGGTTTTGTACCTCATCTTTGGTAGCCACGCTAGTTTGAAGATGTTGCAATTCATCTTTGGAGGCCATGTTTGCATGTAAGTGTTGCAATTCATCTTTGGTAGCCATGTTTGCCTGTAAGTGTTGTAATTCGTCTTTGGTAGCCATGTTTGCATGTAAGTGTTGCAATTCATCCTTGGTAGCCATATTTTGTTTAATGTTTTGCAACTCATCCAGTATTAGGTTGATCACCTGATCGCTCATTGGATTCCCCCCTTTCCCTCTCCTTAATAACTTGATAAAAGTATATCACCATTCATTTTCGTGGGCAACTTTCCAATTATCCGTGATTGAGTCAAGTACTTGTGGGAGATTTTTTTTCAAGTCCCTTTTTTGTATTGTTTTAGTCAACTTTTGGTAACGGTTTCATGTTTATATCATTTTAATCAGTTGGTGCTTTTTTACTTTTTCAAATTCCCCGTAATCCTTTTAATGCGTCTGTAATTGGTTTCCCGATAGCCTGCTTGAGATAACCCAGATTGTTGCGTGTTGCTTCTGCAGCACTTTCTTTTAGCTTTTCTACAAAGTGTTTAGGCGGCTTTTCTTCTTTGCTTTCCTGTATTAATTCCTGCGTCTGTTCAAGTATCCCCTGCAGCGTTTTTATCTCCAGATTATCTTTGAGGGCAACCATGATATCGATGAATTTATCAAGCCCTTTATCACTCCAACTACGCCCGTTTTTGAGCCTTCTAGCGAACACACTCATCGTTCCCTCTGCACTCCCCATCGGGCGGAATCCTGTTGTATCTATGCCCCTCTCTTTTAGTTTTTCACGGTAATCTCCCAGTGCCTCTGGATATTGGGAAAGCTGGGCAATTAACTCTTCCAGCCGTTCTTCCTTCTTTTCATTTTCAAGCGTACCCACCGCACTGTTTAATTCCACCATGAAACCTTCCCAGTCATAGCTTGCTAGTTTCTTTCGGATGGAGCGGTATCTTGAATGACCCCGAAACAAACGCTGCACATCCCGGGCAACATGAAAACGGTCGATGACAAAGGTCGCATTATGCTGGAAATGATCCCGGCAGGATGTGATCCACTTCGCTCCATCCCCATTAATAACGAGGTGGTGCCTGGTCGGATCATACTCATAAGTAGCCATTAGATACTGCTCAAATTCTTCCCAGAACGGCAGATTTCCTTCATGAATGAAATGTCGCTTCTCTATCAGCTTTGCTCGTTTACCATTCATTTCCCAGCCCTGATGCACACTGGCAATCTTAATTTCCTTGCCTTTTTTCTTTTTCTCTTGGCTTTTCGTATAAAGCCCGTCCACCTCCACGAATACAACATCCTGTTCGAGTGGCACTGACTCTTCCGGCACAACCTCCGTATTCAAAAGCTGCTGGCGTATACCTTCATGACTAATGACAGGGTAGCCCAAAAGCTTCTCCATTGCCTTCCCAGCCTGTCGATAGGAAACGCCTGTTACAGCCAGTTCAATAGCCAAATCTTGCACCACCGGACTCATTCCCTTTGTGCCGTCAAAAGCTAAATACTGATCCAATAAATAGACATACTTTCCCGTCTCTTTATCTTGATAATAATTTCTTTTCAGTTCCACCTGCCCAAAGACGGACTCAAACTTTAATGTTCTTTTATCCTTCAAATAAAATCGTTGCTTATCCCTTTCTGAAGCAATCGCCTCATCTATTTCCTGTAGCGTCTGTGCCATCACCTGAGAAAAACTTTCCTGCAATGCACGGTATGTAATTTGTTCTAATTCTTTCATTGTAAGCGCAGATATGATATCTTTCATTAGAGGACCTCTTTCTATAGTTGTTGTTGTAGCAGACTTAACTATACAAGAAAAGGTCCTCTTTTTCATGTAAAACACCCTTTAAACTACCGCGCTTCGCTTGCTGGCCTCATCTTTGGTGTAGAAGTCTTCCGACTTCAACACCAAAGATGAGGTATATGTTCTCCCATAAACATTTTACTCTAACATTATCCGTGTAATCACCTTAAAATTTAGTTTTATGGTATGTATAGTTTATAAAAGCGAATTTTCCATTGGGTTTTACAAATTATGTCTGAATGGATTCAGGTAGAAATTAGTTTCAATTATTTTGTGAATAGTAAAGCCAATATGCTGAAATCAACAGAACTAAAAATTGGATGTGTCAGTTTCGGTTAAACCGCCAGAGCTGACATTTTGTATGGTGCGGGTACTTCTTGTATAGTAAAAAGAGGAGATTTTGAAGGAGGGAAGTAGAATGATCAGCCATTTGCAAGATACAGTCACGTTAAACAATGGTGTACAGATGCCAGGTTTTGGCCTCGGCGTTTATAAAGTGGAAAACAGTGTAGCAGCAGCATCGGTCGAGTCCGCACTGAAACACGGATATCGGAGCATTGATACAGCGTCATTCTATCAAAATGAGCGTGGTGTCGGAAAAGGTATAAGGGAATCCGGGGTGCCAAGAAAGGAAATTTTCGTAACGTCCAAGGTTTGGAACGATGAACAAGGCTATGACAGTACATTAAAGGCATTTGAAGCAAGTCTAGAAAAACTTGGTCTTGACTACTTGGATCTCTACCTCATTCATTGGCCGGTGAAAGACAAGTATAAAGAGACATGGAAGGCAATGGAAAAGCTCTATGAAGAAGGAAAGGTCCGTGCTATTGGCGTTAGTAATTTCCATATCCATCATCTGCAGGATTTAATAGCCAGCAGCAATGTGAAGCCGGTAATTAATCAGGTAGAATACCATCCACATCTGACGCAGGAACAGTTAAAGGCATTTTGCGAAGAGGAGGACATTCAGCTGGAAGCCTGGTCACCATTGAAACGCGGGCGTATCCTTGACGAACCGGTACTCAGGGAAATCGCTGCAAAATATAACAAAACAGCTGCTCAAGTCATCTTGCGCTGGGATGTACAGCAAAACGTCGTAACCATCCCAAAATCGACGCACGAACATCGGATTAAAGAAAATGCGGCTATTTTTGACTTCGAACTGACAAGGGATGAAATGGAACAGATCAACAGCCTGAATAAAAACGATCGCGCCGGGACAAACCCGGACAGTTTTGATAAAGATTGAAAGAACAGATGCAAATCCATCTGTTCTTTTTAATAACATCAGAAGGTATAAAAACTCGGCATTCGCTATAAGACGAGGCTAGGCCTGAGTTTTTCTAAAAGTCCTCCAGCACTGAAAGTTGAGTATCGAGAAAAATTTTAATCTTCCCACTTAACCTTTTTCTATTTAAATTGAGTAATTTCGACTATATAATATACTAATATATCCGGTATAAATAAACGAAATATTTCAGAATATTATTGATAAAAATGGGAGGACGAATTAGATGGGGAAAGAAAAGAAAGGAATCTTTCAGCGATTTTTGGATGGGATTGAGTTTATCGGTAATAAACTTCCACACCCAATTACCCTGTTTGCCATCTTAGCGCTAATTGTTCTTATACTTTCAGCTGCTTTACAGCCTTTAGACATTAGTGTTGAACATCCTGGTGAAGACGGTAAAATGGTTGAGATTAAAAATCTATTGAATGCGGAAGGTCTGCAATATATTTTTGGAAGTATGACCGATAACTTTATAGGTTTTGCTCCTCTTGGGGTTGTACTTGTAACCATGCTTGGTATTGGAGTTGCCGAGCGGACTGGCCTTATTAGTGCATTGCTTAGAGGTTTCGTTTTATCAGTGCCGAGACGTTTTATTACGGTTGGACTTGTGTTTGCTGGAATTATGTCCAGTGTGGCGTCTGATGCAGGCTATGTGGTGCTGCCGCCGCTTGGTGCACTGATTTTTGCAGCGATGGGTAGACATCCGCTAGCAGGTTTAGCTGCAGCTTTTGCAGGTGTGTCCGCCGGCTTCAGTGCGAACCTGGCTCTGTCGGGTACCGATGTCATGCTTGGAGAACTGACCATTGCTGCTACGTCGGTAATGGATCCGGCATACGCTGAAAACATGAATATTGCGATGAACTGGTTCTTTATTGCTGCGTCTGTATTGGTGCTGACATTAATTGGAACGTGGGTAACGGAACGAATCGTTGCGCCGCGTCTTGGCGAATACAAAGGGGAGACTGCTGGTGAAAACATGGACCAGGATCAGCTTGAAGGATTACAACCAATCGAGCGAAAAGGACTAATTTGGTCCGGAGTATCACTTGCAGTTGGTCTTATCCTGACAGCGCTGCTTGTTTTACCGGAAAATGCTCCGTTACGCGGCACGGAAGGCAATTATATGGATCAGATTATCCAGTCACCGTTTATGAGTTCACTGGTGCCGATTATTGCAATTCTGTTTTTTGTGCCTGGACTTGTTTATGGTAAAATCACGAAAGTTATCCGTAATGATAAAGATGTTGCGGCGCAATTGTCTGATACGATGGCATCCATGGGTATGTTTATTGTCCTCGCCTTTACAGCTGGTCAATTCGTCGCGTATTTTAATGAAACCAATATGGGTACGGTGCTTGGTGTGTATGGAGCGAGGTTTTTGGACAGTGTCAATTTGACGGGCATTCCGCTGATACTTATGTTTGTCCTGATTACTGGCTTTATTAATCTGTTTATTGGCAGTGCTTCAGCAAAGTGGGCGATGATGGCGCCGATTTTCGTGCCGATCATGATGCAGCTGGGGTATTCACCGGAACTGACACAGATGGCATACCGGGTAGCCGACTCATCGACCAATATCATTACACCATTGATGACATATTTTGCTGTGATCATCGCATTTGCACAAAAGTATGATAAGAAAATGGGGATTGGCACGATGATTTCCGTCATGCTGCCATATTCGCTGTTCTTCCTAATTGGTTGGACAATCATGCTCGTTGTATGGATGCTATTGGGCATTGATCTTGGCCCGGGTTCACCAATCATTTATAATGGCTAATGGCTAGATAACAAAAAATCCTCTCATTATTACAATGAGAGGATTTTTTGTTATCTGCCTTTATACCCCTTCCGGAAAATTTCCTGCACAGGGTGGATGGTTACATAGGCATTTGGATCAATGTCCAGAACAATTTTTTGAAATGGGACAATTTCGTATCTGCTGATAACCAAGTAGAGTACTTCCCGCTGTGATTGGGTATAACCGCCCCTTCCTTCTAGTACCGTGATGCCGCGTGCCATTTTGTTTTTGACGGCTTCCATCACTTCTTCAGGCGAACTGGATATGATGACGGCTGCTGTCCGTTCGTTTGCACCTTCCACGACGACATCTATCACTTTGGCACCTACATAGACGGAGATAAGCGTATACATCGCTCGCTCCTGACCAATGATAAAAGCTGATCCTGCAATTACCGCGATGTCGATGATGAGCATGCCTTTGCCAATTGTCCAGCCGAATGCCTGATTGGCAAGTCGAGCTAGAATGGCCGACCCGCCGGATGTACCACCTGCCCGGAAAATGAGCCCGAGTCCAAGCCCGACGGACAATCCTGCGAACAATGCAGAAAGCAGCATATCATCGTTAATGCTTTCGCCCCAGCTAACCGTAACGTGCAGAAAGAATGAGGAAAAGATGATTGCAATAATCGTATAAATGGTCACATGTCTTTCAAACAATTTATAGCCAACCGCAACAAGTGCCGTGTTCAGGACAAAGTTGACCGTACCCGGCGACCAATCGAATAAATAGTGTGCAACGATCGTTACCCCAATGACGCCACCTTCCGACAGCCGATTGGGAATCGCGAAATAATTGACGCCGACGGCAAAAATAAATGCACCACATACGATCATAAAAATATCTTTTGAGGTTTGATTCATACATACCCCTCCTTTCAGTTGTATGAATATCAGCCTTTATTTAAAATTTTAATCGCTATCCATTATAACGGAAGCATAGTTATTTGAGAATGAAGACGGACTGAAGGGGCATTTACGTATCGACATCTGAAGACGCGCGGTTCGCACCCGGGCCCAGAACCCGTGCGAAAATGAGAAAAGCCCCAAGACCCAACACACATGTCCCAGACAATGAATTGTTCCCTTGCACACACCCTAATAGTCTTGTACTGACAAATCCCCTTTACGAATAGACTGATAGCAGTACGATGCAGGGGGGTTCTAATGCGGTACGTTTTGCTTATACTACTGATTGCTGGGATAGGTACAGCAATTTATCTGTTTTTCTATACATCACCGGAGAAACGCGCAATCCAGGCTGTTGAAACGTTTTATACGTATGAGCAGGATGGTGCTTATTCTGATTCATGGGCTATGTTTCACCCTTTCATGCAGGAGAAATTTCCAAAAGGACGCTATTTGCAAGACCGGGCACATGTGTTTATGAATCATTTTGGTGTGACAACCTTTTCCTTCATGATCGGGGAAGCGGTTGAGTTGAAAAACTGGAAGCCGGAAGAAGGTGCAGAATCAATTGAACTGGTCTACAAAGTACCAGTTTCACAGATATATAAGGGGAAATACGGAAATTTCACCCTCGTGCAAAATGTTTTTGTTACAGAAGTAGATAAAAAATGGAGAGTGCTTTGGAATTATAAGAAATAGGAATGCACTTATCTAAGAAAGAAAAATGATCACTGCTGCCGCAAATAAATATTTCGTTATTGGTGACAAATTGAAACTTACGGATAATCTTAGGTGTTTGTCGGGGTCAAGCAGCATTTATCATGCAAAGGATTTGCAATTACTTCCCGCTTCAGTTTGCAAGTGATATCATAAGAATTATCCGATTCTATTAACCTACATTAGCGGGGTGATGAAAAAACGCCGATACGTATACATACTTAAGTTTCAACCTTGAAGGGAGAAAAATATTTATGCATTTAGGTACTGTAGGAACCGGTTGGATTACCGAAGCATTTATTGAAGCGTCCAAAGAAACAGGGCAATTCACTCTTACGTCAGTTTATTCAAGAACGATAGATAAGGCAAATGCATTTGCGGAGAAACATGGGGCGACACATGCATTTGCCGATCTGGAAGACATGGCGGCAAGTAAAACAGTGGATGTAGTGTATATTGCTTCCCCAAATTCACATCATTTTCGGCATGTTTTGCAATTTTTAAAGGGAAAAAAGCATGTTATATGTGAAAAGCCAATATTCTCCAACTTAAAGGAATGGGAAGAAGCTTATCGCGTTGCAGAAGAAAATGGTGTCTTCCTGTTTGAAGCGATGCGGAATTTGCATACACCGAATTTCAACCGTCTTCAAGAGGGTTTAGAGCAAATTGGCACAGTCCGTAGTATGATTCTGCCGTTCGTGCAATACTCATCCCGTTATGATAAATTCTTGGCCGGAGAAAATCCCAATGTGTTTACAACCGCTTTTTCCGGTGGTGCACTCACGGACTTGGGCGTTTATCCGTTATCAATTGCCGTTGGATTGTTTGGCAAACCCGCTAATGCGGTGTATTTTCCGGTGCTTCTGGACAGTGGGGTTGACGGTAGTGGTACACTTATCCTCAATTATCCTGGCTTTACGGCGACGATTCTTTGTTCTAAAATTGCCCAATCCGCTAACATGTGTGAAATACATGGGGAAAAAGGCACGGTAGTGTTTGAAAATACGGGTGATATGTATCACCCACGCGTTAGGCTGCATGGGGACGACGGTGTGAGAGAATTACCAGCAGACGATCATCCCAATAATATGGTATATGAAGCCGAAGCATTTGCCGCTATTATCAAGGCCACTGATACTGATGCATACGAGCGATTGAAAAAGATTAGTTATGATGTTCTAACAGTAACGGAAAAAGTTCGGCATGAAAACGGAATAATATTTGATGTGGAGAGATAAAGAGATTATTGGGGGATGGTTATTTTAAGATTGGTTTAACCATAGGCAAGATAATCTTCATGTTATCAATGTATATAAAAGAGGAGGAGACCATGAACATTGTTGTCGCGCCTGATTCTTTTAAAGGAAGTCTAACATCTGTTCAAGCTTCGGAAATAATGAAAAAAGCTATTACATCAATTGATCACGATATCCACGTTACATTGAAACCGATGGCTGATGGTGGGGAGGGCACGTTGGATGCACTGCTTTCTTCTACATCCGGGACACGTGTACCTATCACGTGCACCGGCCCTTTGGGGGAACAAGTAAACACTGCGTATGCCGTCATTGACGCAAATTGTGCCATCATTGAATGTGCGAGTATAGCAGGGCTCATTCAAGTTCCCATAGATAAACGAAATCCCGACATAACAACGACGTTTGGTATTGGTGAAGCGATTGTTGACGCCTTGGATCGTGGGTGTACATCAATTATTCTGGCTCTCGGGGGAAGCGCGACGAATGATGGTGGGCTTGGCATGCTACAGGCTCTCGGGATGCGGGCATGGGATTTGCATGGCCATAAAACCGGTATATTCGGAAAGGACGTACAGGATGTAAACGGTGTAAGTTTTACTAACATCGACCCTCGACTAGCCAAAGTAACTATAAATGTTGCTTGTGATGTTGACAATCCGTTAAGTGGAGACAGAGGGGCATCAAAGGTATATGGACCGCAAAAAGGTTCTACACCCTACCAAATTAATAAATACGATGCTGCCCTACATACTTATGGAGAACTAGTGGAAGCTTCCCTCGGAAAGCCATTAAAAAACGTCCCTGGCGCAGGAGCTGCCGGTGGGCTTGGTTTCGCCTTGCTAGCTATCGGTGGAGAACTTGTTTCAGGTGCAGAATTGATTGCTGGGGCGATGCATGCAGAGAAAGCTATTCGCTCGGCAGATCTTATCCTGACGGGTGAAGGGCAAAGTGATGAGCAGACACTTTACGGGAAAGCACCTGGGTATATTGCGGCTCTTGGCAGGAAACATCACGTCCCTGCAGTGTTGATTTCCGGAAGCCTTGACGGGAATTTGGACGTGCTTAGTGAGCGTTTTGCAGGCTGTTTTTCAATAGTAGACAAGCCAACATCACTTCAAGAATGTATGGAGAAGGCTGATGTATTACTTTATCAACAGACAAAACAAGTCATTCATTTGCTACAGCATTTTCTTAAATAACAACAAGGATAAGCAAGGCCGGGCACCAAGCCGGCCCTGTTATATTCATAGTAATCCGAGCTTTTTCAAACCTTGAGCAATACCGTCGTCACTGACTGTTGCGGTCCGATACTTGGCATAGGCAAACAGATTTTCATCGGCATTTCCCATCGCAAAACTTTCGCCAACGGTTTGCAGCATTTCCTTGTCATTCATTCCGTCGCCGAATGCGATAGCCTCTTCGGGAGTCATCTTAAGAAGTTCAAGGATTTTTTCGACAGAACGCCCTTTGTTCACATTTTTTCGCAAAACATCATAACTGCTTTCCACGCCGTTGACACGAACAGGCGAAATATGAAGATCGTGCTCAAATTCGTATAGACGAGCATCTTGTTGCGTTGCATTTAATACAGTCACACCTAAAACTTTATCTGTTATGGCAGGTGAAAATGCAGCGTTTGCTTTCAAATCGAATGTGTCAATAAATTGTTGGACAAGCGGGCGGTTAAGATTCGTGCAATAATTTCGTTCCCTGGTGTACAGCATCAGCTCATGGTCATTCTCTTGAGCAATAGACAGGAACCGCTCAATACTGTCGCGCTTGAATGGTTCGTTTACAATAATCTCACTGCGGTAGCTGGCAAATGCACCATTATAAACAATAAATGACTGGATACCCAAGTCTTCCGCCAGCTCCCCAAGTTCATGAAGTCCTCTTCCGGTTGCAAGAAACACATCCATCCCTTTGTCTTGCAATGCAGTTATGGCTTGTTTCGTGGTATTTGTATATGTATGATCCGGTTTAAAAATAGTTCCATCAACATCTAGAAATAGCAGCTTATATGTCATGTAAATCTCCTTGTCTGTATATTCTCTCCATGCATTTTAGCACAATCCCACATCTTTTACTAATAAGCATTGTACTAAACAATTTTTGTCAGGGGTAACATAAAATATGTGTCACAAAATACAAATGGACGGATCAATCTGGTCTGTTCTAATTCCCACGAGGAGTGATCAGTTGTGACAAACAGAAAAAATGACTTGCTGGTGCTTGGCGCAGAGGATGCAATGGAAAACATGAAACAAGAAATTGCAGATGAATTTGGCGTTGAGCCCGGAGCGGATACAACTGCACGTGAAAATGGATCTGTGGGAGGCGAAATGGTTAAGCGAATGCTTAAAATTGCCGAGTCGAGCATGTCTGACAAAAAATAACTTCAGGATATGTACGATTAAAGACAGATTCGGTATATTACCGGGTCTGTCTTTTACATACAAGATTACGTTTTAGGATTGATACGCAAATTTTATATTAGCACTTAGTAAAAAAATGATTGTCTAAATTAGTTGTGTCCAGTACAAAAAAGGACTATAATTTAACAGGACTTTTTTGTTCGTTATAGAAATATTTTAGTGAGCACTTAAATATGCTACTAATAGGAATAGTCAAAAAATTGAGAGGAGATCGAATGATGGAGTTTGGGATACTTTCGCTGCTTCCACCGGTTATCGCGATTGTGCTTGCCCTTATCACCCGTAATGTACTTCCTGCACTCTTTGCAGGGGTTTGGCTAGGGGCAACAATGATCAATGGTTGGAATCCGTTCCTTGGGTTGTATAAAACGTTTAGTGATTTTATCATTCCAAGTGCAGGAGATCCATGGAATGCAACTGTTCTAATTTATTGCGGACTTTTTGGTATACTAATCGCATTCTTGCAAAAAACGGGCGGTGCACATGCCATTGCCACTGCTATTTCTAATAAAGTGAAAACACCGCGAGCAGCACAAGGGTCAACTATGCTTTTCGGGCTTATTATTTTCTTTGAGGATTACTTTAACGCATTGACCGTAGGAAGTGTTATGCGGTCAGTAACAGATAAAATGCGTGTATCGCGTGAAAAGCTGGCATACATTGTGGACTCCACGTCAGCACCGATGTGTCTTCTGGGCCCAGTGTCGACATGGGTAGTTTTTGTTATGGGATTGATTGGTGCACAATATACTGAAATGGGTATATCTGAATCAGAATATATGACGTATATTTTCTCCATCCCATTTAACTTTTATTCTATTCTTGCCATTATATTAGTCGGGGTTATCGTATTTTTGAAATGGGATTTCGGACCAATGGCACAGGCGGAGTACCGTGCTCGTACAACTGGAAAGGTTTTCCGTGATGATTCAGCACCACCTTCCGACGATCAGATGGATGATATTGAAATGCCGGAAGGATATACGCCGAAAATCCGAAATATGGTTGTACCAATTGTTGTTCTGGTTGCTATGATTCCACCGCTTTTTCTATGGACTGGAGGATATCCTGAAAAAGGTTTGGTCACAGCATTTGGTGAAGCGGATGGTGCCACTTCCATAACCATAGCCGCTTTTACGGCTGGTATTGTTGCGATGCTGATGGGTATGCAGCAAAAATTGTATTCTTTCAAGGAATCGATGGACATTATCGTCAGTGGATTCCGGAGTATGATGCTCGTCTACATTATTTTAATACTGGCTTGGTCCATTGGTAGTGTGACAACCAAACTCGGAACTGCTGAATATATCGTGCATTTCACCGAACAAACAACATCACCTATTCTAATCCCAGTATTACTTTTTGCTATTGGTGCCGTTGTCGCTTTTACAACTGGAACATCGTACGGAACGTTTGCAATAATGATTCCAATTGCCATGCCGCTTGCTGCTTCTATGGACATTTCCATGTATCTGGCCATTGCTGCTGTATTTAGTGGGGGCATCTTCGGCGATCATTGTTCACCAATTTCTGATACGACCATACTGTCCTCTGCTGGATCCGGGAGTGACCATATTGATCACGTCAACACACAAATCCCATACGCCATCACGGCAGGAGTCAGTGGTATCATATCTTTTCTTACCGTTGGGATTACAGGCTCGCCTGTGGTAGCGCTCATCGTCGGTGCCGCAGTTCTTCTGATGTTAGCATTTATTCTCAACAAAACATGGGGAAAACAAATACCGAACGATAAAATAACGGTTTAAAAAAAGGAACGGGCTACCGGGTGGTGGTTCGTTCCTTTTTTGATAGATAAGTGAAACTATAAGTAAGTAAGACACGCAAAAAATGAATGTAATCTAGGAAAAGGCTTGTAATTTTAAGTTTAAGCCTTTAATTGCGCAATTTTCGAAGCTCATCCGATTTGTGTCTATTCCATTCTCTATTTTATAATAATTTCGACAAGCGATAATAATAGATAAAAGTAAGGAGTGGAAATTTAACGTGCGAAAAAAGTTTCGTATTATAAGCATCATGATTATGCTCATGCTATCGGCTGCATTGACAGCTTGCGGCGATAACGAAAAGGCTACTTCCGATGATGATGAAAGCGCAAAGGACGGTGAGCTTAAGCTTGGTGAAAAACAAGTTACGTTAGCAACCGATACATATGTTTCCAATATTGGAGCAACACATGTGGTGAAACAGCTACTCGAGGAAGTTGGATACAATGTAACGGTTAAAGAAACAGACGTTGGTATAGAATTCTCGGGACTGGCAAGTGGGTCATCCGATGCTTCGGTTGGATTATGGCTTCCAGGTACACATGCTAGTTACTGGGAGGAATATAAGGACAAGCTTGATAAGATGAGCTTGGTTACAGAAGAGGTGGAACTTGCACTGACTGTACCAACTTATATGGAAGATATTAATTCCATTGAAGATTTAGCTAATAATAAGAACAATATTGGTGAGAAATTGGAATGGGATATTACAGGTATCAGTCCTGGAGCAGGGATGATGGAGATTACGAAAGAAAAAGTGATTCCATCCTATGGTCTGGATAAAGATTGGACACTACAATCCAGCTCGGGGCCTGCGATGGCAGCTGAATTAAAAGGTGCCATTGATAAGAAGGAGCCGATTGTTGTAACCCTATGGACACCGCATTGGACGTTCAATGAATTTGATTTAAAAATGTTGGAAGACCCGAAAAACCAATACGGTGATCCGGATAATGTTTTCGCTGTTTCCCGAAATGGATTTAAAGAAGATTCACCACTAGCTTATAAGATCATTGACCAATTCAATTGGACGAAAAAACAAAATCAAGATGTGATGTACAGCATCCAGTCTGGTATGTCAAGCGAAGAAGCAGCGAAGAAATTTCTTGAAAAGCACCCAGATCTCAAGGGAAAATGGCTGGAAGGTATAGAGACTGAAAAATAACAGGAAGCAACAAATGGCTACCGGAAACAAATGTCGTTCTTATGATGAAATGAAGTGATAAAATTGACTTTATACAGTTACGTAGATACACTTATAGATAGCATATAATAAAAAAAGAGGTGTATTTTTCATGTTTAATACGGCACTTGTTTTTAGTGCATCTTTATTAGTAGTTCTAATGATTATTAACATTGTAGTCAGCTTAGCAGCTTCGAACAAGTCTTACACCATTTATGTACCTGCAGGTGTATTGTTTGTGCTCGGGATTATTTTGCTGTCCATATCAACGGGGGACCGGATTGAAATGATGGGGTTAGGATTTGGTGGCTGGGGAGCTGCCAGTCTGTTTGCTTCAGCCATCGGATTTATAATCACATCACTTGTAGATACCTATAATCATTCTGAACAATAATTAATATAAAAATACCTGCTCTGTACGGTAAAAGGGCAGGTATTTTTGTGATTGGAAAAGAGGTGTTTAGTGACAAGTAATGAACTGACTCCGGATCAATATTTATTTCATATGTTTAGCTGTCGTTATCTACATCAGTCAGTATCGTTTTCCCGTCATGCTGTTTAATTTTTCCTTCTTTCATCAATTGCCCCATTGCTCGCTTAAAGGCCGCTTTACTAATGTTGAACGTTCCGCGGATTTCTTCAGGGTCACTCTTATCGCTGAAAGGTATAACACCGCCGTTTTGTTCGAGATGATTCAGGATGACATCAGCGTCTTCATCCATACGTTGATGTTTATAAGGTAACAGTGAAATGTTTACCGACCCATCATCTTTCACGCCAATCACACGGCCTTCTACCCATTCGCCGAGGCGCGGTTCTTGCTTACGTTCGGTATGGTGGAGGAAGCCACGATAGCCATTCTCAGAAATGAGCGCTGAGCCTTCCCGACTGGTGCGGTAGATGCGTCCGCTTATGGGCTTGTTAAGCAGTTCTTCAGGTGCGAATTCCCAGTTCGCCTCAAAGAAATGTTCCGAGGCAGGTAGTGCAAGCAGGCGTCCTTTTTTGTCTGTTGTCAACTTGACAAATAACATGTCCCCTTCTACTGGCCAAGCGCGCTCCAGATAGGGAAGGTCATCGATAGAGACAAGTACTTGTTTGGGAATACCGATATCGACAAATACACCAAGCCCTCTAATAGATCTAGTAACCTCAGCCCAGTCATACGCGTCCAGTGTCACCGAGGGGAGGTGGGTCGTTGCTATCGCGTTTCCTTTTTTATCCGAATAAAGAAAAACCTTAACTGACTCCCCTTCCTGCAAATCGAGTTCCCCGTCGCGGTCAGGGAGAAAAATGTCATGCTGTAGCGTGTAGCCTTCCTCCGTATGGTGTTGTATGTTTAATGTATGTATTGTTCCTGTTTTCATGGTATACCCTCTTTTCTATTGTGAAAAATATTTCTTCTCCTATTATAGGCATACCCAGATGGATTGAAAAGTAACACCTAAACGGCTAGGTGATTGCATTCAAAATGTCATGTCCATATATTTTGATTACAGCAGCAATTTATCCCGCATTAAGCGGCAGTAAAACCCCCACTTCAAAGTCGAGAGGTGCGGCTAGGGGAATACTGCCATGCTAATGCGATGTCCGGGTGCATCGAAGGCTAAAAATGTCACGACCTGTGACAACGCCTACACTAGCACGTCTTCTGTGTCGAACCCCCCGATTGATTGAAGTTTTGTTTTATAGTATATTCATGATTCCGAGCAGCATCAGTAAAAATGGCGGGAGAAGTGTTAGTTTTTGTGTCCATTTTTTCGCGGCTAAAAAAACCCCCATCCGCACACCGCAGAACAAAAAGAGTCCACTCATCAGTGCGATTGAGGCGGCTGTCAGCAATGGGGCATAACCAAGCATTGCCGCTCCTAATCCGGCACCAAATGCATCGACAGCAAGGGCAAATCCGAGCAGTACTGCCTCCATTGTAGAAATGTTCCCTGACTGGTCTATATCAGCCTGACGCGGTTCTTTTATGACCGTTTTGACATGATTCCATGTTTCGCTGTCAGGTGTTGTGTCTGCCGTTGTATCATACCCATTACGCAGTACATTGAATAAACAGTATAAACCGATGCCGAACAGAATAATCCCGCCTATTTTGTCAGTAAGTCCTGCTGGGATAAAAGTCATAAGAAGCGTTCCGATAGTCATGGAAAGATAGACAACGAATCCTGAACAAAGCATAATAATTACAAGAGCCGTGTAGGGGATATGAACTTTACGCATACCATACGACATCCCAGCACCAAACCCATCGATACTGACCCCGATAACTAATAAAATCAATCTGGTGTAGTAGAACATCGGCATCAAATTCCTTTCCGAATGTCTATCATATTATATGGTATTCAGGAGAAGGTGTGATACGCGAACATACCAAGCAAATTATGTTAAAGTAACATCATAGCGTTAATAAAGAGGAGATTTAAATGATGAGCAAAACAGTTGTACTCGCAGAAAAACCTTCTGTTGGCCGGGATATTGCCCGTGTTTTGAATTGCAATAAAAAGGGCAACGGCTATCTGGAAGGCTCTAAGTATATTGTAACGTGGGCGCTTGGGCATTTAGTTACCCTTGCCGACCCGGAAATGTATGAGGATAAATGGAAAACATGGCGCTTGGATGACCTGCCGATGCTTCCGAAACATTTGAAACTGACTGTTATTAAAAAATCAGGTAAACAGTTTAGTGCTGTCAAATCACAGCTGAACCGCAAAGATGCCGGTGAAATCGTCATTGCAACCGACGCTGGTCGAGAAGGGGAACTGGTCGCCCGCTGGATTATTGAAAAAGCGCGGGTCAATAAACCTGTCAAACGGCTATGGATTTCATCGGTTACGGACAAAGCGATTCGCGAAGGTTTTAACAATTTGAAACCAGGGAAGCGCTATGAAACGCTTTATGCATCCGCAGCGGCGCGGTCGGAAGCGGATTGGTATGTCGGTCTGAACGCCACCCGCGCGCTTACAACGAAATTCAATGCGCAGCTTTCAACCGGACGTGTGCAAACACCGACATTAGCGATGGTTGCAGCAAGAGAAAAAGAGATTAAGGACTTTCAACCGCAGCCATTTTACGGAATTGAAGCCAAGCTGAATAACGGCATGTCCTTGACCTGGCATGACGGAAAGAACAACAGCCGGATTTTTTCCAAAGAGAAAGTGGAAAAGTTGTTGCAGCAGCTTAAAGACAAACCGGCTAAGATGGTTGGTGTTCATAAAAGCCATAAGAAAAAACATGCCCCACAACTGTATGATTTGACAGAACTGCAGCGGGATGCAAACCGTATATTTGGATTTTCCGGTAAACAGACGCTTTCGCTGATGCAGAAACTGTATGAACAGCATAAGGCGCTGACGTACCCGAGAACGGATTCCCGCGTTCTGTCGTCTGATATTGTACCGACATTAAAGGACAGGGTTAAAGCAACCAGTTCCAGCGGGTATTCCCGTGCTGCTGGTAAGTTAATGAAGAAGGAATGGAAACTGCCTAAATCAGTCGTAGATAATAAACAAGTGTCCGATCATCATGCGATCATTCCGACTGAGGAATCTGTCAACATGGCGGACTTAGACGATAAAGAACGGAAAATCTATGACCTTGTCGTTAAACGTTTTCTGGCTGTTTTGTCCGATCCACACGAATATGAGCAGATGACCATTGACGCACGAATTGGTAATGAACATTTTATTGCAAAAGGGAAAAACGTTATAAAGCAAGGCTGGAAAGAGCTGTATAACAATGATGGAACAGCTGACGTGCAACTTCCGAATGTTCAAGAAGGGGCTTCGTCTTCTGGGGTGGCACTTAAAATGACAACCGGAGAAACGAAACCGCCTGAACGTTTTACAGAAGGCGGATTGCTGCAGGCGATGGAAAATCCGACACGGTATATGGATCAGGATGATAAACACCTTACCAAAACCATTCATAAAGCCGGCGGAATCGGTACGGTTGCCACCAGGGCTGACATTATTGAAAAACTGTTCAATAGCCAGCTCATGGAATTACGGGGGAAGCATATTTTCACAACTTCGAAAGGCCGTCAGCTGCTTGACCTCGTTCCAGAAGAATTACGCTCACCAGCGCTAACCGCTGAGTGGGAAGACAAACTGAGCCGGATTGAAGCAGGCAAATTGACAAAAAGTGAGTTTGTCAGTGACATTAAAGGGTATACCAAAGAAATTGTCCAGCAGATTAAGTCGTCGGAGGATACGTTCAAACACGATAACCTGACCGGTAGTAAATGCCCGGATTGTGGCAAACTAATGATGGAGGTGGATAACAAGAAGGGGCGGATGCTCGTTTGCCAGGATCGCTCCTGTGGGTATAAGAAGAATATTTTTAAGCGAACCAATGCTCGTTGCCCGAACTGTCATAAACGAATGGAGCTTCGCGGGGAAGGTGAAGGAAAAACGTTTACTTGCCAGTGCGGTCATCGCGAGAAGCTTTCCGCATTCAACAAACGGAAGGAAGAAGAAAAGAGCAAAAAAGTATCTAAAAAAGATGTGAACAAATACTTGAAGAAACAAGACGACGGCTTTAAAAATGATGCCCTTGCTGAAGCACTATCCAAATTAAAAAAATAGATGAACACCAAAAGATCCCTGCCACTGTAGGGGTCTTTTTGCCTTATCAGCTATCCATTCAATGAGTATGTGTAACTAGTACAAATTCCGGAAATAAAAGTTTACTAATTTTATAGGAATAATCACGTTATCATGATAAAATAATAAACTGGCATCAATTCGTACACATAAAACGGTTATAGGAGGGACAATCATGGCATCAAACACGAAAGAGGAAAAGAACTCTATTTTTTCCGGTTTTTTGAATGGCATAGAACGCGTCGGAAATAAATTGCCCGAACCGTTTATGTTATTTGTTTTTCTAGCTGTTGCAGTTGTCATCGTATCCGGCTTCATCTCATTATTTGATGTGACGTTTTCACAGCCGGGAAGCAACGAACAAATGAAAATAAAAAGTTTACTATCCAGTGAAGGTCTCCAATTCATGGTGACATCGGTTATTGATAATTTTATCGGGTTTAAACCGCTTGGCATTGTTTTGACAATGATGCTTGGAGTAGGGCTCGCTGATAAAGTAGGGCTGCTGGAGACCCTTATTAAAAATACGATTCTCCGCGCTCCGAAAACACTTATTACGTACGCGGTCATTTTCACCGGCATTCTTGGCAATCTAGCCGCCGATGCTGCCTTTGTTATTGTACCGCCGCTTGCAGCAATGGTGTTTTATAATGTGGGCCGGCATCCGTTAGCAGGGTTGGCTGCCGGTTTTGCTGGCGTTGGTGCTGGTTTTACGGCCAATATTATCGTTGCTAATACGGATGCTGTACTTTCCGGTATATCTGCTGAAGTAATGGAAACGGTTGAAGGAGCAGCAACGGTTACACCAGTTGATAACTGGTACTTCATGCTTGTCTCAACGCTTTTGCTCACCACGGCTGGAGGATTGATTACCGAGCGAATTGTTGAGCCTCGGCTCGGTGTTTATGACGGGGACATGAAACAAGGTTTTGACGAAACGACCTCACTTGAGAAAAAAGGACTCCGCAATGCGGCTATTGCTGCAGTTGTGTACATTGCAATGCTGCTTACGGCTCTTTTTTGGCCTGAATCACCGCTACGCAATGATGAAGGTGGCATGATTCCGTCACCATTCATCTCTGGTATTGTACCAGTGATCATGCTGTTTTTCATTACAATTGGGGTTACCTATGGCGTCACGTTGAAAAAAATCGAAAACTCCAGATCCATCGCCAAATATATGGGTGAAGCGATGAAAGACATGTCCAGTTTCATCGTTTTAATTTTCGCTGTAGCCCAGTTTGTAGCTTATTTTAATTGGACGAATATCGGCACATGGCTGGCCGTTAGTGGTGCGTCGTTTCTGGAATCAATGAATATGACAGGCATGATTGTTGTCGTAGCTTTTGTCTTATTGACTGCGCTGCTGAACTTGCTCGTGTTCAGCGGTTCGGCGCAATGGGGGTTAGAGGCGCCGGTATTTCTGAAGATGTTTTATTTCTTGGATTACCATCCGGCATTCATTCAGGCTGCTTATCGTGTCGCCGACTCATCGACAAATATCGTTACACCTATGAATCCGTATTTTGTCATTGTGCTTGCATTTATGAAAGAATACGATAAGAAAGCAGGCCTTGGAACATTAATGGCCCTCATGCTCCCATATACGCTCGTTTTTTTGGTTATATGGACGATTTTGCTGCTTGGATTTGCCTTTTTGGGTATTCCATTCGGCCCTGGGGTAGGGGTACACGTGTGAGAAATGGTTTGCAAGAAAAAACGTTTGGAAAGAAATTGAATTCCAAGCGTTTTCTGTATTTAATGCTAATAGATGAGGTTCTATCGACCTTTTTGCGGAATGATTGAATCTTAATATACTATTGCTTTCAGCTTGTACATGATCCCACTAGAATAAAATTCGTTTAATGAAGAATTAAATTTTATCAATTATATTTTGTATTCATACTATTAGAAATATATGATAAACTGTAAAAAGAACTTTATTCAATACTGGGAGGGAAAAACATGTCGAATAAGGAAGAGTTGGATAAGGCAACCGGTGACAAGACAATTCAGAGTCTGAAATTCCGAGCTGGTGCATTCGGTGCAGCTGTCCCGTTGCTATTTTTCGTCGTCTGGGCGATTACGATCAGTGTACTGAATCTATCGTCTGAGGTCGCACTTGTAATGGGAGCGGTCATTGGTTTGACACTCGGCTTGCTGCTCTGTAAAAGTAAGTGGGAAGATTATGCACAGGGGCTATTCGATGGTCTCGCCCAACCAGTGGGTGTCATTGCGATGGTTGCATGGTTTTATGCCGGTATGTTTGCACAAGTTCTGCAAGTTGGCGGACTTGTTGAAGGGTTGGTATGGATTGGATCCGTCACAGGTGTGGAAGGCGGCTTGTTCGTTGCATTAACGTTTTTGCTCGCTGCAGTATTTTCAACCGCTGTTGGGACTGGCTATGGAACGACTGTTGCATTCTGTACTTTGATGTATCCGGCGGGAATTGCTGTTGGTGCGGATCCAGTATTTTTGTTTGCCGGTATTTTAGCAGGGGCCGTGTTTGGGGATAACCTTGCACCGGTATCAGATACGACAATCGTTTCTGCGACAACACAGGATGCCGATGTTCCCGGCGTTGTGCGCAGCCGTTTCAAGTATGCGATTACAGGGGCGGTGCCGACTGTTATTTTATTTGCAATCTTCGGTGGTGGTGGAAGTGCGGCGGCCGATTCAGCTGCTGTTGACTCTGTAATTCAATCAGTTAATCCAAGTGGACTTATCATGCTTATTCCATTTGCATTAGTACTTATTCTTGCTTTAACCGGTCAGCATCTGATCACATCTCTGACATGGGGAATTATTGTAGCCATTCCACTTATTGTGTTCTTGAATTTAGGATCATTCGGCGACATCCTTAGCTTCAATCCGGATTCCGATGCGGTTGTGGAAGGTGCATTGATTGATGGGCTAACCGGTTACTTTAATATGGCCATCCTGATTCTCTTGATTGTTGCAGCTGCTCATTTGTTGCGGCTTGGCGGCACAATGGAGGCCATTACGGAAGGTTTGGTAAAATGGATTAAAAATTCCGTTCGCAAAGCAGAGGTATCCATTTGGGCTATTGTTGCTCTTTTAAACAGTTCCATCACGATTAATACGGCAGCAGAAATCGCCGCAGCACCATTTGTTAAGGAACTAGGCTCAAGATATAAAATACACCGGTACCGGATGGCGAATATGCTGGACGCTGTCACTTCAGCATTGGGCTATATTTTCCCTTGGGGTGCGCCGGTATTACTAGGATTCTCAACGATGAAGACGGTACAGGGAGAGTATCCATGGTTGCCGATTGTTGATCCGAATGCGGTGTTCCCGTTCGTTTTTCAAGGCTGGTTCCTTGTCATTATAATGCTGATTGCAGCACTTACCGGATTGGGAATACGCTATGAAGGCAAAAATGGTGAAGAATTGAAAGAAAGGCCAAAAGATTAAGGACAAAAGTAGGAGTCTTCCTAGGTAGGAAGGCTCTATTTTTCGTGCATTGCAGATTTATGTTATAAACGCGTATCTGAAAGGAGCAGGATAATGAAAGTAATAGGCGCGGTTGATGATGAAACTCGGTGCCGGCATTATCATGGACCACGAGACAGAATTGCCATTAAATTCTATTGCTGTGGGGAATACTTTTCTTGTTTTCAATGTCATGAGGAATATGGATGTGGCGCAAGAAAAATTTGGCCACGGGAGGCATTTGCCGAAAAAGCTATCCTGTGTGGAAATTGCCGGATGGAAATGACGATACTAGACTATGTAACGGGTGGCAACAAGTGTCCATCCTGCAATAAGGCGTTTAATTCAGGGTGTTCGCTGCATCACCATCTCTATTTTGAAGTGTGATGAACGTTTCTTTCTATTTACTTTTCAAGGTGGTTTCATGTATCATAACAGTTGTGGAAGGAGGTTGAACAATGGCATTTGTAATATTGGATCCTTGTCGTGGTGAAAAGTCTGGTGAGTGTGTGACGGTCTGCCCTGTTGACTGTATTGAGGAAGGACCGGAGCAATTTTATATAGATCCTGATGTCTGCATTGATTGTGGTGCATGCAAGGCCGTATGCCCTGTTGACGCCATTGTAGAGGAGTTCGACATGACTCCTGAACAGGAAAAATATCTGGAAGAAGCTGAAGCATTTTTCGGCAGCAGCTAACAATAAATAGAAGAAAAAACCCTTGTACATGCTCGTTCGGGGGAGACATGGTACGAGGGTTTTTATATAAAACAATTATAAACATTTATTCTTCTTCTGCCTTTTCAGCAATTTTTCCGGCAATCCAACGTTCTGCGGTTGACTCGTCCACTTCATAGACCTTGCCTGCACGAAGCAAGTTACCATGATAAGCCGTCTGCACGTTCATTTTAACTTTAAGCATGGATGGACACTCCTTTTTTGATACTAATCCAAGTATATCACACGTTTCAGCCAGTGGTCACCGAACGGGCACTCGACTCTTGTATATCAGACGCAATGTGTTGATAATCCGTGCTAAAGCGTTGATGTTTGCAGCCGAAGCGTTGACAATCCACACTAAAGCGTTGATACCCCACAATGATATGTGGATGTTCCCTCACCTGCAAATCGATCAGCAATCACTCCGATTGGTCGTTCCAAATGAGCACCTTGGCCGTTTCCATGTCGGTCGTTGGCTGGTGGCAGGTAAAGTTTTCACAAACGTATACGGTTGTCTGACCATCGAGTTTACGGTAACTGGACGTAAATGGTGCGGCGGCAGCTAGTTTTTCCGTGTCGTCACCGGCCAGAAGTGCTACATCAGGCAGAAAAGTTTGTTGTAACTCGGCTGTAAATGGATCCGGTCCACCAATGACGACGACTTCTTTCGCTGGATTTTCCGATAGCAACAGACTTTGTATAAAATGGGTGCTTGCTGCCGTTGCCTGCCGGACATCATCATAAAACGCATAATACATTTCATCCAGCTTATCAAGATAGTCAGTCTCCCCAGTTAAATGCCCGAGTTTAGTCAGCACGGCCGCTGCAACACTGTTACCGGATGGAAGGGCACCATCATACACTTCCTTCTCCCTAGTAAGCAGCTGTTCACTATCTTGCCCACTGAAGAAAAAACCACCTTCTTCATCATCCCAAAACAGGTCAATCATCCGACTAGCCATACTGCGTGCTTTTTCCAGATATGAAACAGAAAAAGTAGCTTCGTATAGTTCTATATACGACCAGATCAAAAAGGCATAGTCGTCCAGGTAGCCGTTGAATCGGACGTCACCATCCCGGTAGCGCGCCATTAACCGGTCATCCTGAATAAGATTTCTTTCCACAAAAGCCATTGTTTCTTTGGCGGTGTCAGTATAGGCCGGTTCGTTAAAGGCGCTCCCGGCTTTTGCGAGTGCGGCGATCATCATCGCGTTCCATGATGTGAGGACTTTATCATCGACGTGCGGATAGACTCTTTTTTCCCGGGCGTCCAGCAGTTGTTTCCGCGCTTTTTCCAATTCTTCAAGCAGCTCCGTCGTGGTAAGGTCATTGTCCGACGCCACCGCCTGAAAATCCGTCTGCAGTAGATTTGGGATATTTTTTCCTTCAAAATTGCCTCTAGGGGTGATGCCGTAAACGGTTGTATATAGGTTGCCGCGCTGTTCACCGAGAATCTGCATCACTTCATCGTAATCCCAAACGTAATACTTACCTTCCACTCCTTCTGAATCCGCGTCGATGGCTGAGTAAAACCCGCCTCCTGGGCTACGCATCTCACGCATCACAAACGAGATGATCTGTTCACTAACTGTTTTGTACCGTTCATTTTTTGTAACCTGGTAGCCTTCCGTATAGGCCATCAAAAGCAGGGCATTGTCATAGAGCATTTTTTCAAAGTGTGGCACGAGCCATTTTTCATCGGTGGAGTACCGGGCAAAGCCGAACCCGACATGGTCATAAATGCCACCCGCCGCCATCGCATCAAGCGTATGCTCGACCATTTTTCGAGCTGCTGTATTACCGGTGAAATAATGATACCGTAGCAAATAAAGCAACTGGTGTGGTGCTGGAAATTTTGGTGCGCTACTGAACCCGCCATTCACAGCATCAAACCGGTTTCCTAGCTGCTTGAATGCTTTGTCGGTCATGTCTTTCGTCAGCCGGTGTTCACTCTTGGCACTGACAGTTTTGGCAAGGGCGTCGGTAACACTTTGGGTGACTTCGGTGATACGTTCATGATCTTGTTTATATTTTTGATGGAGCTGTGTGATAACATCCATAAAACCGGGCATGCCATATTTACTTTCTCTTGGAAAATACGTTCCAGCGTAAAAGGGCACTTTATCTGGCGTCATGAAAATCGATAACGGCCAGCCACCTTGCCCGGTCATCATTTGGCAAACTTTCATGTAGACGGAATCGATGTCCGGACGTTCTTCCCGGTCAACTTTAATAGAAACGTAATGCTCGTTCAAAAAACTCGCTACTTCATCATCTTCAAATGATTCATGGGCGAGGACGTGACACCAATGACACGTCGAATAACCGACTGAGAGGAAAATCGGTTTGTCTTCCTGTTTCGCTTTGGCAAATGCCTCCTCACCCCATGGGTACCAGTCAACCGGATTATCCTTGTGTTGCAGGAGATATGGTGACTTTTCGTATTGCAGGCGATTAGCCATGTGCTCACTTCCTTTCTGGCTCGGGTTGGCCTGTTTTGCTGGATGTAACTACTATTTTTGGTAATTCGCTCTTCCTGGGCTTGGTATGTAGTTTTTCCTCTAATAGGGCATTCAATCCCATCATTTCTTCCTCATCCATTTTATGTCCGTATTTTTCTTTGACGGCATCGATGAAAGTTTTAACCGTATCATGATGGTTCGTTAAAAACCAGGCAATGTGATTTTTGATATAAGCTTTACGCACGTCCCGGTCGTTCAAGTCATTTGGTACGCGCGCCAGTCTAACGTCTATACTGTCAAATCCGTGAAATTCCTGCTGCAGTCGCTCATGGGTCATGGCTATATAGTCGCTGTTTGCGTCAATGCCAATCCCATTTCTGCCGGTCTGCTGACAAACTCGGAGTGTGGTGCCACTGCCGACGAATGGATCAAGTACCGTATCGCCTTTTTTGGAGCTCGCCAAAATCATTCGCTCGAATAATCCCTCAGGCTTTTGCGTCGGATGGGTCTGTCTGTTTTTATTGCTGTAATGCACATGACTGAATTCCCATACATTGCCAGGGTTGGCTCCACGCATGTTATTGCGGCTCCGGTAATATTTTTGCGGAATACGGATAGCATCCAAGTAAAAGTTAAATTGTTTGCTTTTCGTGAACATGAGAATATCGTCATGCCGAGGGCTAAATCCTTTTGTTTTCCCGATTCCCTGGGTGTAATACCATGTTATCCAGGAATTAAAGACAAGCCCTAGTTCCTGTTCCATAATCATATAAATGTAGGATATGTGTCGGACTCCCATAAATACATAGATGGTTCCGTCATTTTTCAAGACGCGTTTGCATTCATGAAGCCATTGTCTGGAAAAATCCAAATACGCATCAAAGTCAAGGTTGTCCGTTGTTTCTCCGTAATCTTTGGATAAATTATAAGGTGGGTCGGTGACAATTAGGTCAATTGATGCGGACTCTATTTGTTTTAGTTCCCCTAGAACATCACCGCAAATGGCATCTAACCGTAGTTCTTCATCCATTTGTTTCTTGTCACCTCCTATACCAGAAGTCGAAAGTTCGTCGTGTGTGGACTAGGTAAATCAGATACATCCTATTCTATCCCGATTGGTGGATTTCAGGAAACTGGATTTTATTATAACAAAAGAAATAAGGGTGGGTATAACTTTTTGTCCATGATAAATCAAGTCCTATTTTGATA
This sequence comes from Lentibacillus cibarius, assembly GCF_005887555.1. NCBI lineage: Bacteria > Bacillati > Bacillota > Bacilli > Caryophanales > Bacillaceae > Lentibacillus > Lentibacillus cibarius. The sequence goes on along the minus strand of NZ_VCIA01000001.1, from coordinate 920,618 downwards.
TTTTAAATAGTATAAAATCAATTCAGATATCTATCACCGGTTGAATGTAAAAACTTTAAAATATATAAATTTTTCTTTCAATTATATAAAAATTATGTTAAGATTATAAAAAATAAAGTGGAGGTGAAAAAGTTACACTCTAAACAAAAAATGTAAGGAAAAGGATTATGGATAAATGGAGGATATCAGTAAAAAGATTAAAAAAATAAGATTAGAAAAAGAAATGACTCTTAAGGACCTAAGCGAGAAAACAGGACTTTCCGTAAGTTTTCTTTCACAAATTGAACGAGGAAACTCATCACTTGCTATAACTTCTTTGAAGAAAATCTCTGATGCCTTTGACATTAATATCGCTTACTTCTTTAAAGAAATTGAAAATCACAATTATGCAGTTCGTGAATCGGAACAAAAACCTTTTAAACTAGAAGGTTCCAATGTTCAGCACATCCGATTAGCTGGAAAGTTTCCGGAGCGAAAAATGGAACCTATGCTAGTTACGGTACCTCCAAACAAACTGTTTATCGAGAGGCACAGCCATCCGGGGGAAGAATTTTATCATGTTATAAAAGGGACAATAATATTCAAAGTTGAGGAAAAGGAGTACATTTTAAATAAAGGTGACTCCATTCATTTCCCTTCTGAAAAAGTACATGAGTGGAAAAATCCTATGAATGAAGAAACAGTATTGTTGAGCGTATTGACACCAGTTATTTTTTAGAAAGTTTAATGAATATAGAAAGGGTGGAATATATGAGAGTTGCAACTGATATTGGAGGAACATTTACAGACATGGTATATGTTGATGAAGGCGGGCAAATTGAGATTGCTAAAGGTCCCACAACCCCTCCAAACTTCGAACAGGGTGTTATTGATATATTGAAAAACAGTGGAATTAACCAAGAAGCCATTTCTACATTCATCCATGGCACTACTGTGATTATTAACGCCTTAACTGAAAGAAAAGGCGCAAAGACTGGATTAATTACGACGGAAGGATTTAGGGATGTTCTGGAAATTGCGAGGGGAAACCGTCCAGATTTATTTAATATCCGTTATAAGAAACCTGAACCGTTCATTGAACGAAGTCTTCGAAAAGAAGTCACTGAACGACTTAATTACAAAGGTGAAGTTCTCACCCCCTTGGACAAAGAACAGGTAAAAGAGTTAGTTAATTATTTCAAAAGGGAGGGTGTAGAGGCGATAGCAGTAGCTTACTTGCATTCCTATGTAAATCCAAAACATGAAAAAGAGACGGTTAAATTAATTAAAGAATTATGGCCAGAAGTCTCCGTATCTGCCTCTCACGATGTTACAAAGGAATGGCGAGAGTATGAACGAACAAATACAGTCGCATTAAATTCCTATGTTCAGCCAACAGCAACTTCATATGTTAATAGATTAGATAATAAATTGGCTGAATTAAACACTGAAAGTCAAAAGTTTATCATGCAATCGAATGGCGGCACAACGACATTTGAAGAAGCTAAAAAAGTTCCAATTAACATGGTAGAATCCGGACCAGTCGCAGGAATTTATGGTGCTGCTGTACTCGGCGATTTAATAGGTGAAGAGAATATGATTGCATTTGACATTGGAGGAACGACAGCGAAATGCTCATTGATTGAACAAGGCGAAGTGAAAGTCTCTACGGATTATTATATTGAACGTAATGATCGGAATGCAGGTTATCCGATAAAAACACCAGTAGTTGATATCGTGGAAATTGGTAATGGTGGTGGATCAATAGCTTGGTTAGATGAAGCCGGTGCACTTAAAGTCGGCCCTGAATCAGCCGGAGCAGTTCCTGGGCCTGTATCGTATGGTCAAGGTGGTACTGAACCTACAACAACAGATGCAAATCTATTAACTGGCAGGCTTTCCGCTGATAATTTTGACTATAATGTTGATTTGAACTTGGTTAAAGAAGTCATTAAGGAAAAGATTGCTGATCATTTCGATATGACCACGGAAGAAGCAGCACTTGGCATTATCCGTATCGCGAATTCCAATATGTTAAATGCTCTTAAACTGATTTCAATCAGAAAAGGGCATAACCCTCAGGACTTCACATTAGTTGCGTTCGGTGGGGGCGGTTCGATGCATGCTCCCGCACTTGCAAAAGAATTGGGAGTCAAAAAAGTTGTTATCCCAGTTGCATCACCAGTGTTTTCTGCATGGGGCATGCTGATGAGTGATCTGCGTCATGATTATATAAAGACTTTCATTAAGCGGTTGAATAAACTCGAACAAAGTGAAATCTGGGAACAGTGGAATCAGATTGATAATGAAGCGTACGAACAGTTTAATAATGAAGGTATAGCTAAAGAAGAGATAGTGTTCCATCGGTATGCAGATATGCGTTACCTTGGTCAGGAACATACTGTGAAAGTCCCGATTCCAGATGGTGATTGGTCAGATGAACACTTACAAAGAATTGTCGAAACATTCCATCAATTACACGAACAAAATTATACGTTTCGACTTGATGGTACGGAAACTGAAATTGTTAATCTGCACGTCACCGCTTTTGGTAAAGTTGAAAAGCCTAAATTTAAGAAAAGGGAAACAAGTACAACCCTAGAGGATGCAAAAATAGAAACTAGGGAAGTTTATTTTGAGAATCCAAAAGGGTGGGTTCATACGGATGTCTACAACCGAGAATTACTTCCGGCAAACGAACCTATTAAGGGACCTGCAATTGTTGAAGAAAAAGCAGCAGTCACTGTACTTTATCAAGGCCAAACTTTAAGAGTAGATGATTATGGTAATTTAATAATCGAAACGGGGGCGAGATAAATGCTTGCAAATGAGACAAAAGTTGACCCATTTACACTGGAGATTGTAAAAGATTCTTTACTTGCTACTGGAGATGAAATGTTTATAGCTTTGGCAAAAACCTCAATGAGTCCAATTATTTATGAGGTATTGGACTATGCAAGTGGTTTGACGGATTCAAAAGGTCAATTATTAACACAAGGTAACGGAGTCACTGGATTTATAGGAATGCTTTCTTACATGGTTAAGCAAACTTTGAAAAAATACGGTGAAAAAGGTGAGTTAAAACCAGGGGATATCATTATCGTTAATGACCCTTATGGCGGAGGAGGCTCCCACTTATCAGATGTTGGACTAGTTATGCCCATATTCTACGAGAACGAGCTTATCGCTTTTTCCGCAAATAAAGCACACTGGACAGAAGTTGGTGGGAAAGACCCCGGTTCATTTACAAACGATTCAAGAGATATTTTTCAGGAAGGATTACAATTTCCATCCGTTAAATTGTACGATGGAGGTCAATTAAATGAAGGGCTCGTTGAGATAATACGATCGAACGTTCGTTTTCCTGAATTATCTCTCGGTGATATGGGGCGCAGGTAGCAGCACTTAAAACAGGTGAAAGAAGGGTTAAGGAAATTTGCGAGAAGCATGGTAAGGATACAGTGCTATCTGCAATTGACAGTCAATTAGACCATGGTGAGATCATATCAAGACAGGAGCTTGTAAAACTGCCTAAGGGTATGTTTACAGCGGAAGGTTATGTTGAAACGGATGGTATCGGAAATGGACCTTTTCCTATCCAGGTTGAAGTGACAGTAACTGATAATGAATTTGTTTGTGATTTTAGGGGCAGCAGTGCACAGGTTCCCGGCCCTGTCAATTGTTCATATACAGGACTTGCCTCTGCTGTTAGAACCATTTTTTTGGCAATTACAAACCCTGATCAGAATGTAAATGATGGCGTATTTAGACCGTTAAAAATTATAACAGATGAAAAATCAATAATGTCAGCAGAAAGGCCTGCTCCTACGTCGAACTATTTTGAAACAATGCTTGGATGCACGGATTTAATTTGGAAAGCTTTGGCTCCACATATACCACATAGGCTTGCAGCGGCACACTTGCTATCAGTTTGTTCTGTTACACTAACTGGTTCACACCAAGATACTGAAGAACCTTTCTTGATTGTAGAACCTTCTGTCGGCGGATGGGGAGGAGCTGATGGCCAAGACGGAGCAAGTGGGCAATTTTGTATTTTAGACGGTGAAACTTACAATGTTCCTGTAGAAGTTGCTGAAACACGATATGGTGTAATGATTGATGAATATAGCTTGAGGATAGATGGTACTGGAGCTGGTGAATATATCGGCGGTAAGGGTGTTATCAGATCATATCGACCACTTACAGATGGACAGGAGGCTACCATCACCTTTGGACGTAACCAATATCGCTTATGGGGCACAGGAGGCGGATTAGAAGGTTCCGTCAACGAATTTTATGTTAATAAAGCTAATGGAGAAGTAGATGGTCCATACGGTGTTTACCCGCGGTATGAGCTGCAAAAAGGCGATGTTCTAAAATTAATGACTGCAACTGGCGGTGGATATGGAGATCCGTTGAAGCGACCGGCAGAACAAGTTGCAAGTGACGTAAAGAATGAATATTACACTGTAGATGAAGCGAAGTCTTTATTTGGTGTTAAGGTTGATCCAAAAACGTTTGAATATCAGGAATTGGATAATAGAAAGTAATTTGAGAAGGTGACTTTAAATGGAAGTAAATAAATGCGGCTTTGAAAATAATAGTTTATTAACATTATTTGAAGAAAAGCATAATGAAATGGATGTAAGGTTTGGCACTGTCACAATTCCTCCCGGGGAAAGGGTACCAAAGAAAGGTTTATCTAAACATGAAGAAAATGAATACGCCATTATTGTTAAGGGGGAAATAGAAGGTGAAAGCGGAGGGACCCCCTTTAAGGTATTAGAATCTCATGCAACTTTTATTCCTGCCGGGGAACAGCATTGGTCTATAAATTCAGGTGAAGAACCATGTAAAATTGTCTGGGTGCTTGTGAAAGAAAATTAAATTAGGAGTGTAGTAGTAGGAAACTTAAGTTTTTCTACTACTACTATTTAAACTCTTTGTTCCCAAAATTTCAAATATAGTTAAAATGAGCATGTTTACTAGTGAATGTATGTTTAACGAACTCCTAGGGTGCACATAAACGCATACAAGTAAAAGGAGTGTATAATGAAATGAGTAATAAGAATGCAGGTAGTATCAAAAAAGATGAAGCATTGCAGGCTATACCAGATGATAAAAGACAACATTGGATTACTCCCGCTATGATCTTTGGTGGACTAGAATTTACAATACCTGTTTTAATGGTGGGGGCAACTTTGGCAGGAAGCTATGGCCTTAGCGAGATTTTCTTTATATTAATCATCGCTTTATTTGGTATTCAGTGGATAGGGAATGCATTACAAGGTTATATAGGAGCGAAAACGGGCCGAGCCTCTTCGGTCATTGCACGTACAAGCTTTGGAGCAAAACAAGCTCGATTTATTGTTGGTTTAACTATTTTCATTGTTTCACTCGGTTGGTGGGCTGTTCAGACGTCAGTTGCCGGAAATGCAATTTCTGCAATGTTAGGTATTGATTATACATCACAATGGGGAATGTGGGCATTGATTACAACAATAGCAGGATTGCTATTCGCTATTCCATCAATTATTGGCTATAGCTCGATGAAGTGGACGGATTACATTGCAGTCCCTGCAGGGTTGTTATTAGTTGTTGCCGGTATTTATTTTGCTTTAGATAGTAATGGAATGGAGTCAATAACCAGTTGGGATCCGGAACCTACAATTGGAATTCTTGCAGCGATAAGTCTTATTATCGGCGCAAACGTTTCGCAGTGGGTGATAGCAGCTGACTATACCCGCTATGCAAAGCCGACAATTAGGGATAATGCACTGATTCCAACAGGTATTGTTCTGGTAGGATTTCCACTATTTATAGTTGGAGCAGTTATGTCTGTTGGAGTAGGGGATGCTGACATCGTTAATGTGATGATGAATCTAGGCTTTCCTTTTTGGGGCTTTTTAATTTTATGGTTTGCAACATGGACAAGCCAATTGGTGAATAACTATAGTATGGGATTGGCCTTTTCCAATATGCTTAATGTTAATTCGAATAAGGGAAGAGCGCTTCTCACATTTGGAGGAACTTTACTTGCCATCGTCGTGGCGCTTGCAGGGATTCTAGATTACTTTATGGACTTCCTAAATATGACCGCGATTGTATACCCTGCGATTGCCGGTGTAATGATGGCGGATTTCTTTCTTATCCGAAAACAGACGTGGGAAGATAATGACGGATGGAACTGGATGGCAACCATCGCTATGGCAGCAGGAACGTTAGTGGGCTATTTAACACAGTATGTTATTGTTTTTGGGATTCCGGCCGTACAGTCATTAATTGTTACTGGGATCGTTTATTACGCAGCGATGAAATGGAAAGCACAGGTAGCTCCTGACCATTTCACTCAAACTATCGGCGAAAATGAAGTTGATACCGATTTAGAAGCAAAGTGATTTATGTAAAAGAACTTAAATAATGGTGCTAAAGTGGACACCATTAATGAAAATAAAACATAATTTGATAAATATGAAGTGAAATATTGATCAACCAAGGCAATATCCATCTATGCTGAAAAAGGCTGTTTCAGTTTTTATTACTGAAACAGCCTTTTCATATAATAATTAAGCCTTATCAATGAGTTGTTCGACATCCGGAACAAATTGATTAATCTCTTTTAATACGATTTCAATCTCTCTTAAAACATCATCTGTTAATGTAATATCAGTAGCCCTTACGTTTTCTTCGATTTGAGGAGGGCGGCTTGCTCCAACAATAGCAGAGCTAATACCCGGTTGCCGTAAAACCCAGGCTATTGCCAACTGCGACAACTTAACACCCAGCTCTTGAGCGATGTGGTTCAATTTCATAACCTGTTCCAATACCTTGTCATTCAAATATTTTTTAATGTGTAAATTACTGTTGTCATTTGCTGCTCGGCTATCAGTTGGGGCCCCTTGTCCTGGTTTATATTTACCGGATAAAACGCCTTGTGCAAGCGGCGAAAATACAACTTGACCGATACCGTTCTTTTGACTAACCGGCAACACTTCTTTTTCAATATAACGCACAAGCATGTTATAGATTGGCTGATTCGAGACTATTGAATTCAGATTACGTTCTTTTGTAATATGTGTAGCTTCCGTCAATTGTGCAGCGCTCCATTCACTCGTCCCGTAATAAAGTATTTTTCCTTGGCGAACGAGATCATCTAAAGCAAGCAAAGTTTCTTCCGTCGGTGTTTCCTTATCAAATCGGTGACATTGATACAAATCAAGATAATCAACGCCCAGCCGTTTTAGACTGGCATCACACTGCTCCATAATATGTTTCCGAGAAAGCCCACGATCGTTTGGTCCATCTCCCATTGGGAAGTAAACCTTTGATGCCAGCACATAACTAGTGCGCGGATAAGCTTTAAGTGCCTTTCCCACAACCTTCTCCGCTTCTCCATGGTTATACACATTAGCCGTGTCGAAAAAGTTAACCCCTAATTCATAAGCTCTGTGAATACAAGCTTCAGCCGTATTTTGCTTAGTGGATTCATCATAAGTCAACCAGCTTCCCAGTCCGATTTCACTAACCTTTAGACCGCTGTTTCCTAAACGTCGATATTTCATCAAAATATCTCCAATCTTTAATAAACTTAAAAAAATCTATGACCCTAATTCTCGTAAATTTCAATAGTTATGCCACCTCTATAATAAGAGATAATAAAGAACTGTGGCTTTATACTATATATAGATATTGCGACGTAAATGTTTTTAGACACCGAGGTACAGAGGTGATATTTCCAATGCTGCATCCTTAGTTATAAGAAGAAGGCTAGCAATAACCTTCTTGGATTAATTAGTTAGTTCACGTCAAAATTTGCAGGTCTTTTGGGAACGTGGTCAATACTTCTGCTTTCCCATTTTCATTTATATAAACCTCATCTTCAATACGAACACCACCGTAATCGGGTAAATAAATCCCAGGTTCGATGGTAAACATGAGCCCATTTTCCGCTATCGTTTCATTGTTTTCATGAATAGATGGTTCTTCATGTACCTCGATTCCGAGCCCGTGGCCAACTCGATTATTAAAGTAATCGCCATACCCGCTTTCGTCAATCACTTTTCGAGCCGCAATGTCGAACGCTTTAAGTGGAACACCGGCTTGTACAGCATCAATACCTGCCTGATTAGACTTTAAAACAATGTCATAGATTTTTCGCTGTTCTTCCGTTGCTTCTCCGACAATAAACGTCCTTGTAATGTCGGAACAATAACCGGCATTTGTTATAACGCCGAAATCAATTAGTAAAAAGTCCCCATTCTGAAGCGCACGGTCACCTGGGGTACCATGTGGCAACGCCGACTTTTCTCCGGCAAGCACAATAGTTGAAAAAGAAGGGCCAGCCGCACCAAGTTTTTTCATAAGAAATTCCAATTCGGCAGCTAATTCTGCTTCGGTCATCCCAACTTTTACTTTTTTGATACCTTCAGCCAGTACTTTCTCAATAATGTTCACGGCTTCTTGCAAATAGTCCATTTCATTCCTGGACTTTTTGAGCCGTTGTTTGTTAATTGCAGGTTGAATGTCAGTATAACCAGCATCCGGAAACACGTCCTGTAAACGCTGGTGACGGAACATGCTGACGACTTTCATTTCTAATCCGATATATTGTACATTTGCGCCTAGTTCCATTTGCAGCTTGGAAAATGGATCCTCTTCATCAGAAATCGGCACAATATTTTTTACGTATGATTCATTATCGGCTATCTCTTTGTCCAATGCTGGGACGAAAAGGGTAAATGCTTGATCGCGACCATCCAATACGAGCGCTAGAAAACGTTCATGTGGGTCAGAATGAAAACCAGTGTAATAAAAAACATTAGCTGGATCGGTAATCATCGCGATATCAATACTTTGTTCCTGCAAATAGTTTTGTAATGCTGTTAGTCGACTTTGGTAATTAATTGTCATAGCAACACCTCCATATATTTCGCTTCTATTATAACATGCAAAAGTTGTACCACTTTAAATATTTGTAAAATTGTAATTTGGCACAAAAATTGCAAAGATATATATAGCAAAAGATTGGGGGGTGGAGAAATTGGATATTCATCGTTTTATTTCAACTGTTGATTTACACGTGGCAGGTGAGCCATTACGAATTATTACCGGTGGGTTACCTGCAATAAAAGGCAATACACAGCCGGAACGACGGGCTTATTGTATGGAACATTTGGATGGACTGCGAAAAACGCTGATGAATGAACCCCGCGGCCATCACGGGATGTACGGCTGTATTATTACGCCACCCGCGTCAGAACACGCTGACTTCGGTGTATTATTTTTACACAATGAAGGCTGGAGTACGATGTGCGGGCATGGCATTATTGCGGTTGTTACGATGGTTGTTGAAACAGGGCAGTTCGATGTGCAAGACGGTCGCCGGAAGTTCATTATTGACAGTCCTGCGGGTGAAGTAATTGCTTATGCAACATGTGAGGAGCAAAAAGTAGTCAGTGTCGCATTTGAAAATGTTCCTTCGTTCGTTTATGAAAAAGATTACCCTGTAAAAGTAAATGGACAGTCCGTACCTGTTGACATCGCGTTTGGTGGGGCCTTTTATGCAATTGTTGACAGTGTCAAATTAAATTTACAGTTAAACAAAAATGATTTAACACAAATGCAATCATTGGGGATGGAGATTAAACATTATATTGAGGCGAACTTAGACGTACAGCATCCGCTTCAAGGAGATTTAAGAGACATATATGGTGTGATTTTTTCTGGTGAACCATCTAATGAAAGCGCTGACTTAAAAAACGTGACGATTTTTGCTGATCATCAAATCGACCGTTCGCCATGTGGAACTGGAACAAGCGCACGAGCTGCAACGCTATTTGCAAGAGGTGAATTGGATAAAGGGGAAGCCTTTTTACATGAGAGCATTACGGGTGGCGTTTTTCAAAGTGAAGTGCTCCGGGAATCAAAAGTACAACACTATGATGCAATTGTTCCGAAAGTCGCTGGCACAGCTGAAATTACTGGTTTTCATCAATTTGTAATCGATGCGAGAGACGCAATGCCGGAAGGGTTTTTGTTGTAATGACTGGTTCTATATTCAAAAGAAGTTGGTGTCTAAAGTTTTATACATTTTGATTTAAAAATGTATAGGCATCTTTATCAAATATGGAATGGAGGAAAGTCTATGGTTGTAAAAAAAGTGGTTTCTGTTTGGGTCATACTTGCAGGTATAGTACTCCTGACAGGTTGTTATGGGGGAGGGTATGAATCAGTGAATGATTCCAATCAAAAGGAAGGCGATGCCGCGGAATCACAAAGTACCTTGTATCTTGCTACTACTGGTGAGATTCCTACGTTAAAAACAAATGGAACGATGGATGGTCTCTCGCAAACTATAATTCAGAACATTTTTGAGGGGCTTTACAGAATCGGAAAAGATGATAAACCAACTGAAGGTATAGCAAGTGGTTATGAAACCAGTGAGAATGGTAAGGTCTTCACATTTGATCTTAGAGAAGATGCGCAATGGTCAAATGGGGATTCTGTTACGGCAAATGATTTTATTTATGCATGGAAAAAGGCACTTCATCCAGACACATTCTCACCACATGCCTATTTAATGTCACCAATTAAAAATGCTTCCGAAATTCAGAATCCGGATGACGTTAAGTATGGAAAGGTTGATCAGCTTGGTGTTAAGGCATTAGATAAAAAAACATTAGAAGTTACATTGGAGAATAAAGTTCCGTACTTTATCGAATTACTAACTAACCCTGTTTTTTACCCACAAAATAAAAAGTTTGTAGAGGAGCAGGGAGAGGATTACGCACTAGAAGTAGAAAATTTAGTCTTTAATGGACCATTCACATTAAAATCGTGGAATCACGGACAAGGTTGGGTTTTGGAGAAAAATAAGGCTTATTGGGATTCCAAAACAGTTAAAACAGATGAAATTAATTATAAAGTAGCAAAGGATACATCTACTGCAGTTAATTTATATGAATCAAATACTATTGATGTTGCCAATCTATCTTCTGAATTTGTTGATGTATATAAAGATAATAAAGAATTTGCAACATCTGTTATGTCAGAGGTTTATTTCTTACGATTCAACCAGAAAAATAAATTTTTAAGTAATGTAAAAATCCGAAAAGCACTTGATATGGCATGGGATAAAAAGCAAGCAACAGAGGTAATTCTTAAAAATGGGTCAAAGCCTGCGCACTATCTAGTTCCTTATAATTTCACCGAATCATCATCTGGTGAAGACTTCCGGGAGAAATATGGTAATTTTAATACGACAGAAGTTGAAAAAGCACAGGAATTATTTAAACAAGGAATGGATGAACTGGGAGTTAGTAAAGTATCGCTAGAATTACTAAGCTATGATGATGGCCAGCGAAAGTCTGTTGCGGAATATATTAAAAATCAATGGGAAAAGAACCTGCCTGGGTTATCAATCACTATTAATCAGCAGCCAAACAAACAAAAAATTGCGCTAGAGGAAAAACTTGATTACGATGTTTCTCACTCTGGATGGAGGAATGATGTTAAAGATCCGGTAGAATTTTTGTCTCTTTTTCTTTCAGATGGACCATATAACTGGCAGAATTTTAGAAATGAAAAGTACGACAAGCTAGTGAAGAAAGCTCAAACCGACTTCTCAGATATTGAAAAGCGATTTAAGGATCTGCAAGAGGCGGAACGTATTCTTATTGAAGAAGAGGCAGCTATATCGCCAATGTATCAAGCAGGCTCCGCCAAATTAATAAAACCTTATGTTAAAGATTTTGTGGCTCATTCTAACAACACGTATACCTATAAATGGGTGAAAGTTAAGAAATAGTTAAGTTGAAAGTATCTTCTTATCTTTTTTGATAAGAAGATACAGTTCTTAACTGCTATAAAGCAAAAAGAAATACTTGAAACTATACTAGAGGTGTTCGTATGAAAAAGTATATTGTAAGTCGGCTCGGGTATATGGTTTTCACATTTCTTTTAATCGTTACATTCACATTTTTTTTGATGCAAACGTTACCAGGATCACCATTTAATGATCAAAGAATGACAGACGTTCAAAAAGAAATCATGTATGAAAGATATGGTTTAGATGACCCCGTTGCCATCCAATATGTAAAATATTTAGGGAATATTATTCAAGGGGACTTTGGCGTTTCATTTCAATTTGATGGAAGGCCGGTTACAGATATTATATCAGAAAGAATAGGCGCATCAGCATTATTGGGGGCGCAATCTTTAATTGTTGGAACAGTTATAGGTTTATTGCTAGGAATTATTGCAGCGCTAAAACATAATACGTTTATTGATTATGGATCGATGGTTTTAGCTGTTCTTGGTTTATCAATACCTAATTTTGTATTTGCTGGAATTCTTCAATATTGGGTTGGAGTAAGGTTACAGTGGCTGCCCGTAGCATTTTGGGAAGGTTTGGAGTATTCCATTTTACCAACCATATCGTTAGCAGCCTTTGTGGTGGCAACAATTGCGCGATTTATGAGAACTGAAATGCTTGAGGTACTTGGACAGGAATATATTAACACTGCAAGGTCTAAGGGGATACGAGACTCGTCAGTTGTGATAAAGCATGGACTGAGAAATGCGATGATCCCCATTATCACGATACTAGGTCCTTTAATTGTACATCTGACGACCGGAACTTTAGTAGTTGAAAAAATATTCAGTATCCCAGGTTTAGGAGAGCAATTTGTTAAGTCAATAATGACTAATGATTATCCTGTTATCATGGGTGTGACGTTATTTTTCAGTATTTTGTTTATAACTGTAATCTTTATTGTTGATTTGTTATATGGTGTTATCGATCCACGAATTAGACTTTCGGGAGGTGGAAAAGATGGGCGTACCTGATAATAAATTGACTGATGAATTATTTGAGGAGGCGGAGCAAAATCATACGAATGTTGAAAAAATAAAACGTCCACCAGCCACCTATTGGAAGGATTCTTGGTTACGGTTGAAAAAAAATAAAGGTGCTATAGTTGGAATAATACTTATTACTGTTATTGTCTTGTTGGCTATTTTTGGTCCGATTATGAACGACTATGGGTATAAAGAGCAAAATCTCTCACGGAACAATCTTCCTCCTAAAGTTCCGTTATTAGAAGATATATCATTCCTTGGTTTTGATGGCGTAGATATCCGGGGGCAGGACCAATATGAACTTAAAAATATAGAAGGCTATTTTTGGTTTGGAACGGATGAATTGGGTAGAGATGTGTGGACAAGAATATGGCAAGGGACACGGATATCATTGTATATTGCGTTTTTAGCTGCTCTACTGGATTTAATAATTGGCGTTGCATATGGTAGTATATCGGCGTTTTACGGTGGAAAAGTCGATAATGTTATGCAAAGAATAATAGAGATTTTAGTGGGTGTACCTAATTTAATTGTGGTTATATTACTCATATTAATTTTAAAGCCCGGCATAATGTCCATTACCTTAGCTATGGTAATTACCGGATGGGTGAATATGGCAAGGATTATCCGTGGTCAGGTATTAAAGTTAAAAGGTCAAGAATTTGTTTTGGCATCTAGGACTTTGGGAGCTAAGGACAGGCGGCTGCTATGGGGACATTTAATACCTAACTCCCTTGGACCGATTATTATTACGACAATGTTCACAATTCCAAATGCGATTTTTACAGAGGCTTTTCTTAGTTTTATAGGTTTGGGAATTCAACCACCTGCAGCATCATTAGGTACGATTGTTAATGATGGATTTAAATTATTGAAAATCTATCCGCATTCTTTGTTATTTTCCTCAATAGTTATCAGTTTAATTATGGTTAGTTTCAATCTTGTAGGTGACGGTTTGCGTGACGCATTTGATCCTAAAATGAAAAAATAGGGGTGGTCATTTTGGATAAAGTACTGTCGGTAGAGGATTTAAGTGTCTCGTTTGATACGTACGAGGGGGAAGTGAAAGCAGTAAGAGGAATTTCCTTTGATTTATATAAAGGTGAAACATTAGCTGTGGTTGGAGAGTCAGGGTCAGGTAAATCTGTTATGTCTAAAAGCTTAATAGGGTTAATTCCAAGTCCTCCTGGTAAAATAACCAGTGGTAACATACATTATAAAAATAAGAATGTTGGAAACCTATCTAAAAAAGAAATTCGTAAAATAAGGGGATCGGAAATATCAATTATTTTTCAAGATCCTATGACTTCACTGAATCCAACAATGCCTGTAAAAAAGCAAATAATAGAAGGAATGATAGCACATCAGAATGTATCAAGAGGTGTTGCTTCAAAAAAGGCAATTGAATTATTGGAACTAGTGGGAATTCATGATGCTGCCAATCGAATCAATCATTATCCGCACCAATTTTCAGGCGGTATGCAACAAAGAGTGGTAATTGCTATGGCGCTAGCATGCAACCCGGATATATTAATAGCTGACGAACCTACGACTGCACTTGATGTAACGGTACAGGCTCAAGTACTCGATTTACTTAAAGATATTCAACAACGGCTAGGCACATCCATTATATTTATTACACATGATTTGGGAGTTGTTGCAAATATAGCAGATCGAGTAGCAGTTATGTATGCTGGGAAAATTGTGGAGATAGGGAAAGCTGAAGAGATTTTTTATAATCCAAAACACCCCTATACTATTGGTTTGCTAAATGCAATGCCAAATTTATCCAAAATACAGGATGAATTGGCAACCATCCCAGGTTCACCCCCAAATCTCATGGTTCCTCCAGCGGGGGATGCCTTTGCAGAACGCAACAAACATGCGTTGAAAATTGACTATCTTTATGAACCACCATTTTTTGAGGTATCGGATACACACTTTGTCGCAACCTGGTTAATGCATGAAAAAGCATCCAAAAAGGCAAAGGAGTTCTATCAACAGCAGTTGGGTAATCGGGAAGATACAACTAATTATGGTACCAAGCCAACCGTTTCTACTGAAAAAATTTTAGAAGTAAAAGAACTCAAACAGCATTTCAAAACAGGAAGAAGAAGTAGTGTTAAAGCAGTTGATGGTATAACATTTGATATTTGTAAAGGGGAGGTATTTGGGCTTGTAGGTGAGTCAGGATGTGGTAAGTCAACCACTGGAAGGACGTTGGTACAATTATATAATGCTACTTCTGGTCAAATTTTATTCAAAGGAGCTGACATTAAGCAAAAAAGTAAAAGTGACTTAAATAAAGAAATACAAATGATATTTCAAGACCCATATTCCTCTCTCAATCCAAGATGGACGGTTTCCGATATTATCGCTGAGGGTCTAGATATACACGGTTTATACCACAATAAAAAAGAGCGGCTTACAAAAGTTTATGAATTACTGGAAACGGTGGGATTACAAAAGGAGCATTCAAGTCGATACCCTCACGAGTTTAGTGGTGGACAGCGTCAACGTATTGGAATAGCCAGAGCATTAGCAGTGGAGCCAGAATTCATTATTGCCGACGAACCCATTTCCGCACTTGATGTTTCTATTCAAGCACAAATTATTAATTTAATGAGGAAACTGCAGAAGGAAAAAGGACTTACTTTTTTGTTTATCGCACATGATTTATCCATGGTGAAACATATCAGTGATAAAATTGGTGTGATGTACCAAGGAAAACTAGTTGAAATAGCCGATAGTGATGAACTGTATAGAAATCCTCTACATGGCTATACGAAATCTCTTCTTGATGCAATACCATTGCCTGATCCAGATACAGAAAAGAAAAAGGCTGGCAATAGTGTTTCAAAGTGGGAGGGCGAACTTGATAGTTCAACTCTACGACAAGTTAAGAAAAATCACTGGGTAGCATGTACAGAGTTGGAATACAAGAAACTTAAACAACAGAATAATGAAACAATCATACCTACGTGATTTTTCTAAAAGGTGATGGCAATGAAAATAAATAAGTGGTTACTACCTATAGTCTTTGTGATTCTTCTAATGCTTACAATGACAGGAACAGTGAATGTAGTATTCTGGGATAAATTCTTCCTTTTCGGTTTACTATGTTTTATGATAGGGGGCGTTTTCTGGCTGATAGAAAATAATGTATTTAAAAATACTATTAATAGCTTTCGACTATTTTTTAAAAAAAGCTCCAAGATAGAAAACTATGTGTCGGAACTTGAGGAGGAAAGAGTAACAAATGATATAGCCCCGTTAAAAAGTTCCATTGGCACTAAGTTATTGTTGTTTGGTTTGTTCATTTTAATTACATCAACTGTTTCATCATATTTTTTTTATTATTAATAAGGATCTACTGGGATAACCCCTGTTTTTTCAGCGGTGAAAGTATAGCATTACATGAGTGACTGTCGGGTAGGGGGTAAGAAAAAGTCAAAGAAAATAGGAGAACTTTTAAGAAAACTAATATAGGGAGGATAACAATGTCTAATATCCGAAGAACACAAAGTAAATTGAATACTGAAGAATTCGATGGATTAATGATTACGGGGGCCTGGAACAGAAGATATCTTTCCGGTTTTACTGGAAGCAATGGAGTTCTACTGATAACCAAAAATGAAAAAATACTCATTACTGACTATCGATATGTGGAGCAGGCAAAAATACAGACGGATTTTGATGTTATTCTGCATGCAGAACATACTGGACATAAAGATAAAATTTTCACGGAAGTTGCCAAACAAGTAAATGCATTGGGAATAAATCGATTAGGCTTTGAACAGCAGCACCTTAACTATGGTGCTTATTGCAAAGTGAAAGAGCTGATGCATACGGAATTAATACCTACCTTTGACCTTATTGAAGATTTGCGCATGATTAAATCTGAAGCAGAGCTTACGAAGCTTAAAACTGCATCGCACATAACCGACCAAGCCTATTTACACATACTTGAATATATCCATCCAGGAATGACAGAGATGGATGTATCCGAAGAGCTCCAATCTTTTATTAAAAAAAATGGCGGTACAACTACTGGCTTTCCTCCCATTGTTGCATCAGGGGTTCGTTCATCAATGCCACATGGCCGGGCCAGTGATAAGAAAATAGAAAAAGGAGAAATGATTACGATAGATTTTGGTGCCAATTACCAGAGTTATTGGGCAGATATATCCAGAACTGTCTCTCTAGGTGAGCCGGATTCCAAAATAAAGGAAATACAGGAGATCGTTTTGAAATCATTCAAAAATTGTGTAAGGAATATAAAGGCGGGAATCAGCGATCAAGACGTTGATTGGTTAATGCGGAAGCACTTGATGAAAACAGGATATAATGAACAATCCGGTACAGGAACTGGTCATGGCATCGGCTTAGAAGTGCATGAAAAGCCTCTCTTTTCTGTTATGAAAGAAAAAGAACTTAAGGCAGGAATGACAGTAACTGTTGAGCCCGGCATTTACATTCCAGATTTAGGCGGTGCGCGTGTAGAAGACGTGCTGTTAATAACTGAGGGTGGATGTGAAGTGTTAACACCATCGACGAAAGAGCTGGTAATTATTTAGTATTGACTATGAAAATCTGAAGATACCTTATTTTACGTAAATGTCCATTTCATTTAGATAAGATAATGTACGTATTTTATTAATCAATAGCAAAAAGGAATGTCGGTAATTGTACTATCGACATTCCTACTTAAAAATGGAGCAATTGTTAAACAAATATCCCGAATTGCTTAAACAAAAAAGTATACAAATCTGTTTGCTCTTCAATTATTTTAGATGTGGGTTTTCCCATACCATGGCCGGCATTTTTTTCAACTCGCAAAAGAATTGGATTGTCCCCGGATTGTGCTTCCTGCAACGTTGCCGTAAATTTTTTGGCGTGTAAAGGAACAACTCTATCATCCGTATCGGCTGTTGTAATAAGTGTAGGAGGGTATTCCACACCATCTTTTACGTTATGCAGCGGCGAATATTCATACATGAATTTGAAATGATCAGGGTTTTCTTCCGCATTGCCGAATTCTGTAGTCCAGAAACGGCCGACAGTAAACCGGTGAAATCGCAGCATATCGGTAACCGGGACAAGGCATAAAGCTGCACCGAACAATTCTGGCCGTTGTGTAATACATGCACCAACTAGCAGTCCACCGTTACTTCCTCCCATGATTGCAAGCTTTTGCGAGCTGGTATAGTTGTTATCGATTAACCATTCTGCAGCTGCAATGAAATCGTCAAAAACATTTTGTTTCTTCTTAAGTATTCCGGCTAAATGCCAGTTCTCGCCAAACTCACCACCACCTCGCAGATTGGCAACGACATAAACGCCACCATTCTCCATCCACAGCATCTGTGATGGGGAAAAAGAAGGTGTTAAGCTAATGTTGTATCCGCCATAGCCAAAGAGAAGTGTCGGGTTATTACCATCAAGCTTTAGTCCTTTTTTATGTGTAATAAACATCGGGATCTCTGTACCGTCTTTTGAACGGTAGAAAACCTGTTTTGTTTCGAATTGATTGGACTGGATTGGTGCATCTGATTTCAGACATTCTTCCATTTGGTCGTCTTCCAGTACATATTTTACCGTTTTAGGAGGATGGAGATAGGATGTATATTGAATAAATAGTTCTTCTCCATCATTTTTCCCCTGTATATCGGTTATGGTGATATATGAAGGGAGAGACGGTTTCTTTTTCAGATTGCCCTTTTTATCGAAAACTTTTAGCTCGTCGTATGCGCTTTGCAGATAAGCGACGATAAAGTGCCCCTGTTTAAGCTTAATCATCGATAATGTATTGTTCGTTTCAGGAATCACCGTCTGCCAATGCTCTCTATCCGGCTGTTTCAAATCAACAGCGATGAGTCTTCCTTTTGGCGCCTTATTATTGGTATAAATGTAAAATGTGTCGTCGTCATTACCGATGAACGAAAAATAATCTTCTCCATCATTGATTAGGCGAACGAATTCCCCGTCACTGTCCACGCTCCGGTAAAAAATTCTGCTCTTCGGTTCAGTACCATTATATACCTTTAGAATGAGATATTGATTATCATCCGATAATACTGGAAGAAAAGACAGTTCTTTGTTATTCCTGTCCTCGTGGATAAGTATGTCTTCGGATTGTAGGGTTCCCAGTGTGTGCCAGTAAACACTGTTATAAAAGCTTTCATCAGTAAAAAAATGTTGCTCTGGATAACGGTTATAGTAAAATCCGCTGTCATCTTCGCTCCATGCGATATTACTAAATTTGCACCACTCTAAGACTTCGGGGAGATCTTCCATCGTTTGCAAGTTTTTAATTTTAACTTCTTGCCAGTCACTTCCATTGTAGGAGACACCATAAGCAAGCATAGATCCGCTCTGGCTAAAACTAATATTAGTAATAGCGGCAGTACCATTGTTATTGAGTTTATTCGGATCAATGACAACTTCCATTTCAACAGGTTCATTTATGGACTTGCTCCTGTAAAATACAGGCTGATTTTGTAATCCATCGTTTTTATGGAAGTAGTAATAGGCACCGTGTTTTTGTGGTGCTGAATATTTAGGGTAATTCATTAAAGTTGACAATCTTTCTTTAAGTTTTTGTCTCTCAGGATAGCTGTCAAGGTAGTCCCTTGTACGAAGGTTTTGTGCTTCTGTCCATTCTTTTGTCTCAGCCGTTTCAGCATCCTCAAGCCACCGGTAAGGGTCGGCAACGTCAACACCATGAAAATTTTCTACAATTGATTCTTGTTTTGAAACAATACGCATATCATCGTTCCTCCTTAGTTTATATTTCCTCCATTAATGGAAGTTTCATTCAGTTCCCGCTTTTCCTCCCCTCTAAATTAACCCTTTCAATCTACTGAATATTATGCAATTTTTGTGCCGTTTGAGTGAAAAGTTTATCATAGACGTGTGACATTGAGGTCTCTGTGGGGTAAAAAGACGTGAGCGCAAATAACTGTATAAAAAATTATACACTATCCAATTGATAATGATGGGTTGTATTCATATGGATGGAGATTTATTCGCAACAATGGCCCACTAGATATTAGTCTAAGTGGGCCATTTAAATGATATTAATCTAGTATGATTTCAAGTCTTTAGGTTTATTACCCAACCGTCCATTCACTTTTACTTCTTTGATATTCTTCCCACTTCTCCTGCATAATCCGTTTTCCCTTTCTGACATTCGGGTCAAACTGAAATGGTGCCTGATCCCTTGTTTGGCTGACGGATGCAATTGCTTGTTCGATTTCGTTCTCAAGTTCGTTGACACCATGATTGGCTGCGATGGTCAGACCGGCCACTGTTCCTTGATCAATGGCGATTTTCGCCCCTTCAATTCCGGTGATATTACCGGCAACGTATAGGCCGTCCAAAGCCGTTTCCATTCTATTGTTGTGCAGCGGGACATAGCCGCCGAGTTCATCAATCAGGTAAAATGGGCAACCTGCAACAGCTGCCAGTTCGGTTAATGGGTATAATCCGCCTGCAATGCATACAAAGTCGCAGGAGATGGTTTCCTCTGTGCCGGGAATGATGTCTCCATCTGGTCGAACGGTTGCTATCTTTACACCTTCGACTTGTTTATTACCGTAGATTTCCACGACTGCTTTTCGAAGCTGAATCGGAATCCCCCACATTTTAAAACCGCTTTTCGGGTAGAAGGTAATGCCCAGCTGTTTCATCAGATCGTTTTTCATCAGTTTACTGCCAAATCGCATTAGGGCAGAAGGTGCCATATGGGCAACATGCAGCAAGTCATTCATCACGCTTTCCGGCTGTGCTGCTTCTTGGGTAAGCTTGTTTCGCTCCGGTAGTGCCAGTGCTGCTACGTTGACGCCTGCCATCTGCAGTTCTGAGGCGATGACAGCGGAAAGGGCATTCACACCAATGATGACGCCCCGTTCTCCTGGTTTCACGCGGTGGACATTGGTCATCACTTGTGCTGCCCCGACAGACATGACGCCAGGTAATGTCCAGCCCGGAACAGGCACCGGGGATTCCGCGGCGCCGGTTGCCAACAGTAAATGATTTGTAGAATATATATTTTTTTCCGTATAAATCGTCCATTGGTCTTCATCGCGTTCTAAGTTATGAACAGGTGTGTTCAGCAAGATTTGTACCCCAAGGTCGGTTGCTTGTCGATGTAAACGGGCGGATTCTTGAATGCCATTCCACCATGTCCCATCCGGCTGCTCATAAAGTTGTCCAAGCAAACGTCCGCCTGGTTTCATATATTCATCGATTACCAGTACTTGTAAACCTTTACGGGCACAGGTGACTGCAGCAGATAACCCAGCCGGACCTGCTCCGATAATAATGACATCATTCATGTGCATTCCTCCAATCCCTCACTGGTGAAGGAAGCGGGCCACCACTTTGAATGGTCATTCCTTCTTGCAAAGGGGTGAGGCAGGATCGGACACCTTGCTTACTGTTGACTGTTACCCGGCATTCAAAACAGTGTCCAATGTTGCAATAAATGCCCCTTGGAGATCCACTGTCTTCATGGTGGCGCAATGTGCGTATGCCATTGGCAAGAAGTGCAGCGGCGATTGACTCATTTTCTCTGCCAATTAATGTTTGGCCATTAAATGTGAACGATACCTCTTTTTGTTCCTCCAAGGGACCGAGGACGGGATGGTCGGTGATTCGCTTACTCATTCTGCTCGCCTCCTAAATTACCGAAACTGATTGGGCGGACGGGCGGTTGATATTTTAATGTGACCTGACTTTGACTGTTCTGTTCCAAATCACGTGTTACTTTATCGACAAGCGGTCTGCACGTCCGACCGCCACAGTATCCCATGCCGGCACGGGTTCGGAGTTTTAGTTCTCTGGCTGAGCATTGATATTTCGATGCAGTTTCACTAAGTTCTTTAAAGGTAACCTCTTCACAGCGGCATACCATTAATTCATGTTCGGTCAATTGGATCACCTCTGAAATAATAAATGCGTTTACATAGAATGACATGCAAGAATGATGCCAATGGAAGATGCTTATCCCGCCTCGTGGACGAATAACACTTCTATGCTTCCGATTTCATGTTACGTTATCCCCAGTTTTTTGATCCGGTTGTACAGGGTAGCCCGCGTAATGTTCAGGTTTTTAGCACATTGCAGTTTGTTTCCGTCCGTTTTCTCCAACTCATTAAGAATGATATTTTTCTCAACATCTTGCAGTCTAGCACTCAATGAGCGATTGTCATTGTGATTGAATTCTATTTGACTAGTACTGGAAGAAGCCTTAGCTTGATCGAATTCAAATGGGATTTCATCAAGCTTTATTTCCCCGTCTTCTGAGAATACCACTAAACGTTCGATCACATTTTTTAGCTCTCTAGTATTTCCGGGCCACTGATGCTGGAGCAACGCTTGCATGATGTCCTGGGATATTCCGTGAATAGGGCGGTTGTATTTAATTGATATTTCATGTAAGAAGTAGTGGGTCAGCTCGATGATATCCGCCGGCCGTTTGCGCAATGGGGGTACTTCAACGCTGACGACATTTAAGCGATAATACAAGTCTGCTCGGAATTTATTTTCGTTGACAAGTTCTTGCAAGTCTTTGTTTGTAGCTGCAATGACACGAAAGTCGACTTCAATTTCTTTTGTACCGCCTACAGGATAGAATTTCTTTTCCTGCAGCAAGCGCAGTATTTTTACTTGCATTTCCAGCGGCATCTCACCAATTTCGTCTAAAAATAATGTGCCGCCTTTCGCGAGTTGTGCTTTACCTTTTTTTCCTTTCTGATCTGCTCCGGAAAAGGCTCCTTTTTCATAACCGAATATTTCACTCTCGAATAGCGCAGAAGGAATAGCACCGCAATTAATAGCGACAAATGGTGCGTTCTCATCTTCACGCACGTTATGGGCTGCTTTAGCGAAAAGCTCTTTCCCGACACCACTTTCCCCGTGGATTAAAATGCTTGCATCAGTTGAGGAGGCCTTTTCGATTTTATCGATTGTTTTCTTAAGTGCAGGACTGTTTCCGCGTATATTTTGAAAAGGGTCTTCGCTTGCGGTTAATTTTGTTACTTCTTTTTCCAAGTTAAATAGTTTTTCACTTGCATGGTATAACTCTTTATTCAACCTTATTTGACTGGTTATATCAGTTTCCGAGACGACGGCACCAATAATGTTGTTATTAAAGTAGACTGGGTTTGAGTTAATGAGCACGACTTGATTTTCTTTTGCTTTATGCTGTTGATGATGGACGGAGGTTCCTTTCTCAAGCGAGTTAAAGATTTCTAGTCGTTCGCGGCTGAAAAATTCGTTGATTGGCTTGCCTATAATATCTTCTTGTTTGATGGAAAATAGTCGTTCAGCACCCTTTGTCCACGTGATCACGTTTTTGTCCTGGTCGATTACCGTACAGGACTCGTCGGTGGTAGCAAGAATCGTATCGATGTAAGCATTCAACTGCTGATAGTTTGTATATAAATGTTGACATAATTCATTTGCACTTATATAGCCGGCCGCTCCTTGCTTGTCTACTACGACGATGCATTCCCGTTCGGCCAGTTCGGTTAGTACTTTCTTCATATCATCATTGATGGAAACGGTTCCGCATAATACGTAGACTGGCTGTTCTGTAATGCCAGAAATTCGAACATCAAAAAATTGCGTTCCTGTTTGTAGCAATACTCTTTTCGATGAGGATGCTTCTGTCGACCGCTGTAATTCTTTTTCAATAGTTTCCTCACTGTTTGCTAGAATAAATTGTTTATTTACAAAGGGCTTAATGGATTGAAGTGTTAGCAAAATAAATCACATCCCTTTATTGTATAAATTTTTAAACACTTTCTAATTATTTTTACACATTCTCCTAATAAAATCAATAGCAAACCAATGATAAGAAGGAACGATTATGTTGGCATGGAATTTGCATAATGAATGATGAAGGAAAATAGGGAGGAAGATTGTATGGGAGATGTACAGCATCGAGATATTGTTGTCATTGGCGGCGGCATTATGGGTGCAGCGATTGCGTATTACTGCTCGAAAGCAGGTTTGAATATAACAGTTCTTGAAAAAAAGGAGTTGGCAAGTGGTACTTCCTCCAGGTGCGACGGAAATATTCTTGCTATTGATAAAGATCCGGGTTTTGATAGTCAGATGTCGTTAAAAAGTCAGCAGCTCGTGCATGAATTGAATAAAGATTTGGAGATTTCATTTGAGTATCGTAATCCGGGAAGCATCCTTGTTTGCGAAAATGACCAGGAACTTGACGCCGCACAGAAATGGGTGAAACAGCAGCAAGATGCAGGGTTGGAATTTAAAATGCTCGACCGGCAAGACCTCAGAAATGAATCAAAGTATTTTGCCGACGATCTTTATGGTGGCCTGGAGTGTAAAACGGATTCAACGGTTAATCCTTATATGCTTACGTATTCCATGTTCCACAGTGCACAGAAACATGGGGCAAAGGTACATACACATACCGAAGTAAAAAATGTTTCCAAGGATAGTGCCGGACAGTTTGTCATTGAAACAAGTGGCGAAACGTTTACCGCTAATAAAGTGGTCAATGCATGTGGCGTTTGGGCACCATTCATTGGAGAAATGCTTGATGTGGATATTCCAATTAAACCTCGGAAAGGTCAATTAATTGTTGCTTCCAGAGAACAGCCAGTCGGACTCAGGAAAGTGATGGAGTTTGGGTATCTTATCTCCAAATTCGGCGGTGAGCGGGTAGTTGATCCGGTAACTGACAAATATGGCGTAGCGCTTGTATTTGAACCGACGGAAAGCCAGAACTTTCTCATTGGAAGCAGCAGAGAATTTAATGGATTCGACATTAAAGTAAATCATGACGTAACGAAATATATCGCTAAACGGGCTGTACGATTTTATCCAAAAATGGCGGATATGATGGTGATCAGAACATACGCCGGATTGCGACCGTGGACAGCAGATCATCTGCCGGTTGTTTCACACGTAGATGAAGTTCCAGGTTTTTATGTTGCAGCGGGGCATGAGGGGGATGGAATCAGTTTGGCAGCGATTACAGGAAAAGTGATGGAAGAAATGTTATCGGAAAAGGAGACATCGATACCATTAGAACCACTAAGGTATGACCGTTTTAAAGAGAGGGTGACAAATTAGATGAATTTTCAGCGTTTATTTACCACCATTGATACGCATACGGGGGGGAACCCGACTAGAACGGTGCTGAGCGGGATGCCGGAATTACACGGGGAAACCATGTCGGAAAAAATGCTTTACATGAAAGAGCATTTCGATTGGATTAGAAATTTTTTAATGAACGAACCTAGAGGGCATGATGTTATGTCTGGTGCAATCATGGTCCCTCCTTGTCACCCGGAAGCTGATGTCGGTGTCATTTACATCGAAACGGGCGGCTATTTACCGATGTGTGGGCACGATACGATTGGATATTGTACGGCTTTGGTTGAAGCGGGGATGGTTGAGGTTAGTGAACCATATACCAAATTAAATGTGGATACACCAGCCGGATTAGTGAAAACCACCATTAAAGTGGAGGATGGCAAAGCCAAGGAGGTGACGTTTGCTAATGTTCCTTCGTTCTTATTGAAATCGATTGAAATAGATGTTGACGGGGTTGGCCATGTGGCGTGTGACATTGCTTACGGTGGAAACTTTTACGGAATTATTGATGCACGTAAACTTGGGCTGGAACTAACGACGGAAAATGCATCAGTCATCATTGATAAGGCTATTACAATACGTAATGCCATCAATGCGACAGAAGAAGTGGTTCACCCGGAATTTCCGTTTATCAATGGATTAACGCATATTGAATTTTTCACAGATCCAGTTCATCCCGAAGCAGATTTAAAAAATACGGTTATCGTTCCGCCGGGCGGGATTGACCGGTCACCATGCGGGACAGGGACATCCGCGAAACTTGCCACGCTTAAAAGTCGCGGTGAACTCGGCGTTGATGAGTTATTTGTTTATGAAAGTATCGTCGGCACGTTGTTTAAGGCACGCATTTTGGAATTGACAAAGGTGAAGGATTATCAGGCAGTTCTTCCAGAAGTAACTGGTTCCGCATGGGTGATGGGAATGCATCGTTTCTTCTATCATGAAAGCGATTCCCTGAACGAAGGGTTCCTTTTAATTCCACCAATGGAAGACCACTAGAAAGGAGGTGTTTACATGAATGTAGAAAAAATGTTTACAGCCATCGATATTCATGTAGCCGGAGAGGCGTTTCGAATGATTATTCATTCTCCAATGCAGTTACGTACGCAAGATATAGCGTCGAATCAATCTATACTAGAAAACGATTACGCACAAGAAAAAGAACTCTTGTTAAATGAACCACGTGGCCATCGAGGGATTAATGGTTGTATGGTCACACCATCGAGTCGAGCAGATTATGCCGTGCTATTTGTGAATCATGCGGGGGAGCATCGGTTCAGCTACAGTGGGCTAATGGCGACGCTGACCGCCCTGTTGGAAACGGGGAATATCTCTGAAAAAGCAAATGGACTATACGAGGTGGAGACGGTAAACGGCATTTATACGGTTCGTGCGGCATATGTCAATCAAACGGTTGAAAAAGCAGGCGTTGAATCTGACGACTGTCGGGTCATCGAGTCAGCTGGTGAGGATTATCAATTAGTGGAAGTAGACGCTTCAAGGCATTATGCGATTTATTCGCTTCCTGAATCGATACCAGCGATCGAAATGACCTATCTATCTTCCATTATGAAATGGGGAAAACAAATAATCGCAGAAATGGATGCCCAGTCGCTCCACGGTGTTATTTTAATGGAAACCATCTCCTCAGGCGAAATTCGCTCTGTCACATTTGAACAAGATGGGGCCATACTGCGCTCGCCAGGGGCAGACAGTACGTTTGCATTGTATACCGCATTGGCGGAAAAAGGCGAACAGCCGCCCAAACTTAACAATCACAGTATTTTCGGAAGCCAGCTGACAGCCGTACAAGCGAGGGAATCGGCACAGCGTTATTCCATGGAAACACAAGCATTTATTACCGGTGAGCATCAATTTCTGTATGATCCGGATGATCCCTTGGAAAGGGGGTTTTTACTGAAATAGTAAGACGTTTATATCTGGCAGGAGCAAGGGGAGAAAGAAAGTTACTCATGAATCTAGTATAACAAGAGGAGTGTAATGATGAGCACCGATAAGCGTTTGCCAACACTGCCGGAAGTCTTGTTTGTGTTAATTTCGTTTACATTAATCATGTTTTTGTTTGTAGTGGAATTCTCACTGCCTATTCAACTAGCATTGTTAACCACATGGTTTGTAATCATGCTGGTAGGCTGGCGAATTGGCTATTCTTACAAAGAGATGCAGGATGGGTTGCTTAAAGGTATTTACGATGGTTCTGAAGCAGTATTGGTACTCATTTCTGTTGGGGCATTAATTGGTACGTGGATTGCCGGAGGAGTTGTGCCAAGTATTATTTATTATGGGTTAACCATTATCCATCCGAGCATCTTTCTGCTGGCTGCATTTATCATATGTGCGATTACGTCGATTGCTACAGGAACATCATTTGGTTCAGCGGGCACAGCAGGGATCGCAATGATGGGGATTGGAGCAAGTTTTGGTTTACCTGTCGCACTTGTGGCTGGTGCTGTTATTTCCGGTTGCTATGTCGGGGATAAACTTTCACCCTTATCGGATACGACAGTAATGACAGCATCGTTATCTAAAGTTAATTTAATTGACCATATTAAATCAATGTCATATGTCAGTGGGCCGGCCTTTTTGATAGCAGGAACATTATTTGTGATCACTGGTTATTTCTTTATTGATAATAGCGGTGATTTATCACAGGCTGAAGCGACCATGACAGCATTGAGCGAATACTTCAATATTAGTTGGTATATGGTGATTCCTGCAGCTGTTGTAATCGTATTACTTGCGCTGAAGATGCCTTCTATACCGGTTATTTTATTCGGTGCCTTACTTGGGTCTATTTGGGCCTTTCTGTTTCAGGGCGTTGGAGCGCTGGAATCTATTAATATTCTGTACGCGGGAGGTGAGATAAATTCAGGAGTAGAATTCATCGACAATCTGTTAAATCGTGGCGGCATCTCTTTTATGCTTGATGTGATTGTTTTAATCCTGTTCGCCCTTGGTGTAGGAGGGTTAATGGAGAAAACAGGGATACTGCGTGTGATTTGTATAAAAATGCTTGCGTGGGCTGATAACGCGGGTAAAACAACAGTAACAACCATGCTTTCCGGCTTTTTTGGAAACTTTTTTGGTGGTGCAGCTTACGTTTCAGTTATTACAGCAAGTAAAATAACCGAGGAGAATTACGATCGTTTAGGAATCGACCGCCGTGTGTTGTCAAGGAATACGGAAGCCGGGGGACGGTTACTACCCCAATGGTGCCGTGGTCTGATGGCGGTGTATTTATGGCGACTACGCTCGGTGTGTCGACGCTCACCTATTTACCATTTTTATGGTTTAACTTCTTAGTTATTATTATTTCACTACTATATGGTTTTACCAATAAATTTATATGGTATACAGAGTCACAAGACAACAATCAAAATCAAGATAAAATAGTTAATTGAACAAATAATTGTTTACTACCTTAAGGAGGCGTTTTAGAATGACAGCATTAAAAGGAGCTTTTCCCGTTCTCGTTACACCAATGCATGACGATGAGGAAGTTGACTACAACGGATT
Organism: Lentibacillus cibarius; assembly: GCF_005887555.1. Lineage (NCBI taxonomy): Bacteria > Bacillati > Bacillota > Bacilli > Caryophanales > Bacillaceae > Lentibacillus > Lentibacillus cibarius. The sequence goes on along the minus strand of NZ_VCIA01000001.1, from coordinate 892,106 downwards.
AAAACAAAATATTGAGCACTTTATAAAACAAGGGGTAGCAGGAATTGCGGTTAATGGTAGCACTGGGGAGTTTGTCAGTTTGACGAAAGAAGAAAAATTTAAAATTGCCGAGTTAGCGGTGGAACAAGTGAATGGCCGGATTCCTTTGATTGTCGGTACCGCTGCAGAAACAACCCGGGATGCCATCATGTATACGAAGCATGCTGAGGAAGTGGGGGCTGACGCAGCATTGTTGATCAACTCCTACTATGCACACCCAAAAGATGAAGAGATTTATGAACACTTCAAAGCAGTAGCAGAATCGGTCAGTTTTCCGGTTATGATTTACAACAATCCATTCACATCTGGTGTGGATATTGGTACGGAGACCATTTTAAACGTTGCTCGCGATGTCGAGAATATCACCCATATTAAGGAATCAAGCGGTGATATAAGTAAAGCACGTGATATTTCCAGACAAGGAAAAGGCTTTATTGAAACATTTTGCGGATCTGATGACTTGGCACTTGAGTCGCTATTAGTAGGAGCTACCGGCTGGATTTCGGTTGCAGGAAATATCGCGCCACAACTGGTTACTGATTTATTTGACAGTGTACAGGAAAACAACATGGAACGGGCATGGGAATTGTATGATAAAGTTCTTCCCCTTTGCAACTTTATAGAAGGGTCTGGAAAATACGTGCAAATTGTTAAACGGGCGATGGATCTGCAAGGACTAGCAGGTGGCCCGTCCAGAAAGCCAAGGTTAGGACTAACAACCGATGAAGATGCGACGTTAAAAGAATTGTTAGCATCACTTGATAGATCGCCAGCATCATGATCCAGCTATAATGGACAGAACCGCTGCTTAGGTGATGATGGCTAGCAGCAGTTTTGCCCGTAAAAGCTGGTATGACACTATATAACTATCAATTAGAAGGAGGATGTTCGAATGATTACATCACAGGTAGAATTAAAGCCAAAGGTAAAAGCGTTTTTGGAAGGGGAAAAGGAACTCTACATTAATGGAGCCTATACACCCGCAGCCAGTGGCAAAACATTCGAGGTGTATAACCCGGCTACGGAAGATGTGCTAGCTAAAGTTAGTGAAGCGCAGGAAGAAGATATTGATCAAGCTGTCAAAGCTGCTAGAGAAGCATTTGAAAACAGCGAATGGGCAACCATGACGACGGCGGAGCGATCTCATCTTATTTACAAATTTGCTGATTTGCTCGAACAAAACCGTGAAGAACTGGCACAATTAGAAGCATTGGATAATGGCAAGCCTTATACGATTGCGTTAGAAGATGATGTTGACGGGACAGTAGAGCATTTCCGCTACTATGCAGGCTGGGCGACAAAAGTACTCGGGCAAACAACACCGATTTCGCCTGATTATTTAAATTATACGGTTCATGAGCCTGTAGGGGTTGTCGGTCAGATTATTCCGTGGAACTTTCCGTTGTCGATGGCTTCATGGAAGTTGGGGGCAGCGTTGGCAACAGGGTGTACATCTGTCATAAAGCCTGCCGAGCAGACACCGCTTTCGCTATTGTATGCTGCTGGTCTGTTTAAAGAAGCTGGTTTCCCTGATGGTGTTGTTAACATTGTTCCGGGATACGGGGAAACAACGGGTGAAGCGATTGTAAATCATACAGATATCGACAAGCTAGCTTTTACCGGGTCAACAGATGTAGGTAAATCAATTATGCGTAAAGCTGCAGACCAAGTGAAAGATGTAACCCTTGAGCTCGGTGGAAAATCGCCAAACCTTATTCTGGAAGATGCAGATGTGGACAAAGCGATTGACGCAGCATTTTCAGGAATTATGGATAATCACGGCCAAAACTGCAGCGCAACATCACGTGTCTACGTTCACCGCAAACACTATGATCGTGTGGTGGAAGGATTAGCTGAACGGGCCAAAGCGACGAAATTAGGTAACGGGATGGATACGGACACTGAAATGGGGCCACTCGTTTCCAAAGAACAATTTGACCGCGTCATGAACTATATCGAAATCGGGAAAAAAGAAGGCGCCAAGCTCGTAGCTGGTGGTGACAGGGCGTTTGATCAAGGTTACTTTGTCCAGCCAACTGTTTTTGCAGATGTGGAAGATGATATGCGCATTGCTAGAGAAGAAATCTTCGGCCCGGTTGTAGCGGTATTTCCGTTTAATACAACCGAAGAAGCCATCCGCAGGGCAAATGACAGTGACTATGGATTGGCTGCTGCTGTCTTTACGGAAAATATCCGCACAGGGCACACGGTCGCGCGCCGTTTGAAAGCGGGAACGGTTTGGATTAATGATACCAACCAGGAAAACCCTGCGGCAGCATTTGGCGGCTATAAACAATCCGGTATTGGCCGGGAAATGGGTAACTATGCGTTGGATAACTATACAGAAGTAAAAAGCGTTTGGGTGAATTTACAGCAATAGAAAAAATAGCCGTCCGATTATCGGGCGGCTATTTTTTGGCTGTCTAGGTACATGTTGCAGCAGTTGTCTGTCTGCGCGTTAACTAATAATCTTTCGTTTCGATGAAGATAAAATGTTCAGCTCTTCCCTGTACTTGGCAACGGTGCGGCGAGAGATTGTTATCCCGTTATGTTTTTTAACATGTTCAGCCAACTTTTGATCAGAAAGTGGCTTTTTTTGATCCTCATTGTCAATCAATTGTTTTAATAAGATTTTTACCTGAGCCGACGAGGCATTGCTGTTATCACTTGTTCCGAGCTTGGAGGTGAACAGCCGACTCATTTCATACGAACCACTTGGTGTTTGAATCACTTTATTGTTCGTCGCTCTGCTAACGGTGGATTCGTGCATGCCAATTGCGTCAGCCACTTCTTTTAATGTCATTGGGTGCAGATGGGAGAATCCGTGTTCTAAAAACGGCCGTTGCTTTTCAATGATCGTATTAGTGATTTTTATGATTGTAGCTTTACGCTGTTCAATACTTTTGACCAGCCATTGATATTGGCGGTAATGATCTTTTATATAGCTTGATGCACTTGGGTTCGTGTCTTTTAAGCTCATATAAGTTTCATTGAGATGGATCTTAGGCAAATAATGATCATTTAAAGAAACAGTATATGTTCCATTGACGTTTTCAACTGTAACATCCGGGTACAATACGTCCGGCCCTGAGTTGAAGAGACCGGCACATGGTCTTGGGTTCAGCGTGATCATTTGCTCGTAAAGCTGTTTTACATCCTGTAACGAAATGTTCAGCCGTTTGGCCAGTTCTTTCCACTTTTTATTGGCCAGCGCTTCTAAATGATGTTCAATGACGGTGGCCAATAACTCATCGCCTGGATAATAATAGGTTGCCTGTAAAAGCAGACATTCGTATATATCTCTGGCACCGACACCAATTGGCTCTAACCGTTGCAGCATAGCAATACAAGTATCCACCATTTCTGTGTTGACCGTAAGCTGATCGGCTATTTCAGCAGATGTTAAAGGTAACAAGCCATGATCATCTAAATTAAGAATCAAATACTGTAAAATACCTCGCTCTTGTTCATTGATGTTCAAGTATTGCGCCTGCTCCATTAAGTCATCATATAAATCCGGCTGGTCATTCGCGATAAAATCGAGTGGGCTGACATCACTATTCGTTGAAGTTCGTGCGTTTGGAACATGCCGTACGTCTTCAAAACGGGGTTCTGTTGTTTGCTCTTCAAGCTCGATGAGAGGATTTTCGACCGCTTGTTCCTGAATGAATTGGGACAGGTCGATCGTGTTGTACTGCAGTAAAGCAATTGCCTGTCTGAGCTCAGTGGTCATCACAAGATTCATCGTTTGCTTTTGAAACAACCCGAGTTCCATCCATGTTCCTCCTCATATTTGAATCCGCTTACATTGCGTTTTAGTGAATTTTATGAATAAAGGTTAATTATTATTCTATCGGAATTTCACTACATTGTATACACCTTTTTAATAATACGAAGTTGTGAGGTGTCTTTATGCGTCAAAAAGATTTCCTGTCTGCTCATGGGACATCACGTCATGTTCGTTGGTACCCACTTGTTCTTCATTCCGCATGTTCGATATAAACACGCCAAGCAAGGTGATCACTCCGCCAATGATGGCAGATGCAGCAGGTGTTTCGCCTAACCAAATCCAAGCGATGAGAAAAGCAAACACCGGTGTCAGGTATAACGAACTTGTGGCTTCGGCAGCACCGGTTTTGGACGTTACATATGCTATGGCGAAGTAAGGGATAACAGTAGGAAATATTCCCAAATAGACGACGGCCATGGTAACGTCAATCGGAGCCGTGGCCATTTCTTGTAGAAGACCACCCGAAAACACAAGCATACAAATCGTTCCGCCCCAAATGGTGTACATGGTAAACGGAAAGAATCCATACTTCTGTAAGTATGCATTCTGAAATACGAAATAAACACTTTCTGATAGTGCTGCTAGTAAGATAAGCATAGCTCCCAGATTAAAAGAAATTTCCTCAGATCCTCCTAAAGAGATAAACCCGACACCGACAATCGCGATGAATGCGCCAATCCATCCCTGTAATTTAAACCGCTCTCGGAAAAAGACGACCGCCATGATTGCGGTGAAAATGGGTGCTGTTGATACAAGCAGACTTGCTGGTCCGGCACTGACAGTTTGCTCGCCATAATTTAACGCCACATGATAAACAGCGAATGCCAGAAATCCCAGTAACAAAATGATTGGTATGTCTTTTAAATCCGGGAGCGGTAATTTTATGAACAAAGCAACGACTAGTAAAAGGAGCGATCCAACCAGTAACCGCAGCAAAGAAACATGGGTTGGTGTGTATGCTGTTAGCGCCATTCGAATACCGGGGAATGCTGATGCCCATAGAATGATAGTAAGCAAATGGGCGGTAAAAATTTTCGGTCGAAACGTCATGTGGTTTCTCAACTCCTTGTTATGTAAACTTTTTTGATGAGTGAATCAATCGTTGAGTCAATGATAATCACTTATACATGCATCACTCATCCTTTTCCGTTACTATATTATCTCATTTTTCACAAAAATACGCCACAGAAAAATTTTCTTAACTTAACGTAATGTAGATGTCGACTCTAATATAAAAAAGAGCGGGATTTGTTGACCCCACTCAGCTTTTTGACGCGGCTGTATATCCTTTAATCACATGTGTATGACCGTCATTTTTCGTTGTTTTAATTTCAGCGTAGTGGGTATGATAGCCATTACCCAATGGAATCGGTGGACTTGTGTATGCTTCATAATAATGAATATGGCCATCGTCAAAGGTGGTGTTTCCATAGACTACGTGAACATGGCCTTCATTAGTTCTGATGGGTGTACTGGTTACGCCTGGATGTAAATGATTGTGGTTATCTTCACAGGTGGTTGAGCCGAAGTGTGCATGTGTATGTCCGAATCTATCAGGCTTCTGGTTAGACATGTAATGATGATTTGTTCTTGGATTCTGGGGAAAATGTTGTGGATACGGCATATAATTTGAATCTGACGGCGTATACCCTGTGTATGGGTATGGTTGATTATTATAATGCATTTTTCATTCCTCCTTGATTGAAACTGGTAACAGCGTATGCATTAGGCACGTGTGTGGTTCTGTCATTTCATTAACGGAGCAACAATATGCTACACTCAACAAGTGAGGTGACGATAATGATTTATGAGTTGAAAGTTACATTAAAAGATGTAGGGACGCAGGTCAGGCGAAACATTCAAATCGATGGCAATACAACGTTTTATGACTTGCACCGGGTACTGCAGGTCGCTTTTGACTGGGAAAATTACCATTTACATAGCTTTTTTGTGAATAAGTCGAATGGTAAACGGATGGAACATGTGGAAATTTCCCGTGAGCAGCAAGATGACTTTACTGACTTTTTGGGCATGAGGGAAATATACAATGAAAAGGAAGAATTGTTGGCTGACTGGCTCAGGATGCCTGATGATAAGCTCACCTACGTGTATGATTTTGGTGATAACTGGAATCATGAAATCAAATTCACTAAAAAATTGAAACCTAAACAAGGGGTCGTGTACCCACACTGTACAGGTGCGAAAAACATAGCACCTGATGAGGATACTAGGGGTGAAGTGTTAATGGGGGATGTTGACCTCACGCATCCTGATACGAGCGGGAATGAACTGACCGAAGAAGTGAATGAGGAGTTTCGTTTTCAACTGAAAGATATGTTGTCAACCAGTGAACAACTTTCTGATGACAATGATTGTTGGCCGGATGTCCTTGCCAAAGCAAAAGAATTTCTCAGACGAAAACCATGGGAAGGTATGTCTGATGAACATATTTTTGCTGTCACCGATCCTGTTACAAGCGAAAGGGTGTACTGTTCTGTGCTTGGCGGTGGCGGCGAAATGTTTGGACTCGTGGTTTACATAGGAAAGGAAGGTTATGCTTCATTAATAGATTCGCTAATGGATGGCGAGCCAAATTTTGAATTTATTGTGCAGCAGCGCAATTTACTACTGAGTTTTGAAGATCGGGAGGATTTGGAAAAATCGGATTACAACCTGGTGAAATCGTATGACATTCCATTTCGCGGTCGAAAAAGCTGGCCATCTTTTCGAAGCTACAAACCGGGATATTATCCTTGGGTGTTGGATAATGAAGAAGCAAGACTTATGCTATTGGCTTTGGAACAAACGATGCAAGTTTATAATGAATTGCTAAACGGTTTAGAAATGCCTGATTTAATAGCTGATGAAAGCGTACTTGAAAGAGTTCCACATGAAGAAAACGGGGCGCTTCGTTTTTATAATCAGGTTGTGGAACTGGAGGACAATCCGGAAGTGGAGTTGGAATCGGATGTCCCCCTTGCCATTTCGGAGCTGGATTTGAAAAGAGTAGAGAAAATCGCAAGGATACCGGCTACAATCGAGTTTTCTATGGAATATGTGGACATGCCTGTGCAAAACGAGCCTGAAGAACGACCGGCATTCCCGATATTAGCGCTGGCTGTTGAACGAACGCAGGGGCTGGCCGTATATCAGGACCTAGTAACTGGTGATGAAGGTCCATCTGTTTGGCAGAATCAGTTTATAAACATGATAACAGCGATGGAAGGTATTCCAGAAACCATCTTAGTAGATGAAAAAACCGCTCATTATCTAAAACCACTTATCACTAAGCTGAAGTTAAATGTTGACGTGGAAGATGAGTTGCCGCTCGTTCGGCAAGTAATCAATATGGTGCATGAAAGCTTGTTGTCTGACTAGGCTGTGGTTGGAACAATAGTACGAGCAGGTCTTAGAAACTTCACATTATCCGCCATGTTGGGCCTGCCTTACGCTTGTTTTCTTGCTTTTTAATAGTGGACGAACAGTTGGGGCAAACAATCGCCTTGGTTGGAATTGGCATGCAGCAATACGGGCATTCTTTTTTGGTCATAGAGTCTAGTGGATGCTGGTGAGGCTTTTTCCAGCGGTTAATTTGCCTGACAACTAGGAAAACGGTAAATAAAATAATGATAAAGCGAACGGAAGCAGTGATGAACAGTCCATAATTAATCGTTGCGGCACCTGCTTCTTTGGCTTTTTCCAATGATGGATAGGTCATCCCGCTCAAACTGATATAGAGGTCTTGAAAATTTATTTTAGAATAAAGAACCCCGATTGGCGGTAAATGATATCTTTAACCAGTGAATCGATGAATCCGCTGAATGCAGCACCTAACACTACGCCAACACCGATATCAACGGCGTTTCCTTTGATTGCAAATTGACGAAATTCTTGAAACAGCCCCATGAACAGATCCCCCTTCTGTATTCATTCCTATGACGGGAATGGACAGACTATGCGGAGCAGAACGTATGCCGGGGGTGGGAAGACAATCACATTTTTGTCACATTCATAGAAAAAATGCCTCCTATTGGACGTGAATAATTGAAAGTCATTATCGCCGACAGTACAATAATACTGGAAAGATTCGATTACGTTTCGGAGGATTATCATGGGAAAAAAAGTATTGTTGTTATACGCGAGCATGACCGGCAACACAGAAGAACTGGCAACGATTATAACGGATACGGTACAGTACCGTGGACATGAAGTGGTCACGAAGACATTTGAACTGGATCCGATTGATGTAGAAGAACTTTTTAGCTATGACGGTGTCCTTATTGGGACGTACTCATGGGATGATGGGGAGATTCCGTTTGAAGCCGAAGATTTTTATGAGGAATTGGACGATGTTGATATTACCGGCATGGTTTCGGGCGTATTTGGATCCGGAGATTCCTTTTATGATACATTCGGCGGCGCTGCCAACGCCATTGGTGACCGTCTGGAAGCAAAACAGGCCCAACTGGTACCAGAGCGGCTAATTGTCGATCTTGCACCTGATGAGGAAGATGAGGAGCGCTGCCGAAAGTTTGCTGAAACATTTTGTGATATGGTTGAAAGCTTAACTCTTTCAGACCAACGGATGTGGTAGCCACAAAAAGAAACTAAAAAGACTTGTCATCATCATTGATGGGACAAGTCTTTTTAGTTCAAAAGGGTCAATTAAAGGGGGAATACATTAACAGTATAGCCATTTTATGTCGACTTTAAACTGGTAGAAAATAATTCGTCAGTTATTTTCGGTGAGTTACTCATTGTGATAGCGGCATTCTCATGGTCCGGGTCCAACACGTATTACCGATTGAAACTGGAAGGCATGACCCAGCTCCAGGTATCGGCATATCAAATGCTATTTGGCACAATCGGGATATTAGCGGCGATTGCACTGGTCAGGTGCACAGGCTCCCCCCATTCCGTCACCACGGTTTTTTGGCTAGTTAATGCTTGGAGAAAAGCTAACCGGCAGTATTATCACCGGAACTGCACTAGTGATCGCCGGCATCACTGTTGCACAGTTTTTTGGAAGAGAGAAGTCAGCTAGTAGTGATTAATGTTCGCAAAAAAAGAAAGCAGAACCCGCGTGTTTCTCGACCAATTCGTTCGTATGTTTGACAAATAGCGTACCATTCAGTATAAGTGTGATATTTATCACACTACCCGACAGTTTTTTCCTTTAGACTGTCTATGCAGAAATGATTCGCTTAAAACTGGCAAATTAGGAACGAACTTTGTAAAAGGGGCTGGGGAACAAAATGATGCAGACGCTGTTTGGTAAAAAAGAGAAAATTCCGGAGCTGGGTGACCAGACGTATACAATAGAAGGTGAAAGTGCACGCATTAATGAATTATCAAAACTCTTGCAAATCACGGATGGCGATTTTCAAAACTTGAGGAAAATTGATCCTATTATGGAAGAACATGCTTATGAAATGGCAAAACGCCATTATGAAATGATAATGAAGATACCTGAAATCCAACAAATTTTTAATGACAATTCCAATTTTGAGCGCTATACTGCGGCGATTACGGCGTATTTCAAAGAATTGTCTAAACCGAAATTTACTAAGGATTATGTAGAATACCGGAAAAAGATTGGACGAGTACATAGTCGCATAGGCTTATATGATGAATGGTATGTTGGTTCTTATATTCGGGTGTACGAATATATAATTCCGATCATTATGAAGCGGTTCCACCATTCATCACATACGATATCCGAGATTATCCTTTCTCTGATTCGTATTATTACTTTTGATACATTGGTTGTCATCAGCTCCACTCAGGAAGCAAATGATTATCATCTTGTTCAAAGTATAAGCAAGGTGATGGAATACGTTATCGGTATGGATAAGGTTAAATTATTACTAGATAGGGTGGATGCATCGGTTGATGAAGCATCGAACGTAAGTGCAGCATCTCAGGAATTAAATGCCTCAATCGAACAAGTGACGGAAAATGCAGTAGAAATGTCTGAAAATACGGAGAAGATGATAAAAGAGGCTGGTGAAGGTCGGCAGCTTATTGAAGAATCGTTGCAGGGTTTTTTAAAAATGGCTGAAGAATTTACGTCCACGAAAGAAAAGATAGATACGTTAACGAATCATATGGCCAAGACAACACAGGTTGTTGACACAATTAAAAGCATCGCGGAAGAAACGAATTTATTAGCCTTGAATGCAAGCATTGAAGCTGCGCGTGCTGGTGAACATGGAAAAGGATTTGCGGTTGTCGCTGATGAGGTTCGAAAACTCGCAGAACAGACCAAAACATCGGTAGAAGAAGTATCTGCAACGATTCACCAAATTCAAGGAAGTTCAAAAGAAGTTGCTAGCAATGTAGACGATATGTCAACGTCATTGCAAGAACGTGTCGGACATGCCAGACAGTCTATTGAAACAATTAATTTCATCATGGAAAAAATCAATAACGTTGGTGAATCGATTAATACGATTGCAGCCCTTACAGAAGAGCAGTCATCTGCAACACAGGATATTGCCAACCGAATAGGCGTAGTTCATCAGCATACAGAAGACATTCGGCATCAAACTGAAAAGACGGGTGAGTCGATTTATCAGGTAAGCTCGGAAGTGAATGATTTACGGAAACAAACAATTAGCAGCATTCCGAAATTGGTGCCGGAACAGGTGATACGGGTTGTACAGACTGAACACGCACTATACCAATGGTGGGTATACAATGCCATATTAGGGTACCAATCTATCGATGAGTTAAATGAAATCAAGCCTGACGAGTGCAGATTTGGCAAATGGTATAAACAAATGAAGCAAACATCACTCGGGTCGAAAACTTCCTTTAAAACAATTGAAAAACCGCATCAGGAGTTTCATGATTTAGTAGAAAAGGTGAAACGATTCGTTGAACAAGGGGATAAAGAAAATGCTACCGGGATGCTCGAACAACTGAATGAAAAGACCAACGAAATTATTTATTTACTACAAAAACTGCAAACGGAAATAACGTGATCATATATAAACAAAACAGACGCTGTCAATATGTTCGCGTTTTTCAATGCTTCCAATGAATCGGACAGAGGTGAAGGAAGTCGCGCTAGTCGCTGAAGCAGGACGCGGCTTAACCTTGCAAGTAAAAGTTATATAGCTAAATTTTATAGTTTCTTATCTTTCTAAAAAGACTTGTCATCATCACTGATGGGACAAGTCTTTTTAGTTCAAAAGGGTCAATTAAAGGGGGAATACATGAACAGTATAGCCATTTTATGTCGACTTTAAACTGGTAGAAAATAATTCGTATGATTAAATTTTGTGTTAGGGTCCCTTTGTGTACAAATTTGTATACCTTAGTTATAGAAAGGTCCGGCTAGCCACAACACGACGATTACAGGCGGTGCCAAATTAAGGGCTTTCGCATCTTTCTTCTTCTTTTAAAGAGCATCATACCGTTTTTGAACGTTTTCAATATAAATTGGGCAAAAGGCAGGATTCAATAGTTGTCATAATAAAAAGTTAAAAATATACTTATATAAATAGGCCACATTAAAGAGGTTGTTCGTTCATGGGGAATACTATACTTAAAAATAAGTGGATGGTATGGGGATTGATTCTGCTCATTACTATCATTTGGGGTTATGCGTGGGTATTGATGAAAGCAGCACTTGACTTCATGGGGCCGCTTACGTTTTCCACATTTCGGTTTGGGACAGGGGCGGTGACCTTGCTGCTGTTTGTTTTGGTATTGAAAGCAGGCAAACCACCAAGGCAGATGTGGAAGCATTTGTTTGTCGTCGGCATGCTGCAGACGGCCATTGTTTTTTCCTGTGTTATGTACGGCATGCAGTTTGTCAATGCCGGCAAGTCGTCTGTTTTGTTGTATTCCATGCCACTTTGGAGCAGTTTTCTGGCTGTAAAAGTGTTGGGTGAGCGCATTACACCGGGGAAGATAGTTGGCCTAGTAATGGGAATGCTTGGCCTGTTGACGATCCTTGGCTGGGATATCTTTTTTGTGCAGGATCCGGCAGTTATTTTCGGTGAGTTACTCATTGTGGCAGCGGCATTCTCATGGGCCGGGTCCAATACGTATTACCGGTTGAAACTGGAAGGCATGACCCAGCTCCAGGTATCGGCATATCAAATGCTATTTGGCACGATTGGGATATTAGCGGCGACCGTGGTGACGGAATGGGGAGAGCCTGTGCACCTGACCAGTGCAAGCGTTTTTTACATCTTCTTTACTGGTGTCTTGGCATCTGCGTTATGTTTCACGGTATGGTTTGTACTTCTGAGCACCATTGATATGGTGACAGCTACTTTGTCGACACTGCTCGTCCCGGTATTCGGCCTGTTTTTTGGCTGGTTAATACTTGGAGAAAAGCTCACCGGCAGTATTATCACCGGATCTGCACTAGTGATTGCTGGCATTGCTATTGCACAGGTTTTTGGAAGAGAGAAGTCAGCTAGCAGGGTTGACATGTGAGGTTGCTAGAGTTTGGAACAAGAAACACCAGATTTCAGGATAAAAACGCCAAAGTTGAGGATGTAAACACCAGATTTCAGGATAAAAACGCCAAAGTTGAGGATGTAAACACCAAATTTTGAAGCGAAAACGCCAAATACGTCACACTGCAAAATCTGCTGCCATATCACCGCGAGAAGCTGTTCCCGGCTCCTTTTCAACTAACTTAGGATAATTGTCACAGCGACTGAAAAGAAACGATTGAATGAATGGGACTTTTTTGCTATTGTGAAGGTGTTTAAATACAATAACACCATGATGCCGATAGTATGATTCAAAAAGACAACATATGCAGATATGTATTTAAAAATCTAAATAGATGAAGGAAGAGGTAGCTTGCACCATTTAATGGAAACTTTGCTAAAAAGCGTGCTGATGGATGGCATTACAGACATGGTATTTGTAATGAGGGTGAAGAATGGTTCAGAGTTTATCTATGAATTTATTAACAAGGCTGCGGAAGAAGGAACAGGCATTGGTCTACAAGATACAGGAAAAACGATTGCCGATGTCTGTGAACCGGAACATGCAGCCTTATTATACGCGCACTATCAAAAAGTAGTAGATACTGGGGAGTCTGTTAGTTTTGATGATTCGTATCTAGCTTCAGAAGAAAACTATTATATGAATACAAAATTGACCCCATTGTTTAATGCTGACGACCAGTGTACACATGTCGTGGCAGTTGTGAAAGATATTACAGATGCGATTATTGCGCAAAAACAATTAAAGGAACGAGAAGAACGATTCCGGACGATTGCCGAATACGCAAATGACTTGATAACAATGGTAAACGATAAAGGGGAAATCGTCTACGCATCCCCATCGTTTCAAACGATATTGGGGCATGATCATCAGGAATATGAAGGGAAGTTTTTTTTACATAATGTTCATCCGGATGACAGGGATGAGATGGACAGGAAAATGATTGAATCTATTAAACATGGTCAGCCTTTTACAGCGACCTGCAGGCAATTTGATGCAGAAAACAATGCCGTTTGGTGTCAGTCTCACGGTACTTCAGTATATGATAGTGAAGGTAAATTCCAATATATGGTTATCATCACACGCGATGTCAGCTAGCAGAAGGAATACGAAGCTAAGTTGCAACATTTCGCGCATCATGATTCGTTGACCGGGTTGCCAAACAGACGGTTATTCAAAAAGCAGCTGCGCAAGGCAATCGATCATCAGCATGCGGACGGGAGCGGTTTTGCTGTAATTTTGATGGATATCGACTATTTCAAGCAAATTAATGATGAATTGGGACATGATGTTGGTGATGCAGTCATTGAGGAATTTGGAAAACGCTTGAATCGAGTTATTCGTCATGACGATATGGCGGCTAGACTTGGCGGCGATGAATTCGTTATCCTTTTATCGAATGTGACCTCGGTGAATGAGGCTGTGGCTATTGCAAAAGAAATTCAGCATACGATCAAAAAGCCATGGACGATACTTGGTAAGCACTTGCACGTTTCATCAAGCATGGGTGTTGCCATGGCACCGGAGAAAGGAGCGACTGTCTTCTCTATGCTGAAAGAAGCAGACAATGCCCTGTACGAGGCAAAAGGAGCCGGAAGAAATGCGGTGAAATTGCGATAAGCTTCCAGCCGGTTATTGTTAATAAAAAGACTGCCTCGGCCTTATTTAGGCTGTGGCAGTCTTTTGAATGAAGTTTTACTTTACATAAACAAGAGTCCGATTGATATCGGAATCAGGCTATAAAACAAAATGATGACACAGAATCCCATAATGTCACGTACTTTCAAGCCAGCAATCGCTAGTAATGGTAATGCCCAGAACGGCTGGATCATGTTCGTCCACGCGTCCCCCCAGGCAACGGCCATTGCTGTTTTTGCTGTATCGGCACCAATCTCCAATGCTGCGGGAATCATGATCGGTCCCTGTACAGCCCACTGACCACCGCCGGATGGCACGAAGAAGTTGACAATACCTGCGCTGAGAAAAGTGAATAACGGCAGCGTCACATCGTTAGAGATGCTCACAAACCATTCTGACATGGATTGAGACAGGCCAGAAGCGACCATCATGCCCATGATTCCTGCATAAAAAGGAAATTGGATAATGATGCCCCCTACATTTTTTACCGCATCGGAAACACTGTCCAAAAAGCGACGCGGTGTCCGGTGGAACAGAATACCAAGAAACAGGAATATAAAGTTGACAATGTTAATATTCAAGTCAAAACCGTTTTGTGAAAAATGATAAACGATGAATCCAAGCCCCATGATTGCGATGAGTAGGGATAACATTTGGCTGTTTTCCAGCCGCTCAGCTGGAGTTATACTCTCGGTGGCAACAGCTTCTTCGGTATGGTCATAGCTCTCGGTGTTCCAAGTCGTTGCGTCAGTTGCGTTCGCCAGCGGATCACGCGTTTTCATCATGTACCAGTTTAATAGCGGCATGGTAATCAGTAAGAATAAGACGATAAACAGATTAAAGCTACTGAACAATGTTTCAGTAACCGGTAATGATCCAATCTTATCAGCCAAAAAATGGTCATCTGTTGCGATGAGTAGCGGAATCGATCCAGAGAAACCCCCATGCCACAACAGGAACCCGCTGTAAGCGCTCGCCATCAGCAACCGGTAGTCCACCGACGGAATACGTTTTGCCACGTGGATCGCCAGAAGTGCGCCAACGACAAGTCCAAATCCATAGTTAATTAGGCAAGCAACTGCAGCAACGAATGTCACCAGCAGAATCGCCTGTCCGGGCGTATTAGCCAGTGTGCTAATTTTCTGTAACATTGTTCGAACGACAGGCGTGCTTGCAAGAATGTACCCGGTCACCACGATGAGCGACATCTGCATGGCAAACGCGAGTAGATCCCAGAATCCCGTCCCCCAATATTCAACCATTTCTACAGGTGTGCTACCGGTAACGCCCATTCCGAGAAAGAAAACAATAACTGTCAGAATGATCGCGAATAGAAACGCATCGGGCAAATACCGCTGCACCATCCGGTCAAAAAAAGATGTTAATCCTTTCAAAAGGACTTCCCCCTTCACCTTTGTAAGCGTTTTATATATACCTTATTAAGTTAGCAGAAAAGTCGCACAACGTCAAATGGAGATTGATTTAGCAAGAGAGTGACAGGGGCATTCTAAGCTCCAGCGGATATTTTTCCTTAACCGGCTAGCACCCCGAATAACTTACCTTCTCAATATATTCCACAATTTCATCCATAGACATATTCACGCCACAGACATACAATAGAAGAAAGTCGAATTTTGCGGGTGATGAAGATGCAGGCACCATCGTTTAAAAAAGTGCAGGAGGCGGCCTATCTGACAGCTGATAAGGCGTGGAGCTACCGGGCGATCCTTCGCTATTTTTACGTGCAGCATGAACGGATGCGGGAATTCTTGTTTCCGGAAGAAATTTTCGCGTATTTAACCGATCTGGACGGGTTTCAGGACTATACAGAAGAGCAGTTGCAGCAGGACTTGGATCAGCTGGTGAAGTGGAATAACTTGGTGGCGAGGCAGGAAGTGAGCCGGGCGAGTACGATTGAGGAATTCAAGAAGAAGCGCTATCGCTACCAATGCACGCCGTATACCGTGGAATTTGAGCGCATGCTTCAGCAAATGGAGCGGGGCGGCGATGTATTTGGCGGGTCACTGGAAAAGAAAGAGTTCGAGCGCCTCTATCAGGAACTGTTAAAAGTGGAAGAAATCATCAAGCAAGATGAAGTTCCCTCTGCTGATGAGTGTGCACAACTTTGGAATGATATCGTAACCTACTTCCGCTCGATTAATCAGAACACATCCGACTATATGGCCCACATTAATAGTGAAGCTGCAGAAGAGCGTATGCAGACGGAAGCGTTTCTCGCATATAAGGATCAGTTCACAGCGTATTTGCGTGATTTTATAATCGGGCTGCAGCAGACGGCATTGAAAATTCAGCAGCTTTTGGAGTCGATTAGCATCCGGCAGTTAACCCCGCTTCTAAAACAAGTAATCAACCATGAGCAGCAGGTTCCCCGTTTTGAGGATATGGGGCTGGATGAACAGGAGTTAATGAACGAGAAGCAGGAGAAGTGGCGCAGTTTATGTGAATGGTTCCTCGGCAATGCACATGGCGAAAGCAACTTGGACATGCTGCAGACACGTACAAACGAACAAATTCGCCGCATCACCCGTATTGTGCAGCGGCTCGGTGAACGGCATCATTACTTTCGCAGTCGCAAAAAAGATTACTTACACCTGGCTGAATGGTTTGATTCGCTCGAAACGATTCATGAGGCACATGAATTATCCGCTGTTGTTTTCGGGGTGTTTCATACGAGACATATCTACAGCGATCACGTTCCGACCGATGATATTTATACAGATGTGTGGGATGAGGCGCCGATGGAACATGAAACGAAGCCGCGTATCCGGAACTATCGGGAAAAGACCCGACCCGGCGCGATTGTCAGTCAGAAGGAACGCAAGGATGCCGCGCGCAAGGAACATCTGCACAACAAGCGGCTTGAACAGCAGACGCTGGAAAATTATATGACCGGTAATGAAATCAGGCTGGCGGAACTACCGACAGTTGAACCGTATGTGCGAAAAATGTTGCTTGGCTGGATCGGCAAAGCGATGGCGAGAAAAAACCATACGTTTAAAACGGAATACGGCCGGCAAGTACAAGTGATTATGGACGAACAAAAACGTGCCGTGCTGCATGCAGAAGATGGTGCTATTGAAATGCCTGCGGTGACATTCCGCTTTTTAGATGAGGTGAACAAGTAAATGGAAACAAATCAATTTGATGAAAAAGCTGAAAAAGCGTTCGGCCTCTTACTGGAGCGGTTTTGGGTATTGCGCCTCAAGGAACCCGAATTGTATCAAATGATCCGCGAACGGGAAAAAGTGCTGAAACGTTACGTGGACGATAAGCTCGGGTTTGAATTAATCGTCCATCAGCACTTCATTAAACTGGAAAAAATCCCAGTAGAGGCCAAGAGCTGGATGGGGATGCAGGCTTTTCAAGAACCGCGTGACTATGCGATCTTTTGCTGTGCGCTCGCTTTTACGGAAAATCGGTCGGTCGATGAGCAGTTTTTGCTGTCGGATATTTGCGAGGAGATTAAAGACTTGTACCCGGGCGAATTCCCGCTCGATTGGACGAATTATAACCACCGCCGCTCACTCGTCCGAGTCATCAAACAGTTGGAACAGTTGTCCATTTTTCAATCAGTGGAAGGGGAAGTGGACCATTTTGCCATGAACCAGGAACAGGAAGTGCTCTATGAAACGACGGTGTATGCCAGGTATTTCATGCGGTCTTATCCAAAAGATTTGTTTGATTATTCATCAGCGGATGCGATATTGGCGAGTGAATGGGAGCGACATGAAGCTGATGAGCGGCGCAAGCGGGTATACCGGAAGCTGTTCTTGTCGCCAGTCGTGCATCGGGAAAGCGAGGATGACGCGGATTTTGCCTATATTCGTAACTTCCGAAACCGGTTACGTGAGGACATCGAGGAACATAGTCAATTCCGGCTGGAAGTGTTCAAAAATGCTGCCATGCTGGTCGCCGAGGAACGAAAGCAGGAACTGACGCTTTTCCCTGACCAAAAAGCGATTATGGATGTAGCCCTGCATGTGGCAAGTGTGCTAAGAAACGAAAGTACACATGCGCCGGACGAGCTAGGCACAATCCGGCTGTCGCGATTGGCGCTGGAAGAAATGGTGACGAAGAGCCGCGAAATGTACGGCAATGGCTGGAGTAAACATTTCCGCGAGGCGTCGATTGCCACGATTACCGATGAGCTGGTGGCGCTGTTATTTGACTGGGAAATGCTTGAAGTGGAACCGGTAACCAATGCATATGTGATGAAGCCGTTGTTTGGGCGGGTTACTGGGCATTATCCGAAAGACTTCCAAGAACGGGAAGGTGAGACCAATGAACAAACATCATAAATGGAAAATGAACCGGGCTGGGCTGTTGAACTTCTGGTATTATGATGATGAAATTTTTGACTTTGCGGACGGTAAATTACTGCTTCGGGGTTCAAACGGCTCAGGTAAATCGGTGACGATGCAAAGTATACTGCCGGTATTATTAGACGGGAAAAAATCACCGGACCGTCTGGATCCATTCGGGTCACGCGCACGGAAAATGGAAGACTATCTTTTAGGGGAAAAGGATGTCGTGGACCGGGATGAGCGGACAGGCTATTTATTCCTCGAGTACAAGCGCGAAGATACGAATCAGTACATCACCACCGGGATCGGACTGCAAGCGCGCCGCCATAAAAATATGAACTTCTGGGGCTTCGTCATCACGGATAACCGCCGCATCGGGAAAGATTTCGCCCTTTATGAGATGGCATACAACGGCGGGGAAAAGCAGCGGATTCCTCTATCACGGGTCCAGCTGGAAAATCGGATTGATACAGGCGGGCAAGTCGTCCGAACACAAGGGGAGTATATGAAACTTGTCAACAAGTATATTTTCGGATTTGCCGATCTGGAAGCGTATGACGACCTTATTAAATTATTAATCCAGCTGCGTAGTCCCAAACTCTCCAAAGAATTCCGCCCGACTGCCATTTACGACATTCTGGAAGCCTCGCTACCGCCGCTGACAGATGAAGATTTGCGTCATTTGTCTGACACGATTGAACATATGGACCAGACGAAACAACAGATTGAGCAGCTGGAACGCGAACAGACCGCACTGGAAAAATTGCTGAAACGGTATGATGCGTATAATCAGTATAAGCTGGCCGATAAAGCGGCTCATTACGTGGACGCTAACAAGCGATATAATAACGAAACAGCTGCACTAACGGAAAAACAGGCGGAAGAACGCGATTTGACCGGCGAAATAACAGCATTACAAGAGCGGAAACGGACGCTCGAACAGAACCATGACGTGCTGGAGCAAAAACGTACCCGCCTGCAAAGCCATAAAGTGTGGAACCTGGAGGAAGAACGGAAAAGCGAATTGGCAAAGTTACAAGAAATCAAGCAAGACCACGCCAAAAAAGACAGCACCTTGACCGGAAAGAAACAGCAGGAACTAGCGACCAAAGAAAAACAGCAAAAGCTGGTCGCATCATTCGATGAACTACATCGCGAGCTGGAAGATATGCTAGTAGATTTAGACCACGACGCTGAAGCTGCTTCTTTTTTACAGCATGAGATTAACAAGCATGACTTTGATCGGCATAGGCAAACCGAGCATGACTTTACCATCTGGAAAAAGGAAGCGGAACAGCATTACCGGAAACTAGAATCGCTCACCGGCGAACTGCGCGAATTAGAACAAAAGAAAACCCGCATCGCCGAACTTGATCAAAAAATGGCGTCGACTCGACAGGAACTGGACACCGTCAAGCAAGAAGAACAAGATTGGCTCGATATTTTTGAAAAAGATAAACAGGATCAACTGTCGGAAATCCATCAATGGGCGGAAAACCACGCATATGTACCGGTCACTGAGGATATTTTGCAGCAAACATCCCGCGATATGTACCATCTTTATGAGCCTGTCGGTTATGAGCGTATCCGCACTCCGTATGTGGAAGCGGTTCGTGATTATCAGATGCAAATGAAGGAACAAATCGCACTGAAGAACAGTCGAATCACAACGCTGAAGGAAGACATCCGAACAAAAGAAGCGGAATTGTCAGCATTAAAGGCGAAACGTGATCCCGAGCCACCGAACCAGCGGGAAACGACACGGGATGCCCGAAAACAATTGGCCGAAGTGGGGCATGTATTTGCACCTTTATATGAAGCGGTTGAATTTCAGGAGCATGTCCCGGAAAACGTGCGCGTGCAGATAGAAGCCGCGCTGAATGATGCCGGCTTCTTGGATGCGTTGTTGACAAACGAAGCCATACCACTGCAGCATGACCGCATCTTGCAAGCGAGTCCAAACATGATGGCGCACACTTTGGCTGATTATTTGCAGCCTGATTTGGATGATGATGCGAAACTTAGCCCGGTACAGGTCGATGACGTGCTGCGTAGTATTCTGGTCGACAGTGACGCGGATGCGGAAAAGGCGGCGATTAACGCGGATGGCACGTATCAGGTTGGTTTACTGCACGGGCATGCAGTTCCGGTTGAACGGGTGCGGTTCATCGGCCGAAATGCCCGCCGGCGGTACCGGCAAGAGCAAATCGAGCAACTGAGTGCTGAACTCGATGCCTTACAAGTGGAACAACAAGTGGTTCAACGGGAAGTGGATGAATTAAAAGACAACGTTCAGGCTGCGACCGATGCACTTGATGCGTTTCCACAAGATGATGATTTGGCTGAGAGCTTTTCCCATATAAAAGAAAAACGGTTCGCAATTGGTCAATACGAGAAAACGTTGCGTGAATTGGACGAGCAAATGAACCAACTGACACAGGCGTACAGGGAAATGAAAAGCAAGCTCGATGCGGAAACCCGAGCATATAATTTGCCTTTTTCCTTTGCAGCATACCAGGAAGCGGCCCAGCAGATGCGGGAATACGAGATAGCCTTGCACGGACTGATTACGAAGCATACCACGTACCGGCATACCGCCCAGCAAATCGAGCAGGCGAACGAACGGCTGGAGGAATTGGCTGCGGAAGTCGATGAACTGCAGGGCGAATTGAATGAACTTGCTGACAGGCAGTCCCAGAAAGAGCAGAACATCGCCGAAATCGAAAAACAGCTCGAATTAGAAGGCGTCGCCGACATCCGCAAACAAATCCGAGAAGTACAGGAAGCGCTTGCCGCGACAAACAGAGAGCTTGATCAGATTAAATCAGATTTACCGGCAAAAGAATCCAAGAAAAACGTGCTCACGGATGAAATTACAACCATTCAGCAAAAAATACGCTTCGGGGAAAACATGACCAACGCATGGAAAGCATCGTTCCAACAGGAAGTTAGTTTTGGTTTTGTCGACGTGCCGGAGCAGACGGAAGATACAGATGCACTAGCTAGAACAATTGCCAAAGAATATAAAACCTTTTTGAAAGAAAAAGACCCGTCCACAC
Source organism: Lentibacillus cibarius (assembly GCF_005887555.1). Taxonomy (NCBI): domain Bacteria; kingdom Bacillati; phylum Bacillota; class Bacilli; order Caryophanales; family Bacillaceae; genus Lentibacillus; species Lentibacillus cibarius. The sequence continues at coordinate 870,777 of NZ_VCIA01000001.1, read as the reverse complement.
TGGAAAGCCAGCTGACGAGTGTCTATTTCGAACAGAACACTAATCTAATGGAATATCGCATGACCGATACCGAAATCCCGGCCACCGATGAAGATTGGATGCGTGACGACTGGACTGATGAGCAGCACATGCACATCACCAACTGGCAGCAAAAAACGAAGCGGCGCAAAATTGAACTTGATTTTCAAGGAAAACGGGTAAGCCCGTACTATATTAGGAAAACAATTGCCGATGACCGCGAACGCCAGCAAACGATGCTAGATGATCAGGACCGCCGGCTGTATGAGGAAATTCTGTTTGATTCGGTCGGTAAAAAATTGCGCAGTCGCATTGGCCGTGCGCAAAAATGGACGGAACAAATGAATAAACTGATGACTGGCAGCGATTCGTCTTCTGGCTTGTCCTTCTCCATTAAATGGAAACCGCGTACCGCAGAAACAGAAGCTGAGCTGGATACGAAGGAACTGGTCGATTTACTGCGGCGTGACGCCCGTTTATTGAAAGAGGAAGACATCAATCAGGTCATTGCGCACTTCCGCTCCAAAATCGAACGCGCCAAAGAACTCGTTGATGTAAAAGGTGAGGGAAACACCTTATTGCAAGTGCTGAAAGACGTACTCGATTACCGGAACTGGTTTTCGTTTGTCCTATCCTACCAGCGTGCCGGCGAACCGAAGCGCGAACTGACCAACCATGCGTTTTACAAGTTCAGTGGCGGCGAAAAAGCGATGGCCATGTATATTCCGCTGTTTACGGCATGTTACTCGCGCTATTTGGAGGCCGATGACACCGCGCCATATATCATTTCGTTGGACGAGGCATTTGCTGGTGTCGATGAGAACAACATTCGGGAAATGTTTGAAATCGTCGAGGAGCTCGGATTCGATTATATTATGAACTCGCAAGTGCTCTGGGGCGATTATGACACGATTTCGTCGCTCGCTATCGCTGAACTCGTCCGCCCGAAAAATGAAGGATTTGTCACCGTTATCCGCTATTATTGGGACGGCAACACAAGGCACTTAGACATTCCTGAAGAAGAAACAGCTACAACACTGGATTCGTAAAAGGAGTACGATTCGATGGAAAAAACCTTCAACAAGCGGTGGACTTTTTTAAAAGTGAAGCCGCTTATCAAAAATTATTTAGCGAGTTCAAAAAGAAATACGAATCCCTTGGCAGAATAGGCGGTACCGTTCCCGTTCGATTGTTTACTGATGAAGAACTAGAGGTAATTGGCGGATTCTTTGGCATGCCAGGGTTGAAGCTGGCTGCCAAAGGAACGATTTCGATGCCAGCGTTCGAGCGGCAACTGGCTGATACCCGTTTTAGTGACGTGGCGCTGAAATCCTTGCTTGATGCGTTTTTTGGGGAAGAGATTATCTCGAAAAAGCAGCGGAAGCAGGAAAAGGAAGCTGGTTTACACGCTTTTGTAGCTAGTCTAAGGGAAAAATATACGTCGCTTGCATTTTGGTTTGATTATTTGGTTGAGAACCCGGGCGAAACCCGCTGGATTTGGACACTGCTGGAGCGGGAGCCAGAACGTTTTGTGGGGATGGTGGACCGGCTGCAGGCTGCGTGGGGCCAATTGCCATCATCACTGGAGCGCTTGCCGATGTTCAGCCAACGTGTAACCGGTGACCCGCATGTGTTTGACTTGCATACCGATCAAGGGAAGTTGTGGCTGAACGTACTAGCGATTGGTGTTCGCGAGCCTGTTCCGACAAGCACGGAAGCGATTAACGAGCTTCTGCAGCATTATCATATTTACCGGGACGACCTGCTGAATTATGTTACTTGTGCCGGACTGCTTGCTGAAACAGAAACAGGCACCCACCCCGTGTGGGAAGCCGCCGTCAGTGAAAACACCGTGCAAATTGTACCGATTCGGGAGCTAGTGAATGTAACAGCCGTTTATCCTGCGTACGGCTCAGACGTCTGGGTGGTTGAGAATTCCGGCGTATGTGCCACAATATTGGACTACAGGAAGGGTGTCCCAATCGTCTGCACCAACGGCCAGTTCACTCTCGCCGCGCTCATGTTGCTGGACCGGCTGGTGGAATCAGGAAACACCCTGCATTACGCCGGCGATTTCGACCCGGAAGGCCTCGGCATGGCGCAGCGGCTATTGAACAGGTATCCGGACGGCCGTGTGAAACTATGGCACATGGATGTAGAAGCCTATGCCGCTAGCAATCCGGTAAAAGAGCTGCCGGACGAGCGGCTGGAAAAACTGAACCGGATTGAGCACCCAACGTTGGCTGACGTGGCCGCACGCATGCGCGAAAAAGGTAAGGCCGGGTACCAGGAAGCGTTAGTGGAGCGGATGGTGGAGGATATGAAAAAAGGTGAATTTGAAAAATAAGTCAAAATCATTGTGGTAAAGTTAAAGTTAATCCTGGTCAAAATTGAATTTTGAGAATGTCTAATGGTCGAAATTTCATATTATGTTCCAACGTCAGAAAGTAAAATTTATGGGTGACCTTGTAAGAAACACTTCGTCATTCGCTATAAGATGAGGCGAATGACGAGTTTTTCTAAACTTGTTGAAGATACTTCGTGGTGCTACGATGAATGTATTGAAATGGAGGTGAAACTGGATGAGTGATACAACCATGGACGACTTGTTTGTTGCAATCAAAGAGCTATCAAAAGATGTCGGAGAAGTTAAGGAAAGTATTAGCAGGTTGGAAGGTAGAGTTGGTAATTTAGAAGATAGAACAGAAAGCCTAGAAGCAAGGGTGGGAACAATGGAGACAGAGATGAAAAAGATGCGGGGCGATATGCGCAGAATAGATCATAAGCTAAATAATTTTAACAATGACCTGAGTGAGACGAACGCAAATATTTCAATCCTGCAAAAAGAAGTAGGTATAGATTGGTAAAAGCTTGCAGCACGCAGGCTTATTTTTTTGTGCTTTTTTAAGAGTATATCAAGACTGTAAAAAATTCCCCTAAAAAAGATTAAAACATTCCCGAATCGTGCCGATATAAGAAATACATCATCATGATGGATAAATGTTATGGCCATAACATAGGGGGCTTTGCTTTTACAAGCAGGAACCCCGCGCGGGACATAAGGACGTGCCCCGCACAAAACTATTATTTACATGGAGGTATGTAAAATGAGAATTAATCACAACATAGCCGCTCTGAACACGTATCGTCAGTTAGGTTCTGCAAACAATGCGCAACAAAGCTCAATGGAGAAGTTATCTTCTGGTTTAAGAATTAACAATGCTTCAGATGATGCAGCAGGTCTAGCAATCTCTGAGAAAATGCGTGGGCAAATTCGTGGGTTGGAGCAAGCACAAACGAATGCTCAGGACGGTATTTCTATGATTCAAACGGCTGAAGGTTCTTTAAATGAAACGCATTCAATTCTTCAACGTATGCGTGAACTTACTGTACAAGCATCGAACGATACAAACACAGAAACAGACCGTGGTGAAATCCAAAAAGAAATTAACCAACTAACCTCTGAAATTTCTCGTATTGGTAATAATACAGAATTTAATACGCAGAATTTGCTTGACGGGACGCAATCAGTAACATCAGCTTCTGCAGACGCGAGCATTGGTAGTACTTCATTTTCTTTTGATTTAAATACTGGTGGAACTGATGGTAATTCAATATCTATTAGTTTTTCATCAGCGTCTATTACTGCTAGTAATGAATCTGCTAGCTTTGATGGTAATAATTCATTAAGTGTAGAATTAGCTTCCGGTCAAAGTTATGATGCGGCTGATATTCAAAGTATTATACGTGGCGCTTCTGACGATGCATCAAATGGAGTCAGTGTAAGTGAGCTTACAGTAGAAAGTGACGGATCAACCGTTTCAGCTGGTACTTTTGATACTAATTCTGTATCACTGAGTGGTGGAGAAGAAGGAAGTGGTGCTTCATTCCAAATTGGTGCAAACCAAGGTCAACAACTCACAGTGGAAATCTCAGACATGCGGTCTGAATCATTAGGAATTTCAGGTAGCGCGGGAGGTTCAGCAACAGGTGTAGGTGATGATTCGGTTTCAGGAGCATCGTTCACATCAACTGGCCAATTAGGTGAAACTTCTGGATCTACCGAATATGCGCTCGATGTTTCTACTAGTGACAAAGCATCTGCTGCTACCTCTGTTATAGATCAGGCAATTGAAAGAGTGTCTAGCGAACGTTCTAAATTAGGTGCTGTTCAGAACCGTTTAGATCATACAATCAATAACTTAGGTACATCATCAGAAAACCTAACTGCTGCTGAATCACGTATTCGTGATGTGGACATGGCGAAAGAAATGATGAATCAAACTAAGGCATCTATTCTTTCTCAAGCATCACAATCCATGTTGGCTCAGGCAAACCAAATGCCACAAGGAGTTCTACAGCTTCTTCGATAAATTGAATTAATAAAAGAGATATTAGTTATGTCTAATATCTCTTTTTAAAATCACTCTTGTTATAAAAAGAATGATTTTAAAAGGGGATATAGAAAATAGCATTCTCTGAAAATGGGTGTCATAATAACTTGGAGGATATAAAGATGAAAATAAGTTTTGTCATGGTAGTGAAAAATGAAGCTAAGCATATAGAAGGAGTATTGGAAAGTATCAATCCAATTAGAGAAGTGATTAAAAGTGAAATAATCATCGTTGATACAGGATCTGATGACAATACGGTTGATATTGCAAGGAAGTATACTGATAAGATTTACTTTCATGAATGGGATGATGATTTTGCTTCGATGCGTAATAAATCTATTAGCTATGCAAAAGGAGAATGGTTGTTTGTTTTAGACGGGGATGAAGTAATTTTAAATCCTGAAGTATTAATTGAATTTTATCAATCTGGTAAAGATCGAAATTATAATTCCATGTTTGTTAATTTGAAAAATATCGCTAATGAAGAAAAGGGTCTTTATAATTATGTTGTAATTGCTAGGATGTTTAAAAATACTGGCGACTTTAAATATGTGGGTGCCATTCATGAACAGCCCCTCAAGAAAGGGCCGACCCATTTATTAGATTTGACCTTGGTTCATTACGGTTATGACAATACAGATGACGCACTAATGGAAAGAAAATACACCAGAAATAGAGGTTTGTTAGAAAAAGAATTAGAAAAAGATCCAGATAATATCTACTATCTACATCATATAGCAAATACGTACGCCATGAAAAAATATTATGATAAGGAATTATATTATAGTCAAAAAGCGTATGAGGTGGCTAAAGAAAAAAGAATAGATCTATCTAAAACAATGTATGTCTATTCTGGCTTAGCTATTGCATTAATGAATAATAAAAAAATATTTGACGTGGAGAAAATTTGTAAAGAAGCGATTAATACAAAAGATGGTATTATGGACTTCTATTGCTATTTAGGAAAAGCACAATCTCAAATGGGGAAAAATAAGGAAGCCATAGCTAGTTACAATAAATATTTGGAGTTAGTTAAAAGGTATCAAGATAACCCTGCCGCACAAGATTCAACCGTTGTTATTAAAACATTCGGCGCCGTAGAAGTGGTATATACGGATTTATGTATATTATATGAAAAGGAAAAGGACTATGAAAATGCTAAGCACTATATTATGAAAATAAATAAAACGCAATATTTAGTAAAAATTATTCCCATAACCCTTAATTTATTTAAGGAGTTAGAGGATTATAAGCTTTTACAGGAGTTTATGAATAGATTACTTGAATATGATGAAGAGGTTTCCGGTATATTTTATAAACAACTTGAAAGCTTACTATTTAACATGGAAGACATGGAAAAGAAAAGAGAGTTTCTCGAATTTTTTGCGGATGGGAACTCAAACTATAATTTGCTAAATAAAATCCGTCTGGAAATAAATAAAGAAAATAATCTTAAATGGCTTAGCAATATAAAGGATATAGACTTTTCGGATTCACCCAATTATTATGGCGACATATTATATTATTTAATGTACTATAAGTATCCGCTTTATGAATTGTTATCAGATGCAAAGGAATCGAATTTAAATAATTATTTTAAATATTTGTGTAAGCAATATGATGGTTTGAATAAGGTTATTTATGAGTATCTTCAAACCTTCCCATTTGAAGATGATTTAGATAAGATCCGAATAAATAAACCGTTACTACGCTATGCTTTAGTTCTCAATAATGAAAAAGATGATGAATTCAATCAATCTTTATTTAGTCGTTTCGTTCAGGAGGGCATATCTTTTATAAGGAACTATTATCATACCAACATTATAGAATCAGAAAGAATACATGATGTGAAAAGTGAAGAGGATGCTTTTTTTATTTATATGTTAAAAGCTGAATTACAAAAAGGAGAAGATGATGTTTTTTATATTAGATATTTACGGAAGGCTTTAGGGGTATACCCGCAAATGAAGCAAGGATTAGAAAAATTGCTTAATGATTATGTCCAAGCTAGTGAGCGAATAATGCTGCCGTATGAAACAGACAAAATGAAGGAACAACTCGTTCATTTAATATCACAAAATCTTTATAATGAAGCTTTAGATTTTGTAAATGAATCCTTGCAAGTGGTTACTAATGATGCTGATTTATATTCAATAAAGGCTGTGATATTGATGCAGCAAGGTATGTATGAAGAGGCAAAAGGCATTTTAAATAAAGGATTAGAAATTAATCCTAACCATGTTGATTGTCTTTATAATCTCGCTTATTGTCATGAGCAATTTGAACAAATGAATTTAACCGTTGAATTGTATAGAAAGATTATAATGCTTACAAATGAGCAAAATTTAAAAGATGAGGTTAATGCTAAATTAAATTTAGTACTTAAAGAGCAAAATACAATACTAGATATATTTTTGAATTCTATAGATAAATATCTTTTAACTAATCATTCACTTAAAGAGGATGAATTTAGTGTATGCTACCCATATATTACTTGTTTGAATAAAGAATATAATTATTCTAAAATAGAGTTTCTTTTAATTAGTGATAGTAAAATAAGTGCATCGATAGAAGGTGTAAAGACAGGAGAACAATGGGTTTTACAAAATTTAAAAACCAATAATTATAGTTTAACACAAAAGAAACATACTCTGAAAAGTAATTTTATTAACAGAAAACCAAGAATATTACTGGGATATAGGGATTATAGTGGTTGCAATACATTAGCCCTATATAAATCAATTCCTTCATACATTTCAGACGAATTTGTAATAGATTTTGTTAAAGGAGCAACAAATGAATTTGCTCGAAAGTCTATAGAAAGTGATATTATTGTGACGACAAATATGGAATATAATTTAAATAGAAGTGCAAAAACCGATAAGAAGATTGTCATAGATACATGGCACGGATTTCCGATAAAAAATATGTTCTATATGGATCCTAGTTATTTTGATAAAAATTCTATTGAACCTTTCTGGAGCCAAATAAATTACTTAACTTCATATTCAGATTTTTATAGTAAAACAATCAACAAATCAATTAAAGTGGATCCGGATAATTTTGTGATTACTGGTTCTCCACGAAATGACTTACTTTTTAACGAAAATAATAGTAGAAAGTTATTATTAAAGTTGTTAGGTGAAGAGGACAAGGGACAAAAGTTTATATTCTTTATGCCCACTTTCCGCAGTACAGATGTAAGAAACGCATATAATTTTTCTAACCTATTTGGATTTAATGATTTCAGCTTAAGTTCCCTAGAAAACTTTTTAAAAAAAAATAATTATGAATTAATAGTTAAACTTCATCCAATTCATAAAAAGAAATTTAGTGAACATATATTCAATAGTTCTAGAATTAATGCTTACCCTGAATATGAAGCGAATAAAGCATTTGTTGATCTTTATGAAGTTTTAAGTGCAACAGATATCCTAATTACAGATTACAGTTCAGTTTATTTTGATTATTTATTATTAAATAAACCTATTATTTTTACTACACCAGATTTAAGAGAGTATCAAAAAGAAAGAGGATTTTGTCTAGAACCATTTGAAGATTGGACACCTGGTCCCAAGGTTGTTAGTCAAAAACAACTTCAAAATGAAATAATAAATTATGAGGAAGAAGATAACTATTATTGTTTGTCAAGAAAGGTAATAATGAACAGTGTACATCAACACACTGATGGGAAATCATCTGAAAGGTTATGGAAATTTATCTCGTCATTACTTATATAAATAATGACGAGATTAAATACCATTCGTTAAGCTTCTGATAATGTGTAATATTAAAAGATTAGACTAGAATCTTTAATTATTTTGATTGAAGCTTTTTTACTGAAAAATTATAGTTGTGAGGTTAAATTTAGAATGAAAACAATATTAACTTATGGAACCTTTGACTTACTTCATTATGGACATATTAATTTATTAAGACGTGCTAAAAATCTGGGGGATTATTTGATTGTTGGACTATCAACAGATACTTTTAATCATCAAAAAGGAAAGAAAAGTTACTTTAGATATGATGAAAGAAAGATATTACTAGAGTCAATACGATACGTGGATTCTGTTATACCTGAAAGTAATTGGGAACAAAAAATCTGGGATATAGAGAACTTTATGGTTGATACATTGGTTATGGGTGATGATTGGGAAGGGCGTTTCGATTATTTAAGCAGTTATTGTAAAGTGAAATATCTTAGTAGAACACCAACAGTATCAACTAAAAAAATCAAACGTGATCTTAAGAAGGTTTTAACATAATTCTTATTTTTACCTAGTAGAATAATAATTCTTTAGAGTATATATTTAAGGAACAAAAATTCCCTATTAGTATTCCATTACTCTTGTTAGATTTCAATAAAAGCTCATTGAAATTAAAATATATCCATAATGAAGATGCGAGTCCGAAACATGCCAGATACACTCTTAATATTAAATACAGGAAGAATAATATGAATATTGTTTAGTGCAAAATCATTAGTATTGCATAAATAAAAAACTATTTTGTCAATCAATACTCCTTCTAAAAATAATTACGGAATATTGGGAATTATGGTGATAAAGTCTTTAAATAAATAAAAAATCCCCTTATAATAGGGATTAGGTAGCTCTGTCCAAATCCCATTACAAGGAGACACCGTATGGACAAGAATACCACAAAATCCACAATAAATGAACTGTTCAAGGTACTTGATGAACAAAAATTTTTAAACGTGATCAACGTTACGGATATTGATCAGTACATAAAAAAACTGACGGCCTACAAATTCCTGGAACTGTTGATTATTGCGCAACTGAATGAGACCGAAAGTTTAAGAGAGCTATCGAAACAACTCAAGGATAATCAGGACATCCAACAGAAGATTGAAGTGGACACCATTAGTACGTCACAACTATCCCGGAAACAGTGTAATCTCACTCCTCGAATGTTTGAAAAGGTATTTAGACATCTGGTGTTCGAGACACAAGCGCAAATGAAACATCCATCGATGATACGTGATATTGGAAAACTACTGGTTATTGATTCATCCACTATGTCGATGAGTTTGAGCCAGTATCCCTGGGCAACGTTTCGCAAAACGAAGTCAGGTGTTCGACTCCACTTGCGAGTAGTCGTGACAAAGGATATAACCATGCCTGACAAAGCTGTTATGCTGCCAGCCAAGCATGCGGATAGATCCCAGATGGATGAATTAATCGATATTGATTCAAACGCCATTCATTTGTTTGACCGGGGCTACAATGACTATAAGCAATTTGATAAACTTTGCTTTGATGATGTTCGGTTTGTCACAAGAACAAAGAAAAATGCAGAAATAGAGGTTATCTCGGAACAAGTTCCGGACACGGAAAACAACATTTTTCTTGATTAGGAAGTGTACCTGGGCAGTGTGCAAAATGGAACCAAAATGACGCAACCCTTGCGCCTTATTAAAACAAAAGATAGCGAAGGCAATGTGGTTGTCATTGTTACTAACTGTTTCGAACTATCTGCCAAAGAGATTGGTGATTTATACCGCTATCGCTGGAAAATCGAAACATTTTTCAAGTGGATGAAGCAGCATTTAAAAATAAAATCATTTTATGGCAAAAGCGAAAATGCCGTTTACACACAAATTTGGATCGCTTTAATCACGTACTGCTTACAAGTGTTATTACAGTTGAAATTTCATCATGAAGGATCGCTATTAGAATTAAAACGAACGCTCAAAAACCTTTTATTCAGCCCATTGGAAGAATTTTTGCGGTCTCTGTTCCGTAAACCAACAAGAACGTCAAAAGGTCGTAAAAAGTATAACTGGGAGAAAGAATTTCAACATATTGTAAGCCAATTTGAAGAAGGCGAGGTGGCTCATCTTAACGACTTAACGTATGATCCGTTATTTTTTTAACAGTATATGACGGAAATAAATGTAAATTGTGGATAAGAACTACCGGTCATATCCCCTTTGACTTTTTTTCATAAAAAACAAGATAATTGTACTGAATATTTAGAAAAGACATTTACTGGAACTTATAGGGTGTTTGACAAAACCAAAAAATTTTATGCAACACTAATGAATTATAATAAACCAATAGCAGTTAGAGATTGGTATTACTAACTAAATGGGAGGTGATTAAAATGATTATTTTAAAACAAGGCAATCTTCTTAATGATGAAGCGGAAGCATTGGTTAATACAGTAAACTGTGTTGGGGTTATGGGTAAAGGAATTGCCCTTCAATTTAAACAGGCTTACCCCAAAATGTTTACTGAATACCAAAAAGCATGTAGGCAGGAAGAAATGCAGCCCGGTAAAATGCATGTTGTTGATACTAAATCACTATTTAATCCTAAATTCATTATTAATTTCCCAACAAAACGTCACTGGAAAAGCAGATCCCGAAAAGAAGATATTGAATCTGGTTTAGTTGATTTAGTAAAAGTCGTAAAGGATTTGGGGTTAAAATCTATTGCGCTACCACCTCTTGGTTGTGGTAATGGAGGACTCAAATGGTCTGAGATACGTCCGAAAATTGAAAAAGCATTTGAGCAAATACCTGATGTTGAAGTTCATCTCTATGAACCCGCGGGGAGTCCTAAACCTGATCAAATAAAAATTAAAACTAATCCTCCGAAAATGACTAGGGCAAGAGCATTATTTTTAATGCTAATGAATGATTACTCGATTCCGGGATATAAGTTATCACTACTAGAGATTCAAAAATTGGCTTATTTCCTTCAGAATGTTGGTGAACCTCTTCGATTAAGATTTGAAAAAGGAAAATTCGGTCCCTATGCTGATAATCTTAATCATGTATTACAACGTATAGATGGTCACTTTATTCGAGGGTTTGGAGATAGAAGTAGAGACGCCGAAATTTATTTAATGAGGAATGCAGCAGAAAAGGCAGAAACATTTCTAAAAGATGATGAATCAGCATCCAAGCATCTTGAAGCAGTACGGAAAATAATTCATGGATTTGAAACTCCATACGGTTTGGAATTACTGGCAACTGTTCATTGGGTTGCAGCGAACAAACCAGAAATACAAGACGATATACAAAAAATTATAGGGGAAGTTCATAGTTGGAATGAGCGGAAGAAGAAAATATTTAAAGAGAAGCATATTGGGAAGGCTTGGGAGCATTTGGAAGAGAATAAATTTTAAACAGATATAATAGTAAAGCCCTACTCTTTAGAAGAGTGGGGTTTTTATTTAATTAACTCCAACGCAGTTTCAAGCATCAATTTTCTATGATGATTGTAAGCGTCAAATAAAATACACATAGTAGCCAATGGTCATCCATGCGATAATCTTCTTAGAAAATTAATTCAGGGAGGTTAAGCGATGACCCTAAAAGACAAAAGAATAGAATGGAAATCGCGATATGACGCTTGGAAAGAAAGCGGGCAAACGATTGCTGAATGGTGCCGGGATCAAGAAATTAAAGTCCACCAAATGTATTATTGGGTAAGGCGATTTGATAACGATAGGATTTCTGCCGAACCGGAACCAACACAATGGCTCACCGTCCAGGTGGACGATGAAATCACATCTTCTGAAGGACAGGAATCTATCTTTATTCACTATGGTGTCATATCCGTTGAAGTACGTCCGGGAGCCAACGTCAGCTTACTGTCCGATATCATTCATGTCCTGCACAACCAATGTTGACGAATGTGCCATTCGACCGTGTGTACCTTGCCCGCGGTAGCACGGATTTGCGCAAATCTATCGATGGTCTGGCGGTCATTGTAAAAGAATGCTTCGACCTCGATCCCTTTTCCCCTTGTTTGTTCGTGTTCTGTAATCGGAAACGTGACAAGTTAAAAATCCTTCAGTGGGATAACAACGGCTTTTGGTTGCATTACCGGAGGCTGGAAAGAGGAACATTCCATTGGCCATCAGACAAAGAAACGGAGCCAATGGATATTAGTCCACGCCAACTTCGTTGGCTCCTGGATGGCTTGTCAATTGAACAGAAGCAGGCACACCGGGAAGTAAAAGCACGTACTATTCTTTAAGAAATTGAAATATAAAAATATGGGAATTCGACTAGGCAAGTCGGGTTCTTTTTCGTATACTTATCTTATGGAAAATACAACGCAACCATCCAAAGAATCAATTGAATATTATAAAGCGCAAAACGAAAAGCTTGAGATGGAAAACGAGGCGTTAGAGGCTAAGCTGAAATGGTATGAGGAACAGTTTCGCCTTAGCCAACAACGTCAATTTGGATCCTCCAGTGAGAAGTCCAACCCAGACCAGCTCTCGCTTTTTAATGAAGCCGAAGAAACAGCTGATTCGACTGTTGAAGAACCGACTGTCGAAACGATTACATATACACGCAAGAAACAGCGTGGCGAGCGTGATCAAAAGCTTGAAAACCTGCCTGCGGAAACGATTGAATATCGTCTATCCGATGAGGAACAGGTCTGTTCGTGCTGCGGAGGAGCGTTACACGATATGAGCACGGAAGTGCGTAAAGAACTAAAGGTCATTCCTGCGCAAGTGAAAGTCGTAGAGCACGTACGCCACGTTTATAGCTGCCGCCACTGTGAACGCCATGGAATCGAAACGCCTATCATGACAGCGAAGATGCCAGAACCTGTATTTCCAGGCAGCTTGGCATCTCCATCTGCGATGGCTTACACCATGACACAGAAGTATGTAGAAGGCATGCCACTATATCGGCAAGAGAAGCACTTAGAACGCTTTGGTGTATCCATTCCACGCCAAACGCTGGCAAATTGGGTTTTATATGGTGCCAATACTTGGCTTAAGCATATATACGATGAGATGTATGCTCATTTAATAAAACACGATATTTTGCATGCAGATGAAACAACACTGCAGGTTCTTTCAGAACCGGACCGGCCTGCTAAATCTACGTCTTATATATGGCTGTACCGCACCGGACGGGAAAGTTTCCCAATCGTGCTTTATGACTACCAACAAACACGTGCAAGCAAGCATCCACAGCGGTTTCTGGCTGACTTTCAAGGTTATTTGCATGTCGATGGGTACGCAGGTTACAACAGTATTTCTAATGTTGTGCCCGTTGGATGTTGGGCGCATGCACGCCGTAATTTCACGGAAGCATTGCGGGCACTGCCTGAATCTGCATCTACCACTGCCGTGAAAGCGAAAGAAGGCTTGGCCTTCTGTAATAAGCTTTTTGATATGGAACGTGAATTAAAAGACGCAAGTCCACAAGAGCGCTATGAAAAGCGCTTGGAGCGCAGCCAGCCCGTACTGGAGGCTTTTTTGGCATGGCTTAAAGAACAAACGCCGCGCGTACTACCAAAAAGTGCTCTTGGCAAAGCCATTAAATATTGTCGTAACCAGTGGGAGCGCTTAGAGGCCTTTTTAAAGGATGGGCGTTTGGAGATCGATAACAATCGCGCAGAACGTTCAATTAAACCTTTTATTATCGGCCGAAATTATGTACTTAACCTAGTTATGTGCTGAGTTTACCAACCGCTTTTAAAAGCACTTTAAAATTAACGACTTACTATAGGACTCAGCACATAACATACTTATTATAATGAATTTAAGAATTGAAGGATTTCATCAGTTACTTGATATCTATAGTCCGTTTCATTCGATTCAGGTTCATGTAGTTTGTTTAACGCACGTTCCTTTAATTTTATATCAGCCACCATATATTTATGTGTAGTCTCAATACTTTCGTGCCCTAGCCACATAGCTATTGTTGAAATATCAATTCCTGATTGGAGCAGGCTCATTGCAGTTGAATGCCGAAACACATGGGGCGTTACTGTTTTATCATTTAAAGATGGACAAATGGCAGTTGCTTTCTTAACGATGCGATCTATTCTATAACGCACCCCAGAACGGGTTAAATGTTTTACATTCCTGCCAGATAACAAGTAATCATCCTCTTGAATTCCACACTCATACATAAAATCAGCAAGATACTCCGATGTCGTTCGCCATAAAGGAACAGTCCGTTCCTTTCTCCCTTTTCCTATAATTCTCAAATGACATTTTCCATTATCGGAAAAAAGAGCATCTTTCCCTTGTATCGAAATCATTTCCGAAACCCGCATCCCTGAATTATAAAGGAGAAGCAACATAAGATAATCACGCCTTCCTTCGGAATTTTCGGTTTCACAGGAATTAAGTAATGAATCCATTTCCTCCTTGGTGAGATAGCAGATTTCCTTCTTTTCTATTTTTCGAAAGGGTATGGCCTTTATCTTTTGTGCAGTTCCTGAATATTCTGGGCATTCGTAGGATACGTATTCCATAAACGATTTTATTGCCGCAAGCCTATTGTTTACTGTCTTATACTTGTTTTTTCGATTATTTTCCAAGTAATGCATGAATCCTATAATAATATCCGCATTTATTATTTCCATGTTTATGGAACCTGGTTTCACGCCATGTTCATCATACATATATTTTAATAGGATACGGAACGTATCCTTATACGTTTGAACAGTAGAAGGGGACACTTTCTTTTGACTCATCATCCATTTCAGGAAAAAGTTTTGAAGGAGGCTTTGGAAATCACTACTCTCCATGGCTGACACCGCCCTCATAAAAGTATTTTTCAAAATTTCCAGAAACGATCTGTAATAACTCAGGTGTCCCTGTAAGATACCAATAGGTATCTTCTACTTTAACGTGGCCAAGATAAGTGGAAAGGTATAGTATTTTCCTATCTATATTTATACCGTTTTTAAGCCAGCCTAGCAGAGTGTTACATGCGAATGTATGGCGTATATCATATAATCTGGGAGGCCGTCTATTCCATTCCTTATTATCTGCCAGGAGCTGCTTTCTGATTACTTGCAATGCATACTCAAAATTACGTAATGCCAGTTTACGACTTCCTGAAGTAATTAGGAAATGTCGGTCTGAAAAGTCCTCCCTTAGTTTATCCCTAGCATTTATATATGAACTTAGTTTCGAATTAGTGGTTTCATGAATAGGAATAATCCTAGTTTTTGAAAACTTGGTCTCCCTAATAGTAATCCGCCCGTTTTTTAAATCGACATCGTCGTCCATTAATTGACATACTTCATTTGGACGCATCCCTGTAGACCACAAGAGACCAATTGCAGCAGAGATGGTCCTACATCTAAGACCGTCAGGTGCATATAATTCCATTGAAGCTTTCATTAATATGCATATTTCTTCTTCAGTAAAGATGTATGGGGTCGTTCTCCCATGACATTTCCCAAACATACCCTTTGGAGGCATCTGTGCCATGGGATCCAATACACAAATATACTTTGCGAATGTTCGAATTGTCTCCATCCTTCTTGCCATATACCACCGTGAATATTCTGGTTTAAGGGTAGCCCATTGGAATGCAACATCCTTGGCCAATGAACCTTCATACCCTATCGAGACAGTATATGCCGCAAAACGTCTTAATTCCTGAGATTCTATTTTAATCTGAAATCCAAGACCCCTTTTATAAGAAATATATTCTTCTACCTGCCTTGAGATGAGATTACTATTCATGATCTCACCTCTGGCCAAGTTCCAGCAACTTCCTGTAACTGTGTGAAGTTTATCTTCGTATAAATACTGGTTGTTTCAATAGATTCATGTCCCAGAATATCTGCGATCATCTTTAATTCAACACCATTATTGATCATTTCTTTAGCTGCCGTATGTCTTAACATATGTGTGCCAGTGAAATTCTCCAATCCGGCTCTAATAGCAGCACCTCTTACCGTATTTCGAACTTGGGAAGTTCCCATCGGCTGTCCCGGTTCTTTTTTAAATCTCACAAATAAAATTCTTTCTTGGGTAGCTGGACGGGAATGTAATAAATATTTTTCAATAGCTTTGCCTGTAACAGCATGAAGTGGAAGACTTCTTTCGGAATGTGACTTTGTTTGTCTAATAGTTACAATTCCATTTAACCAATCAAAGTCATCCAATGAAAGTTTAGCTGCTTCCGAACAGCGAAGACCTAAATCTTTTAAACATCGTGCAATTGCGTAGTTCCGGATTCCGGTTGGATTTGATTGATCATATGATGAAAAAAGGGTATCTATTTCTGAATCAGTTAGATGTTTGGAGATTCTTGCCTGTTTCCAAACAGGCGGTGTCATTGGTAAATTCAAAATTTCCTCTAAGTTGAAGCCATCTCTGAATTCAAGAAACTTTGCGTAACTTCTAATTCTGACTATCATAGTTTTCTTTGATGCATTTGAAATATGACGCAGTGTGTCAGTTAGGTATCTTCGAACATGATCGGCAGTCAGTTTTTCTGGCGAAAAGTCTTTTTCTGGAAAACTAGAATATAAAAATAATTTTACGGTATTACATTGAGAAAAGATTGTATTATCACTTAGTTTGGCCACTTCAGTTAAATATGTTCGAAACCTATCTATTTCAACCTCAATAGACGGATTTATTTCAAAATCTGAAAGATTTAGCCGTCTGAAGATTTGGTAACCACTAAGAAAGTAATAATAAGCATGAAGAGCGGCTTGAATAGTGCCTTTTTGTGATGACAATGGAATTTTTACTAAATACTTCTCTATAGCTTTCTTTAATTCCTCATGATCTGTCCTTCGGACAAAATGTACTTCATCGCACTTTAAAAAATCTTTAACTTTCCGAAGATACTGTCCAATAACAAGGTCGGAATAACCCTTCTCACCAAGATGTTTTTCAAAGTTAGTAATTTGTGTTTCGTTGTACATAAGCATTGGCTCCTTTTCTTTTACTCTTATCTTAGCAAAAGGACAATGCTTATAACGTTATGTACTGAAATTAGATAAAATGGATTTATCCAAAAGGTTTATATTTATTTTCAGCACATAACTAGGTTAAGAACATAATTGCGCTTATGTTCTTAAACACATAATAGAAAAAATTGGCTTTTCAGCAATACCACAAAAGGTGCGAAGTCTAGCGCAATTATTTATAGTGTAGTAGAGACAGCCAAAGAGAATGGATTGAATCCATTCAACTACCTGAGCTATCTGTTTGAGGAACTTCCCAATATGGATACGACGGATAAGGAGCAATTGGCTCAATACCTGCCATGGTCAGCAACACTCCCTCAGGAATGTCATGTTCCAAATAAATCTAAATAAAGCATACATGAAATCCCCATCTTTTTATAGGTGGGGATTATTTTACGCTTACTGATGATTAATCATTTCCATTAATTGTTCTAAGTCCTTGTATTTTATTTGTATCATAAATGCTCCTTATGTACTAATAATCATTTAAACCCAGCCAATTATAAAGGATACATCTACCTATAATCTAGTAGTGGATGTGAATTTTTAATGAAGAATATACCCGGAATGCGTTATCTATTTATGAGGGGGATGTCAGTCCTTCCCGAAATAATAGCTGTCAAAGACAGTCATAGATAAAGAAGATAAGAAATGCTAAGATTAGAAGTGAGATTTGGCTCGCGTTGTGACTGTCACTCCCGAAATTCACAAATTTTGTTGAAGGGAAAATCGGCATGAACTATTCGATGACTCGAAAGACACTAAGACTAGACGTAAGATGATTATACCTGGATGATCATTAAATAGAGAAAGATGGTGTTCTGATGGATATTGCATTAATGTCAATGGTGTTGAATCAAAGCCAAGTTCAACAACAAGCTTCTATTTCAGTTATGAAGATGGCAATGGGGAATGCCGAGCGACAGGGGGAAGCTGTTCAAAAGTTATTGAGTACAAATAATGTAGCTGCCATTGAGCATGCAGCTCAACCACATTTAGGAGGAAACATTGACATGAAAGGTTAAATGGGGCTTGATGCTTGTCGCCATGGAATTCTCCTGATGTGAGGTAGAGACAAACGAAGATTCAAAGTTTCCGCCAGATTTCGAGTCAGTTCGGTTTTTTCCATTTATCGTATAATGGGCTTTTGCTTGGATCGGCAGAGTAATCTTGGGGAAAGGTATTATTTCAGGTTTGAAACAAAGAGGGCCCCTTGATATAGGGTGTCATGATCATAACTCTAAATATACGAAGAAGGGCCCAAAGTGAACTTAATAAAAATCAGAAAATATGGCAACTTACATTTCTACATTAATTGTAGGAATTGATATAGCTAAAGACGAATACGTTGTGCGGCCCAGAATGATCGAGGTCGAGTCCTAACGTTCACCCATTGAAAAAGGGGTACCCTTGTTATAAGAGTACCCCTTTGGTCAATAAAGTAACACATAAGCTTTCATTTTTATTAATTAGCCTTATCAGGCGGGAATCCGATTAATTAAGATTCCAACTTTGCCGCGGTTTGTGTTCCACTGGATTTTTCTAACTTAAGCAACGTCAGCCCTACCTGCTCTGACGTCCTTGCGACCCCGAAGTCGCGCCAGTGTGATTAAGCATCTTCAAAAACAATCGAGTAGAATGCCAGAATTTAGTTCTTATCATTACTTCACTCACAATAGATAATCATCGCATAAATACATCCGACTGTCAAATGTCAGAGCATCCTCGAACTTCCAACAATACATGTGACTGCTTTGAATAAAGTAGACTTATATAGCTTGGCCTAAATAGTAGCCCCATAGAGACGTATGACTTCATGTTGCTTCTACCTTTTTTAGTTCTAGTTCCACGAAATTGCGCAAACACCTTGACTCTTCTACACCCTATGATATAATTACCATAATTTTTAACAGTATAAAGAGTCAGAAAAACATGAACAGGGGGAAGAAAAAGATGAAAAAAGGCTTATTATTCATTATTGCACTCATTAGTTTCATGGTCATTACCGCATGTGGTGACGGTAATGAAAGTAGTGGTACTGATGATTCGGGCGATGCGGAGGCTTCCGATGAAGAAAAGACGTATGCCGTTGGAGCGACGCAAATTGTTGAACATCCGTCTCTTGATGCAGCTTATGAAGGTTTTCAGAATGCGCTTGCGGACGCGGACTTGAGTGTGGAATATGATTTACAAAGTGCGCAGGGGGATCAGAACAATGTTACCCCCATTGCGGAAAATTTTGTGGCTGATCAAGTGGATTTGATTTTTGCCAATTCGACGCCTAGTGCACTTGGCGCGGTACAGGCGACAGAAGATATTCCTATTCTATTCACCTCGGTAACAGACGCAGTGGAAGCTGGCCTGGTTGAATCCATGGAACAGCCGGGAGGAAACGCGACTGGTGTTGTCGATCTTCACCCGGATGCGGTTAAAAATACGGTACAATTTATTGCGGATAATTTTGACGATGCGCAAGTTGGCTTAATCTACAATGCAGGGGAGCAAAATTCTGTCACACAAATTGAAGCTGTGAAAAAGGCGGCTGATGGCACCAATTTGTCGTTTGCTGAGCGGACCGTTGCCAATTCTGCTGAAGTACAGCAGGCAACGCAAACACTTGTCAGCAAAGTGGACGTCTTTTATATCATTACTGATAATACGGTTGTTTCCGCTTTGGATAGTGTGGTGGGTGTTGCCAATGAGCAAGACATTCCAATGATCGTAGGTGAACCGGATTCACTGAAGAAAGGTGGATTTGCCACTTACGGAATTGATTATGAAAAAATTGGTTACCGAACAGGAGAAATGGCGGTAGAAATTCTGAAGGGGAATAAAAAGCCAAATGATATAGCTGTTGAATATCCACAGGAAATGCAGTTATTCATTAACAAACAAGCGGCAGAGGAACAAGGTGTGGAATGGAACGATGAATGGGACGAAAATGCAAAAATCTTAAAAGATGAATAGTTCATATCATTTTTTACAATCGCAGCAGGCAGGATTGCCCCTCCCTGCTGCATTGTACTTATCAACTTGAACGAACACGTCATTTAAATAGACATATCCTGTTAAAAAACTTGGTATTCGCCAGGTCTCTGAGCGAGCCGAAGTTTTTATGATAAGGTCATTCATATTTTATACTTTCTGACGTTACAAAATAGGCACGGGGGTGGACATCATGTTTATCGCATTATTTGGAGCAGTGGAATCAGGAATTATTTATGCCATTATGGCCTTAGGAGTATATTTAACCTTCCGTGTGTTGGATTTTCCGGATTTGACCGTTGATGGAAGTTTTGTGACAGGTGCGGCTGTTGCTTCTATCTCTATTATGAATGGGGTGCCACCCATTTTAGCGACACTGTTCGCAGCAATTGCCGGATTTTTAGCCGGATGTATTACCGGATCCCTTCATGCGAAAGGGAATATTAATGCATTGTTATCCGGCATTTTGATGATGATTGCACTATATTCGATCAATTTACGAATCATGGGGCAGCCGACCCTATCATTACTGCAGGAATCAACGGTTTTTAAACAATTGGAGAGCATTTGGAGTGCAACCGGGATTGATGGACTGCTGAATGGGATGCTAGCATCTTTTGGCATGGAACAATTACCGTCAACGTGGGGTATTTTGTTTGTTATGATTGTTGCCACGATGTTGATT
Source organism: Lentibacillus cibarius (assembly GCF_005887555.1). NCBI lineage: Bacteria > Bacillati > Bacillota > Bacilli > Caryophanales > Bacillaceae > Lentibacillus > Lentibacillus cibarius. The sequence continues at coordinate 849,964 of NZ_VCIA01000001.1, read as the reverse complement.
AAGTTGTTAACCGATTATTATTTAAAAACAGAGATAGGGCTGGCGTTACGCGCAACTGGGGATAATCAGCGGATGATCCGCAGTTTGTCAGCCAATACGGATTTATTGATTATTACGGGGGTTGGCATATCCAATGCTCTGGTTGCTTTGTCAGGAGCGCTCATTGCTCAGCATGGTGGGTTCGCTGATGTTGGTATGGGGATTGGAATGATTATTATTGGGTTAGCCTCTGTCATCATTGGTGAAGCATTATTTGGTACAAAAACGATTGTATGGACAACACTTGCAGTTATTGGCGGTGCTGTTATTTACCGAATGGTTGTCACCATGGCCTTACGAGTGGAGTTTTTGGAAACCGGAGATATGAAGCTGATTACAGCACTGCTCGTTATCGCCGCCTTAGTTGCACCAAAAGTAATGCGAGCACGGAAGGAAAAACTACGGCGTAAACGAAAACGCGCAGAGCTTAGCGGAACAAAGGCAAAAGGAGTTGTGTAAATGCTTCAACTAAATGATATTTCCGTTACATTTAATGAAGGTACCCCGGATGAAAAAGAGGCTTTGCAGCAAATTAATCTAGTACTAGAAAAAGGCGATTTTGTCACCGTTATTGGCAGTAACGGTGCGGGTAAATCGACGCTAATGAACACTGTTGCCGGTCATATCATCCCCGATGTCGGCGATGTTTTGATTAATCATCGGCAGGTGGCTCATTTACCAGAATACAAGCGGTCAAAATTGATTGGACGCGTTTTCCAGGATCCGATGGCCGGGACTGCACCATCCATGACAATTGAGGAAAATCTGGCCATGGCTTATGCGCGCAATAAAACGCGCAAACTTAAACCCGGTGTTACAAAAAAACGGAGGACCATGTTCCGGGATTATTTACAAACGCTACACCTTGGACTGGAAGATCGACTTAATGCCAAAGTGGGATTGCTTTCCGGTGGGGAGCGTCAGGCATTGTCCCTGCTGATGGCGACATTTACCGAACCGGATATTTTAATGTTGGATGAGCATACAGCAGCGTTGGATCCTTCCCGCGCACAGTTAATTACAGACATCACGGAAGATATTGTTGAAAAGTTTCAATTAACGACTTTAATGGTTACCCACAATATGCAGCAGGCGCTCGATTTGGGGAATCGGCTGATCATGATGGATAAAGGGCAAATTATTTTAGATTTACCTGAAAAGGAAAAAGAAAAACTGACCATTGAACAATTGCTGGAAGAATTTCAACGCATCCGCGGCGAGCAATTTGAGAATGACCGTGCGATATTGGGATGATTTCGAGGTTAATAGATTGAATCGCAGGAGGCTGATAACTGTTTCGGTCTCCTGTTTTTTTATTTGCTGCTGTTAATTAGTTTTACTATACCAATGAGCTGTTCCCCAATATTTATGTAGTTGAATGTTATCGTATAAAATATCGAAAAATATAGACTTTAGAAATCTTGTTGATTTAAGAAGAAGAAGTTTATTACACTATAATAGTCCATGGGTAATGGTGTTTTTTTCCTACAAAAATAATAAAGAAAAAGGCAAACTATCTGAAAGGATAGGACGCAAAGCTAATGGGTCTACTATACACATGCGCCGTGTATAATGATCGCCAGGCTGCCACTATTTTTAATATGATGCATATTATTTTGATTTTGGCTATTCAATAACTATTGAATAGCCTTTTTAATTGAATAAAACTATTTTTGATTTTCTTTCCTGTTTATGCAGCGGTTTTAAGAGGGTCATGACATGAAAAAACTTTTGAAAGAGGCTGTTTTTCGTATGAGCGAGCAACTGGATTGGAGGGTCTTTAGAGAAAACAAATAAATGTGACATTAACTTTACTTATGGACAATGAAATATCAAATTATTAGAAAAGAAGGGGATGCGAAATGAAAGGGTTACTAAAATTTAAACGGATTACAACTAAGGTACTATTCGGGTTTAGTATTATCCTTGTATTGGTTGTTTTATTAAGTGTATATAACATATACGCTTTACAAAAAACAAACAGTAGTATGCAAAATATGATAAACAAAGAAATTAGCTTATTAATTACTGATGAGAACCTTGCCAATAACATGACGAAAAGAACAAGTCTGTTGCGTGGGTTATTATTGTATAAAGATAATGCCTATAAAAAAGAATTTAATGCTGGTATAGACGAAAATATAAAATTAGAGAATAAAGCGCTTGAAATTAGTAATTCTAATCAGTTGCAAAAGTTGATAGATAAGAAAACCGAGTGGGGTAAGCTAACTGATAAGGTGATTGCAAAGTATGAAAATGGGAATATTGAAAGTGCAATGGAAGTGATGCAAAACGATGTACAACCAATGGGAAATGAATTAATAGATGAATTTAAATCCCTTGCTAATCAAAGGGAAGCCGAGATAAAAAAGATAGGGGAAGAAATGACGGCCAATGCGAAAACTACTGTACTTACTGTGGTGATTACATCCGCTTTAATAGTTGTTCTAGGTATTATCACGGCTATTATTACCGCCCGAATTATCTCCAATCCAATAAAAGCTGTTATGAATCGAATGAAGCTTATTTCGAATGGCGATTTAACACACGATTTACTTGAAACCAAATCAGAGGATGAGGTGGGACAATTAGTCACAGCGACAAACGAAATGAATACAAATATGCGTGATCTTTTAAATCAAATCAATCAAGTTTCTGAAATGGTAAGCAGCCAAAGTGAAGAGTTAACGCAATCTGCCAATGAAGTGAAATTAGGGTCTGAACAAATTGCGACTACGATGCAGGAACTAGCATCCGGTTCAGAAACACAAGCGAATAGCTCAAGTGAATTATCTTCAGCCATGTCAACGTTCACGACACGAGTGCAAGAAGCCAACGAAAATGGTGAACAGATACACCAAGCTTCTACTACTGTACTTCGTATGACAGATGAAGGTAGCCAATTGATGAACGATTCTAAGAACCAGATGGAAAAAATAGATAGTATCGTACAAGATGCTTTTCAAAAGGTTCAAGGATTGGATGCACATTCACAAGACATTTCCAAGCTCGTTTCTGTTATTAAAGACATTGCTGACCAGACCAACCTATTAGCTTTAAATGCAGCAATCGAAGCTGCTAGAGCCGGTGAACATGGCAAAGGATTTGCTGTAGTTGCTGATGAGGTAAGAAAACTGGCAGAACAAGTTTCTGAGTCCGTGACGGATATTACTGGTATTGTAAGTAATATCCAAATTGAAACAGGCTCAGTAGCCAATTCTTTACAAGAAGGCTATAAGGAAGCAGATAAAGGAACAAAACAAATTAACTCGACTGGTGAGAAGTTTGATGGCATTAGTGAAGCTATAACGGATGTCGTCAATAGTATTGAAACGGTATCCGAAAATTTATCTGAAATCTCCGCGACCAGTCAACAAATGAATAGTTCCATTCAGGAGATTGCATCCGTTTCCCAGGAGTCCGCTGCAGGAGTTGAACAAACATCCGCATCTTCTCAACAAACAACTAGCTCGATGGAGGGGGTTGCTTCCAGCGCAGATGACCTTGCTAAATTAGCGGAGGGTCTTAAAGGATTAGTTCGAAGTTTTAAGCTTTAAATTTAATTAGGGGGAGTTCATTAAATTATGGACTTCCCATATCAGTATATGAGTCCAGCAACTGGATTCACTTTATATTGTCTATTTAATTTCATCCATTCCTTCCTAATTTGAGGAAAGAGGTAAGTAATAGATATTTCTAGTTATTTCGGATTAATAAAATGTAATTAGTTCCTATCTAAACATTTTCCTTTACCCTACCGATATAATAGAAAAGAAGGTTTAATAAACACTATTTTCATAGAGAACCAAAACCTCAGGGGTGAATGATATGCGAATTGGCGGACTGGCTTCAGGTATGGATATTGATAAGATGGTTTCGGACCTGATGAAGGCAGAGCGAATGCCGCTACAAAAAATGGAGCAGGACAAGACGTGGATGACGTGGCAGCGGGATGCGTACCGCGATGTGAATAAGCAGTTTATGGAGTTCCGGTCCCAGCTGACCGATATGAAGATGTCGACAACGTTTCGGGCCAGGACATCATCATCTACCAATGAAGACTTTGTTACAGCAAGTGCTTCTAGTGCTGCTAGTCAGTCATCCTATAATATTTCAGAGGTAGAGCAGCTGGCAAGTGCCGCAACGAAGGTAAATGGTAGTAAGATTTTCAGTGATCCGTCTTCTGTCGATACGAGTAAAAGTCTTAAGGAATTATTTGATGATCCTAGTGACTCTAGCATTTGGAACCAGGGGAGTATCAAATCTGAGTCTATTTCCATGGAATCAGATAATAATAATCAGATTTATCTTAACCTTCAAGAAGGTATTTCCGAGGAAAGTGTTTCTATAAAAAATACAAAAAACGCAAACGATGAAACAGACATAGTAGAGGATATGTCGATTCGGGTAGGCAATGACTATTATACGGCGATTTACAAGGATCCGAGTAAAACGGTAGATGATTATGATTTGGCTAATAATCAGGTTTTAGTGGACACTGATACAGGTGTTTTAACATTTAATAAAAGCCTTGATAAGGGAACACAAGTTGATGTTAAGTATGTTACGGATCGACAGATAGATACAATGACGACATCTGAAAAAGGGACAACGATTAAGCTCTCGAACCAGCAGATTGCGAAAAATGATTCAAATAAATTCACTCTAAAAATAGACGGGGATACGTATAAATTATCAGGGGCAAAAGAAGTATCTGATACAGGTGAGCCTACAGAAATAATTAAAAAAAGTAATGATGAGGTAGCTGGAACCATCAATTTTGACGAAGGAACCATTACCATGGATGATTCTATTGAAGCCGGATCAAAAGTTAAAGTCGAGTATCAATATGATTATGCAAACTTCAACATAGGTGCCCATACCGAAGAAGGATTCAAAGACGAGACTTTCAATATCAAAGCGAGTCAATCCTTTGATTCCATGGTCAGTGAAGTCAACAGAGCAGACAATGGTGTTAATATGTTCTACGATGAGATGTCCGGTAAGATGTCGCTTACAAGAACGGAAACAGGGAGTTTTAATGATTCAAATGGAGACGAAATTGAAGCTAAGGGTGATTTTGCGGTAAATCAACTGTTTTTTAATGACGCCGTACAAGAAACTGGTGGTCAAAATGCAAAATTCACGTTGAACGGACTGAAGACAGAAAGAACGTCCAATTCATTTGAAGTTTCCGGGGTGACGTTTAATCTCAAACAAGAATTTTCCAATGGAAATGTCAAGGTGAATATCTCCAATGACACGGAAGCGGTCTTTGAAAATATCAAAGGGTTTGTCGAAAAGTATAATGAGCTGATTGGCAATGTCCAAGATAGGCTTCAGGAAGAGCGGTACCGTGACTACAAGCCTTTAACCGATAAGCAGCGGGAATCCATGAGCGAACGAGAGCAGGAATTATGGGAAGAAAAATCCAAAAGTGGAATGCTGCGACGAGATCCTATGCTATCTGGTGCCCTGAATGACATGCGGCTTGATTTTTACACACAGGTGGAGAACAGTGGCATACCGTCAGCCTATAACCAGCTGTCCAGTATCGGCATCACGACAACATCCAATTATCGTGAAGGCGGCAAGCTGAAAATTGACGAAGCAAAATTGAAATCGGCTATACAGGATAATCCTGAAGCGGTTGAAGAATTGTTCACGAGTGAAGGGGCTTCCTATAATGAGAAGGGAATTCTGCAGCGGATGACGGATTCCGTTAATCAGGTGATGGACCAGATTACGGAAAAAGCCGGTAACTCGTTTACCACGAAAAAACAGTACACCATGGGTGAGCGACTGGATGATATGAACGAACGCATCACTTCATTCGAAGACCGTCTGGTTCGTGTAGAGGATAGATACTGGCGTCAATTCACCCAAATGGAAAAGGCGATCCAGCGTATGAATTCACAGTCCAATTATTTAATGCAGCAATTTGGCGGCTAAGCTATTCTAAGCGACATAGCAGTATGATGAAAGAACCTAATTCTATTCATGCATCAAAAGTGAGGGTGATTTATGGAAAAGTATATCGTTGTTATGAGAGAAACTTCCGGACTAATGGAAACGGTCCAGGAAGCGTTAGCACATACACAAACATTGCTGAAGCAGGGAAAAGGAGAAGCATCGATTACGTTGTTTAGCGATATTGTACAGGCTTTTTCGTCAATGGAACAGTCGGTCCTCCAATTACCGGAAATATTCGTTAATGATGATGTAGCGTCATTAACAGAGGATGTTAGAAATGCGCTGAACAAAGCTGTGGAATCCTACGAGGCAAAAGCATACACTCACGTTCAGGAAGTGCTGCAGTCCGCGTTGTTGCCAGCCTTTAACAAATGGAGCGAGGTATTGGAAAAGTATTTCAGGCCATATGTTATTTCGTGATTTTTCCTTTTAGATTGGTTATTAAGCAGCTATTCATCAGGAGCATTTAATCTCTTTTCCTCTCGAAGCTGCTTAATGCTTAACCAGTCCATTTTTGCGTTCCATCTCATTATTAGTTCGAAGTTGTAAAAATGAATTTGTTACGATACCCGCACCTATCGATGTCATATTATCTGATAAAGAGGTCCGTCAACCTGACCTAATCATGATCCATAAGGACAAGCTTCATCTAATTACAAACAAAGGTGTCGAAGGAAGTCCGGATCTTGTTATTGAAATTTTGTCCCCAACGTCCATCAAACGCGATCGCAAAGATAAAATGGATCATCCCATCGAGTCCAACTATATCAAATGTGTGTCGTTTTCAATGAATGATATCTTTTCCGACATACCAGAATTGCCCAATGTGTAGGACGCCAAAAAATGAATAAAGAATGGAAAGTATTGTGCAGTCGATATATCCGTTGTGTGTGACAAACGGAAACTGGATAAAAAGGCTGTCGGCTCTCCGGATTTAATCCCCCTTAAGCGCTAGGAATAGGATTATCAAACACAATTTAATCGTCTCACCGAGTCACTTCCGAAAGAAAAAAAGAATCTATTAGAACAAATCGGTGAACGGTGAACGGCGCGTTTCACGACTATTTTTCCCAGCCTATTTACCTTTCTCCATTTAACACCTGGTCTTCATTGTGCTACATTATATATATAATCCTTAAATCGGAGGTACATATATGAATACAATATTGCAGGATAAAACAATAGTTGTGATGGGGGTTGCGAACAATCGCAGCATCGCGTGGGGGATTGCTAAATCACTCCATAATGCCGGAGCAAATTTGATTTTAACGTATCGGCAGGAACGGTCCAAACAAAAGCTGGAAAAACTACTCGCTAAAAATGAGATCAAGCCGAAAATGGTGGTTGCCTGTGATGTAGAGGATGATGACAGTATCAAACAGGCATTCCAGGAAATTGGCGAACAAGTGGGTACGATTCATGGGCTCGTCCATTCTGTCGCATTTGCCAATACGGACGAGCTGCAGGGCGAATATGCCGCTACGTCCCGTGATGGGTACTTGACGGCGCAGAATATTAGTGCGTACTCGCTCGTTGCCGTGACACATGAAGCAAGGAAACTGATGACTGAGGGCGGAGGCATTGTTACGCAGACGTACCTCGGTTCGGAACGGGTTGTTCCTAATTATAACGTGATGGGCGTTGCTAAAGCCGCATTGGAAGCCAGTGTGCGCTATCTGGCTGAAGACGTCGGCAAAGATGGCGTCCGTGTTAACGCCGTATCAGCAGGCCCCATTCGCACCCTATCAGCAAAAGGTGTTTCCGGCTTTAATGAAAAAATGTCGGTTATCGAGGAAAAAGCACCACTTCGCCGCCAAGTCGATCACGATCAGGTAGGGGATGCGACACTTTTCTTACTGAGTGATTTGGCACGCGGGGTAACCGGTGAAGTGCTGCACGTTGATTCCGGGTTTCACATCATGGCTGGCTCGTAAAGACTGTCTACCTGAGAACTTTAAATGTCCATATTAATTTATAAGCAGGCATCTGTTTAAGGATGTCTGCTTTTTGTATGAATGACAAGCATTCAAACAAAACAAGCGTGCGAGTTCATCAAACGTACCTAGAAACATACTGGATGAAAAGGATTATTATCATATCACTACATAAAAAGCAATACTTTGTTTAAATATATAATTAAATTTTTTGGAAATTTTCACAAAAAATTCATACTTATATCAACCGTAACAATTACTTCCTTTTTTTACCTAAATACGACGCGAAAACCCATTATTCGACACAAATCTTTATGGAAAGTAAATGAGAATGACGCATTCGACAAAATAAGTCATATAGTTACGCGAATTGACCAATGTGTATAATGGATAGTAGAGTTTGAATATAAATTAAATTCTGTTATAAGGGTGTGTAGCTATGATGAGCAAGGAATTGGAGCAATCATCTTTCGTTGTTGCGGATCAGTTCATGGAAAAGGTAAATTTTTTTACACAGGAAATGGGACTATATGACTGGAAGGAGGACGTTATCCAGGAATCGATTTTTGGGCTATGGGAGGCATGTAGGACGTTTGATGCAGGGGAAGGAGAATTTTCTTTATTTGCTGAAGCGAACATGAAACGCTGGATAGGAATTAATTTACATAGGCAACAATCGCCACCACACTTCATTAGCCAGCAACTTGTTCCAATGCTTGAAACTAACAACGAATCTCAACAAAACATGTTTATCAGGCATGCCATTCAAAGGAGATTCTTGGTCAACCAATGGAAATGGCTGTATGGCCATATTTTGCTGAATGATTGGTTGCTAAATAATTATCATCGGGGTGCTGGATGAATCGAATCTGACAAACACCGGGTATCATGCGAGGTTTATCAAAAGTTATTTACCCGTGTATGCTAATTTTTAAGCTATTCTTGTTTTCTTGAATAGCTTTTTTACTTTGTAAGGCTAAATAAGCGTGTGAATTAATTGTTTTAATATTACTATGAAGGTTTATGAAATGGTTATATTAGCCGATATAAAATATAGGCCGAGATGACTAGTGGAATTTGATGAACTTGTTCAAGGATTATTTGGTGCTTAAAAGATCTATTCAACATCTAGGAAATTCATGAGAAAAGTGATAAACCGTGCTAATCGGTTGTCATCACTAACAGAGCGAGCCAAATGCACGAATTAAGTGAAAAGGAGGATATAAATGCGTGATTCGATTAAAGTGATTGTCTTTCATATGAATGGGCAAAAATATGGTGCTAGTGTTATGGAAGTTCTCTCTATTGAAGAGTTAGAAAGTATCACAAGCGTACCCCGGACATCGGACTTTATAAAAGGGGTTGTCAATTTACGTGGGGAGATCACCCCTGTTATTGATTTGAAGCAGCGGCTGCGGCTTGGAGAAACGGAGCGCAAAAAGGGAACACGGATGTTAATTGTGGAAATGGGAGATGTGAAGGCTGGGTTACTTGTTGACGATGTTTCTGATGTTATGGATATTGATGCAAGTACGATTGAGCCGGCACCGGAAGTAATTAATGGTGTTAACGAGTCATTTATACAAGGCGTCGCCAAACTGGAAAACAGTCTATTAATCTTATTGAAAATGGATCAAATTTTAAATTTAGAAGAAGTCAATGAGTTGAAACAGGCAGCTGAAGAATAGGTGATGAATCAAGACCAGAAATGGGTTACAGATGCAATATGCTTTGAAGCTTATACATAGGAGAGGATAAGAATGGGCAAAGGAAATAAGGAAAAAAAAGGGTGGATTTTCAACCGGCGTGTGCAGTATAGGATCCTTATACCGTTTTTAATCTTAATGGCATGTGCAGGCGGGGTTGTTGCTTTAGTAAGCTACAAAACAAATGTTGAAGTAACAAAAGGTGAGATGACAGAGAATATAAAAAGTCAGATGGCAGGCATGGATGATACATTTGAATTATTCTTTAACAATATTGATTATATGCTGACCCGTTTTGCCTCAAATGAGTTACTATCGGAATATCAACCAAACGAGAAAGAAGCGCTGTTTGACTATTTTAAAGAAACCGGTGAGGCAAATGAATCGGTGAAAAATGTATATGCAGGAATAAAAGAAACAGGAGAAACAATCATTTATCCGGATGCTGATCTTGGTGAGGATTTCGACCCAAGGGAACGATCATGGTACAAACAGGCTGTAGAGGCTGAAGGAACCACCGTCTGGACAGAACCATACATAGACAAGGCTTCAGGTGAAACAGTCATAAGTGCTGCTCAGGCTTACTATAACGATGACGAGCTACTAGGTGTCGTCAGTTCAGACATATCCGTAAATTCGTTGCTAGGCATCATTAACAAGGCAGAAATAGGTGACACTGGTCATGCAGTACTGATTGATCAATCAGGGAGCTACCTTGCCCATCCAGATAAAAAGCAGATTGGTGAGGATATATCTGATGCATCTTTCTATCAGACCATAGTAGACGCTGATAAACGTGGTACTGTTGATTTTCAGTCTGGTGGAGAAGATAAATTGATGGGATTTGCCAAAAATGAAACGACTGGATGGACAATCGGTGGTATTATTGATAAATCTGAATTTGCAAAAAAGGCACAGATTGTCCTCTTAACGATTGGTATTACGATTGTGGTAGTATTTATACTAACAATTGTGGTGTCGATTATGATAACTCGTCGTATATCTAAGCCAATCAACACCGTGGTGGAACGGATGAAAGCAATAGCCAGCGGTGACTTAACACAAGAACCGCTTGAAGTGAAGACAAATGACGAAATTGGGCAATTGGTAATCACGACTAACGAGATGAATCAACATATGCGTGATTTACTTAACCAAATAGGTGAAGTATCCGACACAGTTAGCAGTCAGAGCGAGGAGCTGACACAGTCGGCTAATGAAGTGAAATCAGGTGCCGAACAAGTTGCTTCTACCATGCAGGAACTGGCATCAGGGTCAGAGACACAAGCAAACAGTGCGAGTGAACTGTCATCCTTTATGTCGACATTCACGGTCAAGGTACAGGAAGCAAATGAAAGCGGGGAACAGATACATCAATCATCAAATGAAGTCTTCCGTATGACAGAGGAAGGCAGTCAGTTGATGGAAAGTTCCAGCAGCCAGATGGAGAAAATTGATCAAATTGTACAGGATGCCGTACAGAAGGTAGAGGGGCTAGACGCTCAATCACAAGAGATTTCCAAACTTGTGTCCGTTATAAAAGACATAGCTGACCAGACGAATTTACTGGCATTGAATGCCGCTATTGAAGCTGCACGGGCAGGTGAGCATGGTCAAGGATTTGCTGTGGTGGCCGATGAGGTTCGTAAATTGGCAGAACAAGTCGCAGAATCAGTTAAAGATATTACTACGATTGTTACAAACATCCAAGGGGAGTCCAGCACTGTGACCGATTCGCTACAGGAAGGCTATAAAGAAGTTGAAAAAGGAACCGAGCAAATTCGCACAACCGGTGAAAAATTTGAAAACATACGAAGAGCGGTTACAGATGTCGTCAATAGCATTCAGACGGTATCGGACAACCTATCGGAAATTGCTGCCAACAGTCAACAAATGAATAGTTCTGTCCAGGAGATTGCTGCCGTCTCTGAAGAGTCTGCCGCTGGAGTCGAACAGACTTCTGCTTCCTCTCAGCAGACAAGCAGTTCCATGGAAGAAGTGGCATCCAGTGCGGACGATTTGGCCAAACTCGCAGAAGAATTGAATGGACTAGTACGGCAATTCCGCTTATAAAGTAAAACTTCAATCGGTTGTAGTTGATGCAGGATAAATGAAGGCTAAAGGCTCCGCCGCCAAATCAATTCAAAATCAAATAGCTTATTGAGTGATTTGTCGGCGGGCAACCGGATAAGTACTGAGAGTCGCTTTCGTTTTTATTCATGGATAGTTTGTAAAGGTAGATTATTGAGAACTTTGGAATTCCCATACCAAAAGCAGACAATATAAATGAAGCATTTGCGGGATGAAATGTAAACTTTTGTAAAATCATGTTGCTTTTTGTCGACAAGAGCGTTTATAATATGCCCATAGGAACTTTATACCATTACAATTTAATCAATTGAAAAAGGCAAACTACATCGAAAGAGTAGGACGCAAAGCTAAGAGTCTAAAATGTAATAGTATACATCATGATCGCCTGGCTACCAATTTTTTAATTAGATAGTTTTATTTAAACTAATTGGCTATTCAACTACTATAGAATAGCCAATTTTTGTGTTTAATGGTATGAAGTTTTTTGGGAAATAGGTGCTATGTCCTGGGTATAAATGAATGGTATGGGGTGGTCCTTAGAAGGAAAGATTCAGATAGATATTATAGAAACAGATTAAAAGAGGTATGAAAGATGAGGACAGTAACTGAATTGGATTACTATCACGTTGTTCAACCGATAATCAATTTATTTTCGAATGATATTTGCGGTTTCGAAATGCTTCTTCGTTCGGATGAGTTCGACGATCCACAATTATTGTTTGAATATGCGAAAGAACAAAACCAGTTAGTTGCTACAGACATGGAATCAATTATGAAAGCTATTAGCAGCTTAAAGAATGAAATGGAAGGATTAAGTGATTTATACATATGTGTTAACGTTTTTCCTATAACAGTAATGGATTCATCATTTTATAGCTTCCTGGAAAAAGTGAAATCAATTATTGATACAAAGGCTCACAATATTGTTTTCGAAATAAACGAAGCCCATTCGGATATTGATTTGTCTCTTTTTGGCCAGGTAATAAAAGAAATTAAAAAAGAAGGCTTTTTAATAGCAATGGATGATGTAGGTAAAGGCGAATCAACGCTAAAGGCGATTTTGGAAATCAATCCGGATATTGCAAAGATTGGTCGTTATTTCACAAATGGATTAGCAAATTCACCTAAAAAACAGCAAGTAATTAGGTTGATGCTTCACCTTTTTGGCGGAGATACAAAGGTTATTTTAGAGGGTTTTGAAAACGAAGGGGATTTACAGAAAGCGAAGGAGCTGGGTGTTTCTTTTGGGCAGGGATATTTCTTTGGCAGGCCTAAACCAATAAACTATTATATTCCAAAGTTATGGAAGTTAGGACAGGTGTAATTACGTTTTGAAAGTAGATAAAGCATCAATCACTGGAATCGTATTTGGACTTATTGCAATTGGCGTGGGAATGTTTTTGAAAGGAGTCAATCCTGCTGCTGTAATAAATCCAGCAGCACTGTTGATTATTTTCCTAGGTACTGCAGCTTCTGTTTTTATAGCTTTTCCAATGAACACATTAACAAAAGTTCCTACCCTGTTGAAAATCATTTTCACTGAAGAAAAAACAAATAATGTGCAGGAGATTATTAAGCAATTTGAACACTGGGCGAAAATAACAAGGAACGAGGGACTTCTATGGCTGGAAAAAGAGATTGACAACGTGAATGATACTTTTCTTTCTTCCGGTCTGCAATTGGCTGTTGACGGTCAGTCACCTGACTTCATTCGAGAAGTATTAATCGAAAAAATCGATGCTATGGAAGAAAGACACCAAAAAGGGATTGCTATTTTTACGCAGGCAGGCACCTATGCCCCCACATTAGGAGTACTTGGTGCTGTAATCGGACTCATTGCTGCTTTGAGTGACTTAAACGATATCGAGGCACTTGGGAAAGCAATTTCAGCAGCATTCATTGCCACATTATTAGGGATCTTTTCAGGTTATGTCTTATGGCATCCGTTTGCCAATAAGTTGAAAGAGAAATCGGAGAATGAAGTTCGAATTAAACAGATTATGATTGAGGGATTACTATCCATCACAAATGGGGACTCGCCGCGCATGATTAAAGATAAGCTGAGTTCATATCTATCGTCAAAAGAAATGACAGATATTATGCAGGAGGGAGACGATGAAGAACAAGAAACAGCGTAATCGGCCACATGTGAGTGAGTCATGGCTGCTCCCATATTCTGACTTGTTGACCCTTTTAGTTGCGTTATTTATTGTGTTGTTTGCTATGAGTGAAATCGACGCCCAGAAATACGAAAGGCTTGTTCAAGTATTTAATAGTGAACTTAGCGGAGGAAATGGGGTGTTGGAGAACAACAGCAGTACCATTGACAAAGAACCAACGGGACCGGCCGCGGAAACGGGAGATAGTAATAGGAAAGATAACGAGAAAGACAAAGGAGCGGCAGAGCTAACACAATTACAGAACTTGCAGAAGCAAATTAATGATTACATTAGTAAAAATGGGTTAACAGATGTAATAGGAACGACTCTATCCGGTGAAGGACTGCTAATAACGATCCTTAATGATGTATCATTTGATACCGGTAGTGCGAAAGTGAAAGCGAAAGGAAAAGCTGTTGCTAGAGAAGTGTCTAATTTTTTATATACCGACCCGCCACACGAGATTATTGTCAGTGGACATACGGATAACCGTCCTATCCATACCAGTGAATTTTCATCGAATTGGGAGCTGAGCGCAATGCGAGCCATTAACTTCATGCGGTTATTATTAAAAAATGAACAATTGGATCCTGAACGGTTCAGCTCGAAAGGATATGGTGAGCATCATCCAATTGCACCCAATACTAATGGAAAAAATATGGCCAAAAACAGACGGGTGGAATTGCTCATACTACCAAACTATGACATTGACTTAGAAGAAGGCGATTCAACTAAGAATGAGAGGGGATAAAGATAATGCAATTGACAACAAACGAACGTAATAAAGCTGTGACTGACCTACTTAATGCCACGTTTACTTCTCTTGATACAGTAGTTCCTGTGCAATATTCACGACAGAAACCCACATTATTGGCAAAAGAGTTCCATCTTGAGTACGGGGTATTGATTGGCATCACCGGAGATATACAGGGGAAACTTGTCCTTTCGGGCGATCCGGAGGTGTTTAGCGCGATTGGAGAAACCATGTACGGCATGTCACTTGAAGGAGAAATGCTTATATCCTTTAGCGGTGAACTTGGAAATATGATCGCAGGCGGCCTTTCAACTAATATCATTACAGAAGGGATTTCGCTAAACATCACATCCCCTACCATGATGCAAGGGAATACGAAAATTTTGGGTTTTAAGCAAGGGATTGATGTTACGGTCACATTCACCGATATAGGTGATATGACAGTCTATTTATTACTTGATTAATTAGCAGGAGGGAGGAATCCTTACATGGAGACAAATGAATACATGGAGATTTTTCTTGATGAAAGTAATGAACATCTCCAGTCGATTAACGATAATCTGCTTGAATTAGAAAAGCAGCCAGACAATCTTGACCTGGTTGATGAGATCTTTCGCTCGGCTCATACATTGAAGGGGATGGCAGCGACGATGGAATTCGATGACATTGCGTCCCTGACACATAAAATGGAAAATGTGCTTGATAAAATCCGGAAAAGCGAGCTGGCAGTCTCGGAACAAGTCATTGATATATTAGTGGAAGCGCTGGAAGACTTAGAAGAAATGGTCAGTGCCATCAATAGTGGGGAGGATGGAAGCAAAGATGTCAGTGGTCTTGTTCAACAGCTTGAACAGATTGAGAATGGGACAGGTACATCATCAGGGGGACGAAATAAACAGGAAACAACGATTATGAACGAGTTAGCACTGGATGACTACCAGTTGACGGTTGCTCACCAAGCTGCGGAACAGGGATATAGTACCTTTCAGATAACCGTGAAGCTTGTGGATGGTTGTATGTTGAAGGCTGCACGCGTTTATATGGTATTCGAAGTGTTGGAAAAGCTCGGCGAAGTAATTAAATCGGTTCCAACGGTTGAGGAACTAGAAGCAGAAGCCTTTGAACAGTCCTTTTCAATTGTTCTATTATCAAATGAATCAGCAGAATCAATCAAGAGTCGTATTCATACTGTTTCAGAGATTGATGATGTGACGATTGTAGCGTTTGACGCCGGGAATGAAGCGCCTGAAGAGGAACAAGCTGAAGAAAAATCGCAACATAAAAGTCCGCAGCCCGAATCTGATAAGAGTGTCTCTGAACAAGAAAAAGCTTCCGGAAAGAAATCCAAGCATGCTTCATCCAAGACAATCCGAGTCAGCAGTGACCGAATCGATCATTTGATGAACTTGTTTGAGGAATTGGTGCTTGATCGCGGTCGACTGGAGGATATCTCAAGTCAGCTGAAAAACCAGGAACTAACCGATACCATCGAACATATTGCTAGAGTGTCGCAGGATATGCAGCGTGTTATTTTAACGATGCGTATGGTGCCTGTGGAACAAGTCTTTAATCGGTTCCCACGAATGGTGCGAGGGCTAGCAAAGGACTTACATAAAAAAATTGATCTTAATATTGTCGGTGCAGAAACGGAGCTTGACAGAACGGTAATTGATGAAATTGGTGATCCGCTTGTTCATTTAATCCGAAATTCTGTTGATCATGGGATTGAGTCACCGGAAGAGCGCTTAGCAAATGGCAAGCCGGAAGTAGGCAACCTAACGCTCAGGTCTTATCATAGCGGTAATCATGTGTTCATTGAAATAGAAGATGACGGGGAAGGCATAAATCGTGAAAAAGTTGCTAATAAAGCAATTGAAAATGGATTATTGTCCGCTGATCATTCCCAAAGTTTAAAGGACGAAGACGTTTATCAATTCATCTTTGCTTCCGGGTTTAGTACTGCGAAGAGTGTATCGGATATTTCGGGGCGCGGTGTTGGTTTAGACGCCGTACGTATGAAAATCGAAGCGCTTGGTGGGGATATTAATGTGGAATCCGAACCAGGTAAAGGAAGTAAATTTTCAATCCAGTTGCCGTTGACCTTGTCCATTTTAAATACGTTGCTGGTTCATGTGCAGGACGAAATCTACGGCATTCCACTTTCCTCCGTTATTGAGACGGTTTTATTGGAAGAAAAAGAAATAATGCACGTCCAACGGCAAAAGGTAATGGATTTCCGCGGCAAAGTTGTTCCGTTAGTTTCACTCCAGGATGTATTCAACGTTCAAGAAAGTGATGTGGAGAATAAAAATAATTATCAACCTGTTGTTATTATAAAAAAAGCCGATAAAATGACCGGTTTAATGGTCGATTCGTTTATTGGCAAAAAGGAAGTTGTTCTTAAGTCATTGGGTAACTATTTAAAAAATGTGTACGCGATTTCAGGTGCAACGATATTAGGTAATGGACAAGTGTCGCTCATTATTGACCCAAATGAACTGATTAAATGAGGAGGATTTGTATGGAAGATTCCATGAAAGTAATTGTTTTCCAGATGGATCAACAAAAATATGGAGCTAACGTGATGGAAGTGCTATCTATTGAGGAATTGGAAAACATAACTAGTATTCCGCGGACATCAGAGTTCATAAAAGGAGTTGTCAATTTGCGTGGGGAAATTACCCCCGTTATTGACTTAAAGCAGCGACTGCGACTTGGTGAAACATCACGTGAAAAGGGAACGCGGATGCTAATTGTGCAAATGGGAGATGTACAGGCTGGATTACTCGTCGATGAAGCTTCCGATGTCGTGGATATTGATACAAGTACGATTGAACCGGCACCGGAAGTGATTAATGGAATCAATGAATCGTTTATAAAAGGCGTCGCCAAATTCGATGATAGTCTATTAATCTTACTGGAAATGGATCAGATTTTAAATTTGGAAGAAGTCAATGAATTGAAAGAAGCAGCTGAAGAAGAAGTGGAATAGGAGGAATTGTACTATGACGAAAATACTTGTGACAGATGATGCGGCATTTATGCGCATGCAGCTAAAAAACAATTTGACTCAACTTGGGCATGAGGTTATCGGGGAAGCTGAGAATGGACAGGATGCTGTTGAAAAATATAAGGAATTAGAGCCTGAACTAATAACAATGGATATAACGATGCCAGAGATGAATGGTGTAGAAGCGGTGAAAGAAATCAAAAAACTGAACTCAGACGTCAAAATCATTATGTGCTCTGCTATGGGACAGCAGGAAATGGTTTTAGAAGCCATCCGTGCAGGAGCCAACGATTTTATTGTCAAGCCATTTAGTGCAGACCGGATTAAAGAAGCCTTGGAAAAAGTCTTGTAGCACTTAAGAAAAAGACAAAATTCATATTCGGAGGAGGAGAAAAATGACAAGTGAAAAAAAAGTGAAAAAAGGACGTTTTTTCAACCGAAGCATTCAGTTAAGGATTCTAGTGCCGTTTTTAATTTTAATCTTAATAACTGGTGGTGTCGTTGGACTTATAAGCTATAATTCAAGTGTTAACTTAACTACCGAGGAACTGTCCGGAAACGTTGAGAGTCAGATGACAGGCATGAATGATACGTTTGAACTATTTTTTAGTAATATAGACAACACACTTAGTAGACTTACCTCCAAAGAAATACTTACGGATTATCAGTCAGAAGAGAGGCAAGTGTTATTTGACTATTTTAAGGACACCGGTGATGCAAATGAGTCTATTAAAAATGTTCTGACCGGAATGGAGAAATCAGGTGAAACAATTATTTATCCAAATTCTGACCTAGGAGAGGATTACGACCCAAGGGAACGGCCATGGTATAAGCAGGCTGTGGAAGCTGAAGGGAACACTATTTGGACGGAACCATATATTGATAAAGCTTCAGGTGAAACAGTCGTCAGCGCGGCTCAAGCTTACTATAACGATGGCGAGTTAAAGGGGGCTATAAGTGCTGATGTGTCCGTTGACTTTCTGTTTAGTATGATTGATAA
This sequence comes from Lentibacillus cibarius, assembly GCF_005887555.1. Classification (NCBI taxonomy): domain Bacteria; kingdom Bacillati; phylum Bacillota; class Bacilli; order Caryophanales; family Bacillaceae; genus Lentibacillus; species Lentibacillus cibarius. The sequence goes on along the minus strand of NZ_VCIA01000001.1, from coordinate 831,298 downwards.
GGTTGAAGTTGGTGATACAGGTAATGCTGTACTAATTGATAATTCAGGAAGTCTTTTGGCTCACCCGGATAAAGAGCGGATTGGTGAAGACATATCAAACACGTCTTACTATCAGACGATTTCCGATTCGGGAAAACGTGGTACAGTCGATTTTCAATCTAATGGAACAGATAAATTAATTGGATATTTCAAGAATCCGACGACTGGTTGGACTATTGGTGGAATCATTAACAAAAACGAATTTGAGAATAAAGCACAAGCTATTCTCTTGCCTATTGGTATCACTCTTGCCATCGTCTTTGCAGTGGCGATTGCTGTTTCGCTTGTGATAACACGTCGAATATCGAATCCGATTCAAACCGTAGTGGAACGAATGAAAGCAATAGCCAGTGGTGACCTGACACAGGAACCAATTGAAAGGAAAACGGATGACGAAATTGGACAATTGATAACAGCATCAAATGACATGAACGAACAAATGAGGGACTTACTTCAGCAGATTGGGCGGGTATCAGAAACAGTCAGCAGTCAAAGCGAGGAGTTGACGCAATCGGCTAGTGAAGTGAAGTCTGGTGCGGAACAGATCGCTTCCACCATGCAAGAATTGGCAAGTGGGTCCGAAACGCAGGCAAACAATTCCAGTGACCTTTCCTCTGTGATGACGTCATTTACGACGAAGGTCCAAGAAGCAAATGAAAACGGCGAACAGATAAAACAGTCGTCAAATGATGTGTTAAGTATGACGGAGGAAGGTAGTCAGTTAATGGAAAATTCCAGTATTCAGATGGAAAGAATTGATCGAATTGTAAGTGATGCTGTACAAAAGGTGCAGGGACTTGATACTCAATCACAAGAGATTTCCAAACTGGTTTCTGTTATAAAGGATATAGCCGATCAGACGAATTTGTTGGCGCTGAATGCCGCTATTGAAGCAGCACGGGCGGGTGAACATGGTCAAGGATTTGCTGTAGTGGCCGATGAGGTCCGAAAGCTGGCAGAGCAAGTAGCTGAATCGGTTACGGATATTACTACTATCGTGTCGAATATCCAAAGTGAATCTACTGCTGTAACCGATTCGCTCCAGGTAGGTTACACCGAGGTTGAAAAAGGTACCGAACAAGTTCAAACAACCGGTAAAAAATTTGAAAACATTCGAGAAGCGGTTACAAATGTTGTAAATAGCATTCAATCAGTGTCAGAAAACCTGTCGGAAATCGCTGTGAACAGTCAGCAAATGAACAGTTCCATCCAGGAAATCGCAGCAGTATCTGAAGAGTCAGCCGCTGGGGTTGAGCAGACATCAGCATCCTCCCAACAGACAAGCAGTTCCATGGAAGAAGTTGCTTCAAGCGCGACCGATTTGGCTAAACTTGCTCAGGAGCTGAATGGACTGGTACGGCAATTCCGGCTTTAGTGAATAGGAAGAAATGTAAAGGTGAATGAAAGCCCGGTTTCCATACCATTTTCATTCACCTATAGAATCTTATAAAACGAGGAGAAAAATAACATGAGCAACATTGTTTTAATTAAAGAACCAGGGATATTACGGGATGGAATACAAAAGGTTTTGCAGCAAGAATTACCACGGCATAAATTGACGACTTATGGATCGAGACAACTTCATTCATTTTATGGAAAAGAGCAGTCTGCTGATCTAATTGTGATTGATATGGATTCAGACATAAATGCTTTTGAACTGATTAAACATTGTTTGAAACTGGAGAAAAGAGTAGCTGTATGGGTCTCTGAGGTTGAAAATGAAACGATGACACAGTTATTTCAATTAGGGCTCTTAGGTTATTTCTTTAATGGAATGGAATCGACCGAGTTAATTTATGCTATAAATAACATGCTGGAAAATCGACGATATATTCATCCTCATCTGTCCCCTATACTTCTAGATGACTATTTAAGGATAACCTATAAGGAAGTGAAGCGTCCTAATGGAATTTTAACTGAAAGAGAGTGGGAAATACTTGAGCAAATTGTTAGGGGCAATCAAAACGAAAAGATAGCTGAAAACTTATTTATATCGTCCAAAACAGTGAAAAACCATGTGATATCAATTTTAAAAAAGCTTCATGTAACAAATAGAACGAATGCAGCTCTAGTGGCTATTAGGAATAAATGGTTTGTGGTATAGCAGCTTAAAAGGATGAAAGTAAAGATAGCCTTGAACATCGCTAAATAAGCAGAAACATCAGAGAAATAGAGTGTGGTCCAGATATTCTTTGCTCCGGCAAGGAATTTTTTATGTAATTCTACTCGTCTTTCGTGAATTATTTCGTATGTATTTTTTCAATGAGAATCGTTACTCAATGCAAAAATCACTTATTCTTTTTGAATCATGGTCGTTATGCTATAGTAGGTTAAGGAATTGTATTGGATATCAGTGAGGTTTCTTATTTGGAAATGCGTGGTGCATGGTTTCTAAAGTGGTTTGCTTGCTGTTCGTCCGCAGAGCTTTACAGAAAGGAATTTCAGACATGACAAAGGATTATTCGACAAGACAGTTATACCGTTTTTTACTTGTGGCAGGGATTGTACTTGTCGCATTCAATTTGCGTCCGGCAATCACATCAGTCGGCCCGGTGATTGGTATGATCCGTGATGATGTCGGTCTGTCCAATTGGAGCGCGGGGATGCTAACAAGTCTGCCGCTAGTAGCCTTTGCACTTATGTCGCCGATTGCTCCAAGGCTTGGCAATCGTTTTTCCAATGAACGAATGCTTTTAGTAGGGCTTGTACTGCTATTGTTTGGAATTAGCATACGATTGATTTCAGTGATGACGCTTCTTTTCGCTGGAACATTGTTCATCGGCATGGGGATTGCCATGCTGAACGTTCTCCTACCAGGGGTCATAAAGGAGAAATTCCCGCAAAAAGTTGGGTTAATGACAAGTGTGTATTCAACGGCGATGGGTACATTGGCTGCTGCCGCTTCCGGTTTGAGCATACCGTTTGCGGAGGGGCTTGGAATGGGCTGGCAGCCAGCGCTCCTTGTATGGGCAATACCATCCGTTCTGGGGATAATTATTTGGTTATACTTATCGAAAAAAAACAAAGACGATGAGGATGCCAACATAAAATATGTAGGTGTACATGACAATCGGATGTGGAAGTCACCACTTGCCTGGCAGGTTGCCTGCTTTATGGGACTGCAGTCGTTCATGTTTTATGTCACGATTTCATGGCTACCGGAAATTTTACATGATAACGGTATGGCGATGGGGACTGCTGGCTGGATGCTTTCAATTGCTCAATTTGTCGGATTGCCTGCTAGTTTTATCGTCCCGGTTGCTGCCGGAAAAATGAAGTCGCAGCGCAGTATTGTGTTTGTCATGGGGTTGATTGCGCTTGGCGGTTATAGTGGTTTATTGATTGGTGACTCATTTGTAGCAATGGTCATCAGCACTATTTTGGTGGGGATTACGCTTAGTGGAACGTTTGCTTTGGCACTTGCCTTTTTAGGAATGCGTGCTAACAACGCGAAGCATGCAGCGGAACTATCCGGAATGGCGCAGTCGATTGGGTATACACTGGCTGCGGTTGGTCCCATGTTTATTGGATTTTTATATGATGTGACACACGCGTGGACTGTTCCGCTCATTACGCTGATAAGTGTCATACTGATGGTTATGATTTTCGGAATAGGTGCCGGTCGTGATCGTTACGTATTGGAAACGGAAACGATTCAAACTGGGGAAAATTAACATGGTGCAAATCTATCATTTTCAGCAGAAATAATATTTCACGGTGAATAAATAAACAAAAGCCGGTTTAAGCCGGCATTTACAAGATTGATTGTCATTGGATGTGAAATAGATGCGACAGCGGGAACAAGCGATTACAAATGTTCACTTTTGGCGAATTACTATTAGTCTGGCACTGGCATCGTTTTTCGTTTTCGCCGGTATGTATGCCGTGCAGCCACTGTTTCCGGTTTTTGTGAAAACGTTTGGCGTGTCGGTATCTGCCTCGGGACTGTCGTTATCGCTGACGGTAGCCGGTCTGATTATCGGATTGATTGTGCTTGGATTTTTATCAGATCGCTATGGGCGGACGACTTTTATCAAATTGTCCTTAGCTGGTTCGGCGATTCCGTTTGTAGTCATGCCACTGTTTGATTCGTTTATGGTTCTGCTGGCTTTGAGGTTTCTGCAAGGATTTGCCCTGGCAGGACTTCCGGCGGCTGCCTTAGCGTACTTGAGTGAGGAAATTGACCGACGCCGTGTACATGTGGCAACAGCGCTTTACATATCCAGCAACGCGCTTGGTGGAATGGTTGGACGGGTGGTGACGGGTTACATTACCGACCATTTTTCATGGCAGATGGCGTTTTATGTTTTGGCAGGGCTTGGTATTATCATTCTGGCAGCGGTTATCCTCATGCTGCCGAAGTCACGCTTTTTCGAACCGAGCCGGGATGCTTTTTCCAACGATCTGAAGTGGTTTGCCTACCATTTGAAAAATCCGTCGCTATTGTTAATTTTTGGTCTAGGTATTGTGCTGCAGCTGTCGTTTACCGGTATGTGGACGTATTTGCCATTTTATCTGGAGGCGCCGCCGTTTTCACTATCACTAGAGGTGATCTCCTATATGTTTCTGGCTTATGGCCTTGGAGTGATAGGTTCACCAGTTGCAGGCTGGTTGGCCGGTCACTTCGGTCTGCGAGCGGTTCGGATTGCCGGCGTGTTTGTTATGGCGGGCGGCATGCTACTGACACTGGGACCCGACCTATGGATGATTGCCACTGGACTATGTGTCACGTGTCTTGGCTTTTTTACAGCGCATTCTCTGACAGCTTCGTCGGTCGGAGAGGAAGTGAGCCATCATAAAGGCAGTGCTTCCAGTCTTTATCTTGTTTCCTATTATATTGGCGTGTCGCTTGGCAGTTCCGCACTGGGGCCATTATGGAATCAGATTGGCTGGACGGGGCTAATTGCAGCGATTGCGTGTGTTCCGGTTATTTACGTCTTGTTCATTCGTTTTATGCGGCAAAATAAAAGGAAAGCCTCGTGATGTGGATCCCCATTAAGGGGAGCGCATCGGTCGAGGCTTTCCTTTTTTAGTTGGTTTTAAGCATTTCCGGGATTTCACTCAGGTCGAGGCCCCATGCTACAGGGAGCCAGAAATAAACGGCAAGGCCGACAAGCAGAATGCCGATTATATTCAAGGCGAATCCGGCTTTAGCCATGTCCGGAATCCGTAAATACCCAGAGCCAAACACGACAGCATTCGGTGGTGTCGCGACCGGAAGCATGAATGCACACGATGCAGCAACACCGGCTGCGATCATCGCTGCAAATGGATGGATGCCAAGTGCAATCGCTAATGAAGCCATAATCGGGTACATCATGTTTGCTGTTGCCGTATTAGATGTGATTTCGGTAAGGAAAATAACCATACCAGCCACAACAAGCAATACGATAAATAGATTGATATTTTCTAGTACGTTCAGTTGACTGCCAATCCACTCCGACAGCCCTGATTGGCTAAATCCGCTGGCAATGGCAAGCCCACCGCCGAACAGGAGGAGTATTCCCCATGGGAGTTTGACGGCAGTATTCCAGTCAAGCAAATGGTCACCTTTATTGTTTTTAGACGGAATGATAAACAATACGATTGATGCCGTCATCGCAATAATCGCATCATTAATATTTTCATTGATTTCCGCTAGAACGAATGAACGGCTAATCCAGGCCAGAGCGGCAAGTGTAAACACGGTCAGGACGATTTTTTCCTCGTATGAAGCCCGACCAAGTTTATCTTTTTCGCTCTGAATGACTTCTTTCCCGCCAGGCAGCTGACTGAATTTCAAAGGATAAGCAACTTTGACCAAATAAAACCATATGATAAAAATAAAAATCCAAGCGATTGGCACGCCAAACAGCATCCATTTAGCGAAAGACAACTCTATGCCATACAACTTATCTATGGACCCGGCAAGCGCCGTATTAGGAGGCGTTCCAATCAATGTTGCAATGCCACCGACCGATGCGGAATAGGCGATAGCCAGCATGAGTGCTTTTCCGAATCCAAAGTTTTCCGGAGACGTATCGATGGAGTCATCGTCTTTGAGTTGGTCGGACACTTGATAAATGATAGCAAGTCCGATCGGCACCATCATCATGGCGGTGGCCGTGTTAGAAATCCACATTGACAAAAATCCGGTTGCTACCATAAATCCAAGGATGATTCGTTCGGTGTTAGTGCCGATCATCGTGATAATGTTCAATGCAATTCGTCGATGGAGATTCCATTTTTCCATGGCAAGCGCAATCATAAATCCTCCCATAAACAGGAAGATAGTGTCATCTCCATACGAAGATGTCGTTGCATCTACGTCCAGTCCGCCGGTTAGCGGAAAAAGAACAATCGGAAGCAGGGATGTTACCGGAATTGGAACAGCTTCCGTCATCCACCAGACAGCGATCCAAAGTGTGCTGGACAGAATCGCCTGGGCCTCGCTACCCAGTCCTTCCGGGTGGAAAAATAGAAAGGATAGTAGAAAAAGAATCGGACCTAAAAATAAGCCAATTAATTGCGCAGGTCTATAGGATCGGTTGCCACCATCCCCGCCATTACCAGTTGCCGAATCCGGATGTGTGCTTTCAGATCCTAACTTGGATTCATTCGGCCGTGCAAAAAATTGCAGCAGTTTCTTTGCCTGATTATGTTTGTCCCATAACCAGTCCCATGTAGCGGTTATCACGTATGTTTCCCCCTTTGTTGCCCCCAAATGATAGAATTATAAGAATGCAAACGTTGTCATTCTTTGTTACATTATAATGAAAAATGTTGAAAATAGCAATTGTCCTTTTCGCGCGACCCAGGCAGAAACTCGCGCGAAAAACGAGAAACATGCGCGGCCCAGGCAGAAACTCGCGCGAAAAACAGGAAAGTCGCGCGGCTCCGAGGCCGAACTCAGTCACGGGGGTGCGCTTCAGCATCTTCATTAAGTGATTCCATTTAATCCACCATTTTATTACATACCAAAAACTAATAATTGCTTAGACCATCGAAATATATTAAAATTAAATGATGATATTCGATAAGAAGTGGGTTGATTGGATTGCCGAGATATATCTGGTTGTTGGTAATAGGAACGACAATCAATGTAACAGGTGCTTCCTTTCTGTGGCCGTTAAATACGATATATATGCACAATGAACTCGGCAAGACGCTTGCGTTTGCCGGGTTCATTTTGGCGCTGAACCAGGGAGCGGCCATTATCGGCAATCTCGTTGGTGGTGTGCTATTCGATAAATTTAGTGCGTACAAAACCGTTTTGATCGGTACGGGGACTGCATTTGTTTCAGCAGTTACGTTATCCTTTTACCATAGCATTGTGCCATACTCTATCTTGCTTGTCATAATCGGCTTCAGTGCTGGTATGACATGGCCGGTTATGTTTGCTATGGCCGGGTCAGTTTGGCCTGATGGTGGACGACGTTCCTTTAATGCCATCTATGTAGCCCGAAATCTAGGCGTTGCTCTTGGTGCGTCTATTGCTGGCTATGTAGCAAGTCTTTCGTTTAATTATGTGTTTATTTCCAACGCTACATTGTTTGGCATGTTTTTTCTGTTTACGTTGATTACGTTCAGAAATATGGATATTGTAAGAAATAACCGTGTCCACACATCGGTTTTTGAACAGAGTGAGAAAATAAAAGATAAGTCGGCATTTATTGCCTTGCTTATTCTGTGTAGCGGATTGCTGGTTTCTTGGATTGCCTATAGTCAGTGGCAATCGACCATCGCGTCCTACACACAGGATATTGGGATTTCGCTTGATAAATATAGTTTGCTTTGGGCACTAAATGGATTTCTCATCGTTGTCGGCCAGCCATTGATCGCATGGATAACCAAGGTCATTACATCGGAAAAGGTGCAAATTTATGTAGGGACGACGATTTTTCTTGTGTCCTACGTCGTTGCTATGTTTGCTGATGTGTTCGCGTTTTTTGCGGTAGCGATGGTTATTCTGACAATCGGTGAAATGCTTGTGTGGCCTGCAGTCCCTACACTGGCGAATGACTTAGCACCACCAGGCCGGGAAGGATTTTATCAAGGGTTCGTCAACAGCGTCGGTTCGGCCGGGCGAATGATTGGACCGTTCCTTGGTGGTTTAATTGTTGATTTGTATAATATAGAAGCATTATTCTTTGTTTTACTATTGTTATTATTAGTTCCGTATGTGACAACACGAATTTATGACAAAGGAACATTGGAAAGAGAGGCGTCAGAGTAATGGATATTAAATTGGTAGCGTTGGATATGGATGGGACATTGCTGACAGGCGAGGAAACGATTGCTGCATATAATAAGGAAAGAATAACACAGGCACTTGATAAAGGGGTGCGAGTCGTGCTTAGTACAGGGAGATGGATCGGCTCGTGCTATCCGTATGCTGAATCTCTTAACTTGCAATCGTACCTGGTAACCTGCAATGGCGGCGAGCTATGGACGATGGAAAAAGAATTGCTTGAACGGCATTTACTCGTTCCGGACCGGGTGAAAATGATGTGGCAATTGTGTAAAGGGGTGGGGGTTAATACGTGGATGATGTCCACTGGAGATGTATGGTATGGAAATAGGCCTGATGACTTCTCCGCGCATGAGTGGCTTAAATTCGGCTGTGATTCACAAGATACGGATAAATTAGATATGATTGTGAAAGAGTTGTCCTATTATGATGACTTGGAGCTGACCAATTCCCTCCCAACAAACGTGGAAGTCAATCCTAAAGGTGTAAACAAAGCAAGCGCACTACAACGTGTTTGTGAAGAATTGGGTATTACCATGGATAACGTCTTGGCAGTAGGCGACAGTCTTAATGATATGAAAATGATTCAATCGGCCGGTATTGGCGTCGCAATGGGAAATGCACAGGAAGCCATCAAAAATGCAGCTGATTACGTAACCGATACAAATGAACAGCACGGTGTCGGTAAAGCGATTGAAAAATTTATTTTATAACTCTCTGCAGCACCCCAACATGGTTTGATGAAAATTTTACTATTTTTTGATAAAGGCGTATAATGGTAGTAATACCATGAAGGGGGATGCTGTTATGTCGTTTTCTCGGGGACCAAAAAAGCCGGTTCAAGAAGTGGACACCAATGTTTGGGCTTGCACGAACGAGGATTGCGCCGGCTGGATGAGAGAATCATACAGTTTTGAAGAAACGCCACAATGCCCGCTATGCCAATCTCCAATGAATAAAGAGGTTCGTGTGCTTCCAGAGCTTGAGGATTAATTAGTTAAAGCAAACGAAAATAGAATAGGTTGTAGCTAAGGTGTCGATAACAGACATCTTTTCTAATGTAAAAGGCACTGGACTTCCAGTGCTTTTTTAAGTTTTGAAAACAGGCTGAATTACCATAGGAAAAATCCATGCGGCAATAACTGGTCGCATGGATTTTTTATGCGAAGGAAGCGTTCACTGTCTCGGTCTTGCGTCGCTAAAAAGGTCAATTCGGAAGGTCATCATCCCAATCGGTAGGGTGTGAATTAGTTTCATGATAAGCTGAAGGCAGGAGGTGTTCGTTGTGAAGAAAAAAGTGGCAATGATTCAAATGGATGTAACGTATGGTGATCCAAAAGTTAATTTCAACCGTGTCGGCAAGTGGGTGATGGATGCCGTGCAGGTGGGAGCGGAAATTATTGTTCTGCCCGAGTTATGGGACACAGGCTATGATTTGGATCGCTTTGACGTGCTGGCTGACAAAGATGCGAAAGCGACGATTGAATTTTTAGGCGACTTAGCCAGGGAATTGAATGTCGCTATCGTTGGCGGATCGGCAGCTGAACAGGACGGGGAAGATATGAAAAATACGATGCTGGTGGTGGATGAAGAAGGAAACCTTGTCCATAAGTACAGTAAGCTACATCTATTCCAGCTGATGGATGAGCATTTGCATCTGACCAGTGGGGAAGATTATCCAGACTTTAAGCTAGCGGGCATCGATTCGGCAGGTTTTATTTGTTATGACATCCGCTTCCCGGAATGGATGCGCAAGTCAGCGGTGAATGGGGCAAAAGTCATGTATGTCGTCGCCCAATGGCCGAAACAGCGCATTGATCACTGGTGTACATTACTGCAGGCCCGTGCAATAGAAAACCAATGCTACATTGTCGCCTGTAACCGCGTCGGCGCCGATCCGGACAACGAATTCGGTGGCATGTCCATGGTGGTCGATCCGTGGGGGAATATAGTTACAGAAGGCGGCGATGATGAAAAAATCGTTTTAGCTGATATTGAATTGGATAAGGTAGATGACATCCGGAGCCAAATCTCGATTTTCCAGGACCGGAAAGCGGAATGGTATTAAATTTTTTGGGGTGTGCATGTTTTTGTATGGGCTATGTGGTAGAGTGGGGATAAATACATCATATTACTTGAAAGGGGGTGATTAAGTGAGAGTGAAATTAGTCTTTGATATGCAGTCGATTCCTGTGGCATACAGACTGGGGACGTTATCCATCCTTAAGGAAATGATTAAAAACGGATCCGAGACATACTATGACTACCTGTTTGTTCAGAACAGGCGCCAAATGAAACCGTTTGCCTACTCAACATATATAAATAATCTGGATATTAGACAGAATATGATTTACGGTAATGAATTACATTTGAATGTATCAAGCTCCAGTTATGAATTTATTATGCATCTTATGAATGGCTCGCAAAAAGGACAAGCATACCTTATTAAAGGTTCTCGTGTGACCCTGAAACGAAAAAGCTTACTTCCCAAGAAAACTATTACCGAAGAAAATGTTGTATTTAGGACATTATCGCCTATACTTATTGAATCAAAAGATAATAAACCGCTGCTGGCAACGGACAGTAACTTTGCCAATGAATTAGCCTATGTTGCGGAATTAGTACTTCGCGAAGCTTCCGGCAAAGAAATGAAACAGCCAATCAAGGTAGTGCAAACGATGATGACCAAGCAAGTTCTCAAAGAAAACCTTCATCAGGAACAGGACAAACCACTTTATTTAACAACAAATAAAGGACTTATACAACTTCAAGGTGATCCTGAAGACTTGCAGGGTCTCTATGATAACGGGATCAGTATGCGGAGGTCATTAGGTCTAGGACTTTTAGAAATGGAGAAGGAGGTGAATTGATTGGAACAAGTTGAAGTCTCTATGAACGAATGGGCTTTCACTCAGGGGATGGTTGGTTATAAAAGAATACTAGAATCGTATGGCGTATATGTTCCAACAACCAATGACGGTTTTGTTGTTACAAAGGAACAACTGAAGGTATTGCCTGACGCGTTTTTCTATTATTTTCTAAACAAATATAGTGTTGCCAAGAGACATGAAAAGATTCTTAACAGCTGGCATAGTAAATGGAAAAAAGGAAACAAGAATGTTAAATCATTGTTGAACTCTCGATTGAAAGAAATTGAAACCAAAATTAGCAAATATTTTAAAGACACCGATGCCGGTCACATAATTCTTGAACATGTCAAAAGCTACAGAAATGAAAAAACATATCATGAAGTAATGGATGACTGGCTTAATAGGATCATAGAAAACCTATATACACGGGAAATAGATGAAAAGCTGACCTGCAATACATTTAAAACTATCTATTTTCAGCCGTATTTCGGTCAAGTATCTTTTTTAAACGTGATTCATAATACCAAAAATATCGAGGGACAAAAACAATTACTAATGAAAGACTTTATTCAACCAGTTCTTGACGAATGGGATTTCATCCAAGCAATTGATCAAGGTAGTACAGAAAGTGCTCACAATGTACTGCAACATACTGAACACAAATCTCTAGGATCTTTGAAACGTCCACTTAAGAACAAGAACAGCGAAGAAATGAATGAATACATACAAGAAGAAGTACTTAAGTGCAGTTTGACTGATTTTCGATTAGGATTTTTCTCGTTTGAAGAAAGTGTATTTTCACCACTGGCACTTAGTCTTAAAAACGCCTTGAACAGTACCTGGAACAGTGATGGGAAAAACTATTTTCCTATAAGTGCACTTGCTAAATTGCTGCTGTTTTGCGCCCCTGCAGGTGCAACGATATCGAATGGGAAATCGGTATTTATACAGTTTGATGGTTCCTTTGAACAAATATACCATACTAATGAACATTATAATACAGAAGCTGATGAGGAAATGTCATTTGATGAAGTGGTTTTTGATTTAGTTAGTGAGCAGCGTTTAAAGGCTGATATGTTGAAGAAAAATTATCTTATACTGGAGTATGAATCGGACTACAAAGCTAAAAAGACGATGCTAGATTACATGATTTTGACACCCAATTTAATTCATCTTTTTGAAAACACAGCAAGCTTTTTGGATATATCTTTTATAAGAATCGAACCGCGTTTATTAAATATTTGCTTAAAGGCGTGGACACGAGAATCTTTATTTTTGAAACACTCCGGGACAAGGTTAAAAATAATTATTCTCCTTTGGAAGTTATGTTCATGACTATCTTGAGGCATTTTAATCAATTTTACTCGAAGGAGGGTGTAAACCATATGGATTCAGAAAAGCAACAAAAGTATATTTGGGTATTGTACAAGAGTGCTGAACAAGTGCGGAATAAGATTGGACTTAAAAAGGCACAGGGTATGGCTTATCGTTTATTAAATTCTGTTCAGGCTGGGAATAGAAATACATTCATGGATACGGTCATGAGAGTTTATATCTCAAGTGAACTTGAAATGCCATCAATCCTGCTTGAAGCATTACACGAAAAAAGCATGGACTTTGAAACAGTAGCTAATGCATGGGTATCCGGATTAATTTCCAAACCAAATGAGGAAGGGGAGTTTAACAATGTCTAATAAGGCGATTACATTTACCGTTGTTTTCCGTGCCAATTCATTAAATTATGGGGAGGGAACCGCGAATATTTCCGAATTGAAAAAATTCCACCGGGGTGATGGTGGTGTATACACGTTCGCTTCCAGGCAAAGTTTGCGTTACGATATGGTGCGCCTCGGGAACCAATTCTTTGATTGGAACCTGGATGTTGTAGATAAAGAGCAGCGCGTCATTCAGTTTAAAGAAAAATGCACCATTAAAGATTCGGTAGAAATGGATCTGTTTGGCTATATGAAAACGAAAGCTAAAACAGGTGCAGCTAAACGTTCTGCAGTTGCTAGGTTGAGCCATGCAATATCGTTAGAGCCGTATAAGAGCGACCTTGAATTCTTGAACAATATGGGACTTGCTTCAAGAATTAACCAAGACGCTAATTTAGCGACGATTGAGCAGCATATCAGTTACTATACGTACACAGTTACCATTGATTTGTCACGAGTAGGAAAAGATGCAGATGTGGAATTAAATGACGAAGAGAAAGCGAATCGTGTAAAGCAATTCTTAGAAGTTACTAAATTTTTAAATCGGGAAATTCGTGGCAGGCAGGAGAACCTTTCACCGTTGTTCGTCATTGGAGGTGCTTATCCAATTCCGAATCCATTTTTCCAGGGCCGTGTGTCCCTTGGAGGTAAAGATCAATTAAATACACCGTCACTGGAAGATACGATTAAAACAAATGTATTTGGTTCATCGATTGAAGATAGTACGAATATCGGGTATGTTCGCGGAGTGTTTGATAATGAAGATGAATTTAATCGTATTGCCAAGACAGGTACTGTTGATGAATTCTATGAAAATTTGAATAAAAAAGTCGACGCTTATTTCGGTGTTTCTGTATGAAAGTGCTAAGAATCAAGGCGTTTCAGGAAACAGTATGCTATAAAAAGCCGTTTGCCAATAAGGTAACAGAAACTTATCCCCTACCACCTTATTCAACAGTGAAAGGGATGATTCATGCTGTTTTGAATGCGGACAGACTTATTCCGTTTTCACTTTCCATTCAAGGTGATTATGAAACACAGATGGTGGATTACCGGAAAACGTATTTAGTAAAAAAGCATGAGTTTGCTATGCCAATCGTACTGGAAGGTATTTCTGAGGAAACTCCTGAGTATTCAACTAATGTTATGACGTCTATGCCCTTGTACACCCATATGCTATATAATGTTCAGCTTGTTTTTCATATAAAAGCGGAAGAAGAGGTGTTACATGACATCTATCATGGTTTTCAGGAATTAACTTCATTTGTTTCCTTAGGTCGGCATGAAGATCTGCTCCGAATTGATGAACTTGACTTTGTATCATTGACCGAGACAGACGATTGCTTCACAAAACATGCCGTTTACGTACCTAAAGCGCAAGTAACGGAAGAAGGGTTGGGAGTTCCCTATTTATTAAACTGGACATACACCATTAAAAAAGGAATAAGAGAGTGGAATAAAATACCATCCATTTATATTCCACGAAATGAGCAAATTAATGAAGACTATTTTAATAGCCAAATATTAATAGATCATGAAGGTTACCCAGTTTTCTGGAACCAATAACTTGTTGCCAACGGGTATATCCCGTTGGCCCATTAAAATAGAGGTGATAAGATTGTTGATTGCTAAAACAAGACCTGAGATGGAGACATTAAAAGAACATACTGACGAGTTGTTATCTAGATTTACTGTGTTGAAAAATGCTTATTACGAAAAAATACCTTATGAAAAAGTATGGGATTTATTGTATAAGGCTGCCCAATATCATGATCTGGGCAAAGTGAATAATGATTTTCAGACAAAGATGCATAAGGCATTGAAAACCGATGAGGCAGTATCCGTATCTGAATTCGGACATGTGCCCCATAATTATTTATCACCATTCTTTTTACCGGTTAGTGATTGGGATCTAAGCAAAGAAGAAAGACGAATTCTTATTCAAGCGATAGCCTTTCATCATGAACGGAATACCCAGCCTAATGTTTCGTTTCTAACTGAAGTGTATGAGAACGAAATAATCTATCATTTCCCAAAAATTGTGAGTGAAATGAATATAAAGGTCCCGGATAAAAATCAGAAGAAATTTAAAATTACGAATCCGCTAAAACCAAAAGATCGAATCACAGAAGTAAAAGATAATAAAGAAACATATAACCTGTATATCCTGATTAAAGGATTGCTCCACCGTTTAGACCACGCAGCATCTGCCCATGTCCCCATAGAGGTTGATACGGATGTCAATATTGCCGAACTGACACACAACTATATGCAGGAGAACTTCGGATCAAACGCCTTACGCCCACTCCAGGAATTCACTTATAAAAATCAGAATAAGAATCTTATCGTTGTTGCACAGACCGGAATGGGGAAAACAGAGGCTGCGTTGTTGTGGGCAGGAGAAGACAAAACATTCTTCACACTTCCCATTCGCGTTTCATTAAATGCACTTTATGATCGTGTCCGTAATAATATGAATTATAAAAATGTTGGCTTACTGCACGGGACAAGTGCATCCCATTTGGATGAAAATGGCGATGAAGATTGGGAAATCATTTATGATCAGTCTAGAAACTTCGCGAATAAATTGTTGTTCACAACGATTGATCAAATTTTGAAGTTTCCTTTTAAATTTAAGGGTTACGAGAAGTATTTCGCAACAATGGCTTTTTCTAAAGTGATTATTGATGAAATTCAGGCCTATAACCCATGGATTGTAGCAGTGCTTCTTAAGGCGATTGAAATGATTCAT
The DNA here is from genome assembly GCF_005887555.1 of Lentibacillus cibarius. NCBI lineage: Bacteria > Bacillati > Bacillota > Bacilli > Caryophanales > Bacillaceae > Lentibacillus > Lentibacillus cibarius. The sequence goes on along the minus strand of NZ_VCIA01000001.1, from coordinate 815,692 downwards.
GAAATCGGCGGGAAATTCATGATTATGACGGCAACCATGCCGCAGATATATTTGGACGAGCTAGCCGATAGAGGAATTCTAGATAACAATGCAATAACAGAGGAGTTTGTAGACGAATCCTTTATCAGACATAAAATCAGTTTGCAGCAAACTGCAATAAAAGATGACACTGGACGGATAACAGAAATGGCCACTGAACAAAAGGTGCTCGTAATTGTTAATACGGTTGATCGGGCCATCGAACTTTACGAGCAACTAAAGGGTGAGAATGTACATCTATTGCATTCCCGGTTTATTCAACGTGACCGTGCTTTGTTGGAGGACGAGATAAAAAGGTTTGCCGAAGAGGAAGAAAACGGAATTTGGATTACAACACAATTGGTGGAAGCATCTATAGATATTGACTTCGATGTACTGTTTACAGAACTTTCGACAATTGATAGTTTGCTGCAGCGATTCGGTCGTTGTTATCGAAAGAGAGAATTGGATCATGATAACCCGAATGTTTACATTTATACTGAAGATGTATCAGGCACAAAAATATACGATAAGGATATTGTTAATATAACAGAAAAATATTTACAATCTTTTAATTATAAAGCAATTAGTGAAAAAGAGAAGGTTGAACTGGTCAGAAAGATATATTCCAAAGAAGAATTGCAAAGATCAGCATTTTACGCGGAATTTCAACGTGCCGTGCATAAATTGAACTACTTGGAAGATTATCAATACACGAATGATGAGGCACAGGAAATTCTTCGTGATATTCAGTCGGTTACTGTTATTCCCAGAACTATATACGATAACATACTAGATTTATTTGAAGCATTGGAAACAGAAAAAGATTCAAGTGAACGTACAAAACTACGTCGTGAAATAGATAAGTTCACTGTTTCTATTCCTGCCTATAAACACAAACAGGAACGCACACCAATTGACTTTTATCAGACGGGAAAGGATGGACAAAAGTATAACATATTGCCAGATGTCGAGGTTCTGGATGTTGATTATGACTTCGAACCGGATACATTGGCCGGGATTGGTTTGGGCGAAAAAACAGAAATGGGAATTATGCTCGATTAATAAGGAGTTGATGAAATGGTCAGTGGTCTGCATATACAGTATTATTTTGTGTGCCATCGAAAGCTATGGTTATACGCTAAAAATATTCAACTGGAAGAAGGACATGAACGTGTACAGACCGGCAAGATACTACATGAACGTGCTTATAAAAATTCAGAGGAGAAAGAATTAGCAGTCGATAATATAAAAATTGATGCTATTGATGGTGAATATGTCAGAGAAGTTAAAGTTACAAGTAAAATGACAAAGGCTGATAAGTGGCAATTATTGTTTTACTTGTATGAACTTAAAAAACGCGGGCTTAACAAAAAAGGACTGATTAGTTATACCAAAGAAAAACGAACGGAGGAAGTAGTGCTGACAGAGAAAGATGAAGAAGAATTGGATAAAATTAAAGAATCTATCCAAGAAATTATGGAACAATCTTACCCGCCAGGAGTTATTCATTCACCAATCTGTACGAAATGCGCTTATTACGACTTTTGCTATGCGGAAGAAGGTGAGGAGTAATGAATAAAGATTATTATATTTTTAAGAGTGGCCGAATGCGGAGGAAAAACAATACATTTTATTTTATTGATAAAGAGGAAAATAAAAAATCGTTACCGGTTCATCAAATGGAAAATATCTATGTATTTGGCAAGGTAGACTTTAATACGGACTTTCTGAATATGTTAACACAGCATAATGTGAGAATTCACTTCTATAATTACTACGGATTTTACAATGGTACGTATTATCCTCGGTCGAGGCAGGTGTCCGGATTCACGGTCGTGAACCAGAGCAACCATTATTTGAATGAAGTGAAAAGGCAGTATTTAGCAAAACAATTTGTTTCCAGCAGTGCTTTTCACATGCTTCGTAATCTGAGGAACCATAAAAATTATGATGAAGTAGCTTCTATAATGGAAAGTATGCAGTCCCATTTGGATTTATTGGACAATGTTCAGCGTATACCAGAAATAATGGGTGTGGAAGGAACAATCCGACAACTATATTATGCTTCTTTTAATTATATTTTGCCAGCTGAATTTGCATTTGACGAGCGTACAAAGAGGCCTCCAAAGGACCCTTTAAATGCAATAATATCATTTGGAAATAGCATTTGTTATACAACGGTATTAACCGAAATTTATAAAACGCATTTAGATCCAACGGTGAGTTTTTTACACGAACCTTCTACTAAAAGATTTTCATTGAGTTTGGATATAGCGGAGATCTTCAAGCCTCTCCTGGTTGATGCGGTCATATTTGCACTCTTAAATCGAAAGCAAATAAAAACATCAGACTTTGAATATTTAGAGGATATGGTCATACTGAATGATTCAGGAAAAAAGAAATTTATTAAAGAGTGGAATGGGAAGTTAGAAACGACAATTAAACACCGTAGATTGAAGCGAAATGTCTCTTACAAATATTTTATTAGGCTGGAATGCTACAAGTTGATAAAGCATTTTATTGGTGATCAGCAGTATAAACCATTGAAGGCTTGGTGGTAGGATGTTTGTTATCATTACATATGATGTTGGAGAGAAAAGAGTAGGTAAAATATGCAAGAAACTAAAGGAGTATCTAACCTGGTCCCAAAATTCCGTGTTCGAGGGGGAAATTACGAAAACATTATTGCTACAATGTTTAAATGAAATAGAATCAATTATTAATCCCGATGTCGATTCAATCTATGTATATGAAGTGAGAAATCCTAACCATATGAAAAAGACAGCCTATGGTGTAGAAAAATCGTTTGATGATATCTTTCTTTAAACAAATTTGCAGTAAACCTAACAACTGTGGAATATCGGCATATACATTGATATAATAATTTTGATGGGGTATATTTGAAATAAGTTGTATGAAGACTACTGGTTTACTGCAAAATCAGTCTTGTCCACACTTCATAAATGTTGATTTCATGGGGCTTAGCTAGCGTCTTTTTAAGGGGTTTTATCTGAACATAGTGGGATATAAAGTCAGAAAAGCAGACGACGAAATCAAACAACTCAAATCGTTTTATCTGAACATAGTGGGATATAAAGAGGGCAGGCGAAGGGTAAGCAAGACCAGGTCAAGGAGTTTTATCTGAACATAGTGGGATATAAAGGTAGAGGATGGCGCGGATATCGCTGACCATATTCAGAGTTTTATCTGAACATAGTGGGATATAAAGATTGCAATCATCGAAGGAGCCAGTCAATTACAAAGGTTTTATCTGAACATAGTGGGATATAAAGATACATCACATTCAAGAATTAAATTCCATTGGCTTGTTTTATCTGAACATAGTGGGATATAAAGCACTATGAGAAGGGGGACATCGTGTTGGCAGTAATGTTTTATCTGAACATAGTGGGATATAAAGATTCTCAAACTGCATTAGGCAGAGGTCGAGTTGACGGTTTTATCTGAACATAGTGGGATATAAAGCGGATTATGCGTTTTTCGTTTCGATATAGTACAATTCAGTTTTATCTGAACATAGTGGGATATAAAGGGTGAAGAAGTAACGGATCCTGATACAGGAGAATCGGTTTTATCTGAACATAGTGGGATATAAAGCTTAGTCATCTCTCCTTTTTCTGTTTTTGAATTTTGTTTTATCTGAACATAGTGGGATATAAAGTTAAAACGGATGGTGCGCCCCCTGCATACAAACGAGTTTTATCTGAACATAGTGGGATATAAAGCTTAGTCATCTCTCCTTTTTCTGTTTTTGAATTTTGTTTTATCTGAACATAGTGGGATATAAAGCTGCCCCATTTAATGAATACATAGCATTTATTTTTTGTTTTATCTGAACATAGTGGGATATAAAGCCGGATATTTCGGAAGAATCAACGTTTAAAGACTTTCGTTTTATCTGAACATAGTGGGATATAAAGTTAAAACGGATGGTGCGCCCCCTGCATACAAACGAGTTTTATCTGAACATAGTGGGATATAAAGTCACCATCGCCACTATGCCAACACATAACAGAATGTTTGTTTTATCTGAACATAGTGGGATATAAAGACGCACGAAAAGCGCACAAAGAACGACGGCATCGCAAGTTTTATCTGAACATAGTGGGATATAAAGCTTAGTCATCTCTCCTTTTTCTGTTTTTGAATTTTGTTTTATCTGAACATAGTGGGATATAAAGCTGCCCCATTTAATGAATACATAGCATTTATTTTTTGTTTTATCTGAACATAGTGGGATATAAAGCCCGGAGCGATAAATCTTATGCAATTCACCGGACTGCAGTTTTATCTGAACATAGTGGGATATAAAGCACGAAAACTGTGAAGTGGTTGGCAACATATACGAAAGTTTTATCTGAACATAGTGGGATATAAAGCTTAGTCATCTCTCCTTTTTCTGTTTTTGAATTTTAGTTTTATCTGAACATAGTGGGATATAAAGACATCTGAGGATTTCGCGAATACCTGGGTCAATAACTGTTTTATCTGAACATAGTGGGATATAAAGACTATTCGCGAAAAAGTCTGGGGAGAGTGGGAAGCAACGTTTTATCTGAACATAGTGGGATATAAAGCCAAATAACGTTTTGCCCCTAATGTTTTGAAACGGGGTTTTATCTGAACATAGTGGGATATAAAGAAAGCAAGAGCTAAACTCATTGAAGATAAGGCAAATGGGTTTTATCTGAACATAGTGGGATATAAAGAAACTTTCAACGTTTGCAAATATCCATCTGCCTCTTGCGTTTTATCTGAACATAGTGGGATATAAAGATAAATCAAGGTTGCCAATCATGTCGAAAATCTGTGTTTTATCTGAACATAGTGGGATATAAAGAGCACTGCTACCTTCTGCGGCCGCGGATTCTGCGCGTTTTATCTGAACATAGTGGGATATAAAGTCGTCATTTGCTTTGTTGTCAGCAAACACACCATTCAGGTTTTATCTGAACATAGTGGGATATAAAGCGATTTGGCTTTGCAGTGTGTCTGCTTGCTCGGCTTGTTTTATCTGAACATAGTGGGATATAAAGAAAGTCGCTTCAATCTGCATCCCATCAGATTCATAGTTTTATCTGAACATAGTGGGATATAAAGGCGCTAGAAAGGATGTTGAAAATGAGAGTATGGAATCGTTTTATCTGAACATAGTGGGATATAAAGAAATCAAACGCTCACAGGTAAATTTCTTGCCCGTGGTTTTATCTGAACATAGTGGGATATAAAGGAAGAATCACATTGTCCTGTTCTTTATCAATGAATGTTTTATCTGAACATAGTGGGATATAAAGAAAAGATGGCGGCGGTTCTGCTGATCTATCTGGTGGGTTTTATCTGAACATAGTGGGATATAAAGTCTGCTCCATCTTCCCAAGTGAACACCTTGCCATCGTTTTATCTGAACATAGTGGGATATAAAGGCATCCGTGCAGTCCTATATCGAGCATATGAGTGAGTTTTATCTGAACATAGTGGGATATAAAGACTATATAGACTTAAAAAATTTGATAAGGATAGATTAAGTTTTATCTGAACATAGTGGGATATAAAGCATTCAATGCACTTGCTCATGACTTCACCCCTTTAGTTTTATCTGAACATAGTGGGATATAAAGTACAACGGGAAGCCGATCGAACCGATTGATATTTCGTTTTATCTGAACATAGTGGGATATAAAGATTTATATGCCGACAGACAACGCAGATAATTTCTAGTTTTATCTGAACATAGTGGGATATAAAGCGAGCGTGTTGGTTGTGTCGGACATCGTAAGGTCAAACGTTTTATCTGAACATAGTGGGATATAAAGTTTTCATTAAATATGGTAATTAATGCATTTATCTCTGTTTTATCTGAACATAGTGGGATATAAAGATACACATCCCTGCAAGTCACCCGCAAATGGCACGGTGGTTTTATCTGAACATAGTGGGATATAAAGGTCGAATCAAGACTAGCCACGCCGTTTGGGGAACCTGTTTTATCTGAACATAGTGGGATATAAAGGAAACATACAAACCTGTCCTGGACGAAGGGAGCGGGGTTTTATCTGAACATAGTGGGATATAAAGTAAAAACTCACCCAAATCCATCACATATGTTCCACCGTTTTATCTGAACATAGTGGGATATAAAGGGAGAGGACGCTGCAATGGAACCGGACCACGAGGAATGTTTTATCTGAACATAGTGGGATATAAAGTTAACTATCATTTGTGACACAAAACTAGCTATACATCCGTTTTATCTGAACATAGTGGGATATAAAGATCGTAACTAAACCTGACTAGATACTCTGGCGTTAAATGTTTTATCTGAACATAGTGGGATATAAAGGGAGCTAGAAACTGAATATACCGTGCAGGAATTCAGTGTTTTATCTGAACATAGTGGGATATAAAGCACATCGGACACCATTTATGGTTTGGCGGGTAGACTGCGTTTTATCTGAACATAGTGGGATATAAAGGTCATACGGAATAACACGACAGGTGAGTTTATCAAGGTTTTATCTGAACATAGAGGGATATAAAGATGAATCGTGACAAGCAACTCTTCATATTGCTTGCGTTTTATCTGAACTGTGGGATCAAATTAACACAAGTAAGTATTTAGATTATATTATATATTATTCACCAACCACCCCTCACCTGCATATAATATCTAGGCGTCATCATCATTGTTAAAGGAAGTGTTCCGTTTGTCTCACTTGCATTATTACGTTACCGGCAATACAGCAGAAGGCCTTGTCAACCATTTGGACACTAACCTGACCGGTATAGATAAAGTTATTGTGTTGCGGCATCCATCAGCAAAGCTAAAAACTGCAGTATTCCGGGGGATTATGGATCGATACGCTAACTATAATTTGGAAGTACTGCAAAGCTCATTTGGCAATGACTATCTTGACGGAATTATTATACGTAATCAATCCTTAGCTTTTATCGACGAATCCATCGCTGAAGCCAATTCAACTACAATTGATCTCAGCGACACATTCCCTGCATCTGCAACAGCCCGACCGAATGTAGATGATCTCATGCAACAAGCGTATGACTCTTTTGCAGAAGGTTTGCGGATTCATGACGGACTGGAGGAAGTATTCATCAATCAGATGGATTTCAACCGTGCGAATTCGTTTGCGGATGATTTTATCGCCGATTTATTAAAGAATGTACCGAAAAAACAGCGGGAGCCGCGGAGATACCATCGGCTTTTCGGTACAAACACAGCAGATGGAGTTGTCAATGTTGTTCCACACTTGATTGAAAACATAAAACATGTCTACTACATTAAAGGTCGGGCAGGAACGGGTAAGTCTGTTTTGATGAAGAAGATTGCTAATGCTTGCCTGGACTATGGCTTCGATATTGAGTTGTACTATTGCAGTTTTGACCCAAATAGTGTTGATATGGTACTTGTCCGTGACTTGGATTTTTGCATTTTTGACAGCACGGATCCACATGAATTTTTCCCGAAACGTGATGGGGAAGAGATCATTGACATGTATGAAAAATTCGTTGCACCCGGAACCGACGAAGCTTACGCGACACAAATTAATGATTTAAATAAGCGTTATAAAGCTTGCATGAAGAAAGGGATTCAATACTTGAAAGAGGCCGGCAGTTACCAGAATAGATGGGAAGATGACTACATGAAAAATATTACGAATGATGCCATTACCAAGCTGGTTCAATCCCTATGAAGAAAATTAGTCAACGAAGCATCCTTTAACAAATAGGGGTGCTCTTTTATTATAGCAAGCTGATTGTATAATGCGGTTAAAAGTGAACAAACTAAAATTGCTTAGTATTTTCGGAAAGAAAGTGAAATTCTATCTTTCGTAAATAAATGTTTCATGTTAAAATTTAAAAAAATACTTGGATCTCCTGTGACAAGTATGATTAAATTGAAGCGCCAATTCCTTACTATTGTTAGAATAGTAGGGAATTTATATTTTGTGGAATTTTACAGTTTATTATCAATTCTCGTAACCTTTAGAAGGTAATTGGTGCTGCATCAAAGAATCCGCCTGAATTTACATGGGTTGCGATGCTTATTGGTGCGTTGCTTGCCATCGTGTTTGGTGCAGCGAACGCTTATTTAGGTCTGATTGTAGGGATGACAGTGTCTGCATCGATTCCGGCTGCGGTTATTTCGATGGCCGTTCTTCGTATCATTATGAAGCGGACGTCCATCTTGGAAAATAATATTGTCCAGACGATTACTTCCACAGGGGAATCGCTGGCTGCTGGTGTTATTTTTACATTGCCAGCGTTGTTTATCTGGCAGCTTCAGCCAAGTTTGACAACCATAGCTATTATTGCGCTTGCCGGCGGTATTTTAGGTGTGGTTTTAATGATTCCGCTCCGTCGTGCGCTAATTGTTAAGGAACATGATACATTGCCGTATCCAGAAGGTACCGCTTGTGCGGAGGTACTTCATGCCGGTGAAGAAGGCGGCAAGGGTGCGAAATTGGTTATGGGCGGACTTGGAATTGGTGCAGTGTTTAAGTTATTAACAGATGCAGTGAAAGCTTTTCCATCATCTGTGGAATGGGAAATTTACAAATTTAAAAATGCTGCAATCGGTATGGATACACTGCCGGCCATGCTTGGTGTCGGCTATATTATTGGCCCGCGCATTGCTGGTATTATGTTCGCCGGTGGTGTTCTTGGCTGGCTTGGCATTATTCCACTAATTAGTTTTATTGGTGATGTTGCGACTACACCAATCTACCCTGGTGAAGTACCTATATCCGAAATGGGCTTTCACGATATATGGGATAATTATTTACGCTATATTGGTGCTGGTGCAGTTGCGTTCGGTGGTATTATGGGTCTAATTAAAACATTGCCGACCATCGCCTCGTCATTCGCTGGGGCAATTAAAGGATTTTCGTCTGCCGGTGAGATGGAGGACCTGCGTACAGACAGAGATATCCCAATGTCATTGATTGTCGTTCTAACGGTGATTTTCATGGGTATTCTATTGTTTTATCCAACGATTAATGTCGGTATTGTTGGTGCAATCCTATTATTTATCTTTGGCTTTTTCTTTGTGACCGTATCATCACGGATTGTTGGTATTGTCGGTAGTTCGTCCAACCCTGTTTCCGGTATGACTATCGGGGCGTTAATTTTTATTTCTCTTGTACTTTCTGCAATCGGTCAGACCGGACAAGCAGGGGCAGCGACTGCCATCATCATCGGTTCGGTTGTTTGTATTGCGGCGGCAATTGCCGGGGATACTTCCCAGGATTTGAAAACGGGTTATATCGTTGGCTCAACTCCGAAATGGCAGCAAATCGCCCAGTTATATGGCGTTTTGATTACAAGTATTGTTATCGGACTTATTCTGATTTTACTTGATCATGCGTACGGATTTGGATCAGAGGAACTGCCTGCACCACAGGCTGTACTTATGTCAATGATTGTAGATGGAATTATGCATGGCGACTTGCCGTGGAGTTTGATTTTTATTGGTGCAGCAGCTTCGGCAACAGTTGAACTGTTTGGCATTGGTTCCCTACCATTTGCTGTCGGCCTGTACTTGCCGATTCATACGACGGCACCAATTATGTTTGGCGGACTCATTCGTGGTATCATTAATCGCCGGACGAAAGATAAAGAAGAACTGGAAGCGAAAAATGAACGCGGTATTCTGCTTGCTTCCGGCTACATTGCCGGGGAAGCACTGCTTGGTGTCATCGTAGCATTGGCTGTTACGGCTGGTGTCACCTTCCCTGAACAGACAATCTTTGGACCAATCGTGTCACTGATTGCGATTGCTATTGTGGCATGGATCCTATTCCGTACAGCCAATAAGAAACCGGCAAAATAAAACATGTTTTCCTAAGAGCTATCCTGTCCTATGGGGTGGCTCTTATATTTTTGTATATGTTCTGCTATTATGATGACATGTTAAAAGAAGTTTCATGACAGGAGGTATTCCTTTGCAGCAGTGGCGGCTAATGATTGCGTTTTTTCGAGTAGGGATGCTCGGCTATGGCGGCGGTCCGGGATCAATCCCATTGATACATAAAGAAGTCGTTGATAAGTATGAGTGGATGGATGAAGAGGAGTTTGGTGATTTGCTGGCGCTGGCGAATACGCTGCCGGGACCACTTGCGACAAAACTCGCAGGCTACATCGGGTATTATGTCTCCGGAGTCATTGGCATGATCAATGCCGTTCTTGCCTCCATTATCCCGACAATCCTACTGATGATTGTTTTGTTAGCATCTTTATCAAGTGTTAGGGATGTTGCGTGGGTAGAGGGCATGACAGCAGCGGTGATACCGGTTGTTGCGATGATGCTGGCCGTTTTAACATGGCAGTTTTTTAATAGGGCACGCCAAGGCATGGGTTGGATACAAACGGTAGTTATGTCAGCACTTATTTTTATAGCATACCAGTTTCTGGGTGTACATCCCGGTATAATTATCGGAGCGTTGATTGTCATGGCCATTGGTAGAAAAGATAAATCTTCTGCGACAGAGGAAGGTGAGAAGCAATGAAATACTGGCACATTTTCCTCGCGTTTTTCATACCGGGGATACTCGGCTATGGCGGTGGTCCTGCATCAATTCCATTGGTGGAAAATGAGGTTGTCCGGCGCTATGGATGGATGTCGGTACAGGAATTTAGTGAAATGCTTGCACTTGCTAATTCGCTTCCGGGTCCCATTGCCACAAAGCTTGCCGGATATATTGGCTATGAGCAAGGCGGGATTCTTGGATCTGTCATCGGTGTGTTTGCAGCTGTTGCACCTTCACTTATCTTAATGATTGTTCTTTTGGGTGTTTTATATAAGTATAAAGATTCACCTAAAGTTCAGCGGCTGACATTATATGTGCGTCCGGTAATTGCTATTTTACTCGGTGTAATGGCATGGCGGTTTTTTCATACATCAATTGAGGGAATTGGTGTATGGCAGATGCTGTTGATCACCATTTCCAGTTTTCTTCTGATTGAGCGTATGCGAGTGCATCCGGCGATCGTGATTGGTGTGACACTTGTCTATGGGGCGTTCGTTTTGTGAAAAAATATCACCAAAAGTAGGGGTGTTTTTCTAAAAAACATCCCACTATTTAACGGTAATTTTTGGTATGATGAAGGGTGATGAGGAAAGGTGGTGGCCGATAATTGTATTGCAGTGCGTGTGGAGCGAAAAATGACTCGGATGCTTTATATTGCAGTCAAGATGGTTATCCGCTGCAGAAGGTGATATCATCTGGGCGGCTGCAGCCTGACTTATCGATTTTTTGTAGTGTTTGTGGGAATGAAAAAACATATCATGCTGCTAGGTATTGTTCTATTTGCGGCCAATCGTTTGATATATACGAAACGGTAACACCGCAAGAAACAACTTTTAATTGGCAACTGGTTAAAAAAGTACTGCCTGGATGGCTGTTGTCGGTGGGGTTGTTGTTCCTTGTTAGTCAGTTTGTTTTTTTCTATGTATATAAATTAAAACAGATTGGCGGTTATTTACAACTTCAGCTTCCGATCGATCAAGTGGTTCGGGAATCGCTGAATTTTTTAGATTTCTCCTTGTTTGCCAATCTGACAGGTGTGTCACTCCTATTGGAAAATGAGGATTTCGCACAACGTATATCCTATTTCTCCACAGGCCTAGCCTTTATGGCAGTGATTGCTGTGATTGCTCTCGTACCAGGGGGATATCTGATCAAATATCTGCACCCTAAGGTAAAGGCATGGAAAGCAGCGATTATCTTCTGTTTTGGTTATGCAGCATTGTTGGCTGTCATCACGCAATTTAGCGGAGTTCATGATGTCAGCAGTACGATTCATTACCAGACGTCGTTGAGTTTCCATCTATTAAGTGCAATTATCAATGGTTTGTTTTTAGGCTTTGTATTTAGCTATGCTGGTATGGGACTGTGGGAAAAACGGCATACAAGAGTGCGTTTATCAGAAGGTGAACGAGGTATCCGTTACGGTATTTTTACAGTTGCAGCAGCCTATGTGTTGATGCTGTTTGTGACTATTTTTCTGAATGCACAATACGATCCGGGAGTGGAAACTGACTCTTGGTCAGGTACTACGAGTGATCAGTCTATTTATAACAGTATGTCATTTGTTGGGAAAATGGCCACGTATGTAATCCATTTGGCTACTGGAAATACGTTTATCCTGAAAAGACCGGGCCCGGCGCCGGATACCTATTCTTTTTTATCCGAAATCTCTCCGGAAGACAAGTCATCTATTGGATTTCTGATACCGCCTGACTTTTTTGCTTCCTCGCAAATAGTCGTAATGGCAATCATGGCAATCTTTTTTATTATTGCTGGAAACAGGATGGCGAAGGGACAAACCCATTTACTGCGATTGATTGTCATCTATAGTCTTACAGTTGCGGTGATTATGTCATTTTTCGCCTTTTATACGTCAATGAATCAGGTGTTTCAATCTAGCGAAGGAATGCGTCGTGTTCTGGGGGATGAACCGGTATTCATTGGATTTAGACTGTTACGGACATTTATCATTAGTCTACTTTATTCCAGTGTTACAGCCGCTATCGGTGTGCTGGTAAGAAAAATAAAGTACATGAAGGTGGGGTAGGATGAAGAAAAACACAGATCAAAAACAGCAAATCGATGAATTAACCACTGCCAAGTCTAAACTGCTGATTGAATTAGGGCAGGAAGTTTATATGGCTTATCGCCTTGATGATAAAATAACCCCGATTGTTGAGGAAAAAGGAGAAGCGATACGGGAACTGGATGTGAAATTGTATGATTTACTGAAAGAGAAGGGGAAAACAAAAAGCGAGGGCCCGACGTGTTCATGTGGTGCACTGTTAACAAAGGATGATTTGTTCTGCCCGGAATGCGGGAAGAAAGTGAAGTGGGTGGATAATACGGCGGAAATGGTTGTTTGTCAAAGCTGTGCAAAAGAAGTACCGGCTGATGCTGATTTTTGCCCTGTCTGTGGTATGAAAATGGCAAAAAGCCGCCCTAATGGTTAATCAGTAGCGGCTTTTGCCATGCAATCGGCGTTGCGAAAAGCGGTTATATCAATTGTCAGCTTGTAAAATGTCAGTGACTTTGTTGACGGTATAGCCACTTCCGCCTTTATCCCCTGTATTTTCAATCATCATGGCGATTAAAATGTCCTGTTTATCAGCCGGATAGCCGACAAACCAGCCATTCTCGGCACCATTGTCATCACCGGACTGTTTGAGTTCAGCTGTACCTGTTTTGCCAGCAATCGGCAAATTAGCTTTTTGCGCCCCTCGTGCCGTTCCCTTTGGTGATGCAACGACATCCCGAAGTGCGCCTCTAATCACGGTTGCTTGTTTTTCACTCAGGAGGTCCTTTTTCCAGACTTGGGATGTTTCCGTGTCGGCAAGTAAGACAGGCTTCAACATATTGCCATCGTTTAAAAACGGTGTATAGCTCAACGCTAGATGGAGTGCGCTTACTTGGATTTCACCTTGACCATAAGCTGTATCGGCAAGGAGCACTTCTCTATTAATCGTTCCACTTGATGATACCGACGAGTTTTCTACACCATAGGCAAATGGCAGCTCTTCGCCAAATCCAAATTGCTTCAGTCCCTTCACAAATTTTTCACTGCCCATCTCAACAGCTTTCTTGGCAAAGTAGATATTGTCGGAACGGATTAGAGCATCCGTGACATCTACAGGGCCATCCGATTCCGAGACGCGCCGCACTTGATAATTGCCCCAGTCTTCACTATTGCTCCATGTTAGTCCGTTGATTTCTATACCTTCACCAGGTACGATACTGCCATTATGAAGTCCGATTGCTGCACTTACCGGTTTCATTGCTGATCCGGGAGAAAAGGTTGCGGTAAATCGGTTCAATAATGGCCGCTTCGGATTGTTCTGAATTTGGTCGTACTTGGATTGCGAAATGCCAAACACCCACTCATTCGGATCGAACGACGGGGCACTGACAAGGGCAAGGGTTTCCCCGGTTTTCGGGTGAATAGCGGCGGCTGTACCGGCATCATCCTCATACGCGTTGTAGATTGTTTCCTGCACACCCGCGTCAATGGTTGTAACAACGTTCTCTCCGTCTTTAACAGGCTTTTCAGCGATGACTGTCTCATCCCCGTTTTCACCTACCGCAGTGATTGTTACGCCTTGGGAGCCTTTGAGACGGTCTTCGTATAATAATTCAAGTCCACGTTTGCCAATCATGTCATTGGCATCATAGGCATCGGAATCCAATTCTTCCATTTCTTCAGCGGTTATTTTTCCGATATAGCCGGTTAAATGGGCCGCAGCTTCTCCTAATGGGTAGTCACGTGCGGTTTTATCCCGTTCAGTTATAGCTTCCATTCCACGCAGTTGAGCCAATAGATCTTTTTTCTGCTTCCGTACTTTTTTGAGCGGTACGTGCATATTCGGTCCAACCCAGTCCTTGTTGAGTTGTTTGTCGATTGTTTCAACGGTTATGTCCAGTAAATCGGCAATTTTTTGTTTGGTCTTTTCCGGATTGTCTCCGAGCTTACCTGGTTGGATGCCAATTTCCTTTACAATCGTGTTCAAGGCCAGAGGCATCCGGTTTCGGTCAAGAATTTCTCCACGTTCTGGTTCGGTTACTGTTAGTCCGATATCACCGCCATCTTTAATCTGCGGGAAAATAAACCCCGGATCCCATTTGACAAACCAGTTTTCCTTATCTTCCTCGCCTTCTTTAATCAGTGTAGCCTTATTATCAAAGTTAATCGGTCCGGCGACGGAATTCATTTTGACGGTGAATGGGAATTGTGCGGTCCCTTTTTCCATCGCCTTTTCAATTGTTTCATCGGACAGTTTTTCATATGTCACCTTTAAGTCGGAAATCCCCAGATCGTTATATATTTTTTTGTAGCGGTCAGTAAACGCTTCTGCAGGGTACTTTTCTGACGCATTAGATGTAATCATATCATGCATTTTAGAAAACGCTTGGTCATTCCAAAGGTTGACGTATTTGTCAAAGCGTTCTTGTGGTGTGATTTCATCATCTGAGCATGCGGCAATGAAAACAAACAGCAGAAGTGAAAATAAAGCGACAAGTTTCTTCATACAAACCCCCACCATCAACAATTATTTTCTTCATTATAGCATGTGACTTGTGGTGAAAACATGCAGTAAGGGCTGGCGCTTTTACAAACTTGTGAACATAACTTTTTCTTGCGAGTGTATGTAGTTTTATTTATGTTTAAGAATTATGTTTAAGAAAAATTTTAAGTGTATCATATGTAACAAATCCATGTTTCTATCGTTATATATGTGAAGGAGGTGGGAGCGAAGTTGAAAAAACAAATATTCACTGAGCTGTTTGCACAGTATCAGCTCCCACTCTATCGCTATTTACTGCAGATGAGTCGCGACGAGGATGTAGCTGAAGAGCTTTTGCAGGAAACGTTTTACCGGGCGATGATCTCTCTAAAAGTGAAGAACATGATCCAGGCAAAGGCATGGCTTTTCAAAGTAGCCCGAAATCTATACATTGATCGAACGCGGAAGTCAAAATCAGAGAAGCAAATGGTGGAACGAATCCAAGCGGAACAGCTGCACACCAGTGAATGGGGCAACCCGGATGAGCACTTGGAACGAATGACGAAACGCGATCGTATTGAAAAGGTGTTTCATCACCTGCCTGAACGGATGCGGACAATTTTATATTTGCGCGAAATACAGGAATTCACATATAAAGAAGTGGCTACTGCGATGAATCTGACGGAAAGCCAAGTGAAAACGACGTTGCACCGTGCACGGAAAAAATTTCGATATTATGATCAGTTGCTGAAAGGTAGGGATACGGAATGAAAAAAGATGATGATAGCGTGCTTGATGAATACACGGAAAAAGATCTGCAAACGTTTGATCAAAAGCGTGCGCGTAAAATGGTTTGGCGTACGCGACTGTCGATTGGTTTTACGGTTATCCGGACATTGTTGTTTCTTTTTCTGCTTTATATTTTGTATATGATCCCGGTCAATATCTATTACGATATGTCCGGCAAGCAGGCGGGGTTTGAGCGATTGGTGACAACGCTTGTGGAAACACGGTATCCTGGGGTCGAGGTGAAGCAAACGCACGGAATGGGCGCAGAGATTAACCCGCTTCTGACACAGTCAATTGCGCTAAAATTATACCGGAATGTCGGTGAATGGGATGTAGTAGTTGGTGAAGCGGAGGCTAAGAAGCGAATGTTTGGTGACGTCAATGTTACAATGGATATCGACAGCAAGTATTTGAATGGCAATGATTTCAATGATTTTGCTATTCCGCCAAAACTGCTGGGGAAAGATGATACGACTGTCGAAGCTGACAATAAAAACATGATAAAGAATCAAATCAAAAAAATTGATGACGGACATGTCGCCCAAGTACAGTTTTCAGTGAAAGAGGCGATGAAACCAAAAGCTTTATTGGAAAAACTACAAACCTATGATGTACGCACGTCCCGGATGCCGGTTTACGGCGGTGAATTGACAGCATTTGATATGAACTATCACCGAAGCGGACAAATAACGTTTGCCCAGTCATTGCTGCTAAGGCCGGAAACGACTTATGGCGAAAAAAATCAGTTATCATCGTGGGGGGATGCGCTTAGTAAGGTTACACTGGATGAATCGGTAGACCAATTTTACAAGGATATCGAGTGGTTGATTGAAAACGGCAATTACAATGGTCGGGATATTGATCAAAAACGGCTCGACTATATTCGTGAGAAAGGCGTGCAAGTATATGGGGCAGTTGTAACAGGTCCTGTCCGTGAGATTGAAAAACTAATGGAAGAGGATGCATTCTATCAATTCAGGCTAGGTGGAATTGAAGTATGGAACTGGTAGGAAGGTTAGGGGAGTACGAATGCAAAAATATGCTTACTGGATGCTGCCGGTGGTGTGGATGGGTGTCATCTATTACTCATCGGCAACACCGTATGAACAACAGGATGTCAAGCCACTTATGGAACAGACGTTTGATTGGTCTTTTCTTACGCCGTTCGTTGACTGGGTGACGTTTACCTATCATCATTCTGAGGTGAGTGTGGCGGCATTAGGTGTTGAGGGTTTTATCGAATTCTTTCTCCGGAAGGGTGCCCATCTAGGTGTCTTCTTTATTCTGATGTGCTTCTTTTTTGTTGCACTGCACCGGACAAGCCATCTATCATTTCGTGCTGTGTTGGTTGTATCATTTTTTCTGACTGCTGCATATGCTGGAATAGATGAATTTCACCAAAGCTTTACGGCAAACCGCACCCCGTATGTCGGTGATGTGATGATTGATATGGTCGGAGCGCTATTGGCGGGGGCGTGCATACTACTTTTTATGCGAAAACGGACTGGAAAATAAAAAATGTCACGAATTGTATAAAGTGAATCAACACTTTTTTAGCAATTGTGATATAATTTTCTTAGACTAGTCAACTTCTGCAGTGGTGGTTTAACAATTCATATCATTTGTGTACAAAAGTTAAAGTGCTTCAAGTTGACCACAGTTAACTGCAAGAGTTTAATTTAGGTGCGAATGTTGAGTTAGATTAGTAAAAGGCGGTAATATTATGGCAGAGCAGGAACGCTATAAACGTTTGATGAAAAAATTAATACAAGAGACAGAGGATTCAAAAATTAATTCAACTGAAGAATTGGTTCAAAAAATAATTCAAGAGTTAAAACCAGGGAATTCATTCAGTCCTGACAATTAATAATTTGGGAACTGCATTTCCTGTTGAGGGTGCAGTTTTTGTTTTGACAGATGTATATTGTCTCTCCATCACTATTCAAATAGACAAACGCACACCCGGTATGCTACGTTAGCACTAGAAAAGACCAAAGGAATGATTCAATTGGGAAATACCATATACATTAAAAACGTTACCATTTTGACTGAGGAAGATGGTACTGTGAATGGTTCACTATCCATAGATGGGACGAAAATAAAGGCGATACATACTGAAGAACAGATGCCACCACAAGAGGCGACGGTGATTGATGGACAGGGTCGTCTAAATCTTATCCCTGGATTTATCGATGGACATATCCACGGAGCAGCCGGTGCCGATGTAATGGATGCAACGGAAGAAGCACTAGATACGATGGCTGGTGCATTGCCGGAAGAAGGTACGACAAGCTTTTTGGCGACGACCATTACGCAGGCGCCTGAGAATATTACAAAAGCGCTTGAAAATATGGCGGCGTATGAATCGAAGCCGGGAAAAGCGGAAGTGATTGGAGCCCACTTAGAAGGACCATTCATTGAGAAAAGCAAAAAAGGTGCCCAGCCGCTGGAGTATATTATGGAACCGGATATAGCGCAATTTCAGAAGTGGCAGCAGTCGTCAGGGAATGCAATTAAAACGATCACCATGGCACCTGAGCATGATGAGACCGGTGAGTTTATGCAGTATTTATATGAGTCTGGTGTGAATGTTTCTGCGGGGCATACGGACGCAAGTTTTGAAGATATTAAAAAAGCGATTCCTTATGGATTGCGGCAAGTAACCCATCTCTGCAATGCGATGAACGGGATTCATCATCGTGAAATTGGTGCAGTCGGTGCGGCCTTTCAGCTGGAGGATTTACGTGCAGAACTGATTGCAGACGGTATTCATGTGGTACCGGAAATGCTCGAGATGATCTATTCCAATATCGGAAGTGAACGGTTAATTCTTATCACTGATGCGATGCGGGCTAAATGTCTGCACGCAGGAAATTATGAACTTGGCGGTCAGCCAGTGACGGTGACGGACGATCGTGCCACGCTTGAGAACGGATCATTGGCAGGTAGTATTTTAAAAATGCGCGCGGGTGCTCAGCAGATGCTGCGCCTGAAGGATACCACGATTCAAAACGTGGTACAAATGGCATCGGAAAACCCGGCAAAACAGCTGAACATTTTTGATCGAAAAGGAAGTATAAAAGCAGGCAAGGATGCTGATTTGTTGTTGGTTGACGATGATTTGAATATTAAATATACGATCTGTCGTGGTGTGCTTGCTTATCAGGAGGGTGAATAATGGAAATCATTCGTGTTAACAGTTACGAAGAAATGAGTAAGACGGCTTGTAAGCAAATAGTTAATCAATTAAGGCAATCGGATAGGTCCGTGCTAGGGCTAGCAACTGGTTCCACTCCGGAGGGTTTGTACCAGCAGCTAATTGATCAATACAAAGAAGGTAATGTTTCGTTTCAGCATGTAACGACGTTTAATTTAGATGAGTATGTCGGACTGGCTGCCGATGACCCAAACAGTTACCGATACTACATGAATGAAAAATTATTTAGGCATATTGATTTGCCTGATAATAAAGCTTTCTTGCCACGTGGAGATGTAGATGATCCAGAGAAGGAATGTCAGGACTATGAAGCACTCATTAAAGATGCCGGGCATGTCGATTTACAGGTCTTAGGTCTGGGACTTAACGGGCACATCGGATTTAATGAACCTGGAACGTCTTTTGGCAGCCGGACGCATATGGTGACATTGGATGAATCAACACGTCAGGCGAATGCACGGTTTTTCCCGACGCTAGATGACGTTCCGAAAAAAGCGATAACAATGGGCATCGACACGATTATGGAAAGTAAGAAAATTGTACTGCTTGTTTCAGGTGAGAAAAAAGCGGATGCTGTTAACCAGCTTGTGAATGGAGAGGTTACAGAGGAATTTCCAGCGTCCATTTTGCAAAAGCATCCCAACGCAGTTCTAATTGCAGATGAAGGCGCATTGTCGAAACTTTAAGACAGTACGCCTTCTAGAAATCCATTGAAAAATGAAGCTCTACTTTGTCTATGTGGATACTGTTCTGTAATGATCTGTAATCCAAAGAACAGTAGAGCTTTCATTACACGTCTATTTCCACATAAGTTGTCCCCTTATCAGCAAATGACACCTGGTCACTGGTGAGGTCGACCATCCAGTCACGAAATGTCTGTTCTTCGCCGTCAGGAACATACACGACAAATTCCACTTTCTCCGTATAGTTGACCGCATCCACGATATACGTTGAATTGCGCAGTGCGTTTTCTAGTTTCCCATGCAGCGCATAGTCCGCTGTAATAGAAATGCCCCGCATGAGCCGACGCTCTACAACACCAGTAGTTTCGATGGCTAGTGATGTTGTGCTGCTATAAGCACGGATTAACCCTCCGGCACCAAGTTTAATACCACCGAAATACCGTGTCACAACGACGGCTGTATCTTTCAAATCCTTTTTCTTTAATACATCCAGAATAGGTACACCCGCGGTCCCACTTGGCTCCCCGTCATCGTTGGCTTTCTGGATTTGATTATGTTCCCCGACCATATAAGCTGAACAATTATGGGTAGCGTCGTGATGCTTTTTCTTAATCGCTTGGACAAAAGCTTGTGCTTCTTCTTCGGTTTCTACTCGTTTAACATATCCGATAAATCGTGACTTTTGTATGATTTGCTGGTCAAAATCCTCTTTTTTTACGGTATAATAGGACGATAGCATGTTGATTTTTACCTCCTGACTATTAGTATACTAGAAAATAATGCTTTGATGGATGTGGTTTCAGGATAATGTTCCTGTATATCCATTGTAAGCCCCTGAAAAAATGAACAGATACCGAATTATTATAACATAGGCTGGTGGGAATAGATGACAAAAAAACCAGGAGAAAAGGCACTGGATGCTATTGTTGAGGAAATGATTGATGTGGTGCACAAAAGCAAAGATGAAATATTTCATATCAGTGAGGAAGCACGCAAAGAACATGAACTGCTGGAAAAGGAGTTACAGGAAACAAAAGATAAAGTGATTGCGCATATCAATGATGGGGATGAACTGGAAAAAAAAGTACGTATGTCCAGACAGCACCTATCCGAGGTGAGCAAAAACTTTGATCGTTATTCTGAAAGTGAAGTTCGTGAAGTATATGAATATACCCATACTATGCAAACACGGCTCGCTATGCTGCGGCAGGAAGAAAAGATCTTGCGGGATAAGCGTGATGAATTGGAAAGGCGCTTGCAATCATTGGATCAAACGATTGAAAGATCTGAAGGGCTCACTAGTAAAGTGTCTGTCATCCTTACATATTTGAATGAGGATTTCAAACAAGTAAATGAAATGCTTGAAGAAGCTAAGGAAAAACAGGAATTCGGATTAAAAATTATCGAAGCCCAAGAGGATGAACGGAGAAAGTTATCCAGAGAAATTCATGATGGTCCGGCACAGATGCTCGCCAATATTTTGCTACGTTCCGAGTTGGTTGACAAGACCTTCCGAAATGGTACAACAGATGAGGTACTTTATGAAATTAAAAGTGTCCGGAAAATGATTCGGTCATCGTTGTATGAGGTCCGCCGCATCATTTATGATCTTCGGCCAATGGCCTTGGATGATCTTGGTCTTGTACCGACAATTAAAAAATATATTGCAACACTTTCCGATTATAATAATTTGAAAATTGATTTCAACCTTATTGGTGAAGAGCGACGGGTGAATCAGAAATATGAAATTGCTTTTTTTCGACTGATGCAGGAAGCGTTACAGAATGCTGTTAAACACGCAGAAGCATCTCAGGTTATCGTGAAACTAGAAATAGGCGTAAAAACAATCGCAATGGTAATAAAAGATAATGGAAAAGGGTTTGATCCTGCGATAAAACGGGAAAAGTCATTTGGCCTAATAGGAATGCGCGAGCGAGTTGATATGCTCAATGGCACTATGTCAATTAACTCCACAATTGGTGAAGGGACAGCAATTGTCATAAATGTTCCGTATAATCTTTCGTAACATGGCGCACTTGCTAAATGGATAAGGTATACTTATGATAGAGTGGAATAAAAACTATCATTTCCCCCACTGATTGAAGGTTTACTTTATGATCAGCGAATTGGAAATAGATTAGGTACTTAATAGATTGACATTTGGGAGGAACGCAGCTAATGACAACGAAACAGACAAAAATTGTATTGATAGACGATCATAAATTATTTCGTGAAGGGGTCAAGCGAATCTTGGAATTTGAATCATCCTTTAATGTCGTTGCGGAAGGGGAAGATGGATACGGATGCGCTGATTTAGTAAAAGAACATAACCCCGATGTTGTTTTAATGGATATTAATATGCCGCAATTGAACGGTGTACAAGCAACTGCTGACCTTGTGAAGAAATTCCCGGATGTAAAAATCATTATCCTTTCCATTCACGATGATGAAAGCTACGTCACCCACGCCTTGAAAACCGGCGCACAGGGTTACCTGTTGAAAGAAATGGATTCTGAGGCATTGATAGAAGCGATTAAAGTCGTCCGGGAAGGGGGTTCATACCTTCATCCCAAAGTAACGCATAATCTAGTCAAGGAATATCGCCGTCTTGCACAGGATAAGGTATCAGGTGTGGCAGAGAATCCTGTTAGCTATTATAAACCGCTGCACTTGCTAACGAGTAGAGAGTGTGAAGTGTTACAGCTCTTGGCGGATGGGAAAAGCAATCGTGCTGTAGCGGAGACCTTGTATATTAGTGAGAAAACGGTGAAAAACCATGTCAGTAATATTTTACAAAAAATGAATGTCAATGACCGCACACAAGCAGTTGTCTCCGCCATTCGCAAAGGTTGGGTGGAAGTGAAATTGTAAGTCTTCTTACCTTCCTGAATAGACATGGAAAACTGCTCCTGGATCGAGAGTGCAATTTTTCATCCGTTCATGTAAAATGAGAGAAAATCGACAAGTGCACTAAGGAGAAGGGTAACGATGCAAATCGCTGTAATGTCGGATAGCACGTCATACATGCCTGATGAATTGGTTGATCGATACAACATACATATCGTTCCGTTAAGCGTTGTGTTTGGCGATGCGTCCTACCGCGAAGGATTAGATATTACAACGGAAACGTTTTACCAAAAAGTGAAAGAAACAAAGGATTTACCGAAAACATCCCAGCCGTCCATCGGCATGATAACCGAAAAGCTAGAAAAACTTGCCGTGAACTATGATGCAGTTATTTCCGTTCATTTATCAGGTGGAATAAGCGGTACACATCAGTCTGTCATCAGTGCAGGAGAAATGGTCGATGGGATTGATGTCTACGCATACGATTCCGGATTAAGCTGTATGGCACAAGGTTTCTATGCGATTGAGGCTGCAAAACTTGCCGAAAGTGGTAAAAATCCGGAAGCGATCATTCAGCGGCTGGATAAGATGAAGCAAAGCATGCGTGCCTACTTTATGGTGGATGATTTAAGTCATTTACAACGTGGCGGGCGACTCAATGGTGCCCAGGCTATGGTCGGTAGTCTGTTGCAGGTTAAACCGGTACTTCATTTTGTGGATAAACAGATTGTTCCGTTTGAGAAGATCCGTACCCGTAAGAAAGCATTAAACCGTATCATGGGCATGCTTGAGTCGGACGCGGTACAGGGTGGTAAGCTGAAAGTGGCTTTTATCCATGCTAATAACGAGGCGGCTGCGATAAGTCTGAAGGAACAGTTTGATGCTGCCTACCCTAATATGGATACGATGATTAGTTATTTCGGCCCTGTAATCGGAACACATTTAGGGGAAGGTGCGGTCGGTGTTTGTTGGTATAAAGAATAAACGTATCTGATCCACCTAGTAAGTAATAATTACTGCGCAGGGACCGGACCAATATGTGCTGGTCTCTGCTATTTATTGATAAGGAGCGTGACGTGATGGATGAACAAGAGTGCCAAGAACTGAGTCACCGTTATGCGGGAAAGCTTTTGCTTAGAAACGAAATTCATCTTAACCATCCCCTTTTTCAAACACTCCTAAACACTTCCTATTTTTCTCCTCAATCCGCAATTAAGAAAAACTATTTCCATGATCAATGTCAACGGTGTGGTAACCAGAAACGCTCATTATTTGGACATCTTCCATGCTATATGTGTGGAAAAACGCATGTCTATTGCCGTAAATGTATTGATATGGGACGGGTCATGACATGCAAACTGCTCTACGAATGGACGGGCCCGGAACCGAATTGGCCGCGTTATCCGGATGCGTGCACATGGAATGGTGAACTGACAGCGACACAGCAAAAGGTGGCTGACCGTGTTACACAGGTCATTCAAGCTAGTGAAAAGGAACTACTCGTTTGGGCCGTTTGCGGGGCGGGGAAAACAGAGATGCTTTTTTCGGGAATATCGGAAGCGCTCAAACAAGGGCAGCGTATTTGTTTGGCAACGCCTCGATCGGATGTGGTGCTTGAATTACTGCCACGTATGCGAGAGGCGTTTGCTGCTGTTTCTATCCAAGGACTATATGGCGGAAGCGAGGATAAAGATGCAACCGCCCAGTTTATTCTGGCGACTACCCATCAATTAATGCGGTTCAAACATGCCTTCGATACCATTATTATTGATGAAGTCGATGCTTTCCCATATACACATGATCCGTCGCTGCCATTTGCTGCTAAGCGGGCGGTCAAACCGGCTGGTACCACCATTTACCTAACAGCTACACCAAGGCAAGAACACCAGGCAAAAATAGCCAGAAAAAAACTCCCACATGTTTTTGTGCCAGTCCGATTTCACGGGCATCCGCTGCCTGTGCCGGAATATCGTATGTGCCCTTCATTAAAGAAAGACTTCGAGCAGGGACACCCTCCTAATGCATTTTTGAAATGGTACAGTCGCCGTAAAAATACGAGTAGGCAACTCTTATTATTTGTTCCTTCCGTCCGGCTGGCTGAAGCACTTTCAGAAAGTTTGTCCGATATGCTGCAAGATCATGTGGTGCGGAGTGTACATGCAGCTGATACGGATCGCGAACAAAAGGTCAGTCAATTTCGTCATCGTGATTTTGATATCTTAATTACAACGACGATACTAGAACGTGGTGTCACATTCCCAGCCGTTGATGTTTGCGTCCTTGCTGCAAATCATCAAGTATTCGACGAAGCGGCGTTAGTTCAGATAGCCGGAAGGGCAGGCCGAAGCCCGGACGACCCAACAGGGGAGGTAATATTTTTCCACGATGGCAAAACGGAAGCAATGATTAAGGCGATAAAGTTGATTAAACGAATGAACAGACGAGGTGATTTTAAGTGATGCATTGCTTGTGGTGCGATGAGGCAATGGTTCCTTCAATCAACTGGCAAACGCTTATCAAATTAGCTGAGCCAAAACAGCTTTGTTCTACCTGTGAAAATGAGCTAGCCATTATGGAAGGGAATCGGTGTGTAAAATGCAGTCGGATGAGCGAAAGGGATGTTTGTCCTGACTGTGAACATTGGGAGATGCGTTGGCATCCTTGGGAAGATCCGCTAGCCTGTAATATTTCTGTTTTTCAATATAATGAATGGATAAAAGGAATGGTTACCAGATGGAAGTACCGTGGAGATTATTGTCTGGGAAAGGCGTTCCAAGTGTATTATCACAGGACGTTCAAGGAGCATTTCTCATTTTTACCGAGGCGCACGATTGTTGTCCCGATTCCGTTGAGTGATGAGCGGCTGAGGGAACGCGGGTTTAATCAAGCGGAGATGCTTGCGGAATGTCTGCCGGGTAACCTCTGTCAAGTGCTAACGCGCACGCATAGTGAAAAACAGTCCCAAAAAACGAAAGTACAGCGAATCACCGGGCGGAATCCATTTAAGTTGACGAAAGCTATTAACAATCCAGTCATTCTTGCCGATGATATTTATACAACCGGTGCAACATTGCGGCATGCTGCTTCATTATTAAAGCAGAGTGGATGTCCTGCCGTATATGCGCTGACATTGATTCGTGGATAACCTGTATAATGGTATCATAGAGAGAAAGAGGCGAGATACATGGGTGAATTGGCAAATTGCTCCCGCTGTGGTACGGTGTTTGTGAAAACTGCCCGTGATATATGTCCATCGTGCTACAAAGAAGAAGAACAAGCTTTTCAGGTTGTTTACCGTTTTTTGCGGAAACGGGAGAACAGAGAAGCAACGATGAACGAAATTATAAAAGCAACTGGTGTTGAAGAAGCGTTGATCATTGAGTTTGTAAAAACAGGGCGGCTGCGCACATCAGAATTTCCAAAGCTTGCTTACCCTTGTGAACGTTGTGGTGTTGCTATTGTCAGGGGGCGATTTTGTGCCAGCTGCATAGAACAATTAAAAAATGATCTTAAGCACCATGAATCTCACAAGCAAAGTGAATCTGCAGCTAACAAGCCGGAAGCCGTTTATTATTCATTTGATAACGAATAACAAAAACGATATATATGTTGCAGAACAGATTAAAATGGGGGGGAGAATGGTGAAGATACACGGATCCGGTCAGACTAATTTCAATCCATATAAAAACAGGCTGCAAAAGCAAATGAATGATTCCAAAGGTACCGGTAAGAAGGACCAGTTGGAAATTTCCGATGAAGCAAAAAAGTTGCATAACAGTGAAAAAACGGACGCTAAACGTGCGTCTTATGTACAGAAGATGAAAGATGCCGTAGATAAAGGGACCTACCAGATCGATTATGAAAAAACCGCCCGGCGCATGATGGATTTCTGGTCAACAAATACGAAGGGAGGAGACTGATTTGTCCATTCAGTCAATCAACCACGCACTTAACAAATTGACCAGTTTACATGAAAGCCTGCTCACCCTTTCTAAGGAGAAAACGGAAATAGTAAAAGAAGGTTCCGTTGCTAAATTACAGTCACTGCTTATCAAGGAACAAAAGTTTGTACAAGCAATAGAGCAGGCGGAATGGAAACGGCAGCAAGCAGTCCACGCATGGGCCATACAGCATCACACCGATCCTGATACGGTGACAATCACATATATCTTAAAAAACGAAACAGATAAAACTAGTGGTAAAGAACTGGAACAATGGAGCACCAGGCTCACCAGCACACTGGCACAGTTGAAACAACAGGAACATCTTAATCGGGAATTAGTTAAACAGTCACTGCAGTTTGTTGAATTATCGCTGGATATGTTAAATCCAACAATTCAGGGGATGAACTATGGTGACAAGCGATCATCAGCTGTACCAGTAAGGTCTGTCTTTGATTCAAAGGCGTAAAAAGAAAGGAGCAAGCCGATGAGTACATTCCATGGATTGGAAATGGCGA
The DNA here is from genome assembly GCF_005887555.1 of Lentibacillus cibarius. Taxonomy (NCBI): domain Bacteria; kingdom Bacillati; phylum Bacillota; class Bacilli; order Caryophanales; family Bacillaceae; genus Lentibacillus; species Lentibacillus cibarius. The sequence continues at coordinate 788,612 of NZ_VCIA01000001.1, read as the reverse complement.
AACAAGCCCTGTTTGCCCAACAATCGGCATTATATACTACAGGTCACAACATCTCAAATGCGAATACAAAAGGCTATACACGGCAACGGGTAGACTTTGAAACAACATCAGCTTATTCGCCTGCAGCGCGGAATCGTCCGGAAATAGCTGGCCAACTCGGAACCGGAGTCAATTCAGGCTCTGTGCAGCGGATTCGCAATCAGTTTCTTGATTACCAGTTCCGCTCAGAAAATAGTAAAGCTGGTTACTGGGAAACGAAGGCTGATGCACTAAGCCGTATGGAAACCCTGATGAATGAACCGTCTGAACAGGGATTGAACAAAACAATGGATCAATTTTGGCAGTCGCTTCAGGATTTAGCCGCAAACCCGGAAAGTTCCGGAGCCCGGTCGGTTGTTGCTCAAAGAGGACAGGCTGTTGCCGATACGTTCAACTATCTGTCTGATTCATTAAGTTCTATGCGAGCTGATGTCAGTGGTCGAATTGATTTAACAAAGAATCGGGCGAATACGATTCTTGAAAAAGTCAATTCCATCAATAAGCAGGTAAAAAATATTGAGACAAATGGTCAACTAGCTAACGACTTATACGATGAGCGCGATAGGCTGATTGATGAACTGTCCGGTATTGTTAAAATTGACGTTGGCTATACCAAAAGCAGTGACAGTGCCCCGGATATTGCTGATGGGCTGGCAACGATAAAACTTGCTGGTAAAAACGGCGAAACACTCGATAGCACAGCGGTGCTGGTGAATGGCGATCTTTCTAAAGGTGAACTGGATTTTAACAAAATTGATATAGATAGCGCTGAAGACGGCTACAAGGAAATTAGCAGTATTAATGTCAATGGTGAATCCTATAGCCCGACACAATTTACTTCAGAAGGCTCACTGACAGGTCTTATCGAGTCGTACGGATACAGTGAAAATGGCGAGACAGCGGGGACGTTCCCTGATATGCTGAATGACCTGGACACCATGGCATCCAAGTTTGCAAAGGCGTTTAACGATGTTCACAATGATGGTGCTGATTTGAAAGGAGAACAGGGGATACCCAACTTTTTCAAAAATGCATCCGATCAGGGAGCTGCAGCTAATATTACGGTTAATGAAAATATCATGAACGAACCTGACCTGATCGCGGCGAGTAACGGCAAAGGTTCCGGAGATGGTGGCAACGCATCTGATTTAGCGGATGTTTTCACTGACACGGATGTTGGCTTAGGTGAAAACACATCCGTTAAGAGTTTCTATGAATCTATTATCGGGGACATGGGTGTCAACGCTGAGAAAGCCAACACCATGGTAGAAAACACTGGCATTCTTAAGTCACAGGTGGAAACGCAGCGGGAATCCGTTAGTTCGGTATCATTGGATGAGGAAATGTCCAATATGATTAAGTTCCAGCAAGCGTACAATGCCGCAGCTAGAAGCATGACGACTGTTGATGAGCTTCTCGACCGTGTTATTAACAATATGGGATTAGTGGGAAGGTAGGTGACTAATCATGCGGATTACACAAAGCATGCTTTCAAGTAACATGCTGAAAAACTTATCGAACAGCTATTCTAAATTAAATAGCTCTATGGATCAGTTATCCACAGGCAAAAAGATTAACCGTCCTTCTGATGATCCGGTGATCGCCATGAAAGGGATGGGATACCGTACTCAAGTAACGGAAGTCGATCAATTTAAGCGCAACACGAATGAAGTGCACAGTTGGATGGACAATTCGGATGCGGCGCTGGACAAGGCGACAAAAGCGCTGCAAAGAATGCGAGAACTAGCAGTGCAGGCTAGCAATGACACGTATGACGAAGGAGAACGGCAAAATGTCAAAGAAGAGGTTGAACAGCTAAAAGAACATCTGGTTGACATTGCCAACACTAATGTTAACGGAAAGTATATTTTCAATGGGACGGATACGGACACGGAACCCGTCACAACCAATGGTGAAGGTGAAATCACCTACGCGGAAAATGCTGCTCCAATCAAGATTGAAGTAGCAAATGGAACAAAGCTCCAGGCGAATGTTGATCCAACACAAGTTTTCAGTGAAGACTTGTTTGATGAAGATATCAAATCGTTTTTACAAGCACTGGAGGGGAATGACCAGAAAGCGATAAAGGAAAGTATCGACACGATTGACGACAACATCGATAACGTCATTAATGTTCGAGCTGACCTTGGCGCACGTATGAACCGCCTCGAATTGGTGGAGAACCGTTTGGATGACCAGGAAATTGCTGCGAAAAAGATGATGTCTGAAAATGAAGATGTTGATTATGAAAAGGTTATTACTGAACTGACCACACAGGAGAGTGTCCACCGTGCGGCTTTGTCAGCGGGTTCACGAATCATTCAGCCGACGCTAATTGACTTCTTGCGTTAATCTGTTGTAGTACATGTAGTTGACGACAAGGATAACTAAATGCGAAGGACTGATTGGGATGCAGATGTTGCAAATCCGGATGGAATCACAACCGGCAAAGATTCATATTCAAACGTCACCGCCTATTCAGAAGATTCACCAGTCACAAGCGGAAATGTCTATCCGGCAGCCTAAAGCAGACTTATCCATAACGACAACACCTTCAAAGCTCACGATTGATCAGACAAAAGCGTGGGAAGATATGAACCTTATGTCCCTTTCTAAATGGATGGAAAAATTTGCTGATGAAGGGCGTAAAGGTGCGATGGAAGGTACTGCACGGCGAGTCAGGCAAGGTGCCGAACTGATGACAATTGAACATGACGGAAATCCAATTGCAAGACAGGCTTCCGGTAATGCTTTTGACGAAATGAAGCGGATTGGCATTACATTTGTTCCTTCCCCTTTTGCTGTCAAGTTGAATTATAGGCCTTCTAAAGTACAGATTGATGCTCGAGCAAATGAACCAATGATCAATGCTGAACCGCAAAAGGTAATACACCAATACACTCCAGGCGATGTGGCAATTACCATGCAACAGCATCAAGATTTACAAATTGACTTTGTCCGGTAGTGAACGACAGCAGGCATTCTGCCACAAGACGTGTCGCTTTGGGATTTTTGCACAGGTTAGGCTAGGAAAGGATGGATGGAATGTATATACAGACAAAATATTTTGGAGAAATGGATGTAGATGAGAACTCTATTATCCACTTTTCCACAGGACTGCCGGGGTTTCCGGATGAAAGAGAATTTGTATTAATCAATCTATCCGATACCTCCATTTATCAAGTGTTGCAATCAATAAATAATAAAGTAACTGCTTTTATCGTTGTTAACCCGTATGATATTTATCAGGATTACGTCTTTGATCTGGACGATAGCCTGATTGAAGCGCTGCAAATTACGGACGAAGAGAATGTGGTTGTTATGAGTATTGTAACGTTGAAATCCCCATTTGAATATAGCACGCTTAATTTGAAAGCACCTCTCATTATTAATTATAAAAATAGACAAGGAAAGCAGTACATAATAGATACGGATGACTATTCAATCAAAGCTGCTATTGATCCCCGGGCTTCCTCGTCCGTGAAAGGAGAGTAGCTATGCTTGTACTAACTCGTAAACGGAATGAGTCGATTCAAATAGGGGATGACATTGAAATAAAAATACTGGCGATTGACGGTGATCAGATAAAGTTGGGGATAGATGCCCCAAAAACGGTGGATATCCATCGTAAAGAAATCTATCTTGATATCCAAGAGCAGAACAATGAGGCTGCCAGTCTGTCGACAGATGTCCTGGAACTGTTGCAAAAAAGTGAAAAGTAAATGGGAACAGCCAAGCAATCTACTAAACATTACGCCTGTTTTTGCCGATATAATGAAATATACGAGGGTATGCTTAGGCAAGTTAGAAGATGCTTCAGATATTGGCTGGAAGGAGTGCTTTAAAAATGGCAATGAGTAAGGCATATCAGACATATCAGAACAACTCAGTGAACACGGCGACAAGCGGAGAGTTGACATTGAAATTGTATAATGGCTGCATTAAATTTATCAGACAGGCAATGCAGGATCTAGAAAATAAAAATTATGAAGCCAAAAACACAAATATTAAGAAATCGCAAAACATCATTCATGAATTAATGGTGACACTGGATATGAATGTAGACATTTCGCGGCAAATTATGCCATTATATGAATACATTCAATATCAGCTGAAAGAAGCCAATATAAAGAATGATAGCCAAGCATTGGAGGAAGCACTGAATTATGTTGTTGAATTCCGTGATACATGGAAAGAAGTTTTAAAGATAACCCGTCAGCAACAGTATGTCAAGGATGGTCGGGTGTAATGAACCGGCTTCAAAACTTATGGGATACAACTAATCTGCTTCACGACGTTCTAACTGAAGCAATGGAGACCAAGAATCGTGAGAAGAACATTGAGCGGATTAACGAGTTGGTTGAATATAGGGGTGAATTGCTGCAGCAGGTTGTTCCCCCTTTTACCGATGATGAAAAACGGCTAGGTAAGCAACTAATCCTCCTTAATGAGCAAGTTCAGGAGAAAATGGATACCTTGTTTACCACATTAAAACAGGAAATGAAACAAATGAAAAAGCAGAAGAAATCCAACCGTACATATATAGACCCATACGAACATGTCAAAACAATCGACGGCATGTTTCTGGACAGTAAAAAGTAACAATAGCTTTCGTGTTATTCCCGGGGCTTTCTATTTCACATACACATGTAGACGGACCTCACTAATCCTTTTCATTAATCGCAAGTTTTGGGAGGAAAAAACCGTGGAAATGTAGTATACTATAGGTATAAGATGAAAGGAGGACACTTATTATGAAGTACAACATCCGTGGTGAAAATATTGAGGTGACAAAAGCAATACAAGAATACGTAGAAAAGAAAATCGGTAAATTGGAGAGATACTTTGATACACCACCTACATCCGATGTACATGTAAATCTAAGTGTCTATAATGACGAACAACGCATTGAGGTAACGATTCCAATGACAAATTTGCTGCTCCGTGCGGAAGTGCAGCATATTGACTTATATGCAGCTATTGATCTCGCTGTTGATAAACTGGAACGTCAAATCCGTAAGTACAAAACGAAAGTGAATCGTAAATTCAGACAAGAAGGTTCACCAAAACATATATTTGCTGAAATGGAAAAAGAAGCAGATAATGAAACAGGCGAGTCTGATGAAATAGACATTGTCCGTAAAAAACAATTTGACCTGAAACCAATGGACTCAGAAGAAGCTGTCCTGCAAATGGATATGCTTGGACATGCTTTTTATGTATTTACCAATGCGATTTCCGGTGACACGAATGTCGTCTACCGTAGAAAAGACGGCCGATATGGATTGATTGAACCTAACAGCTGAACAAAATAGAACATATACGTGCGAAATGAAAGCTAACTTGATATGTAAAAACATCAAAGATCCGTATTTACCGGCGACCTCTACAAAAGGGGTCGCTTTTCTTATTTATATAAAATCTGCATAAGCCTTGGCATCATGGGTTATATTTCAGTTTTGCAACCAATATGTCGAAATTTGTCACACAGAATGCCAAATTTTAAATTTGGCAACTGTTATTCTGTTATTTTTGATAATTGATGCAAAAACACGCTTGAAAATTGCCATTTCCATGTCGAAACATGTCGATTCAAAAGCCAAATTTCAAAAATGGCAATTGGTGTTATGTGATTGTTTCGTGGTATAAATGAACCATACCATAAAGACCTGCGGTGATATGTCAAGAGGAAAATAACTAAATATTCGATTGTCAAGGTTCAATTTTGCGAAAAAAGGCATCAGGAAACTAGACCAGTAAATAAATGGAAATTACTGGTAATCAGTAAAAGGATTTAGAAGCTATTTGTGCTTCATGCATTCACGCTCCTTTTTGGCGTGTAGATTTGGTGATTGCGTAGTAGCACATCCACCAAACGCACTAATTTTCTTGCGGTTAAGACGAGTGCTCTTTTGTGTTGATGCTTAGGTACTTCACTGTATTTTTTCGCGTAATATGCTTGATACTCAGGAACGTGCCGTCTTACCGAGTTGGCGGCTTCAACCAGGTAATATCTGAGGTACTGATTCCCGTTACGCGTAAGTGAAGTGTCGTCAGCTGTGAAGCGGCCTGATTGGTGCTTTCGCCAATAAAGGCCTGCATATTTGGCTATCTTAGTTTCATCATCAAATCGCTCAATTTGGCCGATTTCGGCGATGATTCCCGCAGTAAACACGGGCCCGATGCCTGGGATAGTGACAAGCGTTTGTGGCAGTCCAGCCATGATACGCTCGATTGCTTTATCAATTTCCTTTATCTGTTTTTGGAGTGTGCGAATGACTTCGATAGTTGTACCAAGAATAACATCGATAGAGTCTTCCACAACCTTGTCCAGACGGTAAGAAGAACGAACGGCTTTCTGAATGGATTTCGCAACACATTCCGGGTCACCAAAGCGATTTCTGCCCTTTTCTTGTAGAAAATCAGCTAGATCTTCAACCGGCATTTGCGCAAGTTCATCCAGACTGAACTTCTCGAAAAACAGTTCCATCATGGCATTCCCAAAAACGGAAGAATCGACTTCCTCTTTGAAGGTATTGCATTTAAAACTCAAGTGTTGAAGGAAGTGCTGCTTTTCCTTGGTAACCTGATGAACTAGCTGATACCTGGAGCGTGTAAGCTGTTGGAGCGCAACATATTGGCTCTCTTTGACAACAGACATTGGCAATCGGCCAAAACGCAGATAATCGGCGATGACGAACGCATCAATTTCATCGGTTTTGTCCATGTCGCTATAACTCTTTTTAAAGTTCGCAATCTGTTTTGGATTCATGACAAATACCTCTGCGCCAAGTGCTTTGAGTGCCTCATCATGATGAAGAAACATGGATGGATGAAAACTATAAACGGACGTGGATTCAAGCCCGAATTTGAGCGTATCAACAGCCTGATCACGCAAATATTCCAAAACAGTATCCCGAAGCTCACTAGCACCAGGAAGGTCATTGGAAACCGTGAAGGATTTAACCTTTTCTCCTTCACCATCCAGCAAACAAATCTTGATATCAAAAGAACTAACATCTAATCCAGCAAATAATTTCATGGGGGGTTCTCCTCCTTTCGATTTAGAATCATTGGTACTATTTCTTGGACGCCCTGAGATATCCCTAGTGTGAACGCCGATCAGCAACCTCGTGTATAAGTACTAACCCTGATTCGAAAGCCGCCCTGGGGCTACTAACACCCAGGTTCGAGATTCAGGGTGCACAGCCTGCGAGTAGGAAGGTCCGAACGCACACTGGGAAACAGTCTTTACGTGTGGTCTAGCCACAAGGGGGAAAAGAATTGTCCCAAATGATCCTAAGACCATTATCTAGGAACATCACGGGACGTCCAAGACTTTTGACTATATCCAGCAGGAAAAGTAAGAAAATATGGGCTCAAATGATAGGGCCTAAACATAATATACGAGGGGGGACGATGTGAGTGAACGTAAGTATGATGAATTGGTCAGGAAGGTGCAGCAACATGAGCAAACCATTGCCCAATTAGTAACAATTATAGCTGCAACGAATCGTCGTCTTGACGAATTAGATGAGAAGAATAACAGGAGTTCGCATACCTATTCACTTACATAAAACTTCTATAACCCTCCTGTTAAGTATCCTCATTATGCCTCTGTATTCCTCGACGAAAGAACAGTTCATCCCCGGACTGTTCTTTCTTTTTGGCTAACAGTAGAATAAGTGCGGGAAGCCGCGAAGGTGACACGAGCAGTGCGTCAATCAGTTGTCACGCGGTTTGAGATGAGTTATCATTAGTAATGGACTATAATAGAAGGCTGTATTTTTGTTGAAACCATATGAGGAGCGTTGTAAATGGCTGGATTATTAACCAAGATTTTTGGTGACGGAAATAAAAAGCAACTCAATCGCCTGCAGAAAAAAGTAGATCAAATAGAAGTTTTAGAACCTGATATTGAAAAGCTGTCTGATGAGGAACTTAAGCAAAAAACAGATGAGTTTAAACAACGGTATGCGAATGGTGAATCACTAGACGATATGCTTGTAGAGGCCTATGCCGTGGTAAGAGAAGGGTCGAAGCGGGTACTTGGCATGCGTCCATTCCCAGTTCAGCTAATGGGTGCGGTGGCATTGCATGAAGGTAATATTGCCGAAATGAAGACAGGGGAGGGAAAGACGCTAGCCTCAACGATGCCTGCTTATTTGAATGCCCTATCAGGCAAAGGTGTTCATATCATCACGGTTAACGACTACTTAGCCGGACGTGACGCAAACGATATGGGGGAACTGTATAACTTTTTGGGACTGACTGTTGGCTTGAACGGCAATGGAATGACCAAAGAAGAGAAGCGAGAAGCGTATTACAGTGATATCACGTATGGAACGAATAATGAGTTTGGATTTGATTATCTGCGTGACAACATGGTTCTGTATAAAGAGCAGATGGTACAGCGCCCATTGAACTTTGCTATTATTGACGAAGTGGACTCGATTCTGATTGATGAGGCACGAACACCATTGATTATTTCAGGTACTGCGCAAAAATCAGCAACGATGTACCAGCAAGCAAATGCGTTTGTTCGAACATTAAAGCATGAGACAGACTATACGTATGACGAAAAAACGAAAGGTGTGCAATTAACGGAAGAAGGAATTAATAAGGCAGAACGTTACTTCGGCATTGAAAATTTGTTTGATTTAAATCATGTTACGCTAACACACCATATTAACCAGGCCATGAAAGCCCATGCATCGATGCAACGTGATACTGATTATGTTGTCCAAGATGGCGAGGTCGTTATCGTGGACCAATTCACCGGCCGGTTGATGAAAGGTCGCCGCTATAGCGATGGACTTCACCAGGCTATTGAGGCTAAAGAAGGGCTGCAGATCCAGAATGAAAGCATGACTCTGGCCTCGATTACATTCCAGAATTTTTTCCGTATGTATCAGAAACTTTCTGGTATGACGGGTACCGCTAAAACTGAAGAAGAGGAATTCCGCAATATATACAACATGGACGTTATAGCTATCCCAACGAATGAACCGATTATCAGGGATGACAAGGCGGATATGATCTATAAAACTGCAGAAGGGAAATTTCGTGCTGTTGTTGATGATATTAAAAGACGGCATGAAGCGGGTCAGCCTGTCCTAGTCGGAACAGTCGCTGTTGAGACGTCTGAATTGATTTCCAAGATGCTTAAAAAAGCAGGCGTTCCACATGACGTCCTGAACGCTAAAAATCATTACCGTGAAGCGGAAATTATTGAAAATGCCGGACAAAAAGGTGCTGTCACGATTGCAACGAACATGGCCGGCCGCGGTACCGACATCAAACTCGGCGAGGGTGTAACGGAGTTGGGCGGATTGGCTGTTATCGGAACCGAACGTCACGAATCACGCCGGATTGATAATCAGCTCCGTGGACGTTCGGGACGTCAGGGCGATCCTGGTTCATCCCAATTCTATCTGTCGATGGAAGACGAGCTGATGCGTCGGTTCGGGTCTGAAAACATGCGATCAATGATGGAAAAACTAGGTATGGACGACTCCCAGCCAATTGAGAGTAAAATGGTTTCCCGAGCAGTTGAATCTGCCCAAAAACGAGTAGAAGGAAATAATTTCGATGCGCGTAAAACGGTGCTTTCCTACGATGATGTCCTCCGCCAGCAGCGTGAAATCATTTATAAACAGCGGTTTGATGTCATTGAAGCTAATGAGAATCTCCGTGAAATAGTGGAAGGCATGATTAAGTCAACACTTGAGCGTGTCGTGGAAGCGAATACCCAGGATGAACTTGCTGAAAACTGGGAACTGGAAACCATCATCGAGTATGTGCATGGTAACCTATTAGACGCCGATGATATTTCTGTTGACGACATTAAGGGTAAAGAACCTGAAGAAATAATCGATTTTATCATGGCTATCGTTAAACAGCGCTATGACGAAAAAGAACAGGAACTATCACCTGAACAAATGCGTGAGTTCGAAAAAGTGATTGTGTTACGGACCGTCGATACCAAATGGATGGATCACATCGATCAAATGGACCAGCTTCGTCAGGGAATTCACCTGCGTGCATACGGTCAGAACGATCCGCTTCAGGAATATCAGGCTGAAGGCTTTCAGATGTTTGAACAGATGGTCATTGACATTGAGGAAGAAGTTGCTAAATACGTAATGAAGGCCCAAATACGGGATAACTTGCAGCGTGAGGAAGTTGTGAAGAATACACAAGCTGTCTCAGGCGAGCAGGAAGAAAAGAAAAAAACACGGAAACCTTACGTGAAAACGGAGAGCACCGGCCGAAATGAGCCGTGTCCATGTGGCAGTGGTAAAAAGTATAAGCACTGTCATGGGAAATAACCAATTAATTTTATGAGGTGAGACAGATGGAACTTGTTGAAATTGGAAATGAATTGGAACAAATGGCCAAGCGAATTAATGATTTCAGGGGGTCTCTTTGACTTAGATGTCAAACGGGAACGGATAAAAGAACTGGAAATGCAAATGACATCTCCTGAATTTTGGGAAAATCAGGATGAAGCGCAAAAAGTTATCGATGAATCGAACCAGCTGAAAAGCTATGTAGAAGGCTTCGAGGAAATAGAAGGAAAACTGGAGAACCTTGAAGTATCTTATGAACTGGTGAAAGAGGAAAATGACCGGGAATTATTTGCCGATCTTGATAAAGAAGTTTCCGAGTTACGCAGTGAAATTAATCAATTCGAATTACAAATGCTGTTGAGTGAACCATATGATCAAAATAATGCGATTCTAGAGTTACACCCTGGTGCCGGTGGTACGGAATCACAGGACTGGGCGAGCATTTTGCTTCGAATGTATCAGCGCTGGGCCGAACGAAAAGGATTCACAGTTGAAACACTTGATTACCTACCAGGTGATGAGGCCGGAGTTAAAAGTGTTACGCTGTGGATTAAAGGTCATAATGCTTATGGGTATTTGAAAGCCGAGAAAGGTGTTCATCGTCTTGTTCGGATTTCGCCATTTGATTCATCGGGGCGACGTCATACATCGTTTGCTTCATGTGAAGTGACACCGGAAATGGATGATGATGTGGATATTGAAATAAACAATGAAGACATTAATATTGACACGTATCGGGCGAGTGGTGCCGGTGGACAGCATGTAAATACAACTGATTCGGCTGTTCGGATTACTCACTTGCCAACAAAGATTGTCGTCACTTGTCAATCAGAACGTTCACAAATACAAAACCGCGAGCGAGCTATGAAAATGCTGCGGTCCAAACTTTACCAGCGCGAACTAGACCGTCAGCAGCGGGAGCTAAATGAAATTCGCGGTGAGCAAAAGGAAATCGGCTGGGGTAGTCAAATTCGCTCTTACGTATTCCATCCATATACAATGGTGAAAGATCATCGGACAAATATGGAAATTGGGAATGCACAAGGGGTTGTTGACGGTAATATCGATCCCCTTATTGATTCCTATTTACGCTCGCGAATTGATTAAGTGCACGTTCACATGAAAGTCATGAAATTGACACAATATGCCAAAATCCCGAACGTCATGCGGTTTAAAAGATGTTCAACGGGAAATTATTCCTTTTCTACTGGTTTTAAAATTTTGGAAATAGGTTATAATAACCTTGATAGCCTTTTCACTAAATTATGTTAGGGGGATTTGAATATGAAAAAAGGTTTATTATCAATATTGTTCGGCACGGCGCTTGTGCTCGGCGCTTGTGGCGGAGGAGATGACGGTGGAACCGATAATGGTGATAACGGTGACACCGGTACGGAAGAACCTGCAGGAGAAAATGGTGAATCCACCGCTGCTGCGGAAGAAATTTTCCAAAACAACTGTGCTTCGTGCCACGGTGGAGATCTTTCCGGTGGAGCTGGCCCTGATTTAAGAGAAGTTGGTTCGGATTATTCGTCGGATGAAATTGTTGATATCATTCAAAATGGTAAAGATGGTATGCCTCCTCAGGATGTATCTGATGAAGATGCACAGGCACTTGCATCTTGGTTGGCAGAGAAAAAGTAAATCGATAAACAGAAGTTTGGTCTATTTCTTAACCGGAATGGGCCAAACTTTTTTTATGTCATTTTTACAACCTGAAACGCCAGCCGCATCAAGCCTTCCATTACCGTATCCCCGGAATTCATGTCAACGCACCGGTGTATGTCCTGTAATGAGCGTCTAAACGAGACAGTGCCTCGGATAAAGAGTCATTCATCGCTGTTTAAGCGCCCGAGCGAAGCAGTATCCCAGTAGCTAAGTGATTCCACAGTATGATTCAGTGAATAGTCTTATTCATCCTTCATACTTCACACTATTTTCCGTTGCACTCAACAAAAACTGAAAAATTCGTAAATTCAGCAGATAGTATAAAAATTGAAATCAAAATGTAATATAATTTTGTCTAAAATTTGTGCTGAAAAATGTTATAATAGAAAAGTATTAGTGTGTTTGTCGGAACAAGAAAAATGTAACCGACGCGCGTGTATATTGTTTGCGAAGAATCGACAGCGCAGGTGAACTCCAAAAATGGAACAAAAGGTGATTTTTAAATGATAAAAATGAAAGACGTACATAAAACCTATGCCAATGGTGTTACAGCACTTAATGGCATTTCAATAGAAATTAACCAGGGGGAATTTGTATATATTGTTGGCCCGAGTGGTGCTGGTAAATCAACATTCATCAGACTCATGTATCGGGAAGCAAAGCCATCATCAGGTAGCATAATAATTAATGACATTGATATGGATAACCTGAAGGAGAAAAACGTTCCATTTTTACGAAGGGATATTGGTGTTATCTTTCAAGATTTTAAGCTTTTGCCTAAATTGACAGTCTATGAAAATATTGCGTTTGCACTAGAGGTGATTGAAGAATCTCCCCGTAATATCCGTAAACGGGTCATGGATGTGCTCGAATTGGTAGGTCTAAAAAATAAGGCACGCTTTATTCCGGACGAGCTTTCCGGTGGTGAACAGCAACGTGTGACTATTGCCCGGGCAATAGTCAACCATCCAAGGATTGTTATTGCAGACGAACCGACTGGTAACTTGGATCCGGAAACATCATGGGGAATTATGCGCATATTCGAGGAGATTAATGCGAGGGGAACAACAATCATTATGGCTACTCACAGCAAAGAAATTGTCAACACGATTAAAAAACGTGTAATCGCAATTGAAGACGGATTAATCGTGCGTGACGAACATCGAGGTGAATATGGCTATGAAATTTAGGACCATAAAACGTCATTTCCGAGAAGGCATGAAGAACATTTTTCGTAACGGTTGGATGACGGTAGCTTCCGTTGGTGCAGTAACAATAACGCTTATGCTTGTCAGTGCATTCCTGGCATTAATGCTGAATCTGAATCATATGGCAAGCGGGCTTGAAGAAGAAGTCCAGATTGATGCGCTTATTGATCGTGCCGCTACAGAAACCGACATAAAAGAGCTTCGAACTGAAATTCAGAAAATAGATGAAGTAGGATCAGTAACTTTTTCCTCCAAAGATGAGCAGCTAGAGAAGCTAATAGAAGATATGGGGGAAGAGGGTGATACATGGAAAATGTTTGAACAGGACAACCCGCTTAGTCACGCCTATGTCGTAAAAGCGAAGGATCCTTCTGAAACGGAAGCACTTGCGAAAGAGATTAATAGATTGGACAACATTCAAGAGGTCAATTACGGAAAGGACACTGTCCAACGGCTGTTCACCTTCAACGATTATTCCCGTAATATTGGTCTTGTCCTGATCGTGGGTCTGGTTTTCACCGCGATATTCCTGATTTCGAATACGATTAAACTTACAATCATGGCCCGAAGCAGAGAAATCGGTATTATGAAACTGGTAGGTGCGACGAATGGATTTATTCGCTGGCCATTCTTTGTCGAGGGGATGCTGCTCGGGGTTCTTGGGGCCATCATACCTATAATGGCTGTTTTGAGTGGATACTATTATTTGGATAATAACATCAGCGACAAAATCACGTACGATTTTGTCGATATACTGCCATTTAGTCCATTCGCATTGCAGCTTGCTTTAATCATCTTGGTTATCGGAGTATTTATTGGCGTATGGGGAAGTGTCATGAGTGTTCGTAAATTCTTGAAAATATAACAAAAAAATAGATACCACAGATGAAGAGAGAGGGGAGTTTATGATGAGGAAATGGATTGCCTATTTGTTTGCAGCTTTTATCGTACTTGGATTTGGTCTGACCGGTTGGGAGAATGTATCAGCCGCGTCAGCCAGTAATGTAAACCAGGAAATCAATGAACTCAAAAAGAAGCAAGATAATTTACACGATAAAAAATCCAATTTAAAGAACAAAAAAGAAAACACGGAAGCGAAAATTGCAGAAAACAAGGATAAACAAGTAACGGTCAACAGTGCTATCAATAAAATTGATCAGGACTTGACGGAAACGAGAAATGCTATCAAATCAAAGGAGAATGAAATAGCTGAAACGAATCGTCAGCTCAACACATTAAAAAAGCAGATTGATAACATTAACAACAAAATTGATAAACTAAAAAAAGATATCAAAAAACTAAAAGAACGCATCGAAAAACGGGAAGAACTTTTAAAAGATCGACTCCGTGCGATTCAATCGAATGGTGGGAGCATGAAATACATAGAAGTCATCATGGGGTCAAACAGTTTCAGTGATTTTATCAGCCGTTCCTCCGCTGTCAGCACCATTATGGAGCAGGATAAGAACATCATGGAAACCCATGCAAAGGAAAAGAAACAGTTGGAAGACAAACAAGCTGAAGTAGAGGAAAAGAAAAAAGAGATAGAAGATAAGAAAACAAAAATTGAGAATAAAAAAGCATCCCTAGAAAGCAAAAAACAGGAGCTTGAGTCATTGCAAGAACAACTGGATAAGCAAATGAATAAAAAAGAAGAAAAGCTCGGGGAACTTAAAAAAGAACAAAATCAGCTTGAAAATTACAAGATGAGCTTAGCTGAACAACAGCAAGTAGTCAAAAATCAAGAAGCTGCTGTTAATAAAGCAATTCGTATGGCAAAACAAAGAAAAGAAGAACTTAATCAACTAGGAAATGAAGCAAACGGCAGTGGTTCCTTTGCTTGGCCTGCATCAGGCTATATAACTGATTATTATGGGTCACGCGGTGGAACACATCCTGGAATAGACTTAGGTAATGCAACGGCTAAGGGGGGCGGAAACGTACCTATTAAAGCGGCAGCAGACGGTGTCGTAACCAGGGCGTATACTTCAAGTTCATATGGGAATGTCGTATTTATAACACATGTTATTGACGGCGATAAATACGAAACGGTTTATGCCCATATGAAATACCCGCCTATGGTTAGAGATATGCAGGTAGTTAAGAAAGGTCAACAAATTGGTGTGATGGGGTCAACAGGTGATTCAACTGGTCCACATTTGCACTTTGAAGTTCATCAGCCTAAGTGGACCTATTCGAAGCAGTATTCTACAAACCCTTTGAGTTATCTGCCGTAATTAACATGAATGTCATTGCAATATGACTGCATAAACTATATCATTAAAGGCATCGCCCATTATGGTGTGATGCCTTTTTAGCACTTTTAAACAGGACAAACCTTTCGGGGAATATATCAATTGGGGTGAAACAATGAAACTGCAGAAACAGCATATCATTATGTTATTGTTCGCTGCACTGGTTTTGGGATTTGCAGGTGCATATGCCGGTGTGAAACTGGCGCAGCCCGGGCCTGCCAGCGATCAGGAACTGGCTGGGAATGGAGCAGGTTTACAAAACCAGGGGAACGCGAGACCACCGGCCAAAATTCAAAAAGTTGCCCAGGCATACAATTTAATAAAAGAAAACTATTTAGAAGATGTAAAGGATAAACAATTAATCGAAGGCGCAATCCAGGGTATGGTTGGTTCATTGGAGGATCCATACAGTTCATACATGGATAAAGAAACAATGAAACAATTTAATCAAACGATTGAATCGTCGTTTGAAGGGATCGGTGCGGAAGTAAGTAAAGTCAATGGGAAGATTACGATTGTATCACCGATTAAGGATTCACCAGCAGAGAAAGCTGGATTGCGTCCGAACGACCAGATTTTGAGTGTTGCCGGTGAAAGTGTTGCCGGACTTAACTTGCAGGAAGCAGTCCAAAAGATTCGTGGTAAAAAGGGTACAGAAGTAGTAATCGAAATCCAGCGTGAAGGTGTTTCCGAACCATTTGAAGTATCGATTGTTCGTGATGATATACCGGTGGAGACGGTTTATTCTGAGGTAGAGACAATTAATGGTAGGAAGACAGGGGTTATTGAAATAACCTCGTTTGCGGAAAATACAGCAGATGATTTCTCAAAACAGCTAACGGAGCTGGAGAACAAAAATATCGAGGGGTTAGTAATCGATGTTCGTGGAAATCCAGGTGGCCTGCTTACAGCTGTTGAGGGGATTTTGAAAAACTTTATTCCTAAGGACATGCCTTATGTACAAATTGAAAATCCGGATGGCAAGGTGTCCAAATCGTACTCCAATCTAGATGAGAAAAAGCCGTATCCTATCAGTGTGCTTATTAATGAGGGTAGTGCGTCTGCATCTGAAATCCTGGCAGTGGCGATGAAGGAAGCCGGATATAATATTGTCGGGACGAAAAGTTTTGGTAAAGGAACCGTACAACAGGCACTGCCGCTCGGTGATGGAAGTAGGCTTAAACTGACCTTTTTTAAATGGCTATCACCAAAAGGAACATGGATCCATGAAAAAGGTGTTAAACCAACAGTTAAGGCAGACCAACCAGCGTATTATTTTAGCAATCCGATTCAACTGGATAAACCACTGACATATAACGATACTGGTGATAAAGTGAAAAATATACAGATCATGCTGGAAGGACTGGGGCATGACCCTGAGCGTACAGATGGTTATTTTAATAAAGCTACAGAAGCAACGGTTAAATCCTTTCAGACGGAACATGACCTGGAAGCAACTGGAAAGGTAGATGAAAAAACGGCTGGTCTTATTGAAACTAAAATTATCGAAAAGGTTCGTGACGGTGAGGATGACCGGCAATTAGAAAAAGCACTGAATATATTATATCAATAAGCCCTATGCTATTTGATATACGAGAATGATGTAAGAAGGATCCTCCTTATTTGTGCGGCAAAGCGTTCGGAGGATCCTTCTGTTTAAATGGCAGTAGATATATAATCCGCGGGTGTTTGCCTGTGGATATTTTTCGTTTGTTGCAGGAAATAACCCCTTCCACGTTGAATATAATTAGGTAATCATTGTGTATTGTTTAGGAATAATTAAATTAACAGTAGACATATAGTAGAAGGTGATCATCATGGTAGAGACCTGGCTTATGGAATTATGGAGAGGAATAGGCAGATTTTTTGTTAATCCCCTCGTTTATTGGACCGTTATTTTAATTGTGTTTGCAGGAGTTAGGCGAATTCGAAAGGAACGGAAAGACTTTGGGCTTAAGTTGTTTGATTTATTTGCAGAATGGCGAAATACATGGCTAATGAGTATCGGTTTTAGTTTATTGTTATCAGCATTTGCACTAGGTGTGGGGATTGTCTTTTCCAAGGAAACTATTTTGATGCTGGCCATTGTAACGATTGTATTGAGCTTTTCGTTTCGTTTCACACTGCTTTCTCCCGTGTATACGATTGGTATCAGTTATTTGCTGTTACTATTGCTTCCGTTTGTGCTGGATGGTCAGACCTTCGCCGATATAAGTTTCTCTTCATCTGTCAATTTTGTCGGTTTAGCCTTATTACTGGCACTGTTGTTAATGGCGGAAACCGTATTGTTGATACAAAACAGCCGAAGCAGGACATTTCCAGAATTAAAGCCTGGACGCCGTGGGTTACGGATAGGCGTGCACCATCTTAAAAAAGTTGGCTTTATTCCTTTTTTTGTGCTGATACCGACAGGCTCAATTACCTCGTTTGCATCATTTTGGCCATCCCTTACGTTAAATGGCGAAATGTATAGCCTTGCATTGGTGCCGTTCGTGATAGGATTTGATCATATCGTGCAGGGCACACTCCCGAAAAAAGGCGCAATGGCTATCGCAAGACGGGTTTTAATACTCGGTATGATCGTATTATTCCTGGCTGTTGGAAGCGTTTATGCCGGATGGTTGTCACTGGCGGCTATCTTCATTGGAATTATCGGAAGGGAATATATCAATTACAGACACCGCATGAAGGATCAGGCTAAAGTACCCTTTTTCAACAAAAATGAGCGTGGTGTCAAAGTGTTAGCGGTGATTCCAGATACACCGGCTGCCCGTTTAGGTATTACAGTTGGTGAAACGATTACGAAAGCGAATGGAAAAAGGATTAATGATATGGAGTCATTCTATTACGCGTTGCAGGAAAGTGGAGCATTTTTTAAACTCGAAATTACTGGCAATAATGGGGAGGTACGTTTTGTTCAAAGCGCGTTATACGAGGAGGACCATCATGAATTGGGTGTTATTACGACGAACGACCGCTTCTTGGACAAGCAATTAAAAAAGCATGGATAATAAATAAAACCGGGAAAGCAGCTAGACACAGAAGATGTGTCTGCTGCTTTTTTTGTGTCGCATTCTCTGCCCGCAGGCACTTAGTTCACCAAAACTAAGGTGGTAAACACTATTCGTATAGTTACAACCATAAAAACTAATAAAACTGTTTTTTCAAAAAACAACATGAAAATAGTGATGTGAATCACTAGCTTTTTGACGAATTTTTTATATGCTATAGCAGAACATAAAGCTTTCTGCCATTTCTAAGGGGGTTATCGTATTGGTACAGACAGTTGCATGGGTCACGAGTTTGTTTTTTATGTTTCTTGTACTTGTCGTATTTGCAGTTGTTGCATGGAAGTCTACAGAGCGGAAGGAATATGCACCGATAAAGAAAAAATGGTATAAGGCACGTACGTTTTATGCGTCGGTGTTGATTGTATTGATGACGAGCATAACAATTTATACACTTCGGGAACTACCATATAGCCAGCCGGTTTATGGTGCCGATCAGGAACCAGTGGTGGTAGATGTGGAAGGCATGCAGTTTGGCTGGGAAATGAGTCAAACCGAATTTAAAGTAGGTGAGCCTGTTGAATTTCATGTTACCAGTAAGGATGTGAATCACGGCTTTGGAATTTACGATGAAGAGATGAACATGCTTGCACAAACACAGGCAATGCCTGACTATACAAATAAAGTTTACATGACGTTTGATGAACCTGGAACATATGAAATTCTTTGTCTAGAGTATTGTGGACTTGCTCACGATTTAATGACAGCGGAAATAACAGTAACGGAATAATGATAATGGAGGTGTGCTGAATGGAAGCGAAGTCACGCAATAATCTGGTTGTATCCTACTTAACACTTGGTGGCATTATTATTGTTGCGATGATGGTGTTCGGAATTTTGATGCTTTTGACGCAGGGCGGTATGTTAGATTTATCCCCGGCTGCATTCTATCAGTTCCTAACCATACATGGAACTGGGATGGTTGGTGCTGCAGCATTGGCTGCGGCTGGAGTGATGGGGTATTTTCTAAGTCAATATGTTCAGTTATCGAAAAAGATTATGACGGCCAATCTGGCTTTATTTCTGATTGGCGTTGTCATGGTGATCGTTGGTGTATTTTCATTTAAATATGCGGGTTCCTGGACATTCCTTTATCCGCTGCCGAAATTGTCAGCATCGGCGTGGGGAACAGTTGGTGCATTGTTGTACCTGTTTGGAATGCTTATTTTAGGTGTTGGTTTCTTATTATTTTACCTTGATTCCGGTCGGGCGATCATGAAGAAATATGGAAGTTTGGCAAAAGGGCTTGGCTGGGATGTCATTGCCGGAAAAAAGTCTGAGGACAACGCTCCGCCTAAAGCGGTTATTGCAAGTACGATGGTTACGATAGTTAATGTAACGGCGTTGACAGCTGGTTCCGCGGTATTGATTATGAATGTCATTAATGTGATTAATCCGGCATTTACAGTTGATCCATTGCTGGCTAAAAACCTGACATATGCGTTTGGACACATTTTTGCCAACTCGATTATTTATATGGCAGTGATTGCGGTTTATGAAATATTGCCACGTTATGCGAATCGTCCCTGGAAGGCAAATAGGGTATTCCTGATTGCCTGGACGATGTCGACTGTTTTTACATTACTCATTTACACACACCATCTATTAATGGATTCAGTTATGCCGACATGGACACTCATAATGGCACAAGCACTCTCCTATGCAAATGGGTTGCCGGTTCTCGTTGTAACGGCGTATGGAGCGTTAATGATTGTTTATAAATCCGGTATTAAATGGGATGTCGCCTCCGGGTTATTGTATCTGTCTATGTTTGGCTGGGTAGTAGGCGTTGTGCCGGCAATTGTCGATGCGACGATTGTTGTAAACCATGTCATGCATAATACGAAATGGGTTCCGGGTCACTTCCATATGTATATGGCACTTGGAGCTTGCACGATGTTTTTTGGATTTATGTATTATTTGGCAAAACAGGACAGTGATATCAAACAAAATATACTGGATCGCTTATCCTTTGTAGCTTTTGCACTGGCAATCGTTTCGCTGAGTGGGTCGTTTCTCGTTTCCGGAGCACTAAGTACACCGAGACGCTGGGCTTCCCACATACCGGAATGGATGGGTCCGGCTGTTTTTGGGGCATTTGCCGGTGTATTTGCAGCGTTGGCGGTAACTGTATTTGTTATTCATTTTATCCGTTATATCTTCAGACGCAAAGAAAAAGTTTCTGGTGACCGGAATGATGAAAAGCTCGCATAATTGTTATTTTTTTAAGGTGGGTTCGGTGAACATATGCGAAAAAATACGTATGGTCTCATCCTATTTGTAATATTAGTCGTTCCTCCAATTAGAAACTTAATGGAATCTATTATGATTGTTCATATGCTTATACAGATTCCACTGCTTATAGTTGCTGGTTGGCTATTAGCGGGTTATGCACACGATTGGTTCAAAAATTTTTTGGAAACATGGAATGGTAATGGCATTCCCGGTATGTTGCTTGTCGTATTTGTTATAACCTATTGGCTTATACCACGGACACTTGATGCATCACTCGAGAGCTGGCTGATTGAATTGTTTAAGTTTATCAGTCTACCGTTTCTTGTCGGAATCCCACTCCGGGACAGCTGGGGTAAAATCGGATCGTTAGTTAAAAGTTTTATTATATTTAATTTCATACCTATGTTCGGCTTGATGGCATGGTTGTACATCGACGCGCCTGTCCGAGTGTGCAATAACTACCTGGAAGTTGAACAAAAAGTACTTGGCTGGGGATTTTTAGTAATAACTGCTAGCTGTATTCTATATATGCTCCAGTATGTGTTCACTGATCATTCCGATACAACGCCATAGATTGAAATAAACACCTTCAAACGCTCCTTTTTAAACAGGACTTTTGGAGGTGTTTTTCTCATTCATCATTTATAAGGAATGTAAAAATCTGTAAACTATATATGAGATATTTTCACAATATATATAGTGTAAAAGTGTTAATTAATACCTGATATAATAATATTTAAAACGTTTTCATCTATGTCAAACTTTGTTCATAAATGAGCATGATAAAGTGACTCGTATCACATGTGAAGTAGGTCGATAGAATTATACTTTAGTTAAAGATAAGCTGAATCATTCAGTCAGGCAGTTAATAGACGAAGGTATGTTGATTGATTGGTTTGAAGGCTTCTCTACTACAAAAAGGTATGAGGTGAATAATATGTTGACGAAAAATGGGTATCGATTAGTAGTTGGTCTTAGTGCGATGGGTTTGTTCTTATCAGCTTGTGGAGGCGGCTCGATAGATGACAAAGTAGATGGTGCGAATACGGATAAACCTGCAAATGAAGTGAATGTCAAGACTGAAGATGTAGTAGCAGATACACCAAAAATCGAAAACATTGGCCCCCATAAAGGAATTGATCAGGAACCAGTACCGATTAAAGTAGAGCGTATAGGTGAACATGAAGTAGATATTGATATGACATCACAAATTACGAATATTGAACTTGATAAAGGTGAAACGTATAAGGCTTGGACTTTTAATGGAACCGTCCCAGGACCTGTCATCCGTGTGAAAGAAGGAGACAAACTAAATTTCAATCTTAAAAATATGGACCCTAAAATAAATCATTCCGTAGACTTTCATTCTGTTTACGCTTCTCCGAATAAAGACTTTGCTGACGTGAAGCCAAATGAAAGCGGAACGTTCTCTTATGAGGTTGGATCACCTGGTGTTTATATGTATCACTGTGCTACGGAACCGGTGTTACAGCACATTGCAAATGGCATGTATGGAACGATGATAGTTGAACCGGCGGATGGCTACCCAACCGACAATGAAATTGACAAAGAAATTACCGTCGTTCAAAGTGAATTTTATAAAGATGGCAAAATGGAGGAAATGGTGAATGGTGAACCTGAATATGTCGTGTTTAATGGAAGCACACAAGCGGTTAAGGACGAAATGATTCAGGCGAAAGTTGGAGATAAAATTCGGATTAATTTTGTTGATGCCGGCCCAAATGAAGTATCGAGCTTCCATGTTATCGGTACGCAACTTGAAACAGTGTATGTTGATGGTGATCCAAGAAATGTTGTAGAAGGCCTGCAAACGTCTATGGTCCCTGTATCCGGGTCTATTGTAGCTGAATTTACAGTGGAGAAACCCGGCATCTATTCATTTGTGACACACGCCTTTGACCATGTAACAAAAGGGGCACTGGGTAAAATCGAAGTGACGGAATAGAAACTGATTCATTAGTGAAAAGATGTTTAATATAAACGCCTGTCATATACATGTGGCAGGCGTTTATTGTATGATACATAAAACTTACTGCGAATGCTTTTTTCTACCACTGCAAATCCTTGTCCGAAGCATTGTACATGATTTCTGTCCGGTAAATCGGGTAAAATGGGAATATGATAAATTAAACACCGAATATTTGTTCGTTTGTCTGTTAAAATAATATACCATTTATGATAGAATGAAGGAGAAGCAAGGAACGGAGGTTTTCGGTTTGGAAAATAAATTTGACCTCGTGGCACAGTACGAGCCAAGTGGTGATCAGCCTGATGCAATAGCAGACATGGTTGAAAAAGTGAAAGCCGGTCAGCGTCACCAGACGTTACTCGGTGCAACTGGAACAGGAAAAACATTTACGGTATCAAATGTGATAAAAGAAATTAACCGTCCAACCCTTGTGATTGCTCACAACAAAACGTTGGCCGGGCAATTATACAGTGAATTTAAGGAATTATTTCCGAATAATGCAGTCGAATATTTTGTTAGTTATTATGATTATTATCAGCCAGAGGCATATGTACCATCGACAGATACATTCATTGAAAAGGATGCCAGCATCAATGATGAAATTGATAAACTACGACACTCAGCGACCTCCTCGCTGTTTGAGCGACGTGATGTGCTGATCGTAGCAAGTGTATCATGTATTTACGGCTTGGGTTCACCTGAAGAGTATAAAAGTCAGGTTCTCTCACTCCGGATGGGCATGGAAAAAGATCGTGATCAGCTTTTACGGGAACTTGTTGATATTCAGTATGCCCGGAACGACATTGACTTCCAACGTGGGACATTTCGTGTTCGCGGTGATTCTGTTGAGGTTATTCCGGCTTCAAGAGAGGAACATTGTATCCGAATTGAATTTTTCGGGGATGAAATTGATCGGATTCGGGAAGTTGACGCTTTGACTGGTGAAATTATCGGCGACCGTGAACATGTGGCGATTTTCCCGGCATCCCACTTCGTCACTCGTGAAGAGAAACTCAAAAAGGCAATTAAAAATATTGAAAAAGAACTGGAAGAACGATTGGCCGAGTTTCGGGAGCAAGATAAGTTGCTTGAGGCACAACGATTGGAGCAGCGGACAAATTATGACATTGAAATGATGTATGAAATGGGCTTTTGTTCCGGAATCGAAAATTATTCGCGACATTTAACGTTTAGGGAACCCGGATCGACGCCATACACCTTGTTGGACTTCTTTCCGGAAGATTTTCTTTGTGTAGTGGACGAGTCGCATGTTACCCTCCCACAAATCAGGGGAATGTACAATGGGGACAAGGCACGTAAACAAGTGTTGGTAGATCACGGTTTCCGTCTGCCCTCTGCGCTGGATAACCGTCCACTAACATTTGGTGAATTTGAAAAACAAACAAACCAGCTTATCTATGTTTCGGCAACGCCTGGCCCTTATGAGCAGGAACATGCACCAGATGTGACAGAGCAAATTATTCGGCCAACAGGCTTGTTGGATCCTAAAATAGATGTGCGTCCAATCGATGGGCAGGTTGATGACCTTATTGAAGAAATCAACAAGCGGTCCCAACGGAATGAGCGCGTGCTTGTTACGACCCTGACGAAGAAAATGTCGGAGGATCTGACTGACTACTTGAAAGAGATTGGTATTAAGGTGGCTTACTTGCATTCAGAGATTAAGACATTAGAACGCATTGAAATCATTCGTGATTTGCGTGTCGGTAAATACGATGTTCTTGTCGGAATCAACCTTCTGCGGGAGGGACTGGATATACCGGAAGTGTCGTTGGTTGCCATTTTGGATGCCGATAAGGAAGGATTCCTGCGTTCGGAGCGGTCCCTTATCCAGACAATGGGCCGAGCTGCTCGGAATGAAAACGGGGAAGTAATCATGTATGCCGACAGTGTGACACGGTCAATGCAGGTGGCGATTGATGAAACGAACCGCCGTCGCGAGAAACAACTGGCCTACAACGAAAAACATGACATTACACCGACGACTATCCGAAAAGAAGTAAGGGATGTTATCCGTGCAACGGTGGCATCAGAAGATAATGAATCGTATGAAAGTAGGAAAGCTGATACTGCTGAAATGAGCAAAGCAGAGAAGACGAAGATGATTGAGAATATGGAAAAGGAAATGAAGCAGGCTGCCAAGGATCTTGATTTCGAGAAAGCTGCTGAGCTTCGTGATATTATTTTGGAACTCAAAGCGGAAGGATGACCTGTTCATGCCAAGTAAAGCAATTACCATCCAAGGCGCACGTGCACATAATCTACAAAATATTAACGTATCCATTCCTAAGAATGAACTTGTTGTTTTAACAGGTTTATCAGGATCCGGTAAATCTTCGTTGGCTTTTGATACGGTTTATGCCGAAGGGCAGCGTCGCTATGTAGAGTCTCTTTCAGCCTATGCGCGACAATTTTTAGGCCAGATGGACAAGCCGGATGTTGATGCGATTGAAGGGTTATCACCAGCGATTTCCATTGACCAAAAGACAACGAGCAAAAATCCACGCTCAACTGTCGGAACCGTTACGGAAATTTATGATTATTTGCGTCTGCTGTATGCCCGTATCGGTCGGCCAACTTGTCCGAAACATGGAATTGAAATCAGTTCACAGACAGTCCAGCAGATGGTTGATCGGATCCTGGAGTACCCTGAACGGACCAAAATGCAAATTCTTGCCCCAATCGTCTCAGGAAGAAAAGGCGAACATGCCAAAACAATAGAATATCTCAAACAGAAAGGGTATGTCCGGATTCGGGTTGATCAGGAAATGCGGGAAGTGACAGATGATATCCAACTTGAAAAAAATAAGCCCCATTCGATCGAGGTTGTTGTAGACCGTATCATTGTCAAAGAAGGCATTTCCGGGCGTCTTAGTGACTCGATTGAAACTGCGCTCGGTTTAGGTGATGGCAAGATTATCGTTGATGTAATCGGTGATGAAGAACTGATGTTCAGTGAAAATCATGCATGCCCAATATGCGGCTTTTCTATTGAGGAGTTGGAACCAAGGTTGTTCTCATTTAATAGTCCATATGGCGCTTGTCCGACTTGTGACGGCCTAGGTACCAATCTCGAAGTTGACTTAGAGCTGGTTATCCCGGATCGTGGGAAGACATTGAAAGAGCATGCGATTGCAGCATGGGAACCGATTAGTTCACAATATTACCCGCAATTGTTAAAGAGTGTCTGTGATCATTATGATATAGACATGACGATACCGGTAAAAGATATTCCGAAGAAAAAGATGGATAAAATCTTATATGGAAGTGGTAATGAAAAAATTCGTTTTCATTACACGAATGAGTTTGGTAATGTACGAGATAATGATATTTATTTTGAAGGTGTATTGAATAACATTGCCCGACGGTATCGGGAAACGTCGTCTGATTTTACGAGAGAGCTGCTGGAGAAATATATGGCTAATAAAAACTGCCCGGACTGTGGTGGACATCGGCTCAAAGAAGAAGCACTTGCTGTATTGGTTAATGGGATGCACATTAGCGAAGTTACCGACTATGCAATCACTGAGGCCAAAGAATTTTTCCAGAGTCTTAATTTGACGGAGAAAGAACAAACCATTGGTAAGATGATTCTTAAAGAAATAACTGACCGTCTTGATTTCATGAATAATGTTGGACTTAATTATTTGACACTGTCACGGTCTGCGGGAACACTTTCAGGCGGGGAGGCACAGCGTATTCGGTTAGCAACGCAAATCGGATCAGCTCTGACAGGTGTTCTGTATGTTCTTGATGAGCCATCCATTGGCCTCCATCAGCGCGATAATTACCGTTTGATTAATACGTTAAAAAGGATGCGTGACTTGGACAATACACTGATTGTTGTCGAGCACGATGAAGATACGATGCTTGAAGCGGACCACCTGATTGATATCGGCCCTGGTGCTGGTGAACATGGCGGACAGATTGTTGCCAATGGTACACCGGAAAACGTGATGAAAAATAAAGAATCATTGACAGGGCAATATTTGGCAGGCGATAAGTTTATTCCGCTTCCGGTCAAACGGCGTAAACAGAATAAACGCAAGCAGGTAAAAGTGATTGGTGCGGAGGAAAACAATCTTAAAAAGGTTGATGCTTCCTTTCCGATTGGACTTATGACCGTTGTGACTGGTGTGTCCGGCTCTGGCAAGAGTACACTGGTCAACGATATTTTATATAAATCACTTTCTAAGCAATTACATCGCGCGAAGCATAAGCCGGGGAAACATCAGCGAATGAATGGTATCGGAAATATTGAAAAGGTAATTGACATTGATCAGTCCCCGATTGGCCGGACGCCACGGTCTAATCCGGCGACATACACGGGTGTTTTCGATGATATTCGCGATGTATTTGCCCAGACAAATGAAGCGAAAGTACGCGGCTATAAAAAGGGCCGATTCAGTTTTAATGTAAAAGGTGGGCGCTGTGAAGCTTGCCATGGCGATGGTATTATCAAAATCGAAATGCACTTTCTCCCTGATGTGTATGTTCCGTGTGAGGTATGTCATGGGAAGCGATACAACCGTGAAACGTTGGAAGTTGAATACAAAGGGAAAAGCATTGCCGATGTGCTTGATATGACTATAGAAGAAGCGCTGGACTTTTTTGGAAACATCCCGAAAATCAAACGGAAATTGCAAACTGTTTATGACGTTGGGCTTGGCTATATTAGGTTGGGCCAGCAAGCAACAACGTTATCAGGTGGGGAGGCGCAGCGTGTTAAACTTGCAAGTGAACTCCATCGTCGTTCCAATGGCAAAACGTTTTATATTCTGGATGAGCCGACGACAGGTTTGCATACAGATGATATTAATAGGCTTTTAAATGTATTGCAACGTCTTGTGGGTAATGGTGATACCGTACTCATCATCGAACACAATCTGGATGTGATTAAAACTGCCGACCATATCATTGACCTCGGTCCTGAGGGTGGTGACGGCGGCGGTGAGATTATTGCGACTGGAACCCCGGAAGAAGTCGCTGTCAACGAAGCATCGTATACAGGTAAATTCTTGAAACCAATTTTAGAACGTGATCAAAAACGAATGGAAGCAGCTCTAGCAGAAAGAGAAAAAGTCGGATTAAACTAAAATGAGCGGCGGCGGACCTGGCTTTGAGGCGTTTCGCTGCCTTTTTGTTAGATGCGTGCGGCAATACCCAGATTATGGTGGGCAATAGCTTGAGAAAACATATGAACCGGTTTAAATTTTTGACGTAATAGGATGGTTTGGGTAACCTTAAACGAGAAGGCATATGCTGGAGGGAACGAAGATGGAACCAATTGAAATTGAAAAAGTACAGCAATTACTGCAAGGATACTGCAACAAGGATGTCTATATCCATTTGGAGACGACAAATGGTGCTTATGCGAGCCATTTTGATGATAAAGCATACAATGTTGGTGCATACATCCGTAATGCGAAAGTGAAATTCTCGCAAGCAAAAATTATTGGTGACGGAAAGACATACCGGGCAGGACTGAAACTGGAATTAGGCTGGATTTATGCTGAGGGCTTGACCGAGTGGACACTACATAATGGGTCACAGCTTTTGCTTGCCGGCCATGATCGGGAAGGGCGTTTAATGGTGGCTTTACACATCAGTGAGACACCGCTTGGCCATGAATATGCTGCCAGTGACAGTGTAGCAGCTGAATAAACAGCATCCCTTTATAAAGAACATTACAGGGCTAATGAAACAGTTACTCAACTTTCACAGCCTCGCGCTTTCGCAGAGTTTACCGCGGGCAACGCTTCAGCTACCTCGGAAGAAAACAGCTTTTATGTGAATCCAAGGTGCCGGGGATAACAGTTAGAAGCGTTTCAAGTTCGCCACAGTGAACTGTTTGAGAAAGTTAAAATAGTTATAAATACAGTTATTTTGCAAATAAAGGTCTGGTGATGAAAATGGAAAAACATGTCGTTGTTATTTTTCCGCACCCGGATGATGAATCATTTGGTGCAGCAGGAACGATTACAGCATTTCGTGAGCAGGGTGTACCAGTCACCTATTTATGTGGGACATTAGGTGAAATGGGACGAAATATGGGTTCGCCCCCTTTTGCCAATCGAGAAACACTTCCAGTTATTCGAAAAGAAGAGTTAATCAACGCATGTGAAAAGTTAGATATTAATCTACGTATGCTCGGTTATCGTGATAAGACGATGGAATTTGAGGATAAACGGGAAGTTGCTAATCATTTGAAACGTCATTTGGATGAGTTGCAGCCGAGCCTTGTCATTACACATTTTCCTGAACACGCAGTACACCCTGATCATAATGCGATGGGGGCTGCGGCCATTGAAGCGATTCGACTGATGGAACCAGAAAATCGCCCCGTTGTTTGGGCACATGCAATAACCAATAACTATATAGAGGAACTTGGCCAACCCGATATCCACAATGATGTCAGCCCATATTTTGAACAGAAGATGGAAGCTGTT
Organism: Lentibacillus cibarius; assembly: GCF_005887555.1. Taxonomy (NCBI): domain Bacteria; kingdom Bacillati; phylum Bacillota; class Bacilli; order Caryophanales; family Bacillaceae; genus Lentibacillus; species Lentibacillus cibarius. Next base: position 759,327 of record NZ_VCIA01000001.1, on the reverse strand, counting down.
TTAGCACATAAGTCTCAGGCTAGTGGAATCCTCGGCAAATTCCAGGAGAGTGCCTCTTTATCTGCAGATGTCATGGAAGCTGCGAAAGAACGTTTAGGAGTAGAGCAATTTTATGTTTGGAAATTTAGTAAATAGCTTCTCAAGGAGATAGATTTTAAAAAAGCCGTTATACAAATCCTGGTTCGAACGTATGTTAACAGGGGTTCGGTGGTTTGACAGCGTTTTTTGTAACGTCAGAAAGTATGAATTTTGGGAGACCTTATAAAAAAAGACAAAGACTATAAATAAGATGATACTTTCACGAAAAAGTTATGCCACGTCCTGTGTGCCGGGATTCATTAATGGAGGTTTCACTCAATGTTTATATTATGGGGATGTTATAAGGAGGATGTTCACTGATGTTGCTGCGTTGGGCCGTATCAATTGTTCTGAATGCTGTTGCACTCATCGTGGCGGCTGAGCTGTTTGATGGGTTTCATCTTGCTGGATTCGGGACTGCACTTTTGGCAAGTATCATCCTTGGTATTCTGAACACAATTGTAAAGCCGATACTCGTAGTGTTGACGATGCCGATTACATTTTTGACACTTGGTTTATTTTTGTTTGTGATTAATGCCATAACGTTAATGATCACACAGACTGTTATGGATGAATCGTTTATGATTTCAGGATTCGGTACAGCTATTATCGCAGCAGTGATTCTTGCAATTTTAAATCTGCTCCTGAACAAGTTGGTAAGAGATAGAATAACGTAAAACCCCGAACCCGGAATGTCGCAGGTTTTATCCCTGCGATTTTCTTTTCCATTTAAATATTCCTAATCCATCAAAATATGCTACAATAAACATCAGTAATTGAGAAATCTTATCACGAATTAACAAGCTGTAATATATTACCTCTAAACATGGGTAAGTTAGAAATGAGAATTGGGACTAAACCTTTATTGGAGGCTTCTATAAAATGGAAAAAGTCCGCACAGAAGATTTGCTGAAAAATTTTAATCTGACACTGGTCGCAGGAGAAGATGGCATACATAGGGAGATCACCTCTAGTGACGTACACAGGCCGGGGATTGAAATGACCGGTTATTTTGAGTATTATCCAAAAGAACGGGTTCAATTGATTGGTAAAACAGAAATGGCGTATTTCCTTGATTTAAAAGAAGAAAATAAAAAGGACCGTATGGAACGGTTATGTACCGATATCACCCCCGTAATTGTTGTTTCGCGTGGGATGGATATTCCGGAAGTCATTCTTGAAACGGCAGACAATGCAGGCGTACCTGTTTTACATTCACCGCGGAAAACAACGCGTGTAATTAGCAGGCTTACCAATTATCTTGAAGCAAAGTTTGCGCCGTTCACAGCTATACATGGAGTGTTAGTTGATATTTATGGTGTCGGCGTGCTTATAACTGGACAAAGTGGTGTCGGAAAAAGCGAGACAGCCCTTGAGCTGGTTAAGCGAGGACACCGTCTCGTCGCGGATGATAGTGTGGAGATCTATCAGGAGGATTACGACCAACTTATCGGCAATTCCCCGCCGCTGATTGAGCATTTGCTGGAAATACGCGGGCTGGGGATTATAAATGTTATGACGCTATTCGGTGCTGGTTCCGTTCGCAGCCATAAGAAAATATCGCTTATCATCAATCTAGAGTTATGGGATGAAAACAAACAGTATGACCGACTTGGGCTTGACGAGGAAACAATGAAAATCATGGATGTTAATCTTCCGAAAGCTACCATCCCGGTTCGACCTGGACGAAATCTTGCTGTCATCATAGAAGTTGCGGCAATGAATTTCCGATTGAAGCGTATGGGTGTTAATGCCGCTGAGGAATTTTCCGAACGACTGACCGCGATGATTGATCAGGAAACAGATATAGAGTAGGAGAGTGATCAGTATGAGCTGCAGTGCACCCGCATTGGATCGTGTTTTTATTGAGCTTGGGCCACTGACTATTTATTGGTATGGTTTAATTATTGCGTTTGGTGCTTTTTTAGGTTTGTATATAGCGACGAAAGAATCGGATCGACTTGGATTACAGAAAGATTTAATGACTGACTTAGTTGTTTTCGCCATCCCAGTGTCGATTATTTTCGCGCGTCTGTATTATGTGATTTTTGAATGGGATCGCTATGTTGGTGGACCGTGGTGGGATGTTTTTGCAGTTTGGGAAGGCGGTATCGCTATTCACGGCGCATTAATTGGTGCTGTATTGACAGCGATTGTATTTGCACGTGTGAAAAATGTTCCGTTTTGGCAGCTGGCGGATATTGCCGCACCGAGTTTGATTCTGGGGCAGGCGATTGGCCGCTGGGGAAATTTTATGAACCAGGAGGCACATGGCGGACCGATTTCAGAGTCCGTGTTTAACAGTTTTCATACATATTTGCCGGATTTCATCATGAATCAAATGTGCATCGAGGGAGTCATGTATCATCCGACGTTTCTTTATGAATCAGTTTGGAATATTCTTGTACTCGTCTTCTTGCTGGTCCTTCGTCGTAAAAATCCGTTGCGGGGAGAAGTGTTTTTAAGTTATGTGATGGCTTATTCAGCTGGACGGTTCTTTATTGAAGGAATGCGAACAGATAGTCTCTATATTCCGGGGACTGATATTCGCATGGCCCAGCTCATATCAGTAGCATTGATTATTGCAGTTATTGGCGTAATGGTTTATCGACGTGTTTCTGGCATGGCACGAAAACATTACGATGGTCAAAATAAACACAAAACAAAAAAGTGACGGAAAGTGAGGAATGAATGTGACCGGTATTGTACAGCGCGGCTTGAAACAAGGTATGCATGTAACATGGACCTTGGGGAAAGTTATTTTTCCGATCACATTGATTGTGACGATATTGCAACATACACCCATTTTACCTTGGGTGGTTGACAAAATCAGTCCGTTAATGGGTTTGATTGGGCTGAGTGGGGAGGCAGCTGTTCCATTGGTTCTCGGTAATGCTTTAAATCTATATGCCGGCATTGCTGCTATCGTATCGTTTGATTTCACCGTAAAAGAAGTACTCATCATGGCGGTCATGCTTTCGTTTTCCCATAATCTATTCATCGAATCGACGGTCGCATCAAAAGTGGGCGTGAACTGGTGGATCATCTCAGGGATACGGCTGTCATTGGCATTGGTGGCCGCGACTGTAATTAATCTTATTTGGCGGGGTGGGGCAGAACAGGCACGGTATGGGTTACTATCATCAGAAGATACAGCGTTCGGCGGCCCGATTGAAATTGTTCTTCAAGGGCTGCAAACAGCGTTATTCGCTGTTGTGCAGCTGGCGGCAATTGTCATGGTGCTAATGGTTATCATGCAATTTCTACGGGAAAAGGGGTGGCTGCAGTTATTTTCAGATAAACTTGCACCATTCACAAAGCTTCTAGGTATGGAAAAAAATACAACGATGACGCTTGTTGCGGGACTGACAATTGGTTTGGCATATGGGGCGGGATTAATGATTCAAGCCGTGGAGGAAGATGGAGTGTCCAAGCGTGACATGTATTTGGCACTTGTCTTTCTTGTATCCTGTCATGCGGTAGTAGAGGATACAGTGATATTCATTCCGCTTGGGATCCCCGTCTGGCCACTGCTACTCATTCGCTTATCAACAGCAATTGTATTAACGATGACCGTCGCTTTCATTTGGAAACGGTTGGAATATCGAAAAAGGAAGGGAACAGCACATGAACATTCATACCATACTCTTTGATTTGGATGGAACACTGATTGATACCAATGAACTGATCATTGAATCGTTCATACACACATTTCAGCATTACGGCAAAAAGCTTGCACGCGAGGAAGCAATTGAGTTTATTGGACCACCACTGAAAGATACATTTTTACAGTATAATCCTGTTCAGGCTGAGTCAATGATGGAAACATATCGCGAACATAATAAGAAGCATCATGATGATTATGTGACTGCATTTCCGAATGTCTTGAAAACAATTGACCGGTTGCACCAGAAAAACATTCAGCTTGGCATAGTTACGACAAAGCTGCGCGGGACCGTGGGAATGGGGTTAAGGGTTACTCAGCTCGATTCTTATTTCAAGACGGTGATCACGCTTGACGATGTCACTTGTGCTAAGCCACACCCGGAGCCGGTTATAAAAGCTATGAATGAACTTGGAGCCAGTCCAGAGTCAACGTTAATGGTTGGCGATAATTCACACGACATTGAAGCTGGAAGGAATGCCGCAGTCAAAACAGCGGCTGTTTCTTGGTCCTTGAAAGACCGCGAAAAATTACTGGCATACAAGCCTACTTATATGTTGGATGATATGCAGGATCTGCTCAAAATAACAGAGGTGTAGTATGCGCAAGACCGAACGATATCCTGTCAAACATGCGAATTCGCTGTGGCAAATTTATAAAACAGTACCCTTTTGGAAGGTTATGAAAAATTTTATCTTTATCCAATTGGGCAGATACACACCTTTTTTACGTGTGAAAAATTGGCTTTACCAAGTTTTTTTGCAAATGAAGGTGGGCGACAAGACGGCATTTGCTTTAATGGTCATGCCCGATATCATGTTTCCCGAAAAAATAAAGGTTGGTGCAAACAGTGTGATTGGGTATAATACCACAATCCTGGCTCATGAATATTTGATAAATGAATATCGGGTGGGGGAAGTGGTGATTGGTGATAACGTTATGATTGGTGCCAATTCCACGATTCTTCCCGGTGTAACGATTGGTGATGGTGCCATTGTGTCGGCGGGAACACTGGTCCATAAAGATGTACCGCCTGGGGCTTTTGTTGGTGGGAATCCGATGCAGGTGATTCGTACGAAGGAAAAGATGGAGAAACAGGTGGATGACCATTGGAAGGATGATGAAGCATGAACATACCAGCTGGAATTGTCCCCGCAATCCGCAGCATGAAAGATTTTGAAACGGCACTGGAATCGGATCACAATGCTGTTGTACTGCTGGAGACGCGATTAGCACAATTGAAAAGTTTGGTGACGTATGCGAAACGCGCTAATAAGCAGGTATTCGTGCATGTTGACTTGATTCAAGGGTTGAAAGCTGACGAATACGGTATGGAATTTCTAGTCCGTGCCATTAAACCGGATGGCGTTATTTCGACTAGAGGCAATATCATCAAGCTTGCCAAAAAGCATAAACTGACAGCTATCCAGCGCATGTTTTTGCTGGATAGCATGGCCGTTGACCACAATCTGCAATTGATTGATCGATTTCAGCCGGATTGTGTAGAATTGTTGCCAGGGCTTGTGCCGGATATTATAACACAAATATATGAAGAAGCGTCTATTCCGGTTATTGCCGGTGGTCTGATTAGAAACGAACAGGAAGTTTCATCAGCTTTAGAAGCAGGAGCAGTAGCGGTATCGACTTCCAATGCTGAGTTGTGGGATTTATCATAAGATTAACTCTTCACTAGTTTGCCTAAGGATTTCACTATAATTATGATTGACAACGTTTACATTTTGAAGTAGAATTATTTTTGACAAGTTAAGAACGTGGAGGAGACATGGAGACCCACACTGTAATGGTACTTCCTAGGTAAAGTACTATGATTGCAGTGTGGTTTTTTGTGTTCATAGAACTTGTTTGAACTAACAAAATTATACAAGGAAGTGTTTATATATGTCTGAGTTTTTAGCAGAACTCATTGGTACGATGGTTCTGATCATACTTGGTGGCGGTGTCGTGGGAGGCGTACTCCTGAAAAAGTCTAAAGCAGAGGGTACCGGCTGGGTATTGATTACTATCGGTTGGGGCCTTGGTGTAGCGATGGGAGTATACGCGGTTGGCCAGTTCACGGGAGCACACATAAATCCTGCTGTGACATTGGGATTTGCAGCTGCAGGAGAATTCCATGGGCAAAGGTTCCACTTTATATAAGTGCTCAAATGATTGGTGCTTTTATCGGTGCAGTTATTGTGTTCTTTAATTACCTACCTCATTGGCGGGAAACAGAAGATAAAGGCGCAAAATTGGCTGTATTTTCAACAGACCCGGCAATCCGCAGTCCTTTTTCAAACCTGGTGAGTGAGATGATTGGTACGTTTGTCCTGTTAATGGGGCTTATGTTTATCGGCGCAAATAACATTACGGAGGGCTTAAATCCACTGATTGTCGGTTTGCTGATCGTTGCAATCGGTATGTCACTTGGGGGAACAACTGGATATGCGATAAATCCTGCTCGTGACCTTGGACCAAGAATTGCACATGCGCTACTCCCGATTCCTGGAAAGGGAGGATCGGACTGGGGGTATGCCTGGATTCCTGTCATTGGTCCTATTTTAGGTGGTGTGTACGGTGCGGTGTTTTATAACGCCATGTTTTTAGGTAAGTTTTCAGTTGTTTTTTGGGTGTTAAGTATTATTGTGACTGTCATTTTTATTGGCGCTGCTGTGACAGAGTTAAGTAAAAAAGATTCACGGCAAACAAGTGCTAAAAAAGTTATGTCAGGAAACCATATATTACAAGGAGGAGAACAATATGAGTGAAACTTACATTCTATCATTAGACCAGGGGACAACAAGCTCAAGGGCAGTTTTATTTAATCATGACGGAGAAATTATGGAAACAGCTCAAAAGGAATTCGAACAATTTTTTCCGCATCCCGGGTGGGTTGAACACGATGCCAATGAAATTTGGACTTCAATACTGGCTTGTATTTCAGAAGTGCTGCGTAAAGCTGATGTTGAACCATCACAGATAGCCGGCATCGGTATTACCAATCAGCGTGAAACGACCGTTGTTTGGGACAAAAACACGGGAAAACCGATTCATAAGGCAATTGTATGGCAATCACGTCAGACGGATGACATCTGTAAAGAATTGAGAGATCAAGGGTATCAAAATCTATTCCAGGAAAAAACCGGTCTTCTCATTGATGCCTATTTCTCAGGAACGAAAGTGAAATGGATTCTGGATAATGTGGATGGTGCGAAGGAAAAAGCCGAAAATGGTGATTTATTATTCGGCACAATAGATACGTGGCTCGTATACAAGCTTTCTGGTGGCAAAACACATATCACGGATTACTCCAATGCTTCCAGGACACTCATGTTCAACATTTATGATCTTAAATGGGATGACGAACTCCTTAACATACTGGGTGTTCCGAAAAGCATGTTACCGGAAGTACGTCAGTCTTCTGAGATTTATGCGAATACAGTCGATTATCATTTCTTTGGTCATGAAGTTCCCATCGGCGGCATTGCCGGAGACCAACAGGCAGCATTGTTCGGTCAGGCGTGCTTTGAAAAAGGTATGGCTAAAAACACGTACGGAACCGGTAACTTTATGCTGATGAATACCGGTGAGGAAGGGGTTAAATCCGATCACGGGCTGCTTACAACGCTGGCATGGGGCGTCGACGGAAAAGTGGAATATGCTTTAGAAGGAAGCATTTTTGTATCAGGTTCAGCCATTCAATGGTTGCGTGATGGATTGAAGATTATCGACCATTCGCCGCAAAGTGAGGATTACGCTACAAGGGTCGATTCGACAGACGGCGTGTACATGGTGCCGGCATTCGTCGGATTGGGTACACCATATTGGGACAGTGATGTCCGTGGTGCCTTCTTCGGTCTAACAAGGGGAACAACGCGAGAGCACATGATTCGGGCCACGCTTGAATCACTTGCTTATCAGTCAAAAGATGTGCTTGATGCGATGATCGCCGATTCCGGTATTGAATTAAAGACGTTAAGGGTTGATGGCGGAGCGGTAAAAAATGACTTCTTAATGCAATTTCAAAGCGATATGCTTGGTGTCCCGGTTGAACGCCCTGTTGTACAGGAAACGACAGCACTTGGAGCGGCCTACCTTGCTGGGCTGGCTGTTGGCTACTGGAACGACAAAGAGGAGATTGCAAGTCAGTGGAAGCATGATCGAACATTTAATGACGAGATGGATGAACAAAAGCGGAAGGAACTATATGCAGGCTGGCAAAAGGCAGTAGAAGCAGCAAGAACGTTTAAATGATTGTCCGCTGTAAAATTGCTGGAAGACGGAAGTAATCGCAGCCGTGACAAAAGAATTTGGCTAAATTAAAGACTGTACGTAAAATCGATTCTATGATAAACTATACCCATAAGTTAATATATGTGCCGGAGAAATGGAGAAACCACAAATTGCTGATGAAGCGTGTTCATTAGCTAGTTTGTGGTTTCTTTTTTTAGGTAGAAAATTTTTTCGGGTTTAACGATGTGTAATAGATATAAACTATATATGAGGTGATGGACATGTCAGTTTTCTCAAGTTATCAGCGTACTAACGTTTTTCAACAAATGAAAGATACCCAGCTCGATGTTCTCGTGATCGGTGGTGGTATTACAGGTTCCGGGATAGCGCTTGATGCGGTTACCCGAGGGTTAAATACGGCAGTGGTTGAAATGCAGGATTTTGCTGCTGGTACATCAAGCCGTTCAACCAAGCTTGTTCACGGTGGTTTGCGCTATTTAAAACAATTTGAAGTGAAAATGGTTTCTGAAGTCGGGAAAGAACGGGCTATCGTATATGAAAATGGCCCACATGTAACCACACCTGAGTGGATGATGCTGCCGTTTTATAAAGGTGGTACATTTGGACCGTTTACAACGAATATCGGTCTTCGCGTGTATGATTTTCTGGCAGGTGTAAAGAAAAGTGAACGAAGGGAAATGCTAAGTCCGGATGAGGCGGCGGATAAGGAACCGCTTATTAAAAAGGACGGTCTTAAAGGTGCTGGAATCTATGTGGAATATAAAACAGATGACGCACGACTGACCATTGAAGTAATGAAAAAGGCTGTTCAAAAAGGAGCGCATGCGGTCAATTATGCCAAAGTCGTTGATCTTATCTATCAATCCGGAAAAGTAACCGGTGCGATTGTAGAAGATCAGATCACTGGCGAACAGCACTATATTTATGCGAAGAAAATAGTGAATGCCGGTGGTCCATGGGTCGATGACATTCGTGAAATGGATGGATCCAAGAAAGGGAAAACCCTTCAGTTAACAAAAGGGGTTCATGTGGTGTTCTCGAAAAAACGTTTTCCACTTAAGCAGGCAATTTATTTTGATGCACCGGACGGCCGGATGATTTTTGCCATTCCACGGAATGATAAAACGTATGTGGGAACGACCGATACAAGTTACAATGGTGATATTGCTAATCCTAAAATGACCGAAGATGACAGGAATTATTTACTTGATGCGATTCGTTATATGTTTCCATCACTTGCTATAACTGTAGATGATGTTGAATCAAGCTATGCTGGATTAAGGCCATTAATTGCCGAAGAAGGCAAGGATGATCCCGATGAAATTTCTCGGAAAGACGAGATTTTTGTATCGAATTCCGGTCTAATCTCTATGGCAGGTGGGAAACTGACAGGGTATCGGAAAATGGCTGAACACGCCGTTAATACAGTGGTTAAGCAGCTTAAGGAAGAGGAAGGGATTTTGTACGGTGAATCGGAAACGAAGCATTTACCGATAGCCGGCGGAGAAGTAGGCGGTTCAACAGGCTTTCGTGACTTTAAAAAGCAGAAGATTGCTGAAGCGACTGCCCTTGGTATCCATGAACAAGTGACCACACAACTTATCCAGCAATATGGTGCCAATATTGATAAAATCTTTGAATTGTACGAAGAGGAACAAGCAAACGCACATAGCGCCGCAATTGATCCTGTCGTTTTTGCCGAACTCATTTACGCTATAAAGTATGAAATGGCTTATAAACCGGTGGACTTTTTTGTACGTCGGACAGGCGCGTTGTTTTTTGATATTGCCTTTGTTAAAAAGCATAAGGATAATGTTATTGCATATATGGCGAACGTTTTTCAATGGACGGATGAACAGAAGCAAGCTTATGCTGAAGAGCTTGACCAACTATTAGATGAAGCAGTCCATCCCATTATATAATTGACAATGTAGCAGAGAGTCGAATTAGCACTTTTGTAGTATACTAACAGCGTGAAAGCAGTTTGCAGTCTGGATGGAATTGACTGGGACTGCTTTTTCTTTTTAAATACATATATTATTCGCCTGCCAATTGTGGTATACTTTGTTCGGCGAGATTTGACACATAAATAGGGGGGCTAGCATGAAACAGCGTAGTAAAATAGCACCAAATGAGGAGAATATTATCCCCTTTATACCGGACGGCGATTTCTATTTTACAAAAGGTGTTGAAGCTTTTCAGAAGCGAAAGTTCGAAATAGCGATAAAATGGCTGCAAAAAGCAGTTGATGCAATTCCTACAAATCCGCTTTATAAGTGCCAGTTGTCTATTGTCTACACCGAAATTGGTTCTTACCACACTGCTAACGAATTGTTGAATGAAGTGTTGGAGTCATCAGGTGATCAGTATACAGATTGTTATTACTTACTTGCAAATAATTATGCCCATTTAGGTCTCTTGAATGATGCAAAAAAGTATGCAGAATCATATCTTGATAAAGACCCTGATGGTGATATGCGGGAAGACGCGGAACATTTAATTGACTTAATGATGGTTGATGAAGAACAAGAAGATGACGACTGGGAATTTGAGGAAGAAGATGAACTGCTCATTTATCAGGAGACGGTGTTTTTTCATATGGAACATCAAGCATGGGACAAGGCACTTCCATTGCTTGAAGAGATGATGGCTCTATTTCCGGGCCATGAGAATATACGGCATGATTATGCGTATACCCTATTTTTTGCAGGTTACAGAGATGATGCAATTGACATGGAATACAACCTACTAGCGGAATCTCCAGAATCATTATCAAGTCACATTAACTTAGCTGTTTTTTATCATGAGTTGTGCCGTGAAGAACACAAAACGCATATAAACGCTTTGTTGAATGTATATCCAGTACACGAACAGCAAAAACTTCGAATAGCAGTGACATTCGCACAAACTGGTGTTCACGACGAGGCGTTCAAACGGTTCCGGGCAATCAATGAGGAGAAGGTGAAAAATCACCTTTCCTATTATAAATGGTACAGTATTACAGCATATAAGCTTCATATGTGTTCAAAAGCACTTTCTATATGGAAGAAAGGCTGTAGACGACATACCGAATTAGCTGATGAAGGTCTTCCTTGGATTACGGACTAACGGCTTAGTTGTTTGCTTGAGCATAAGATTAGACGAATATATAGTCTTACTATATGATGAATATGACTTGGAAGAAATAGTGTGGAAAGGGCTGATAATATGGCCGAAGAACGTATTTATGATGTGATTATTGCTGGTGCCGGTCCTGCCGGTATGACTGCCGCAGTTTATGCTTCACGTGCAAATTTGGACACACTGATGCTTGAACGCGGTATTCCGGGTGGCCAGGTAGCGAATACTGAAGATGTAGAAAACTACCCTGGCTATGAATACATTTCGGGACCGGATTTATCCAATAATATGTTCGAACATGCGAAAAAGTTTGGTGCCGAGTATGCGTACGGTGATATTAAAGATGTTGAGGATCATGGTGAGTATAAAACAGTCATTGCTGGGAAAAAGCAATATCATACACGTGCGTTAATTATTACGACTGGTGCCCAGTATAAGAAACTTGGCATTCCGGGCGAAGAGGAGCTCGGTGGACGCGGCGTTTCTTATTGTGCTGTATGTGATGGAGCGTTTTTTAAAGGAAAAGATCTTATCGTAGTCGGCGGTGGGGACTCCGCTGTTGAAGAAGGTATATATTTAACACGCTTTGCCAATAAAGTTACCATCGTGCATCGTCGTGATGAATTGCGTGCACAAAAAATTCTGCAGGATCGTGCATTTGACAATGACAAGATTGAATTCATCTGGGATACAGAGGCAAAACAAATTAATGGCCCAAGTGGCAAGGTAGAAAGCGTCACACTCACTAATAATCAGACAGGTGAAGAATATGACCATCCAATCGATGGGGTATTCATTTATATTGGCATGCTGCCGTTGAATGAGCCATTTAAATCTTTGGGTATTACTAATGAAGAAGGATATATTCCAACCAATGAAAATATGGAGACTTCAATCCCGGGAATCTTTGCTGCGGGTGACATTCGGGAGAAATCACTCCGACAAATCGTAACAGCAACTGGGGATGGAAGTATCGCCGCGGAGACAGCCCAGAAGTATATTGAGGATTTAATGGAAGAAATCAAAGCCGCACAATCCTAAAAGTTATACGGATAGGATGTAAATAAGAAATTTTGTCGTGAACAACTTAGGCGATGCCAATCATTGTTTGATTAATTGTTGCGTTCCATTCATTAGAAAGTAATTGCTTTTTAACGCCGCTGTAATACGTACGCAACAATTATTCGTTACAATGGAATTAACTAATTGACCCCCTTTTTATAAATAAATTAGTTTTTCTGCAGGTGATTGTGCACCTGCATTTTTTTCGTCTAAATATGGACGCTTTATCCTTCTGCCTTACGCTTTTGCTCTATTTTGGCATATACTTGTTGGTTAGTAGCTGTTCATTGTATAATAACCTTAGTGTTTATGGACAGTTCAGTTGAAAGAAGTGAATTAGGAATGCAACGTGTGACAAATTGCATATTAATAGATAATGATAAAGTTTTATTGATTAAAAAACCGCGCCGGGGTTGGTACGCAATCCCAGGCGGTAAGATGGAGCAAGGGGAAACGATTAAAGAATCCGTCGTTCGTGAATTTTGGGAGGAAACAGGTCTGAAACTAATTGATCCTTCACTGACTGGTGCATTCACTTTTATGATCTACAGTAGTGATGAGCTTGTGCAAGAGTGGATGATGTTCACATTTATGTGCAAGGCTTCTGAAGGAGAGTTGGCAAGTTACTGTAAAGAAGGAGAATTGGAGTGGGTGGCGTTGGACGCAATCCACAAATTGCCAATGGCGGAAGGGGACAGAAAGATTTTTGCTCATGTCTTTTCTTCTAACGACATGCTATTCGGTTCGTTTTCGTATACGGAGGATTACGAATTATTGCAAATGCGTTTTGACTCCACAACTTCATGAAGGGGAGAATTAGCATGTGGAATAGTGAACAAGATACCAAACTGGTTATTATTACAGGGATGTCGGGGGCAGGAAAAACGGTAGCTGTTCAAAGCTTTGAGGATTTGGGCTATTACTGTGTTGATAATTTGCCCCCGGCTCTCCTACCCAAGTTTTTAGAGCTAATGAAAGATTCGAGGAATAATATTCATAAAGTCGCCCTTGTCATGGATTTACGAGGAAGGGAATTTTTTGATTCCTTGTTTGGGGCACTGGACGTACTAGGGGAAGAAGACTGGTTAAATGAACACATTCTTTTCTTGGATGCAAAAGATGAGGAACTTGTAACCAGGTATAAGGAAACGAGGCGTTCCCACCCACTGGCCGCAGATGGCCTTCCACTCGAAGGTATTCAAAAGGAGCGCGCCATGCTTGATGAATTACGGGGCAGGGCGCAACGAATTATTGATACGACGACGTTAAAGCCAAAACAATTAAGAGAAAAAATACTAAACGCATACATGGAAGATAAACAGGAAATTTTTTCAGTTAATATGGTGTCGTTTGGTTATAAGTACGGTATACCAATTGATGCTGATTTGGTGTTCGATGTACGGTTTTTGCCAAATCCGCATTATGTACCGCAAATGCAGCCGTTGACAGGATTGGACTCCGAAGTGTCTTCCTATGTATTCAAATGGTCTGACACGCATAAATTTAATGAAAAGGTGCTTGATTTACTCCAGTTTATGCTCCCCCAATATAAGAAAGAAGGCAAGTCCCAGCTTGTCGTCGGGATTGGATGCACTGGCGGGCAGCATCGCTCGGTAGCTATCGCTCAACACTTCGCTAAACAACTTGCAACAAATTATATTACCCATGTCAGTCATCGTGATATTGACAAAAGAAAGGGTTTTTAATATGGGTCGTGGAAATAAACCAAATGTTACGGTGATCGGTGGTGGTACGGGGATGCCCGTCCTGCTACGTGGTCTGAAAAACTTGCCGATCGAGTTAACTGCCCTTGTAACGGTTGCTGATGATGGTGGGAGTACCGGACGTCTGCGGAATGAAATGGCGATACCGGCACCTGGTGACATACGTAATGTTATTGCGGCATTATCTGATGCAGAGCCGATGCTTTTGGATCTGTTTCAGCATAGGTTTAATGCTAGAAACGGACTTTCCGGACATTCGATGGGGAACCTGCTTCTTGCAGCAATGACGTCGATTACGGGCAACTTTTTCACTGGTATTAAAGAAATTTCCCGTGTTTTGAATGTGAAGGGGAATATTTACCCTATTTCGAACCAGAGCTTGTCATTGCATGCCAAAATGGAAGACGATACCGTCGTTTCGGGTGAATCGAATATTCCTTTGGCTAATAAAAAGATCGAGCGTGTTTTTTTAAGTCCGGAGCCAGTTCAGCCGCTTCCGCATGCAGTGGAATCCGTGGAAAATGCAGATTTGGTCGTGATAGCCCCTGGTAGCTTGTATACAAGTATCTTGCCTAATATGATTATACCGCAAATGGACGAAGCCCTCACACGAACAAAGGGTAAGGTCGTCTATGTATGCAATGTAATGACACAGGCAGGGGAAACAACAGCATATACTGCAGCTGACCATATTCAGGCCATTCGTAAACATACCGGAGAGACGTGTATTGATTCGATTGTTGTTCACAATGAACCAATCAGTCCACATATCCGTGATGTCTATGCAGAAGAGAATGCAACCCCTGTTGTTTATGATACCGACCGTCTAATAGATATGGGACTTGAGATCATTGAAGGTGATATTATTAATCCATCAAAAACGACGTTACGTCACGATAAAGAGAAAATAGCAAAACTGCTATATTCCATTATTGATCGGGAATAAGCTGGTGAAGAATGAACAGGGAGGTGTGCGGGATTGTCCTTTGCTTCAGAAATAAAAAAAGAACTAACCGGAATCGAATTGGACACATGTTGCGAATATGCTGAACTTGCAGCACTCATCAGAATGAACGGAGCCCTATCGATGGCTAGAAACATTTATACGCTTGATGTTCAAACGGAAAACGCAGCGATTGCCCGACGTATCTATACATTAATTAAATCGTTATATTCTGTTCCTGTTGAATTGCTCGTTCGAAAGAAAATGAAACTGAAAAAGAATAATGTGTATATTGTCCGCATGAAAGAAGATGTTCAAGAATTGCTTACTGATTTGGGTGTTTTGCAAGGTCCATATACGTTTACTCGGAAAATACCTGATAAGTATCTGGATCGTGACTGCTGCAGAAAATCCTACTTACGGGGGGCTTTTTTAGCAGGTGGATCCATCAATAATCCGGAAACTTCCTCCTATCATTTGGAAATTTTTAATGCTTATCAGGAGCATAATGATGCATTGACGGAGCTTTTGAATGATTTCCAGCTTCGAGCTCGACAGCTTGAACGAAAAAAAGGGTATATAACGTATTTAAAAGAGGCAGAGAAAATTACAGAGTTTTTAAGCATTATTGGCGCACACAATGCTTTATTTAAGTTTGAGGATGTCAGGATTGTCCGTGACATGCGCAATTCAGTAAACCGACTTGTCAATTGTGAAACGGCCAATCTGAACAAAACCATTGGTGCGGCATTCCGTCAAATCGAAAACATCCAATTTATTGAAAATACGGTCGGTCTTGATGTGCTCCCAGAAAAACTTAGGGAAATTGCAGTATTGAGGGTTGAACATCAGGATATCACATTAAAAGAATTAGGAGAACTCATCTCCAACGGGAAAATCTCCAAATCCGGTGTGAATCACCGACTGAAGAAAATTGACGAATTTGCCGAAAAACTAAGGGAAGAAAGAGCGGTTTCAAAGAAGTGAATAATCTAGGGGAATGTGCTATAATAGCTTTAAACTTAGATGAAGATAAGTGGCATGTCATTCACATGATTTTAATTGCATACATGGGTACACCTGTGCAGGCAGTTGAAGTGTGAAACTTGCTGCTATTTTTTATAGAATTGAAAACCATTGCAGTCAGAGGGAGGATGTAACTATTGGTTGAGAAATCAGTCAAGGTTGAGCTTGCTTCCGGTTTGCAGGCGCGGCCCGCAGCCCAATTTGTTCAGGAGGCAAACACATACACCGCACATTTATTTCTCGAAAAAGATGGGAAACGGGTGAATGCAAAAAGTATCATGGGATTGATGAGCTTAGCAATTACTACTGGGGAAACAATCAAACTTATTGCAGAAGGCGCAGATGAAGAAACAGCATTGCATAATTTAATTACCTTTGTTTCAAAAACAACCGTATGATAAACGGGAAGTCACTTCAGATTGCTAAAAAATTGGATGTAAATTGATAGAATGAAAGGGCTGTATGAAAGTGTATGCAGCCCTTTCAAGTACACAAAAAATCCGGCACCCACTTATAAAACGCAGCGAATGCCGAATTCTCTATAATAGTATTAGTTTTTATCGGATTGCCGCTTCAATACTTTGTCAATTAGTCCATATTCCTTGGACTCTTCAGCGGACATGAAGTTGTCGCGATCTGTATCCCGTTCAACTACTTCTATTGGTTGACCAGTGCGTTCGGACAGAATTTTGTTCAGTTTTTCGCGCATTTCAATAATACGGCGCGCATGGATTTCAATGTCAGATGCTTGACCTTGTGTTCCGCCCAATGGTTGGTGAATCATCACTTCACTGTTTGGTAGTGCATAACGTTTACCTTTTTCACCAGCTGCAAGTAGAAATGCCCCCATTGATGCCGCCATACCAGTGCAGATTGTTGACACATCGGATTTGATGAATTGCATTGTGTCATAAATTGCCATGCCGGCAGTTATAGAGCCACCTGGTGAGTTAATGTAAAGAGAGATGTCCTTATCCGGATCTTCCGCTTCCAAAAAGAGTAGCTGTGCAACGATTGTGTTAGCCACATTATCGTCAATTCCGCTACCAAGCATGATTATACGGTCTTTTAAAAGGCGTGAGTAAATATCATATGCACGTTCCCCACGGTTTGTCTGTTCAATAACTGTTGGTATCAGATTCATGTGTTCTTCCTCCTTATATAGCTAATTCATCCATATATCGGATAATTTAATCATAACTAATAGGTCAAAAAAGGTCAAATGAAAAGTAGCCTATCCTCCCTAAAAAATTCTTTAATCATCATTCCCTATAATTGGGAAAATAAACCTTTTACTAGGGAAGTCTGTATTTATTTATGTATAACTTCAAAGAATAAAAATTATGAACGATATTATAAAACAAACATAAACACTATGTATTGACTGATGTTCACCACCAATAATTCCACTGGCATGAGTCAAACACACCAGCTAGATAAGAAGGAGAATTCTTCATCCTTTATTTACACAAAAAAAGACAAGGAACTCGCATCAGGTGCATCGCTTGTCTTGTCTTCATTATAGCGCGCCCGGGAGGACTTGAACCCCCGACCCCTGGTACCGGAAACCAGTGCTCTATCCAGCTGAGCTACGAGCGCATTCGATTAATAATCTTTGCAAACACAATTGATATTATAACGCCTAAATCACTTTTTAACAAGTACTTTGTTTTAATTTCTGCTGATAAACTATTATTTGTAAAGTTGTTATTCTTCGTAAACCTGAACACACTTATTACAAATAAGCTGTTCAAACGGTGTTCTCGGAACGTTAATTGGCGAGGCGAAGTTGAAGAAGTATTGCGCAATATGTTCTTATTTCACCAGTTAGTTAACGGGTAAGCTGTAGACTTTTAGCTAAGTTAAGTAGTAGGTAGTATTAAAGGATGCAATATGAATGGGAAAAGCGTATAATAATTTGCGTAGAAGTCGAGTTATATGTTTGCTTAAATCTTATTTGGGGGGTCGCACATGGGTATTTTTAATAAAAAGCCGGACAAGATTACAGCATATTTAGTGGACTTTGCTAAACATCTTAGTGAAGCGACAGACTATTTTCTTACATTTAAGGTGAAGGATGATAATACACTGCAGGAATTCGCGTTGACGATGAAACAGTATGAGACGGAAGCAGATGAAAAAGTGCATGGCATCCTTCAGCATCTGAACCATGTGTTCATCACGCCGATTGAACGTGAAGACATTATGCAGTTGACGATGAACCTTGACGATTTGATTGATGGGATGGAAGAATTCACGGCATTAATGGATATTCATCAAATTTATTCGTCCGATAAATATATTGATCAGTTTACCGATTATATTCAAAAATGTTCCAAAGAAATTTCGTTGGCTCTTGAATTGTTTGCGGATAGTAACTTAAAAGACATGGAAAAGCATGCGATTCAAATAAAGGATTATGAAAGCAAGTGCGACGATTTATATCGCAATTCCATGAAGGGGTTATTTCAAAATGAAGCGAACCCGATAAAGGTAATCCAGTACAAGGAAATTTATGAAACATTGGAACAAATTGCGGATGATTACGAGGACGTTGCTAATATTATGCAAAGTATCATCATGAAGAACGCGTGATAAGGGGCATCATACGGTTATGAATAGTTTACTTTTCGTTGTTGTTTTTATTGTTATATTTGCACTTATATTTGATTTTATCAATGGATTTCATGATACGGCTAACGCTATCGCAACGTCTGTATCAACTAAAGCCCTTACCCCGAGGCGTGCTATTATATTGGCGGCGGTCATGAATTTTCTTGGTGCACTGACATTCACAGGTGTAGCACAAACGATTACGAGCGGCATAGCGAATCCATTTGACCTGCAAAATGGGACAACCATGATTCTTGCTGCGTTAATTTCAGCTATTACCTGGAATTTGATTACGTGGCTATTTGGGATTCCGAGTAGTTCGTCGCACGCTATTATTGGTGCGATTGCTGGAGCTGTTATTGCCTCGGAAGGTTTTAGTGCCGTGCAGTACGGTGGTTTTATTTCCATTATTGAGGGGCTGATTTTTTCCCCGGTGATCGCATTTGTCGTTGGCTACATTCTTTATTCGATTATTAAGGTTGTATTTAAAAATCGAAATCTAGCCAAAACCAATAAACAATTCCGCCGTATTCAGATGGTCACTGCAGCTGTTCAATCGTACGCTCATGGCACCAATGATGCACAGAAGTCCATGGGGATTATTACGATGGCGCTCATTGTCGGTGGGGTGCATACGACGACAGAGGTGCCGTTTTGGGTACAGTTGAGTTGTGCGACTGCCATGGCATTGGGAACATCGATAGGCGGCTGGCGTATCATCAAAACGGTTGGCAGCAAAATTATGAAAATCCGTCCGGTAAACGGTGTGGCTGCTGATTTGACCGGTGCCGCTACGATCTTTGGTGCGACTCTCATTCACTTGCCGGTCAGTACAACACACGTCATTTCCACTGCGATCATGGGGGTGGGAACTTCTCATCGCATAAAAGGCGTTAATTGGGGCATTGCGCAACGTATGGTCGTTACGTGGGTCATCACACTGCCGATGACTGCTCTGCTCGGAGCCCTCGTGCTGTTTATATTGCAGTTATTTCCTTTCTTTTAGGCGCCGAACAGGTTCATGAATCTGTCCTCTGTGTCCGTCTTTGAATTAGGAAACAGAAAAAAGGAAAGCGGAGCGACATGTTGTCACTCCACTTTCCTTTTTGTGATGGAGCCTAGCGGGATCGAACCGCTGACCTCCTGCGTGCAAAGCAGGCGCTCTCCCAGCTGAGCTAAGGCCCCGTTTATATAATTAGTATAAATGTTATGCACTCATGTATTGGAATGGTCGGGAAGACAGGATTTGAACCTGCGACCTCCACGTCCCGAACGTGGCACTCTACCAAACTAAGCTACTTCCCGTACTAGAGCGGAAAACGGGACTCGAACCCGCGACTCCCACCTTGGGAAGGTGGTGTTCTACCACTGAACTACTTCCGCATTGGTTAGCTCGTTAGCTGGAAAAATTAATAGAAGCGAGAGCCTAGTTTTTTATAACGACAATATTTATTGTACGACTGATAACTAATAATGTCAATATCTTTAGTTAAAAAAGTAGTCTTTTGAAACACGTGAAAAGCATTAATTCCAGATGGGACAGGGAAGAGGCCCGCTATCCCTGCCGTTTCGTAATTGGTTTATCTGGAAACATTGACTAAATATAATTCCGGATGTGATTGTTGCAATAATACCAAATTGTATATATTAAGATTATTGACTTATAACCATACACCGATTGCGAATAATAGTCCAAATGCCCAATGGTGCCATGCTGCCCATTTCATACCTGCTAACTCCTCTGCGCGTTTGGCTTTTTTCCGAAAAGACCAGCGAAGTCGGAAGGCCAATGGTAAAGCTAATAAAACAAGTGTAGCCGACCATGGAACAACATTGCTAACTACTAATCCTATAACAGTGATATAGCTAAGCGTAAGCAAGGCAGTCAGCAAATTTACAGCCTTAAAGCGTCCGAGTGTTGTTGCTAGTGTATGACGGAAGGTGTGATCTTTCTCTATGTCTCGTATATTGTTAGTCAAAATCATTGAAGCGATGATCAATGCAAACGGTAGGGAGATAGCAAGGATATCCAGTCTTAATGCGTTCCCTTGAACAACATAACTCAATATTGTAACAATCGGTCCGAGAAATGTGAACGCTACCGTCTCTCCTAACCCAATGGAACACAATGGACGTGGACCAGCCGAGTAAAGATATCCGAAAATAATACTAGCAATGCCGACTGGAATAATCCAAATGCTACTTTGATAGGCAAGCCAGGCTCCAATGAGCACTGCAGCACTAATCATTAAAATGGCGGTGTATAGAACGGCAGCATGTGGTGGGCCGCTCGCACTAGATTGGTCAGTCGTCCATTTTGCCTTGTCCTGTCCATGCTGAAAATCGTAGTAATCATTAAAAAGGTTTGTCGCGGATTGAATCAATAAAGAAGCAATGAGCATGGCTAAAAATACAGAAAATCGGATCGATTCATGCATAGCAGCTATTCCGGTACCGACAAGAATCGGGGTGATTGTTCCCGTCAGTGTCATCGGTCGAAACAGTTGCAACCATGATGCACGGTAATAATATATTTCTTGTTTACGATTGATAGCAGAAGATAACATTTGTATCAGCCTCCTTTTATAGTAAAACCATCAACACAATAAGCACGATAAAACCAACACCTTCAACGGACTCGGTAATGGCAACTTTGGAAAGTGCCTTGTATAAAGTCTTTTTATCCCCGCGGTCCGCTTGTTCCCATAAAGTAACATTCGATAGCACGCTTATCGCCTGTCTGAATCCGATGAACATACCCCAAAGCAGTGTCAAACTGCCGGTAGTAAATGCTGCTATCCATATATTTCCGTAGCTTGTTTGCCATATGTTATTCCAGGTTTCAATTGGACCAAATATCGTTCCAAGCAATAATCCGGTGACAATTACCCCAATTCCTGCTGCTGTTAATAATTTGTGCGACCATTGCATGAGCGCAAGTAGTAATTGGCGTTGCTGTACAAAGGCCATTTTCCTGACAGCTGGGAAGACCCCCCATCCTATAAAAAATACGCCGCCAACCCAAGTGATTGCTAGCAGGATATGGATGAACAATGTCAACTGTCGCAATTCCCAAATCATAAGCGTTCACCAACTTTGGTTTGTTTACTGTCATTGTATCTCCAACTAACTTAATACGATGTGATATATGTCACAAAATGAAGCCAGGGATATGGATGGAACGTGCGTTTTTGTCGATCTTATGGCAAACTAAAAGTATTCAGTATGGATGGAGGGCTTATCATGCGGCCGAAAATGGCTCAGGAGCAGAAGCTGCAGCTCAAAATGAACCAGTCGCTTATCCAATCTATTCAGCTGCTTCAATGTACAGGAGTAGAAGTTGTCGATTACATTCAAGAGATTGCCAAAGAAAATCCCTTGATTGAAGATGTAAACTATGATTATGAGTTCAACAACTTTAAACAGGCGGTTGGGGATAAACAAGCAATTGGAGAAATCAATCAGGCAGAGGAGTCCATGTATGATCGGTTGAAAAGTCAACTTTATACGATAGAGCTGCCGGAACCGTTACGGCCGGTAGTTATATTTGGTATTGACTCACTGGATGAAAACGGGTATTTAGATATTACCATGGAATCATGGGCTAAGCAGTGTGAAATACGTCTAGATCAAGCGGAACAGGCGTTACAATGGGTCCAATCATTGGAGCCTGCAGGTATTGGTGCAAGGTCGCTCAAGGAATGTATTCTGCTTCAGCTTGATAAATCAGTATCATTTCTAGAAGAACTGCTAGAAAATCACCTAGAATGGCTGGCTGAGGAAAATATTTCGGCAATTAGTGATTATTTTCATTTGACAGAAGATGAAGCTGCGGTGAATGTGGAGAGAATTAAGTCCTGTCATCCAAAACCGGGGCGGCTCTTATCAGAGAAGAAAACAGAATATATTATCCCGGAAGCTTACATCTATGAGGAGGACGGTAACTGGAAGATATCGTTCTACAAGTGGTATTCACCCGAGATTGAAATTAATGAAGCATATAAGCATTTTCAACCGGATGATCAAGCGGCAACAACTTTCCTAAAAGAGAAATATCGCCAAGTTAATTGGTTGCAGCAAGTGTTGCGATATAGGGGTAATACCCTTGAACGTGTTATTGAAAAGATTGTCAAGAAGCAACAACTATACTTTTCTCATGGTGCGTTTATGTTGCAGCCACTGACGTTAAATGAATTAGCAACTGATTTGGATATGCACATTTCAACAGTCAGTCGAGCGATAGCTAATAAATATATCCAGACGAAACGCGGGATTATTCCATTGAAATTTTTCCTGCAGCCGGGTGTCAAGCAAAGTAATGGGCAACAGATCACATCGTTTGTCATTAAACAATTAATTGCCGAATTGATAGAAAATGAAGATAAGCGAAAACCGTTGTCAGACCAGGTGATCAAAAGCCGGCTGAAGCAGGAATTTGGAATAAATGTTGCGCGGCGAACGGTCGTCAAATATCGTGAACAGCTCGGAATAGCGGCATCAACGAAACGAAAATAAAGGAGACTCGACAATGGAACACATTCTTTTTTACACTAAACAAAACTGTCCATTATGTGATCATGCACGAGCATTGCTTGATTTATTACGTCATGACTATTCCTTTCGAATAGAAGAGCGAGATATTTATGAAAAGGATGAGTGGCTGGAAGAATATCAGTTGCTTATACCGACAGTGAAAATCGGCGATGCAGAACTGCATTGTGAGGAAATCAGTTATGAGGCGTTGAAACGGGCATTGAAGAATAAAACGGAAATGTGATTTAAAATGTTTGTATAAACAGGTGTGTGTGGTATAATAATAATAGAGAAGAAATTCTCTCTTTTTTTGGACTATGTGGGACGATAAATGATGTACCGGGACCAAAACTGACCAGCTAAGGGGGCTATTATGCAATTAATTAATCTCCAAAAAAAATTATACCCCGACTTGCTGGATGTTATGCAGCAGCGCTATGTAATTCTGCAGAACATTGAATTCCTCCAGCCAATCGGGAGAAGGGCGCTGGCCGATAATACTGACCTTACTGAACGGCATATCCGTGGTGAAGTCAATATTCTTTCTAAGCAAGGTCTGATTGGGATGACGTCCAAAGGTATGCAATTGACAGAAGAGGGAAAGTTAGTGATAGATCAATTAGCAACCTTTATGCATGAGGCAATGGGATTAAGTGTTTTAGAAAAGCAGCTAAAGGATAAAGTACAAATAAGGAATGTTATTATTGTTCCCGGTAATAGTGATGAACATCATTGGGTAAAACAAGAAATGGGTAAAGCATGTGCTTCCTACTTACAGGAGCATATGACTTCAAATCAAACCATTGCAGTTACAGGTGGGACAACGATTGCTGCGGTTGCCGATATGATAGGGGCGATCACGAATGAAACGAATTGCTTGTTTGTCCCTGCCAGAGGTGGTATCGGGGAAAAGGAAGAAAATCAGGCAAATACAATTGCTGCCAAAATGGCAAGACAGTCAAATGGTACCTATCGATTATTATATGTCCCCGATCCTTTAAGTGAAAATTCGTATCAGACCATGATTAAAGAACCAGCTGTTATTGAAGTACTTAAACTTATTAAAGATGCTGACGTTGTTTTACACGGAATAGGTGATGCAATCACGATGGCCAAGCGCCGCAAGACTTCGGAGGAAGTAATCCGGAAACTTGAAGAAGAAAAGGCAGTCAGTGAAGCATTCGGTTACTATTTCAATGGTTCCGGTGGGATTGTTCATAAGGTACGGACAATTGGTATTCATCTGGATGATTTGTCCGAAAATAGGAAAATGGTAGTTACGGTGGCTGGTGGAAAATCAAAGGCACAAGCAATTACTTCTTATTTTAAACAAGGAAGAAGTGACTTGCTCATAACAGACGAAGCGGCTGCTGAAGCGATTTTAAGGGATAATTCATCCCTTTAAATAAAAAGATTCACTAACATATAGGAGGAATTATTTATGGCAATTAAAATGGGTATTAACGGGTTTGGACGTATTGGTCGCAATGTGTTTCGCCAGGCTTTGAAAAATGATGAGGTGGAAGTAGTTGCCGTCAATGATTTGACGGATGCCAATATGCTTGCACATTTGCTGCAGTATGATTCCGTGCATGGTACGCTGGACGAGGAAGTTACCGTTAATGGTGAAAATATTGTTGTTGGTGGAAAAGAAATCAAAGTGCTTTCCGAACGCGATCCTGCCGACCTTGGTTGGGGAAATCTTGGTGTAGATATAGTGGTTGAATCGACTGGTCGTTTCACACAACGTGATGACGCGAAAAAACACCTTGATGCAGGTGCGAAGAAAGTTGTCATTTCAGCACCGGGTAAACAGGAAGACCTGACAATGGTTATGGGTGTTAACGAAGAAGATTATGATCCTGCCAAGCACCATATTGTTTCCAATGCTTCGTGCACAACGAACTGCTTGGCACCACTGGCTAAAGTCTTGCATGAAAAGTTTGGTGTGAAGCGTGGGTTGATGACAACTGTTCACTCGTATACCAATGATCAGCAAATTCTCGACTTACCGCATAAAGATTATCGTCGTGCACGTGCGGCGGCGCAAAACATTATTCCAACGACAACAGGAGCGGCAAAAGTTGTTGGAAAAGTGCTTCCTGATTTAGATGGTAAGTTAAATGGTATGGCGGTACGTGTGCCAACGCCAGATGGTTCCCTGACGGATCTTGTTGCAGAGCTCGATCAAAATGTAACAGAAGAAGACGTTAATAACGCATTTAAAGAGGCTGCGGAAGGTGAACTGAAAGGTGTTCTCGGCTACACAGAAGCTCCTGTCGTTTCCAGCGATATCGTAGGCAACACGTTTTCGTCATTGTTTGATGCACAATCAACCATGACCCTTGAGGATAACATGGTAAAAGTTGTTTCTTGGTATGATAATGAGATGGGCTATTCTGCACGTTGTGTTGACCTCGCCGTTTACATCAGTAAACAAGGACTATAAGATGATATCGGGGGAGGTCTATCCTCCTCCTTTTTTCAAGAGATAAGAATGTATAAAATGAAGTTGCCACCTCGATTTCTGACGATACATATTTCTTAGCTAGGAGGTTTTGGTATGAATAAAAAAACGCTTCATGACCTTGATGTCAAAGGAAAGAGAGTTTTTTGCCGGGTTGACTTTAATGTACCGATGAAGGATGGGGAGGTTACAGATGACACGCGCATCAGGGCCGCATTGCCGACAATCAACCATTTATCAGAGAATGGGGCTATTGTAATCCTTGCAAGTCACCTTGGTCGGCCAAAAGGGAAAGTGACAGAGGAATTACGACTTGATCCGGTTGCAGGGCGATTGAGTGATTTAACAGGAAAAGAAATAGTCAAAACGGATGAGGTATATGGTAAAGAAGTAAATGAAGCCATTTCCGAAGCTGATAATGGTGATATCATCTTAATAGAGAATGTCCGTTTTGAACCTGGAGAAGAAAAAAATGACCCTGAATTAATTGAGGCATTTGCCGCAATGGCTGACATGTATGTAAATGATGCCTTCGGTGCAGCTCACCGTGCACATGCGTCAACAACGGGGGTTGCCGAAAAATTGCCTGCTGCTGCCGGTTTTCTAATGGAAAAGGAGATAGAAGTGTTAGGTAAAGCTTTAGAAAACCCTGAGCGGCCATTTACCGCAATCATTGGCGGTGCCAAAGTGAAAGATAAAATTAACGTCATAGATCATCTGCTTGATAAAGTGGACAACTTGATTATTGGTGGCGGTCTTGCTTATACATTTGTGAAGGCACAGGGTTATGAAATTGGCAAATCATTGCTTGAAGAAGACAAACTGGATTTGGCTAAAGAATTCATGCAAAAGGCGAAAGAAAAAGGTGTCAGCTTTGTGATGCCCGAGGATGCGATTGTGGCTGACGACTTTTCTGCGGATGCCAATACGAAGGTCGTGGATATTACGTATATACCTGAGGATTGGGAAGCACTTGATATTGGACCTGAAACATGTAAAAAGTATGATAAGATTGTTAGCGAGTCAAAGCTGGTTATTTGGAACGGACCGATGGGTGTATTTGAGTATAATGCATTCGCCGGTGGAACGAAGGCCGTTGCTGAAAGTTTGGCCAACACGGATGGCTATACGGTGATTGGCGGTGGTGATTCAGCCGCAGCTGTTGAGAAATTTGGCTTGGCCGAAGAGATGGATCATGTGTCCACTGGCGGCGGTGCATCCCTTGAATTTATGGAAGGGAAAGTCCTTCCGGGGTTACAGGCGCTGGATGACAAATAAATTAACGCGGGGTGATGAATGATGCGTAAGAAAATTATAGCTGGAAATTGGAAAATGAACAAATTAGCTGCTGAAGCTGATCAATTTGCTAATGATGTAACCGGAAATCTTCCCGATGATGATCACGTAGAAGCGATTATCTGTGCACCATTTCCATTTTTGCCATCACTTGTAGAAAAATCGAAAGGGAGCAAGTTAAAAATCAGTGCACAAACGATGCATTTTGAAGAAAGTGGTGCCTTTACCGGGGAGGTCAGCCCGTCAATGCTACAGGATATCGGTGTGACACATGTAGTGATTGGTCATTCTGAACGCCGTGAGCAATTTGGCGAAACGGATGAATCTGTAAACAAAAAAGTGCATGCAGCGTTCAACCACGGATTGACGCCGATCGTTTGTGTAGGTGAAACGCTTGACCAACGTGAAGCTAACGATACGATGAATCACATTGAAACCCAGGTTCGTAAGGCATTGGAAGGTTTAACTGAGCAACAGATTGCTGAAGTGATTATTGCTTATGAACCAATCTGGGCTATCGGTACAGGCAAAACAGCATCAAGTGAAGACGCTAATGATGTTTGCATCCATATCCGTAATGTCGTCAAAGATATTGCTGGTAAAGAAACTGCCGATCAGCTTGTGATTCAGTATGGTGGTAGCGTTAAACCAGCTAACATCGATGAACTAATGGCACAATCGGATATCGATGGAGCCCTGGTTGGCGGTGCTAGTCTTGAAGCAGATTCATTCCTTAAGCTTGTGGAGGCAGGTACAAAATGAGTAATAACAACCTTGCTGCATTAATTATTCTTGATGGCTTTGGAATTCGTGAGGAAGAAAAGGGCAATGCCGTCAAACAAGCAAACACGCCTAACTTTGATCGTTATTGGGGTAAATATCCACACAACCAGTTGACAGCAAGTGGGGAGGCGGTTGGTCTTCCAGAAGGGCAGATGGGAAATTCGGAAGTTGGCCACCTCAATATCGGTGCCGGCCGAATTGTGTATCAAAGTCTTACAAGGGTCAATTTATCTATTAAAGAAGGCGAATTCTTTGAGAAAGATGCCTTTGTAAAGTCAATAGAACATGCTAAGAAAAACGACAAAGCGCTACACATTTTCGGTCTGTTATCTGATGGTGGCGTCCATAGCCATATCAGTCATCTGTTTGCATTATTGAAGCTTGCGAAAGAAAAAGGACTGCAAAAGGTGTTTGTACATGCCTTTTTAGATGGACGTGATGTTGGTCAGCAAACTGCAAAGGAATATATAAAGCAGACAGAGGAAAAAATGCGCGAATACGGAGTTGGTCAGTTTGCCACCATTTCTGGCCGCTATTATTCCATGGACCGTGATAAGCGTTGGGACCGTGTCAAGCGGGCGTATGATGCGATGGTTTATGGCGAAGGACCAACATATAAGAATCCATACGATATGATTGATGACTCTTATGCGAATGGGATTTATGACGAATTTGTAATTCCATCGGTCATGACAGATGATAACGGGGAGCCTATCGGTAAGGTACAGGACGAAGATTCCATTATCTTTTATAATTTCCGTCCCGATCGAGCTATCCAAATATCGAGAACGTTTGCCAATGATGATTTCCATGACTTTGATCGCGGTAGCCATCCACCCAAAAATGTGGACTTTGTCATGCTAACTGAGTTCAGTGAGTCAGTTGACGGTTATGTGGCGTATCAACCAGTTAATCTGGATAATACAGTCGGGGAAGTATTGTCACAACATGGAATGAAGCAGCTTCGTATCGCGGAAACCGAGAAATATCCGCACGTGACCTTCTTTATGAGTGGTGGACGGGAAAATGAATTTCCCGGCGAAAAACGTGTGCTAATTAATTCGCCAAAAGTTGCTACCTATGATTTGCAACCGGAGATGAGTGTTTATGAAGTAACCGATTCGTTGCTGGAAGAGCTTGATAGCCAAGAGCATAACGCGATTATTTTAAATTTCGCCAATCCTGACATGGTTGGCCATTCTGGTAAACTGGAACCGACCATTCAAGCAATCGAAGCGGTGGACGAATGCCTTGGAAAAGTTGTTGATAAGATTCTCGAGCTTGGAGGTAATGCTATTATAACTGCTGACCATGGCAACTCGGATGAAGTGATTACAATGGAAGGTGAACCGATGACATCACACACGAAAAACCCGGTTCCCGTCATTGTAACTAGAGAGGGAGAAACATTACGCGATGGCGGTATTTTAGCAGATTTATCCCCAACATTGCTCGACCTATTGCATGTGAAAAAACCTAAAGAAATGACAGGAAACACACTGATTAAAAAATAAAGGAGTGGTTAGATGCCTTATATAACAGATATTTATGCCCGCGAAGTGCTTGATTCCCGCGGTAACCCAACAGTTGAAGTGGAAATGTTCACCGAATCCGGTGCGTTTGGTGCAGCGCTTGTACCAAGTGGAGCGTCTACTGGTGAATATGAGGCGGTGGAACTTCGTGATGATGACAAAAACCGCTATTTAGGTAAAGGTGTGCAAAAAGCGGTTGAAAATGTCAATGACGTTATTGCACCTGAACTTATTGGTGTTGACGTAACACGGCAAAATATTATCGATCAAATTATGCTTGAACTTGATGGCACTGAAAACAAAGGCCGTCTTGGGGCAAATGCTATTCTTGGCGTGTCCATAGCTGCGGCACATGCAGCTTCAAGCTATCTGGAACAGCCACTCTACAATTATTTAGGCGGTTTCAATGCTAAAACACTTCCAACACCAATGATGAACATTTTAAATGGTGGAGAGCATGCCGACAATAATGTCGATATTCAGGAATTCATGATCATGCCTGTAGCAGCACCTACGTTTAAAGAAGCATTGCGCACCGGTGCGGAAGTGTTCCACGCACTAAAGAAAGTATTGAAGTCTAAAGGTTATAATACTGGAGTAGGTGATGAAGGCGGATTTGCCCCTAACCTCGGTTCGAATGAAGAAGCACTTGGAACCATCGTTGAGGCAATTGAAGCTGCCGGGTACAAGCCAGGTGAAGAAGTCAAGCTGGCAATGGATGTTGCTTCTTCAGAAATATACGAGGATGGCAAGTATAACCTGAAAGGAGAAGGTGTCGTCCGTACGGCTGAGGAAATGGTTGATTGGTACGAAGATCTTATCAACAAATACCCGATTATTTCAATTGAGGACGGTCTGGATGAAAATGACTGGGATGGTCATAAATTGTTGACAGACCGAATCGGTGACCGTGTACAACTGGTAGGTGACGATCTGTTTGTCACAAATACAAGTAAGCTTTCTCGAGGAATCGAGCAGGGTGCAGGAAACTCTATTCTAGTAAAAGTAAATCAGATCGGCACACTAACGGAGACATTTGAGGCAATTGAAATGGCTAAACGTGCCGGTTACACTGCTGTCATTTCCCACCGTTCTGGTGAAACAGAAGATGCAACCATCGCTGATATAGCTATTGCAACCAACGCAGGACAAATTAAAACCGGTGCACCGTCTCGTACTGATCGTGTCGCTAAATATAACCAGTTACTCCGCATTGAGGATGAACTCGCGGGTATGGGCGAATATGCCGGATTGAAAGCTTTTTATAACTTGAAAAAATAACTGGCAATTTTAATGTGACAAAGTGTTCCAAATGAATTTAAATTACTAGGAAATAAATTATATACGCTTTTGAGGGGTACAAATTGTTTGTACCCCTTTTTAAAATGGAATGCAACGAGTGGTAAGCTTCCTCAACGTAATGCCCCCTCCTTTAACGTATAGTAAACGTTGTCCTTCCTTTTTAGCTGATGCTATACATTTCTTCACTTGCATAGGCGTATGGCCCATGGAATAAACTTGATAAAACATAGAGGTAACTGGGAGGGGATTGTTTGTCACAGAAAGTATTGGTTTTTGGAGATATTGGCATTGATGATACAGCAGCACTGATTTATGGGTATTTCGATGATAATATTGATATTGTCGGTGTAGTTGCTAACTACGGGAATATCTCAAGGGAAAAAGCGTTGGCTAATGTTCATTATGTAAAGAATTTATTTGATATTAGTCCATCCGTTGAAGTTATTACCGGTGCTGAAAGTCCGATGACAGGGGAAAAACCGCAATATTATCCGGAAATACACGGGGAGTACGGACTTGGCCCAATTATCCCGCCTTCAGTCGCAAATGAATTTCAAAGGGAAAACTTTTTTAAAGTGATGGAGATTATTAGGCGGTATAGTGATGAGTTAGTGATTGTTAATATAGGAAGACTTACATCACTCGCTATGATGTTTATTCTATATCAGAAAGAAATGAGCAATGTTCGTAAGTATTACATAATGGGTGGGGCTTTTTGGACGCCGGGCAATGTTACTGCCGTTGCGGAGGCGAATTTTTATGGAGATCCGATGGCGGCACATATCGTTTTAAAATATGCGCATAATACGACAATTATTCCGCTGAATGTAACGGAACAGGCTATCGTCACGCCAAGGATGGTTGACTATATTAGTCAGGTGGGCAAAGCTAAAATTTTAAAACCGCTACTAGATTATTACTATGCCTTTTATAAACAACGTAACCCGTCAATACCTGGAAGCCCGTTGCATGATGTTGTCACATTGATGGCGGTCTCGTATGAAGATATGTTTCAGTTTGAACGGTTGCCGGTTCAAATCGTTCGTGATTTAAATAGCAAGGCACGGGGACAAAGTATCGCTGATATTCGGCCATACAGTGAGCCGAAAAAGAATCGGCACAGGGTTGCGCTGGAGCTAGATTATCGTTTGTTTTATGTTCGATTTATGTCAACGATGACTGGGCAACAGTTCGGTTGAATGGCATAATAGGGGGAAACGGATACACCGAGGTGATACCAATCGATAGTTTAACAGCAATAAAGACGCGCCGATCCATTCACCAGTTTAAACCGGAAGAAGTAGATACAGCTATTTTAAAAGAGATTTTTACATATGGCTCTTACGCACCGACTCACTATATGAAAGAGCCATGGAATATTAAGCTTTACCAAAACGATGGTAAGAAGAGGTTTGTTAATGCAATCATTGCTAGCTACCAAAGAATTGGTATGCTTAACACTGCCAATGA
Source organism: Lentibacillus cibarius (assembly GCF_005887555.1). NCBI lineage: Bacteria > Bacillati > Bacillota > Bacilli > Caryophanales > Bacillaceae > Lentibacillus > Lentibacillus cibarius. The sequence continues at coordinate 727,463 of NZ_VCIA01000001.1, read as the reverse complement.
CGCAAAAACAGCTAAAATGATTGAATCGATGAGGCGGTTTTTAATGAACATCCCACATCATGCTTTAATCTATTTTAAGAAAGAGACGGATGATGTTCGCTATGAAGAAGAATATGCTGCTGTTTGTGCATTTATCCAAAACAGCCAATTAGCAGCATGGGAATATGGTGTCGGCATGCTTTGGACTATCACACCATACATGCATGATAACGGGTTTGTTACCGACATTAGTCTGGATGCGGACTCGGTGAAAATCGCAGCTGTCATGCAAATTGGCTATCCGGAGAAAATTCCTAATCATAAAGAGAGAACACCTATTATGGAGAAAATGGAAATTATATCAGAGTGAACGGCTTTAAGTGTTTCACTTTGGGTAATGTCTCTATTATAAACGGCGCTATTAATCCTGGTATAAGGTGCACCCACTCCCGACACAGGTATTCAATCTTCGGAGGCACTACCACCACATAAACAAAAATCCCGGAACTCCAGTTTAAAGAGTCCGGGATTTTAAAAATAAGAAAGTATAAAATGGGGCGATACAATTTTGACTAGTACTCTGTTTTTTCTTTAATGAACGCCACAACTTCTTCACTGGTTCCCATTGCTAACAATTTTTCTTTGAATGAGGTCATTTTTTCTTTAGACAATCCTCGAAGTTGTGTCCGTGCTGGTAGAATGGAGGATGCACTCATGCTGAATTCATCAAGTCCGAGTCCTAAAAGTGCTGGGATTGCAATAGAGTCACCAGCCATTTCACCGCACATGCCAACCCATTTATTTTCGTGGTGGGCAGCTTCAATCACATTATTAACAAGATTCAAGATTGCCGGATGATATGGTTGGTATAAATATGATACGTGTTCATTCATCCGGTCTGCAGCCATGGTATACTGAATTAAATCATTCGTTCCAATACTGAAAAAGTCAACTTCCTTGGCAAATTGTTTTGCTATCACGGCAGTTGAAGGGATTTCGACCATAATGCCGACTTCGATATTATCGGAAACACTGGTTCCCTCATTTTGCAGATTTTGTTTTTCATCAAGCAGAATGGCTTTTGCTTGGCGAAATTCCTCCAGAGTTGCGATCATTGGAAACATGATTTTTAAATTGCCATACGCACTAGCGCGCAGTAGTGCCCGCAATTGTGTACGAAAGATTTGTTCATTTTCCAGACAGAATCGAATAGCGCGAAAACCAAGGAACGGGTTTAGTTCGTCCGGAAGATCTAAGTATTCTAATTCCTTGTCTCCACCAACATCGAGTGTGCGGACAACAACTGGTTTATCTTCCATTTTTTCGAGTACAGATTTATATGCTTCGTATTGCTCATCTTCGCTAGGTAGCTGGCTTTTACCCATATACAGAAACTCTGTCCGGTATAAACCAACTCCTTCGCCACCATTATCGAGAACGCTTGCCGCATCTTCCGGTGTGCCAATGTTTGCCACTAGTTCGACTTGTTCTTTGTCAGCGGTTATGGTTGGCTCGTCTTTTAATTTGGCCCATTCTTCTTTTTGTCTTTCAAATGTTGCTTGTTTTTCTTTATATGTGGTCAATTCTTCCTCGGAAGGATTAATAATCACTTTTCCTTCAAGTCCATCTATAATGACCGTGTCGTCCTGCTTTATTTCATTAGTCACATCTTTCGTGCCAACTACCGCGGGAATTTCCAGTGAGCGGGCCATGATGGCGGAGTGGGATGTTCGGCCACCAACATCTGTCGCAAATCCTTTAACAAACTGACGGTTTAGTTGTGCGGTGTCCGATGGTGTCAAGTCTCTAGCAATTACAATAACTTCCTCATCAATCAGTGCCGGGTTAGGGAAGGTAACGCCAAGCAAATGAGCCATGACACGCTTTGTTACGTCTTGAATATCTGCTGCCCGCTCTCGCATATAGGCATTGTCCATATTTTTGAACATGTCGATGAACATGTCTGTCGTTTCTTTTAGTGCAGCTTCTGCCATAGTGTGATCATTTCTTATCTTGTCTTTTATTGGATTGACGAGCTCCGGGTCATCTAGAACAAGCAAGTGTGCCGAGAATATTTCGGCGTGTTCATCGCCCATTTCTTTTTTAGTATGTTGTTTGATTTTTTCGAGTTCCTGTTTAGCTTTCTCAAGTGCCTCATCCAACCGGTTTATTTCGTTATCCGGATTATCTATTGGCTTTATGTCGTATGTTAATTCCGGTGTTACAAGCTGATATGCCTTAGCAATCGCTATCCCACTGGAAGCAGCAATTCCTTCAATCATAATCTTAAACCAACCCTTCGATAAATTTTGACTCCATTATACATTTTACACCTTTGCAGCACGCTGAATCAAGAAATGTCAATTCCGATGCTGATAGTGATGTTTCGCTACGATTAGTCCAATCAAAAATCGCTTGTAGACTTCCGCTTTTGACCATGTATTATCCCATTGTCTCACAAAAATTGGTTTGTTATCCGAACGGTGCAGTCAGCAACTTTTATCCATGTAGATTACCAAAGTTTACGTCAAAACTTGCGGTGAGCACGCTGATTATGCTAAAGTACGAATAGGTATTTGTTCGTTTAGGAGGTGCTGTATAAATGGAAAGTTTTGTCCATATCATATTACTGATTGATGCAATTATTATGATTGTCCTTATTTTACTACAGTCCGGGAAAAGTGCAGGTCTTTCCGGAGCGATTTCGGGTGGGGCTGAGCAGCTGTTTGGAAAACAGAAAGCACGGGGGGCGGATTTATTTTTGCACCGTGCAACGATTGTAACCGGGGTGCTGTTTTTTGTCCTAGCTTTCCTAAGTGCATATGTACTGCAGTAGTGTACGACCCTTATCGCGGTAATGTGATAAGGGTTAAATTATTTCAAAATGATACATAATGCGGTTCTGTAATTATATGAAGAATCGATGTTGAAGGAGATGGAACAGTCATGAAAATTAAATTCCCAAAGCCATTCACATTTGAAGCTGGCCCGCGAGCGGTGCTACTTTTGCATGGGTTTACTGGTCATTCAGCCGATGTGCGGATGTTAGGCCGCTTCTTGGAGAAAAAGGGCTATACCAGCCATGCACCAATATACCGCGGTCACGGGGGAGCGCCTGAAGAACTAGTGAAAGCCGGAGCGGACGAATGGTGGGAAGATGCCGTTAATGCTTATAATCACCTAAAAGAACTGGGTTACACAGAAATTGCTGTAGCCGGCTTGTCACTTGGTGGTGTACTAGGATTGAAATTAGCTTATTCAGAGCAGGTTAAAGGCGTTATCCCGATGTGTGCACCAATGTTTTTTGATAACAAAGACGAGCTTACAAAAGGTTATAAGTTTAAAGCAAAAGAATTCAAACAGCTGGAAGGGAAGGATAGAGACACCATTCAACAAGAGGTCCAGGAACTTGTTGACAATTCACGTGGTATGTTCTCGGACTTGGCTGACTTGATAACGGAAGTCCAAAACCATGTTGATACCATTTACACGCCAACATTTGTTGTGCAGGGACAGAAAGATGACATGATTAATACCGACAGTGCTTCCTATATTTATGAAAATGTGGAAGCGGAACAAAAAAATATTAAATGGTATGAAGAATCCGGTCATGTTATTACGATGGACAAGGAAAAGGAGCAACTGCACGAGGATATTTATCAATTTCTTGAATCGCTTGACTGGCAAGTATGATTATTTTTTACAAATAACGTGAATAATACAAGTAGATAGTTTGACGAAAGAAGGTGATCTAATGGATGAAACAATGCTTGAGCGGATACGGAATTATTTTAATGAACATAGCGAAAAGCCGCTTGCTGTTAATGAGCTTGAGGAAGAATTGCAATTGCAAGAGGCAGTGGAATTTAAAGAGCTTGTGAAAGCGCTCAATGAACTTGAGGAAAGCGGTGAGCTAGTTCGAACCCGGAAAAACCGCTTTGGTCTTCCTGAAAAAATGAATCTTGTTCGCGGTAGTATCCAGATGCATGCAAAAGGGTTTGCTTTCCTGATTCCTGATGATGATAAGCAATCAGACGTTTACATTCATCATTCCGATTTAGCCTCAGCAATGAATAAGGATAAAGTTCTCGTTCGGATTGAAAAAAGAAATGCGGACGGAAACAGACCTGAAGGGACAGTCATTCGTATTTTGGAACGCGCTACCCACCAGGTGGTCGGGACGTTTGACGATAGTGGTTCGTTTGGCTTTGTCGTTGCGGATGACAAACGGATTCCTAACGATATTTTCATTCCAAAGAATCGAACAGGTGGTGCAACAAGCGGCCATAAAGTGATTGCTCACATTACGAAATATCCAGAAGGCCGTATGAACGCTGAAGGTGAGATTGTTCAGATACTTGGACACAAAAACGACCCGGGTATCGATATCATTTCGATTATCCATAAACATGGAATCAAAATTGACTTTCCTGAAGAAGTTCTTGAACAGGCTGCAAACACCCCGAATGAAATTGATCCGGCTGAATTGGTAAACCGGCGTGATCTGCGTGATAAAGAAATTGTCACCATTGATGGGGCGGATGCAAAAGACTTGGATGATGCAGTATCCGTTCATAAATTAGCAAATGGCAACTATCAGCTTGGTGTCTATATTGCTGATGTTAGTTATTACGTCGAAGAAAATACACCGATTGATAAGGAAGCATTAGAGCGAGGTAATAGTGTCTATCTTGTCGATCGAGTGATTCCGATGATACCGCATCGCCTTTCCAATGGCATTTGTTCTCTGAATCCTAAGGTGGACCGACTTACACTTGGTTGCGAAATGGAGATAGACAAAAAAGGTGAAGTCGTCAATCATGAAATTTTCCAGAGTGTAATCAAGACGAATGAGCGGATGACCTACAGTAATGTCAACAAAATCCTTGTCGACCAGGATGAATCCGTTCGTGAACAGTACAAACCGCTTGTCCCTATGTTTGAAAACATGGAAAACCTGGCTGAAATTTTACGCTCAAAACGAATGGGCCGTGGTGCCATTGACTTTGACTTCAAGGAAGCTTCGGTGCTTGTCGATGAAAGCGGAAAGCCGGAAGATGTTGTACTGCGTGAACGCTCTGTTGCCGAACGGTTGACAGAAGAATTTATGCTGGTAGCAAATGAAACCGTAGCGGAACATTTTCATTGGATGGATGTGCCGTTCATTCACCGGATTCACCAGGACCCGGATGAGAGTAAACTACAACACTTTTTTGAATTCATTGCAGGGCTTGGCTATGTTGTGAAGGGTACAGCAAATGAAATACACCCACAGGCATTGCAGAAAGTGATTGAAGAAGTAAAAGGTAAAACTGAAGAAATGATTGTTTCCAAGCTGATGCTGCGTTCGATGCAGCAGGCGAAATATGATCCGCAGAGTGTGGGACACTTTGGGCTGGCAACAGACTTTTACACCCATTTCACCTCTCCTATTAGGCGCTATCCGGATCTAATTGTCCACCGGCTTATTCGGACATACCTTATCAACCAACAAATGGATGATAAGACAATCAGGCATTGGAAGGATCGAATGCCGGAAATTGCTCGTCATTCATCAGAAACAGAACGGGCTGCAGTTGATGCTGAACGGGAAACGGACGATTTGAAAAAGGCTGAATTTATGGAAGATAAAATTGGTGAGGAGTTTACAGGTGTTATTAGTTCTATCACGAATTTTGGTTTATTTGTCGAACTGGAAAACACCATAGAAGGCCTTGTACATGTAAGTTATCTGACTGATGATTATTATCATTATGATGACCGCAGTCATGCAATGATTGGTGAACGAACCGGTAATATGTACCGGATTGGTGAAGAGATTGAGGTACGTGTCGTAAAGGTGAATCTAGACGAGCGTGTCGTTGACTTTGAACTAGTGAATCCTACCCCGGCGCCGAAGAAAAAAGGGCGGAAGAAAATAAAGGCGAAAAGGGCAAAGAAATGACCGTGAACGGGGAGAGATGAGGCGAAAAGACTAATATAGCGTATTTACACGCCATATTAGTCTTTTTCCATGCGAAATAATGAGCTGGGTAGATAATTGGAAAATAAGCTTTTATCTGTTAAAATAAGTTCACGTAAGTAGTGGGAGGACGTAGGTATGCCAAAAGGATCCGGGAAGGTAATTGCACAGAATAAAAAAGCAAGACATGAGTTTTTTATAGAAGAAACCATTGAAGCCGGTATTGTTTTGAAGGGGACAGAAATTAAATCAATCCGTGCCGGTCGCGTGAACTTGAAGGATTCGCATGCTAGAATCGACAACCGCGGAGAAATGCAGCTAGTCAACATGCATATTGCCCCGTATGAGCAGGGAAATCAGTTTAACCATGACCCGACACGTTCACGTAAATTGCTTCTGCACCGGAAAGAAATTGATAAGCTCACCGGTCAGATTCAGCAAAAAGGCTACTCCCTTGTACCGTTAAAAGTCTATATTAAGAATGGTGTCGCTAAAGTGCTTATCGGAATCGGGAAAGGGAAAAAGAAATACGATAAGCGGGAAGATCTAAAACGCAAGCAAATGAAACGTGACGCTGACCGTGCTGTGAAAGAAAGTATGCAGTAACCTTCAGCTTGATTTGACTTTTGCTTCACATATGTTATACTAAGAATTGTCGTGATGATAATTAAATAAATAATGCTCGTTCTATCCGAGCGTTTTCTCCATCTTTATTATTTGGGGACGTTACGGATTCGACAGGGATAGATCGAGCTCAGACTGCGCGTCGAGGTTACGGCTCGTAAAACGTTATTGCCTAAATATAACTGGCGAAGAAAACAATTACCAGCTCTAGCAGCTGCCTAAGCACTGCCTAGAGCGATCCTTCCTGCTCTCGCCCGTGGGGCAGATTGAAGGGTCTCAAATGAAGCGGGCTATTCCAGTTTCCACCGTCTGAGGATACTGGCTGAAACTAAACAGACTAGCTACTTGGAAGCCTGTTGGTAGGCTGAAGAGTTAGCGAAGGATAATATACCAACTATGCGTGTAGATGTCTGAGTGGCGATATCTCTGGACGTGGGTTCGATTAGTTATTAGTCGCCTTTTGTGGTAACACAAAAGTGATAATCCGGCTTTATCGGTGAAACCTAAGTTGTGTGGAGATGATCTTGGCAACATGTTACACTCCTAAAGCAATATGGCAACACCGAGCGGTATGTGGAGTAATCCAACAGCCGTGTATCGACTCATAGGCTGCCTAAAAGCAGGTAGTACTAGGATGCGGAATGATACCAAGAACAGGTAAATCCACTATTTCGCATAAGACGCCGGAGAACCTGAGATTATTCAGGTTCAAGATATAGTCAGTGCCATGTGAAAGCATGGAAGAGCACGTCCCACCGTCTCCACCAATACATATGTTGGTGGTTTTTTTATTACCGTGTGATATAAAGCATAAAATTGGCTCTATACTAAATGTGGTGGTGTCTCCAGTATTATCAATACTTCAAATGAAGACAAAAAAATACACTCAATCCCCTCTCTTTTGTTAACCTAGAGTTGTCCACACAAAAGGTCAAAGGAGAGGGAAAGAGTGCAAAATCATTTTATCATAGAAATGCTGGGGATTAAAGATAAGCATGTAGATGTTTGGGATATGACTAGTGAACCAGATAAGTTTTATGTAGAGCTTTATACGAAAGTGAAAACGCAGAAGTGCCCATTCTGTAAGGAAAAAACTAAGCGTGTCCATAGTTACCGTAATCAGCAGATTCAGGGGCCAATCGTATCAAATAAGCCAGTGAAAATCTCTTTGAGAAAGAGGCGGTATTTGTGTGTGAATTGCCGGCATACCTTTTATGAAAAACTTCAAATGGTGGACCGGTATCAACGTTGCACAAGCTCGGTTCAAACAACTGCATTAACGTACACAGGTGTGGGTTCATTCACGACTGCTGCACAATTAACAGGCATGAGTTCTAACAGGTTATTGCGTATATTCGATCGCAGGGACATAAAAACCAAGAAGGTGCTGCCCCGTGCAATCGCCATTGATGAATTTAAAGGGGATGCTGGTGGGGAAAGATTCCAAACCGTTATAGCTGATATCGAACATAAAGAGATTATTGATGTATTACCTGACAGAAAGGTAGATACCATTAAAAGATATTTAAAATCTTGTGACACCAGTAATGTTGAAATCGTAGTCATGGATTTATCCAGATCCTTCAAACAAGCAGTACAGAAAGCCTTAGGTGATCCGTTAATCATCGCTGATCGTTTTCACTTTATGCGACAAGTCTATTGGGCGCTGGATAGTGTGCGGCGAGAAGTGCAACATGACCTTGAAAAGAATGAACGAATCCGAATGAAGCGAAGCAAAAAATTATTGTGGAAATCCCAATATAAATTAACTGATGAACAAAAGGAAAAAGTAAATCAATTACTACAGATTCATCCCCGATTAAAAGAAGCATATGAACTAAAAAACAAGCTCGATCAATGGTTTAAAGAAAGTGATAAAATCACAGCGACCCAAGGATTTGAAGAATGTTTATCGGCTATGAAAGCCTCTAATATTGAAGCATTTCACAAAGTCATGAAGACATTTAAACGCTGGAGGCAGGAAATTCTACAGTCCTTTATGTACCCGTTCAATAACGGATATATTGAAGGTGTAAACAACACGATTAAAGTGGCCAAACGTATGTCATATGGAATTAAAGATTTTAAACGCTTGAAAAAGAAAATACTGTGGCGACAAGAGGTTAGAAGGGCTTTGGCATAAAATGCCCCAAAGCCTAGGAAGTAAAAAGAGATGGTGGAGTGAAAATCACACCACCACATTTGACAGAGAACCATAAAATTCCATTTGGAAGTTTCACGCTTTATTTTATCGTAGAAATGTTTTATTAAATATTAGAAAAAGTACCTTTAAACGATAAAACGCTCTATGATTTAAAAGTATTTTAATGCAAATATTCTAGGCGACCATCCTGACGCAGCTTTCCTTCCCCGCCTATTATTCCCGCAACATACGCAGCTTCCCATACTTCCATTAAAGCTCCCCCCGTGTTTCATTCGGTAATAACATCGGACAGTATATCATTATAGATGTCCCTATAATAAAAACGTCAACACCATAAGACAAGGCTTGAATTGATAAGCTTCAGAAAAGGATAAGGATTTTAAGCTAAGCACACTTGTCCCTTTTTTCAATAAAGAGTTATATCATAAGCAAAAAGCAAAAATGTAATAACGGAGGTGTGTGCGTTGGATACGTCGGCTATCATCGCAAAGCTTAAAGACCATAAGCCATCCATTCTTGGGCGGGAACAATACCGGGAATTTGGCGTTCTTATCCCGCTCATAGAAACAGAGCAGGGACAACCCCATATATTATTTGAGGTTAGGTCGATGAATATGCGCAGTCAGCCGGGAGACGTCTGTTTTCCTGGTGGTAAGATGGATAGCTGTGATTTAGATGAATGTCAATGCGCCATTAGGGAAACATCGGAAGAGCTTGGATTGGAACAGACAGCTATCCAAGATGTATTCCCGCTTGATTACCTCATTTCCGAAACAAGAATCGTCTATCCTTTTGCGGGTATCATCAAACAGCCGGAGCAGATCACTCCGAATCAGTCAGAGGTGGAGCGAGTGTTTACGGTACCGCTGTCATTCTTTCTAGAAACTAAACCTGCAAGATACAAAGTGGCATACCAGCCCATGCCTGAAAAGGATTTTCCCTTCGAACTTATTCAAGGAGGAAAAAACTACAACTGGAACGCCCGTAGTAGGGAAGAACTTTTTTATCAGTACAATGGGAATGTTATTTGGGGGTTGACTGCGCTGATCATGAGTCATTTTGTTCGCCTGATTCAGGCTAATGATAGGACGCAATTCGGGGAGTGAGAAACGGGAGACTATCTCGTATCCCGCTATCCCAATGCGACGTCGAGAATCATCATAACGGCAAAACCGAACATGATACTCATTGAGGCAAGGTCTTTATTCCCATTTTCCTGTGACCCAGGGATAACTTCTTCGGCCACAACGAAAATCATCGCACCTGCAGCGAAGCTTAATGCATATGGCAATAATGGTTGCATAATGGTGACGGCGAGTGCCCCGATAATTCCGGCAATTGGCTCAACAACTCCGGATGCCTGCCCGTACATAAAACTTTTTCCACGAGACATTCCTTCACGCCGAAGTGGCATAGAAACGGCAAGGCCTTCTGGAAAGTTCTGGATTCCAATACCGATAGCCAGTGCAATGGCACCACCAAGTGAAGCTGTCGGCAAATCAGCGGCTATTGCACCGAAAGCTACACCAACAGCAAGCCCTTCCGGAATGTTATGCAGGGTAATTGCCAAAACTAGAAGCGTACTCCGTCTTTTTCTGTCCGGATGGATCCCTTCAGCCTCATCCATGGCTAATCCCGGATGAAGGTGAGGGAGTAATTTATCTGCTGCCCAAAGGAAGATACCGCCTAGCAAAAAGCCTATTGCGGCCGGAATCCACGCTGGCAATGGCCCACCTTCAGCCTTTTCCAATGCCGGTGAAAGCAATGACCAGAAGCTTGCAGCAATCATCACTCCACCGGCAAAGCCCAGCATACTATCCATAAAACGTTGATTGAAGCCCTTTGTTGTAAAAACGAGAGCAGCACCTAAAGCTGTCATGCCCCATGTAAAAAGGGTTGCAAATGTTGCTTGTGCAATTGGATTTAGATCTAGGAAATAATCAATCATAATGGGATATTTCCCCCTTCTTTGTTCAGGATTTAAGGTTCTTCAATTAACATAAACTTTAATGTTTACCACGGGAAACTTTTAGTTACGTGCGCATCATACAATTATTTCAAATTGTTGTCAATGATACTGTCTTTTGTATACGGTTAAAAGTAAACTTTTGGAATATATTAGCAAAAAACTTCGGCACTAGCTATAGGGTTATGTGCGTGCCGAAGTTTTTTATGTTCCTTAGTTAAAGCTGGTACGAACAAAAAACGTCCCCCATTGTTGACAATCAGACAACCTGGGGGAGAAGTTTCCTGATTTTATAGGATAAGAAGTATAAAATAAATGATAAGTCACGTCCAGTCCCGACGTATTAGTGCTAGCGGTTGGCATAGAACGTGACGAATTTAGCTTGAACCTTTATTTTTAGACAGTTGATTTGACAGGCCAAGTGGATTTATTTTCAGCCATATCCCAAAACATATATTCAAAGTAACTTGTCTTTACCACAATCTCCTCTAATTCTTTTAATTCGTGTTCTGGTTTTCCTTCAGCAATTTCATTGATTAATTCGATACAGTCATTGGCAAGCTTGGAAAATTCCTCAGATGAATACATTTGTACCCAATTGCCATAAAGCTCATGTTCTGTGGCATTGGGCCATGTGGCAAGCTCTTTCCCGATGAAGTTATAACTCCATGCGCATGCCAGAACAGCTGCGATTGCATTTTCGACACCGCCACTTTGTGCTTTATTCAGCATATAGCTTGTATAGGCTGTCACAGTTGCGGATGGTTCGGTTGCTTCCAATTCATCATTTGAAATACCGAATGTCGATGCGTATTCCCGGTGTAAATCCATTTCAACATTCATGGTTCCATGCAGGAGGTTTGCAAATGTGGTCATCGTTTTTAAGTTATGCGCTTTCGCTGCTCCGATGGCAAAGATGCGCGAATACTCAACTAAATAAATGTAGTCTTGTTTCATATAGTGTTTAAACTTTTCCACATCGAGCGTTCCTTCCCCTATACCTTTGACAAAGGGGTGCTCCAGATAAGTATGCCATAAAGGTTTAACCCGATTAAAAATACGATTACTGAATTTCTGTGCCATAATAAAAACTCCTCTCTTATTTCACTAAGAGGGAGCACGCCTAATCATGTATGACCGGTAAGCGTATGATTGATTCAAATGGCAAAGTTTTACGCACATTCGTATCCACTTCCCTACGCTAGTATGAACTAGATCAGGTTCAAAGGGTCAAGTCTTACCTTTCTCAGCAGAAAAATGCTCCCCTAGTGTTTTCGTTTTATTATTCAGTTAAATTCAATGAAAACATATGAAGAGATAACTGTCAAATACTGTTTATTAAAAATGGGGAATTTTAATGCATATGCGGTCATTAATAAACCTGATCCCCATTAAAAATGGAATTCTTCACGACCACATAATCGACATGACGGATAGCTTCAAGTTGACTGCCCCCCGCATAAGAAATAGATGATTGCAAATCTTGCTCCATTTCTTTAAGCGTATCATTTAAGGAGCCTTTGTGCTCCACATACATTTTTTTGCCTTCTACGTTTTTCTTTTCGCCTTTTTGAAATTCAGAAGCTGATCCAAAGTACTCTTTATACCACTTTCCGTCTTTTTCAATCGTTTCCCCTGGTGATTCCTCGTGTCCGGCAAAAAGTGAACCAATCATGACCATCGACGCACCGAACCTAATCGATTTAGCAATATCCCCATGGGTACGAATACCTCCATCAGCAATGATTGGTTTACTTGCTGCCTTGGCACACCATTTTAATGCTGCTAATTGCCAGCCGCCGGTTCCGAAGCCCGTTTTTAGTTTTGTAGTACAGACTTTTCCGGGTCCGATACCAACTTTAGTGGCATCCGCACCAGCATGCTCCAATTCTCGTACTGCCTCAGGGGTGCCGACATTTCCCGCAATCACAAAACTATCGGGCAAGTGTTCTTTAATATGCTGAATCATTTTTATTACTGAATTCGCATGCCCGTGTGCGATATCAATCGTAATGTATTCTGGTATAAGCTGCTCATGGGCTAACTGTTGGATAAATGAATACTCTTCATCTTTGACACCAACACTGATTGATGCGATAAGTCCACGTGAATGCATGTCTTTAATGAAACCCCAACGCTTCTCTGGTTCAAACCGGTGCATGACATAGAAATATCCGCCATCAGCAAGCTTATTGGCTATATTTTCGTCGATAATCGTTTGCATGTTTGCTGGAACAACAGGAAGTTTAAACGTATGTCCGCCCAAGGTAATGGACGTGTCACATTCGGATCGGCTGTTTACGATGCATTTTGCTGGAACCAGCTGCACATCTTCATAGTCAAATACATTTTCCATAAATATCTCCCCTAAAAACGAATATTATACAATGAAATGTTTTAAACGTTCGTACATTGAACACTATACATGATTCTTTTTTGTATGTCAAAATGAGTCTATCGGATAAACTGTTCAAATCGCTGTGCTATAATACTAAGTGAATTTAGACATAAAAGCGGGTGAACCGATGTATAACGCCATATTTAATCATAAATATAAAAAGCGTCAGCTCAGCCATTTAGAGGAAGAAGAAATGCTTAAAGTTTTTTATCAGGATTACCGGCATGTACGGAAGGAATTGTTTAAACATTTGCGGGATCAGAACAGCGGATTAGATAAGTTAGTGATTTTTGAAAAGACGTTGAAAATCCTCGATCGGTTTATATTTGTTTGCTTCTGTGAAGATGCCGATTTACTGCCGAGAAATGTTCTCCGAAACGTTGTTCAAATGTCCAAGCATTCATTTGAAAAGCGTGACACCAAGATATGGAATCAGCTAAAAGAGTTATTCCTTTCGATTGATAAAGGAAACCCTGATATGAATATTAATCGTTTTAATGGTGGTTTGTTTAAAGAGGATATTATATTGGATGGTTTAGTTATCCAAGATGATATATTTCCGTTGTTTGAAAGGATAACCAATTATGATTATTCCGTAGAGCTTAATGTGAACATACTTGGACATATTTTTGAACAATCAATCAATGATATTGAAAAAATAAAATCGGATATCCTTAATGAAACATTTGACTCGGAGCAAGGGAAACGGAAGAAAGACGGGATATTTTACACGTCGCCGGGTGTTACGAAATTGCTGCTAGAGGAGACGTTAGGCAGCTGGATTAATGACAGAAAACGGGAATTTCATGCGGATGCACTACCGAATTTAACGGGAGAGGACTTTTCAAAATTTCATAAACCCCAACCGGATAAACGTAGGAAAAAGTTGTTGCCCGTAGAGAAACACATTGCGTTTTACCGTCAATTACAACAGCAGCTGCGTTCTATTAAAATATTGGACCCGGCGGTGGGGAGTGGTGCGTTCCTCCATATGGCATTGGACACTCTCACTTTAGAAAGGGACAAAATTAACAAAAAACTGGAAGAAATGCAGGATGGTCAAGCGGAATTAGTCGATATTAACCGTTATATTTTGACCAATAACTTGTTCGGTGTTGATTTGAATGAAGAAACCGTCGAAATATCAAAATTGTCGTTGTGGCTGAAAACCGCGAATAAACGCGAGGAATTGACGTTACTTGATGATAACTTGAAAACAGGGAATTCGATTATTGATAACCCGGATGTTACGAATAAGGCATTTCAATGGGATAAAGAATTCCCGGGGATAATGGATGCTGGTGGATTTGATGTCATTATTGGCAATCCGCCGTATGTGTTTGCAAGGAATAAAGGATTTACAGCGGCCGAAAAAGCTTATTTTAACAACCATTATGATTTAGTAGAATACCAAATAAATACCTATTTATTATTCATTGAACGTTCGTACCATTTGCTCAAAGAAGGTGGCTGGTTTGCTTTCATTGTGCCTAACACGTGTTTGACGATTGATTCGTTTAAGAAAATGCGGCGTTTTCTTCTGGAACACACCGGCAACTTGAAAATTATCAATATATACGACCGGATATTTGCACAGGCAGATGTCGATACGTGTTTCATTATTTTCCAAAAAACAGCGCCGACAACCGTCAAACTCGGAGAATACGCTGGTGAAAATGTCGAGATTGTCGCTGAAGTACGTCCAGAACAATTAGTAGATGAGCAAAGTATCATTAATATTTCGCTCATGAAAAACAAACAAGCCTTTAATGTGATGAGAAAGATAGAAGAAACAGGGCTGAATTTAGGCGCTGTTGCGACCGTGAAATCGGGCCTGGTGGCTTATGAAGTTGGTAAGGGTAATCCGGTCCAGACAAAGGAAATGAAGGAGAATAGGGTATATCACAGTGATGATCAAGTTGATGAAACGTATTGGATGTACCTTGAGGGGCGCGATGTTTGCCGTTATTATATCGACTGGGGTGGCAGCTGGCTTCGATATGGCCCCCATCTGGCTGCCAGACGGAAAGAAGAAATTTTCACATCGTCAAGAATTTTAGTAAGGCAAATTCCTTCCAGGTCAACGTATGCAATCAACGCTGTCTACACGGAAGAGGAAGTCTTGAATGACCGCAACGCTAACAATATTATAAATTTCCAAAAAGATCCGCTATTTTTGTTGGGTGTGCTGAATTCAAAAATCACAACGTTCTGGTTTATCAACAAGTTCGATAAATTCCAGCGAAAAACATTTCCACAGTTTAAGGTGAAGGATTTGAAAATGTTTCCTGTTCCGGATATTTCAGAACAAGAGCAGAAACACATATCGGAAGCAGTCGCTCAAATGTTGCAAGTTAAGTATGATAAAGGCAAAGCTTTGCACACAATGGAACAAGTGATCCGACATGAACTTAAAATAGATCGATTGCCCGCTTCATTCCAAACGTTTTATAAATGGAATGCAGAAGAGTGGCTGGAGCAGCTTAGCAAATGGAAGTATATGTCCCTTACCGAAAAGTCAGGCTGGCTGGCGTATTATGAAAATAGAAAAAGTGTGATGAATAGATTGGTTGAAAAAGAAAATCAGTTGAACGAGGAAATTGATCAAATGACAGCGAGTGCGTTTGACTTAAGTGATGCGGAAATGCAACTGATTGATACGAATGTAGCGGAATTCCTGGAATGAACTGTTATGTGCTCGAGTCCATATTGCTTGGTATAGAAAGTTGAATCAAACCCCTGTAGTTATGCACAAGGTTTTGATTCAACTCCATTCACATCACTTTAAAGCACGTAACTATATATACAGATAAAGTGAAACAAACTGCCGACCAAAATAAATATATGAAAAATCTCGTGAAATCCCATATGTTTAAATGAGAGGAAGGCTGGTTTTCGCCAGTATATGAAGGCGCCAATGGTGTAAAAAACCCCACCAAGAACGAGCATCAGCATACCACTACTACCTATAATTGGCGCAAGTTTAGGGGTGTAGAAAATAGCGACCCAACCCATCCCTACATACAAAGCAGTTGATAGCCACCTCGGTGCATGAAACCATACCAATTTAAAGGTTACACCAGCACAGGCGATGCCGGATATAACCGTAAAAAGTATCCACCCGGATATACCGCTTAAGCTGATTAAACATAATGGTGTATAAGTTCCAGCAATCAGAACAAAAATCATGGAGTGGTCAATACGGCGCAGAAAAGCAATAACATGGTCCCGCGCGACAACCATGTGGTAGGTAGCCGAGGCGCTGTACAAGAGAATCATGCTAGTTCCAAAAATGACAGCTGCCACAACAGCAAGCGCGGAATTAGTTGTTGCTAAAGCCTTCGTAACTAATGCAATTAATCCAAAGAACGACAGGACAGCTCCAAATAAATGGGTCAGCCCATTAATTGGTTCACGAATAGATATACCCAAAACATCAGCACCTTTGTATTTTGTAAGTGTACATATTACCATAAATGTATATTAGATTGTTTTCAACTAAAAAAGGTTGTTTTAAAAGGGGAAATTCACCGATATTTTCTTAGAAAGAAGGTCATGTATATGAAGCTTAGCATATTGGATCAATCACCCATATCTGCGGACAAGTCGGCACGTGAAGCGTTAAACGCATCAATTGATCTGGCCAAAACAGCCGATAGATTAGGATATAATCGATATTGGATAGCAGAGCATCATGATATGTCCGGTTTGGCATGTCCGAATCCAGATGTGATGCTAGGAATGATTGGGTTTGAAACAAAACAGATACGGATTGGTGCTGGCGCTGTTTTATTGCCGCATTACAAGCCATTCCGTGTGGCTGAAACGTACAACCTGTTGGCAACACTGTATCCTGGGCGTGTTGACTTGGGAATCGGTCGGGCTCCAGGCGGATCGGCGGAAGCGTCCATGGCACTGTCTGGCAACTTTTTGGAAAATGTCCGCCATATGCCGGAATCGCTTGATGAATTGCGTAAGTTTTTGCATGGGGGATTTCCTGAAGCGCATATGAACGCCAAAATCAAACCATCTCCTGTGCCATCAACACCACCGGAAATGTGGTTGTTGGGAACAAGTGAAAAGAGTGCTCAAGCTGCTGCAGAACAGGGACTTCCGTATGCATTCGGGCAATTCATGAGTAAACAGGATGGCCCTCGGATTATGCAGAACTATTCGGAAACGTTCGGTGCAAAATATCCGCATCAGCAACTGAATAAACTTGCTGCGATATCGGTTATATGTGCTGAAACAACTGAGAAAGCGGAAGAACTAGCATTAAGCAATCAGTTATGGCGGATTCAACAGGCGAAAGGGGAAGGAGATGGGAAGGTTCCCTCCGTTCAAGAAGCAAAACGCTACCATTATTCTGATGAGGACATGGCAATGGTCCGTGAGACAGCCAACCAAACGATTATTGGTAATCCTAAAGAAGTAAAGCAGGCACTTACTCGCCTAGAGACCATGTATGACACAGATGAATGGATGATCCTGACCATTACACATAGTTATGAAGCTAGAAAAAGATCATACCAGTTAATTGCAGACGAAATCCTGGAAAACAGCTAATCGAAAACAATCTAACGGAAAACAGTTACTCACCGACTAGAGGAACCTGGCATTCATCTTGTATTATAGCGATGCCGAAGTTTTTATTCCGTTAAAAGAAAACAAAGTCACTTGTCATTGTGACTTTGTTTTATAATAGCGTTCAACGAGATTGTAGATAGAAACTAGTTCATATAGCATGATAAGTACAGGTCGAAAACTGGTTGGATGTTGTTGCTTCTTAATGGTAATTTCCTCATTGTGATCCCAGAACAATTCAGTCAATTGCTGCAGCCGTTCCTTATGTTCCTTCTGATCATACAAATGAGGATCTTTAAGCGATGCTGCCACTTTGATTGCCGCATTCCGAATAGCAATTTTTTTATCATCGGTCAACTCAAGGTTTGTGAATGATGTATGAATCAGATTCCCTATATGATAGTGAATTAACTGCAACCGCCTGAGATCAAACTGCTCCGCTTGAAAATGTTGCCATTCATTTCTGGTAAGCGGATGATATTTAGATTCTTCTTTTTGATAGCGTATCAGTTCTTCCGTTTGATGGATAAAATCGTCAACTCGATCAGCCATTTCCTGCTCGACAACAGTGACGTTAGGTTCCTTATCCAGTATATCATTGACCACCTTTTCGATGGCAATTCCCGTTTTATACGCAAGCGTTTGTAGCCGCCCAGCAATTTCCTTTGTGTAGTCCGGTGGCAACATAAACAAATTAACAACAGTTGAGACAACTAGCCCGGTTGTTGTCGTACCAAGCCGGATGAAAAAAGACATAAGAAAGTTACTGTGGATTACTTCAACCATGGCAACAGAGGTCAATGTTGCAACCAACACCCCTGCATGCAGATTCAGTCTAACGCAAGTTGTGATTGTAAATACAGCTGCCAGCGTGTAGGTCAGTGGCGAATTGCCGAATAACGATATAAAAAGCACTGCATATGCCGACCCAATCGCTGATGCCGGAAAACGCACAATCCCTTTTTTAATCGAATCTGATACTGTCGGCTCTACCGTGACAATGGCCGTAATGACGGCAAACACAGGCGGCCAATCCAGTAGTACACAAATCCACGCTGTAATAAAAATGGCGACACCAGTTTTAATGATACGGCCACCAGCCAATTTTATATGTTTTATCCATTTCATCTGTTTCATCCCCGCAATTTTTTCTACTCGAACTTCTATTTTTCCAATTTATGCGTCCATTTGCAACCATTTTAAAAAGAAATAAATAATAAATGAAGAAAAAAGCATTTGAAATACAATTGTAATATTCCTATTACATGCATGTCATTTTCGAATGCTATAATACGAGTTGGCTAAATCTATTAATAGAGAAATAGATAACATAGAATTGAACAACAGATATGAGAATGCGAATACATATACGAAAGATTTTTACGTGAATTGCGGGGGGAATAGATGTTGAAACGAATTATTGGAGTCGCAACTAGTGTGGTTTTAGCAGGAGGCTTGATTTTCGCTGCTCCAGCCGGCGCGGAAACATTGCACGGAGTTCAGAAAGAGCGCTCAGTGGTTAAGGCAAATCTATCAGACACCGAAAAGAAAATTGCTGATGCTATGGAAGATCTGAAAGATTTAAATGAAAAAATTAAAAGTGTCAACGAAGCACTAGATAAAAACAGACAGAAGATGCGTGAAACGAAGAATAAAATCTCAGAAGCAAAAGAAGAAATACCGGCTTTGGAAGCAGAAGTTAATAAGTTGGAAAAAAAGATAGAAAAGCGTAAGGAAGTCATGAAAAGCCGAATTGTCTCCTTACAGAAAAGCGGCGGGGACGTTAGTTTTCTTGATGTTATCTTTGGTGCTGAAAGTTTCTCTGATCTGATTACCCGTGTATCTGCCGTTTCCAAAATTGCTAAATCAGACCGACAGCTGGTGGAACAGCAAGAAACGGATAAAGCTAATTTAAAGGAAAAGAAGGAAAAAATTGAAAATAAACTTAAAGAACTTCAATCGATGAAAGTGGAAATCAAAGGAATGGAACAGACAATCCTCGCCCAGAAAGAGCAGAATGAGGCGGACAAGAAAAAACTGCAGACGAAAAAAGAACATCTGCAAGGCTTGAAGAACGAACTGCAAAATAAAGATCAAAGCCTTGCGTCGATTGAACGGGAACTGCGCCGGCGCGAATCGTCCGGAGGCAAGTCAACAGCACCATTATCCCGCAGTGGACTGAAGCAACTGAGCAGTTCAGTCGACAATAGCGATAAACAGCAACGGAGCACATCCAGCGGAAGCTTGTCTGCTGCAATTAATGCAGGATATACACAAATGGGAACCCCTTACGTTACAGCCGGAAAGGGACCTGGTGGTTTTGATTGTTCCGGTTTTGTATCATGGGCATTTGGACAGGCTAATATTTCGATTCCGTCGAGTACCGCTGCGCTACAGAACACTGGTAAACGTATTTCGTACAGCGACGCTAAGCCTGGAGATCTAGTATTCTTTAATACATACAAAACAAATGGACATGTTGGCATTTATCTTGGAAATGGTAAATTTCTAGGGGCTCAAACTAGTACTGGGGTTGACGTAGCAAGCATGAGCAACACGTACTGGAAGAAACATTTTGCTGGACATGTGCGACGCGTTCGCTAATCAAACTTCCTAAACGAATAATTCAAGTACAGCCGTACACTATTTCTGCTTATGTAAGAATGAACAGAAATGGTGTGCGGCTTTTTTTAGTTTCAGAGTCAGGGCATGGCTGCTCTATGAAGAAAACAAACTTGTGATAACTGATGTTGTCAGTCCAATCATGCCAACCATTAAAGCGGAGTACATAAATGTAGTTTCCTGGATGATAAACCATCCAAGTACAATAACAATACTATCGATAATAAGAATAATCACTCCGACGTTTAACGGCGTAACCTTTGCGAGCATGAGTGCCAGCAGATCACTACCGCCCGCACTTGCTTCCGCTAGCAGCATGAGACCTATTCCAGTACCCAGCAATAAACCCCCACTAATCGAACTAATAAAAATAGGTGGTGTCTCAAGCGCCATTAATGGATGGAATAAATCAATAAAAAATGCTGACGTCAATAAGCCGTGGATTCCATTGTAAAAATAGGAACGGAAATGGGACCATGCAAACAAATAAAGCGGTAAACTGAGGATAATGATAGTCAATCCCGGCTTCAGTTCAAGCATATATTTGGCAATCAGACCCAGCCCGATAACTCCGCCGTCAACCAGATGATTGGGGATAACAAAGTAATTAATACCGATTCCAACTAAAACACTTCCGAATAGGATGAAGGCTATTTTTTTAAGCATGTTAATCACTCTCAACGTTGGCCTGTCCTGTAATTCCGTCTATAGAAAGATATTTATGCAACACAGTACGAAATTATCCTTGCAAATGAAAAAGATCAAACGATGAGCGAATCCGGTGGATAATCTAAGTTGGTGTTATCTAGCATATTTCTATTTTCCCTGCTAAGTATGATTAGGACTAGACACGTTTAAAACTGACGCTATTCGTCTATAGACTACTAAGCGTTAACTTTGAAAAAAGGAGTGCTAAGTCGAATGAATCTCTTTAAACAGATTAAAGCACTTGAACATGTCAGTAGAGACGGAATAAAGTTTTTACGATGTATTTAAATACAGATCCGTCAGAACCAGAAAACCAATCAGGTGGCTGGAAGATTCATTTAAAAAATGGTCTGAGGAATTTTGAAAGCTATCTGCGGGAAGCAAATAATACCGAAGAGCTTGAAAACTTTAAACGTGTTAAACGAAAAGTGAAAAAATATGTGGAGGATCATGAGCTTAATTTGCACAAAGGTGTCATCGTGTTTGCTGATGCGACTGAAACTGTGTGGTTTGCCCAGCGTGTTCGGATGCAATTAACCACGGAATTTTACTGGGAGGACACTCCTCGGTTACAGCAGTTGAAGGAATTGTGCAATGCCTATCCAAGAACGGGCATTGTTCTTGTTCAAACAAACCAGATAAGCGTTGTCGAGACATATCTTCAAGAAGTGACACACACGTATTATTATGGACTAGACATTGACACGGATGAATGGCGTCAGCGCACCGGCCCGCATAAAATAGATGCGTCGATGGGATCAGGTGGACGTAATGTGCAGCAGGAACAGTTTAAAGCTCGTTATGAAGCGAATAAGCAGCGCTGGTATAAAAGCATTGCTCCAAAACTGGACAAGCTTGCTAAAGATAACGGTTGGGAGCGTCTGTACATCGCAGGAGAACCAGATGATGCAATTGAACTGAAGCAGCAGCTGAACAAACCCGTGGACGATGTTATTCAGAAAAATATGCTGCACCATGAGGAAACAAAGGTAGTAGAAGAAGTGGCCGGTTAACGCTGGATTAGAGTCCCAGCAACGTGCCCGAATGCAGCGTGGAACCCCGAGAAAAGGCACTCATACCGTTGATGAGTGCCCGAATGTAGCGGGGAACCTCGAGAAAAGGCACCCATACCGTTGATGAGTGCCCGAAAGCAGCGTGGAACCCGGAGAAAAGGCACTCATACCGTTGATGAGTGCCCGAACACCGCGGGAACCTATGAGAAAAGACACTCATACCGTCGATGAGTGCCCGAATGCAGCGTGGAACCCGGAGAAAAGGCACTCATACCGTTGATGAGTGCCCGAATGCAGCGTGGAACCCCGAGAAAAGGCACTCATACCGTTGATGAGTGCCCGAATGTAGCGGGGAACCTCGAGAAAAGGCACTCATACCGTTGATGAGTGCCCGAACACCGCGGGAACCTATGAGAAAAGACACTCATACCGTCGGGGACATTAGGTAACTATTAATTTGCTGATGAAAGCAAAAGAACGCTTGGAACTCACCAAGCGTTCTCGTTCTTTTACGAAACTATTTTTTGTCAAAAAATCGATAAGCTAGCATTAGCGTTGGCATTACTCATTCCTCCTGACAGACCGGACACAATCCATAGATTTCAAATTTATGTCCCTCGATTTCATAGCCTCCAAGCGATTGCCTGATTTCGTCCATTGGACAGATTTCTAACGCTTTGGTCTTCCCACAGTCCTTGCAGATGAAATGATGGTGGTGATGATGCGAACAGCTAAAGCGAAAATGTTTTTCACCGTTCAGTTCAGTCGTTTCCAGTACCCCGATTTCCCGGAACAAATGCAGGTTTCGGTAGACTGTATCGTAACTAATGCTCGCATATGTTGGCTCCATATAGCTGATCAGATCTTTTGCTGTCCGATAGCCATCAGCCTCTGCGAAAAACGCCAGCATATCCTTCCGTTTGGCGGTTGTTTTGTAGCCGTGTGATTTTAATTGTTGAACAGCCTCATTCAGCCTCATGCGCGACTCCCCCAGTATGGTATGAAAATCGTTTCTTTCCTATGGCCAGAAGCAGTATGACAATCGATGAAAGTACTATCGTTCCGCCCGGTGGAATACTGAAATAATAACCTGTAATCATACCAATTATAACAGCCGCTTCTCCGAATAAAATAGAAAATAACATCATTTGTTTAAACCCTTTCGCCAGCCGCATTGCCGCCGCTACAGGCAGTGTCATGAGTGCGGATACGAGCAATACCCCGACAATGCGGATAGACGCGGCAATCACAAGCGCTGTCAGGACGATAAACAGAAAATGAATCCGTTTAGCATGAATGCCGGACACAACAGCATGTTCCTCATCAAACGACAAGGTAACCAGTTCCTTATAGAAAAGCCGGATCACCGCAACAATGAGAACGGAGATGCCAAGTATAGCGTAAAAATCTTTTGTGCTCACCGCGGATACGGATCCGAACAAGTAATTAAATAGATCGGTATTAAATCCGTTCGCCAATGCAATAAAAATAACACTCAGTCCGACCCCGCCCGATAGAATAATCGGAATGGCCAATTCTTGGTACGCAGTATATACGGCACGCAGTTTTTCGATAAAAATCGACCCAAGTACAGAAAAGCCCATCCCACTGTACAATGGCGCTATACCGATTGCGAATTTTTTATCCATAAACAAGCCGAAAGCTATCCCGGCTAATGTTACATGAGATAAGGCATCAGCTATCAGGGAAAGCCGCCGGACGACGATGAACGTTCCTAAGAGTGGTGCGATGATGCCAATTAACAGTCCGGTGTAAAAGGTGTGCCGTAAAAAGTCATATTCTAACAAGTTTGCAAGCATCTTGTTTCCTCCTGTATCGTAATCCTGTCTCAGGGTGAATGGTTGGATTTAATCAGATAAGTGGTAGCTTAATTGCTGTGTCTACTTTTCGGGTTGCTCAAGGAATGTTAATGTTTTATTCAGGTGTACGATCTCGGTAGCATATTTCAATAAGTCATCCGTATCATGTGTTACGAGCAGTAGTGTCACGGCATGTTTCTTGTTTAGTTCACGCAGTAGTTCGTAAAATCGTTGAACATTTTCTTGATCGACCCCGACTGTCGGCTCATCCAAAATAAGCAATTCCGGATCGTTCACAAGCGCTCGAGCGATAAATATCCGCTGCTGCTGCCCGCCTGATAACTGACCAATATTTTTATATGCGTAATCTCGCATACCAACTTGATCAATGGCCTGGAGTACCTTCTGCTTATGTTTGGATTTAAAAAATGTAAAATAGCCTAGTTTGGCCGTCAGCCCCATAGAAACGACTTCAAATACGGTCGCCGGGAATCCTTTGTTGAAGTTGTTTGCTTTTTGAGAAACAAACCCGATCTTACTCCAGTCTTTAAACTGCTGGATGGGCTGTCCAAACAAACGAATTGTCCCACTATCAGGTCTTAGTAGTCCAATAATCATTTTAATGAGTGTCGTTTTGCCGCCACCATTTGGCCCAATTAATCCCATAAAGGAACCACGAGGCAGTTCAAAATGAATATCAGTCAGGATAGTTTTTTGTTCATAGGCGTATGTGAGATTGGTTATGGAAACA
The DNA here is from genome assembly GCF_005887555.1 of Lentibacillus cibarius. Lineage (NCBI taxonomy): Bacteria > Bacillati > Bacillota > Bacilli > Caryophanales > Bacillaceae > Lentibacillus > Lentibacillus cibarius. The sequence continues at coordinate 702,872 of NZ_VCIA01000001.1, read as the reverse complement.
ACCGGTTCAGCCATGGTGCATGCCTCCTATTTGGTCGCCTGATCAAGTACGTTCAGGTTGTGTTGCATTAACGATAGATAATTCTCTCCGTCTTTTATATCAGCCTCTGTTAAAACGGAAAGGTTATGAATCGTCAGGGCTTCAGCGCCGATTTCATTTTGAATAATTTCCGATACACGGTCCGAAGTATTTTGCTCAAACAGAACATAATGTCTAGCAGATTGTTTTGCTTGTTCAATAATCTTCACTAATTCTTTCTGAGATGGCTCGTCGTTTGACGATAGGCCGCTGATCGCAATTTGCTCGATACCATAGCGTTGTTCCCAATACGTGTAGGCGGCATGGGAAACGAGTACTTTTTTGTCTGCTTTGGTCGCTATGGTTTTTTGGAATGTTTGATCAAGCGTAAGTAAATCGTTTTTTAGTCTATTAAAGTTGTTTACGAATCGTTTCTTATTTTCTTGGTCTATATCAATCAGCTTGTCTTTGATTATGCTAGCCATGTCAATCATTCTTACTGGATCCAACCAGATATGCGGATTATGATCATGATGATGATGTCCATCGTGGTTAGAAGTATCACCATGAAAGAGCTCTTTATCTTTTCCTATTTCAACTAACTCTAAATCTTGTGATGCCAGTGCATTTGCGGCTGTTTCCGCAAATCCTTCCATTCCGGCACCAAGGAAAATGAATGCGTCACTTCCAGCAATAGCGGTCATCTCCCGGGTTGTCGGTTCGTATGTGTGCGCATCGACTCCTGGGGGATAGATGGTTTCTGCATGGACAGCATCTCCACCAATTCGTTCGACGGCATACTGAATCGGATAAATGGAGGTAAAGATGGTCAATTTGGTATTGTCGTCGGATTCAGAAGCTGTGCATCCTATTGTGATCAGCCCTGTTACGAAAAAAAGTATAATCAGTAAATGCCGTTTCATCGTCGAATTCCTCTCGTTTAATATGGTTACTTCATATTACCGTAATGATTACGATTTGTAAATAGGAATGATTACGATTGGAGGGTATGGTGGGCGGGTACATGAACAATTTACAATATGCTCCACACGGGGACTATATAAATATATATTGGATAGACGAAATTTTTCAAAATATCAACCATACGATAATGAAGAGAGCCGTTAGTATTCGGAATGGGATGTGACAAAGGAAGTATGTTAGAATATGTATACTTGAAAGATGGTCTTCGGCGGAGTTCTTGGGATCGGTGTCATTGTTGATTTAGTGGCGAAGTTTAAAGACAGAAAGATAGAGATTGATGAGGATGGACGGGAAAAAAGTGAGTCGGAAAGAATCTATTCGGAAAGTTTTAAGGACCACATCAAACATGAAATGCGTGACAGACCATTTTAAAAAGAAATCGGCATAGATTGCCGATTTCTTTTAGGCATTAAAATTTCTGCCCGTAGTATTTATCTAGCGAGAATCCGCGCCCCAATACTTCCGAGGCACTAATGAACACGACAAATGCAGTTGGCTCTTCATCTTGCAGTTGTCTTTTCAGTTTCACGGCTTCCTGCTGCTCAGCGACACAGAGGATCATTGTTTTGTCCTGATTGGAATAGCCACCAATTGTTCGTACTTTCGTTAAGCCGCGGTCAATCTGGTTGCTAATAAGGTTGTGGATTTTCTCCTCTTCTTCGGTAATAATCATCATTAATTTGGACGCAGATGTACGTAATTGGACGATATCAATCGTTTTGCTGGTGATATAAATACACATAAGGGCAAACAACGTCAGCTCCAGATTGAAAACGATAATGGAGGAAATAACGACGAATCCATCAACAATCAGCTGGGAATATCCGCTCGACAGCCCAGTGAATTTTTTGACTACTTGAGCGATGGCAGCTGTTCCACCGGTGGAGCCACCGCCTTTGTAGACGGTTCCGAGCCCGATCCCTAAAATAATCCCTCCATAAATCGCGCCTAAAAAAGGATTGGAAACCGTGTAAGGGAACTCGGCTGTCAAATAAATCATGAATGGAACCCAAAATGTCCCGACCAATGTTTTCCAGCTGAAATCCGACCCTAGTGCGATCCACCCAATGACAAAAATGGGCAGATTTATCAGAAACTGTGTCAGGGCAGGGCTTAAGGCGTATACTTCAAATAAAATAGTGCTGACGCCGGAGATGCCTCCCGCAGCTAATTTAGTAGGAAGTAAGAACAGATTATAGGCTAGTGCTACAAGGGTAGCACCGACAATAATCTGGGCGTAGTCTGTGATCCATCTTTTGCTCATATTGTTCAATCCTTTCTATAGACGAGGTACTGCTCAACCCGTCCATTCCGATTCGTGATTTATATGATAATCACGAATCAAGCCGTTTTTATTTTAACGCACTTTATAGCCTCATGAAAGTTTCCCTGGTGCATAATTGAAAAAAGTTTCTTATGTTTATTGCGAAATATCTGAATTTAATCTATAATAAGTCACAGATGGATAGGCAACTATCTCTTATTTTAACGTCAGAAAGTATAAGTGTTGGAAGACCTTATAAGAAAAGCTTCGGCACTCGCTATAAGGCGGAGCGGATGCCGAGCTTTTCTAATATCACCTAAAAATGAATGAGTATTCATTCAAACAAGGGTAGGGGGATAAAAATGAAGCAAACCATCAGGCGCGCCGCAGTACTAGGCTCTGGTGTGATGGGTTCGGGGATTGCAGCCCATCTGGCAAATGTAGGTATACCAACCATGATGCTCGATATCGTACCCAGTGAGTTAACAGAAGAAGAAAAAAAGAAAGGACTGACACTTGAAAATCCGACTGTACGAAATCGCAAGGCTGCTGACAGTAAAAAGGCATTATTAAAGCAAAAGCCATCACCAATCACATCTAAAAAGAGCTTGGACTTAATTGAAGTCGGTAATATGGAAGATGATAAGCAAAAACTTGCGGATGTTGACTGGATTATTGAAGTGGTAGTTGAAAATCTAGAAGTAAAACGGCGGGTTTATGCGGTCGTTGATCAGTTTCGCAGCCAGGGAACGATTGTCAGTTCCAATACATCGGGTATTTCTGTAGAGGACATGGCGGAGGGACGTTCAGAAGATTTTCGCAAACATTTTCTTGGAACACACTTTTTCAATCCGCCACGGTACTTAAAGCTATTAGAAGTCATCCCAACGAAAGCGACGGATTTGGATGTATTAACATTCATGAAGACGTTCGGCGAAGATGTTTTAGGAAAAGGCGTTGTCGAGGCGAAAGATACCCCAAACTTTGTCGCTAATCGGATTGGAACATATGGTTTGATGGTTACAGTGCAGAAAATGTTGAGTGGCGGCTACAGTATCGGTGAAGTTGACTCGGTCACTGGCCCAATGATCGGGCGTCCGAAAAGTGCGACATTCCGGACACTGGATGTTGTAGGGCTCGATACGTTTATTCATGTTGCCAATAACGTGCGTGATCAAGTTGCTGGTGAGGAAAGAGACGTATTTAAAGTGCCGGAATTTATGCTGGAAATGCAGAAAAAAGGATGGCTTGGAGCTAAGCGTGGTCAGGGATTTTTCTTGAAGAAAAAAGGGAAAGATGGCAGCACGATTTATGAACTAAATCCGAAAACATTGGAATATGAGGAACGCAAGAAACTAAAAACAAACGCAACGGAAATGGCGCAGCAGGAGAAAACACTGCACCGGAAATTGAAAGCGCTTGTAAAAGCAAAAGGAGACAGAGCCGGTGACTTGGTATGGGATATTTTGAAACCGACACTGCTTTATTCGGCGGAATTAACCGGCGAAATTGCAGACGATATCGTGGCTATCGATCAGGCGATGAAGTGGGGATTCGGCTGGGAAATTGGTCCGTTTGAAACGTGGGATGCTCTCGGTGTGCGTGAATCGGTTGAGCGTATGCAAGAAGAAGGTGCGACTGTACCGGATTGGGTGCTTCAAATGCTGGAGGGTGGCAAGGAGACCTTCTATAAAACAGAAAATGGCCATGTTTATTTTTACCATGAAGGCACATACAAGCTGCAGCATTTTAACCCAAAAGAAATTAATTTAAAACGATTAAAAGATGAAAAAGGCGTTATTAAAAAGAATACCGGTGCTAGTTTAATAGATTTGGGAGACGGTGTTGCCGGACTGGAATTCCACTCAAAGGGCAATGCAATCGGCCTTGATATCATCAAAATGATAAACGATGCATTAGAAGAAGTAGATAAGAACTACGAAGGCCTTGTCATTGGCAACCAAGGGAAGAATTTCTGTGTTGGCGCTCATCTCGGTATGATGCTGATGGCGGCACAGGATGATGATTTCGTTGAACTGGATATGGTCGTGCGCCAGTTCCAGAACATGGCTATGTCGATTAAATACTCCGAAAAGCCTGTTGTCACTGCACCATTCAATATGACAGTCGGCGGTGGTGCAGAAGTTTCCTTGCCTGCAGCATCCGTTCAGGCATCAGCGGAGACATATATGGGACTCGTGGAATTTGGTGTCGGCCTGATTCCTGGCGGCGGCGGAACGAAAGAGCTTTATTTGAAACAGCTCCGTAACTTACCTAAAGGTGTTGACGTTGATCTCACGAAAGTTGCGAATGATGTTTTTGAAAAGATTGCCATGGCCAAGGTGTCAACATCGGCAGAAGAAGCACGCGAATATGGCTATTTAGACAGCGCCGATGCCATCAGCGTAAATCCGGATCACTTGCTTCATAATGCGAAACAAAAAGTATTGGCACTTGCAAAAACAGGCTATCAAGCACCAAAACGTGAAAAAATCCCAGTTGTTGGGGACGCTGGTTATGCTGCCATGCTGCTCGGGGCAAAGTCTTTGTGGTTCGGCGGATATGCAAGTGATCATGATTTAAAAATTGCGGAAAAGTTGGCATATGTCTTGTCGGGCGGACGGATTAAACAAGGGACGTTGATTGATGAACAAGTAATGCTCGAACTGGAGCGGGAGGCATTCTTAAGTTTAATAGGTGAACCGCTAACCCAGCAGCGTATGCAGCACATGCTCTTAAAAGGAAAACCATTGCGTAATTAATTTCAGGAAGGGGGAGAAATTGTGAAGGAAGCAGTCATTGTTGCAGGTGCAAGAACCCCTGTAGGAAAAGCGAACAAAGGATCACTAGCCAATACAAGACCGGATGATTTGGCTGCACTGACGATACAAGAAACGTTGAAACGTGCAGGGAATTATGATGGGAATATTGATGATGTCATTATCGGTTGTGCAATGCCGGAAGCAGAGCAGGGCATGAATATGGCGCGCAACATTGCAGGGCTTGCTGGACTGTCGAAAGAAGTTCCGGGTATTACTATCAATCGCTACTGTTCATCAGGTTTACAAAGCATTGCATACGCAGCAGAACGCATTATGCTTGGTGCCAGTGATACGATTATAGCCGGTGGTGCGGAATCTATGAGTCTTGTACCGATGGGTGGTCACGTGATCAAGCCAAACCCGACGCTTGTTCAGAATGCTCCTGGTTATTATATGCAAATGGGGCATACGGCGGAGGAGGTAGCCAAACGCTTTGGCATATCACGTGATGAGCAGGATGAATTTGCCGTTCACAGCCATCAGCGTGCCACCAAGGCGCTGGAAGAAAGGAAATTTAAGGATGAAATTGTCCCTGTTGAGGTAACCGAGCGCGTCATCGGTGAAAAAAATAGCGTAGAAGAAAAGTCATTCATGTTTGACATGGATGAAGGGGTGCGGCCGGAAACAACAAAAGACATCCTGGCCAATCTGAAGCCGGCCTTTGCTACCAACGGAACAGTCACTGCCGGCAATTCCTCACAAATGAGCGACGCTGCCGGGACTGTGCTTGTGATGGATCGTGAAAAAGCTGATGCAGAAGGGTTACAGCCGCTTGCTAAATTTCATTCTTTCGCTGTTGCAGGTGTTGAACCGGAAATAATGGGGGTCGGCCCGGTCGCAGCCGTACCGAAAGCAGTGAAGATGGCCGGACTGGAGTTAGGTGATATTGGCTTGTTCGAATTAAATGAAGCGTTTGCTTCCCAGGCTGTCCGTGTTATTCAGGCGTTGGATCTGGATTCGGAAATAGTTAATGTAAACGGTGGAGCCATAGCACTTGGTCACCCGCTTGGCATGACAGGTACAAAATTGACGTTGACGCTCATCCATGAAATGAAACGGCGCGGTGTTCAATATGGTGTGGTCACCATGTGCATCGGCGGTGGTATGGGCGCGGCCGGTGTTTTTGAACTAATGTAAGCTGCAAATCTTGTTGAACCATATATTTGAAGGCGTGAATTAACATGCGCGAATGCAAGGGTTTTATTTCTAAAGGTTGTTGCTTTTGACACAAAGTTCATATAATGCGACGTAAGTGCTAAAGTGTTTTCTATAAGTATGACGACTTTTCAATCAACGTCCGGGATCGCTCCGGGCGGATGCTTTCCGCGGGCACGGCCTCAGCCTCCTCGGAAGAAAACCGCTTCCTGCGGGGTCTTCGGACTCGTGCTTTTCCCGCAGGAGTCACCGCCCTCCGCTTACCCGGACTAGTAAAGTGGCTCTACCCTATTTCTGACACGATACCTACTCCAAACAATAAAAACAGCGGAGGAAATACACGGAGACTCCTGTGGGAGCAAAAGCCTATATGAGACCCCGCAATGCGTAAGCATGAGGAGGCTCATCAGCTGCCCACGGAAAGCGAAGTGTATTTCCGCAGCGGCGTTTTAACACTCATACAAAGGTATGTCGCATCATATATCCACTACGTAAAAAAGCGACAACGATTACAAAAAAAGCCTTTAATAAAAAGCATCGTGAGAAATAGGATGCTCTGGAAAAATTCCAACATGGAAAGGAACGATGTTGATGAGCGAGATGAAAGAAAAGTTGTTTAAAGGTGGGGGATTTCTGGTAGATGACGTGCAAGCGGACGATATAACGACACCAGAGGATTTCACCGAAGAACATCAAATGATCGCCAAAACGACCGACAACTTTGTCGATGGGGAGGTGTTGCCGAAACTTGAACATCTTGAAAATCATGAGTTCGAGTATTCGGTTGAACTTCTGAAGAAAGCTGGCGAACTTGGCTTACTTGGAGCAGACGTTCCGGAAGAATACGGTGGCCTGGGACTCGATAAAGTCAGTTCATCATTAATTACGGAAAAATTTGCACGTGCCGGTGGTTTTTCGGTTACGCATGGGGGGCATGTCGGCATCGGATCATTGCCGATTGTATTTTTCGGCAATGACGAGCAGAAAGGAAAGTATTTGCCAAAGCTAGCAACAGGAGAGATGTTAGCCGCTTATGCACTGACCGAGCCGAGTTCAGGATCGGACGCCTTAAGCGCTAAAACGACAGCTGTATTGAATGACGCAGGGACGCATTATGTGTTGAATGGTGAAAAGCAATGGATTTCCAATTCTGCGTTTGCTGATGTGTTCATTGTCTATGCCAAAATTGACGGTGAGCATTTTTCAGCGTTCATTGTCGAACGTGACTTTCCCGGTGTGTCGACCGGGCCTGAGGAAAAGAAAATGGGGATTAAAAGTTCATCGACCCGCACGCTGATTTTGGAAGATGCGGAAGTTCCGATTGAAAATTTACTCGGTGAAAAAGGAAGAGGCCATAAAATTGCTTTTAATATTTTGAACGTGGGACGCTATAAGCTCGCTATCGGCGGTGTTGGCGGATCCAAGCGTGGAATTGAAGTGGCGACGAAATATGTCAATGAGCGCAAACAGTTTCAAACACCAATATCCGGTTTTTCATTAACGAAGGAAAAGCTAGCAACGATGGCAGCAAGAACCTATGCAAATGAAAGTGCTGTATACCGCACAGTCGGGCTGTTTGAACAGCGACTTGGATCACTGACGAAAGAGCAGTTGAACGACGGCCGGGAAGTGGCAAACGCCATTGCGGAGTATCAGATAGAGTGTTCTATGCATAAATTTTCTGCAACGGAATGTTTGGATTATGTTGTTGATGAAGCCGTCCAGCTACATGGCGGTTATGGTTTCATGGAAGAATATGAAGTAGCTAGAATGTACCGTGATTCACGTATTAACCGGATATTTGAAGGAACAAATGAAATCAACCGTCTGCTTGTCCCTGGAGCATTGATGAAAAAAGCAATGAAAGGGGAATTACCACTACTTGATAAGGCACAGCAGCTACAGGAGGAGCTCATGATGCTGATGCCGGAAGAACCCGGTGATGCACCGCTGGAACAAGAACAGTATTTACTGCAAAACGCGAAAAAAATGGTGCTGCTAGGTGCTGGGATCGCCGCACAGAAATACGGAAAGAAGCTGGAGCAAGAGCAAGAACTTCTCGTTAATCTGGCTGACATGGTCAATGAAGTGTATAACATCGAGTCCGCCATTTTGCGCACGAAAAAAGCGATGAATAAAGATGGTTTGGATAAACACAAGCAAAAGCTGCTTTACACACAAGTGTACGTTCAAGAAGCATTCAACCGAATGGAAGCAGACGCGAAAGAAACGTTGATTGCTGTAGAATCTGGAGACACCTTGCGCATGATGCTGTCATCATTACGAAAGCTTACGCGTCACACACCAATCGATGTGGTCGCCAAAAAAAGGGAAATTGCTGCAACTATTATCGAGAAAGAGAAGTACGTTATATAGCACACTAAAGAAATGCCAGGCGGCTAAGTCTGGCTTTCCAATCGATAAAACCAAATGCCTTTTCTCAGTCCGTTTGCTATAATGAAGGTAATCAATGAGAAAAGGTGGGGAGCGTATGCCATTAACTTTTTACTGGTACCCGAAATGCGGTACGTGCCAAAAGGCGAAAAAATGGCTTGATGAACACGAAATTGGTTATACAAGTGTACATATTGTCGAAGAAACACCGACAAAAGAAGAACTACTTGACCTTATTGCAAAAAGCGGATTGTTCGCCAAGAAGTTTTTCAATACGAGTGGCAAAAGCTATCGTGAACACAATATCAAGGATCAGATTAAAGATGCAAGTACCGAAGAAATGGCGGCATTACTTGCGTCAGACGGGATGTTGATTAAACGTCCGCTTGTGACCGATGGAAAAGATGTAACGGTCGGATTCAAGGAAGAGACGTTCGTGGAAAAATGGTTGGGAAAATAATAAATAATGCTAGAAAAAAATCTAATAACCTAGTATGCTTAAAGTGATAATTGTAATAATGACAATGGAGGGATATGCATGAGCCTGCCGAAAGATTTGTTGTATACAGAAGAACATGAATGGATTAAAAAAGAAGATGGGAAAGTACGAATCGGCATAACCGATTTTGCCCAGGACGAACTTGGTGATATCGTATTTGTCGAGCTACCTGAAGTGGGTGACGAAATCCAAGCTGACGAACCTTTTGGTAGCGTGGAATCCGTTAAGACGGTATCTGAGTTATACGCACCAATAAATGGAAAAGTAGTCGAAATCAATGATGAATTGGAAGATAGTCCTGAATTTGTTAATGAGTCACCGTATGAAAAAGCTTGGATGATCGTTGTTGAACCGGCCGATGAAGCAGAACTTGATCAACTGTTGTCTGCCGAACAATACGAAGATACGATCAAAGCGGATTAATTTTATTTTGCTGATGTATGACTGGCTTGCTGTCACTAATGCAAGTCAGTTTTTTTATAACTCACGAAATTATAGACGAGGTAAGCCCAGCCCTGAGTTTTTCTAACAATTAACCCCTGAACAATCATAGGAAAAGCTGGATTGGACATAAGAATAGTAAAAACAGGAAAACGCATCCAATAAGTGTAACCTCTTTAAGAAAAGTTTCCTTTAAGTAAGGAGTGCAATACGAATGACACATGACAGCGAAAAAGTTATTATAGTGGAAGGATTAACGGACAAGCAGCAAATCAAAAAAGTACTTACCGATGATGCAGAAATTGTTTGTACAAATGGGACACTAAGTGTTGAAAAGCTTGATGAACTCCTTGACACACATGATTTGGATAATCGGGATGTTTATATTCTCGTTGATGAGGATGATTCAGGCAATAAAATCCGTCGGCAGCTGACACACGAGCTTCCCCATGCTAGGCATATTCATGTGAATAGTGAGTTCCGGGAAGTGGCGGCAACCCCTGTTCAACTATTGGCCGAAGCACTTGTGGGAGAAGAGATTGCAGTTAATCCTATATTTTTAGCTTAGGGTGATTCGATTGCAACAGATGAAGGACATCGATTTGCAGAAAGAGCATTACATTTTATACATCTATACACCAATGTGTGGCACGTGTGCATTGGCAAGAACCATGCTAGACAAAATTGAATCGGTTCACCGGGAAACGATCTTTTATGAAATGAATGCATCACTAAATCCCAATTTCATGCATGAAAATAAGATAGAAAGTGTACCATGTTTATTGATTAAGGACGAAAATGAAGTGAAGGAAAAGGTGTACGCTTTCCATTCTATACCTAATATTTACAGTTATTTAATGAAATATAAACCTGAATTATTTGTGAATAACGATTAATTTCACCTTGCTTTTATCAAGCAAGAAGTCATGACTGTTGTTAATAGGTTTGTATTCAAATTTTGCCGAATCAGCAGTATGTGGCAGGTAATAGCGGCAACTTGTGTTTTATAAAAGCTAATTGCTGTTCACTGTTTCATACGAAGTACATTCCACTTTGAAGTGGCTAAAAACGTTTTGCGGCGGATACATCCCTTGTGGTATTCTTATTATCGTAAACAATTTGAAAGGGATGGTTCACTATTAATAGTGGAATTAAGATGGCCTACACACCGGAGATGGAAAAGGCCATGCAGCAGTCACACCAAATGGGTTATGCAGAGTATGAACGAAAGCTGGAGAAACGCATTGCCGTTGAAAAACGACGGCAGCATGAATACCAGCAGTGTAAACAGATGATAGCCGAAATTGATAGTAATATTCATTCATGATACAGAAAGCCGGCACCTCTAAGGGGGTGCCGGCTTTTAATTATACAACAGTCTCGTATGAAAAGGTGCTTGCCGTTAACTTTTTACTGCAGGCAGGACTATCACATTCGAAAGACGAATAATTATAGCAGGTTTTACATATGTACAAATTGCAATTGATTGGAGGAACATTCGATGAAATTATTAAGTTATCAACTAAAAAAAAGTGCTGCATCACCAAGAGTTGGGTTCATGCTGCATGATAAAATTGTCGACATGCAGGAAGCCTGGTGCTTGTGGCGGCGTTCCAGACAGGAAAATGACTTGGCAGATGCTGCGGAACAATTTTTCCCATCCGATCCGACCCGTTTTTATGCTGCAGGGGATTTTGTTATTAGCCAGGCGAAAGAAGCAGCTGCGTTCGTCCAGACGACCAATATGGAAGATAGCTGTTTCAGTCGTGAAAATGTTCATTTATTGACTCCAGTTCCCGAGCCGTCCAAGATTATTTGCATTGGAAAAAATTATGCTGAGCATGCCGCTGAAATGAAAAGTGACGTTCCCGATTATCCCGTGTTATTTGCGAAATTCGCCAATTGCCTGATTGGGCCCGAAGATGCGATTGAAAAATCACCTAAAACGTGCAAGTTGGATTATGAAGTCGAGCTTACCGCAGTCATTGGAAAAGTGGCATCGCAAGTGAGGCGAGAAAACGCACTTGATTATATTGCCGGTTATACAATTGGTAATGACACTTCTGCCCGTGACTTACAAAAACGCACTCCACAATGGTTACAGGGGAAAACGCTAGATCGCAGTACACCGGTTGGACCATGGATTGTGACAGCTGACGAGGTCGGTGATCCAGGTAACTTAAAGATTCAGTCGCTGGTAAACGGAAATGTGCGTCAATCTTCCTCAACCAGTAAATTGATCTTTGATGTTCCGTTTCTGATTGCGTTTATTTCTGGGCTAATAACCTTAAAGCCTGGAGATCTTATTATGACTGGTACCCCACACGGTGTGGCTATGGGGATGGATTCACCTCTGTATTTGCGTGATGGTGACGTGGTGACCATGGAAATCGAAAATATTGGTCGGTTGGAAAACAACGTGATAGATTGACAAGTTTTTTCACATTACCTGCTTTCGAAAAAAATAAAAAAATTTTCATTTTGTTATTGAATTTATATACAAAGTAGTGCATAATAATACAACAACAGGTTATTTATATAATTCGTTCACATATCTGAATAGTTTTGTAATTTTGGTTACCAATACTGAATTATATAAGAAGGGGCAGGTGGTGTGAGTTGGGACCCGCAGTCAAACAGGCAAGTGTTCACCAACAGCTTAAAGGTAAGAATTTTCTTACTATTAGTGACTTTAACAGTGAAGAATTGGTATATCTTCTTAACTTAGCTGATGAGATGAAAACAATGCGAAAAGCAGGGATTAATGAGCAGCCTTTAAAAGGAAAAACGCTGGGTATGGTGTTCGAAAAACCATCGACAAGGACACGTATTTCTTTTGAGACAGGTATTTTCCAGCTGGGGGGTGCAGGTATATTTCTTAATGCAAACGATCTCCAGCTAGGCAGGGGGGAAAGTCTTTCCGATACGGCTAACGTTTTATCTAGGTATATTGATGGCATCATGATTCGCGCGTATACACATGAATCGGTTGAAGCATTAGCCGCACATGCAAACGTCCCGGTCATAAATGGGCTTACAGATAAATATCATCCCTGCCAGGTGCTAGCGGATTTGCAGACTATTCGTGAAGTGAAAGGCGACTGGAAGAATGTCAAACTCGCCCATATTGGTGATGGAAATAATGTGTCGCACTCATTGCTGATTGGTGCTGCAATGACTGGTATGTCAATTAGTGTTGCTACACCGGAAGGATATGAACCAGATGCTGAAATCGTTCAAAACGCTGCTAAAATTGCTGCCAAAACGGGAGCCCGCATTGAATTGACGACGGACCCACAGCAAGCCGTACAGCAGGCTGATGTCATTTATACAGATGTCTGGGCAAGCATGGGGCAGGAAAAAGAACAATCAGCTCGTGAAAAAGTGTTTGCCGAGTTCCAGGTGAATAAGTCACTGTGTACGTTTGCAAAAAAGGATGCCGTTTTTATGCACTGTCTTCCCGCACATAGGGGGCAAGAGGTAACGTCAGATGTCATTGATGGTAAACAATCGATTGTTTTTCAGCAGGCAGAAAACAGACTGCATGCCCAAAAAGCTCTAATGACTGCATTAATGGGCTGACGACATACGGAATAAGTACAGGATACAAATGAGAGGAGAATTCATAATGGAAAAGAAAAAAATTGTGCTTGCATACTCTGGGGGGCTTGACACATCTGTTGCTGTCAACTGGCTTCAGGATCAGTATAACTATGACGTGATTGCTGTGGCGCTGGATGTTGGAGAAGGAAAGGATTTGGAGTCGGTTAAGGAAAAGGCACTTCAGGTTGGTGCAATCAAATCATATGTGGTGGATGCCAAATCATTGTTTGCGGATGAATATGTGTTGCCAGCACTCAAAGCAAACCTATTGTATGAAGGGAAGTATCCATTAATATCGGCACTGTCCAGACCGTTGATTGCCAAAATTCTTGTGGATATCGCTGCAAAAGAGGGTGCAGAAGCTGTCGCGCATGGTTGTACTGGAAAGGGGAACGATCAAGTCAGATTTGATGTTGCTTTTTCCGGACTAAATCCCGAGTTGGATGTTGTGGCACCAGTAAGGGAATGGTCCATGTCCAGGGAAGAGGAGATTTCCTTTGCCAAGGCGCATAATATTTCGATTCCGGTAAACGTAGACAGTCCATACAGCATTGACCAAAATCTGTGGGGACGCAGCAATGAATGTGGTATTCTTGAGAATCCATGGATAGAGCCGCCAACAGACGCATACGAACTAACGAACGATCCGCTTCAAGCTCCGGATGAACCGGAAGTTGTCGAGATAACTTTTGAGCAAGGTAAGCCTGTTTCACTGAATGGCAGTGAATTCCCACTCGCGGAATTGATAACGGAATTAAATGGGATTGCTGGTAAACACGGTGTTGGACGTATTGACCATGTGGAAAACCGTCTTGTGGGTATTAAATCAAGGGAAATTTATGAGGCGCCGGCAGCAGCAGTTCTACTAGCAGCTCATCAGGAATTAGAGTCATTGACACTAACACGTGAAACAGCCCATTTTAAACCGGTCGTTGAGCAGAAGTTTGCACAAATGGTTTATGATGGCTTATGGTATTCTCCTTTAACGAATGCGCTCAGAGCATTTATTGAAGAGACACAGCAATATGTGACTGGTACCGTTAAAATGAAATTATTTAAAGGTCACGCTTATGTAATTGGCCGCCAATCCGCTCAGTCACTTTATGACTTCGATTTGGCAACGTATAATGCAGATGATGCGTTTGATCACGAAGCAGCCACTGGTTTTATTAAGTTGTGGGGATTACCGACAAAAGTTCACTCCTCTGTTAACGAGTCAGGTAGCAACGAGAAGACCGAGACCGAACTTAAAACAGATATGTCAGTAAAGGAAACATTAAAACAATGAAACTATGGGGTGGAAGATTCACAAAACCGACGAACCAGTTAGTGGAAACGTACACGGCATCTATCCAGTTTGATAAAAAGTTGGCGACATATGATATCCAGGGGAGCTTAGCGCATGTCAAGATGCTGAAGGCCTGTGAAATCATACCTGCGCAGGATGCTGATAGAATTGCAGACGGTCTGAAATTGGTCGCGGACAGAATCGACAATGGTGAAGCGGCATTGCTCGAGGAACATGAAGATATTCATATGAACGTTGAAAAACTCCTTATGGATGAAATCGGTCCTGTCGCGGGTAAGTTGCACACTGGACGGAGTAGGAATGACCAAGTAGCACTTGACATGCGTTTATATTTAAGGGATACCGTTATGGAAATCATTCAGTTGCTGACTAATGTTCAAACTTCCCTTTATCAGCAAGCGCAAAACAATCAGGATACCATACTGCCTGGATATACGCATTTGCGCGGGCTCAGCCTGTTCTGTTTGCGCACCACATGCTCGCCTATGTCTTTATGTTCCAGCGCGATGTGGAACGGCTGCAGGACTCTTTCAAGCGAATCAATAAATTACCGCTGGGCGCAGGGGCGCTGGCAGGGACCACATTTCCAATTGACCGGGAGTATGTTCAAAAACAGTTGGACTTCGGCGGTGTTTGTGAGAACAGTCTGGATGCCGTTAGCGATCGTGATTTTGTAGTGGAATTCTTATCACACGCATCAATGATTGCTATGCATTTATCTCGGATGTCAGAAGAATTGGTGCAGTGGTCCAGTGCCGAATTTGATTTTATTGAACTTGATGATGCATTCTGTACCGGAAGCAGCATGATGCCGCAGAAAAAAAACCCGGATGTTCCGGAACTTGTTCGCGGTAAGACAGGACGTGTTTATGGTCATCTTTCCGGGATGCTTACAATGCTGAAGGGGCTCCCGCTTGCGTACAACAAAGATATGCAGGAAGATAAAGAAGGAATGTTTGATGCAGCCGAAACATTAAAGGGAGCGCTTGGACTATTCGCGCCAATGATTGAAACGATGCACGTGAAAAAAGAATCAATGTACCAAGCAGTTAGACAGGACTACTCGAATGCGACTGATCTTGCAGATTATCTGACAAATAAAGGGATGACGTTTAGACAGTCCCATGAAACAGTAGGTAGCATCGTCCTATACTGCATTCAACATGACAAATATTTGCTTGATTTGTCATTTGAAGAATTCCAGTCATTTTCGGATGTGATTGATTCAGATATTTTTGAAGTGCTGGATCCTGAAACCGTAGTGAACACCCGTCATTCAACAGGCGGAACCGCCAAGATAAGTGTACAGGAACAGCTGGAAAAAGCTGCTGGCATATTGAAGGGGAATCATACATTGTTCGAAGCGCAACCAAATTAGACGAAATTCCCCACGGCGATTCATGTTCTGTGGGGATTTCTATGTACTACGTTTTTTCCCATGCAAACCGCTTCAGTCAATTATATCTTTTTCAACTCCACTTGAATAAACTGCTTTCGCATATTAGTGTGTATATTAACCCCTAGTAAATGCTAATAGGTGATGAAAGATCAGTAATTTTTTGGGGTAAACAACCTCTCACAGTTGATAATACATTTGAAATGATTTAAGATTATAATGAGAATAAATTGAGAATGGGCTTTGGTCCATTTTATGCAATAAGAACAATATAACAGTAATTGGAGGTATCGATATGGCAGGCTCAACACTAGAGATTAAAAATCTTCATGTTGAAATTGAAGGAAATGAAATTTTAAAAGGTGTAAACCTAACGATAGAAGGTGGCGAATTCCATGCGGTAATGGGGCCGAACGGAACAGGGAAATCCACACTAGCATCAGCGATTATGGGTCATCCAAGCTATGAGATTACTGAAGGAAGCATACATCTTGATGGTAAGGATGTTTTGGAAATGGAGGTTGATGAGCGTGCCCGTGCTGGTCTCTTCCTCGGAATGCAATATCCAAGTGAAATTAGCGGTGTAACGACATCTGACTTCCTGCGTTCATCCATCAACGCACGCCGCGAGGAAGGCAATGAAATTTCCCTTATGAAGTTTATTAAAGAGATGGATGAAGTGCTTGACTATCTTGAAATAGATAAAAACATGGCACAACGCTATCTGAATGAAGGGTTCTCCGGTGGTGAGAAAAAGCGAAACGAAATTCTGCAATTAATGCTTCTTAAACCGGAAATTGCCATTCTTGATGAGATTGACTCCGGATTGGATATCGACGCACTTAAAGTTGTTTCCAAAGGGATAAACAAACTGCGTGACGAACAATTTGGTTGCTTGATTATTACACACTATCAGCGTTTGCTTAACTATATTACACCGGATAAGGTTCATGTCATGATGCAAGGCCGTGTTGTTAAATCTGGAGGCCCAGAATTGGCACAACGACTTGAATCTGAAGGCTATGACTGGATCAAGGAAGAACTGGGAATTGAAGAAAAAACAGCAGAGCAGGAAGTCTAAAAAGCTAGGAGGGGTAATATGACTGTTGACACAAAGCTGCCATACAATAAAGACTATATCAGCCAGTTTTCACAGGAAAAAAGCGAACCTGAATGGATGCGGGATTTACGCCTTCAAGCTTTAGAACAAGCTGATTCCCTGGAAATGCCGAAGCCAGATAAAACAAAAATAGATAAATGGAATTTTAGCCATTTCAAGCATGATGCTCCTGAGGCTGGTAAATTAACATCGTTAGATCACTTGCCGGCGGACATTCAGGAATTTCTTGATGTAGATAATGCACCTGAAAATTTGCTTATACAGCGAAATCATACGGTTGCTTTTGCCTCCTTGAAACAGGAGTTGAAGGATAAGGGTGTTATTTTTACTGATATTTTCACCGCACTGAGAGAACATGGGGATTTAGTTAAACGTTATTACATGAAAGATGGGGTTGCAGTTGATGAACACCGGCTTACCGCATTGCATGCAGCCTTGATGAATGGCGGAGTGTTTGTGTACGTTCCTAAGAATGTTCAAGTTGAGGAACCGCTACAGGTTATTTTCTGGCAGGAAGATCCGGAAACGGCCATGTTTAACCATGTACTCGTAGTAGCAGAAGATAACAGTTCGCTAACATACGTTGAAAATTATATTTCTCAAAATGAAGAGCAGGAAACAGTATCAAATATTGTAACTGAAGTTATTGCCCATGATAATGCGCAAATTTCCTTTGGTGGTGTCGACAATTTCGCGGCAGGCACGACCACTTATATCAACCGCCGTGGTGTCGCATACCGTGATGCTCGTATTGAATGGGCACTGGGACAAATGAACGACGGTAACACGGTATCTGAAAATATCACTCATTTAATTGGAGAAAATGCTGTTTCCAATGCCAAGACAGTTTCAGTCGGGCGCGGCAAGCAGTCACAGAATTTCACCGCGAAAATTGTTCACTTCGGTAAAGAATCGGAAGGGCACATTTTACAGCACGGTGTCATGAAAGGTAGTGCTACGTCCATATTTAACGGGATTGGCAAAATAGAACACGGTGCAAAAAAATCGAATGCCGAACAGGAATCACGTGTGTTAATGCTCAGTGAAAAAGCACGTGGTGATGCCAATCCAATTCTTTTAATAGATGAGGATGATGTGGAAGCGGGGCACGCAGCATCTGTCGGACGGGTTGATCCTATTCAATTATATTATTTAATGAGTCGGGGAATCACCCAGACTGAAGCTGAACGCTTGATTATTCACGGTTTTCTCGCACCGGTTGTAAATCAATTACCGATTGAATCCGTGAAAAATCAGCTGAGTCAGGTGATTGAAAGGAAGGTATATTGATGGATGTGCAGGCTATACGACAAGAGTTCCCGATTTTGCATGAAGAAATTAATGGGCATCCTTTAGTATATCTCGATTCATCAGCCACTTCACAAAAACCGAGGACAGTAATTGAAGCGGTTGATACCTATTACAAAAAGGCAAATTCTAATGTGCATCGTGGTGTACACACACTAGGTTCGCGTGCTACAGAGCAATATGAAGGTGCTCGGGAAAAGGTTCGTAACTTCCTGAATGCAAGAAGTACAGCTGAAATCATTTTTACCCGTGGTACAACAACATCAATTAATACGGTTGCATACAGTTATGCACGGGCCAATCTGAAACAGGGGGATGAAATTGTAATTACACCGATGGAACATCACAGTAACCTCATCCCTTGGCAACAGGCAGCGAAAGCAACTGGTGCAACCTTGAAATATATCCCACTTCAGGATGATGGAACGATCTCATTGGAAGATGCACGAGCAATAGTGACAGAAAACACGAAGATCGTAGCCATCACACATGTATCAAATGTGCTTGGTACGGTTAACCCTGTGGAAGAAATGGCAAAAATTGCCCATGAACACAGTGCGGTCATTGTAGTGGATGGTGCGCAGGGAGCACCACACATGAAAGTGGATGTCAAGGATATGGATTGTGATTTTTATGCCTTTTCAGGACATAAAATGTGTGGACCGACCGGAATTGGGGTATTATACGGTAAGAAAGAACTTCTGGAAAATATGGAACCGGTAGAATTCGGTGGTGAAATGATTGACTTCGTCGACCTTTATGATGCAACGTGGAAAGAGCTCCCATGGAAATTTGAAGGTGGCACGCCAATCATTGCCGGTGCCATCGGCTTGGGTGCAGCCATTGACTTCTTGAATGAAGTGGGAATGGATAATATTCTAGCACATGAACAGAGATTGGCTGACTACGCGATGGAAAAAATACGTACAATAGATGGTATAACTGTTTATGGGCCGGAAAAACGGGCAGCACTAGTCACATTTAATTTTGATGATGTTCACCCGCATGATGCAGCAACAGTACTTGATGCTGAAGGAATCGCAGTGCGCGCTGGTCATCACTGTGCACAACCTCTAATGAAATGGCTGGATGTATCTGCAACAGCCCGGGCAAGTTTTTATTTGTACAACACGGAAGAAGATATTGACCGTTTGGTCGATGGACTTTTGAAAACGAAGGAGTATTTTGGGGATGTCTTTTAGCAACCTTGATACACTATACAGACAAGTCATTATGGATCACTATAAAAATCCGCGTAACAAGGGCACTATTGATGGCAACGCTCTGACTGTCGATATGAACAATCCGACTTGCGGTGATAGAATTCAACTGCAGTTGCAGGTGGAAGATGGAATTGTTCAGGATGCTAAATTCACTGGTGAAGGTTGTTCCATCAGTATGTCATCCGCTTCAATGATGACCCAGGCAATTCAAGGGAAAAAGCTTGATGACGCATTGAAAATGTCGAAAGCTTTTTCAGAAATGATGCTTGGCGAGGATGTGGATACAGAAGAGTTGGATATGGGTGATGTTGAGTCATTACAGGGCGTTTCCCAATTTCCGGCTCGGATTAAATGTGCAACCCTTGCTTGGAAGGCAATGGAAAAAGGTGTTCAGGAACAGTAAGCAGTCAAATGCTTAAGTAACAGATCGCTATCCGGCGCCGGGTGAAACTTGTGGTATCCTTCGCTTGTGAAATCCGGTACTGGAAGATCCGTACACTTTAAAAGGAGGTATTTTTCATGGCAAAACAAGTGCCAGAAATGGAAGATTATAAGTATGGCTTTCATGATAAAGACGTTTCGGTGTTTCGTTCTGGTCGAGGGTTGACACGTGAAGTAGTTGAAGAAATCTCAAGAATGAAAGAAGAACCGCAGTGGATGCTGGACTACCGGCTGAACGCGCTGGAGAAATTTTATAAAAAACCAATGCCACAATGGGGCGGCGATCTTTCCGAACTTAACTTTGACGAAATTGTATATTATGTAAAACCTTCAGAACGTCAAGGAAAAACATGGGATGAAGTACCCGATGAAATCAAACAGACATTTGATAAGCTGGGAATTCCGGAAGCCGAGCAAAAATACTTGGCTGGTGTATCCGCACAGTATGAATCAGAAGTTGTGTACCACAATCTTAAAGAGGACCTTGAAGAACTAGGTATCATTTTTAAAGATACGGATACAGCTTTGAAAGAAAATGAAGATCTTGTCAAAAAATACTTCGGTAAAGTCATTCCACCATCCGATAACAAGTTTGCCGCACTGAATTCAGCAGTTTGGTCCGGGGGCTCATTCATCTATGTTCCAAAGGGTGTTGAGGCTAAAACACCACTGCAAGCATACTTTCGGATAAACTCTGAGAATATGGGACAATTTGAACGTACACTAATTATTGCTGATGAAGGGTCATCTGTACACTATGTAGAAGGCTGTACAGCACCGGTTTACACAACCAATTCACTGCATAGTGCGGTTGTTGAAATCTTTATTCATAAAGATGCCTATTGCCGTTATACAACAATCCAAAACTGGGCTAACAATGTGTATAACTTGGTAACAAAACGTGCATCGGCAGGCGAAAATGCAACAATGGAATGGATTGATGGTAACCTTGGTTCAAAATTGACGATGAAATATCCATCGGTTTGGTTGCGTGGTGAAGGAGCACGCGGTCATACGCTGTCCATCGCACTAGCCGGGCGTGGTCAGCACCAGGATGCAGGTGCTAAAATGCATCATCTGGCTCCAAATACGTCATCGAGTATCGTATCTAAATCAATCTCTAAACAAGGCGGAAAAGTGACGTATCGTGGTATCGTTGAGTTTGGACGCAAAGCAACAGGTGCACGCTCCAACATTGAATGTGATACGTTAATTATGGATAACGAGTCCACCTCAGATACCATTCCATATAATGAAATCAATAACAACAATATTTCTTTGGAACACGAAGCGAAAGTATCCAAAGTTTCCGAAGAGCAGCTGTTCTATCTAATGAGCAGGGGCCTTGGTGAAGAAGAAGCGACAGAGATGATTGTTATGGGCTTCATTGAGCCGTTCACAAAAGAACTTCCAATGGAATACGCAGTTGAAATGAACCGACTGATTAAAATGGAAATGGAAGGTTCCATTGGCTAAACTTTATTAAAACCTTGATGCATTACTGCATCAAGGTTTTCTTTCTAACTGAAATTTGAAGAGCTCATTTTTTGAGCTTTTTTTGAAAGATGCAGAAGTATCAATTTTGCGGTCTGAAAATATGTTCAATATGGGGAAAGAATCTTAAGAGAAACGGATTGGTGTATTTCCTTACTTATAGGTGCTACGATGGGATAAGATACGCGCGATAGGGAAGGGATAGGATGGTTTATGTTGTTTGCTTGGTGATTGCCGTGTTATCTGCATTCACCGGCAGTTTAATTGGATTGGGCGGGGGTGTTGTTTTAATTCCGGCCATGCTATTTATGCATCACTATATAGATGCTTTTGCGTGGGCTGTGCCACAGGTGATCGTCGGGATTTCCCTTATTACAATGATATTTACTGCCTGTTCATCAACAATTGCCTACATAAAGAAGGGCCGTGTTCATTATAGGATAGGTGGCTTATTGTTATTGGGCAGCATACCGGGTGGCATATTGGGATCGTGGCTTAACCAGTTTATACACGCTGATAGTTTCTCGCTTTATTTCGGAGTATTGATGATTTTGTTGTCATTACTTTTTTTTATTAAACGAAAGCGCTCTGGAAATCTAGATCAGTCAGGAGAGAGGACAGCTGCTAAATATATTTCAGTTCTTCCGGCATTTTTCATTTCATTGACTGTCGGGGTGATTTCGGGCTTGTTCGGCATTGGTGGTGGTGCAATCATGGTTCCAGCGATGATAGTTCTTTTTGGTTTACCTATTCATATTGCCACTGCAACATCGATGTTTATGATTTTATTTATTAGTATAATAAGTGCAAGCACACATATTGCACTTGGACATATCACATGGCAATATGTACTTATTTTCATTCCGGGTGCTTTAATTGGCGGCACACTAGGAGCAAAAGTCAGTCAGTTAGTATCAAGTAATGCACTGGAATGGGTGTTGCGGATTGTACTGGTATTAGTCGGTGCCCGTCTGATTATGGAAGGATTGATGTAAGGAGTATGACAAAAATGCTGGAAAAAATTCACTTTTATTATACAAATGATTTGCACAGTAATTTTTCGAACTGGCCTCAAGTTGCCGGTTATTTGAAAGAACAAAAAGAAAAAATCACACAAGGAAATGAATCATGCTGGCTTGTTGATATTGGTGACCATGTAGATAGGGTAGATCCAATTGCAGAAGCGTTTATGGGTAAGGCAAATGTTCGGTTGATGAACGATGTCGGCTATGATCTGGCGACATTGGGCAATAATGAAGGAATCACAATGGCTCATGAGGATTTACACGAGTTATATAATGAGGCAACATTCCAGGTCGTTTGTAGCAATTTACACAGTTTGACGGATAAGGAACCTGAATGGTTGCAGCGTGTTACCTTTATGCAGTCTGTTGGTGGTGTTCGAGTTGGTGTCATTGGACTGACAGCACCGTTCAATGCCTTCTACGAGCTTTTGGACTGGTATGTTTCAGATCCGCTGGAAACACTTGATAAATATATTCATCATGTGAAAGAAGAAGCGGATATTATTATACTTCTGTCCCATTTAGGTTTAAATGAAGACCAGGAAATTGCTCGCCGAATTGATGACATTGATATTATTATCGGTGGACACACCCATCACTTATTAAGAACTGGTGAAACCATTAATGACACAGTGATTACGGCAGCGGGAAAACATTGTACATTTACTGGTGAGGTCATTCTGACATGGGACCATTCTGACCAGGAACTTCTGAAGAAGGAGGCGTATACAAACGACGTCAGTCATTTGCCTAAGGATTTGAATACGGTTCAAACGTTGCGTGAGTTAGGCGACGAAGCGAATCAATTACTTGAGCAGCCAATCACGCACTTGAAAGAATCATTGGAAGTAAAATGGTTCCAGCACACTGAATTAATGCAAAAACTGACGGATGTAATGAAACATTGGACGCAAGCGGATGCTGCCATACTTAATGCAGGTGTTTTATTGGACGGATTGCCCGCGGGTGATGTTAGCGGTAAAGATGTCCACCGTATCTGTCCTCATCCGATTAACCCTTGTGTTGTTGAATTGGACGGCGATGAACTAACAGAAGTTATTCGCGCGTGTCTGACAAGAGACTTAACGGAACTGAAACTGAAAGGATTTGGATTCCGGGGTGAGGTCATAGGTAAAATGATTTTTTCAGGACTGGATGTCGAGACGGTTGTTAGGGAAGATGGTAATGCATCTGTCCGGTCGATTAGATATCAAGGGGAGCCATTGAAGTCTAATAAAACATATCATATCGCGACGGCTGATACGTTCACATTTGGTCGATTGCTGCCGGAGGTTTCCAGATCCGAGGTGAAGCGTTACTTCTTGCCCGAATTTTTGAGGGATTTACTAACCTACACACTAAGGACTTATTTTAGCAGCTAACAAAAATTCGGTGACAAAAAACCATTCCTTTGCATAGCTTATGATAAAGAATGTAAGGGAGGCTTATTGAAAAATGGTAACGGTAACCCCGATAGAAATGGATGGAATGAATTTTACAGCTGTAACGGTGAAACTTCCTAAAACTAATTTATTAGTCGTCTCCAATGATATCGGCTACATCATGTGTGGTGCATTAGATGTGGATCTTTTTAATGAAGCACTTGCGGACAGAAAAACAGTTGCTGGCAGAGCAAGAGGTGTTAAAACAATCGATCAGCTGCTAGATGCGCCACTCGAAAAGGTAACGAATGCATCAAGTGCGTACGGCTGGGAGCCGGGAATAACCGGAAAGGAAGCCTTGATGAAACTAACTTAGATGATTGGCCGTTCCCCGTCATATATACCTCCTCAGCTTCCACGATTAATTAACTTAGAACTTCCCGCAAATAGACCGTAAATATCTTATTCTAACCCCCTGGAACAAGCATATGCTGTTTCAGAGGGGGGTTCCGTGTGCGAAAGCGAATGGGATTCAGCAGAAAAAAAATTACCAGCAAGCCGCTCTCCGTTAAGAACGTCTTGGTTATAACGCTAGTATTGTTTGTGTTGATGATTTTTTTGAGTATTGTCATCATTGATAAAGGTATTAAACCAACGCTAATGGAAATTGCTGAAAAAAAAACGACCGAATTCGCCACTCGAGGAATCAATACAGCAGTCCGGTTCGCTGAAAATTATAATTACGATGATTTATTAAACATTACATATAGTAATGACGGCAATGTTGCTACATACAACTGGAATTCTGCCATTGTTAGTGAAATAAACAGGGTAGCAACCGATCGTGTGGAAGAATACTTTCGGTATATGAACACCGGCGAACCGCCAGATTATCAGAATTCACTCTTTGAACCGGAAGAATTCGAGGATACAACAGAAAACTTGCCACGAAAAGATCCGACCGTAGTGGAAGTTCCGATTGGCCAGGCAACCGGCAATTCGATTTTAGCTAATTTAGGACCAAAGATTCCGGTCAATTTTGAGTTTATCGGTAATGTACAGACGAATGTCAAGCGTGAAGAAGAACCCCTTGGACTGAATGGTTCGTGGGTGTCATTGTATGTGGAAGTCGAGGCGGACGTGCAAGTGATTGTTCCGTTTACAACGGATACCGCCACCGTCAGTACAGAAATTTATATTGATGGTGGTGCACTGATGGGTGATATACCAGAATTTTATGGTGGCGGTAATAGTGAAAATCCATCTATTTCCGTACCGAAAGATGACTTAACAAGGGATAAGTAATCAAGTGAAACTCAATCAGTGGGGGATTTTATTTCTCCACTGATTATTATTTGACTTTTATTACCGCCCCAAGCTTACTCTTCAGCCGAAATCTCTCTTTGAAAATTAAGTTTCAGTTACTTCTAAATATTGAAGTAGAACCTTTGACATAGTGAAGAAGTACCGTTATAATACAACCATAGATGTCAGAAAAGAATAAACATTATAAAGACTATTCGCTGCTAAGAATTTAGCAGCAAACGTCTTAAAGGGAGGTCTGGAAAATGGAAAATCGTTCTCAATGGGGGACAAGAGCGGGTTTCATTTTAGCAGCAATAGGTTCTGCGGTCGGACTGGGCAACATTTGGCGTTTTCCGGCAACTGCATATGAAAATGGTGGAGGAGCATTTATGATTCCCTACCTTATTGCGTTGTTGACAGCAGGTATTCCGATTTTAATTATGGAATTCACCATGGGTCATAAATACCGTGGCTCTTCACCATTGACCTACAGCAGAATGAACAAAAAAAGCGAATGGATTGGCTGGTGGGGCGTGTTAATCGCATTCGTCATTTCGACCTATTACTCTGTCATCATTGCCTGGGCAATATCCTATTCTATATTTTCCCTCAACTTAAGCTGGGGCACGGATACACCAGGATTTTTAACAGGAGACTATTTGCAAGTTACAGCTCCAGGTGAGTTTGGAGGTTTCGTCCCAGGTGTTCTTATACCTTTAATTATTGTTTGGTTAATTGTTTTAGGCGTTCTTTATAAAGGCGTAAAAAAGGGTATTGAAATGGCAAATCGCATTTTCATTCCTACATTGGTGGTCGTGTTTTTAATCATTGTAATTCGTGCTATTACGCTGCCAGGTGCTTTCGAAGGATTGAACGCGTTCTTCACGCCTGATTTAAGTGCCATAATGGATGGGCAAGTTTGGGTTGCCGCATATGGCCAAATATTCTTTAGTATGTCCATTGCATTTGCAATAATGATTACTTATTCTAGTTATTTACCTAAAAAGTCAGATTTAACAAATAACGCCTTCATTGTTGGATTTGGCAACTCCAGTTTTGAACTGCTTTGTGGGATAGGCGTCTTTTCGGTATTAGGTTTTATGGCTGCGCAGGAAGGCGTTCCGGTTGATAAAGTTGTCGAAGGGGGAGTTGGTTTAGCATTCATGGTATTCCCTCAAATTATCAATAAATTTCCTGCGCTTAATGAGTTATTCGGATTTTTATTCTTTGCGTCACTTGTTTTAGCCGGGCTTTCGTCGTTGATATCAATTATTGAAACTTATGTTGCTGGTCTCATCGATAAGTTTAAAATTTCCCGTGCAAAAGCAGTGTTGTTCGGTGGTGGATTTGCAGCATTAGTTTCGCTGATATTTGCGACACGAGGTGGTTTGAACTTCCTTGACGCGGCAGATTATTTCATTAACCAATTTGGTGTTGCCTTTATTGGTTTAGTTGAAGTCGTGTTTGTTGCTTGGGTACTTCGTAAGCTTGGAGAATTCAAGGACCATGCCAATGAAATTTCTGATATTAGACTCGGCGGTTGGTGGACGTTCAGCTTGAGTGTCATCACACCGATTGTGCTGGGCTATACGATGTTTGATTTATTTAAAACAAACATCTTGAAGCAGTTTGATACGGATACAGGGAATTATGCGAATTACCCGGATGCATTTATCTTGTATGGTGGCTGGTTTATTGCTGTAGGTGCGTTGTTGATTGGTATTATCATGACATTGATCAAATGGAAAGGTTCCAAAAATACGAACGAATCTACTAAGGAGGCGAAGTAAATGACCGGTGGAGCAATAGCCTTTATGATTATCTCCATGCTGATTATTTGGGGTGGATTGGCCGCAAGTATTACCAATGCCGTAAAAAATGCTAAGAATCGCTAAATAAGTTTTGAGCCTATACCTGATCAGGTATAGGCTTAGTAGCTTTACTTTGACATTCTTTCCCATTTTCTTAAATAGGGATATGGATCAAATGACCATTCTTTCGATCCATTATCCTTATACATACCGTAATGCAAATGTGGTGGAAATTTACCTGAAGTTCCCGGTGGCCCGTAACCGGTTGACCCAACACTGCCAAGAATGTCACCAGGTTCAACTATTTGCCCCACTTTAATATCATCATTGTAACCACTCATATGTGCATAATAATGATAAATATTATTGATATCTCGTATACCAATCCGCCAGCCACCGTATAAATTCCAGCCTTTTAGCTCTACAACGCCATATGTTGTCGACTTAACTGGTGTCCCATAATCCGCAAAGATATCAGAGCCTTCGTGAATTCGAATGCCTCCAAAACCTCGCCGATCTCCCCAGTTGTTGTTGTAGGAATAATTGTAATCGGTATCGACCGGGAATTCCCTGTCTGTTAATTTAATCCGATTAAATTTTTTAAACACATTGGCTGTATTCATGATAGTTTGTACCGTGAGATCCCGTTTATAGTAGTTCCACAACGCAATTTTTATTTCATCCCTTGTAGGACCATATTCCAACAGCATATTAGCCATGGTGAACAAAGCATCTTCCGGCTGCTCAGGGTCTGCTTTCCCATCTCCATTGCCATCTTTGCCTTTTCCGTTAAAAAATTGAATAAAATTAATATCCTTAATCATGGAACTGTTTCCAATGCCATACCAAATTTCGGTTGGCAACGATATGGATACAAGCTGATCGTCCGTATTGTTTTCATTGCTGTTCCGTTCATATTGGTCGATGGCGGCTAAATAATACCATGGGATCTGGGTTATTGCTTCTGTTTTCCTGTATAAAGCCATGCGCTGCTCGTGTATTGACTTATCTTCCGCTTCTTTTGCTTGGATAAGGTGTGGAAGCTGAATGTAAATCAGACAAACTGCCGCCAGCATTGTGATGGTTTTTCTTAGGATGATGTTACACCTCCCTTATCTAACGAGATGAAGGACGGGGCAAGCCCGCCCGCTGGTTTCCCGCCTGTTTTATTTTCCTTGCGATGATTGTTTCATCCGGTCAATTATTTGGTCGAGTGTATTATCGTAATTGTCATTTTTCGTACTTGAATTGTGTAAGCTTTGTATATCGTGCATGATCATTTCATTATCTGATACATACACATCGAAATATTCCGGCAGAATAGATACCGCTGTTTTCTTTGCCATGTCAGCAGCTTTATCCGTTTCCAACTCATCCTCTTTAGCATAGGCAATTAGTGCTTCCTTGTCCGTTACAAGTGTTGCCACCTCGTCAAAACCGTCGTTACGTAAAATGATTCGTGCAATCATGTTTGCCATCTTCGTTCTGTCGATGGTGACAATGTGACTTTTTTCATTGTCATTATCCACTTGTTCTTTGCTATAACGGACATACCCAAGTTTGTCATTGCCCTCAGGATTTTTAGGTGTATTCTCTGCTTCTGGATCGAGTTCATCAACAATTTGTTCCCGTTCATCGGCCGCATTGTCGGTATTATTACAACCCACCAGTGCAAAAGCCGTAAGAAGAGATAATGTGATAAAAAGTTTCTTGGTCATGACTACCCTCCTGCTAATAATTATGGTCTGACCTTAGTGTACGGTTTTAGGGGAAATTCATACTACAAATAATTGTAAAAAATGTGGCTGCAAGATGCTGTAGTATGATAAAATTTGTATAATGTAATTGGAGTGATGCTGATGATTGAAATACAAGGGAAATGTTACGAAATTATAGAGAATGAGAAAAACGGTTTTCAAGAAGAAAGGATAAAGGAACGTTTTTCTGAAATTTTATCTAAATATGATTTTATTGTCGGTGACTGGGGATATGATCAGCTTCGGTTGAAAGGCTTTTATGATGATCAGAATCCGAAAGCTGGCTTCGATACAAAAATAAGCACACTGGATGATTATTTATACGAATATTGTAATTTTGGCTGTGCTTATTTTCTCTTGAAGAAAATTGACAAATGAGGAAGGAGCAGAAGTCTTTGGTTGACTACTGCCCTTTATTTTTTTCTTCAGGATCGGGATCTCCTGTTTCATCGTGCAGCGGGTGTGCCCCCGGTGTTTGCCTCGGGAGGTCATCATGTTGTTCCTTATCCGGATAAACAAATGCACTTTCCCGGCTCTGTCCTTCCTTCCATGGCGTTGATTTACTTCCTTTGAGTTCTTCATCGTTGATTTCAGACCCAAAAGGCCCCTCTGGAAATTCCTCCGGGATAAGATTATTTCGCTGACTGAGAACATTAGAAAAATCACTGTATTTCACTTTATCTTTTTTTGACATATTTACTTTCACCCCTTCTGTCAATTATTTTTTCCTAAAATGCTTAATCCTTTCGTGCCAAAATAAACCAAAAAACGTGATATGTGTAAAATAATTCTCGGGGCCACCTGAGGCAATTTTCTAGTCAAAAAAGAGAAGGCACTCTATCATAAATGTATGCTTTGACGGGCAAATACATTTCGAAAGAGGCCTTCTCATGGAAACTATTATATCAAGATTATACGCATTAATAAAGGAAACAAACAACTTAGTTGATTTGGAAGAAAGCATTCGACTCTATATGTATGAGGTGTTTGCTTCCCAGATGGGGGAAGTGTTCACACAGATTAATAAGGTGATTAAAGCTGAGAAACAGAAGTTGGGCTGGACTGTCGAGCGTGAAGATTGGAAAACGGTTCAATTCACGTTTGGGGCAGTTCGTTTTCGGCATACATTAATGCATGACCTGAAAGGTGATTCTCACTATCCCTTTGATGAGTGGGCTGGTCTTCGGAAAAGTCAACGATACAGTCCCCTGACGGAGGTAAAAGTGGCTGAATTGGCTAGTGAGAGCACGTATCGTGCATCAGTCCAAACTTTGAAGGAATGGACCCCCGTAACGATGAGTCATCAAACAGTCGGGAGTATCGTGAAGCGTGTTGGAGATGCGCAGTCCCAGGCTGATGTGGAACTGGCGGCTGAACTGGAGGAAGCAGCGTCCCTTCCGGAGGGAAAAGAAGTTGACTATTTATATACAGAGGCAGATGGCGTTTTTGTCCGTTCTACAAAGAAAAAGAAAAGCCATGAGGTCCGGCATGCGATTATGCATGAAGGCTGGGTCAAAAATGGCAAACGGGTCTCACTCAGCAATCAACACGTAATCATGACAACGAAGCCGACTGATGACTTTTGGAAAGAGGTGCAGTCATATGCGGCCCATGGTTATTCGCTGGAGAATACGCAGGTTGTGACAAATAGTGATGGCGGGCAGGGCTACACAGCTGAACGGTTCCAGGAAGCCTTTTCCCAGTCCCGTTATCCCGTGTTGAATCAACTTGACGCTTACCATGTAGCTCAGGCGTTAAATCGGGCATTAGGCGGTGAAAAGAGTGAATTTAAGGACGGGATAAGAAAAGCGTTAAAACAACACGATTGGCAACAGTTCATACTTTGGCTGGATACATACGAAAGTACCCTGGAAAACGCAAAACAGGTAGAAAAGGTAAACGGTTTTCGAACTTACATTCAGCACAATTGGGATCGTATTTTTGACTGGCGTGAGAAAGTGGAAGACCCGCCAGAAGACGCACGAGGCTTAGGGGCTATGGAATCCAATCAGCGTCGCGTTTCTTTCCGGATGAAAAGACGGGGGATGCATTGGAGCGTAGAAGGCAGTGAAGCTATGGTGAAAGTAAAACAGGGTATCCTCAATAACACGTTGCGGGATGTTTATCTCACATCCCAAAAACGAAGCGCACGCAAGCAGCGAGACGTTGAAAAGACCGTTCGCATGACGGAGTATTTGAATCAGCCAACACGCCCATCGATTGGCGCAAAAGAAGGTTCCATCAGTTTATATACAGCCCATTCATCAGCGATAGGAAACTTGATGAAGAGTTTTAGGTAATACCCTGCATGTTTTTGTCAGGTTCCGGGTTTTGGAACGTGACGAAAACATGCAGGCCACCAAGCGACAGCGCGGTAGCCGGAAAACGTGTACAAAAATAGAGTGCCAAATATATTGGTGTGACAACCACATCGAGAAAAGATTGACACATACAAAACGTGTATGAATACGTTTTTAAGTTGCTAATGTGTTATGATGTGATAGTAGGAGGTATCGAGATGTATTTCGTTGATCAGAAAAAAATTGAGAAAACGTTGACATATATGGAGAAGGTTCTTAGTGAGGTTAATCATCAGCCAGCTAACTCGTTTAAGGATAAACTCTTTCTAGAGCGTGCGACCGAACTTATTATTGAAACAGTGCTTGATGTCGGAAATATGATGATTGATGGGTTTATTATGCGGGACCCAGGAAGCTTTGAAGACATCATTGACATCCTTGTCGATGAAAAAGTGCTCCCAAAGGCTGATGAAGCAGGCTATAAAGAAATAATTACACTTAGAAAAATGGTAGTTAAAGACTATTTGACAATCGATCATACCTTGCTTGATAGCACATTACAACGGAATAAGGAGATGCTAAGCCAGTTCGGTTCTCATATCAGAAGCTACTTAAATGATGAAGCAGGCGTTGCCAACGCTTTTTCTAATGATTAGCAGGAAGGGGGCGGAAGAATGCAAAACAATGGGAGTGCAAAACGTACAGTATTGACCGTCTTGAAAAAGGAAAATGAGTTGACAATATCAGGAATAATGTCCTATTTTACCATTTCCGAAGTTGCTGTTCGCCGTCACCTTCGTGAACTTGAGCGGCAAGGCCTTGTAAAAAAAAGATTCGTTAAACAGAAGCTTGGCAGGCCTTATCTAATATATTCACTTACACCATCCGGTCATAAAACATTTCCCAGTCAATATGAAAGCCTTTCGCTTGAAATACTGTGGGACCTTGAGGCATTAGAAGGCGTAGAAACAGTGGAAAAAGTGATTCAGAAACGCACGGAGCGGGAGCAAGCAGAGGTTAAGAATGAATTGAATACTGATGATTTTGGCCAAAAAATCCGGGATGTTGCAGCTATTCAGAATAACAAAGGATACATGGTAGAAGTTGAAAAAATTGGAGAAGATTCTTATGAAATGAGGCACTATCATTGTCCCATTGCAAAGGTCGCTTCAGCTTATCGGCAAATTTGCTCTGGTGACCAAAGACTGTATGAAGATTTGTTCTCAGAGGGGTGTGTTGAGCCTCGTTCATGTATTGTTGATGGGGATAACTGCTGTAAATGGACGATTAAAAAGTGATGAGGGTTTGCATGAACGAATATAAAGGGTACATGATTGACCTAGATGGGACGATGTATAAAGGAGATGAACCGATACCGTATGCCGTTGAATTTGTTGATAAACTTACAGCAAACGGGCTTCCGTATTTATTTTTAACGAATAACTCATCGAAAACGCAGGTACAAGTTTCCGCTAAATTGCAAAAAATGGGTATCCATTCCACTCCTGAGCAGGTTTTTACTACAAGTATGGCTGCTGCGAAATACATAAACCAGCAACAGTCAAAAGCTCGGTGTTACGTAATAGGTGAAGAAGGATTGGTAGATGCACTGGAAAAAGAAGGCCACCAGATTACCAAGACCAATTGTGACTTCGTGGTAATTGGAATGGACCGGAAATTGACTTATGAAAAACTTGCCGAAGCATGTTTGCAAGTATGGAATGGAGCAGCATTTATTTCGACTAATGCCGATGTGGCGATACCGACTGAACGTGGACTCGAACCCGGCAATGGCGCGCTTACATCGGTCATTTCCGTTAGTACGGGGAAGCGGCCGATTTTTATTGGAAAGCCGGAGCCGATTATCATGAATCAGGCACTGGACGCGCTTGGTACTGCCAAGGAAGCTACATTGATGGTTGGGGATAATTATGATACTGACATCTTGGCCGGAATAAATGCCGGTATTGACACACTGATGGTATGTACAGGTGTTACACCCTATGAAGACTACGCCACGTTTAAACAGAAGCCAACGTATTATGTCCAAACTTTAAAAGAGTGGATGAAGTAAGAGGCTGGAACAATTGTATAGAATAAAGAAAATCCGAACGATGATTCAAATTCTTCCATAGATTTCGAATCGGTTCGGATTTTTTATATTCCAAGCAAATATAAAGTCAACCGTTGGGCCGGATTTATATGTATAGGAGGCCGCGGATTACTCCCTCCTAATTAATTCATTCAGTCATCAAATATTTCATCGTCAGCGGTAGCATGAGCCAGCCGACTTGAAGCTGCCGCAGCAATTGCTCCGACAATATCGTCCAGAAAAGTATGGCACTCGCCGGTAGATTTATCATTTAAATGTTCAAGAATACCTGGTTTCTGTTTGTCGATAAAACCGTAATTGGTGAAGCCAATGGAACCATACACGTTAACAATGGAGAAAGCAATTATTTCGTCAATGCCATACAGACTTTCATCAATCTCGATGGTTCGTTGCAGTGGCTCGTCAAGTTCTTTTTTCTCAGCCAGACGATCCAATTGGATGCCGGTTAGTATGGCATTCTGTACTTCCCGTTTCCCCAATACTCGCTCCACATTGTACTGACAGTCCTCCATGCTAAGATTATCATGGTATTTGGCCTGCAAATAATGGACGAGGTCTGCAATGTCTTTTATTGTTACCCCTCGTTCTGACAGCCATTCTCTTGCTTTTAATTCCAGTTTGGTTTTGTTCGTATTATTATCCATAGTTATCACCTTTTCTTTTAAAAATTGTTAAGATAGAGCGGTTTCTAACATATATTAAATTAGACACGGAAAAAAGGAGCGATCATGTTGAGAGACTTTCTTGCCATAAATTATGATATTCATGTATACGAAGAAACGGTAATAAACGGCGCGGAAGGTTTCATAGATGATAATTATGTTTATTTTATCATTTCCGGCGATATGAAGGAAATGATACATATGGAGCAAGCATCGTTGGCTTATTATTTGTATGAAAACAACTGGAATCAAGTAATAGTCCCTGTACAAAATAAGCAAGGGGGATGGTTTACGAAGCATAATGACAGCGGTTATATGGTACTAAAGGCAGATAGGTCAAACGCGGATAATCGTACTGGATATGGTTATGGGGAGAGGTTGGCACGGTTTCATATGGATGGTTCACTGTACAGTTATGAACCACAACTCATTTCTAGCTATGGACAGTGGAAGGATCTGTGGATAGGTAAAATGAGTGCCTTCGAACAGAAAATAGAGCAAGAAGCTTATGATAATCCCGGGGACTATTATCGTGAACTAGTGGATTTTCTGCCATACTTGGTTGGAATAAGTGAAAATGCTATCCAATATATGCAGGAAAGTGAGCATGAGTCCCGGTTCCATGAAACGGACCAGGGAACCATCGCATTCAGAAGGTATTACGGGCAGCTTAACAATCGATATCTATGGATGACAGATCTCGTCTATGATCATCCTGCACGCGACTTAGCAGCGTATATTCGACATCAATTATTGAAAACGGAAGACCCCATGCATGACATACGAACATTTCTGGATGATTATCAGCATGTTAAGCCGTTGTCGGTTTTCTCCTGGCGGCTCTTATATGCACGGCTTTTATTTCCTGTCCATTTTTTTGATACTATCGAACGTGGTTTTATTGGGGAAACTTACGAATATAACCACGCTGTTTTACTTGATTTGATGGAACGTCAGCCTGTTTATGAACGAAGGTTGCGGATGTTTTTTGATAATGCCGGGGTTTCGACTAAAGAATTAGCGATTCCTGTGTTACACTGGTTATGAATCACAAACAATGGAGTGATCCAAAGATGAAACCAGTTATTTATGTTACAAGGAAAATCCCTGATGATCTATTGGAGCCATATCGGGAATACGCTGATTTTTACATGTGGGAAAAGGAAGATACACCTGTACCACGGGATGTGCTACTGCGTGAAGCAGCATCGGCTGACGGTGTACTGTGTCTGTTGACTGAATCGATTGACCGTGAATTCTTGGACGTCGCCAGAAATGTGAAAATTGTTGCTAATATGGCGGTAGGTTATGACAACATAGATGTGCAGGCGGCAAAAGAACGCGGTATTGTGGTAACCAACACGCCGGATGTTCTGACCGAGACGACTGCAGACTTGACATTTGCATTATTAATGGCAACTGCTAGAAGAATAGTAGAAGCCACCGATTATGTTCGTGAGGGACGATGGAAACATTGGTCACCATATTTGTTGGCTGGTTCAGATGTGTACGGGAAGAAAATCGGTATTGTCGGTATGGGCAGGATTGGTGAGGCGGTAGCCAGACGGGCAGCCGGGTTTCATATGCCCATCTTGTATCACAATCGTTCACGTAAAAAGACAGCAGAGCAGGAGTTGGGGGCTACGTATTTAGCGTTCGCTGATTTGTTGAAAGAGGCCGATTATGTTGTTTCACTCGTTCCGTTAACCAATGATACACAAAAGTTATTTAATAAAAATGCATTTGAGCAAATGAAAGACAGTGCTATATTTGTCAACGCTTCACGCGGTGGTACTGTTGATGAGGAAGCTTTACACGAGGCATTAGTAAATAAGCAAATCAAGGCAGCTGGGCTGGATGTGTTTGATCAGGAACCAATTTCTCCAGACCATCCGCTGGCGAAACTGGATAATACGGTTTGCCTGCCACATATCGGGTCTGCTAGTGAGGAGACACGTTCCAAAATGATTAATCTCTGTCTCGATAACTTGACCGCTGTACTGAAAGGGGACACCCCGATAACGCCTGTCTGAGTTTCAGGTAACTAATCTTTGCCTGATCTAAGGAGTCACGATGCTTTTTAGGATCAGCCATATTTCATGCAAATCTTATCATATAAAAAAGGCAGACATTACTTTAGTCTGCCTTTACAAGCTGTATGGGAAGGGCAACTTTAAAATACCTGTTCAATTTCTTTTACACCTGGAACTTCAGCCATCAATGCACGCTCAATTCCCGCTTTCAATGTAATGGTAGAACTTGGGCAGTTTCCACATGCCCCCATCAGACGAAGGAGCACAATGCCATCATCATCAACATCAACCAGCTCCACATCGCCGCCATCGCGAAGCAAAAATGGACGCAATTTATTTAATACTTCTTGTACTTGTTCTTGCATTATCCATCTTCTCCTTTCTGCCTTTTATTATAAAATGTATTGCTGAAAAAATCTATTCTTTATTTTAAATACTATCTACCTTTTATTTTATCTTTCATAAGGGATTTTGTAAAATGAAAGTAACCAAGGAATAGGGGGTTTTTGTGATGGGGAAGGATATCTATATCACTGTTTACGGTGCAGAGCAAATTTGTGCTAGTTGTGTTGGTGCGCCCGGTTCACGGGATACGTATGAATGGCTGCAGGCTGCAATCGGCAGAAAGTATATAGACGAGAACATTGCTTATGAATATGTTGATATTGATCACCCGCCGGATGTTGAAAAACACAAGGAATTCGCAAATCGCATATTGGAAGAAGAATTATTTTATCCACTTGTTTTAGTAAATGATGAAATTGTAGCGGAAGGTATCCCGAAACTTAAAACTATTTACAAAGAATTGGAGAAAAATGGGGCTGTTTTACAGTCATGATGGAGTTGGACTGCCGGAACTGGCTAAGTCTGTTTCGCATATTCATACTGGAATTGGGTCTGATGGGCTTATTTTGATACACCCGAGTGAGGATGCGGATGTAGGCATGCGCATATTCAATAAAGATGGTTCAGAAGGGAAAAACTGTGGGAATGGATTGGCTGCGTCGCCAAATACGCTTATAACGCAGGGGTGCGGAACGGGAGCATGTGCCGCTGTTGTAGCAGCAACTCTAAATGGTGAGATAGCGCGTGAGGAAGAAGTAACGGTTCATCTTGATGGTGGTGACTTGCACATTCATTGGCAGCAGGATGGAGATGTGTTGATGACCGGTGGTGCGGAAACAATTGCGGCAGGCATCTATCATTTTATAATGTCAGAAAGTATAAAATTGGATGACCTACCATAAAAACTTCGGAATTAGTTTGAAACGAGGCTAGGCCTGAGTTTTTCTGAACGTCTCATAGTTGATGGTTTTTGCTATAGTTTGTATACTGGAGGATAATGCATGACTCATCTTATGAAAGAGGAGGATTCGAAATGGTTATTTCCATTACAGATGGAGCGCGTGATCAGGTGAAAGAAATGATGAAAGATGAATCAGTTGGCGTTCGTCTGCGTTTCGGTGTAAAAGGCGGTGGCTGCAGCGGATTATCATATTCGCTTGGCTTTGAATATGATGTTAATGAAGAACTGGACATGGTTGAAGATATCAATGGTATCCCAGTCGTTATTAATAAACAGGATGCACCAATTATCGAAGGGACCACACTTGACTTTAAGCAAAATATGATGGGCGGCGGGTTCAGTATCGATAACCCAAATGCGATCGTATCATGCGGCTGTGGCTCCTCATTCAAAGCGAAGGAACGTACAGGCACGCCGGAAAAATGTTAGTGGAAACTAAATTAAAAAAAGCTAGGGGATCTACCCTAGTTTTTTTAATGTACAGATTTTGTAGCCCTACAAAAAGGCCTGGAACTCTTAAATGAGTCCAGGCTGACCATATTAAAACATTGATGTTGAGTGTTTTGGCTGTATGCGTGCATTCGGGTCGATGTATTGTTTGGCGTTATTAATGGCGGTAGGGCCTTCCCCAAATCCGGTAGCAATTAGATTTACTTTACCCGGATAGGTTGTAATATCACCAGCGGCATAAATTCCTGGGATATTGGTTTCCATTCTAGAATTGACAACAATACTGTTTTTTTCAATCTCCAATCCCCAGTCCTTAATTGGGCCAAGCGAAGAGACGAAGCCGTAATTGCAAAGTATGGAATCAACCTCTATCTCAAATGCTGCATCCTCTTTAACCTTGTTGAGCATCACTTTTTCAATTCTATCCGTTCCACTAATTGATGAAGGAACATAGGGGGTTAAAATTTCTACATTGGAATTCATCAATTGTTCAACACTGTGTTCATGGGCCCGAAATTTATCACGCCGGTGTACGAGCGTCACTTTTTTGGCAATCGGCTCCAGCATTAATGCCCAGTCTACTGCCGAATCTCCGCCACCAAGAAGCATAACATTTTGATCTTTATATGCCTGCATGTCCTTTACATGGTAATGCAGATTAACACCTTCAAACTGTTCACAGCCTTCTATGTTTAATCGTCTTGGCTGGAAAGCTCCATTGCCTGCCGTGATAATAATCGTTTTTGTGAAGTGTACTTCATTATTATTGGAAGTCAACTTAAACGTATCATCCGTAAGACGTTCTACTTTTTCTATAGCTTGTCCCAGCACAATCATTGGATCAAACATAGCCGCTTGCTCCTCAAGGTTATCGACTAATTCCTGGGCACGGACTTTTGGAAAACCGGCAACATCATATATATATTTCTCTGGATACAAGGCTGTCAATTGCCCGCCAGTATGTGGTAAACTTTCAATGATTTTAACACTAGCTTGGCGCATCCCTCCGTAGAAGGCGGTGAATAATCCTGTAGGACCAGCGCCAAGTATGGTAACATCATATACTTCTTCTGGCATGGATGTTCCCCCAATCTGTCTTATTCAAACACCATTGCTATGATATCATAAATCAGACGTTTATGTGTATCGATGCACATGGATATGTCTGCAATGAAAATATTGGGAAAAGACATATTTGCAAGAGAAATGAATGAAAGGTTTAAATTGATCACTATAGGATTACTTGTCTTTGCTTTTTTCTGCATTTGTTATAAAATAAATGCTGTATGCATAGGTGAAGGGAGATACGGTGTTGATACAATTTGTTGTTTCGATTTTACTGTTTTTTGTTATATTTTTTGGATTGGCATTTATTTTAAATATGCTGCTACGACAAACGTGGCTAATGACTTTTGTTTATCCTTTCATTATTTTGATGATTGTAGATGATATAGCCACTACGGAGTATTTTGTAAATCCAGGTAGTGCATTTTCTACAGCTTTCACAAGACTAACAGAAATTACAATCGCGGATATAAGTATTTTAGGAGCTGGTTTTATCGGGACGATCGTGTCTGGATTTGTCGTTCGCTACTTGCGTAAAAGTGGCTACCGGATGTTTTAAAATGGTAAATGAATAAAAAGCTTCCAAAATGGAGATGATGACATCCAGAGAGGTGTTATCATTGAAAAAACGGAATTTAATACGGAAGACTGCAATGTGTCTACTATTTCTTGGCGCTTTTTTTGTTACATTGTCATCTATTACAAATATGTCAGTCACAGATGTAAAAGCATGGATGGTTGAAGACTACGATGCATCGCCTATAACATCCGGGAGGGAAGCCGGGTACAGGCAAGTTGCACTGAAGAAGAAAAAATTGAACGTCATGAAACAGCAAAAGCGTTATATTTCAAGTGAACAGATTGAAGGACCAAAAACACTGAAAGAATACATTAACCTTGAACAATATCCGAGCGCTACTGTAATGGCTACCGGTTATACTGCCGGAATTGAATCAACTGGAAAAACACCCGACCATCCACAATATGGTATTACGTATTCCGGGGTGCAGGTAAAAAGAGATTTATACTCTACTATTGCAGCCGATTTGGATATTTATCCGATTGGAACCATCCTGTTCATTCCTGGCTATGGATATGGTGTTGTAGCTGATAAAGGTGGCGCCATAAATGGTAACAAAATTGATTTGTACTATGAAACGGTTGATGACGTGTATGCAGAATGGGGTAAAAAGGAAGTAGAAGTTTACGTCATTAAAAAAGGAAATGGTAAACTGACCGAAAAAGCGTTGAATAAATTAAATGAAAATGAAACGTTGCAAGTCTTTCGAGAGCAAATTACAAACGATCAGGAAAGTTAAAGGAGACGTTCCACTGTGTTGTGGGACGTCTCCTTTAATAAGAAGAAGCACAATGTTTAAGCGGAATCCGTATATCTAAATGCCACAAAAACCTTTCATGCCGTCGTTCCAGCGTCTAAACGCTGGGAGGGAATAGTCTCAATTTTTCTAATACCATTGATAAACTAAAAATGCAATTGCTATACCAGATAACCCGCCGACAAGGACTTCAATAGGCTGATGCCCAAGAAGTTCTTTCAATTCCTTCCGTTTTTGAAATGCTTCTTTTTGATTCCAGTCTTTAGCCCCCTCGACAAATGTCTGAAAATCTTTGACAAGCTGGTTGATGACAATAGCCTGTTCGCCTGCTTGTCTACGTACACCAGAGGCATCAAACATAATGATGACGCTGAAAACAGCTGCAATCGCAAACATGATGGAGTCCACGCCTTCAACTATTCCGACTGCTGTTGACAAAGCAGCAACTGCGGCTGAATGGCTACTTGGCATTCCTCCTGTTGAGAAGGCGAGCCCCGGATTGAATTCCCTGGCTGCAATTAGATGAATCGGAATTTTGATAACCTGGGCAACAACAATTGCTGATAATGCAGCCCATAATGGAAAGTTTGCAAAAAGGCTCACGACATATGACATCCCTTCTGTTGCAGTTTCCATTCCGCTGTCCTGAAATAAAAAAACCCATCCGTGGGCCGCATCATGGACATTGGAAAGCTTTTAGAGTGCTATTTTATCACAATCGGTCATGCCTTTCATCGATTTATCATTTACAGGCGAGAATACCCTACTTCATGCTTAGTAAGTGGTGGGTAGTTCAAGTTCTGAAGGCAACCCATCTGGACGGTATTCGTTTAGAGATGGTTAACATAAACATAGCAGCTAAACAGGCCATTCCTGTATCCTTTATGAGAAATGGAAACATCCCGGCCCAAGCGGAAAAATAAGAGATGTCGAGATGAAGCCATGTGTTCATAGCAATAAACAGATACGTCACCCCGATGCCATAGTTAACAACAAGTCCGAATAAAGAAGCTGCCGTATAAAGTGGAATAGATGGTTTCCGGCTACGTTCGGCAATGAGCCCTGTTATAAAAGCAACAAATACAAAAGATAGGATAAAACCGCCGGTAGGGTTAATGAGTGCCATGGGGCCTGCTTGCATTTTAGCGAATACCGGAATACCGGCTATACCAACTGCGATATATGTAATCATAGCAATGCTGCCTAGCCGTTTACCAAGCATTAATCCTGCCAATGTTGCAAAAAACGTCTGCAGTGATAGTGGAATGGCAGCGCCGCCAATGGGGATTGCCAACACTGGGAACCATACAGCAATATTAGCGCCAATTGCCATCAGACATACGAATAGTGCGCTGAACGTTAAATCAATTGAACGAATTTCTTTCATAAGTATCACTCCTCTCAATTAGTTATTATCATAGAGTATGTTCAATCTCAATGTCAACCGATTTATTAATGAGTTTACAAAGTGGCAAAAAAAACAGTCTTCCACCAATGGAAGACTGTTTACTCTTCTGTTAGCACCTTATTGTTTGATGGCTGTGTCGAGTGCCACTTCCATCATGTCATGGAAGGTTGTCTGTCGCTCTTTAGAAGTGGTTTCTTCTCCGGTCAGGATATGATCGGATACGGTAAGAACGGTTAAGGCATTACGATTAAATTTAGCTGCAAGTGTGTACAATGCGGTCGTTTCCATTTCTACGGCTAGTACATTATACGATGCCAGCAGCTCGTTCACATCTTTGGCGTTATCGCGATAAAACGTATCACTTGTAAATACATTACCGACACGTAAGTTTAACCCTTTGTCACTACCGACGTCATAAGCTTTTCGGAGCAGGTCGAAATCAGCCAGTGGTGCGTAATCAATACCGTTAAATATCATCCGGTTTACTTGCGAATCCGTTGTTGCTCCCTGTGCAAGGATAACATCACGAACATTGACATCACGCTGGATCGCGCCACAGGTTCCGACACGGATCAGTGTCTGTACACCATAATCCTGAATGAGTTCATTCACATAGATGGATATGGATGGTACGCCCATTCCTGTACCCTGGACAGATATGCGTTCTCCTTTATAGGTACCTGTATAGCCATACATGCCACGTACACTGTTGTACTGTGTCACATCTTCCAGGAAAGTTTCGGCGATGAATTTGGCCCGTAATGGGTCGCCAGGCAATAGAATCTTGTCGGCGATATCACCTTTGTTTGCACCAATATGCACACTCATATACCTTGATTCCTCCTCAAACATTGTCAAATTTACGTTATCATAATGGTTGGATAAAGACAACTTTCATGGAAATGACACAGTTTT
This sequence comes from Lentibacillus cibarius, assembly GCF_005887555.1. Lineage (NCBI taxonomy): Bacteria > Bacillati > Bacillota > Bacilli > Caryophanales > Bacillaceae > Lentibacillus > Lentibacillus cibarius. Next base: position 660,532 of record NZ_VCIA01000001.1, on the reverse strand, counting down.
CATCGCTTTTCTGTTTCAAAAGAGACTTATTTTGTATATAATAAGCTTGTATGTCATTCACCTCTGTGGGAAAATATACACTAAAGGAATTAATATTGGAAGGATGAAAATAATGCAGGAAAAAACATTTACTATTACGGCAGATACTGGCGTTCATGCACGTCCAGCAACATTGCTAGTGAATAAAGCTGGTCAATTTGAATCAGATGTTCAGATTTCTTATAATGGGAAAGATGTGAATCTGAAATCCATTATGGGCGTCATGTCACTAGGAATACCAAAAGATGCAGAAGTGACTATCAAAGCATCAGGCAGTGATGAAGAAGAAGCGATGAGCGGCATCAGTGAAGTAATGAGTGAACATTTGGGTGAATAAAAAAGACAGAGCCAGGGGGTAACCGCTGGCTCATTTATTTTTTCAGTGATAATAACTTTTGGTGTAGTCGTTTTGCTCTAAATACTCGAGTTGTTTTAAAGATAGCTTGTTGAAGGGTGTATCTTCTTTCGAAAGCTGTTCCTTCATTGTGTTGATGGATTTTTTTAAAGAAGTCCGGTACTCTGGAACTTCTTCATGAAATGCTTTAGCAGCCGACTTGACCGCGTTGAGTTTTTCGTAGTGTGCAAGCGCTTTTCGTTCTTGAAAGAAGACTCCTTCCGTTTCACCGGGATGGTGTAAGTCGCCTTGCATCGGATGTTTTACGACAGCATGTACTTTTATCAAGTAGCGCTCACCGCGATCCTCAAGAATTTCACCTATGTATTTACCTGAGTTATATTTAACTTGCACGATATCTCCAGCTTGAAATGCCATTTTATTATCCTCCTTTTTTGTCCATTGTGCCAGATGGCAAGGAATTCAGCAATTAGCAGGTGCTGGATTTAAAAGTTACTTGTTTGGTGCTATAATGAGTGTAAGGAAGTGATAGATGATGATGGAGTTCTTATACTTTCCAGAAGATAAAACAGAATACATTCCTGCTGTCATAACATTAATTATATTTATGATTGGTGCTGTCATAACCATGTATTTTTTTATAAAGGTTTCCAGGAAAGAGGCAAAAAAAGCAGAAAAGCAGTACCAACAGTATTTTGAGACAAAAAAAGATAGCGATTGAAACGGGTTTCTTTTAAAGGAATCCGTTTAATTTTTATCTGATTGCGGATACTGAAAATACAATGTAATTGAAAAGGAGTACCATAGATGAGAGTATTCGTTGTAATTGTACTTGTTTCGTTGACATGGCTGACGGCCTGTCAGGAAAATAAGGAAACCACACGAACGGTGGAGATGTACAATTCTTCAGATGATATGATTGGTACAGCTAAGCTAACAGAAGCTGATGCTGGTGTGAACGTTAAACTAAAACTGGAAGGATTAGAGCCAGGTTACCACGGCATCCATATCCATGAGTATCCTAAATGCGATGCGCCTGATTTTAAGACAGCAGGTAATCACTTGAATCCAACCGGAGACCAGCATGGACTAATGCATCCGGAAGGCGCGCATTTGGGTGATCTCCCTAATATTGAGGCAGATGCAGGCGGTCTTGTTGATGCTGAACTGATGCTACCGGAGGCCACACTCCTCGACGGCAAAAAATCGCTGCTGGACGGGGAGGGAACATCACTCGTCATAACTGAAGAGCAGGATGATGGAGTCAGCCAGCCTGGTGGTGATTCCGGTGCAAGAATAGCTTGCGGTCTTATTGCGAAAGATGAAAAGAAGACGACTGAAACACCGACAGATCCGACCGATTTTAATGAGGAACAGGAAGAATAACAGGCGCGGCCTTATGGAAAGTGGCGCTAAAACAACAGGTGATCCAACCAAAATATTGGATCACCTGAACAATGCTACTGATAATTATTAACAGCTTCTACGATACGCTGAACACCTTCCTGCAGTGTCGCCCGAGGGCAAGCAATGTTCATGCGCATGAACATTTCGCCTTCTTCACCATAGCCTGCACCGGCATTGAGCCCTACGCCGGCTGTTTTGCTCATGAATTCCTTTAATCCTTCACTATCTAGGCCAAGTGCACTGCAGTCTATCCACAGCAGATAAGTTCCTTCCGATTTGGTCACTTTCAGCTTATTTGTCTCGCCTTCAAGCTTTTGAATGACGTAAGCTTTATTTCCCGCCAATACATCACGGAGTTCATCAAGCCATTTTTCTCCATGCTGATAGGACGCCTCTATAGCTATGTTTCCCATCGTATTAATCATGTGATGTCCCTGGTTGGTCAACTGTTTATCCAGCAAATCCCGTTTTTGCTTATCGGAAGTAATGATATACGATGCTTGTAGTCCCGCTAGGTTGAATGTTTTTGATGGCGACATGAATGTGATGGTCTGCGCTGCAATCTCGTCTGAAAGAGAGGCAATAGGTATATGTCTTTCGCCTGGGTAGATAAGGTCTGCATGTATTTCATCAGATAGAATGAGTACGTCATGTTTCAGGCAAAGCCGGGCCATTTCTTTCAGTTCTTCTTCTGTCCACACACGTCCAACCGGATTGTGCGGGGAGCAAAGAATGAATGCCTTCACACCGGTTTTTAATTTTTCCTCGAAATCTTCAAAATCAATATGGTAATAGTGATCTTTTCGCCGCAACGGATTTTTCACAATCGTTCGGTCATGTGTTTCAATGACATTGTAAAAAGGGGTGTATACAGGTGTCTGAATGAGAATGCTGTCACCGGGATCGGTAAACGCCTGAACAGCCATATGTAAGCTTGCAACGACCCCCGGGCTGAATGAAAGCCAATCGTCCTTGATTTCCCAGCTGTGCCGCCTGGAAATCCAGCTGATAATAGCATTTCTCACGTCACTATCAATTGTTGTATATCCATAAATGCCATGTTTTGCGCGCTCGATTAATGCATCATTAACTGCCTGTGGTGCTTGAAAATCCATATCTGCTACCCACATCGGCAATACATTATCGGTTTGGAATACATTCTTTCGCATGTCCCATTTGACGGAACGAGTATTTGTACGGTCATATACTTTTTCAAAAGCCGCCATTATTTAACCTCCTGCTCTAATAGCTAATAATTCCGTTTACTATTATACTGGAAAATGGGTAGAGGTTAAACTGCCAAGCATTTATCCCGCTGAATGAGATCCTGTTCAACCTTAAGTACAAAAAAATAGCAAAGCGTTATTGACGCTTTGCTTAACAGGGGGAATACGAGAAAGTCTTACGTTTAAAGTATTACCCCCACATCCAGAATTTAAACGTCTTATAGCAAAAAATTGCCCGAATTGTTATTTTAGTCTTTTTTCAAGCTTTTCTTTTTCATCCTCAAATCCCGGCTTGCCGAGAAGTGCAAACATATTTTTCTTATATGCTTCCACGCCGGGCTGATCGAACGGGTTGACACCGAGCAAGTAACCGCTCACCGCACATGCTTTCTCGAAAAAGTATACAAGGTAGCCAAACGTATATGCATCAAGTGTTGGCACCTCAATGACTAAATTTGGCACCCCGCCGTCCGTATGTGCTAGCAGTGTTCCCTGATAGGCTTTGTCATTGATTTCGTGCAGCGTTTTTCCAGCCAAATAATTAAGTCCATCAGCATTGTCTGTGTCCTCTTCTACCATGATAGCTTTCTTTGGCTTATTAATGTGCAGAACAGTCTCGAACAGGTCGCGGCGGCCATCCTGAATATATTGTCCCATCGAGTGAAGGTCAGTGGTAAAATTGGCGGATGCCGGAAAAATACCTTTCTGATCCTTGCCTTCACTTTCGCCAAAGAGCTGTTTCCACCATTCACTGAACATGTTGAGTTGCGGTTCGTAGTTAATCAGCAATTCTGTCGTCTTGCCTTTGTTATATAAAATGTTGCGAGCTGCCGCATATTGATAGGCCGGATTGTTAGCGAGTTTCGGCTCATTCAGATCATTCATGGCAACTTTGGCACCGTGAATAATTTCATCGATTGCAATGCCGCTCACAGCGATTGGCAATAGTCCAACTGCTGTTAGTACGGAATATCTGCCTCCAACATTATCAGGAATGACGAATGTTTCGTATCCTTCTGCCTCCGCAACGGTTTTTAAAGCACCTTTTTCTTTATCAGTTGTCGCGTAGATTCGTTTTCTCGCTTCTTCTTTACCATATTTGTCTTCAAGGAATTTACGGAAAACTCGGAAGGCTATCGCCGGCTCGGTCGTAGTTCCACTTTTAGAGATAACGTTAATGGATACGTCTTTATTTTCGAGTATGTCTTGCAGCTCACTTATGTATGTCGAACTGATATGATTACCCGCGAAAATGATTTGAGGAGCTTGGCGTTTGTCCCCGGGAAGTAAGTTTTGAAAGGAATGATTAAGCATGTCAATGGCCGCACGTGACCCCAGATACGAACCGCCAATCCCAATAACGAGCAGCACATCGGAGTCGTTTTTGATTTTTTTTGAGGCGGTTTTAATCCGCGTGAATTCCTCTTTGTCCATGTTCTCCGGCAAATCGAGCCACCCCAAAAAATCGCTGCCCTGACCGGTATTTTCATGAAGTTTGTAGTGAGCAGTTTCTATATAATCGTTCAAGTAGTCCATTTCTTCTTGCTTGAAAAACTGATATGCATTTGTGCATGAAAAACTGATATGTGTCATATATATTCCTCCTTGTACTTTTTACTTTACCTAATTTCTCGCTGTTCATTCAAGCTAGAGCTATTTTTGTGTAACATAACGTATATAAACGAATGTAAACGTATGGAAGGGGGGCTAATGGGTGGTATGTAAGTTCTTTGTTTGGCGTTGGACATTATTGGTAAATCATAAAAAGAGGCAAATTCAAATATGCCGAATTCGTCTTTCATGACGCATATTTGAAGAAGCCTCTTTTTTGTTAGTTAAGAAAGTATAAAATTTAGCGATATAACTTTTACTTGCAAGATAAGCCACGTCCGGCTCCGACGTGCAGGGCGTACTAGTGTGGCGCACGCGCAGGGCGTGATGGTTTTATCCTGCAAGGGTGCTTTCGCCTTTGATCTTACTTGTTCTACCTTTCTGATTGTTTTATCCATTCCTCAAGTTTATCTTTCAATGTATTAAAACCGGCATTTGTGTTATCCGACTGATTAGCTTCATACTTTTTCTGGTTTGTTGGATTGTTTTTTGGCGGTTCTTCGGTTGCTCGGATGGATAAAGAAACTTTGTTATTTTCTTCATCGGCACTTAAGACCTTCACTTTCACTTCATCACCGATTGCCAAGTGCTCATGAACATCCTTAACATAGCCGTGTGTTATTTCGGAAATATGAACAAGACCTTGTGTTTCTTCATCTAAAGCAACAAATGCCCCATATGGCTGAATGCCGGTAACTTTTCCTTCTAAAATCTACCAGTTTCAAACTTATCTCCCATGCTGAACAACTCCTATATTGTATTCGATTCTTTTAACACAATAAGATATTTTAGCATATATTTTGTTTTCGAGCAAAAAATAATGAATAACGCTTCTTTTGTAAAACGAGGGAGGTAAACTGGCATGATTCCGTTACACTCTTTGATGGAAAACAACATATACCCACTTTATGTGCTGGAAGAGAGATTTAGGCCAGGAGGTTCAATTATCCGAACGAATTGGGATTATGAACAATCGATAATTGAATTGATTATTAATGACCAAGGCATACACTATTTAATGCGTATTCCATTTTATGCCGTTCAAGGTTCATTAGATTTTCCGGGGGTAACAATACGGCTAGAGAAGCCGTATTTACTTAATTTTGAATACCCGGAAACGGCAAAAAGCGATGAAAATGATACCTTGGATTTTTCCGTAGCTGATCCCGGTTTGAACCGTGAAACTAGGAAAGTCGGTGAAGCTGTGCTGCGAAAGGTAGAAGAATTGTTACTACCAGGATGAGAGGATGATTAATGTATCATCCTTGTCAAGTTCCATGTCAGGTCGTGGATTCATATGCCACTTGCCATCACGAATTATTCCAAGTAAAAGTTCACCGTTTTCCAGGAAGAACAGTACCGTTTCTTTAAAGGTGTTTCCATCCAACTTATCTGGAAGCGGAATGTGGTTAAATTGTTGATTATTTAGTAGTGTTAACACTGTTTCAAAAGGTTTTGTCTGTTCTTTATGGAAGAGCTCATGGTAAAACAGTGTACTCATAAAATCATTTGAGCTTATAACGGTGTCCGCACCCGCCCGAATGGCATTTTCTACTTGGCTGATGGTTAGAATTTCTGCATTTATTGAGACATCTTGATTGTTCCCACGAACAGCGATGATGGATAAGATGGTGTTAATATCCGCTTTTCGCTCGTCAATGGTAATATCTGACGAAATGAGGACGGCCTCAGCGGCTTTAATATTGGCCTGTATTAATACGGCATCCTCGCTCGGATCTCCATGGATGAAATGAACTGGATAATGACGATAAGGTAATTTGTCCAATGTCCGGTCAATTAGCACGACTTCTTGGTTAGAATCCTTATCGGCAATCATATCTGTTAGCTGTTTAGTTCGCTCATTCCAGCCGATGACTACGATATGGTGGTTACCGTTAAAAGAGACTTTCCCTTCTGAAAGCTTATTCTCATGATTAATAGTGGTTGCGGCGAGCGTCGTAATATAAAATGTCAGCATGCCACCGCCGGAAAGTAGAAGAAGAATGCCAATGATTCTGCCTGGAACAGTAAGTGGAACATAATCACCATAACCGACTGTTGCGCCGGTGATAAACGCCCACCATACACCATCAAAAACGGATGGAAATTGATTTGGCTCGACAAGGTGAATGATAAATCCAAATAGGATCATGAGTACAAAAATAGACAGGAGAAGCCTTACAGCTGCCGGCATACGGAAATAAATATGTTTAAATACTTCGAGATTCACTTTGTTCACCTGCCCATGTTTTTAGTAACGTCAGAAAATATAGACTTAGGAGGACCTTATAAAAAACTATAAAATTTAGCGATATAACTTTTACTTGCAAGGACGCTTCCTTTTGTTCTGTGTTCGTGCCCGGATGTATCATAGCATGACGATAATCCATTAAAATTACACACATAGTATTGGCAAAGGTCCAAAACTTTCATACGCCATAAAAGGTAATTGCAGTCCATACACGGGCGTGATTGACATTTGCTGAAAGATGTTTCCGTCATGATAAGGAAGAGACTGGGAAAAAAACTAAACAAATCAGTTCTAAATACGAACGATATGTGTTTTCCCTGCGCTTATTTCATTAAGCAAAAAACCCGAGTTGATTCAGAAATATCTGAATCGACTCGGGTTTTTCTTTAACTAAAAATCTTCTGTTCCAGTATTACAGATTCAAATTTCTTTTCAAAGTGGTTTTGATGCTTTCATAAACTTCCTGCCAGAAGTCAGTATTGTCACGAAAGGATTTAGTCATAAATCGGCGTATTTCTTTTGACTTTTCCTTATAATCATCGTGATCGCTTGGTGGTAGTTGCTGTCTGGAATGGTCGACGAATTCCTGGATTTCTTCCGCTCTCGGTCCCCATACCGCCACTTCTTTTCCATTGCTATCGATGAAAATGAACTTGGGAATTGATCGTGATGTTCCATTAGTCAAGTATTGATCCATCAGCTCAAGGTTTTCATCTCGGGGTAGGAATTTAACCGGTATGTCAGCCTGTTCAGTGAGACGAAGCAAGATAGGTGTGTTGAGCATCGCATCGCCACACCAGTCCTCCGTGAGCACAATAACGCGAAGGTCATGCGCTGCCAAGTTCCGAATAAACTGCTCATCCTCCGGTAATGTGAAATGGTCGTAAATATGTAGTAAGTTTTCTTTGTTTTTCTGCATCGATTCTATATATGTGTCCGGGTCCATGCCTTGCTCAAACCATTGCTCAAGGGTCATTAGTCGACGCTCCTTTTTTTACCATTTTCTTTCTAAAGTGTACCTGAAGAAGAATATTCTGTAAATTAAAGTGCTTGGTTCGCTTTATATTATCTACAATAGGGCATTTATTCGTGTGGCTACGCGTCGTGGAAAAAATTTGCTATGATTGTATGGAAGAGTATGAGAGGGAGGTTTTTTGATGGAGCAGGCGAACAGGTCGTTTTTAATGGATTTGTTGCATACACCGTCACCGTCAAGTGATGAGGTGGCCATTCAGAAAAAATGGATAAACTATGTAAAGGATTTTGCGGATGAAATCAAGACGGATAATGCCGGCAATGCAATTGGAATTATAAATCCGGATGCTGAATTTAAAGTATTATTGGCAGGTCATTGCGACGAAATTGCACTTGTTATTAACCGCATTGATGATGAGGGATTTCTTCATTTTGATAAAATGGGTGGCATAAATCCAAAGGCTGCTGTTGGAATGAAAGTGACCGTACTTGGGCACAACGCTGAATCAACGGGGGTTATCGGTGTCAATGCACAACACCATGGTGGCCTGAAAAACGATTTCGGATTAGAAGATTTGTTTATTGATTGCGGTTATAAAACAAAGGAAGAAGCGGAGCGGTTTGTACAGATAGGTGATTTGGCTGTTTATAAGACTAATCCAGAGCTTTTAATGGACAGGTATGTATCCGGCCGCGGTCTGGATAATCGGACAGGGGCATTTATTGTTGCTGAAGTTCTGCGGCGGCTTTCAGATAGAGGAAGCGATGTTGGTGTTTATGCGGCCAGTACCGTAAATGAGGAAACAAATATGGGAGGTGCGTATTTTGCTGCTGCCGGTATTAAGCCAACTATGGCCATCGCTTGTGATGTTACATTTGCCACGGATTATCCAGGTGTGAATAAAAATAAACACGGCGATGTTAAACTTGATGGCGGTCCGGTACTGGCAAAAGGCGCTCCCATTAACATTAAAATCAATAAGATGCTCGAAAAAACAGCTAGAAGACGGAATATTCGTGTACAGTATGAACTGACACCACGTATGACAGGGACAGATGCAGACCGTATGCGACTGACCGGTCCCGGTGTTCCCATTTCACTGGTTTCTCTGCCACTCAGGTACATGCACTCACCTGTCGAAACGTCTAGTCTTAAGGATATGGATGAGGAGATAGAATTACTTGTTACTATGCTGTCTGAAATGACGGGTGAAGAAAGTTTAAATCCATTAGATGACTAGATACCTTCAAATTCGGTTGAAGACGTCGTAGAAAGATTAATTTCACAGCTGCAAATGACTTTTCAATGAAAGAAAATTGTAGTATAATACATGTAAAATAACATATCGATTCCATCTTCGGGGCAGGGTGCAATTCCCGACCGACGGTAAGAAGCACTATGCTGTTTTAAGTCCGTGACCCGTCTGCATGAATGCAGCGGTGGACCCGGTGTGAGTCCGGGACCGACAGTTACAGTCTGGATGGGAGAAGATGACGAGCCGGAATTCGGTGCATGCGTGCGTGTACCTTAACTTTCCTGTGACGTGACACCCTAAAGCCCCTAATAGGTTTTAGGGTTTTTTATGATAGGTTTCCGGTTTAACGTTTTGGACCGAAAACCAGACGCGACAGGATACGGCTCACCCTTCATCAGTGTAAGATGCGAATCGGTGAGGATGAAGGAGGAGACGGGTGATGCGACCAACCGCGCAATCATCAAAATTAGTTAAACTTGTTGTCCTGGCATTGCTAGGAACGATTTCTTTGGTGCTATTCTTTTTGAATTTTCCACTGCCATTTTTACCACCATATTTAAAAATAGACTTCAGTGAAGTACCGGCATTGATGGCGGCACTGATATTTTCACCGGTGGCTGGTATTATTGTAGAAGGGATTAAAAATTTGTTATATCTAGTTGTATCCGGTGCCGGCGATCCGATAGGTGTGGCATCAAACTTCTTTGCAGGGGTTATGTTTGTCGTACCAGTAGCTGTACTGTACCATCGGTCAAAAGGTGTCAAGAGTGTGGTTTCAGGGCTGGTAACTGGTACCATTGTTATGGCAATTGGGATGAGCGTTTTAAACTATTACCTGATCTTACCGGCTTATGCTTGGTTTACAGGAGCTCCCGAAATGGCTGCAACCACGGTGAAATGGATAACAGTTTCCGGTGGAGTGCTGCCTTTTAATATGATTAAGGGAGTTATTGTAGGCGTCTTATTTGTACCCGTATTTATTAAAATGAAGGCTTGGATAGAGCAAAAACAGACGAATTTAGCAGCATAAGGAACTTTAAAAAAGCGGGAGTGCCATCATGACACTCCCGCTTTCATTTACTTTTTCTTAGGAACGACGCTAATGGTACAACGGGATATGCACAGAAGTCGGTTATGCTCATCGGTGATCCGCACTTCCCACACCATCGTTTGTCTTCCTTTATGCAAAGGTTCTGCTTTGGCGGTAACAATACCTTCGCGCTTGGATTTGATATGATTGGCATTGATTTCGATGCCAAACACGTCGAACTTTTCGTTATCAATGTTCATATATGCGCCGATACTTGCGGCGGATTCGGCTAATGCGACATTTGCACCTCCGTGCAAGAATCCTGCAGGCTGGTGTGTACGCTCATCAACGGGCATGGTCATGATGACAAGATTTTCATCAAGTAGCTTTGTCTCAATACCGAGTGTTTCCATTAATGTTTCGGAAAAGTCCATGAGATAAGTCCCCTCTCATTACAAATAGGCACTGACCAATAATGAAATGCCAATTAGGAAACCATACATTGTGTTCGTTTTACCTGTGGCAGCCATGGCCGGCATCATTTCTAGCGAGTTCGTCTTGCCGCGGAATTTGCGAATAACGTCAGCTGCCTTAAAAATACTTAAAAATGCCAGGATTGACCACATCGGTAAAATTCCGGTAATCATGTAAATAACGGTTAAGCTGTATGCGGTGATAAATAAAATGGCCAGGAATCTAATGGCATTTTTCCGTCCGAGCAGAATGGCGACTGTTTTCCGCCCATTTTCCTTATCTCCATCAAGATCACGGATGTTATTGGAAAGCATAATTGCCCCGATAAAAATCGCAACCGGTATCGACAGCCAAATGACCGAACTTGTCAGTGTTGATGTTTGAATATAATAGCTGATTCCAATAATGACCGTCCCCATAAAAAATCCGGAGAAAAGCTCGCCGAATGGTGTGTAGGCAATCGGGTACGGACCACCTGTATACAAATAACCGAATAACATACACACGATGCCAATGACAGCAATCCACCAGCTTGATGCCATACAGATATAAACACCTAACAAAATGGCAATGGCAAAAAACGTAATTGCTAATCGAAGCACCGTTCTTGGTGAAATACCATCCCGGACAATCGTACCACCGATGCCGACTGATTTATCATTATCCAACCCCAGAATAAAGTCATAATATTCGTTGAACATATTGGTGGCAGATTGGATAAGGATGGATGCCAAAAGCATAGCTAAAAATAATAATAAGTTAATATGCTCCTCTGTCAGTGCAAACATCGTTCCAACAAATACCGGAACAATAGATGCTGTCAGTGTATGTGGACGTAAGAGACGCCACCACACTTGCAAGCCGCTGCGTTCGTTGAGTGCCTCTTTTATTGAATTATCGTTTGTCGAATTCACGTTTCCCCTCTCCTTTAGTGCTTTGGGATTCAACTTAGCGTTTACTATATCAATACAAGTTTAGGCAATTCGTTAAGGCCTGTCAATTGCCTATCGTCATGAAATCATCACAATTAGACACCAATCCTTGAGGAACTTAATAAAAAAGAATAAAATAGATATGGTAAGTTGAAATGGTGAATGGTATGGAGGATAATAAAAATGATTGAAGTAAAATTAAAATCATTTGAATCGCTGCTTTCAAAAGCAATTACCAAAGCGAAAACAACTGAGTATAATCAATTGGTAAGTATGACAGAAGAAATACATGAAGTTGATCCGGTTCGGTTCTTTGCGTCGGCAAAGACGTTGTCAATGGATCGTGTTTTTTGGACGAGTACATCTGAACAGTTTTCCATTGTCGGCGTTGGTTGTGCTTGGAATATAGAATTAGAGGAGAACCGAACAGAAACAATAGAAAACCACTGGCAGCAATTGGTCGATGAAGCAATAATTGACAACCCTTATCAAGTGCCTGGAACTGGGGTTGTAGGGCTTGGGGGCATGTCATTCGATCCAAGTGTTCGAAAATCTTCGCTATGGAATAAATTTAGTCATCGGTCGTTTCAGGTTCCGAATGTGCTGTTGACTAAGCATAATGCTCGTAATTACTTGACGATTAATCTTCAAGTTAAGGCTAATGATGATTTGCAGGAGCTGACCGAGTGGGTGGAACAAGCTAAAGATATATTAGTGAACAGCTCAGAAAGGTTACCGGAGTGCGCTGGCATCGCCGGACAGCAAGAAATAGCACCTGACAAATGGAAACAAACTGTAAAGCTTGCGGCGGACAAGATAAAAGCACACGATGCACAAAAAATTGTCTTGGCTCGTGAGCTGCGGGTGACAATGACAGATGACGTACAGGTTGCTTCTATTTTAAGAAATTTGTTGGAAACACAGCCGGATAGTTATGTGTTTGCTGTGGAACGTGCAGGCGACTGCTTTGTTGGCGCTTCTCCGGAAAGGTTAGTCAAGCAAGATAACAATCAATTATTTTCGGTTTGTCTTGCCGGAACAGCGCCACGCGGAAAAACGGAAGCAGAAGATCGTGAAATCGGTGAAAACTTACTCCACGATGATAAGAACCGTAGTGAGCACGATTTTGTCGTGAAAATGATCAGACAATCAATGGAAGCGTATTGCGATGCCGTTCATGTCCCGGAAACACCGGTCATTCATCCGTTTAGAAACCTACAGCATTTATACACTCCGGTAACAGCACAATTGAAAAGAGGGTACAGTATTTTTGACATTATCGAAAAATTGCACCCCACACCGGCGCTTGGTGGTGTTCCCCGGGAAGCCTCAAAGGACTTTATCCGAAAGCATGAACAGCTCGACCGTGGCTGGTATGGTGCCCCGGTTGGCTGGTTTGACAGCAACCGGAATGGGGAATTTGCTGTGGCCATCCGGTCCGGACTCGTACAGGGAGACAAGGTGTCCTTATTTGCCGGTTGTGGTGTTGTAAAGGATTCAGACCCGGAAGCGGAGTATGAAGAGACGATGATTAAATTCAGACCAATGCTGTCTGCACTGGAGGGACGGCAATGAATCATACGGAAAACCTGACACGGTATACAGCCAATTTTGTTGACGAACTCGTTGCTGCTGGATTGACAGACGTTGTTATTTCACCCGGTTCCCGCTCTACCCCGATGGCAATGACGATGACGGAGCATCCTGAGTTGAACCAGTGGGTGATTATTGACGAGCGGTCCGCGGCTTTTTTTGCGTTAGGAATGGCGAAACAGATGAAACGTCCGGTTGCCATTATATGCACCTCAGGAACAGCCGCCGCTAATTATTTTCCGGCGATCATTGAGGCATATTACAGTCGCGTTCCATTGATTGTCCTCACAACAGATAGGCCGCACGAGCTGCGTGATGTTGGCGCACCGCAGGCGATTGGACAGTTGAAGCTGTATGGGGATTATACTAAGTGGTTTCATGAAATGGCATTGCCGGAAGCCACTGAAGACATGCTTGCTTATGCGAGGAGTAAAGCATCCCGCGCAGTCCATATAGCAAGAGAAGGAAATGCCGGCCCGGTGCATTTGAATTTTCCATTCCGGGAACCATTAATACCTGATTTCTCCACTGAGGATCTCTGGGGAAAACGTGGAAAGGGTTCATTTCTTGGTAAGATGGAAGGACGACGTAGACTTGATCCTCAGCAATTGAACAATCTTTGTGAAAAATTGAGCCATTCCGGGAAAGGGTTAATTGTCTGTGGTCCGCAACCTGATCCTAATCTTGCCGATGCCATAGCTCACCTTGCACGGCAGTGGGGAGTTCCTATATTGGCAGATCCTTTGTCACAGCTTCGTGCCGGAAAGCATGCCAAAGATCATATAATAGAGGGGTATGATGCGATTTTACGGAATGAAACCATCCGGAAACAGCTGAAACCAGATTTTATCATTCGTTTTGGGGCGATGCCGGTTTCGAAAGCGTATCTTTTCTTTATGAAAGAACACAGAGATGTGCAACAGTTTGTCGTTGAAAATCATACTGGTTACCGAGAACCGGCCGGAAACCAAACAGCATTTATCGACGCTGATGGCACGGCATTGTGCAGAGACTTGGCAGCCATGGTTGCCACCCCGAGCGCTGACGAAACGTGGTTAGACACCTGGCAACAAATGAATCGTATTGCCAAAAAACACTTGCTGAATCAACAAGGGCAGGAAAAACTTACAGAGGGCGAAGCTATTCGCGGACTTATGACTGTTATTCCTGATCGGAGCACTATATATATCGGCAATAGTATGGCGGTACGGGATTTGGACACCTTTTTCATGTCTACCACTGCATCACTGGAGGTGTTGGCGAACCGGGGGGCGAATGGAATCGACGGAATGGTCTCCAGCGGTTTGGGAGCTGGGGCGTCAGGAATCCCTGTTACGCTCGTTCTGGGCGATCTGTCCTTTTTCCATGATATGAATGGGCTCTTAGCGGCTAAGCATTATAGGTTGAACATAACAATCCTTGTTATCAATAATAACGGTGGCGGTATTTTTTCTTTTCTCCCGCAAGTAGACCATCAAAAACATTTTGAAACGTTATTCGGTACACCGCTGGATATTGACTTCCGACAGGTCATTACCATGTATGGTGGCACTTATCACCAGCCAACGAACTTGTCGGATTTGCAGCAGGTGCTCAAGGAAAGTTATCGGTACGATGGATTATCAGTCGTTGAAGTAAAAACTGACCGGACGGAAAATAGGCAATGGCACCATGATAAATGGCAGGCTATTGAAAACGAACTGTTGCAAACGAGGGGTTGATTCCATGTATGTTACAATAAGTGATGCTGTATACTGGTATGAATGGAATGGGGACGGGGAGCCAGTTGTGCTGCTGCACGGATTTACCGGTTCTTCCCGCACGTGGGACTCCTTGATCAACGGCTGGCTACCGGATTTCAAGACCATTGCGATTGATTTGCCCGGTCATGGAAAAACTGCCAGTCAACCAAAAGATACGGAAGCGGTTTGTAGCGATTTGGTGAATCTGCTGGATCAGCTGCAATTGGATAAAGTGCATCTTATCGGTTATTCGATGGGTGGGCGAACAGCATTATCGTTGGCGATGCTGCATCCCGACCGGGTTATGTCGCTTACACTGGAAAGTGCTTCACCCGGATTAAATGACGAACAACAACGTTCTAGTCGCCGGCATCAAGATGAAAAGCTGGCTTCTTGGATAAAAACAAATGGAATCAACACATTTGTCGACTATTGGGAAGGGCTGCCATTGTTTCGTACACAGAGAACCATGCCGAAAGATGTACAGCAACGTATACGTAATGAACGACTCCAGCAATCGGCAGAAGGGCTTGCACAGTCACTCATGACCATGGGGACCGGTGTGCAGCCATCCTGGTGGGGAGAACTCTCATCTCTTCGTTTACCTGTGCTGCTCTTGGTCGGTGAGGAGGATGCGAAGTTTATTACCATTAATCGTGCTATGGAGGCATACATACCAGCGAGTGATCTTCATGTGGTGGAAAATGCCGGTCATGCAATCCATGTGGAACAACCGAATATTTTTGGTAAAATAGTGAAAGGGTTTCTTCAATCCATTAACAAACACTAAATAGTGATAGGAGGCATAAAAGTGACAGTCCAATGGGAAGAGGTAAAACAATACAATGAAATTATTTATGAAAAGTATAATGGGATTGCTAAAGTGACGATAAACCGGCCGGAAAAACGGAATGCGTTTACGCCACTAACTGTAAATGAAATGATCGATGCGTTTGCGGATGCCCGTGATGATTCCTCCATCGGTGTGATTATTTTAGCCGGAGCAGGGGACAAGGCATTCTGTTCAGGTGGTGACCAATCGGTACGAGGCCATGGCGGATATGTCGGTGATGATCAAGTTCCGCGTCTGAACGTGCTTGATCTGCAGCGGCTAATTCGTACCATTCCAAAACCGGTTGTTGCGATGGTATCCGGTTATGCGATTGGCGGTGGGCATGTACTGCATGTTGTATGTGATTTGACGATTGCCGCTGATAACGCCATCTTCGGCCAGACAGGCCCGAAAGTGGGCAGCTTTGATGCCGGATATGGTGCAGGTCTGTTGGCCCGGATGGTCGGCCATAAGCGTGCCAGGGAAATCTGGTATCTGTGTCGTCAGTACAATGCCGACGAAGCCTATGAAATGGGACTTGTCAACACGGTCGTTCCACTAGAAAAACTGGAAGAAGAGACATTGCAGTGGTGTGAAGAAATGCTAGAGAAATCACCAACGGCACTCCGATTCCTAAAAGCATCGTTCAACGCGGATACAGACGGTCTAGCAGGACTGCAGCAAATGGGTGGAGATGCGACATTGCTATATTATACGACCGAGGAAGCGAAAGAAGGCCGCGACGCATTTAAAGAAAAACGGAAACCGGACTTCAAACAATTCCCGCGCTTTCCGTAATAAATATTTGCACTGGAGGACCTTTGCTTATGCTGTTCGCTGGGCAAAGGTTTTCTTTTTCATTCATGAAGGAGGGGAGTCCCAATGGCTGAAATTATACCGCACTGGCTGACGAAGCAGGCTGAGCTAGCTCCAAATAAAACAGCGCTTGAACTAGCGGATGGTACGGTGTATACATTTTATGAACTGAAAGAAAAAAGTCAATCATTCGCACGTAAACTCAAGCGACTTGGGGTACAGAAGGAATCGAAAATTGGTATACTCTCGGCCAATCACCCGGACATGGTCATTGCCATCCATGCTGTAAGTTACGTTGGTGCTATTGCAGTTCTCTTAAATACGCGGTTAACCAGCCCGGAATTGGACTTTCAAGTGAAAGATGCTGGTGTAACTCTGGTCATCGGGCAAGATGAATACAATAAGGTGAATGCCGATTTTTATTCCTTTAGTGATGTATGGGAAGCGGCTGAATCATCGGCAGAACTCCAAACCGAAATTGACTTGGATGCTTCTTTCACAATAATTTATACGTCAGGTACAACCGGTTTTCCCAAAGGTGTGATTCACACGTATGGCAACCATTGGTGGAGTGCGACTGGGTCAATGCTGAACCTGGGACTGGCAAATAACGACAAATGGCTTGCAGTCCTGCCTTTATTCCACGTCAGCGGGTTGTCTATTCTTTTGCGCAGTGTCATATGTGGCATATCGGTGCATTTGCTTGAAACATATGAAAAGCAGGCAGTTCATCATGCGATTATGAATCGCGGTGTCACCATCGTATCAGTTGTCACCGTTATGCTTAAGGATCTTGTCGACTGCCTTGGGAAACGTCGATACCCGAAAACACTCCGTTGCATGCTACTTGGTGGCGGACCCGCGCCGAGGAGTTTACTTGAACAGGCGAAGGAGAAACATATTCCCGTTTTTCAATCGTATGGAATGACGGAAACGGCCTCACAGATTGTAACACTAAGTCCCGTCGATGCATTGAAAAGATTGGGTTCATCCGGCAAGCCACTATTTCCGGCACAATTGAAAATTAACAAAACTGACGGTGCAATTGGTGAGATACTAGTGAAAGGTCCAATGGTCACTAAAGGTTACTATAATAATAATGAAGCTACTGAAAAGGCGATTGCCGATGGATGGCTGGCTACTGGAGATCTAGGTTATACCGATAATGAAGGTTTTTTATATGTTGTTGACCGGAGAAAAGATTTAATCATATCCGGTGGTGAGAATATTTATCCGACGGAAATTGAAGGTGTTTTAGCTGCGATGGAGGCCATTGATGAAGTGGGTGTTGCAGGCAAAGAGGATGATAAGTGGGGACAGATTCCCGTTGCTTTCGTTGTTGTTAATGATACTTCCATTACAACAGAAGCCATTATGGAATTTGCTGGTCAGCGCCTTGCCGGGTATAAGTTACCTAAAGAAATTTACTTCATTGAAAAATTGCCAAGAAATGCATCCAATAAATTGCTTCGGGATAAACTGTTATAGCAGTTAGAGTGTCATTGCCCACCATAATTACAACTTATTGGAACACTTGTTTTGAAAAATAAAATGTACATTCATAGATAATCGAATTAACCAATGATAATGATTCTCATAGTCATTGACTTCTTGGCAAAAACCAAATAAACTATAGATATAAAGTATTGGAACGCTGGGCCGTATATATACGTATGTGTGCTTCGTCCAGATTACGCAACATGTAGGGAGAGATTCCGATGCAGACGCTATCAGCGAAGGATTTAACGCTTGGATATGGTGACGACATAATAATTGATGATTTGGACTTGGCTATTCCACAAGGGGAAATAACCGTTTTTATCGGCAGTAATGGATGCGGAAAGTCCACATTGCTACGTTCATTGGCACGGTTATTGAAGCCAAAAGGCGGGGATGTTGTCCTTAATGGGGAAGACATTGCCAAAATTAGTACAAAAGAAGTTGCAAAAAAGTTGGCTATACTACCGCAGAGTCCAGCAACACCAGATGGTCTCAGTGTGAAAGAACTTGCCAAACAAGGGAGACATCCTTATCGTAGCTTTTTGAAACAATGGTCGACAGAAGACGAGCGTGCAGTCCATCACGCCTTGGAAGCAACCAATATGTTGGAATTGCAGGACCGGCCTGTTGATTCATTATCCGGTGGTCAGCGTCAACGGGCGTGGATTGCGATGACACTGGCACAGGAGACAGATACGATCCTGTTGGATGAACCGACTACCTATCTTGATATGACACACCAAATCGATGTCCTTGATCTTTTGTTTGAATTGAATGAAAAGGACGGTCGCACCGTTGTCATGGTGTTGCATGATTTAAATCTTGCTTGCCGGTATGCTCACAATATTGTTGCTATAAAGGACAAAAGTGTTTTTGCACAGGGGAAACCAGAAGAAATTGTAACGTGTAACCTGGTTCACGAAGTTTTTCAGATGAAATGTGATGTCACGTTTGACCCGATGTTCGGAACACCTATGTGCATTCCACATGGCAGAGGTCGCTGTGTTTTCGCAAATGGAACTAACGGTTTAAGTGAATCCCGGACAGCAGCAAACTGAATATGGATATGGACCCCCATCAGTTAAGTGACTGATGGGGGAGTTAATATGAAAAGTTAACTACAGATAACATGCATGTATCTCCTGTTTCGCGGCAAATTAGAAATAGGAGGTGCAGTATGGAAAGAAAGAAATTTTATATCAATTTAGGCAGTAAGGAAATTTCACAAATTAAATATGACAATAATGATGAATTCACGATTTACGCAACAACGGATGAGGTACAAACACTCCGTTATAAACTCGATAATATGAATGATGCGGATACTCGAGCATTTTATCGTGCGCATGTGCCAATTATGCCTTATCATAATGATGAGTCCAATGATGACTACGATAATCAAATAACAGAAGCTTTCCGCATGGTTTATGAACTAGGAGATAGTGTGACAAAACAGCATATTGAATCGATGGGTATACTATCCGACCATCATATGTGAACGAACGTTTCAGAATCCAGGATGTAACTAAAAACACATGATAACATAGTTTTTAAAAGAGTAATAAAAATCCGAAGTGGTTCTAACTGGAAAAATGTTGAATCATTATTCGGATTTTTCGTTGCTTCAATATTTCCCTCCTAATCCCTGTTTTTTTGTTTAATGGTTCAGAAAAAAAGGAATAGATTAGTAGAACGATACTTATATATAGTATCGAGAGGTGACTCATGGTGCGAAAACGCAAATTCCTAAACTATATTCTAACAGGTTTGGTTGTTATGTTCTTTTTCATTGCGCTGCAAGGGACTGGAAATGATTCGGTATCAATCGTAGAAGGAACAGATCATCTTGAAGCGGATAACGCAGTGACTGAAAAAGCTAAACCCGCCAGTAATAGTAAAACGATTAAAAAATTGGATCATGAACGTGTTGTTTTCTTAACCAGTCAGTTTATGAATTTAATTGTGCAGGAAACTAATGAAAGCTATAAGGTGCTCCATTACAATTCTAAAAATCAGCTGTTAAAAGCATTTACAAAAGTTTCATCAAAGGAAGTTGCTACAAAATATATCGACTATTATTTTGACGAAGAACCCGATGGATTGTATCTCAAACCGACCGAAACACCGCCATGGTTTCATGAAGAAGAGGACTATGATATGATACGGAAGAATGATAATACTGTAGAAGTTACACAAACGAATACAACAGAATTATACGGTACCCGTACGATTAACATTACATTTACGTTTCATAATAAGTGGAAAATAACCGGGATTACATTTGACTAATTGAACGGAACAGGAAAGCAGATGAAATGATGTATATTTTTAAGGATTTTTATCGGAATGAAGTAAAATTGTCGTTTAATGATCATCCATTTTCTAAAGATCCAAAGCATGTGTTGGTAATATGCACACATAAAAATAAATGGCTGCTCACCAAACACAAAGACCGCGGTTTGGAATTTCCCGGTGGAAAAGTGGAAGAAAACGAAGGTGCACGTGATGCAGCCATCCGTGAAGTACGGGAGGAAACAGGGGGAGTAATTGATTCGATTCGTTACATAGGTCAATATGTTGTTGCTGGGAAGGGTGGAACAATCGTTAAAAATGTTTATGCGGCTGAAATAAACGCGCTGCTCCCTCAGACAACGTACTATGAAACGGACGGTCCCATCCTCCTTGACGCCTTACCAGGTGATATAAAGTATCGTAAGTCCTATAGCTTTATTATGAAAGATGATGTGCTGAAGCATTGCTTGGATTACCTCGAAAAGATTAAATAGGGAAGAAATGATGAATTCCACTAGCATACTTAAAGAAGAAAAAAATAACTTTGTGATCGACAAGAGCTCAATCCGGATAGGGGGAGAAGAGCCCCCTTAACTGAGTGAACGTTCACTTTATCAACGCGTATGCTTCATAAGTGTCTTCTCAATTTGTTCAACGACTTTGTACATTAGCGCCGCAAATACGGCAATAAGAATCAAACTTGACATAACAAGGGAGAAGTCGAACACTTGGAATCCATAAACAATCAAGTATCCAAGTCCTTTTTTGGATACAAGGAACTCCCCGACAACGACCCCTACCCAAGATAGACCGACATTCACTTTCAGCGTGGAAATCATGGACGGAACAGCGGCCGGGAAAATAGCCTCTCTGAAAATTTGCCATCGGGTTGCTTTGAAGCTTTTTAATACTTTGATATAATTATGATCCACTTCTTTAAATGCAGAGTAAACTACTAATGTTGTAATGATGACGGAAATAATGGCTCCCATTGCAATTATCGATAGATAGCCAGGACCCATGGCAACAATGATAATAGGACCCAAGGCAACTTTCGGCATAGCATTCAGAATAACTAAATAGGGATCCATAATACGCGAAAACTTCTCTGACGACCATAAGATTGTTGCAAGGATAATGCCGCATATGGTTCCAATCAGAAAGCCTAAAACTGTTTCGAACAATGTTACTTGAAGATGTGTCAGCATGGATCCATTAGTGAATTTCTCAATTAGAACATGGTAAATTTCAGAAGGTGAACTGAAAATAAGCGGGTCAATCCAATTCATATTGCTGGCAAGTTCCCATAGACCAAAAAAGGCAACAAGTATAAGAATCTGCCAGGTAAAGACAAACTTTTTTTCGCGTTTTATTTTAAGCTGATAGTTTGCAAACAGTTGCTGATCGGATTCACGTCTCATTGTAGGATGTCACCACCTTGGATTGCTCAGGAACTGCCTCATTTTTATTCAATTCTCCCCAAATCTTATCGAACAGAAATTGATACTTAGGGTGTCGTCGTACTAGAAATGGCTTTTCATTGCGCAATTCAACAGGCACTTCAAATGTTTTGGCAATAGAACCTGGGTTTGCATCCATGAGCATGATACGATCGCTCATGGCAATTGCCTCCCCAATGTCGTGTGTAACGAGAACGGACGTTTTCTTGTAAATTTGGAGAAGATCCCAAACTAAGTCCTCTAGCTTCAGCTTTGTTTGATAGTCAAGTGCTGAAAATGGTTCATCTAATAATAGTACCTTTGGGTTGGTAATTAATGTGCGTACAAGCGCTACCCGCTGCCGCATTCCACCAGATAGGGAGTCTGGATAATTGTCCTTTATCTTGGAAAGCCCGACTTGTTCGAGCAGATTCACCGCCTTTTCTTTTGTTTCTTGTGAATCATCATGTCTAATCTTAGGTCCAATCAATACGTTATTAATAATTGTTTTCCAAGGGAACAAATAATCCTGTTGTAACATATAGCCAATATCCAAATCGGATTGGTGCAGTGGCTGATTGTTTACATAAATATTACCGGTAGTGTGTTCGACGATTCTGGCAATGATGGAGAGTATGGTTGATTTTCCGCACCCACTTGGCCCCAGTAATGCAACGAATTCACCTTCATCGATAGAAAACGTGACGTCGTCGAGGGCTTTTGTATAATTCTTTTTAGAAAAATAGTGGTGTGAAACATGATCTAAGGTAAGAAATGACATTGTTCCCCCTCCTTAGTCGCCAATTACTTCCTCAGCAATTTGCGTATTAACAAGTGTTTTATATGGAACATCTTCAGGTAGTTCACCGGCCTCATCCATAATATCTTTTAGATTGTTCCATTCATCTTTGTCAAGAATAGGATCCAGTGCAAATGAACCTTGGCTTTTGTAGCGGTCAACGGAGGATGCCAGGATTTCCAGTTCTGTGTCCTCGAAATAAGGCTGAATCACTTTGGCAATTTCTTTTGCACTGTGTTCTTGCACCCATTTTTGGGCTTTATGGACTGCTTTTGTGAAATTTTTTACGGTTTTTTCATTATTCGTCATAAAGCTTTCTTTGGTCATGAATGTTGTATATGGTACATGACCGGATTCCTTACCGAACGAGGCAACAATATGTCCCTTACCTTCTTTTTCAAATGTGCTGGCGGTTGGCTCAAATAATTGGACATACTGTGCGTCTCCTGAAGCAAAAGCACCTGGTATGTTAGCAAAATCAACATTCTGGATGAGGTTCAAGTCTGTTTCTGGATTAATATCGTGTTTTTTCAATACATATTCTCCAGCCATTTGCGGCATACCGCCTACACGCTGTCCTAAGAATGTAGTATTTTTAAGATCTTGCCATTCAAAATTAGGATTTGGTTCCTTTGCAACGAGAAAAGTACCATCCGTTTGCGTCAACTGAGCAAAGTTAATGACTTTGTCTTTAGAACCTCGTGCCTGCACGTAGATAGATGTTTCCGATCCGACAAGCGCAATATCTGCTCCATCTGATAGCAGTGCGGTCATCGTTTTATCCCCACCCCACGCTGTCTGGAGCTTGATGTCGATACCTTGTTCCTCAAAAAAACCTTTTTCAATTGCGACGTATTGTGGGGCGTAAAAAAGTGATCGTGTTACTTCCGCAAGTTTGACCGTTGACGTTCCCCCTGAACCGCATGCAGCAGTAAAAACAAGCAAGAGACAACCTAATAAAGCGGTACAGAAACGCTTTCTCATAACATTCGTTCCTTTCTGCATAAAGATTGTGTTATACTTTTTATCATATGTGGTTGGTAAAAATGTGTGAATGCCTAGAAACGACTAGTTTGTTGGGAGATTGTAGGGCTTTAACGACCGAACATTTTTCATATGAACTCGTCCGGAGAGGAACAAAGGTATAAACGCCTTTGCAGGCTAAAACCGTCACATCCTGTGCGGGCACCTGCACTAGTACGTCGAAGTAGGATGTGGAAGATTTGTAACCCCAGTTGTCTAAAAGTCTTTCCTACTGACGCAGAAAAAAACCGGCCTCCATAAGGAAGACCGGTTGCCGGCATAAGCCAACTATATTCCTTCATATATAAAATCCTTTTGGGATGAGGAAACGAAATGTTTGTTACCCTTTGTAAATCGGACCTGCGTTGTGGATTGCTTCACTTGCCTGTGTGAACTTTTGGAAATTCTCATGGAACTTCATGGCTAATGATTGTGCCTCTGCCTTATATGCTTCCTTATCGGACCAAGTATTACTTGGAATCAGTACCTCATCCGGAACCCCCGGTACATGCATCGGTGCAGCTAAGCCAAAAATGGAATCTGTAACTGTTTCGATATTATTTAATTCGCCTTCCAGTGCTGCATGCACCATTGCCCTTGTATAGGAAAGCTTAATGCGTTCACCCGTTCCATATGGCCCACCAGTCCACCCGGTGTTCACGAGAAATACATTTGAATTATATTGATCAATTTTTTCACCAAGCATTTCGGCGTATGCTGATGGTGCTAAAGGCAAGAACGGTGCGCCAAAGCAGGCAGAAAATGTTGCTTGCGGCATGGTGACACCACGCTCGGTTCCAGCTAGTTTACTTGTGTAGCCGCTTAGGAAATGATACATTGCCTGTTCTTTTGTCAGTTTACTGATTGGCGGCAAGGTACCGGAAGCGTCTGCGGTCAGAAAAATGATGGTATTTGGATGTCCGGCAACACTAGGTGAAACGATATTGTTGATGTTTTCGAGCGGATATGCTGCCCGTGTATTCTCCGTTAGGGACGTATCATCATAATCCGGATCGCGTGACGTCTTATCAAGGACAACGTTTTCCAAGACGGAACCAAACCGGATGGCATGATAAATCTGCGGTTCTTTTTTCTTGGATAAATTAATGCATTTGGCATAGCATCCACCCTCGATATTAAAGACGCCATTAGGGCTCCAGCCATGTTCATCGTCTCCAATCAGACGCCGGTAAGGATCAGCGGAAAGTGTCGTTTTACCGGTTCCGGACAGACCGAAGAACAGCGCTACATCACCTTCCTGGCCGATATTAGCCGAGCAGTGCATGGATAACACATCACGCTTGGGTAAAAGGTAATTCATGATAGAGAAAATGGATTTTTTGATTTCACCGGCATATTCGGTTCCGCCGATTAGTACAATCCGCTTTTTAAAAGAAATAAGAACAAACACCTCGGAATTAGTCCCGTCTACTTCCGGGTCAGCTTTGAATGTCGGTGCGGATATTACCGTGAATTCCGGTTGATGCTCTGTCAATTCGCTTTCTGTTGGTGTGATGAACAGCTGCCGGGAAAACAGGTTATGCCATGCGTATTCATTGATTACTTGAATCGGTAGCCTGTAATTTTCATCTGCGCCAGCAAAACCTTGGAATCGGAATAATTCATCTTTACTATGCAAATAGGCAGTCACTTTCTTTAGCAGTTGATCAAAGGAAGCTTCATCAATGGATTGGTTGGTTTCCCCCCAATCAACATCTTCACTAGTATCATCACGTACAATATATTTGTCTTTCGGGGAACGGCCTGTGTATTCTCCTGTTGTAGCACTGACAGCTCCTGTCGAACTTAAAACGCCTTCATCACGCGACAATACTTTTTCAACTAAATGTGGAACAGTTAAGTTTGAATGGATATTTTCATGTGTTAACAAATCTTTAGTCAGCAATGTGTCTTCTTTTGTTTTCATTTGGCATACCTACCTTTTTATTATTTTCATAGTATAAATAACTCTTATCAATTTAATCTGTTTATTAGTATAACACATTTTAAATAATAGTCCATACTATTTTATGGTTATATATATGAAATTTTCGTGTCAATGTTCCTGCATCCCAATAAATAAGTTGACATCCCATAGGGGGATTCGTTACGATATTTGTCGAGCGGATACTCTCTTATTCGGAGTGGTGGAGGGACAGACCCATTGAAGCCCGGCAACCGTCACGAATGTGAAAAGGTGCTAAACTGGTGCAAGGCCAAGACCTTGAACAATAAGAGCGAAAGGCCTCAACCTTTCCTCGGGACGCAGGAAAGGTTTTTTTGTTTGATAAAGAAACGAACAGGTTGAGATATACTGAAGAGAAGGAGTTCCGTATCAAAATCCAAGGAGGATAGCCATATGGCTATAAAGCGTCGATTATTCACATCTGAATCGGTGACAGAAGGCCATCCGGATAAAATTTGCGATCAGATTTCAGATGCGATACTTGATGAAATACTTACCAAAGATCCCAATGCTCGAGTAGCATGTGAGACAAACGTTACGACAGGAATGGTGCTTGTTTCTGGGGAGATTACAACAACAACCTATGCAGACATTCCAGCGATTGTACGCCAGACCATTAAAGATATAGGTTATACACGCGCCAAATTCGGTTTTGACGCTGAAACCTGCGCCGTGCTTACAGCCATCGATGAACAGTCGCCAGATATTGCCGGTGGCGTTGATAATGCACTGGAAGCACGTCTCGGAAAAATGAGTGATGAGGAAATAGCATCGATTGGTGCCGGCGATCAGGGGCTGATGTTCGGTTATGCTTGTGATGAAACAGAGGAATTGATGCCATTGCCAATTTCGCTCGCCCACAAACTGGCTAAACGGCTGGCAGATGTGCGCAGCGAATGCATATTGGACTATTTGCGTCCTGATGGTAAAACACAGGTAACGGTTGAATACGATGAAGACGGCAAACCGGTGCGAATTGATACTATCGTCATTTCTGCACAGCACCATCAAGATGCTGTTCCGGAACAGGTTGAAACAGACATGATTGAATATGTTATCCAACCGGTTGTTCCGGCGCATTTACTGGACGATGAGACCAATTATATCATTAATCCGACAGGGCGTTTTGTTATTGGCGGCCCACAAGGTGATGCAGGTCTGACGGGAAGAAAAATTATTGTTGACACATATGGCGGTTATGCACGTCATGGAGGCGGGGCATTCAGTGGGAAGGATTCGACGAAAGTGGATCGCTCAGCCGCGTATGCAGCACGGTATGTTGCAAAAAACATTGTTGCCGCAGATTTGGCAAAAACATGCGAAGTGCAACTTGCCTATGCAATCGGTGTTGCTGAGCCAGTATCAATTTCTATAAATACGTTTAACACCAGTGCGATGGACGAGGAAACGCTTGTGGATGCCATTCGGAAAACATTCGACCTTCGTCCGGCAGGTATCATACGCATGCTGGACTTACGGAAGCCAATTTTCAAAAACACTGCCGCATATGGTCATTTTGGACGGACGGATGTTTTATTCCCGTGGGAAAAAACCGACAAAGTAGATGAGTTGCAGGCATTGGTGAAAAACCGATAAAGGAAAAAGGTGCAGAATCTTGTCTGCACCTTTTCTGTAACGTCAGAAAGTATTATATGGATGACCTTAATAAAAACTTCGGTATTCGCTATAAGACAAGGCGGATATTGGGTTTTTCTAATGCCCTGTGTATATGGCGATAAGGTCGATTTTTGCCTTTTTTCGTAGTTATACTTGTTTGGTTTGTGGTATAATTTGAAAGATGCAACTGATGGAAAGTGAGGCAAAAAAATGTGCGGTTTTATTGGCATGATACGCAGCAACCCAGCTACACCAAGTGAAGAACAAAAAACTGCTTTTAAACAGCGAAATAATTTGATGACACATAGAGGCCCTGATGATGAAGGTTATTATCATGATGCGTATGTATCGCTTGGATTCCGACGTTTAAGCATCATCGACCTTGATAGTGGACAGCAGCCGTTAAGTTTTGATGATGAAGCAATCTGGCTCGTCTTCAATGGAGAAATCTATAATTATGTTGAATTGCGGCGTGACCTGATAGCAGAAGGCTTTTCGTTTACAACAGAATCGGACACTGAAGTCATTGCAGCCTTGTTTAAAAAATACAGGGAAAAAGCATTTGAACATTTGCGTGGGATGTTTTCGATTCTTGTTTGGGATAAAGAACACGAAATACTTTACGGTGCACGCGATCCATTCGGCATTAAACCGTTATTTTACCGGGAAACGGATGAAGAAACCGTGTTCGCATCTGAAAAGAAGAGTATTTCCTTCATGACGGAAAATGAAGCAGTTAACCCGGAGGCGCTGCAGCACTATTTGAGCTTCCAATTTGTCCCGGAGCCAATGACGATGACAACACGAATCCAAAAAGTAGAACCAGGGCACTACTTTATAAAAAAACCGACGGAAAAGATGACACAATATCGCTATTGGCAGGCATCATTCAATCCGGTACTAATGGACAAACAGGATTGGATGAAGCGTATTCAAGATGTGATGTATGATTCAGTCAATGTGCATATGCGCAGTGATGTTCCGGTCGGATCGTTTTTGTCCGGTGGTATTGACTCCACCATCATTGCGGCAATGGCAAAAGAATTCAACCCGGATATAAAGACATTTTCCGTTGGCTTTGAACGGGAAGGTTATTCTGAAATTGATGTTGCCAAGGAGACAGCAGACAAACTAGGGGTTGAGAATATCGCTTACCGCATTACTCCTGAAGAGTATGTGGAGAAACTTCCAAAAATCATGTGGCATATGGATGATCCACTTGCCGATCCAGCCTGTGTTCCTCTATATTTTGTGGCACGGGAAGCACGGAAACATGTCACAGTTGTTTTATCCGGCGAAGGAGCTGATGAACTGTTCGGCGGTTACAATATCTACCGGGAACCGGACTCCTTGAAACTGTTCGACAACATCCCGACCCCTATTAAAAGTTTGCTGGCAAGGGTGGCTGACGTTATGCCAGAGGGTGTACGTGGTAAGAGCTTCCTTGAGCGAGGGACAACCCCATTGCGCGACCGTTATATCGGTAACGCTAAAATGTTTGAAGATGATGAAAAGCAAAAGTTCCTGAAATCATTCCGGGACGATATATCTTACCGGCAAATAACGGAAAAGTTATATAATCAGGTAAGCGAGGATCCGCTCGTTAATCAGATGCAATATATCGACATTCATACGTGGATGCGCGGAGATATTTTATTAAAAGCGGATCGGACGACGATGGCCAATTCCCTTGAGCTCCGTGTTCCTTTTTTGGATAAAGAGGTATTCCGGGTGGCAAGCCAGCTGCCGCCAGGATTGAAAATTGCTAACGGGACGACTAAAAGTATTTTGCGTGAGGCCTCAAGAGGGATCATACCGGACCATGTGCTGGACCGGAAAAAGCTTGGTTTCCCTGTACCAATCCGCCACTGGCTGAAGAATGAGCTGTATGACTGGGCGAAACGGCTTATTCATGAAAGTCGGACAGAACATCTACTGCATAAATCATATATTTATGATCTACTTGATGCGCATTGCCAAGGTAAGGGAGATTACAGCCGTAAGATATGGACAGTGCTTATGTTTATGCTCTGGCATCAAATTTTTG
The DNA here is from genome assembly GCF_005887555.1 of Lentibacillus cibarius. NCBI lineage: Bacteria > Bacillati > Bacillota > Bacilli > Caryophanales > Bacillaceae > Lentibacillus > Lentibacillus cibarius. The sequence continues at coordinate 631,310 of NZ_VCIA01000001.1, read as the reverse complement.
TAGAGAAGGAATTTGACGAAGAAGCGTTATCTCGCCCTGAGCTTGACCTTGGGGTAATAACGAAGACCTGCCAGAGATAATAGAGACTAATAACAGGCGGTGCGTTGGTGAAAAAAGCGTGACCGCCTGTTAGCATGAGAAGGGCCGTCAGTCAAAGTTTTCGATCCGTAACCGCGAGGAGCATGCTTCGCCGAGCCAAAGTTTTTATTATAAGGATGTTAAAATGCCTGGCCCAGCTCAGTATGCTGTTTGTAGTACTGCCCTTTGTCAACGTAAGACTTCCGTACGCGTGCCATTTCTTCATAGTCTTTATCTGTCAATGTGCGGACAACTTTTGCCGGCCGACCCAGTGCAAGTGAATGGGGTGGTATTTTTTTGCCCGGCGGAATAAGACTTCCCGCACCAATGAAGGCATGTTCACCTATTTCGGCACCATCGAGAATAAGTGACCCCATGCCGACGAGGGCATTACGTTTGACTGTACATGCATGAAGGGTGACTTGGTGCCCGACAGTTACATCATCCTCTATCGTTAAAGGCATATCTGGACTTTGGTGCAGAAGTGACAAATCCTGAATATTGACCCGTTTACCAATCTTAGTTGGCGCAACATCCCCCCGGATAACGGCTTTGAACCACACGCTGGACCCTTCCTGAATGGTAACATCCCCGATGATGTCAGCATCATGTGCAATGAAAACTGAAGGGTGGATGTCGGGCTTTGTTTGTTTGAAATGGTGTATCATTTGAATCCCCCTAAAAAATATGGTGATATATAAGTAGTATAGTGTTTGAGGTAGAAGCAGACAAACTGGACGTTTTAACAAGGTGCAAAACTCTGTAACGAGGGTTTAATTTGAAATAATCGAAGAACTGTCGCAATAGCTATTGGAGGGGATGGGTTGGGATATCGTGTTCCGAAAACATCGGTGACCTTAATGATGGCAGTATATAGAAAAGTTTTCCCTGCAGTCAATAACGAATTAACTTTTTGGCAAAAACGTGCTAAGCAAATCCCGGAAAATGAATTGCGGAACCAAGCACTGGCGAGCATCGAATCAAAGCGGTTCCATTGCCTAGGTGGTGCTGTTTATGCTCTTCTCGCCGGCTATAAATGGCAGGAAGCAATCCGATTTATTGTTGCCTATCAGACAATCAGTGATTATTTGGACAATCTGTGTGACAGGAGTACGTCAATGGATCCTGATGACTTTCGGCAGCTGCATAAAGCGATGACCGATGCACTGAGTCCATCCAAACCGATTAGACATTATTATGCGTATCGTAGTGAAAAAGCGGATGGAGAGTATTTAGCAGATCTTGTCCGCACATGTCAAAAAACAATGCGGCAACTGGACGGATATGATGTGATTCAAAGCTACTTGTTTGAGTTAGAACAGCTTTATAGTGATCTACAGGTACATAAACATGTTCGTATGGACGAGCGTATTGACCGGTTAGTAAGCTGGTTTAACGCTAACACGAACGCATCAACTCCGCTTCATTGGTATGAATTCTCGGCAGCTGCCGGTTCGACGTTGGGGATCTTCTGCCTGGTTTCCTATTCACTAAACGTGCCAATGAGCAAAAAATTAGCGGAACAAATTGTCGATAGTTATTTCCCGTACATGCAGGGGTTACATATTTTATTGGATTATTATATCGATCAGAAGGAAGATGAAATGGAAGGTGACCTGAACTTCTGTAATTATTATGAAAGTCATGAACATATGAAAAAACGGTTGACTTATTTTATCAGACAGACCGATATCCATGTAGAGCAGATAAGGGACAGGTCATTTCATAAGATGGTCCACCATGGTCTTGTCGGATTGTATTTAGGCGATCCGAAAGTGAAAAGCTTATCCAGTGGAATGGATATGACTCATGTGTTACTTCGTGAAAGCGGGAGTGCAGCGTCTTTCTTTCACTGGAATGCCAAAATGTATCATTGGATTCGCAAAATAAAGGCCCGGCCTTATATTCCCGGACATGAAAGCGGCCGGGAAAGCCGGGAAGATTGACGGATTAAGTTCGTTTCTGGATGGCAATAATAAAGGGTGGATCGTTTTTCTGATTAATAAATCCATAATATAAAACATGGTACAGCTTCTGGTCGAACAGTTGCACATATCGCAGGAGATTCTCTTTCTCCTGGTCACCGCCCTCATGTCCATGATAAACAACAAGCACAATCAGCCCGTTTTGTTTAAGGTGGGATAGTATTCCTTCCAGCGCCAAAATAGTCGTCTCACTTTTGGTAATCACTGATTTGTCGCTTCCGGGAAGATAGCCTAGGTTAAAAATAGCCCCACCAATCCTTGTCAGTCGGTCTACGGGAATATGGTGGATGAAATTGCTGTGACTGTCGTTAATAATCGTTGCGTTAGTCAGCTGATACTCAGAGAGGCGCTGTTTCGTATTGATAATGGCTTGTTCCTGGATGTCAAATCCATAAACATGCCCACTAGAGCCAACTGCCTGACTAAGAAACACGGTGTCGTGCCCGTTGCCGCAAGTGGCGTCAATAACAGTGTCACCTTCAATAATAGCTTCATTCAATAGATGATGTGAAAAATGGATAATTCCTTTTATCATGTTTGTTTGTACTCCTTTATGTAACATGCTATGATTAGTTTAGCATGAAATACAAACAGTGGGAAAGTCGCCTACACTAGATTTTCTTGACAAAACCCTGGTGTATCGGCTAGAATTCGATTTACATAATGACCGGCGAAACGAAGGAGTAGTAGTGAATCTGCCCGGGTAAAGCGAGGTAGTGGCTGGTGTGAACTGCCCCCGAAGATTTATGAACTCACCTTTAAGCTGCATGGATGAAACAGCAGTAGTCTATGCCGTCTATCCGCGTTATGGATGGAAGTGAACGCAAATGACTGCGTTAAATTGGGTGGTACCGCGGGAAAGCTTCTCGTCCCTTATATGGGGATGAGTGGCTTTTTTATTGGATAAAATGACTGGTAGAAACCGCTGACATATGATTATTGTCAATGATATTTTCCCGCTGTCCGTGAAAAAAGAATAGAAGGAGGAAATAGTTATGAGTTTTAATCATCAAGAAATCGAAAAAAAATGGCAGCAATACTGGGCTGAACATAAAACCTTTAAAACCGACACATTTTCGAATAAGGAAAAAGTGTATGCGCTGGATATGTTCCCTTATCCATCCGGTGCCGGTCTGCATGTCGGACACCCGGAAGGATACACAGCGACGGATATTTACTCCCGGATGAAACGGATGCAAGGCTACGAGGTGCTCCATCCGATGGGGTGGGATGCGTTCGGACTGCCTGCGGAACAGTATGCGCTTGATACAGGCAACAGTCCGGCTGCATTTACGGATGAGAATATTGCTACTTTCAAAAGACAGATTCAGGAACTCGGTTTTTCCTACGACTGGGACCGTGAAATCAATACAACAGACCCGAACTATTATAAATGGACACAATGGATTTTCACTAAATTATATGAACATGGACTGGCTTATATGGATGAAGTTCCGGTCAATTGGTGCCCAGCTCTTGGTACAGTTCTTGCCAATGAAGAAGTGATCGACGGCAAAAGTGAACGTGGCGACCATCCGGTGATACGCAAACCGATGAAACAATGGATGTTACGGATTACCGCATATGCAGACCGGCTGTTGGATGATTTAGATGACGTAGACTGGCCGGAAAGTATTAAAGAAATGCAGCGGAACTGGATTGGCCGGTCAGAGGGCGCGGAACTCACATTTAGCGTGGATGGCCATTCCGAAACGTTTTCTGTTTTTACTACTCGACCTGATACACTGTTTGGTGCGACATATGCAGTTTTTGCACCGGAGCATCCGCTTGTTAAGAAAATCGTAACTCCTGATCAACAGGCCAAAGTGGATGAATATTTGAAAGAAATTGAGACGAAATCAGATTTGGAACGGACAGACTTGGCTAAGGAAAAAACGGGCGTGTTTACAGGAGCATATGCCATTAATCCGGTTAATAATGAAAAAATGCCAATTTGGATTGCTGATTATGTATTGATGAGCTATGGAAGCGGTGCAATTATGGCAGTTCCTGGTCATGATGAGCGTGACTATGAATTTGCCCAAAAATTTGAATTGCCGATTAAAGAGGTTGTTTCAGGTGGGGATCTTACCGAAGAGGCTTATACCGAGGACGGGGAACACGTTAATTCCGATTTCCTAAATGGGCTGTATACAGAGGATGCAATCGTCAAAATGATCGACTGGCTGGAAGCGAATGACATAGGGACACGGAAAGTAACATACCGGCTCAGAGACTGGCTGTTTTCGAGACAGCGTTATTGGGGAGAAACGATTCCAATCATTCACTGGGAAGATGGGTCGATGAGTGCAGTACCAGCGGATGAATTGCCGCTTGAACTGCCGGCGATGGATGAGATTAAGCCATCAGGTACTGGTGAATCACCGTTGGCAACGAGTGACTGGGTTCATGTTACCGATCCGGAAACAGGAATGAAGGGACGGCGTGAAACGAACACCATGCCACAATGGGCAGGGAGCTGCTGGTACTTTTTACGATTTATCGATCCAGATAATCCTGACAAGCTCGCCGACCCTGAAGCCTTAAAAGAATGGCTTCCGGTTGACATTTATATCGGTGGTGCTGAACATGCTGTCTTGCATCTCCTATACGCACGGTTCTGGCATAAATTCTTGTATGACATTGGTGTAGTACCGACCAAAGAACCATTTATGAAGCTTTTCAATCAGGGAATGATTCTCGGAGAAGGCAATGAAAAAATGAGTAAATCTAAAGGTAATGTCGTGAATCCAGACGATATTATTTCAACACATGGTGCGGATACACTAAGGCTGTACGAAATGTTCATGGGACCGTTGGATGCTGCAGTTGCCTGGTCGACGAATGGTCTGGATGGAGCACGGCGCTTTTTAGATCGGGTATGGCGCTTGTTTGTGAATGAGCAAGGGGAGCTGTCCGGAAAGATTATCGATACAAATGAGGACTCCACGTTAGATAAGGTCTATCATGAAACAGTGAAAAAGGTAACGGAGGATTTTGAAAACCTTCATTTCAATACAGGTATTTCACAGCTAATGGTATTTATTAACGAAGGATACAAAGCAGAAATAATTCCGAAAAAGTATGTGGAAGGGTTTGTTAAATTGCTTTCCCCTGTGGCGCCGCATCTGTCTGAAGAAATGTGGCAGGTTCTGGGCTATACCGAAACCATTAGCTATGAAAAGTGGCCGCAATATGACGAAAGTAAACTTGTAGAGGATGAAGTGGAAGTTGTGTTGCAGGTTATGGGCAAAGTCCGTGCCAAAATGAACGTGTCAAAAGACATATCAAAAGAAGAATTGGAAAAACAGGCACTTGAACATGAAAAGATTCAAGAATTTCTCGAAGGAAAGACAGTTCGCAAAGTAATTGTTGTACCCGGAAAGCTGGTCAATGTGGTTGCCAACTGATATTTGACTCGTGTAAAGTGCTTATTCTAGCAAAAAAGGATCTTTCCCTGCAAAATGGGGGAGACCCTTTTTTACTAAATAAAAAATATAAAGTGAAGCGATACAATTTTTTTTGGAAAAGTTAAACCACGCCCGGATTCGACGTACAGGACGTACTATACTGGCGTTGTCACAGGACGTGACGACGTTAGCCTACAGACACTTGCGCCTTTGTTCATAGGTGTCCGGTTGTGAAGGGATGCCGATATCTGATGCTATTATTTATCATCTGATATCCATTCGGTTTTTAAAATGATCCATTGGCCTTTTTCAAAATACCAAAGTGTCTCCACTGTTCCAAGCCGTTCTTCCGGATATGCTCCACTGATTGGCTGCTCACTTTTTAGCCCATATCCCTTTTGTTCACTGATTTTAACAGGTTTAACGTTTGAAATAGGCTGAATCATTGGAGATGTTTTTTCAAGTAACTTTCCATTTTCATCATAAATACCTTGATGAACATACTTAGTGGCGTGGTCACTAACGTCGACAATAGCTGGATCCTTATCAGGAGCTACTTGCACTTCCACTGTAAAGTTATTCTTAAACATGGTTTTGATAAATTTTTGTTCAGGAAATGGCATTTTTTTTAGATGCCCGTTATCAAACGTATACAATTGATAATGATGCAGTTTGCTCGTTTTTTCGGAAACACTTTGGTATAAAATGTCCTTTATGCCATCATGGTTTAAATCATGGAATAGAAGTTGCGGTTTGTATCCGCCACTAAACTGAATTTCTCGTTTTTTTCCGTCATTGCCTACTAAAGAAGCCCACGTATCAACATAATATCCTGTGTTGTCCGCAAACGGTAAGCCAGTTAATTCAATGGTTTCTTCTTCTGCGTTACCCGTTATATCCTCTTTATATATGGCAAGCTGTTGCGGGGATGGTTCATTATTTTTTTCTGCAAACATAGTGGCAGGCAATAGTAATGTAGCCAAAAGCAGAAAGACAATTTTTTTCATTACATTCACCTCAGAATCTCGTTATGTTAGTTTGTTCCATACAGTAACACGCTATACAAGTTGATGTTGTGAATAAAGAGAAACTTTTAGTGGCTTTTATTATAAGTTTTTATCGGTGTTACAAGATAGCATGTTTTGTTGTCCAGACCCTTAAAAGGGGAGTGAAAATGGATTATGTTAGTAAAATGTGACACCAAAAAGTTGAAAAGTTGGTTAGTAATAATGAGAAGGCACAGGGAGTGATAACAAGATAACAACCGCCAAACATATACCGTTATAAAAGATCCACTCTCTAAACTGGATAATGGTGTAATGTTGTATTCTAGCGACAGAAGTATGATGGTAGTGTCCTTTATAGGTGAACGTGGATTCAATGTTTGCAATATGGAAGGTGGGATGTTGGATTAGGACTGGAATGTAGTAGTCTGCTGAAAATCATTTACGAGAGTGTGGATTTATTTACCACTAACTTAATTTTAATTTTGTTTTTTAATACCGTTGACTTTTTAGTGCTTCGGTAGTATTATAATTCTTGCTGCTGAAAAACAGCGCAAAGAAATACACATCATTAATCAGTTGCTTTTAATAACAAAGAAAAAAAGTTGTTGACGGATGAAACGATTGATGATACTATAGTATTTGTTGTTGGGAAACGACAAAAAACGACAAAGTTTGCTCTTTGAAAACTGAACAAAACAGCCAGTATGATAAAAAGATGTCAAAGGTAAGAAGTCAGATTTTAAATCATTTCATTTAATGAAGACTTCAATCCCTTGAATCAATTTTAAAGCTAAGACATGAAGACTGATTGGTGTCAGTCTTATCACAAACTTTTTTTGAGAGTTTGATCTTGGCTCAGGACGAACGCTGGCGGCGTGCCTAATACATGCAAGTCGAGCGCGGGAAGCAGGCAATTGCCCTTCGGGGCATGCGCCTGTGGAACGAGCGGCGGACGGGTGAGTAACACGTGGGCAACCTACCTATAAGATCGGGATAACTCGCGGAAACGTGAGCTAATACCGGATGATGCTTTTTCTCGCATGGGAGAAAGCTGAAAGGCGGCTTTTAGCTGCCACTTACAGATGGGCCCGCGGCGCATTAGTTAGTTGGTGAGGTAAAGGCTCACCAAGGCGACGATGCGTAGCCGACCTGAGAGGGTGATCGGCCACACTGGGACTGAGACACGGCCCAGACTCCTACGGGAGGCAGCAGTAGGGAATCTTCCGCAATGGACGAAAGTCTGACGGAGCAACGCCGCGTGAGTGATGAAGGTCTTCGGATCGTAAAACTCTGTTGTCAGGGAAGAACAAGCATTGTTCGAATAGGGCGATGCCTTGACGGTACCTGACCAGAAAGCCCCGGCTAACTACGTGCCAGCAGCCGCGGTAATACGTAGGGGGCAAGCGTTGTCCGGAATTATTGGGCGTAAAGCGCGCGCAGGCGGTCTTTTAAGTCTGATGTGAAATCTCGTGGCTTAACCGTGAGCGGTCATTGGAAACTGGGAGGCTTGAGTGCAGAAGAGGAGAGTGGAATTCCACGTGTAGCGGTGAAATGCGTAGAGATGTGGAGGAACACCAGTGGCGAAGGCGACTCTCTGGTCTGTAACTGACGCTGAGGCGCGAAAGCGTGGGTAGCGAACAGGATTAGATACCCTGGTAGTCCACGCCGTAAACGTTGAGTGCTAGGTGTTAGGGGGTTTCCGCCCCTTTGTGCTGAAGTTAACGCATTAAGCACTCCGCCTGGGGAGTACGGCCGCAAGGCTGAAACTCAAAAGAATTGACGGGGGCCCGCACAAGCGGTGGAGCATGTGGTTTAATTCGAAGCAACGCGAAGAACCTTACCAGGTCTTGACATCCTCTGACAGCGGTAGAGATACCGTGTTCCCTTCGGGGACAGAGTGACAGGTGGTGCATGGTTGTCGTCAGCTCGTGTCGTGAGATGTTGGGTTAAGTCCCGTAACGAGCGCAACCCTTAATCTTAGTTGCCAGCATTCAGTTGGGCACTCTAAGGTGACTGCCGGTGACAAACCGGAGGAAGGCGGGGATGACGTCAAATCATCATGCCCCTTATGACCTGGGCTACACACGTGCTACAATGGATGGAACAAAGGGAAGCGAATCCGTGAGGTGAAGCAAATCCCATAAAACCATTCTCAGTTCGGATTGCAGGCTGCAACTCGCCTGTATGAAGCCGGAATCGCTAGTAATCGCGGATCAGCATGCCGCGGTGAATACGTTCCCGGGCCTTGTACACACCGCCCGTCACACCACGAGAGTTGGCAACACCCGAAGTCGGTGAGGTAACCATTTGGAGCCAGCCGCCGAAGGTGGGGCCAATGATTGGGGTGAAGTCGTAACAAGGTAGCCGTATCGGAAGGTGCGGCTGGATCACCTCCTTTCTAAGGAATATATAAACGGAAGCTTCTTGTCATCGATATACTATCGGTAGGCATTGAAGTTAAATTATAAAAGTCATACTCGGTTGTTTGGTTCAGTTTTGAGGGAGTGAACCCTCATTGTAGCCCACCATATATGGTGGCGTTATTTGCACCTTGAAAACTAAATAAGAGTAAAGTATTCAACGACATCAAATAAAAAGCGTAAGCGACTGTTTAGCGGCGATACGCATAAGCAAGGGGCCGTAAAGCACATGACTTTTTGTGCTTGGAGTGCCCATTGCTTATGACGCGAGCCGCTAGGAGCTGAAGCTGGATTAATAGTTAAGTGATCAAGGGCGCACGGTGAATGCCTTGGCACTGGGAGCCGATGAAGGACGGGACTAACACCGATATGCCTCGGGGAGTTGTAAGCAAACTGTGATCCGGGGATTTCCGAATGGGGGAACCCGCTGTCCGTAATGGGATAGTATGCGTATCTAAATACATAGGATACGCAAGGCAAACCCGGGGAACTGAAACATCTCAGTACCCGGAGGAAGAGAAAGCAAACGCGATTTCCTGAGTAGCGGCGAGCGAAACGGAATCAGCCCAAACCGAAAAGCTTGCTTTTCGGGGTTGTAGGACACTCCATTGGAGTTATCAAGAAACTGCTTAGACGAAATGGCCTGGAATGGCCGGCCAAAGAAGGTAAGAGCCCTGTAGTCCAAAGGCAGTTTCCTCCGGAGTGGATCCTGAGTACGGCGGAACACGAGAAATTCCGTCGGAATCCGGGAGGACCATCTCCCAAGGCTAAATACTACCCAGTGACCGATAGTGAACCAGTACCGTGAGGGAAAGGTGAAAAGCACCCCGGAAGGGGAGTGAAATAGAACCTGAAACCGTGTGCCTACAAGTAGTCGGAGCCCATTTATGGGTGACGGCGTACCTTTTGTAGAATGGACCGGCGAGTTGCGTTCGTATGCAAGGTTAAGTGGAAGACACGGAGCCGCAGCGAAAGCGAGTCTGAACAGGGCGATGAAGTATACGGGCGCAGACCCGAAACCGTGTGATCTACCCATGTCCAGGGTGAAGGTCAGGTAACACTGACAGGAGGCCCGAACCCACGTATGTTGAAAAATGCGGGGATGAGGTGTGGGTAGGGGTGAAATGCCAATCGAACACGGAGATAGCTGGTTCTCTCCGAAATAGCTTTAGGGCTAGCCTCAAGGTATACGTTCTGGAGGTAGAGCACTGATTGGACGAGGGGCCCTTATCGGGTTACCGAATTCAGTCAAACTCCGAATGCCAGCAACGTGAAACCTTGGGAGTCAGACTATGGGTGATAAGGTTCATAGTCGAAAGGGAAACAGCCCGGACCGCCAGCTAAGGTCCCTAAGTATACGTTAAGTGGAAAAGGATGTGGCGTTGCCCAGACAACCAGTATGTTGGCTTAGAAGCAGCCATCATTTAAAGAGTGCGTAATAGCTCACTGGTCGAGTGACGCTGCGCCGAAAATGTACCGGGGCTAAACGTATCACCGAAGCTGCGGATTGTTCTTACGAACAATGGTAGGAGAGCGTTCCAGGTGCTGTGAAGTCAGACCGTGAGGACTGGTGGAGCGCCTGGAAGTGAGAATGCCGGTATGAGTAGCGAAAAAAGAGTGAGAATCTCTTTCACCGAATGCCTAAGGATTCCTGAGGAAGGCTCGTCCGCTCAGGGTTAGTCGGGACCTAAGCCGAGGCCGAAAGGCGTAGGCGATGGATAACAGGCAGATATTCCTGTACCACCTCGTGAGCGTTTGAACGATGGGGGGGACGCAGCAGGATATGGAAAGCGCACCATTGGAAGTGTGCGTCCAAGCAGTGAGGAAGTTGGGCAGGCAAATCCGTCCAATAATTCCAAGCTGTGATGGGGAGGTCAATTGTGACCGAAGTTCCAGATTCCACACTGCCAAGAAAAGCCTCTAGTGAGTTCACAGGTGCCCGTACCGCAAACCGACACAGGTAGGCGCGGAGAATATCCGAAGGTGATCGGGAGAACTCTCGTTAAGGAACTCGGCAAAATGACCCCGTAACCTAGGGAGAAGGGGTGCTCAGGCTGAGTCTGAGCCGCAGTGAATAGGCCCAAGCGACTGTTTACCAAAAACACAGGTCTCTGCGAAGCCGAAAGGCGAAGTATAGGGGCTGACACCTGCCCGGTGCTGGAAGGTTAAGGGGATGCGTTAGCCTTCGGGCGAAGCGTTGAACCGAAGCCCCAGTAAACGGCGGCCGTAACTATAACGGTCCTAAGGTAGCGAAATTCCTTGTCGGGTAAGTTCCGACCCGCACGAAAGGTGCAACGACTTGGGCACTGTCTCAACGAGAGACCCGGTGAAATTATACTATGCGTGAAGATGCGCATTACCCGCGACAGGACGGAAAGACCCCGTGGAGCTTTACTGCACCTTGATATTGAATGTTGGTACAGCTTGTACAGGATAGGTGGGAGCCGTCGAAGCGTGAGCGCTAGCTTACGCGGAGGCACCCGTGGGATACCACCCTGGCTGTACGAACATTCTAACCCAGGGCCGTTATCCGGCCCGGAGACAGTTTCAGGCAGGCAGTTTGACTGGGGCGGTCGCCTCCCAAAAAGTAACGGAGGCGCCCAAAGGTTCCCTCAGAATGGTTGGAAATCATTCATGGCGTGTAAAGGCACAAGGGAGCTTGACTGCGAGACCTACAAGTCGAGCAGGGACGAAAGTCGGGCTTAGTGATCCGGTGGTTCCGCATGGAAGGGCCATCGCTCAACGGATAAAAGCTACCCCGGGGATAACAGGCTTATCTCCCCCAAGAGTTCACATCGACGGGGAGGTTTGGCACCTCGATGTCGGCTCATCGCATCCTGGGGCTGTAGTCGGTCCCAAGGGTTGGGCTGTTCGCCCATTAAAGCGGTACGCGAGCTGGGTTCAGAACGTCGTGAGACAGTTCGGTCCCTATCCGTCGTGGGCGCTGGAAGTTTGAGAGGAGCTGTCCTTAGTACGAGAGGACCGGGATGGACACACCGCTGGTGTACCAGTTGTTCCGCCAGGAGCACAGCTGGGTAGCTACGTGTGGTAAGGATAAGTGCTGAAAGCATCTAAGCATGAAGCCCCCCTCAAGATGAAACTTCCCATCACTTCGAGTGAGTAAGATCCCTCAGAGACGATGAGGTTGATAGGTCCGAGGTGGAAGCGTGGTGACACGTGGAGCTGACGGATACTAATCGATCGAGGACTTAACTACTACTACAGTCGTTGAATCACACTCTTATTTAGTTTTTAGGGTGTAAATTACCCCTTGATTTTTTCAAAAAACCATTCATAACTTTAAGGTCTGGTGGCGATAGCGGAGAGGACACACCTGTTCCCATGCCGAACACAGCAGTTAAGCTCTCCAGCGCCGATGGTAGTTGGGGCCTTGCCCCTGCGAGCGTAGGACGCTGCCAGGCAAAAGAAAAGCCAATGTACGAATATATTCGTACATTGGCTTTTTTGGTTTATAATATTGTACCGGACGATTAGTATTACTTTTTACTTGAGCAATAATCGCCGGATGGAATGTAATCCCGTTAGGAACAGGCTCTATACTAAATGTGGTGGTGTCTCCAGTATTATCAATACTTCAAATGAAGACAAAAAAATACACTCAATCCCCTCTCTTTTGTTAACCTAGAGTTGTCCACACAAAAGGTCAAAGGAGAGGGAAAGAGTGCAAAATCATTTTATCATAGAAATGCTGGGGATTAAAGATAAGCATGTAGATGTTTGGGATATGACTAGTGAACCAGATAAGTTTTATGTAGAGCTTTATACGAAAGTGAAAACGCAGAAGTGCCCATTCTGTAAGGAAAAAACTAAGCGTGTCCATAGTTACCGTAATCAGCAGATTCAGGGGCCAATCGTATCAAATAAGCCAGTGAAAATCTCTTTGAGAAAGAGGCGGTATTTGTGTGTGAATTGCCGGCATACCTTTTATGAAAAACTTCAAATGGTGGACCGGTATCAACGTTGCACAAGCTCGGTTCAAACAACTGCATTAACGTACACAGGTGTGGGTTCATTCACGACTGCTGCACAATTAACAGGCATGAGTTCTAACAGGTTATTGCGTATATTCGATCGCAGGGACATAAAAACCAAGAAGGTGCTGCCCCGTGCAATCGCCATTGATGAATTTAAAGGGGATGCTGGTGGGGAAAGATTCCAAACCGTTATAGCTGATATCGAACATAAAGAGATTATTGATGTATTACCTGACAGAAAGGTAGATACCATTAAAAGATATTTAAAATCTTGTGACACCAGTAATGTTGAAATCGTAGTCATGGATTTATCCAGATCCTTCAAACAAGCAGTACAGAAAGCCTTAGGTGATCCGTTAATCATCGCTGATCGTTTTCACTTTATGCGACAAGTCTATTGGGCGCTGGATAGTGTGCGGCGAGAAGTGCAACATGACCTTGAAAAGAATGAACGAATCCGAATGAAGCGAAGCAAAAAATTATTGTGGAAATCCCAATATAAATTAACTGATGAACAAAAGGAAAAAGTAAATCAATTACTACAGATTCATCCCCGATTAAAAGAAGCATATGAACTAAAAAACAAGCTCGATCAATGGTTTAAAGAAAGTGATAAAATCACAGCGACCCAAGGATTTGAAGAATGTTTATCGGCTATGAAAGCCTCTAATATTGAAGCATTTCACAAAGTCATGAAGACATTTAAACGCTGGAGGCAGGAAATTCTACAGTCCTTTATGTACCCGTTCAATAACGGATATATTGAAGGTGTAAACAACACGATTAAAGTGGCCAAACGTATGTCATATGGAATTAAAGATTTTAAACGCTTGAAAAAGAAAATACTGTGGCGACAAGAGGTTAGAAGGGCTTTGGCATAAAATGCCCCAAAGCCTAGGAAGTAAAAAGAGATGGTGGAGTGAAAATCACACCACCACATTTGACAGAGAACCTAGGAACAACAGAGTTACACGACTCGGGTTAAAAGTCGCGCGACCCAGCCCGAAACTCGCGCGAAAAACAGAAAAACCCCCTAAGTCATGTGAATTTATGACAGAAACGGGGGTAACAAATATCTTAGGCGAAAAAAGAATTAATTTCATTCGTGGATAGATAATGTCCTATATAAAAACTACCAAAAATTCCGTATTTAGCGCTTACTTCATCAAAACGCGTTTCATAAATCAGTTTTTTGAACTGAAGCGGGTCATCACAAAACAAGGAAACGCCCCATTCATAATCATCAAGCCCCATGGCTCCGGTTATGATACGTTTAACATTTTCTGTATATGGCTTGCACGTTGCAATATGCTCGTACATCAACTGAGCACGTTCATCCTTTGGAAGTGTGTACCAATTATTTGTTTCTCCGCGCGATTTACTCATAGGATAAAAGCAAATATAGTCCGTTTTTGGAATCATCGGATATAACTTTTTCAGCATTTCCGGATCTTTGTATGGATCTGTCTCACGCTTGGAGTAGGTGCTTTTTTCTATAATGGATACATATGAGTACGTTGGCAGTGTATAGTGAGCAAGTTTTGTCTTATTGAACTGATTCTCCAAATGATTTATATCTTTCATGTTTGGACGTAATACCATAAACATAAGGTCGGCTTTTTGCCCAACAATGGAGTATAATGCATGACTACCTTGTTCTGCATCTTCAGTGTCTTGCCACTGTTTGAGCAGTCTATGGAATTCATCAAGTGCTGCTTGTTTTTGGCTTTCTGTTGCTTGCTGCCATTTTTCCCAATCGATTTTCCTTAAATCATGCAATGCATACCATCCGTCAAATGTTTCAACTGATTCTGCCATTTCGTATTCCTCCCTAAAGAATTAACAATCTAATTTAATCGTATTCCTTTCCACTGACAGGGACTGTGATAAATATCACATTTTAAAGTGACTAATTTATGACGACTTAACAGTTCTTTTAATAACTCGTGCGTCACATCGCTAATCGAATTAGCAAGTTGGTCCTGTGTGCGGCAGACTAAATTCGTCGCATCTCCTGATAGCATCTGTACTAGCACGACCTGTGTGTCGAAACTCCTACTGGTTGAAGTTACACTTATCGCGATACAAAAAGCGCACCTATTTTATAGATGCGCTTTCCAATCAGCCCCATTTAAAATGGCTGGTTATTTTTATTCATTTGAGAAACAACTGGGATCATTTGTTGCATAGCTTGTCCGAAGTTACGATTATTTTTTGTCATACTGTAATACGTTGCTGCTCCGACCCCGACAGAAGCAATCAGGGGAAGCCAGATATTATTGTTCTGCATTACTGCTTCATTCCTTTCTTTATATTAAAATCCCTTTACATTATTAGTTTTACTTAATCAGCAGAAAAAATGCCCGGAATCAACTGCCAGCTGGACGAGCTTCTGATGCCGCATTCATTCCAGCAATACGACCAGTGACTAACGCGGAAGTAATGTTGTAGCCGCCAGTATAGCCATGGATATCCAGGATTTCGCCACAGAAAAAAAGTCGATGCATGATTTTTGACTGCATAGTCTTTGGAACGATTTCTTTAATGGACACACCGCCGCCGGTAACAAATGCTTTACGGAGCGGTAGAGAGCCATGAACGTAAAATTGAAACTTTTTCATTTGCTGTACGAGACTACGGATGACTTCATTCGCGGCAATAGCAGCTTTTTGGTCTCCATCAATGCCATTTTGTGCAAACATGTGATCCAGTAGTCGTTCGGGAATCGTACCTTTTAAAACATTTCGTATGGTTTTTTTAGGATTACTGTCAATAGCTTGTGTCAAGGACTGTACTAACAGTTGTTCAGACGAATCCGGAAAGACATCGAGCTGCATTCGTACAGCTTCACGTCCTTTCATCAGTTCTTTTACGACAAATTGTGAACACCGCAGAACAGCTGGCCCGGAAATACCAAAGTGTGTAAAAATCATATCCATTTGGTGCGTAATGATTGGTTTGTTCTTTTTATTTAACACGGATAAGGCGACATTTCTCAGAGATAATCCCTGCAGGCGTTTATGTTGGATGAATGGTTCATTTGATGTCAGTGCTACTTCCGTTGGATATAATTCGGTAATGGTGTGTCCGGCCTTTTTTGCCCATGCATAGCCATCCCCGGTTGAGCCTGTGTGTGGGACCGCTTTGCCTCCAACTGCAATGATCAGTGATTTAGCATTAATCTTAGGCCCATCCTCCAAAATGACAGTATGCTCGTCCTCAGCATAATGAACTGCTTTCACTGGTGTGTTCATCCGCACGTCGACATTTAGTTTGTCTAGCTTACTGACGAGCGCATTCACAACTGTTTTGGCAGAATTAGTAACAGGAAACATGCGGCCGTGATCTTCCTCTTTCAGCTGCACGCCCATCTCTTCAAAATAATTGATGATATCATAGTTATTAAAGACAGAGAAAGGACTATATAAAAATTTTCCATTTCCGGGAATGTGCCGGATCACTTCCTCCTCGGGAAGCCTGTTCGTCACGTTACAGCGTCCCCCACCGGAAATGGCAAGTTTGGTTCCGAGCCTTTTTCCTTTTTCAAGTAGTATAGTTTTTGCTCCATGTTCGGCAGCAGCAATGGATGCCATTAACCCCGAGGGTCCGCCGCCGATGACAGCTACATCGTAAGACAATTTACCTCATTCCTTTCGCGAATATCTTACCATGAATCCCGGTATAAAGTGAAACAGCAAGTGGAATTTACAGGCTGAAAGTGACGTTATCCATATGATCTATGATAAAATAATGTTATATGTAATTTACACGTTGATGCAGGTGAAAAAATGTCGAATATCGTAAAGGGAACGATGTTGCTTACCAGTGCAACATTTTTATCGAAGTTTTTAGGAATGATTTATGTTATTCCATTTAATGCGCTCGTTGGAGAAACAGGTGGAACATTATTTCAGTTCGCTTATACGCCTTATAATATTTTGATTAGTATTTCCACAATAGGTGTACCACTAGCTGTTTCTAAATTTGTATCGAAATATAATGCTCTTGGTGATTATGAAACAGGCATGCGGATGTTTAAAGCGGGCATGATGTTAATGGCGGCAACTGGTTTTATTGCTTTTTTAACATTATTTTTCAGTGCCGGCTTTTTGGGTGAGCAAATGATAACCAACGAAGAAGCAGGTAGTATTACTGCTGCGGACGTAGCCATGGTTATTCGAATGGTAAGTGTCGCACTATTAATTATTCCGTCAATGAGCATTGTTCGCGGTTTTTTTCAGGGACACGAATCAATGGGGCCAACAGCTGTTTCGCAGGTTGTAGAGCAGATTGTTCGGATTGGTTTTATCCTAATTGCTGCATTTGTTATTAAGGTAGTCCTTGATGGGTCAACAACCATTGCAGTGGGTTTTTCCACTTTTGCGGCATTTATTGGTGCGCTGGCATCATGTGTTGTCTTATGGGTATACTGGCGGCGTCGCAAAAATCATTTATATACACAGATACACCAACAACGCTACACATATGATTTATCAATGAAAAGTTTATTCGTTGAGCTATTCCGGTATGCTGGTCCGTTTGTGCTTGTCGGCGTTGCAACACCATTATATCAATTGGTTGATCAGTTTACATTTGAACGGGCAATGACCGCTATTGGGAAAAGGGATTTGTTTGAAATAGCGAATGCGGGCATCAATTTTTACGGTCATAAACTGGTTATTATTCCAGTAACAATAGCGACAGGTCTGTCTCTTGCTATTATTCCCGCACTGACGAAAACATTTACACAGAATAACCGATTATTAATGAATCAACAGATTAATCAGGCGCTGCAAATTGTGCTTGTTCTTGTTGTTCCGGCAGTGGCTGGGCTATCGATCCTCTCTAATGTTGCATATGGATCGCTGTATGGCATGGATAACATTCATATTACAGGGACCTTGCTTGGCTGGTATGCGCCGGCAGGGTTATTGTTTGCGCTATTCACCGTTACATCGTCCATTCTACAGGGAATCAATGAACAACGGTTTGCCATTGTTAGTTTAGCTGGTGGTCTGCTGGTCAAAGTGCTGTTCAACATACAGATGATTCATATGTTTGGTGCAAAGGGTGTTATTTTCAGTACATTGCTTGCGGTTGGAACAGCGGTTGCTTTGAATTTATGGCGTATTCGTACAGCCATTCAATTTCCGTTCAGACAAACGTTTAAACGATTTTTGTTGATTGGCATTTTTACCGGAATCATGTGTATGGCCATCTGGGGTGTAAAAGCGGTGTCCGGAACCTTTCTAGCATATGAAACAAGCCGTGCTTCAGCAATTTTGGTACTGATAACAGGTGTTGGTATCGGTGCTGGAATCTATCTTTGGTTCAGTTATCGGTCCACATTGCTTGAACGGGTGTTGGGAAATCGTGTAAAGGTGTTGGATCGTTTATTTCAGAAGTAAAGGAGGCAAAAAGGATGCGTCTTGACAAATTGTTGGCAAATATGGGGCATGGAAGTAGGAAGGATGTCAAAGCACTAGTTAAGAAGAAAAAAGTGGCTGTTAATGGAGAAATAACGAAGGACACTGGATTTCAGTTAGACCCGGAAAAAGATATGGTGACCGTAAATGGGGAAATGGTTCAATATCGAAAGTACATTTATTTAATGATGAATAAGCCACCAGGTTATGTTTCGGCAACCGTCGATGATCGTGAAAAAACGGTTATTGACCTACTGCCGAACGATTATCAGATTTTCAGTCCATTCCCTGTAGGCAGACTTGATAAGGATACAGAAGGACTGTTGCTCGTTACAAATGATGGAGAGCTGGCTCATCAGCTGACTTCACCAAAGAAAAATATTGAGAAAACGTATTATGCTGAAATCAATGGACGCATAACAGATGTGGATAAAGAAAAGTTTGCTGATGGGATTGTATTGGATGATGGTTATAAAACCAAGCCAGCCGTATTGACCATTTTACAGGCCGGGGTAATTTCGGAAGCAGAAATAACGGTGACGGAAGGAAAATATCACCAAGTAAAAAGGATGGTGGAAGCAACCGGAAAAAGAGTGCGTTTTTTAAAACGGCTTCGAATGGGGAACCTACGACTGGATCCAGACTTAAAACCTGGTGCGTTCCGTGAACTTACATCCGTTGAAGTAGACATGCTTCAAAAGTGAAAAGCTGACAGTTAACGTGCCAGCCTTATTTCACTTCAATTCAATAAAGGTTGTACCTCAGGATGGTGAGGTTTCCAATAACACTCGCGCTGTAGGAGAATAATACGTCGTCGGAATTGTTTCAGGATATACTGACAGGTTTATTCGTAATTTTCCATTTGCCGCGGACAGGGCTTTCTACAAGTCCGTTATAGGTGAGAATATGCAAGTCTCGTTGGACGGTCCGGTCAGTTGTTCCAAATTCATCCGCAATGTCTTTGGTTGAAACTGTCCCTTTTTCCCTGATATAAAGGTAAACAGCTTTCACTCTCGTCAGCATACGCGATGTTGTTTGATTCAAAAAACCACTCCCTAATGAATTTCATTATCTTGTGGTGCTCGTGAATCTACCCTAATTTAATTTTACACTTGTTTTCATTTGAATAAAAGCGAAAAGTATGTTTGTTTTGAAAACTTGACATCTTACTAAAAGTATACGATAAAAATAGAAAAAGATGAGGAATGAATATGAACTTGTCACATTATTTTATTGCTATTCCTTTGCCACGCTTCCTTAAGCGGTTATTCGCGGAATGGCAATCAGGTTTGCAAAAATATTTGCCGTATAAGCAATGGACACATCAGGAGGATTTCCATATTACACTGAAGTTTCTCGGCCCTGTTTCACAGATGCAACTTTATAAATTATTAGATTCATTGCATGCTGTCGAAGGAATTCCTGCGTTTCGTGTACATGCCCAGGATTTAGGCACGTTTGGTAATCCCGTTAAGCCACGTGTTTTATGGGCTGGTGTGGAAAAAAAGGAAGAATTGCTTCAACTGCACCATTGTGTGGAAGGAGCAGCTACCGAGGCTGGTTTCCAGCGGGATAGCCGTACATTTGCGCCACATATAACCTTGGCTAAGAAGTGGAATGGTGGAAAAATGAACGTGAACAGCTGGCTGGAACAATACAGTGGGCAGCATATTTTTAATGTTGATCAGGTTGTCGTGTACAAGATTTTTCCGGGACGAACACCTAAGTATACAGCCGTTGAAACGTTTGATTTGTCAAGGAGGGGAACTGAGTGGCACAGCTGATAAAGCTGGAGGACTATATATCCCGGTATGAATGGAATGTGTATCGATATCCTAGTCAGTTTATACGGATGAAACAGGATAATTGGAAGAAACTCCGATACCAGTGGATGGAAGAAACAACAATGCAACAGACGGAGAGTAGTCAACAGAATGCCGTCTTTTCCAGCTGGAGGACATTTTTTAAAAGGAGAAGCCGGCAGCCAGAACCGGATACGACACATGAGGAAACCAATTCTTTAACAGAAAAACAATTAAGACAATATTTTTTAGATAAGGTGTTTCCATTACAATTGAAATGGGCTACATCGACAATAACGGATGTATCTTTTATGAAACAAAGTTATGATCATGATATGATACTGAAGTACTTTCTCCAGCGGTTTCCGGACACGTATCTAATCATGTATTACCCGATTTTTAATATAAAAAAAGCACCGGTGGATGGGGAAATTATCATGATCGGTCCAATTGGCATTGATATCATTTATCTGCTGGAACAAGATACTGGAACAACCATTATTGCTGATGATGATCGTACCTGGTCAACAGTGGGAAATAAAGCCAACAACAAAACTAAAATATTAAGTCCAGTGCTCACGCTCAAGCGAACAGAACAAATCATAAAAAGCATACTGCATAAAGAAAGCGACACTTTTCCGGTGAACAAAGTGGTATTATCCCGGACTAACACAATCACCGACCAGTTAGAACCATTTAACACAAACATCGTCGGGAAAAAGGAATACGACAACTGGTTCGCGGAAAAACGTAAGCTTATTTCCCCTTTGAAAAATAGGCAGTTAAAGGCAGCAGCGTTGTTACTGAAACACTGTCAGACGACTTCGGTGAAACGTCCGGAATGGGAAGAGGATAACCACTCTTTTTCAATGGGGGAAAACGAGGATAACTAACCTTTAGAGGTAAGTTCTGTGCAAAAACCGGTTAAGTCAACTGAACGATAATTTTCGCTTGAAAATGAAACAGATTTCCGATAACCTAATTTCATGTCTGTTTTTTGGATGGAAAATTTGAATGATTTGAGGTATAGTATGGTGAATTGGCTTCAACAAGCAGTAGGAAAAGAATGGAATATTACTCCGGCCGGTGGATTGACAGGTGATGCTTATATTGCAGAAAAGGATAATCAGCGTCTTTTCCTTAAACGGAATTCATCTCCTTTTTTGGCCGTTCTATCAGCTGTAGGGATTGTCCCGAAGCTTGTATGGACGAAGCGTATGGAAAATGGTGATGTCATCACCGCCCAGGAATGGCTTGAGGGCAGGGAACTGAAGCCGGTGGAGATGCAGCATTACCGAGTGGCCGCGCTGCTAGCCAAAATCCACCAGTCATCAGAATTGTTGCATATGCTCATGCGACTGGGTAAAAAACCGGTGACAGCAGATGAGCGTTTCAATGAAATAGTTGCCCGATTAAAAACGAATGGGCTAATGGAACTTTATGAAGAGATACGAGAAGCGATTGATTATTTAGCGCGTCTGCTTCCTGTCACACGCAATCAGCAAAAAGTTGTTTGCCATTGTGATTTAAATCATCATAACGTTATATTAACTGATAAAGGACAGCTCTATCTTGTGGATTGGGATAATGCAATGATTGCAGACCCGGCCATGGATTTCGGGCTTGTTTTAAAATGGTATATACCGCAAGAAGACTGGAATGAGTGGCTGCGCCGTTATGGAACAGCCAAGGATAATCAATTGATTGAGCGAATCCATTGGTACCTAATTTTGGATGCACTTTTCTATTTGAATTGGCATTATGAACGGAATGAACTGGCGAAAGCCCATGAACGCCTGTCCGATCTACGAAATTTGAATGAACATGTAGGTATAGCTATTTTTGGCTATTCCCGTTAATGGCATTCACCCACGACTCAATGTTCATTTGATTGGCACGGACGTGTTCTTCATCGTTTTGGGCAAATTCTCCTTGCCGACCATAATTGTAAATTTCCGGTAATAATTGCAGCAATTGTTCATCCGAAATACTATTTTCTGCCATAAAAGATTGTACGAGCCGTTTGATTTGCTGATATTCAGAAGCGGCACCACAGCAATCTTCTGTTTGTTCTGTCAGAATATCATGTAAAAGCTGTAATTGATTGTGTACAGTTAATGTCATTGTACTCACCTCAGCACATAGTTTGGACAAATATTTGATATCTATGCTTAGGAAAAGGGAGGTGCATAAAGGATGCGACAACGTCATAGACCGTGGGCGGACGACTTCTTACGGGATAACCCTCATCTCGTGATTGCAGACCCAAAGGAAAAGAAAGGTAGATGGCAGGAAATATTCGGAAACGACCGACCAATCCACTTGGAAATAGGAACCGGTAAAGGACAGTTTATAACCGGGATGGCCGAAAAGAACCCGGAAGTCAATTTCATTGGAATCGAATTGGCTAAAAGTATTATTGTAATGGCAGGGACGAAACTCAAGAACTCCGGAATGAAAAATGCGCTGCTTATACATGTGGATGCAGCTAACTTGAAGGAACTCTTCGATGAAAATGAGATTTCGTCTATTTATTTAAACTTTTCCGATCCGTGGCCCAAAAAGCGTCACGCCAAAAGACGGTTGACCTTCCATACATTTTTAGAACAATATAAGCACATTTTACAGCCTGAAGGGGAGGTCACGTTAAAGACGGATAACAAAGGACTGTTCGAGTATTCACTTGTCAGCTTTTCCGAATTCGGACTAACATTAAAAGAAGTGAATTTGGACTTGCATAGCGAGGGAGACCAACAAAATGTCATGACCGAATACGAAGAAAAGTTTGCGGCAAAAGGGCAGCCGATTTATCGCTGTCGGGCTCAATTTGCTTAGAACCCATCTCACGGGTTCTTTTTTAAATGAGTTTTGCAATCGTTTACATTTTAGCATCGATTCGCTACACTAAAAGTAAAGGCAAAGGAGGATGAAACAATGGATACGATGCAGATTGGACGGGCTAAACTGACATGGCTTAACGGAGGTGTAAACTTCCTTGATGGCGGGGCTATGTTTGGTGTTGTTCCGAAAGCACTTTGGGGAAAGAAGTATCCGTATAATGACAAAAATCAAATTGAGTTGCGGACAGATCCAATTTTGCTGCAACTTGACGGCAAAAATTATATGATCGATTCTGGTATGGGTAATGGGAAGTTAACGGACAAACAGATTCGCAATTTCGGTGTCCTTGAAGAATCGTCCATTGATCAGTCACTTGGTGAGTTAGGACTTTCTACTGATGATATTGATGCTTTACTGATGACACACTTGCATTTTGACCATGCATGCGGACTGACGAAACCCACTGATAACGGTTATGAATCCGTTTTTAAAAATGCTGTCATACATGTTTCCCAAGTTGAATGGGATGAAATGCGGAACCCCAACATCCGTTCTGTGAATACATATTGGGAAATGAACTGGAAGCCAATTCAGCAGCAAGTTCAGCCGTTTGAACAAGAAATCACTATTACCAATGGGCTAAAAATGGTTCATACCGGTGGTCATAGTGATGGGCATTCGATTCTTTTATTTGAAGATGATGATCATACCTGGATTCATATGGCCGATATTATGCCGACTCATGCACACCAAAATAAATTGTGGGCTTTGGCTTATGACGATTATCCGGTAACGTCTGTACACCAAAAAGAAAAATGGATGGATTACGGGTATAAGAAGAAAGCGTGGTATACATTTTATCATGACGCGTATTACCGTGCGATTCAGTTTGATGAATCAGGAAGCCGAATTGATCAAGTTGAGCGGGAGCGATATGACTATAATTAAGCGTGCTTTCAAAAAGGCTTACTTGGGATATCCCTTTAAGCCTTTTTTGCAGATTATTCAACTTTCGATGAACACATAAAACTTGGAAGAATGAATTTGTACCTCTCTACATAAAAATACAGACGCTATTCTCTTTGGGAAATAGCGTCTGTACTGCAATTTCTAATGCTTTTAATCATTTGAAATGCTAAATGTCATCCGGTTTCGCGATGAACCTCGTAAGTTATGCTGTTTCTGCGGATTCGATTACAGCCCCGGTGTCAACGTCAATGAAAAATTCGTACTGTTTGTTTTCACCGTCAATATTGCGGGTGATACCACCACGGTAGGCGTTATACAGCAGTCCGTTTTTTTCATATTCCTCAGGTTTCATATAAATCCATGAACCACTAATCGGTCCTTGCTTATTAAAGGCTTCTTTTGCCTTTTTTAGTGCTTTTTCAGGTGTAATCTTCTGGTACCGATCTAGCTGCTGCTTTACTAAAAACCCTGCGGCAATACCTGCACCGGCTACGATAACTGCATTTCTGGCTTTCATCATTTAGTCACCTCTGGAAATGAATTTATATGCTTACTTATCTACTAACCATTATAACGGATTGAAATCCATAATAAAAACAATAAACGGTGGAATGGTGGAAAAACAAAGCAATTTTCCGCTATACTAAACGTATTACATAATTGGGAGGGAATATGAATGAACAGGGAAACAATGGATTTGTTTAAAAATTTGACAGAGTTGCAGGGTGCTCCAGGAAATGAACATCCTGTAAGAAGGTTTATGCGGGACAAACTGGAAACATACGCTGATAAAGTGATTCAGGATAATCTCGGTGGTGTTTTTGGTGTTAAAGACGGGGATGGGCCTCGTGTTATGGTTGCCGGCCACATGGATGAGGTAGGATTTATGGTTACCCAAATTACAAAAAATGGCATGATTCGCTTCCAGACACTTGGCGGCTGGTGGAGCCAGGTCTTATTGGCTCAACGTGTACAAGTGATGACTGATGACGGTCCTGTCATCGGTGTTATTGGTTCGACACCACCACATAATTTAACACCCGAACAGCGAAAAAAACCGATGGACACCAAAGACATGCTGATTGATATTGGTGCTGACGACAAGGAGGATGCTGAAAAAATTGGCATTAGGCCCGGACAGGCCATTGTACCCATTTGCCCATTCACACCGATGGCTAATGAGAAAAAGATTCTAGCTAAAGCATGGGATAATAGGTATGGCTGTGGATTGTCGGTTGAGCTCTTGAAGGAACTACAGGGAGAAACCCTTCCAAACCAACTGTATTCCGGTGCAACCGTTCAGGAAGAAGTAGGATTGCGCGGGGCCAAAGTTGCTGCTAATATGATTCAACCTGATATTTTCTATGCGCTTGATGCATCTCCTGCCAATGACATGTCAGGTGCTGAAAAAGAATTCGGCCAGTTGGGCCAAGGCGCTTTATTGCGTATTTTTGACCGAACAATGATCACGCATCGTGGAATGCGAGAATTTATTCTAGATACAGCTGAATCCAATGATATTCCGTATCAATATTTTATATCACAAGGCGGCACGGATGCAGGAAGTGTACATGTTTCCAATGAAGGCGTCCCATCGGCGGTTATCGGGATATGTTCCCGCTACATCCATACATCGTCATCAATTATCCATGTAGACGATTATCAGGCAGCGAAAGAACTATTAGTAAAGCTTGTTAAATCTACAGATAAGAATACAGTTGAAACAATTAAGTCGAAGTAAAGGTATTGATGACCATGAATATTATTGTTGGTTCTAACAACCCTGCTAAAATCGCAGCCGTAACGGACATTTTTTCCCAGGATAAAATTACTGGAATACAAGCACCATCACAGGTTAGTGCACAGCCGTTTTCTGATGCTGAAACTAGACTAGGAGCGATCAATCGAGCTACGTACTGCCTTCAAGAGGCGTCAGGGGATATCGGTGTAGGACTTGAGGGAGGTGTCATGTACGTCGATAACGGGTTATACTTATGTAACTGGGGTGCACTTGTGACGAAGAATAACAACGTTTTCACGGCGAGCGGTGCTAGAATATTACTACCTTCTGAAATTGAGAACGAATTGAATGAAGGAGTTGAACTTGGAGACGTAATGGATGCGTATGCTAAACGTCAGGATGTTCGGAAAAAAGAAGGTGCTATTGGCATTTTTACCAATGAACGTATATCACGAAAAGAGATGTTTGTCCATGTCGTTAAGCTACTGTATGGTCAGTGGGAGTATGCAGGCGTATAGATAGAATGAAGCAGCGGTTGTGTTAACCGCTGCTTTTACAATCATTCATAAATATAGCTTTATACATCCAATGCCTGATCAATTGTTTCTACGGTTACATTTGCCTTATTGGAAAGCTCTTTCAACGGGTGAATCAGGGACTTCGGTCGTACAATGATTGTCGGTTTGTTCATCGTGATGGCAGCACTTGCATCCATTGCTGTGTTCCACTGTTTATATTTTTCCCCGAACAGTGCAATAACAACATCTGACTTCTGCATAAGTACTTCTGTACGGAAGTTATTGATAGCAGATGCTGCATCGTCTCTGTAAATTTTCCCCGGCTGTTCGCCTAGTACAGCTTCGCCAATGTCGTCTGAGCGGTCATGATTTGTCTGCGGTGACACAAATGTCAGTGGGAGTTCTTTTTCACTGGCTTTAGCCTTTAATTGTTCTCGCCAATCATCATGGATTTGACCAGCCAAATAAACTGTTAACTTCATAAAAACCCCTCCATTTATACACAATTTAATTCTATCTTATCTTTTTTTTTCGGCTAACGCCAACCAAATATGTTCGAAATAAAAAAATTGCTTGAACTTCCTGAAAGAAGCGAACTTAGTCTGCCTTTTTCTTCCCGCAAGAGAATCACCTTTCATTACGGACAACTATGTCACTGAAAAACAAACGATTAAATACATAGCATTCAAAAAGGTTCGTTTGATTACAAAGGTCGGTACTAATAAAATTGGTTCCCTTGTCAAATTTTAAATTCGTAGTAAGATATAGTGGGGAAAACGTACTAGAGGTGGGGAAGACATTGCGAAGATTACTATATGCTATAACCGTTTTATGCAGTATGGTTATTTTGACCGGTTGTGGTATCGGGCAGTCGGAGAAAGAGGCTGTTCAAAACGCTGGTGATACTGCTAAAGAGCTTTTTCAAGAAGATCACACAATGGACACCAACCATGAGCTGGACACTTTTGCTATATATGTGCCACGTGGATTGGACGTTAGCAAGGAAGAGGAAAGTAACGTCATTTTGAAAGATGGCAACCAAACTTATATTGTGTTCTATAATGAGCTAGAGGGGCCAAAGAGCAAATTAAGCTATCATACAGCAGCAGCAAAAAAAGACGAGGCATTGCTTCTTAAGGCCTTTAAGGATAAAAATAAATTCGGCTATATCCGGATTATGCCTCCTAATGAGAGTGACAGGTATGAATTGCAAATAGGTGTCGGCGGGGTCAAAATTACTACCAACACACCGAAAAGAAAACTGGATAGTGATGCAGATGCAATGATGAAAATGGCACGGTCGATAGCACTCGAAAATAGTGAAACAACCCAAAAATAGTTACACGATACTGCCGGCGGAAATGCATGTTCATTTTGGCCGGTTTTTTCTGAGAAGATAAGTTACGTCGCTACGACGCACAGGACGTGCTAGTGCAGGCGCCCTTGGAAAAGAAAGGCAGCTTTTAGCTTTTTGTGTGATGTGTTGCGACTTTCTTTGTTTTATACGTCGGAGCCCTGCTTAAAAATTTGACCTACCTCACACATCAAGTTAATTGAATCGAGTCGCAATCAAAGATATGATAGTGATTACAATGGAGGTAGATGTATATGAAATCACTTGAATCAGTTGAACAGTTAAATGATCATATCAATAGTAAAAATGTAGTTCTAGTATTTTCTGCTGACTGGTGCCCGGATTGTCGCGTCATTGAACCGGTGTTACCGGAAATTGAAGAAGCCTATCCGAATTTCACGTTTATTTTAGTTGACCGTGATCAGTTTATCGATATTTGTCAGGAATACGATGTGTTCGGTATTCCAAGCTTTATCGCATTCAAAAATGGGAAAGAAGTTGACCGGTTCGTCAGCAAAGATCGAAAAACAAAAGATGAAATTCTGGCATTTATGGAAAAAGCGGACGGTTAAGGGAGGTTAAAGGATGTCGAAAATGACAAGCATCAAAATGAAAAAAATGATTGAAGATCGGATTGCCAGGCCTGAATTCAGAACATCGTACAACCGTGATAAAGACACGTTTCGCATCGAGTGGCAAGATACTGGGCAGGGCATGACCATCACCCTTCCCAATGTTATCGCTAAATACAATGAACGCGGAGAGGCTGCTGTTGACGATCTTGAGGAACATGTACTGGAAGCGCTAAGGATTATGCATGAAACGCATGAATTATCAGGCATGGAAAAGCAAATTTATCCAGTCATCCGCGCTACATCATTCCCGACAGAAACCAATGCTGGAACGAAACTTGTCTATAAGGAACATACGGCAGAGACGCGTGTTTTTTATGCGTTGGATCTTGGCAAGTCCTATCGCCTTATTGATGAACCAATGCTTGAACAGGAAGGCTGGTCATATGGCTGGATTGATGAAATCGCATCCTTCAATGTTCGGTCACTGGCGAATGACTATAAAAAGGATACAGTGGCGGAAAATGATTTTTACTTTGTGGCCAAACAAGATGGCTATGATGCTAGCAGAATCTTAAACGAAGCGTTCCTCGAAGAAATGCTGGCGAATGCGAAAGGGGAATTGGCTGTAGCCGTCCCTCATCAGGATGTGCTGATTTTTGCGGATATCCAGAATAAAGCCGGTTACGATATACTGGCGCAAATGACGATGAAATTTTTCGCGGAAGGTCGTATACCGATTACGTCCCTGCCATTTATCTATGAAGATAAGACATTGGAACCTGTTTTCATACTTGCTAAAAATAGACCGGAAAAGAAATAAATCACTAGAAAGGACTGAAGCAAATGGATGTTTTTTACAACCCCAAGGCTGCCGGAGATGTACTTATTATTCCAATCAAAGAAGGAAACCGTTATGATAAGATGCATGAAAATTATGGAGATGTAACGAAAATAACGGATGAAAAAGGTGATTTGTTAGGCTATAATCTATTTAACGCGTCTTCCTATGTTAGTTTGGATGGCAAGGGAAAAATAACGATGACGGAAACACTGCTTGACCAGCTAAAGAAAGCCTTCGCCAAAAATAACTTGCAAGATTCACTTGATTTTGACTTGAGCCCCTCGTTTGTCGTTGGCTATGTTAAAACAAAAGAACAGCATGAAAATGCCGATAAACTAAGTGTTTGTCAGGTTGAAACAGGTGATGAACAGCTGCAGATTGTCTGTGGGGCACCCAATGTGGAAGCAGGACAGAAAGTGGTTGTGGCAAAAGTCGGTGCGGTCATGCCCAGTGGTATGAAAATAAAAGCAACCGAGCTACGTGGGGTACCTTCTAATGGGATGATTTGCTCGCAAAAAGAACTCGGACTGCCTGACGCTCCTGAAGAGAAAGGTATTTATGTTCTTGATGAATCCTACGAAACAGGTCAGCCATTTGAGTTTTAATAAACCTAAACTTAACTATGCTGTCTTATTAAAAACTTGGCATCACTTCATCTTGTAGAAAATGCTGAAGTTTTTTATTGTAAATCACCGATAGATGATATAACAAAGGCGCTGGAGCCGGACGTGGATTAACCTAGCAAGTAAAAGTTATATCGCTAAATTTTATAGTTTCTTATCTTTCAAAAAACAACCTGCGTCTTTTTGACAAAGGTTGTTTTTTATACTCCCATTTGAAGCAAATAATTGGTAAACTGGAACTAGTGCTAATTTGATAGAAATGAGTGGATACATATGTGGGATAGATGGAAGAAGAAACTCAGCAACCTTTTTTTTGAGAAAACGGAAGAAAACGATGATGAATCAGCACCTGTGGAATGGGATTACGGTAAACGGGAATTACGCACGAGAATGACCTATCAATATCCGGCACGAAAACCATTTCGCTTTCCTGTCATCCCTGATACCCCCTCTCAGGAACCAGATGATTCTGATAAGCCGGCTTTTGCAAGAAAACAAACGGAAAATCAAGCGAAAACGGATGAGGAACAGCCGGAAGAGGTAGACTTGAAAGACAGGCAGATTTATAGGCCGGATCCTGATAAGCCGTTTACCCCCAGTGATGTCCCGTCACCGATTTATGGTTTTCAACATCGGGAAAAAAGGGAAGAGCGACGTACCGAAATACCGGCATTTCAACGAAAACAGGAAGAACAGTCGGAACCGGTGAGAGAACAGGAACAGTCAACGGAACCAGTATTATATACCACTCTGACAGCCAATGAGAATGAAAGTACAGATGACCCTGAAGGAAACAGTCAACCGGATGCGATTGTGGAGGAACACACGAAAGCGGATGCGGCCGAAGAACCTAGGAATGAACGTCGGGAAGAGAAAAATCAATATCCGCGAAAACGTCAGGTCCAACAAAATGGATCGAACAGCGGTAAACCTTTGCCATTCAATGTGATGATGTCAGCAAATGACAAATTAAAACAAAAGCAGACTGTCAAAACTAGAAAACCCGAGCCCGTTAGTTCGACAATGAAACATAAATCAGTCGAAACAAATACGATACCATACTATTTATTGGATGACCCTGAGCCCAAAAGCACGCAGGATGCATTATGGATGAACAGTGAAAAAGAACTGCTTGAAAAAACGCTTGAACATTTCCATGTACGGGCTAAAGTCGTTCGCACAACCCAAGGTCCATCGGTGACAAGATTTGAAGTACAACCGGAGCCCGGGGTGAAAGTAAGCAAAATTAAAAACCTGAGTGACGATTTGAAATTGAATATGGCGGCTAAAGACATTCGGATGGAAGCGCCCATTCCCGGGAAAAGTACGATTGGGATCGAAATTCCTAATCAGCATGCACAAAAAGTAGGATTGCAGGAAATTTTCAGTTCGGAGCGTTTTCAATCAAGTACTTCTCCTTTGACGGTTGGATTGGGATTAAACATTGAGGGCGAACCACAAATAACGGATATCCAAAAAATGCCGCATGGGCTAATCGCCGGCGCAACCGGATCAGGTAAAAGTGTTTGTATCAACGCCATTTTAATCAGCCTTTTATATAAAGCGAACCATGAGGATGTCAAATTTTTGATGATTGATCCAAAGATGGTTGAATTGGCCCCCTTTAATGGCATTCCACACCTCCTATCACCGGTGATAACGGACGTTAAAGCGGCAACTGCTGCTTTGAAATGGGCGGTTAGTGAAATGGAAGAACGCTATGACGCGTTTGTGCGGGAAGGTGTTCGAGACATTAAGCGATTTAACAAAAAGATGGAACGGGAATATCGTCACAAAGATAAAATGCCGTTTATTGTTATCGTGATAGATGAGCTTGCTGACTTGATGATGGCCGCACCACAAGACGTAGAGGATGCCATCAGCCGGATTGCTCAGAAAGCTCGAGCATGTGGTATTCATCTGCTGCTTGCCACCCAGCGGCCATCCGTCGATGTTATTACAGGGTTGATTAAAGCAAACATCCCAACCCGGATTGCCTTCAGTGTATCGTCACAAGTTGACTCCAGAACTATTCTCGATGTGAGTGGCGCTGAGAAATTGCTTGGCTACGGAGATATGCTGTTTACAGAAAATGGATCAGGTAAAAGTGTGCGGATTCAGGGAGCGTTCGTTTCTGACGATGAAATTGATCGTGTCGCAGATTATGCCCGTTCCATTGCTGAGCCTGAGTACCAGTTTGAACAGGAGCAACTGCTTGCCCAAGTTACGAAGGATGACGAGACAGATGAGTTACTTGATGAAGCGATTGATTTCGTTGTGCAGCATAATCGTGCAAGTACGTCCTTATTACAAAGGCAATTTAAAATTGGCTATAACCGTGCTGCCAGGTTGATGGATGCCATGGAAAACGAGGGAATTATAGCACAACAAAATGGGAGCAAACCTCGTGAAGTGTTGGTGAGCGCTGCACAAGTTAGGAAAGGGTAGTCTGCTTGTCTCGTTTCAGTTATTCTTATATGATAAGAGGGAATGAATGTCACAAAATCTTTTATGTTTACGAGGAGAAGCGGTATGAAGGAAATTACTAAAAAATTAAATGGCGACATTAAACGTTTGACGAATAAAACGTTCAAGTTTGATGAACGGATTAAAGATGGATGGTTTTCTGCTGTATATTTCCTAAAGACGAAGGAAATTGCCGAAAAAATGCAGCCTAATAATCATGTAACAATGCAATTTTTTCAAAAAAATAATGAAGCCGTGCTATGTGGTACGGATGAAGCGATAGCGCTGGTTCATACATTTGCTGATAAACCAGAGGAATTGGAAATCCACTCGCTGAAAGATGGAGACAAAATTGGTCCGTATGAAACTGTACTGACGATCTCCGGTGCATATCAGCAATTCGGTTTTTTGGAGGGGATTATTGACGGCATCCTGGGAAGAAGAACATCAGTGGCTACGAATGTATATAATGTCGTGAAAGCTGCCAGTTTATCCGGAAAACAAAAACCGGTTATTTTCATGGGCGATCGTGATGATCATTATACGCAACAGGCTGGTGACGGCTATGCCGCTTTTATCGGCGGATCAACCGCCCAGGCGACACATGCAATGAATGAATGGTGGGGTAAAGAAGGGATGGGCACGATGCCGCATGCAATGATCCAGTTGTTTCGTGGTGATGTCGTTGCGGCGTCAAAAGCCTATCATGAAATTTACCCCGAAGACGACCTCGTTGCTCTGGTGGACTACAATAATGATGTGATTACAGATTCATTAAAAGTGGCCCACGCATTCGGAGAGGAACTAAAAGCAGTTCGTATCGATACGTCCAGAACGCTTGTCGACAAATATTTTTTACGTAATCATCACTTGATGGGCACCTTTGATCCAAGGGGAACGAATCCGGAACTTGTCTTTGCTTTAAGAAAAGCACTTGACGATGAGGGATTTTCCCATGTAAATATCATGGTCAGCGGCGGATTTACGGAGGAACGAATCAGTTATTTTGAAGAAAACGGTGTACCTGTTGATATGTATGGTGTCGGGGGGAGCTTGCTGAAAATCAAGATCGGCTTTACCGGAGATAATGTTTTGTTTAACGGTGTTCCGGAAGCCAAAGAAGGACGGCGCTACCGGCCAAATCAGCGAATGGAAAAGGTTGAATATTGCCCGCAGGATGATGATGAGTAAACCGTCGACCGGTATGACAGGGATTTAGCTATTTTATTCTTCACGGTTCTTTGCTATAATAGCTAAATAGCTGTGAGCCTCGGGCTATACGCGAAATTGTTTCAGACATAATTTTGGAGGTTCTTTTTTATGACAACTTACCATTTTATTGGTATCAAGGGAACCGGAATGAGTGCACTTGCTCACATTCTTCATGATTCTGGGGAAAGCGTGCAGGGGGCTGACGTTGAGAAACGATTTTTTACACAAAAAGCATTAGAGGAAAAAAACATTCCAATCTTCCCTTTTTCAGAAACGAACATTAAGGAAGGTTATACGGTTATCGCAGGTAATGCTTTTTCAGATAATCATCCGGAAATTAAAGAAGCACGAAGAAAGGGATTGACTTTCTACCGCTATCATGAATTTTTAGGGGAATGGTTGAAGCAGTATACAAGTATTGCAGTTACCGGTGCGCACGGAAAAACGTCGACAACTGGTTTGCTGGCACATGTACTTGATTCATCGTTCCCGATTTCGTATTTGATTGGTGATGGTACCGGGAAAGGTCATGTGGACAGTAAGTATTTCGTGTTTGAGGCGTGTGAATACCGACGTCACTTCCTTAGCTACAAACCGGATTATGCAATCATGACGAATATAGACTTTGACCATCCGGACTATTTTACAAGTATTGATGATGTTTTTTACGCTTTTCAGATGATGGCGGATCAAGTTAAAAAAGGTATTATTGCTTGTGGTGATGATGAACAACTGCAGCGAATACAGACAAAGGTTCCGGTAGTATACTACGGGTTTGCCAGTACCAATGATTTCCAGGCACAAAATGTAAAGGAAACAATGCACGGTACCGAATTTGATGTATTTGTACGTAACACGTATTATGATACATTCGCAATCCCGATGTACGGGGATCATAATGTTCTGAATGCCTTATCAGTTATTGCCATTTGTCACTATGAAGATATGAAAACAGATACGATAAAAGAATTAAGCAGTTTTACAGGTGTTAAACGGCGATTTACGGAAAAGCGAATTGGCAAACAGATTTTAATTGATGATTATGCACATCACCCTAAAGAAATTACAGCGACAATTGATGCTGCCCGGAAGAAGTATCCGGATAAACAAATTGCTGCTATCTTTCAGCCACATACATTTACCCGTACAAAAACCTTTCTTCAGGAATTCGCCGATAGTCTAAATCTTGCTGATGTGGTTTACTTGTGTGATATTTTCGGGTCAGCAAGAGAAGAAAGTGGAAAATTAACCATTCAAGATCTACAGGAACTTATTGACGGAAGTTCTATCCTTGATTTGTCTAATACGGAGGTGCTACTGGATACTACAGCCAGTGTGCTGCTTTTCATGGGTGCCGGGGACATCCAGAAGTTTCAAGAAGCTTATGAAAAACAGTTGATATCCGTGGGAAACGATAAAATGAATGCATGATTTAAAAAAGCCTGTACTGCAGGCTTTTTTAAAAGATTAGAAACTAGAAAATTTAGCGATATGACTTTTACTTACAAGGCTAAGCTACGTCCGGCTTCGACGCACAGGACGTGCTAGTGCAGGCGCCCGGACAGGACGTCGCGTTCCTAGCCTGCAAGGGCGCTTGCGCCTTTGTTCTCTTGTTTTTGTGTTTTGAAAGGAATTTCCGGCATATTTGTCGAAATGAAAGAAATAATTCGTTATAGTAAGAATAAGTGGATGTGCGTAAACGGATTTTTATGGATGGGTTTAAAAAATTAGGAACAGGGAATTTGTGATAAATAGAGTGTGCGCGCAATCGTCCGAATTGGGACAATCATTAGCGATGTAAATCTGTGGACACTACTAGTTCTTGTTCGTTATACCATTATCGGCTTGTTTATCCAGCATCCACTAATCTGTGTATTGACTGTTTAAATTTGAAGGAGCTGATTAGCTAATGGAACTCATGCTGTACATTTCTGCACTAATCGTAGCAGCTGCCGTTGTAGTGCTTGTCATTTATACGGTAGTCACGTTGAAAGCTTTGCAGCGTACACTAAATAATGCCCAGGGTACGTTGAAGAACCTGGAAGTGCAACTACAGGGGGTAACTACGGAAACAGCAGAATTGTTGAACAAAACAAATAAACTAGCAGACGATGTTAATCGAAAATCGGAAAAATTAAATGGTTTATTTGATGGGGCAGAAGGAATTGGAAAGACGGCAAACGATCTTAATGGATCATTGCGGGAGTTGTCGGACAATATATCAAAAACTGCCGCATACGATCAAGAAAAGGCCTCTGAAGTTTTGAAATGGGGCAATGCGATTGTTGAATTTTGGAAACGGAAAAAGAACAAGTGACTAAGGGGAGGAATTCGGATGGAAAACTGTGAAAATCAAAAATTTAATGGAAAAGAATTTGTTATTGGTTCAGTTATTGGCGCGACTGGTGGCGCTTTAACAGCGCTACTCCTGGCTCCGAAATCAGGAAATGAGTTACGCGGAGACCTTAACACAGGAGCAGCCGAATTAAAAAGTCGTGCCGGGGAATGGAAAAATACCGCCTATGACAAAGGCTCCGAATGGAAGAATAAAGCAGCGGAAACAACATCAAGATTTACACAAAAGGCACAGGAGCTAACTCGCATCAATGCGGGATAAGGGCACAAAGAATAACCACAATGGCAACATGACACATACAGCAATAGGAGTTGGGACATAACTAAAACGTTCAGCACTAAAGACGAAAGGTTGGACAAATTTAGCATCTTTCCTCAGCTGGTTTAGGCAAAAGCCCATTGTACGATAAAAAATCCGAACTGATTCGAAATCTAATGAAGCATTTTGAATCGTTCGGTTTTTTTGATTCCATACTTTTGTCCCAGTTTCTGTGTCGTGTACTGTTCCAAGGACGTTGCCTCAGGGGTTTGCTGGCAGTCATGAGTCGTGATTGAAGAATGAATCGATGTTAGTAGTGTTTTTATTTTTGTAAAAAAATTGCCGGATATAGGGGTGACAAAGAAAAGACTTTCCGATATAATGGTGTCTAATTATACAAATGTGGTTTATTTTCAGAATAAAAACGTAGCAGGAGGGGTTTGAATGACTAACGAATTAGAACAGCTGAGGCAACAATTGGATGGCATCAACGAACAGCTGCTTGATTTAATCAATCAGCGTGCTGAAATTGCCCAAGAAATCGGAAAGGTAAAAAATAAACAGAGTATTAATCGCTTTGACCCAGTCAGGGAACGAAAGATGCTGGATGAATTGACTGGGAAAAACGAAGGTCCGTTTGAAAATTCGACAATTGAGCATATTTTTAAAGAAATTTTTAAAGCCAGTCTTGAATTGCAGGAAGATGACCACCGGAAAGCATTGCTTGTTTCCAGAAAGAAGAAGCCGGACAATACGGTTATTGATATTAAAGGGGAAAAAGTCGGTGACGGAAATGTGCACCATGTAATGGGACCTTGTGCAGTTGAAAGCTATGAACAGGTCAAAGAGGTAGCCCAAGCGGTAAAAAATAAAGGAGGTAAGCTGCTGCGTGGAGGAGCTTTCAAACCAAGGACATCACCGTATGATTTCCAAGGGCTTGGTCTTGAAGGATTGCAGATACTCAAAAAGGTTGCCGATGAATTAGATATGGCGGTGGTTAGTGAAATTGTCAATCCGGCAGATATTGAAAAAGCAGCAGACTACCTTGATGTGATTCAGATAGGTGCACGGAACATGCAAAATTTCGAATTGCTTAAAGCAGCTGGAGAAGGAACGAAGCCTGTTCTTTTGAAACGTGGTATGTCGGCAACTATTTCAGAATTTTTAAATGCCGCTGAATATATTATTTCAAAAGGTAACGGAAATATTATCTTATGTGAACGCGGAATCCGCACGTATGAGAAAGCTACTAGAAATACACTTGATATTTCAGCAGTTCCGATTCTTAAACAAGAAACACACTTGCCTGTAATGGTGGATGTTACTCATTCTACTGGACGAAGGGATCTGTTACTACCGGCAGCAAGAGCGGCTCTAGCAATCGGTGCTGATGGGGTTATGGCCGAGGTTCACCCAGATCCGGCAGTTGCCTTATCAGATTCTGCTCAACAAATGGATATCCCTACATTTGAGCAATTTATGGATGAACTTAAATCATTCTCCGCACGCACACACGGTGAACCTGTATTGTAACAGGCGGCGAAATGACGCTTTAAGTGGCTAATATAATTCAGATGGCACCCGGTCTTGGGATACGAGACGGGTGCCATTTTAATTGCTTCTGGATGATAGATAGTAATGAAATAATACTGTTTTTGTTTATGATTAATTTTACTGTAGCTTCGTCTTTAAAACTAAACAGCATGCGGCTTTCAAAAGGAATTCACCCTTTCAATTTTTTGTGTTTTATGGCATTGTAGAGTATCATAATGAAAAAGGGAATCGTTTTAGTAAACAGACTAGGAGGTAAAGTTATGAATGTAACAATATACGATGTAGCAAGAGAAGCGAACGTTTCCATGGCGACGGTTTCAAGGGTTGTCAACGGAAATCCGAATGTAAAACCAGTAACACGCAAAAAGGTTCTGGCAACCATTCAGCAGCTGGGATATCGTCCGAATGCGGTTGCCCGTGGACTGGCTAGTAAGAAGACAACGACGGTCGGAGCTATTATTCCGGATATTTCAAGCATCTTTTTTGCGGAATTAGCACGGGGAATTGAAGATATTGCTACTATGTACAAGTATAATATCATTTTGAGTAATTCCGATCAGAACAAAGACAAAGAATTACATCTGATTAATGCCATGCTGGAGAAACAGGTCGATGGAATTTTATTTATGGGCGGTGACGTCTCCGAAGAACATGTTGATCAGTTCCAAACCTCTTCCGTGCCTGTTGTTTTGGCAGCGACGTATGATGAAACGAATAAGATTCCATCGGTGAATATTGACTATGAAGCTGCAGCGTTTGAGGCAACTTCCTATTTAATTGATAAGGGGAATGACAATGTCGCATTCATTTCCGGTGTCGATGATACGTTAATTAATAAGCAGAAATATAATGGGTATGTGCGCGCACTCGAAGAAAAATCCATCGCTTGGAATGACGACTACATCCTTAAAGGTGATTATTCTTATGATTCCGGTTTGGAGGCTTCCGAGCAGCTTTTAACAATGGATGAAAGGCCTACTGCTGTTTTTGTAGCCTCGGATGAAATGGCATTAGGGGTCATCCATGGTGCTCAGGATAAAGGTTTTCAGGTTCCTGATGATCTTGAGGTCTTTGGGTTTGACAATACAAGACTGGCAACCATGGTACGCCCGACACTTTCCACAATAGTGCAGCCAATGTATGATATCGGTGCTGTAGCCATGCGTCTATTGACAAAATATATGAACAAAGAAGAAGTAGGGGAGAAAAAAGTTATTTTGCCGCACCGGATTGTCGAAAGAAACTCAACAAATTAATAAATA
The DNA here is from genome assembly GCF_005887555.1 of Lentibacillus cibarius. Lineage (NCBI taxonomy): Bacteria > Bacillati > Bacillota > Bacilli > Caryophanales > Bacillaceae > Lentibacillus > Lentibacillus cibarius. The sequence continues at coordinate 592,617 of NZ_VCIA01000001.1, read as the reverse complement.
TGCCGATATAAGAAGTAACCTGTTTCAGGTAATTGAAAGTTTTAGGGGAGCAGGATTATGAGAAAAAAAGATATACTAACACCAATCGGCATTACACTTGGATTCATCATGATTATGCTCGCAATTCTTGCAAAAGGGGGGACAGAAGGGGTCACTTCCTTTCTGGACATTTCCTCCATTTTTGTTGTCATTGGCGGATTGATGGCATCACTCCTGATAAATTTCAAAATGGAGCAAATAAAATTGACCGGAAAAGTCATCAATGAAACATTTCATAAAAATAACCAGCGGATGCCGGAATTAGTCGATAAGTTTATTCTTCTTGCTGAGCGTGCTCGCCGGGAGGGCATCTTGGCGTTGGAAAATGAAATGGACGAAGTGGATGATGAATTTTTAAAAAAGGGCATTTTACTGGCGGTTGACGGGATTGAGCCTGAGGTTATCCAAGATATTATGAATGCTGAGATTACAGCCATGGAAGAGCGGCATTATCGTGGACGAGCAATTCTTGAAAAAGCGGGAGAATATGCACCTGCATGGGGAATGATTGGAACGCTGGTTGGCCTTGTCCTAATGCTTAACAGCTTGTCAGACCCTGCTACACTTGGACCCAAAATGGCTGTTGCGCTTCTGACGACATTGTATGGTACCATTATGGCTAACCTCGTCTTTATTCCGATGAAAAATAAATTAGAACAGAAAACAGAAGAAGAAATGTTTACTAGGCAAATTATCATTGAAGGGGTAATTGGTGTCCAGTCCGGCCAAAACCCTCGGATTCTTGAAGAAAAACTGCGTGCATTCTTATCCAATGAAAAGGAAAACCAAAAGGATAAAGACGATGTACTAACAGGGGAAAACGTTAATGAAGCGTAGGCGAATAAAAAAGCGAGACGATTCAGGCGCGCCAAAGTGGATGGTTACTTATTCAGATATGGTTACACTGATTCTTGTTTTTTTCATCTTGCTCTTTTCCATGTCACAAATCGATATTGCTAAATTCGATGCCATTTCAGAGTCATTCAGAAATCGGATGATTTTTGACTTTTATCCGTCCCCGGTACCGATGGAAAATCCGACCGAACATACGCGTGACGAGGAAAGTGGAAAGAATACCAATGAATTCGATACACCATCGGATCTGAAAGGCAACAAAGACCGTGCTGAGGAAGATACGGAAGAGAAAAAAAAGGATTCGCTTGATAAACTATTAGAAAGTGTTGAGCAATACTTACAAAACAATAAGCTGAATGATGTCATTTCAGCAAACCGAACAGATCGTGGCGTTGTTCTTGTGCTGCAGGAAAGTATTTTGTTTGAAACAGGGGAAGCGGAAGTTCTTGATTCCGGTAAACCATTTTTAGACAAAATAGGGAACCTCCTCGAGAATATACCGAATGATGTTAGAGTAGAAGGGCATACTGACAATCGGCCAATATCGAGTTACAGGTATCCATCTAACTGGGAACTATCCGGTGCAAGGGCGAGCAGCGTGATTCGTTACCTGATTTCCCGGAATGATTTTGTCCCAGAGCGGTTTACAGCGGCGGGTTTCGGGGACACAAGACCGGTAGTTCCGAATACATCCGAAGCTAACTGGAGAAAGAATAGGAGGGTGGAAATGGTAATCATGGAGGAGACAAGATAAAATCATCAATGAAACAAGTTGAACTGATATATCTTCTTTAAACAATGATCGATCAGAGTAGGCACGTGCTCAAAGTCAGCCTTTGGCACGTGCCTTTTTTACATATATGCTGATTTGTTTTTAGTATATTTAAGTGCACTTAATAAAGATCTTTCATTTTTTTCCGTTATTTCGGGCTTTCTAGGAATATTGGGTACAATGTCCTTGCTATCGTTCCATGAGTCAGGGAGTTCAACAGGTGATTTCTTTTGCCATTTCGACAGCCATGGTTTCGGTAGCGCCGCCTTTTGTGTTTCACCTGTTGTCATAACACTCCAGATTTGTGCCCAGGTACGCGGGACAACTCGCCACATATCATATCCCCCTCCGCCAAGGGCAATCCAGCGCCCGTCACAGTACTGATGTGCCAATTCATGAGCTATCAATGGAATGCGTTCAAATGTCTCTGTTGTTGTACATAAATGTGTGAGTGGATCAAATACATGTGCATCAGCTCCATTCTGTGTCAGGATTACATCGGGGCGAAAAAATGCTGCTACCTTTCTGAAAACGGATTCATATACTTGTATAAATGACTCATCTTCCGTAAAAGCATCGATTGGCACATTAAAGGCATATCCGTGTCCTTCTTTGATACCGCGCTCACTTATATTGCCTGTTCCAGGAAACAAATAGCGTCCTGTTTCATGAATGGAAAGGGTACAGACATTCGGATCATCATAAAAGGCCCATTGCACACCATCTCCATGATGGGCATCCGTATCGACGTAAAGAACTTTTAGATTATACTTTTCTCGAATATACTTAATTGCGATGGCACCATCATTATAAATGCAGAAGCCACTTGCTTTCCGGCTGAATCCGTGGTGAAGACCACCTCCCAAATTCAGTGCATGATTTGTATTCCCCAGTAAAACGGAATCCACTGCAGTGAGTGTTCCCCCAACAAGGTGACTTGAAGCCTCGTGCATATGACGAAACATCGGTGTATCCTCTGTTCCAAGACCATGCTCCAGCCCCTCTTCTTCTGAAAGATGGCCGGTTCCCGCCTTTTTAACGGCATTAATGTAGGCAGGCGCGTGAAATAGAGCAAGCTCTTCGTCAGTAGCCGTTCGGGGTGCTGTAATCAAGTGTTTCGGCAATAGATTAACCGCTTCCAATAATTCCTTTGTTAATAATACCCGCTGTTGATTAAAAGGATGATCCGAATGAAAATGATAGTCTAAGAATTTATCAGTATATATAAATGTAGACTTACAGGTCATAATTTTGGCTCCGCTATATTATTTGGCCACATCAATTCATAGCTGCATCACGCAAATCTTGGATCAGTGGTACTGGGTTCATTGTTTGGATGCGAAAAACTAATATTTTGTAATTCGGATCATCATTAAACGGGTACATAAGCACGGACGTTATGTTCGTTTTGCGTTTACCGAAAACGGCTGCCACTTCAGGCAGGATACCTGGTTTATGTGGTACTTTCACCTCAATCTGAGAGCTTTGGATATTCGTACCGGTTAATAGGATCATTGTATACAGCATCTCCTTTTCGGTAATGATGCCTATTAAGGTGTTGCCGCTGACGACCGGGAGGCATCCAAACCCCTCATTGTAAAAAACCCTAGCAACTTCCTCGACGAAATCAAGAGGATGAGCAGTAACTACAGGGTAACTCATAATTGATTGGAGTTCTTGTTGCAAATATTGCTGATTATCCGCTGTATTAAAGATAGATGCGGTCGCATCACGGACATCACGGTCAGAAACGATACCGACGACCTGATTATCCTGATTGACTATTGGAATATGCCGGATGTGATTTTCCCGCAGTAGCTTCAGTGCGTTAGCAATTGTCGCTGATGGGGAAAGTGTTATCACATCTTTTTTCATTATCTCCTCAACTAGCATTATAGCCCCTCCCTCATATTACGGTATTGCTGTCGTTGTAAAAATCGCAACTTGTCAAATTGTTTTATGGATGATTCGGGTACATTATTGCCGATTCGAACCATTAAACAGTTTGCCGGATGAGAAATAATTTCTGGGTCATCTGTCGGAGCAGGAAGCAAACCACCTGCAGCCATCATTTTTTCCATTACCTTACGATAGTCCCATACACTTAATCTGGTGCCATCAAGATCCCAATGCCAGTAGTATTCTGTAGATATGATGATATAGTTTTCCATGTAATCATCCATCATGGATACTTCCAGCAGACCTGAGGCTATTTTTGCCCCGCGGTAGGCAGGAATAACTTCAATAGCCCCCAATTCCATCAGGTTATCCATATTAAATGTTGACCAACGTTCCATTGGATCCGGGTGTAAATAGGTGACATAACCTACGATAGTATCTTTCGTTCTGGCAATAATAATCCGGCCCTCAGTCAAGTCAGCAATGCTTAATAAAGCCTCGAATTGTTTTGGGGCAGGCCGGAACGCTATCAGCTGTTCATGAAAATGGTACTTGTTCATCGTTACGGATGAAAGTGGTCCTTCAATCACAACTGGGCCCTCAAGTGTATGGCGTAGGTCCGAGTGATAGGTTTTTACGTGTTTCATTCGTTCACCGCCTTGATTTAGTTGCTGATTGCCCTTAATTGCCATTATACAGGAAAATCGTTTCATTTTTTAGTGATAACAGAAAATAGAAAACAAAAAAACGAAGAGAGGATTTTTCTCTTCGTTATTGCTTCTCTGATTCGGAATTTTTATTTGCATTCTCATTCTGCTTATTGCCCTCGGCGGCGTTATTACTATGACCGGACTTTTCGTTTTCCGATTTAGAAAAGTCACCAACAAGTACCTCTTTGGAAGCTGCTGATTCAAGTCCGAAATAATCCACCGCTTTAACCCGGTATACCGCTTTTTTATCTGTAAAGGTAAACTTTGTTCCGGTTGTGTTTCCGATAAGTCTAAAGGAACTATTTGGCTTTTTAGCCTGATAAATACGGTAGCCGACAACATCGCTGCTGCTTGATTGGTTCCAGGTTAATTTACTGCCGGAAGCTTTAACAGCCCCAGGAGCGGATGGTTTCTTACCATCGTTTTCAACCACCTTGTTACTGACATCTGATTGTGGCAAGCCTATCTTTTCCCATGCTTTTCGGTTAGTGCTTGGGAATAAGGTGGAGGGATTATTGAGCTGGTCATAGCCTTTTCGTTTCAGAAATTCCGGATTAAATGTAATCCCATCACCTTCAACAAACTCTTTAGGCGTGTTTTCCGCTGCTAAGACAGCCTTTCCATCAACAATTACATACGAACCTCTTATCAGGCTGTCATCTTTTTCTGTTGGCACATATTTGGCATTGAAAATATCCGTTTTAATCAGTCCAGCTTCTTTGCAAAGATCTGAAGGAAGCTTTCCAGAGATGGCACAATAGCTACGTGTCACAATTCCACCTGGTCGTTCAAATTTCTGCTCGGGTGCCATCAGTTCCGGGTTTATGTCAGACGCTGCGTTAACTAATTGGGCCCACAGCTTCTCATTACGCTGACTGTAGCTTAAGGAGCAGGACGGACATCGAATATTTTTTCCTTTCCTGTAACCAATCCAGACACCCATGGATACATTCGGGTTTACCCCGACGAACCAGGCGTCTTTATAATTCTGTGATGTACCGGTTTTGCCTGCCCAGTCAACATGATTATATTTTAGCTGTGATTGCAAGTAGGTCGCTGTCCCGCGGTCGATTACATCACGCATAACATCCACTGTGAGATAGGCTGTCTGCGGAGAAAATACGTCGACTGGATCTGGATTATACTCGAATACGACATTGCCTTCTTTGTCGGTAATTTGTTCTATTAAATGAGCATCGACAAACTTTCCCTGATTAGCAAATGTCGCAAATGCATTGACATTTTCTTCAACAGACACGCCATCAGTCGTTCCACCTATACCGAGTGAAAGATGCGTATATTCATTGTCGCGTATTGACGTTATTCCCATAGGTTCCAAAAATTCGCTGACTGGATCCTGACCTCTGATTTTGTCATAGATTTTAATGGCCGGTATGTTATACGAGTTATAAAGTGCCTTCCGGGCTGGAACGATCCCGTGGTATCCACCGCCATAATTGTGTGGTGTGTAACCGCCACTAGGAGTGGAGTAAGTTTTTCTGACGTCGGCTATCGGTGTTCCCGGTTGGATAACACCTTGCTCAAAGGCTGGTGCGTACGTGAGTATTGGCTTCATGGTACTGCCGTTTGACCGTTTGGATTGAAAGGCAAAATTAAACTGACTGTCTTTATTAGAATTCCGTCCGCCTACGAAACCGATAATCCGGCCGGTTTTATTCTCAATTAGAATGCCGCCTGTTTGGATTTGCTGAGTAATTTTTTTCTTTCTACCAGTTTCTTTATCTGTCACATAGCCTGTCCAGTCCGGTCCAAAATGTTCGTAATTCTGAACAATCTTTTGAAATGTATCATGCGTTTTTTTATCAATGGTTGTGTGGATTTCATAACCATTCTGTCTTAGAGCGCGGTCGGCGCGTATCGCATAATCTTCCATTAATTTATCGTCATTCTGCAGGTCTTCCATTGTATAGCCATCTTCTTTGGCTAAGTGTTCTTGGATAATCCCTTTGGCACGTTGTTGGGCCATAACCGTTAGATACGGATATTTTTCAACAGGAGATGGTGATTCATCGGTAAAGTCTGTCGTAATGTCATAGCTCAGTGCATTTTCAAATTGGGCTTTAGTTATGTACCCAGCCTCATGCATTCTCTCTAATACTGATTTCATTCGATTAAGTCCTGGCTGTATACCTTCTTCGCCTTTTAACCCCCCACTGTTCTTGAAAGGGGTGTAATAGGACGGACTTTGCGGCAGGCCAGCCAGATATGCTGCCTGAGCTAAGTTTACTTCCGAAGCATCAATACCAAATATTCCCTGTGCAGCGGTTTGAATTCCAGCAATGTTGCCACCTGAAGCGTCACGACCATATGGGACAACATTCAGATACGCTTCCAGTATTTCGTCTTTGTCAAAAAAGCGTTCTAATCGCATCGCTATTAAAATTTCTTTTGCCTTTCGCTCGAACGATACCTCATTTGTCAATATCTGATTTTTAACAAGTTGCTGGGTCAGTGTACTTCCGCCGGATTGCATTGGTGCGTTTGTTGCTTGCTGGACAAGTGCACGTACGATTGCTTTTGGTACAATCCCATTATGCTCGTTAAAATACTCATCCTCTGTAGCAATAACGGCGTTTTTAAGGTTTTCTGAAACATTCTTCAGTGTTACCTCCTGGCGGTATAAATCTGATCGGACATCGCCAATATACTTATCATTGGCAAAATAAAGTGATGATGTTTCCTCATAGTTATAAATGTTTTGTTCCATGTTCTCGTAATCCCGTATCGGTTCATCTTTCACAAGTGATGCGAAATAGCCAGCACCGACACCGCCTGCAAAGAAAGCACCAATAACACCAATAATCAAGAAAAATAAAACGATATTCCAGATGACATCATAACCAATTCGTGATGATTGCTGTATTTTACCTGTTTTCCAGACCGAGATCGCTTTTTTTGAATACGGATGTTCACGCAGTTTTTTAAAAAACGATTTAATTTTATGTATACATGTTTGCAAAAATTGCTTGAATTTCACTGTATAACCTCCCCTGAATCATGCCTATTATAGCATAGCAGCAGAAGTCGTTGTATAAAAATTTGTTGGTCAAATATTGCATTTATATTACAGATATGATATGAATAGTTAATAAGAATATATCAAATGCGTTGAAGGATCGGAGTAGCTGTGCGAATCCCTGTTATAGAGAACTGGCGGTTGGTGGAAGCCAGTATATATTTGCAGGCGAATTACAATCTCGAGCTTTCTTCTTTTGGAGCAGGAAGATTACTAGGTCGAATTGGACTGTTACCGAAGAAGACGGTGGCATCACCGTTATTTATCCCAAAGTGGCACAAGTATATGTGTGCAACAAGGGTGGTACCGCGAGTACATACTCGTCCCTTAGCTTATGCAAGGGGCGTTTTTTTATTTTACAAATATAAAATAGGAGTGAAAGCAATGGACATTTTACAGGATTTGGAAAAACGCGGCCTCATTCAACAAACAACAGACAGGGAAGGATTACAAAAGCATTTAAATGAAAATCAGGTGACCTTGTACTGTGGATTTGACCCAACAGCCGACAGCCTGCATATTGGGCATTTACTTCCGATTATCATGTTGAAACGGTTTCAGCGAGCTGGACATAAACCGATTGCGTTAATTGGTGGGGGAACAGGAATGATTGGTGATCCGAGTGGCCGTTCTGCTGAGCGTTCTTTAAATGAAGCAAAAGTAGTTCACGGATACAGTGAAAAGATTAGACAACAATTGGCAAAGCTGCTTAATTTTGATAATGGATCCAATGCAGCGCGCGCACGGAATAATCATGACTGGCTGGGTAACATGACAATAATTGACTTTCTCCGGGATGCTGGTAAACATTTTGGGATTAACTATATGCTGGGCAAAGAATCGGTATCAGCTCGGATAGAACAAGGCATCTCTTATACGGAGTTCAGCTACATGATCTTACAGTCACTTGATTTTATGAAACTGTACGAACAGGAAAACTGCACTTTGCAAATTGGTGGTAGTGACCAATGGGGCAATATTACAGCTGGTATGGAGCTCATTCGTCGCTCTCGAGAAAATGAAGAGGAAGAAATCAATGTATTTGGCCTGACTGTACCACTAATCACAAAAGCAGACGGTAGCAAGTTCGGTAAAACAGCCGGCGGTGCCATATGGCTTGATCCGGAAAAAACAACACCATACGAGTTTTATCAGTTCTGGATCAACACGGATGACCGTGATGTCATGAAGTTTTTGCAGTACTTTACATTTCTGGAACAAGACGAACTCGATGAACTGCAAAAAGAACTGGAAAATCATCCGGAAAAACGACAGGCGCAAAGGCGACTCGCTGAAGAAATGACGATGATGGTTCATAGTAAGGAGGATTTGCAGCAAGCACAGAAAATAACGAATGCACTGTTTAGTGGTAATTTGCAAGATCTTTCTGTCAGTGATATTGAACAGGGATTTAAAGATGTGCCAACGTATGAAACTGCTAAAGCGGATATTGGTCTGATTGATCTCCTCGTCAGTGCATCGATTTCATCATCTAAACGTCAGGCAAGAGAAGATATTAAAAATGGCGCTATTTATATCAATGGTGAACGCCAACAGGATCTACAATGTGTAGTAGATGCATCTGCCCGTATCGGGGATAAATTCACGATTATCCGGCGCGGGAAAAAGAAATACTTTTTAATTAGTTATAAATAATTAAACTTTCGAGCTTGAAATGAACATATAAGACTAATAAGCACGGAAAGCAACGAGCACTACCTTTACCGCGACGGTTTAACACTCTACCAAGTTGCGTCGTATTATATATCTTGGTGCGAAGGTTGATTAGATACAAAAAAAGACGAGCAAATGGCTCGTCTTTTTTCGTCTTAACGGGAGTAGTACTCAACGATAAGCGCTTCATTAATTTCAGCTGGTAGTTCGGAACGTTCAGGGTACCGTGAATATGTTCCTTCTTTTTTATCTTCATCAAATGTCAGATATTCAGGTACGAAGTTGTTTACTTCAATTGCTTCTTCAATGATGTCAAGGTTTTGCGAACGTTCACGCAGACCAATTACCTGTCCGGGCTTCACGCTATAAGATGGGATATCCACGCGTCCGCCATCAACTGTAACGTGACCATGGTTGACCAGTTGGCGAGCTTGACGACGTGTACGTGCCAACCCAAGGCGGTAAACGATATTGTCCAAGCGAGATTCAAGTAGAATCATGAAGTTCTCACCGTGAACACCTTTCATTTTACCAGCTTGTGTAAACAGGTTGAGGAATTGACGTTCGTTCAACCCATACATAAAGCGCAGTTTTTGTTTTTCTTGTAGCTGCATACCATATTCAGAGACTTTTTTACGCTGATTAGGTCCGTGCTGTCCTGGAGCGTAAGGACGTTTATCCAGTTCCTTGCCCGTTCCAGTTAATGAAATGCCGAGGCGGCGTGATTTTTTCCAGTCTGATCCTGTAAATCGTGCCATAGGACATTTCCTCCTTTATATAGTTTATTTGTATAAAATAAACGACCGTGTTCCTGATCATTGTCCATTTTGTTTTCATGTATCTTCGCTCCAGCAGCAGAGAGTTACACGATACACCTCTTTCTTTTGAACCTTTATATTAAGAGGAACAAAATGGGGCAAAGTCGGTTCACAAAGGCTACCTTTTTATTTTACACAACCATTAGTATATAAGCTATCAAACAGTAAGTCAATCATATTTTCTTGAGTTTGTAAGAAAAACCAGGCACTCACCTCGCCTTATAGCGAGTACCGAAGCTTATAAGGTCTTCCAACATTTATACTATCTGACGTTGCAAGAAAAGTGCCGGCCCATACAATAAAAAATGAGACCGGCGAGTTTGAAGCATTTTTGAAATCAACCAAATTTTATCTCGTGTGTAACTGGTAGCTATCTATGATTGAAAACAAACTACAACTTCACAAGCGAATGTAGCTTTTCAATGACTCTGCAAATTTGTCCAAGTAGAATTGGTCTGTTTCATCAAATCGATTGGTACTAGGGCTGTCAATATCAAGGACGCCAAAAATTGTCCCATCTATAATCAATGGTACGACAATTTCAGACCTACTTGCACTGTCACAAGCAATATGACCCGGAAACGCTGATACATCCGGGACCCTTTGTGTCTTCTGTTCTTTAATTGCACTGCCACAGACGCCTTTACCATAAGGGATCCGGATGCATGCGGGAAGACCTTGGAATGGTCCGAGTACTAATTCATCATTCTTCCATAAATAAAAGCCGACCCAGTTCACATCATCAAGAAATTGGTTTAATAGTGCGGATGCATTCGATAAAATAGCAATCGTATCCGTTTCTCCCTCGGAAAGCGCCTGTAATTGTTTGATAAGGAGCTCGTAATCTTTTGTTTTGTCACCCGAATAGGCAGTTGCCTGAAACATAAACATTTCCATCCTTTCTAAAAATAGTCGTTCATTCGACGAAGTTTGCGACAATTGTCGAGCGATAACGGCAGGAATATTTCTTGTTTCGTCGTAAGAAGTAGGTAAGGAGTTGAGTATGAATGAAAAAAAATTCAACGAAACAGAAAGTGATTGATGCAGCATCATCGTTATTTTTCCAGAATGGTTTCCATGGAACATCTGTACGTGATATAGCTGATAAGGCCACTGTAAACGTTTCATTAATCAGTTATTATTTTAAAAGTAAACAAGGGCTCCTTGAACATGCTGTTACGCAATATTATGAAGCGTATTTGGAAACCATTGAAATGTGTCTCGAGGAAAATGAATCAATGCCCCCGCTTGAAAAATTGAAAAAGATTGTTGAAGTTATTATACATTACAAACAGGAACACCATCAATTATCATGTTTCATCCATCGCGAGCTTTCGCTTGATTCGGTATTTGTAAGGGAGATGACCGTTACTTATCTTGCTAAAGAAAATTATTTAATCAGCAACGCATTTTATAATATCTTTCCGAATCCAAAGAAACAAAACTTGGAAAATCAATTTTTACTAATGCAATTTAAAGGGATGCTGACCACCCCATACGTGATGCAGAATGAGTGGAAGGACAAGGTAGTAGGTGACTTTTCCCACCATCAATTTGTGAATAATTATACTCGTACTGTGGAAAAATGGCTTGACTTTGTTGTCCAGGAGAAAAAAGAAGGGGCGAGATAAGAAATATATTCTATAATACAGTATAGCGTAAACGTAAATCAGTATTAGGGTGAAATTTTGTCGTATCATTAATTAATTTGGATTTTTTTAGCCAAAAATGCCAATAACATGGTATCATAGCATTATTAATACACTCGTTCTAAAATGATAAACTAGTTTATTTACAATAAGAATCCTCTTATTTCGTGAAATTGTTCAGGAGGCATTTTAATGGCATACGTTATTGGAACTATATTGGCTGTCATAGCATTAATTATTATTGGATTGATTATGCGAAAAAAGGTTTATGATGTCGTTGACCGCTTGGAAACGTGGAAAATGGACATTATGAATCGGAATGTTGCGTCGGAATTAGGGCGGATTAAACAGCTTAATCTTTCTGGCGAGACACAGGAGAAGTTTGAATCGTGGAGAGATCGCTGGGAGCAGATTATTGCCAAAGAACTTCCGGATATTGAAGAGTATTTGTTTGATGCGGAAGAAGCGGCGGATAGGTACCGTTTTTCCAGTGCCAAAAAAACATTACGTTATGCGGAGCAGACACTGCGACGGATAGAGAAAGATATCGAAAATATGCTTACAGAACTGGATCAGTTAATGAACTCAGAGGAGTCAGCACGAAAAGAAGTTGAGCAAATAGGACCTGATATTAAATCGTTGCGAAAGTACCTTATACATAATCGTTTTTCATTCGGAAAAGCGGATGTAAGGTTTGAGGTTGAGATTGACGAACTTGAAGAAGAATTGAGTCACTATGATGACCTAGTTGAATCTGGTGATTATTCAAAGGCTAGGGAATTAGCTGATAACGTCAAACAGAAACTGGACGCACTGCAAACGGAAATTGAAGCATTTCCCGACACCTATCACAAATGTAAAAAGGAACTGCCTGAACAACTTGATGAACTTGTCAAAGGCTTAAGGGAAATGAAGCAGGACGGCTATAGGGTTGAGCATCTTGGTTTTGAAAAAGAAATACATGATTATCAACGCCGTCTTATTGACTGCAAGAATTTATTGGAAAAAGGGGATATGGCTCAGGCGAATGAACTCATTCCGGAAATTGATGAGCGAATCGATGAAATGTATCAGCTTCTCGAAAAGGAAGCCCTTGCCAAAAATTATGTGGAAACAAAGATAACCAATTACCGGGATGCATTGTATTCATTAGAAGATAAATTCAATCTAACCAAGGAAGATATGGAAACATTGAAACAGACCTATTATGTTGAAGACAGTGATATGGAGAAATACCTATCCCTAGACAAGTCAATTGTACAGCTGCGAAATCGGCTGGAAGAAATTACAGACGGACTAGAAAAAGACAACACAGCACATTCACAATTGCGTGATGAGCTTGAAAAAGGATTTCAGGAACTTGATGCACTGCAGGAGAAACACGAAGCATTCAAAGAACGTATCCATAACTTGCGAAAAGATGAGACGGAAGCGAAGGCAAAGCTGGCGGAAATGAAAAATGAACTGTATAATGTAAATCGGAAACTGAAGAAAAGCAATATACCAGGAATTCCAAGTTATATATGGGACAAAATGGAAGAAGCTGCTATGAAAAACAACCGGGTGTTCAAAACACTTGAAAAACAGCCGCTGGATATCACAGAGGTTCAACAAGTGTTGTCAGAGGCAGAAACGGCAGTTGAAGGCGTAATCGAACAGACTGACGTTATGCTTGATCAAGCTTATTTAACCGAACAGGTAATCCAATATGCCAACCGGTACCGAAGTCAATATCCAGCGCTTGCTGCTAAGCTATCTGAAGCAGAGCGCCTATTTCGTTCGTACGAATATGATCTTGCACTCGATCAGGCAGCTAGAGCTGTAGAAGAGGTAGACCCGGGTTCTCTGAAACGGATTGAATCATTTCAGAAAGCTGTTAACTAAAAAGTCCATAGAGTTCTACTGAAACAACACTATTTAAAATGACTGAGAGGGCTGCCTTCAATGGGAAGAATAACGATTATTCTTCTACTTTGAACCAGCCTTGCTTCGTTTTTTAAGCTCTACTTGGATAAGCTAGGGACAAGGAGTTATGTCAATGATTTATTTGGATAACAGTGCAACGACAAAACCTGACACTCAAGTGTTACAAAGTTTTCAACAGGTATCCGAGCGTTTTTTTGCTAATCCTTCCAGTATCCATCAGCTTGGAGGGGAAGCGGAAAAATTACTGCAGCGATCAAAGGAGCAAGCGGCACAGCTAATGCGTGTTCGACCTGATGAGCTAGTTTTTACCGCTGGAGGTACGGAGGGTAACAACCTTGCTATCAAGGGAATATCGCTGGAACATCGGAAGCGGGGCGGCCACATTATCACCACCCAAGTAGAGCACCCGTCTGTTTATGAAGCGTTTAACAGCTTGGAGCAATTAGGGTTTACTGTAACGTATTTGCCGGTGGACGAGACTGGTGTTGTATCTGTCGACGAATTACAGAAGGCGATTACAGACGATACCATTCTAATCAGTGTCATCCACGTGAATAACGAGATTGGATCTATTCAACCTGTTGAGCAAATTGGTGAAATTGCCAAACAGCATCCAAAATTATTTTTTCATGTTGATCATGTTCAAGGAATGGGTAAGGTTCCGCTCGATCTCGGAGACAGTGGAATTGACCTATGTACCATTTCAGGACACAAGCTGCACGGACTAAAAGGAACAGGGATCCTTTATGTGAGGGAAGGCACGACGCTTTTCCCGCTTTTTCATGGTGGTGGCCAAGAGCAGTCGCGCCGGTCGGGGACTGAAAATCTTGCAGGTGTTGTATCGATGGTAAAAGCACTGCGGCTAATGAAAGAACGAGAAACTGCCGGAATTAGGCATATGTCTGAATTGCAGACACTTATTCGGCAAAAACTTAGCGCAATGGATGGTATCTTCATCAATACGCCTGAACAGGCAGCCCCGCATATCATGAATATATCGGTCCCCGGTTTAAAACCGGAAGTACTGATTCATATACTTGGTGAGCAGGGGATTTATATCTCGACGAAATCTGCTTGTTCATCAAAACAAACGGACGAAAGTAAAATACTTGCAGCATGCGGTCACAGTGGGGAACGTTCCACATCAGCATTAAGAATTAGTCTGTCGTATGACACCACTAAAACTGAAATTGATACCTTCTTACGTGAGTTGGAAAAGGCTATCAAGCAATTAAAAGCAGTACTGGAGTAGATAGTATGCAATATGACCACATATTAATCCGCTATGGCGAAATGGCGTTAAAAGGCAAGAACAGAAAAAGTTTTATTATACAGCTTCAGAACAATCTGAAACGGCAGCTACGAGATTTTCCGAAAACAACAGTGAAACGGACACAGGGGCGAATGTTTATTTTACTGAACGGACATGATCCCGATGCAATTATTAAGAAATGCCAAAATGTATTTGGTATCCAGAGTCTGAGTCTGGCTGTTAAAGTACAAAACGATGAAGAGCAAATCAAGGCGGCTGCACTGTGGGCGTTGCAAAATGAACGTGATATCCGTACGTTTAAAGTATCGGTAAAGCGAATAGATAAAGACTTCCCAATACGGTCGCAGCAAATGAACCGGATACTGGGCGCATATTTATTAAGTCACACATCCGGCTTCTCCGTTGATGTTCATGAACCAGATTTGGAACTGAGTGTTGAAATACGAAAAGAAGCGACCTATATAACTTCCAGTGTCGTACAGGGGCTTGGAGGACTGCCAGTTGGATCTTCCGGTAAGACATTGCTTCTTTTATCTGGAGGTATCGACAGCCCGGTTGCAGGCTTTTTGGCTATGAAACGTGGGGTACAAGTAGAAGCAATCCACTTTCATTCGCCCCCGTTCACAAGTGACAGAGCCAAGCAAAAGGTGTTGGATCTGGCGGAAAAACTAACACACTACGGAAATAAGATAAAGGTTCACGTTGTACCGTTTACCAACGTACAGCAGCACATTTTCCGAGAAATGCCAGAAAATTATGCGATGACCATTATGCGCCGGATGATGCTGCGTATCAGTGAATATGTTTGCAGAAATGAATCAATTTTATCAATGACAACCGGTGAAAGCCTTGGACAGGTTGCAAGTCAGACGATGGAAAGCATGAATGCGATTAATGAAGTAACCAATTATCCGATTTTACGGCCGTTAGTTGCTATGGATAAGGATGATATAATTAAGATCTCCAAAACCATTGATACGTACGATATTTCCATTCGGCCATATGAAGATTGCTGTACCATTTTTGTTCCTAAATCACCAAAAACAAGGCCCTCAAGAGAGAAAGTTAATCAATTCGAGTCACAGGCTAATTTTTCAGATTTAATTGAGGAAGCTGTAAATGGCATTGAAGTTGTCACATTGACCGGCAAGGCGGACATGGAGGAAGCATTTAATGATTTATTTTGAAGAGATAACAAATTAACAGTAGTTACCAGTTTAAAAAAGCCTCCCGGTACACAACATAAGGGTACCAAGGAGGTGATGAAGAATGCCAAGCAACAACAGTTCAAACCAATTAGTAGTGCCTGGTGCGGAACAAGCACTAAACCAAATGAAAACTGAAATTGCACAAGAATTTGGTGTTCAACTTGGTGCTGATACTACTTCCCGCGCAAACGGGTCTGTTGGCGGGGAAATCACAAAACGCCTTGTAAACACAGCAGAACAACAATTTGGCGGTAATATGCCACAATAAAAAATTATACAGAAATGGCTTCGGGCTATCCTTTCGGGGGTAGCCCGTATTAATTAGGTACGCTAGGCCCGTACTATAAGAAGGTCCGTTTCACACGATCCCAGTAGGAATTATTTTTTAGTTTGACCGTTTTAATGACGTTATCACTTAAGGTGACAGTCAAATCCTTAATATTGCGGATGGAGTAGGCTTCATTATCCATCCCGATAATTGGATAATCATTCCCGTCTTGGACTATTTGTAATGTTAATGTACGGTCTTTGTTTAAGATGAATGATGAACCCAATGTTCTGTATCGGTTATTGTTAAGTGATGCAATTTCAGATACCTGAAAGCATGGAAGTTTAGGATCGACAATAGCCCCTTGAGTGGATTTGTTGTAACCAGTGCTTCCAGTCGGTGTTGCAACAATCAGCCCGTCACCACGAAAAGTTTCAAAATGCATATCATCAATGTAAACATCCATGACAATTGTTTTTATGATAGTGGAACGGATGCTTACTTCATTTAGGCAATGAAACGCTGATTCCCCATTGATCAGTACGTTGATAACTGGGAAGCGACGAACCTCTAGTTCTTCATGAATAATGGTATCAAGCATTTCATCGAAGTTGTCCAGGTTAAAGTCACAATATAAACCGGATTCATTTGAATGAGTAATGCCGGTATATAAACAATCCTGACGGAAACCTGTCGTACGTACAGCCTGCAGAAATGCTCCATCCCCTCCTACACTAACAATGATGTTTGCTTGATCCGGGTGGTCCACAATATTGAAGTTATTTTCCCGAGCCAGTTCAAATAACTGTTGAAGCTTTTCGTCAAGATGATCCTTATGTGTATAGAAAAAATATATATTGTTTCGTTGGCTCATTTGTTTCACCTTCCAATTTATTCATTCTTATTTTAAGTTTACCATTTTTTCATAGAATATCCCAATATAGATGGAAAGACGGTATAAGTGAGGAATTTTACGGGAAAATAAGCTCATGAGGTGGGAACATGATAATTGGTTTAATAATCATCGTTTTTCTTATTGTGTGTATGATACTTTTATATTCAAACTTAAAAATTGTTTGTTCTGTCACACTAAATCAAGAGGAGCAAACTCTTTATTTAGCTGTCTATTTGTATAGAATACGACTCATGAAGCGTTCAATTGACTTAACGGAGGAACCCGTGCCAGAACAATCTTTCCAAGAGACGCTAACAATCATACATAAATTCAGTAAAAATTTTTCGGAAAAAATGAAAGATGTAAACACAGCAGTATCAGTTGTATTAAAACGAATTCGGTTCCATAGCATATCGTGGAAGACGGACGTAGGCACCGGAAAAGCTGATACAACCGGGATGGTTACTGGGGGTATATGGGGGATGAAAGGAATGGTAATCGGATTACTCACTTCCAAAAGCACGCTTGTAACGGAACCTTCCATTGTTGTGACACCTTTTTTTAATCAACGAAAAATTAGCTCCGTCTTTGATTGCATGATAACAATTAGGGTTGGGCAAGCTATCTATGCATTCTTGAAATTTATCCGGAAACTTCCTGGAAAACGGGAAGCGATCACGTAATAAGGAGGATTTATCATGGATGAACATCCAATTCAGGGTTTGATGACAACGGCAATGGAAAATTTGAAAGACATGATAGAGGTTAACACGATAATTGGTGATCCGGTTGAATCACCGGATGGCACGGTAATTATTCCAGTTTCAAAGCTTGGCTTCGGATTTGCAGCAGGGGGAAGTGAATTCACTTCCGGTGATCAAGGTGACTCTAGTGGGGGCGAATCGTTGCCATTCGGTGGTGGTAGCGGGGGCGGTGTTTCCATTACTCCTATTGCTTTTTTGATTATAAGTCAAAAAGGTATGAAAATGATTCACTTAGATGAAAGTACGCATATATACGAAAAAATGATGGATGTTGCTCCGAAAGCGGTTGATAAAATTCAACAGCTGTTAAAAGAGTCCGGACTACAGGAAAAAATAAAACAACAATCTAAATCAAATAATGATGATGAAGCTAAGAAACAGGAAAAGGATAAAAAACGTCAGGGAAAACAGGATCGTAAACAGAATGATCAGCAATCCGATGAGGAAGAAGACGGCCTTCAGTATGATATTTAGTTCAAATAATCGTAACAAATTCAAGAAGGTTATCGTTGGACATATATTAAAAGCCGATTCATAATAAAAATAGAATCAAGGAAATGGGAGGATTAATTTATTATGGCAAATGTTACATTTAATAACGATCCGGTGACACTTCTGGGGAATGAAATCACTGCTGGTGATCAGGCCCCGAATTTCACGGTATTGTCCAATGATCTTCAGGAAGTTACGCTAAATGACTATAAAGGTCAAGTTAAATTGATTGCCGCTGTTCCATCTGTTGACACGGGTGTATGTGCTGAAGAAACACGGCGATTCAATGAAGAGGCTGATAAGCTTGATAATGTACAAGTGTTGACTATAAGTATGGACTTACCTTTTGCTCAGTCACGCTGGTGTGCAGCAAATGGTATCAAAAATCTGGATACATTATCTGATCACCGCGATGCTGACTTCGGTGAAAAATATGGTGTCCTGATAAAAGAACTTCGTTTGCTTGCACGGGCTATTTTCGTAGTTGATTCAAATGACTTGGTGACATATGTGGAATATGTAAGCGAGGTAACCAATCATCCTGACTATGATCGTGCATTAGAAGAAGCACAAAAAGCAGAATAACGGACCTTTACGCAGAGTGCAACTGGCAGTAAAAATCCCTCACTTCCGACTCATGGGACGAGCTAAGGTGTAAGTGAGGAACTGCCACTTTCACTGACCCTCTCTTGCTTTGGACGTGGCGGGAGAGCTTTTTGTGCGAAAGGCAATATGGTGATTGCTGTGGATAACTACATTCCCTGTATCTGAGTGAAGACCTGTTATGATGTACAATCCCTTTGGTCCTTTGGTACAATAGATACGCTTTTAGACAAAAGATCGGGGGATTTGCAAGATGGAAAAAACGGATGTGGAATTATTATTTGAACAAATTGATAATATAACTGAAACTGTTCAACATTATGAGAATGAAACCTATTTGGATAGTCTAGTTTTAACACTTGAGATCATGTTTTATCAAAATCCGCTTGATGGTATCGATGAACAATTAAAGGAAAAATTACAAAGCCTCATAAATGATTTCAATGTTAAAGAATATGAAACCACACAAATCCGGAAGGCACTTCAATTGGCAATTCTGAAAGGAATGAAGGGTGCGACACAACAGCAGCATCTGATGACGCCGGAAACCGTTGCTTTATTCGTAGGTTACCTGGCAGGGAAATTGACAGGTGGAAAGGAAAAAATCCGTATGTTTGACCCTGCTAGTGGAACGGGTAACTTGTTAATGGCTGTTTGGGAGCAGTTAGAGAACGTTGGGGCTGTTTATGCAAGCGAAGTAGATACGACACTAATTAAACTTGCTGTTATGAATGCCAACCTGCAGAAGAGAGAGGTTGAATTTTTCCATCAGGACAGTCTGCGTCCATTTCTCCTAGACCCAGTTGATTTAGTTATCAGCGATTTGCCTGTTGGTTATTACCCGGACGACATAAGTGCTAATGACTATGAACTAAAGGCAGACGAAGGATATTCCTATTCACACCATTTGTTTATTGAACAAAGTATAAATTATACGGTACCTGGTGGCTACTTGATTTTTGTCATTCCTGAGTTTCTGTTTGACAGTGATCAGTCAGATAAACTGCATGCGTATTTGCAGGAAAAGGCACATATTGTTGGGGTGCTACAACTACCGGAAACAGCATTTAAATCTGAAAAAAACAGAAAAAGTATTCTTATTCTACAGAAGAAAGGTTCTAATACGTCCGCGGTCAGACAACCATTGCTTGTTCAGGTCCCATCATTTAAAAATACGAAAGCAATGAATGATATCTTGGCGCAAATGAATTCCTGGTTCTCAACAAATATAAATCTCTAACAGCATGAAGGGAGACAAAAGGATGTCCAATATATTAGCAATAAATGCCGGCAGTTCATCTTTAAAATTTCAGTTAATTCGCATGCCCGAAGAACGAGTGCAGGCAAAAGGGTTGGTTGAGCGGATTGGCTTGCCTGAATCGGTTTTTACAATAGAGGTTAACGAAGAAAAAAATAAAAATGTTTCTGATATCCCAGATCACGAGGCTGCAGTCAAACTGTTGCTTGACAAGTTAACAGCATCTGGAGTCATTCAAACGATGGAAGAAATCGACGCGGTTGGACATCGGATTGTTCATGGAGGGGAACGGTTCAGTGATTCTGTACTAATCACGGATGAAGTGGTCCAGCAAATTGAAGATATTTCTGATTTAGCTCCTTTGCATAATCCGGCTAACTTAACTGGTATTCATGCATTTCGTGAGATTCTTCCAGATATTCCAATGGTTGGTGTGTTTGATACGGCATTTCACCAGACAATGCCTGAGAAGTCCTATTTGTATAGCCTGCCATACGAGTATTACGAAAAATATGGCATTCGCAAGTACGGTTTTCATGGAACCTCCCATAAGTATGTTTCTCAACGTGCGTCCGAAATGATGGGGGTGCCGATTGACCAGTTGCGCCTTATATCTTGTCATTTAGGAAATGGTGCCAGCATTGCAGCCATTGATAAAGGACGATCGATTGATACATCGATGGGGTTCACACCATTAGCTGGGGTAACAATGGGAACAAGGTCGGGAAATATTGATCCAGCGCTCATCCCATTTATCATGGAGAAAACCGGTAAGACTGCAGATGAAGTGATCAACGTTTTAAACAAAAAAAGTGGTATGCTTGCCTTATCTGGTTTTTCCAGTGACTTACGTGATATTGAACAAAAAGCAGATGAAGATGAGCGTGCAGAGCTTGCCCTCGAAGTCTTCGCAGCCCGAATTCACAAATATCTTGGATCTTATGCTGCTAGAATGTCCGGTGTAGATGCAATCATTTTTACGGCCGGTGTTGGCGAAAACAGTGATGTCGTCCGAGAAAAAGTGCTAACAGGTCTGGAATTCATGGGTGTCTATTGGGATCCTTCGCGCAACAACATTCGTGGAAAGGAAGCATTCATCAATTATCCGCACTCACCCGTCAAAGTAATGGTGATTCCTACGAATGAAGAGGTTGTGATTGCTCGGGATACAGTCCGACTAACCGGCAAAGCTTAAGGAGGGATTTCTTGTCTGTTGAAGAACACAAACGGAATTATGAACAAGTCAATTGCATGGTAGTGACAGTAAGTGATACACGAACTGCCGAAACAGATAAGAGTGGTAACCTAATGGTGACACTCTTGGAAGATGCTGGTCATCGTGTTAAAACCAAAGAGATCATTCCGGATGAAAGCAGTTCGATTCGGAATATGGTTAGTGCTGGTTGTGAAAACGATGAGATTGACGTCATTTTAATGAATGGCGGAACAGGTATCGCGCATCGGGACGTAACCATTGAAACGGTAGAACCTATGTTTGATAAGGAAATGCCTGGATTTGGGGAGATTTTTCGAATGCTCAGTTATACGGAGGATATCGGGTCGGCAGCAATTTTGTCGAGAGCTGTCGGTGGGACAATTGGCAATACCGCAATCCTTGCCACACCTGGCTCATCTGGAGCGGTGCGCTTAGCAATGAATAAACTGGTAATCCCGGAGATATCTCATATTGTTGGGGAATTGAAAAAGGAAAGCTGAAGTTGCGCGATATAGCGTTTTAATTCGCGCGATTTCAGCTTTTTCTTACGTCTTAAACGTGTTAGCGGACAACCAGCACGTCGCAATTGGCATGCCGTGTTATGTTTTCCGAAACACTACCAATAAGAAACCGTTCAACCGCACCCATTCCGGTTGCTCCACAAACAATCAGATCAGCTTCAAAGGTTTCGGCGATGTCTTTGGCAATTTTAACCTTTGGAGACCCATATTCTACACATCGTACCAAATTCGTTATTCCTGCATTTTTGGCAATTTCAACATAACTGTCAACTAATTCTTTGGCATATTCTTCGGCACGCTCTGCAAGTGTTCGGTCATAAGCTTCTGCTGTAGCAAATGTACGTGAGTCAACGACATGTGCGAGAATCAGCCGTGCATCATTCCGCCGGACGATATCCAGCGCTTTGTAAAATGCTTTTTCGGAAGCTTCTGAGCCATCCACTGCAACGACAATTTGCTTATATTCAAAATCCATCTTCAACCCTCCCTTTTCTTACTATTCTAATACCCTTCTTAGCTAATTTACAATCAAAATTACCGAAATTGGAAAATCAAAAATGGATTGCATGACGTTTCTGTGAACATACTAAGCATGGAGGTGGTAGCAATGGGAAAGAAAAACAAAAAATTTACGGAAGATAAAGATGGTATCGCAGCTGTTCAAAACCAATTATTTGAAAGTTATCAGAGCGGGGTCATTGAAGACAAAAATAAGCTCGCTAACAACAGAAGCATCCACACGTATAACAATCAGAAGAAGTAAATGTTTAAAAAATCTACCCTTTAAAGGGTGGATTTTTTACTTCAGCGGCTTTCTAAGATACTGTTTTACGTTGTCTCCCATTTAGTTGAAGGGGTTTTAATGCGAATGTTTTCATGTTGACGTTCATTTAAGAACCCATTATACTGAAATGGAGCACTAGTGAATTACACAACTAATGTACTAGGTCTGCAGAGGAAGGGGTACATGCCCAATGGTTGAGATGGAAGGGTCGAAACCTATTTATACTCAAATTGCCGAATGGCTGGAAAATCAAATATTGAATGGGCATTTCCAACCTCATGATAAAGTCCATTCCCAATATACGTTGGCGGATATGTTCAATATTAATCCGGCCACCGCTGCCAAAGGATTAAATATGCTTTACGATGAACAGGTTTTATACAACAAACGGGGATTGGGAAAATTTGTGACAGATGACGCGGTGTCCACCATTCGTGAAAAACGAAAAAATGATACATTAACACGAATGCTTCGAGACGTGGTAACAGAAGCAACGCACTTGCGAATCGATGACGAGGAATTAATGGATATGCTCAAGCACATGATTGATGAACAGAGGGGGGAAAAAGCATGAACGTCATAGAAACGACAGGTTTAACCAAAACATACAAAGGAATGCGTGCTATTGATGACTTAACGATGCACATAAAATCGAATACCATTACCGGCGTGATAGGAAGAAACGGAGCTGGAAAAACAACGCTGTTAAAAATCCTCGCCGGTTATATTAAAGAAACAACGGGGAGGGTGAACGTGTTTTCTGAACATCCCTTTAACAGTCTGTACGTATCAGCCAACAGTATTTTTATTGATGATCAGATGGTATTTCCTGATGCGTTGACGCTTGGTGAACTGCTGAAGGAGGGGGAACGTTTTTATGCTGATTGGGATATGACGTTTGCCAAGAACTTGTTTGACTATTTTTCTTTTCATCCAAATCAGCGTCATAAACAATTGTCAAAAGGGAAAAAGACGACATTTAACATGATATTTGGGTTGGCAACTCGCTGCACATTGACGATTTTCGATGAGCCAACGACCGGTATGGACGCCGCGGTTAGAAAAGATTTTTATCGGGTGCTGTTAAAGGATTACTTGGCTCATCCGCGTACGATTTTAATTTCCAGTCATTATCTGGATGAGATGGACCATCTTCTGGAAGACGTACTTTTAATAGATGAGGGGCAACAAGTGTTACATATGCCAATGGATGATTTAAAAGCGTATGCGGTCAGCCTGATCGGTCCTGCTGCTGTCGTCGGACAATGGCTACATGATAAAACGGTGCTTGCTAAAAAGCAGCCTGCTCCCGGGATGATGAAGGCCGTTGTAAAAAAAGATTTTCCAATTGAGCAGGCTGAGAAAATAGGTATTAAAACAGTACCGGTTAACGCGGGTGATGTTTGCATTCATCTGACTGCCAAAACGAAAGGAGGGATTGATGATGTCCTTCAATAAAGTGACGATGGCACAAGTGGTTCTCAAACAATATCGTTACAAACTGACTTCGTATCATCAAGTATTCACTTCGCTTGCCGTGTTACAGCTGCTCGCGCTGTTTTTTTCTTCCGGTGGTGTTATGACAAGCAGTGCTGGCAGCTATGGAGTGGACGCGTACCTGAACACGTATTCCGGTGATCTTGTTATTATATTTACTTTTCTGTGGGGGTTCATCAATGCAATCACTATGACGACGCAAGCCTACAGGGAAGATGACTTTCTATTTGTTACGAACCGGCAAAGTCAGCATCTTTCCAATATGTTATTTTTGGTAACGGCGAGTGTCATTGGTGGGCTGACAGCAACATTGGCAGGTTATTTACTTCGAGTTATCCTTTTTTGGACGTCGGATCAAGGGACGTTTGCCGGTATGGTTGGTGAATCGGCAACGCTTATAGAGCTTTTGCTCAGTATTGTTGCGGTTGCTCTTTATGTGTTGATGTTTTGTGCATTAGGCTACTTGATTGGTAATGTTGTTCAGCTCCACCGGTTATTTATTGTGATTATTCCTGTATTAGCAGTTGGAGGCTTGCTGCTCAACGGTTGGATGGGTAACGGCTCACCAATAACCTTGAAAGTGTATGCGTTTTTTGTCGGAGAAACAAATATGCTGCTCTTTCTTTTGAAAACACTGATGACAGCTGTGTTACTGTTTGCCGGTTCATTTGCTTTGCTTCGGCAAAAGGAGGTTAGAACATGACTAACGTTCTATTTAGCATTATTCCCATTGTTCTCTTGTTAGCTGTAACTGGCTTGTTTCTCTTTATAGGTATGCGTCTTGCTAAATCTGATAAGCTATCAGGGATAGTCAGGCGTTGGTTATTTCCGGGTTATTTACTTGTGCTTTTGATCTCGTTCGGTTTATCATTTATTTTGCCCCTTGAGGGTGATTCGGATGCATCGCGGTACCGGACATTTGACAAGGAAAAACTGCCAGACTTGTATATGATCCCGCAAGTTACCGGATCGATTAACATGCTAGATGATTATCTTGTGGATCAATGGAACCTGGAAACGAAAGAGAAGAAATTGCGTCTAGTTATTCGGGGGGAAGAGAATTTAAATAATATTGCTGTTAAGCGTAAAAAGGCGAATGATGGAGTTGTAGAAGCGGCACTCTATGTCACACCATTTGTCATTGATGGTATCGATATGACGACCGGATTCCTACCAAAGACACATGTGAAGGTGAATGGACGTACCTTAGCCATTGAAACACCGGATCGGAAACGGATAGATGTATCGGTGTTCCAGAAGGAATTTCCTATCCGGCAGTTTACACAAAAGGGGTGGCTGGCTTCTATTGATGAGGAAGTTGGATTTGGTGTTTCAACTAAGGAAATGACCGGGGAAAGGGAATCCTCCCCATGGATGTATAAAGAAGAGGGGCGTTTGTTTAGTACAGAATTGCTTTATCTGCAAATTCCAGCAGATGTGGAGATTGAAGGGGGGAACGATAGGAATATGTTTATGGTGGGGAACTGACAAACGCAGATAGAAGCTTCGTGATAGAATCACTTAGGCATGGAGAGGTATAATAGGGGGATCCCCCCCTCTCCCGGTTATTCGACTATTTGTAGGTCTTTCGGAAATTTGGTTAATGTTTCTGCACCTTCGTCTGTCATGAAAATCATATCTTCTATCCGAACACCGCCTTTTCCTGGCACGTAAATTCCTGGTTCGATGGTATAGCACATGCCTGGGGCAAGAGGGAGTTTGTTCCGGCTGTGCATGGATGGGTATTCATGGGTTTCAATTCCCAACCCATGCCCAATTCGGTGCGTGAAATAGTTGCCGTATTCTGCTTGTTCAATGTGACTACGGGCAGCTAGGTCGATATCGCCGACCGCTGTACCTATAATGGATGCATCAATGGCTTTGGTTTCTGCTTCCAGCACTGTTTGGTAAATCTTTTGTTGTTCGGGTGTTATGGATTTATAGGCGACCGTTCGGGTTGTATCGGAACAATATCCACCATAGACGACACCAAGATCAAATAACACCAGATCACCGTTTTCAATGGTTTTTAACGATGGCGTTCCATGAGGTGATGCGGTTTTTGTCCCGGATAGCGCCATGGTGGAAAAAGACATTTGCTGGACACCTTGTTTTTTCATTTCGTATTCGATTTTTGCTATGATTTCAAGTTCGCTGACGCCTTCTTTTATCGCCTTCACCCCTGTTTCCACACCGAAATCAGCCAGTGCTGCCGCTTCTCGAAGGAGGGCGTACTCTTGGCTACTTTTAATAACCCTTAAATGAGCAAGTATGTCCTGTGCATCGCTAACTGAAGCTTGGGGGAGTACTGTCTGCACTTGTGCAAAACGTTCCATTGTCAAATGATTCCGCTCAACGGCAATGGATTGGGGAATACTATCATTACGAATCAGATACTGGTGAAATAATTTCAATGGATCCTCCCCGTCACTATAGGCAATCATTTCATACTTCCAGCCGGCATGTTTAGCATCTTCCTGTTCCATCGCTGGCAAAATGAGCAGTGGATCGTGGTGCAGACTGATATAAACAGCAATCAAACGTTCATGGGGATTGGTATAATAGTTGCTTAAATAGTAAAAGTTAGCTGCGGAAGTGACCAGCATACTTTCTAAATCATGTTCTTTCAGTTCCTTCAGTAATGTATCTAATCTATCTGTCATTAATAAGCCCTCCATCGTTCATTATTGGCACCAATTATAACAGAAATAGTCAGCGTCGTATCAATTGACGCTTGAACGATCGGCTTAATAACATCCGGAGTTCTGCAGACAAGAATTAAATATTTTTTGATATAATAAAGTTTTAAGTAAAAATGTTGTCTGCATGTAGCGGGACAAGTAAAGTGAATATTGGAGGGAACAATGTTGCAACAAGATACCAAACCTATAAAGAAACAGAATAATATAGCCGGGTGGGCCTTATTGCTCGGGATATTATTAATCGCCTCCAATTTGCGGGCACCTTTAACCGCGGTGGGCTCTTTATTATCCTATATCCGGGATGATTTAGAAATTAGCAATACGCTGGCAGGTAGTCTTACAACTTTACCGTTGCTAGCATTTTTTATCATATCACCATTTGCATCCACCGTTGCCAACCGTATCGGCATGGAGTGGACGATTTTTTATTCATTTGTATTATTAACGGTTGGGCTGATTATTCGTACGTTATCCGGCATTACGTTTTTGATTGCAGGTACAGTTGTTGTGGGGTTGGCGATTGGATTTGGAAATGTGTTGCTGCCAGGTTTAATAAAAATGAAATTCCCATTGAAAATCGGCTTACTCACAGGATTGTACGCAGTATTTATGAATATTTTCGGTTCTCTTGCTTCGGGTCTAAGTTTGCCTCTGTCACGGATTGGCGATTGGGGGTGGCAAGGCTCACTGGCATCCTGGGCGATATTGTCGGTTGTGGCGTTAGTAGTTTGGATTCCGCAGCTTAAGAAAAAAGAAACATCACCGACAAGTGAAGTTTCTAGTCATGCTATAAAAAATAATATATGGAAGTCTCCCTTGGCATGGTATATTACCGTTTACATGGGGACGCAATCAATGGTATTTTTTACGATGATTTCGTGGCTCCCGGATATATTGAACAATAACGGGTATACATCCGATGTAGCAGGATGGATGCTTTCGCTGATGCAAGTGGCCTTCATCCCCTTTACGTTTATTACCCCAGTCATTGCGGAGAGGATGACGAATCAAAGGTTGTTGGCTGCTATAACCGGGATATTGGTTATCATCGGTGCGAGTGGACTTCTAATCGGAAATGCTATCTTGATTACTGTAGCTGTTATAAGTATTGGTGCTGCTTGTGGCTCTGCCTTTAGTTTGTCGATGATGTTTTTTAGTTTACGTTCCAACGATGGACACGAAGCATCTAAAGTGTCCGGAATGGCTCAGTCGTTTGGCTATTTAATCGCAGCGGTCGGGCCAATATTGTTAGGTTTTATGCACGATTTGACTGCCGCTTGGATTCTCCCGTTAATCGTAATGGGAATGGTTGGTATTATTTTGATTGTATCAGGAATGAAGTCAGGAACGAATGAAAAGATAGCAAATGTGTTTTAATTAAGTGGAAAAATATTAAAAGAATGCATGAAAAAACACAAATCGGGTAAAGGATTTATTGGGGTCTCCATCGAAAACATAAAGTGAGATAAATTATTAAAAGGAGCGATAATCATGAAAGTATCTTACCATGGACATTCCGTAGTTCGTGTTGAAACAAACAATCACAAGATTCTAATTGATCCATTTATTTCCGGAAATGATGCATGTGACCTTGATGCGGGATCGGTTGAAGCTGATGTTATCCTGTTGACACATGGCCACAATGACCATTATGGGGACACAGAAGAAATTGCTAAGCGAAATAGTGCGCTCATTGTTGCGCCAAATGAATTGGCTGAGTATTTAGGTGGAAAAGGGTTCAACACGCATCCGATGCATATTGGTGGTGCGCACGAATTTGATTTTGGTAAAGTGAAATTAACGCAAGCTTTTCATGGTTCTTCCTATACAGAAGAAGACGGCACCATCATTTACACGGGCATGCCCGCCGGAATTTTGCTGACAGTTGACGGCAAAACACTTTACCATATGGGTGATACTGGTCTTTTCAGTGATTTGAAACTAATTGGAGATATGAATGACATTGATTTGGCTTTTGTTCCGATTGGTGACAATTTCACGATGGGCCCCGACGATGCTTTGATGGCGACCGATTGGATTAAGGCAGACAAGGTTGTACCCGTACACTATAATACGTTCCCATTAATTGAACAAGACGGGGAGAAATTTGCATCCAGTGTCAAGACCGGAAATGGGCTAGCGATGAAAATAGGTGATTCCATAGAGTTATAAAGGGAAAAACGTGAGTGGGTATGCTCACGTTTTTTTAGCCTGTCTTCTACATGATTGTTGACTTTGAATAATAGCCTACACGGAAAGGTTATCCGCGGATGAAGAGTTGGTTCAAACTTTACTTCACCTTAATGTAAAGTTACTCATGTTTGCCCGGTTCATGCTATAATATAGAAAATACTACTTATGATAAATGTTTTACTAGCACTTCAATCTTGGATAAGGAGCACAACTATGGATACTTTTCTGCTATTATGCTTTTTCCTACTCGGCTTAATCTTCGGTTCATTCTTCCATGTCGTCGGATCACGCGTACCTCAACACCTACCCTTCACTAACGATCGTTCTGTATGTCCGAACTGTCAGTGTACACTTTCTTGGTATGAACTCATTCCTGTTTTATCCTACATGCTTCAACGTGGACAATGCCGGCACTGTAAGAAGACCATCGCTTTTACATATCCTGCTGCTGAATTGGCAACTGGGGTTTTGTTTACACTCAGTTATGCGGAAGTCGGCTTTCGACCAGAGCTTATAACGGCGATTTTTCTGATGGCCATGCTTGTCATTTTATTTATTTCGGATATGAGCTTTATGCTTATTCCAAATAGCATTCTATTATTCTTTTTGCCCTTATTTATTATTATGCGGATTATCCAACCACTTGATCCGTGGTGGTCATCCATTACCGGAGCTTTTGTCGGACTGGCAATAATTGCGCTTATTATTCTTGTGAGTAATGGAGGCATGGGTGCAGGAGATATGAAACTGTTCGGTGTACTTGGAATCGTGCTTGGGGTAAAGAAAACATTACTTACCTTCTTTCTTTCCTGTATGATTGGAGCGATTATAGGAGCAGTACTGCTCCTATTTAAAATCATCGACCGTAAACAACCTGTTCCATTTGGTCCGTATATAGTATTGGCTACAATTGTGACGTATTTTTACGGAGAGAGTTTAATAAATTGGTATGTTAATTTATAAACTAGACATTTTTTAAGCCCTCAAGTATCTTAAGCTGTATTTTTCATCCATTCAGTTCTTGATTGCCTGCTTTTGTCATAGATTACTAGCAAAAGGAGGAGATATGCATGCGTCATTATGCTGTATTACGTTTACTTTTAGCTGGCTTTTTTCTATATATTGCCTGGCCTGCCATTCCTACTGTCGTAACTCTCGAGGCGACTATTTTTTGGGGCTTATGGCTGGGGTTCTTCTTATTGGTTGTCGGATCGAACTTAGCAAGTCTTTTACAAATGGTTTCACCACCTGTTATGGAACAGGAGAGTACAAGACAACGTCAAAACGCTTAATCATTGAGGTTTAAACGATTCAACTGTATAATAAAAGATGAAGATAATGACTAGTACAGTTGAAAGTCGGTGAAATGGAAATTGGCAACGAAACATGAACAGATACTGCAGCATATTTTATCACTGGAAATTGGACATAAAATTTCTGTCAGAAACATTGCGAAATCGTTAAATGTTAGTGAAGGGACAGCCTACCGCGCCATCAAGGATGCCGAGAATCAGGGAATCGTCAGCACCATCGAGCGTGTTGGAACAGTCCGGATTGAACAAAAGAATAAAGAGAACTTTGAACAATTGACGTTTGCTGAAGTAATCAAAATTGTCGATGGACAGGTGTTAGGTGGCCGTCAAGGACTGCACAAGACGTTGAATAAATTTGTCATTGGAGCCATGCAGCTCGAAGCTATGATGCGGTACACGGAAGCAGGGTCACTGTTAATCGTCGGTAACCGAGTGGAAGCCCATGAGTTGGCGTTAAAAGAAGGAGCTGCTGTGCTGATAACCGGTGGATTCGATACGAATGACACCATTAAACGGCTGGCTGATGAAACGGAACTCCCGGTCATGACCACAAGTTATGACACTTTTACGGTTGCATCAATGATTAACAGGGCAATTTATGACCAGCTGATTAAAAAAGAAATAGTTCTTGTAGAAGATGTCTATACACCATACAGTAAATCCTATTATCTCTACGCAAAAGATAAGTTGCAACGATGGTATGAACTAAGTGAGCAATCGGCGCATACCCGGTATCCAGTTGTTGATGAGAAGGAACGTGTCGTAGGAATAATTACGGCCAAAGATATCATTGATAAGGATAAGGATACTCCTGTTGAAAAGATTATGACGAAAGACCCGATAGTTGTTCAGGACAAAACATCGCTAGCCTATGTTGCCCATGTGATGGTGTGGGAAGGGATTGAGGTAGTCCCTGTGGCTGAGGTGTCAGATAAACTTAAAGGTGTTATTTCTCGTCAGGACGTATTGAAAGCCTTGCAACAGATTCAGCGGCAGCCGCAGATAGGTCAGACAATCGATGATATTGTTGCCAGTAGTCTTGTACCATCCGAAGAGGATCAGACTGTTTTTAATGCACATATAACACCACAAATGACGAATCACCTTGGGACATTGTCTAATGGTGTTTACACCGCTCTAATGACAGAAGCAAGCAGCCGCGTGTTAAACTACTATAAAAAAGGTGATCTTGTCGTCGAAAATTTGACCGTTTATTATTTAAAACCTGTTCAAATCGACAGCAATCTGGTCATAAAGCCAAAATTATTGGAAGCAGGCCGCATTTATGCCAAGATGGACGTGGAAGTATTTAACGGGAAAAAGATGGTTGGAAAAGGACTACTTATGGCACAATTAATTGATAGGTAAGAGGGGAAGTTCATGCAAGTAGCCATTAACTGGCCAAAGACATGAACTTTCTTCTATTTGTAAATGATGTCACTTCATGCATGCAGTCGTTTCCATTCATTTCGGTAGTGCTTTGTTTCTTTCATTCCGACGTACAGTTGTAAACCGCCAAAAATCAGGAAAACAATGCCTATAAAAAGTGAAAAACGGGTTTCATAATACATATATTGATTCATTCCGTAAAAGAAAATGAACAACCCAAGACATATCCGGGATTTTGCGTTAAAATAAGCTTGCATTAGACCGTCATCACTTTTAAGGATAGCTACTTTGTAATAAACCCAGAAAACGGCGGCGAGTACAATAATAATCGGGAAAATAATCATAACATCTACTCCTAAGTGTCTAAAATAAGCTTCAGCGAAATGATAATGATACTGCATTTGGCCACAGTTATTTCAGTATATGAGGGTGTGAATCGTACAGCAGGATTATACATTTCTTCACTACATTAATTGTAGCTTGTTTTGACACATTAGGAAAGTGAAAAATATAATAAAATTAAGGAGAATAAGATGCAAAATATACAATCAATTATTCAGTCAATTAAGGTATACGAAACAGTTATCATTCATAGGCATATGCGCCCGGATCCTGATGCATACGGTTCCCAAGCAGGTTTAAAAGAAATGATTACCCAATCGTTTCCAGAAAAACATGTATACATCACTGGAGAAGAAGACCCGTCTTTAAGCTTTTTGGCAGATATGGATGATGTTCCTGATGAGGCGTATCAAAACGCCCTGGTTATTGTGTGTGACACCGCAAATACTGAGCGTATTAGCGATAAGCGATTTCATTACGGCCAGCAGTTAATTAAAATTGATCATCACCCGGAAGTAGATGCATATGGTGATGTCGCGTGGGTGGATATCTCATCGAGTTCAACGAGTGAAATGATTTATGATTTATACCTACTTGGCAAGAATCAAGGCTTTAAGCTGAATGATGAAGCTGCCCGACTTCTTTATGCTGGAATTGTCGGTGATACGGGGAGATTCTTGTTCCCAAGTAGTACCAAAAAGACCTTCCAGCATGCGGCTGAACTTGTCGCTTATAACTTTGATCGTTCGAGTCTTTATGATGGGATTTATCGTATGAAAGACAACATGGCCAGACTTCGGGGGTATATCCTGCAAAATTTTGAACAAACGGAATCAGGAATGAGTACAGTGGTATTGACAAAGGAGCTGCTGGAAAGTTATGGCGTGAGTCCAATGGAAACGGGTCAGCTTGTTGGTGTGTTAGGTGACATCGAAGGAATGAAAGCATGGGTATTTTTTATTGAGGAGGACGAGTTGATACGTGTTCGTCTACGTTCCAAAGGTCCTGTTATTAATGACATTGCCGCGAAGTACAATGGTGGCGGACATCCGATGGCAGCTGGAGCATCCATCGGTACATGGGCAGAAATGAAAGAGGTTGTCCGGGATTTGGACAGTGTATGTACGGCCTATGAGGATTAATGGGGTGAAAAAAAGAGCTATGTTCCTTATAATGTAGGAGCATAGCTCTTTTATGGAATATTCAAGAACTTTTAGTTGTGGGTATTGGGGTAAACCAGCACCCGGTGTTGGTTTCATCATAGTATACATGCAGATTTTCACGTTCAATGCTGCGTTTTATAAGTCGGATTAACTCTGCAGATTCAGCGTACGCAATTTTACCTTCCTTCAACTGGGCAATCTTTACATCTCGTAACCGGCGCCGATTGATTACAAGCATATTAATCCAACCCCTTCCCGAAGATTTTATAAAAATGTAAGGTTTCCTTTTATATTATAATTTACAATACAAATTGTTACCACTTTCTGACGTATTGTTCATAAAACTTTCACACCTAATTCAGTGTTTAAGTTCCACTGTAAACTTCAGCTTTGACAGATAACTCAACGGCTTTTGTGATGACTAGTTTTTTTATGGTTACTTGAATGTCAAAGTCATCGATTGTGAAATCCTTATTTTCAATTGTTGATGTCATCAGTTCATAGCTCTCAGAAATGAGAGAGACTTTTTTTCCGACAATATGATCAATCTCATCCTTTATTAAATTTTCCAGTTCATGTATGATAAGTCTGTCTGGGAGGTCATTCGGGTTGATAACTGTTATTTCAATCGTTTCAACTTTGGCTTCTTCTTTCGTTTTTTTATCTAAATCCTTGTTATCATCAAGCAATGCTTCATTTCTATTCTTTAGCTCTGTCACCTCTGATTTCAGTTCACGATTTTCCTCAAGCATATCTCCATACATTGACCCAAACATATATACAAAAATTAAATACGCAATGATTGCCCCGGCGAATGCCCCCGCCAAAAATCGCTGCCATGTTGATTTTTTGTAATACGGTGGAATATGCATTATCCGACATCCTCCTGTATTACCCAACCTATAATCAGCAGTGCCGTTTTCACACCACCCATTGCAGATAGAATAAGCATGATCTGTTTAAACAGGTCATAGGTAGAACCATCCAGAATTCCCTTTTCAAAATTGGCAATGGCGTCAAACGTTCCACCGATTGCAGCAACAATTGCCCAGATCCTGATACTTTTTGAAATCCGGTTCATTTGGGTGAAGGGAGCATCTCCAGTGGCGAAAGCACCAATACTTCCAATCACTGTACCGCCTATAACGACACCGAAAGCTATAAAAAAACAATGTATGAATTGAGCTATAAAACGTTCTTCCATTATTTAGGCCCCTTATGTCCATGCTGATTTATTTTATGTTAGTGATGGACGAGATATGTTAGAGACAGGTGGAATCAGCCGTAACGCATGCAGTCAATAGATATCTTCGGTATAATAGAAAGAACATTGGCAGGAATCGTTTTACCCTAGCTCTTGTGGGCAAGTTACATGCACTTTGACAAGGGAAAATAGTGAGGAGCGAATAATTGCCTATATTGTGTTAAGAGCTGCTGGGGTACCGAGTTTTTAAAAGGTGGGATAGTATGTCTTTTACGCATTTGCAAGTACGTAGCGGATACAGTTTCATGCAAAGCACAATAGCCATTGATAAGCTGGTTGAGAAAGCGCGGGAACTGCAATTTGATGCGTTGGCATTAACAGATGAACATGTTCTATATGGTGCTATCCCTTTCTATAAGGCATGTAAGCGAAATGGAATAAAACCTATCATTGGGATGTATGTTACGGTTGTTTATAAAGATGACAACACTGATGATTGCATTCTTTTAGCGAAGAACAGTCATGGATACAAGAACCTTGTTAAAATTAGCACTGATATCCAGAATGCACAGGAAAATGGCATAACAAAAGACCGTTTAGAATCACTTAGCAGCGATTTGATCTGTATCCTGATGGCAACGGACGCCAAAACAGAGACACTGTTATTGGATGAGACGTATGACAGCGTGAAAGAACATCTTGATACATTGCGGTATATGTTCAGCTGGGGTGATTTTTATTTGGGCATACAGGATCATGGCCTTGATAGGGAACGAAAATTAAATCAATCTGTACGCGCTTTTCAAGATCTCTATGAAATACCGACAGTATTAGTTAATGATGTCAGGTACCTAAATGAAAAAGATGATATAGCATATGATTGTTTGCGATTTATGAAGAGTGGAAAAAAGTGGCCACTAAAAATAACGGATTCAGCGGTCAAGAACCGTTATTTACGTCCAAAAGCAGAAATGGAGCAGTTGTTTGGCAGTTATTGGGCTAACGCGGTTCAGGCTACAGAGCAAATTGTTAAAAAATGTGATATAACATTTGATTTTACCAAAAGAATGCTTCCGTCATATCCAGTACCTGAACAGATGGATGCGCATACATACCTTGAGATGATTTGTCGGGAAAATGTGCAGCGAATTTATGATGATGTAACAGCGGAAATAACAAAGCGCCTAACGTATGAACTGGAAGTCATTCAATCTATGCAATTTAGTGATTACTTTTTGATTGTATGGGATTTATTGCTTATGCAAAAAAACAAGGGATTCTAGTTGGACCGGGGCGCGGGTCTGCAGCAGGCTCACTCGTTGCTTATGTTCTTGGGATTACAGAAATCGATCCACTTGAAAATGATTTATTGTTTGAACGTTTTCTTAACCCGGAGCGAACGTCGATGCCTGATATTGATATCGACTTTTCGGATCATCGGCGCGATGAAGTGATTGACTATGTTCGCATGAAGTATGGAAATGACCATGTTGCACAAATTGTCACGTTTGGTACCTTTTCAGCGAGGTCGTTGGTGAGGGAACTTATCAAAACAATGGATGTTGACAGACAAGACGCCCGTTTCATTCTACAAGCGATACCTGCTCAGGCTAAACATTCAATAGTTGACTATGTAAAGGGTTCAAAAGATTTGCAGGAGTATATTAAACAATCGGAAAAACTAAAGGCACTATTTGCTGTTGCAGTAAAACTAGAAGGGATTCCGAAACATCTGTCCACCCATGCAGCCGGTGTTGTCATAAGTGATAAGCCGTTGGTTGAAACTGTTCCATTAACAGTGGGTACCAACCAGACACAGCTAACGCAATACGACATGAATGATTTGGAAGCGATTGGACTCTTGAAAATGGACTTCCTCGGGTTGCGGAATCTAACATTGATGGAGCGAATATTGCAGACCATCCGTTATACAACCGGGGACAAAATAACCTTGGCGAATATACCTAGGGCAGATCGGCAAACATATGCACTATTGCAGCAGGGCAGGACGAATGGCATATTTCAATTGGAGTCCAAGGGAATGAAGCAGGTGCTTAGACAGCTCTTGCCGACAGTTTTTGAAGATATTGTGGCGGTCAACGCATTATATCGGCCCGGCCCGATGGAACAGATACCAATTTATATTGAACGTAAGCATGGCAGAGAACAAGTTACATATCCACATCCCGACCTCGAGCCGATTCTTAACAAGACATATGGTGTGCTTATTTATCAGGAACAAATCATGCAAATCGCTCATCAAATTGCCGGTTTTTCGATGGGGCAGGCTGATATACTGCGACGTGCTGTTAGCAAGAAAAAACAACAGCTGATGGACGAGCAGCGAGCAGCCTTTATACTGGGGTGTCAAGATAATGGGTATCCGAAGCAAATCGCAGAGGAAATATTTGAATGGATTGTGCAATTTTCCAATTATGGATTTAACCGGAGCCATGCTGTTGCTTATAGCAGGATTTCCTATCAACTCGCGTATTTGAAAGCACATTATCCAGTAGGTTTCTTTGCAGAATTATTGACTGCTGCAGCTGGCCAGCCGGACAAGGTGAATATGTATAGGAAAGAGCTAAAAACACTCGGTATATCATTGTTGCCGCCATCGATCAACAGAAGTTTCGGGAAATACGCGGTGGAAACATCTGATATTCGGCTTGGTTTTTTATCCGTCAAGGGCATTGGAAATCAAGCAATTAAAGAAATTATTCAAGTTAGGAAAAACGGTAATTTCAAGAGTCTGTTCGATTTTTGTTTGCGCGTATCACAAAAGGCTGTAGGCAGGCAAACATTGGAGGCACTGGTCATAGTGGGTGCATTTGATGAATTGCATGATAACCGAGCCAGTTTACTTGCATCTATTGATCATGCATTGGAACAAGGGGAATTGTTTAAAGAGTTTAACGATCAATCAAGTCT
The DNA here is from genome assembly GCF_005887555.1 of Lentibacillus cibarius. Classification (NCBI taxonomy): domain Bacteria; kingdom Bacillati; phylum Bacillota; class Bacilli; order Caryophanales; family Bacillaceae; genus Lentibacillus; species Lentibacillus cibarius. The sequence continues at coordinate 555,222 of NZ_VCIA01000001.1, read as the reverse complement.
TTTTCAGGATGGTCTGCACCTAGAAGAATCATATGTTGAGATTGAAGATTTCAGTGTGATGAAAAAGTTGCAGGATGAAAAAGATCTGACAGGGTTCTATATTTCCAGCCATCCACTCAAAAAGTACCGACGTATACTGCAGCAGCACGGATATGTTTCCATTTCAAAAGCCAAACAATTGACAGGTACACGCAATCTGTACAGTACGGCTGTAGTTCAGGCTATTAAAGTCATTCGCACCAAACGGGGTGATCCGATGGCTTTCTTAACGGTTGGGGATGAAACAGACGACATGGAAGCTGTTATTTTTCCAGATGTATACCGGAGTGTTAACCGCTGGCTGTCGGAGGAAATAATAATTGCATTCAGTGGAAAGGTAGAAAGCCGGAACAATCAGTTGCAGTGGATTATGAATGATATCCAGTTGTTTGAACAAGCGGAATGGGAAAATAAACAATCAACATGTTTGTTCATTAAATTGACGGAAGATAATGGCACTGGTACGCTAGAGAAAATCCGAAACATTACAAATGAATTTCCAGGAAATACACCAATTATTATTTATCATGAGAAAGATAAAACAACTTATCGACTGGCACCAAACTATTGGATAAACCCTGCGGATCGTTGCTTAAAGCTTTTCCGTGATTACTTTGGAATCAATAATGTGGTGCTGGACGAACTGAAAAACTCCAAATAACCTAGGAGATACAAGCACATACTAATTCGTGCAGTAGATTGATCGGTGTCTAGAAATCTATGCAGGATCATTTGCTTAATTCTTTACACAAATGTGCCATCTGTTATAATAAAGGCGATAAGTGGTCAGACCACCTTTTCGTTTTTTGCATTTCCTACAACATAAAGGAGTGAGCGATTTGTCAAACTTGCGGGATGAAGCTTTACACATGCACAAAGTAAATAAAGGAAAACTTTCCACTGAATCTAAAGTTCAGGTGAAGAATGCGAAAGATTTAAGCCTCGCCTATTCTCCAGGTGTTGCTGAACCTTGTAAGGAAATCCACGATCGTAAAGAAATGGTGTATGACTTTACGATGAAAGGGAATACGGTTGCTGTTGTCAGTAATGGGTCAGCGGTTCTTGGCCTTGGTAATATCGGACCAGAAGCCGCATTGCCCGTAATGGAAGGCAAGGCAGTATTATTCAAGAATTTCTCCGGAGTGGACTCTTTTCCAGTTTGTCTGGACTCTTATGATGTGGAGGCGATTGTCCAGACTGTCAAAATGATGGAACCTACATTTGGTGGCGTTAACCTAGAGGACATTGCAGCTCCTGATTGCTTTGTGATCGAGGAGCGGCTGAAGAAGGAGACCAATATTCCTATTTTTCACGATGATCAACATGGTACGGCTATTGTAACTGTAGCAGGCTTAATCAATGCTTTAAAGCTGTCCGGCAAATCTTTCTCGGATATTAAAGTAGTGGCAAATGGTGCAGGTGCAGCAGGGATAGCAATAATAAAATTACTGTACAATTTCGGCGTTCGCGATATAATTATGTGTGATTCAAAAGGCGCCATATTTGAAGGTCGGTCGTACGGCATGAATGAGGTTAAAGAAGAAGTTGCCCAAATGACTAACAAGGATAAGCAAGAAGGGCAGCTGGGAGATATATTAGAAGATGCGGATGCATTCATCGGTGTATCTGTTGGCGGCCTACTGACCAAAGAAATGGTTCAAAAAATGAGTGATGATCCAATTATCTTTGCGATGGCGAATCCGGACCCTGAAATCATGCCGAGTGATGCAAAAGAAGTGGGCGTGAAAGTGATTGGAACCGGCCGATCGGATTTTCCTAATCAGGTTAATAATGTGCTGGCATTCCCCGGCATTTTCAGAGGAGCATTGGACGTTAGGGCAACTAGAATCAATGAACCGATGAAGGTTGCCGCAGCGGAAGCAATTGCCTCACTGATTACCGAAGAAGAACTAAATGAAGATTATGTCATCCCTGCCGCGTTTGATCCGCGAGTCGCTCCTCTTGTTGCATCCAGTGTTGCAAAGGCTGCGATGGAGACGGGTGTTGCAAGGGTTGACGTTGATCCGGAACAAGTAGCTGAGAAAACAAGAAAATTAACACGGATTGACGAAGATTGAATCGGCAAGTAGATTCATGATCATGAAAATGACGGGCTGAACCTGTACCGTCGTGCTTAGGCGTCCGTCACCGGCATGGTCTGTGCTACAATCTATAAAAGGGGTGACTCCGGCTGTGTCCATGTTACCAAAACAAAAAGTATACCATGGCATTTTACAGGAACTGCGGAAGTATATTGATGAAAATAATCTGCAGCCAGGCGATAAATTGCCATCGGAGCGTGTGCTTTCGGAAAAATTGCAGGCGGGTCGGTCATCCATCCGTGAAGCGTTACGTGCAATGGAGCTTCTTGGTCTGATTGAAACACGGCACGGGGAAGGTACGTTTTTAAGCGCATATCGGCCGTATCACTCTGTTGAGGTGCTGTCCTCGTTTATCCTGCAGGGAAACAATACCAGGAATGATTTATTATTCGCTAAAAAAATTATCGAAAAAGAAGCAGCGAAAATTGCATATGATTATATGGATGATGAAGATATCAGTCAGTTGTTAGAAATTGTTCAGGATCAAACATTAAATGCAAATGCAACGCATGTGGCCTTTTTTCAATATTTATTTCATAAAACAGAGAATTTGCTTCTCGCTAAAGTTTGGCAGCTGATGGATGAATTCTCGTACACGATTTCCAGCCTATCCTATGAACGCTCATTCTACCTAGATCTCATCGGACTTTATCAGTCAAAAGATTACGCAAAGATAGAGGACTTATTTTATAGTTTGCCTGTGGAAAAATAATTATTTATTTCAACGGATGATAACAGTATTTTTGTGATTGGTTGTTTAAAGTATACACCAGTTTCATAGTGTTTTTTTGTTTGTTAGAAAAAGGAGGAATTCCCTTGCTTAAGGATTTTTTTGGCAAGAAAAGGAAGTATGCGACCATTCCGAGTGAACAAAGCAAGATTGATATTCCTGAGGGTTTAATGAAAAAATGTGATAATTGTCATAAGATATACTATCGGAAAGAAATGAACAAGAACATTAATGTCTGTCCAAACTGTGATTATCATCATCCGCTTAAGGCTTGGGATCGAATAAACAGTTTATTTGATGAAGGGACGTTTGAGGAATGGGACAAGCAACTTACAACAACCAATCCATTGGAATTTCCCGGGTATGAAGAGAAAGTGGAAAAGGATCGCAATAAAACTGGACTAAATGAAGGTGTTGTAACCGGCAAGGGATTGATTGATGGACAGGAGACCGCTTTCAGTGTAATGGATTCTAGTTTCCGAATGGGAAGTATGGGCTCAGTTATGGGTGAAAAAATCGCTCGTGCTATTGAAAAGGCAAAGAATGAGTCGCTTCCGTTTATTATATTCACTGCTTCCGGTGGTGCGAGAATGCAGGAGGGTGTATTAAGCCTAATGCAGATGTCTAAAACATCCGTTGCAGTGAAACGGTTTTCTGAGGCGGGCGGGTTAATGATTTCGATTATGACCCATCCAACAACAGGTGGTGTTTCTGCTAGTTTTGCATCCGTGGGTGATTACAATATTGCTGAACCAGGGGCATTAATTGGCTTTGCCGGCCGCCGAATTATTGAACAGACGATTCGTGAGGAACTGCCGGATGACTTTCAGACTGCTGAATTCCTACTCAAACATGGCCAGCTAGATAAAGTAGTGCACCGACATGAGATGAAAAATTTCCTGACTGTACTGCTGTCTATGCATGCAAAAGGGAGGGAACAAGCATGAAACAGGTGTTGGACTTTGAAAAACCAATTGTGAACTTGAAAGAGAAAATCGCTGAGCTAAAAACGTTCACAACTGATAGTGACATTAATCTGGAAGCAGAAATATCCACATTGGAAGAACGGCTGGAAAAATTGGAGAACGATATTTACGGAAATCTCCAGCCTTGGCACCGTGTCCAAATGGCCCGACATCAAGAACGTCCGACTACATTAGATTATATACAGGAATTGTTCACGAACTTTATGGAATTTCATGGTGATCGCTTGTTTGGAGATGATGAAGCGATTGTCACGGGTATCGCTTTTTATGGTGAACAACCGGTTACGGTAATTGGTCATCAACGGGGAAAAGATACGAAAGAAAATATTCGCCGCAATTTTGGCATGCCACATCCAGAAGGATATCGAAAAGCATTAAGACATATGCGCCAGGCAGAAAAGTTTAACCGTCCAATCATTAGCTTCATTGATACGAAAGGTGCTTACCCAGGTAAAGCTGCCGAGGAGCGTGGACAGAGTGAAGCAATTGCTCGGAACCTGGTGGAAATGGCTGGTTTGTCGGTACCAATCATTTGTATTGTCATCGGTGAAGGTGGGAGCGGTGGTGCCCTAGGTCTAGGTGTAGGTGATCGTATCCATATGCTGGAGAACTCAACGTATTCGGTTATTTCACCTGAAGGAGCCGCGGCGTTGTTATGGAAGGATTCCGGTCTGGCTAGGAAGGCGGCTGAAACAATGAAGATTACTACTTACGATTTGAAAGAACTTGATGTTGTTGATGAGATTATTCCGGAACCAAGAGGTGGTGCTCATCGTGACATACAAGAACAGGCTAAAAATATTGATGCTGTATTAGCGAAGTCTCTTGAGGAACTGACGGCAAAGTCCGTAGATGAATTACTTGAAACAAGATGGGAAAAATATAAGCAAATCGGTGAATACCAAGAAATGTAACTCTGTATGTGTCACCGGATGGAAGAGGTTGACAAATGTCAGCCTCTTCCTCTTTATAATCCAAAGCCCGATATGCTTTCTCATATGTACTGCCGACAACTAAATTAATTGATATTTTTTGGCTTTACATTTATCTTTGAAGAAGACAACGATATTAAACATGAGGTGAAAAATATGAAAAAAATAGGTATTTTGACGAGCGGTGGTGATGCACCGGGCATGAACGCGGCCATCCGAGCCGTTGTACGTAAAGCGATCTATCACAATGTTGAAATATTCGGTATAAAAAATGGATTCCAAGGTCTTATTGATGACCATATAGAAAAGATGGATATAGGTTCTGTCGGTGATATCATCCAGCGCGGCGGCACGATTCTACATTCGGCACGGAGTGAGGACTTTAAGCGTGATGAAGGGCAACAAAAAGGTGTTGAACAGTTAAAAAAGCACGGCATTGAAGGTCTGATTGTTATCGGTGGGGACGGAAGCTTCCGCGGTGCCCAAAAACTTACGGAAAAGGGATACCCATGTATTGGTATTCCAGGGACAATTGATAACGATATTGCAGGTACAGATTTTACGATTGGCTTTGATACGGCATTAAATACAGTTATTGAAGCAATTGACAAAATTCGTGATACAGCATCATCGCATGAACGGACCTTTATCATTGAAGTAATGGGTCGTCATGCTGGTGACTTGGCACTGTGGGCCGGTCTTGCCGATGGAGCCGAAAGCATTTTAATACCTGAAAAAAAAGACGAGCTCCAAGAAATTGTTGACCGGCTAAAGCGCGGACAACAACGTGGCAAAAAACACAGTATCATTATTCTTGCTGAAGGTGTCGGAAATGCATTTGACTATGCAGAGAGAATAAAGGAAAATTCCAATTTGGAAACACGAGTGACAGTTTTAGGTCACATCCAGCGGGGTGGATCACCAACTGCTGCAGATCGGGTGCTCGCCAGCCGACTGGGCGCTCAAGCCGTTGATTTGCTCCTTAGCGGTGAAGCTGGGAAAATGACAGGTATTCAGAATAATAAACTGATGACTCATGACATCGCAGGGGTATTGGAAGAAAAGCACACGATTGATTTCAGCATGTATCAATTATCAAAAGAATTGTCGATTTAATTCGGCAAAGGAGGCTGGAAAATGCGAAAGACAAAAATTGTTTGTACAATCGGCCCAGCGTCGGAATCAGTTGAGAGACTGACACAACTTATTGAAGCGGGGATGAATGTTGCCAGACTTAACTTTTCCCACGGTGACTTTAATGAACATAAAGCAAGAATCGAAAATATTCGGGAAGCAGCGGAAAAAACCGGAAAAACGGTTGCTATTCTTCTTGACACAAAAGGGCCTGAAATTAGAACTGGAACATTTCGGGATGGAGAGGCAGAAATTCTGAAAGACAGCATTGTACAAGTCACCATGGACGAAGTGGAAGGTACAGCAGAACGATTTTCAATAACCTATGGCGGTCTGATGGATGATGTTCATCCAGGCTCGAAAATTTTGTTGGATGATGGATTGATTGAGCTTGAAGTGATGGAGATTGATAATGAAAAGCGAGAATTAAAAACAAAGGCACTAAATTCAGGCATCATTAAGAATAAAAAAGGTGTTAATGTTCCGAATGTCCGTGTCAATTTGCCGGGAATAACTGAAAAAGATGCTAATGATATTATATTTGGCATTGAACAGGAAGTAGATTTTATCGCTGCATCATTTGTACGCCGACCATCAGACATATTGGAAATTCAGGAATTGCTTGAAAAACATGATGCAACCCACCTGAACATTATACCAAAAATTGAAAACCAAGAAGGAATTGATAATATTGAATCCATCTTGGAAGTTAGTGACGGTTTGATGGTTGCCCGGGGAGACCTAGGTGTGGAAACCCCGGCTGAAGATGTCCCGCTAGTTCAAAAAGAATTGATTTCCAAGTGTAATACAGCTGGAAAACCGGTTATCACTGCAACACAAATGTTAGATTCCATGCAACGTAACCCGAGACCAACAAGGGCGGAAGCATCTGATGTGGCGAATGCGATCTTTGACGGCACCGATGCGATTATGCTTTCAGGGGAGACTGCTGCAGGTGATTATCCGGTTGAATCAGTTCAGACAATGAGTAATATTGCACTGAAGGCAGAGACAGCACTTGATCACGACATGATTTTGGATAACCGTTCTAAGTCATCACATATGACAATAACAGATGCAATAAGCCAGTCAGTGACACATACCGCAATGAATCTGACGGTCAGTGCAATCATAGCACCGACCGAAAGCGGGCATACAGCGAGGATGATTTCCAAATATCGTCCGAAAGCCCCAATTATTGCCGTTACTTTTTCTGACGTTGTTAATCGGCAATTAGGTCTTGTCTGGGGTGTGCACGCAGCAATGGGAGCTAAAGCACATTCGACAGATGAGATGCTAGATGTTGCGATTGACCAGGGGCTTAGCTCAAATATCGTTGAACGGGGAAGCAGGGTCATTATAACGGCAGGTGTTCCAGTTGGTGAAAGTGGTACCACCAATCTAATGAAAGTTCATGTGATAGGTGATGTTATGGCAAAAGGTCAAGGTATAGGTCGAAGCAGCGCATATGGAAGAGCAGTAGTTGCTCGGAATGCCGAGGAGGCACTCAAAAACGTTCGTGAAAATGATATTCTAGTTACGTATGGCACAGACCGAGATATGATGCAAGCAATTGAAAAAGCAGCGGGGATTGTCACAGAAGAAGGAGGATTGACTTCACATGCAGCTGTTGTTGGGTTAAGCCTTGGTATCCCGGTTATTGTTGGTGTTAAAGATGTTTTTGATAAGATTGAGGACGGTATCGACATAACCATTGATGGGGCCAAAGGTGATATTTACCAGGGACATGCAAGTGTCTTGTAAGAAGCTATTGGTCAAATTAGTAAACGGAACGTATATAGCATGGCGGAGCGAAATAGAAGCTGCAGACACAACCCGGGTTTAAAAAAGTCATTTTTACCCAAATCAGGTTAAACGAAGGGTGATACGGTGCGTTGGCTGTTACTTGCTTTATTGATCATTCCTGCATTAGAAATAGGTGTGTTTATTTGGGCTGGAAACATCATTGGTCCCTGGTGGGTTGTGATACTAATCATTTTGACAGGGATTGTTGGTGTATCACTGGCAAAAAGACAAGGGATTGAAACCTGGCAAAGGGCACAGTTGTCTATGAACCAAGGTATAACTCCTGCTGAAGCATTGATTGATGGGATTTGTATCTTTGTCGGGGGTGTATTCTTGTTTTCGCCAGGTTTTATAACAGATGCAGCTGGGTTTGCTTTAGTACTTCCATTTACAAGAGGACCTTTTAAACGAATGCTACAGGAATTGTTACGGCGTTGGATGAATAACGGGACAATTATATACCGGAGATGGTAGATGAGACTTCTTCCAATTGTTTAATGGTTTAGCTGCTACAGTGGTAATAAAGCGACACCTTAATGCATGATTGGCGCTAGGATGATTATTATGAGAAAAGAAAAACCATTTTTTGAATGCGAAGATGTATCGATGCCGTAGCTATATTATCTTGTGCGATTTTTTTAACTATAATTAATGGAGGGAGAAAGGGTAGGCTAAGGTCAGGACGTCCTATGTGGGCGCCTGCACTAGCACGTCCTGACCTTCTATTGATTTTAGTTCCACTTTATAAATTGACCGATTTTATGAAACACGCCTGCCTGATACAATCCTTTTCCGGCAATGACGATGAACGGACCGGCAATTAATCCGATAGCACCCCATAATTGAAAACCAGCAAACAAAGCTGTCAGTGCGGCAAGTGGATTTAATCCTACATTATTCGCTAATATTTTCGGTTCAAGCAGTTGTCGTTGTACGATAACAATTCCGTATAAAATGGATAGAACAATCGTCAAAGAATAGTTCGCTGTCAGAAATAAATAGCAAATCCAAGGAATAAAAATAATACCCGTTCCAACGATGGGAAGTATATCTGCTAAGGCAGCAAACAAGGAAATGGTCAGAGCATAGTTGATACCCGCTGCAGCAAGCCCTGTTAATATGGTGGCAGCCGTTATAGCTATTAAAATTAACTGGGCTTTGATAAATCCACAAAAAGCTTTTTGTAATTGAATAAGGATTGTGCTACTGGCTAAACGGTAATTTTTCGGGATTGCTCTCTTTATAGTCTTGTTTAATGCGTACCAATCGCTGGTGATGAAAAAGGCTGCCATGATGATAAACAGAAAAATCGCAGCATACCCGGGTAGCCGTGCTAGCACTCCAGGAATCTGCATCAGCGTTTTTTGAAGAAAGGCCGCAACTTCTGATGCCCATTCATTCATTAACTTATTCGTGTATTCATGAATCTTGGTCTGTCTATCAGGGCTTAGCGAATGAAAAAGGGAATTGAACTTTTCGTATAATGGTAGAATTTGTTCATCTAGTAAGCTTTTAAAGATGAGCATTAGCTGATGAAAATGGGCAGGAACATGCTCTGCAAGGTATGCTGTCCCCTGAATCAATTCAGAAATAAGTAGGATAAAGCCCCCTGTAACAATAATAAAGGTCGACACGATAACAATAAATGCAGCTAATCCACGTGGTAGCCGAATTTTTTTCTCTAAAAATGAAACAATGGGATTGAGGACAATGGATAATAGGACTGCAAACAAAAAAGGATAAATATAAGGCAGTGTCCAATTTAACAGAAAATATCCCATGATGACGATAAAGACAACAATACATGCTCGCAGTAATTGAAATAGTTTTTCTTTGTACAATGCCGCCCCTCCGAATGCATTTAAGACTTGTACTATCTTTTTTATGATAAAAAACGGAAAAATAGACATGGGATAGCATTTTAGAGTGATAGAGGACAAATGATACCGCATAAATACTGCTTATACATACAAAAGTTTGCTCGAATTAATCGGTTTCAATTCACATTGCGTGTGTAATACTTTATAATTGACATGGGGATGGCATAATATTGTCAATGTAATCACTAATTACTTTATCCTAGTTAATGAATAACTCATAGAAAAGGAGAGGGTTTGTTATGACAACAACAAAAGGGTTGGAAGGAATTGTCGCAACACAATCGTCAATCAGTTCTATCATTGATGATCAGCTCACATATGTCGGTTATAAGATTGACGATTTGGCGGAGAATTCAAGTTTTGAAGAAGTTGTTTTCTTGTTGTGGAATTTACGATTACCAAACAAATCAGAACTTGACCAGTTTAAAGCTGAACTGGCAGCCAATATGGAATTACCGGAGCCAGTAATTGATCATTTACGTTCTTATGATTTATCAACTGTACATCCAATGGCGGCGCTTCGTACTGCGGTATCCATTCTGGGGTTATACGATGATGAGGCAGATGTCATGGAACAGGCGGCTAATAAGCGAAAGGCACTCCGCTTGCAGGCAAAAATAGCTACGATCGTAACTGCTTTTGCCCGAATTCGCCAGGGAAAAGACCCTATTAAGCCGAAGAAAGAACTGGGCTTTGCGGCAAACTTTCTGTATATGCTGAATGGGGAAGAGCCTAAAGACGTGGAAGAAGAAGCTATCAACAAGGCACTGGTGCTGCATGCCGACCATGAATTGAATGCCTCAACATTCACAGCACGCGTATGTGTTGCTACTTTATCGGATGTCTATTCAGGCGTAACTGCGGCAATCGGAGCATTAAAAGGACCTATTCACGGCGGTGCCAACGAGCGTGTAATGGAAATGCTTATGGAAATTGGTGAGGAAGAGAATGCAATCCCTTACATCAAAGAAAAGATTGCCAACAAGGAAAAAATTATGGGGATGGGACATCGAGTGTATAAAAATGGTGACCCCCGTGCAAAACACTTAAAACATATGTCTAAGGAACTAACTAAGATAACTGGACAGACAAAATGGTATAACATGTCCGTCAAAATTGAAGACTTTATTAAAGAAGAAAAAGGATTGCCGGCGAATGTTGACTTTTACTCTGCATCCGTTTATCACAGTTTAGACATTGAAAATGATTTGTTCACACCAATTTTTGCGATGAGTCGTGTATCCGGTTGGTTGGCACATATTCTTGAGCAATATGATAACAACCGACTAATCCGTCCACGTGCTGAATATGTTGGACCGGAAAACCAAGAATATGTGGCGATTGAAAACCGCTAATCGTCGTGAAAAATAAAGTGCCGGGCTTAAATAAATTTGCCTAAAGCCCGGTTATTACAAGATTTAAGTTATTATGATAGAATGTATTTGTATGCTTGAAGATGAATAGGAGGTAATTATGATGACACAAGGCGAAAAAATCATTGTTGAAAAAGGTAAGATGAATGTTCCAAATCATCCGATTATTCCTTTTATTGAAGGTGACGGAACCGGTCCAGACATTTGGGCTGCAGCACGACGGGTTATCGAGGCCGCCGTTGATAAAGCTTACAACGGTGAAAAACAAATCGAATGGAAAGAGGTCTATGCCGGGCAAAAGTCATATGATAGAACCGGTGAATGGCTTCCGGATGAAACGCTTAAAACAATTGATGAATATAAAATTGCCATCAAAGGACCGCTTACAACACCAATCGGCGGTGGTATTCGTTCCTTGAATGTTGCATTGCGACAGGAACTGGATTTATTCACCTGCTTACGTCCTGTCCGTTATTTCAGTGGGGTACCATCTCCTGTAAAGCATCCTGAAGATGTGGACATGGCAATTTTCCGTGAAAATACAGAAGATATCTACGCTGGAATCGAATGGCAAGAGGGATCCGACGAGGTGAAAAAAGTAATTGACTTCCTGCAGAATGAAATGGGTGTCAATAATATTCGTTTCCCTGAATCATCCGGGATTGGTGTGAAGCCGGTATCCGAGGAGGGAACGAAACGTCTTGTTAGAGCTGCAATTGAGTATGCACTCAATGAAGGACGAAGAAATGTGACACTAGTACATAAGGGCAACATTATGAAATTCACGGAAGGATCCTTTAAAGCGTGGGGATATGAAGTTGCCGAACAAGAGTACGGTGATAAAGTGTTCACATGGGCTGAATATGATCGCATTGTTGAAAAAGAAGGGAAAGAGGCGGCCAACAAAGCAGAGGAAGAGGCGGTTGCTGCCGGAAAACTGGTCATAAAAGATGCCATTGCCGACATCTTCCTACAGCAAATTCTGACTCGTCCGAAAGAATTCGATGTTGTCGCTACGATGAACCTTAATGGTGACTACATTTCTGATGCACTGGCAGCACAAGTTGGCGGAATTGGTATTGCACCGGGAGCAAATATTAACTATGATACTGGGCATGCTATTTTTGAAGCAACACATGGTACCGCTCCAAAATACGCGGGAATGGATAAGGTTAATCCATCGTCAATGATTCTTTCAGCTGTACTGATGCTTGAACATCTTGAGTGGAGAGAGGCAGCAAATCTGATCACAAAAGCAATGGATAAAACCATCGCTTCCAAAGTGGTTACCTATGACTTTGCGCGTATGATGGACGGTGCAACCGAAGTGAAAACAAGTAAATTCGGTGATGAACTGATTAAAAACATGGACTAATCGGAAGGAAAGAAGGCGATTAACATGGCAATTAAACGCAAAAAAATATCCGTTATTGGCTCTGGTTTTACTGGTGCCACTACTGCTCTAATGATGGCACAAAAGGAACTTGGAGATGTCGTATTAGTTGATATCCCGGATATGGAGGACCCAACAAAAGGGAAAGCGCTGGATATGAAGGAAGCGAGCCCTATTCAGGGGTTTGACGCTAATATCACGGGAACAGCCAATTATGAGGACACGAAAGGTTCTGATCTTGTCATCATCACCGCCGGTATTGCCCGAAAACCTGGCATGAGCCGTGATGATCTGGTCAACACGAATGCAAAAATCATGAAATCTATCACACAGGATATTGTAAAATATTCACCGGATACGACAATTATTGTATTGACTAATCCGGTCGATGCCATGACTTACACTGTATTTAAAGAATCTGGACTTCCTAAAGAACGGGTTATCGGCCAATCCGGTGTACTGGATACAGCGCGCTTTTGTACATTTATTGCCGAAGAGCTCAACTTGTCGGTTAAAGACATTACCGGCTTCGTTCTCGGCGGTCACGGCGACGACATGGTGCCGTTGATTCGTTATTCATACGCCGGCGGAATCCCACTTGAAAAACTGATTTCAAAAGATCGTCTTGATGAAATTGTTGAGCGTACACGTAAAGGCGGCGGAGAAATTGTTGGTCTGTTAGGGAATGGCAGTGCTTATTACGCTCCAGCCGCTTCATTAACGGTTATGGCGGAAGCGATTCTGAAAGATCAGCGCCGAGTAATTCCATCAATTGCTTACCTGGAAGGTGAGTATGGTTATAAAGATATCTATCTTGGCGTGCCGACTATTATCGGCGGAAATGGTCTGGAAGAAATCATTGAACTTGATTTGACCGAAGATGAAAAAGCTGCACTAGATCAATCAGCCGATTCCGTAAAAAATGTCCTTCATATGTTAGAGTAACCCTAAACAATACATCAGCTTCTCTTTACCGATTCGTGTAAAGGGGAGCTTTTTATATTGCATCATCTTTAAATGTTTCGTTAAGCAATAGCAATAATGACAATTTTCTGGTATAATGGTAAGCGCTTACAAAGATGGAGGTGTTGACATGATCGGAAAAAGAAGAAAATTAGGAAAGAAAATCAATGATTTACAAATTGGAGATTCCTATACCACATCCCGTATCATAGAGGATAAGGAACTATTATTATATTTAGGTTTGACCAATGACGCCAACCCACTCTATATACAACATGATTATGCTTCACAGACCCCGTATAAACAGCCAGTTGTCCCATCCGTTATGCTCTTCGGTATGGTGTCATCCATTGTATCGATGAACCTGCCTGGACCCGGAAGCCATATCACCCAACATGAAATGCGTTTTCTAAAACCAGTTTACCATTATGCTGAAGTGAAACTCACATTGGAAGTGATTGCTATTGATCAAGAAAATCATGAAGTGACGCTATCAGTAATCGGCTTTGACCATGAAGGTGATGAAGTTGTAAAAGGAAAACTTAATGTCTGCCCCGCTTATGAACCCGAATCCCTGACAGGACAATCACTGGAAAACTTTTTTTAAATTCGATATAATTACAACCCCCGGTAAATTTAATGTTAAAAAAGAATCGTTTCACATGACTGCCTGTTCATTGTAAGATAAGGGTAACTAACATGCATAGGAATGGGGAGTACTAATTGAAGAAACGGGTGCTGATTATAGATGATGAGCCATCTATTATTACGCTACTGACATTTAATGTTGAACAGGCGGGGTTTGCAACCGATGTGGCTTATGATGGTATTACGGCGATTCAAAAGGCAAAAAGTGGTCATTACGATCTAATAATTCTTGATTTAATGCTACCTGAAATGGATGGTATGGATGTATGCAGGTATTTGCGGAACAATCAGATTGACACGCCAATCCTTATGCTTACAGCGAGAGATGAGGAGACTGACAAAATTCTAGGGCTGGAGCTTGGTGCGGATGACTATTTGACAAAGCCGTTCAGTACCAAAGAAGTGATTGCCCGTGTAAAAGCCATTTTAAGGCGGATGGAAAAATCCTGGAGCGAAAGCACTAAATTTATGGTAGTCGGCAATTTGACCATTTATCCGGATCGATATGAGGTGAAAAGAAACGAAAGGCCCCTTGCATTTACCAGAAAAGAATTTGAGTTGCTATACTACCTTGCTTCTCATAAGGGTGAAGTGTTATCACGGGAAAAGCTTCTGCGTGCGGTTTGGAACTATGACTTCGCTGGAGACACTCGAATTGTTGATGTTCATATTAGTCACTTGCGGGAAAAGATTGAACCGGATACAAAAAAGCCAATGTATATTAAAACGATAAGAGGACTGGGTTACAAATTGGAGGAACCAACATAATGCGATTACGACCTTTATTAGGAAAACCGCTGGCAGCTTATCATGCTGGTATTTTTATTCTCGTTGCTGTAACGGGGATTATTATTAGCCAGCTAACAGAAGCGTATATTATTCTTGCATCAATCCTTGTTGTGGAATATATTATCTTGCTTGTCATCATGCTTCATGTGAATGAAAAATATATAAGGCCCATCTGGAAGTCTTCAAGACTAGTTGATGAACTGTTGGAAGGTAATTACCGGGCTCGAATCCATCATGAGTCAGGTGGTAGTATAGGTGAGCTCAATAATAAATTGAATGTATTGGCCCGGAACCTAAGTGAATTTCGAATGCAGGAGCAGATGCAGGAAGAGCAGCTGTCAACGGTTATTGATAATACACAAAGCGGTCTTGTACTAATTGATGGTAAAGGCTACATTCACTTAGTCAACCGAAAATTTTTATCAATGTTCGGTGGGACCCCACAGGATTATCGAAGCTATTTATATTACGATGTTTTGGAGAATGAAACGATTCATCAAACAGTGCAACATACATTTCTGTACGAAAAAAATATAACAGATTCGTTCACGCAGACGATTGATTTTGAAAAAAAATATATTGATATCATCGGTGCGCCGATATTTGATGAACGGAACATGTTAAAGGGTGCAGTCCTGCTGTTATATGACATTACTCATCTAAAAAAGCTTGAAGTAATGCGAAAGGACTTTGTGGCGAATGTATCACACGAACTGAAAACACCAATTACCTCGATTACTGGATTTACTGAGACCTTGCTAAATGGTGCGATGGACGATAAGGAGACACTTAATAACTTTTTAAAGATTATTTATGATGAAAGTTCCCGCCTTAGTAGTTTGATTGAAGATCTACTTACATTGTCTAGACTTGAAAAAGATGAATTTAAATTAACGAGAACAACCATTAATTTCGATCGGCTGATAAGTGAGGTTTTGCC
Organism: Lentibacillus cibarius; assembly: GCF_005887555.1. Classification (NCBI taxonomy): domain Bacteria; kingdom Bacillati; phylum Bacillota; class Bacilli; order Caryophanales; family Bacillaceae; genus Lentibacillus; species Lentibacillus cibarius. The sequence continues at coordinate 539,507 of NZ_VCIA01000001.1, read as the reverse complement.
GATTATTCAGCAACGTGCAGAGCAAAAAGGTATCAGCCTGACAACGGATGTAACAAAAGACATAACAATGCATGCTGATGGGAAACGAATTAAACAAATACTCATCAATCTATTAACAAATGCCATTAGTTATACACCGGAAAATGGCGACGTGAATTTGTCGATAACTGATGAAGAAGAAAATGTTTATATCACGGTTTCCGATAATGGAATCGGCATTGACCAGGAGGCTATTCCAAGGATATTTGAGCGGTTTTATCGGGTGGATAAAGCTCGTAGCCGAGATACAGGTGGAACAGGACTCGGTCTCGCCATTGTCAAACATATTGTAGAGGTGCATGATGGGAAAATCTCTGTTGATAGCAAGCCTGGCGAAGGTTCCGCATTTCATGTTCTACTTCCCAAATATGACAAAACATCCCCGTAATGGGGGTGTTTTTGTTATACTAAGGGAAGTTAATGACTAAAGCAGTTCATTTGGGGGGATACGGAATGGATATGAGTGCCTTTTGGGTTATTGTTATTATTGCCGTTGCTTATTTACCAGTTATCTACAATATGCAGAAACGAATACGTAAACTGGAAGATGAGGTAAGCAAGCTCAAGATACGGCAATAATTTTTTAACTAAATAATTCAACTTTCACAGTCTGAAATGAACACACAAGACTTGAAAGGAAGAAGAAAGATGAACATATAATAAAACCTACGAGGAGCGTATGCTTCACCGAGTGTATTTCCGCAGCGTCAGTTTAACACTCATACAAAGTTGCGTCGTATTATATATCTTTTGTGTTCAAAAAATAGCCTTAAGAAAACAGTTTTATGTTTATCAAGGTTGTATGATTAATGATACACTATAGGAAGTATTTCGTTGCGATCGGAGGATTGGCACATGTCAAATAAACTTGTATTGATTGACGGAAACAGTGTGATTTATCGGGCTTTTTTTGCGCTGCCACTGCTGAATAATGATAAAGGTGTATATACCAATGCTGTCTATGGTTTCACCAATATGTTATTGAAAATTTTGGAGGATGAACAACCGACGCATCTACTCGTCGCTTTTGATGCCGGTAAAACGACATTCCGTCATGAAACTTATCAGGAATATAAGGGCGGACGGCAAAAGACGCCACCTGAACTATCGGAACAAATTCCACTATTAAAGGAAGTGCTGGATGCATTCCAGGTGTCGCATTACCAGCTTGATTTATATGAGGCAGATGACATCATCGGGACTTTATCCAAACAGGCACAGGAGAAAGGGTGGGAAGTCACGGTCATTTCCGGTGACAAAGACTTGCTCCAGCTTGTTTCAGACCAGGTTACTGTAAACCTAACGAAAAAAGGGATCAGTGATATCGAGCCGTATACGCCGTCTTACATGAAGGAAAAAATGGCTATTGCACCGGAACAGATAATTGATCTCAAGGCATTGATGGGGGATAACTCGGACAATATTCCAGGGGTTCCGGGGGTTGGTGAGAAAACAGCTCAAAAACTTCTGAATCAATTTGAGACAGTGGACAACGTATATGATCATATAGATGAGGTAAGCGGTGAAAAATTAAAGGAAAAATTACAGAACCATAAAGAAGAAGCATTTATGAGTAAACAGCTAGTTACGATTGACCGAGATTCACCAATAGAAGTATCGATAGCCGACATTGTATATTCAGGTTATCCACAGACGGAAGTAAATAGGATCTTCAAAGATTTAGGCTTCCAGTCGCTTTTAAGCCGAATTGGCAGTGAACCGGCAGATGATACACAAGAACGCGCTGAATTGACGGCAATCGATTACAAAATTGCTGATGACATTACAGAAGATATGCTTGGTGATCAAGCAGCATTGGTTGTGGAAATGCTTGATGAAAATTACCATTACGGAGAGGCTGAAGGTATCGGGATCGTCAACGAAAAGAAGGCATATTTTATACCGGCAGAAACAGCACTGAGTTCCGATATTTTTCAGGCATGGGCTGAAGACAGCAGCAAATCTAAAATAGTCTTTGATGCGAAGAAAACATTAGTTGCGCTATTAAACCGAGGCATTCATATTCAAGGCATCACATTTGACATGCTACTCGCCTCTTATTTGCTTAATCCGGCTGAGAATAGTCATGACATTCCGGCAATTGCGCATCGATTAAATCAGGCAGATGTGTTATACGATGAAGAAGTTTATGGGAAAGGCGCCAAAATGAAGGTACCTGAACAGGATGAATTAAGTAACCATATTGTCCGTAAAACAACTCTTCTCTTCCGGTTAAAAAATCAAATGGAAGAGCAGCTAAAGGCGAATGAACAGTATGAATTACTTAAGGAACTGGAGATGCCTCTTGCTCTTATTTTAGGGGAAATGGAACATACCGGTGTGATGGTTGATACCAATCGTCTACATGAAATGGATAAGGACCTGAAACAGCGTCTGAGCGATTTGGAAAAGGAAATTCATGACCTGGCAGGTGAGGAATTCAATCTTAATTCACCAAAACAGCTAGGTCCTATTCTATTTGAAAAATTGGGTTTACCTGTCATCAAAAAAACAAAAACAGGATATTCTACCGCCGCTGATGTTCTGGAACAGCTGCAGCATGAGCATGACATTATTCCAAAGCTTCTTTTGTACAGACAGCTCAGTAAACTGCAATCCACTTATCTTTCTGGACTATTAAGAGTGGTGGACAAGGATACCCATAAGATCCACACTAGGTTTAATCAGGCGCTGACGCAAACGGGCCGCTTAAGCTCGATTGATCCAAATCTACAAAACATTCCCATCCGGCTTGAGGAAGGCCGCAAAATTCGTCAGGCATTTGTTCCGTCAAAAACCGACTGGATGATGTTTGCTGCCGATTATTCACAAATTGAGCTCCGCGTTTTGGCGCACATTGCGAATGACAAAAAGTTGGTGGAGGCGTTCGCAAACAACTTGGATATCCATACCAAAACGGCCATGGATGTATTTGGCGTCTCTCAGGAGGAAGTGAACGCCAATATGCGCCGCCAAGCCAAAGCGGTGAATTTCGGTATTGTCTACGGGATTAGTGACTTCGGGCTTTCGCAAAGTCTTGGTATAACGCGTAAAGAGGCAAAACAATTCATCGAACGCTACTTTGAAAGTTATCCCGATGTAAAAGCCTATATGGATGAAGTTGTCCAAGAGGCCAAGCATCGAGGTTATGTGACAACGCTCATGAACCGCAGACGTTATTTGCCTGATATTACAAGCAGGAATTTTAATCGGCGCTCTTTTGCTGAGCGAACAGCAATGAATACCCCAATCCAGGGAAGTGCCGCAGATATCATCAAAAAAGCAATGATTGATTTAAGCGAAAAATTGAAAGACGAAAAAATGGACGCTCGAATGCTTCTCCAGGTACATGACGAATTGATCTTGGAGGCACCAAAAGAAGAAATAGAACATTTGAAGGAACTCGTACCAGCTATCATGGAACACACCGTTGACTTGAATGTACCTTTAAAAGTTGATTATGAATATGGTGACAGCTGGTTTGATGCGAAATAAGGGGAAGATGACATGCCAGAATTGCCAGAAGTCGAAACCATCAAAGAAACGTTAAAGCGATTTTGTATAAATAAGACCATTGCCGATGTTAGGGTCTATTGGTCTAATATGATTAAACGGCCGGATGATGCGGAACAATTCAAGCATCAACTTATCGGACAAACAATCAGAGATCTAGACCGAAAAGGGAAGTTTCTCCTGTTTCAACTCGATGATACGGTACTCGTGTCGCATTTGCGGATGGAAGGAAAATATAGTGTTCACCCGTCTCACGAACCTGTTAAAAAACATACCCATGTTATTTTTGTGTTTAACGACGGGGAGGAACTTCGTTATAATGATGTGCGTAAGTTTGGTACGATGCATGTATTTGACATAGGAGAAGCGCAGGATAATAAGCCACTAAATCAATTAGGACTTGATCCATTTGATGCCGCCTTTACAGCAGAATATCTGTATCAAAAGCTAAAAAAAACGGAGCGAGCAATCAAAACGGTGCTACTGGATCAGACAGTGGTTGCAGGTCTTGGGAATATTTATGTCGACGAAACATTATTCAAAGCGAATGTCCACCCATTGCGAAAAGCCAGCAAATTAAAGAAAAAAGAAGTAACAGCTATTTGGGAAGCGTCTATAGCCACATTGCGTGAAGCCATCGACAAAGGTGGGACCACTATCCGCTCCTATGTTAATTCGCAAGGGGATATGGGTATGTTTCAACAGGACCTGTTTGTTTATGGACGGGATAATGAACCTTGTAAGATGTGCGGAAAAGAAATTGTTAAAATGAAAATCGGCGGCCGAGGGACACACGTTTGCCTCAACTGCCAACAAATGAAATGAGGGCTAGCACATGACGTTAATAATAGGTCTTACCGGCAGTATTGCAAGTGGTAAAAGTACGGTTTCGTTAATGTTTGATGATTATCAGATTCCAGTGATTGACGCGGATAAGATATCTAGGGAAGTCGTGATGCCAGGGGAAACGGCATATGAGCAAATTGTCGAGATGTTTGGGGAATCGATTCTCCGGGATGATAAAACAATTGACAGGAAAAAATTGGGAGACATCGTTTTTGCCGACGAAAAAAAACGCAAACAATTAAATAGTGTGGTGCATCCAGCTGTTAGAGAAAGAATGCTTAAAAAAAGAGATGCCAAAGCCGCATCTGGGGAAAAATGTGTTGTTCTGGATATCCCATTGCTGTTTGAAAGCAAACTGACTCATTTAGTTGATAAGACCGTGGTTGTCTATGTTGACGAAGAAGTTCAGTTGGAGCGATTGATGAATCGTGACGGTTATTCGGAAAAAGAGGCGTACCAGCGGATTCACGCACAAATGCCGGTCAAAGAGAAAGCCGCACTTGCCGATGCCGTGATCAATAACAATGGAACGAAACAAGCGTCATATCAGCAGCTTGAATCCCTGCTCCGGGTATGGGAAGTGCTATAAATCAGACAAAGCTCAGAAGAATTGATTCTGAGCTTTGCAGCTTAATAATGGTATCAGCTGTGCGGTTCTGTACGTTTCAATGTTCCATCTTCCATGTATAATATCCGATCCCCTAATTTTTCTGCCTCTTCCCGTGAGTGGGTTACGAGTATAACCGGTATTTTCCATATCCGGTGCAAGCGTAATAATTCGGCATGGCTTCGCTTACGAGTATCATCATCCAATGCGGAAAATGGTTCATCAAGCAATAATAGATCCGGGGCAGTTGCTAATGCACGTGCCAATGCTACTCGCTGTTTTTCCCCGCCAGAGATTTGCTGTGGGTAATGATTTTGTAAATGTTCAATTCGCAACTCACGCATCAGGTCTAAAGCAAGCTGCTCGTTTTGCATACCGTATGCTATATTTTTCCAAACCGTCTTATGTGGGAAAAGCGCATAATCCTGAAATAAATAACCGATATGACGTTTCTGAATAGGCAGTGGTTTGTCTCTTTCAGCAAATAAAATCCTGTGATTTAATTGTATATAACCTTTATCCGGATCTGTCAAACCAGCGATACAATTCAACACGGTGGTTTTTCCTGAACCTGATGGACCAAAAAGCACGATAATTTCATCTGCAGCTTGAAATGAAAGACTTAGCTTATAGTGAGCTAGTTCTTTTTCTATGTTTATATTTAACATGTGACTCCCCTCACCATTACCTGGCGTTATTTTTGTAGCGCAACAGATTCCGTTTACTCCACCAATTTAGCCATAATATAGCACTAAAGCCAATGATAATAATAATGGCTACCCAAAATGTTGCTGTATCTGTATTCCCCGCCTCTACCTCAAAGTAAATCGCCAGTGGTATGGTATTCGTGACACCGGGAATATAACCCGCGAGCATTAACGTTGCACCAAATTCTCCGAGCGCCCTTGCAAAGGTTAATACAAGACCAGACAGCAAACCTGGCCATGCAATCGGGAAAGAAACAGTCCAAAACACCTTCCACCTCGAGGCCCCCATCGTATATGCTGCCTTTTCCACGTTTGGATCAAATTGCTGAAATGCTGCTGAGGCGCTTTGATACATTAACGGGAACGCAACGACGACGGCGGCTATGAGAACAGCATTCCACGTAAATACAATTTGCGTATCGAACATGTTCTCTATCATAGTGCCTAATGGTCCATTTTTTCCGAAAATAACCAATAACCCAAAACCAACAACAGTAGGCGGAAGTACAAGCGGCAGCATAAAAATGGCCTCGACAACACTTTTCCCAAAAAAATCATTCCGTGCTATTGCTCTTGCCAAAAACACGCCGATGATAAATACAATAACCGTTGCAATTGCAGCTGTTTTAAAGGATAACCATAACGGCGAGTAATTAATATCGGGCATATTTATCACCTATTTTTCAAATGATAACAAACTATAAAATTTCGCGATATAAGTTTTACTTGCAAGGTTAGGCCACGTCCGGCTTCGACGTACAGGACGTCGCGTTTTTAGCCTGCAAGGATGCTTGCGCCTTTGTTATTTCAAATCCGTACTTTTTAAATATTGTTTGTGCTTCGTCTGTTTGAAGAAATTCGACAAAAGCTTTCGCCTTTTTTTTATGTTTCGTATCGGCTATAACCGCGGTCGGATAAATAATGGCATCATGTGTGGCAGCGTCTGCTTCTGTTAGCACTTGAATTTTATCAGAAATTAGCGCATCACTTTTATACACAAAACCGATATCGGTATTTCCCGTTTCCACATATGTAAGAACTTGGCGTACGTCTTTAGCCAACACCATCTCATCTTTCAGCTTGTCCCACAATTGCAACGACTTTAATGTTTGCTGGGCATACCTCCCGGCTGGTACACTTTCTGGGTTACCGATCGCAATCTGCTCCACATCATTTGGCTTTACAGTATCAATGGAATCATAATCCAGAGTCGAATCCTTGTTGGCAATTAGCACAATACTGTTTCCGGTAATTTCTTTTCGTGTAGCTGGTAAAATCAGATCATCATTTTCCAGTCTGTTCATCCAGTCCTGGTTAGCAGAAATAAAAACGTCTGCCGGAGCACCTTGTTGTATTTGCTGGGCCAGTTTACCGGAACCACCGAAGTTAAGCGTCAATTCAGCATTTTCTTCGTTTTCATAAACATTCTTTAATTCTTCCATCACATCCGTCATACTGGCGGCGGCAGAAATGGTTAAAGTAGCATTTTCTTTTTGTAGATTTTCTTCAGTATCGTTTCCACATGCGGCTAAAAAGACGACAACTGATAAAACAGTCAGTAAATATCTCATTGTACACCCTCCAATTATATTTAATTATAAATATCTTCCATGTTTAAGTAAATGGCCACATCAAAATAAGTAGAAGTGGATCCGACTTAGTGAAATATTTAAAAAAGGGAATTGTAAGTCTCTTTATTTCACTATATAAATATTTTACTTATGTTAATAATTATAAATATTTATTTTCCTTATACATGAAAATCTATTATCATTATATGCAGGAGGTGTTGTCATGGCATTGCCAAATACACAAGAAAGCACGGATTCAAAAATGGAAAACGCAGAATCGAAAAAACAGCCATCCCCAAAAACGGCGTGGATCGGCGGGGTAGCATTCACTTTTTTGATTGCTTTGTTGGGCTATTTACTAGCGATGGTACCCGGGTTTGATCGTGTTGGACAGCTGGCATGTGCAATCATTATCGCCGTTTTTTATCGACAGATTTTCGGATATCCGGAAGCGATCCGACCAGGAATTGCCTTTGCATCAAAACGGTTACTGCGGGCAGCAATTATTCTATACGGACTAAAACTAAATATCGATACAGTATTAAGTGATGGGCTTGGGCTTTTGATTCGGGATGCAGGGGTTATTGTCTTTGCCATTTTCGCAACCATCTGGCTGGCAAAAGTATTCAAAGCAGATAAGAACATATCCTTATTACTTGGTGTCGGCACAGGGGTTTGTGGGGCAGCAGCAATTGCCGCAGTTGCTCCAATTGTGAAAGCAAAAGATGAAGATACCGCCATCGGTGTCGGTATTATCGCTTTGATGGGAACTGTTTTTGCAATTGTCTATACGATTTTGCGTCCTGTGCTCCCGCTTGACGCCATTGAGTACGGTGTCTGGTCAGGTTCCAGCCTACATGAAGTTGCTCATGTTGCACTCGCAGGAGCGCCTGCAGGTGATGAAGGATTAGCCATCGCATTACTTTCAAAATTGGGTCGTGTCTTTTTGCTTGTTCCACTTTGCTTTATTTTCATAGCCATCATGAAACGCAAAAACAAGGATAATGATGCAGCAGACACAAAAATCGAATTCCCATGGTTCCTTGTCGGCTTTATTATTTTGAGTATTTTAGGAAGCTATGTATTCGGACACTCTATCCCGGTATCAGATAGTGTAATGAATGGTGTCTTTACGCTTACAACGTGGCTATTAACCGCAGCAATGGTCGGCCTTGGGTTGAACGTCAGCCTAAAGGACCTGCGAACACGTGCATTACGTCCGTTGGCAGCGATGACTGTTACATCAGTAGCATTATCGGTAATTGTTTACTTTATTGTTTAAGAGAGGGGGGAGGTTATTATGAAATCTATTTTATTTGCAACAGATGGCTCCGAATCATCAGAGAATGCGGGGGAAATGGTGAAAGAATATCTCAAAGCTTGGCCGGAAGCAGAATTACATGTCCTCTATGTTACAGCCAAAGAAAATTATGCCTATGATCTCGTTCCGGATGTTGTTGACCATTACGAGGATCAAATCAAAAAGGAAATAAGAAAGACTGTAGAAAATCAAATGTATCATGAATGGAAGGACCGTGTGCATTTCGTTCATGAAGTCGGGCATCCTAGCACAACAATTTGTAACGTAGCAAAGGAAAAAGATGCTGATTTAATTGTTGTTGGCAGTCATGGGCGTGGGTTTTTCGACCGTGCATTGCTTGGTAGCGTTGCCCACGCCGTGTTGAATCGTTCCGAACTACCAGTACTAGTAGTCCGCTGATTTAAAAACGTACAAAGCCGTTTGACCTTGTGAGTCAAGCGGCTTTATTGTGCGATAAATTAATTCCATATAGAGAAATAAGAAGAAAAAGATGACAGATATTCAAATGGATAAATAGACGACAGTTTTTTTAAAAAAAGTGGTCACATTGAACTTTTATTATGTTATACTAATTAATATAAAGGACTAATGAGTATAACATAATAGGGGGACCGCAAATGAATAAGACCCGGATTGCAATTAACGGATTTGGCCGTATCGGTCGAATGGTTTTTCGCCAGGCGGTAACTGATGATGAGTTAGAGGTTGTAGCAATCAATGCAAGCTACCCTCCCGAGACACTGGCCCATTTGATTAAATATGACAGTGTGCATGGTATTTTTAGTGAAGAAGTGAAAGCTTGTAATAATACTCTGAAAATAAATGAGAAAGAAATCGCTATCGTGAGCTCACGTGAACCGGAAAAGCTTCCATGGAGTGAATTTGGTGTCGATGTTGTTATAGAGGCGACGGGAAAGTTTAAAACAAAAGAAGATGCAGGTCGGCATATCCAAGCCGGAGCCCAAAAGGTGATTATTACAGCTCCCGGAAAACAAGTTGACAAAACGATTGTTATGGGTGTAAATGAAGCATCATATGAACCCGAAAATGATCATGTCATTTCCAATGCTTCCTGCACAACCAATTGTCTGGCGCCGGTTGTAAAGGTGCTTGATGATAACTTTACGATTACCAATGGATTGATGACAACGGTTCATTCGTTTACTAACGATCAGAAAAACCTTGATAATCCGCATAAAGATTTACGTCGTGCCCGTGGATGTACGCAATCGATTATCCCGACTTCCACTGGTGCTGCAAAAGCACTGGGCGAGGTGCTACCGCAACTAGATGGTAAGCTACACGGTATGGCACTAAGGGTACCGACTCCGAATGTATCACTTGTTGACCTTGTAATCGATCTGGAGGAATCTGTTACAGCCGATAAAATTAATAACATTTTCCGAGATGCTTCTAAAAATGATTTGAACGGAATTATCAACTATAGTGATGAGCCATTAGTTTCGATTGATTACACAACAACAAGTTATTCTGCTATTATTGATGGTCTGTCAACAATGGTAATGGGCGATAATAAGATTAAGATTTTAGCATGGTATGATAATGAGTGGGGTTATTCTAAACGCGTAGTAGACCTTGCAAATCTCGTTGGAAGATATATTAATCAGCCCCAAGCAGGCGTTTTGTGATAACAAAATTATCGAGTGAGAAAGGAACTGTCTTAATCAGTTCCTTTTTCAATTTCCTTAGTTTTTAACTGCTAGCCTCCTCCATGAAAAGCATTTATGATGCAAGTTTTGTTCTTTTCCCTTACTCCAAATAAGAAAATCGTGTTAAAATAGAAAGCAATATAATTGTCGATTATTTTAACCGTACTGTTACAAGGACCCACCTCAAACTTACGAGGTGTGATTAAAAGACAAAGGCGGGCAATCATACTGCCATGGTGATAATAACGCAGCGTCCTGTGCGGATACCTCCACTGCCAAGACCTAGCGCAAGGCCTATTGAATGGAGTTCCGCTTTATATTTTGCTTTGGAATGAGGTGTTTGAATTGTCATTTCGAAATATCATTGCAAAGTATTTCAGTAATCATGCTGAAACAAATGATACACATACTGATCCTTTGTTGCAGACACACTATTATAAAATAACTGCCGAAAAAGGCTTAACCACACTTGAGAATCTATTTCAAAACAATGAAATATATCATTTACATGCAATGTCAAACTCCCATGGAGAAATCAGTGCAACCATTTCTAAGGGCAGAAAAGCATTTATCGTAGCATCGATAATCATGGTTAGGCCTTACCGGACAGCAATTGACTTTTCGGTTACAACCGAATCGATGCTTCCATTTGATTTTGGCTACAGCTATAAAGTGATTCAACAATTATATTCTTACGTAGATAAAGAACTACCGCTTATAAAAAATCCCTAAGGCTGCATTCAGCTAAGAATGATTGGAGTTAAACAAAATGCGATGCTCAAATTGCCATAACAAAAGTACGAAAGTGTTGGACTCACGGCCGATTGAAGAAGGGCGTTCTATTCGCAGGCGCAGAGAATGTGAACGCTGCGGGTTCCGGTTTACGACATTCGAACGGATTGAAGAAGTACCTTTGATTGTTGTTAAAAAAGATGGCACTAGACAGGAATACAGCCGCGAGAAACTGATACGCGGGCTCATTAAGGCGTGTGAAAAACGGCCGGTGCCACTAGAGTCCATTGAAGAAATAGCACTTGAAGTAGAAAAAGGATTGCGAAACGAGGGGGTTTCGGAAGTAGAAAGCAACGAGATAGGCGAAATGGTTATGGAGCAGCTTTCAACAATAGATGAGGTAGCGTATGTTCGTTTTGCCTCAGTTTACAGGCAGTTCAAGGATATTTCCGTTTTTTTGGACGAATTAAAAGATCTGATAAAGTCAGATAAACAACAAAACGATTAAAATGCCCATGATTTGAGAAAGTCAAAGTGAGGAAAGGGATTGTATCATGCGTGACATAGGAAAAATTCTGCCGATTGATGGCTACCATGTGTTGATGGAAAAAAGTCAACCAGCGGATTATTTAAAGTCGCTGACACATTTATATCAGCCGCTTATTGGTATACAGGCAGTTACATTATATATGACCCTTCTGCATGAAAAAGAATTGCAGCAGCAATCAACAGTACAAACACATCATACATTGATGAACTACATGAATTTGCCACTGGATGATCTTTATCGGGCTAGACTAAAATTGGAAGGCATTGGTCTAATGAAAACCTTTAAGGAGCAATCAGATGAATACAGTATTTATACGTATGAATTGCGTCCACCTTTTGCACCGGCGCAATTTTTCACGGATGAAATGCTTGCACAGCTCTTGTATCATCATATCGGGCAGGCAAAGTTTGATATGTTGAAAAATCATTATGTAAAACAAGAGCAGGATAACAAGGGTGCAAATATTACGGCTTCTTTTAACGATGTTTTTCAAACGATTTTTCCTGATGGAAGGTATATGGAAGCGGCAGGTGATCTGCAAGATGAATCAACTGGAGATATAATGGAGCCAGATTTTTCTTGGATGGAACAAGTTCTGAAACAACGTATGATTCCAACTGGTCAAGTGCTGACAAATAAAAATAGACAACTAATCGCACAGATGATGACACTATATGATTTACCGGAGTATGAAGTAGAGAAGGCTGTGTTATGGGCGTTGACGGAGGAGAATACACTTAACCGCGGTGAATTTAAAGAGGCGTGCCATGATTTATTTCGGAATAATCACCAGGGGACTGTAAGGCTGACTGATAAGCAAGTGGAAACAACCGAGGAAGCAGTACAAAATCCTACGACGAAAGAAGAACAGCTCATAGCCGAACTGGAAAGAATATCACCGAAACAGTTGCTTGAAGACTTGTCCAATGGTGGACAGGCTTCCGGACAGGATTTGAAAGTGATTAGGGAAGTAATGACAACACAGGGATTACCATCGCCCGTTATGAATGTTTTAATTCATTATGTCCTGCTTCAGACCAACATGAAACTTTCCAAAGCATATATGGAAACAATAGCAAGCCACTGGTCACGGGCTAATTTGAAAACGGCTCGCGAAGCTATTGCCTTTGCGAAAAACGAAAAAATGCAATATCAACAGCGTAAAAATAGGAAAAAATCGACTAAAAAAACTGCCTCCAAAGAAGTTGTTCCCGATTGGTTTCATAATCGTAAAAAGAAAAAACAGGAAAACGACGATAAACCTCAGCATTCTAACACTGATAAAGAATGGCAGGAGACAGAACAGCTACTGAAGAAATACTCCAAAAAGAAGAATGGATAATTATAAGGATGGTTTTATGAAGCCGGTACAATCTGAGTTGAAGAAATGGATGCAAAAGAATAAAAATTTTAAAGAAAACTATTTGCGTGTACGGGAAGAAGTACTGAATGATCCGGAAATTCGAGAATTCCTATCATTAAATCCGCAACTTAATCAAGCGGAAGTGGACAAAAGCCTTATCAAATTGTATGAATATAAGACGCAATCCAAGCAATGTGACAAGTGTGAATCATTGGGTCAGTGCATAAACATGCTTCAAGGATATTCCCCGATTCTAAGGGCAGATAATGGTGAAATTGATATCGTATATGAAAAATGCCATAACAGGAAGACATTTGAAAAGGAAAAAGAACAGCAAAATCTGATTCAAAGTTTATACATGCCAAAAGAAATATTGCGCGCTTCAATTGACGATATTGACCACGATAGCCAGCGGGGCGAAGGGATTCGTCAGCTTCTCCTTTTCCTTGATCAGACAAGTTTTGAATTGCCGGCAAAGGGTATTTACTTCCATGGGCCATTCGGTGTCGGAAAAACCTATTTGATTGGTGCGCTTGCCAATGCGCTAAAGGACTATCATAAGTCATCCATGCTTATCTATATGCCTGAATTTGTCCGAGAAATGAAAAGCTCCATTAAAGACGATTCTATTAATGAAAAAATTAACTATTTTAAAAACACTGATGTACTTATGCTCGATGATATTGGTGCCGAAACACAGTCCGCATGGTTCCGGGATGAAATACTAGGATCTATTCTGCAGTATCGGATGATGGAAAATCTGCCGGTGTTCTTTACATCCAATTACAGTCTCGACCAACTGGAAGAACAAATGGCAACAACCAATCGAGGGGGGAGTGAAACGGTCAAAGCAGGGCGAATTATTGAACGAATTAAACAGGTGAGCAGCGAAGTAGAACTACGTGGTAAAAACCGCCGTGATCAATAATTATCTATAAAGCATGTAACAACGGTTATTTATGACAAACCGTTCCTTGAGTGTCTATCCAATTACAATTTGGATGGACACTTTTTTAAGGATAAGAAACTATAAAATTTATCGATATAACTTTTACTTGCAAAGTTAAGCCACGTCCGGCTCCAGCAATAGAGTTTAACTTCCTCATCCTACTTTGTTTAACCTTAACATAGGTCTGTACTAGTTTTATGGGAATATACATTTTTTATTATGGATGTCCATATAATGTAACAGTTTGTTTTGGGATGAGGGTGATGTTTTTGTTGGAAGTATATTTTGAATCGGATAAAGAGGCGATACGTTTTTGTGAGTATTTATTTCAAATCAACAAGAAGATTGAACTGCACTGGAAAGTAAATACAGAGTGGGGGAATCATCTACAACTGGATTATCAGGTGCCCGGCAGTGATCTAATGGGGACAATCGCAGAGGCAATGGTCGGAGTTTTTGTAACGCATCGGCTGACGGGTATGTTGGATGGCATCATAAAAGATTATTATTATTATACGAATTCCGATGAAATTGAACGTATTATGGATTTGTCCTATCGTATCGTCACAGGGGATGATGATGAAAATCAGATTGTAAGAAATAATAAAGACCCTTGCAGAGTGCTTTATTCCCTCTTTTCCGCCAATATTAAAAATTCCGGGGCAGTCCATTTTGATTCCATCGTTAATTTCCAATCAAAAGTTTTTAAAGATCAACTTGCCGATTATGTTGGGCTTGCTATTGATGAGTTTAAGCGGGAGGAGGACCATCAGGCGTTCATTGATATGCTGCGCAGTTATGTTATGAAACGCAAATCACTGTTCCATACGATTCATGTTGTTCAAGGTGAGCCATTTGTCTTTTTTAAACCCGATGGGAAACGTTTGTCTAGAATTGACTTGCGCAAGTTGATGCAACAGGAACCGCTATACGTGGTTGGACTTGACGAAGATGAATTGAATTTGGCACCGCTGATTGCGATGAGTCCGGAATCGATTAATATATATGGTGACAGTCCATCTGACCCGAAAACATTAACAGTAATCAATGTTTTTCAGGAACGGGTGACGTTTGAGCCGGTAAGCCGTTTTCCATTTCCGTATCAACTGACTCATAAGTAGAATAATCAATCAAATAATTTTTAGCTGTAGTTGTAAAATTTCTCGCAATTAATAGTGAAAAAAGCTTGATTTTATATGAAACGGAAGCTATAATATTTCCTATATAATGATAGTAGTTATGATGAGGACATGGTCATTTGCCCCCGGCAGCAAAGAGAAGGAAGTCATCGGCTGAAAGCTTCCACTGACTGGACAGATGATTACCCCCTTTGAACTCTGTTGTTGAATGAAATTAGTAAACAGCAGCGCGTAATCTGCGTTAACGATTTATGAGCCGCAATTCTTTGCGGGAAATAGGGTGGAACCACGTGACCAGCGCTCGTCCCTTTGCTTTAATGCAGAGGGGTGGGCGCTTTTTTAGGCTCTTTTTGTATTATTGTTGTTATCGAACCCGCGGACCGAATAAACACGATATTTTACTTAAAAGCCTTATTATGAAATGGTTAAACTAGGATTCATGGAAGGAGCAGTTGACTATGGAACAATTAACGATTACTTTTCCGGATGGAGCAAGCAAACAGTATCCAGCAGGAACAACCGGGGAGGATATCGCAGCCTCCATTTCCCCTGGACTGAAGAAACAGGCACTTGCCGTTAAGCTAGACGGGGAATTAGTGGATCTCCGGCGAGAATTGCCTCATGACGGTGCAATTGAGATTGTTACTTACAGAGACAATGAAGGTATTGACATTATGCGTCACTCCACAGCCCACCTTTTGGCACAAGCAATCACTAGATTGTACGGTGATGTCAATTTCGGCGTTGGTCCAGTCATTGAAGAGGGCTTTTATTATGATATGGACTTGGAGCATTCGTTGACTCCGGACGATCTTCCTAAGATTGAAAAAGAAATGAAAAAAATTGTTGATGAGAACCTGGAAATTGAACGTGTGGAGGTTTCTCGCAACGAGGCAAAGGAAATGTTCCGGGAGATTGGTGATAACCTGAAACTAGAATTGATTGATGATATCCCGGAAGATGAGCAAGTAACCATTTATAGACAAGGGGAATTTTTTGACTTGTGCCGCGGGATTCATGTTCCATCCACAAGCAAAATCAAAGCATTTAAATTGCTTAGCGTATCTGGGGCTTATTGGCGTGGAGACAGCAATAATAAGCAACTACAGCGTGTATATGGCACGGCCTTTGAAAAGCAGGGGCAACTTGATGAATACCTGCGTATTTTGGAAGAACGGAAAGAACGCGATCATCGCAAGCTTGGCAAAGAACTAGAAATATTTAACGTTTCACAAAAGGTTGGACAAGGCCTGCCACTCTGGTTACCGAAAGGGGCGACAATCCGCCGCAATATCGAGCGTTACATTGTTGACCTGGAAGAACGACTGGGCTATGACCATGTGTATACACCGGTGCTGGGAAGTGTAGACCTTTATAAGACAAGCGGTCACTGGGATCATTATCAGGACGATATGTTCCCTGCAATGGAAATGGATAACGAGGATCTTGTCCTGCGTCCGATGAACTGCCCGCATCACATGATGGTGTACAAAAACCAGCTGTGGAGTTACCGTAATCTACCAGTACGGATTGCAGAGCTGGGAACGATGCATCGTTATGAAATGTCCGGGGCACTGGCAGGGCTGCAACGGGTCCGTGCTATGACATTGAACGATGCACACATTTTTGCCCGTCCTGACCAGTTAAAGGATGAATTTGTCCGGGTTGTCGAACTAGTTCAGAAAGTATATAAGGATTTCGGGATTGATGATTACTACTTCCGTCTTTCCTATCGTGATCCGGAAGACAAGGAAAAGTATATTGACAATGACGAAATGTGGGAAAAGGCACAGGCGATGCTGAAGGAAACGATGGAGGAGATGAATGTCGAATACATTGAAGCAGAGGGCGAAGCAGCATTTTACGGTCCGAAGCTTGATGTCCAAGTGAAAACAGCGCTAGGCAAGGATGAAACGTTGTCCACTGTGCAGCTTGATTACCAGTTACCGGAACGATTCGATCTGACTTATATCGGTGAAGA
The DNA here is from genome assembly GCF_005887555.1 of Lentibacillus cibarius. Classification (NCBI taxonomy): domain Bacteria; kingdom Bacillati; phylum Bacillota; class Bacilli; order Caryophanales; family Bacillaceae; genus Lentibacillus; species Lentibacillus cibarius. The sequence continues at coordinate 522,519 of NZ_VCIA01000001.1, read as the reverse complement.
TGGAAACCAGCATCGGCCAGTTGTCATCCACCGTGGTGTCGTTTCTACCATGGAACGGTTTGTTGCTTTTCTGATTGAAGAGTATAAGGGTGCGTTCCCGACATGGTTGGCACCTGTACAGGCAAAAATCATTCCGGTCGCACCACAGGCTCATCTAGATTATGCGTCTAAAGTCGCTGATAAATTGCGATACCAGGGTGTGCGTGTAGAAGTCGATGAGCGTGATGAGAAGATCGGATATAAAATACGTGAAGCGCAGACACAAAAGGTCCCATTTGCATTAGTGCTAGGGGATAATGAAATTGAAAATAACGCTGTGAATGTCCGTCGCTATGGGGAGAATGATTCACAGACAATGTCCTATGGAGAATTTGAAAGCATGATTAAAGAAGAAATCAACCAAAAGGTGCTGCGAAAAAAATAACAAACCACAACGGTGGTATGAACATTTTTCTGGGCTTTTTATTCTGCTGGAACCATGATATAATGAGAATGGATGTTTAGTGATAGTAGATAAAGGTTGACAATGTATTAGGTGAATGCTATTCTATAAAAGTTAAAATTAAATGATCTGAGACAAGTAGAAGCACCCGCTTCTCACCTGTTCGACGCTGGGTAATAATGCAGTCGGCTGGTTTTAGTACTTTTCAGTGAACGATGGAAGACGTGTGGGTGCATTCGTGTGCTCACACGTCTTTGTCTGGTAAATAAACGCTTGTCTATGACGGATCAGTAACAAGAATAAAAAATGGAGGTGTCTTGCAATTAGCAAAGAGATGAACGTCAATGAAAAAATTCGTGCCAAAGAGGTACGTTTGATTGACTCGAATGGAGATCAGCTGGGAGTGAAATCACGTAACGAAGCGCTCGATATTGCCCAAACACGGAATCTTGATCTAGTTATGGTGGCGCCGAACGCTAAACCACCGGTGTGTCGGATTATGAATTACGGGAAATACCGCTTTGAACAGCAAAAGAAAGAGAAAGAAGCACGTAAAAAGCAAAAAGTAATTAATGTTAAAGAAGTGCGATTCACCCCAGGAATTGGCGAACATGATTTTAACACCAAATTGAAGAACGCCAGAAAGTTTTTATCTAAAGGTGATAAAGTGAAGGCATCGGTCCGTTTCCGCGGACGTGCTATTACACACAAAGACCTTGGCCGTGAAGTGCTTGACCGGATGGCGGAGGAAACAAACGATGTTGCAACCGTCGAGTCTAAGCCGAAGATGGAAGGTCGCAATATGTTTATGATGCTTGCACCGATCAAAGAAAAATAAGTTTTTAACTGCACAAGGAGGAAAACCAGTATGCCAAAAATGAAATCCCATAAAGGTTCACAAAAACGTTTCAGCAAAACAGGCACAGGCAAATTAAAACGTGGGCATGCGTACACAAGCCACATGTTTGCAAATAAATCACAAAAGCAAAAGCGTAAATTACGTAAAACGACCACTGTTTCAAAGAGTGACTTCAGACGTATCAAAACAATGCTTCCATATTAATAAGCATTTAATCGATTCTGCATAAAAATGACTATTCAAACGACTGTTTAATGGTATTCAGGAGGGATTTACTATGCCACGTGTAAAAGGTGGAACAGTAACACGACAGCGTCGCAAACGCGTATTAAAATTGGCAAAAGGTTATTATGGTTCGAAACGGACGTTATTTAAAACAGCAAAACAGCAAGTGATGAAATCCGGTCAATATGCTTATCGTGACCGCAGACAGAAAAAACGTGATTTCCGTAAGCTTTGGATTGCACGTATCAATGCTGCAGCACGCATGAATGACATTTCATACAGTAGATTGATGCATGGTCTAAAACAAGCTGGCGTGGAAGTTAACCGTAAAATGCTCTCTGATCTGGCAGTGAATGATGAGCAAGCTTTCACACAGTTGACAGAAAAAGCAAAAGCTGCCCTAAAATAAAATAAGTTTTATTTTACGGGTTATCATGCGTAAAAGTAGCCAAATCCTTTTAACGGGTTTGGTTCTTTTTTTGCACTTTAAGAAAATATAAACTTTCAGCAAAAAGTATGAATTGGTGCAGTTGAAAATTTTATTGTAAAGTACAAGTGCAAGGAGACAGATACTTGCGCCTTTGTTCTTAAAAGGAGATCACAGGAATGCAGATTACGGGGACGATTTTCCTTTATTTTATCGGTATTAATGTTATTGCATTTATATTAATGGCAATTGATAAACATAAGGCAAAAAAGAAAGCCTTCCGTATATCGGAGCGAACGTTTTGGGTGCTGGGATTTTTTGGCGGTGCGTTAGGAGTCTTTCTCGCGATGAGACAATACCGTCATAAAACAAAACATCGCTCGTTTATCATCGGTATACCAATGCTCATTTTCCTTCAGGCAGCATTTTTCTTCTACGTTGTTATCATGTCATAATGGCTCGTCTCTTGTCATATAGATTACTGATGAGGAGCAAAAACTGATGAAGGAGGGATGGAATGGAGCTGTTGGGCAATTATATATTGGCATTCATTGAAACTGGCGGCCTATTTGCACCGGTTTTATTCATTAGTTTTCATCTATTGCGGCCGCTGTTCTTTCTCCCGGTAGTATTTCTATGCATTTCGGGTGGCATTCTTTTTGGCACTGCGGCTGGTACATTGTATTCTGTTATCGGGATAACGTTATCGAGCGTGATGTTTTATGGCTTAATTAACTGGATGCCAAAAACATTCACCAAACTCGTCCGCTTGAAGCAGCGGCTACTTGGCAAAAAATCGGAACTTACCACTTCACAAATTGCTATACTGCGCTTAGTGCCTTTTATTCATTTTCACCTGTTATCATTATGTTTGATAGAAATTTCAACGGATTTCAGAGACTATACGAAAACATCATTGCTGACAAATATTCCGTTGGCAGTCATTTATACTTCTGTCGGTCAATGGGTCTCACGTTTGTCCCCACTACACATCCTCTTATTTTTACTTGCATTGCTACCACTTATTTATCTCTTACGAAGAAAAGAAATGATTATCAAATGGGACGATTTCTTTCAGTTCAGTGCCTAACAATTTGATGAAGGTCTAATTTTCGTTATGTGGGTAAAAGAGGCTGGGACAAAACTAAACATGACAAAGAATATACTTAAGAAGTAGTCACCGCTCCGGAAAATGAAAAATCCGAATCGATTCAGATTAATTATGAATTGTCGTTCGGATTTTTCTTTAACTAAAAGTTTTTTGTCCAAGCCCCATAGTTTTTGTAATGTCGCTGTTTTCCCTGTTACATGTCTACACGTGTTACAATGGGGAAAAAGGAAAGAGGTGTATTTAATGGAGTGGTCATCATTATATAAAATGCAAAGCCAGCTGGATGATTATATCGAATCGCAGCATGATTTGCAGCATGTGGATTTGTTTCAGAAAAAATATTTGGCCTTGCTGACCGAATTAGGCGAATTGGCAAATGAGACTAGATGTTTTAAATTCTGGAGCTTGAAGCCCAAGAATAAACAATCCATTATTTTGGAAGAATATGTTGATGGTATTCATTTCATTTTGTCATTGGGGCTGGAAAAGGGGTATCGAAATCTGCCTGGTTCGGTGAATACCGCGAACTCAGACGAATCTGAACAGTTTATTCGTGTTTACGATGCATGTGCCACCTTTTATTATCATCCAACTCAACAAAATTATGAGGAATTATTAGGTCATTATGTACAGCTAGGGGAGTTACTTGGATTTGATGAACAAGCTATTATTGATGCCTACAGGGAGAAAAACGAAATCAATCACAAGCGGCAGGATCAGGGATACTGATATGGAAATAGTTTGTAATCATAACTGAAAGCGTTATAATGAAAGAGATAATAAAGGAGGTTGTTACATATGGCAAAGTTAGATGAAACAAACATAATGCTAAAAGACTTGACTGACGCAAAAGGAATTTCCGGAAATGAAAAAGAAGCAAGGGAAGTTATGGAAAAATATATATCCCCACATGCTGATGATGTGTATACGGACAACCTTGGAAGCTTGATTGCAAAGAAGACAGGGGAAGCGGACGGCCCGAAAGTAATGGTTGCCGGTCATTTGGACGAAGTAGGATTCATGGTTACCAGAATCGACGATAACGGATTCGTTTATTTCCAGACAATTGGTGGCTGGTGGGGACAGGTTATGCTCGCCCAGCGTGTCACCATCATTACAGCTAAAGGCGATGTGACAGGCCTGATTGGATCAAAGCCGCCGCATGTTCTGTCCAGTGAAGAACGCAAAAAACCAGTGAAAATAGAGGACATGTTTATAGACATTGGTGCAGCGGACAAAAAGGAAGCAAAGGAATTTGGTGTTCGCCCGGGGGACTCTATTGTTCCTTATTTTGAATTCACCCAAATGAAAAATGAAAAAATGCTAATGGCGAAAGCGTGGGATAATCGTATCGGCTGTGCCATTGCCATTGAAGTGCTGAAACAATTGAAAAACGAAAAACATCCAAATATCGTTTATGGTGTCGGCACTGTACAGGAAGAGGTTGGTTTGCGTGGTGCACGCACTTCTGCACACGCAATTAAACCGGATATTGGCTTTGGTGTTGATGTTGGCATCGCAGGAGATATGCCTGGAGTTTCGGATAAAGAAGCGGACAGCAAACTAGGTGAGGGACCACAAATCATTATTTATGATGCATCCATGATCCCGAATAAGGGTGTCCGTGATTTAGTAATCGACACAGCAGATGAGAAAAATATTCCGTATCAATATGCTTCAATGGGAGGCGGAGGAACGGACTCCGGTTCTATTCACCTGACCGCAGATGGTGTTCCGTCGTTATCCATCACGATAGCAACTCGTTATATTCATTCACACGCAGCCATTTTGCATCGTGACGATTTTGAAAATGCCGTAAAGCTGATTGTAGAGACTATTAAAAAGTTGGACAATGACAAGGTAAAAGAGATTAAACTGGGTTAAATTAATGGAGCCGGCATGTGAAATGGTTTGAACCTTTTCACATGCCGGCTTTCCTGAAGTATTCGGTCGCTCATTGCCCACTTATAGATATGCAAAATAGCAAGTGAATTTCCGAAATAATTCCACTCGCTATTTTGGATTAATGATTCGTTTGTTTTATCATCATATTTGATATATAATGCGACGTAATTTTGTATGAGTGTTAAACCGCCGCTGCGGAAATACACTACGCTTTCCGTGGGCAGCTGATGAGCCTCCTCGTGCTGGGTGCTCGTCGTGTTGGAAGTGATTTTAGTGATGCAGCACTCCTCGCAACTCGTAGCTTATTCGGTAGAGGTAATGCTCGTTGCACTGCAGGGTCTCATCTAGGCTTCTGCTTCGACGAACACGACGTTCTAGTGTCGGCGTTGGTCACAGGACGTGACCGAATCTAGCCGACCCACAGGAGTCTCCGTGTATTTCCTCCGCTGTTCTTATTGATTGGAGTGGGGCCGTGGCAGAAAAACGAATGACGCTACTTTACTAGTCCGGGTGAGCGGAGGGCGGTGACTCCTGCGGGAACAGCACGAGTCTGAAGACCCCGCAGCGGTGATTTTCCGCGAGGAGGCTGAAGCCGTGCCCGCGGAAAGCATCCGCCCGCAGCGATCCCGGACGGTGATCGAAAAGTCGTCGTATTTATAGAAAACACTTCAGTAATTACGTCGCATTATATATCTTTTGTGTACAAAAAATAACGTTCTAGAAGAAGTCAACTAGCGTAGTATATGTCCAGCTTTCTTCTCTCAATTCTTTCAAGTCTTATGTGTTCATTTCTGGCTGAGAAAGTTGAGTAATACGATTTTATTTTGTATTTGTTCCCATCCCAAAAATAAATGTCATTAAAGAGGCGTAATGACGTTTACCAACTGGTGGTTACCCTAAATAGGTATCCATCACTTTTTTAACGTATTTTTGTGTTTCATTAAACGGTGGGATGCCTCGGTGTTTGTCCACATTTCCGGGACCAGCGTTATACGCCGCAAGTGCCAGCTCTATATTACCGTTATATCTTGTTAGCATTTCGCTTAAGTATTGTGTTCCGGCTTCGATATTCTGTTTCGGATCAAATGAATCTGCAACCCCAAGTGCTTTAGCTGTTGCTGGCATTAACTGCATTAATCCCTGTGCACCGGCGGGACTAGTTGCATGCGTGTTGTAATTGGATTCAGCTTTGATGACTGATTCGATTAGTTTTGGATCGATTCCAAATGTATTGGCAGCTTGTCTAATGTGTGGGGTAAGCGTCTTCGGTGAAGATTCAAATGGATTGCCCTGTGACAGCTTGCTAGAAAATATGTCTGGCTGTTTGGTTATGTTCAACTGATCTTGGCCTATTGCCGTTTGCTGATTAATCTGCTGCTCCAGCATGTACTTAAACGCCATATTGACGGGAAATCGCGGGCGGAAGGAGTTAGAGGTGGTAAATGATGATATCGCCTGCTGCTGAATGAACGATTGTAAACTGCGTATATCCATAAAAAGCATCTCCTTCATGTTTATCCCGAATGTTGCAGATGGTGAAATCGCCATTTCAAAAGAGACGATATTTCACTATTAGTTTATAACGTCTTTAGGAAAAGAGCAAGCCTTTGTTCAACAAATAATAAAAAGGCAGATGCTTTTAACACCTACCTTTACGTTGCGTTTGCATTCTTGACACCCTGTTCCAGTGCCTCAATCATATCCTGTTTGTCCTGTTCATTCGATTGCTCCCAGATTAATTCAAATAGAACGCCCAAGCCCGGAAGCATTTTTTCTTCGCCTGCCTGAATCGCATCCACAATCGTCGCTTCCAATTGTTCCTGATCATTGGTAGCGATATTGGATACAATCGCTTTACGTAAATTTAAATCCATCATACCACCTCTTCTGTTTAATGAAGCTAATAATAGTTTGACCTACACAGTCTAAAATATGTATGATAAGAAAGAAAAACGATCGTGTGGGATGAATATGGTTATAACATCATTGCAAAATGAAAAAGTGAAAAAATGGATGAAACTGCATAAGCGCAAAGGTCGTAATCAAACTGGACTGTTTCTTGCGGAAGGATTTCATATAGTTGAAGAAGCGTATAAAAGCGGATGGGAAATTGCTGAAATTATCATAGCGGAGGAAACGGCATGTCCGGATTGGTGCAGGCATCTGCCTATAGTCACCGTTAGCAAAAAGATAATGCAGCATATTACACAGACAGAAACCCCGCAAGGCATTGTCGCTACTGTGAACATTAAACCATCAACGGAAGCCCTCGGTAATACGGTTTTGCTGATTGACGCTGTTCAGGATCCAGGAAATTTAGGTACGATTATACGGACTGCAGATGCTGCCGGCTTTTCTGCAGTGATGCTTGGTGAGGGAACAGTTGATTTGTATAACGATAAAGTGATCAGATCGACGCAAGGTTCCCTCTTCCATTTGCCGGTTGTGCAGACAAACCTGCAGGAAAAAATACCTGAACTACAGAAACGAGGGTTCACCGTCTGGGCCGCTGCACTACAGGATGCGGATTCATATGAGTCGTTGCGCGTCAGTGAGAAGCAGGCATTAATTGTCGGCAATGAAGGATCCGGTATTAGGGATGAAATCATCCACTTAGTTGATCAATCGGTCAGTATCCCTATTTACGGAAAGGCAGAGTCACTGAATGTCAGTGTTGCAGCAGGCATTTTAATGTATTATATTAAAAGCTGATTGTTGCATATTTCGCCAAAACTATTTATAATAAAAGAAATTTCATCGAACATATATACAAAAGCTTTGAAAGAGACGAGCTGTAAAAATTGCAACAGCTAAAGGGAAGAGGTGCCTTAGACTGAAAGCATTTCGCTGGGAGCATTTACGGCAATTTCACTCTGGAGCTGGCACTTGGACCTTATGCGAAAGTAAAGGTGTACCGGATAGATATATCCGTTATCAAAAAAAGTTGGACACAAGACGATTGTGTCAACAAGGGTGGTACCGCGATATCTTATCCTCGTCCCTTAGATGGGAGGAGGCTTTTTTAATGTCAGAAAGTGTGATGGACGACATTATAACTTTCACTGTAAAGATTTGGTGAAATCCTAATTTTTCTAACATTGGCTGAAACTGCGAAGAACCAAGATAAGGGGGCATAGAAATGAAAGAACAGTTGGAAACAATTCGTCAGGAAGCACTTAATGAAATAGATAAAGCAACTGATCTCAAGGCACTTCAGGACATTAAAGTGGCTTACCTAGGCAAGAAAGGATCACTCACAAGTGTGCTGCGCGGAATGGGCAGTCTTCCCAAAGAGGAAAGGCCTGCAGTAGGAGAGATGGCCAACAGTGTACGTGAGGCTATTACCAATGAGATTACAAAAAAAACCGATGCACTTGAAAAGGCAGCATTGGAGGAAAAACTTGAACAAGAGGCGATTGATGTAACATTGCCGGGTCGTCCGGTTCAGGTCGGCGGCCCACATTTGTTAACAAGTATTATTGAGGAAATAGAGGATCTGTTTATCGGCATGGGCTTTGAAGTGCGGGAAGGACCTGAAGTGGAAACAGATTATTTTAACTTTGAGGCGTTGAATCTGCCTAAAGGGCATCCGGCGCGTGATATGCAGGATACTTTCTATTTAACAAATGAATTACTGCTTCGTACACATACTTCACCTGTGCAGGCCAGAACGATGCAGCAGTATGGCGGGGCTCGGTCAGTGAAAATGATATGCCCGGGAAAAGTTTACCGTCGGGATACAGACGATGCTACCCATTCGCATCAGTTCACTCAAATTGAAGGGCTTTTTGTTGACAAGCATGTCCGAATGAGTGATTTGAAAGGAATTTTAGACAAATTCGCTAAAAGTATGTTTGGAAGTGACCGTAAGATTCGTCTGCGTCCAAGTTTCTTCCCATTTACGGAGCCATCTGTCGAAATGGACATCTCTTGTAAAGTATGTCAGGGTGATGGCTGTTCTGTATGTAAGCAGTCCGGCTGGATTGAAATACTTGGTGCCGGAATGGTGCATCCGAATGTGTTGGAAATGGCTGGATATGACTCAAAAACATATTCCGGTTTTGCATTCGGGATGGGACCCGATCGTATTGCCATGTTGAAATACGGAATTGATGATATTCGGAATTTCTATACAAATGATAAACGTTTTCTAGGGCAATATCATCATGTTAAAGGAGGTACATTATAGTGCTTGTATCAATAAACTGGCTTAACCAATACGTTGATACCAAATCATCCACCCCCGAAGAACTGGCGGAACTTATTACGAAGACTGGTATTGAAGTGGATGGAATTGACTATTTCGCCGAACAGAGCAGCTATGTTGTTGTCGGTTATGTAGACACATGTGAACAGCATCCGAATGCTGATAAACTGAACCTTTGTCAGGTTGACGTTGGCGATGAAAAACTGCAGATTATCTGTGGTGCACCAAACGTCAGACAGGGACAAAAAGTGGCGGTTGCCAAACCGGGTGCTGTACTGCCGGGTAACGTTAAAATTAAAAAAACAAAACTGCGCGGTGTTGAATCGAATGGTATGATTTGCTCGTTACAGGAACTGGGTATTGCAGAAAAATATGTTCCCAAAGATGTTGCAGAGGGCATTTTTGTATTTCCTGATAATGCTGAAGTTGGGGCAGATGTCCAGCACCTTTTGAACTTGGATGATGCGGTACTGGAATTTGACTTAACGCCGAACCGTGCAGACGCACTTAGTATGCTTGGTGTCGCATACGAAACAGCAGCTATATTGGATAAAGATATAACACTGCCGGAAGAACATGTACAACTTAACAGTGAACGGGCATCAGATTATATCTCTGTTGACGTTAAAGCTCCTGAACTGAATCCATATTACGGGGCGTTCATTATAAAAGATATTGAGATTAAGCCGTCACCGCTGTGGATGCGCAATGCACTGATGGCTGCTGGAATTAGGCCAATCAATAATGTTGTCGACATTACCAATTACGTGCTGCTGGAATATGGCCAGCCACTGCACGCGTTTGACTATGACCTATTCGGCTCGAAAAGTGTTGTTATACGGCGTGCGGATGACCATGAGCAAATGACGACTTTGGACGGAGAGGAAAGAATCCTATCAAGTGATCATCTTGTCATTACAAACGGTAATGAGCCTGTGGCGCTAGCTGGTGTCATGGGTGGTGCCAATTCTGAAGTCAATAATCAAACGAAAACGATTTTACTCGAGGCCGCGTATTTTGCACCACAGGCTGTGCGTACAGCGGTTAAGGATACCGGACTGCGCAGTGATTCAAGTACAAGATTTGAAAAAGGTGTAGATCCCAATCGAGTAGAACGGGCTGGATACCGAGCTTGCCATCTGCTTGAAAAATATGCTGGAGCGACTGTTCTCGCAGATCCCGTTGTTTATGACGAGTTAGATCGGTCCGAAAAAGTGGTAGACATAACCGAGCGTGAGATTAATAAGCGGTTGGGAACCGAGATAACGGCAAGTGAAATCGAGACAATTTTAAACAAATTGCAATTTCCATTTGAGAAAAAACAGGACCAGTTTACTGTGACGATACCAACAAGACGTGGAGATATAACGATTTTTGAGGATATGCTGGAAGAAATCGCACGCATTTACGGATATGACCAGCTGCCATATACATTGCCGCAAGGGTCATCCCAGGCCGGCGGATTAACAAAGCGGCAACAACTGAAACGGGAAATAAGTAAATACCTCCAGGGAGCCGGCCTAATGGAAACAATCACGTATTCATTGACCGATGAGGCTTCAATAGATAAACTAATCAGCCCTGAACTGCTTGAAAAGAAGCCTGAACCAATCAAGTTACCAATGCCGATGAGTGAAGACCATAACTATTTACGACTGAGTATGCTGCCGGAACTGCTAAAGACATTGACCTATAACAGAGCAAGAAACCAAATGGATATTAGTTATTTTGAAATGGGCAATGTATTCATTACGGATGAAAAAAAGATTTCCCAACAGCCGTTGGAGAACTTGCGGCTTGCAGGAGCAATGACAGGCGTGTGGCTACAGCATTCATGGCAGCATGAGAAGAAACAAGTTGATTTCTTTCTCGTAAAAGGGGTAATCGAAGGCTTGTTTGAGTTTCTAGACATCCCAGTTTCATTTGAACAGACCAAACTGACTAACATGCATCCAGGTCGCTGTGCAGCCATATTAACGGATGGGCGTACAATTGGCTTCCTGGGCCAGACACATCCTGCATTGGAAAAGTCAATGGATCTTGGAGAAACGTTTGTGTTTGATATAGACTTAGAACAAGTGATTAATCTATACACGAACTCAACTGCTTATGAGCCGATTCCGAAGTATCCGGCCATTGCAAGGGATATTGCATTCATTGTTGATGAGGACGTCCGGGCTGGTGACATAAAAGAAATCATCGAGGCGAATGGTGCTCCGCTGGTTAGAAATGTCCGTATTTTTGATGTTTACAAAGGGGATAATGTACCTGAAGGAAAGAAATCTGTAGCTTATAGTTTATTTTATCAGGATCCAGAAAAAACGCTGCAGGATGATGAGGTTGAAGCGTCTTATCAGCAAATTGTTGCAAGTGTTAACGAAAAGTTTCATGCGTATGTACGTACTTGAGCAAGCCTGCATCGCCTTAAGTAAACAGGACTTCGGAAAAACACGCTAGGCTTTTCTTTTCCAAGCCGTCCTCGTGTTTTTCTTGCGCTAATTTCAATAAGCAAAGATCCGAACTGATTCATATTATCTCTGAATCATTGTTCGGATTTTTCTTTAACTAAAAGTCTTCTACCCCATCCTCTTTCAATTTTATAAGTTGAAATTTATTAACTTTAGGAGTTGTACGTGAATTGTTTCGCTGTTTAAACTTGTAACAAAAGCAGTATTCATTGATAAGAACATTTACATTTCCTCCGTGGCAGTCTTTGTGTTACGATAAAATGGATCATTTTCGCTTGTAGGGAGGGTGCCCTTATGACCCAGGATGACAAAACACGTGAAACTGTTGAAATATATAATCGTTACTATACAGTTGTTGGTAGGGAAAGTCCCAGTCATGTCCGTCTTGTTGCCAGCCAGGTTGATCAAAAAATGCGGGAGATCCACGATGCTAATCAGCATCTGACCTCGACAGAGCTGGCTGTTCTCACTGCGGTTAATACAATGAGTGATTATATGAAGCTGAAAGAGGAATATGCAGCCCTATTGGGATCATTAAATAAGAAAGAGGACAAGTAATATGGTAGATTTTATTTTAATTGTTTTATTCGTATTTGGTTTCTTAATGGGGTTGAAAAGAGGTTTTATTTTACAAGCCTTCCATTTCATCGGTTTCATCGCTGCATTTATTGTTGCTGCTTTTTATTATGATGAACTTGCTGCAAGACTGGCACTTTGGATATCATACCCAGAACTTAATAGCAGCGGTGTATGGGCGGATTTTCTTGAAACATTACCACTTAAAGGTGCTTTTTATAATGCCATCGCTTTTGCAATCATCTTTTTTGCAGTGAAAGTAATTCTGCAAATAGTTGCCTCGATGCTTGATTTTGTGGCTGAACTCCCGATATTAAACTCGGTTAACCGTTGGCTAGGTGCCGTGTTAGGGTTTGTTGAGATTTACTTGCTTGTTTTCATCGTTTTATACATATTGGCATTGACACCAGTGCAAGAAATACAGACTTGGATAAACCATTCAGAAATAGGATTATTTGTCATTGAACATACACCGATTTTATCAGAGCGTGTAAAGGAACTGTGGTTCATTCAAATGGACCAGTTGCTTGATTTCAGTTGAATCGGAATTAAATAACGCGCTCGTTTAACGTAACATGTGTTTGTTAATCGTTTGAAATTCGTTGCAGCAGTGCATGCCTAATTGAAAATTCACGGTATCCTAAGAATAATGGAAAAAGGTGAGTTAAATGACGGTAAATAAAAAAGATGTCATTAAATTATTGGAGAAAATAGCGGTCTATCTGGAATTGAAGGGGGAAAATCCGTTTAAAATCTCGGCTTATCGAAAGGCTGCTCAGGCACTTGAACGTGATGACCGGTCTATTGCTGATATTGATGATTTCACAAAGCTCCAAGGCATTGGCAAAGGTACGGGTGCCGTTATTGAAGCTTACATTCAGAATGGAACTTCGGAAACATTGATGGAACTGGAAAAGGAAGTACCGGAGGGGTTGATCCCTTTACTGGACTTGCCTGGTCTAGGTGGGAAAAAACTATCCAAAATATATCAGGAGTTAGGTGTCACTGATGCTGAAACGCTAAAGCAGGCTTGCGAGAACGGACAAATTGAGGCGCTTGACGGTTTTGGGAAAAAATCAGCAGAAAAGATTGTGGCTGCACTGGAAGATGCAAATAAACGTCCGGAACGTCTCCCTATTGTCTTTATGCTGGGGATTGCTGAAAGGATTGAAGAGCAACTGGCCATGATAAACGAGATTAGTGATTTCTCACGGGCGGGTAGCTTAAGGCGAATGCGTGAGACGATAAAGGATCTTGATTTTATCATTGCTTCTAACAACCCTGCAGCAGTTCGTGATCAGCTTCTTGAATTTGATTATATAAAAGATATCATTGCACAGGGGGAAACAAAAGTATCGGTTGTCCTGGAGGATGCTTATGATGTGAATGTGGATTTCCGGATTGTTGCACCTGAACAATTTGCAACAACACTCCATCATTTTACAGGTTCAAAGGATCACAACGTCGCTATGAGACAGCTCGCCAAATCTAAAAATGAAAAAATTAATGAATATGGTGCAGAATCTGAAGAAACAGGTGAAACCATAACATTTGAGAGTGAGCAACAATTGTTCAATCATTTTGGGTTGCATTATATACCACCTGAAGTGCGGGAAAATACTGGTGAGGTGGAAGCGTTTCGCGAACCTGTTTCCTTAATCGAATCAAGTGATATCCGTGGTGATTTACACATGCATACAACATGGAGTGACGGTGCACAGTCCCTTGAAGAAATGGTGAACTATGCCCGCAGCAAGCAGTATAACTATATTGCAATTACTGATCACTCCAAATTTTTGCGGGTCGCGAATGGACTTAATGAAACAAGGCTCCGCAGACAACGAGAAGAAATTGCTAAATTAAATGAAAAATATAGTGATATCCATATCTTTGCAGGAGTCGAAATGGATATATTACCTGATGGGACATTAAACTTTGACGATGCTTTTTTACAAGAAATGGATTTCATTATCGGCGCAATTCACTCCGGTTTTAAACAATCACAGGACAAAATAATGAAAAGGCTGTTTGCTGCATTGGAAAATCCATATGTATCTCTGATTGCCCATCCAACCGGGAGACTTATCGGGCGCCGGGATGGATATGACGTGGATATGGAACGATTGATTGAACGTGCCGCGGAAACTAACACTGCTCTGGAAATTAACGCTAACCCCAATCGGCTCGACCTTTCCAGCGAGCGTGTGCATCAGGCACAGGAGGCTGGTGCGAAGATTGCCATTAATACCGATGCCCATGATTATTCTATGTTTGATCATATGCAATATGGTGTAGGTACGGCTCGAAAAGGGTGGATTAAAAAAGAAACCGTCATAAACACATGGTCCATAGAAGAATTGAAGGCATTTATGTCGCATCATACCGAATAAAGCGGTAATGTGGTCCCGGGAAATCCAATCAGCTGAACTACTTCTAAAAGGGGTTATCCTGATGAATGAACAACTATTTGAAACACTTGAATTCAATAAAATTATTGATCAATTGAAAAGTCAGGCTGCAACATATGTTGGCAAGGAATTTGCAGCCGAACTCAAGCCTGCAAATGATATAAAAACTGTCAATAACATGCAGGCCGAGACTGATGAAGCACGTCAGATTCTCCGACTGAACATGGATATTCCATTGGGTGGAATTACTGATATTCGTACTAGTGTCAAGCGAAGTATTATTGGTGGTGTACTCAAAGCGGAAGAGTGTCTTGATGTTTCCAATACACTTTATGCTGTTCGACGACTTAAGAAATTTTTTGAACAGCTGGAAGAGCATTTACCAATCTTAAAAGGGCTTGGAGAACAGCTGGTGGCACTGCGGGACTTGGAAACCAGCATAAACAGTTGCATTGATGATAATGGGCATATGATGGATAGTGCTTCGGTAAAACTGCGGGACATTCGTTCATCCATCCGTAGCAATGAAAGCAGAGTCCGTGACAAACTTGATAATTACACAAAAACAAAAAGTAAGATGCTATCTGACGCCATTATCACAATCCGCAATGAACGGTATGTGCTGCCGGTAAAGCAGGAATATCGAGGTGCTGTTGGTGGGATTGTGCATGATCAGTCTACTTCCGGTGCTACACTCTTTATGGAACCCCAGGCAGTCGTCGATCTAAATAATGGGCTGCAGGAAGCTAGAGCAAAAGAAAAGCAAGAAGTGGACAGAATCCTGCGACAATTAAGTGGTGATATAGCTGCTAATGAGACAGCTCTTTTGGAAAATGTTCGTATACTTGCCCAAATCGATTTCATTACAGCCAGAGGGAAGTTGGGTGGACGCATGCATGCTGCCATGCCCGTCATGAATAACAGCGGAACGATAAAGATGAATCAAGTGCGCCATCCTCTCATCCCGACGGAAGAAGTGGTGCCGAATGATGTCGAGCTTGGTCGGGATTATACGTCTATTGTCATCACAGGTCCAAATACCGGAGGCAAAACAGTAACATTAAAAACAATCGGTCTGTGTACATTGATGGCACAATCCGGACTGCAAATCCCTGCCGATGATGGCTGCGAAATGGCCGTTTTTGATACTGTTTTTGCCGATATTGGGGATGAACAGTCAATCGAGCAAAGCTTAAGTACCTTCTCTTCCCATATGACAAATATCGTGTCCATTCTAAACCAAGTCGGCCCTAACTCATTGGTGCTATTCGATGAACTTGGTGCGGGTACAGATCCACAGGAAGGGGCAGCTCTTGCCATGTCTATACTTGATGATGTCATGGCGTGTGGTGCCCGTGTTGTAGCAACTACGCACTATCCTGAATTGAAAGCGTATGGGTTTAACCGTGATAACGTGATTAATGCTTCAGTTGAATTCGATGTAGCGTCATTAAAACCTACTTATCGCTTGTTGATTGGCGTACCGGGACGAAGCAACGCTTTTGAAATTTCAAGAAGGCTCGGCCTTAGTGAGTCAGTTATTAATGAAGCCAAAAATCAGATAGGAACCGACTCCAAAAGTGTTGAAAACATGATTGCTTCCCTCGAGCAGTCGAAGCGCCAGGCGGAATCGACGTATGAAAAAGCGCATGACGTGCTATTGGAAAGTGAAAAACTACACGATGATCTTAAAAAAGCATGGAAACAATTTGAGGATAAGCGAGAAGCATTGTATAAAAAAGCGGAAGAAAAAGCAGAGAAAGCATTGCAAAAAGCGCGTGAAGAGGCTGAGACAATCGTTGATGAAATACGGAACATGAAAACGGACGCCCAATTAAAAGACCATGAATGGATAGAAGCTAAAAAAATGCTGGAAGAAGCACAACCGGACTTGTCATCCAAAAAGTCTGACACCAGCAAAAAGGAAACCGGGCCAAAACAGCAGCTCCAGCCTGGTGATGAGGTTAAGCTCTTGTCGGCTAACCAGAATGGGACAATCATTGAAAAGGTTAATGCCAAAGAATACCTAGTGCAGGTAGGCATTATGAAGGTGAAAGTGAAACGCAATGATTTACAGCTTGTACAGCAGCAGCCCAAAGTTACCGAAAAGCCAATGGCAACTGTTAAAGGGTCAAGTTATCATGTGAAGACTGAGCTTGATTTGCGCGGTGAACGTTATGAGGATGCATTGGAACAACTTGAGAAGTATCTTGACGATGCGTTACTTGCTGGTTATTCAACGGTTTCTATCATTCATGGTAAGGGGACTGGTGCACTCCGTAAAGGTGTCAATGATGCTGCCAGAAAACATTCACGCGTTTCGTCAGCCAGACCCGGCAAAGCTGGTGAAGGAGGAAGCGGTGTGACAGTCCTGGAATTGACATAAGGCAAATGAAGAAACATAAGTATCAATGACTTATGAGAAATGCATTTGTGAAACGGCCGCCAGGTACAATGACATTGTTCTATGCACGATTGTACCTTTGTCGGTAATTGAAATTTTGACCTCCTAAAGAAATTGGAAGGAATTTGAACAGGATAATTTGACACCTTCCACTAAGATTGATGTCGGAATCGGAATTAGAGCAGTCGCTCTTATAGTAATGCTTTGATCAATTTAACGAACGTTCGTCATTGGAGCGAGTATTGGGGGAAGTGAATATGTTTTTGGATAAATTAGCGAAATATTTGATTGTGGTAGCTGTTCTTTTTTTACTGATTGGAGTCATATATTTACTGTGACTCCATTTTAAAAAATTTTTGTTAAAAGTTTCAAAAAATACTAATTAATCGGTATAATAGGAGTATGCTATTAGTAAAGGGAGGATATATGATGACCGAAACAAGATGCTGGCATACCTATTATCCCGATGAGATTCCACTTACTATCAATTATAATGAGAAGCCATTACATGCGTTTCTGGAACTGACTGCTAAACAGTCGCCTAAAAAGAGAGCGCTTTATTTTAAGGGGAAGGAACTTACCTTTGCTGCTGTTTATTCACAAGCCAAGAAGGTAGCAGGTTATCTGCAATCCCTAGGGCTTAGAAAAGGTGATCGGGTAGCTATTATGCTGCCAAACTGTCCGCAGTCAGTCATTAGTTACTATGGTGTTTTAATGGCCGGCGGAATCGTTGTTCAGACAAACCCACTGTATAAGGAGCGGGAACTTGAATATCAATTGAATGATTCCGGAGCAGTGTTCATTATTTGCTTGGATGTGCTTTTTCCAATCGTTTCCGGTGTTCGCAACAATACAGCATTGAAACATGTCATCGTATCCAGCATTAAGGATTATTTGCCATTTCCTAAAAATTTCATTTACCCCTTTATTCAACGCAAAGAATACAAACGGATAGTCGATGTGAAGTCGTCTGCGATTACGCATCGATGGAAAGTTATAATGACCACTGGAAGCGAGCAATTTACGCCTGTGACAGTTGATCCTCACCAAGATTTGGCGCTTTTGCAATATACCGGCGGCACCACCGGGCATCCCAAGGGGGTTATGCTTACCCATTACAATCTTACTACGAATAGCCAAATGGCGCGTCACTGGCTCCATCGGACAACATCGGGAGAAGAATCTATCATAGGCCTATTACCGTTGTTTCATGTGTACGGAATGACTGTTGTCATGAATTTGTCCATAATGTATGGCTTCAAGATGATTTTAATACCGAAGTTTGATGTAGAAGATGTTCTGAAAACCATTCAAACACAAAAACCGACGATGTTCCCTGGCGCACCTACCATATATGTAGGTTTATTGAACCATCCCAGTCTAAAAAAATACGACTTGACATCCATTGACGCATGTATTAGCGGATCAGCCCCATTACCCGGTGATGTGCAAGAACAATTTGAAAAGGAGACAAATGGTAGACTAGTCGAAGGGTATGGATTGACCGAAACATCACCGGTAACACATGCTAATTTCGTTTGGGGGAAGCGTGTTACTGGCAGTATTGGTGTCCCCTGGCCTGACACAGACGCTAAAATCATTGATATGGAGACAGGCGAGGCGGCGGAGACTGGCAAGATTGGTGAACTTGTTGTTAAAGGTCCGCAAGTGATGCAAGGCTATTGGAACAATCAGGAGGAAACTAATCGAGTGGTGCAGGACGGCTGGTTTTTCACCGGAGACATGGGATATATGGATGAAGATGGGTTTTTTTATATTGTCGACCGCAAGAAAGATATGATTATTGCCGGTGGTTATAATATTTATCCTCGAGAAGTAGAAGAAGTGCTGTATGAGCATGAAGCAGTTCAAGAAGCCGTCGTGGCAGGTATTCCAGACCCTTACCGCGGAGAAACAGTAAAAGCGTATGTGGTATTGAATTCAGGTTATGATGTGACAGAGGAAGATTTGAATACATTTTGCCGAAACCGGATTGCCGTATTTAAAGTGCCAAGAATTTATGAATTTCGCAATGAATTGCCGAAAACAGCAGTAGGCAAGATTTTGCGTCGAAAGTTAGTCGAAGAAGATCAAAAGAAAATGAACAAATGAATGGAAAGGCTTAATCTTCTTTTTTTACGTATGATCGGACAAGTAATCATTGACAATCATGAACTTCCTTTATAAGATTAACTCATGAATGATTGTTCATTCACTATGTATGTTAGGTATTAAGGGGATAGACATGAAGAAGCAAAAACCCAAATACAAACAAATTATTGAAGCAGCCGTGAAAGTGATTGCTGAGAATGGTTACCATGCTTCCCAAATTTCCAAAATCGCTAAACAAGCGGGAGTTGCCGACGGGACGATTTACCTTTATTTCAAAAATAAAGAAGATATCCTGATATCTGTTTTTGAAGAAAAAATGGGACAATTTATTGAACAAATTGCCTACAGTATCAGTGAAAAGGTTCAAGCTAACGATAAGTTGCTGACATTAATTGAAATGCATTTCCGACAGTTAACGGCAGATCATCACTTGGCTATTGTTACACAGCTGGAACTGCGCCAATCAAACACGGCACTCCGGGTGAAAATTAATCAGATTTTAAAACCCTATTTGTCAGTTATAGATGATATAATTATAGAAGGAACGGAGCAAGGACTTTTTCGTGATGGGTTGAATGTTCCGCTGGCCAGACAGATGATTTTTGGCACATTGGATGAGATTGTGACAAATTGGGTTATCAATGAGCAAAAATATGATCTTGTCAAGCAAGCACCAGCCGTTCATGCGTTCATTACAAATGGTCTTTCCGTTAAGAATTAGAGAGGGGGATTAATTTGGCTGTGATTAACTATGAAGTAGAGAAACAGATTGCGGTGCTGACTATCCAAAGCCCACCCGCAAATGCACTGTCTAGTAATCTGTTAAACGGTCTTGAAGAGACGTTGGACAAAATTGAAAACGATACCAATATCAAGACTATTGTGATTAAAGGTGATGGTAAATTCTTTTCTGCTGGAGCAGACATCAAAGAATTCACTTCTTTGCAAAACGCATCGGAATATCGGTCTCTATCAGAAAAAGGACAGCAAATTTTTGACAGAATGGAGCATTTTCCGATTCCAATTATTGCCGCTATACACGGTGCTGCTTTGGGCGGCGGTCTGGAGTTGGCGTTGGCATGCCACATCCGCATTGGTTCCGATAGCGCTAAACTTGGGCTTCCAGAGACAACACTCGGTATCATTCCCGGCTTTGCCGGTACCCAGCGCCTGCCTCGTTTTGTCGGATCAGCGAAGGCATATGAGATGATTTTAAGTGGTGAGCCGATTAGCGGGAATGAAGCTAAAGCGTTCGGACTCCTAAACCGTGTTACAAAGGAAGAAGATGTGTTTGACACGGCATACGAACTCGCCGAAACCATTGCGGCAAAAAGCAAGCTGTCTATTACCTCAGTCATGGAATTAATTCCATATGCTAAAACTGAACAATTTCAAAAAGGCATCCAGCAGGAGTCGGAAGCATTTGCAAAGATTTTTGGCTCGGAGGATGCCAAGGAAGGCGTGCAAGCCTTTATTGACAAGCGCAAACCGAATTTCAAAGATAAATAGTGTATTGGGTAATGAAGTAACGCCAGATTGATGTGAAAGTCAACCATAAGGAGGATGACCTATGAATATTTATGTACTGCTGAAGAGGACATTTGATACGGAAGAGAAAATAGTTGTATCCGACGGTCAAATCGAGGATGAAGGTGCGGAATATATTATTAACCCTTATGATGAGTATGCGGTAGAAGAGGCAATAAATCAGCGTGATCAACACGGCGGTGAAGTTACGGTTGTCACTGTCGGTGATGAAGAAGCTGAGAAACAGTTGCGCACTGCTCTTGCGATGGGTGCAGACAAGGCTGTTTTGATCAATACAGAAGATGACTTGGAAGATGGTGACCAATTCACTACAGCTAAGGTTCTTGAAGCCTACTTCGACGATAAAGAAGCTGATTTGATACTTGCCGGAAATGTCGCTATAGACGAGGCTAGCGGACAAGTAGGACCACGGCTTGCTGAAAGCCTTGATATCAACTACATTACGACAATCACCTCGTTAGAAATTGACGGAGAAACAGCTGCTATAGACAAAGATGTAGAAGGCGATGTGGAGAAAATAGAAACAACGTTGCCTTTATTAGTGACCTGTCAGCAAGGGTTGAATGAACCAAGATACCCGTCACTTCCGGGGATTATGAAAGCAAAGAAAAAGCCGCTCGAAGAATTGGAATTGGATGATTTAGACCTTGATGAAGAAGATGTTGAGGCAAAAACGGAAACTATTGATATATTCCTACCACCAGAAAAAGAAGCCGGCCGGATACTGGAAGGCGAAGTTGACGAACAGGTAAAAGAATTAGTATCTCTGCTGAAAGACGATAAAAAAGTACTGTAAAACCTTACAAACAGAAAGGGGAAGGGTTATGGGTCAAAAAATACTCGTCATAGGAGAAGCAAGAGATGGTGTTTTACGTAATGTAACGTTTGAGGCTATTGCTGCTGCCAAAAAAATCGATACAGATGGGGACATCGTTGGTATGTTGTGCGGTGATAAGGAGCTGGCCGATCAGGCACAAGAGATGATCTATCACGGAGCGGACCGAGTTGTGACCGTTTCACATAAGAGTTTGAAGGAATATACATCGGAAGGGTATGGACAGGCGATTAAGGCTGTGGTGAATGATGAATCGCCGGACACTATTGTCATGGGACATACAGCGATTGGGAAAGATGTGACTCCAAAAATAGCAAGTAAGCTTGAATCTGGACTCATTTCAGATGCCACTGACATTGAAACACAAGAGGATAGGCCGGTATTTATTAGACCAATTTATTCCGGCAAAGCATTTGAAAAGAAAGTAATTACGAGTGGACTCACTTTTGTAACGATTCGTCCAAACAACATTAAGCCGCTTGAACGTGATACGTCACGAACTGGGGAAGTGTCCACAAAAGATGTTGACGTAAAGGACATTCATACAGTGATTAAGGATGTTATCCGTAAAGCCTCCGAAGGTGTTGATTTGTCAGAGGCAAACGTGATTGTTGCCGGTGGTCGTGGTGTGAAAAGTGAAGATGGATTCAAACCTTTATATGAACTTGCAGAAGTTTTAGGAGGTGCGGTAGGGGCTTCCCGTGGTGCGTGTGATGCTGAATACTGCGATTACTCACTGCAAATTGGTCAGACTGGCAAAGTGGTTACCCCCGACCTTTATATTGCCGTCGGTATATCAGGAGCCATTCAGCACCTTGCCGGCATGTCGAATGCAAAGGTAATCGTGGCCATTAATAAAGATCCCGAATCAAATATTTTTAATGTCGCTGATTATGGCATCGTTGGAGATCTCTTCGAAGTCATCCCGGCGTTGACAGAAGAGATTAAGAAAGTGAAGTAGCTTTGAACTGAGTCCCTTTTCTGATATCCCGGTGGTTAGATACTTCCGGGGTCAGACAGTTTCCGACTGTTTTTGAACTGTATAAGCAAAGTATTAGCGAGCACATAATAACGATGATATACTAAAGCCACAGTTTTATGAAAGAGGAGGGAAACGAAAATGGCGATTGAACATGTCACTGATCAGAATTTCAATGAGCAGGTAGCTGAAGGGTTAGTGTTGGCCGATTTCTGGGCACCATGGTGTGGACCTTGCAAAATGATTGCACCGGTTCTGGAAGAAATTGATGGTGAAATGGAAGATAAAGTGCAAATTGTAAAACTTGATGTGGATGAGAACCAGGAAACCGCCGGCAAATATGGTGTAATGAGTATTCCAACATTGTTATTATTCAAGGATGGAAAAGTGGTCGATCAAGTCGTAGGATTCCAACCAAAGGAAGCGTTAATCGACTTGATTAACAAACATGCCGCATAAGGTTATATTCGCATAGAAAGTTTTATTCAATCCCTTGTTACGATATGTAACAAGGGATTGCTTATAGACAGGGGATGAATTTGCCGATGAACCAGCAAATAAATGAAAAACTGGCTGTACTTCCATCACAGCCCGGATGCTATTTGATGAAAGACAAAAACAATACAGTGATATATGTGGGAAAATCTAAGAAGCTCAAAAACAGGGTTCGGTCATATTTTACTGGAGCAAATGATAAAAAAACCCAGCGGTTGGTTCAAGAAATTATGGACTTTGAATATATTGTCACTACTTCAGAGATGGAAGCACTTATTTTAGAAATGAATTTAATCAAAAAGTATGATCCAAAATACAACGTCCTATTAAAAGATGATAAAACATACCCATACTTAAAAATAACCTCCGAGCGACATCCAAGACTCTTAATTACGCGCAATGTTAAAAAGGATAAGGGGAAGTATTTCGGTCCATATCCGAACGTGCTGGCGGCCAGGGAGACGAAAAAACTTCTTGATAAATTGTATCCACTTCGTAAATGCAATAATCCGCCGGGCCGTGTCTGTCTTTATTATCATATGGGGCAGTGTCTGGCTTGCAGTGAGAAGCCAGCATCAAAGGAAACGTATAAGGAGATTATCCACAATATAACTTCTTTTTTACATGGTGGACATAAAACAATTAAGCAAGATTTGACTAACAAAATGCACGAGGCAAGTGAGTCGCTTAATTTTGAACGGGCGAAAGAGCTTCGTGATCTTATTCAGCATATTGAGTCTGTTATGGAGCAGCAACGTATGACTCTGAATGATCAGGTCAATCGGGATATTTTTGGATATAGTTATGACAAAGGCTGGATGTGTGTACAAGTTTTCTTTGTCCGACAAGGTAAGTTAATTGAGCGGGATGTTTCTATTTTTCCGTTTTTTGATGACCCGGAAGACACATTTTTAAGTTATGTGGGCAGATTTTATCTTCATCAGCAACACTTGAAACCGAAACAGATTCTTGTACCGATTGGGACAGAAACGGAATTGTTGAAGGACCTTTTGGAAGTATATGTGCATACACCGTTTCGCGGAAGGAAAAAACAGTTGGTTGATTTGGCAGTGAAAAATGCTTCCATTGCGTTGGAAGAGAAATTTTCGCTTATCGAACGAGATGAGGAACGTACAATCCAGGCTGTAGAAAGACTGGGAGATGTTCTCCATATTGAAGTGCCGCACCGTATTGAGGCATTTGACAATTCCAATATTCAGGGAACGGATCCGGTTTCGGCGATGGTCGTTTTTACGGACGGACGGCCAAATAAAAAAGAATACCGGAAATATAAAATAAGAAACGTAGAAGGACCTGACGATTATGATACCATGCGTGAAGTTATTCGCCGCCGCTATACGCGCGTGCTGAAAGAGAACCAGCCCCTGCCGGATTTAATCATCGTCGACGGGGGAAAAGGACAGATGAATGCAGCGATGGACGTACTGGAAAATGAGCTTGGACTGGATGTCCCTTTATGTGGACTGGCAAAAGATGAGAAACATAAGACAAGTGAATTGTTATATGGTACTCCACCAACACCCATTGATTTACCGCGAAAGTCACAAGAATTTCACCTTGTACAGCGTATTCAAGATGAAGTGCACCGCTTTGCCATTTCTTTTCATAGACAATTGCGAGGGAAAAATTTGTTCCGCTCTGAATTGGACAAAATTCCGGGTGTCGGTGAGAAAAGGAAACAAATCCTATTGCACCATTTTAAATCGGTAAATGAAATTCGTAATGCCGAGGTGGATGATATTATAAAATTAGGCGTCCCTCGAAATGTGGCTGAAAGCATTCTCTCACATTTAAAAGAGAAGGGAACGACGTGATGTGTTCATGGTTCCGGCAGTCTGTTATTTGCATGAATGTTTTCAGCGGGGTTGGCATTTACCATTCTACGAGCTGTTCTGCCGGATGGCATATTCACTTCAATCAGTGAATATGGCTGAAAACTCTATTTGATGAATTTTATTTTGTATTTTTTCTTTACATTCACACGGCCTTTGCTTAACAAGGCTGACAGACTCACTTAGAAAGCCTGCTTCCAGACGAAATTCCGTTTCAATTGGGGCGTTCAAGCGATAGACAACAGCATCTGCCATAAGCTGAAAGGTGAGTTCATTCTTTTTTTCTTTTACAAGGTCCAGGTATCCCCAACCTAACTGTTTAAATGCATATTTGATATCGGAAATAGACTGTATTTGCAGCTTCCTGGCAATATTTTTGCCCATGAAATATAGCAAGGTATTGCTTTGATTACCAAATACTTCGGGCAGACCGATATAACGAATGATGTCATAGCCGGCACCCTCAGTACGCAGCTCCTCAAGTAGTGTGAGGGGTAAAGTGTTTTCGTGTTCTGTTGACATGGGTGGTCATTCCTTTCTGCTGTGTCCATAATCAAACGATTATCGATGGTCATACCTATTATGTATGCTTCTATCATTATCTATGGAAACACACTAGCTTGCAAGTGGATGTAGGAATAAAAAAGAGTGAATAATTATTAAACCCTTTTCTTGACGGTTTTCAGGGATAGAAGTACAATAAATATGTCATAAATTGTACATTTTACGGGCAATAACTAAATGGAAAGTCTATTGTCGAATATGTACTTTTTACAAAACTAACATTTCTTGACTGAGGGGGGTAACGAATGACAGAACACCGTGAGTTTTTTTATCGCAGGCTCCATTCACTGTTAGGGGTAATTCCAATCGGTGTATTTCTGACTCAGCACTTGGTTGTTAACCACTTTGCTGTTTATGGTGAGGAAAGTTTCAACAAAGCGGCAGGATTTATGCATGATTTGCCGTTTAGACTAGCACTGGAAATCGTAATTATTTTCTTGCCAATTTTATTTCATGCAATATTAGGGGTATACATTGTATTTGTTACAAAAAACAATACAAGAAGATACGGTTATTTCCGTAACTGGATGTTTCTATTGCAGCGGATAACCGGTATTATTACCTTTGTATTTATTGCATGGCATGTTTGGGAGACGCGTGTGCAGATTGGCATGGGAACCGAAGAACTGAATTACAATCTAATGGAGAATATTCTATCCAATCCATTTATGTTCTGGTTTTATATTGCTGGTCTTATTTCAACAACGTTCCATTTTGCCAACGGATTATGGAGCTTTATGGTATCATGGGGCATTACGCAATCACCGAAATCCCAAAAAGTTGCTACATACGCCACACTGATAGTATTCTTGGCTCTCAGCTATATAGGTGTGCGAGCATTGATTCAATTTGCTTACGGAGTTTAATACTGAATTAGGGAGTGAGTATTCCATATGAGTAATCGAAAAGTCATCGTTGTCGGCGGCGGATTAGCCGGATTAATGGCAACAATAAAAGCAGCGGAAGCAGGCGTTGAAGTTGATCTGTTTTCGATTGTGCCGGTAAAACGATCTCACTCTGTCTGTGCCCAGGGCGGTATTAATGGTGCAGTCGATACCAAAGGTGAAGGAGATTCACCATGGATTCATTTTGACGATACTATTTACGGCGGAGACTTTCTTGCTAACCAAACGCAAGTAAAGGGGATGTGTGACGCAGCACCAAAAATCATTCACATGTTGGATCGTATGGGTGTTATGTTTAACCGAACACCTGAAGGATTGCTTGATTTCCGCCGATTTGGAGGAACGCAGCATCACCGAACAGCATACGCCGGTGCAACAACTGGCCAGCAGATGTTATATGCTCTAGATGAACAAGTGCGCCGCTATGAAGTGGAAGGTTACGTCAACAAATATGAAAACTGGGAATTTGTTGGCGCTATTATTGATGAGGACAATGTGGGTAAAGGGATTGTTGCTCAAAACATCCGCTCCCATGAAATCAAATCATTTCCGTCAGACGCCGTCATTATGGCATCGGGTGGACCGGGAATCATATTCGGGAAATCAACAAACTCGATGATTAATACAGGTTCCGCAGCAAGCATTTTATACAGACAAGGAGCCAAGTATGCCAATGGCGAATTTATTCAAATTCATCCAACCGCCATACCTGGTGATGATAAACTGCGTCTGATGAGTGAGTCCGCACGAGGAGAAGGCGGTCGTGTTTGGACATATAAAGACGGTGAACCTTGGTATTTCCTTGAGGAGAAGTATCCAGCATATGGTAACTTGGTACCACGTGATGTAGCAACACGAGAAATCTTTGATGTTTGTGTAAACCAGAAACTTGGTATTAACGGCGAGAATATGGTTTACCTTGATTTGTCGCATAAAGATCCAAAAGAGCTTGATGTGAAGCTTGGCGGTATTATGGAGATTTACGAAAAGTTCGTGGGTGATGATCCTCGTAAAGTACCAATGAAAATATTTCCTGCTGTCCACTATTCGATGGGCGGATTATGGGTTGATGATAATCAAATGACCAATATTCCGGGTATTTTTGCTGCCGGCGAATGCGACTATACACAGCACGGAGCAAACCGACTCGGTGCTAACTCCTTGCTTTCATCGATTTATGGCGGTTCAGTTGCCGGACCAAGTGCCATTGAGTATATCGACGGATTGGATAAGCATGTGGATGATTTACCAGCCAAACTGTTTGAGGACCGGGAAAAAGAAGAACAGGAAAAATTTGAAAAGCTGATGAAAATGGATGGCACTGAAAACGCGTATCAGATTCACAAAGAGCTAGGGGAATGGATGACTGATAATGTAACCGTTGTCCGTCATAATGATAAGCTGCGTGAAACTGATAAGAAGATTAAAGAGCTGATGGAACGCTGGGAAAATATTAATATCAATGACACATCCAGATGGAATAACCAAGGTGTAATGTTCACACGTCAACTGGAGAGCATGCTGCAGCTTGCACGGGTTATTACTAATGGTGCTCTGAAACGCGATGAAACTCGGGGTGCACACTATAAACCGGAGTTCCCAGAGCGTGACGACGAGAACTTCTTGAAAACAACCATTGCAGAATATGACGAAAAGAATAATGAACCGGTTATTACGTATGAGGATGTAGATATTTCGTTTATCGAACCACGTAAACGTGATTACACGACAAAAAGCGAAGGGAGTAAGTAATGATGGCTGAGCAAAGTACTGTAACGTTTATTATTACCCGTCAGGACAGCCCGGATTCTTCTTCCTATCAAGAGACGTTTGAAATTCCTTATAAAAAGAATATGAATGTTATTTCCGGACTTATGGAAATTCGCCGGAATCCGGTGAATGCCAATGGGGAAAAGACGACGCCTGTACAATGGGACATGAACTGCCTTGAGGAAGTTTGTGGGGCTTGCTCTATGGTTATTAATGGGACAGCACGGCAATCCTGTGCTGCCCTGATTGATGAACTAGAGCAGCCAATCCGTTTAGAACCAATGAGCACGTTTCCGGTTATCCGGGACTTATTCGTTGACCGTGAACAGATGTTTGACGCACTGAAACAAATCAAGGCTTGGATTCCGATTGACGGCACTTATGATCTTGGTCCAGGCCCCCGTATGCCTGAGAAAAAACGTCAGTGGGCATATGAATTGTCAAAATGCATGACATGCGGGGTATGTCTGGAAGCTTGTCCGAATGTGAACGATAAGTCAGATTTTATTGGACCGGCAGCACTATCACAAGCACGTTTGTTTAACGCGCACCCAACAGGTGAAATGAATAAAAGTGAACGTTTAGAAGGACTGATGGAAGATGGCGGTATCTCCGGCTGTGGTAACGCGCAAAACTGTGTACAAGTTTGTCCAAAAGGCATTCCGCTAACAACGTCCATTGCTGCGATGAACCGCGCAACAAACATTCAGTCATTTAAAAACTTCTTCGGTAGTGACAACGCGCATTAAAACTAGAAAACTAGTAAACTTTGAAACTTCGGCCCTTACCTTCTAAAGGTGAGGGCCCTTTTAAAATATGAAAATAAATATAGAACTTACGTAGGTCTTTGAATTAGGTGTAAACAGTGACCATATACAAATGGTTACTAATGGTGAATCTAGATGCTGAAAACTAATACGCCCGCCCCATTGAAGGTAAAGCTTAGCTATGGTGAATTATTCAACGAAGGTTAAATAGTGTGGGAAAACTCCCACACTATGAAAGCTGTACTTCGCTTAGAGTTTTAATTCACCCATACGAAGTAATTCTACTACAGCTTGTGATCGCCCCTTAACACCTAATTTCTGCATTGAATTGGAAATATGGTTTCGAACTGTTTTTTCAGATATAAACAGTTCCTGGGCAATTTCTTTTGTTGTTTTGTCTTGTACCAGGAGATCGAATACTTCTTTTTCACGTTTCGTTAGTAACTGGTTTGGTTTGTAGTCAGTATCCTTCAAATGATAACCCCTCCTTGCTGTCAAAGAGCTGCATATGAAGGGTAAATTATTTAGTCACTATAGTTTATGTAACAGTACGTAAACGGTGAGCACATTTTCGTAAGTGATTAATATCATGAGAGTACCCCCTTGTAGATACCAATTCATTCGTAAAACAAAATAAAACAACATGCTTTCAATTTCAAAAAAATTACTGTATGGTAGCGAAAGACAACAAATTTCGTCATAGTATGATAAACTATTTATATAAATTGCACTGCCAGGGGGTTACCTGAATTGAATAATGAACAATCGACTGAAACCATTGCACATCTCGAGAAAAAAATCCGCTATATATCAGGTATCATTAAACAAAGAGGAAGAAAAATCCTAGATCATTATCCAATCACATTACCACAATTTGTTGCATTGCAATGGCTAATCGATGAAGGCGACCTGACAATCGGTGAACTTTCCAATAAAAATGGTCTTGCATTCAGTACAACTACTGATTTGGTTGATCGATTGGAAAAAAACGAACTTGTCGAAAGGGTCCGCGACGAAAGTGATCGACGTGTTGTTCGTATCCATGTACTGGAAAAAGGTAAAACAATCATTGAGGAGGTAATTGTTAAGCGCCGTAAATACCTTGGAGAAATATTGGAAAGTTTTTCTGAAGAGCAAATAGAAACATTGAATGAGTTACTTGCTCGAATGTATGAGGAAATGAAATAGGACAATCATGAATAAACAGCATTAAAGAGGCGATTTGTTTGGATCAGGCAATAGGAGTTATTGATTCTGGTGTTGGAGGTTTGACGGTTGCACATGAACTGATGCGGCAGCTACCAAAAGAACGATTGATATATTTGGGCGATACACAGCGGTGCCCATATGGTCCACGGTCCAATGAAGAAGTGAAGAAATTTACGTGGGAAATGGTTAAGTTTTTAGTTCGGAAAAATATAAAAATGCTTGTCGTTGCTTGTAATACAGCAACAGCATTTACGTTGAATGAACTTAAGGATTGTCTTCCTATTCCAGTGATTGGAGTCATTAAACCAGGGGCGCGTGCAGCAATTAATGAAACGAAAAATAATCATATAGGCGTTATTGGAACAGAAGGTACTATTAGTAGCAATGCTTATGTAACAGCATTAAAAGATATCAATGCCGACCTTCATGTTCAGTCGTTGGCATGTCCATTATTTGTTCCAATGGTTGAGCATGGTTGTTTGTCAGGGGAATATGCAGAAAGTGTTGTCAGTAACTCACTTTTTCCATTGAAACAGCAACAGGATCTGGATACATTAATTCTCGGGTGCACACACTATCCGTTAATTAAAAATACGATACAGCAAACGATTGGCGAAAATGTTTCTATCATATCCTCAAGTAAGGAAACCGCGCGAGAAGCTAGCGCAATCTTGGGATTCAATGACTTATTGTATAAAGGAGATGAGACACCAATCCATCAATTTTACTCAACAGGTGAGATGGAAGTGTTCGCAAAAATTACGGAAGGCATTTTTAAGGAATTTATTGATCACTTTGATTCAGTAACAATTGAAAAAGCTGTGCTCCGATAATTGGAATCGAAATAGATTCCAATTTTTTGTGTTTAGGTTGGTCTAAATTTTTAATAAGCTCGTATATATAATAGTACAAACCATCGTAGGAGGGAAAATCATGCAAAAGCGCAGTCTATTGTTTATCAGCCTGGCGATGTTGCTTGCTGTTATATTATCAGGGTGCTTTCAGGGGGAACAGTCCCTGGATAAAAAAGAAGAAATCGACCCGCCACAAAACGCTGAAGCAGTAACGATACCAAACTGGATAAACAAAATACTAGTAAACAGAACGAAAATACAAACAAGGATAAAGCAGATGAGGACACAGCCTCGAGTACAATGGAAAGGCAACTTTATTTACTTGACGCTAATGGCATGGTAGCATCACAGACTTTACAGTTGCCACTGCCTGAGTCAAATGAAGTAGCCTCTCAAGCGCTCGAATATCTTGTGAAGGGTGGCCCTGTTACTCAGAAGCTACCGAATGGATTCCAGGCTGTATTGCCGACCGGAACTGAAATTCTTGAGTTGAACCTAAAAGATAATGGGGAAATGATTGTAAACGTTTCTAAGGAATTTAAAAACTATCAGGCTGAAAATGAATTGAAAATTTTACAGGCAATGACTTACACGCTGACACAATTTGACGGTGTAGATGACATCAAGTTGCAGATAGACGGACAACCACAACAAACAATGCCTGTAAATGGTACTCCAATCGGGGAGGGTTACTCTAGAGCAAATGGCATTAACTTTGTGAAATCGGATAGTGTGGATCTGATGAAAAGTAAGCCTGTCACCTTGTATTATCCTTCCGTACAGGGGGATAACCATTATTTTGTTCCTGTCACACAATATGTTGATGTAGAAAATCGTGATATTTATGGTTCAATGATCAATACCTTACTAGAGGGGCCTGGTTTTGATACGAACTTGCAGCATGTCTTCAATAGTCAGGCTGAACTGACGAATAACCCTAGTCTTCGGAATGGTGTTCTGGAAGTAATGTTTAGCCAAGATGTACTGCAAAATAGTCAAAAACAGGATGACGATAAAGCAGTGATTGCGGATGAAGTCATGGAAACGTTAGTACGCACATTGACACAAGATGAGTCAGTGGAGGCTGTTGAGGTCAAAGTAGAAGACGTTGAAACACTCTTTAACGAAAACGGCGAACCTTATACAGAGCCTGTTACGAAACAAAAGTTCATATCAACACAAAAACTGTAATCGCAGCACATTGCGTTGTGCTACACTACTCTGTGGACATGAAATTGGGTGCAGTGACAAAGTATAAAAAAATCCGTTTCAATAAAAGACTGTGTTGCACAGTCTTTTTCTTTTAAGGTTTAATGATAATAAATGCCTTGCTGGTTAAAATATGTTAGGATTAGCTTGGATTCATGTTAAGGAGGCATACATTCATTGCGACATAACAACCGAAAAAACAATGAATTACGAACTATCAATATAACAACGGATTATGTTAAACATCCAGAAGGATCAGTACTTATTGAATTTGGAGATACAAAAGTAATATGCAATGCCAGTATCGAGGACAAGGTACCCCCTTTCATGCGCGGACAGGGGAAAGGCTGGATTACGGCAGAATATGCTATGTTACCACGTGCAACTCAGCAGCGGAATATAAGGGAGTCTTCTAAAGGAAAAGTAGGCGGCAGAACAATGGAAATACAAAGATTAATCGGGCGAGCATTACGTTCAGTTGTTGACCTGAATCAAACCGGTGAACGAACTGTCTGGGTCGACTGTGATGTCATACAGGCTGACGGGGGAACACGTACAGCATCCATAACAGGGGCTTTCGTTGCAGTTGTGCTGGCGTTTAATAAATTGAAGAAGGCTAATAAAATTAAAAAGATGCCTGTAACAGATTTCTTGGCAGCCATTTCGGTCGGCATTTCCCCGGATGGTAACGAGCTACTGGACCTGGATTATGGGGAAGATTCCCAAGCCCATGTGGATATGAATATTGTTATGACAGGTGAAGGTGAATTTGTTGAAATCCAGGGAACCGGTGAGGAAGCAACTTTCACCGTTAATCAGCTGCAAGCAATGCTTGGACTTGCTGCCGAAGGATTAGAAAAAATTACAGATATGCAAAAAGATGTTCTTGGAGAAGCAGCCAGCAGTATAGGTGAAACCAAACAAACTAAGGGAGATACACCGTGAAGGAAATGATTATTGCTACAAAAAATCCCGGCAAAGCAAAGGAATTCAAAACTTTTTTTTCTGCTTTTCAAATTGAAGCGATTTCGCTAGCGGAATTAGACAGGAAAGTAGACGATATAGAAGAAACCGGGACAACCTTTGAAGAAAATGCTGCCATAAAAGCAGAAACCATTGCTGGGATGATCCAACGACCGGTTTTAGCTGATGACTCGGGATTAGCGATTGATGCATTAGACGGCAGACCTGGTGTTTATTCAGCACGCTATGCCGGCGAGCCAAAGGACGACCAGGCTAATATTGACAAAGTGCTGCAAGAATTAAAGGGGGTTGAAGCGTCAGACCGTACAGCCCGTTTTGTATGTGTACTGGCAATTGCCGTACCAGGGGAAACAACAATTTTTAAAAAAGGTTATTGTGAAGGTGAGATTGCCTATTCGCAAATAGGTGAAAATGGGTTTGGGTATGATCCTATTTTCGTACCGACTGGTTACAATAAAACAATGGCACAACTTTCCCCCATAGAAAAAAACAGGATTAGCCACCGGAAAAATGCAATCGTTCAGTTAGAAGACTGGGTCAAAAACGCGACTAAGTGAGGTGATTACATGCCAGAGGTATTGATAGTCAGTGATAGTCATGGCTCAACGGATGAACTTAAAGTAATTAAAGAAAGGCATTCGCCTGAATATATGATTCACTGTGGTGATTCAGAGTTAGATATGGACGCACCCGAACTTGATGGATTTGTTAAGGTGGCTGGGAACTGTGATGTTGATGTGAGGTTTCCAGAAGAACAGACAAGTGCAATCGGAGACTTATATTTTTTTATTGCGCATGGCCATTTGCACCAGGTTAAATCCAATCCGCTGGCAATCGCATATCGCGCCCAGGAGTTGAAGGCTCAGGTAGTTTGTTTTGGACATACACATATAGCCGGTGCTGAAAAAATAGGTCAGCAGCTACTGATTAACCCAGGAAGTGTCCTCTTACCACGCAGACGAACGGAGAAGACCTATGCACTGATGAACTGGCACACATTGGATGATGTTCGTGTTGATTTTTACACAGTGGAGGGTAACCATTTGGACGAACTATCGTTAAGAACATCATTGACATAAAACTATCAGGAGGGGAATCGGCTAGACTGCTGATTTCCTGTTTTCCATTCTGCGGTGTAGAAACTAAATATATGTGTTGACAAATCGAAACAAAATGCATATAATAAGTCTTGTCCGTAAAAAACTTTGAGACAATACGATAAACTGTTAACAATAACAAGAATATATTCCATTTATATGCGGGTGTAGTTTAGTGGTAAAACCTCAGCCTTCCAAGCTGATGTCGTGGGTTCGATTCCCATCACCCGCTCCATACATATTTATGTCCCAGTAGCTCAGCTGGATAGAGCAACAGCCTTCTAAGCTGTAGGTCGCAGGTTCGAATCCTGCCTGGGACATCAGCAAGAGAAACCTGTAAGCTAATAAACGGGTTTCTCTTTTTCTTTTAAGCATTAAATAAAAGAAATTGCTAAAATAGGTTAGGCTTGTTTTATCTAGGGGAATAATAGTAAAAGGGGCGAAATGAGAATGCGGATGGAAAGGGGTGAATTGATGGAACACCATTCCGAAAAAATTATTCTTTTTCCGAAATGGCGGACAGTTTTGGAAAAAGAAAGCCTTGCTGCCCTTAAAGATAAAAGGTATGACGAGGCACTGATGAAATTGAACCAATTGTTACGATATGGAATCCGAAATCACGAAATTGTCACTGGTAAATTGATGTGTCTGATGGAACTGAATAGGCATAAAGAAGCGCAAGACCTTTGCGAGGAATTACTTCTTCAATCGGACGAACATTACTATCATTACGTACATATTTACTTAACAATCTTATTCCATACAAGTCAATACCAAATGCTTATGGCTCAAGTAGAAAAGGAATTTGCAGCAGCGCGTGTCCCCCAAGAAATGAAAGACCAATTCCGGCAATTGTATGATATAAGCAGCAAGATGCAAAAGGAAATACAGGCCGAGAAATCTTCCGAATACATAGATGCTTTGTTAAAGGCCGTTAAGGATCGGAACGACCATCACCAGTACAGATTAGTCGAACAGATGCGAAGAATGGACAACATGCCTACATCTGAAGTGCTAGCATTATTAACAGACGATCAGGTGCATCCTGTTATTAAAACAGCTATTTTTATATGGTTGCAGGAGACAGATGTTTACGAGGAAGTTGCAATTAGTAAATTGGGGGTACAGATGCAGTTAAGACCTAATCATGTACCAAAACTCGATTCTCATCCGGTTCTGAAACAGACAATATTGATAATCAATGAACTGGAACAGGAAAATCCAACGTTATTCCAACTAATGGAGCAGCTGTTAATTCACTATGTTTACGTCTGGTATCCGGTAATGCCATCGAATACTGATCCACACGCTATTGCTAGGGCCTT
Source organism: Lentibacillus cibarius (assembly GCF_005887555.1). Taxonomy (NCBI): domain Bacteria; kingdom Bacillati; phylum Bacillota; class Bacilli; order Caryophanales; family Bacillaceae; genus Lentibacillus; species Lentibacillus cibarius. The sequence continues at coordinate 486,981 of NZ_VCIA01000001.1, read as the reverse complement.
GACAAAAATAGGTGAAGACTATTTGAATATACATACGGGTTCTATTGCAGAATCAGATGAACGAGTTAGTAATTACATAGATGCTATTAAAATGTGTGAAGCTTTATATTCATCCATCATTGAAGCTTAAGATGCAAGCAGTTGTAATGCTTGAAAGGTCCGGTAATTATGTTATAATGAGATGGTTGCAAATTTGATCATTATATACCTATATGTATTGTAATGAACCGGAAAAAAAGAAAAGGAATAATAGATTTTGGAGGGTATGTTATGTCAGCAAAATGGGAAAAACAAGAAGGTAATCAAGGCGTACTGACCATAGAGGTAAGCGCCGAAGAGTTTGACAAGGCCTTGGACCAGGCGTTCAAAAAAGTTGTAAAAGATGTTCAAATCCCTGGTTTCCGTAAGGGGAAAGTTCCACGTAAGATTTTTGAAAAGCGCTTTGGAGTGGAATCTCTTTACCAGGATGCAGTCGACATTGTACTTCCTGGTGCTTACACGAATGCTGTTGAAGAAACAGGAATTGAGCCGATTGAACAACCGGAAGTCGACATTGAGGAGATTGAAAAAGGTAAAGACCTTATTTTCAAAGCAACGGTAAATGTCAAGCCGGAAGTCACGCTTGGTGACTATAAAGGGCTGGAAGTGGAAGAGCGTTCTGTCGATGTTACTGACGAAGATGTAGAGCATGAAATTGAACATCAACGTGAACATCATGCAGAACTGATTGTTAAAGAAGAAGGTAGTGCGGAAGAAGGCGACACCGTTGTTATCGATTTTGAAGGGTTTGTTGACGGTGAGGCATTTGAAGGTGGCCAAGCTGAAGACTTTTCATTGGAAATTGGTTCAGGGCAGTTTATACCAGGATTTGAAGAGCAATTAATCGGGAAAACTACCGGTGAAGAAACCGAGGTTGAAGTTACATTCCCGGAAGATTATCATGCAGAACACTTAGCTGGCAAAAAAGCTGTATTTCAAGTAAAAATCCATGATATTAAAACAAAAGAATTGCCCGAACTAGATGATGAATTTGCAAAAGACGTTGATGAAGAAGTTGAAACCCTTGATGAATTAAAGGAAAAGAAGAAAGAAGAACTACAGAAACAGCGGGAACAGGATGCCGAAAACGAGAAACGCGAGACATTAATTGAAAAAGCATCTGAAAATGCGGATGTGGACATCCCTGATGCAATGGTGGAAACCGAGCTTGACCGAATGTTGCAGGAATTTGAACAGCGCTTGCAAATGCAGGGGATGACATTGGATATGTATTATCAATTCTCAGGTCAGGACAAGGAAGCGTTGAAGGATCAAATGCGGGAAGACGCTAAAAAACGAGTGAAAACGAATTTAACGCTAGAAGCTATTTACAACGCTGAAAATCTGGAAGTGACCGATGAAGACGTGGACGAGGAACTCAGCAATATGGCATCCATGTATGGTGCAGACGTTGAACAACTCAAGCAAATGCTTGGTGGGAATACAGACGCTCTTAAAGAAGAACTGAAAACGCGGAAGGCTATTGAGTTTCTAGTTAGCGAGAGTAAAGCCGTTTAAAATTTCGACATCAGGTAATTCCTTTGACATTAAATTAATTAGTAAAATATCTCTATCCATGATTATATGAACGTACAAATAAAAAGTAGTGTAAAACAAGGTGCGATTATTCGCACCTTGTTTTACACTTTAATTCATGAAAAATCAAATGCTAAAGTTAGGAAGCTGAGTGCGGTGACGGCCTCGGAAATGGTGCGATATAACTCACCGCAGCCTCTCTTGCTCGATGATAATGTTCGACTAGTGCGTCACTGTAGATCGAACTTCTTGTTACCTTTCCGTTGATTGAATTTTCGCTTTATTGTTATCTATCCTGCCCGCTTTGCATAAGCTGATAAAAGACATTGGAAATGAACGGCCGCTTAATACTTGAATTTCGTCTGATACTGTCGCGATATGCCTTTTGCTGAAATGGCAGGACAATGAAAAGAAGGTCAAGAGTTATTGTTTTGTTTTCCCTATCTGATTTGATATGATGACGTTAAAGTTAAATGTATAAAGGACTGTTAAAAGCAGATTTAAACTTTTAGGAGTGAAATGTGATGTTTAAATTCAATGAAGAAAAAGGACAATTGAAATGTTCGTTCTGCGGCAAAAGTCAAGATCAAGTCCGTAAATTAGTGGCTGGGCCAGGCGTTTATATATGTGATGAATGTATTGAACTTTGTACAGAAATTGTTGAGGAAGAACTTGGTACAGAAGAGCAAACCGAATTTAAGGAACTGCCTAAGCCAAAAGAAATTAACGAAACCCTTAATGATTATGTTATCGGTCAGGATGAAGCGAAGAAAAATTTATCGGTAGCGGTTTATAATCACTATAAGCGTATTAACACACCGAAAAATAATTCGGATGATGTGGAGCTGGCCAAGAGTAATATCGCAATGCTTGGACCGACCGGTTCCGGTAAAACATTGCTAGCACAGACATTGGCGAGAATACTCAATGTTCCATTTGCAATGGCCGATGCTACATCGCTAACAGAAGCAGGTTACGTTGGAGAAGATGTGGAAAATATTCTGCTGAAACTGATTCAGGCGGCTGATTATGATGTGGAAAAGGCTGAAAAAGGCATCATATACATTGATGAAATTGATAAAGTTGCACGGAAATCAGAGAACCCTTCCATAACACGTGATGTTTCCGGTGAGGGTGTACAGCAGGCCTTATTGAAGATTCTTGAAGGAACAGTGGCCAGTGTACCGCCACAGGGAGGACGCAAACACCCACATCAAGAATTTATTCAGATTGATACAACGAACGTATTGTTTATTGTCGGTGGGGCATTTGACGGCATTGATCAGATTGTTAAACGCCGCCTTGGTAAAAAAGTGATTGGATTTGGTTCTGATGATAACCAAGAGGATCTCGATCAAAGTGAATTGCTTCAGAAAGTTCTACCTGAAGACCTTCTCCGCTATGGTTTGATTCCGGAATTCATCGGAAGGGTTCCGGTCATTGGAAGCCTGGCACCACTTGATGAGGATGCATTGGTGGACATTCTGACAAAACCGAAGAACGCACTTGTGAAACAGTATGAAAAACTATTTGATATCGATAATGTTGAACTTGAGTTTGAAGAAGAAGCACTCAGAGCGATTGCGAATAAGGCAATTGAGCGTAAAACCGGTGCGCGTGGGCTACGGTCAATCATTGAAAGCATTATGCTTGATGTTATGTTTGAGCTGCCGTCCCGTGATGATATCGATAAGTGTATCATTACGAAAGAGACCGTCCAGAATGAAAATGGTGGCCCGAAGTTAGTTTTTCATGATGGTACGGTACAGGATGAAAATGAAAAAATCCCGAAAGAAAGTGCGTAACTGAAGATTTAATTTCTTATGTTTTGGGACTGACATTACGTATGACTCCTTTGCCCTTTATGTGAACAGGAGTTATCCAAATGCTAATGTCAGTCTTTTTCTCTTTTATTCCCCATATAACCGATTGTAGGCCTACCGTTAATAAAATTTCTCTTTATAAGGATTTTATGAGTAGTTTGTTTTTGCCGGGTAATACTAGATAGCAGTTATAATTATTTACAAACAGATATTTTTTTTATAAACTTTAGGGAATGAACCCATTGCATAGAAATTCCAGTAACGATGGAGGTACATATATTTATGACGACAGAATCAATGCAATTTCCCCTCCTGCCATTGCGCGGATTACTCGTTTTTCCGTCAATGGTTCTGCATTTGGATGTTGGACGGGATAAATCCGTGGCAGCTATTGAAAAAGCAATGATGAACGATGAAACCATTTTTTTGGCCACTCAGAAACAAGTGAGCCAGGAAGATCCGAAGCCTAAGGATATTTATCGGGTTGGGACTGTGGCTAATGTAAAACAAATGCTAAAGCTCCCGAACGGGACTATCCGTGTGTTAGTGGAAGGACTTTACAGGGGAGAAATCACCCGTTTTGTTGATGAAGATGAGGAATTCACTGTTGATATAAAATGGTTGGAAGAAGAACATGCGGAAGAGAATGAAGAAGAAGCACTGATGCGTTCATTGCTCAAACAATTCGAGCAGTACATAAAAGTATCAAACAAAATAAAAAAAGAGACGCTAGCAACAGTTTCAGATATTAATGAACCCAGCAGGCTGGCGGATATTGTTGCGTCTCATTTATCACTTAAAATTAAGGACAAGCAGGACTTATTGGAAATTGCTAATGTCAAAGACCGTTTGCAATATTTAATCCACCTTATTTCAAATGAGAAAAAGGTACTGGATTTGGAAAAGAAAATAGGTCAACGTGTAAAAAATTCAATGGAAAAAACGCAAAAAGAATATTATTTGCGTGAACAATTAAAAGCAATTCAAAAGGAACTTGGTGAGAAGGATGGAAAATCAGGTGAAGCAGAAAAATTACGTGAACAAGTTCAAACATCAACCATGCCTAAGCATATCGCTGAAGCAGCCAGGAAAGAATTAGACCGGTTTGAAAAGGTTCCGCAAAGTTCTGCCGAGAGTTCAGTCATTCGCAACTATATTGAATGGCTGTTGGCACTCCCTTGGACAGAAAAGACCCAGGATAGAATTGAGATAGACAAGGCAGAAGATATTTTGGAAGAAGATCATTACGGTTTAGATAAAGTGAAAGAACGTATCCTTGAATATTTAGCTGTTCAGAAATTAACAGAATCAATCAAGGGGCCTATTCTCTGTCTTGTTGGGCCGCCTGGAGTCGGAAAAACCTCTTTAGCCAAGTCAATTGCCAGGGCAATCAACCGGAATTTTGTTCGGATTTCTCTTGGTGGGGTACGAGATGAAGCAGAAATTCGTGGTCACCGCCGGACATATATTGGTGCAATGCCAGGCAGAATCATGCAGGGAATGAAAAAAGCAAAAACCGTAAATCCCGTATTTCTGCTTGATGAAATTGATAAAATGGCCAGCGACGTTCGTGGTGACCCGTCTTCAGCTATGCTGGAAGTATTGGATCCTGAACAAAATAGCAATTTCAGTGATCATTACATTGAAGAAACTTATGATTTATCGAATGTTCTGTTCATTGCTACGGCCAACTATGTCAATAATATTCCCGGCCCATTACTTGATCGGGTGGAACTTTTGTCAATTGCTGGCTATACTGAAGTAGAAAAATTGCATATCGCTAAAGAACATCTGCTTCCAAAACAGTTACAAGAAAATGGCTTGAAAAAAAGTGATTTGCAGATACGTGATGATGCGTTAATGAAATTAATCCGCTTATATACACGTGAAGCGGGTGTACGTAATCTTGAGCGCCAGGTTGCGACGCTTTGCAGGAAAGCTGCCAAAATAATCATCTCTGGGGAGAAAAAACGGGTTATCGTAACTAAAAAAAGTATCGAGGAACTGCTGGGTAAACCCCTTTATCGTTATGGCCAGATGGAGCAAGCCAATCAGGTCGGTGCGGCAACAGGTCTTGCGTATACCGATGCCGGCGGTGACACATTAGCCATTGAGGTTTCTCATTACCCTGGAAAAGGAAAATTAACATTAACTGGAAAATTAGGGGATGTAATGCAGGAATCGGCACAAGCTGCATTCAGTTATATCCGTTCACGGGCGGAGGAGTTGAAAATTGACCCGGATTTTCATGAAAAATATGACATTCATATTCATGTCCCGGAAGGAGCAACACCTAAGGATGGTCCTTCAGCGGGTATTACAATGGCGACGGCCCTTGTCTCAGCACTGACAGGTAGAGCGGTTAAAAAAGAAATCGGCATGACTGGTGAAATTACCTTGCGCGGACGGGTTCTTCCAATCGGCGGGTTGAAAGAAAAATCGCTTAGTGCACACAGGGCAGGACTTACGACAATCATTATACCTGAAGAAAATGAAAAAGATATTGAAGATATACCGGAAAGTGTGCGCAGTGGCCTAACATTCGTCAAAGTAAATCATTTAGATCAGGTACTTAAGCACGCATTAACGGAGGAGAAGCATGAAAGTAACGGAAGCTGAACTAGTTATAAGCGCTGTCAGTCAAAAACAATACCCGAATAACCGGCTACCCGAGATAGCACTTGCTGGACGTTCTAATGTCGGAAAGTCTTCCTTTATCAACAAGCTTATTCAGCGAAAAAATCTTGCCAGGACATCTTCAAAGCCGGGAAAAACACAAACGTTAAATTTTTATAAAATTAATGACGCATTTTATTTTGTTGATGTTCCGGGATATGGCTATGCTAAAGTGTCTAAGAGGGAACGCGAAAAATGGGGCGTCATGATGGAGGAATATTTTGAAACACAAGCTTTATTACGTGCTTGTGTGTTGATTACAGATCTGCGACATGAACCAACCAAAGACGATGTGCAAATGTATGCTTTTTTAAAGTATCATGAGTTGCCGGTTATCATTATTGCAACAAAGATGGATAAAGTGCCAAAAGGAAAACGCGCAAAACAGTTGAAACAAACCTTTCAAACTTTGAGCGTTGAATCAGGGGATATTGTGATTCCTTTTTCCGCAGAAACCGGTGAGGGAAAAGAAGAAGCCTGGCGCTATATAAGACAGTATATTTCCTGAGGTGTAAAAGTTAAATAATCCTTCCGCAAAACGGAAGGATTATTTTTTCTTTTGAAGCAGAAAAATGCCTGCACTAATAAGAAAAATAGGCCAATAAGCTTTAAGGATTGCAGTAAAGTCGTGAATCCAGCTTAATTGCCGCGGGAGTTGGGATGAATAAATAATAAGAATCGCACCCAGACATAATGCTATACCAAGGATCAACCCTTTTTTCGTTTGTGCTGCCCGGACAACAGTTGCGGCTCCAGCAATAAATAGGTACACACCCCAATGGTCAATCCAGAATGTATAGTTTCTCAGCCCATAAAAATGGATACCCAATCCTAACATGATTGTTCCGCTGAATAAATGCTGGTAATCATTTGTCTTATAACTGTGTATAAGAATCACAAATCCAATAATAATAAATAGAACAGGCCATGTATCAAAAGCAGAAAAAATAGGGAGGTCCAAATCCTTTAACAGAAAATACAGACCGATGCTGATTAATATATAAGCTGCAAGTGAATGCTTCCTTTTCATAGCTGGGACCTTCTTTCCCACTGTGGTCAGTAAGCTGAATGGTTGCGTATTGTCTTAAGCGTATGATAGAGTACATACGGAATAAATGCAATGGGTTTTACAAATTATCATGTCTGGGTTTCAAATTCTGTTCACAATTTACTACAGACATGATTATTATTCGTGTTATAATGGAAGTGATTGACGTTTTTAGAGCGTTTTGGGGGTAATTATTGTGCATATACTTAAGGTTGGATTCAATTACAAGTCAGCCCCTTTGGAATTCAGGGAACGGTTTACTTTTTCCGAAGACAGCGTCGACCAGGCGATGCTCACGTTAAAAGAGCAAAAGAGCATTCTGGAAAATGTGATTGTATCCACATGCAATCGTACAGAAGTTTATGCCGTGGTAGACCAGGCTCATACAGGCCGGCACTACATTAAACAATTTCTAGCTGATTGGTTTCATGTTAATAAAGAAGAACTTTTGCCGTATTTGCAAATAACTGAAAATGATCGTGCTGTCGAGCATTTGTTACGAGTTTCCGTTGGCATTGATTCCATGGTCTTAGGTGAAACGCAGATTCTTGGCCAGGTAAAGCAGGCTTTTATGACGGCACAGGAAAATCAGACGACCGGTACGATTTTTAATGAGCTATTTAAGCAGGCAATAACATTCGCTAAAAAAACGCATAAAGAAACTGCAATCGGTGAAAATGCTGTATCAGTCAGTTATGCAGCCGTTCAGCTCGCCGGTAAAATCTTCGGCAGTCTCCAGGATAAAAAAGTGCTAATCCTTGGCGCCGGCAAAATGGGCGAATTGGCAGCTAAAAATATTGCTGGTTCCGGTGCCGCCGATATTACCGTCATGAATCGTACATTTGAGAAAGCGCAAGTGATGGCTGGAAAGTTTCGGGCGCAAGCAAAACCGATTAACCAGCTGCATGAACAATTGCAGACAGCTGATATCCTAATCAGTTCAACAGGTGCAAATGCAGTTGTATTATCAAAAGACGAGGTTGAATCCATTCAAAAGAAACGAAAAGGTAAACCACTTTTTCTTGTTGATATTGCTGTTCCAAGGGATTTGGATGCTTCCATTGGTAACTTAGAAAATGTATTTCTTTATGATATCGATGACTTGCAGCACATTGTTGACGAAAATTTGGCTGCCAGAAAAGCTGCAGCAGAACAGATTGAGATTATGCTTGAGGCAGAAATTGTCGCTTTCAATGAATGGGTACAGACACTAGGCGTGGTTCCGGTGATATCAGCATTGCGTAAGAAAGCACTATCCGTACAATCTGAAACAATGAAAAGTATTGAACGGAAAATGCCTGATTTAACTGCACGTGAACGGAAGGTTTTGAATAAACACACCAAGAGCATTGTAAATCAACTCTTAAAAGAACCTATAACACAAGCTAAAGAACTGGCGGTAAGTGATAATAAGGAAGAGGCGCTTGCGCTGTTTGTGTCTATTTTTGGGATTGAAGACGATGTTCGGGAAGAATTGAATACGCAGGAACAAAAGAATAGTGAAACGGGGAAAACTGATGAAAAACTATCCTTTCCTTTTGTAAAAAACGTAACCGCTAAGTAAGATGAAAGGATTTCCACTATGGATGAAGCGAAATGGTTTTATGAAATTATTCTTATAACGTATGGGCTGAGCCTGGTGGGTTATTTCCTTGATTTTATTCAGCACAACCGGAAGGCAAATAATGTCGCCTTCTGGTTGCTTTGTATGGTCTGGCTTCTGCAAACTGTTTTTCTGTTGAAAGAATCACTTGTTTCGAAAAGCTTTCCAGTTACGACGTTGTATGAAGGCCTTTCTTTTTATGCATGGGTATTAATTTCCTTTTCTTTAATCCTTACTAAATTCTTTCGGATTCAGTTCATTATATTTTTTACAAATTTAGTGGGGTTTTTAATTCTTTTACTCTATATTTCCACCAGGGCTAAGGAAAAGATGCCAGTACAGGGTGTGAAGCTTGTTCACGAAATACTGATTGCACACATATCATTGGCTTTTGTTTCTTACGGCTTTTTCACTGTTTCCTTTCTTTTTTCCCTTATGTATCTAGTTCAATATAAATTTCTAAAAGAAAAAAAAGGATTCCGCTGGGTATGGAGGCTTGGTGATCTAAACAGACTGGATGCTTTTTCATTCAAAGCTGTAACACTTGGAGTACCTCTCTTGACCATTTCTATTATTCTTGGTGTGATTTGGGCGTATGTGGCAAACACTGAGTTTTACTGGTTTGACTTGAAGACAATTGGTTCAATACTTGTGTTGTTCGTTTATATTATTTATTTGCTACTTCGTTTACGAAAGGGTTATCCCGCAAGAGCTATATCCGTCTATAACTCTGCAGCTTTTCTATTTTTGCTGATTAATTTCTTTTTGTTCAGCATTCTTTCCGATTTTCATTTACAATAGCCGTAGAAGGAGGAAGCCTGAATGCGTAAAATTGTTGTTGGATCAAGAAAAAGTAACCTCGCTCTAACTCAAACAAACTGGGTGATTGATGAGTTAAAGAAAGCTGGAGTGACCAATGAATTTGAAGTAAAGAAAATTGTTACCAAGGGTGATCAGATTCTTAATGTAACGTTGTCAAAAGTTGGCGGGAAACGCTTGTTTGTTAAAGAAATTGAAAAGGCAATGTATGAAAAAGAAATTGATTTTGCGGTACATAGTATGAAAGATATGCCTTCAGAAATGCCGGATGGTCTTGCTATTACGACTATTCCTGTCAGGGAAGATCACAGGGATGCCTATATCGCGAAAAATAACATTCCCCTGAAGGATCTACCGACAGGGGCCATCGTTGGTACAAGCAGCCTCAGGCGCAAGTCACAGATTCTGGCAGCACGGCCTGATCTTGAAATTAAATGGATTCGCGGGAACATCGAATCACGCATTCGCAAACTACATGAAGAAGATTATGATGCGATTATTCTAGCGGTATCCGGCTTGAAACGTGTTGGCTTAAGTGAAGAACTTATTACCGAGTATCTGGAACCTGATATTTGCGTACCATCCGCTGGTCAGGGCGCCTTGGCCATTGAGTGTCGAGAAGAAGATGATGATTTGCAAGCATTGCTTCAGCAAATCAATGATCCCGATACAGTGAAAACTGTTACCGCCGAGCGAACCTTCCTTCAGCTCCTTGAGGGAAGCTGTTCGGTACCAATTGGCGCTTACGCACGTCTGGAGAATGATCAAATTGTGATGACAGCGTTTGTTGGAACACCTGATGGAAAAACAATGCTAAAGGAAACCGTTAGAGGAACTGAACCAAAGGCAGTTGGCACAGACGTCGCTGAAAAGCTGATCAGCCAAGGAGCTAAAGAAATTATAGAAAAAGTGAAAGAGGAGCTTGACATCTGATGCCTTTCCAGTTGCATGGGAAAAAAATTCTCATCACCCGGGGTGAAAAACAGGCAAAATTATTTTCACATAAAGTACGAAAACTTGGAGGTATCCCGATTGAAGTCCCCTTATTACAAATCTTGTGTAAAGGTGGACGGGAGGAAATGGGACTGCTTCAAGGAAATGAGCAATTCAGTTGGCTGTTTTTCACAAGTGTTAACGGGGTTCATTGTTTTTTTACGCTTCTCAACCATTATGGAGCAGCGACTGAAGAAATTTTAGCAGGAAGCAAGTTTGCAGCTGTTGGACATAAAACGGCCATAGAACTCGAAAAACATGGATTCCAAGCGGATTTTATTCCGTCTGTCTATAGTGCGGAAACGATGACGAAGGAATTCACGTTGTCGAATACGTATACGGACAAACCAATACTTCTTATTAGGGGGAACAGGTCACGGAATATTCTCCCGGACTGGTTCAAAGAGCAAGGTATTCCATTTAGACAAATGGAAGTTTACGAAACGGGCTTTAATTTTGCCATGAAAGACGAGTTGAACCGGCAACTGCAACAAAACAAACCTGACATTATTACGTTTACGAGTCCATCATCGGTTGAGGCGTTTATGAAAATGAAGGAAACTCAAGATAAGACTGATGCGTTAATAGCCTGTATCGGGACAACGACAGAGGAGCGCGCGATGGATTTTGGTTTGCGTAATCTTTTAATCCCGGATGAATTCACAATCGATGGAATGCTGGATAAAATGGGAAGCTACATTGAACAGAAAGGGGAGATTGATGATGAATGAACAATTTAAACGACATCGACGGCTGCGTTCGTCAGCGGCAATGCGGTCGCTTGTGCGTGAAAATGAACTGAAAATGGACGATTTCATTTATCCGTTGTTCATCATGGAAGGTGAAGATATAAAAAATGAAGTACCTTCTATGCCAGGTGTTTATCAAATATCGCTTGACCACCTGAAAGAAGAAGCAGAAGAATTGAGATCACTTGGAATTAGAGCAGTCATGCTGTTTGGGGTTCCAAATGAAAAGGATGAACAAGGGACCGGTGCCTTTAGTGAAAGCGGGATTGTACAGCAGGCAACCCGCCTCATCAAAAAAGAGGTTCCAGAGTTGCTCGTTGTTGCAGATACCTGTCTATGCGAATATACATCACACGGCCATTGTGGTGTTATTCACAATCATGATGTGGCTAATGATGAATCATTGCAACTGTTAGCGAAAACAGCCGTATCACAGGCTGAAGCTGGTGCGGATATTATTGCTCCATCGAACATGATGGACGGATTTGTAGCTGTTATTCGCCAGGCGCTAGATGAAGCAGGCCACAAGAACATTCCGATTATGTCCTATGCAGTGAAGTATGCATCAGCCTTTTACGGCCCATTTCGTGATGCAGCAGATAGTACACCACAGTTTGGTGATCGAAAGACGTATCAGATGGATCCGGCAAACCGGCGTGAAGCACTACGGGAGGCAGAATCAGATGTCGAGGAAGGTGCAGATTTCTTAATTGTTAAGCCGGCCATGTCATTTTTGGATATCGTCCGGGATGTGCGAAACAATTTTGACACACCAGTTGTTGCGTATAACGTAAGTGGAGAATATTCGATGGTGAAAGCCGCGGCGTTAAATGGCTGGATTGATGAGAAAGAATTAGTACTTGAAAAACTAACTGCTATGAAGCGTGCGGGTGCTGATCTAATCATTTCCTATTTTGCTAAAGATGTTGCAAAATGGCTATAAATAGAAATAGGTTTTCAAGATTTTTCATTGGAGTGATAAATTATGGGAAACTTTGATAAGTCCAAAATTGAACATGAAAAAGCGGTTGAATTGATGCCCGGTGGTGTAAATTCACCTGTACGTGCGTTCAAATCAGTTGGTATGTCACCGATTTTTATGGATCACGGGAAAGGATCAAAGATAACGGATATCGATGGTAACGAGTATATTGATTATGTTATGAGCTGGGGGCCATTAATCCTAGGCCATGCTGATGAACGGGTTGTTTCTAAACTGAAAGAAACTGCCGAACGGGGAACTAGTCTTGGTACACCTACTATTCAGGAGAATAAAGTAGCAGAGTTAATTATAGACCGCGTGCCATCAGTTGAAATGGTTCGTATGGTTAACTCCGGAACAGAAGCTACTATGAGTGCGTTACGTGTGGCCCGTGGCTATACCGGACGCAATAAGATACTAAAATTCGAAGGAAATTATCATGGACATGGTGATTCCCTTCTTATTAAGGCTGGATCCGGCGTCGCAACGCTTGGACTGCCTGACAGCCCTGGTGTGCCATCCTCTATTGCAGAAAATACGATAACAGTTCCATATAACGATGTGGAAAGTGTTCGGTATGCCTTTTCAGAGTATGGGGACGATATCGCTGCGGTGATTGTTGAACCTGTTTCTGGAAATATGGGATTGGTGCCATCAACAGAAGACTTTCTGCAGGAATTGCGTACCATAACGAACGATTACGGCTCCCTTCTGATTTTTGACGAAGTAATGACAGGCTTTCGAGTAGGCTACAATTGCGCACAAGGCTACTTCAGCGTAACACCTGATATGACATGTCTCGGAAAAGTCATTGGTGGCGGACTTCCGGTAGGTGCGTACGGTGGTAAACGTGAAATAATTGAAAATGTTGCTCCGACCGGTTCCATTTATCAAGCTGGTACATTATCAGGAAATCCACTGGCCATGACAGCCGGATATGAGACGTTGAATGCCTTAAGTGAATCGACCTATGAGGAATTAAATCGAAAAGTAGATAAATTAGTTGAAGGATATAAACAAGCTTCCATCGATTACAATATTCCTCTCCAGATTAATCGGGCTGGGACAATGGTTGGTTTCTTCTTCACCAATGAGCCTGTCTTCAATTTTGAAACAGCGCAAAATGCAAATGTCGACTACTTTGCCCAGTATTACCGGGGAATGATTGAAGAAGGTATCTTCTTGCCGCCGTCACAATTTGAAGGGGTGTTCCTATCCACCGCTCACACGGATGAGGATATTGATAAAACCATTCAGGCAGTACGCACGGCATTTTCAAAAATTGAAAAGTGATTGTCGTTTATTAAAGCTATTCCGGAAAGCCCGGGATAGCTTTTTTTAAAGGATAAAAAAATTTAACGATACTACTTTTACTTTCACGTCTAAACCTTTATTTTTGGATGATTTTTAAACCTGTTATGAAAAAACAAAAGGTATGTTTTCCTTAAAAAGCATATACGTTAATTTTATGTCATATAGTTTAACTGAGGCATATAAGTATAAGGGATATGTTGAAGGGAGGAAAGCAGCTTGGAAAGCAATCAGGATGTATTTCGTTTTGAATTAAATGAATCCCTGTTTTTTGAAAAAGGACAGGAAGTTGGCGAAATGATGGGGGTCTCCTTGGATCCGGAAATTTCCATACAATCATTCAATGACTATATTTCCATCAGGGGCGTCATCGAGCTCCAAGGCACATATCAAAAAGAACCATTAGCTGCGGAAGAGGGAGAAGACACGACGGATTTGCAAGAACTTCATTCAAGAAGGTATATTGAAAATGTTGAGGATCTTTCCGATGGCCAGATAGAGTTTTCGCACCGTTTCCCAGTAGAAATTTCTGTGCCCGCAAACCGTGTAAACGATTTGGACGAAGTAACTGTAGGAATTGAATCGTTTGATTATGAAATACCAGATCAGAATCAACTCAAATTAAATGCTTCTATTGAAATACACGGGATTTCTGATAGGGCAAAGACTACAGACGGAGCGGAACAGGATCAGTCACTTCTGCCAAGGGAAGATGAAACGTTTGAATTTGATGTAAAAATGCCAACAGATGATACGGAAACAGAGGATACGAATGATTTGGAAACTGTCCCGGAACTTCCGGAGGAACTACCACAAGAAAACCATCAGGAGTCAACGCCTGAATCCGAAGAAGGCACCGAGCAGACAGAAAACGATTCAGTTACAGAGAAAAAACGGTGGAAGGGGAAAAAATCACAAACCCTTGCTGAATTCTTTGGAACGAAAGAAAAAGAATCGCTCGATAGCGAAGTAGGAGAGCTAGAAACAGAGGAACAAGAATGGTATGAAAGTGATGAAGATACGGGCTATGAACAGGAAGAAGAAAGTCAGGACGAATCTACGTCATTAGTAGAAGTTTCGGAAACAGGTGATCTAAGTGAGAGTGCTGCAGAATCATCGGGTTCCGAAGATGTTCGTTATTTGGCTGATATGTTCAGGAGTGATGAGGAAGAACAATATGCAAAAATGCGCCTATGCATTGTCCAGGGAACGGATACAGTTGAATCAATTGCAGAGCGTTACGGCATATCCGCATTGCAGCTGCTGAAACAGAACCATCTTGGGGAAGATAGCTTGGAAGAAGGCCAATTATTATATATTCCGTCCACGTAGGAGACATAGGTGAACTTCAAACAGCAGCGGATTCACAATTTTACGTTCACCGCCTTGCTTAATGTTTCTGGTTACCATCGAGTTCCTTACAGTCAGTCTATGAAAGCGGGATATTTGTACACCCCTTGCTTTATCAGTAAGGGGTACTGTTGTTTTAACAGATTGAAAAGATAGCATGCAGCCTAAGACATGCTTGAATGCTTGATTCTAATTGCTTGTCCAGTATATCGGTAAGGTGGTGAAATGGAAAGTGAAACAAATTGAAAATGTGGTCAGCAGCTATGGTTTTGCCCCATATTATATAGAAAAAATAACCAGTCGTTTATTTAGAGTGAATGACGGGCGGTATGATTATGCATTAAAAAGAAGCAGACTCTCAGATAATACAATCGCTTTATGGGAAAATGTTTACCATCAGGCACATACGTTACAGCTGAACAATATTTTACCGGTGTATATAACTGAGACATCACAGTTATATACACGCGTCGATGAGGCGTACTATTATATGACTCCATGGACAAGAAATTATTCTTTAAACCAACAGCAACAGATTCATAACACCCTCCGAGCGATTAGTGAAATTCACGAAAAGACGAAACAGACCCAACCCGTTGATACGGTTGCAGTTAAACATAAATTCAGTGATTACCGCAGTCGATGTCGGGAGTTGCAGGATACATTGCTTGATTATGTCAAGCTGTTTGAACAGAATCGATTTATGTCTCCATTGGAATTACAGGTTTGTACCCATTACCATGTGTTAGTCAATGTATTAGCAGAACTTGATACGCAAATTGGTTATTTCATGGCTGAACTGGAAGAGAACAATACATGGAATTATTCGCTTTGTCATGGTGATTTGGATCTGTCACATACACTCCACCACCACCACACTTATATTATTAATTGGGAGAAGGTGAGCTATGACAATGCTGCAACTGATTTAGCAATATTTTTGCAAGACCTAGCGAAACACTATGACCAGTCCCCGGAAAATTTGGCAGAAATGTACTCTTCCTATAGCTATAGAAATCGATTAGATGATAAGGAATGGCATTTGCTGCTAATCTATTTGCTAGATCCATTCCATTACATAAAGCTTGTAGAGCAATATATTGCTAAAGAATCTCGTCATACGATGATTGTACAGCAGAAAATGCTGCAGCATTCCTTTCGTCAACTGCAGCTGGGACTGGACTGGTCGGGCCGGGCAAAAAGTGACATGATTGCTGATCCCGAAACAACCTCTGATGATTCTTAAATCCACTCCAAATAAAAGGCGACGGTCAGTCCTGCCAAGGCACCAAGCATAAATACATCCAGAGAGGACGGAAACAATAACGTACGGATTAATTGAAAAATAAATATCGGCAACGTCACTTTTTCAATGACAACAATACAATTTCTGACCCATGGTGGTAGCCGGTAACGGTAAAAACGTGCCATTGTCGTTCACCTCTTCTCATTTTATACTATTGTATGTATAGACGTACGTTTTTTGTGCAATGCATATCGTAATAGTTGATTTCTTTGTCAACAAACGGTAAAATATAAAATAATCAAAAACACACTAAAAAATGCTGAGATAGGGAAGAGTATGGAATGATTGCCCTGAAGAGAGGGAATGCTGGTGGGAATTTCCCGGGAATAATCATTTCTGAAGTCGCCCTTAAGCTGCTTCTCTGAATGGAGTAGGAGAATGCCGGTATTACCGTTACTAAGCAACGAGTGCATAGGCAGTAATCGCTTATGAACAAAGGTGGAACCACGGAAGTAGATCCTTTTCGTCCTTTATGACAGGGCGGAAAGGATTTTTTATTGTGACGTCAGAAAGTATAACATATGGATGACCTTATAATAAAAACTTCGACATTCGCTATAAGACGAGGTGAATGCCGAGGTTTTCTAATAATGAAGGAGGCAATTAGTTATGATGGAAGATGGGAACAGAACAGACATGTCATCAAAGTATGATCCGCGTGAAGTGGAACGAGATCGTTACCGATTTTGGGTGAATGGTAAGTTTTTTGAAGCGGATGGAGATAAGGAAAAGGAGCCGTTTACAATCGTAATCCCACCGCCGAATGTGACTGGTAAGCTGCATTTGGGCCATGCTTGGGACACGACGATGCAGGATACACTTGCACGCATGAAACGAATGCAGGGCTATGATGTCCTGTGGCTTCCGGGAATGGATCATGCTGGTATTGCTACACAGGCAAAAGTTGAGGCCAAATTGAAGGAACAAGGTCAAAATCGCTATGATCTTGGACGGGAGCAATTTCTCGAGGTTTCCTGGGACTGGAAAGAGGAATATGCTGATTTTATCCGGTCCCAATGGGAGAAATTAGGACTTGGCCTAGATTATTCCAGAGAACGATTCACGATGGACACGGGGCTATCAGAGGCTGTGCGTGAAGTTTTTGTCAGTCTGTATGAAAAAGGACTGATTTATCGCGGGGAATATATTATCAATTGGGACCCTGATACACAGACAGCTCTTTCGGACATTGAAGTGATTTACGAAGAAGTTGACGGTAAATTTTATCATATGCGCTATCCGATTAAGGATAGTGATGAAACGATTGAAATCGCCACTACTCGTCCGGAAACAATGCTTGGTGATTCGGCGGTTGCTGTCCATCCGGATGATGACCGGTATAAGCACCTGATCGGCAAAACAGTTATCCTGCCAATTGTTGGTCGGGAAATTGAAATTGTTGCCGATTCTTATGTAGATATGGAAATGGGATCGGGTGCAGTAAAGATTACACCTGCCCATGATCCGAATGACTTTGCAATCGGTAACCGGCATGATCTTGAACGGATCCTTATCATGAATGAGGACGGGAGCATGAATGAGAATGCACTCGATTATCAAGGACTTGATCGCTTCGAATGTCGAAAACAGATTGTAAAGGACTTGCAGGAGCAAGGCTTTCTATTTAAGATAGAAGACCACGTACATCAGGTTGGCCATTCAGAACGGAGTGGGGCTGTTGTGGAGCCTTATTTGTCTACACAATGGTTTGTCAACATGCAGCCGCTTGCAGACAATGCTATTGAACTGCAACAGGGTGACGAGAAAGTACACTTTGTCCCTGATAGATTTGAGCGTACTTACTTGCACTGGATGGAAAACATCCGCGACTGGTGTATTTCCCGTCAACTTTGGTGGGGGCATCGCATTCCGGCATGGTACCATAAAGAAACTGGCGAAATGTATGTTGCAAGGGAAGCGCCGGCTGACCTTGAAAATTGGCTGCAGGATGAAGATGTTTTGGATACATGGTTTTCCTCAGCGCTCTGGCCATTTTCAACGATGGGCTGGCCTGACGAAGATGCGGAAGATTTTAAGCGATATTTCCCGACTGATGTGCTTGTCACCGGCTATGATATTATCTTTTTCTGGGTTGCCCGGATGATTTTTCAGTCAAAGCAGTTCACTGGTAGGCGGCCGTTTAAAGACGTTCTAATCCACGGGCTGATTCGGGATGCAGAAGGTCGGAAAATGAGTAAATCCCTTGGAAACGGTGTAGACCCGATGGATGTGATCGATAAATACGGCGCTGATTCTCTGCGTTACTTCTTGTTGACAGGATCATCTCCGGGTCAGGATTTGCGTTTCCACTGGGAAAAAGTTGAAGCAACCTGGAATTTTGCCAACAAAGTATGGAATGCATCGCGTTTTTCTCTAATGAACATGGACAACTTCTCCTATGAAGACATCGATTTGAACGGGGAAAAGTCACTAGCGGACAAGTGGATATTGACAAGGCTGAATGAAACAATTGAACAGGTCACAAGAAATACCGATAAATATGAATTTGGTGAGGCCGGGCGCCATTTATACAATTTCATTTGGGACGAGCTGTGTGACTGGTATATTGAAATGGCTAAACTTCCACTATATGGTGACGACGAACAAGCGAAAAAAACAACACGCTCGGTACTTGCATATGTACTGGATCAAACGATGCGCATGCTGCATCCATACATGCCATTCATTACAGAAGAAATCTGGCAGCAGCTTCCGCATGAAGGTGAGTCAATAACCGTTGCCAAGTGGCCGGAGCCAAAAGCGGAATTTCACGATGAAAACGCAGCAAATGAAATGAAGCGTCTCGTATCTATTATTAAATCGGTCCGTAATATCCGGGCTGAAGTGGATACGCCAATGTCCAAACAGATTAAATTGTTTATCAAAGCAGAAACCGAAGCTGTAGCACAGGAGCTAAAGAGCAATCGCAGCTATCTTGAACGTTTCTGCAATCCAAGTGAATTGGTCATTGCTACCGGCTTAGAGGCACCGGAAAAAGCAATGTCGGCAGTCGTTACCGGAGCGGAATTGTTCCTGCCGCTTGAGGGCCTGATTGACATTGATAAGGAAATCGAACGGTTGGAAAAGGAATTGGATAAATGGACAAAAGAAGTGGAACGCGTTCAGAAGAAGTTGGCAAATGAAGGGTTTGTCAATAAAGCACCACAGAACGTCGTTGATGAAGAACGACAGAAGGAAAAAGATTACCTGGAAAAACAAGCAAAAGTGAAAGCTCGACTTGAAGATTTACGGTCGACGTAAAATGAAAGAACAAAAGCGGAAACGCCTTACAAAGATGCGTTTCCGCTTTTAATATATGCAATATATTGCCTTACAATATTGATATCTGATACGGCACTAAGCGTACGGGAACCAACGACATCCTCTATTTCATTGAATAATAGACAGCCATCGTTATCCAGAAGAAAATCGATTCCGGCCATCCCGAACTGGAAGTAGCCGGTGATTTTATGTACGATCTTTTGCTCTTGATCAGTCAAGGAATACCATGAAGCTGATCCACCGAGCTTAAAGTTTGCCCGGAAGTCATGCTTATTTTCGCGTAGAACCGCTCCGATGATTCTTTCGCCAATCACAAATACACGAACATCTTTGCCTTGCTGTACATTTGTTGCCGACTGGATAATGAGGTCATGATTGTCTGTGAATCGTGCACGTAAATTGTTCCAGGATGTGTCAGATATAACAAGATGTACTTGTTTCCCGCCTCTTCCACCAGTGTCTTTCACAACGAAAGGGAATGGCATTGGGGCTTCAGCAGGTAAGGGAGTCCCCTTTGGCACAAACATAGTGTCTGCTGTAGGTACGTCTAATTTGCTAAGGTGAAAGTGTGTCAGTGCTTTATTGTTGCATATTATGGCTGTTTCCGAGGGATTGTAAACGTTTATACCAAGTGATTCTAACTGTAGACTTAGCATGGAATCAATGGTTCGGACAACAGCAAAGTCGGGCAATGCTACAGGTTTCTGGTGAAGCAGCACTGTACGCCTATTTTGGAACACACCGATTGTTAGCTCTTCTCGGCGGATAAACAGCAGCGTGATGTTCTGCAGCCGAGCTTCTTCTAAAAACCACTTGATGAATGACTCGTTTTGTTTTGCATCCACATCATTATAGATTAGCCAACCTTGCATGGGAGTACCTCATTTCAGTTTTTTACGGATATCACTCATGATAAAGTCGGCGACATTTATTCCAGTACAATTGTACATGTTGCGAATATGGGCGTTGGAGTTGATTTCGCAAACAATGGGCTCTTTATTCTCGCCAAACAATAAATCAACACCCGCGAAATCAGCACCAATCGCTTTCGCGGCAGCAATCGCTAGGTCTGTTTCTTGTTTTGTTGGGTGGTATTTTTGCATTGTACCTCCAGCTGTGACATTTGCCCGGAAGTCGTTAGATGATTGCCGTTTCATGGAAGCGACGACTGCATCACCAACAACATGGAGTCGTATATCTGTACCGTAACTGGACGATATAAATTCCTGCAGCATAAATGGCTTACCATGCAATTCTTGTATCTTAGCAAACAATTCTTTTTCGGTGGATACTAAATGCACTTGTTCCCCGAAAGAGCCGAATGCTTCTTTCACAATCATAGGCAGTCCTAATTGATTAGCAATATCCCGGTAATCATTAACATTTATGTCATCTGTTTGTTGAAAAGCCTTTGGTGCAACGACAGTTCTCGGGATTGGTAGCCCATTGGCGGCAAGTGTTTGGTATGTAGCAATTTTATCATCACTTAAAGCGATTGTCTGAGCACTGTTAAAAACCCTGACACCTAAAAATTCGAGCTGTTTCGCCAAATAAATATCCTTGTCCGTAAACACGACGAAATGAGGAAGCTCCGTCTGCTTTGTATGTAATAGCGTCATGGAATCTGCTGAGAAAAAGCTCAGCAAATGATTATTTTGGTAAATATCCGTCTGAATGTGCTGTTTAGCAGCGGCCTTCTGTATCCATTGAGCAAAATCCAGAAATTTATTTCCTTTTAAATAACCGTTATAAATTATCCAGCCGTAGAGATCCATTGTTTTCGTCCTTTCTTTATTCAAATAGCGGATGATTGTTGCTATAATAGCTCTGTTATAAATGCAAAAGCTACATTTTAAAAGAAAAGCGGTGTGAACATGTTCAAACATTTCCATGAGGTAGAAAACTTTTTTCAAAATAGACAACAGCTTGGAATGAAACCGGGATTGAGCCGAATTCAAAAATTACTTTATTTGCTCGGCAACCCACAAGAAAAAGTGACGTCTATCCATGTGGCGGGAACAAATGGCAAAGGGTCAACCATTCAATATTTAAAGCACGGACTGATGGCAAACAACTTTCGTGTCGGTGTATTCCAATCACCAAGCATGGATGGTATTACAGGACACATTTCCATTAATCATACCAAGGTGTCTGAAGAAACTATTCTAACATTAATGAATCAGGTTTATCCATTTATTCAGCAACTAGACGGTGAGCAGGATGCACCAACTTCATTTGAAATCATTACAGCCCTTGCTTTTACTTTCTTTCAAGACCATGTGGATTTGGCGCTTATAGAGGCGGGAATGGGAGGTAGAGAAGACACGACAAACTGCTTCATCCCTATCCTGTCTATCATAACAAATGTCGAGAAAGACCATACAGCGGCTTTAGGGAATACATTTACAGCGATTGCTTATCAAAAAGCAGGGATCATTAAAAAGGACAGGCCGGTTATTGTCGGTGAAGTGGGTGAAGAGGCCAGTAGATCCATTATTTCCGAGGCAATAACAAAAGATGCACCGGTGTTTTGGTCCGGTCAAGCTTTTCAATCAAAAATGCTCCATATGACAGAAACTCATCAAACTTTTGAATGGCAGGCTGATGATATGCAGCCGATGCATGTGTCGATCAAGCCGTTTGGCAGGCATCAAATAAAAAATGCATCCCTAGCTATGATGGCACTAACCCTCCTTGGACAGAACAGGTTCTCTCTCGATTGGCGTAAAATGTTACATGGGCTGGCAACCACCTCGATTCCCGGCCGGTTTGAACGCATTCACGAGGATCCGTTGATTATATTGGATAGCGCCCATAACCCGGCAGGCATTGAGGCGTTAGTCGACTCGCTAACGACACGATTTATCGATAAAAATACCCACCTTCTCTTTGCTGCATTCAAGGACAAAGATATAGAAGGGATGTTGCCTGCATTGGAACAGCATTTTAAAACGGTCACTTTAACAACGTTCGAACACCATCGGGCTGCCAGTACCAAGCAGCTTCAATATTACAGCCGACGTCCGGATGTTCAACTGATTGATGATTGGGAGCAGGTTATCAGTGAAATGCTTACATCGCATGAAGATGATTGTTATGTCATCACTGGTTCGCTCCATTTTATTGCAGATGTGCGAACATATTTTACTCATCATCCATAGGTTTCAAGCTAAAAACAATCATAATTGCTGCTATGTTTAACAGCATTTCAATAAAAAGCTAAAATAAAGGCGTTCTATCATTGTTGTATTATGTTGAAAGTTTTTTTGGAAGTTTGACAATAATCGTCTTACTTTTTACCACCCATATGCTAGGATTAATCAAACTGGCATATTAGGGGGGATTGATTTGGGCAAAAAGAAACTATTCGTATGGCTAAGCGGCCAAAAAAGTAGAATGCAACGAAACCAGTCTATTCCGGATGGAAAATACTCTATTAAAGAATTTAGCAAGGAGCATGCTGCAACAATGGAGGATTCAGATATACCTGAACTGATTAGAAGAGAAAGTGACGACGAGGATGGCGGGTTTTACTTCAGTGGTAAATCCGGATTGAAACCGTTCAAACCATTTTTGTTTGCTTCGATATCCGCGATTATTATTGGATCAGTGCTTGGGGTTTTTATGCTAAATTTGTTTGTTGATATCAATCAGGGGATGAGCCAACAAAATGACCCTGTCCCGGTAGCTGACAATACAGATGAGGACAATGAAGCAAACAAATCCGGAAAAGATAAAACAGCTTCATCCATGGCAATTAAACCGACAACCGCGTATGTGTTGCAGGCAGGTAAATTTGGTGAGAAAGCCAATGCCGATGAGATGGCAAAGGCGTTCTCGCGGGCTGGATTTCCAGCGATAGTCTGGGAAAAAGGGGACTACTTTTTTACGCTCTCGGGAATTGCTGAAACGGAGAATCAGGGAACCCAGCTGGCCAATGAAATGACCGATAAAGGCCTGGAAGTGTATGTGAAGGAATGGAGCTCATCTAAAAGCGAAATACAATTGAGCAAAAGCGAAAAACAATGGGTACAAGCGTATCAGGCACAATGGAAAGACACGTTGGCTGCTGTAAGCAATGGAGGACGTATATCCGCTGAAAAATGGAAGGAAATTGTAAATGGTACACCGAAAGAGACGGAACACATCGCTAATTTCACAGCGTTTCTAGAAGAAAAGTATCAGCAGATGGGACAAGCTGATAAACGACAGTCACAAATGCTGTTATTGAATCTCTGGAAGCAGTTCAACCAACTTGTCGTAGATTGATTAGATAGGAGACAGATAACATTGAAAAATGGGTGTTATTGTATTTTTAGTCGTTTGCATGACTGAAAATACCATTTTAAATAGGTAATGAATCTCTTTTTGGACAGATGGAATCGGTTAAAAGAACATTTCATTCATTTGTTCACCCAAAGCTGAATAGGTACGATAAATGTATCTTAGTTAAGGGGGGACTGTGAATGGAACCATCATCAATTATGATTAAGAATGTTCCAAAAGAAGAAAGACCGCGCGAACGGCTAGTCAAATTCGGGCCTACCCATTTATCAAATCAAGAGCTCCTTGCCATATTGATTGGTAGCGGTACGAAGGATGAGTCGGTCATGCTACTGGCTAACCGGGTGTTAATGCACTTTGAAGGAATTCATTTATTGAAAGACGCGACCATTGAAGAATTGACGGCCATTAAAGGGATAGGGGAAGCGAAAGGGGTTTTATTGCTCGCCGCCATGGAATTAGGCAAACGAATGAGTCAATTCAAGCCAAATGACAGATATATCGTCCGTTCTCCTGAAGATGGAGCGGATTATGTGATGGAGGAGATGCGTAGTCTGAATCAGGAGCATTTCGTTGTGCTTTTTCTCAATACAAAAAATGAAGTTATCCACAGACAGACAATTTTTGTCGGAAGCCTCAACGCATCTATTGTTCACCCTAGAGAAGTATTCAGGGAAGCTGTCAAACGATCGGCAGCCTCCATTATTTGTGCCCACAACCACCCTTCAGGAGATCCCGCACCTTCCCAGGAAGACGTCCACGTGACAAGACGGCTGGCTGAATCAGGGAAGATGATGGGTATCGAACTTTTGGACCATTTGGTGATTGGTGACAGGAAATTTGTCTCATTGAAAGAAAAAGGATACTTGTAACCACTATCCAATTTTTGATTTTTCCCGTATAATTAAATAGACATTTAAAATGAGCGCCAGTTTTCAGCTTCTGATTGAGATTGGCGCTTATTATGTTTTGAATGATTACAATTATATTTACTTTGAGATGAAAGATGTTTAAAATAAAACATTAGGTGTAAACTGAGTAAATTCGGATCAAGTTTTCAGATCGACATTTCAACAAATGATTTGCTGCTGGGGAAAGGAAGATTTTTTTGGGAAAATTCAGCTTGTCGCAGGATTTAGGAATAGATTTGGGCACCGCAAATACACTTGTGTTTGTCCATGGTAAAGGTGTAGTCGTGCGGGAACCGACTGTTGTGGCCAGAGATATACAAACGGGCGAAGTTGAAGCTGTCGGCAGTTCTGCGTATAATATGATCGGACGAACACCGGGGAATATTTCAGTGGTTCGTCCAATGAAAGATGGTGTTATTGCAGATTATGATACCACCGCAATCATGATGAAATATTTTATTAAAAAAGCAATGCGCACAAGGTCTCTGTTCGCAAAGAAACCAAACGTAATGATATGCGTCCCATCGGGTATTACGATGGTGGAGGAACGGGCGGTTGTTGATGCGACAAAACAGGCAGGTGCGAAAGACGCCTTTCCGATCGCCGAGCCGTTTGCTGCGGCGATCGGGGCCGGGCTACCTGTATGGGAGCCAACAGGAAGTATGATTGTTGATATTGGCGGAGGGACAACGGAAGTCGCTGTTATCTCACTTGGTGGCATTGTGACAAGCAGATCAGTCCGTACAGCAGGGGATGACATGGATGATTCGATTACGAATTATATCCGTAAACATTATAATTTGATGATTGGTGAACGATCAGCAGAATCAATTAAAATGGATATAGGCGTTGCCGGCGAGGTAGCAGAAAATGTCGAAATAGATATTAGGGGTCGTGATTTGTTGACGGGGCTTCCGAAAACAATCACGGTTACATCCGCAGAAATCGCCGTTTCATTGCGTGACACTGTTGAATCAATTGTTGAGGCTGTGAAAGACACTTTGGAAAAAACACCACCGGAACTGGCGGCTGATATTATGGATCGCGGAATTGTCTTATCCGGTGGCGGCGCCTTGTTGCAAAATTTGGACAAGGTTATTAGTGAAGAAACGGAAATGCCTGTGTTTGTCACGGATGCCCCGTTAGAAAGTGTTGCAAACGGAACAGGCAAATCGCTGGAATATGTTAAGCATTTTCGGTCACATCCGAATGTTTCTTCTCGGTCCATGAATGAATAAGTAGGTGTTCTCCATGTCGTTTTTCCGGAAAAAAAGATTATTCATACTGTTAATAGGACTAATTGTACTGGTGGCAATGATAGGTTTTTCATTGCGGGACAGGGAAGACCTGACAACCGCCGAGCAATTCATTAAAGATACTGTCGGATGGACACAAAGCATTGTACACACACCGGTAGATTATGTTACAACTATTTTTGAAAATGTTAATGATATAAAACATACGTATTCTGAGAATCAGCTTTTACGGGAAAAAATTGCTGAGTATAAAAGTCTGTTTTACGATGTACAAAAGCTAAGAGAAGAGAATTCCGAACTTCGCGAAACATTGAAGAAGACTAAATCCGTTCGTTCTTATAACCCGATCCAGGCTTCGGTTATATCCAGATCGCCTGAACAATGGATGGAAAAAGTGACGATTAATAAAGGAAAACAGGATGGCATAAGGGGAAATATGGCTGTCATCACTTCTGAAGGAATGGTTGGTAGAATTGAAACCCCTTCAGAATTCACCTCATCGGTCAAACTGCTTTCAGGGTTTGATCAATTTAGCCGGATTTCTGCCACGATTGCTCGTAAGGAAGGTAATGATATTTTCGGTATGATTGAAGGCTATGACAACAAAACTGGGAATTTGATTTTTAAAATCATTGAAGAGTCTGATAAGGATTTAAAGGAAGGCGAACTAGTACATTCCTCTGGGATGGGTGGCGTATTCCCTTCTGGACTACCTATTGGAAAGGTGCAAGAGGTGAAACCGGATCAGTACGGGCTGACTCGGACCGCCTTCGTTAAACCGGTAGCAAATATGTATGACATCAATAATGTCATCGTAGTTGAACGGCATTCCGGTAATGATAATGCCACTTCCGGGAAGGGTGAGTAGTCATGAGCCGAATACTGATTCCAGTCATGCTTTTTTTACTTCTTGTGTTAGAAGGTGTAGCACTTGATTTGCTCCCTGTTTCATTTATTGCAAATGAATTGCAGCTTGTTCCCCATTGGGTATTGATATTTCTAATTTTGAAAATCATGTTTTTTGACGGAGAAGACACATCTGCATCTGTCATCCATGGACTTATCTTTGGGTTTCTGATTGATGTTGTTTATACGGGAGTACTTGGTGTTTATATGTTCTGCTACGCTCTCGTTATCTACATGATCCATAGCTTAGTTAAAGTATTGCATGCTAACTTTTATGCCGCTATTCTACTCAGTATTATAGGGATTGCCCTTACTGATATTTTCATCAATATTATATTCTCAGTAGCTGGAATAACAGAAATGATTTGGCAGGATTACTTGTTATACAGGTTAATTCCAACTGCACTAGCAAATGGATTATTTTTGTTTGTGCTGTACCCATTGCTGACCAAGCTTTTGATGAAATGGAAAGAAGAACGGTATTCCAAGGGCTCTACATACTTTTAGTGCGTAATGTCAAGGCGAATTATTGGAGTGAACGTGACGTGCTTGATTCGAAACAAATGATAACAATTAAAGGTACAAAAGACGGCTTAACATTATTCATTGATGAATACAGTTCATTTAATGATATTTTAGACGAGCTCGGTGATAAACTTTCTGAATACAAACCGAAAAGAGATGAACCTATTATCCCTGTCACGGTTAAGCTGGGAAATCGCTATTTGAATGACTGGCAAAAAGAGCGGCTGAATGAATTGATAAGTACGAAACATTGTTTTTCAATCCATTCTTTTGATTCTAATGTCGTTCATCGGGATGAGGCTTTAACGTGG
Source organism: Lentibacillus cibarius (assembly GCF_005887555.1). NCBI lineage: Bacteria > Bacillati > Bacillota > Bacilli > Caryophanales > Bacillaceae > Lentibacillus > Lentibacillus cibarius. Next base: position 459,271 of record NZ_VCIA01000001.1, on the reverse strand, counting down.
AAAGAAGAAAGTGAGGTTAAGGTTGTCAACCGTATTGTAAGATCCGGTCAGGTGCTGGAATATGTTGGTGACTTATTGCTAGTAGGTGATGTCAATCCGGGTGGCAAAGTAATAACGACGGGAAATATTTTTATTATGGGTAACCTGTTTGGAATTGCGCATGCCGGGGTTAAAGGGGACCGTGATGCAGTGATTGCTGCCTCTTTCATGAAACCTAATCAGCTCCGTATTGCCAACTATATTAGCCGGGCTCCTGACTATGATTCGGAAGGGGTTTATATGGAATGCGGACTAATTGATAAAGAACAGGATAAAATCGTAATTGACCGCCTGCAGGTCCTTTCGCGCAAACGGAAGGATATAAGTGGGTTTGAAAGGAGAATGCTTAATGGGTGAAGCAATTGTGATCACTTCCGGTAAAGGAGGGGTAGGCAAAACAACCACAACTGCAAATATTGGTACTGCCCTGGCTCTGATGGAGAAAAAGGTCTGTCTGATTGATACGGATATAGGCCTCAGAAATCTTGATGTCATTATGGGTCTCGAAAATCGGATCATCTATGATATTGTTGATGTTATTGAACAACGCTGCAAACTCAAACAAGCATTAATTAAGGATAAACGGTTTGACTATTTATCACTTTTCCCGCTGCACAGACGAGCGACAAGGCGGCCGTCACCATGGATGGAATGAAAACAATTATCAGCGAATTGAAACAAGAATATGACTATATCATTATTGATTGCCCTGCAGGCATTGAACAAGGCTTCCAAAATGCTGTGGCCGGGGCCGATAAAGCGATTGTCATCACTACACCGGAAAAGTCAAGTGTCAGGGATGCTGACCGCATTGTCGGTTTATTAGAAAATGAATCTATTGAACCACCAAAACTAGTAATCAACCGTATTAGGAACCATATGATGAAAAACGGTGATATGCTCGATATTGATGATATTATTCAAATACTTTCCATTGATCTTATCGGTATTGTTATTGACGATGATGAAGTGATTAAGGCTTCGAACAATGGTGAGCCTATAGCGCTACAGGGAAGTTCAAAGGCATCCATTGCATACAGGAACATAGCCCGGCGTATGCTAGGTGAAACGGTCCCACTACAGTCGCTGGAAGATGAGAAGGGGATGTTCCAACGGGTAAAGAATTTTTTTGGTATTGGAACTCGCTAATGTACGGCAAGTCAACGTTCGTTCATTATCAGATATTTCAGGAGACAAACGCTGTGATTGTGTATCATCACTCTCATAAAAACTAACCAGCTCTTTGTGAACATTGGTTCTTGATATTAAATCATAACCCGGTAACTTGCTTCATATACTTGTACAAACGTGTAACAAGGGTTGTGAGAAGAATGAGCAAAGGGGTTAAAAAAGTAAGGAAGTCAATCAATCGTCGGAAAAAGCTCCGGGGACTAACTTCAAACGAACGACCAGCCAGCCAAATGCTACCATCTTCGCTTCCACAGGAGGAAGAAAAACATGGCTATTATCCTGTATTTACTGATAGTTCGCCATCAACGCCGTTACCATCAAGGGATAGGAATCGGTACTTGCCTGGATTTGTGCTGAAAGGCATGTTGTCGGCAGTGCTCTTTTTTGGCGCGGGGTTGTTATTCCAAACGGATTCTTCCTTATTGTCAAAGCCGAAACAATGGACTGAATACGCTTTGACAGAAGAACTTCCGTTTGCACGTGTGAATCAGTGGTATCAGGAAACGTTTGGTGCACCAATGGGACTACAACCTGCAGAAAGTCAAACTTCAGCAGACGGACAAGCACTCGCGTTCCCAGTAAGCGGGAGTGTTTCGGAAACGTTTCAGACTAATGGTACAGGAATAAAGATCTCACCGGATGAGAAAACGAATGTCTCTGCTTTGCAAGGCGGGGTTGTCATTTTTGCCGGAAATGACAAAGATCTAGGTAAAAAAATCGTTGTACAGCACGCTGATGATAGCGAAACTGTCTACGGGCAGTTAAGTTCGATTAATGTCCATCTCTATCAGTTTATAGAGGATGGGCAGACGCTTGGAACATTCAAACCTGGTCCCGATAGCAAAAATGTTTATTTTGCAATTGAAAAAGATGATGCATATATCGATCCTGTACAGGTGATTAAAGTTGATGACGCTTCGTAAATTTTTGCCGGCAATCCATGTACACCCCGTACTTCTGGTATTTATCATCATTTCCTTTCTGACTGGTACATTTATTGAGTTGATGATTATACTAGGGATTGTTCTAATTCATGAACTAGGCCATTTTATGATGGCCGCTGCCTTCAGTTGGCGCATTCGTGGAATTATGCTATGGGTGTTTGGAGGGGTGATGGATACCGATGAACATGGGACTAGACCGCTTCATGAGGAAGTACTTGTCACTATTGCAGGACCACTACAGCATTTATTAATCTACATGCTACTTTTCTTTTTGTCCGGAAGTCATCTGTTATCGTCTTCGCTTGTCGAGATGGCTTTTTTTTATAACACTGTGATCCTGCTGTTTAATCTAATGCCGATATGGCCATTAGACGGTGGCAAGTTACTCTTTCTTATTTTTTCAAAGCTTTTCCCTTATCGAAAGGCGTATCATTCCATTCTTCTGTTCTCATTGTGTCTGAATATCCTATTTATCATACTATTGCTTTTGGCTGTTCCGTTTACATTGAGTGCTTTTGTGCTTTTTTCATTTTTGGCAATAGAAAATCGAAAAAATTGGAAAGAGCGATTTTATGTATTTATGCGCTTTCTGTTACGGCGGTACAACGGTACAACGAATATAAAGCGCGTCCATCCGATTGAAGTTTCCTGTCACAGCGTTTTGATGGACGTATTCAATCGTTTTCAGCGGGATAAGAAACACACCATTTACGTCACATTTCCCGGGAATACCCGCCAGTCTATTGACGAAATGGATTGTTTGCACAGTTATTTTCATGGACGGCACTATAATAAATCACTTGGTGAAATCGTCCATTATGTATCCTAATCATTTCTAAGGCATTTGTTGACAGAATCGTACATGTCGTGATATTATCAATTACGTTATTCATCGTAGCACCAGTGCTACAACCGCGCAAAACAGGTTTGCAAACCCTTTTCGAGTATATGAGTTAGAGAAGGTACCTGTGATGGCGAGTCTTGGTCATTAGGGAGGTGCAAGTATGTACGCAATTATAGAGACAGGCGGAAAGCAAGTTAAAGTTTCAGAAGGACAGGAAATCTACGTTGAAAAAGTGGCCGCTGATGCCAATGAATCTGTTACATTCGATAAAGTCCTTTTCATCGGTGGAGATGATGTACAAGTTGGTGCTCCATACGTCGATGGTGCTTCGGTTACTGCAAAGGTTGAAAAACATGGACGTCAAAAGAAAATTGATGTGTTCAAGTATAAGCCGAAGAAAAATTATCATCGTAAACAAGGACATCGTCAGCCATATACAAAGCTGGTTATCGATAAAATCAATGCATAGAAGGTACTGTTATGATTAATATCGATATAATCCGCCGGGATAGCCAAATCAAACAGTTTGAATTAACCGGACATGCTGATAGCGGACCTTATGGTTTTGATTTGGTATGTGCCGGTGTCTCGGCTGTAACATTTGGGTCCGTGAATGCGGTTTTGGAACTCAGTGAAGCCGACTTGGAAATTGAACAGGGTGATGAGGGCGGATTTCTCCGTGTAACTGTTCCGGATCGATTGACAGATGACACGATGAAAAAAGTCCAAGTTTTATTCGAAGGAATGCTTGTTTCACTGAAAACTATTGAAAGAGAATATGGTGATTATATTACGATTCGAAATTGAAAAGGAGGTGCAGCAAATGCTACGTCTAGATTTACAATTTTTCGCCCAGAAGAAAGGTACCGGAAGCACAAAGAACGGTCGTGACTCCGAATCGAAACGCCTTGGTGCTAAACTTGCTGATGGCCAGTTCGCTACCGGTGGGTCTATTCTTTTCCGCCAGCGCGGTACAAAGATTTATCCCGGAACGAATGTGGGACGCGGTGGAGACGACACATTGTTCGCTAAAATCGATGGTGTTGTCAAATATGAACGTATTGGCCGTGACCGCAAAAAAGTGAGTGTTTACCCGATCGCCAAAGAGGCATAAGCTTAATAGGCAAATTGAAAAAACTCCAGTCATTTTTGGCTGGGGTTTTTGTATGATATTTTTATGTTTATTTGCTATAATCTTCTTATTATCGATATATTTGCCAACCAATTGACGGTTTAAGCACGATCTCGGTAAAAGGAGGAGGAATATGGAGGAACGAGATGTAATACAGCTGCTCCGCCACTACCGGCATGATTTATTGAATCAATTGCAGATTATTGATGGTTATTTAAGTATGGGGAAGGGCGAAAAAGCACGAATAAAGCTTGCGGATTATGTTGGACATTTACAGAAAGAAAGTAAATTGATGAATTTAAATGCTCCATTATTTGCACTATATGTGCTTCAATTGGATACATTACATCCAAATTTTCGTTCATCTTATTACATACATAGTGAAAACATGGATTTGCATCAGGTAGATCAATTGCTCGTGGAATATTTTCAAAAGATAATGGCCATAACAGAAAATATGATTGATGTAATGGAGTTGTATGAACTGAAATTACATATTTATGATAAAAATTCAGGAATAGTACAACTGGAATTGATTATTGATGGAAGGTTTCCGGATTTGTCAACGTTAGTGGAAACGATGGGTAAAGTAAATGAAATGATAACGGTATCCGAACACGGTGATGGCATTACGTGTGCTGTCTGCATTCCGTGAAAATGAGGTGAAAGAATGTTTGTAGATCAGGTAAGTGTCTATGTAAAAGCGGGTGACGGAGGTAACGGTCTTACTGCATACAGACGGGAAATATATGTGCCAAAAGGTGGTCCTGCCGGTGGTGATGGCGGTAATGGCGGTGATGTTGTTTTTAAGGTTGATGAAGGTCTGAATACATTGATGGACTTTCGTTATAACCGCCATTATAAGGCAAAGCGCGGAGAAAATGGCATGAGTAAAAATAAGCATGGAAAAAATGCTGATTCGCTTGTTATCGCAGTACCACCAGGCACAACTGTAAAAGATGAGGAGACAGGAGAAGTAATTGCTGATCTGACATACCATCAGCAGGAGGCAGTGATTGCTAAAGGTGGACGCGGCGGACGTGGCAATACACGCTTTGCAACAGCAAGAAATCCAGCCCCTGAATTATCGGAAAATGGCGAACCGGGTCAAGAACGGACAATTAAAGTGGAGTTGAAAGTAATCGCGGATGTAGGTTTGGTCGGTTTTCCGAGCGTGGGCAAGTCTACTTTACTATCGGTCATTAGCGCAGCCAAACCTAAAATTGCGGATTATCATTTTACAACACTTACACCCAATCTAGGGGTAGTTGAAACAGGTGATCAGCGCAGCTTTGTCATTGCTGATTTGCCTGGTTTGATAGAAGGTGCGCATGAGGGTGTTGGATTGGGTGACCAATTTTTGCGTCATATTGAGCGCACAAGGGTTATTTTACACGTAGTCGATATGGCTGCAACAGAAGGACGCGACCCGTATGAGGATTTGGTAACCATCAATCAGGAGCTAGAAGCGTACGATCCTAAATTAATGGAACGTCCACAAATAATTGTTGCCAATAAGATTGATATGCCTGGTGCAAAGGAAAATCTTCAAAAATTTAAGGCAAAACTGAATGACGGATATTCTGTATATCCCATTTCTGCCGTGACGAAAGAGGGATTGGACGAAGCGCTGTTCGCTGTTGCGGACATGCTTGACCGTATACCTGAAGTTAGCCCGGATCCAGAGGAAGATATTGGTGAGCAAGTCGTATATCGTCATCAGAAAAAAGAAGAGCCATTCAGAATTACAAGAGATCCGGACGGTGCGTTTGTGTTGGCTGGCGCCCGAATTGAAAAATTATTTAAGATGACAGATTTCACAAAAGATGAAGCGGTTCAGCGATTTGCGCGTCAGCTGCGAGAAATGGGAGTTGACGATGCACTGCGCAAACGTGGTGCGAAAGACGGTGATACAATCCGTCTGCTGGATACAGCGTTTGAATTCATGGATTAAACATAGCATTCGATTTAATGCAAAGGGGGAATACTGAATGGTGCAAATAGGCTACTTAGGTCCGCGCGGGACATTTACAAAACTGGCGGTGGATACCGCTTTTAACGGGGAAAATAAACAAAGTTTCGATACCATCCCGGAATGTATTGACGCTGTTAGTGACCGTTCCATCGATATTGGAGTTGTACCACTGGAAAATGCCATTGAGGGGACGGTACAATTAACTGTTGATTATCTAGTCCATCAGGTTCGGTTACCAATTGTTGCTGAAATTGTTGTTCCGATCCAGCAGCATCTGCTCGTTGGACCTGACTTTTCTGGTGATTTATCGTCTATTGGTGACGTTTATTCACACAGCCATGCGATAGCACAATGTCACCAATTTCTTCATAACGAAATGTCGGATGCGAATTTGCATTTTACATCCTCCACAGGTAAAGCAGCAGAAATGATAAGTGAAAGTGGAGGAGACGTTGCGGCCATTGGCAATAAACTTGCTGCGAGTGAATACGGGTTAACAATTCATCGTGATAATATTCATGATTATTCAAATAACCATACAAGATTTGTGGTCCTTGCCAGCGATAAAGAACAGGTCAATATAAAACATGAGGTGCAGACAGAGAAGACAAGCCTTTTAATTACATTGCCAAGTGATTATGCAGGGGCGCTGTACCAAGTTCTGGCTGCTTTTGCCTGGAGAAAGATGAACCTTTCAAAAATTGAATCGCGTCCGATGAAAACCGGATTGGGAAATTACTTTTTTATTGTTGATGTGAATGAGCCATATGACGATGTATTGTTCCCTGGTGTAATAGCAGAGTTGGAAGCACTAGGATGCAAGGTGACCATTCTTGGTACATATCCGGTCTACTTGATGAATATATAGTTAATGCCGCAAATATAATAAAACTGAGAAAAATCCGAACAATGGTTCAATACTCTTTCGTTAGATTTGAATCAGTTCGGATTTTTCATTTTAATAACGAAAAAAATAAATTTTGGGAGGTCTTATAAAAAATCCCGGGAAGCGCTATAGGGCAAGGCGAATGCCTGAACTGTTCTAATGAATTAGCTGCCACTGCTAAATAATGCTTGATAATATTTCATTTGAAATGACTAACTTTTCAATTTGTTCGTTGTTAGCCTCAACTTTTGTAATTTAATTGCATATGGTGATAATGAGTGATTTGCCCAGCAAGAAATTGAATGAAAGGAGTATGAGTGATTTGAAAATTCATATTGTACAAAAAGGCGATACGTTATGGGAAATAGCAAAACAGTATAATGCAGATTTTGAGCAGGTAAAGGAGATGAATCCACAGCTATCAAGTCCCGATATGATCATGCCCGGGATGAAAATTAAAATACCAAGCTCCTCGAAACCGGTTAAGCCAGAAAAAACCAAGAAGAAAGAAATGCAAAAGCCGGAAGTTGAAAAACCATATAAAGACACATCACCCAAACCGAAGCCAGTTGAAAAAGAAGATGATGTAAAACCGCCAAAACCAGTCGAACCAAAAATGCCAATACAGCAGCAAGCCATGCAAGTACCTATCGAACAAGAAATGAACCACTACACAACAATCAACCTTCCTCAGGTACCATCTTACACAATGCCAGAACAGGCACCAACGGAAAAACCAAAACCAATGCCCTACCAACCAAAGCCGATGCCGCCTAAACAGCCACACTATACCCCGACAATCCCACAACCTCCTGTTTCAAAGGTGGAACCGTACAGCGGTAGTAAACCGGATTGCGGATGTGGTGGGAAAAAGCCGGCACAGCAGCCAATGTATCAGCAACCAATGTATAAACCGATGCCGCAGCAGCCAATGTGCGAGCAACCAATGTATAAACCGATGCCGCAGCAGCCAATGTGCGAGCAACCGATATATAAACCAATGCCACAGCAGCCAATGTGCGAGCAACCAATGTATAAACCGATGCCACAGCAACCGATGTATCAGCAACCGGTGCATAAACCGATGCCACAGCAACCAATGTATCAGCAACCGATGCATAAGCCGATGCCACCGTTTTCTCAGCATGATATGATGATGGGGTCATCATCATGTATGGAAAAGCAGGTGAAATCGGGACATTACCATTCTAATGACTGTTATCCTCATCAGCCATACCACTCGTCTAACATGTCCGGATTGCACGATAGTTATTATCAGCCCAAACCACAGCTAACAAATCCGCATGTTCCGGATGATCATTTTTCACAACCGATGCCGCCGGGATATAGGGATGATCACGACGATACATTAGACGATGAATCAGTGGGAGAATAATGGTAAGCAAGGAGATGAGGTGACACTGATCACCTCTCTTCTTTTTTTAGAGGATAAGAAACGATAAAATTTTAAAAGATGCTCAAAGAATGATACGATCAATGCAGTATTAATCAAACAAAGCAGGGTGATGATTATGGAAAAAGTAATAGACGAAATTGTACAATGGTTACGTTCAAGTGTCCGTGATGCAGGCGTTAACGGTTTGGTGACGGGTGTCAGCGGCGGGCTAGATTCAGCCGTTGTCGCTCATCTTATTCAACGGGCCTTCCCGGATGATTCTTTAGCTGTCATTATGCCACTAAACAGTAATCCCGATGATATGGAACATGCGGAAAAAGTGATTGAAACAAGCGGAATTAATCATTTGTCTGTTGATCTTACAGAAACACATCAGACAATGTATGGCCAAATTCAGGAAAAATTACAAGCAAAAGACGCATTTAGGGAAGATAGTGACCAGTTGGCGGATGCCAATTTACGAGCACGTTTAAGAATGAGCACGCTGTATACGGTTGCATCCCATTACCGTTACTTAGTTGTTGGGACTGACAATGCTGCAGAATGGTATACGGGATATTTCACGAAATATGGTGACGGTGGCGTTGATATATTGCCGCTTGTTGACTTTTTGAAACATGAGGTGAAGGAACTGGGGCAATATTTGGGCATTCCCAAAGAAATCTTGACAAAACAGCCAAGTGCGGACCTTTGGGAGGGACAGACGGATGAAGCGGAAATGGGCACAACCTATGCTAAAATCGATGCCTATCTTCAAGGTGAGGAAGTTCCTGATAAAGATAAAGAACTCATCGAACAATTGCATGCCCGAACATCACATAAACGGAATCCGGTGAAGCAGTTCCACCGGTCCCGGTAGATATTGCTTTTATTTTCCTGGAGTAAATAAACCTCATTTATCCATTCTAAAGGATAAGGGAGGTTATTTTATGCGTATAACGAAATGGATGGTAGGAATAGTTGCTTTCTTTTTCTTGATTGGCTGTGCTGCTAACGATAACAACCAGGAGAGCAGTGGGGAAAACGGAAACACACAGCCAATCAATTATGAAACGGAAAAAGAACGGCAAGATCGACAGGGGGTAGAAAAAAAGAATATTGGCGAACGTGGAGGATACCCGCAAAACGAACAAAAGAGATTGAATGATGGTGATGAAACCGGAAAAAGTGATAAATTCACTAACGAAACATCCATATCCATAGCGAATCATTTGAAAAAGAATAAAAAAGTAAAACAAGCACAGGTCACTGTCACAGATGAACGAATTGTTGTAGGCGTATTAATCAATGACTCTGCTCCACCAGATATGCGGGAACGTCTCGAACAGGAAGTGCAAGATATGGTTCCGAACAAAGAGGCCTATGTATATACAGATGATATTTTCTGGGACCGCATGCGCAATAAAGATGCAAGGCTGGATCAGCTTAATGGTGATACGGAAGAATTTTTGCGTGAATTTTTCAATCGGGACAGAGAAGATTGGTAAGCACCTCATTGTAGAATGCTTTAGATAAGCGAAGTGTCATCGCCTTTTCTGATGACACTTTTTCTGTCTGGTTAAGATATGAGAGATAAAAACACCCTCACTTTCTCTTTATTGATTAAACCATTTTTGATATAGTATAAAAAGAAAAACGCCAGGAGAGAGGAGAATGTCCAATGGCTGGTCATTCCAAGTGGAACAATATAAAACGGAGAAAGAATGCACAAGATGCAAAAAAAGGAAAAATTTTCATGCGTCATGCGAAGGATATCTATACTGCTGCTAAAGAAGGCGGCGGGGATCTCGAGACAAATGCATCGCTTAGACTTGCTGTTGATAAAGCAAGAGCAGATAATATGCCGAATGATAATATAGATCGCGCAATTAAAAAAGCAACTGGTGGCTTGGATGGTGTCAATTATGAGGAAATAACCTATGAAGGATACGGTCCGGGTGGCGTTGCCGTGATTGTCCATATCCTTACAGATAACAAGAATCGCACTGCAGCAGAAATCCGTCATGCATTTAAGAAAAACGGTGGCAATCTTGGAGAAAATGGCAGTGTATCGTTCATGTTCGACCGGAAAGGATATATTGTTATCGAAAATGAAGATGATGCTATCGATGAAGAGACGATCACACTTGAGGCAATTGAAGCTGGAGCAGAAGATATTGCATCGGTAGACGGGGCTTTTGAAGTTTATACAGCGCCTGAGGATTTTCAGGATGTGAGGGATTATCTTCGGGACCAGCAGTATGAGCTTGCCGAGGCCGAGGTGACGATGTTTCCGCAGACATACGCCAACCCAGCAGAAGAGGATGCGGAGAAAATGTTCCAGTTGATTGATATGCTGGAAGATAATGAAGATACACAAGACATTCATCATAATATGGAAACAACTGTGTAAAAACCGCATATAGCCATTAAGGCTATCTCTACACCATTAGGGGTACAAATGCAGCGGAAAAAGGTGGGGGATGCCAATTGGCAAGTGTAGCTTCTATTCTTAGGTTAGTCCGGGAATGGAAGTTTCTTTTTTTCCGTCCTGCTGCAATTATGTTAGAATAAAACGAGAGCTTAAAAAGGGAGAAGGTCTGATGATAGCATATATAAAGGGTTTGTTAGTCAGGATTCAAGGGGATGCGGTAATTGTAGACGTGCAGGGGATTGGTTATGAAATCGTCTGTGCTGATCCATATGCGTTTCAGGCGTCAATAAACAAACAGGTAACAATTAGTACATATCATTATGTTCGTGAAGATATACAGATATTATATGGATTTAAGAGTGAAGAGGAGAAATTGCTGTTTACAAAGCTAATAACCGTTTCAGGTATTGGCCCTAAAGGTGCATTGGCAATGCTTGGAGCTACAAATGGAGCCGGGCTTGTTAATGCCATCGAAAGAGAAGATGACGCTTTTCTAGTCAGTCTGCCTGGAATTGGTAAAAAGACAGCACGGCAAATTATCCTCGATTTGAAAGGGAAGTTGCCGGTTGTAACACCTGCCGCTAACGAGCCTAAGGAAACAGCGGATCAAGTTCATGCCTCACCAGAAGTGCTTCAGGAAACGCAGGAAGTGCTAAAATCCCTTGGTTATACGGACAGGGAAATCAGGACTGTTGCAACTGACCTACAGAAAGAAAACGTCGCCGGTACAGATGAACTGGTTCGTAAAGCGTTGGCATTATTAGTGGAACAGTAATAAGGTGGGATGAAAATGGAAGAACGGATGGTCACAGGTGAACTGCAAAATGAAGATGCCTCGGTTGAGCTTAGTCTACGCCCGGCGAATTTACATCAATATATTGGCCAACAAAAGGTGAAGGAGAACTTAAGTATTTTTATTCAGGCGGCAAAAATGCGGGAGGAAGCACTCGATCATGTACTGTTGTATGGGCCTCCAGGACTTGGGAAGACGACACTAGCATCGATTATTGCCAATGAAATGGGGGTACAGTTCCGTTCAACTTCGGGTCCAGCAATCGAGCGTTCGGGTGATTTGGCTGCTATTCTGTCATCACTAGAGCCCGGTGATGTATTGTTTATTGATGAAATACATCGGTTGCCGCGGTCTGTTGAAGAAATTTTATACCCGGCGATGGAGGATTTCTTTCTTGACATTGTCATCGGAACGGGACCAAGTGCACGCTCTGTAAGAATTGATTTGCCACCGTTCACGCTGGTTGGGGCGACCACAAGGGCTGGTTTATTATCGGCCCCACTTAGAGATCGTTTTGGGGTGCTGAGCCGGCTTGATTTCTATGAGCCCGATGAATTATGTGAAATTGTCGAGCGGACTGCCGATATTTTTGCGACGACGATTACTCCCGAAGCTTCTGTTGAAGTTGCACGGCGATCACGCGGAACACCACGTATTGCCAATAGGCTGCTTAAACGAATTCGTGATATTTCCCAAGTAAAAGGAGAACAGGAAATTAGCCTGGCAACGACAGACGAGGCATTGCATATGCTGCAAGTCGATGATCAAGGTCTGGATCATATTGATCACAAACTTCTCAAAGGTATCATCGATGGGTTTCAAGGCGGCCCCGTTGGGTTGGATACGATTGCGGCAACGATTGGTGAAGAGGCGCAAACAATTGAAGATGTATATGAACCATATCTGCTGCAAACCGGCTTCATCCAGCGCACACCAAGGGGACGAGTTGTAACTCAGAGGGCATACCAGCATCTTGGAATGAGGAAGGAAGACGGCTGATATGGGAAAGATGTTTATCGTTATTGGTATCATCTTTGTAGTGATTGGCTTAGTCTGGTCACTTTTCGGGAAGTTACCGGGTGATATCACCATTAAAAAGGAAAATTTTACGTTTCATTTTCCGATCGTGACATCCATCGTCGTTAGTATTATACTATCCTTAATCTTTTACATTGTGGGAAAAATTCGTTGAATAAGTAAGGAGAACAATATGAATACAGAAGACTTTGATTTTGATTTACCTGAAGAACTTATTGCGCAAACACCACTGAAGAATCGTGCTGCGTCACGTCTGCTCGTACTCGACAGAGACAAAGATAGTCTAAGGCATAAACGCTTCTCTGATATCACAGGTTATCTGCAGGAAGGTGACTGCCTCGTCTTAAATGATACGCGTGTGCTTCCGGCCAGGCTCTACGGAATAAAACAAGATACTGGCGCCAAAGTAGAAGTGCTTTTATTGCATCAGCGGGAGGAGGATACGTGGGAAGTTCTTGTGAAACCTGCGAAAAAAGTTAAGCCCGGGACGGTGATTCAATTTGGTGGCGGGAAGATTCATGCAACGTGCACCGAAATGTTGGATCATGGTGGCCGTATTTTACGCCTTGAGTATGACGGTATACTCTATGAAATCCTTGATGAACTTGGCGAAATGCCACTTCCACCTTATATAAAAGAGCAATTGCCAGAAAAGGAACGTTATCAGACCGTCTATGCCAAGGAAGAAGGGTCGGCTGCAGCTCCGACGGCCGGATTGCATTTCACCAATGAGCTCCTGGATGAAATCAAGTCCATGGGGGTTACGATTGTATTCATCACGCTACATGTCGGACTGGGGACGTTCAGGCCAGTAAGTGTGGAGTCGGTTGATGATCATACCATGCATGCCGAGTTTTATCACATGTCGAAAGAAGCAGCTAACACCCTGGCCAATGTACGAGCTAATAATGGACGGATTATTGCTGTTGGCACAACATCAACTAGAACATTAGAAACCATCGCCCGGGATAACCATGGTGATTTCCGGGAAACAAGCGGATGGACAGACATTTTTATTTATCCGCCGTATAGATTCCAAGCCATTGATGGGCTGATTACTAATTTTCATTTACCCAAATCAACGTTGATTATGATGGTCAGTGCTTTTGCTGGTAAGGATCGGATTATGAATGCCTACCGTGAGGCTGTAGAACAGCGTTACCGATTTTTCAGTTTTGGCGACGCGATGTTAATTTTATAATGAAAGCACGTTGTCAATACTAGAAAGACAAGTTCCGGCACGATTAGGGCATGCCGGATAAACTAATTTTTACCAATGTAAAATTAAAACTTATCGTAAAGGAACGAAATATATGACAGCAATAACGTACGAACATATCAAAACATGTCGTCAGACCGGCGCACGCCTTGGAAGGGTTCATACACCGCATGGATCCTTTGACACACCAGCATTCATGCCTGTAGGGACACTCGCAACTGTTAAAACAATGAGTCCAGAAGAGCTAAGGGAAATGAATGCAAACATCATACTTTCCAACACCTATCATTTATGGCTCCGACCTGGTGAGGATATTATCCAGGAAGCCGGGGGCTGCATCAGTTTATGAACTGGGATGGTGCCATACTGACTGATTCGGGTGGATTCCAGGTTTTCAGCTTGAGTGATATGCGTGATATTAAGGAAGAAGGTGTTCACTTTCGTAACCATCTAAGCGGGGAGAAGCTTTTTCTGTCCCCTGAAAAGGCAATGTGCATTCAAAATGCGCTTGGCTCAGATATCATGATGGCTTTTGATGAATGCCCGCCATATCCGGCGTCTCATGCGTACATGAAGGCTTCTGTGGAACGTACATCACGTTGGGCCGAACGCTGTCTGCGGGCACATGACAGGCCAACTGAACAAGGGTTATTCGGTATTGTTCAGGGTGGTGAGTATGAAGATTTGCGTAGACAAAGTGCCAAGGATTTGGTTTCATTAGATTTTCCCGGATATGCAATCGGAGGGCTTTCTGTTGGTGAACCGAAAGATGTCATGAACAGGATGCTTGCGTCCACGACACCACTATTGCCGTTTAATAAGCCACGCTACCTGATGGGGGTCGGCTCACCTGATTCATTAATTGATGGTGCTATACGGGGGGTTGACATGTTTGATTGTGTGCTGCCAACACGGATTGCGCGCAATGGGACATGCATGACTTCCATTGGCAGATTGGTTGTCCGGAATGCTAAATATGCCAGGGATTTCCGCCCACTTGATGAAAATTGTAACTGTTATACTTGCCGGAATTATACAAGAGCCTATATACGTCATTTAGTAAAATGCAATGAAACATTCGGATTCAGGCTTACTACTTACCATAACTTGTATTTTCTGTTAAAATTAATGGAGCAAGTACGAACTGCGATAAGCGAGGATCGGCTTGGGGATTTTAAGGAAGCATTCTTTGAACAATATGGTTTTAATAAAGAGAATGCACAGAATTTTTAACGAAGGAGGGACTAGAATGGGGACACTCGCATCATTATTACCGATTATTTTAATCTTTGTTATTTTTTATTTCCTGCTCATCCGTCCGCAGCAAAAGCGGCAGAAGCAAGTAAGGGAGATGCAAGCTAATTTGCAAAAAGGAGATAAAATAGTAACAATCGGCGGTTTGCATGGAGTTATTCATGCACTGGATGAAGATACCGTCGTTCTTCAGGAGGATAATGGGCCGAAGTTGACATTCGACCGCTCAGCAATCCGTGAAGTAAAAAATAATGCAGAATAATACTTTATGAATGCGTACATAAAGGGATAAAAAAGAAGCCAGTCCAATTTTGGATCGGCTTCTTTAAATTTTTTATGTCGTTTCCCCTTTAACCATATTGACTCCGATGACTCCACCAACCAATGCAGCAAGGATAAACCCGGTATGGGTGAGTGACTGTTCAGCGGAGAATGTCTGCTGATACCCGAGAAACTGTACGAGAAATGTGAATAAGGTGAACCCTAGCCCTGTCACTGCACCAATAACCCAACCTTTTTCTTTGCCTTTCATACCAGCAATCACGCCACCAATAAATAAAATGATTAGTCCCGCTGCTAAGGTAACCCATGATAATACGGTTTGGTCCATTGTTGTAAATTGAAGCAGTAAAGAAAGAACGATGCTAGTCACTAAAATCAGACCGAGGACCGCAATCCAGCCGTACAATAAAGCGGTAAATTGTTGTTTATGCACGCCTCTAGCCTCCTTCTTATTGATTGTCCATACACACTGTTAACCTATTCATTCCAACAGAAAAATAGACTGAAAATATTTATCTGTTATCTGGCATACAGTGGTAAAAGGACAATCATTTAATGAAAGAGGATGGCGTATGGATGTCATTTTAGCGGCAGTGATTTTCGCTGTTAGTTATCTGTTTATTATGACGGAGAAAATAAACCGTGCTGTTGTTGCGCTTGCCGGTGGAACTTTACTGTTATTAACAGGAATTTATCGTGTTAATGACGTGTTTTTGCATTATGTCGATTGGAATACCATTGCTTTGTTGTTTTCTATGATGGTGCTTATATCGATTACGGAAAAAACTGGTCTGTTTTCGTTCATTGCTATCCGTTTCGCGCAGCAGGTAAGAGGTGCGCCAATTCCGCTTATGGCAGGTTTGTGTGTTCTAACAGCAATAGGCTCTGCCCTGCTTGATAATGTGACAACGGTTCTGATATTAGTACCAATAGTTCTGAAAATAACAAGGCAGCTGCAACTCCCGGTCTTTCCATATTTATTGGCAGTGATTTTCAGTTCCAACCTTGGCGGGACAGCGACGCTAATCGGAGACCCACCCAATATTATGATTGGACAGGCGGTCGATCATCTTACTTTTCTATCATTTATCAATCATTTGGCGCCGATAGCTGGCATCATGTTTATCACGATGCTTGCCATATTGCTTCCCTTATTCCGGAAGACACTAAAATCAAGCGCATCAAATAAGCAAAAGCTGATGGAAATGGACGCATCAACCTATCTTGTACGCAGCCCAATGCTTTATCAATCAATCACCGTTCTTATCATGACGTTAACTGGTTTTATCTTCCAAACATTTCTTCATATTGATTTAACGGTGATAGCTTTAAGCGGTGCGGTTCTTTTGCTTTTACTATCAGAAGGTGAACTGTCGACGGAACAAGTTTTTTCGCAAGTGGAATGGGTGACACTATTTTTCTTCATTGGTCTGTTTGCGTTAGTTGGTGGCCTGGAGGAAGTAGGCATAATTGATGAATTGGCTAGGGCGATTGTGCTTTGGACAGATGGAGACTATGCGGCGACAGCGATACTAATTTTATGGATTTCCGGTTTGTTTTCAGGGATTGTTGATAATATTCCATTTGTCGCGGCGATGATCCCTGTTATTGAAGAATTTGAAAGCTACGGCATGGTTTATCTCGACCCGATCTGGTGGTCACTAGCACTGGGCGCTTGTATGGGCGGCAATGCAACATTGATTGGTGCATCCGCCAATGTCGTTGTTGCTGGTCTTGCAGAAGGAGATGGTCAAAAGATTCCATTTCTGCGTTTCATGCTCTATGGAGTACCATTTGTACTATTGTCCCTTGCGATAGCTACCATTTATTTATATATCCGCTATTTGATTCCGTATATGGGATAAGCATTTAATGAGACATGGCAAGCTTTCTTTATTCTTACAAGTCTATGTATTCATTTTAGGTTGCGAAAGTTGATATTTAATTAGAAAAATCCGAACGGTGATTCAAAATTTTTTCGTCAAATTTTGAATCAGTTCGGATTTTTCTTTTTACTACACATTAGTGGATGTAAACCCTTCACTACTGAACATGAGTCAACAACATACGTGAAGGTGCAAGGCGAACGTTTATATTTTCTCCTTTACTGTACCCACTTTTGTATAATCGGTATCTGTCGCAGTTCGTCTTTGGTGATGAATCGTAATACAAACAGCAAAATGACGTATATGAAGGACAACAGTGCAAGGATTAGCATTAAAAAGAATAAATTCGATTCAAGTCCGGAGAAAGCATTTTTTATATAGTGTCCACTTAACCACGTTAAACCAATTAACATTCCCATTTTTAAAATATCTTTCCCTGGTATTGAAAACTTGATCTCCTTATGAAGACTAGCCAAATGCAGTAGTGTTACGAGAATAACACCGACGGACATAGCGATAGCAACCCCATTGATGCCGAATGTTGGGTTGGACGCAAGGAAAAAGAGCACAGTCAGTTTCACCCCTGCTCCAATGAAACTATTCCACATCGCTGGTCTGGCCAAATCAAGTGCCTGCAAAGCGGCCTGTAGTGGTGACTGAATATAAAGTAAAAGGAAAAAAGGTGCCATCAGTATCAGAAAGTTGCTTGCGCTGTCAGTACCATACATAAATGTCAGGATCGGTTGAGCGAACAATGTGAGTACAACGGTTGCCAGACCGCCGGAAGCAAATGAAATCCGAATAGCCTGGTGAACCCGGTAATGGATAAGGTGGCTATTTTTGTGGGCATCCGCCTCCGAAATGGATGGTACTAATGCAATCGACAACGAATTCGTTATAAACGTAGGCAAAAACAGTAATGGTAACACGTATCCTGTCAGTTCACCGTATTGCTTGGTTGCCATTGAACTGGAAATGCCGGCAATTGCCAAGCTCTGAGCAACAAGAATTGGCTCAAGGAAATGTGATATATTTCCGATGAATCGGCTACCAGTACTTGGCAGAGAAATAGAAAAAAGCTCTCTTATCGTTTCTTTACTAGACTTGATGTAATGGAAAAACCGATGTCTGATGCGTACTACTTTATTCCGTTTAAATAACCATACGAGAAATAACAACGAAGCAAATTCACCAAGTATCACACTGAACATGGCACCTGCCGCAGCAAATTCAACACCATACGGCATAAGCAGATTTACAAAAAAGGCAACGAATACGATGCGGACTGTTTGTTCAATCACTAGCGCATAACTCTGCGGTTTCATATTCTGCCTTCCCTGAAAATAACCCCGTATCACGGAAGACATGGCGGTGATTGGAACGATTGGACTGATTGCTATTAATGGATACATGGTCCTGTCGTCTGTTAGAAGTGTTGAAGCAATAAAGGGTGCACCAAGAATCATGCCTACTGTGAAAACAATGCTTGTTATACCGGTTATGATGAGTGACACAACTAGTATTCGCTTAACTTTTGCTCGATCATGTTTTGCTTCTGCTTCTGAAACCCGTTTAGAAATGGCCACAGGGAGCCCAAGCTGTGTTAAGGTGATGACAAGGAATAATGTAGGCAATGCCATCATATAAAGGCCAACACCTTCTTCACCCATTACCCTAGCAACGACAAGGCGGTTGATAAAGCCCAGTAGTCTAGTTACCATGCCAGCGGCTATCAGGATCAATGTTCCCTGTAAAAATGTTTGTTTGCTCAATATGGCCAACCTACCTTCTCAAAAAATAAAATTTCGGATACAATAATGTATATGCAGTAGAATAGGCCAAGCATGACAAGCATCAACCGATAAACAGAAATGGTCTTTTGAAGGAGGAGGGGGATTTACGTGGAGATGGTTAAATCGGTTCATGAATGGAAAGAAGAAGTGTTTCCTGCGCTGGAAAGTAAAGCAAGCGAATTCCGGCTTATGGGATATGATAAAGTTACCGCGGAAGATATATGGAATTGCTTGAACGAGAAAGTATGGAAAAATAACCCATCTAAACGACTGTTTGAAATCGTTCAGGATATTCTCCGTCTATCATCAAATGTTTACATGAGTTACTTGACAATAAATGCTCATCAGGATGATAATTTAATGGCGTCGATTGCTGCGCTGACCAAAAAGGAATCGTAATTATATAGTTGAAAATGTCCGAACGCAATTAAGGGAGGCTACCATCGGATGAAAAACAGAGGCAGAATCGTTGCCTTTTTTCTGATTGTCTTACTATTCGCAGGAACGATCGGAACAACGGTGACAGGAATTACAAAAGATACTAATTTAGGTCTTGATCTGCAGGGCGGCTTTGAAATTTTATATAAAGTGGAACCTGTTGATGAAGATGAAGAGACGGACAGAGCTTTACTTGAGTCGACTGTCCGAATACTGAATGACCGAGTGAACCGGCTTGGCATCAGTGAAGCAAATATCGATATTGAAGGTGATGATCGAATTCGTGTTCAGCTTGCCGGCGTTGAAAACCCGGAAGAAGCACGGGAACTTTTATCGACTTCCGCACGGATCTCATTCCGAAATGTAAATGATGAAAAACTAATGGACGGAAACAATCTTGTTGAGGGAGCGGCAAAGCAGGATTTCCATCAGCGGTCAAATGAGCCGATTGTTACCTTGAAGCTAAAAGATTCATCGAAATTCCGGGATATCACTAGTAAGTTATCTTCAAAGTATCAACGCGGTATACCATTCCCGCAACGTAAGGATCTTCTCGTTATCTGGATGGATTATCAGAAAGGGGATTCATTTCAAGAAGAGGTGAAGAAAGAAGATCCAAAATATGTTTCTGCTGCAGGTGTTAAAGAAACGCTGAATACGACCAATGTCATGATTGAAGGAAATTTCACGGTCGAATCGGCACAACGGCTGGCAGATATTATCAACGCAGGTTCGCTACCGGTCAATATGGAGGAACTGTACTCTAATACGGTAGGTGCGCAGTTTGGTGAACAGGCACTGGATAAAACAGTTTTTGCCGGGATCGTCGGGATTAGCATTATCTTTTTATTTATAATGGCTGTTTATCGTTTTCCTGGTGTTATCGCAGCGATTAATTTAAGTATATACATTTATCTGATTTTACTAGTGTTTAATCTGATGAACGGTGTCCTGACACTGCAGGGTATAGCAGCGCTAATTCTCGGTGTCGGTATGGCGGTTGATGCGAATGTGATCACATTCGAGCGGATCAAAGAAGAGATCAGGGAAGGTAAATCTATTTTTGCGTCGTTTAAGGCAGGTTCGAAAAACTCACTAAGGGCAATTGTTGATGCCAATATTACGACGCTACTTGCTGCAGCGGTACTGTTTAGTTTTGGTACTAGCTCAGTCAAAGGTTTTGCAACCATGCTCATCTTGAGTATTGTCGTGAGCTTCCTAACAGCGGTATACGGCACCAGATTATTAATGGGATTATGGGTGCGCAGCAGGTTCTTGAAAAATCGTCCTGGCTGGTTCGGTGTCAAACAGAAGGACATTAAGGATATCGCTGATACAACTGAGCGTGAGCCGAAAGCATTTAATAGGGAATTGAATGTTGTCCACCATCGGAAGAAATTTTTCATTGCCTCAGCGACCATGGTTATTCTTGGTGCTGTCTCACTCGGTATCTTTCAATTGAATCCGGGAATTGATTTCACAGCCGGATCACGAGTTCAGTTGGCAGCGGATAACAGTCTTAGTGCAGAGGAAATAGAAAATGGACTGGATGAACTTAATTTGCCAGCTAAATCCGTTGTCTTGACCGGTAACAACAATAAAGGTGCCGTCCTCCGTTATGATAAGGTCATTGATGAGGACAGGATTGCTGATGTACAAGCATATTTCAAGAAAAACTTTGATGCGGATACCAGTGTGAGCGTTGTCTCCCCAATTGTAGGAGAAGAACTGGTTAAAAATGCGATTTACGCAGTAGCTATTGCATCAATCGGAATCGTTCTTTATGTAACATTACGATTCGAGCTGTTTTTTGCTATTACAGCGATTATTGCGTTAATCCATGATGCGTTTTTCATATTGGCAATCTTCAGCTTGACCCAGATTGAGTTTGACGTCACAATCGTCGCGGCCATTCTAACCATCATTGGTTACTCGATTAACGACACAATCGTTACGTTCGACAGAATACGAGAGAACTTACGCAAGGAAAAACGAATTAAAACGTTTAAAGAACTTGCCAAAGTCGTTAACAGGAGCCTTGTGCAAACCTTGACCCGAAGCGTTAATACAACCATAACAACACTAATTGCTGTATTGGCTTTTCTGTTTCTTGGTGCACAGTCCATCGCCGGTTTTGCAATTGCGCTGGCAGTCGGACTATTAGCAGGTACGTATTCTTCTCTGTTCTTGGCATCACAGCTGTGGCTCGTTTGGCGCGGGAAAAATATTAAAGACAAACCAGTTGAATTCGCCAAAAAGAAACGTACTGAAGGCCCGCAAGTGTAATTTGGCCAACAAGAAGACCCCCGAATCGAACTGCTTCGGGGGTCTTTCATGGTGAACAAAGGCGCTGAAGCCGGACCGTGGATTATCCAAGTCATTTCGCTAAATTTTATGGTTTCTTATCTTTTAAAAAAGGCTGAAAAAGGGTAATTTAGTTTACAGGACCAAACTCTAAAGGAGGTATTGCTGTGAAATGGCAATCCTATGTTATTCTTGCCATTATTTTTGTTATTATTGTTGCCGTTTTTGCTGTCGCGAACGTCAGTCCGGTAGAGGTCAATTATCTATTGGGAATTGGGAAGGCCCCGCTTATACTTGTTATTTTATTTTCCGTATTAATGGGAGGTATCATTACAGCATCAGCAGGTGTTGTGAAAATAATTCGGCAGCAGCGCGAACACAAGGCATTACAGGCAGAGTGTAATCGCTTAAGATCCATCCTGAAGGAACATGGTGTGGATGAATCTGAACAAATAACAGAATCCGAAGAAGACGATTCCATTGAAAAACAATCTGGTAGCGAAACCTAATTGCTCACGAGACCAATCTCCTGTATACTATATTGGTCAGGGGTGAGTACATGCTACAGAGCAAGATGAAATGGAACTTTCCAGAAACAATAACAAGGCCGGTGGACTTTGATATCGGTAACTTCTCACCGCTCATCAGTGAATTGTTAATGCAGCGGGGGATAAAGTCTAACGAAGATGCTAAGAAATTTTTATCACCTGATTTAGCACAATTATATAATGTGGAATGGTTATCAGATATTCAGAAGGCAACCAACCGTATACATAGAGCGATCGAAGTAGAGGAAAAGATTCTTGTGTATGGCGACTATGATGCAGATGGTGTCAGTTCAACCACCATAATGATGGAAACACTTCAGAATCTTGGAGCTGACTGTGATTATTATATACCAAACCGCTTCACAGAAGGATACGGCCCGAATGAAGCAGCCTTTCGTGCAGCTTATGAAAACGGCTTTCGATTAATTGTTACTGTGGATACAGGGATTGCTTCCGTTCATGAAGCGGAAGTCGCAAAAAGATTAGGAATTGATTTGATTATTACTGACCACCATGAAGTACAGGCTGAGCTTCCGGATGCCTATGCGATTGTACATCCAAAATGCTCGCCGGATTATCCGTTTAAGGAATTGGCGGGGGCTGGAGTAGCACTCAAATTTTCCGAAAGTCTGCTTGGCTATTTTCCAAAGCAATTGCTTGATCTGGCAGCAATTGGTACTATTGCAGACTTAGTCCCGTTACTTGGTGAAAATCGAATTATTGCCCATTACGGTTTGCAAAAATTAACGACCACATCGAGGCCCGGTATAATTGCGATAAAGAATGAATCCGGTATACAAGGTCATGTCACTGAAGATGATGTCGGTTTCTCCATAGGACCCAGACTTAACGCAGTAGGCAGATTACAGGATGCAGACCTGGCCGTTCAGCTATTGATGGCTGACGACACGGATGATGCAGCCCGTATAGCCGGCATGGTGGAAGAAATCAACCTGGAGCGAAAGAGTATAGTAAGTGAAATCGTCAAAGAAGCGGAAAATATGGCAAGTCCGGTAAACGATCAAGGCGTTATCGTTGTTGCCAAAGAGGGATGGAATCAGGGAGTATTAGGGATTGTGGCGTCCAATCTTGTACGGAAATACGACCGTCCGGCAATCGTGTTGTCTATTTTTCCTGAAAATGGTGAAGTGAAAGGATCGGCTAGAAGCATACCCGCTTTTGATTTATTCTCAGCCTGCATGGAGATAAGGGATATTTTCACTCATTTTGGTGGACATGCCCAAGCAGCTGGAATGACACTCCCGCTAAGCAATGTGCAGACATTGAAGCAGGAGCTGAACGCTATGATCTTCCAGCAGCTTTCTAAAGCAGATTTTGCACAAGTAGTTGAGATTTCTAAAACAATAACCATTCCGGAAATTAATGAAGAATTGGTTACCGAAATCAGTCAACTGGCACCGTTCGGCATGGCCAATCCCAAACCAGTGTTCCACGTAAAAGCTATACCATCGGGCGTACGTCAAATTGGTAATGGAAAAAAGCATCTAAAGCTACAATTCCAAAAAGATAATTATAAATTGGATGGCATCGCGTTCGGATTAGGTAACCTTTATCAACAGTTGTCGCGACAAACCCCGTTGTCGGTGGTTGGGGAGCTGAATATCAATGAATGGAATGGCTTCAGAAAGGTTCAGATGGTTATCCAAGACATGCAAATTGACGAATGGCAGTTGTTTGATCACCGTGGAATGAAAGGGTTTGACATCACGCCGTATGTACAGCAAGATACAGGGTATGCCGCGGTATTCCAGCAATTACCTGATGCAAATCAGCTTCCCGGCAATGTTGTGTGTGTTACTTATGATACAGATGTTAGCAGCTTAAAAGGTATCCACACACTGTTTTTATATGATTTTCCACCCAGTTTAACGGTGATGGAGAATCTTGTTAAAAATCTTAAACCGGATAATATTCATGTATGTTTTTATTTGCAGGATAGTACATTTATGAAAGCTTTTCCAGCGAGAGAGGACTTTAAATGGCTATATGGACTCCTGGCCAAACGGCAAACCATCCATTTACAGAAGGAATTGCCAATGGTTATGGATGCGAAAGGTTGGACGAAAGATAGAATATTGTTTATGTCAAACGTGTTTTTTGAATTAGATTTTGTTAAAATAGAAGAAGGTACAATGAAACTTAACGCTAATCCTTTAAAGAAAGATTTAAGTGAATCGGCTAAGTATCAGGAACGATTAAACCGAGTTGAAATTGAAAAAACACTTTATTATTCAACATATAATGAACTAAAAACGTGGTTTTCCAATTGTTTGGAATGCAGGTTAGAGCCTGAGGAGGAAATTGACTGATGGATTATAAAAATTATATAAAAATCGTCGACGACTGGCCAAAAGAAGGTATACAGTTCAAAGATATTACCCCATTGATGGATAACGGAAAAGTTTTTAAAACAGCTGTTGATGAAATTGTGACATTTGCACGTCAAAAAAATATCGATCTTGTTGTCGGTCCGGAAGCAAGAGGCTTCATTATTGGCTGTCCGGTTTCCTATGCGCTGGAAGTTGGCTTTGCCCCTGTACGCAAAGAAGGTAAACTACCAAGAGAAGTAATTAAAGTCGACTATGGACTGGAATACGGCAAAAACGTTCTCACAATCCATAAAGACGCCATTAAACCCGGGCAGCGTGTATTGATTACGGACGACTTACTTGCAACGGGCGGAACGATTGAGGCAATGATTCAATTAGTGGAAGCACTAGGTGGTATTGTTGTCGGCTGTGCATTTCTTGTAGAACTTTCATACCTGAATGGGTCGGAAAAACTGGAAGGTTATGATGTGCTGACAGTTACAAGCTTTTGAATCTCCCTAAAACAAGGTCTGGCCAATGATTGTCAGGCCTATTATTATGAGTGAAAACAACGTCTTGATTGATGCAAGAGCGTGTGGAAGTGTTTTTCTTTACATTTCCGAAAAAATTTTTAATACTAGTAAGAAAAGCGAATGCCAGCATACACTGCATAAACGATATGATGCGCAAATGTACAGATGCTGGATTCGGGAGTTGAAAACTTTGTCCAGCGAATGCAGGTGATTTTATATGGCAAATGAAGGAATAATGACAAGTGAAGAAGTAATTGAAAAGGCCGGTTCTTATCTGACAGAGGAAGATATTGATTTCCTTCACCGTGCTTATGCGTTCGCCAGGGATGCACATAAGGATCAGTTCCGGAAATCCGGTGAGCCTTATATCGTCCACCCTGTTCAGGTAGCTGGAATCCTTGTTGAGCTTGGTATGGATCCGGTGACCATTGCGGGCGGCTTCTTGCACGATGTTGTTGAAGATACAAGTGTGACACTTGAAGACTTAGAAGCTGCGTTTGAAAATGAAGTGGCTCTGCTCGTGGACGGTGTCACAAAGCTCGGTAAAATAAAATATAAATCGAAAGAAGCGATACAAGCGGAAAACCACCGAAAAATGTTTGTAGCCATGGCTAAGGACATCCGGGTCATCCTAATAAAACTAGCTGATCGCTTGCATAATATGCGTACATTAAAACATTTACCACCGGAGAAGCAACGCCGAATCTCGAATGAAACGCTAGAAATATTTGCCCCGCTGGCTCATCGTCTCGGAATTTCCACAATCAAATGGGAACTGGAGGACACTGCATTACGTTATTTAAATCCGCAGCAGTATTATCGTATTGTCCAGTTAATGAGACAAAAACGAAACGAACGAGAAACGTATATTGATGAAGTTATTGATCAAGTGAAGGATCAACTGGAAGATGTGGATATTGAAGCGGACATTTCAGGAAGGCCAAAGCATTTATACAGTATATATCGGAAAATGGTTAAGCAAAACAAACAATTTAATGAGATATATGATTTATTGGCTGTGCGGATTATCGTTAGTAGTATTAAAGATTGCTATGCCGTCCTCGGGATTATCCATACATGCTGGAAACCGATGCCCGGCAGATTTAAAGATTATATTGCTATGCCGAAACCAAATTTATACCAGTCCCTTCATACAACGGTTATAGGACCAAAAGGCGATCCACTTGAAGTGCAGATTCGGACAAAAGAAATGCACGAAATTGCTGAATATGGTATTGCTGCACATTGGGCTTATAAAGAAGGCAAACGTTCCGCAACAAAGTCGTTTGAGGAGAAACTGACATGGTTCAGGGAAATTCTTGACTGGCAGAGTGAAACACATGATGCAGAAGAGTTCATGGAGACCCTGAAAGTTGACTTGTTTTCAGATATGGTTTATGTGTTCACACCAAAAGGGGATGTCATAGAGCTACCATCCGGGTCAGTGCCGCTTGATTTTGCATACCGCATCCATACGGAAGTGGGTAATAAAACCATTGGATCCAAAGTGAATGGGAAAATGGAGCCACTTGATTATAAGCTAAAGAACGGAGATATTGTGGAAGTGATGACGTCCAAACATTCGTATGGACCATCACAGGATTGGCTGTCAATCACCCAGACATCGCAGGCAAAAAGCAAAATTAAACAATTTTTCAAAAGACAGCGCCGCGAAGAAAATATCAGTAAGGGTAAAGAAGCTGTTGAAAAAGAAATTCGCTCCATGGGTATGGAGCCGAAAGAAGTGCTTACCCACGATAATTTAAAACGCGTTTTTGAGCGATTCAATTTCACAAATGAAGACGATATGTATGCTGCTGTCGGGTATCAGGGAATAACAGCTGCTTTAATTGCAACCCGGCTGACGGAAAAAATTCGTAATACAAATCAGAAAAAGCAAAACCTGGAAGAAACACTTGAAAAAGTGAAAAGTGAGCCACCAACAAAGAAAATGCAGAAAAGGGATTCCGGTGTCAAAGTGGAAGGCGTGGATAATCTTTTGGTACGCCTGTCCAAATGCTGTAATCCGGTTCCTGGTGACCCGATTACCGGCTATATTACAAAAGGTCGGGGGGTATCCGTTCATAGAGCGGATTGCCCAAATGTTCAGACAGAGGAAGCGAAACAGCGCTTCCTGCATGTTGAATGGGAGGACAGTCATACTGATAAAAAACAGTATCATGTGGATTTGGAAATATCCGGATATGACCGCCGTGGTTTGTTTAACGAAGTATTACAGGCGGTAAATGAAACAAAAACGAATATCACCCAAGTCAATGGTCGTTCAGACCGGAATAAAATGGCTGTCATCCAAATTACTATCCTTATTCATAACACGGGTCATTTAAAACGGATTGTCGAACGTATTAAACAGATTAGAGATGTTTATTCGGTAACAAGGACAATTCAATAGACACTTTCGAAATGGAAGGGAAATGGTGTAATGAAAGCAGTAATTCAACGTGCAATAGATGCAAATGTGACAGTTGATGGTACCGAGACGGGGGCAATTGATTACGGTTTAGTGGTTTTAGCTGGTGTCACGCATGATGATACGGAAGAAGATGCAGACTATCTTGCTGATAAGCTGGTCAACTTACGTATTTTTGATGATGAAAATGGGAAGATGAACCATTCGCTAAAGGAAACTGGTGGAAAAGTCCTGTCTATTTCTCAGTTTACACTTTATGCTGATACAAGAAAGGGTAGGCGACCGAATTATTTACATGCAGCCAAACCCGAACAGGCTGCTTCCTTATATGATTATTTGAATCAACGGATTGAACAGCATGGTATCGCCGTGGAAACGGGTGAATTCGGTGCGATGATGAATGTGCAATTAACTAATTCGGGACCCGTAACAATTATATTGGACACGAAAGACAGATAGCGGGAGGCATGGTGATGAGTGCCCTCCGCTTTATTTTACTGTGCAAGAAAATAATCGTTCAATCCCATGGCGATTCCGGAAGCAAGTTGTTTTTGGTACATGCTTGAAGAGAAGAGCTGTTCTTGTTTCGCATTGGAGATAAATCCTGATTCAACCAAGATTGCCGGAATAGTATTTTGTCTGAGCACTTGGAAATCCCCCTCACTTATCCCGCGGTCGTCCGCCCCTGTTGCCTTGATCATCCCTTTCTGCACAGAACGGGCAAGTGATTTATCCTGACCAGTGTAATAATAGGTTCCTGTACCGGTGACACTTGGTGCCTGCGGGAAACTGTTATAGTGGATGCTTATAAAGGCATCGGCATCTGCTATGTTCGCAAGGGCAGCCCTGCCTGCGAGCGAGACAAACCGGTCATCCTTACGCGTCAAAATAACCTTTGCTCCTAGGGTCGTCAGTAATTGTTCCAGGTTCTGCACGGTTGCACGTGTAAAGATCTTTTCATTTGCACCACTGGCACTTATTGCACCACTGTCTCGTCCCCCGTGACCTGCATCGAGTACAATCGTTTTCTGCTGCAAACCATTTACCGTGTGTGACTTGTTACTTTGTGCTGAATCGAATGTTGATGATTTCTTTTTTGATGACACCTGATCCAAGGGATTGCGCTTCACTTCAGTGTACCTACTGGCGACCCAGCCGGTTAGAGCTGTGGTTTTTATTTGAATCCAACCATTTTCTTGTTTCTGAATCGGATATACCTCACCACTGTAAACTTTTCCTACCCTTTTA
Source organism: Lentibacillus cibarius (assembly GCF_005887555.1). Lineage (NCBI taxonomy): Bacteria > Bacillati > Bacillota > Bacilli > Caryophanales > Bacillaceae > Lentibacillus > Lentibacillus cibarius. The sequence continues at coordinate 430,333 of NZ_VCIA01000001.1, read as the reverse complement.
AAATCAATTCCAGGACCTAATCGTACATTTAAGGTGTCTGTCTTGATAACGGCCTCACCTATTTCCACTGTTGGAGCAAATGCAAAATATAAGGAGCCAAGGATGATTATTGCTGCTTTGTTTAAATGCAATGAAAACTTCCTCCATTTGGACATTTTTTTCTATTTTATATGTGTTTGATTTAAAAGTCGACCCATGATGGGTATCATTTATGTATTATTACCATGAAAGGGATAAAAAGATTCCTCCGCGGCAAAGCTAGAAGCAGTAAAAGGAGGAATAGCTGATGCGTGTTCACGAAAAACAATGGAATGCGTCTGTCAATAAAGGCATTTATGGTGCGGATTTTCATCGTTTTATGGAATTGGAAGATCAGTCTCCACATATGGAAATTGCTGAAGAATTGGGTATTACACTTGGTGAGGTTAAACAGCTGAAAAAAAAAGTTAACCGTACTTGACAACAAGATCAGGAAACATTAATATAAGAATCATTCGGTGAATACGTGAACATAACCAGTGAGGGAAAAAGTAATCAGACCGCATATGTAAAGAGAGAAGATGGCACAGGCTGAAACCATTTTCGCATGTTGCCCTGATGAACGACATTCCTTAGGTTCTATATCGAACGAGACAGGAGTAGGTATAGACGTCTTGCAGGCGTTAACTGTGAAGAGCGGATGTTTTAAACACATCAATCAGGGTGGCAACGCGGGCAGGCTCCCGTCCCTTATTATTATAAGGGATGGGAGTCTTTTCTATATACAGAATCTAGGGGGTATTTGAATGAGTAGTATGAAAGCTCCACGAGGGACGGTTGACATACTGCCGGAAGAAGCTGTTAAATGGCAGTTTGTTGAAAATAAAATGAAGGATATTTGCAATAGGTACCATTTCCATGAGATACGGACACCTTTGTTTGAACATACAGAAGTATTTCAGCGAGGGGTGGGAGACTCAACCGATATTGTCCAGAAAGAAATGTACACATTTGAAGACCGCGGTGGAAGAAGTCTCACATTGCGCCCGGAAGGAACTGCTTCTGTTGTGCGTTCGTTTGTGGAACACAAGATGCATGGCAATCCAAGCCAGCCGGTCAAACTGTATTATTTTGCACCAATGTTTCGGTATGAGCGCCCGCAAAAGGGAAGAATGCGGCAGTTGAATCAGTTTGGTGTTGAAGTACTAGGAAGTTCGGATCCGGCTGTAGATGCTGAAGTTATTGATTTGGCGATGTCAGTTTATCAGGAACTCGGTCTACGTTCACTGAAGCTAATCATCAATTCCTTAGGGGATAATGAAAGCCGTGAAAGTCATCGCCAAGCATTGGTGGATCACTTTTCACCATACAAGGATGAATTGTGCAATGATTGCCGGACGCGACTCGAGCAAAACCCGTTGCGGATTCTTGATTGTAAAACAGACAGGGAGCATCCTGCAATGGAGAATGCTCCTTCTATTCTTGATCATTTGAATACGTATTCCCAGTCGTATTTTGAACAAGTGAAAAATTACCTGACCCTCATGGGGATTGATTTTGAAGTTGATGCAAATCTGGTACGCGGTCTCGATTATTATAACCATACTGCATTTGAAATTATGAGTGAGGCAGAAGGTTTTGGTGCAATAACAACCCTTGCCGGTGGTGGAAGATATAATGGGCTGACAGAAGAACTTGGTGGTCCACAAACACCAGGCATTGGATTTGGAATGGGAATCGAACGATTGCTGATGGCTTTGGAAGCTGAGAATATTGAAATTCCGGCAGACGATGACTTGGATTGCTTCCTTGTAGCGGTTGGTGATGAAGCTGATCAAGCATCTGTTAAACTCATTCACGATTTACGGATGAATGGGATCCAGGTTGATAGAGATTATCAAGGCCGAAAAATGAAAGCACAGTTTAAAGCGGCAGACCGCTATCGTGCAAAATTTGTCTTAATCTTAGGTGAAAGTGAGATACAGAAGCAATTAGTAAACGTGAAGGAAATGCAGACTGGTGATCAGAAGCAAATACCATTGGAACAGGTGATTACCTATATCCAGGGAAAGTTGTCAGGAGGAAATAGCAATGAGTGAACGAATATTGGCTGGTACGCTGAGTGAAAAGAACATCGATCAGGAAATAACGCTGAAGGGATGGGTACAGCGGCGCCGGGATTTGGGCGGTCTGATTTTCATAGATTTGCGTGACAAATCTGGACTTGTACAAGTAGTGTTCAACCCGGATCGCTCCCCTGAAGCGCTTCAGGTAGCCGAAACTGTCCGTAGTGAATATGTTATCGAAATTCATGGGCAAGTGGTGGCCCGTGACCCGGATACAGTCAATTCGGCGCTGGAAACAGGAAAAATTGAAGTGCTTGCAACACAGGCTTACATCTTGAATAAGGCAAAGACGCCGCCATTTCTTATCCAAGAGGAAACAGATGTAGCGGAGGATTTGCGACTGAAGTACCGGTATATTGACTTGCGAAGGCAAAGTTTGCAGGAAACGTTTAAAATGAGACATCAAATCATACAGGCTGTTAGAGACTTTTTAAATGATGATGGTTTTATTGAGATGGAAACACCTATTTTGACAAAAAGTACACCAGAGGGTGCAAGAGATTATCTTGTACCAAGCCGTGTGCATAATGGGGAATTTTATGCCTTGCCACAGTCACCACAACTGTTTAAACAGCTTATTATGATGAGTGGCTTTGAAAAGTATTATCAGATTGCTCGCTGTTTCCGTGATGAAGATTTACGAGCTGATCGACAGCCTGAATTCACCCAAATTGATATTGAAACGTCATTTATGACAAGTGACGCCATTATGGATATGACTGAAAAAATGATGGCCAGTGTGATGAAAAAGGTGAAAGATGTGGACCTTCCCCGCCCATTCCCCAAAATGTCTTATGATGAGGCGATGGAACGTTTTGGATCGGACAAGCCGGATACGCGCTTTGGCATGGAGCTGATTCAGGTTTCAGATATATTAGCTGATTCATCCTTTAAGGTCTTCAGTGACGCACTTAATGCTGGCGGAAAAGTGTCGCTTCTTAATGTGAAGGGCCAGGCAGCCAATTATTCGCGAAAAGCAATTGATAAACTGACAGAATTTGTGAAAATATATGGCGCTAAAGGACTTGCATGGCTGAAAGCTGATGAAGGTGAATTAAGTGGTCCAATCGCCAAATTCCTAACCGATGAGGAGAAAAAAGGGCTTATTCGTCGTGGAGAGGTAGAAGACGGTGACTTACTTCTGTTTGGTGCCGATGCCAAATTATCGATTGTCCATGACAGCTTAGGAGCGTTGCGGCTCAAGCTTGGAAACGAATTAGGTCTTATTGATGATAACAAATTCCATTTTCTATGGGTAACTGATTGGCCCCTCTTAGAGTATGATGAGGATCTTGAACGATATTTTGCTGCACACCATCCGTTCACTAAACCGGTGGAAGAAGATCTTGCTAAGCTGGATACGAATCCGGAAGATGTCCGTGCTAATGCCTATGATCTTGTCTTGAATGGCTATGAACTTGGTGGGGGTCCCTTCGTAACTATAAAAAGGAACAGCAGGATAAAATGTTTGAAGTACTAGGTTTTTCAAAGGAAGCTGCGGAAGAACAATTCGGTTTTCTATTAGAAGCACTGGAATATGGTGCACCTCCACATGGTGGGATTGCAATGGGACTGGATCGGATTGTTATGATTCTTGCTGGTAGATCAAATCTTCGGGATACAATCCTATTTCCGAAGACGGCCTCGGCCTCTGATTTACTGACAGATGCACCAGGAACTGTCAGTACGGCACAACTTGATGAATTGTCCATTCAAATCCGAGAAGAAAAGTAAAGTAATGTGACAATGTTATATAACTGTCACATTAGCCATGTATATTTTTAAAACTAAATATTGATAAGTTACACCATGTATGTTATATTATAAACACAGTTAAAAAAGGTTCATGAGCCGCTACAATCCTGATGTGTTCGTCTGAAGCATTCGTTTTGACCGAACAATTTTTATAAAAGGGAGCCCGCATAGGTTTTCATGTTGCGTGCATGCCTGTTTCTACAGGAAGTACAAAAAACATGGAACAGGGCACCCACCTGCTGTGAGCGGGATCAAAACTTAGAGGCAGACGGCACCATTGGGATTAGTAGTTACATAATTAATAATCATTAATTCAAACAAGCAGGGAATCGGTTATTAGCCGATTCCCTGCTTGTTTCTTGTTTCTTGTTGAAATTGGGTGCCCCTTATTGATTGGAAGCTTCCTCGGTAACTTGCTGAAGGTTTCCGTTTTTATCCATTCGGAATGATGGTGCCTGGAATGAACCTTGATCATCTAGAACAGTCATCTTGCGTGCTCTGTCAATAATTTTCATAAATACTTGATAATCTTCCTGAAGCGATTCTAGATGTTTTTCAGTGCTTGACAGTTGCTCTTCCAATTCATTCACTTTATCTTTTAAGAATTATTTTCCTTTTCCAACTGTTCAGCAGATACCTTTGATTGATTGGAAGCCTGATAGTCTTTTTTTACCTGTTTTAAAAATTGTATGACGGAATCCATTGTGAGCATCTCTCTGTTTCCCGTATTATGTTCTTCATTCGCTGCTGTAACTTTAGCACCTTCTACGTCTGCCTCCGTGAACACCTGTTCTTCATGCCTTTCTTCAATTTGCGGTACGTGCATGATTGGCTGTTTCGCTTTTACCGCATTTGCGCGCTTCTTTTCCTTTCGCTGGCGTTTGGCAAGTTCAATGGCATCCGTGTATTTGTTTCTTATTTCGGCATTCCAACGAAATCCGCAGGCAGCAGACGTTCGATTCAATTTGTCGCCAACTTCTTCAAAAGCATTTAACTGTGTGCTTCCTTCTCTGATATGTCGCAGAACTGTTTCTGCCAATAATAAATCATCCTCATGTGACCATGCATCTTGTCTTACTTTAGTCATCTAGCTTCAACTCCTTTTTCAATAACGGTAACTATAATTTGTTATAACGATTGTTCAAAAGACAGAATAGATACGTAATATAGGCTTTTATTCATAGATTTCTCCTACTCAATGTATGAAAGGAGAGAAGTGGCGAATAATTGCCTGTTTTATCGTTATTGATAGTCTGACCGTTTGAAAAAGAATTTATACTTCTATCATCTATTATTATTTTTTTTAGCCTGAATGTTATCGTATACCTGTTTCAGCGCCTGTTCAAATTTACCGGTGTTTTTTGGCTGATAATAATGTTTGTTCTTGAGTGAATCCGGCAAATACTGCTGGTTGACCCATCCTTCTTCGTCGTGATGTGGATATTTATAATTAATGCCTCGTCCCATTGTTTTAGCGCCCTGGTAATGCGTGTCCTTTAAATGAGCCGGAACTTCACCGCTTTTTCCGTTCCGTATATCTGCCAGTGCATGGTCAAGTGCCTTATACGCTGTATTTGATTTTGGTGAAAGGCTGAGTTCGACAATGGCCGAGGCTAATGGAATGCGGGCTTCAGGAAAGCCGACACGTTCTGCAGCTTCAACGGCAGCGATTGCTCGAGGCCCGGCCTGCGGGTTTGCGAGGCCGATGTCTTCATAGGCACAAACAATCATGCGGCGAGCGATACTGTCAAGGTCACCTGCTTCAATTAACCGTCCAAGATAGTGAAGGGCTGCATCTACATCACTGCCCCGAATGGATTTCTGAAAGGCAGAAAGCACGTCGTAGTGGGCATCCCCGTCTTTATCATGGGTGAAGCTTTTTTTCTGCATGCACTCTTCGGCAATAGCTAGCGTAATAATTATTTTCCCCTCAGCATCGGCTGGGGTGGATGATGCGGCAAGTTCCAGACCGTTCAGTGCTGAACGCATGTCGCCATTAGCTGCAGACGCAAAGTGCTCTAGCGCGTCTTCTGTTAATTCGATGTTTCGGTCGCCGAGTCCGTTTTGGACATTTTGGGAAGCTCTGACTACCGCTGTTTTGATGTCTTCTTCCGTCAGGCGATACAATTCAAACAAATGGCATCGGCTTCGGATTGCAGGATTGATAGAATGATAAGGATTGCTTGTAGTACAGCCGATGAGTGTCACGCGATTGCTTTCAATGTGCGGGAGTAAAAAGTCTTGCTTTGCTTTATCAAGTCTGTGTACCTCATCAAGCACTAACACGATTTGTCCGCTCATTTTAGCTTCTTCAACGGCAATTTCCATATCTTTTTTCTTGTCAACAACAGCATTCAGCATTTTTACCGGCATATCTAAACTTTTTGCCAGCGCAAAAGCCATCGAGGTCTTGCCAGTTCCGGGTGGCCCGTATAGAATCATGGAAGATAAACGTGCAGCCTGAATCATACGGTTCAGTATTTTTCCTTCAGCGACCAGCTGTTCCTGGCCGATGATGTCGTCTATGTGTTCTGGCCGCATGCGATAAGCAAGTGGTTGTTGATTCATTTTAATCGTCCTTTGCATAAATTTAACTCAACCTTCGCATTAAAAAATGAAGCTCCTACAGATAGCTGTGGAAAACTTGAAACGCTACTAAGTGTTACTTTTGACAACCTTGACAATCATAAAAACTGTATTCTAAAAGGTTATTTTAGCACACAAAAGATATAGAATGCGACGTAGAGAAAAAATCAAGTGCGACCGCTCCGGAATTACACTACGCTTTCCGCGGGTGACCCGTGAGCCTCCTCGCTCGTACCTCGCTGCGGGGTCTCACATTCGCCACTGTTCGAGGCTGCTGAAAAACATATTTTGGAAATTTATTTTCCCACTTTATAGTGTAAATCAAATGCAAAAGTATATGTTACTCCCCACATCAAGGCGGTTATTGCCGTGAAATTTGGGATTCGATTTTGAATCGATTAAAAAGATGGTAATTTTTCAGTGACCTCGCCACTGTTCCCGCAGGAGTCTCCGTGTATTTCCTCCGCTTGTGTTTAACTATTTCATAACATTTATTACATAATTAAATCACAAAGAATGATGAACTACTATTTTGATGGTTGATTGGAGTGGAGGCCAGTCGACTCCTGCGGGAAAAGGAAGGCAGGCTAAGTTCGCGACGTCCTGTCGCAACGCCTGCACTAGCACGTCCTGTGCGTCGAAGATCCCGCAGGAAGCGGTTTTCTTCCGAGGAAGCTGAAGCGTTGCCCGCGGAAAGCGGCTTGAACGGAAATCAACCTAGCACTTACGTCGCCGTTTATCTTAACTACGATGATAAAACAACCAATCATTCATCCAAAAAGTCACCCAGCGCAGTATGTGTCCAACTTTCTTCTTCCAAGTCTTATGTGTTCGTTTCAGGCTGCGAAAGTTGAAATTTTAATAGGTTATATGGTAAAAGCGTAATGGTGATTGCGATAAAATGCAAGAAACAGGCGATTCGTGCTATAATATGCTGTATTGTAAATAACCAATGACTGTTTAGCAAAGTTAGCGTTATAGAGGTGTTATAAATGAAGATTTCGACAAAAGGGCGATACGGGTTGACGATTATGCTTGAACTTGCCAGAAAGTATGGTGAGGGACCGTTATCATTAAAGGCAATAGCACGGGAAAAGAACCTATCCGAGCATTATCTGGAGCAGTTAGCCTCACCACTGCGTAATTCAGGCCTAGTCAAAAGTGTCAGAGGTGCTTATGGTGGCTATGTACTGGCAAGAGACCCACGTGATATAAAAGCTGGCGATATTATTCGAGTTTTAGAAGGACCGATTTCCCCCGTTGAAGGGATAGAAGATGAAGAACCGGCGAAACAGGCGTTATGGATTCGTATCAGAGACGCTGTGAAAGATGTCCTTGACACGACGACCCTTGAGGATTTGCGCCGGCATGAAAATGATGTGTACCAGGACGCGTTTATGTTTTATATTTAGTACAAAAGGGCAGAGAAAGGATTGAAAAAATGGAACGTATTTATATGGACCATGCAGCAACAACCCCTATGGACCGGCGGGTTGCCGAGGTGATGACGCCTGTATTTACTGATGTTTTCGGCAATCCGTCAAGTGTCCATGCATATGGGCGGTCAGCACGGCAATATCTTGACAAAGCAAGACGAACAATGGCTCAGAGTATCAATTCCGATGAAAAAGAGATTATTTTTACAAGTGGTGGAACGGAAGCGGACAATTTAGCCATTATTGGTACAGCTATGGCTAACAGGCACAAAGGAAATCATATCATTACTACCGTTCAGGAACATCATGCCAGTCTGCACGCAGCACAGCACTTGGAAAAACAAGGATTTCGCGTAACGTATTTATCTGTAAATGAGAATGGGATTATCTCCATAGACGAGCTAAAGCATGCGCTGACTGATGAAACGATTGTTGTTTCCGTTATGTTTGTCAACAATGAAACCGGGGTGATTCAGCCGATTGAAGCAATAGCTGAAGTACTCCAGGATCATCAGGCATATTTGCACACGGATGCTGTACAGGCATTCGGTCTTCTTGATATCGATGTAAAACAAGTAGACATCGATTTGATGACTGTTTCTGCTCATAAGCTAAATGGACCAAAAGGAATTGCCTTTTTGTATGTAAAGGATGGGACAGCTTTAAGTACATTGCAGTTTGGTGGTGAACAAGAGCGGAAACGTCGTCCGGGTACGGAAAACGTTCCAGCTACTGTTGGATTTCAAAAGGCTGTTGAACTTATTATGCAGGAAAGGATGGAGCGAAAACAGACGTACCAACGTTATAAAGATTTATTCATGGAACAACTTGCCCGGAATGGGGTGAATTTTACGGTGAATGGGAATGTTGATCAAACGATTGCATCCATCGTCAATATTAGTTTTCCTGGAACGAATGTCGAATCGTTGCTGACAAATTTTGACCTTGATGGGATCGCGGCTTCCAGCGGGAGTGCATGTACGGCGGGATCAGTCGAGCCATCCCATGTTTTAGCGGCCATGTATGGACAGGAAGATGATCGAACCACGAATTCCATCCGGTTTAGCTTCGGATCATTTAATACTGATGAAAATGTGTCAGAAGCTGCAGACAGAGTGGCAAAAATCGTCAAGCGACTAACCAAGTGACTTATTGATTAGTAGGTGCCCGTTTTTGTGGGATAAATAAAGGAGGTGGCGTATATGAAACGCAAAGAAGATACACGTGTCGTTGTAGGTATGAGTGGTGGTGTCGATTCATCCGTAGCTGCATTAATTTTAAAAGAACAGGGTTATGATGTTGTCGGCATTTTTATGAAAAACTGGGATGATACAGATGAAAACGGCGTATGCACCGCAACAGAGGATTATGATGACGTTGTACGGGTGTGCAACCAGCTGGATATCCCATATTTCGCGGTCAATTTCGAAAAACAATACTGGGATAAAGTTTTCACTTACTTTCTTGATGAATATAAAGCCGGAAGAACGCCGAACCCTGACGTCATGTGCAATAAAGAGATTAAATTTAAAGCATTTCTGGAACATGCCATGTCACTTGGGGCGGATTATTTGGCCACGGGACATTATGCGCAAGTGCGCAACAATAATGGAACGTATGAAATGCTGCGCGGAGCTGATGACAATAAGGATCAGACGTATTTCTTGAATCAATTAACTAGTGATGTATTGGAAAAGGTTATGTTTCCACTTGGGCATATGCCAAAACAAGAGGTGCGTGCCATTGCTAAAGAACACGATCTTGTGACTGCCAGCAAAAAAGACAGTACTGGTATTTGTTTCATCGGGGAACGCAATTTCAAAGAATTCTTAAGTGAATATTTACCAGCTCAACCCGGTGTCATGAAAACATTGGACGGAATTGAAAAAGGCAGACATGACGGACTTATGTATTATACAATCGGTCAACGGCAAGGTTTGGGCATCGGCGGATCTGGTGAGCCTTGGTTTGTTGTCGGCAAAAATCTAAACGAGAATGTATTATACGTCGGGCAGGGATTTCATAATGAAAAGCTGTACTCAGACAGCTTAATCGCAACTGATGTTAATTGGATTAATCATATAACTGACGAGTCATTCATCTGTACAGCAAAATTCCGGTATCGGCAGAAGGATAGTGCGGTTACAGTCACACAGAAGGCAGACGGGAAGGTTCATGTCGCTTTCCATGAAGCACAGCGGGCCATTACACCCGGACAAGCTGTCGTTTTCTATGATGGTGATGTATGCCTGGGTGGCGGGACTATTGATACAGTTCTAAAAAATGATGAACAGCTTGCGTATGTTGGATAAAGAACTGGATGAAAGGCTGCTTGTTTTGGAATTTGGAATCGGTTTTCTATTTGTTAGTAGCGGCAAGTTCAGCTTAAAAAGTGTAGTATGCATACGATTGAGGTGAAACCATGGACAAAAATCAGCAAGCAATTGAACGGATGAAAGAGCAGAAATATGAAGAAGCGGCAGAACTTTTTAATGCGATTATCGAGGAAAATCCGCAAGATCCGGTCGGTTATATCAACTTTGGTAATTTGCTTTTGCACATGAACGATACAGAACGTGCGGAACGATTTTTTCAACGTGCATTGGAACTCGATGAACAGGCTGCAACTGCCCATTACGGGCTTGGGAACCTTTATTACGACAAATCGGATTATCCAGCAGCACAAAAGCATTTTCAACAAGCGATTGATATTGGACTCGATGAAGCGGATGCTTATTTTCTGTTGGGGATGACGTTTGTTCATCAGGAAAATTATAAGCTGGCATTACCCTATTTAATGCGGGCGTCTGAATTGAGTCCGGATGATCTGGAGTACTTGTTCCAGTATGGGCTAACACTTGCTCAAAGCGAATATATAAGTGATGCGAAATCGGTTTTTCAACAAGTGCTTAACTCAAATGAAGAACATAGTGATGCCCATTATAATCTCGGGGTCATTGCCTTGTATGAAGAAGACCCCGCCGCTGCACTGGAACATTTTCAACGCGCATTGGACATACAGCCGGAACATGTCCTGGCAGCTAATGCTAAAAAACAGATTACCGATGCAATGAATACTACTGATAAGTGAGTTAGATAGCGAGGTTGTTTACAATGGTACCGGATAAACCATCTCACAATGAACAAGGTTTTATAAAGGGCGAACTGCTATATACGATTTTTCGCAATGCAGAGGAACAGTTCACAATTGCCAAAATTACTGTCCATGAAACGAATGAAGATTATCAGGAAAAAGAAATTGTAGTTAAAGGCTATTTCTCTAGTTTGCAGGAGTCAACGGCTTACTTGTTTTATGGAACGTTTGAACATCATGCTAAATTTGGATTGCAGTATCAAGTGACTTCCTATCAAACATTTATACCGGATACCAAAGACGGCCTTATTAGCTATCTGTCCAGCGATCTGTTTCAAGGGATCGGCAAAAAAACTGCTGAAAAAATTGTTGACCATTTAGGTGATAACGCCATTACGAAAATATTGAACAATCCGGATTCGTTAAATGAAATACCGGGGCTAAAAAAAGGCAAAGCGGAACTTCTCTCTAAAACTGTCAAGGAAAATCAGGGGTTCGAGCATATTGCTGTCTATTTGTCTAAATACGGCATCGGTTTGAAAATGGCCCAAAAAATATACCGTCAATATAAAGAAGAGGCTCTTCACGTACTTCAGGATGACCCGTATCAATTTGTATTTGACATTGACGGCTTTGGTTTTCAGACTGCCGATCAGATCGCCCGGCAAAATGGGCTGTCATTTACACATCCGAATCGTATCGGTGCTGGATGCATTTATGTGCTGCAAAAAAATATACAGAATGGTCATGTCTATTTGCCAATAGAGACGTGTATAAATCAAGTCCTGGATATCCTTACCGAAACAGATGAGCCACTAGAAAAGGATTTTGTGACAGATCGCCTGGAAGATCTAAACAGGGAAAAAAAGTTGATTATGAGAGACGGCAATGTTTATTTGCCGTCCTTGTATTATGCTGAGGATGGTTTTGCTTCCCATGTTGACCGGCTTATGAGCAAACCTGTTGAGCATGATATTCCACTGGCGGAACTGATGAAAATCATCGGGGATATTGAAGAACAAGAAGCGATTAGCTACGGGAAGGAACAATTTGAAGCCATTAAGCAAGCGTTAAATTCCAGGTTAATGGCTGTGACGGGAGGTCCCGGAACCGGGAAGACAACAGTCATCAAGGGAATTCTCAATGCTTATGCAACGGTACATAATATAGCACTCGATCCGGCAGCCTATGATTCGAATGCTGATTATCCGTTCATTTTGGCCGCACCCACCGGCAGAGCTGCCAAGCGACTAACTGAATCAACCGGGCTTCCGGCAGTTACTATTCATCGGTTGTTAGGATGGGACGGACAGACCGGTTTTGATAAGGATGAACATGAACCATTAACAGGCAGCTACCTGATTGTTGACGAATTCTCTATGGTAGATATCTGGCTTGCCAACAGTCTGTTTAAAGCGATTCCTGACGATATGCAGGTGCTTTTGGTCGGTGATGAGGATCAGCTTCCATCGGTTGGACCTGGCCAAGTGCTAGCGGATTTGCTCGGGAGTGAACGGATTCCGTTTGTAAGCCTTAATGATGTTTATCGCCAAAAAGAAGGATCTAAAATTATTGAATTGGCGCATTTAATTAAGCAGGATGCATGTGAACCAAGTGACTTGAAAAATGATCATGATTTCAGTTTCATTCCTTGCAGTGAATCACAGTTAATGGATGTTATTATTACCGTCTTCAATAAAGCAAAAACAAAAGGCATTGATGTGAAAAACATTCAGGTGCTGGCACCAATGTACCGGTCCCAGACAGGGATCAACATGATTAATAAATATCTGCAGCGTCTGGTTAATCCTGCATCCCCGTCCAAACGGGAAGTGAAAGCAAATGATGCCACATACAGGGTGGGAGATAAAGTACTGCAGCTTGTAAATCAGCCGGAGGACGGCATTTTTAATGGGGACATTGGTGAGGTTGTCGCGATTTTTGAGGCGAATGAAAATGTCGATAAAACCGAACAGCTTGTTGTTTCCTATGATGGAAAAGAAGTCGTCTACGAACGGAAAGATTATATCAATATGATGCATGCTTACTGCATTTCAATCCATAAATCACAAGGCAGCGAATTTCCAATTGTTATTCTGCCAGTAGTACTGGCCTATCGCCGTATGCTTAAGAAAAATCTATTATATACTGCTATTACAAGAAGTAAGAAATCGCTAATTATTTGTGGGGAACTAGAAGCTTTTTTGCGAGGGGTTCGCACACTTGATTCCAATCAACGCTTTACAACACTAAAAGAACAGCTCCTTAAACTTAAAGGCCATGCAGAACAAAAGAATATGGCAGATTCATCGGAGGAAGACATAACGCCGTATGATTTTATGTGACAAACCAGTATATTTTTATAAATTCGGGCAATCATAGAAAAATAAAAAGGGAGTTTGTTTCTATGGTAGTGTGTCCGAATTGTAATGAAAAAAATATAGGAAGAATAGGAACACAACAATTTTACTGTTGGAACTGTTTTATTGAATTGTCCGTATTTAATGATAGATTGGTCATTCATCAGGTTGAAGCGGATGGTTCATTGAGTTCACTAGATGATTTGTTTACCGATGATGAGCGGAAGATTCAATGGTAATGTTTTGGAAATATATGGCCCTTCTTTGTAAAAGGAGGTGCTGGACATGTTTAAAGACAGCACACCATTGAATTTTCTTTTTTGGGTGTTATCCGGAATTCTGGTCTTTTTATTTTTTTATTTGTTAGTGAAACTTTTTCCTATGTATGATGCGGTTGTTTCGTTTCTTTGGCATCTACTGCTCCCTTTTCTAATCTCCGCTTTAATTGCATATCTATTGTATCCTGTTGTTGATAAGATGCATCAGTACAATATGCCAAGAAGTCTGGCCATCCTTCTTATTTATCTTCTTTTTTTTGGCGGTGGTGCGTATCTTATTTATCGTGTCTACCCGACTATGATTAACCAGTTAAGCGATTTGCAGGAGCAGTTGCCACAATTGATAGACATGTACCGGGGCTTTATTCACAGCCTTTATGAGTATACATCTTTTTTGCCGGAAACAGTGCACGATAACATGGATGAGCTTATCTCCGAGTTCGAGGCATACATGGAGGATTTACTCGCTGACGTGGTCAGAGGTTTTTCTAAAATAATTGATATGATTATTGTCATCACTGTCATTCCGGTACTTGTTTTCTATTTTCTAAAAGACTTTACTACAATTAAAAAATATGTGAAGAAATGGATTCCTGAAAAATACCACAAGCGGACAAGCGCCCTATGCCGGGGAATAGACAAAGGGCTCGGCAACTATATAAGGGGGCAGCTGATTGTTTGTCTGTTTGTCAGTGTCGCTGCATTTGGTGTTTTCCGTGTACTGGGGATACCTTATGGTTTATTGTTGGCAATCATCATGGGCTTAACAAACATCATCCCTTATTTTGGACCGATTCTTGGTGCGGTACCGGCTATAGCCATTACTGCAACTACTTCCGGTAAACTGGTCCTGATCGTTACTATCAGTATCTTTATCATCCAAGTTATCGATGGTAATTTATTGTCTCCATACATTGTTGGCAAAAGTATTGATATTCATCCGATTGCCATCATTTTCGTATTGCTACTAGGTGGTCAATTATTTGGGGTGCCTGGAATGATTTTGGCTGTTCCGGTTCTGGCAGTGCTGAAAGTAGTTGTTCCTCATATTTTGTCGTTCAGACAATATAATTGACAATTGTAGTATAGTTGTCTATAATATCGACAAATAATAAATTACCATTGCTTTTGTACGATTCGATAGGTTAACACAAGGAAGGTTCTAAGTACATGTGCCTCCATCCGGCAGAGAGGGGTTTCCATCGGCTGTGAGAAACCCTGGATGTTGAGTCATGGAATGCTAAACCGGAGTACGGCCAATCCCCGTCGGTATCACACCGTTATCATGTGAAGTGATGAATGGGAGTCATTCATAATTAGGGTGGTACCGCGGAAGTTATCTCGTCTCTAACATTAATATGGAGAGGGGATTTTTTTATTGTTGCAAAAAATTGGATAAAAAGGCTTGGAGGTCAAAAAATGGAACGGTTATCATCAGCGCAAGTACGACAAATGTTTCTCGACTTTTTTAAAGAAAAAGGACATCAGGTGGAGCCCAGTGCGTCTCTTGTACCGAGGGAGGATCCGACACTGCTTTGGATTAATAGCGGGGTGGCAACATTAAAAAAATATTTTGATGGCCGGGTGGTTCCGGATAATCCACGTCTTGTCAATGCCCAAAAATCAATCAGAACAAATGATATTGAAAATGTCGGGTTCACCGCAAGACACCATACTTTTTTTGAAATGCTTGGAAATTTCTCTATTGGTGATTATTTCAAGCAAGAGGCGATTGAATGGGCATGGGAGTTTCTGACAAGCGATGACTGGATTGGGTTTGACCCGGCGTTGTTGTCAGTAACCGTCCATCCGGAAGATGATGAAGCTTATGATATTTGGCTTAATGATATCGAACTCCCAAAAGAACGAATTATTCGCCTGGAGGAAAACTTCTGGGACATAGGTGAAGGCCCAAGCGGACCGAATACGGAAATATTTTACGACCGTGGTGCCAGTTATGGTAACGACCCGAATGACCCTGAACTTTATCCTGGTGGTGAAAATGAACGGTATCTCGAAATCTGGAATTTGGTGTTTTCCCAGTTCAATCACAATCCTGATGATACCTATTCACCGCTGCCGAAGAAAAATATTGATACCGGCATGGGCCTTGAACGAGTGGTTTCTGTCATTCAAGATGTACCGACCAATTTCGAGACGGATTTATTCATGCCGCTCATTCGGGAAACCGAAGCGATATCCGGGAAAAAATACGGGGAGTCGACGGAAGATGACACAGCATTTAAAGTAATTGCTGACCATATCCGGACAGTCACCTTTGCTGTCAGTGACAAGGCATTACCATCCAATGAGGGAAGGGGTTACGTTTTACGGCGGCTTTTGCGACGTGCTGTCCGCTTTGCTAAACAGCTCGGAATCGATGAACCATTCATGTACAGGCTGGTACCCGTAGTTGGTGAAATCATGCAAGAATTCTATCCTGAGGTCAGCAACAGGCACGAAACGATTGCCCAGGTAGTCAAAGCTGAAGAAGAGCGTTTTCATGAAACACTGAATGATGGACTCGAGATTCTTAATAAGGTGATCGTCAGAGAAAAACGTCTAGGTAGTGATATTTTTCCAGGTGTTGAAGTGTTTCGGCTGTATGATACGTATGGTTTTCCAAAAGAACTTACCGAGGAATATGTGAAAGAACAGGGATTTACGATTGATGAACAGGGTTTCACCGAAGAGATGGAAAAACAGCGTGAACGAGCCAGGAACGCTCGGCAGCAAGTGGACTCTATGCAGGTACAAGATGGTGTACTTGGTGAAGTAGAATTGGAAAGCACCTTTACCGGGTATGATCAACTGGAGACTGACACGACAGTTGTGACGATCGTGCAAGGGAAGGAATTCACCGATATCGCCACAGAAGGTGATGAAGTGCTTGTCTTTTTAAGCGAGACGCCATTTTATGCGGAAAGCGGTGGACAAGTAGCCGACAAAGGCTGGCTGTATACGGATGATGCTTCTGCATACGTTACAGATGTTCAGAAAGCGCCACTTGGACAACATGTTCACAAAATACAAGTTAAGGAAGGCGAAATTCGGACAGGTGATCATGTGAAAGCAGTGGTTGAGAAGGCTTTCCGTACCGGGGTAGTAAAAAATCATACAGCCACCCATTTATTACACCAGGCATTGAAAGATGTTCTTGGTGACCATGTAAATCAGGCTGGTTCACTTGTGACACCGGAGAGGCTTCGGTTTGACTTCACTCATTTCAGTTCGGTAAATAAGGATGAGTTAGAACGTATTGAACAGCTCGTCAACGAAAAAATTTGGGCCTCCATCCCTGTGTCTATTGATAATAAAAAACTGGATGAGGCAAAAGAAATAGGCGCAATGGCACTTTTTGGAGAGAAATACGGTGACATTGTCAGGGTTGTCGAAATCAGTGATTACAGTATTGAATTGTGTGGCGGTTGCCATGTCCGGAATACTGCTGAGATTGGTCTGTTTAAAATTGTTTCCGAATCAGGAATCGGCGCTGGTTCTCGGAGAATTGAAGCAGTTTCCAGCAAGCAGGCGTACAACTTTGTTAATGAAAAAGTAGGATTACTTGAATCTGCGGCAAGTCTCTTGAAAACAAACGATGAAAATGTTCCGGCCCGCTTGGAAAGCTTGTTCCAGGAACTGAAGGATTTACAAAAAACAAATGAATCTTTAAATGCGAAATTGTCAAATGCGGAGGCATCGTCCATAACGGAAAAAACAGAGACAATAAATGGTCTTACCGTACTTGCGCAAAAGGTTGATGTAAAGGATATGAACCAGCTTCGTAACATGGTCGATGAATTAAAGCAAAAATTGGGTTCAGGTGTTATCTTATTGGCAGCAGAGGCGAATGCTAAAGTCCAGCTGGCTGCCGGCATAACCACGGATTTAACGAAAAGTGGTCTGCATGCAGGCCATTTGGTAAAACAGGCTGCCGAACGCTGTGGCGGCGGCGGGGGTGGCCGCCCGGACATGGCACAGGCCGGTGGTAAGAATCCTGAAAAAATGAATGACGCACTAAATGCTGCAAGGGAATATGTCGAGAACAATGCCGCAAATTAGACAATTTAGTCTTGAGTTGAATGAAATATATATAATATGGAAGCAAAACATGTTAAAATAGCTGACAAAGAGGTTGTTCAGAAAGTCTGGTCCTTTTTGAATAGGCAGATAATGGGAAAACATGGAATGAGGTGTCACTATGAGCTCTATTGACAAAACAATGAAATTTGATTTTTCGGAAGAGCCTTATGAACAGAATATCAAAGAGATTTTACTGACTGTTCACAGTGCATTGAAAGAGAAAGGCTATAATCCAAACAATCAGATTGTTGGATATTTATTATCCGGTGACCCTGCATATATACCGAGGTATAATGATGCACGGAGTTTGATTCGTAAGGTGGAACGGGACGAAGTTATAGAAGAACTTGTAAAATTTTACCTCAAGGAGCAGCGGAAAGGGTATTAGATGAAAACAATTGGTCTGGACGTAGGATCCAAAACAATCGGAGTGGCTGTTAGTGATGCTTTAGGCTGGACAGCCCAAGGGATCAAAACAATTAAATGGGACGAGCAAGATATTTTTTCCGCAGATACTGAGCTGCGGGAGATAATAGACGAACACGAAATCGGGAAGGCTGTTATTGGATTCCCAAAAAATATGAATGGAACAGTTGGGGAACGTGGGAAAGCCTCTCAAGCGTATGCCCGGCATATGGAAGAGGTTCATGACATCCCCACCGTTCTGTGGGATGAACGGTTATCGACCGTTGCTGCGGAACGTGTCTTGCTCGAAGCAGACATGAGCCGAAAAAAAAGAAAAAAAGTGATAGATAAAATGGCGGCTGTGATGATTTTACAGGGCTATCTTGATCAGGAAAATCAAAAAGGAGTGTAGGCATGGCATTAGAAAAAAAAGAACGGATTATTATACCAGATGAAAACGGAGAAGAACATCTGTTTGAAGTATTATTCACGTTCGAAGTTGATAAAACTGGACACTCATATATTGCAGTCGTCCCGGTTGACCAACAGGATAACGAGGAAGTTGAAGTCTACGCGTTCCGGTATGAGGAACAGGAAAAGGAAGACGATGATCTTTCCCTATTCCCGATAGAATCAGAAGAGGAATGGGAAATGGTTGAGGAGATGCTGAACACCCTGGTTGACGAGGATAATGATGACCAGTAACGGATTTGGTTCGTTGAAGGCTGGTATCCTGGTGGGGATATCAGCCTTTTCCTATTCTTTTATAGATGAAGACGGTGCAAAAGAAAAAAAGCAACCGGTCAAATGCATTCATTTCCTTGAGTATTCGTTTGGTTGTAGAATGACAAGGGAGTACAGCTTGAAATGTAACTTTATGTAGCGGATGGTGTAATATTTTAGTATAATAAATCAGGGTGAAGGAGGGAAGCCGCATGTCCAAAAAGAAGACACCGGGAGACTATGAGGACCATCTGACTAAGCGTAATGAAGATGCCAAAATAGTACGGCGAATCGCTTCAGTCATTATCATTTCATTGGTGCTTATTTTCATCGTTGGTGGTATCTCCGGATTTCTGTACATAAAATCTGCATTACAGCCTGTCAACCCTGATAGCAAGGAAGATGTTACAATTGAAATTCCCTTGGGTTCTTCTACATCCGAGATTGCGAGGGTTCTTGAAGAAAATGGAATTATCAAAGACAGTACGATTTTTCGTTTTTATATAAAGTTTAAAAATGAATCCGACTTTCAAGCAGGTGAATATACACTTTCACCCTCAATGGAAATAGACGAACTGATTCAGGCGCTGCAAAAAGGAAAAGTGCTTGAAGAACCGGAATATACTGTCACAATTCCTGAAGGGAAGACAATTAAGGAAATGGCGTCCATCTATGCGGCTGCATTACCTTTCAAGGAAAAGGCGTTTTTAAATCAAGTAAATGACCCGCAATATATAGAGACGCTGATTAATACGTATCCAGATATTTTGTCAAACAGTATTTTGAATCCGGAAATAAGGACACCGCTAGAAGGATACTTATTTGCGGCGACTTATCATTTTTACAGCAAGCAACCGAGTGTTGAAAAAGTCATTAATAAGATGCTTAAAAAAACGGTTGAGGTGGTCACACCATATCTGGATGAAATTGCCTCACAGGACTTAACCGTACATGAGGCATTGACGATGGCTTCACTCGTCGAAAATGAGGCCAGTTCACAAAAACAGCGGAAAAAAATTGCCGGTGTATTCTTTAATAGGTTGGAGGAAGGCATGCCGCTACAGACAGATCCGACTGTTCTTTACGCACTAGGCAAGCATAAAAAGAAAGTATTGTTAAAAGATCTAGAAGTGGAATCACCGTATAATACGTACCATGTTAATACACTTCCGGTTGGACCAATATCCAACTTTGCCAAAACGTCATTGCAGGCAACCATCAACCCGGAAGAATCCGCCTATAAATATTTCCTTCATGACGACAAA
This sequence comes from Lentibacillus cibarius, assembly GCF_005887555.1. NCBI lineage: Bacteria > Bacillati > Bacillota > Bacilli > Caryophanales > Bacillaceae > Lentibacillus > Lentibacillus cibarius. The sequence continues at coordinate 410,243 of NZ_VCIA01000001.1, read as the reverse complement.
GGGAATATTCATTATGCTGAAACGGTTGAGAAACACAGACAGTTAAAAGCAAAGTATATCGACTAATTCGATTCAACCGTGGAATAAAGAACGATGGTTTCTTTATTCTCAACGCTTTAGGATCGTTCGTGTTTCAGTTCACAATGGAATGATATTTTTCACTTTTATATTACATTAAAATAAGACAGTAACATCCACACTAAATGAAGTTTTAAATTATAAAAGAGGCTGATAGGATGAATGATACGCTGACAGACTATTTGATGAAGTCACTTCCATCTGAGGCGGATTGGGTGAAAGATTTGGAACAGAAGGCGAGAAATGACCAGATTCCAATTATGGACCCACTTGGGATGAACTTAGTCATGCAATTAATCCGTCTGACAAAACCGGAGCGAATATTGGAAATAGGTACTGCTGTTGGATACTCGGCCTTGCGTATGGCAGAGGCCAATAGTAATGCTTCGATTGTCTCGATTGAACGAGATGAACAACGATATAGGCAGGCAGTTGCAAATATTCGCGAAATGGATAAACTCCATATAATTGATGTAATCTGCGGGGATGCAACGGAAGAACTTCCAAAGCTGACCGGTAACAAATTTGACATGGTGCTGATTGATGCCGCTAAAGGCGCGTATAAGGAATTTTTTGAGCTGTCAGTGCCGTTGCTGTCGAACGATGGCTTTGTGGTGACTGATAATGTTTTATTTAAAGGATTTGTAGCAGATACCGAGAAACAGCATCCAAGATATCAAAAAATCGCCGCTAAGATTCGTGCGTATAACGACTGGCTTGTAAAACACCCGGATTTCACAACAACGATTGTACCCATCGGGGATGGAATAGCGATCAGCAAAAAAATATAGTGAAAGGAGTCTCCTATTCATGTCCGAAAAACCAGTTGTTATTGGCGTTGCAGGAGGCAGCGGCAGTGGCAAGACAACCGTAACACGCTCGATATGCCAGCGTTTTCAGGATAAAACAATCCTCGTCATTGAGCAGGATTATTATTATAAAGATCAAAGCCACTTGCCGTTTGAGGAGCGATTGAATACTAATTATGATCATCCTTTGGCTTTTGACAATGAGTTATTGGTACAGCATATTCATAAGCTGGTTAACCAACAGCCTATTCAGAAACCTGTATATGACTATAAAATGCATACAAGATCAAATGAGATAATCACTGTAGAGCCAAAAGAGGTAATTATTCTAGAGGGGATTTTAATACTTGAGGATCCACGTCTTGTTGATCTCATGGATATCAAAGTATTTGTTGATACTGATGCAGATATCCGCATCATTCGTAGACTTATGCGTGATATAAAAGAACGGGGCAGAACGCTTGATTCTGTTATTGATCAATATGAAAATAATGTACGGCCGATGCATCTGCAATTTGTTGAACCAACAAAGCGCTATGCAGATATTATTATACCGGAAGGCGGCCAAAACCATGTGGCAATAGACCTTATGGCGACAAAGGTTGAGAAGATTCTGTCTCGGAATCAGGAAAACAACATTTGAATATGGCATATGTCCGTAGTTCAAGCCCTCACCCCACCTCGGTAGGACATACTTGTTTCGGTAACGCTTTCATTAAGTTTGAATACAAGACATATCTTTAAATGAAAAGTATTGAAAATCTTAACTGACTCTGCCATAGTAGTTTTATGAAATATTTGCTATAGGCTATTATAGTAACGACATAATCACGTTGCATGTCATATTTGATAAAAGGAGTGTAAATTAATGGCAACAGAGAAAAGCTTTTACATGACCCAAGAGGGGAAAGAAAAATTGGAAGAGGAATTGCATTATTTGAAAACAGAACGAAGAAAAGAAGTTGTGGAGCGAATCAAGGTTGCACGTAGCTTTGGGGACCTTTCCGAGAACTCCGAATATGATGCCGCTAAAGATGACCAAGCATTTGTAGAATCACGTATTTCCCAAGTGGAACAGATGATTCGGAATGCAGTTATTATAGAAAACGATAACGAGGATCCTGATGTCGTTTCACTAGGCAAGACGGTGACCTTTAAAGAATTGCCTGATGGAGATACAGAAACGTATACGATTGTTGGCAGTGCCGAAGCAGATCCTTTTGAAGGGAAAATATCAAATGATTCACCAATGGCCAAAAGTCTGATTGGTCAAGAAATTGGTGCAGAAGTTTCTGTGGCGACACCAGGCGGCGACTTATTTGTGCGAATTGAAAATGTTGAATAAGTAAACAGGTGTCGCTTGCAGATAAATGGAAAATAATCAAGAGAGGCTAAATGGCTTCTCTTTTTTGCACTTTAAAAAAATAAAGAAGCTGAATAGAAAATGTTTATCACGTTTTTACCAGCAAATCTGCTAGAAAGGGAATATAACGTCATTCGAGAAATATGATACTATAATTAGGATGAGGAGATAGGAGGGGGATGGACCATGTCTGATCATAATGAATTATCAAGAGTAAATAAATATGAGAAAAGAAGAAAAAATACCAAGTCTCTGTCTGTCTTCATCGTACTAGGAAGTATATTGGTAATCGCACTAGTGCTTCTCTTTATTTTTGGGGGAGATGACCAAACAGACTCTGCATCCAATGACCAAAAGGAAACAGAACAGGATCCCCAAGCATCCAGTAAAGAAAACGAATCTGATAATAGTAGCAGTGACGATGTGGACAAGCCGGGGAACAAAGGCGCCGAGCATGAGTCTGCGCAAGATAATGGAGAAGATAACTCAGAGGACACGGGTTCCAGTGAGCGTATAGCCACAGAGAAGGTTGAGCCTTCTGACGATAATGTCATTGAGGCTTACAAAGGTGATTGGAAACCGGTTGATACCGAACAATCTGAACCCCACACCATCAATTTTGATGAAGGATCGCAGGACAGAGAAGAAATGCGCCAAGCTGTTACGACAGCAACGCACCTAAATGAGGATAAATTCGTCATGTGGTGGATTGCCAGAAACGGTGAGCAAAAAGCAATCGCTACTGTTTCCAGCGAGGATGAATCAGATATTTATCGTGTTTATCTTTCATGGGTCAGCAACCAAGGATGGAAGCCGACCAAGGTTGAACGGTTAAAAGAGAATGATCAGAAATGGCGCTTTGAATGATGCATGTTACTAGGAGGAAAACATATGACTATAGGGATCATTGGAGCAATGGATGAGGAAATCACTGCAGTAAGAGAGAAGATGACAGATATTACTGATGAAATGGTTGCTGGCTGTCTGTTTATTCACGGCAAGCTTTTTGGACATGATGTTGTATTATTAAAATCAGGAATTGGAAAAGTTAATGCAGCAATGGCAGCAACCATCATGCATGAACAGTTTCATCCTACATATGTCATTAATACCGGATCAGCTGGTGGATTTAGCAAGGAATTGGATGTTGGCGATGTTGTCATTTCGACTGATATTGTTCACCATGATGTTGATGCTACTGCTTTTGACTATGCGTACGGGCAGGTTCCTGGTATGCCGGCGATGTACAGTGCTGATGCTGTGTTGATTGAAAAGGCACAACAGGTAATACAACGGCTCGGACTCAACTGGCAGAAAGGGATTATTGCAACAGGCGATTCATTCATGTCGGATGCTACTCGCGTTTCCTACGTCCGCGAAAAATTCCCATCAATGATTGCTGCAGAAATGGAAGCTGCTGCTATAGCACAAGTGTGTTATCAATATGAGACACCATTTATTGTTATCAGAGCCTTATCGGATATCGCAGGCAAAGATTCTTCCACCTCTTTTGACGAATTTCTGGAAACTGCAGCTCAAAATGCGGGAACACTGATTATGGATATGGTTAAATCAATATAGCTTAATTATAATTCAACTCCATGGGCGAGAATAAGGGAAAAAGAGAGGGTTAATGCTCGCATTATCCCTCTCTTTCCTTTGCCAAACGGGCTTATCTTCTTTCCCTTACTTTTCTACTGTACCTGCGTCCTTTGGATGAACGCCATGACGGTAATAGTCTATATACTCAGGCTTCATCGGTTTTTGCCCACGAATAATGTCAGCTGCTTTTTCTGCCAGCATTAACACCGGTGCATGGATATTTCCATTCGTCGTATGCGGCATAGCGGATGCATCCACAACCCGTACGTTATCCAGGCCATGAACTTTCATGGTCAGCGGATCTACGACAGCCATAGGATCTGAGGCAGGCCCCATTTTCGCCGTACAGGATGGATGAAGTGCCGTTTCCGCGTCATTTGCTACCCATTCGAGAATTTCCTCATCCGTTTGGACAGAAGGACCAGGTGAAATTTCGCCTGTACTGTATGGTGCTATCGCTGGCTGCGACAGGATTTCCCGTGAAACGCGTATTGCTTCAATCCACTCACGTCTATCCTTTTCGGTAGATAGATAGTTAAATACGATACTTGGATGTTGAAAAGGATCACGTGAACGGATTTTTAGGCTTCCTCTAGAGTTGGAATACATTGGTCCTACGTGTACTTGAAATCCATGTTCCGTATCCGCTTTTTGTCCATCATATCGGACCGCCAATGGAAGGAAATGAAACATCAGATTCGGATAATCCACTTCTTCATTTGAGCGAACGAACCCACCACCTTCAAAGTGGTTCGAGGCTGCCGGGCCAGTACGTCCAAGTAGCCATTGTAATCCGATCCAAGGCATTTTTGCTTTATTTAAGCTAGGTTGTTCCGAAACCGGCTGCGGGCAAGCGTGTTGAATATATACTTCCAGATGATCTTCAAGATTTTCTCCCACACCCGGCAAGTCAACGATTGGGTCAATGCCAAGTGAGCGCAGATGATCAGCATCGCCAACACCGGACAACTGCAGTAATTGCGGTGTATTGAATGCACCACCGGCAAGGATCACTTCACCCGCATGAACAACATAGGTTTTTCCATTCTTTTGATAGGTTAAGCCTGTAGCTTTTGTACCGTCAAAATTGATGTTCGTAACAAATGCCCGTGTCTCAACTGTCAGGTTCTTGCGCCGCATCGCAGGACGCAAATAGGCGCGTGAAGCAGAAACCCGTCTTCCGTTATGCACCTGGCTGTCAAATGGGCCAAATCCTTCTTGACGAAAACCATTTACATCAGGTGTTCTCGAGTAACCAGCCTCTACAGCTGCGTCAAAAAAGGCTTGAAATAAAGGATTCGTTGCAGGCCCGCGTTTTAATTTAACTGGACCATGGTGGCCACGGTGTTCATCCGATGGGTCTGCACCAAAGGCCGTTTCCAGTCGCTTAAAGTACGGGAGACAATGGGCATAATCCCACGTTTCCATACCTGGGTCAGATCCCCACCGTTCATAGTCCAAAGGGTTGCCGCGCTGATAAATCATGCCATTGATAGAACTCGATCCGCCGAGTACTTTCCCCCGGGCATGAGCAACACGCCGTCCATTCATATAAGGCTCTTCATCCGTGGAATAGACCCAGTCATAGAAGCTGTTACCTGATGGGAACATCAAAGCTGCTGGCATTTGAATAAACAAATCCCAAAAATAATCGCGACGCCCTGCTTCCAGAACAAGAACACTGCTTGATTTATCTTGACTTAGACGGTTGCCAAGTACAGAACCTGCACTGCCGCCACCAATGATTACATAGTCGTATGTTTGATTCATTTGTAAAACCTCCTCAAAGATTGTAAATGGAAAGTGTAAAGTAATATAAACATATTCATCCCAATAAAATAATTTAATACATTAAAAAAATATTTAATATAATTTATAAAAAATATACCACGTAAAATTAACTTTGTAAATACTTTTAGTGAAACCATTTATTATCTTTGCCAAGAAACCCCTTATTTTTAAAAAAAGGGGAACATATTAGAAAAACTTGGCATTCACCTCGTCTTACAGCGAATACCGAAGTTTTTATTATAAGGTCATCCATATTTTATACTTTCCGACGTCATAAAAAAGAGCGCGCATGAAATATGCGCGCATCATTCCCTCTCTTTTTCTTTTCGGTAATATTCGTGAAACACCTTCATAAGTGCTCTTTTTTCGATTCGAGATACATAGCTCCGTGAAATATCAAGCATTTTTGCAATTTCACGCTGTGTCATTTCTTTATAATTGTTCAGCCCATAACGATACACGACAACTTCTTTTTCTCTGCTGTCAAGAATAGCCAAGTATTCATTCATTTTTTCAATCTCCATGTTCAACTGGATGTACTCAATGATGTTTTGGTTTTCTGCTTCTAGAATATCCATCAGGCTGATTTCATTGCCTTCTTTGTCTTGACCAATTGGATCGTGAAGAGAAACATCTTTCTTTACTTTTTTCAGGGACCGTAAATGCATTAGAATTTCATTTTCGATGCATCGGGCAGCATAGGTTGCCAGTTTTGTTCCTTTATCCGCCGAATAGCTTTCAATTCCTTTTATTAACCCAATGGTACCTATGGATATTAGATCCTCCATATCCTCCCCGGTATTTTCGAATTTTTTTACAATGTGTGCAACTAACCGTAAATTATGTTCAATTAGTTTGTTCCTGGCATCTTCATCACCATCCTGCATTTGTTTAATGTATTTTTTTTCTTCTTCGGGTGGCAGCGGTTGTGGAAATGCGTGGTTTTTGACATAGGAGACAAAAAAGAGTGCTTCCTTGATAAGTAAGGCCAGAAAGCTTAAAACACCTGACAAACGAATGCACCTCCTCTAAATACGGCTGGGCAATTGCCTATATAATCATGTATATGAAGAGATTGCATTTTTGTGTCTGTCCACAACAAAACGGCGAAATGTCCTGATTCTTTTTGCAAAAGACTCAGAGGTGCTTAACAGTAAAAGCTACTGACCAGTAGTTAAAATAAAAAAGTGACCTATAGGTGGGGTCACTTTTGTTTTTGCACGTATTTTTGTATAGATGCTTCATATTCATCTGTACGGTTTTTTAAGATTGGTTTGACCCCATTACGATGGGCCGCCCGTGAAATCATATGTCCAGAAACAGGGGCGGTTAGGAGAGTGAAGATAATAGCAAGCAATAATTTGCCGCTGGCGATCCCATGCGATACATACATAAATAAAAACGCACCAATCAATAAACCGGCTATTCCAAGCGTCGAAGCCTTTGTAGCTGCATGTAATCGGGTATAAACATCAGGGAACCGGACAATGCCAATAGAACTTGACAGGATGAAAAATGTGCCAGACAGTAAAAAGAAGGCAATGATCATGTTTAATATAAGCTCAATCCATGTTTCTATCAATGATAACACCCTTTTCAAGATATTTAGCAACTGCTATGGTTCCGATAAACAACAGGATTCCGATCAGCAAAATAACATCGTTAAATTTCGTCGTAACGACTAGTATGGCCATTAATGCAGCAACTCCCATCAGATTCATGCCAATTGAATCAAGTGCTACTGCACGGTCCGCATTAGTTGGCCCGGTGATAATCCGGTACAGCAGCAAAAGCAACGAGATGGAGATCCCTATCAGACTGATTATTGTTGTAAAAAGCAAAATCGTTTCGGTTACAGCAAGAAGATTGTTCATTTTGTCACCTCTGAAATGGCTTTTTCAAATGTATTTTTGATATCCCGTATGGAATCATTTATATCATCAATGTCCATAGCGTGGATGTACAGATAGGTGTTATCGTCTGATACGGCAATTGACAATGTCCCCGGTGTAAGTGATATCAGGTTGGCCAGCAGGGTGATTTGCCAATCACTTTTTAAATCAGTTTGCATGGCGAAAATTCCTGGTTCAAATTCAGGGTTTCGTTTATATACAAGTTTGACAATATCAATGTTTGATGAAATCAATTCTCTAATGAACAGCAGAAATAATTTCATTATTTTCCAGACACGCTTTAAATAAAACCTATCCGGAATGAATCGGTTCAATAGAAGCAGCAAAAGGATGCCCAGCATGTATCCCGCAATGAAACTTGATGTGGTATAACTCTCACTTAAAAACATCCACATAACTGCTATAATCAAGTTGATAACAATTTGAAAGGCCATGTTACATTACTCCTTCAGCACAGCGTCAATATATACTTCAGGTTGAATCAAATCGGTGGATATCGATTCAACAAATGGATAGATGAATTCTGCCCCGATCCCCATAAATACCGATAATGCCAACAACATAACGATAGGGGCAATACGTCCCTTTAATGATACGGGTTTGATTGTTTCGTCTTTTTCACCCCAAAATCCATTAATGAAAATTTTCATAATGGAATAGAGAATCAGCAAACTTGAAAGCAATCCAATAATTACAATTGCTATATCTTTATTGGCAAGCGCACCTTTTAAGAGTAGCAGTTTACCGATAAAACCACTGAATGGCGGAATACCGGCAAGGATAAAACCTGATGAAAATAAAAGCCAGCCAATAAATGGATAATAATGAATTAGCCCGCTGAATTTACGTAAATCTGAAGTACCAGCGGCATAGGCAATCGTACCAGCTAACATAAATAAACTTCCTTTAATTAGCATATCATGGACCAGGTAGTATATAGATCCACTTACGGAAGATTGATTGAATACGCCAATCCCCATCAGAATGAATCCAATTGCGGGAATAATATTATAAGCGATAATTAATTTAATATTATTGGTAGATATTGCGCCAATGATACCAAAGATCATGGATAGCCCGGCAATCCAGATGAACATACCGTGTGTCACTTCGATTTTATGTACAAAGATCAATGAGAAAACTCGAATAATCGAATAAATCCCGACCTTGGTCAAAAGAGCCCCGAATAATGCTGAAATGACCGGGTTAGGTACAGCATAAGAATTCGGCATCCAATAATATAAAGGAAACAGCGCTGCCTTTACAGCAAAGACAAAAAATAGAAGTATGCCAACGGTGGTCAGGATTCCCTGTTGATCAACTTCCTGTACACGTTCAGCAATCTGGGCTATATTAACGGTTCCAAGTGCACCATAAATAAAGGCAACAGCTGTCACAAACAGCATAGACGAGAACAAATTAATAAATACATATTTAATTGATTCACGCAGTTGCACTTTATCCCCGCCCAAAACGATGAGCGCATAAGAAGCCATTAGCAGAACCTCGAAGAAAACAAACATGTTAAATAAGTCTCCGGTCAGAAAAGCTCCGGACACGCCGGTAATCAAAAAGAAAAAGAACGAGTAAAAATAATATTGTTCTTTCCTGTCTGAAAGCGAGTAAGGAGCATAAAGGGCACAAGCCGCTGCAATAATGTTTGTTGTGAAAACTAGAAGTGTCGCAAGTTTATCGGCTACCAGAACAATACCATACGGCGCTTTCCAGCCACCGGTTTCGAGAATGACGGAACCTTCCGAGAAGACCGTCCAAAGCAAATACCCAGCAATAACTAAATTAATTAGCATGAAGATTTTGGACAGTGGACGCACTAAATTCAGTTTCTTCGGAAAGAATGCAAGAATGATGCCCGAAACTAATGGTATGATGATTGGCAGTACTGCAAGATTATTCATTATCGTTACCCCTCAATTGTTCCATATTATCTGTGTTATTTTCGGTTGCCGTCCGATACGCAAGTACCAGAAGCAGGCTGGTAATCCCGAAGCTGATTACAATCGATGTTAGGATCAGCGCCTGTGGCAGTGGATCGGTGTACTCGGAAACACCATCTGCCAGGATTGGCGGCTCACCTCGTTTCAACTTTCCCATTGTCAAGATAAACAAGTGGGCACCATGTGACAGCAGAACCGTTCCAATGATGATACGCAATAGCTGTTTTTGCAGCAGGTTATAAATGGCAGTTGCAAATAATACGCCAGCCAATATTAAAATGATGAATTCCATTTATTTTGTCCCCTTTTTGATCTTTATTTTAATAAGGCTATAGATGGCAAGTGCCGCAATGCCAAGAACTGTAATTTCAAAGAGCGTGTCAAGTCCACGCATGTCAACGAGAATGACGTTGACAACATTGTCGCCGCCACCAAGAGAATGCGATGTTTTCAGGAAGTAGTCGGATATAGTCCCAAACCAATCACTACTATGGGCGGAAATGCCAATCAGTGTCATAAGCGCACCAAATCCAATGGATACAATACCGTTTGTTAAACGTGTACCAGTCGAGTCTTTTTTATTTCTCAGGTTAGGCAAATGGTAAAAACAAAGCAAAAACAGTGCTACAGAAACAGTTTCAACGACCAATTGTGTCAGCGCCAAGTCAGGTGCACGATAGATAACGAATAAGAGTGAGACACCATAACCAACGACACCGACTATTAAGATAGCTGCCAGATTCTGCCTTGCAAAAACAGTACCAATTGCCGCAGCGATGATAACGAGGACGACAGCTATCTCTGTTAACCTCACAGGTGCCAAGTCGTTAGAATTAATCGTGAATCCATCGGTAACTAGCATGAAACTAAGTGTAACCAACATGATAGTGCTTAGAATAATGGCCATATAAAGCCTTAATGACCCAGTCATATAGAATGTGGTAATATGTCGTGACCAGCTATCTAACTTGGAGATAATGGCATCGTAAATGTTGTTGATGCTTCTCCCACCAGGCACGAAGGTATAAACTTTGCTCCATTTTCGTCTGGTTGAAACAAGAATAGTACCAATGGCAACAACTGCAAGAGACATTTGAAATGCAGGTGATAAGCCGTGCCAGAACTTGATATTTTCAACAACCGCTGACCCGGCGACCGCCTCTGCCGCATGGGCAATAAATGTTCCATTAAAGGCGTTAGGAAACAGACCAATCAAAATGACACCGAGTACAAGGATGAACGGTGACAGAAGCATACCAATAGGTGCTTCGTGCGGGTGTTTCGGGAGCTGGTCGACTTGCTTTTTGCCTGCAAATGTGCCGAATAGAAAATAGAGCGAATAGACAAACGTAAAGATACTACCGAACACCGCCAAGTACGGGATAATGTCTACGAGAAAAGTTGTGACGGCGTTAGCTCCTGCAGGTAAATCAAGGGTCGATTGAAAAAACATCTCCTTACTGTAAAACCCATTCAAAAATGGCAACGGAATTCCAGCCATGGAAAAAGTGCCGAATAGCGCCAATGCTGCAGACATCGGCATGAACGTCATTAGTCCACCAAGCTTACGTATATCACGTGTCCCTGTTTCATGATCAACGATGCCCGCGACCATAAACAAACTACCTTTAAATGTGGCGTGGCACAAAATGTGAAAGACTGCCGCAAAAGCGGCTGCTTCAGTTCCAAATCCTAGCATTGCCATAATCATGCCTAACTGACTGATTGTTGAAAAGGCTAATATAGCTTTTAAGTCTGTCTGGTGAACTGCCATATAAGAACCCCAGCATAACGTGACAATGCCGGCGACGCTGACGATGATAAAAAACCATTCGTAGTCAGCGAAAATTGGCGAGAACCTTGCCACTAGGAAGAGGCCCGCTTTTACCATTGTTGCCGAATGAAGATAAGCACTAACAGGTGTCGGTGCTTCCATGGCATCTGGGAGCCAAATATGGAATGGGAACTGTGCTGATTTGGTAAAAGCTCCCATCAACAAAAAACCAAGAGCAAGCGGCATATACGGGCTGTTCATGATAACCTCTGCATTTTGAATCATAACCTGAATGCTTGTCGTCCCGGTCATAACCGATAAAAGAATAAAACCGCCAAACATGCTTAATCCGCCAAAAATGGTTATTAACATGGATTTTAGTGCACCATATCGTGACTTTTCTTTAAAATGCCAGTATCCAATTAATAAGAATGAAGAAATAGATGTCAATTCCCAAAAGGTGTAAAGTACGAAAATATTGTCGGATAGCACGACACCGAGCATTGCTGACATAAACATTAGTAAGTAGACATAAAAATGTCCCAGCCGTTCACCCTTATCAAGATAGTAAATAGAGTATAAAACTACTAGGGCACCAATTCCACTGATTAATAATGCAAATAACAGACTCAGGCCGTCTAAATAAAAATCGAAGTTTATTCCGAGCGACGGAATCCAGTTATACGATTGTCTAACTGGCTCAAATTCTGTACCGACAAAGCGGACAAAGTAAATAAAGATAACTGTTGGGATCAGAAATACGAACAAACCAGTATGAAGTTTATGTTTTATTTTACTAATGAAAGGTATGATACAGGAAAGTAAAAGTGGGATGAGTACTATGTATAGCATCTGATTAATGTCCTCCTCGAAATTACAACAAGCTTGTCGACAAATTGTTTTATGTAGTTTATGCCGTCAATTATATATTATCATGGACAGCTTATCATAAACTGGAAGGACTTAAAATAAAAAACCCCTGTCAATTTGGTGACAATGGGGTTGAACCCGATCAGGATTAGCTGTATGTTTTTACTTTGTTTGTTAAATTTCTTCTGCTAATTTCTTTTTCAATCAGATATATAAAGTCGGGGCTTAAATTTAATTCATTTGCTTTGTAATAGGATTCCAATAGCAGCTCATCTGACAGATCTTCCATGAATATAGCCCTCCTAACCTTGTAAAACACTTGCTGTTCGTCTTGAACATGTTGTTAATAATTTATCATGAAATACAGGGCATCACAAGGATAGCATTATCCACATTCGTTTGTAGATAACTTGTGTAAAACATACAGTAACAAGCGAAAAATGTTGATATTTCACTGTGGATTTTGTGCACTGAGTTATCCACATATCGAATCATGCATAAATTTGTCGAACGGTTTTTGGCATAATTGACATAGACTAATGATAGATGGAATGTTGTTGACTTCCATTTGTGGAAAGTTCGTATTGGTTTAAGTTATAATAGGCAAATGTTGTATACTCTATTAAGATTGACTTTAGCTTAATCGCTTTACAAACGGGGACAATACGATTGAAATAGTAGCAGTAAGAGGTGTAACGGGTTGTTAAAATTGTTTTTGCCAAATCAGCATGTAAAAAGTATTTTTGATATTCATCCGGATGAATTGAAGAAAAGAGGATTAAAAGGGATTATCACTGATTTGGATAATACCCTTGTCGCATGGGATGTAAAGGATGCGACGCCTGAAATAATTGAATGGTTTAGGATGATGAATGAACATAATATAAAAGTGACCATTATCTCAAACAATAATATGGAGCGCGTGAAACTTTTTTCTGAACCGCTTAATACACCGTTCGTATTCAGTGCAAGGAAACCGCTGAGCCATGCGTTCAAACGTGCCGCGAGGGAAATGGAACTACAGAAAGATGATATCGTTGTTGTGGGCGACCAGATTTTAACTGACATCCTTGGTGGCAATATTGCTGGATTTCACACAATCTTGGTTGTGCCGATTGTTCAAACGGATGGTAAAGTTACCAGGTTTAACCGGAAAATTGAGCGGCAAATTTTAAGATATATGCGTAAAAAAGGTAAGATAAGCTGGGAGGAGTAATGATGGAAAACATTAATTGTCAGGGTTGTGGCATTCATATTCAGACATCTGACCCGGATCAAGCTGGTTATACCCCGGAAAATGCACTTAATAGGGAGATTGTATTATGTCAGCGCTGTTTCCGTTTAAAGCATTATAATGAAATACAGGATGTAACAATGTCAGATGATGATTTTTTGTCAATGGTTAGTCAAATCAGGGATAAAGAAGGGGTGGTTGTCCACCTCATTGACATTTTTGATGCGGAAGGAAGCATCATTAAGAGCTTGCAGCGGATTGTCGGTAATAAACCGGTTATTCTTGTTGGAAACAAAATGGACCTGCTACCGAAATCGACAAATCAAAGAAAGTTGACCCAGTGGCTTCGGTCAGAGGCGAAAAAAGCAGGGATTACGGTCAAAGATGTCTATTTGATCTCATCTGTGAAAGGGCACGGGATAACAGAGTTAACGAAGGCTATTGAGCACTATCGTAACCGGCAAGATGTATACATTGTTGGGACGACAAATGTAGGGAAATCGACGTTCATCAATAAGTTAATTGAACAAACAACCGGAACGACGGATGTAATCACAACTTCTTATTTTCCCGGTACAACACTTGGTTTCATAGAAATCCCGCTCGATGATGAGTCAGCTTTCATTGACACACCGGGTATCGTCAATAAACAGCAAATGGCTCATTATGTTTCCAGCAGTGATCTAAAAGTCATAACACCCAAAAAGGAAATTAAGCCGAGAGTTTATCAGTTAAACAGCGGGCAAACACTTTTTATCGGGGGGCTAGCAAGGCTTGACTTTCTAAAAGGAGAGAGGCAGTCGTTCGTTTGTTATTTTGCAAATGAACTTGCGATTCACCGGACGAAGCTGCAAAAAGCGGATAACCTTTTCGAGCAGCATCTGGGGGAGCTTTTATCTCCACCTGATAGGGACACGCTTGCGATTCTGCCGGAATTAGCCGAGCAGACATTTAGGCTTGAGAACGGGAAAAATGATATTGTGTTCCCGGGTCTTGGCTGGATTACGATACCCGATGGTGAGCTGACTGTGTCTGCACACAGCCCAAAAGGTGTCCATGTATCAATAAGAAATTCATTTACTTAGGAGGTGCCATATGCAATTCAGACTTGGTCTTATCGGTCATCCTATTCAACATTCACTGTCACCGTGGATTCATAATCAGTTTCTCGAAAAATCCGGTTTAACCGGTACGTATTCCTTAATTGAAATTACCCCGGAAGATTCATTTACAAGAGAGCTGGAAAAGCTGAAATCGAGTGGACTACATGGGTTTAATGTGACAGTCCCGTATAAACAGAAGATTATTCCTTATTTGGATCAACTCGAATGGAAAGCGGAGGTAACCGGTGCGGTTAATACTGTTGTCAATCAAAATGGAAAGTGGGTTGGATATAATACCGATGGAACTGGCTATGTTCGCGGATTGAAGGAGCAACATCCGTCTGTTTTCGAGGACACAGCCTGTAAGGTATTAATTATCGGGGCAGGTGGTGCAGCACGAGGGGTTTATCAAGCATTAATAGCTGAGGGATTGTCGAACATCGATATCGCCAACAGGACAACAGTAAGCGCCGAGGCCATTGCACAAAAAGGCAGCGACGGTGTCCAGACAAACGTTTTGGGCTTGCAGGAAGCTGAAGAGGTACTTGGACATTACAATCTGATTATCCAGACAACTGCCGTTGGTATGAAGCCAAACACGGAAGAACAAATAATTTCGCTGGAACAATTGAATGAAGGTAGTATTGTCAGTGATATCATTTATCAGCCGCTTACTACAAAGTTCCTGCAAACGGCACGCCGGAAAGGTGCACATGTCCACTATGGTCACACAATGCTTTTGTACCAGGCACAATACGCATTTCAACTGTGGACATCATACAACATTCCAATTGGTGATTTAAAACAGCAACTAAAAACGTTACTGGAAGGAAGATAAAATGCTTACAGGAAAACAAAAACGCTATTTACGTTCAAAAGCGCATCACGAAAAACCTATTTTTCAAGTTGGTAAAACAGGTGTCAATAATAATATGACAGAACAGATTGCCGATGCACTGGAAAAGAGGGAGCTCTTGAAAGTAAGTCTTTTGCAGAATTCCCTAGAGGATAAAAATACCGTTGCGGAAAAACTTGCTTCCGGCACTGGGGCCGAGATTGTTCAAGTAATCGGAAATACAATCGTGCTATATAAGGAATCACAGGAAAACAAGCAAATTCAGCTTCCGTAAAGGAGTCAGATATGAAACATGTTGGAATATTGGGCGGTACCTTTGACCCCCCACATATTGGTCATTTAATCGTCGCTGAGGAGGTACGTGTGGCACTCGAACTCGACGAAGTGTGGCTCATGCCTTCAAGCGAGCCGCCGCACAAACAAACAGCAGCAGCTAATGGAGAGCAACGAGTTAAAATGGCCAAAAACGCCATTATTGGAAATCATTATTTTAAAGTGAATACGATTGAAATGAGTCGTTCAGGCAAATCTTACACATATGATACAATAAAGTTGCTGATGGATGAGCACCCCGATATTTCCTTTTATTTTATCATAGGTGCCGATATGGTTGAGTATCTACCACACTGGAAACAAATTGATGAGTTGATGGAAATGATTCAATTTGTAGGGGTGAAACGGAAAGGATTTCGTCTTGAAAGTGATTATCCGATTATTGAGATAGATATACCGTTGATTGATATCTCCTCAACGGATGTAAAAAAACGGCTTGCCAGCGGAAGATCTATTAAATATTTGGTGCCGGAAAGTGTAGAGACTTTTATAAAGGAGAACCATTTGTATGAAGAAAGATGAAGCAATCCAGATTGTAAAGCCGCTTCTTAAACAGGAGCGATTTGACCATACACTACGAGTGGCGGAGACTGCTATTGATTTAGCGAAGCAATATGATGAATCACTGGAAAAAGCGGAGTTGGCGGCCATTTTACATGATTATGCCAAGTATTTTCCACTTGAAGACATGCAGCAAATCATAAGGGAAAGCAACCTATCGAAGGACTTGCTGGATTATCACCATGAATTGTGGCATGGACCTGTAGCATCCGTTCTGGTTGAACAACGACATGGGATAACAAATCCGGAGATACAGAATGCTATTTGTTACCATACAACTGGAAGAGCTCATATGAGCAGACTGGAGGCGATTCTGTTTGTTGCTGACTACATTGAGCCGGGAAGATCATTTCCGGGAGTAGACGAGGTAAGAGAAGCAGCAAAGAAAGATTTATACCGCGCTGCCTGGATGGCACTACGGAATACAATCCAATTTTTAGTAGGTAAACATGTGACCGTCTATCCAGATACTTTTTATGCATACAATGATTTAACAAAACGCCTAAATGCTGGAGGTAATTAATTCATGAACAGTAAACAAAAGATTCAACAGGTTGCACAAGCGTGTGATGACAAACAAGCAAAAGATATTGTGGCACTGGATATGGGGGACGTATCGCTCGTAGCAGATTATTTCCTTATTTGTCACGGTAACAATGAACGTCAGGTTCAAGCGATTGCAAGAGCAATCAAGGAAACGATGGAAGAAATGGATTTTACTATTAAACGCATGGAAGGTTTTGACCAAGCGCGCTGGATATTGGTTGACCTTGAAGATATCGTTTGCCATGTTTTTCATAAAGAGGAGCGTTCCTATTATAACTTGGAGCGGCTATGGGGAGATGCTGCTAAAATGGATCTCAACCTTGAATCCTCGGAGAATGATTATGAATATGAGCAGTTGGCCTATTATTATGATGTGTTAATGGAAGATGCTCCTTATGATAAATGGGAATCGTTCACTAAAGCTATGATTGCACAAACTGGAAAGCCAGTTTCCTCCATTATTGACTTAGGTTGTGGAACCGGACAAATTACTACACGTCTAGCCAAGTCAGGATATCGGATGACCGGGGTGGATTATTCAAGTGATATGCTAACCATTGCACACGAGCGAGCTGCGAGACAACGGCTTAATGTACAGTTCATTCAGCAGGACTTGCGTATGTTAGAAGGTTTTCGTCATTATGACGTGGCGATTAGTTATTGTGATGTCTTAAATTACATAACAGGAGAAGATGAGCTCCGTTCCGTTTTTCAGCACGTGGCAACTTTACTGAAATCAGAAGGGTTGTTTATTTTCGATATTCACTCGCTTGATTATGTCCATAACTATTTGACCAATCAGACGTTTGCTGATGTAACTGATGATGTGGCATATGTATGGTTTTGCTCGGCAGGCGATGAGGAAGGGGAGATGCACCACGATTTGACCTTGTTTGCCCGTGATAAGTCCAATGGGCAATATGTCCGTTTTGACGAATATCATCACCAGCGGACATACCCCGTGACATTTTATAAACAATTGCTTGATGAAGCAGGTTTTGATATACAGCACTTATCCAGTAATTTTTCTATACAAGATAATGCCATCGATGAAATGGGGGAGAGACTTTTTATCACTGCCATCAAACGGTCGGAGGAGTAAATTTTTTCGACCGTTTTTATTTTTAAAAGAGGAATTTGCCGAGGAACGTCGAATAAGTAAACAAGCCCCATATTTTACTTTACTGTATCCCCTGGAAATTCACCAAAGGAAGTGAGCCCCTTGTTTTATCTCCTGAAAAAATACTTATTTCCCATCATTCTTGTTTTAATCGTCGGCATCTTTTTGTTTTGGAATAATGATAGTTCCGACGAAGCAATTCTTGAAAAAGAATCTACTAATCCGAATCTTAAGGCGGATAGCCCGGACGATAGCAAAGTAAAACAGCAACCAACCGAAGTGATGGTTGATGTAAAAGGGGAGGTTGTGGCCCCGGGTGTTTATGAAACAGCAGCAGATGCGCGTGTCCACGATGTCATTCAGATGGCGGGCGGGTTCAAGAAAAATGCAGATCAAACAACAGTAAACTTGGCACAGAAAGTTCAAGATGAGATGGTGATTATGGTGCCGGCAATTGCTGAAAATGCAACACCATCGTCGGTAACATCTAAAACCGGTACAAAGAAAGTACGGATTAATTATGCAGATCAGGCTGAGATTGAGGAATTAAACGGAATCGGGCCATCAAAAGCCCAAGCCGTTATTCAGTACCGTGAGGAGAATGGCTTGTTTAAAGACACTGAAGACTTGCTTGACGTATCGGGGATTGGTGAAAAAACATTGGAAGCACTGAAAGAAGAAATACAAATTCCTTAATCTGCGGTCTTATACAGTTCCATTACGTTTTGACCATATCGCTGACCCTGCATGTTTCGGGTGATAACAAAGGCTTCTGCGACGAGTACTTTTCTTTCATTTTTCGAGGAAGTGGTGGGTCTTCGGGTAGGGTAGCAGCGCTGAGGAAAGCGGCCGCTAGCGGTACGGGGTAACGGAGTAATTACAGCAGTAAATTTTTAAACGCAACTTTCGCATCCCGAAATGAACATAAGATATATAATGCGACATAATTTGAGGTGGCGGTAGGACTACCGTTCCGGAAAAACACTTCGCTTTCCGCGGGGGAGTGGTGAGCCTCCTCGGGCTTATGCCCTGTGGGGTCTCACCGATCTCCTACTTCCCGCAGGAGTCTTCGTGTTTTTCCTCCACTGGCGTTGTGCGTATATAATTTTAATATTTGTATGCTTTCTTAGGAATTGTTAAAGAATATAATCCCTTCCAAGTAGCCCGTATACACGGAGACTCCTGGGGGAGCTGAGGCATTGGTGACTTACGTCGCATTATATATCTTTTGTGACTAAAAATAACCTTTTAGAAAACAGCTTTTATGTTTATCAAGTTTGTCGGGGCAACAGTAAGAAGTAACAGGCTAAATAGAAACCTAAACATATGATACGAGGTGGTTAGTTTATGAAACGAATTCCATGGGATCAATATTTTATGGCGCAAAGTCATTTACTGGCGATGCGGAGCACCTGTACAAGACTAATGGTTGGCGCTACAATCGTGAGGGACAAGCGTATTATTGCCGGTGGTTACAATGGTAGTGTTTCCGGAGGCGTCCACTGCATTGATGAAGGGTGCTATATCATTGATGGTCATTGCGTTCGCACCATCCATGCTGAAGCGAATGCATTGCTGCAATGTGCCAAATTTGGTGTGCCGACGGATGGCGCCGAAATATATGTGACGCACTTCCCGTGCTTGCAGTGCTGTAAACAAATAATCCAGAGCGGTATTAAGACCGTTTATTATGCTAAAGACTATAAAAACCATCCATACGCACTTGATCTATTCAAGAACGCCGGTGTGGAAACAAGAAAAGTGGAACTTACTGAGCTGTTGATTGATCCCAATTATCAGGAAAAGGATGCTTACATTCATCAGTTGCTTGAGGAACTAAAAAGACAAACAAATGATCAGGAAATGTATCAAGTTTTGAAAACTGAAGCAGAATCACTTTTCCGATTATAGGTATCGCTAATGCAAGGATATTGGCATTTTCCGGCGTTAGGTATTGTCAGTAGTTTCCTCTCCATTATGTTTGGTTATGAATGGATTATCGTACTATTTTTCTTCTGGATCATATGGCTGTATATTCGCCACAGGCTGGGGAAATTATCGCTCATTGTTTCCCTGGCCATCACACTCTTTTTCTTCTTTTATCTTCCCGATATAGAACAACCTGTACCAAAACTTCCTTATGACAAGGAACAAAAAATAAATGGAAAAATAACGCGTCCTGTGCAAAAGACCCCCACGAAAATTGATTTTACCATTACTGATGATGTCACCGGTAATGACTTTTTTGTTACTTATTTTGGGGATAAGCGTGATGGTCTTCATTTGAAGTACGGTGCTTCATGCCGGATTGTCGGCACCCCTGAAACCCCCGATGCCGCCAGAAATCCGGGACAGTTTGATTACCGCAATTATTTGGCCTCACAAGGGATATTTTATCAAGTGATAATCAATGATTCTGAAGCTATTACCTGCACCGGGTCATCATTTATGCAAAATATTTATCAGCTCCGGTCCGACATGATTCAATATGTGCAGCAACACCTTAGCACACAAACAGCTGCATGGCTAAATGCGCTTGTGCTTGGTGATGATACCGAAATTGATGAAGAAACAAAAGAACTGTTTCAACGCTGGAATTTAACTCACCTGCTAGCTATTTCCGGTTTACACGTTGGGCTAGTCGTGGGACTTCTTTATATGTTGCTCGTGAAATATGCTGGCGCCACCAGGGAAAAAGCACAATGGACTGTCATCGTTTTTCTACCTATTTATGCATTGCTTGCAGGTGGTGAGGCGTCTGTGTTGCGGGCGAGTGCAATGGTTCTATTGTTCATGGCTACCGGTAAATGGGGGTGGAAATTAAGTGTTGTGGATGTACTCAGCATTGTTTTTATGTTGCTTATTTGTTTTGACCCTTATATTGTTTACCAGGTTGGCTTCCAGTTATCGTTCTGTGTCACATTCGGACTACTTTTATCCAAGGATTGGCTCCTACAGACGAACAGTTCATTTTTCACTGTTTTAAAAATTAGTTTCATTTCCCAGATGATGATCCTTCCGCTTCAGGTGGAATACTTTTTTACATTTCAGCCGCTTTCCATTTTATTAAATACAGTGATTGTTCCTTATTTTACACTATTTGTTATTCCCTTAATGTTTACGATGTTGCTGCTTGCCCCAGTAGCCGGATTCATTAACCCGCTTTTAGACACGCTGTTTGTTCAGATCCATGATGTATTTATAATTGTTATACAAATGACGGACGAAATAGCCTACGATCCAATGGTGATTGGGTCTTTTCCACTGTTGGCAACGGTATTATATTATGTCTGTTTCGTTGTATTCATGGCAAAAGCTGAATCGAAAAAGCAAAAAGAGGCTTTTGCCTGGGGGTGCAGTCTGGTACTTCTTGTTATGCTGATCATTATCAAGCCGTATTTATCCCCGGATGGCAAGGTAACCATGCTGGACATTGGTCAGGGGGATGCCTTTGTTGTTGAACTTCCTTATCGTAAAGGTGTCATCCTTATTGATGCTGGAGCGCCAGTAAACTTCGGGGAAAAAAAGCCATCTGACAATGTGTATAAACAGATTATTCGGCCGTATTTGAGGTCACAGGGAATTGCTAAAATTGATGCCATTTTTCTGTCCCATGCAGACACAGACCATATGGGCAGCTTTCCGTATATATTAGCTGATATGCCTGTTAAACACGTGGTTGTCAGTGATTACTATACATTTGCAAATCCAGTATTGGAGGCATTAAAAAATAATGAAGTAAACATCGTACGGACTGAGTCGGGTGATAAACTGACCATTGAGGATGGGGGTTTCCATGTACTTTCACCAAGTAAGGATAGTCAGTCCAAAAATGAAAATTCACTCGTATTATATACAGAACTAGGTGGGAAAACGTGGCTGTTCACTGGTGATATAGGCAGGGAAACAGAGAAAGAAATCATTCGCTTATATCCTAATTTGACCATTGACGTGCTTAAGGTTGCCCACCATGGAAGCAGAACGTCAACAGGTTCGGATTTTCTCCAAGAGATTCATCCAGTATATGGGCTTATTTCCGCTGGGGTAAATAACATGTACTCGCATCCTCATCGGGATGTGCTCCAG
Organism: Lentibacillus cibarius; assembly: GCF_005887555.1. Lineage (NCBI taxonomy): Bacteria > Bacillati > Bacillota > Bacilli > Caryophanales > Bacillaceae > Lentibacillus > Lentibacillus cibarius. The sequence goes on along the minus strand of NZ_VCIA01000001.1, from coordinate 388,249 downwards.
TCATTGCAGTTTGAGGAGGTAAACATTTATCGAACGGATAAGCATGGTGCGGTACAATACGATTTCAGGAAAGGTGAAGGCACATTTTCCACCTATCTCCCATAGGCTGTTATTAAGACATAAAATAAAAGAGACTGCAGTTCGCAGTCTCTTTTTCCGGATGAATAATTTTATTCCGGCATACCATTATCTCCGAAGTCAGTAGTGGAGATGGGAATACGTATCGAATTCAAATCATGAACCTACAACGTTGAATATTACCCCAATTGCGAAAATCAGGACGAAGAAGATAAAGGAAAAACCAAAACCTTTAATGGAATCGACTACATCAGTATTTTTGGATTGCGGATCCTTTTCAAAATCGTTCACATCTACCCCTCCTATACAGTTACAAGTATAAAATAAATACTATGAAAAATCCACTTTTGACCAATAATGTCACAAAAATTTATTACCTCCATTAGAAAGAGTTAACAACTATACTTTTGGCTATAAAGGTTACCCTATAAATAACAAAATATCGTTTAAAATTCAGTTCCTAGGGCTGGATTTTAAGCGTTTATATAGATTGCAGAGGGGATTTAATCTTTCCCTCTGCTCCTTCTTACATGAATTTTCCCGCCAAAGTACTCCATGGCGGGAGGAAATGAAAAGTTCTTGCCTTTCGATCGTGTTCGTTTTACGATTGCAGTATGGAGTGAGACGTATGACATATATGGACGTACTGCAACAAGTAAAGAAAAAACAAATTGCACCAGTATATTTATTATATGGAACAGAAGCCTATTTTATACAAAAAATCATCACACATATTAAAAAAGCTGTGCTGCCTGACGAAGCGGATCCGAGTGAGCATCTGGCCGTATATGACCTGGAGGAGACGCCTGTTCAGGAAGTAGTTACAGACGCAGAAACATATCCTTTATTTGGCGGAAACAAATTGATCATTGCCAACAATCCAAGCTTTTTAAAACCAAAACCGGATAAATTACCCTTCGACCATGATTTAGATATGCTCAACCGATACCTTGGTCAACCTGTGGATTATTCCACCATTATATTTACGGCGCCGTACGAAAAAATTGATGAACGAAAAAAAGTCACAAAGCTTCTAAAACAAAACGGCGTCGCTGCAGAATGCAATCCAATTAAGGAGTATGAGCTTCGTAGCTGGATTACCAATATTGCCGGTAGCTTGGGGATCACGATTGCTGATGACGCATATGAGCTACTTGAGTCTGAGTTAACGGCAGATTTGCATCAGATGCGAAATGAATTATCCAAGTTGCAGTTTTATGTTGGAAGCAAGGGTACGGTTACAAGAGAAATTGCTGAAAAATTGGTTTCACATTCCGGAAACAGCTCATCATTGCGTCTTGTCGATGCAGTCATCGACCGGAACTTGCACAAAGCGATATCCATCTATAAAGACCTTGAAAAAATGAAAGAGGAGCCAATTGGGCTGGTTGCGTTGCTCGCCTTTCAATTCCGGACGATTTTGCGGGTGAAATTGTTAAACAGGAAAGGATACAGTCAATCCCATATGCAAAAACAACTTGGAGTTCATCCGTACGTCATAAAAATTGCACTACAGCGGGAAAGGAAATTTTCAGTTGATCGTCTGCGGGGTATCATTGATCAATTAGCTGACACTGATCATGCTATAAAACAAGGCCGGATGGAGAAAGGGCTTGCTTTTGAACTGTTATTACATGAACTTGTCCAATAGTTTAGATGCACATTTGGACATACAAAAAACGATCCTTGAATGGGATCGTTTTTTTATGTCCGTTGTAAATCGTCTTAAGCGCTTAGCTCGTTGATCAATTTAGACAGGCGTGATTTTTGGCGATTGCCGTTATTTTTGTGGACGCCGCCTTTTTGAACAGCTTTGTCAATTTTTTTGAACGTTGTAGGCAGCGCGGCTTTTGCTTTTTCTGCTTCATTTGCCGCAATTAACTTCTCTAGTTCCTTGATATGTGTACGCATCTCTGATTTAAAGTCTGTATTTTCAGCGCGTTTTTTCTGGTTCACACCTACACGTTTTATTGCTTGTTTAATGTTTGCCAATTGTTTCACCTCCGTTACCCAATAAAGACTTACTTCGAAATTACTTCATCTAGTGCAGCAAACGTAATTTTACCAGACGTTCAGAACCTTTTCAATAGCTTTGCGCTTTACTTGTATGTTTTGGACAAGAAACGTATAGCCTAAATAATGGTTTCACTTTATCCAAGAGGGAGGATAATAATGCAGAACGAAAACAAACAATACGCTGTACGCACAGATCTTGCCGTAGAAGCAAAGGATATGTATGTAGAACACGAGGAAAATGAACAAAAAAAAGATGTGCAAGGAGTAACAGTAAAAGAAAAGCAGGAAGGTGATATTGCGATAACTTATGTTGATATCGATAAAGAAGGCGAGGAGCGTCTAGGTAAAAAACAAGGCTCCTATATTACTATTTATGCTGATGGTGTCAAAAACCAGGATACAAAGAGCCAAAAAGAAGCAGCAGAAGTTTTTGGAAAGGAACTGGGTGAACTATTGCAAAAAAATAATGTTCCGGCGGATGGCACCGGTCTGATCGTGGGGCTTGGCAATTGGAATGTCACTCCAGATGCACTTGGTCCAATGTCCGTTGAAAAAGTGCTTGTGACCAGTCATTTGTTTGCCCTGGAGCATGAATCTGTGTCAAAAGGCTACCGTCCGGTTGCTGCTGTTACACCAGGAGTGATGGGAGTGACCGGTATTGAAACAAGCAATATTATCTTCGGCATTGTTGAAAAATTCAAACCGGATTTTGTCATCGCCATTGATGCACTGGCATCCAGATCCATAGAACGTGTTAATGAAACAATCCAAATTTCCGATACCGGCATTCATCCGGGTTCAGGTGTAGGTAATAAACGAAAAGAGTTAAGTGAAGATACGCTTGGAGTACCCGTTTTCGCTGTCGGCTGTCCAACGGTGGTTGATGCAGTGACCATTACCACTGATACGATTGATTTCATGCTAAAACATTTGGGTAGAGAATGGAGAGAAAAAGATAAACCTTCTAAATCGCTAACCCCAGCTGGATTAGCATTTGGCAGCAAAAATTTGACAGATGAGGATATGCCGGACGAAGAACAACGCAAAACATTTCTTGGAATGGTCGGAAGTCTTTCTGACGAAGAAAAAAAGTCATTGATCAAAGAAGTACTCACACCCCTGGGACATAATTTAATGGTTACCCCAAAAGAAGTGGATGGCTTTATGGAAGATATGGCGATCTTAATTTCAACTGGTTTGAATGCCGCCCTGCATGAGCGGGTAACTGTAGAAAACGCTGCGTCCTATACGCGGTAACGGACATTCGTTTGGCTCTATCATGTTAAATATAGTTACAAGAGGTGGTTCTACTTTGCCAGTATCTTTCATAGATTCTTTTTAAGAGGTTGTTCAAAAAGTCCGTATACTCTTTTTTGAACATGCACTTTAAGACAGCAAATATATAAAAACAGGAGGGAAGACTCATGCGTTCCCTTGTCGTTCTTTTATTACTGGCATTATTTTTTTTAACAGGTATGGTTGTAGGAATGGACCGTGATGGACAGCGTATGACGGGTATGAACAATGACGATGAACAAACAGAGTCAGTGACTGAACAAAGCAAAACAGATGAGAAAATAAAGATTACCACCGAGAGTACACCGGCACCAGATGAAACGGTGATGAAATCCGGAACGTCTAATCATTTTATTCAGAAAGCCGCATCTTTTTTAGAAGCGGGTGTCAACGGGGCGTATGAACTGGTTGTCCGCGTCGCATACCAGTTTGTTCAAGTATTTTTCTGACTTCACTTACGCTAGTGGACATGCTTTCGTTCTTGAATGTCTACCGTGCAATTGCTATAATCAATCCTAGTCACGAACGTTGAAAATTGGCCTTTTGCTAGGAATGCTGGCAAAAGGCGTGTAGGAGTGGACATCTACTATGGTTAAGCAAGAAAATGTACGTAACTTTTCGATTATAGCGCATATTGATCACGGCAAATCAACACTTGCAGATCGCATTCTAGAAAAAACAAAAGCTCTCACGCACCGGGAGATGAAGGAACAGTTCCTGGATGGAATGGATCTTGAGCGTGAACGGGGAATTACAATAAAATTGAATGCTGTACGATTGAATTATACAAACGAACAAAAAGAAGAATATTTGTTCCACTTAATCGATACACCCGGGCATGTTGATTTTACATATGAAGTTTCAAGAAGTCTTGCGGCTTGTGAGGGTGCTATTTTGGTTGTGGATGCTGCACAAGGGATTGAAGCACAGACATTGGCAAATGTTTATCTTGCCCTTGATAACGATTTAGAAATTATACCAGTTATTAATAAAATAGACCTTCCCAATGCAGATACGGACCGGGTAGCTCAGGAACTTGAAGATGTCATCGGGATTGATAAAGATGATGTGATACTGGCTTCAGCGAAAGACGATATCGGTGTTGACGAGATTCTGGAGCGGATTGTGTCAGATATACCGGCGCCATCCGGAGGCCCTGAAAACCCGCTTAAAGCACTTATATTTGATTCCCTTTATGATCCATATCGTGGTGCGATTGCGTATATTTGTGTGAAAGAAGGGTCTGTTAAAGTCGGCGATAAAATTCAGCTAATGGCAAATGGAAAGAAATTTGAAATCAATGAAATTGGGGTCTTCACACCAAAGCCGGTTCCGAGGGACGAGTTGACCGTTGGAGATGTAGGTTATTTGACAGCCTCCATTAAAAATGTTGGTGATACGCAAGTCGGTGATACGATCACCCATGCCAAGAACCCTGCGGAAAATCCGCTACCAGGCTATAAACGTCTGAATCCAATGGTCTTTTGTGGGCTATTTCCGGTTAACTCCAGCCAATATAACGACTTGCGTGAAGCACTGGAACGGCTCGAATTGAATGATTCTTCTCTCCAATATGAAGCTGAGAGCTCGCAAGCACTCGGTTTTGGCTTTCGGTGCGGCTTTCTTGGACTATTGCATATGGAGATTATTCAGGAGCGAATTGAGCGTGAGTTTAATATTGGTTTGATTACTACAGCACCATCAGTTATTTATGAAGTTGAGAAAACGGACGAGGAAACAATTGAAGTTGATAATCCGTCGGTAATGCCGGATCCGCAAGTCATCAAGGAAGTTCGTGAGCCGTTTGTCAAAGCAACAATTATGGTACCGAACGACTATGTCGGTGCTGTCATGGAGATTGCCCAGAAAAAACGCGGTGAATTTGCGGACATGGAATACCTCGATGAAGTCCGTGTTAATATCACTTACCATATCCCGCTCTCTGAGATTGTATATGCTTTCTTTGATCAGCTAAAATCACAAACAAAGGGATACGCCTCTTTTGATTATGATTTAGTAGGGTATCGACCGTCGAATTTGGTTAAAATGGATATTTTACTGAACGGGGATACCATTGATGCACTATCATTCATTGTACATCGTGATTTCGCTTACGAACGGGGAAAGCATATTGTCGATAAACTAAAGGATCTAATACCAAGACAACAGTTCGAGGTGCCGGTTCAAGCAGCAATCGGAAATAAGATTATTGCCCGATCAACAATCAAGGCGATGAAAAAGAACGTCTTGTCTAAATGTTACGGTGGCGACATTTCACGGAAACGAAAATTACTGGAGAAACAAAAAGAAGGTAAAAAACGGATGAAGATGGTAGGGTCTGTCGAAGTGCCACAAGAGGCATTCATGGCCGTACTTGAAATGAATGATGATTAACTAATTTACAGATTGGGGAAACCTTTGCCACAGGCATTGGTTATCCCTTTTCTGTGTATAGGAGCGAATATAATGAAAGCACAATCCGTCTATATCCATATTCCGTTCTGTCAGCAAATTTGTCATTACTGTGATTTTACGAAGTTCTTTTATGATGAGCAATCAGCGACAGACTATATAGAAGCGTTAACAAATGAGATTGAAACAACCATTGAAGGCAAAAAAAATCAAGTACAAACTATTTTTATAGGCGGCGGTACACCGACAGTTCTGAATATGGACCAGTTGCAGTCACTCATGCAATTAATCACCAGGAAATTCGACATTGACAACTGTCAAGAATTCTCGATTGAGGCGAATCCAGGTGATTTTGATGAAGAGAAAATAAAACTATTGAACAGTTTTGGTGTCAATCGAGTGTCATTAGGGGTACAAGTATTTGATGATGAAATGCTGGAGCAACTTGGGCGGCTCCATCGGGTGAAAGATGTTTACCGTACAGTCGAATTGCTGCAGCGGAATGGTTTTTATAACATTAGTCTTGATCTTATCTATGCTCTGCCAAGCCAGACAGTGGAACAGTTCCAGCAAACGCTGGATGAGGCAATCGCATTCGGGCTCCCTCACTATTCGGCATACGCACTGCAAATTGAGCCGAAAACCGTCTTCTATCAGCGGTATAAAAAAGGGAAGTTGCATCGTCCTCCACAGGAAGATGAAGTGCAAATGTATGAAATGTTAAAAGACACCATGCGCAAATATGGATTGAACCAATATGAAATCAGCAACTTTGCCCGACCGGGATTTGAAAGTAGGCATAATTTAACTTATTGGAATAATGAACATTATTACGGTTTTGGGGCTGGAGCGCATGGCTATCTTCCCGGTGTCCGTACAGGAAATATCCGACCGCTGCCTGCATATATGAAGCAGGCAATGGAAAACGGCAAGCCGATTTTAAATGCAGAGGAAATTGGCAAGCGGGAAATGATTGAAGAGGAGATGTTCCTTGGGCTCAGGAAGATGAGTGGGGTGAACAGGGATTTATTCCGGGAAAAATTCGGATTCCCTTATGAAGCCCTTTATGGAGATGTTATTAGCATGCTTGTCCAGAAAGGCTTACTAATTAATGAAGGAAATAATCTACGCTTGACTGATCAAGGTGTATTGTTCGGAAATGAAGTTTTCGAGAAATTTTTATTGGAAGAGACTGACTTGGATCATGTTCGTTGACAACAAACCAGCGATTTGGTAATTTATTAATAGCATTAGCACTCGTTACTTAAGAGTGCTAACAGAGGTGGTCATCATGTTAACGGAAAGACAATTACTGATTCTGCAAGTAATAGTTGATGATTTCATCGAAACGGCACAGCCGGTAGGGTCACGTTCCATTGCTAAGAAGGATGATGTTACGTATAGTTCGGCCACTATACGTAACGAAATGGCTGATTTGGAGGACATGGGATTTCTTGAGAAAACTCATTCATCATCCGGCCGTATCCCATCTGAAAAAGGCTATCGGTATTATGTCGACCATTTAGTGTCACTTAAGGAGACGACGAGCAACATTAAAATAGTTGAAAACGTAATGCAAGATGGCCTATTTGAATTTGAACAGATTGTCCAGAGTTCTGCCGAAATACTGTCTGAGATTACAAATTATACATCGATTATTCTTGGTCCAGAAGTATTTGAGACCAAGTTGAAACAGCTGCAGATTGTGTCACTGTCACCGCAAACTGCTGTAGCAATCTTGATCACGAACACCGGTCATGTCGAACATCGGTCATTTTCAGTTCCGAATGAGATCAATGCATCAGACTTGGAGAAGATAGTGAACATTTTAAATGATCGACTATACGGTGTTCCAATTTATAAGCTGCATGAGAAACTGAATTCTGAAGTAATCCATCTCATGGGATCGTTTGTAACAGATTTTGAAAAATCATTTGATTATTTAAGAGCTATATTTTTCACTGAAAATCCGGTTAAGCTTTACTTTGGCGGTAAAACGAATATATTAATGCAGCCGGAATTCAATGATGTTGAAAAGGTTCGTTCACTCTATGCCATGATTGAAAAAGAAGACGAACTGGCAAATTTGCTCAAAAGCGATACGGATGGTATTAGCGTGTCAATTGGACATGAGAATAAAGCCGATGCTATAAAAGAATGCAGCTTGATAACTGCAACGTATGAGCTGAATGAGGAACAGATGGGTACAATTGCATTGCTTGGGCCGACTAGAATGGAGTACAAAAGAGTCATTGCTTTATTGAATGCTCTATCAAATGAAATGTCAGATGTCTTATATAAATGGCATCAAAATAATGATTAATGAGAAATGCTGTTGAATTATTTTCTTGATCGGGGCTTTCATTCATGCAAGGTTATTAATTTATTTAAAAGAAAAAACATGTTATAGTCTATCGTGGCAATTTGATATAGGAGGTGGCAGGAGTGACAGAACAAAGAGACGAAAAGACCATTAATGATGAAACAGAACATCAAGTGCGGCAGGATTCAGACATGGAAGATGATACGATCACTGAAGTAATTGATGCAGATGCTCAAACAGAAGCCCAACAGACAGACCATGATGAAACAGAGCAGGATTCCCTGCAGGCTGAGCTGGATAAGGTGAAACAGGAAAAAGAGGAAATGCATCAGCGTGTGCTGCGTATTCAAGCAGAATTTGACAATTTTAAAAAACGTACGCAAAAGGAAAAAGAAGCAGACCTCAAATATAAATCAGAAGATATTGTCAAAGATTTGCTTCCTGTTTTGGACAATTTCGAACGTGCCTTGCAAGTTGAAATTACAGATGAAACCAAAAACTTTGCAGAGGGCATAACAATGGTGTACCGTCAACTGAAAGACGCCTTGTCGAATCATGGCGTTAAGGAGATTGAGTCGGTTGGCAAGCCATTTGATCCAACAATACATCATGCAGTCATGCAAGAAGAAGATGAAGAAGCAGAACCCGAATCGGTAATTGAAGAATTGCAGAAGGGCTATTACTTAAAAGACCGTGTTATTCGGCCAGCAATGGTTAAAGTGAATAAATAATAGTTGAATGAGCAGTCAAGGAGGAATTAGATTATGGGTAAAATAATTGGAATTGACCTAGGTACAACAAACTCTTGTGTAGCAGTTATGGAGGGTGGCGAATCAGTCGTTATCCCGACTCCTGAAGGTAACCGGACGACACCATCTGTTGTGGCATTCAAGAATGACGAACGCCAAGTGGGTGAAGTAGCTAAACGTCAGGCTATTACGAACCCGGATACAATCCAGTCCATTAAACGGCATATGGGTACTGATTATAAGGTAACCATCGGTGAGAAAGATTATACACCACAGGAAGTTTCGGCGATTATCCTGCAGCATATTAAATCTTACGCTGAAGAATACCTTGGCGACACAGTTGACAAGGCAGTCATAACTGTACCGGCATACTTTAATGACGCAGAACGCCAGGCTACCAAGGATGCTGGTAAAATTGCCGGCCTGGAAGTTGAACGTATCATTAACGAACCGACAGCGGCATCCTTGGCATACGGAATTGATAAAGAGGACCAGGATCAAACAATCCTCGTTTATGATTTAGGTGGAGGTACATTTGACGTTTCCATTTTGGATATTGGTGACGGTACTTTTGAAGTTATCTCAACAGCGGGTGACAACCGTCTGGGTGGTGACGATTTTGATGAAGTTATTATCGATCACATGGTTAAGGAATTTAAGAAGGAAAACGGCATTGACCTTTCACAGGATAAAATGGCAAAACAACGCTTGAAAGATGCAGCGGAAAAAGCCAAAAAAGAACTTTCCGGTGTCAGCCAGACCCAAATTTCGCTACCATTCATCACTGCGGGTGAAAATGGTCCATTACATTTGGAAATGAACCTTACACGTGCTAAATTTGAAGAACTTTCTTCAGATCTTGTTGAACAAACAATGGGACCAACACGCAAAGCGCTTCAGGATGCCGACATGGCTGCCAAGGATATTGATAGGGTTATTCTTGTCGGTGGGTCGACACGTATTCCGGCCGTTCAGGAAGCTATTAAGAAAAACATCGGCAAAGAACCGTCAAAAGGCGTTAATCCGGATGAAGTAGTTGCCCTTGGTGCTGCCATCCAAGGTGGTGTACTGCAGGGAGACGTTAAAGATGTTGTACTGCTTGACGTTACGCCATTATCACTGGGAATCGAAACCATGGGCGGTGTCACAACAAAACTGATTGAACGGAATACAACTATTCCGACAAGCCATTCACAGGTGTTTTCAACCGCTGCTGACAATCAAACAGCTGTTGATATCCATGTTCTACAAGGTGAGCGTGAAATGGCTGCTGATAACAAGACGCTCGGCCGTTTCCAATTGACAGATATTCCACCGGCACCGCGTGGAGTTCCACAGATTGAAGTGACCTTCGATATTGACGCTAACGGTATTGTCAACGTAAGCGCAAAAGACAAAGGTACGAATAAAGAGCAATCGATTACGATTAAATCTTCTTCAGGCCTGTCTGAAGAGGACGTAGAACAAATGGTTAAAGAAGCGGAAGAGAATGCTGAGGAAGATAAAAAACGCCGTGAAGAGGCAGACCTTCGTAATGAAGCCGATCAGCTAATCTTTACGACGGACAAGACGATTAAAGATCTTGGTGACAATGTAACTGAAGATGAGAAACAAAAAGCCGAAGAGGCAAAAGATGCATTGCAGAAAGCTATTGACGCTGATGACCTGGAACAAATTAGAGAAAAGAAAGATGCATTGCAGGAACAAGTTCAGCAGCTTTCGGTTAAAATGTATGAACAAATGGCACAGGAGCAACAGGCTAATCAGGAGCAACAGGGTGGAGACCAGAGTTCTGATGAAGACGTGGTCGATGCAGATTATAAAGAGGTTGATGACGAAGAAGACAAAAAACAATAAGCCTTCTGCAATAATTGGAAAAAGTCAAAGTCAGGACTCTCTTGACTTTGACTTTTTCAATTAAGAAGGTGAATTTTAAGTTTGTTTGCTATTAAAACCTTAAAGATGATAAGATAAATCGTATGTAATAGTGTCGGGAGAGTGATGTACAAGTGAGTAAACGCGATTATTATGAAGTGCTTGGTGTTGACAAGGATGCTTCAAAAGATGAAATAAAGAAAGCTTATCGTAAATTAGCCCGCAAATATCACCCGGATGTCAGTGAGGAAGAAAACGCATCCGATAAGTTCAAGGAAGCCAAAGAAGCATATGAAGTATTAAGTGATGAACAAAAGCGTGCCCAATATGATCAGTTTGGTCATGCCGGAGCACAGGGTCAAGGCTTCGGTGGGTTCGGCGGCGCACAAGATTTTGGAGATTTTGGTGGATTTGGTGATATATTCGATATGTTCTTTGGAGGCGGCAGGAGACGTGATCCGAATGCGCCACAACAAGGAGCCGATCTACAATATACAATGACACTAGAATTTGAAGAAGCAATTTTTGGTAAAGAAACAGACATCAACATACCAAAGGAAGAAGAATGTGACACATGTCATGGGTCTGGCGCCAAACCCGGAACCAAAACAAAAACATGCTCCCATTGTAACGGATCTGGCCAGTTAAATATGGAGCAGAATACGCCTTTCGGACGGGTCGTAAATCGGCGTGTATGTCATCACTGTAATGGCAGTGGAAAAATCATTCCTGAAAAATGCGGCACATGCGGCGGGTCAGGAAAAGTGAAACAAAACAAAACAATTCATATCTCCATCCCTAAGGGAATTGACGAAGGTCATCAGATACGTGTTGCTGGAAAAGGAGAACCAGGCGTGAACGGTGGTCCTCCGGGAGATTTATTTGTTGTTATCAAGGTCAAGCAGGATGACTTTTTTAAACGCGACGGGGATCATATTTACTGTGAATTGCCAATAACCTATGCACAAGCTGCTCTCGGTGACGAAGTGGAAGTCCCGACCGTTCATGGAAAAGTGATGCTGACAATACCAGCCGGCACCCAAACCGGAAAAATCTTCAGATTAAAAGGAAAAGGTGCACCAAACGTACGTGGTTATGGTCATGGGGATCAGCATGTAGAAGTAAAAGTGATTACGCCTACAGGACTAACAGACCGACAAAAAGAATTACTGCGTGAATTTAATGAAATTGGCGGAAATGAAGCGACCGACGAACAAGACTCATTGTTTCAGCGTTTTAAAAATGCATTTAAAAGCTAATAATAGATATGGTGATTTCTGTTTGCGCGCAATAATAGTAGCTTTTTTGCAGCAGAAATCTCCTGAAACATTGTAAATAAAAGACTATTAATTTCCGGATACGTTCAATATGGAATTTAAGAAACGGGTGAACAAAGTGAAATGGTCTGAGTTTTGTATTCACACAACAAATGAAGCAGTTGAACCAATTTCGAATATTTTGCATGAGACAGGTGCCAGTGGTGTTGTCATAGAAGACCCGCTTGACCTAATGAAGGACAGGGATACGTTTTTTGGCGAAGTTTATGAATTGAATCCGGATGATTACCCGGAAGATGGTGTCTATATTAAGGCATATCTTCCGGTAAATAGTCATCTCGGTGAAACGGTTGATGCCATGAAACAGGCAATTAATAATTTGCAGCTATATGATATTGATTTAGGCAGGAATCAAGTGACAGTAAGTGAAATTAATGAGGAAGAATGGGCTACAGCATGGAAAAAATACTATAAGCCTGTTGAGATTTCTGAAAAGATAACGATTATACCAACTTGGGAAACGTATGAACCCGCCTCAGACAATGAAGTGATCATTGAATTAGATCCAGGAATGGCCTTTGGGACTGGCACACATCCCACTACTGTTCAAACTATTCAGGCTATCGAACAATACATAAATAATCAAGACGTTGTCATTGATGTGGGTTGTGGTTCAGGCGTATTAAGCATTGCATCAGGACTACTGGGGGCAAGTGAAGTACATGCCTTTGATCTCGATGACGTAGCCGTTAAAAGTACAACTATCAATGCAAAATTGAACAACATGCATGAGCGGATAACCGTTAAACAAAACCATTTATTAAGTCACGTCAGCATGCAGGCTGATATGATTGTCGCTAACATTTTGGCTGAAATTATTATACAATTTGTAGGCGACGCCTGGAAAAACTTAAAACCTGGTGGTATTTTCATTACCTCGGGCATTATCAGGACGAAGCAGCAAATGGTGCAGGAAAAACTGCAGGAGGTGGGCTTTCGAATTCTTGATGTGAATGAGTTGCAAGACTGGGTATCGATAACCGCAAAGAAAATCTAAAACGAAAGTGGTGCTTGAATTGCAGCGTTACTTTGTACCTGCCGAAAGCTGGGAGCAAAATGGAGTCCTTATAAAAGGAGATGATGCACACCATATCAGCCGTGTGATGCGTCTGAAAGCTGGTAATGAAGTCATCTGTAATCATCCGGATGGACAGGCCGCTATTTGTGAAATAACTGAGATAACTAACAATGCTGTCCGGACGGAAATGAAAGAATGGCTGCATGCTTCAAACGAGTCACCAATATCAGTGACGATTGCCCAGGCGTTGGCGAAAGGTGACAAATTCGAACTTGTCCTGCAAAAAGGTACAGAGTTGGGAGCGGCCGCTTTCATACCGGTTCAGGCGGAAAGGTCCGTTGTTGTTTGGGACGATAAGAAGGCGGCAAAGAAATTGAACCGATACGCAAAGATCCTTAAGGAAGCGAGCGAACAGTGTCACCGTAATAAAATTCCGCAGCTTCATCCGTTTGCTACCATTACAGATTTAATAGAACAAAGTCACTGTTTTGACAAAAAAATATTTGCGTATGAAGAAGAAGCAAAAACAAATACATTTCAGACCTTTGCCCAGTCTGTGGCTGAAATAAAGTCAGGGGATAATGTATTAATTGTGATTGGACCTGAGGGCGGTTTTTCAGAACAAGAAGCTGTACTGATGAAACAGGCAATGTTTGCACCTGTCCGTCTGGGTCCGCGCATTTTGAGGACGGAAACAGCTGCCATGTATGCACTGGCAAGTATGTCCTATCATTTTGAAGAATTGGGGTGTGAATAATGCCAACAGTTGCTTTTCATACATTGGGATGCAAAGTGAATCACTATGAAACAGAAGGTATCTGGAACATGTTTAAGGAAAACGGGTACGAACGAGTTGATTTTGACCGCCAATCCGACGTATATGTCATCAACACGTGTACAGTCACCAATACCGGTGATAAAAAGAGCAGGCAAGTCATCCGTCGAGCAGTACGGAAAAACCCGAATGCCGTCGTTTGTGTAACAGGCTGCTATGCGCAGACTTCACCAGGTGAGATTATGGAAATACCTGGGGTTGATGTGATTGTCGGAACGCAGAATAGAAAGAAAATGATTGATTATATTGAGGAGCACCAAAAAACACGCGAACCAATTAATGGTGTTTCCAACATCATGAAAAATCGTGTGTTTGAAGAGATGGATGTACCGGCATTTACTGATCGTACACGTGCGTCACTGAAAATACAGGAAGGGTGCAATAACTTTTGCACATTTTGTATCATTCCGTGGTCAAGAGGGTTGTTAAGATCCAGAGAGCCGGAAAATGTGCTTGAACAAGCACAAAATCTGGTCGATGCCGGGTATAAAGAAATAGTGCTGACCGGCATTCATACTGCAGGATACGGAGAAGATATGAATGACTATAATTTCGCCAAGCTGCTGCAGGAATTGGAAACTAAAATTGATGGGTTAAAAAGAATTCGTATTTCATCAATTGAGGCAAGCCAGATTACGGACGAAGTGATTGACGTGTTGGACAAATCGGAAAAGATTGTTCGTCATCTGCATATTCCACTTCAGGCTGGATCGGATAGTGTGCTGCACCGTATGCGCAGGAAATATTCCACAGGTTACTACAAACAAAAGGTTGATAAAATTCGCAAAGCGTTACCTGGTTTGGCAATTACATCTGATGTGATTGTTGGGTTTCCGGGTGAAACGGAAGAAGAGTTTATGGAAACGTATCAATTTGTGCAAGAGGTCGGCTACTCGGAACTTCATGTATTCCCGTTTTCTAGAAGAACCGGCACTCCTGCCGCCCATATGAAAAATCAAGTTGATGACGATGTGAAGAATGAACGAGTGAATCAGATGATTGAGTTATCCAACCAACTCGCAAAAGATTATGCTTCCGGATATGAAGATGAAGTACTAGAAGTGATACCCGAGGAACAAGTGGGTGAGGATCATTCCAATCTTCTGCAGGGTTATACAGATAACTACTTGAAAGTAAGGTTCAGCGGGTCGAAGGACTTAATTGGTAAACTTGTACGTGTCAAGCTAACGAAGGCAGGGTATCCCTATAATGAGGGAGTGTTTGTCCGCGTCATGGATGAAGCCGTTCAAACGGCGGATAAATTGTCTTCTTAATTCCCTGGTACGCCAGGGACTTTTCTCATTAGGTGAATTTCACGGAAACGTGTGCTATGCTAGGTACTGAAGCAAGGCAACTATTTATGAAAGGAATTTCGGCTATGAATACGAATCTTGCAAAGTTTATTGATCATACACAATTAAAACCGGAAACTAAAAAGGATAAAATCAGCGAGATTGTTCAGGAGGCTCGTGAATATGGGTTTGCATCTGTTTGTGTCAACCCGTATTGGGTGCCGTATTGTTATGAACACTTGAAGGATACCGATGTGAAAGTATGTACGGTTATCGGTTTTCCGCTTGGTGCAACTAGTACGCAATCAAAAGTGTTTGAAACAAAACAGGCATTGAATGATGGTGCAGCTGAAGTTGACATGGTAATAAATGTCGGTGAATTAAAGGCAGCTAATGACCAGGCAGTTCAGCGTGATATCAAGGAAGTAGTTGAAGCTGCGGATGGTCATGCACTGACAAAGGTGATTATTGAAACTTCACTACTCACAGACGATGAAAAGGTCCGTGCGTGCAAACTAGCTAAAGCAGCTGGAGCCGACTATGTTAAAACGTCTACAGGTTTCTCTGGTGGCGGTGCTACTGCTGAAGATGTAAAACTAATGCGCCAAACTGTTGGAGATGACATGGGGGTTAAGGCATCGGGAGGCATCCGGGATACAAAATCGGTCAAAGAGATGATTGATGCCGGTGCGACGAGAATAGGAGCAAGTGCCGGCGTGGAGATTGTAAATGGAGAAAAGGGGACAGACTCCTATTAAGGAAATCTTTCTATTATAATAGCGTTTTTTAAACCTTGCAGTGAAATTTAAGTTGACCTTGGTGTTCACTTATATTATAATTAGCACTGATATGTGATACGTCACATATCGTTACATTTTGTCTTTGCTTCGGAGGGAGGGAAATTAAGCATGTCAAATCACACTCGCGTTCGTAAAAACGAGTCTCTTGAAGATGCTCTTCGTCGCTTTAAACGCAACGTATCAAAAAGCGGTACATTGCAAGAATACCGTAAGCGGGAACATTATGAAAAGCCAAGCGTACGCCGTAAGAAAAAGTCAGAGGCTGCGAGAAAACGCAGATAAAAAGAAGGTGCAGGCACATGCCGCTAGTTGAACAGCTGAACGAGGACATGAAGCAGGCAATGAAGAATAAAGAGAAAGACAGACTCGCAGTTATACGTATATTAAAGGCTTCATTGCAGAATGAAACGATTAAACTTGGTAATAAAAATCTTTCTGAAGACGAAGAATTAACGGTTCTTTCAAGAGAATTGAAACAAAGGAAGGATTCCCTCCAAGATTTTAAATCAGCTGAACGCGAAGATCTCATCAGTAAGCTTGAAACAGAAATTAATGTGATAGAAGCATACATGCCGCATCAGCTAACAGACGAAGAGCTGGAGGCTGTTGTCACGTCAACAATCCAAGAAGTCAATGCGTCTTCTAAAAAGGATATGGGGACAGTAATGAATGCTATCATGCCTAAAGTTAAGGGCAAAGCTGATGGCGCCCGAATTAATAAAATGGTTCAAAAACATTTAAATGCTTAAATGGGAGGCCCTGCCGAAACTGGCAGGGCCTCTTTGAATAATAGGGTAGGTATGACAGACTTCATCCATTACACAACAACTTTTCTTCTAATTTAATTTTGTTAAAGTAAACGAAACTATTTATACATATAAAACCTATGGTGAAGTGCTTGATTCGTGAAAGGGTGAGATTCATGGCTAGTGCACGCATGAAACGATATATGTTATGTATCATGACAGTGATTGTCTTGGGATTCGCTGCGGCCGTACCGGTTTTTTCCGCTGATTCCGAAGAAGGAAGCGGAAAACTAATTTATGTCATACCTATTGAAAAAGAGGTGGAGATGGGGCTGAAATCATTTCTACAGCGGACTACAAGTGAAGCAGAAGAAAAAGGTGCCGATCATATTATATTCGAAATTGATACACCCGGGGGTGCCGTAGCTGCTGCCGAACAAATTGGCGAACTTTTACAGGGGCTGGAGACAGAAACAACTGCATATATCGTCAATAGAGCACTATCAGCTGGCTCTTACATCGCACTCAATACAGATAATATTTACATGAAACCACATGCGACCATAGGAGCAAGCGGAGTGATCAACCAGGATGGAACCGCTGCGAATAAAAAAGCACAATCCGCCTGGCTGTCTGCTATGAAAAGCGCGGCCGAATCAAAGGGAAGAAATCCGAAATATGCCGCCGCGATGGCCGATCCAAATATTGATCTACCTAAATACGCTGCAGAAAAAGGAAAGTTTCTCACATTGGGACCCAGCAGTGCCAAAGAAGTTGGTTATTCACGTGCTACTGTGAATAATCGTGAAGGCCTTCTGAAAAAACTTGGGTTAAGTAACGCGGATGTTGTTGAGCAACATTTAACCATCTCAGAACATATCGCACGTTTTATCACAAATCCTGTTGTTGTCCCTATTCTCTTATCTGTAGCTAGTCTTGGACTCATAGTTGAATTGTATTCCCCAGGATTTGGGATTCCGGGTGCAATGGGGATAGCTGCTTTAGTCCTGTTTTTTTACGGGCATGCCGTTGCGGGATTAGCAGGAATGGAAGAAATCATTTTGTTGATACTCGGTGGTGGTTTAATTGTTGCCGAATTCTTTTTACCGGGTGGAATTGCAGGACTTCTTGGGGCCGCGGCAATTATTGGATCATTATTACTATCCGGGCAGGATTTAGGATTTATGGTCATGAGCATCAGTATCGCCTTTATAGTTACAGTGATTGCTTCTGTTTTAATGTTTAAGACGATGGGAATGCGTAAGGGCTTTTTTCGTCATTTTATATTGGAAGATCAGACATCAACCGAAAAGGGATATGTTTCTTCAGAAAATCGGCTGGAACTTGTTG
This sequence comes from Lentibacillus cibarius, assembly GCF_005887555.1. Taxonomy (NCBI): domain Bacteria; kingdom Bacillati; phylum Bacillota; class Bacilli; order Caryophanales; family Bacillaceae; genus Lentibacillus; species Lentibacillus cibarius. Next base: position 370,122 of record NZ_VCIA01000001.1, on the reverse strand, counting down.
GTGCTGAAGGCAAAACAATAACTCCGCTGCGCCCATCTGGTACGGCAGTATTTAATGAGGAACGATTGGATGTTGTAACGGAGGGGGGGTTTATTGAAAAAGATAAACGTGTAAAAGTGATACGCGTAGAAGGTGTGCGTATAGTGGTAAGAGAAATATAACTTAACTTATATATTTAATAGGAGGAATTTGTATGGGCTTGGAATTGATGCCGATCATTGTAGCCGTCATCATCCTGATAGCGCTGGCGGTGTTGTTTACATTTATACCAGTAATGCTATGGATCAGCGCACTGGCTGCTGGCGTGAAAGTGGGAATATTTACACTTGTTGGAATGCGTTTGCGACGAGTTGTACCATCAAGGGTCATTAATCCGTTGATTAAAGCGCATAAAGCAGGGCTGGATGTGACAACGAATCAGCTGGAAAGTCACTATTTGGCAGGAGGTAACGTTGACAGAGTAGTAAATGCACTTATTGCCGCCCAGCGAGCGAATATTGAATTATCATTTGAACGTACCGCAGCTATTGACTTAGCCGGGCGTGATGTACTTGACGCCGTTCAGATGAGTGTCAATCCAAAAGTTATTGAGACTCCGTTTATTGCCGGTATTGCGATGGATGGAATTGAGGTGAAAGCAAAAGCACGAATCACCGTGCGGGCTAATATCGAACGTCTAGTCGGTGGTGCTGGTGAAGACACTGTAATTGCCCGTGTTGGTGAAGGGGTTGTTAGTACAATCGGAAGTTCTGAAGCACATACGAAAGTTTTAGAAAACCCTGATTCGATATCACACAATGTCCTTGGAAGGGGCTTAGACGCAGGAACAGCATTTGAAATACTGTCCATTGATATTGCTGATGTGGATATCGGCAAGAACATTGGTGCCATTCTGCAGACAGACCAAGCAGAAGCCGACAAGAACATTGCACAGGCCAAAGCGGAAGAGCGACGCGCCATGGCTGTGGCACAAGAACAAGAAATGGTAGCCCGCGTTTCAGAAATGCGCGCGAAAGTTGTCGAAGCAGAGGCGGATGTCCCTCGTGCACTGGCAGAAGCTTTGCGTTCAGGAAACATGGGGGTTATGGATTATATGAATTATAAAAACATTGATGCTGATACAGACATGCGTGATTCGATTGGGAACATGACCCAGGATCAGAATAATGAAGATGACAATGATAATAAATAAGACGCCAAATCCCTGAAGGAGGGATATAGTGGAAATTATTCTAGGTATTCTTGCCATTATCGGGGCGGTCGCCGGCTTTTTTAAAGATAAGGATGAAACCGGAACGTCTCTTCCAAAGCGGCAAGATTCGTCTGAAACAGTACCGGAATACACTGACAGTGGTGATCGGAGTAAAGATGCAGAAAAGCAGGAACAGTCCACGGTTTCCACTGCTTCTATCGAAGAATTGCAGGATGAGCAACGCAAACAATTGGCGGAACGCATGGATCAAGATAGCACGGTAAATGATGAACAGCCACAGAAACATGAACATGACGCGATCACTAATCATCAAACCGGGGAGAAACGTAATAATGCTACGATTAAACAACAAAAGTTAAAAAAACAGATGGTAAACAATCTGAACCGAACCGGCTTAGCGAATGGCGTCATTATGTCAGAAGTTCTGGGACAGCCAAGAGCGAGAAAGCCTTACCAAAGTGTTATTGCTCAGCGCAAAAAATAAACATCTAAGAGGTTGTTCAGAAAGTCTGGTAGAAATGACATCTCGGTCTTTTTTATCCTTCTTTTTGAACACGCACTTAAACAGATTCTACTAAGTTACTTTTAGAACCATTATCCAGCATGCTGAAAAGCTGCTGAATAATGGTTCTTTTTTGTTCTTATCCGGCAGTTAAAATCATAACTATAGTTGTGAGAGGGGGCCACATCAGTGAAAAAATGGCAACAACAGATCGGTCCATGGCTAAAAAAATATTTTTCACTTCCTTCAGACGTCATGATGGAACTTCCAAGGATCACCATCATTGGCCAGCTCCATGTTTATATTGAAAATCATCAAGGTTTGGCCGTTTATTCAGATACGGAATTAAGATTAAAAACGAATAAAGGATATGTGCAGATCACAGGTTCATCGTTTGTACTAAAAATGATGCTTCCTGAAGAAATATTGTTGGAAGGTACCATCGAGGAAGTGAAATTCATTCCTGCATAAAGATTCATTGAAGGAGGCTGACATGAGGCATATACAAGGTTCCTTTATTGCCGGATACGTTACAGTCCGGGTAGAGGGAAACTATCCGGAATTGTTCTTTCAAAGATGTACAAATCAAGGTATTGTTGCATGGGATATTCAAAAGACATCAGAAAATGTCTGTAGTGGAAATATTAAGTTACAGGATATTTCGGAATTAAGAAAGTTAAAATGGGGGACAAACTACAGGCTGGTATTTACGAAAAAACAGGGCCTTCCTTTTTTAATGAGGAGGTTCATTAGAAGAAAGGAAATTCTGATTGCACTTTCGCTCAGTATCCTGCTTATATTCTGTCTTTCCAATATTATCTGGGAAGTCAGGATAACAAATGTCCCAAAGGATCTTGAAGAAAAAATAAGTGAACAAATCGAGGAATATGGAATTCATCGGGGGCATGGACGTTCAAGCTAGAACCACCAACTGAAATTCAGCAAAAATTAATGAATGACATTCCTGAGCTGTTATGGATTGGTGTACATCAAAAGGGGACAAGCTATGTACTGGAAGGCGTGGAAAAAACAATTGTCGAGGAAGAGGAAGTAGGTGGTCCCAGGAATTTGGTAGCTTCCAAAAAAGGTGTCATCGAGCGAATGTATGTTTCTAAAGGATTACCCAAAGTCCAAGTAAATGACTACGTTGAAAAAGGCGATGTTCTCGTTGCCGGTAAATTACCGCTTGCAGAAGAGGAAACGGACGATGATGAGGAAGAAAATGATAAACGACATGAATTAACGGCTGCTGAGGGGAAAGTGATCGCTAAAACATGGTACGAAACAGAAGTCACCGTGCCTTTAAAGACCAGTATCGGTTTGTTAACCGGGGAGAAAAAAACGAAATACCATTTAAAAATCAATTCGTTTGAACTGCCGATTTGGGGGTTTGGTGACCCTGACTATAAAGACGTTTATAGCGATCGTAATGTAAAAGACTTATATTTCTTCAAATGGAAGCTGCCAATAAATTTGGTTGGAACGATTGTAAGTGAGAAAAAAGACAAACAAGAGAAAAGAAGCAAGGAGGAGGCGGTGGATATAGGTATTGAACAAGCTAAAAATGAACTACAACTAAAACTAGGCCCAGAAGCGAAAATTAAATCCGAAAATATTTTGCAACAATCTACAGAGAATGGTAAAGTGAAATTAATCTTATATATGGTGGCTGAAGAAAATATTGTCAAACAGGAACCAATTGACCGAGGAGATTGATTATGTCAGAAAACTTGAAAACAATCGAGCTTCAGCTTGCAAATTCTAATGAGGCTTTGGCATTATTTGGAACGAATGATAAATATTTGAAGCAACTTGAACACTTATTAAATGTATCTATTGTAACCAGAGGAGAACAGGTAAGTGTTTCCGGTACAAACGAAAACATTGCACTTGTGGAAGACATCCTGCTAACAGTATTGTCAATTGTGCGAAAAGGGCTAGATATAACTGAGCGGGATATCGTTTATGCGGTTGACTTGGCTAAAAAAGGGAAAATTAGTCAATTTGAAACCCTTTTTGAAGATGAAATCACTAAAAATATGAAAGGGAAGCCCATTCGAGTCCAGACGCTGGGGCAAAAAAGATACGTCGCGGCAATTAAGTCAAATGACCTCGTATTTGGTATTGGTCCAGCCGGCACAGGAAAAACGTATCTGGCAGTAGTTATGGCTGTGCATGCACTGAAAAATGGCAGCGTTAAGCGGATTATTTTGACACGGCCTGCAGTAGAAGCAGGAGAGAGCTTGGGTTTTTTGCCGGGGGATTTAAAAGAAAAAGTTGATCCTTACTTACGCCCGTTATATGATGCATTGCATGATGTGCTTGGAAGCGAACATACGATGCGCCTGATTGAGCGAGACATAATAGAAATTGCTCCACTAGCTTATATGCGAGGGCGAACCCTTGATGATGCTTATGTCATTCTTGATGAGGCTCAAAATACGACCCCTGAACAAATGAAAATGTTTTTGACTCGTCTTGGGTTTGGTTCGAAAATGATTATTACCGGAGACATAACTCAAGTTGATTTACCGAAAGGAGTCCAGTCGGGGTTACGGGTAGCGAATCAATTGCTGGCATCCGTAAGCGGAATAGCTTTCATTCATCTGGATCAGACAGATGTTGTCCGCCACCCATTAGTTCAAAAGATTATTGATGCTTATGAACAGTCAACATAATATGGTATCTAAGACCCAACTAAGTGGGTCTTATTTCTGTATTCATATTCATCTGCCAGTCATAGTTGACACCTCAAGCGGCCAGGAACCACATCTTCCAGTACCGAAAAAGTTGCTTGTGGATACATAAAACAATTAGACGTGTGAGAAACATGAACTGCTCTATACAGCAACTGAGTATCCTTTGAAGGAGGCAATATCATGCATATTGATTTTCACGACGAGACTACATCTATCCAGGCTGACTATATCGATTTGCTGCAGCGTCTGCTCATTTTTGCGGCTGAAAAAGAGGTGGTCGCCAGTGAAGCGGAATTATCCGTTATATTTGTGAGCAATAAGGAAATTCAGGAGATTAACCGGAATTATCGCCAGCAAGACAAACCAACGGATGTTATTTCTTTTGCGATGCAGGAAAACACAGATGATGAGGTTGAAATTATTGGTGACGATTTGCCACTTGTTTTAGGTGATATTGTTATTTCGGTAGATAAGGCAAAAGAACAAGCGGAAGCATATGGCCATTCACTGGAAAGGGAACTTGGTTTTCTGACGGTTCATGGTTTTCTCCATTTGCTAGGTTATGACCACATGAATAAAGAAGATGAAACGAAAATGTTTCAAAAGCAAGATGACATCTTAGGTGAGTTCGGCATTGAACGATAGATCAAGAAAATCAGTGATTGGACTTAATCACGCACTAAATGGGCTGAGAGAAGCAATCAGGACGGAACGGAATCTTAGATTGCATCTCGTCTGTGCCCTCTTGGTGACAGTCGCTGGATTCGCTGTTCGACTAGAAGCTGCTGAGTGGGCAATCATCATGTTGGCAAACGGCATGGTACTGACAGCTGAACTAGTTAATACAGTCGTTGAAAAAATGATGGACTATTTGAAACCGGACACACATCCTAGTGCGAAAGTAATTAAGGATATTGCGGCAGGAGCAGTTTTTATTGCAGCTTTTTTTGCCGCTGCTGCAGGGTTGTTTATTTTTCTCTCTAAGCTTTATACATGAATGTAGTAGCCTTCCGTCGTCGAAGGTTATTTTTTTCATTAGAATTTGTCAATTCTTGTCGAAATTACAGTTATTTTTAAAACTTTTGTCCATATGCATGAAACAGTCACGTATTTATAGTATGATAAAAAATATAGCGCACCGGAGGAATAAATCATGAATGACAATTTTAAATCGGGATTTATAACAATTATTGGCAGACCCAACACAGGAAAGTCGACATTCTTGAATCATGTTATTGGTCAAAAAATTGCAATTATGAGTGATAAACGACAAACAACACGGAATCGGATTCAAGGGGTGCTGACCAGTACGGATTCGCAGCTCGTATTCATCGACACACCGGGAATTCATAAGCCTAAACACCGCTTAGGAGACTTTATGGTGAAATCAGCTCAGGATACGCTCAATGAAGTTGATGCGGTGCTTTTCATGGTTAATGCTAATGAAGGATATGGAAAAGGGGACCAATATATATTGGATCTCCTGCAGCAAGTCAATCGTCCGGTCTTTCTAGTCATCAATAAAATTGATCTCGTTCATCCGGATGAATTGCTCCCGCTAATAGATCAATATAGAAATAAATATGACTTTGAGGCAGTTTTTCCAATTTCGGCATTAAACGGCAATAATGTTAGCAGTTTGATCAAAGAATTAAAAAGTTATATACCGGAAGGACCACAATACTATCCGGATGATTATGTAACCGACCATCCGGAACGTTTTATCATAAGCGAATTAATCCGGGAAAAAGTATTGCAACTGACAAGAGAAGAGGTACCACATTCCATCGCGGTTATTATTGAAAATCTTGAAGAAAGAGAATCCGGTTCCATCTTTATTCAGGCATCAATTGTGACTGAGCGCAAGACACAAAAAGGAATCATCATTGGTAAACAAGGAGCTATGCTAAAAAACATTGGCCAAAAAGCACGGTCCGATATAGAGGCACTGCTCGGGTCAAAAGTGTATCTTGATCTCTGGGTCAAAGTCCAAAAAGACTGGCGCAACAAACAGTCACAGCTCCAAGAATTCGGGTATCGTAGCGATGAATATTAGACTTGGTAAATTTTAAAACTCATTGATTCATTATGCTTGGAAACTATAATAATGTAGACATTATAAACATGCTTAGAAAGGCGGGTTTTCTTGTGATCGACTTTACTTGGAAATTATTCAGTCAAACAGGAAGCATTGAAACCTACTTATTACTGAAAGAACTTGAAAAAAATGAATCAAATGTTGTTAAGGCCGATCAGCATGGAGAACCAGAAACGTCATCAGCCAACCCTGAATGTTAAGATTCACCAGTAATGATTGTTCATAGAAGGTGAGACTGTTTGCTTGAAAAAATGGAAGGTATTGTCATAAAAACACAGAATTATGGAGAATCACATAAAATTGTCACGCTATTCAGCGATAAGCTTGGAAAAATCGCTGCTATTGCCAGGGGGGCAAAAAAGCCAAAAAGCAGAATGGCTGCCGTAACGCAGCCATTCATCATTGGTGAATTCTTTATATATGTCAACTCGGGCTTGAGCACGATACAGCAAGGCGATGTCATAGACGCCAACAGACAAATCAGGGAAGATATTCTAAAAACGGCGTACGCTTCCTACGTTGCTGAACTGACCGATAAATTGACCGACTCACAAACTCCCGATCCGCAACTCTATAAACAGTTAAACGAGACATTGAACTGGATGGCAGAAAAAGAAGATGCTGCTATTCCCATTATGATGTATGAACTAAAGATATTTATTAGGGGAGGATTTAGTCCTGTTCTAGACAAATGTGTTCATTGCGGAAACAAAGCGGGTCCATTTGTATTTTCTATAGCAGAAGGAGGGTTCCTTTGTCCACAATGTAAACATTTCGATCGAGAGGCAATTAGCCTGTCAGACAAACTGGCCCAATTGCTGTGGATTTTTGCTGAGGTGGAACTGGAGCGAATTGGGACCATTTCGGTGAAGGAAGAAAACAGGAAACTGCTCCGCCAGATTATTGACGCTTATTATGATGCTTATGGAGGTTATTATCTAAAATCTAAACGATTCCTTCGTCAACTTGATAAGCTACTGTAGTACATACTTCTTGACAAAATAGATGCTTACCGTTATATTCTATACATAATTTTAATTAGTGACTCATGCAATGATAGAGAGTAGTACTTTCAATGCCTGCTTTAAGCGAACCCGGGATGGTGTGAGCCGGGGAGTAGGATGATAAGGAATGGCACTCTTGAGCGTGTATATGAAAGTGGCCCTTGAGAAAAGGGCAAGTAGGGTGGAACCGCGGAATAAACCCGTCCCTATGTCGATTATAGACATAAGGGCGGGTATTTTTATGTACAGGAAGTGGAGGATGAAATGATGACAATCCAGGAGATCATTTTAACACTGCAAAAACATTGGTCTGACCAAAACTGTATTCTAATGCAGGCCTATGATGTTGAGAAAGGTGCCGGAACCATGTCACCAATGACGCTCTTACGTAGCCTGGGCCCGGAACCGTGGAATGTTGCTTATGTAGAACCTTCAAGGCGACCCGCTGACGGCCGTTACGGACAAAATCCAAATCGACTGTATCAGCATCATCAATTTCAGGTCATTATGAAGCCTTCTCCGGATAATATCCAGGATCTATATCTAGAATCATTGAAGGCTCTAGGCATTAACCCATTGGAACATGATATTCGTTTTGTGGAAGATAATTGGGAAAATCCGACCTTGGGTGCCGCGGGTCTTGGCTGGGAAGTGTGGCTTGATGGTATGGAAATAACCCAGTTTACTTATTTTCAGCAAATAGGTGGGCTGGAGGCAAGCCCTGTGTCTGTTGAGCTAACGTATGGAATCGAGCGACTCGCTTCGTTTATTCAAGATAAAGAAAATGTATTTGAATTGGAATGGACAAACGGTGTCACGGTGAACGACATATTTTTTCAGCCCGAATATGAACATTCTACCTATACATTTGAAGAATCTGATACAGATATGCTGTTTCAATTGTTTGCTATGTATGAAAAGGAAGCTGGGGCTACTATGGAGAAAGGACTCGTTTTCCCTGCATACGATTATGTTTTGAAATGTTCTCATACGTTCAATTTGCTTGATGCCAAAGGTGTTATTTCCGTAACAGAACGGACCGGGTATATTTCCAGAATCCGTAATCTGGCTAAAAACATTTCTAAATCTTATGTGCAGGAGCGGGAACGACTAGGATTTCCTATGCTGAAAAGGGAGGCAGAGTAATGGCTAAAGATATATTATTAGAGATAGGACTTGAGGAACTTCCGGCAAGATTTGTCGATGATGCAGAAAAGCAACTGCTTCAAAAAACACAAACGTGGCTCGATGAACAGCGAATCGCCTATGAAGCCATTACGTCTTTTTCAACACCGCGCAGACTTAGTGTCCTGGTTAGCGGAGTAGCTGAATCACAGCAATCAATCCGGGAAGAAGTGAAAGGGCCCTCTGAAAAAATTGCTAAAGATGAACAAGGTGAATGGACGAAGGCGGCAATCGGCTTCTCCAAGGGTCAGGGAAAAACCGTCGATGATATCTATATAAAAGACGTCAAGGATGTCAATTATATTTTTGTTGAAAAACAGATCATCGGTAAAGAAACGCGTGAACTGCTCCCGGCGTTTAAGCAACTTATTGAGTCGATTCAGTTTCCGAAAAATATGCGCTGGGGAGAACAAACCTTGCGTTATGCTCGCCCCGTCCGCTGGATTGCTGCGCTTTTCGGTAATGAAGTCATCCCGTTTGAAGTGGCTGGTGTAAAAACAGGCAATGATACGTATGGGCACCGATTTTTAGGTGAAAAGATTACGCTAAGTGCACCCGCGGATTACGAGCAAGCACTTGAGGATCAATTCGTGATTGCAAATCCGCAAAAGCGGGAGCAGTTAATTGCTGATGGGATAGCCGAACTTGAAACAAAACATGGATTTCGGATACCGGAAGATGGTGAACTGCTTAAGGAAGTGCGCAATCTTGTTGAGTATCCAACTGTTTTCACTGGGGCTTTTGACGCAGATTATTTAACGCTCCCTGAAGATGTACTTATTACATCAATGAAAGAACATCAGCGTTATTTTCCTGTGAAGGATATAAATGATGAACTGCTTCCTTATTTTGTTAGTGTTCGTAATGGTGACGACCACGGGATTGAAACGGTAAAGCGCGGCAATGAGAAAGTACTGCGGGCCAGATTGTCTGATGCGCAATTCTTTTTTGAGGAAGATCAGAAACACACGATTGACTACTATCTAACAAAATTGGAACGAATCGTATTCCAGGAAAAATTGGGAACGATTAGTGACAAGATAAAACGCATCCAGAAAATAACCAATCAGCTTCACACTGGCTTGGCCTTCATACAGAGGAACATGCCAAGGTTATGCGGGCAGCGGAGATTTGTAAATTTGACTTACCGACTAATATGGTCAATGAATTTACAAATCTACAAGGAATTATCGGAGAAACATATGCATTAAATGCCGGTGAGGATAAAGATGTTGCTAAAGCAATAGCGGAACATTACATGCCTGTTCAAGCTGATGGCGTATTACCACAGTCACTGCAAGGTGCGATGGTAAGTGCAGCGGATAAGTTGGATACCATTGTAGGCTGTATCGAAGCGGGTTTAATACCGAGTGGGTCACATGATCCATATGGGTTACGGCGTCAGGCAATTGGGTTATTAAGAATTCTAAATGAACGCAATTGGAATATTACCGTTGAATCGTTGCTGGAACTAGCGCAAAGCCTTTATATGGAATCCGGTATTGAACAGGCTGACCGGGAAAAAGCCAAGACGGAGCTCGATCAGTTTTTCAAACAACGAGCCTCCTATTTGTTGAAAGATGTGACACCAGGGCAAGATGTTATCAATGCCGTTTTGCAGAACGATATTGGTGTTATAGCTTATACAATGGCAAAAGCACAAGAATTATCACGCCAACGTAGTAATCAGGAGTTCACGTCCGTTCAGGAAGCACTTGTCCGTATACTTAAGTTGTCCGGAAAATCAGAACGAAATGATGTTGATCCTGACGTTTTCCAAACATCGTCTGAAAAAGAATTGTATACTGTTTTCCAGGAAGTCAGTGATGCATTTGATCAAGCGAATAAGCGACAAGATGCTCACCAGGCTTTGGAACAGCTTGGAAACCTGGCAAATCCAATTCATACTTTCTTTGAACATAACATGGTAATGTCCGATGATGCAGAAATTCGTGAAAATCGTCTTTCGCTTGTCAACAATATAGCTGCATTGATTTGCCGCTATGCCGATTTGTCCTTAATTGAATGGAAGCAACAGTTCGATTAAGTTGTCAACTTTCCTTTTTCACCTTGAATAGGCTATAATACTAGAAGGTAGTATGACACATTGAACGCACAGGTGGTGAAAAAGTGGAATTATCTAAGAGACAAGAACAAATTATTGATATTGTAAAAGAAAATGGTCCAATTACCGGTGAACATATAGCGGAACGATTGAATTTGACAAGGGCTACATTGCGACCTGATTTGTCCATATTGACCATGGCTGGTTTTCTTGACGCGCGACCGCGTGTGGGGTATTTTTACACCGGCAAAACGGGGACAGAGTTATTAACGGGGAAAATCAAGAAATTTAAAGTCCACGAGTACCAATCTGTCCCAATCGTGGTGAAAGAGGAAGCATCTGTTTATGATGCCATTTCCACTATGTTTCTTGAAGATGTGGGTACATTGTTTGTTGTCGACACACATTCCAATTTGACCGGTGTCCTGTCCCGAAAAGACTTGTTACGGGCAAGTATCGGGAATCAGGAATTGGATGCTATTCCGGTTCATATTATAATGACTAGAATGCCCAACATTACGGTCTGCCACAGAGATGATTTAATGATTGATGCCGCTAAAAAACTGATTGATAAGCAAATTGATGGCTTACCGGTGATCAAAGAAACAGATGCAGGAAATGAGATTGTTGGACGTATTACAAAAACAACGATAACAAAAGTTTTTGTCGAACTGATTATGGATGAGCATTAATGAAGGGAGGAGCATATCCATGGATGACATGCCACTTGTTTACGTTCTGTCGGATTCGGTCGGCGAAACAGCTGAACTCGTAATAAAAGCGGGTTTAAGCCAATTCAATAACGGGGAATATCGTATACAGCGAATACCTTATGTTGAAGATAAAAAAACAATTGATGATTCATTGGTACTCGCACTGGAAAACCAGGCACTCATTGGTTTTACAATTGTCGACCCGGAATTGCGTTCATACCTGAATGAACAGGCAACTGCCAAAGGTCTGGAAGCTATAGATATTATGGGTCCGATGTTGAGCTCAATGCAAGAGGTGTTCGGTAAAGAGCCGCATATGGAGCCGGGACTTGTCCATAAACTGGACGAAGATTACTTCAGACGTGTTGAAGCGATTGAGTTTGCGGTAAAGTACGATGATGGCAGAGACCCTCGTGGGATTGCCCGCGCTGATATTATATTGATAGGAGTATCTCGTACATCCAAGACTCCTTTATCCCAATATCTCGCGAGTAAACGGATCAAGGTTGCTAATGTTCCTATTGTTCCCGAAGTTGATCCGCCCGAGGAGCTGTTTGAAGTTGACCCGGCTAAATGTATTGGCTTAAGAATAAGTGCAGAAAAATTAAACGATATACGAAAAGAAAGACTCAAAGCTTTAGGCCTAGGTGATCAGGCCACATATGCAAACATGCAGCGAATCCATCAGGAACTTGAATATTTCAACAAAGTGGTTAATAAAATAGGATGTAAAGTCGTTGATGTTTCTTATAAGGCAGTAGAAGAGACGGCTAACACGATTATGCGATTAATGAAATAAGTCAATGTTGATGAAGACATTCTGCAATTGTGCAGGATGTTTTCTATGTTTATTATTTGCAGTACCTTTTTGGGGACGTGATGTAGAAAGCATGTGAGTTTGTCTAATAGGGTAAAGCCGATGAATTGAGTTTTTTTATGGTTTTTTTAATTATCTTGTATTATAATTAATTTTTGTGTAAAAAATGTATTTTAAGTGTGTACCAATTGATTAAGAAGAACGTCATATATTCAGAAAAGTAAAACATTGTGATTGAGGAAGGAAAAACGGTGTTAATGTAGAATACAGGTATGTAAGATGTCTGACTGACGTTTATCGAGGTGATTCAAGAGGTACAATAGTAAAGTGAGTAATAAGTCCTTCTATGTCAAGCAATTCTGGAAGGAAATTTTTTTCGACTTATTCAAAAACATTGTCGAAAGGTGAAGGATTTTCTTCATGTATATAGAATTAGAAAAGCAATGGTGGTCAATATGGTTGGTCAAGTAACTGAAGAGGTAATTGAACAGGTACGTACCGCAAATGATATTGTCGATATCATTGGGGAATATATGCAGTTAAAGAAGCAAGGGCGTAATTATTTTGGTCTTTGCCCATTTCATGGAGAGAAAACCCCTTCCTTTTCGGTGACGCAAGAGAAGCAAATATTTCATTGCTTTGGCTGTGGCAAAGGTGGAAATGTTGTTACATTTATTATGGAAATGGAAGGTTATACATTTCATGAAGCCTTACAGTTTCTTGCGGATAAGAGTGATATTGAACTGCCTGCGACGGCATCTCAGAAACATTCATCCATTTCTCCGGAAAATGAGCAAATACTTTCTGCGTCTGAATGGGTGGCGAAACTTTATCACCACTTGCTTCGCTATACAAAAGATGGAAAAAAGGGGTATCAATACTTTAAAAATCGAGGTATAGCGGATGAAACAATCGATATATTTCAACTAGGCTTTGCACCGGAAGCGAAAGATTTTACCGCTGCATTTCTTAATAAAAAAGGCTTCCATCAGCAAATACTTGTTAAATCCGGCCTTTTGTCACAACATGAGGATAACAGTGTGAGTGACAGATTCAGAGGAAGGGTCATTTTCCCAATCCGCAATCATCTAGGCAAGCCGATTGCGTTTGGTGGACGCGCACTAGCGGATCAGGAACCTAAGTATTTGAACAGTCCGGAAAATGAGCTATTCCGGAAGGGGCGGATTCTTTATAATTTTGACCTTGCCAAGAAATATATTCGCAAACAGAATGAGGCTGTATTATTTGAAGGATATATGGATGTTATTTCTGCATATCAGGCAGGAGTGAAAAATGGTGTTGCCACACTAGGAACATCCTTGACGGATACGCAAGCAAAGCTGCTGAAACGCTATGTTGATACGGTCACCATATGCTATGACGCAGATGAGGCAGGTAATGAAGCCACATATAAAGCTGCGGGGATACTGCAAAAAGCTGGATGTAACGTAAAAATTGCCAACCTAAGAGAAAACATGGACCCCGATAATTTTATTAATGAATTTGGTGGAAATGCTTTTCATAACGAGGTTATCAAATCAAGCCTAACATTTACAAGCTTTTACATGCGGTATCTCAAAAAAAACTATAATCTTACACTTGAAGGAGATCGCATAAACTATATAGAAAAAGTCCTGGAACATCTTGCAACGATTGATAGTTCCGTGGAAAGGGAATACTACTTAAAAGAGCTGAGCAGTAACTATGAAATTTCCATGGAGTCATTAACACAGCAAATTCAAGTGCATCGACAAAAGATGGATTCTGTCAGGGATAAGCAGGATAAGAACAGTTATACTAATAAGAGACCTGAATTCAGGCAGCAGAAAAAGTTATTGCCTGCGTTTCATAATGCAGAACGGAGATTACTTGCATATATGTTGCAAGACCCGTCCATTACTGATAAGGTGCAGGAGGAAATTGGTGCATCCTTTAATATTGAAGAGCATAAAATTATTGCTACACATTTATATGCTTTTTATGAAGAATACAATGAAGCAAATGTAAGTAAATTTGTTGAAATGTTAAAGGATGACCATTTAAAAAAGTTAGTAACGGAAATTGCAATGCTTTCTGAACATGATCAAATAACAAATCATGAAATCAATGATTATATACGGATGATTCGGGCAGAACACAATAATAAAGAAAACATTCAATCATTGAAAGAGGAACAAAAACTGGCCGAACAGCAAAACAATCCTATTAAAGCTGCTGAAATAGCTATGCGGATCATTGAACTTCAGAAGCAATGGAAGAATATAAATTGAATGTAGTTGGAAGGAGGGGGACTCATGGCCGAAAATAAGCCTTCACAAACAAAAGAAAATAGCAATAGTGAACTTACCCTTGATCAAGCAAAAGAGCAATTGGTTGAAATGGGTAAAAAGCGCGGTGTACTGGCTTATGAAGAAGTTGCAGATCGTCTGTCCAGCTTCACGATTGAATCTGAACAGATGGATGAATTTTATGAGTACCTGACAGATCAAGGTGTGGAAGTGATTGGCGATACAGAAGAAGACCCGAAAATGCAGGAAATTGCGAAAGAAGAGGAGTTCGATCTAAATGATTTGAGTGTACCTCTTGGCATTAAAATAAACGATCCTGTTCGCATGTACCTGAAAGAAATCGGTCGAGTGGATTTATTATCCGCTGCTGAAGAAATCGATCTTGCAACCCGGATCGAAAATGGTGAAGAAGAAGCTAAGCGACGTCTGGCAGAAGCGAATTTGCGTTTGGTTGTAAGTATTGCCAAGCGTTACGTCGGCCGTGGAATGTTATTTCTTGACCTGATCCAGGAAGGGAACATGGGCTTGATTAAAGCAGTGGAAAAATTTGATTATCGAAAAGGCTTCAAGTTCAGTACGTACGCAACATGGTGGATTCGTCAGGCGATTACAAGGGCAATAGCCGATCAGGCACGGACTATCCGTATACCGGTGCATATGGTGGAAACAATTAATAAGCTGATTCGTGTACAACGTCAACTACTGCAGGACTTTGGACGGGAACCCACCCCTGAAGAAATCGGCGAGGAAATGGAACTGCCTCCGGATAAGGTTAGGGAAATTTTAAAGATTGCACAGGAACCCGTTTCACTCGAAACCCCAATAGGTGAAGAGGACGATTCTCATCTTGGTGACTTTATTGAAGACCAGGAGGCTGTTTCGCCGTCCGACCATGCGTCATATGAACTGCTGAAAGAGCAGCTAGAGGATGTGCTTGATACACTGACAGATCGTGAGGAAAATGTATTGCGTCTGCGTTTCGGCCTTGATGATGGACGGACTAGAACATTGGAAGAAGTAGGCAAGGTGTTTGGAGTGACACGAGAACGCATTCGTCAGATTGAGGCAAAGGCCTTGCGTAAATTGCGCCATCCAAGCCGAAGCAAGCGGCTGAAGGATTTCTTGGAATAGTGTAGTTCAGTCATTGAGCACAGTTCTTTCGTGTGCAATGACTGTTTATACATATAATGTGTCTGAAAAATTTCTTAAGTTCAGTATACCATAAATAAGTCTGCCAATTCTAGGATATTGTTCAAAAAATGTCACATTTACCTCTTTAAAGATAAGTGTTTTTAGAGTAAAATTAAAATAGCTGTATAATTTTATAATCATTGGACTACATAAGGAGGAACTGCAATGAAAAAAAATCCAGTAATACCCTACGCTTTAATCGCTGGTATCGGAATACTATTAGTCATTATCGTATCGGTTGTAGGTTTGAATCAGCAGGAAGCCATTCAGGATGAACAAAACGGCGATCAAAAGCAAGAAGAAGAGCAAGACCAGTCCGGGGCTGGAGAAACTGCTGCTAACGGTGAAGAGATCTTTCAAAATAACTGTGCAAACTGCCATGGAAGTGACTTATCCGGTGGTATGGGTCCAGGCCTGACTACAGTCGGTAGTAAATATTCGGAAGAAGAGATAAGGGAGATCATTGCTAATGGTTTTCCTGATGCAGGAATGCAGCCGGGAATTATTGATGGCAAAGAGGCTGATGCAGTAGCCCAGTGGCTGTCTGAACAGAAATAAGAATTATGATGCCAGGCGTTTGAAAGAGTAAGCTTACTGATGTATGCAGCAGGCTTGCTCTTTTGTGCTTAAGGCATGCGATAGGTAGGAGAAGAGTGTTATGGACCGCAACATAAAACTTTCCGATCGGCTTAATAAAGTAGCTTCATTTATACCACATGGAACTTTTTTTGCCGATATTGGATCGGATCACGCATACCTTCCTTGCAGCATTTGTTTGCAAGATATTACCGCACAAGCGATTGTCGGTGAAGTAAACGAAGGACCGCTTCAGCGTGCGAGAGAAACTGTATCTAACAATCATTTAACAGACAGAATTGATGTGCGCCTAGGTGATGGACTTGATATTTTACAACCCGGTGAAGTAAGTGCGGTGGTGATTGCTGGTATGGGAGGTTCTTTGATTCAATCAATCCTCGAGAAAGGGAAACTTCGACTAAAAGGTGTCGGGCGAATCATTGCTCAGCCAAATAATGACGAACGGAATGTACGTAGCTGGTTTTCATCCCATGGCTATGTGATCACAAATGAAGTTATCCTTGAAGAGAATGGTTTCCTTTATGAAATAATTACGGGTGATAAACAAGTAGAAGGTCAAACGTTGAGCGAAAGGCAACAATTGTTCGGGCCTCGTCTTTTAGAACATAAGTCGAACCTGTTCCGCAAAAAATGGGAAAGGGAACTAATGAAGCGGCGTCGAATCATCGATCAGATGCAACGTGCGAAAGCGCCTGATGTATCTAAAATAGCTATATTTGAAAAAGAATCAAAGTGGATTAAGGAGGTACTGGAAGCATGACTGTCCGTAATGCAGATGTCTTTAAACGTATGGAAGCATGGGCACCAAAATATTTGGCGTATGATTGGGACAACGTCGGGATGCAAATTGGTTCATTTCAAAAGCCGGTGAACAAAGTGATGGTTTCACTGGATGTTCTGGAGTCCACAGTGGACGAGGCAATTGCTAATAATATTGATTTGATTATTGCTCACCATCCGTTGTTGTTCAAACCTTTAAAGCAGTTGAATATGGATTCCCCGAAAGGACGTATCATCCGGAAGCTCCTCGCTCACGATATTTCCGTTTATGCAGCACATACAAACCTTGATACTGCCCGTGGGGGGTGAACGATATGCTTTGTGACCGGCTGGGTATTAGTAACCGGGATATATTGATAGACAGTTATTCAGAGAAGGTAGTTAAAATAGCTGTATTCGTACCAAAAACGCATGCGGATCAAGTCAGGGATGCGATGAGTGAGCAAGGAGCAGGCCATATTGGGAATTACAGCCATTGTACATTCCAATCGGCGGGACACGGGACATTCAAGCCGCTCGAAGGTACTGATCCTCATATCGGTTCACAGGGCGAATTGGCATTTGTTGATGAGTATAAGGTGGAAACAATCATCCCAGAGAAAAGGCTGTCTTCTGTACTGGATGCTATGATTGCAGCACATCCATATGAGGAGGTAGCCTATGACATATATCCTGTGGAAAACAGTGGTGCTGTCTATGGTCTCGGTCGTATTGGTACAATCAATGAAAACTTGACATTATCGGAACTGTGTGAACGTGTTAAAAAAACGCTTAATATATCTCATGTAAGAGTGGTCGGTGATTTGTCTGCAACGGTAAACAAAATAGCCATTCTTGGTGGAAGTGGGGAAAAATATATCCATGAAGCTAAAAAACAAGGGGCAAATGTTTATATAACTGGTGACATGACTTTTCACGCGGCCCAGGATGCAATGGAGATGGGGCTTTCCGTAATTGACCCCGGTCATTACGCGGAAAAGGTAATGAAAGATTATACGAAAGCATATCTTGATGCTGCTTTTGGTAAAGACGGAGTGCAAGTAGAGATATCCCAATCTAATACTAATCCGTTCCAATTCGTATAACTAATTTACAACATAGGATTAACTGCTGAAACATAATTACCGTCCTATAAAGTGAAACTAAACCAATAAAGGTTTCGACGCAAAAGACGTCGTTTTATTATAGACCTGGCAGTTCTTCCACTTATTTTGTCGGTCTCACCTTGTAAGCTTGAAGTGGGGGTCTAACTGCCGGTGATATACGGGAAAAAGGAGTAAACCATCATGACAGAACATTTTAGTCCATTTCGTTTTCAACCTGTATTGACTGATATCATCAAAAGACTCAATTTCACTGAACCAACAGCCATTCAGCAACAAGTTATTCCAGCAGCACTCAATGGTACCAGTGTAATCGGCCAGTCTCAAACAGGTTCCGGAAAAACACATGCATACCTTTTACCGTTAATCAACCGCCTTGATCCTGGCAAACAGGAAGTGCAGTTTGTGATTACGGCTCCGACAAGGGAACTAGCAACGCAAATATATGATGAAGTAAAGAAAATAATTGACTATGCAGGCAAAAAAGGCATATGGAACGCTAAACTGCTGGTTGGAGGAACGGATAAACAAAGGATGATTGAAAAATTGAAGGAACCGCCACATATTGTTGTCGGTACCCCAGGTAGAATTTTGGATCTGGTGCAAGAGCAACGTTTATCCATCTTTTCAGCATCTGCCTTTGTCATTGATGAAGCTGACCTTATGCTGGAACTTGGTTTTATTCAAGACGTCGATCAGCTGCTTGTCCGGGCACACAAGGACATCCAATTACTAGCTTTTTCGGCAACGATCCCTCAGCAGCTCGAACATTTTTACCGTAAGTATTTAGAAAATCCTCTCCGTGTAAAAATCGATGACGCTTTAGCACCGGAAACATTGGAACATCGGATCGTTCCCTTGAAAAACCGCGACACATCAGATGTAATTACGATGATTTCCGAGATAGTGCAGCCGTATTTGGCAATTATTTTCACAAATGGGAAAGAGGAAGCCGATCAATTAGCTTTTTCCCTACAGCAAAAAGGGCTTAATACCGGACTGATTCACGGTGGACTGGCACCTAGAGAACGCAAACGGGTGCTTAAAGAAATACAGAATCTTCGTTATCAGTACGTAGTGGCGACCGATCTTGCTTCACGCGGGATTGATATAAAAGGGGTAAGTCATGTTATAAACGCACAATTACCGAAAGAAACGAACTTTTATTTACACCGTGCGGGACGGACCGCGCGTGCCGGTATGGAAGGAACAGTCATTAGTCTGTATAGGGATGAAGATGCGCGATTTATTGATAAACTAAAGCAAAAGGGGATCGCGGTTACTTTTTGGGATATAAAAAATGGCGAGTGGAAACAAATGAAATTCCGTGATGAGCGCAAAAAGGACAAGACGGCTAATCAGAACGACGATTACATGGCATGGAAACAGGTGAAAAAGCGGAAAAAGGTGAAACCAGGATATAAGAAAAAAATGAAACAGCAACAGGAAAAAATAAAAAGACAGATGAAGAAACAATCAAATAATAAACGGAAATAAGACTTGGGGTGAGGATATGTTAAAAATCGGATCACACGTATCCATGAGTGGAAAGAAAATGCTGCAAGGCTCAAGTGAGCAGGCGGTTTCATACGGTTCTAACGTGTTCATGATTTATACCGGTGCACCGCAGAACACAAGAAGGAAACCGATTGAGGAATTAAACATTGAGGCTGGAAGACAGCATATGAAAGAAAATGGAATCACGGATGTTGTCGTTCACGCACCGTATATCATTAACATAGGTAATACGGTCAAGAATGAAACATTTGCATTAGGCGTAGATTTTTTACGGAATGAGATTGACCGCACATCAGCTATAGGTGCCGAACAGATTGTCCTTCATCCCGGTGCACATGTCGGACAAGGAACCGAAAAAGGTATACCGAAAATTATTGAAGGATTAAATGAAGTACTTGATAAAAATCAGGAAGTTCAGATAGCGCTGGAAACAATGGCTGGCAAGGGATCTGAAATTGGCCGTACATTTGACGAACTCGCCAAAATTATTGATGGCGTAACACAAAACGAGAAACTTTCCATTTGCCTTGATACATGTCATATCCATGATGCGGGATATGATGTTGTTAACGATTTTGATGGTGTTCTTGAGGAGTTTGACCGGATTATTGGAGTGGACCGTCTTAAAGTGATTCATGTCAATGATAGTAAGAACGAGCAAGGTGCACATAAAGACCGACATGAAAATATAGGGTTTGGTCACATTGGGTATAAGGCATTACTCCATGTTATCAATCATCCGCAGTTGGAGAAACTGCCTAAAATACTTGAAACGCCGTTTGTAGGTGAGGATAAGAAAAGTAAAAAACCGCCATACAAATTTGAAATTGACATGATTCGTAATGGCACATTTGATCCGGATTTAAAAGAAAAAATAATTAGCCAATAAAAATGCAGGAATAGCAGGAATAACGATGTTACGTTATCCCTGCCTATTTAAACCTAATTAAATAAATATTCCAGGCCGTAAGCTTTAATCGTTTCCTGAAATAACAGCTGTGCTTTATTTGCTGTATCCCTGTCTGTTATCCGTGCAAGTTCCCGGAACATTTTTGACCGATCGTCTGAGCTGAACGGATCGATGGAATGCGATTGTAAATAAGTAGTAATGGCATTTGCCTGTTTACGCGTAATGGAAAAATTATATTCATGTGCATAGTAAAGCAGCTCATCCGATGATAGCTGCTTTAATTTGTTGGTTACTAATTGTTTTATGAACGCTGACATATCATCTGCTCCCTATAAAATGTTCTGCTTTACTATATGCAATTGTTCTAAAAAATTTACAAGTTTGGCGATTTATTTTACAGCAAGTACCAGTATGATATGCTGCAACTATCCATAAACTATACCTGCACCTCATCAAGGAAAGAGGGGTCTTACCGATGGATGAAAAAAATCGCCGAATAACAAGTTCTGAAAACGGTCCAAAAATTGAAGAACGTCCGGATACTGAAGATATGGTGGCAACAAATTTTAATGGTAATGAACCGGATATTGAAACGGTTCAAAGTGAACGGGATGAAGAGTTTGCTGCAGAAATGACTGCCGATGATATGGATATATCGGATACGGATGATGATGCTGATGCAACCAGTATTTTTGGCTGGATAGGTATTGCATCATCCATCATTTCCTATTTTCTAATGCCAATTATCCTTGGTGGTGCAGGGATTATTCTTGGCTTTATCTCTAGAAACAGAGGTGCTGAAACACTAGGTAATACCGCGATTATTGCCGGTGCCATTTCAATTCTTATCCGTTTATTTGTCTTGCCTTATGTGTAAACGATAAGGAGCTGATTTATTCAGCTCCTTTTTTATACACCGGGAAATAATAAGACTCACCAGGTTGAATTTTAATGGGATCAGCCTTTGGGTTTAGTGTTTTAAAATCAGCCATAATTTCTGAGATATCGAGTTTATTTCCGAGGTGGTCATTTATTTCTTCAACAACAGATAATATGGTGTCTCCTTTATCTACCTTCATGCTAATTCCAGTAAGCTTTTCTTCCTCCATCTTGTTTCCGATGTTCTGGTTCATCGATGTGTTGTCGGGTATTATTCCTATTGTTAAGTCTTTATAAATGCTTACACAAAATAATATAATAAAAATGTATAGTCCAAATCGCTTCATCGTAACTCATCCCTTTATAAAACAATGCCTTTGTATGATATTTATTGGTTATTCAATTTTTTATTACTTATTGTAAATTAAAGGATAAATCGATTTAAAAAAGTCCTTGTAAGAAAAAGTCGAATGTAAACTTATTGTTAAATTTTCGCTGATGTCCTTTACAAAATGTGTCGAATACATTAATAATAGGGAAGGTATGTGACAACTTTCAACACGAAAGGGTGGCGTTTTTTTGGATATTGATGTACAAAAACTGCTGTTCGAATTTATTGGCGGACTGGGAATCTTCCTGCTTGGTATAAAATATATGGGGGAAGGACTGCAGAAGTCTGCCGGTGATCGGCTGCGGGAAATACTTGACAAAACGACTAGTAATCCTTTTTTTGGCGTATTGGCGGGAATTATTGTAACTATTCTTATCCAAAGTAGTTCTGGCACGACGGTTTTGACTGTTGGACTTGTTAACGCAGGTTTTATGACACTTCGGCAAGCCATAGGTGTTATTATGGGTGCCAATGTCGGCACAACAGTAACTGCCTTCATTATCGGAATTGACCTGGGTGAATACGCACTACCCATATTAGCTATTGGTAGCTTTTTGTTATTTTTCTTTAAAAGCCAGAAAGTCAACAATATTGGACAAGCTATCTTCGGGTTTGGAGCTCTGTTCTTTGGATTGAAGTTGATGAGTAGTGGGATGGCACCATTAAGAAGTCTTGAAGCGTTTCAGGAGCTTACGCTGAAAATGAGTGAGCATTCAGTGTTGGGTGTTGTCATCGGTACATTGTTCACATTCATTGTTCAAAGTTCCAGTGCTACAATCGGTATTCTACAAGGATTATTTTCTGAAGGGGCAATTGAATTGAAAGCTGCATTACCCGTATTATTCGGTGATAATATTGGTACGACTATTACGGCGGTTCTTGCGTCAATTGGGGCAAGTGTTGCGGCTAAAAGAGCAGCTTATGTTCATGTGATATTCAATTTAGCGGGCACCACTGTTATTCTGTTACTATTAGGCTTTTTTACAAATTATGTTGATTTATTGCAATCATCATTAGAATTGAATCCAGAGATGACTATTGCATTTGCACACGGCAGTTTTAACCTTTTAAATCTCATTATTCAATTTCCTTTTATTGGGGCATTGGCATGGGCGGTTACAAAAATCATACCTGGGGACGACACTATTGTGGAGTATAAACCAAAACATTTGGATCCGATATTCATCCAACAATCAGCTACATTGGCACTGGATCAGGCTAAAGCAGAAATCATACGTATGGGTGAATATTCATATAAAGGTCTAGAAGAAACTAATTTATATTTAACAACCAGAAACCAGAAACATTCGGAAATGAGTATGCAAATTGAAGGCGCACTAAATAATCTAGACCGTCGAATAACGGATTATTTAGTTGAACTTTCCGGGGAATCTATGTCTGAACTCGATAGCGCCAAACATACGCTTCTGATGGATTCTGTTCGTGATATCGAGCGTATTGGTGACCATTTTGAAAATATTATTGAATTGATCGATTACAAAATATCTAATAAAGTTAATTTGACCGAGCAGGCACAGGAAGACCTTAACAATATGTTTGATTTGACCATTATGACTGTTAAGCAGTCAGTTGAGGTATTGGATGAACATGATCGCGAAAAGGCGCTGGCTGTCGTACAAAAGGAAAATCAGATAGATAAAATGGAACGCGAATTCCGGAAAAAACATATTATTCGTATGAATGAAGGATTGTGCACTGGATCGGCAGGGATTGTCTTTGTGGACATCATCAGTAACCTGGAACGTATTGGTGACCACGCGGTAAACATTTCAGAAGCAGTTCTTTATGAGTAAATAACCTCGCTCAACTTGATGGTATGGATGTAAATATCGGTACTGTGGATATACAGCTGCCGATATTTTTCATCCCATATATGAGCGGTAAAAAGCTTCACTATTGAAGTTTTTAGTATGTTTTTCACATGAATATAATTCTACTATTGAAATTGAGTGTTGAACATGCTATAGTAATGAATGTTGCTTGTTTACTTTTTCGTATTTACCACGACAATAAAATTTTATTAATAAACTTATTGACATATTTTGTCGGACATGGTAAATTATATTTCGTCGCTAATAAAAGTAAAATGAAAATCATCATGTAAGATATTATTTCATTCCACAGTAGCTCAGTGGTAGAGCTATCGGCTGTTAACCGATCGGTCGCAGGTTCGAATCCTGCCTGTGGAGCCATATGGCGGTGTAGCTCAGCTGGCGAGAGCGTACGGTTCATACCCGTGAGGTCGTGGGTTCGAATCCCTCCACCGCTACTTTATGGCGGCCGTGGCGAAGTGGTTAACGCACCGGATTGTGGCTCCGGCACTCGTGGGTTCGATCCCCACCGGTCGCCCCATAAATTATAATTAAATAGGACCCTTAGCTCAGCTGGTCAGAGCTATCGGCTCATAACCGATCGGTCGCAGGTTCGAATCCTGCAGGGTCCACCATTCTACTCGGAGGTATACCCAAGTGGCTGAAGGGATCGGTCTTGAAAACCGACAGGCGGGTCAAACCGCGCGGGGGTTCGAATCCCTCTACCTCCTCCATACATATTTAACAGCGCAATAAAAAGTAAATACCTGAAACGGCTCGGTAGCTCAGTCGGTAGAGCAACGGACTGAAAATCCGTGTGTCGGCGGTTCGATTCCGTCCCGAGCCATCTTTTTAAACAAGCTTAAATGCTTGTTTTTTTAAAAGATAAGAAACTATAAAATTTAGCGATATAACTTTTACTTGCAAGGTTAAGCCACGTCCAGCTCCAACGTATAGGACGTGCCGAACTTAGCATGCTAGCGACTAGCGCAATTTCCTTCACCTACGTCCGATAACATATACATGGTGTAAAAGTGCATATTGTTTGCAAGTGTAACTAGGCTTTGGTACGGTAAAATTAAAAGGTTGATTCTTCAATCTTTTTAATAAAGATTTAAGGGAGGTTATATACAATGGCTACATTTGAATTACCTGAACTGCCATATGCATACGATGCTTTAGAACCTACTATTGACAAAGAAACTATGAATATTCACCACACAAAGCATCATAATACTTACGTAACGAAGCTGAATGCTGCGCTGGAGGGCAATGCTGATCTTCAGAACAAGTCACTTGAAGACTTAATCAGTAATCTTGATGCTGTACCGGAAGATATCCGAACGGCTGTCCGTAACAATGGTGGAGGACATGCCAATCATAGCCTGTTCTGGAAAGTCATGTCACCAAACGGCGGCGGTGAACCAACTGGTGAATTAGCTGATAAGATTAATGAAAAGTTTGGAAGCTTTGATAAATTCAAGGAAGCATTTGAGACAGCTGCTAAAGGACGTTTTGGTTCCGGTTGGGCATGGCTTGTTGTCAACAATGGTGAACTTGAAATCACAAGCACACCAAATCAGGATAATCCAATCATGGATGGTAAAACACCAATTCTAGGCCTTGATGTTTGGGAGCATGCATACTATCTCAAATATCAAAATCGCCGTCCTGAGTACGTTTCAGCATTTTGGAATGTAGTTAACTGGGATGAGGTTGCTAAAAATTATAACGAAGCAAAGTAAATACACTCTCTAAAAAACACGGGCTAAGTGCCCGTGTTTTTTTATGTTCAATTAAATAACAGCATTCGATTAACGCCGTTTTCTAAAATATCCGTCATTACATAACCATGCTTTCATTTGTTCAAACTATAACTGAACAAAAAAGGAGCAGTGGATTATGCACAAGACTTTACAAGCTTTCACGGGAAAAATGGATATTAATCGGGATCTTATTTTGCTGCTAGTTATAGGTGGCCTGTACTCGCTAAGTATTTTTCTTTCCAATACCTTTGTTAATGTGTATTTATGGCGTCAAGCGGGAGATTACAGCACTATCGCTTTTTATAACTTAGGCATTTATCTTTTCCAACCAATCACATTCATTTTAGCTGGGAAGATTGCCAAAAAAGTTGACCGTGTTATCGTACTTCGTTTAGGGGTAATATGTTTATCTCTGTTCTTTTTGAGTGTCTTGTTTATTGCTGAGAACGCAGCAACATATAATTTTTTGCTTGGCAGTGTATTGGGAATTGGATTTGGATTTTATTGGCTGGCATTCAATGTGCTTACATTTGAAATTACCGAACCCGAGTCGAGAGACTTTTTTAATGGATTTCTAGGAGTTCTACAGTCTTTCGCCGGTATGATTGGTCCTATACTTGCGGGTACAATAATCGCGAAAATGGAAGAGACGATTGGATATACAGTTATTTTCACTGTCTCTTTTTGTCTGTTTATTGCTGCTGTTGTCTGCAGCTTTTTCTTGAAACGTCGTCAGGCAGAAGGACGGTTTCATTTCAGGCGTGTCTTGGGAGAGTGGAATCATAATAAGAACTGGCGAAAAATCCTGAATGCTCACATTGCACAAGGTCTTCGGGAAGGGATTTTTCTTTTTGTCATTACCATATGGGTGTTTGTTGCAACCGGCAGTGAATTTTCGCTTGGTATGTTTAACCTGCTCCTGTCGGGTTTATCATTTGTGCTTTATTTTATCGTAACCAGATGGATAAAATCCTCTATGCGGAAAAAGTTTATTCTTACAGGTGCACTCATCCTGTATTTTTCCATTTATATTATTTTATTTGATGTCAGTTATACCAAACTTATGATTTATGCGGGGCTTATTGGGCTTGCTTATCCGATCGTTAACGTTCCATATTTTTCAATGACCTTTGATGTGATTGGAAAGGCGTGGAAAGCAAAAGAACTTCGGGTTGAGTATATCGTTGTTCGTGAAGTATTTGCCAATATTGGACGGGTCACAGCAATTGTGGTGTTTGTGATTGCAATAACGTTATTTTCCGCAGAGGTGATCATCCCGTATTTGCTCGCTTTCTTCGGACTAGGTCATATCGTGATTTATCTGTTTGTTAAAGATATTTATCTTGGCGCGAGCGGAAAAAAAGAATCCATAACAAAAGAGCCTGTGACTGATGAAAAAAATCGGTGATACTTGTTAGAAACAAGCAGTAAAAGTGATATAATGGGCATATACATTTTCCAGGGCGAGGGAGACGGATATGGCTAATAAAAAGAAAAAAAAGAAGGCGCAAGTGCCCTTTCGTTTAAATATACTATTTTTTGCCGTTTTTTTATTGTTTTCACTGCTAGTGTTACAACTTGGTGTCGTCCAGATTTTAAATGGGGAAACGTTTCAAGCGGAAATTGATCGTACATCAAATGATTATTCGGAAATTCCTGTTCCACGCGGTAAAATGTATGACCGCAATGGAAATTTAATCGTTGGGAATAATGCCGAGTATGCCATAACCTATACACCAGATAAAGGGACACAGGCACAAGACAGATTAGATGTTGCGGAAAAACTGGCTGCTTATATTTCAATAGATCCAGGAGATGATGGCCAGTATGGACTCACATTACGAAATCGAAAGGAATATTGGTACCTCGAGAATACGAAAACAGCAAAAAGTAGGCTCACTGATGCGGAAATTGATAACATGGATAATGGTGAACAGTATAGTACCATGCTGGAAAGGATTGAAGATGAGGAAGTTAAATTTGCTAACTTTACCGACCAGCAGCTTGAAATAATGGCTATCAAAAAGGAACTGGACAAAGCGATGGCTCTTACTCCGCAAACAATCATTAAGGGACCGGAAGTAACGTCTGAAGAGTTTGCGCGTGTGGCTGAGCATTTGGATGAATTGCCTGGTGTTAACGCAACTACTGATTGGGAGCGTGCGTACCCATATAACGATACATTCCGCCAATTTGCAGGGCGAATAACATCAGAATCAGAAGGTATATTGGCTGAAAAAGAAGATTATTATCTGACGAGGGGCTATAGTAGGAATGATCGTGTCGGCCGTAGCGGGCTTGAAGAGCAGTATGAAAGTGTTTTACGAGGCCGAAAAGAAAAAATAAAATACACAACAGATAAAAATGGCACGATTGTTGATTCAGATGTGGCTTTTGAAGGGCAGCGTGGAAAAGACCTTGTACTAACGATTGACATGGAGCTGCAGGAAAAAGTAAATAAGGTTTTGCGCAGGGAATTAAAGACGGCTATTCAAAATCAGCCATACGAGAATCGATATATGGATACGGCGCTGGCTGTGATGATGAACCCTAAAACGGGAGAAATACTGGCTGCCGGTGGGCAATACTATAATTCGGACAAAAATAAATTTAAAAATGCCGGGTTGCGAACAATTACTAGTGCCTATAGTCCGGGGTCGGCCGTAAAAGGGGCCACAGTGCTGGCCGGGTATGAATCAGGTGTGATTGACCCCGGGGATTATTTTTACGATGCACCAATCGATATAAAAGGAACACCGATTAAAAAGTCTTATCGTGATTTAGGCAAGGTTAATGATTTGGATGCATTGCGACGCTCTTCTAACGTATATATGTTTTATATTGCTATGCGTATGGGTGGAGAGTTCAACTATCAGCCGGGTAAGTCAATTGACTTTGACCCGGACGCATTTGCCGAAATGCGTAATTATTTCAGTCAGTTCGGCCTTGGTGTTTCAACAGGGATTGATTTCCCGCTGGAGTCGACCGGTTATGAGGGCAGTGATCCGCGTGCCGGAAACTTACTCGACCTTGCTATCGGGCAGTATGACACGTATACGACGATGCAGTTGGCACAATACGTGTCAACGATTGCCAATGATGGATATCGGTTGCGCCCACACTTTTTGAAATCGATACACAACCCGATTTCACATAGTGAAGAGCTTGGCCCGATATATCAAACCAACAATACTGAAGTTATCAACAGGGTAGATATGAGCGAGGATTATATTCAACGAGTTCAGGAAGGTTTTCGCCAGGTATTCCAGGAATCTGGTGGTACTGCCACACGCCATTTTGCCAACAAATCATACAAAGTGGCTGGTAAGACGGGGACAGCTGAAGCCGACGTATATGATGATGGGGAAAAAGTGCATGACGCAGAAAATTTGGCACTTATCGGTTATGCCCCTTATGATGAACCGGAAGTAGCGTTTGCACTTATTGTTCCGAAAGCGGGAACCGGTAATAGGCATCCGATTAATCATGAAATTGGCAAGGGTATTCTTGATGCGTACTTTGAATTGGAAAAAGGAAAAGAAGAAGAGTAATAAATACTTTATAACACGGTACATCATTAGCGAAGTATTTTGGTGAATCCTGTAACGAACAAAAAGCTGTATTGCAAGCGCAATACAGCTTAGTTTGTAATGACTTCTGCAATATCATGTCGGCTCATTGCACTTGTTAATTTGAATTCTCCGAGCTGAACAAGTTTACTGTATCCTTCATTCTCCATGTATTGAGTGAACTCATCTGCATCATCAATAATATTATTTTGTGCCAGTGTTTCACTGATGTTTGATGGAGTCATGCCGGATTCAACCGTCAATGTATAAGTTTCCGAGTTGTTTTCAGTGGTATCATCTGAACGACTTTTTTGTTCATTATTATTGTCATTACTTTCTGTGTCTGCTTCATCAGATTGTACAGAAACCGAAATATATTCAGATTCCGTCAATACATGGTACCCTTCTGATTCAACTTTTTTGACCATTTCTTTTGTCGATAGCTCTGGACTTTCCTGATTAGCATCAAACAAGTAAAACGCTACAAGGCAAATGATTCCCGCTGTTAATAAACCAAGTGCAAAAAATCGGATTGGCTGTTTCATCATCTTCCCCTGTCTTTCTTTATAAGTGTCATTTCAGTTATTATGTAATGCTTCATCGGAAACATCATCGGTCAGCAGTTCTTCTTCAAGTATTTTTATTTTTTTCTTCATCTGGTAGTTATCCTGCATGGTGGAAATAGAAAGTTGTTCCATTTCACTTTCCAGCTCGTCAAATTTATCGTTCATAAAAAATGACAATATCAAAAGCACTGCTGCAATGACGATAACAGAAATTATCGCTATAAGCATGTTTCACCCCTCCATTCACTCATCATTATAGTTATAACATACATGATCAAAAAGAGAAATGATCAAAATTTAACAGTCGATTCTTGAATATTTTACGGATGTCTGCTATTATGAATAAGTCTGAAACGTAATAATAAACGTCTTTGCTAAGAAAGATTTATTGTTTGGAGGGAAATAAAATGCGCGTAAATATTACACTTGCTTGTACTGAAACAGGCGACCGTAACTATATCTCGACAAAAAATAAGCGTAAGAACCCAGAGCGTTTGGAGCTAATGAAATATAGCCCGCGTCTGAAGAAACATACGCTTCACCGTGAAACGAAGTAGTGCGGTCTAATCAGCTCTTGCCATATTACGGCAAGAGCTTTATTATTTTAGTAACATGCATACATGTCAGTAAGGGGTGTTTAAGCTGGATAAGAAAAACTTACGAAAAAAAGCGATTACGCTACTGAAAAATATACCGGACTCGGAACGACGGAAAATTGAACAAAAACTTAAAGATAATCTTGTTACAACGGATGCATGGAAAAATGCAGAGGTTATCGGCATAACCGTATCCAAAGGTTTTGAATGGGATACAAAACCGATTATCGAAACAGCTTGGCAGGAAGGAAAAACGGTCTGTGTACCCAAATGTTTGCCCAAAGAACGAAAACTTGATTTTTATGTTTTGGATACATACGAGCAGCTCGAGACGGTTTTTCATGATCTTTTGGAGCCAAATCCCGATGCTACGGAAAGGGTGGACAAGGAAATGATCGATTTACTAGTTGTACCAGGTCTTCTATTTGATAATAGTGGTTTTCGGATTGGTTTCGGTGGTGGCTACTATGATCGTTTTCTGACCGACTTTTCAAATAGAAAACTGTCGCTGGCTTCAACAAAACAAATTGTTGAACACTTTCCATCTGATTCGTTTGATATCCCCGTCGAAAGCATAATAACTGAAAACGGCATACTTTTTTAGGGAGGTAATTGAGGTGGATTTAACACGGTATTCACGACAAATGCTGTTTAAGCCGATTCAGGAAAAAGGGCAACAAAAATTAGCGGAGAGTTCTGTGCTTATTGTTGGGGCTGGTGCCCTTGGTACGGTTATTGGCAATCAGCTGGTCCGCGCAGGTATCGGCAAGGTACGCTTGATTGATCGCGATTATGTGGAATGGAGTAACTTGCAGCGACAAATGCTGTTTGATGAGGACGATGTCATAGAAGTTGTGCCAAAAGCTATTGCAGCAAAAAGAAAATTGGAAAAAATAAATAGTCAGGTATCAATAGAAGCTATCGTTGGCAATATGTCACTTGAAAATGTAGACGGTTTGTTGGAAGGTATGGATGTCGTTCTTGATGGTACAGATAATTTTTCAACACGCTTTTTATTAAATGATGCTTGTTTTCAAAAGGAAATTCCGTTTTCCTATGGTGGGGTGGTTAGTTCGCGAGGAATGACAGCTTTCTTTATTCCTAATGTAACCCCGTGCCTGCGATGTATTGTAGATGAAGGTGCAGGCGGTGGACAAACATGTGACATGGTAGGTGTTATTTCGACAGCGGTTGATATCGTTGCTTCCCATCAGGTGACAGAAACACTAAAGTTTTTAACTGGTAATCAGGAGGCGCTTCGGAATTCACTAAGAACGTTTGATATTTGGTCAAACTACCAGTATGATATGAAGTTATCAACATCTGATCAGGGCTGTCCGGTGTGCAAAAAACGCGATTATCCATCATTGAAAAAATCGGCAAAGGCTGAAGAAACTGTTTTATGTGGGCGTGATACCGTTCAGATTCACCGTAAGTCCGCCATAGACCTTGAACACTGGGAGAAAAGTCTTGCCACTACGGCTTCCGTACAACGTACCCCATTTTTACTAAAAGCTACTTTCACAGAAGGATTTGATTTGGTGCTATTCAAAGATGGGCGGGTTCTTGTTCAAGGAACGGAGGACCCTGTACAGGCGCGGAGTTGGTATGACCGTTATATTGGCTCCTGATGCATAATCTTATCCAATTGGCGAATAACTAAAACACCATTATCATTAAGAAAAGGGTGTCATGGATGAGAATCATTTCAATTGTTACATTAATAATCACAGCTGTAGCGGTTATTTTTAGATGGCGGTATCGCATTATGAATACACTTTTAGCAATCAGTTTCCTGCGTCGGTTGGCAGTTATTATTTCGATGAATTTACCGGCAATCCGCCAAAAAATATTGCCTAGCCTCTTCGGTGGTCAATCAAGTAAATAACGCATTCATAAGAAGCTGTCATGGTACAGCTTCTTTTTAAATGGATAGCTCATTTGTCCGGAAAGAAAAACAGGGCTAAATCTGATATGATTGCTCTGAGGAGGAAAGGAATATGGAACTGGAAGAAAAATATCGAATGTACGATCTGGCATACCAATTGACTGGTGCAGCAGACTTTGAGGTGCTTGACTTCAGTGACAATGAAATTTGGTTAACACGGAAGTCCGGTAAAGTCTCCAAAGTTGTCCGTCTTTATCATGGTGGCTTTGATTGGAAAAATCATATGAAAAACGATATAGCACAAGTTTTTCAAAAAACAAAATCTATAAAGCGTTTGTTACGTGGAAAGCAAATTGACATACATAATGTTTATATCGCGACATATGCCCCCGTAGATGATTGGGAAATATTAAAAAAACCAATGCAACTGCAAGATAAACACCAAATAAAAATGTATGTATACTATTTGTCTGACCAGGAAAGGAATGACGAATTACAACGGTTGCAGTCTGCAATTGAAATAAAACTGCAAGATATACCGGCATCGATTTCTGAGGAGGAAATGAGCGAGGGTATTGACTATTACTTAAAACGATTGGCTGAAGACAAGAACAGAAAGCAACAGGAGATGGAAAATCTGTTTACAAATGGCAGACCAATGTTCACGTATATTTTGTTGGCTGTCAATTTGCTCGTATTTGCACTGCTTTCTATCAGTGGAGGCAGTACATCGACCGAAACATTAATTCGATTCGGGGCAAAGTACAATCCGGCTATCATCGAAAATGGTCAATGGTGGCGGATCGTTAGCTCGATGTTCTTGCATATCGGTGTTTTGCATTTGGCCATGAATATGCTGGCGGTTTATTATTTGGGAGCGATAGTTGAGCGACTGTTCGGAACCGCCCGATTCATCCTAATTTATTTTTTGGCGGGAATTGGTGGTGGATTGGCAAGCTTTGCGTTCACGGAAAATATATCAGCAGGTGCGTCCGGGGCATTGTTCGGACTATTCGGCTCCTTGTTGTTTTTCGGTGTGATTCATAAGAAAATCTTTTTTCAGACGATAGGAATGAATCTACTGGTAATTATCGGCATCAATATTTTATTTGGGCTTATGGCTCCACAAATTGACAATGGTGCGCATATGGGTGGTTTATTAGCCGGTTTTATTGCTTCGGCTGTCGTACATTTGCCCGGGAAACGAACAGCTCTTATGCAAATTCTTGCACTTATTCTTTATGTACTATTTACAGCCGGACTCGTTTCCTATGGGGTTAACCACAATATAACAAGTCCAGCGTATCAGCTTATGAATGCACAGCTGTTAAATGATGATGGAAAATATGAAGCGGTCATTGATGCAGCCACAACTGAGCTTACAAAAGATGATGATCTAGACAGTGATTTAGAAAGCCAATTACTATTCCAGCGCTCCTATGCATACATTCAATTGGGAAAAATCAATCCCGCGATTGACGATCTCGAGCTTTCGGCTGAACTGAATAAGCAATTTACAGAAGCACACTATAATTTGGCCATATTGTATGCTGAAAAAGGTAATGAGAAAGAGGCAGCCAGGCATATTCGGACTGCATATCAACTTACACCTGACGAACAGGAAATTCGGCGGATGTATGAACAAATAACAGGAGAAACAGTTGAATAAACGTCTGCAATTAACAGGCTGCATAACCCCGGTTATGCAGCCTTCACTTAAAAAGCAGGATATTTTTGAATTAGTCGTTTTTTCTCGCCATTTATTTCATATAGGACCATTAAATGAGTCTTTTGTTTATCAAATAAAATAACTGGTGTGTAGCTTGTCAACGTTTCGGATTTAGATTTTGACGTAACAAGAGGGATAATATAATTTTTATAAAGTCCTTCCCACAGTTGCCCAATAATTTGGTTCGTTTGGGCCGGTGTGAACGACGGGAGCGCTTCTTGATTAAATCGCTTAAGAGCTGTTAGTGGGACCGCCCTGTATGATGATTTGTCAACCTGAAAATGTTCCATTAGCTGGTTCCACGAATAGGCCAATTGCTGCTGGGTGGTATGCCTTAACAGACGTTTCCATTCATATTCAAAATCTGATTCCGCTTTTTTGAATGATCGCAGTGCTGTGTTTGGTGAATCAATGACGTATAACTGATCATATGACATTTGCTGAATGGATGTAATCCGGTCATCAGGATAATGGACTTCTCCATGATGATAGGTTATTGCCTGATAATAGTTGCTGTCTTCGCCGGTGACTTTTTCTTTTAGCTTGATAGTGCTGGCATTTTCTTTCCATTTTGATTTTACCCCCCGCAATCTTCCGTTATGAAACAGTAATGAGACATCTTGCCGTAAATATAATTCACGTTCGCTAACTGATTGACTATTCCACCCAACTTCATAAGAGTCCCTCGACTCTTCAGAAAGCAGTTTAAGATAGGTGCTTGTCTTATGGTAGTTTGTTTCCTTATCTTCCTCGAAATAAGTAATGGCCGGGCTAGTGGATGTTTGCCATATATAAATGAAGATTCCTATACAAAGTACGGGAACAATTGCCAACATCAATAATCGTTTTTTCATCATGATCATCCTTTAGGGACAGCTTAAAGGTTTAGTTGTGGTTAAAACATGGCGAGTATACTTAACGAAATTTGTATGATACCCGTTATATATTTATGTATAGAAATAATACGCCTGTATAAACTAGGACAGTCCATGAAAAGAGTAAAAAAGCCAACAAAATTGCCATAAACACATTTAAATCATGGCAGGTGATAGGATGGAAAAAGAAAAACAACCGGTATTTTCTTCATATGCGAAAAATGTTTCCTATATGAAGGAAAGGCTGGCTGTTGAAAAGAGTTTTGACGTTATCCATTTGGATTTGGAATATGCCGGTAGAAATATGGCACTTTTCTTAATTGATGGATTTGCCAAAGATGAAATTCTGCATTATATTATGAAATTACTGGCAGATCTTGAGCCGGAGCAGCTTGAACCGGATCCACTGGAAAAGTTGTTTAAAACCTATATTCCGTATATCGAAGTCGATCATGTAAAAGATTTAAACCAGGCTTCGGACTTGGTTCTTGGTGGACCTGCTGCACTTGTTGTTGAAGGTATCGATGAAGTCATTATGATTGATGCCCGGACATATCCGGTCAGATCACCGGATGAGCCGGATTTGGAACGAGTTACCCGTGGGCCGAGAGACGGCTTCGTCGAAACAATTGTGTTCAACACTGCTCTGACAAGAAGAAGAGTGCGAGACCGTTCGCTTCGGATGGAATATTTACAAATAGGCCGTCGTTCTATGACGGATGTTGCTGTCTGTTATTTGGAAGATATTGCTGACCAGGATCGGGTAGAGGATCTAAAAGGTGTATTACAAGACATCGATACAGATGGATTGCCCATGGCTGAAAAAACTGTAGAGGAATTTATAAGCGGCCGGCATTGGAACCCATATCCCACAGTACGTTACACGGAAAGACCAGATACTGCAGCCTCTCATTTATATGAAGGGCATGTACTCGTTATTATTGATGGTTCGCCAAGTGTAATGATTACCCCGGCAACCTTTTGGCACCATTTACAGCATGCAGAAGAATACCGGCAAAAGCCGGTTATTGGAGCTTATTTACGATTTGTACGCTATATCGCAGTGTTTGCATCTATTCTTCTTTTGCCGCTGTATTATTTGTTATCCACTAACCCGGACTTTCTTCCAGCAAATATTTCTTTTATAGGTCCGAATGAAGAAGGGGCGCTACCGCTTTTACTGCAGTTTTTCTTGGCCGAACTGGGAATTGATATGCTTAGGATGGCAGCGGTACATATACCGTCATCACTAGCCACAGCACTCGGACTTGTCGCGGCCATTATGATCGGACAAGTCGCAGTCGAAGTTGGTCTGTTTTCCAATGAGGTTATTCTTTATTTGGCTATTGCCGCGATTGGAACATATGCAACACCAAGTTACGAATTGAGTTTGGCAAATAGGCTTGTTCGGCTTTTTCTCCTGGCAGTTACCGGAATTTTCGGTGCAATAGGCTATGTGGTTGGTATTACATTCTGGTTACTTTATCTCATACGCATGTCAGCATTTCAGACTGCTTATTTTTGGCCGTTGATTCCATTTTCCTACCGGGCATTCCGGGGCATGTTTATCCGTTCACCAGTTCCGCTTAAAAACCGCAGACCTGTGTTTTTGAACCCACAAGACCCGGATCGCTGAGACCTTTACAATTTTATCCTGCATTTTATTTTACCCTCCACTTATCAGTCTGAAGTGGGGGGCTTTTATTTTTCAAAAGATGATAAACTGATTCTAAATCATAGTTAGATGGTATAAATGATAATCCGGGACAAATACCGAGGTTTCTAAACCATTCCCTATCTGTCTTTCCTTTGGTATAATAAGTACGGTGATTTAAATGAAAACGATTTATGATGTACGACAGTTATTGAAACGATTTGGAACAGTGATCTATGTAGGTGACAGGTTGGCAGATTTGGAATTGATGGAAGATGAGATAAAAGAATTGTACCAGTCACAGTGTATTGATACGAAAGAATATCAAATGGCCTTGCTACTTCTACGGGAAGAGGCATCACGCCTTCGTGATGAAAAGGGGTTGAACGGATGATGGCTAATCTCTTGATTGCCGTTGATATTGGTGGGACTTCCATTAAATTGGGAATGGTCGATCAAAATGGGAATATATTGAATAAATGGTCTATATTGACCAATGATGAGAGTAACGCTATTCTTTCTGATGTATGGGAATCGATCTATAAAAAAATCGTTGAGTTGAATATATCAAAAAAGAATATTTTGGGAATTGGTGTTGGTGTTCCAGGTTTTATTGACAGTGAATCGGGCTACGTTTACCAGACTGTCAATATTAACTGGAGGAATGTCCCATTGGTCAAACAATTAGAGGAATTATCCGGGTTACCGGTATTTGCAGAAAATGATGCCAATCTTGCAGTGCTTGGTGAGAACTGGAAAGGTGCCGGTAATCAAGCGAAAAATCTGATAGCTGTCACGCTTGGTACAGGTGTTGGCGGCGGAGTCATATCCAATGGTAGCATTTTAAGTGGTACGAATGGAACTGCCGGGGAAATCGGGCATATGACGGTGGAGCCTGAAGGTCATCCGTGTAACTGTGGTCGCCGAGGGTGTCTTGAAACAATCGCATCTGCTACTGGAATAGTTCGTCAAGCAATGGAAAAGATGGATTCAAATGACGAAACCCCACTGACATTACATTACCGAAAATATCAGCAGGTTACCGCGAAAGATATTTTCGAGCTTAGCGAAGAAGGTGACGAGCTCTGCAGTGAGATAATCAGACATACTGCTTCTGTTCTTGGACTATGTCTTGCTAATACCGCCCTAGTTGTTAACCCTGCAAAAATCCTTATTGGCGGTGGTGTGGCTCAGGCTGGAGAAACATTTATCCGTCAGATTAATGTTTCTTTTCAGCAATATGCACTTGGGAGAATTAGCAATGCGTGTGAAATAAAACAAGCACAGTTAGGGAATGACGCCGGTATCATTGGTGCCGCCTTTTTAGTGAAACAAAAAAGAAAAGATTGAATTTTAAACTTAGTGAAGTTAATCTTAATTTCTTAATTGCCGAGGAGGCTGAAGCAGCCCTGAGGAAAGTGTGTCACTTTTTATGCAGGGCAACTATAGCATGAATCGCACCCAGAAATGGTGATTTCATTACTGATAAACATATTTCAACCAACGGGGGGCTTATGATTCGTATGCGAATGAAAAAAACGAACTGGAATAGTTCGTTTTTTATATAATACCTAATTCTGTTATAATCGTTGCAATGGAGAAAAATCCAAAGACTAATACAGCCAATGCTGAAAAAGCTAGGGCAAATAAATTTTTAATCCGTATTTGCCGAATGACAGATACAACTGCTAATAAAGCAACAAGCAAAAAGATAATGCCTAATACCATTTGTTACACACCCTCCCTTATAAGTAAAACGCATTAGAAAGTTATCTGTATTATTATGTACTTAACTATTTTCTATACTTATTTTATAGTATAAAATAAGTTTTGTCGAGATAAATCCATTTCAATTTATTGATCAATTTTAAAGGAGACGTAACGATGCAAATTAAATGTATTCCTGCAGGGCCGTTGAGCACGAATTGCTACATTGTAAGCGACAAGGCGGAGGCACTTATTATTGATCCGGGTGGGGATTTTGAAACTATAGTCAATTATTTGAATGATGTAGGCGTAACACCTGAAGCCATCCTACTGACGCATGCACATTTTGATCATATCGGTGCTGTAAGTCAATTGAGATCTTATTTCGGAAGCGATGTTTATCTGCATGCCAGTGAACAATCATGGCTGGAGGACCCGGTCTTAAATGGTTCGTTGACGTTTATGAGAACAGAAATCACTACAGCAACAGCAGAATATTCACTTGTCCCGGGAAACCTTCAGATAGGAACGTTTTCTTTTGAAGTGATTCATACACCTGGTCATTCACCAGGAAGTGTAAGCTTTCTGTTTCATAATGCATCTTTTATCGTCAGTGGGGATGTATTATTTAATGGGGGCATTGGACGTACAGATTTACCCGGTGGTGACATAAAACAGCTAGAACGGAGTATACGTGAGTCACTGTATCAGCTACCTGACGTTTACACTGTTTATCCCGGTCACGGCCCAGAAACAACAATCGGCAACGAAAAGCGGCAGAATCCTTTCTTTACACTTTAATCTGTATTTCGTTGTCTTTTAATAGCACGAAAATGAAGGTAAACAGAAAAATGCCGGCCATTATTATGGCCGGCATTTTTGGGGGGATGTGCTCTGCTCTTTTGTTGGTTAGGGATAAAAGTTAAGCTACTTTTATAGTATAAACACAATTTAATAATTTGTCAATAATGAAAACTAAGAAAATAAAAAACCCTGTGTCCCAATTGTATGTAGACAGGGTTTTTTGTTGCGATTGACCAGGAATATTATTCGAATCCTGGCACTAATATAAATTCTGAATACCAAGTGAATCCAACAAAAAATAATGTACAATAAGCTCCGAATAAATACATATACATGCGCTCAGATAATTTCAGATAGCTTACTGTCAGGAAAAATGCCGTTTGAACAAGGAATAATACGGCCGTCTTATGCATGTCTCCTACATAAAACATGACGGTGAAAATACCTGTCCAAAAGGCAAGGACGCGAAACATTCGATCCATGTTTTCCTCCTCCTTTAGGTAACCTTATCAAGGCTATTATAAACGACGAATGGAATAATGTAAATGAATCTAGTTAAACAGTTGCAAGTTTTGCCAGATATGAGCAATTTTCACAGCCCTCAAACATGTTTTCTGTCTCCAAGAGTTGAATATCTTCAAATAATGCTTCAAGCATTCCTTTCAAAAAGGCATGATGCATATGACAAATCGTTGCCTGATTATTAAGGGCAATTTCCTTAAACG
The DNA here is from genome assembly GCF_005887555.1 of Lentibacillus cibarius. Lineage (NCBI taxonomy): Bacteria > Bacillati > Bacillota > Bacilli > Caryophanales > Bacillaceae > Lentibacillus > Lentibacillus cibarius. Next base: position 330,458 of record NZ_VCIA01000001.1, on the reverse strand, counting down.
GGCAGTTCTTAATGGTGAACGTAATCATATTTTGTGCCTCGTTATAATGAAATTCGGGATACATACCAAGCATATCGCCAGCATCTTCCAAAATATACAGCTTTTGTTCTGTAGTAAGCTCAATGGATGTGTGCCCCTGTTGATCTCTGTTAATTATATTTGTACCATATTTTTTACCTGTGTTATACAATGCCTGCTGTCCGGCTTCCCCAAGTTCAGCAAATGATTCTATCGCTATGGACGAAAGCAATTTATAATCTCGATATGGGAAGTTAAGTTCAATTACTTCATCCGATATGTGATAGCGTCTGCTTGGACGTCCGCCTTTCCCGGTTTTTTCAGAATAGGATTCAACCATGTGGACATCCTCAAGTTTAGATAAGTGCAACCTGGCCACATTTGTGTGAATTTCAAAGGCTTTTGCTATTTCAGCCGCACTAACATTGCGGTGGTGTTTAATCATGTATTGATAAATGTTGTATCTAGTCGGATCGCTCATTACATTCGTAACTTTCAACGTTTGTTCCACCGAAATCACCTCACTAAGATTGTTACTTTCATTATAGTAGAAAACACCAGAGAAGTGGTGGCGGTGGAACATTTGTTGAAAATTGTACACATCTTCTTAGAGGCATCCTTAGTTTGACACATTGGGAGACATTTATTCATTTAATATCCGCAGTTGGTTAGTTATGCTTAATGTAGCGAACGTATCTGTTTGGATGGAAATATAAAGGTGATATTTTTGTTCGTGCGGTTCAGCATAACGGATTTTAACGTTTCCAACCGGGAAGTGATAAACGACTGGATTGGGTATCTCAGTATCACTTGCAACTTCGTCTTTAAAACGTGTCCGTCCCATTTGCAGCAATGTTTCGATTTTTAACTGTTCTGTTTGGTTCTTGGTGATTTGGACCTCATCACGATACAGGTTAACGTTGAACGTGATGGCAATGAACGCAATGGCTATGAAGAAAAGGACGTAAGGGAGGATGAACCCCTTTTGTTCAGCGGTAGATGATAATATCTTTTTCATACTGATTCCCATCTGTAGTTATGATTGACACACGCACACCATATGGAACCCGATTGAAACGAACCCCCCGTAGATCCTGTAAAAAAATCTCGAAGCCTTTCCCATCAACTTTTCGGATTACCCTGTCACCATGTTTTATTATGGTAGCGGTTGTGCCGTTCTGCTGCTGGAGCAATAATTTCGATGATTGAATTGTTACATCGGGTGACCTAATTACTTCATCTCTTAAAAAGTAAAAAAATTGTTGTACTGCTAATGGTTTATAGTCGGTCGCGAAATCCGTTCCTTTTACAACATACCCGATAAAAGGGAGTGTCATTAAAAGGATACTGATTGTTAGTAGCGATTCGATAAATGTAAAACCTTTTTCATTTGGCCGGATATCCATATAAACATAATTTTTCTTCTCTTTTTTGGGCATTAGTCCAAGTCACACATCCTTTCAAAAGCTCTCTTTCTGCAGTAAAGGAAAACACAGCACGTACCCCTTTTATTTCTTTCACAAAATGGACAGGAAGTCTGGGGTGACGATCAGTCCATACATAGGATTGCAGCTCACTGTGCAACTCATTGCTAATACTTCGCTTTTGCTGTAAACTCATCCTTTCTTTCGATAAAATATTTACAGCAGGAATGAGTGATACGATCACCATCATGACAAGACTTGTTGCAACAATGGTTTCGATTAACGTGAATCCTTTATTGTTCTTCAATGTAACACCGCCCTTTACCTAATGGGCAAACAATGTTATATGTGCTGGATGATGTTTTAATGGCAAATGTGCCAGGTTTAAGAATGGTTCCCTTTTGATTAAATGAAATCACTGACATTAACCGATCCTGAATCTTCCATCCGTCAGGCAATTTACGTTTCACAACGGGTCTATCTACAGTAGAATAACCACCTTGCTTAATCACATAAGTACGGTCATCAGGAAACATGAGCATATAATTCGTCCTGGAGTTATAAGACATACTTTGCGTGTATAGCAAATCCATCTCAAGTGTTTCCAGAAAATATTCTTCCGTTTTCTCGTTCAATAAGGGAAGGGGTATGGGGACTATTAGTAGCATTAACACCGACCATACAGCAAGGACAAACAGCATCTCGACCAATGTGAATCCGTTTTTATTGTTCATCGTCGCCGTCGCGAGAGACATTACCATCAGTGTCAATGATTAGATTTGTTTTGTTATCAGGGCACTTGGTTTGGTCATCCGTAATATAACCTTCTTTCTTCAATTCACCGATTGTTTCCGGGTAATTGTTTGTCTCGATGTAGTATGCATCGGCCTGGGCTTGGACAACGGTGACAAGGGCATCACACCCTTTTCTATTCACCTCTTTACTTTTATCACCAAGATTTGGTATGAGCAGCATGACCAATACCGATATAATCATCAGCACGATCAGCATTTCGATTAATGTAAATGCTTTTTGATTGGTAAACATTAAATACATCTCCTTTTATCGTTAATAGTTTTGATTAACTGGAACATCGGTAGGACGAGGAACATAAACGCCAGTAGTCATCCAGCTAAGGATGCTTGATTGTTGTACATGGTTTCCACGACTTTGCGCAATCTCGGCTTTTCATGTGCCTTTAGTTCTCCGGAAGTAATCTTTCCACCGTTCATCGAGCATGATTGTCTCAATCTTCGCTAGGGATAGTCTGCAACACTGCAGACACCGTCGTCGTTTTGCTGCTGCCGTTTGGACCTGTGAACAACATGAATTCAATCCAATTACTCCCAATTTTTTCAATTTTTACAAGGAAAAGTTTCTCAAGGAAAGAGTATAAGATCTTGCAGGTGAATTCAGTTAATAAGCCTGCGTATGGCTTTGTGGTAGTTTGTTCAACGGAGTGCTAAGTGGCTACTGTCCTTAAGTTCATGAATGATAGATGGAATTTAGAGTTTTCGGACTTCACCTATATTCATTCCTGATGTAAAATCGTAATACATAGGCGGTAATTCTAACTAGCTGAGGAATGTTTTTGTGGTGAATGCGAGTGCCAAGTACCCGAAGATGGTCAGTTGCATGGTCAGCAAAAGGGGAAAACGGAATATCCGAAGATTTGAACTAATGGTATCGAGGAGAAGCTGTTCCGATTTTAGAAGCTGTGTCTGATAAATTATTCACCTCCTTTACAAGCTTATATTCGACATGATTTGCTAAAGTCCTTCTTTTTTTTCAATTTATTTTAAACTTTTAAAAGATGGGATAGAATCCACGACTTTTTTACCGGTGAAGTGTGAAAAGGTGTATAGTTAAGTTAAAATGCCAGTAACAATGTATTAATATGAACTTATGGCTAGGTTCAATTGGAGAGGGGAGAAATAAGTTGCCAATTAATATACCAAAGAATTTGCCAGCACGTGATGCGCTGAAAGAAGAGAAGATATTTGTAATGGATGAGGGACGTGCTGTTTCGCAGGATATTCGTCCGTTAAATATACTGATTGTTAATTTGATGCCTGAGAAAGAAAGAACAGAGCTGCAAATTTTGCGTCTGCTTGGTAACACACCGTTACAGATTAACATCACGTTTTTGCGCATGGCCACACACAAAGCAAAAACAGTAAGTGAATATCATCTCGATAATTTTTATAAAACTTTTGGGGACGTGAAGCACCGTCGTTTTGACGGGATGATTATTACAGGTGCACCTATTGAGCATCTCCAGTTCGAGGACGTGAATTACTGGGAGGAATTAATCGATATTATGGAATGGTCCAAAGAAAATGTCACATCCTCCCTTCATGTTTGCTGGGGCGCACAGGCTGCGTTGTATTATCATTACGGTATTGATAAGGTTGCATTGCCGAAAAAGGTTTCTGGTATTTACCAGCACCGTTTAATGGATTCGAAAAACAGATTGTTGCGCGGCTTTGATGAGGTATTTAATGCACCGCACTCCCGCTATACTGATGTCCCGACAAATGCGATTGTTAAGCATCCGGAACTGAATCTACTGGCGACAACATTTGCTAACGAAACATTTATGGCCATGTCAAAAGATGCGAAACATATCATGATCACGGGACATTTAGAGTATGACGCCACAACGCTTGCTGACGAATATGCACGGGATTTGGAAAAAGGGATCGATGTTGATATGCCGCAAAACTATTTTCCGAATAACGATGTCAATGAACGGCCACTGAATACATGGCGTTCGCATTCGCATTTATTGTTTTCCAATTGGCTGAACTATTTTGTGTATCAGCAAACACCGTTTATTTGGACATAATCAAAAAATAACCTGTTCTACAAATGAGCTAGGTAATATTTTGTTTTGCATACAACTGACAACCATCTGTAAATCGAATCACTCACAATCAGTGGGGATTGGAAGAGTAGACTAAGCTCGTCTTATCCTATGAATCAAACCCAATAATAAGTCCGGGTGTTGAATCCCCACTGATTAGAATTTAATTTTATTGTTAAATGGTTTTAATTAGCTGAAACATTGGCCACATGAGAGAAATATAAATGGTAACAATCATTCCACCAAGTATGACAAAGAAGATGGGCTGTATATAAGTAATTGTTTTCATGATTTTACGATGCGTTTCTTCGGTCTGTAGTTCACTATAAACGGTCAAATCTTTCTCCAACGCTTGTACGTCCGAATGCTTCTGAAAGATGATGGATAACTGCTTATCAATGAGCGGTAAGTTTGCCAACAAGTTTGTTACATAAATTCCATGCGATAATTCATTAGTAAGCAAGGAAGCATAGTGGGCAAGAATGGGTTGTTTTTTCTGTTTCGACATATTAATCAAAACTTCTCTTATAGAAAGGCCACTCTTTAATAAGGAGCTGATGTGTATGGCGAATAAAAATGAGATTTGCATTTGCTTATATTGTCGGTAGATTGGGATTAGGGTGTACAGTCTTATTTGTTTATCAATGTCAATCTTTGATTTGTTTAAATGCCATATGACAAATCCTAAACCCAAAATGAACAAGAAACCGATGAAAAAATAACCAATCGTATCAATTAATGTTATCGCAAGCATGAAGGTCGATACAGTTTCCGGAGCTCCCTGGAAAAAATCCAGAAACGTAGGCAGGATGGATTGTTTGATAAAATACAGCAGGAAAGTAAACACAATAAGTAAGATTAATGGATACCGTGCCGTTTCTTGGAACTTTTTCATGTAGACAAATCGTTGTTCAAACATGGTGATACATTTCTCCAAGTTTGTTACCATGTCACCGTTATTACGGACTAAATACAAATAGGATGTGACAACGGGACTGAAACGGGCGTATTCAAGCGCTTCGTCAAATGGGCTACCGGATTTAAGTGACGAAATAACCGAAGTGGCAAGTAATTTCAACTGTTTATCCCACTGAATAATTTCAAGGGCCCTGATTAAGGCATAACCATTTTTTAGCAATCTGGCCAGGCGGTGTAAAAAACGTAACTGCAGCTCTTTGCTAGGTGCTTTACGTTTGGCTGCCGAAAGCCCAAAACGTTTTATCCGAAATAAATCCATGTGCAAAAGCCTTCTTTCGTAAGTGATCAAAAGTGTGAAAGTGGTCCGTCGACTGTAGACCTCCACTGTCTAAAACATTTTCAAGCGTAGTGCCATCCAACATTTCCAGAATGGCAGCACGCCTCGTGGTTTGGTGATTGGTACTAACCGGGATCAGTTGCTGTGCAGCTACTGCAATTAATGACTGTTTCATGTCAGTATTGGTTATTCCCATTTCCAATAAGCGCTGAATAGTACCTTGAGCATTTCCTGCATGTAGTGTACTCAGTACAAGGTGACCTGTTAGTGAAGCATCAAATGCAAACTGTGCTGTGAATCGATCCCTGATTTCTCCAATCATAATAATATCAGGATCGTGCCGAAGAGCAGCCTTTAGCCCTGTTTGATACGTAATACCCGCTTTTTCATTTACTTGTACTTGTAGGATATCGTCAATGTCCTTTTCAACTGGGTCCTCAAGTGTAATGGTTTGAAAGGAATTTTCCTCAAGAATCGATTGCAGTAGCGTATATAATGTCGTTGTTTTGCCACTTCCTGTTGGGCTCGTTATGTAAATACAACTATAACAATCAATAAAAGTCGACGTTTGTAATCTCTATTGAATAGAGGCCACGCTTGGATTTATCTGGTCTTTTAGGTGGTTGCGGTATAACTTGAATCTCGATTTTACGGATAAATGTAGAGACAAACGCTCTTTTTTCATCAAGAGTAAGCAGTCTAAAATTATCGTTGAATGTAAACACAATCTGCTTCAATGCTTCCTTATCTACAACAACAGGGTATTCGTATTCATTGACTTTCTTTTTTAAGTACTCAAACGTTTCCTTGGTTTCATCCATTAATTTTTTAAATTCGTCGTCTGATATTAAATCCGATGCCCAGGCCCTCTGATATTTTTCCCTTTTCTTTTCAATTTGATTGAGTTGATCCGTATAAATTGACTCGCTGGTATCTTCAATGGTTTCGATGTTATCTATATTTACGTTTCTCATGTAGTCATAAAGAGCATCAATTATTTTATGTTCATTTATACTTTTAGTAAATTTCTTTTCTTTTTCACAAGGTTGGCAACGATACATAGCAAATTGATGTTCAGATCCATCTTTCCGTTTTCGTATATACCGATTAACGGATAGGGGATGACCACAGCTAGGACAAGCTATGACACCTTGAAATATATACGTGTTCGTAACATCTCGTCTACGGTGTTGGGTTCGATCGTTCAATATGAGCTGCAACTTCATAAATTCATCCTTGCTTATAATTCCTTCATGGGTGTTTTCGTAGACTTTATCATTCCATCTAGTAGCACCGTAAAGAGCAGGGTTTTTAAGGATTCGTAATACAGTTTGTGCTCTCCATACTGGTTTATCGTTATTTGTTTTATTTAAAAAATCAGCTAGTGCCATCGCAGACATACCAGACTTAATTTTATTAATCATATCTAGTACAATCGGTGCCTTATCATTTTTAATTAGCTTTCTATCCTCTGTCATATCAAATCCGTATGGTACACCCCCCACACGTTCACCACCTGAGACCTTTTCCTCTAAAGCCATTTTAATACGTTCGGAAAGGTTTTCGTTTTCCCATTGGGCAAGTGCAGCAACAATTGTAATAAACATTCTTCCCATCGCTGTTGTCGTGTCGTAAGGTTCCGTTGCTGATTTAAACTTACAATTATATTTTTCCATTTCTTCTAGCATTTCATGGAGATCAATAACCCTTCTAGTAAAGCGGTCTAATCGATACACAAGAATCATAGATATTTTACCTTTTTTAATATCCTTGAACATTTGTTTTAATTCAGGTCGTTCGGTGTCTTTTGCTGATACACCTTGGTCAACATAAAATCTGTAGTCATTCCAACCTTGAGCGGTGCAAAAAGCTACTAATCGTTCGCGTTGGGCATCTATAGAGTAGCCATCTTTTACTTGTTCTAGTGTAGACACTCTTAAATAAATTGCTATCATTGTTATCACCTCGTTTTAAATTAAAAGGGCAGTTAGTTTAACCGCCCTTTCATAAACATTTGGCCAAATGCTTATAAATCCTGTGTGTAACGAATTGCTTTTCCTATTATTTTAGCCGGATTTGATTCATCAACAATAATTGGATGATGCTTTGGGTTGTCGGGCATTAGAAAAACAGTTCCATTTTGTTTTGAAATTCTTTTTAAGGTTGCTTCTGTGTCTCCATTTACAAGAACCGCTGCAATCTCATTTAATTCTACATCGTTTTGCTCTCGAATTAATACAATCGAACCACTTGGAATGGTTGGCTCCATTGAATCGCCTTTTGCTCTTAAGTAATAAAGGTTTCCAATTGGTAAATTTTGTTTTGGTTCAGTGCGGTATTCTTCAAAGTTTTCTTCTACATAGATTGGATCACCACAAGCAATTGTTCCTAAAACTGGAACATATGAAAACTCCTTATTAATTTCATATAAGTTTTCCGGCTGTTTTTCATTTAAGATGTAGCTCTTGGGCAATTTGAAATGATCCGCTATCTTTTGTACGGCACCCATTCGTGGTGTTGACTTTTGTAGTATCCATTTACCAACCGTCGATTCTGATACACCTGCAATTTTGCTAAGATCACTTTGGGTTACATTGTATTTCCTCAATAATGTTTTAATGTTTTCAGATATTATTCGCTCCATTTCACTCATATAAGTTCACCCCCCCTCCGTTTAATGTTATTCTATCATTTAATTCTACTGTTTCAAACGTTTTAGCAATAAAAGTAGAATTTAATTCTAAAGTCGCATTTACTATAGAATTAAATTCTAGTATTGTAGAAAACAGAAAGGAGGTAACAAGATGCAGCAGATGCCACAGATCACATTAAAAGCAGCTAGGGTTAATGCTGGATTGACTATTGAACAGGCGTGCAAAAAGCTTGGGATTTCCCACAGTACATTGGTTAAGTGGGAAAAATATCCTGGTGATCTTACGGCGAATCAGCAAAGAAAAATCCAAGAAGTTTATAAATTTCCGATTGATTATATTTTTTTTGGAACACTAGTAGAATTAAAATCTAGTTAAGGGAGGAGAAAATTGAAAGAAATAACTCAACCCAATATAAGTGAACAAACAATGGAAGAAATGAAACATTTCTTCATGAAGACATCTATTCCGCGAATATTAGAACAAAGAAGAGAGAAGATGAAGCTAAACGTACATCCTGGTCAATCGCCAAAACAGGTTATTCGGAAGCCAGCCAATGGAACTCTTATGAGTATTTAGGGCTTTAAGTTTTAAGTGTATAAGGGATAACTGCGTATTGGTTAAAGAGCTAACGGAAACTCCCAAAAAACATTTGGATGAGGTAACGAAGAAATGAGGTGAGTGTAATGTCTTATTTTGCAATTCAGGTACGTACTGGTTCCGAAATAGAAGTAAAGGAAATGATGACGGAATTATTATCCCGAACTGGATATCAAGGTGTTCAATCAATTTATGCAATGGAAACTTATACTGAGATAGTGAGTGCAAAAACTGATCAACTACATCCCCATGAATTAACATCCTCAGACATATCGGATCATCTATACTCTCAACGACTGCAAGTCAGCTTAAGTAATTTGCGTGTAGCATATGAACACATACAAGACCATCATGATTCCAAATCCATAAATATAAAAGAAGAGTACCGGGAGCAAATTAAAGCAATAACATCGAAATTAAAAAATATCCGAAATGACTCCAAGAAAATTAGCAGTGTACTCCCAGGGTATATCTTATTAGAACTGGATAATAATTTTCATTATTTGCCGAGCCATTTATATCATATGATGGTCTCGATTCCGAAAGTATCAGGGATTCCAAGTCGTATGAATATTCCTGAGCAGGAAGTCAGTGCCTTTTTAAAAGAGGTAGCTATGTCAGCTGAAGTAGAATTACAGTTTGATGAAATCCTAAGTTATCAGGAGTCCAAAAAGAAAGAAGAGAATCTTCTTCATGAAGCAAATGAATGTGTAGGTACGGAAAGAGAAAAAGAACTGTTACGTACAATGGATGACATGGATACAGATTTGGAACAAGAAATAAACGACTTGAAACCATCGTCTTATCCAATAATTGAACGGATTAAGGCATGGGTTAAAAATAAAAGAAAAACTGTTACGATGCCTGTTTCACTTTTCTATGCCATATATCAAGAAGCCAAAGGTGCCGTCCCAGCCAAATATTCTTCTTCTGATTTTATTCATCGTTTACGACGATGGATTCAGAAGCATGAAGTGGTTTTGGAATGATTCTAATAAAAGGCACCATTACCGAAGTGCTATATAGAAATGACGATTTTCTGATTGCCATGATGCAATCCAATGAACAACGAATGAAAATAAAGGGCAATATATATGGAGTAGAAAAAGGAGAGACAGTGGAAGTCTGGGGTGTTTGGGAAACACACTCAACGTACGGAAGGCAGTTTGATGTGGAGAGTTGGCAACGTCCGATTCCACAGACCGAAGAACAGATTCTTGCGTTTCTTTCATCACCGATTATAAAGGGATGTGGAAAAAAGCAGGCTGGGGAGATTGTTCAGACGTTTGGTAAGCAGACGTTGGACGTTATAGCAAAAGAACGTGAATTCTGTCTCTTAAAAATAAAAGGCATAGGGAAGAAGCGGGCCAAAAAGATTGTGGATAGTGTGATGGATACTTTCGGGGTACAGAAGGTTGTATCCGAATTGCTCACCTATGGTATAACCGCCAATATGGCTTTACGGGCCTATAAGGAATATGGTTCGAATACCATCGAAACCATTAAACGAAACCCGTATAAATTGATTGAGCTGAATTTGGTTGGCTTTTTGAAAGCAGATGAGATCGCCAAACGCATGGGAATTATGCCGATATCAAGTTATCGTATTGAAGCATGTCTGCAGTATGTACTGCAAAAACAATGCTTTGAATCTGGACATACGTATATATCTCAACAGGAATTGCTGGAAGAAACGAAAAAGGCATTGAACCATAATGTCACGTCATCTGAGATGGTCACCATGAATGAGCTGGAAGATAGCTTAATGTGTACAGAAGAAAAAATGATTGTCAACGAGGGCGGTTGTATATTCCCAAAGTTCCTGCATAACCATGAGCAACAATTAGGCCGAAAACTCTCCAAAATGAGACGTTTTCGAAATGGGCAAGGCATGCCTACTGTGAAAAAATGTATCGATTGGTATCAAAGAAGAAAGAAAATGATTCTCGGCGAAAAACAGCGGGAAGCTATTCAACAATTATTTGATGAACAGCTCCTTATACTGACAGGTGGGCCCGGTACTGGGAAAACAACCGTAGTACGGGCCATGATAGATATTTATAAGGAAATGTATCCCAAGCATATCATACGCCTTGCAGCACCTACAAGTAGAGCAAGCAGAAAGTTATCACAAGTGGCTGGACAGGATGCGTCAACAATTCATAGGCTGATCGGTTATCGGCAGGGTGAATGGCCGGAGTATCATCCGGATAACCCATTGCCATGCAACCTATTAATCGTGGATGAGATGTCTATGGTGGATGTTAAAGTAGCCAGTCATCTGATACAGGCTCTTAATGACCAAACAAAAGTGTTATTTGTGGGAGACATTGACCAATTACCATCCGTCAGTCCGGGGAATGTTTTGCGTGATATGATTCAAGCCGGACTGCCAACAATAGAGCTGACTGAGGTATTTCGACAAGCACAAGAAAGTCAAATTATCAAAAATGCTCACCGCGTTAATCAGGGCAAGTCAATTGTCTTTGATAAAGAAAAAGACGATTTCTATTTTCTGGTTCAGCAATATCCAAAGAAAATTGCTGCGTTACTTGTACGAAGTGCGAGTCGTTTTCAAGAATTAGGTTATGATCTATCAGATATTCTAGTTCTCAGTCCGATGAAAAAAGGTCCGGTTGGCACAGAAATTTTAAATGAAATGCTTCGAGAAAAGCTTAATCCATCTGACGTAATGAAACAAGAATGGAAAATAGGTAAGAGCCTTTTCCGTCTTGGGGATAAAGTTATTCAGGTGAAAAATAATTATGAGAAGCAAATTTTTAATGGCGATACGGGTGTTATTACCGGATTTAGGCAAAAAACAGATGATGATGGAAACGTTATTGACATTATGGAAATTGACTACTTTGGTAAAGAAATCACATATACCAAAACAGAGACAAAAGAATTGAATCTGGGCTATGCTATTACGATCCATAAAGCACAGGGCGGTGAGGCACCGATTGTGCTTATTCCTGCTACGATAAGTCATTATATGATGTTGGAAAGAAACTTATTATATACTGCTATGACACGTGCAACAGAAAAATTGGTGTTTATTGGAACAAAAAAAGCCTTAAATACAGCTATTGCAAATAACCAAATTATTAAACGCAACAGCAAACTCGCTGAACGAATAAACAAATACACGAATTCATATAAGCCGAGTCAACGGGAAGCTGACATACGGGAATGTGGCAACGTTTGAATCAGAGCGTTGCTTATTCCGAAAGGAAAAAAGATCATGACAGGAAATTTTAGAAAATCGCTCAGCGAGGCTGAAGGTAAAGCACGATCATCTAGCATGCAAAAAGCGGTTGATTTAAGTGAGGTAACCCAGCAGGAAACAAAAGCTAACCAACAGGGATACGGCCTTTACAAATTAAAACAGAAAAATAAAGCACTATTTTGTCAGGCAATACAGGAGAATTTGGATACCGTCATCCAGAGTAAGCATCTAACCAATAGCGAGCTGGGATTGTTGCTGTCACTTATGCCATTAGTGCAATTTCATTCCAATGCCATTATTAATCGCGAAACTAATGAATTTATGAGTATTTCGGAAATAGCACGTTATTTAAATCGAGAGCGTTCAGCCACAAGTAAGACGATATCCCAGCTTCTTGCTAAAGGAATGTTATTTGAGTTTGTGAATGCGCAGGAAATAAAAGCACATAAACGAAATGTATCCCAGCGTCCATTGTTTATGAATCCGGAAATTATTTATGCAGGAGATCGTAACCGCATTAATGCGACATTGGCCAGATTAGTGATGGAATTTGATATATTAGAACGCAAAAAAGTGTATCTAGCCTGGAAACTATGGTTGAAAAATGGACACGAGTTTGGCCGCTTGTATCGGCGTAAAACGTATTTACAATTAAAGCGAAATGAAAGGGTGTGATATAAAACCACACCTTTGAATATTGATGCAGCGGGAGTTAGCTGTGTTATAAAAGGTAGCTGTGGTATCAAATCACACCTTGACATTTCCGGTATTTATAGTTTGGGGGTGTGGCAAAAAAACAACACATGTGTGGTCAAAAAACCACACCCTAAAATTGGTGTCATTGTTGTTATGACAGGAATGATAACGAATAATGCTGAGATTTCCTTTCTCACTCTTCTCTATACAGCTGTCATTCTAAATTATGCGCTCCTACTCAGACGGGTGTAATGTTAGTGAGCCAAAGTAGAAAACAAGACATTTTAAATCAATGGTGTTAAAAGTATCAGCTAACACAAGGCTGGACTGGACCGAAAATATAGCCCCAGTTGTTGCAGGCATTGTTATAACAGCATCCAGCCAAATAAGTGCTTTTCCGAGAGGTGAGATAATCAAGATGCAGATTAGTCTTATAGAATTAGAGAATTTCTTATGGTATATGCAGGACAAAGTGGAAGAAGTTTACCAAGCTGAAACGAAAAAGGCCATACGAGGGTTTTTAGCAGATAAATATGATAAATAAATCGGAAAGAGGGGTAACATGAACCACTTCAAATCAGCGTACACGATTCAAATGTCACAAGTTACATCATGCCCGAAATGCGGTAGCAAAACATACTTATTGTTAGGGAAAATGTCCAATGATCCTGCTTTTTATATCTGTTTCAATTGTACCTGGGTTGGACAATTAGGAATTGGAGAAGTTGTTATGTCTAATAAGTAAATAGAGTGGGGAATGACCATGGAGTGGAGGACGCATCTATTATCTGGAATAGCTGCAGGTTATGTTGTTACAGGTGGGGACTGGCGGGCAGCAGTGGTAGGCGGCATAGCAGGTATTATTCCAGATCTGGATGAGCATAAATCAAAGTTTGGAAAAATCGTGTTCCCGTTATCGTTTTTGATCAATAAAATGTTTGGTCATCGGACGATAACACATTCGCTATTATTTTCTGTATTAATCGTTTTAGTATTGTACCCTCTTACAAGTGAGTGGGTATGGTTATCAGCAGGTGTTGGTTTGTTGGCCCATATTGCAGGGGACATGCTTACCGGGCAAGTGCAGTTTTTCTATCCAGTCCCAAAAGCAATCGGGTTCAACGTTAGACAAAAGACGTTCCACCTGTTAGATCGCTGCACGGCACTGTTGTTACTGGTTTATTTAGGGAGAGAAATGATCACGAACATATAAACCTAATAAATACGGCTAAGCTACACACCTTTTCACACAGTAATCTATTTATCGAGAAGTATGGGAAGAATCCACTATCTAGCTAAATATAAAGGATTGGAAAGGAGAGAAAATTATGGAGCATGTCGCAGTTGATTTGGGTTATGGATATGTAAAGGCTATGTCATCTTCCGGAAAACAAATTGTGTTTCCATCATTAGTAGGGAAAGGATATCATCGAAACCTTACCAGTGTTATGGGGGAGGAACCGAATAATTTAAAAAATATACATGTTCATTTCAAAGGAGAAGATTACTTTGTCGGTGATTTGGCCAAGGAATCACGTTCCGTTTCCCGTATATTTGATCAGGAAAGATTTACTCATGTATATACGCAGGTATTATTAAATGTAGCTGTTCAGTTGGTTACAGATGATGAACATGTACAGGTTTCCACAGGGTTGCCATTGGACTTTTATCAGTCACAGGCAAAGGAATTTAGGCAGGCAATACTGGGAATGCAGCCAATTATGCAATGGGATACTGGTCCATTTAAAGGCCAGGAAAAACGTCTGAATATTGATCTGGCGATGGTGTTTCCACAGGGCGCATCAGCAATTTTTTCAGCTCTCCTAAATCATGAAGGGAAATATACGTATCCGCATTTAATGGAGCAGGGAAATTTTCTTGCGTTAATGGATATTGGTTTTCGAACAACCGATTTTGTTGTAGTCGAAATGCAAAAAAACGGTTCTTTCGTACCGCATGCTAAATTATCGGGAACGGTGGATGAAGGCGTTATTAATTTGCATCGCGACATTAGGCAAGTGTTTAAAGCTCAATCAGGAGGTGCCGATCTGAATGAGTTCCATATCAGTCGAATCTTAAAGAATGAGTTTTTAACCTACAAGAGAAAACGTATTGATTTTGCAGAAGCCATCTATAAAAGTAAGGAATCAATAGCAACGAATATTGCCGATCGGCTAAAAAGTGTCTGGGCAGAAGAAAGCGATCTGTTCGACGCTATTTTTCTGGCAGGTGGCGGTGGTAATTTGTTCGAGTCATTTGTCCAGCCCCACTTTGATCATCGTTTAAAACGTATAACGGAAAGTCAGTTTGCCAATACCATCGGTTACCTTCGGCTTGGACGGTCCATCACCAATCAGAAGCGAGACAAAAAGATGGGTTAGTGTATGCATACAAATTGGAAAAAACGGTATAGTTTTCGTTTAACCAGTGATGATCAAGTAATTTATGAATATCTGGAAAAACTACCTGCCAATCAGCGAAGTGAAGGTATACGAAAGCTGTTAGGTATTGCAGTAAATAGTTCTCAACAAGGACTGGAACAACAAGAAATGATTGATTCTCTAAAGAAAGATATGGAAATACTAAAAGAAAATCAGCAAGAGATGCTGCGGAAGTTGGATAATTGTAATGTGTCGCAAGCAAGTAGTCAGGAAAGTACTTCCAATGAAGTAAATGAACAAACCATGCATGAAACTGCCAATGCTTTTCTTACTTCATTTGGTTTTCAGGAAGATGATTAAACTAATGTCGATTATTCGTGAAAGAAGGTTTCAGTCAAAGCAAAACATATACTGGTAAAGAAAAATAGGCATGAAGGACTTGCTCTGCGGCATCTGCAGGGTATTTTTTATGCCTTGAAAGGGGGAATGTGCAAAGTCTTAGCTTTAATTTTAGTTATTTCATGGAGAGGGAGGTGAACATATGATTCGTTTTTTTCTTGGACTGCTTTTAGGTATATTTTTGTTCTTGGTTGTCGGAAGTATCATTTTGGAAGAGTTTCCGGCTATTCAACCTTTATGGCAAGAGTTTAAAGATGCCATTGTACGTCTATACGATATGGCTTTAGTTCGGTATGGGGCCGTAACTACCTTTCTTATCATTATTGCCATTTTTATCGTATTTGGTTCCAGTAAAAAAATATAAGATAGCAAAAACAGAATGGGAGGGAGGTCAAATGGTTGAAAAACATTCAAAAGAAAAAAGAGAATAAAGAAAACATCAAGGCATTAAAACGTTTTATGCAAAAAATGAAAGTGTTTTTCAGCACAAAGCCTAAAAAAGAGAAACCAGCGCGTCCCAAAAGTTATCTTATGCGTAAGCTCGGTGTCATTACATTTTGGCTGTTATTTTCGTTCATGTTTTTAGTTGTGTTTGTGAACATAACGTCAAACATCAACTCTGGTGCTGAAGTGAAACAAAGCCAGCCGAAACCAATGACAAATCCTGCGACAAAGCCGGAAGCCATTCAGTTTGCTAAAGACTTCACCAAAAATTATTTCACTTGGAAACGTGATAGTTGGAAAGTTCGTGAAAAACGGCTTTCCAACTTTTTGGCTAAAGGACTTGATAGTCAAGCAGGATTGGTTAAGGACAGTCTAAAATGGGATGCATCTGTACAGCACGTTAGTCTGCAGAACGTAGAAAAAATAACAGAAAACAAAGCACATATTATTTTTGAAACAATGACAAAAATGAGCCGAGAGGTGCAAGTAAAAAACGAAAATAAGAAAGATAAGGAAAAAGCAAAAACGAAAACTGAAACCAAAGAAGTAGCCAATTTCTTTGCTGTACCAATTACGTATAACGGAACATCTTATGGTGTTTATGATCTACCATTTATTACAAATGTCGATTCAGCAACGACTGTAACCGAAGAAGCTAATAATTATCGAAAGGATTTAGAGGCGGCAAAAGCTAGTAAGGAAGTGACCAATATTAAAAACTTTTTAGACACCTTCTTTACTAGTTATGCCAAAGACTCAGAAGACCGATTGAGTTATATTTTGACAGATGAGAAGCATCAAAACGGATTACAGGGAGCGTTAAATTTCGTGGAAGTAGGAAGTGCTGATGTATTCCATGGAGAAAAACAATCGAAGTTTATTGTCATTGCTGACGTAACGATGGAGGACCCGGAAACAAGTATTCAATTTGATACCGTATACAGGTTAGTCGTCACCAAGGAGCAAGACCACTACCTTGTATCAAATCTGAAAGCCGATCAAGCAATTAAAGAGCTAGCATCCGAATAAATAAAAAGACAACTTGAAAGTGGGTGATGGATGAATGAGTTTGGAACCATTGTTTAGTTGGTTTACCGAAGAAATACAGTATGTGCTGTTTTTTATCATCATTGTTTTGTTAATGGTGGCTGTTTTTAAACGTGCGTGGTTGTTCGCAGCAGGCGTATTAATTGCAGGATCAATCATTGGTATATTTGTGTTAAACCCGGATCTTATTTTAGGTTTATCTGAATGGTTCAACAAAAAACTGAAAATTGGCCAGTGATATGGCGTCAATTATTTCTTCAAGGAACAGCATTAATCAATGCTGTTCCTTATCTAATTAAAGGAGCTTTATATGCAGGATGAACAAAAAAGGCGTATCCCATTATATGTATTAAATAACTTTTTAAAATTTGATCGTAAGATTTATCAGCTGTTCGGCCTGAAATTGGGCAGACCTATTCCTTTTAAAGGGCTGCTTTATTTACTTGTATTTAGCATAGGAGAAGTTATTTGGCTGGCAATACCGGTTTTAGGCCAATTCATTCGGTGGATTCCCGATGGTATTTTATTTCTTTTACCTATTACGATTGCTTGGTTATTGACAGATGTCGGAACAGAAGGACGATCACCAATCCATTTCTTCCGTTCCTTTCTGTTTTATCATGTACGAAAATTAAGCAGAAAAACATACGTCCATGGACGAAAAATACCCAAAGAAAGTACGCATGTCTTCCATAGTCATTATACCTATGGTGTTAAGATACATCATTTTAAACCTACAACCTATCGTTATAAAGGATTTGTGACTTATAAGTAAGAAAGAAAGGAGTTTTGGCATGCCGACAAATATTTTAGAATTTCCCATTAGGCATATTGAAGATAATCTTGTTTTTGCACACGATAACACTGTATGGGCCTATTATCGAATTGAAGGTTTCAGTTACGATTTCTTGGATTTTGATGATAAAGTAAAGCCATTTCAGCATCAGTTAAGTTATCTATCAAATAATGGGCACGACTTGCACTTTATAATTGATCCCACACCTAAGAATATTAGTGGTGTGGTGAATCAAACCATACAGGAAATGCAGCGACTGGATTATTCGTTAAAAGAGAATGGAAAGCATTTTATGGAACAGGTGAATCAGCATTTGAACAAACAACGTTCTCAGAATGAGTCAGGTGAATATATTCATTATCTGGGAGTTCAATTAGATCCTTCCAAAAATAGATATGTATCACCTAATATGGGGAACACATTGCTTTATCAGTTGAAGAATTTTTTAGATGGTCTACGTTCACCAGTCTACCGGGCAGTTGGATTATACCCTTATGATATTCCTTTGGAAGTGATAGAGGCGTATCAGAAACAGGCAGAAGGATTAATAACGAATATGGCTAACGGTTTTTCTTCTATGGTAAAATCAGCCACAACGGGAGAACTTATTTATTTGGCAGAAAAAACCTATTCTATCTCTCCAACGAATCAAGATGTGACATATCGACAGGCGTTTGCATCAGGTGATAAAGTTGAGGGTATAGATTCCAATAATATCCATCATGAAGCTATCCGTCCCAAAGAAAATGCCTTTATGGATCTGCAAAATGCGAATATTGATGAAGTCGGCCCCAAAACATTGCTGCTAAGTAAAATACGAAATCATGAAGTCGAAGAGCTGTATACACAATATTTAGTCTGTAATGATATGAATGACGTCAGTAGTCATCCCGGTTTCGAATGGCTTTATCATGTGCAGTCCCGAATGCCTTTTCCGGTCACTATTTCCATACGAGCACATCACCAGCCTAATCGGTTAGTGCAAAAGAAATTGAGTAATGCACGATTGGAATATAAGGATCAAAGAAAAGAAGCTGCGAAAGGGCAGGACAGCATCGATCAAAGCGTTGTTGAATCGGAACAGGGTGCTGTGCAAATGGAAAATTACTTTAAGCAGACAGGGCAGCCGGGATATAGTTGTTCCTTTGTATTTAAAGTCATTGCAAAAGATAAACGGACATTGCAAACACGGGTTGAGCAATTAACGGATGAATTATCTCGATTTGGAGTCAGTATTGTTTCTCCATATGGTGAACAACTCAACTTACTAATGGAAACCATACCGGGATCAAAACAATTTAATAATGATTTTCCTATGTACGTATCTCCAACGGTTTTAGCAGGTATGATGTTTGGCGCTACAACGAATATCGGGGATAACCGTGGTTTTTATATTGGCTATACACGTCAATTTCAAAAGCCTGTTTTTATTAAACCGGACCTTGCGGCCAAAGCGTATGAAAATGTCAATAATGTGTTTGACTCTATCTCGGTCATGGTAGCAGGCATGACCGGAAAAGGGAAATCTTTGTTTATGAATCTATTTATCTATTTGGCCACTTTGACTGGTTCGCAGGGATTAGTTATTGATCCAAAGGGTGACCGCAAAAATTGGACAAAGGGACTTCCTTATATTCCTGAAGAGTATATTGCTGTCTGGCAAATAGGGGCAGATGCAAAGGACGCTGGTTCGTTGGACCCTTTCCGAACAAGTACTAATTTGGAGGAAGGTAAGGATATCTGCATGGACATTCTGACACATCTTACAAATGTGGATATTGAAGATGATGCATACGCTATTTTAAGTGAAGCAATAGAACAGGTGGCGAAACAAGAAGACCCTTGTATAGGGGCGGTAATAACGTATTTAGAAAATCTTTATAATGCAGCAAACCTGAATGCTGCACGTATTAACGCTGTTGACAAATTAAAAGGTATGTTAGAAACATTGCGGCGTAATCAGCTTGCGAAGTTACTCTTCGGGGAAGTAGGACAGCAATATAAAGTACTGCATCCTGATGTCCCCATTCAAGTACTAATGGTACAGAATCTCAATTTGCCAAGTAAAACAACGAAAAAAATGCGGCCTCAACATAAAATATCTGAGGCAATTATGATTTCGCTGACAGCTTTTACGAAACAGTACATGTTTAATCAAGATCGTATGCGACACAAATTTATCCTACAGGATGAAGCTAGTTCTATCGAACAAAGTGCTGTTGGCTCGGAGTTGATGGACTTTATTGTGCGAATGGGACGATTTTATAATACAACGCTTTTAAAAGGTTCGCAAAATGCTTCGGATCATGGGCAGGACGTGGCAAACATGGGAATGAAATTCAGTTTTGGCTTACGGAAAACGGAAGAAGCCCAGGAGATGTTAAATTATTTAAACTTGCCACAGACGCAAGAAAATATTGATGTGCTAAAAAACCTTGGACGTGGGGATGCATTATTCCAGGATATCTTTGGACGTTCGGCGGTTATTCATATTAATCCGGTATTTCGAGATTTATTAGATGCGTTTGATTCATCTACCGCAACGGTGGAAGAAAAACAAAGAGAGTTGATGGGAACCTCCTAAGGAACCGATTAGTATTGTTGGTACGGTGAAAGTAAATAAACGAAGGTTATAACAAAATAAAGGAGTGGTTCTGATGCAAAAGAAAACACTATTTATTCTCCTGATGATTAGTATGTTCTTATTTGTGGCTGCTTGTTCCTCTGATAAAGAAGCTAGTCCAGAAAATAACGAAGGCGATGCAAAAAACGAGCAAAAGTCAGAACGTGAAAAAGTATTTGAAGAAACAGATAAAGTAGCCAAAAAGTTTTATAAAGCTGGATTTGAATTAAATATTCCTGTTGCATACGAAATGTTGTCGCCTAAAGGCAAAGAAGAGCTTGAAAATCAGCCATATGTTACAGGTATTGTTAGTAAGAATGGTGATGATATTCACGGGAAAGAACTTATTAACAAGCAAGACTATAAGAAAATAAAAAATAAGTATACCGACCAATTTAAGGATTTTGAAAAATTGAATGATGAGTATGAAATACGACGTTATGGATATGTTTACGGTGAAAGTTCGAAAGAGGTAATTTACTATGTAGAGCCTTGGAGAGGTTATGAAAAAGATGAGAGCGATTTTAATTTCATCAGCTTAAAAAAGAATGAAAAAGGAGAGTGGAAAGTAAAAAAATTTACTGAGAAAAAACCTGACAAAGTAAATGATTGGAAGTCGGGAAAAGTAATACATGAGTATGAGAAGCAAAGTACATCAAATGGAAAAGAGTCTTATGGCTTTGAAGAAGAAAATAAATAATAAAGGGAGGCATAAACCTATGAATAACCCCTGATTTAAAGGGGTTATTTTTTATGGGCGGATATATGAGATTATCTATTAAACGCTTGATGAAGTTACTGTCTCTAACTATAGTTATTACATTGTTAATTGGCGGAATTGGTCCTGTTAATGCAGAACAGCAAGGTGAAACCCAACATAATCAATTAGGGTCTTTTAAAGAAGACGATAATTCTTATTATCATTTAGATGCTGTTCCAGAGGATTTTAATAAAGAGGAAAGTTTTGCTGATAAAGTAACGGATAAGTTTTGGTTCCTGGACATGAAAGATAAAGCAGGACAGAAGATGAATGAGTTTTTCAACTATCTTGTCAACATTGCTTTTGATATGAATATCCTAATGACCAATTTCATGATTTCTTCCTTAGACTTTGCCTACAGTTTTGACTTTATCAATTTAATTATTGAAAAACTGGACAGCATAATGCAGAAAATTACTGGTATCACTGGTATTGGTAACTTTTCATCAAATGGCATCTTTGGAAATTTAGCAAAATTCGTAGCTCTTTTCACAGTCATTTATGCTATATTTCTAATGGTTTGGAAGCGATCGATGTTTTCATCATTAGGAACTATTTTGCAAACAGTCCTAGCATTAACCATAGCGTTATTGTTGTTTACGAACTACTCCACGTTCTTATCTGGGCTGAATCAGGTGACTACGGAAGCCAGTACGTTGGTATTAGCGGGTAATTTGAATGAACAAGGCCAGAATGGTGCTCAAGAGGTTGAAAATGCTGGGCCAACCAATCTCGATGAAGAAAGCCTAAAGTTAGAGATGAAAAACAATCTTTGGACGTTGTTTGTGGATCGCCCATTTATGTATATGATGTACGGTGAAACCAATCTAAATAATTTAGCAGATAGTAAGGATAAAGCAATTAACCGTGTAAACAATTTATTAAAAGCGAAGCCAAACTCTGAAGAACGGTACGATGCTATAGCAACGGAAACAAAAGATTGGAATAACAATAACTTATTTTATGATAATATCAGCAAACGTTTATCTTTCACACCAATGTATCTAACAATAAATGGTATTACTTCATTACCTGTATATTTCTTGGCGTTGGCTTTGTTGCTGTTTCAATTCTGGTTTATGTTAATAGCAATTTTTGCTCCATTTGCTCTTTTGTTTGGAGCAATGCCGGGACAATTTAATGTGGTTAAACGATACTTTATAGAACTGGGTTTACCATTGGTACTAAAAATTGTGGTGGCCTTTTCAGCACTGATCATATTTGCGATTTCAGAGTTACTATATCAGGCTGATTTTACGGCAACTCAATCCGGTAATCCATTTATGGGATATATTGCCGCAGCTTTAATTCACTTTGTCTTATTTATGTTGCTGTTCTTTTTACGTAAACGAATTAAAAATATCTTTGCGGCTGGGTCTCAAGGCGTTCAAGAAATACGGGATGGAATGGGTGATTTCAACAATCCGCTGAAGAAAGGGACGCAGGGACTAGCAACAACTTACGGTGCTGCAATTGGAGGTCTTACTACAGGGGGAGCAGGAGCTTTAGCTGGGGCAAATATTGGAAGTTCCGTTGGAAAAATGGCCACCGGTGAAGGCAATGTTGCAGATGTTACCAAAAGTGGTATTCAGGCTAAACGATCCAGCCAATTGACTTCACTAAAACAAAGGAATGAAATTAATTCAGAAGCTTCAGTGATACCAGCCAATCAGTCAAGCAGTGTAAGACCCCCTGATAAAGATGTACATTCTTCTACAGTGTCGGAGAAATCGGAGACTTCCAATACCGGTAACAATAAGGAGATGACGGAACAAGAAAATGGCCGTAGTGACCCAATGCCGAGTTTACAGCCTGATAATAATAATGTGAAAGCCAATAACAAGGATACACAAGGAAAAAATGTAGAAGGTGATACGTTGGGAACTTTATCACCAGGCACGGTCCAGTCGAATACAGCAGCAAACAATGTTGACCGATTGAGCTACGGCCAACCAGATAATTTATCAAGTGGCCATATAACAGAAAATAATATAGCAACTCAAAGTAAATCTGGTAAAAATACACTTGGAAAAGATGGTCCGGAAACAGTCGTGAAATCACCATTGAAAACGCCACAATATGGTGAGCTGGCTGAAGACCGTACAAATAATGTTCAGATGTCTGAACATGATAATTCAACAGACTTAGCATCATTAGAAAACCATATGCCTCCGGTGGCAAATGAAAAACGAACGGAACAAAATGATTATCCGGAATTGGATTAATACAGGAGGGCCATGTACGATATGGATGAAAAAACCAAAAATATCATTGTTTACAGCGTAATGGCTATTATCATTACGCTGTTTTTAGTTTCTATATTTGTCGGAAAAACAATGCCTAAAGATGCATCAAATGATGTGTCAACAGAAAACGGTGCTTTGGAACAAAATAATCAAACAGTGCGTGAGTATAACGAACTAACGGAAGAAGCGAGTGGGACCGCAATAGAATCCAATATAATTCAGGAAAATCATGAGCAACAAGAGATAGATACTCCTGATCCGGATACATTGAAGGAGCCTGAGAGTTTTTATCGTAAGCATTTTTCAGGTGAACAAATAAAGGAGTCCAGAAAAGTAGCTAAACAATTCGCAACAAATTATTATGCTTTTAATGGTGATAAGCCGATACAGCATATTAAAAATGCTCATGCTTATATGACAGACAAGATGTATCAAAAACTTGTAGAGAAAACACCTAGACCAACTGCAGCAATCTATAAAAAGCAGATAGTGTCTGCGAAGGTTTATGAACCTTATGAACCAAGTGAAGAATATTTTGTTTGGAAAGCTCGAGTTACAGGTGATATTTACAATAGTAAAGGCAAAAAAACTAGGCAGGAAGTAGTTAATTACACCCTCAAAATGAAACAAATAGAAGAAACATTCCGGGTTAGGAATTATAAGTTGAATGTTTTACATCATTAAGGATTACCGGTACTTATGAGAGGAATTTTTAAATTAAGTATTGGTCTTCTTGTTGGCCTAATCATGTTCTTTTGTATTGTTTTGTTTGTGGGTGTAGTATTTTTAGGTATGTTTTTTGGTGATATTGGTTTCGGTGATAAGAACGTGCTACAAACAGGAACACCTTCCAAAATAGCTGAAAAAGAAATCCCTGAACGGTTTATCCCGATGTATAAGAAGGCGGGGGAGAAATATGATGTGCCATGGTTATTACTTGCGTCCATCCACCGTGTCGAAACCGTATTTTCTACCATCGATATGGTATCACCAGTTGGAGCAGAAGGCCATCTTCAATTCATGCCATGTAGTTGGTTGGGCTGGGACTATCCCTTTTGTAAAGGCTTAGGTGGGACAGAAATTCCTAAAGACATCAAAACAGACCCGAAACAAATTGAAAGGTACGGTGGATTTGGTGTGGACGCTAATGGAAATGGCATTGCAAGTCCGTGGGAAGAAAAAGATGCTATTTTTGCAGCTGCTAACCATTTGGAAGTTTATATAACGAAATCTAGTGATCTACGTAAAGCTATACGTGCTTATAATCATGCTGATTGGTATGTAGACGAGGTCATGCATTTTTATAATCTCTATAACGCTGGCTTTGTATCAAAAGAGGAAGCAACGGTGGAGATAAAAGGAAATCAGGCATGGATAGTGCCACATACGAAAAATCTAACATCAACCTATGGTTATCGTGTTATAGAAGGAGAAAGAAGTTTTCATGCAGGGATTGATATTGCTGGTGGTCAAGATCGTGGCAAACCTATCACGGCTTTTGCTGAAGGTAAAGTTGTATATTCAGCGTTTAACAGGGGTGGATTTGGTAACCTAGTAATTATCCAACATGAGAATGGATTGCAGACATATTATGCGCACATGATGAAAAGAGGTGTTGAAGTGGGAGAGAAAATAAAAGCAGGCCAAATCATTGGACAAATGGGTACAACAGGTGATTCCACAGGCGTACATCTCCATTTTGAAATACATCAAAAGAAGGGTGATGGCACATTTGAATCGGTAGATCCCATGCCATATGTAAACAAGTTTTTAGCCAACAAATGAAAGTTACGAATGTCAGACGGGATAATAGGCTTTGTATCCCAGATAAATCAATATTTCATCATAATACGTCAGACAGCTCCAATGTTGGTTGTCTGACGTTATTATATAGGTATAACCGTTGGTATGGCAGGTGTTTGAACAAACAATGTCGGACAGTCTATTTTTTAAATGAAAATCAAACATCATATGTCGGACGTTAGTCAGAGTGACAGCTAATCAATAAAGGCTCTACAACGTCAGACAAAAGGAAAAGGAGAAGAAACATGCTGCAGACGCATTATATAAATATCCTAAAAAGTTTAGAAATGCTGAAAGAAGAAACGATGGTAAGATTAATGGAAATGCAAAACGATGAGCCCGTGGAAAGGAGTTTACCGGAGAATCCACTAGCCGCAAGCAAGCCATTGGTTATTGATGGCTATCCGGTTTTTCAGTTTTCGTATGCAGGGATGTTACCTTTCAACGTTGAGCATGACCGTGATTATTTTAGTTCGCTTCAAAGTTATTATCAACATGTTACGTTTCAAGCCTATAATTACGCCAGTATTGACTGTCAATTCGGGAAATCCGCCTTGCTTATATTGCATTACTTTAAAGATAATGTTCGACGCGACCTTGATAATGGCAACAGTAAATGCATTATTGATGCCATCCGATACACGCGGTTGATTGCAGATGATAGTTGGAAAGAGTTATCTCTTTTCCAACAGGGTCATCCAGATAGTCAAAACCATATTCAAGCGTATTTAGTAGAAGAACAAAACCTGGTTTCGTTCTTAGCGTATTTACAGGAGCATCATAACGATTTAAAACATATTCCGGAAGTTAGTAATCTGGACTGGTGCTTTGAAAAATCGAATAAAAAGGAGCAAGCAATAGTAGAAGAGAACGAGGTGAATATTTTCTGGTAGTCGAATTAATATTCTACCTGCCCAGAAAATGTTCTACACGGGTAGAACATAATCGATTTGGAACTACCCCTGATATTCTACCCAAACGGAATTTGGATATTCTACCTATTTGAAAAGATAGACTCCTTGATTGGAGACAACTTGCGGTGTAACTGAGCGAACAGTGGTAAAAAACCAAAGGGAGAATAGTTTTGTTGAGCCATTTCGGAAGGACTGGAGAACTGGGGAGACAAAACAGCCCCGTTCCACGAACAACAAAGGCAGGTGATAAATTGGGAAAAGCAAACAAAAAACAGGTCATCAAACGACTGCAACCATTGGACGTCAATATACTCAAAACCTTATACGACTACCGTATACTCAGCACCCAGCAGATACAACAGCACCATAACCTAACATGGCGCTATGCTTATAAGAAAATAAGCATTCTGCGCAACACCGGCTACATCATCAGTAAGCCAACCAAAGGCTATAACGCCAAGCAAGCCAGACAGGGCAATCACCATCGCATCAGCGAGACTGGTATAGCCTGCTTGCGAAAGCAGGGCTATCCTGTTGAGCGTCGGGCCGACGACTTACGTGTCCGTACGTATCATGTTCCGTATTTGCTTACAACCAATGAAATATTTCTGCGCTTACAACAGGCAGGATGGACCATCTGGGACAGCCGGTATGTGAAACACACTTTTAACCTGAACCGCGCCGACAATGTACAGGGTATCGTCACAAGCCCAAAAGGAGCAGCATATGTGGTCTATACATTTTTGCATGGAATATCCGCTAAAAACCTAGCCAAAACTGTACGGGAAATGGAAATGCACCGTACAGACGAACGCACTCAGTCTGGCGAACGTTATTTCGACAACTATGCCCTGTTCGCCAAAGGTCAAGACAGCTTCATTCGAGTCATTGACCGTCTCATGGACAGCCGAGCTATGCTACAGTGCAACAGCATCAAAGTATTTCCACTTGGATTCGGCAAAAGCTATGTACCTGAATTTGCAGATGACCAGGAACGCTTACATCAATATTTAGAGCAAACTGAGAACCTTACATTTAAACCATCTGTAAAGGCAGGCAATCACCCGAAAGGCTTTCATCATATCGTCCAGCACAATGGAGAAGAAAAATATTTCATCAATTTGCTGGACACCGATATTGTGAAAATCAACCATGTACTGGCCTACCGCAAAGACCGTTATATGCGTAATGGACGGAAGGTGCTTGTGCTGACGCATGCAGGCTTACGCCCCACTCATGAACGGTTACTGAAACATATTCATCATGTGGAATTTTTGCTGATAGAACAGAATTTTTTAACCAAAACAACAGAGAAGGAGAATTATGCACGGTAAAATCATTATATTCCGATGTAATAAATGATAAAATATGTTCGGATTTAACTAATAACTATAGGGTACTCCACATTTTTCATGAATCGTTAGCTCTGAAAAGGTGTATTTAACCAACGGGTGCAAGAGGAGAAATGTTATATATGGAATCACAAGATTTTTCAATGCAATCATTTTTTGCTGCATGCACTGCATCAGCATTGTGCTATATTGGATTTGAAACTGGAATAGTGGATATTCAAGATGGTGTTGTTAGGTTTATTATAAGTACTTTGATTAGTATGGTAGTTTTCTTCGGTTATTGGTGCTATCGACACTTCAAAGTGAGGGAGGTAGCTAGTTTTGATGGAGATGATGTATTAACTATCATTCTAGGCTCATTCATGGCACAATGGTCTGGAGTCGCAATATTAATTATATCATCTTTATTTGGTGGGGGTATAGAGCCTGTAGATGGAACTGATGAGGGGGTACCTGTATTCTACGAAAATTGTGATGAAGCAAGAAAATTTGGGGGTGCTCCTGTACATGAAGATGATCCAGGCTATCACCCTGGACTTGACCGAGATGGTGATGGAGTGGGTTGTGAGTCATGGTGAAAAGGATTGGAACGAGTGCTAACAATTGAAGCAACAAATTGGCTTATACGGCGTAACCAAAACCAAGAAATGCTTTAAAAGAAGCTGGAATACTGCTCATTTCAAATAGAAGCGACCAGTAATATTTGTTGAAAGGGGGACGACTTTGCGCTTTGATAGTAAATATCTAATACGTTGGGGAATACCCGGATGGACAATCATCTTTGGTTTTGGATTATATTTCTGCTTAACATATGATTTTGAACAAAATTTACTAAATGGGTCAATACAAAACTCAACTGACTTATTAGCGATAATGTTTTCTTTGATTGTAGTCAGTGTCCCTGTTGGTTATCTGCTACATCAAGCATACTTTATTTTTGATTTCTATGACAAAAGAAAAAAGAGAAAAGTCATTGATGAGATTTTAAATCACTATAAAGATTTTGAAGTACCATATAATTGGGATGACTTAACACTAAATGAGAAGTATTTTTTTATAGAATATGAATGGCATACAAGTCTTTTAAAAATGGAAGATGAACAGAGAAATTATATTGCTGGAAGGTATAGGTATTTATTAACAACTAAACACTCTCTTGGCGTTTTAAGATTTAGTCTAGGAACTGTCATTTTTATAATTTTTGCGTATCAATTACTTTATCTTCAATTCCAACATATATGGGGATGTATAATATATTTAGTTCTTTTACTGTTGTTTTTTGTATTTTCATGGTTTAATTTTAAATACTACTCAAAGAATTTAAATACCATTCAAGGTAAATTCATGCAGTATATAAAAAAAAGGGAGCAAGAAAAGATATTAAAGGAAATTAAATAATAATGTACTATGAAACTCTTAATTGCTCCTGTGTAAACGGGTAGTAAAAACATGACATATTAGCCGTATAAAAATAATGGAACAAATAACGCTTGGCGGAAGCAACCTTCTGCCAAGCGTTTTTATATAACTTAAAAGAGGTGATACTATCGTACTAATGGTCTATGCCGTAATTGTTTTTTGTATGGCAGTTACCCGCATTATCGTTATGTTTCAGACAACATTCCTGCCAGTCCCCTTGTTCACGCTTGGAACAGGGGGAGCTTTATTTGTTATTTATCATTTATGGAGGTGGCGCAAAAAGCTGCAATATACTATGGCTTCCCGTCTCATGACGTTTTCACTGACATTGTGCATTGTTATGGCTTTAGGAAGTCTGGCTTATCAATATTGGCAATGGGAGCAGATGGTTTCTAAAACATTTATGATGAGGATGGCTATGATTTTCTTCGGATTGGCAGGTGTGTATGCCAATATAATGTATATACGAGCAGAAAAGGCTTATCGCCAAAAGCGTGGCAATCAGCGCATTATCGAAAACCCCGAGGAAGGCTATAAATCGTATAAAAAACACTTTAAGCAGTCCAAGCGTAAAAACAGCGATGAACTGGTGACGGTATTGGGACACTCTATTGAACAGGATAACCTGCCAATCGTATGGAAAGGAAAAGACATGTTCACGCACATGCTGGTGGTTGGTGCAACCCGTTCCGGTAAAACAGCCTCTGTCTTGGAGCCAATGATTTATCAGCTGCTGTTGCAAAAGAAACAAGGAAAAAATCTAGGTTTATCCGTGGTGGAACCCAAAGGCGAATTTGCGGAAAAAGTAAAGGATTTCTGCGATGAAATGGCTATCCCCTATATTTATATTGATCCCACCAGTCCTCATACGCAGAAATTTAATCCCATGGAAGGGAATGTGGAGGATGTGGTGGAAGGAACGGTTATTGTATTACGGGGGCTGTTCGGCAAACAGGACGCTTTCTTTGCCAACGTCCAGGAGTTGGCCGCACGTAATGTAACCCGCTTGCTTAAAGAATTGAAAGGGGACAATACCGATTTAATGGAAGTACTGGAAACATTACGGGACTTAACGTTATTGGAGCAGCGGACCAATGAATTGCGTATGCAAAAAGGGGAAACCGATTTGGTGCATTCCATTGAAAATGAACTGTTGGGCAGTATGGCAGAAAAATATAAGCAGTTTGTCATAGGTTTACGCGCGCAACTGGAAAACATCACGAGTAACGAGCTATTAAAAAATATCATGACCGGCAAGAGTGATGTGGATGTTGATGAACATTTTGCCAATGATGGGGTGCTCATCGTCAACACAGCACTTGGAACACTCAAAAAAGCAGGGGATGCGTTTGGACAATTCTTGATCATGCATTTACAAAACGGTACCTTCCGCCGTCCGGGAACCGAAGACACTCGTAGTCCGCATTTTATGTTCATTGATGAGTATAAACGTTATATCAATCCGCAAGTAGAGATTTTTCTGTCGCTTGCAGCATCCTATAAAGTGTCAGGCATTCTTGCATCTCAGTCACTGGGTCAATTGGAAGTTGAAGCAGGTGACATCAGCCCGAAAGCTATGAAACAGGCGATTATGACGAACTGTCGGAATAAATTATGTTTTAATGGTGTCGGCTTTCAGGACGCACAGGAATTTGCGGATGAATTTGGTAAAGATAAAATCGTGATGCGTCAATCAACATATAAGCATCGCCTGATAATGCCTACGGTCTTCCCGGACTCTTATCGAGATACAGAATCAGAAGAATACCGTTTTGATCCAACCGATATTATGGACAACTTACCGAAGTACAGCTTTATCCATAAAGTTATGTATGAAGCAGCTATGCAGAAACCTGCTCTGGCAAGAGGTGACCTTGTCCCATCGGATTGGAAGGAAAGACGGGAATGGGAAGATAACAGTCTAAAAGCTAAACTGCGACAAGCAGTTTATCAGACGGGAGAAAAAACGGGGGCTGGACTGAAAAGGCAGTTCCATCGTCTTGCTAATGTAAAACATCAAAAAGCTGAGCCAACGCCAAATCAGCCTGAACCCGTGAAAGATAACGACAAACATAGGTTCTCAGAGCCCCACGAACAAAAAACGGTTTCCGATGAAGCATTTCAAAACGTGCCAGACAAAAATCATTTATCGTCCGGCCCCATTGACCAAGACGTTTCGCAGTCGCAACAAAAATTAGAGCCAATAGTCGAACCTTCAGTACAGGAACAGGAAACCGAACAAAAGAATACGTCGGCCAAGCCGGACCAGCCCATTGGGCAGGGAGCAGATGATGGCTTTTGGGATTAACGCGCTTTTCATAGGAAAAGGGTGTTTTTTGTATGCATTTAACAAGAGAAAGGAGCAGAACGAAATGGACACTTATCCTTATCAACATGCAGAAGGAAGCCTGTTGTATCAGGAAGAAACATATCATTTTCGCTTTAAGGGGGTGGGGGCCGCAACCATAGCATTGTATAACGTGCCGGGGGAACAGTACTATTTCGCTTGCACGATTGAGCCGAGTAATCAGCATTGGGTCTATCTCCCCGAAGTTTTACGCTCGTTCACAAGTGCCGGCCATAATCAGTTGGCAGAAGCAGGGGTAACCTGGCCACATGCTTTTTTTGAAACAAGGGAACAGGCACTCCAAACAGCGATAGAGATTATCGAGCAATTATTAACGAGATATCAAAGCAGCTTGTAACAAATCAATAACGGAAAGTTTCATTTAAAAATTGGAAAAGGAGCGATTCATAATGGCTGAAGAATTAAACGAAAGCGTAATGATTGAAGGATTTGACCCGTCTAAGATGGTGGATCAGGAACAAGACCATACGCTGGAAAACTGGAAAGAAATTTATGCAGCTTATCAGAACAGCAAAATTTTATACGCACCAATTGCCGGTATTGAAAAAATTGGACAACCAGGGGAAGAAAAACATCCATGTGCCGTCGTAAGGGTGGGAACCATTCGTGGTTTGATTCCATTGGAGTATACGGGCGCACAAAATTTGCGCCAATTACGTTCCATGACGGGACAAAACACTGCTTTTATGGTGTTGAATTACGATCAGGAAAATGAATTGTTTACAGCATCGCGCACCAAAGCACGTGAAAAATTGGCGGCTATTACTCTGCGCAAACTACAAGTAGGGGATACAACACCGGCTGTCATTCGCCATGTAGATGAAGGGTATTTATTGGCGGATATCGGCGGTATTCATGTAGTCATCCCGATTGATGAAATTCGTTATGGCTGGATTGATAACTTGCATGACGAATTTCAGGAAGGCCAAGCCATCAAAGTCAAGGTGATGGCCATTGACGAAGAAAAACAGCACGTAGAAGTTAGCGCCAAAGCTCTGTTGCAGAATCCATGGCCGGATTGTGTGAAACGTTATCAGAAAAATGGGGAGTATGTTGGCACTGTGTCCGGAGTACGGGAATACGGTGTCTTTGTTCGTTTGGAGCCGGGGGTTGATTCCCTGTCCAGTCACTTGAAATTCCAAAACGTTCAGAAAGATGACCGGGTGCTGGTGCGCGTGGATAACATTAATACGGAAAAGGAACAAATCCGTACGCGTATCACCCGTGTCCTATAAGAGGGGGGATAAACGATGTCAAGACCATTTTCAATTGAACAGCCATGGACCTTGCACTGGCAGCGGCTGCCGTCCAATTTGAAGACCATCCATTATGTGAATGATAGGTCCCCTAAAGAATGTGCAGCTTTGGATGCGTTGGCGAAGGTGGGGGTGATTGGGGGGAAACAACTCTCCCGATTATTCCGGCTGCAAAAGAAACGTTTAAAACAGATGGCTCGCGAACAAAAAATCGTTCGTCATGAAATGCGTGTAAATAAGCAGATTATGCCCGTTTATACGTTGGGACAGACGGGCGCTTTCATAACAAATGTTTCGTATGAAGCGAATTATTGGGTGGTGTATCAAACAAAAGGTGTGTTAAAACGTCTCATGTTTTTTGAACTATATCAATTTTTCCCTGGAGCGGTAATTACCCCGGCACCACAACCGTTTATCGCAGCCATTGAATGGAAGGGAAAACCATTTTATGTTTACGTGTGCCGTGGAGATATCAAAGACTTATTATTGCATTTAAAGTGGAAAGGCAGTTCATTTAATGAACGTATGATTGCCATCACTGAATCAATGAAGCATATCGAGCCGTTGAAAATGTATGCAAAAGATATGAAATTACGTATAACAACCGATAAGGATTTAATGGGGGGTGACAAGGATTTTCAAAACGTGTTTTACTTACTGGACGAACAAGGTGAATTTATTAAGGAAGCATAATCGATTTACCGGGTTCAAAGGTTAGAAACAGGGATTTGTTTCGCAATATTGGCATGTCTATGGATTAGGTCATCTTCCATTTGACTTGATCGTTGGACATGCTTTTTGCTCTCAAGATGGTATAGGGTGGAAAGCTTCAAAAAGGTGACTTCTAGAGAAAGAATTATGAAGAAAAAAGAAGTGTAAGGTTAATACTAGGCCTAACATGCCTTTGTTATTTTCTTCACGAATAGGAAAGTATGTTCTGTTAGAAAAGATTGATTTTTGTTACAATAGAACTTGTACAATAAGGCTTTCATGGGTGGTGGCTCACTCCTTTTTTCGCACCTTCCTTTAGAGAAAGGGGGTGATGCCTTTGACAGTTTTTGAATCGTTAATCTTAATGATTTCATTCGCAACACTTGTCGTTGCAATGCTGTCTCAAAAGAAATAACCACCCTGCAAGCCTGGTAAGCATAAAGGGTGGTTAATCTTTTCACTCTACAATGTGAGCTGCCCCCTTGAAGGGCTGTTGTACATGACCGTTAGTGTATCTACACTAGCGGTCTCTTTTATTTTATGTGATGTCTTCTAATTTTATTATACCCAATATCAGGCGAAATGAAAACAGTAAAATGATACAAGTCTTTTGCATATCATAAAGAATGAAAAAACTCAGCAGGAAATCCCGCTAAGTTTTAAAATTGCTTTGAATATTTCTCATCTATTTTTTGCTCGATTGCCATCAATGCTTCTTTATCATGTGACTGCTAAACTAAAGTAGACAGATATTGCTAAATAAAAATGAACACTTTTGGGGGGGCGTTGCATTGGGCAGGCCCCGGCCGGGGCCTGCCCAATGCAACGGTAACTGAATCTCCTTTTACATGTTTTCATTTTGATTCTGTCAACGATTCATTTGCACCTTGAAAATTGAATATTTTTTAAATGTTGGAGGGCGTAGCTTCGTAATGAGCATTTGCTTGCGGAGCAAGCTAATGCGAATGAGAAGGAAGCAAGCGTGAGCGCGGTAGTCTACATGCTCTATTTTAAAAAGACGCACGCCATTTCGATATGATAGGTTAATAGATATCATCAAAGAAATGGAGTGTATGGAAAGGTGGACAAGTTCAGAGTGTACACGGACATACGGCAGCTTTACCAGCAGGGGTTTAAAGTTGCTCAGATCGCCAGAAAGCTTGGCATCTCACGAACAACTGTTTATGATTATCTGAATCGGGAGCCTGAGGAAATGTCTATTTGGGTTGCCGGCACAAAGGAACGCTCTAAAAAGCTTGATCCTTATGAAAATGAGATCTTTTCCTGGTTGAAAAAGCACCCCGACCTTTCGGCCGCGCAGATACAAGATTGGCTCTTAGAGAAACACGGAAATATGGATGTTGCGGCCAGTACCGTTCGCAATTATGTCAGCCAATTACGAGGGCGGTATCATATTCCTAAAGTATTACATGTGCGAGACTACGAGGCCATTCCCGATCCCCCCATGGGGCAACAGGCACAGGTTGATTTTGGTGAGACAAAACAACAGACGACGAAAGGAGAGGAAAAAAAGCTTTACTTTATCTGCCTTGTCCTGTCGAATTCACGGTATAAAACAGTGATGTGGTGGGATCGGCCGTTTACGACGAAAGACGTTATCCAGGCGCATGAGACATTCTTTGAACAACTTGATGGAATGCCTGAAGAAATCGTTTATGACCAGGATCGTGTCATTCTTGTCGATGAAAATGCCGGCGACCTCATTTTTACAGCAGACTTTCAGAAGTATCGAGAGGAACGGGGATTCCGGGTTTATATGTGCAAGAAAGCTGATCCGGAGTCAAAAGGACGAGTTGAAAATGTTGTGGGATTCGTCAAAAATGGTTTTGCCAAACATCGTGTTTTTGACAACATTGATAAATGGAACGAGACGTGTCAGGAATGGCTGGATCGAACCGGTAACGGCAAAATACACAATACAACAAAAAAGAAACCGGACACGGTGTTTCAAATAGAAAAGAAACACTTGCGCCCAGTCATTCCTAAAGCAAATATACTTAAAAAAGATGATTTTAGTATAACAGTAACGGTGAGGAAGGACAACACTATCCTATACGATGGCAATCGTTATTCCGTGCCACTTGGTACCTATCAACATGGGGAGTCCAATCAGGTTCATCTTTTAAATAAAGGTGAGATACTGACCGTGATTGACGGAAACGGCGAGATCATCGCTGAACACAAAATCGATAACCGAAAAGGAGAACTCATTCAAGCGTCTAATCATCGCAGGGATCGTTCAAAGGATATTGAAGCCTATATCCAAAGCTTGGCTTCACGTTTTGAAAATCCGAATCGGGCGACGACTTATTTGGGGGAAATTCGTAAATGTTACCCACGTCACGCTAAGACCAGCTCCAAGTCATAGCGAAATGCACGAAAAACAGCGATAGCCAGCGAATGGAACAGGCATTAATAATGTGTGTGGATAATAGATTATATTCCGGAAATGATTTTCGAGACGTCTTAAACCACCTGCATCAGGAGGAATCAGAGAGCACAGATCAGGCAATGGAGAATGACGTTTCTTCACCCGTTCATAAATCTTATGAGAATTGTCAGCCAACGACTAGGGCTTTGACCGATTATATCAGCATTCTGGAAGGAGGTTCTTCTACATGACATCAACAGGCCATCTTGAACAGCAATTGCGCACATTACGGCTTTCAGAAACGGCACAACAACTCCCTGAAATGATTACGGAGGCGGAGAAACAAGACGCCTCCTACCAGGAGTTTCTTGCCCGTTTATTGAATTACGAACAAAAACGCCGAGAGGAGAAACGGATTGAGCGCAACATGAAATGGGCGGCATTTCCTTTTCACAAAACGTTGGAGGAATTCGATGTTCATGAACAAACAGCGTTGAGTCAAAAACAGCTGAATCAACTAAAAGAACTAACGTGGCTGGACCAACTATATAATTTAATTCTGTTGGGGCCACCCGGCGTAGGGAAAACCTTTCTGGGTGTTGCGCTGGGGATTGAGGCCATTTATCGGGGTTACCAGGTTTCGTTCCTGCCAATGGGCGAATTGGTTCATATTCTTAAAACAGCAGATGTCATTCGCAAATCGCAAACAAGAAAAAAGCGTATCCTTAAGTCGGATCTCGTTATCATTGATGACTTAATGTATATGGCCATGAATCAACAGGAGGCGAATCTGTTTTTCCAACTGA
Organism: Lentibacillus cibarius; assembly: GCF_005887555.1. Classification (NCBI taxonomy): domain Bacteria; kingdom Bacillati; phylum Bacillota; class Bacilli; order Caryophanales; family Bacillaceae; genus Lentibacillus; species Lentibacillus cibarius. The sequence goes on along the minus strand of NZ_VCIA01000001.1, from coordinate 294,002 downwards.
TTAATGAATTATATGATCAATCTACCATCATTTTCACCTCAAATAAGGGGCCGAAAGATTGGGGAGACCTTCTTGGGGATCCGGCCACTACCACGGCCATCCTCGATCGTATTTTACATCGCGCGGAGGTAATCCAAATGGATGGGGAAAGTTACCGAATGAAATACAGAAAATCCATTTTTGGCGAAGAAAATGAACAGGATAAAAGTGTTCAAAATTAATTAGCAAAAAGTGTTCAATTTCACTTGACGCTCACAGCTTATCGCGAATAAGGTAAGTGCCATTTTTTATAGAAAAAAGGATTGAGTTAATTCTTGGAATTTGAAATAATTGGTATCAAGTTAAAGGGCCATTTAATGGAGTAAGAATTTACTTTTTGACGGAAAGCAACTGGAGGATGATAATTTTGCAATTTTCACATTTAATGAAACTGGCTCTTGGATGGTTTATTGGAATAACTTGATTCGAGTTCTTTAAAAGTCTATGGCATAACGAGGCAATGGATTGGCAGTCCATTATTTGCTTTGGTATAGCAGGGTTCATAGGGATGCTTATTGTATTTGGGTTAAGGAGTTTTTTTAAAAAAGACAAAGATTTAATCTTTAACTTATACTAAGGTAAAATTCAGTAATCGGGCGCTGTTCCGGAATAAATTTGTTCATCAGTCGGGCCATTTAATGGAATAAAGTAATAAGGCATTAAAGGTAATTTGAATAAGAAAAAAGCTGATCATAAGGTCAGCTTCTTTGTAAGTATCCTTTTTAACAAAAATCCCACAAACAAACCCGGGAGCACGCTCATTATTGGAAGCCAGACAGGACCCAACAGATGGAGAAGGAACAAAGTATGAAGGAGTGATTACTGCATTCCAGCCACCTGTGGTTTTTGCTTTTCGTGAAGTTGATGATTTGCTGCGAATCGAATTGCAAAACACCTCTGATGGATGTCGAATGACATTTGAGCATACGTTTGATGACTGGTCTTGGGCGTCAGCAACAGCTGCAGGATGGCATCGCTGTCTTGATGCATTGGGTATGATGGTTAACAAACTGCCACCTGAATGGCCGGATAATGGAACTGAGTTAAGAGAATTTTATCGGGAAGCATTTGATTCGAATTAGGTAAGGATAACAAAACATATTTTAGAGATTATCATAGATATGGTATATAAATTCATCAAATGTGCTTATTCCATGTAAGGACGCAGTTGTTTAAATTGTCTGAATCGGGCAAGTTTTGGTTATTAAATAAGCATAATGCCTGGCGCCACGTTGCCAAAAAAGCTAGGTATTCGTTTGAATGACTTAAAATAAGTACTTAATAGAATGAGATGGCTAGATCTGATATTTATAGTCCCTATGTCGTTGTTAGTTTCTTACTTACCGACTTATGGTTTTTGGAGCATAATAGTAAACACTTTGATTGTTATTCTTTTCGTTTGGCTTAGCTTTGGCATTCCATATCGTTGTTGATATTATAAAAAGAAAAAGGGATAACTCAAATCCTCAATAATAGAGCGCAATTCTGTAATAAGAATTGCGCTCTTACATCATGTTAGGGTTAGTTTTTGAACAAGCAGGACTTTTAGTAAGCAACATAGAATTATTTTAGTGTGTAAAATTCCATTATAAGAGAGGTGGGTTGAATTGAATGGCTATAAAAATCCCAGGCTACCTTTAACACAAACGGAAAATTGGAGGCTACACTTGGATGCAGAACTGCCCCTTGTGTGGAGGATCAAATCATATGTGTTATTCATCATGCTAATCACTCGGTCAGTGACAAGCAGTGGTTTGACTTCACCGAGTATAGAAAAGCGTACCGTCAAAAATTCGGTTATCCAAGATCGAGACCTAAAATCCCATGGTATGAAATGTGAATGAGGGGATTGATTGTAAATGAAAACAAGGTTAAAGATGTTAGAGCAAATGTTAGGGATCTTGAAAAAGCAGTAAAGTGGTATGAAGAAGTGTTAGGGTATACGGTTGCAGCTTCATGGCCTCCTGAACAACCTAATTACGTACATTTTGAACATGAAGGAGGAGCGATGTTTGGGTTGATGGAACATGAAAATTATCCATCTCCTGGACGCTTTAACTTTTATGTCGATGACGTTGACACACTTTGGCAAAAATTTAAAGGTAAAGCAGACATAGTAGAGGAATTGTTTTCCACGCCTTATGGAAGTAGAAAATTTACCATACTAGATATAGACGGCAATGAATTAGGGTTTGTGCAAGATGATTTATAGAAAAGAAGTACTTTCTACAATCCCGCTATCAGGCGCGAAACTGGAATAAGAACTGCGATCCATTCTTGGATTGTTGGGCCATTTGCTGTATAAAGGGAGAGAATAATATGGAAATAGTTTATTTTGCAGGTGGATGTTTATGGGGAGTACAAGCTTTTATAAAAACTTTACCTGGAGTTAAGTTTACAGAAGCGGGAAGAGCTAATGGAACAAGCCATACACTTGAGGGTGATTATGATGGGTACGCCGAATGTGTCAAAACAGGATTTGATCCGACGGTTGTATCAATCAGGGAATTAATGGGATACTTATTTGAAATTATTGATCCATACAGCTTGAATAAACAAGGAAGGGATGTTGGCGAGAAATACAGGACAGGAGTATATAGCGAAAAGCCAAAACACTTAAAAGAGGCGAAGGCATTTCTTGGTGAGAGAAATGATTATGACCTCATAGTTATTGAAGTATTACCTCTTACAAACTATGTGAGAAGTGCAGAAGAACATCAAGATAGGTTAGCTAGATGTCCAAATGATTATTGTCATATTCCAAAAGAAACATTAAATAGATATAAGTAAGGAAGAATATTAAAAGCTGGTCTATGTGCTATAGTATTCAGAGTCCTTACTAGGCTTGATTTTTATATAAAGTGGCCTTATATAAGTTTAACCCAACTTTCGTCTTCGGATTTAAAGTCTAGAAATTCCTCAATCAATAATGAAATTTCTAATTTTTATTTTAAGGTCTTCTATTTTATAAGAGTTTATGATATTCTTTGCACTATAATTGTTAACCAAAATATTATTAGGTTAACAATATATAATTAGGAGGTGACGATTATGGCCAAAACAAACTGGTCAGCACTTAACATTACTACAGCCAGCGTGTTTGTAGCGATGACGGCAATCGGTGCAAATATCACATCAATTGCACCATTTATGGTTGTTGGTGGTGTACCGATAACGTTACAGACATTTTTTGCGGTGCTCGCAGGTATAGTGCTGGGTAGCAGACTCGGAGCATTTTCCATGTTTGTTTACATGATGCTCGGGCTTGTAGGTGCACCTATATTTGCACAATTCAAAGGAGGAGCTGCGGTTTTCTTTACGCCGACATTTGGTTTCATTTTGTCTTTTATTCTAGTAGCTTATGTTGCCGGAAAATTGATTGAAAAGAAAAGGAGTCTGCCAATGTACATAACTGCAGCACTGATTGGTTTGGCAATTAATTATGTTTTTGGGACTAACTGGATGTATGCGGCGTATATTCTCTGGTTTGATGCACCGGAGGGGTTCACATACGGACTAGCCTGGGCATGGATGATGGTGCCATTACCGAAAGATATTATTCTTTCAATTGGCGCAGGACTTTTCGCATACAGACTTAGAAAATCAGGAATCGGGGTTCAACGTTTTCAAAAAGAGAATGCAGCGTAAACGGGGAGGAGATGCATATATGGAATACAGTAAACTGGCAAAAGGTGTTTTGGACGGATATGAACTGACGGATGAAGAAGCAATGGGCATACTGAAATGCCCTGATGATGATATCTTGCAATTGTTAAACGGTGCATATCAGATTCGTAAACACTATTATGGAAACAAAGTAAAACTGAATATGATTATTAATACAAAATCCGGAAATTGTTCGGAAAACTGCGGATACTGCGCACAGTCAAGAGACTCTACTGCACCAATTGAAAAGTATCGGATGCTGGACAAGAATTCGATTATAAGAGGTGCTGAGAAAGCACAGCAGATGCGCTCCGGTACTTACTGTATTGTGGCGAGCGGTAAAGGGCCGACTGATCGGGAACTGAATCATGTGGCTGAGGCAGTCGAAGAAATCAAATCCAAATACGATCTGACAATCTGTGCCTGTCTTGGCATATTGAAACCCGGGCAGGCTGATAAGCTAAAATATGCGGGTGTCAGCCGCTACAATCATAATATCAATACTTCAGAAAATCATCATGATGCGATTACAACAAGTCATACGTATCAGGATCGGGTTCGGACCGTGAATCAAGCAAAGCAAGCAGGTATGTCACCATGTTCGGGTGTTATTGTTGGAATGAAAGAAACAAAGGAAGACGTTGTGGAAATGGCTAAGGCACTCAAAGAGCTGGATGCAGATTCTATACCCGTAAACTTTCTGCACGCGATTGACGGAACCATGCTAGAAGGAACTGACGAATTAAATCCGGTATATTGTTTGAAGGTGCTTGCTATGTTTCGTTATGTTAATCCGACAAAAGAGATACGTATTTCGGGTGGCAGAGAGGTTAATTTAAAAAGTCTTCAGCCATTGGGATTGTATGCAGCAAACTCAATTTTTATCGGTGATTATTTGACAACCCTTGGCCGGGAAGATACGGAAGACCACCAGATGCTGCGCGATCTTGGATTTGAGCCGGATTTCATATATGATGAAGCGAATATTTGAGTTGAATCGTCTGGAAAATTTTCTATATCATGTCTTGTGTTGCAGGGAATTTTGTGATTTTTGATGACCATAACCATAAGCTTTTGTTTTCATTGACGAACGTCAAAAATATGTATGATAAATTTTATAATGACGCTGTCACTATTTCTATTGGTGGAAAACGTTCCTGACTCAAATGAAACGTGGTCACACAATTTCGGTAAAGATCAGGCATTTTCTAATACGTTAATAAGGTTCTCGTATGAATAAAAGCGGTTTATCTTTCAAGGGAGCATCGACTTATTGATATGGAAGAATTGAGCCACAAGAAGTGCTGATAATTAAATGAAATTGGCTTTAGTTGGAACGCTGTAGGTGGTGAAAGTCGTAAGTGCGATTGAAGTGCGGGAGAAGCTAGCGATAACTTCAAGGTCTTACCTATCACTATAGTGAAGCGCACCCAAAAGTTGTGCGACAAATACAACTTTCTGGGGTGCGCTTCAATACTATATGCCACAGGGGTGGTGAACCATTCGGTTTTTAGAATGCCGGAATAGAAGCTTCGCCTTCACGAGAATTTAAAAACTTGCGAACGTCTTCGCTCGTCATCGCGTCAGCTAACTGTTGGATCAATTCTGAGTCCGCATTATCTTCACGCGCGACTAATGTAATTGCGAATTTATTATCTTCTTTTTCTGTAATGAGCGCATCGTCAGCCGGAGTTAAATCTAAGTTACCAGCGTGTGTCGGGTTAACGATAACGCCATCAAAATCTTCATACAAACGAGTTAAAGCAGTAATACCTGCTTGTTCAAAACTATAGTTGTGTGAGTTTTCTTTAATATCCTCTAATTTGTACTGTCCGCTATCTGTTTCTTTCAATTCAATTAAATTATGTGAAGCTAACAGGCGAAGGGAACGGTCAATGTTAGACGGATCATTTGCAATACCAATCGTTGCGTCATCAGGAAACTCTTCCACGCTAGCGTATTCTTGTGCATAAAGGCCGAAATTAGCATAATAAATTGGCTGAACCTCTGTTAAATTAGCGTCTGAGTTTTGGTTGAACTGATTCATAAATGGGACGTGTTGTGAGAAGTTCGCATCAACCTCTTCGTTTGCTAGCGCTTCGTTTGGTTGAATATAGTCACCCATTTCAACAATCTCTACTTCAATATTGTCTTCGGCGAGATTTTCCTGTGCAATTTCTACAACGTCTAACATAGGTGATTCAACGACAGCAACTCTTACTGTTTGCTCTTTATCCTCGCCATTATTATTGTCATCACTTGATTTTTCTGCCTTCTCACTGTTGTTGCTGCCGCTACATGCGACTAGCACAGATATTAGGACGACCATCATGATTATAATCCATTTTTTCATCAATAATCTCCCCTTATCGTTTGTCTATTTTTCTTGCTAATGTAATGCCGGCATATTGAATGAGTTGCACAAATATCACCATAATAATGATGATATAAATCATCAAATCAGTTCGAAATTGTTGGTAACCATAACGGATGGCAAAGTCACCGATACCACCACCACCGACAACACCCATGATCGTCGAGTAAGAAATAAAACTAATCGTCGATGTCGTCATGCTTAAGACGAGTGCTGAGCGTGCTTCAACGTACAAAAATTTGAAAATAATATCTTTAACTGACGCGCCCATCGAAACAGCCGCTTCCATCACGCCTTTAGGGACATCGAGAAGCGATTGCTCTGCCAGACGAGAATAGTGCGCGATTGCAATAACGGTCATCGGGACGATCGCAGCTGCTGTACCAATCGCCGTTCCAATAATAAAACGCGTGAACGGAATTAAAAAGATAACGAGTAACAAGAATGGAAACGAACGAATAATGTTCACGATTAAGTTCAAGGATGAAAAAACAAATTGATTTTCAAGCAATTGCCCTTTGCGACACAGGAATAAAAAGGTGCCAATTGGAAGCCCGATTAACAATGCCGCTAGTATTGAAGAACCAACCATAATAAATGTCTCGCCAATTGACACCCAAATCTCAGTTTGATAATCAACTAATATATCAGGCATTGTTGACGTCACCACCTGATTTCAAACGTTTGACAAAACCTTCGGCGCTATGTTCAATTTTATGTACTCCTGTCGGATCGATATTAATTTCTTCGTAGATGCGACCATCTGCCATAACCGTCACTCGTTCACAGACACTTTTGATTACTTCCATTTCGTGGGTAACAATGACAATGGTGACACCAAATTCTTGATTGATTCGCTTTAATACTTCGAGCACTTCCGCTGTTGTATTCGGGTCAAGTGATGACGTTGGTTCATCACATAACAACACTTGAGGCTGGTTGACAATCGCTCGCGCAATAGCGACGCGTTGCTTTTGCCCTCCGCTTAGCTGCCCCGGGTACTGATCTTTTAACGTATCGAGACCCACAAAACGCAAACTCTTCATTACTTGTTCTGTCCGGTTTGTTTTCGGAACTTTAGCTAATTCTAGCGGCACGACGACATTGTCGAAAACCGTTTTATTGCCGACTAAATGATACCCTTGGAAGATCATAGCTAACGACTGACGTATGTGACGAATTCGCTTACCTTTTAAATGGTTCAGCGTTTCACCATTTATGATAACTTCTCCTTCATCAGGCTGCTCTAATAAGTTCATCATTCGCAGTAACGTTGATTTCCCTGCACCACTCGCGCCAATAATACCATGAATTTCGCCCGACTTAATACTTAACGATACCGATTGAATTGCTTCAAACGAGCCGAACCATTTGCTGACATTATATATAGTAATCATAAAAAACCCCCTTCCCTTAAATGAAAGGTGATTCAGAACCTGTTTATTATAACTTATATTCACGTAGCTGTCATTAACTAACAAATTCTAAAAGACTAAAACCTCACATTTGCTGAAAACAGCATATTGTGTTGAGAATATGCACTTGGAACTGCCGTTAATATTGTAAATAAATACCTATCATAAACTAACGAATAGAATAGATATGAATTAAAGTAATTCTTTAAAAAACATATTTGAGTAATCCTTGACAAATATATTGAACATAGTATGATACAAGTAAATAAACGAATAAAACCACTAGGGGAGCTTTCAAGGTGATCAATTCACCATAGAGCTGAGATTAAAGTATGACTTTAAGACCCTTAGAACCTGATCTGGATCATACCAGCGGAGGGAAGTGGCGTTTAGTTGCAAACAATACATATGTATTATTTTCAATTAAAACCACTTTCTCTGTAATAAGAAGGTGGTTTTTTATTTTTATTTATAAATTTAGGGAGGGGGGGAAGAAATGAAATTTTCAGGGGAAGTACGTCAAGCTGTAGATGAAATTAGGGCAGCAAGTTTTCATCATTCATTTATTAGTGGAGGAGATGACATAGCTGAAAAAAGTTTCAGAAGATGATAGAGAACGAATAAAGAGCATTTTATCTTATGAGTTATCATTTTGGAATATGGCTTACAAACAAGAAGTATGGTCCATTAGGTGGAAAAGACTAGAGGAGGAGAAAAATACATGGCAAAAGGATTGAAATTAACGTATATTCTAGTAACGATTGTGATTGCTATTGCATTTGGAATTGTTTATATCTTATGGGGCCCGCTATATTATACATTAACCCCTATTGGTCTGCACCTTGATCAGTTCGTTTATGGAATGTGGTTTATCGCAGCACCTGTCGTCTATTTAATCATTCGAAAGCCAGGAGTTGCGTTATTGGCAGAGATTGCTGCTGCGTCTGGTGAGTTTTTACTCGGATCACCTTGGGGATTGACGGTTCTATTATATGGAGTGGTTCAAGGATTATTTGCAGAACTCGTGTTTATGGCATTTCGCTATAAACGATTTGATTTATCAATAGCTGTATTAGCAGGTCTCTCTTCATGTATAGGTTCCGTTATTATGGATAGTTTTTATGGAGAAATTTTAGCCCTGTCGACTTGGAACTTAATCTTGTATTTAGTTGCTCGATCTATCGGTTCACTGTTCTTTGCTGGTATTTTAGCTTATTATCTTGTCAAAGCACTTGAAACGACAGGAGTTACGAATCTTGTTCGTCCGGCATCCAGAGAAGATTATGATGCATTGGATGTGGATGAAAGATAAGGATGATAAAGATGGAACAAATGACACGTGTTGAGAATTTAAGACTGAAATTTCCTGGTGACGAATCGCTCTTATTTAAGGATTTATCCGTTTCGTTTCAAAAAGGTGAAAAGGTTCTTTTGTTAGGACCTTCTGGCTGTGGTAAATCAACGCTTTTGCAGCTGTTAAGCGGACTCATTCCAAATTCTTATGAAGTACCGTTAAAAGCTGACAAACTAGAGCGCCCTTCATCATGGGGGTATGTTTTTCAGGATCCAGACAGCCAGTTTTGCATGCCGTATGTCGATGAAGAGATTGCTTTTGTCCTTGAAAATCTCCGAATACCAAGGGAGAAAATGCAGAAGCGAATTAATCGGCAGCTTAAGGAGGTTTCATTGGAGTTGCAGGACATTCATACACCCATAGCATCTTTATCAGGAGGCATGAAACAGCGGCTTGCTATTGCATCCGTTCTTACTCTTAATCCAGACGTTTTATTTTTAGATGAGCCAACAGCGATGCTTGATCCAGTTGGAACGAAGGATATATGGGATGTTATAAAAAATGTTAGTGAAAATAAGACTGTACTTGTCGTCGAACATAAAATTGATCATGTGCTGGAATTTATTGACCGGATTATCCTATTTAACGAAAATGGAGAGATTATTGCTGATGGACCAAAGGATATGATTTTCTCTAATTATAAACAGGAGATGAAAAGACAGGGAATTTGGTTTCCGGGCGTCTGGGATGATTATCTTGCAGAACATCCCGTTCAGCGTGAAGTAAGTGTCAACAATAATAACCTTTTAAGATTACAACAATTTAAAGGCTATCGAAACAAGGAAATTAAAATCTCCGTTGATGAACAACAGGTTTCTGGCGGTGAGTGGATTGTCATTCGTGGGGATAATGGCGCTGGGAAGAGTACATTTTTGCATGCGCTGATGCAGTTCATAAAAACGACGGGAAAATACGAATTAATGGGAATACCAATTAAAAAAGTAAAAAATTTACATGAACAAATGACATTTGTGTTTCAAAATCCAGAACTTCAATTTGTAGCGAATTCTGTTTATGAAGAAATTGCTTATTCGTTGCGAATAGACAATACCGATCCACATCTAATTGAACAGCGTGTCGCTGAACTTCTTCATGTTTTTCGACTAGCTAATCATCAGGATAAAAATCCTTTTCAGCTATCGATGGGACAAAAGCGCCGGTTAAGTGTTGCTGCATCAATAATTAAGGAGCAGCAGATTATTCTATTGGATGAACCGACATTTGGACAGGATTCCAGAAATACATTTGCTTTATTGGAATGGATTGAACAATATCGCCGTCAAGGTACAACCTTTATAATGGTTACCCATGACGAACAAATATCCAAGTATTTCGCTACAAGAATTTGGACGGTAGAAAACGGTAAAGTAATGAAAGATGAACAATCTGAACGCCAGAACAAAACGGAATTCAAAAAGTCCAGTCTTGAAGCAGGCGTGGTTCTTTAAAAGGAGGAGTCAGATGACTTTATTGGGAAAGGAAACATGGCTCCATCGTGTGAATCCCAGTTTAAAACTTTTGGTTGTATGTATACTCTGCATTGCCGTCTTATTTATTGATAATCTAAATTATATGATGAATCTAAGTGTTGGTTTTCTCATTCTATTTTTATTGTTTACTGGTTATCCGCTTAAATTTATTTTGCTTTTAGTCGTTCCGTTCTGTTTCATTTTTATATCAACATCATCAGCCATGGTAATGTTTGGACAAGGGGAGACGACATGGTTTAAGTGGGGACTTGTTCATATAACAGAAGAGAGCTTTTTTACGGGATTACTAGTTGATTTTCGTGCTCTTATCTTTGCAATGATGGGTCTAACCTTTGCATTAACAACAAAACCAGTGAATTTATTCTATTCGTTAATGCAGCAAGCAAAATTAAAGCCGAAATATGCGTATAGTTTTATGGCTGCATTACGACTAATCACGATTATGAAGGAAGAATTTCAAACCATTCGATATGCCATGAAAGTTCGAGGTGTTAAAAAACAAAAAGGTCTCAAGTCCATCTTTTTTAAGATAAAATCCTATGCTGTCCCGCTTTTATCAGGTAGTATTCGACGCGCCCATCGGATTGCAGTAGCGATGGAGGCGAAGCAATTTTCTGATGATAAGAACCGTACCTACTACTATAACTTTAGTTATTCCCCGTATGACTATACATTTATATTATATGTTCTTGTACTTTTGGTTATAAGTTTTTATGCATCAACGCATATACCGTATGTCTCTGTTTAACCTTCTTTAATCGAGACGTTATTTTTTGGCTATTATTTTCTTTGTTATCCAGTGTTCAGCAAACGGCGCTTTTGCGGGTTAAAAAATTGTACTCAGATTGTTATTGAAGGATCATATTGCAAGGTAACGCAGCTAATGAGTTTAAGAAGTAATGAAGATATAATCTAGCTTTTAGATACTTCTAAAAAAGGACTTGATCGTTGACCGGCACTTTGGCATCCTGGTGCAGTGTTGTTGACAAAGTTTTTGGTACTTATATAGTGAAATACGTTCTCATTATTCTAATCTAATTAGCAAGGAGTGACATACTGATATTAAAATTCTTTAAAGGGGTGAGAGCAATGGTCTTTGAAACCTTATCAAGACAACTTTCGGTAGTAATTACTCTCGCGTTTGGAGTATTATTAATTGTACTTTAATCCATTGATAAATAAAGAAAATAAATACTTTGCTTGGTTCAGCCTTATAATGGGGATTATAGTTTTATTATTACTCTTGTGGTTTACTTTTGGGAATGAAGTTATAAGAAGCCAAATACTTAATCATGGACTTCAGTAAATTTACTAAACAATAGGGCAGGAATTTTTAACAAGGGGGGATTAAAATGTTGCTTTTTCTCTTTTTTTAGGAATTATATTTGGTTTATTTTTGATTGTTAACTTACCTAATTTGATGAATGACTTTAGTACGTTTGGGTTTTTATAGGTATCATTGATGGGGTATTAGTTGACATTTTTATGTTACTATCAAAAAAATTAAACTAAAATTTATTGCGTTAACGGAGGCTAATCCGGAAAAAGCGCCTAAATTGACATTGTAGGGTCAGATAACGGAATAAAAGAGAGGGGTATTTTTGTTGGATTCACCAATATTACAGTTTGTTCGTGTGGAGCAAAAGAAAAGCCGAAGATAAATTTAGACGCTTACCTATTGCTGACTATTCTTGAATAACAGGTAGCGAAGAGATGGGGAAAAATGTACTTAAGCTAACTAACAGAATAATTCAATTAAGCATATTTATGTATTTAATTACACAAAATATCATAACAGGTGATAATTATGTGGGTAAATATATTGGGTGGTTTTGTTACACCTTGGTTATTGGGGATATGGTTATTTAAAAAGGAAGGCAATGATTAAAATTGGTAAAGGTCCCTTTTTGAATATGAAGGGTAAAATTCCGACACACGCGGCCAACAGGCCTTTTAACATTAAACGTTCCATGGGTGACTCACCTCTTTTGTTAGGGATAGGTTTATTATTTGCATTGTGGGGGAATTTATTCATTTTGCGAATCACGTGTCACAATTTACGAACCCACGTTTTTTGAAAACCTTTGCGTAATTGAACGAATGTCTTGACGTGGTCAATTCTATCCTTTGACCAATCATTGTAGTGTTCATCCCAATATTCGACTGTTGAAAAGAAGAAACCAAGAGCGACAAACTATTATTTTTTTGACTAAACTGCCTGGTTATTTGTATTAAATTTCTTAAAATAAATAGTAAAAATAAGAGTTAAATCTCCTTCATGTAAGGGATGAAAGACGGGATTTCTATGGATGAAACAAGGGTTGAGGTCAAGTGGGATAAGGGATCGAGGGAGATGGGGGAGATTTGTAAAAAGGAGTTACAAAGGCACAGCTGAGGAAGAAAAATGTAGTTTAATTTATGGAGGTGAGGTTGTCACCTTTTTTATGGTTGATTTTGGATTTTTTTCAGGAGCATCAGCCATCCCGGATACAAGAATATTCTAGTAAGAGAAAGGCATTTAAACTGTAAAAAGGAAAGAGGGGCCTGTTACCTTTTCTTTCCTTTTTGCTGAGGCACATGATTTACTCTGTATTCGCTTGCTGAATATGCTGTAATAAATTTGTGAAGTCGAAAAGGGTTCTCGAAAATTCCTCTTCAGTGAGACCACTCTTTTTAATAAGCTTACCGGGAATCTCCGCTGCCGTTTCCTTTAATTGTTTTCCTTCTTCAGTTAAGGAAATTAATACACGTCTTTCATCATCGGGATCTCGTTTTCGGTATGTTAACGCTCTTTCTGTAAGGCGCTTGAGCACTGGGGAAAGTGTTCCGGAATCGAGAAAAAGACTGTCTCCCAACTCCTTCATTGTACAGGATTCTTTTTCCCACAAAACAAGCATGACAAGATACTGTGTATACGTTAAATTGAGTTCTTCCAAAAACGGACGATACAATTTATTTATTTCCCTTGATAATGAATAGATAGAAAAACACAGTTGGTTGTTTAATTTTATTGCTTCATCTTTCTCCATTAATTATCATCCTTTCAGTCCTTCTCTATTTTAAACTATATGGAAGTTCATAAAATGTCAAACTGGTTTTTTGACGAGAAGAAATTTTTATGGTTTAATAAGTATCGCGCAATTAAATTGCACAAAATTAAATTGGGGTGATAAACTTGAATGCTTTATATACTGCTTCATCCACTGTCAGAGGTGGACGTAATGGACGTGTGATTTCAGATGATAAGATAATTGATATGCCATTAGTAATGCCTAAATCACTTGGCGGTGCAGGGGGAGAAGGGACCAATCCGGAATAATTATTTTCCGCTGGGTATGCGGCCTGCTTTGACAGTGCGTTGAATCTGGCTGCCAGAAAGCAACGAATTAAAATTGACGAAACAGAGGTGAAAGCGCAAGTATCAATAGGAAAAGATACCGATGGAGGTTTTGCTCTTACTGTTGCATTGGATGTTACAATTCCGGGAGTTGAACAAGAAGTAGCTGAACAACTTGTTGAATCCGCCCATCAAATCTGTCCATACTCCAAAGCAACCAGGGATAATATTGCAGTCGACTTGAAGGCTAAAGGGGTGGAAAGATAATGACATTAAAAGAAAAATTGAAAAATAGTCAGATTCTATTGGCAAAGCGCCCAAAAGGGCTGCCAACAAAAGAGAATTTTACATTTCAAGACAGTCCTGTACCACAACCGGAAGAAGGAGAGGTTCTTGTTAAAACAATCTATTTATCTGTTGATCCGTATATGAGAGGCAGGATGGATGATGCAAAATCGTATGTGAAACCTTTCGAATTAAATGAGATGATCTGTGGCGGAATTATTGGAGAGGTCGTTTTGTCTGATTCAGATCAGTTAAGCGTCGGTGATAAAGTAGTCGGGACGCTCGGATGGCAGCGATATAACGTTATTCAAGAATCTAAGGTACGTAAAATTGATGAAACAATCGCTCCTCTGACCGCATACCTGAGTGTCCTTGGCTTAACTGGCTTGACTGCTTATTTTGGTCTGCTTGATATTGGTCAGCCAAAAGAAGGGGAAACAGTTGTTGTATCCGGTGCAGCAGGAGCGGTTGGTATGATCGTTGGACAGATTGCCAAAATTAAAGGAGCTCGAGTTGTCGGAATTGCTGGTTCCGATGAAAAGACAACCTACTTAAAGCAGGAACTTGGCTTTGACGAAACGATTAACTATAAAACCTCTCCAAATATGGAAAAGGCGCTTGAGAAAGCCTGCCCAAATGGAATAGATATATATTTTGACAATGTCGGCGGACCAATTTCTGACGCAGCGATAAATCTATTAAATGAATTTGCACGCATCCCTCTTTGCGGTGCAATTTCGTCTTATAACCGGACGGACGGTGATTTAGGTCCAAGAATTCAGACAAAACTCATTAAGAGCCGTGGATTGATCAAAGGCTTTATCATTGGTGACTATGCTGACCGTTTCAGTGAAGGTATCCGGGATCTTTCAAGCTGGTTAGCCGAGGGGAAACTGAAATATGAAGAAAATATTGTGGAAGGATTTGAGAACGTACCAGAAGCTTTTCTCGGGTTGTTTAAAGGTGAAAATCTTGGCAAGCAACTTATAAAAGTCGATGAGGAATAACGAATTAGAAATAAGGAAATACATGATGAAGGAGGACCCAAATTGAAAGCAGTTATTATTGAAAATTACGGCAGCATCGATGAGTTAAAGTATACGGAGGTAGACGAACCAAAATTGAAAGACAATGACGTCTTGATTGAGATAGCAGCTACGTCCGTAAACCCCGTTGATTGGAAAATACGTGAGGGGTATCTGAAAGGAATGCTGGATTATAACTTTCCGCTTACTCTCGGTTTGGATGCCGCAGGAACAATAAAAGAGATAGGAAAAAAAGTGACGAAATTCAGGGTCGGAGACAAGGTATTTACCCGGCCGGATATAACCCGTAATGGAACTTATGCGGAATATGTAGCTGTTGATGAAAACCTTGTTGCAAAAAAACCGGAAAATCAATCTTTTGAAGAAGCTGCATCAATTCCGCTTGTTGGATTAACATCGTGGCAATGTCTTGATGACTTTGCTGACATCAAACAAGGTGACAAAGTGTTAATTCACGCTGGATCAGGAGGAGTTGGAAGTTTTGCCATTCAACTAGCAAAATCCTTGGGTGCCTGGGTGGCAACGACATGCAGCACGAAAAATGTTGAATTTGTTAAATCGCTGGGGGCAGACAAAGTTATTGATTACCGCAACGAAGATTTCACACATGTTCTTGCCGATATGGACATTGTGTTTGATACGCTTGGCGGTGACATCCAGACGCAAAGTTATGATGTTTTAAAAGAAGAAGGTGTTCTGGTTTCTATTGCTGATCAGCCTGATCAGGAATTATCCCAAACGAAAAAGGTGAAAGCGGGCTATGTTTTCCTTGAACCTGATGGTGAACAGCTTGCCAAGATCGGGGAAATGATTGAACAAGGAAAGATCCGCGCAAATGTAGGGACAGTTATGAAACTTGAGGAGATTCAAGAAGCCCACCGATTAAGTGAAACACATCATGCCAAAGGAAAAATTGTCCTCCGAGTGGGGTAAGGTAAGGAAAGTGCACAGATTTTACTAACGATTTTTTTCATGGCAAAGGAGTGACATCGCCAACGATTCACCGTATGGCTTAGGCGGAGCCTTCCATTCTGATTCCTTAGAACATGGGGTAAACATCGCTAGAAGACTTCATATCGGTATGGTTCATGTCAATGATCACCGTTAATGACGAGTCCCACGTCCCGTTTGGCGGGGAAAAAGAATCAGGTCTTGGTCGATTTAATAGGGACTGGATTCTTGACGAATTCACAACAGTACAATGGGTATCTGTCCAACACGAAAGACGCGATTATGGTCTTATTTTGATTAAGGGCTAGCGTGGTAAAATAGAATAAAAGTTCAATATCGAATCCATACTTGATGAATTCGGTATTGATAGCGTATAAGAGACTGCTTAATGGAATTGATTCGATTGTTTAATCCTACTAGAGAAGATAAATTTAAATATTGGGGATGAAAAATAACCATCAGTTAAAGCTGTGAAATTAGTAGATGAGGAGCTGTTGATATGAAAGTATTAGTGATCGGTGCATATGGACAAATTGGACAACATATTTTATCTGTCCTGGACAAGAGCGAACATCAAGCAAAGGCGATGATTCGCAACGAAAATCAGGCGAATGAACTAGAACATTTAGGGGCGGAGGTTGTTGTTGCCGATTTAGAACAGGATTTTTCTTATGCTTTTGACGGTTGCGATGCGGTGATTTTTACCGCTGGTTCCGGTGGCCATACCGGTCCTGAAAAAACGGAATTGGTGGATCGCCAAGGTGCTATGAAGGCGGTGAACGAGGCAGAAAATAATCATGTAAAGCGTTTTATCATGGTCAGTTCAATGAATGCTGATACCCCTGATAATGGTCCGGAGTCCATGAAATATTATTTCAAAGCAAAAGGCGATGCGGACAAAAACCTGCAATCCAGCCATTTGAATTATACCATTCTCCGTCCCGGAAGGTTATTAAACGAACCTGCCAATGGGACCATTACCGCGGCGGAACATATCGAAGACCGTTCCAATGGCATTCCGCGTGCTGATGTAGCGCAGGTTGCTGTCACTTCACTAGATACAGAAAATACATCCCATCGGGTGTTTGAAATTCTCTCAGGCGATGTTCTGATTGAAGAGGCACTAAGGAATATCTAAGGAATTTGCGAGTAATGAAAGTATTTATATGATATGCGATAGGTTGTTTTTATTATAGGAAATTTTTGTAAAATAATCTTTTTTAAGGTTGAAGTTATAAAGGGGAGGCAAAAACGTTGAATGAAAAATACCAGCCATTATTTGAATCCTTTTCTTTTCCGAATGGTACCCGATTGAAGAATCGTGTGGTCATGGCCCCCATGACCAACTGGTCCTCAAATTCGGACGGAACGGTTTCTGATGATGAAGTGAAATATTATAAACGTCGTTCAAAAGGGGTCAGCATGGTCGTCACAGCCTGTGCCAATGTGACAGCAGGCGGCAAAGGCTTCTCCGGCGAAATTGGCGTGCACAATGATGATATGATCCCGGGATTAAGAAGGTTGGCGACAACGATTCAAGATCAAGGCGCCAAAGCGGTCTTGCAAATTTATCATGGCGGACGGTTGTGTCCACCGGATTTAGTCCCAAATGGGGACATTGTCAGTGCTAGTGCAGTTCCGGCAGGAGAGAACGAACCGGTTCCCCGTGCATTAGAGGATGGCGAAATCAAGGAAATCATTCATGCGTATGGGGAGGGCGCCCGTCGAGCCATTCAAGCCGGATTCGACGGGGTTGAAATCCATGGAGCGAATGGATACCTGATCCATCAGTTCTTTTCTCCTCATTCAAATCATCGTGACGACCACTGGGGTGGAAGCCTGAAAAAACGAATGAACTTTCCACTGGCTGTCATCAATGAGATCCAGAAAACCGTGGGTGACCACGCAAAAGATCCATTCATCGTGGGGCACCGGCTTTCTCCTGAAGAACCCCAAACTCCAGGTATTACAATGGCGGACACGTTGGAATTCGTCGATGTTTTAGCCGATCAGGAACTGGATTACATTCATGTTTCACTAATGAATTTTTGGTCCCGTCCTAGACGAGGCTTGGAAGATACACGTTCACGCTTAGACATCATCCAAGATCGTGTAGGGAACAAAGTCCCTGTTGTCGGAGTAGGCTCCATCTACTCAGCCGAGGATGCCCGATCCGCAATCCAAAGCGATGTACCTTTGCTAGCTTTAGGACGCGAACTTATTATAGATCCCGACTGGGTAGGCAAAATCGAACAAGGAAAGGCTTCCGATATTGAGACGATTTTAGATACAAATGGTCAAGATCGGCTGGTCGTACCGAATCCTCTTTGGAAAGCGATTATCCACACCCCTGGATGGTTCCCTGGTGTTGATTAACAGATTTAAAGCCTTTGCCACCTACAAAAAGGTGGCTTTTCATAAGATTGATTCCAATAATAATGGTTACGGACTTTTTAAAAACCTTTCATAACGCCATTATACTCACAAACTGTATATTTTACTGTTATTCTGGTAGATGCCCCATCCAGTTCTTCAGCCGTTCAAGATATCCGTCGACATACCTTCTCTCGAAGAGAGGCTTCAAGCCTTCGTTCTGCCGAATCAACTGGCTTCATACCTCAAAAATAGATGCACTCAGGATTGTTGACGAGATGAATTCGGGAAACGTGGTTCCGTCATTTTCACCCTCCGTTGTAAAGTTGGAATTCATTTGAAAGTTCCCAGCATTTCGTGCCTCAAAGTGTTTATAGCAGAACTTGTCGCGTCGCCCGTTGCGGAAGATAGGTAATCAATTTCAGTAATATTTTAAGGCTACCAACTTTATTGTTATATGACTGACTTTTATGTTAAACAACAACAATAACCATTACGGAAGGTTTTCTAAAAGAAATTTACGATGAATGGTATTAAGATAAAAGTATTCTTCAGCTAAAGGGCGCGCTTCTCGAATAGAAGGCGTCCTTCTTAAGGGTACATTTTTAGTACCAGGTAATAATATCATGTGTTAAAGTGGAATAAGAATAAGGTAAGGAGTGAAATGAATGACTCAATCAAAAGCTCGCATTACAGCCGTTGGAAGTTATGTACCGAAACGTATATTATCTAATGCTGATTTAGAAAAAATTGTTGACACAAATGATGAGTGGATCACTCAGAGAACAGGTATGAAAGAACGTCGCATAACAGAGGAAAATGAATTTACATCCGATTTATGTATTAAGGCGGTGGAAAAAATAGTACAAGATTATAATAAGAATCTTGACGATGTTGATTTAATTATTGTTTCCACCTCTACAGCAGATTACGCATTTCCAAGTGTAGCTTGTCAAGTTCAAGAACATTTTAACTTGAAAAGTACTGGTGCATTTGATTTGAATGCGACATGTGCTGGGTTTACATATGGGTTACACGTAGCCAATGGTTTAATTACCTCCGGACTTCACAAAAAAATATTGGTAATTGGGGGAGAGACGTTATCGAAAGTTACGGATTACACTGATCGTTCGTCATGTGTTCTGTTCGGCGATGGGGCTGGCGCGGTATTAGTTGAATATGATGAACAAAACCCCAGTTTTATATCTTCTGTTTTAGGGACGAATGGGGAAGGTGGGATCCATCTTTATCGTACTGGATTGTCAAAGCAAATGAATGGTATGGATTTGCTTGGGAATGGAAATATGGTTCAGAATGGGCGCGAAGTATATAAGTGGGCGGTACGAATGGTTCCAATTGGTCTCCAGACATTGTTAGAAAGAGCAAATTTAAAAACAGAAGACATTGATTGGTTTGTACCTCATAGCGCAAATTTAAGAATGATTGAATCTATTGGTGAAAAATCACATATTAGTATGGACAACACATTATACAGTGTTGAAAATATGGGAAATACTTCATCGGCATCGATACCATTAGCACTCGACCTCGGAATAAAAGAAGATAAATTACATTATGATGATACGGTTATCCTGTATGGATTTGGCGGGGGACTCACATATACCGGATTGATTGTTAAATGGGGAGTTCCTGACCGATCAAAAACCACTCAAAAGTAATAAATACTTGATTGCAACTATTCCTCAAACGGGCGCCGATCGACAAGTTCTGCTATAAGCGTGCTCAGACGTGAAAAGCAGTAGATGATACAAAATCATAATCTAAACGTTACAACCGAGGATGGGAATGACGGAACCATGTTTCCCGAAACCATCCCATCAATACTCCTGCATGCGCCATGACTGACAGGTTATGGGGTCTGAAGTACAGGTGGATTCGGCAGAACGAAGGCTGGAGCCACTCCCAAGGAGAAGGTATGCTGACGGATATGCCGCATGGCTGAAAAACTGGATAAGGTGAGAATGGTTTCAGCGGAATGAAACTGACGAATAACTGAATATACGGGTCTAAAGTTTGACTATAAGGAAATCTTATAGGTCATCTAACGATGACGTGAGTGGTGTGAAGTAAAAATGCGCCCTCTGAAACACGCTATACCGAACAAAGGCGGTATCCAGCTCACAGGCTTATAGGGGAACACCTAAGTTCAGAACGGAAAGCTAGGTTGTAAGGGACTTGGAAAACTAGGAACGTTGAAACAGGGGCTGTCACCCTAAACGGTTACTATAAGGCTTATGCCGAAAGGTATTTATCCTTTTGAGGGTAGGGGCATGACTGATGAATCTCCTGTAACGGGATTGGAGGAATAGCCCCAAGTCTAGCGAAATGAAAGATTACTTTCCATACGTGTGTTGCACCGGTCGGGTAAGAACGTGGGAACATCACTCCGGAAGGAGAGATGCCACAGTGCAAGCTTTACGATATTGGGATTACTACGGGATGACGGAGACATTTTCAGATTTATACGATAAAAGCTTAAAACAACAACCTTTTTCTCACCTTTACGATATTATCACATCAAGAGAAAATATTTTACTCGCTTATCGTACCATCAAATCCAATAAAGGTTCCAAAACACCTGGGACCGATGGGAATACTATCAATGACATGAAAAAGTGGTCCGAAGCAAAACTAGTAATGGAAATCCAGAGGCAATTAGAAAATTACCGCCCAAAGAAAGTCAGACGGAAATGGGTAGATAAAGGCAATGGAAAATGGAGACCTCTCGGTATTCCTTGTATCTTAGACCGCATTATCCAACAAAGTTTTAAACAGGTACTTGAACCAATCGCCGAAGCAAGATTCTATAAGCATAGTTATGGATTTAGGCCTCTCCGCTCGACGCACCATGCGATGGCAAGAATCCAACAACTTATCAACCTATCCCACTTCCATTTTATGGTAGATATTGACATTAAGAGTTTCTTTGACCATATTAACCATACGCTACTTATAAAGCAACTGTGGAACATAGGGATTCAAGACCGGAAAGTATTAGCCTGCATTGAAAAAATGCTGAAAGCTGAAATTGATGGGGAAGGCACACCTTCAGAGGGCGTGCCCCAAGGAGGCTTATTATCAACATTATTGGCAAACATAGTGCTCAATGACCTTGACCAATGGGTTGCCGGACAATGGGAATTTTTCCCGTTAACCAAATCCTATCAATCTAAAGGTGGCGAAAGACAGGCTAAAAAGCGTACGAACCTTAAGGAAGGTTATCTCGTCCGCTACGCGGACGATTTTAAAATTCTTTGTAAAGATGCCAAAACGGCACAGAATTGGTATCACGCTGTAAGACTTTATCTTAAAGACCGTTTAAAATTGGATATTTCACCGGAAAAATCGCAAGTTGTGAACTTGCGGAAACGAGAATCCGAATTTTTAGGCTTTACTATCCGTGCCAACAAAAAGCGTAATAAGAGAGTAGCGCGTACTGGTATTAAACCGGATAAAAAGCGCAAAATCAAGGAAGAAGCAAGGAAGCTGATTCGTAGAATCAGGTCTTCGCCTTCAGCTCTTAATGCCTTGCGTTTTAACAGTTTTGTTTTGGGAATACATCATTATTTCAAAAGGGCTACTAAAGTCAATCTGGAGTTCTCACGCCTTACCTATGACTTAAGAGCGTTCATGTATAATCATCTCAGACCAGTCGGTAGATATGGTCGCCCGGCTAATCCACCGCCAACTTATAAAAAGATGTATCACAGTAGCTTTAAAACGTTTCAAATCGCAGGTGTATATTTATTTCCGCTATCGGATGTTAAAACGGTTAACACCATGGGGTTCAGTCCGAAAATGACTCCTTTTACCAAAGAAGGTAGGGAAAAAATACACAAAAAGCTGCGTCCGGACATCCAACGAGAAGTTGGTGAGTTAATGAAATCAACACTTCTGAACCGAAGTGTCGAATATCTGGATAATCGAATCAGCCGGTACAGTATGAAGATGGGTAAATGCGAAATTACAGGTATGGAGTTACCTGCTTCAGATGTCCATTGTCATCACTATCTACCGCTAAATTTTGGAGGAAGTGACCAATTTAATAACCTTCGCATTATCCATGAGGATGTACATCGATTGATCCACACGAAGGATAAAGAGATGATTGATGAACTAAAAAGGAGATTTCAACTTACCCGCGGAATGATCGAAAAGGTCAATCGATTCCGAGAAAAATGTAAGCTTGAATCCGTTTGAAAATCTCAAGCACAAAGTAACGAGGAACTTATAATCGAGTAGATTCGTTAGATGGAGCGCGGAGTGCGGGGAAACCTGCATGCTTCGTGTGGAGCAGGGGAAAAGCTGGAGATAACCTCAAAGGCTTACCTATTGCTGACTTTTCTCTAATAAGGATTATCACCAATATTGATTTTCAAGTGTATTAATCATATAATACATAATAAAGGTGTATTAATCATATGATACACCTTTATTATGTATCCGAAGGGAGGCCTGAGCTTATGAAGAAAAAAGCAACCTTGTTATCAATGTTTGTTTTAGTATTTGTATTTTTATCTGCTTGTACAAATAATACTGGTGCTTTAATAAAACCAAATGAGAATAGTATGGTTATTCACATAAAAAACAACGCTAATATTGACTTTAATTCGATAGAAATCAGTACTGGTGGTGAAATCACAGGCGGTATAAGTTATGCTGATGGCTCTGAAATTCGAAAAGGGGACACACTTAGTAAAAAATATATTGATCAAGAAGACTTTAACTTAGAAGGCAAGAAAACATTTAAATTTACATTGATAAATGAAATGGAACAAAAGATACCATTGAAAGAAATAACACTTGAATTAGCAACAAACAAGGAATACTTTTTTGAGATCATTGGTGATTCGATAAATGAAGCTGGTTTAAAAAGAATAAATTAACATTTCCTCAATACGATACCAGCTAATAGCTGTCAACAATTCGGTCTAAAAAAGTTATAAAAAACATGTCAGACTAAAATTAAACAATCCAAATAGCCTTATTGTGAGGCCAATAAGGTTTTGAAAATTGGCAATAAATCAAACTCTATATTATTGATCTACAAAAACTTCTTGCCGTTTCAACATGGCATGAATCCAATGAATTAGTTTATTAGCACAAGCGATTACAGCGACTTTGTGTGGCTTACCCTCGTTTCGTTTGCGATCATAGAAGGCTATAAGCTTCTTGTTCCGATTTTTGGCGAGACCGCATTGTACAGCCGTATAAAGAGTCTGACGCAATCTTGATGACCCCCTTTTTGTGATTTTGTTGATGGAGGCCTTAAACTTCCCGGATTCAAAAACGGAAGGGTCTACACCCGCATAGGCAGCTAGTTGCTTGGGGTGTTCGAACTGATTCATTCCACCTGTTTCAGAGAGGATTGTTGCCGCAATCTTGCCTCCGATGCCGGGAATGGATTGGATCAATTCATAATCATAAAAGGATTCAGCCAGGGCGTCTATCTCTTTTTGTAACTTAGATAGGTGCTCCTGGTATTGAAAGAGCATTTGAATATACATCTGTATGCTGACAATATGACCATGACAGACTGGCTGTTGAAATGGATTGCGATCCGCCGCATCCTTTAATTGAGCAGCTTTGTTCCTAAACCATGCATCAGAACGTTTGGCTCCAAATTGACGCATTTCGGTGGCCAAGGTTTCCTGCGAGATCTTTTGAACATCCACAGAAGTCGGATAATGCAGTAAGGTGTTGAGCGACATCTTGCCATAAAGATCACTGAAAACACCATGATATTCCGGGAAAATCTGATCCAGAGCAGCCTGAAACTGAAGTTTGATTTCGACATAGCTGTCTGTTAAAGCACTATGTTGTCTGGTTAACTGCCGCAGATTTAAATACTGCTCTGTTTTTCTCTGGAAAACTTCCAAATCTTCTTTGTAGTACAGCTCCCCTAGATGGAAAGCATCAATTTTGTCCGTTTTCACTTTGCGTAGACTCGTTTTTCTGGCTTCATAGGAAACCACCGGATTGATTAAATAATACGTTACATCATGATTCTCAAGAAATTGAAGCACAGGCTCATGATAGTGTCCAGTAGATTCAAAGATTACAGCTGGTGTTTGGCCAGAAACCTGTTCCACTTCTTGATAAAATCGATAAAAAGCATGAAGTCCCTGTAGATCGTGAGCAAATTTAAAGCTCTGCTTATAAGTTTGTTTCCTTTTTAAAAAGGCTTGGACCTGGCTTTCGCCTTTAGCGATATCCAGACCAATAACAGGATCCATGAAAATCACAACTCCTTTAATAAATTCGCCGGTGCGCCCCTCTTTCACTTATAGTTTCATAGCTTCGTGTGTTATACGGGATCATGTCCCAACCAGCCTCAAACATGTTTCTATAAGGAAGGGGTGGACAGTATTACGGACGGGATCAGTGTCCCACGGGCGCGAGCGTCCTACCCCGGCTTCCCCAAGGATAAAACCTATTAAAATAGGTCAGCCAGTACAATGACTGACTAACCATATAATACGAACGGGCGCGATTCACTAACAAGGAATCGCGCCAATATCGCATATAAGGGCCATTATCTTGAATAACGTATTGTGAGACTGACGTGGATTTGAAATAATTGTTAAGCAGGTAAATTATAATATAAGGGGATATATATGGGGAGATACATAGGCATTTTCATTCTTACGCTTTTTGTAGTAGGCTTGCTATTTTTTGTTATTCCAATTTTTATTTGGCAGGTTTCAAGTGATATTGATTTTGTTTCATTTCTGGGAACATCTTTAGTAATATTAGCAGCTTTTATAATCGCACAGCTTTTTTACATAATTGATTTACTTAAGAAAAGAAAAAAATAGCTATTAAACAATCGAGCGCTTTAATTGATTAATTGTATGCCTGAACCGGGCCAGAATGTTAGGGGAATGGGGGAGTGATAATGTGAAACAAAGATGGCTTTTCTGGTGGATTGCTAACATTATTTGGGTTGTCCTTTTTGCAGCAGGAACTTTTGTTGTCTGGACAAGAGAGGTTGACGGCGCTGGTGTTACTCAAACACCTGAGCTTAAATTAGTGGCATTTATAGTATTATTGGCTGTATTTATAATCCCACTAATTATTCAGATTGTATGGCTAATTGTTAATTTGAAAAAGGGTAGAGTAAATTAAGCAATGGGGCGCACTAATCGAATAGTGTGTCCTTCTGAAACGGACATTGAATAGCAGTAGTTAGAGAATTGTCTAAAAGTGCGGTGAAAAAGTATTCTTTGTTATTCCGGGCAACTGCAACTGATTTTGAGCTATATGTAATGCGCACATAGGTGTTTACCTTATGGGCGGATGTTGAGAGGAGACACATTCTGGACTTCGGGATTTCAGGCGAAATGAAATGACGCACTATAACATTGCAAAATGCGGGTCCATAAATAAAATACCCCCCTGCATTGGTGAAATATTTCCCCCTTTTTTACAAAATGGGGGTAGCGTCAGGGTTCAATGGTAATGTTATAAATGCTATCATATCAAGGTCTATGTGCTTTGGATCAATAGTGTCTAATCTAGAGTCGAAGTAAATAATACAAAAAATAGGGTTTGTAAGTTTCCCATATGACTTGTCTCAAAACTCTTATCGTTGCTAAGTCAGCAATTTTAACCCCTCAGAATACTATCCGCATTTTCCTGACTGTACCCTTATAGTGGCATAAGGGACTTTTAAATTTTTATGAAACTCCCAAAGGGAGTTTCATAAAAATTTTCTCTTTTAATAATACCAGCGGCCACAATGGCAGCAATATTTCTTCTTATCTTTCTTTTTACATGGGTCATTGTAGTCGTAGCAATTATAATATTGATTTTTCTTTTTACAACAATCGCAATAATAATCTTTCTTTTTACAAGGATCGTAATAGCACATTGAATTACCCTCCCTTCTTTCATTTCATAATATGATAATTAAAGGAAATGGATTGGACAGGTTTCATAGTCAAAAATTCATTTTTTAATCATTTATTTTACGCTTTATCATAAAAAATTAACCCTGTTAAACCCTGTTATTTAAGGTGAATATTAGATTAACGGTTGTAAAAGGCCTGCTCGACATTTATGATATGGAACGTCCAGAAACCGTTCTTCTGTTTGAACAAAAACGATATAAGTATCCCCCCTTGCAAGCTAATCATTTTTAGTTCTTCTGTTATCGGGCGCCGATCGACAAGTTCTGCTATAAGCGTGTTCAAACGTGAAAGGCAGTAGATTATACAAGATTATTATCTAAACGTTACAACCGAGGATGGGAATGACGGAACCATGTTTCCCGAAACCATCCCATCAATACTCCTGCATGCGCCATGACTGACAGGTTATGGGGTCTGAAGTACAGGTGGATTCGGCAGAACGAAGGCTGGAGCCACTCCCAAGGTGAAGGTATGCTGACGGATATGCCGCATGGATGAAAAACTGGATAGGTTGAATAGTTTCAATCAAAATGGAATTTGGAGTACATTGACGTAATCTTGATATTTTGCTATTTTAGATTTATAGATATTTTGTATTTTCGTCACCATTGGGTGAAGGTCGTCACCTCCTCGTTTTACGAGGAAGATTCGGCATAAAGTATTCTTGTCTTTAAATTCCGTTGATATTTTAGGAAAGAAAAGACTCGTGTACGTTCACACAAAAAACACGCATTACCTGTGTTCATAATCAAGAAATTAAACAAGTGTATGGCGTTTGCTATACGCTTTTTCTATTGCTTATTAAGAGTCAGTTTATCTCATGCAGTTGAGATTTACTGGCTTTTTTTAATGGATAAAAATTCTCGTTAAGGAGGTGATTCTATGTTGTGATGAAATATTTTCTAAAGAATGAATCCAAAATTATTTACTAAAGGAGCGATAAAAATGGAAAAAGCAATTCAATTCACAGACAAAGAAAAGTCGTTAATTTGGAGCCGGTTTATCCAGCCAGTCAATGGAAGTGATGCAGAAGCGCAGCACTTTGTGGAAATGTGTGAAAACTTCGGGCTCAATCCATTACTAGGAGATGTAGTGTTTCAACGCTATGAAACGAAACGTGGAGCGAAAACCCAGTTTATCACAACGCGGGACGGGCTTCTCCGTGTAGCCACTCGTCAACCGGGCTATGTAGGTCCACCTAATGCCAACGTGGTCAAAGAAGGCGATGAGTTTGAGTTTCTTCCAAGTGAAGGAGATGTCAAACATAAATTTGGCACCAAACGGGGCAAGATTATTGGCGCCTATGCCATCATGAAGCATAAAAAGCACCACCCGGTTGCTGTGTTTGTGGACTTTGCTGAATATTACAATGCCAACAGCGGCAAAGTGAACTCCAAATACGGAAATCCCAACGTATGGGATACACTTCCGAGCGCCATGATTGTGAAAATCGCTGAAACGTTTGTGCTGCGCAGGCAGTTTCCATTAGGTGGTTTGTATACTCAGGAAGAAATGGGACTGGATGATAATCTGCAGGGAACCGACAATCGTTCAGGACAACAGCCAAGTCAAACGCAAAAAGGTGAAAAAGAACAGCCAAAAGAAAACACACCATCTCATGAAGAAACACCGGCTGCTAAATCTATTACCAGCCGGGAAATGATTGTGCAGTCTTATGCAATCAAAACAAGTTCTTCCAATAAACAATATGGTCTGCTGACGGTGAAGCCAAAAGAATTGAATCAAACCGTTAACGTACTGGTTCGTGATAAAAACCTAATGAGCGCCTTAAAAGAGACTACAGAAGGGGAAATATTGAATCTAGCTATCTATCAGGAAAACAGTTTTTACTTCCTGCATGATATGCGAACGCCTTCCACGGAGAAAAAGGAAGAAAACGAACAGCAAGCGGAATCATCGTCCAGCGAACAACCATCGGTGAATGTAGATCAATCCATTCATGATACGTACAGTGTCATGATTAAAAATGTAACTATTGGCGAAAAGAATGACGCTAAGTTTGCCAAAATTGCCGGGGAGATCAACGGTGAATCAACGCTAATGATTGCGCGCGGAGAGAAAGAAGTGCAACAGGCTGAACAACTAGAACAAGGTGACCAGGTCACCCTTGCCTTAAAGAAAGAAAATGGCTTTTGGTTTTTAGTAGAAGTCATGGACAATAATCAACAGGCAGGGTGATGCCCATGTTGCCAAATATTCTTGATGTTGCACAAAAATATGATCTTCAGTTCCAGTCGAAATCGTTCGGGAAAAAAGAAAGTTTGGCCAAATGCCCCTTTTGCAAAGAGGATGCCGGTAAACGAAGGAAATTCTATCTTTCTTTAAATACAGAAGAGCAGCTGTACAAGTGCTGGTACTGCAAAAAGGCAGGAGGCGTTCTTGACTTTGAAGTGCAGTTAAGCGGCAAACCATACCAAGAGATCAAGCAAAACTATTTCGGTACATGCCGTCAATCACTTCATCCGGCCTACCGACTGACACCGTATCAGCTGGAACGGATTGGCTGGAAAGAATACAAGCGCAACGATTTTAGGCAGTTTCAAATGCATAAAAGGCAAATATTAAACGATTGGAAGCAATACACACATGAAAAATTAGCATTGCACTATGCGATTTTCCTCTGTATTGCCCATTTGGAAAATCAGCAAAAACGGCAACAAGAATTGCTCGTGTGGTTGATATACAAATGTTGGCATGCCACGATTCCAAATATGTATAACCGTATTCAGGACGAGTATTTAAAAGGACAGGAACAAGGCCCAAAAAAATGGGCTGTGGAAGGTACCATTTTGGGACGCCTTGCCTGGGGTACTTGTTTAGAAACGATTGATTTTGATATGGATACACTTTTCGTCAATATTGTGTTTTTGCAATACTTACGAAAAACCGAGCATAAAAAAGGACACGTTCCAATAACGGAAGGTGTCCCTATAGGGGGTTAATCTTGCTTGAATCAGCATAGCAAGCAAGATGATAAAATTCAACAATAAAGGAGTTTCATACGATGAATAACACACAATTAATTGGACGCATGAC
This sequence comes from Lentibacillus cibarius, assembly GCF_005887555.1. Classification (NCBI taxonomy): domain Bacteria; kingdom Bacillati; phylum Bacillota; class Bacilli; order Caryophanales; family Bacillaceae; genus Lentibacillus; species Lentibacillus cibarius. The sequence goes on along the minus strand of NZ_VCIA01000001.1, from coordinate 264,681 downwards.
CAAAGATGTAGACATGAAATATACGCAGAATGGTGTGGCAGTTGCCACTTTCACATTGGCAGTTAATCGTCCCTTCACCAATAAAAACGGAGACCGTGAAGCTGACTTCATTCGCTGTCAGGTATGGCGCAAACTTGCGGAAAACACCGCACAGTTCTGCAAAAAGGGGTCACGGGTTGGTGTCACTGGTCGCATTCAAACACGTTCCTTTGAAGGACAGGATGGAAAGCCTGTGTTCATGACCGAAATCGTTGGTGACCAAGTAGAATTTTTGGATTCCAAAACATCACAGGGAAAAGGTAGTCCGTCTAATCAATCGTCAGGGCAGCCTAACCCGTTCCAGGGGCAACCCGTTGAAGTGGATGATAAGGATTTGCCATTCTAAATAAATACGGCTAGGAAGGGAGATGGCATGGGCTCATCTCTCTTTTTTTAAAAACATGAAGAAAGCAGGTGAAACGATGATCTTTTCGTTCAGTCGGTTAAACCTATATAAACAATGCCCGTATCGGTTTTATAACAAGTATGTACTTGAAAAAGACGAACCAATGACACAGCCACTTGCTCTAGGAAAAGCCGTTCATAAGGCAATTGAGGATAAAATTAATGGCATACCTCATCGTGAAGCGGTATTAAACGGTTATGCAGAGGCTAATTTTTATGAAAAATTAACGCAGTCGGAAATAGATAATTTAGTGCTAAAAGCGCCAATCCATCAAGGTATGGGGGACACCGAAACGTATTTTAAGTTGGAGTTGGCAGACGAGGCCAATGCACCGCAGCTACAAGGATTCATTGATTTGATTCAGCCCAATGGCAGAATTACGGATTGGAAAACGAATCGTGTTCCTTATAAGACACTGGATAATCACCAGTTAGCCCTTTATGCTTGGGCAGTCAGTCAATTAAAAGGACTACAAAGTGTAGAGGGTAGTTATTACTTTTTACGTTTTCGTCAAGAACGAAGCCATGTGTTCACACCAGAAGACATGGAACAAGCAAAGCAATGGGCATTAGATACTGCCAATGAGATAAATGGTAGACTAGCTTTATTAAAAAGGCATCCCGATAATGCTGGAATGCTATTTCCAGCCCATCCTTCAAAGTTATGCCGTCATTGTCCATTCGCTTGGGAATGTTTGAAAAATAATAGTAATGTCTTAACATCGCATGTAGTGTAATCTGTGCGATGTTTTTTGTTATTGTGAGAGATTAATAGTATTTTAATCCTGAATGGATGTACTGAATCAGTGTAATAGTGTAAACCTAATTCAAAAATGTATGTTAGTAGTTAGGGGGATTCATAGCATATTGGAAACCATATTATTGATTAGCTTTATAATGTTGGCAGCGTTTATCTTGGTGAAGAAACAGGTAGCAATCAAACTTATCCCACTGGTTATGATTATTGGTTTTACATTGATCGGCTGCTCAGCAGAAAACACTGAATCTAAAGAGCAAAAAGAAGAAACACAAGCGGTTCAAATGGAGAAATCGAATAATGTTAATCAAGACATTGAAGCTAAAGAACCAAATGAAGCCCAATCCGAGGTCAAAAGCAACAAAGAAAATGAAAGTTCAAATGAACAACCAAACAGTAATCGGAATAAAGAAAAGAAGCAGGTGCGCCAAGGCGCCCCTGATCACGCTGAAAAGGCAACAATAAATCGGGTGGTGGACGGTGATACGATAGAAATCAATTATAATGGATCTGTTGAGGACGTTCGACTGCTTCTTGTTGATACACCGGAAACTGTTCATCCGTCAAAACCGGTTCAACCGTTTGGTCCAGAAGCATCGAATTTTGCCAAAGAGAAATTGGAACAAGGCGAAACAGTTTATATTGAATTTGATGGGCCGAAACGTGACCATTACGACAGGCTACTCGGTTATATTTGGGATGACGGCAAGAATTTTAATAAGCAGCTGTTAAAAAAGGGGCTGGCCCGATACGCATATGTATATGATCCACCGTACACGCATCAAGAGGCGTTGCAAAAAGCTGAGGATTCTGCCCGGAACAATCAGCTGGGAATTTGGAGTATGGAGGGTTACGTGACATCGGATGGTTACGTTTCTCAACCGGAGGATGCAGGCGATACAGATACAACCAAATCTCCGCAGTCAGAAAGAGCGTCTTCGGGGTTTGATCCCAACGGACCTGATAGGGACTGCAGTGACTTTGATACGCAAGCTGCAGCACAGGAGTTTTATGAAAAAGCAGGTGGTCCCGAACAAGACCCGCACCGATTGGATGGCACGGACGGAGATAGGAAAGTGTGTGAATCGTTACCGTAATCTTTAAAATGGTCATATGAATGTACCCCTTTTGGAATGTTTTTACCAACGATTGTAACTCTATTTACCATTTATATAAAATTAAGGGCCTTCGAAGATAAAAAGCCTAATCCCTCCGTGTTTTAAGTGAGGAATTAGGCTTATGATGTTCCGTAAATGCGCCTGTTAATTTATATTGTTTCACAATCTTATTCTACAACGGTGCAGGATTATTAATTTGTTCGTCAAAATTCAACTCTAAAAGTTGGCCTGCATAAACCAAACCGGATCCGAAACCGTGCATAAGAACTCTCTCTCCATTTTTAACTATTCCTCACGGATTCCAAGGTCCAGAGCTAGTGGAATAGTTGCAGCCGAGGTATTTCCAAACTTGACCAAGCTATATAGTGTTTTTTTCATCGGGTATTCTAACTTTTCGCAAATTGGTTCTATCATTCGCAAGTTAGCACTGTGGGGGATAAACCAATCAACATTTTCTAAACTCGTTTGCGTGTTTCCTAAAATTCGTTTAATACTATCAGGAATATTCCTTATAACCCATCGAAAAACCTCTCTGCCATTTTGAACAAGATATTGAGTATCGATTAGCTCAATTCCATTGACCTTTTTTGAAAGTCCAAGACGATATACGTGTTGCGCCCCTTTTCCATCACTTCCTAAATCGAATCCGATGAAATCTTTTGATTGTTCATCTTGTTCAACTAAAACTGCACCAGCCCCATCACCAAATAAAATACATGTACTTCTATCCGTATAATCAGTGATTTTTGATAGCGTATCCGCACCAATAACAAGTATCTTTTTGTGAAGTCCGGATGCGATATAGGTATGTGCTGTATGTAACGCATAAACAAACCCTGCACAAGCCGCACTTAAATCCACAGCCCCTGATTGTGATATATTTAATCGGTCTTGAATGATACTTGAGACTGATGGAAATGGAAAATCTGGTGTGCTTGTTGCCACAATAATCATATCAACATCTTCAATATTTTTATTATATCTGTGCATTAAATCCTTTACAGCAGATACACATAAATCGCTTGTAAATTCATCGGGACGGCTAATTCTGCGTTCTTGAATTCCAGTTCTTTGGACAATCCACTCATTATTTGTTTCAACCATTTGTTCAAGTTCAAAATTTGTTAGTTTTTTCTCTGGTACATAGCTTCCAATAGCTGTAACCCTTGCCCCTTTCATGTAATTCACCTCAAATTAAGAGTTAATATTATTACCTGGTACCAATTATAGCATATAAACACACTATTTTCACAAGACATTATTTCATTATTTGGCCCCGATGAGCCACGAAAGGAAGTACATACCATTCAAAATTTACTATTAAGAAATCTGTTCCCCCTGAACTTTTTAAATCGGCATCAGACTCAGTTTGCTTACGTATCATATTCGATTAGTGCGCTCGATTGATTGATGAAAGTATAATGAATAGAATTCAATAAAAATCACCCACTTATTTCGTTCAAGTAGGTGATTTCTGCATCCTTATGAATAGTTTATTTACGCATGGTTTCTATAAAATTAAGCGTATTTAAACCGAACAATTTTAATGCCTTTTTTGAGCCATCCACGCCATGTCCGGCTTCAAGGTGTTTGAAAATGGCGCCGCCAAGAACAATATTGATCATTAGCGCACCGATTCTCGTAAATTTTTTCCCGGATTTGGATATTATTGAGATAAATAGAAATATGGAACCAATCAATTCAAGAAGGCCTGCAAACTTCATTGTCTTTCTGGACAATTTAAAGCCTTCTTTAAATTGCGTTGCAGCCTGGTCATCATCTTGCACCTTTGGCAAACTGCTTTGAAAAAGGGTTTTTGCGACATAACCATTGGAAAAATGTTGTAGCAGCATGTCTATTCACTCCTGAGTCTATTGTGTATTTTCCAAACGTTTTCCACGTTTAATGGTAGTGATAAAAAACATTAACATCGTATATCATATCAAAATCATCTACAACATCCAAAGGTATTGCTTGTAAAGTTAACTCCTAAAATCAACGCCGGCTGCAAAGACTTATCAAATAGCATTCTCTCCTTTTTTCTTCAACTTGGATGTCATAATCAATAGTATTTAATGGCCTGAGAAGCCAAGAAAAGTCGTATATTATTCCATTCTTGCGCTCGTTAGCTTAACAAAGAATCTAATACAAATGGTATGATAATTAGCAATATAGCATTCAATCATGACGATTAGACTGATGTGGTTCGGTTTAGGGAGAATGATTGGAGGTTGTACAAAGAGGACCACCTATATGGGAATGATCATCTGCTAAATGATTTCTTCGCGTTTATCGTTTTTTAGTTCAGTCACACCTCAGACGACAAATGACTGAACGAGGTATTTTTCAATAAATTCAGCCAGACCATCCTGTTCATGATGACCGGTTGTAACATCTGCGGCCGCTTTCACTTCTTGGTCAGCATTTGCCATTGCGGCGCTGATTCCGGCATAACGCAGCATTTGGATATCGTTCTGGCCGTCACCGATGGCTGCTGTTTCTTCCGGATTAATGCCAAACACTCTAATAAGCACTTGAATGGCAGCCCATTTGGAAACACCGGGGGCAACTATCTCAAACCCGTCTTTCCAGTCAATGACATCCGCTGCATCACTAAATAAATGTGACATATGCGAACCATGGCAGCCTGTCCTGACACTGTATTTCAGCACGTTCCGGTAATCTACATGCCGCAAGTCGCCGATATACCTTGGCGGAACCTTACCTTCCCTGGTCCACTCATCAACCTCCTTGCACGTTCAGTAGCGATAGCTAGGTTGTAAGGGACTTGGAAAACAAGGAACGTTGAAATAAGGACTGTCATCCAAAACGGTTGCTATAAAGTTAAGCTGAAAGGCATTTATCCTTGTGAGGGTAGGGGGATGACTGATGAACCTCCTGTAATGGGAGTGGAGGAAAAGCCCCAAGTCTAGCGGAATGAAAGGTTATTTTCCAAACGTGTATTGCACCAATCGGGTAGGAACGTGGGAACATCACTCCAAATGGAGGGATGCCACAGTGCAAGCTTTGCGATATTGGGATTACTATGAAATGACCGAGATTTTCACAAATTTGTACGACAAAAGCTTGAAACATCATTCTTTTTCTCATCTTTATGATGTCATAACTTCTAGAGAAAATATTTTGTTAGCCTATCCTACTGTCAAATCAAATAAAGGTTCCGGGACGCCCGGAACCGATAAGAAAACGATTAACGATATTAAAAAGTGGTCTGAAAAAAATTATTGATGGAAGTCCGAAGGCAACTCGACAATTACCGGCCCAAGAAAGTCAGGCGAAAATGAATCGATAAAGGGAATGGAAAATTTAGACCGCTTGGCATTCCTTGTATATTGGACCGCATTATCCAACAAAGCTTCAAACAGGTGCTTGAACCGATTGCGGAAGCTCGTTTCTATAACCATAGTTATGGGTTTAGACCACTCCGCTTGGCACACCATGCCATGGCAAGAGTCCAACAACTTATCAATTTATCCCACTTTGACGGCAACTACTAGGACATCCAGAACAAGCGTGTTCAGCGTGAACATGGCTTCGCTGATGCTAGACCGTGCCAACAGCAGAGGGCCGGACTGCATGTAGGAGCAGGCACTGTGTACCTCCATTAAAACAGTAGTTTTTCACGAGTCTTCTAAAGCATTTATAACACCCATTTGTAAACCACATTAAATAATGGGTTTACAAATGGGTGATTACTAAATACAATAGATAGTATCTTTTTATATTCTAAATGGGGGGAGAAGATATGTCTACAAAAGAAATGGTTTACATAGCGTTATTTGCCGCGTTGATTGGTGTGCTGGGTATAATTCCACCGATTCCGCTAGGATTTATTCCTGTGCCAATTACTGCACAAACTTTGGGTGTCATGCTGGCAGGCTGCTTTTTAGGAAGGAAAATGGGAGCGCTAAGTTTAGTGTTATTTATTGTTTTAATTGCGATTGGCTTACCGCTGTTAACAGGTGGACGTGGAGGTTTTTCTGTGCTGGTCGGTCCTTCTGCCGGTTATATTCTCAGCTGGCCAATTGCAGCTTATCTAATTGGTTACTTTGTTGAAAAGATTTGGAGTAAATTAGCTGTGTGGAAGGTAATTGCTATTAACATTTTTTTTGGTGTGATACTTGTCAGTTTAATTGGTGCGCCTGTTATGGCAATTATTACAGGTACTTCTGTATGGGCAGGGCTTGTTGGCGCAACGGTGTTTCTGCCCGGGGACTGCCTGAAAGCAGTTATTGCTGCTTTCATTGCAGTGCAATTAAATTCGGTCAGTCCAATTGAAGAGAAAACCCAAGGAGTGTAAGTATGCAAATGAAATCATGGAATGTAATGGATGCTATTATTCAACAAGCAAAAAAATCACCTGACAAAATTGCGATTTGTGAAAGAGGGAAAACATGTACATATGCCGATCTTCTTCATCAAGTGAGAAAAGTTTCCTGTGGGTTAAAGAAAAATAAAGGAGTAAATGACAGAGTTGTGATTATGTCCAATAATTGTATAGAGTATGCGGAAGTATTCCTTGGTGCAATCTATGCCGGCTGTATCCCAGTGGTGCTTGATCCCAAATGGAGTCAAAAAGAAATGATTCAAGTATTAGACAATAACAATCCTTCACTTCTTTTTGGGGACAAATATAAGCTTATGAAAATCCCTGATAAAACCATGCAAACAAAGATTTCTTTTCAAGAAGATAAGGATATCACTTCCTATAGTACATGGGTAGCTTCACAAAAAGAAGACACTGTCATGGAAACGAATGAAATGTTATTCATAGGCTATACCTCTGGAACAACCGGGAAACCAAAAGGGTTTATGCGAAGTCACCAATCATGGATTAAAAGTTTTGAATCAGGTATAGACATATTCAGGTTTAAAGAGAACGATCATTTTATAGCGCCGGGTTCCTTTGCTCATTCTTTGTCACTGTTTGTGCTCATACAGAGTTTATATCTAGGCGGCACGTTTCATGTGGTTTCAAAATTCAATGCGGAAAAAGTGGCTGCTATATGCAATCAGTACAAAGAGGTTATTTTATTTGTTGTTCCTACGATGATTCAATCATTAATCGAGAGTACAATAAATGAAGCGGATATTAAGGGATTAATCAGTTCGGGTTCGAAGTGGACTGCAGCTATGAAGAAGCAGGCTATTAAACGATTTGGCAAAACAAAGTTATTTGAGTTCTATGGTACCTCGGAGGCAAGTTATATTAGCTATCTTACTGTATCAGAAGAAACCGACTTACATTCTGCAGGGAAACCTTTTCCTGGTGTTGAAATCTCTGTATGTAATGAAAATGGATGGGAGCGCGATAGAGGGGAAGTCGGACAACTAAAGATAAAAAGTGAGATGGTATTCACTGGTTATGATCATATGCCTGAAGAGACTAAAGCTGTTTTTCATGATGGCTGGCTTTTATTAGGAGATTATGGCTATCTGGATGAAAATAATAAATTATATCTAAGCGGACGAAAGAAGAACATGATTATTACGGGCGGGTTAAATGTTTTTCCTGAAGAAGTGGAAACTGTTCTTAAGCAACTTTCGGAAATTAAGGAATCTATGGTGTTTGGCATTTCCGATATGCACTGGGGTGAGAGAGTTGTTGCTGTTGTTTCCTGGAAAGGTGAAAGGAAACTTTCCTCTGTTAGTTTGAGAAAATATTGTTCTGAGTTTTTGGCAACTTATAAAATTCCGAAAAAAGTAGTGACGGTTGATTCATTTGTCTATACAGGCGGTGGGAAGGTAGCGCGTAAGGTGATGGAAGACCGAATAAAGGATGTACTAACATGACAGAATGTGTTTTTGTTACAGCTAAACGAACCCCGATCGGCAAAAAAGGAGGAGTACTGAAGTCACTTGACCCGGAAAACCTTCTATCGCCACTCATCGAGAGAATCATGACTGAAAGTGGACTAGCTGCTGAATCAGTAGCTGATGTCATTGCTGGGAATGTGGTAGGTCCAGGGGGAAACATTTCCCGCGTTTCATTACTTAATGCCGGGCTGCCTGTTACTGTACCGGGTGTAACAATTGATAGGCAATGTGGGTCCGGACTTGAGGCAATTCAAGTTGCAGCACGTCATATTCAAAGCGGTGCGGGTGATATTTATCTGGCGGGCGGTACAGAAAGCACGAGTCGGGCACCGTGGAAACTGGCAAGACCAAAGCATATGTCAGGCACACCCACATTATATGAGCGTGCCCCTTTCACACCATCTTCTTATGGTGATCCTGATATGGGGGTTGCTGCGGAGAATGTTGCGAAAAAATATCAGATAACAAGAGAAGCACAAGATGAATACGCAGGAAAAAGTCATAAAAAAGCGATTAATGCTATAAGGAGAAAGCGTTTTTCGGATGAAATTGTTCCATTGGAAGTTATAGGGCAACTGGTGAGCGCAGATGAATGTCCACGTGATCACTCAAAATTGGAGAAAATCCTGAGACGAATGCCTCCATTATTTCACAAAGACGGAAGTGTGACGGCCGGAAATGCTTGCCCGGTTAATGATGGTGCAGCATTAGTGCTAGCAATGTCGAGCCAAAAATGCAAAGAACTTGGGCTGGTACCGGCTGTGCGTTTTGTGGATGCTGCAGTGGCAGGGGTAGATCCAGCCTTACTTGGCATTGGTCCTGTTCCAGCGGTGAAAAAACTATTAAAACGACAACAATTAACGATAGAGGATATTGATATCGTCGAATTTAACGAAGCATTTTCTTCACAAGTGCTTGCATCACTCAAAGAACTCAAAATACCGGAAGAAAAAGTGAATGTGAATGGCGGGGCTATAGCATTAGGACATCCATACGGGGCATCCGGAGCTATTTTGATGACACGATTAATGACAGAGATGAAGTACGGAAACTATAATAGAGGTCTTGCAACCCTTGGAATAGGCGGGGGAATGGGACTGGCAGTACTAGTAGAGGCGATATGAGTGAATGAACCCCGTAAAGTTGTTATGTCAGCGGAATGGGTTAGGCAATATGCACAATCTATTGATGCACCATTAACACAAGTAAATGGTAAATACATTGCGCCGCCAACGATGATTCTGCTGTTTTGGCAATTTTTTGATACATGGAAGCAGGAAGATAGAGTCCTTTTGCATGTGAAACAGACATATCATTACGTTTGTCCAATTACATCCGATATGACACTGGATTGTACGCTTACCTTACAAAAACAAAGAAAAGTTGGTTCGGATGAATATAAAGTTTATCTTTTAACTTGTTTCTATCAACATGAAGTTATAGCGACCGCTAAGACAACATTAATGATACAAGGTGAGTAATATGGAAAAAAGAAAGATTACGAGAGAAGCAGTTCAGCATTATGCAAATGTTTCAAAAGATAATGCCTCTATTCATATACAAGAAATCGGAGACAATAAAAGCACCACTAAAAAAGCTATTGCCCATGGAGCGTATATCATGGGACTCGCACAGTCATTGTACAGCATGAAGCACGCGGGGAAGTGGGCAAAATCTTGCACTATGACATTTCATAACCCGGTATATGTTGATTCTAATGTATGGTTTGATTTTGTGGAGACGAAGGATTGCATTGAGATTTTTGTGACAGGCGAGGATTCCGAGCTATTGGCAAAAGGTGTTTTAGATGTTACACGGTTATGAATTTGCGACCAGCAGAAAGGTGATATTTTATGATTATGTTTGATCAGGTTAGCTTTTATTATCAAAATAACAATCCGATTGTTTCCAATCTCAATCTTTCCATAAAAGAACGGGAATATGTCGCCCTTGTCGGTCAAAATGGCTGTGGAAAATCAACCATTACAAAATTGATGAATGGTCTTCTTACTCCCAAAAAAGGGTCTGTTAAAGTTTTTGGAATGAAAACAGCTAATAATTCATATATTCAATCTATTCGAAAGCATGTTGGATATATTTTTCAAAATCCGGAAAATCAGTTTATTACGACATCTGTTTTAGATGAAATCGTGTTTGGTCTGGAAAATATTCAGGTTCCTAAAGAGGAAATGGATGAGCGTATTAACAGGACCCTAGCAATGGTTGGAATGTCGTCATACAGGTATGCGATGCCCCAATACCTATCCGGCGGGCAAAAACAAAAGATTGCCATTGCAGCTATTTTGGCTATGGAACCGAGCTATATTCTTTTTGATGAGGCGACATCTATGCTTGACCCAAAGGGGAGGCAAGATATACTCGCCATAATGCGCCAGTTGAATCAACTTGGGATAACGATTATTCATATTACCCATCATATGGAAGAGGCATTAGAAGCGAAACGTATTCTTTTTGTTCACAAGGGTGAACTGCGATTTGACGGTTCTCCATTCCAATTTTTTACAACTATTCCCGTAACTGACTACGGACTGGATAAACCTTTTGTCTTCCGTGCATCCGAGACACTAAATACACCTGTCGATTCCTCTCTGGATTGGAGAAAGTTGGTTGAATCTTTATGATTTTTACATTAAAAGATATAAATGTTTGTATCGGTAAAGAAAAAATTTTACATAATATAACCTGTTCTATTCCTAGAGGGAGATGGATTTCCGTTATTGGAACATCCGGTTCAGGAAAATCAACATTGCTTAAAACGCTAAAGGGATTAGTTACTATCGACAGTGGAGAATATTTTTTCGACGATAGGCAGATTGTACGAAAAAAAAGTATTGGTACGACATTTATTTCCGAAGTGGGATATGTTTTTCAATATCCTGAACATCAATTTTTCCAGACAACAGTATATAAAGAACTTGCGCTAGGTTTAAAACAAAAAAAGTACTCGAAAAAAAAGATAAATGATACCATCTCAGAAATACTGCAGCTTTTTGATCTGTCCGAGGAATTTCTTGCTAAATCCCCATTTCAACTAAGTGGCGGACAGCGCAGAAAACTTGCGATTGCCTCCGTCATGACAACTAAACCGAAGATTATGCTGTTAGACGAACCAACAGCAGCGCTTGATCCCATAAGTCGAAAGAAAATAGTAGCAGGAATCAAACGCTGGCAAGAAGAAGGCAATACTGTTATCTTTGTCTCCCATCAAATGGAGGATGTTGCCGAGTATTCAGATAGTGTGATCGTTATGCAGCGTGGCAGAATTGTCACACATATGGATGCGACAGCTTTGTTTTTGCATTATGGAAATCTTATGGAAGAAAGCGGGATGATTCTTCCGCCATCTGTTCAGCTGAAAGATTGCGTAGAAAAACTGACGAAAGAATATGTAGATATCACCAGCTGCAGAGAAGCGGATATTTTAGCAGCGGTTCGCAAAGTAGTGGCCAAGCGAGGTGCACAATTTGTCTGAAGCAATTATTCTGGGGCAGTATATTGAAAAGGAATCGATACTTCATCGGCTTGATCCGCGTACAAAGCTAGTTTCGATGGTCAGTATCATGGTATGGTTTGTCGTGATTCAGTCAGTGATGGAGTATATGCTGGCCACGGTCTTTACTTTTTTCCTTCTGTTCATCTCAAATGTTTCGATACGATACTATTGGAAAAGTTTACGTCCAATTCTGTTTATTCTTTTGTTTACAGCTATGTACAATGCGTTTCTTACTAAAGGAGAGGTTGTCCTGTGGGAATGGTCTGTCTTCCATTTAACACAGGAAGGAATATATCAGGGAATCCGGTTTGCATGGAGGATTGTACTGCTTATTTTAATGGCATCTATACTTACATTCACCACAAAGCCACTATCGTTAACTGCCGGTTTAGAGCGACTGCTCAAGCCATTATCCCGTTTGGGTATTCCTGTTGAACAGTTTTCCCTGATGGTTACAATTGCAATTCGTTTCATCCCGACGATTGTGAGCGAATTTGATCGTATTGTACTTGCGCAAAAAGCAAGAGGGATCGATGTCAAAGAGCGCTCCTTGATTCAAAGGTTGTTCTTGTATTTACCCATGCTAATTCCGCTGCTTTTTTCTTTAATTCAACGAGCGGAAACACTTGCGGAAGCGATTGACTCGCGTGTATATGGAAAAGGGAAAAACCGTACCAGCTATCGCAGTCTTCAGTTGTCTGCTGCCGATTACCGGGGTCTCACTATTGTACATTTATTTGTTGTTAGCGGTGTATTCTGGTCGATTTATTTTGTTTAGCAGGAGTTAGTGTGACAGGGTATTGTGGAATGGTTCCGCATTATGATATCGAGCGATAGTACTTAAAATAAGCCTTCTCGAATAACAGTAGTTCTCCACTAGTCTTCTGGATTGGAGGGAGAGTTTCTCTCATTACATTTTTGTGCCCTGAGCACAGCGAAAGGAATGATACTTTAAATGCAAAAGAACAAAAAGGCGATGGTTGGTACTCATTGGGGAATCTATCAAGTTGAGACTACTGACGGTGCTATTGTTGATGTACAGCCTGCGCGGACGGACTCTAATCCATCCCCCATTGGAGAACTATTGTATGATGCGATGGATAACCGTTTCCGTATTGCTCAACCTATGGTTAGAGCTGGATATTTACGAGGTGATCAAAATCATCGTCAATCCCGCGGAAAAGAACCTTTTGTACCGGTAAGTTGGGACGAAGCACTTGAACTGGCAGCATCCGCATTAAAGGACATAAAGGAAAAGGCAGGAAATTCCGGAGTCTATGGTGGATCGTATGGATGGGGCAGTGCCGGGAGATTCCATCATGCCCAAAGTCAGATCCACCGATTCTTGAACACTATCGGCGGGTACGTCGCATCGGTGAACAATTACTCTGCGGCCGCTTGCCAAGTTATTGTTCCCCATGTAATTGGTGTGGATTATGGAACTGCAGACGATGTGGTAGAATATGGCGAGATCATCGAGAACTGCGACTTGCTCATTGCCTTCGGAGGTTTGAATCAGTATAATAACCAAGTAAAACCAGGTGGGGTCACTGACCACCACGAAAGAAATGTGATAGAAGAGATTGCGGCATCGGGAACCGAAGTCATCTCGGTCAGCCCCATTCAATCCGATATACCAAGGGATGTTGCGGCTGAATGGATTGCTGCAAGACCTTGCTCAGACGTTGCTATTATGCTTGGAATTGCCCATTACCTTGAAGTGAACAACAAGGTCGACGTTAGGTTCCTTGATCGTTACACAGTCGGATATGACAAGTTCAAGGAATATCTGCTGGGGAAGTCTGACGGTGTTATGAAGGATCCAGAATGGGCATCCTCCATCGCTAATATTCCTTCACAAGATATTATACGTCTCGCTGAAAAACTTGCCAATGCACGTTGTCCGTTAATAACGGTCAGCCTGTCACTACAAAGATCAGAACATGGCGAGCAACCCTTCTGGCTCGCCATCGTGCTTGCCGCTATGCTGGGATCGATAGGAAAGAAAGGTGGCGGTTTTGGACTTAGATGGGGGAGTAGTAATGGTTCAGGTTACTATCATAAAAACCCTTTTTCATGGGGCAGTCTTCCGCAAGGCCGGAACCCAATCAAGCAGACGATCCCTGTTGCCCGAATTGCTGATATGCTGCTGAATCCAGGTAGCCCTTACGCATACAATGGAGAAAATAGAACCTATCCTGATATTCAACTAATCTATTGGGCTGGCGGTAATCCATTTCATCATCACCAAGATTTGAACAAACTCCGCCGTGCTTGGAGGAAGCCGGAAACCGTGATTGTTCATGATTCGACTTGGACAGCTACAGCACGTCACGCGGATATCGTATTCCCGGCAAACACCTTCCTTGAGCGTAATGATGTTATTTGCAGCAAAGATGATTATCATATTACTCCGTCGAAAAAGGCGCTAGAGAATTACGGGCAATCTCTAACTGATTATGAAATTTTCTGCGGGTTGGCTGAAAGACTGGGTGTGCTTGAAGCTTTTTCAGAAGGTCGCGATGAGATGGCGTGGCTGAAAAACATTTATAAAGTTAGTAGGAATAACGCCAAACAGGCAGGTGCCGAATTGATTCCCTTTGATGAGTTTTGGGAGACGGGCGAGCCTTTATATGCAGAGCCTAAGATGAAGCCGAGACGAAATAACTTTATGTCACGCTTTCTCAACGATCCTAAGGCCCAGCCGCTGTCGACACCTTCCGGGAAGATCGAGATCTTCTCGAGTAGAATCGCATCCTTTAAATATGCTGACTGTACCGGGCATCCGAAATGGTTTGATAAAAATGAATGGTTAGGAGCGCCTCGGGCAAGTAGTTTTCCATTACACATGATCTCTCATCAACCACGGAATAAACTTCATAGTCAATTCGATTTCGGAGCTTTCAGCCATAAGGATAAAACAGCGGGGAGGGAGACGGTTACTATAAATCCTGCTGATGCATGTAAGCGTGGGATAACGGACGGAATGCTTGTACGGATTTTTAATGATCGAGGTGCTTGCTTGACAGGAGCGAGACTTTCAGACGACATTATGCAAGGTGTCGTTAGTTTGCCTACAGGCGCATGGTATTGTCCAGACGATACCGAGGGATCTAATAGCCTGGAGTACCACGGCAACCCGAATGTCTTGACAGCCGACAAAGGTACTTCTTCACTAGCGCAAGGGCCAACCGCCCATAGTTGCTTGGTCGAAATCAAACCGTTTCATGGTTCTGCGCCAGAAGTTCAAGAATTGTTGATGCCCAAATTTATTTCGCGTGCGGATTTGTAAAAAACGGAAAAAACTTAACAGAAACGGATTCTTTTTTTCATTTATTTGATGCATCATTAGTATAGCTGGAACCATTGATGTTCAAGGATTGATAAACTATAAGGGCCCATAAGTTATTTGGCCGTTCTCCGTCAGCTGAAAGACGATAGATTAAAACTGAACAAACAGGCGATCTTTACCTAACTCCTTATAAGCGTGGAAAGGATAAGGGGCAAGAATTATACAATTATGCAAAGCAGTTTTTTAAAAGAAATAATGTTGGTGAATACCATCTAAGGGTCTCCCCGACTATTGTCTCTGCAGTATGGTTTTATCGTAAAATGGGTATGAATGAAATCGGCCCTGAAATGAACGGGAAAGTAATCAGAATGAGGGCATATCGTAATTTGTTAGGGAGAACGGTGTTCTTGAATCGGGCGCATTACTGGGTGTGAAACGTTCCTGACTCAAATGAAATGTGATTACACAATTTCGGTAAAGGTCAGGCAGTTTAATTTTAATTTACTGAAGGATTATGTCGAGAAGTCGAATGAGGAGGTAACGCTCTGAAAGGCTTCCCCTGCGTCGAATAGCACGCGGTTAAGTAAGGAAACGCGTGTTATAAGCTCGACTAATAGGCGTGAGAATTTACCGTAACAGTCCGGCTGTTGAAAGCCTACCCGATGGGGTGGTGTAAATCATGGTGCTTGGGTTGAACTGGTAAGGCGAGGATGCAAATTAAATACAATATAATGTATTGCTGACGAACTTCTGAATGTACGGGTCTAGATGCGCGTTATACAGAAATGTATATACTACCAAATGTAGGGTTAGCTATGGATGAGTAAGAATCCGGAATATAAAAGTCCATCCTGTGTTATAGGCACATGCAATGCTAACAGGCTCATAGGAAGCGCCTAAGTCTGTTCCATAACAGATAATATTCAACGTGGTAAGCTGATAACGTGGAGGACTTACTGCCATTGAAACGGTGACAAGGAAAGCATTCATGATAATAGTGACTGTATAACTTGTCTTTATATCGGTGAAAGAGGTGGCATAGTACTAATGAAATGTCTAATTAACATGGAGGGAAAGCCACTAGACTAATGAAGAAACATTTAATCATGCAAGGCAAATCTTTAACGGACAATAAGGTTCCTGTAAGACTAATAGAGGTTCACCTTCCACTGGACGGCACCGACTTATTGAAACGGAAGAATTGAGGCACACAAAGTGCCGATGATTAATTGAAATTGGACTAGTTGGAACGCCGTATGCGGTGAAAGCTGCACGTGCGGTGTGAGGTGGGGGGGAAGCTGGCGATAACTTCAAAGGCTTACCTATCACTATAATAAGAAAGCGTGCTTCTGAACTGGATCCTTTCCCTTAAGTTCAACTTATAAACAAGATGATAATATGAATTAGCCGTTGTAGGTTGCGTTTACCATCATTTCATTGGCAGCTGTATTCGGTTTTTTTGAATAGATGCTTTAAAGTTACACCATAGGAATGGAGTTGATTTAGAGTGAATCCTAAATTAAAGAAGTGGTCATTACTCTGTTTCATTATTTGCCTTTTACTTTGGATCCCTAATGTCGTTTTCCAAATCAGCAGTCCTTTTTGGATGTTAGTCTATATTGTTGGTCCAATCGGCATGGCCCTAGGCGTTTTGGGTAAGAGTGTTATCTTAACCATTTTGAATTTGATTATGTCTTTTAGCTTTTTCATTATTATGTTTTTCGGTTACCAAATTTTTGCGTCTTAAGGATAGTACAATACTATTCTTAAGGAAGAAGGGCCGGAAGTTTTAACGCGAAAAATACTTATAAACAAGTGAGTTGAGTATGCTGCAATCGGGTGCCATTCTTGAATAAGAGTAGCGTCCGTTTAATACACAAGGGTAATGGGAGCATTTTTATGCCTAACAACTCGAAAAAGTTTCGTTTATGGATCCCATTATTGCTACTGGGCCTTAACATTATTTCAGTGGGTTTTATGGTTGAGGAATTAATAGACGCCTCTCCTCCAAACTACGGTGGACCACTAATATTCTTAACACCTGTGTTTGGTTTAATTTCTTTTTCTTACATTAGACAATATGCAATAAAAAAGAATAAGTTTTTGTTATGGTTGCTACAGTGCCTAAACTGGTTTTTTATTATCTTCCCAGTAATTGTTTTTATAATTTTTGTATTGATTATGGTTTAAGCAAACGGAGCGCTAATCCTTAATAGAGGAAGCGTCCTTTGTGTTAATTGAGTCGACCGGATTATCTCTTATTTTTTGAAATAATTACTTATGTATAACGCGGGGTACAGTAAAATAATATCTTGAAACTACAGATATCCTACATCCGTATAACCATTTGTGGGAGTCAGATTTTTAACGTGAATTAATCTACCAAAGTATTATAATAAAGGAAAATAGCTAATACAAAAATTATTGTAATGAATGGCAGGGGTTTTTGAATTACTTTAAATCGTAGGAGGGACAATGTGGAGAAAAACGAAATGGAAATGGAAGAAAATAATAAGACTAGTGGTTGGAAATCAAAACTTAATACTGCTTTCTTAGTAGCTTTCGTTTTAGGTTGTATTTTTGGATGGATCGGAATTATACGGTATATTATGAAGGTTATACATACTGATGAAAGTGTTGTTTATTTTAGTCTTCCGATGGGTGGAGCAATGACAGTCATATTTTTTTCGATGGGATTAGGGATTCTTACCGTAATTTTTTTGATTCTTGTTAAAAACTTACTTTTTAAAAAGTATCATTTCGCAGAATTTAAAGAGTATGGTTCGGGGGTGCTATATGGCTTTATAGCGCTTGTAATTGTCTCATCTCCATTTATGTTTTTTGCTGCGGACAATTATATTTCTGTTACAAAAGAAGGGGTTGGATACTCCAGATATTGGACGGTAGGCGATGGTAAGTATAGCTGGGATAAAGGTGTCAAAAAGATCACACTGGATTATAGTTATTTTGATAAGGGTGACACCTCTGATAATTTTAGTGGAATGTACACTTTTCATTTCTCGGATGGTAAGCATGTTGAAATCTGGGAAAATTCATTGGACGGCAATTTTGATAGTATTGAAAGAATTGATGAAATAGCCTTAAAGCATAATATGGCTTATGAGGTGATTGCTGCACCATCCAATGAGCAGATTGAAAAATGGATTCCGCAAGAACATCAGGACTTTGTAAAAGAATTGTTTTCAAAATAGTATTCTAGGGATAGTGATCATACTAATACAATCTTAAGCAATCGGGCGCCGGTCGACAAGTTCTGCTATAAACGTGTTCAAACGTGAAAGGCAGTAGATTATACAAGATTATTATCTAAACGTTACAACCGAGGATGGGAATGACGGAACCATGTTTCCCGAAACCATCCCATCAATACTCCTGCATGCGTCATAACTGACAGGTTATGGGGTCTGAAGTACAGGTAGATTCGGCAGAACGAAGGCTGGAGCCACTCCCAAGGAGAAGGTATGCTGACGGATATGCCGCATGGCTGAAAAACTGGATAAGGTGAGAATGGTTTCAGCGGAATGAAACTGACGAACAACTGAACATACGGGTCTAAAGATTGACTATAAGGAAATCTTATAGGTCATCTAACGATGACGTGAGTGGTGTGGAGTAAAAATGCGCCCTCTGAAACACGCTATGCCGAACAAAGGCGGTATCCAGCTCACAGGCTTACAGGGGAACACCTAAGTTCAGAAAGGAAAGCTAGGTTGTAAGGGACTTGGAAAACTAGGAACGTTGTAACAGGGGCTGTCACCCTAAACGGTTACTATAAGGCTTGTGCCGAAAGGTATTTATCCTTTTGAGGGTAGGGGCATGACTGATGAACCTCCTGTAATGGGAGTGGAGGAATAGCCCCAAGTCTAGCGAAATTGAAAGATTATTTTCCATTCGTGTATTGCACCGGTCGGGTAAGAACGTGGGAACATCACTCCGAAAGGAGAGGTGCCACAGTGCAAGCTTTACGATATTGGGATTACTACGAAATGACGGAGACATTTTCAGACTTGTACGATAAAAGCTTAAAACAACAACCCTTTTCTCATCTTTACGGCATTATCACATCAAGAGAAAATATTTTACTAGCTTATCGTACCATTAAATCGAATAAGGGTTCCAAAACACCTGGAACCGATGGGAATACTATCCATGACATGAAAAAGTGGCCTGAAACAAAACTAGTAATGGAAATTCGAAGGCAATTAGAAAATTATCGCCCAAAGAAAGTCAGACGGAAATGGGTAGATAAAGGCAATGGAAAGTGGAGACCTCTAGGTATTCCTTGTATCCTAGACCGCATTATCCAACAAAGTTTTAAACAGGTACTTGAACCAATCGCGGAAGCCAGATTCTATAAGCATAGTTATGGATTTAGGCCTCTCCGCTCGACGCACCATGCGATGGCAAGAATTCAACAACTTATTAATCTATCCCACTTTCACTTTGTGGTTGACGTTGATATTAAAAGTTTCTTTGACCATATTAACCATACGCTGCTTATAAAGCAACTGTGGAACATGGGGATTCAAGACCGGAAGGTATTAGCCTGCATTGACAAAATGCTGAAAGCTGAAATTGATGGGGAAGGCATACCTACAGGGGGCGTACCCCAGGGCGGATTATTATCAACGTTATTGGCAAACATAGTGCTCAATGACCTTGACCAATGGGTTGCTGGACAATGGGAGACGTTTCCTCTTACTAATCCATATAGCTCAGATGATTCTGCAAGGCATGCCAAGAAACGAACGAACCTAAAAGAAGGATATCTCGTCCGCTACGCGGACGATTTTAAAATACTTTGTAAGGACGGCAAAACAGCTCAGAAATGGTACCACGCTGTAAGGCTTTACCTTAAAGACCGTTTGAAATTGGATATATCGCCGGAAAAATCACAAATCGTGAATCTTCGGAAACGGGAATCCGAATTTCTAGGCTTCACTATTCGTGCCAATAAAAAGCGTAAAAAGCGAGTCGCACGTACCGGTATTAAACCGGATAAAAAGCGTAAAATCAAGGAAGAAGCACGGAAGCTGATTCGCAGAATCAGGTCGTCGCCTTCGGCTCTTAATGCTTTGCGTTTTAACAGTTTTGTTCTGGGAATACATTATTATTTCAAAAGGGCTACTAAGGTCAATCTGGAGTTCTCACGTCTTGCCTATGACTTAAGAGCGTTCATATATAATCATCTCAGACCAGTAGGTAAATACGGTCGTCCGGCTAATCCACCGCCAACTTATAAAAAGCTGTATCACAGTAGCTTTAAAACATTTCAAATCGCTGGTGTATATTTATTCCCGCTAGCGGATGTTAAAACGGTTAACACCATGGGATTCAGTCCGGAAATGACTCCTTTTACCAAAGAAGGCAGGGATAAAATACACAAAAAGTTGCGCCCGGATATCCAACGGGAAGTTGGTGAGTTGATGAAATCAACACTTCCGAACCGAAGCGTTGAATATTTGGATAATCGAATCAGCCGGTACAGCATGAAAATGGGTAAATGCGAAATTACAGGTATGGAGCTACCTGCTTCAGATGTCCATTGTCATCACTACCTGCCGCTAAATTTTGGAGGAAGTGATCAATTTAATAACCTTCGCATTATCCATGAAGACGTGCATCGATTGATTCATACTATGGATAAAGAGATGATTGATGAACTCAAAAGGAAATTTCAACTTACTAGCGGAATGATTCAAAAGGTCAATCGATTCCGCGAAAAGTGTAAGCTTGAATCCGTGTGAAAATCTCAAATATGAAGTAACGAGGAACTTATAATCGAGTAATTTTGGTAGATGGAACGCGGAGTGCGGGGAAACCTGCACGCTCTGTGTGGAGCAGGGGAAAAGCTGGAGATAACTTCAAAGGCTTACCTATTGCTGACAATTGTCGTACAACGTTGTGCCATAATAGGACCAGAATATGGAACATCTTTCTCTTAAACATTGGAGGTACGAAAATGGAAAAATCACGTAAAATGAATGCTAAAAAATGGTCTTTATTAGCGTATATATTTTTAACCATTGGCTTGGCTATAACGTTATGGGGATTGAGTCTTTGGGAACCGGAATATATTTTTTATGGGTCTATCCTTGCGTTGTTTCAGATTGTATGGGTAAGTCTTATTTTTAAACATAGGGAATCAGAGGAATCATTGGGAAACTATATGATTGTTATACCAACTGCATTGTTTATGATTTTAATGATCAAAAGCTTGTATGCACCTTTAGTTATATCAATCTGTATATCACTTCTAATGTTAGTTCCGATTCATTTCTTAGAAAAGTACATCCGATATTCCCTTATTCAAGAATAGGGCGCGCGCGACAAGTTCTGCTATAAGCGCTTCACAGCGTGAAATGCAGGGAATTCATTCTGATAGATTCTAACTTTGCAACGGAGGATAGGAATGATGGAACCAAGTTTTCTGAAACTATCCCATCAATATTCCTGCGTGCGTCATGAATGACAGTTCATGGGGTACGAAGCACAGGTAGAGTCGGCAGAAGGAAGGCTAAAGCCATTCCTATTGGAAAAGGTATGTTAACTGATATGCCGGATGGCTGAAAAACTAGATATGGTGAGAATGTTCCATTAGAAGCGAACTGACAAACTTCCGAATGTAAGGGTCTAAAGATTCAACATAGTGTAAAGCTATGTCCCAACTAACGTTGGGGCGAGTGGTGTAAAGTAAAACTGCGCCCTCTGAAATACGCTATACCGGACAATGGCGGTATCAAGCTCGCAGGCTTAAAGGAAAGCACCTACGTCTGGAATGGATAGCTACGTTGTAAGGTACTTGGGAAGTAAGGAACGTTGAAATAAGGACTGTCATCTGAAACGTTTGTAATAAGGCGAAAGCTAAAATACATTTGTCCTTGCGAAGGTAGGGGTACGACTGACGAATCTCCTGTAATGGGAGTGGAGGAACAGCCCCAAGTCTAGCGAATTAGAACGATTATTTTCTTCACGTGAATGACTACGAGCACGATATTTTTCCTCATCATACAGTATGATTCCTATAAATTTACTAAAATTCACATCTCGAATGTTATACCCTATGATGTCATCCCATTCAATGGAAAATGCATTGTTTTTAGCTACAGCGTTAATTATTAATGCTTCTTTCGTTAAAATAAGATAAGGTCTAGAACTTAGTATTCCTTTACCGATAGCAAAGACCATGATGCCAAAAAACAATGCTAATAATGCGCCAACCACACTAACACCATAATCCCCCTCGTAGAAAGCGGCGCCGCATACCAAAGCGCCGAACGCTATAAAAGCCAATCCCATCACAAACAAAAAGAAATTTTTGACCTTTGATGGATAGAAATATAATGTTGATGTATTGTCTCCTTCCATAGTAGCCCCCATATCTGCTATATGAATATACGTTTGTCACTTCAATTCCGTTTATATCATCGAGGCAAATTCCATCTTATTCAAGAATAAGACATAACTGATCTGCCAAGATGATTACCAGTTAGCCTGGGTTGATGTTTCCCCTTCTTTAATCTAAACAATACATCATTAACACTTCAACTTAAGTTTTATCACTGCTACTTTTATATACTTCTAAGTATAAAAGAATACCTTCTGTCCAAAGTGGGAACAACCATAAACACAAAAGCCCTAACTTAATCGTTAGGGCAACTGCCATTACTTTGACAGAGTATAATTTAGTTCTTAATGTTTTGGAATGTATCTTTTCGAGGATTGGGGAAAAAATCGCTATAAAGTAAAAGTTTGTCGAACGAGAGGTTGACAAACCATTAACCATTGGTTATCATAAGACATGAATTGATGACCAATGGTTAATATAAGGAAATGACAAAATGAATAAAAAAGAACAACAAGCAAAAAACACAAAAAAAGTAATTCTGAGGGCGGCTGAAGAACTCTTTTCTGTCAAAGGTTATGAGTCTGTTAAGATTAGGGATATTGCTCAAAAGGCAGGATACTCCCACTCAACCATTTATGTTTATTTCAAAGATAAGGAGCATTTATTACAAGAATTGACTTTGCCACCACTTTTGAGATTAAGCAAGAAAATGGAAGAAACCCTGCAGGATCCATATTTAAAACCGTTACAAAAATTAAAAGGCGTTTGTAAAGATTTCGTAGATTTTGCATTAAATAACCGAAGTATGTATTCTATATTGATTACTATTGGTGCAGAACGTGTTGATGTCAATCCGAATCTTGAAATGAATGTTGCGAGAAATTTACTTTTTAAACACTTAGAGACTGCAGTGAAAAACTGCCTTCAGATTACAGATGAAAATGAAAAACTGCTTTGTTCGAGAATATTTTTCTTTAATCTGCATGGGCTGATCATGACCTATATTTATAAAGAGGAGTCGATTGATCAGTTATACCAAAGAGTTATGCCGATTTTAGAAAAATCAGTTGCATTTCTTATTGCAGGAATGGACGTAGGAGGTGACCAAGATGAAAGTTAGAAAAATTTCAGGCCATATTTGGAGCATCAAAATTTGGATGATTATCCCTATACATGTTTGGTTAGTCAAGGATAGAGATGGCGTGACTCTGGTTGACGCCGGCATGCCAAACATGGCCAATGGCATTTTAAAGACGATTCATAAGTTAGATATTGGGCCATTATCACGTATTCTATTAACACATGGTCATGCTGATCATGTTGGTTCAATCAAAAGGATAAGATCCAAACGAAATATTCCTATTTATGTACATTCGGAAGAAATACCGTATATGGAAGGTAAGTTACCATATCCCCGTAGAAAAAAAGCACAAACTTTAATACAACCTTCTGTTGTAAAACCATTAGAACAAAATGGAGATCAATTAAAACAGGTTGGAGATCTTCTACCCTACCACACACCAGGACACTCACCAGGACATGTCGTTTATTACCATCAAAAAGATGACGTTTTACTAGGCGGCGATCTATTCACAAGTAAAAAACACCGTATTCAAAAACCAATGTCAATATTTACAGCTGATATGACTCAGGCGATAAAAAGCGGGGAAATCATTAAAAATCTAAAACCCGAGAGATTGTGTGTTTGTCATGGAAATGAGGTGACTTACCCACACAAACAATATGATTGGTTAAGAGAACAATTGCATATATAAACCTAATTCTTTCACTATCCAAAAGGAACTTTTAATTTGTAACGGTTAGGGGGGGAGATAATGAAAAAAATTAAGCTTTTTTGTTTCCCTTACGCCGGAGGGGCCGCCAGGGTATTTACACCGTGGAAAAAAAAATCAAAGATTTCGTTGAATTGTATCCAATAGAACTTGCTGGCAGAGGGAGTAGGGCAAACGAGCCTCTTTACCAAACATTTGAAGAAGCGGTGGATGATTTATACGGAATTATAACAGAAAACTTAGACAATTATACCCCGTATGCCTTTTTTGGTCATAGTATGGGAGGCATGATGGCTTACGAATTATCACATCGTATGCAATGTATGGGTATGAAGAGTCCGGTTCATATTTATTTTTCAGGAGTAAATGCTCCATTAACTGCAACCAAAAAAAATGATAAGAAGATTAACAGTAAATGGACAGATGAAAAATTATTCAAATTGGGCGGGATACCGAAGGAACTTCTACAACGTCGCGAGCTATTAAATCTGTTTTTGCCTGTGTTGCGTTCAGACCTTTTGATGTCGGAAAACTTCGACTACAGCAAATATAATGCAAAGTTAGATACTGATATTTCCATTTTTCATGGGGATCAGGATGAACTTGTTACAAATAACTTGGAAAAATGGCGATCGATCACCTCTAAAACATGTACGATCCATACTTTTAGTGGAGGACATTTTTTCATTAAACAGCATGTGAATACAATCGTAGAAATTATTAATCAGATGCTGGAGCCAAAAGCTTCGATTGATTCAAGTTATGGGCCCATGGTGTGATCAGTGGAAAGGGGGGTCTTACAATGAGCGATTATTTAAATGAATTGAAAGACTTAGTCGGCCTTCATGTCCAATCCCAAAACTTTAATGCGAAAAGAATACAATCTGTCATGAACCGAATGGAAAGCGAAGAGGGAGATGTTCCTGGTTCTTGGGTCTATGAATGGACGGCTTTAGGCGACCAGTACTTACGTGACAACAAAAAACTTCATGCGATACAGTGTTACAACTTTGCAAGATTTCCTTATGTAAACTCTAAAGAACGTAAAAAAGCTTATCGAAAATGTGTGAATGTGTTTGAACAATGGATAATGGAACAAAACCAGGTAATTGAAAAACGGAATATCCGTTTTGGAGAAGAAAAAATTCCAGTATATGCATCTGGATTTGACCGTAAGAAACGTCCATTGTTAATTGTCATCGGAGGGATTGTCTCCATTAAAGAGCAATGGTACAAATTTTTACTCGAATGTCCAAGACTTGGCTTCTTTGTTGTTGTTGCAGAGTGCCCGGGGGTGGGAGAGAATCCTCTAACGTATGATGAACAATCCCAACATATGATTGGTGCCATATTAAATGCATTCGCTGATTGTGCGGATGTTGATCAAACTTATTTTGTTGGGATGAGTTTTGGGGGACACCTCGGCATTAAATATTCTCTACAAGACGACCGTATCAGGGGAATTACGACCGTCGGAGCTCCCGTTAATCATTTTTATACCAATGATCGTTGGTTTGAAAATGTTCCTGATACAACGAAAAATACACTAGCTCATTTATGCCAGGTCAATACGGATTGTTTGTTTCATACGATTCGTTCCTTTGCCATCGATAATAAGGAAATTAAAAGATTAAAAATCCCGTTGCATTACATATTCAGTGAACGTGATGAAATTATTCCCAGCTCTGAGAAGCAATATTTAAAACGTAATGTGTCACAGTTGGAACTCATCGAGTTTGATGATGTACATGGATCCCCACACCATATGGGAGAAATTCAGAAGTATATTCCGTTAAGTGTGATGCGTCAACAAAAAAGCAAGATGTTATTTTTTAAATGGACTTTAAGATGGTTATTAACAGTTGAGATAGTAAAAAGGAAGGTTCGAACTTTAAACAAGGAGTGGGTTAATTGGAAAGAAAAGAAAGATGTGTAGTCACGGGAATCGGGATTTTAAGTTCAATAGGAAACCATAAAAAAGAAGTTCTCAACCATATGAAAAAAGGTCTTACAGGGATCGGAGAAATCACTCGATTCGAGACAGATGAATTTATGAGTGAAATGGGAGGAGAACTAAAAAACTACGACCCGAATCAGTATTTTTCCCAGACGGAACAAAAACAGTATGATCGTTGTGCGCAATATGCAATTATCTCTGCTAAAGAAGCGATAACGGATAGTTACTTAAACCTGAAAGAAAATAAACGGCAAAAAATTGGCGTTGCATTTGGAACTTGTAATGGCGGTATCAACTCTATTGAACAGCAAGGTGATGTTCATCATTTAGATAATGAATATACCGCGCGTTATCCCTTTTATCAGCAAGGTGATGATGTCGCAACATATTTCAATTTGAATGGTCCGGTAAATACACTCAATACCGCTTGTGCTGCAAGTGGTAATGCAATTGGCTTTGCCCATGACATGATCACACAGGGGTATGCGGATGCGATGTTGGCTGGTGGGGCAGATTCAATGTCATCGACTGTATATGCAGGATTCAATGTGTTGCAATCGTTGAATGACAAGCCATGTTCTCCCTATAACAATGCATTCGGATTAAGCCTTGGGGAAGGATCTGCTTTTTTGGTTCTTGAGCCGCTAAGTAAAGCCCTAGAACGGAATGCATTTATTTATGCAGAGATATGTGGTTATGGATTAAGTAATGATTCGTATCACGAAACAGCCCCAGATCCAGAAGGGGAAGGAATCCGCTTTGCTGCTAGTTCAGCTCTAAAACATGCGAATGTAGACAAAAAGCAAATTGGCTATGTTAATACGCACGGTACTGGAACAAAAGCAAATGATGTGGCTGAACTAAATGGGTTGAAAAAACTGTTTGGTGAAGACTTGTTTTCAACTATTTATTTTAGCTCCAGTAAGGCATATTTTGGCCATAATTTAGGGGCTGCAGCGGTCATTGAGTATGTAACTACATTACTTGCTATGCAGGAAGGGTTATTACCCGCAACTGTGAACTTTGAAACTCCTAGAGAGGGTTGCGACCATGATAATTTAATCACGAACGAGATGAAAAAGGCTTCGCCAGCTTATTTCCTATGCAATAATTCCGCTTTCGGTGGCCATAATGTCTCTGTTGTGTCGCGAAACTGGAAAGAAAGTCAGTCTAGGACTTCTACAAAAAGTCATGAGGAAGAGCGGGTTGTCATTACCGGATTAGGAATGGTCCATGGAAAGGAAAAGATTCAAGGAGGGGCATTAGAACGTATTATCAGTTCTATGGATCCCGTTGATGAATGTACTTTTTCCTTGAAAGAATACGATAAATCGCTGTACCAGCGCCGAATGAACCGATTATCACAATTTAGTATTGGTGCTGCCGATCTTGCTTTAAAAGATGCAAATGTTGTGATGTCAGAGAAAAATGAATATAAGGTTGGGCTGGTTTATGGAACATCAAGAGGAACATTACAAAGCTCCGAAAAGTATTGAGATAAGATATTTAAAAATTCGCCGGCACACGCGAGTGGAATATATTTCCCGGACATGGTTTTGAACTCGACGGCCGGAAAGATTAGTAAAAAACTTAAAATTAAAGGCTATAGCAGTTCGTTAAGTACTGGAGGAAATGATGGACTTATGAGTGCCTTTTATGGTTATGAGATTGTAAAAAACAGGATTCATAATCATTGTCTTGTCGGCGCTGGGGATGAACACTCGGAGTTAACAAGTGCAATTGATAAGGCATACGGTCTTGACAATAGTGAATTCCCACTCACGGAGGGAAGTTCTTTCCTAACCTTAGCCAGTTTGAATGAAGCCGAAACATCTGGTAGCAAGATTTATGCTGAACTTAAAGGGGTTGGATTCGCTTTTGACGACAGGAAAGATGGATTTAGTAATGAACCGTTAGAGGCGTCGATTGACCAAGCCTTGGATCGAGCTGGTACGACGAAAGATGAGATTAATTTTGTTTTTTACAATAATGATGGGCGGCAGAAAAAAATGAAAAACATGCAAACAGGGTTATCCGAAATTTTTAGTGACAATGAAGTTATCTGCTTTAATCGCCACACCGGATACGGTGAATCTACGAGTGCTTTAAATCACTTATACCTTGCTGCTGAATGTATTTATTCTGGTTTGCATGTCCCAAATTGTTCTAGGGAAATAGCGGCTTCAATAGAAAGCCCCCCCCTCAATAAGGGGTTAAATCAAGGGTTAGTTGTCAGCTCATCCGTTAATGGTAATTTTATAGCAATGGTTGTTGGAGATGTGAATTAACTATCATTTATGATAGTTAAAATAAAATTATAAAACATTTTAGGAGGTATTTTCCATGCAAAATATGGAAGAAATCAAGCAAATTATCAAAGAGAACATTTTAATTGAAAGATTGGAAATTGAAGACTTGTCACCTGAAGAAATTGAAGATCAAGAGCCATTGTTTGGTGATGGAATTGGATTAGATTCTGTAGAAGCGCTGGATGTTGTTGCAGGACTCGAGGAAGAGTTTGACGTGAAACTCCAAGGAATGAGTGAAGAAGAAACTCGTGAACACTTTTATTCTGTTGAAACGCTTGCTAGTTTTGTAGTTTCCCAACATGCTGTGTCTATGTAAATAAAAAGAGTGGTCTAAGAGTTTTCGCTCTTTAGGCCACTCCTTTGAAAGGAGTGATGGTTACAAGATGCAAGAACGTGCGATGTTATTAAAAAATAAAACGGTGATTGTTACTGGCGCCACACGTGGTATTGGCAAAACGATTTTTTATCGATTAGCTGAGGAGGGTGCCAATGTTGTAGGTGTGTATGCTCGTAATGATCAAGCAGCGAACGAAATTGAAAGGGATTTAAACGAAAAAGGGATCGAGCGATCATTATACAAAGGTTCGGTTACAGACCGCAGTTTTATTGAAGGTCTTATGAACAGTGTTAATGAACGTTACGGCAAAATTGATGTACTCGTCAATAATGCCGGAGTAACAGGTGATAGCTTCATTACTCAAATGTCAAATGAACAGTGGAAACACGTATACGATACGAACTTTCTCGGTACATATATCTGCGCGACAACGGTTCTTCCGTATATGGAAGAGCAAAATGAAGGAAATATTGTTAATCTCGTTTCGACAACCGGAGTGATTGGGCGAGAGGCTCAAAGTAACTACGGCGCGTCAAAGGGATCTATCATGGGGTTGACACGCCTTTTATCAAGGAAGTATGCACGTAAAGGGTTGAAAATTAATGCCGTTGCACCTGGCATGATTAATACGGAAATGATTAAACATGTCCCGCAAAGCAAAATTGATAACTTTTTACGATTTACAAACGAAAAACGATTAGGGGAACCAGAGGAAGTGGCGAATGCGGTTTTATTCCTATCATCAGATTTATGTGGGTACCTTGATGATACCGTTTTAAAAGTGGATGGCGGATTTTTACGATAAGGAGGAGAATGCTTTGGAAAAAAGAGTGATGATTACGGAGGGAGATAAGCCGTTTAACCAGTTGATCGTATCGTATCTACTAGAACAAGGCCATCAGGTCATGACATGTTTTGAAAACAAAGATGTTAGTGATCAGTATTTTTCTTCTATTCATTCGGAATGGCAAGAAAGATACCACCCAATGATTATTCCAGATACCAATGAAAAATCGTTATCGCAGATTCAAAAGGCCATAGAAGATAGGATGGATGGGCTGGATATATTGATTCATGGAAATGAAATGGTTAATGAAGAGCAATGGCTTGAAAATAACGATTTAGCTTTCGGAGATTGTATTTCTTCTCAATTCGAACAGATTTATCTTTTTAATAAGATGGCTGCGGAATTGATGATAAGGGCAAAGTCGGGTGAAATTATCTTTCCGTTGATCTATGATCCCTTATACTATGCGGACTATGCAAGCTCTCCAGTATTAAATCAAGGGAAAATTTCGATGATGAAGTGTTTGTCCCGTGAGTTATCCGCTTTTAAGATCAATGTGAATGTCATGACATTTGGATATCATGAAAAAGAGTCGGATCGATTGCAAAAAAGAAAAACAAAAAAAATGGTCGAAATATTTAGTTTGAAACCGGCGCTTCTTCATTTAAAAGAGATGATTCCAGCCTTGGATATACTTATCAATCCACCTGTAAAAAATATTGGAGGAGAAAATTTTCATATTGGTACCGGAATTGAAACGAGCTTATAAGGAGCATTCCTGTAATGAAGAAATTTGAGGATTGAACAAAAAAGAGCCCTCTTGGTATAGTACGGGCTGTCAATGCGCATTGACCCCGAAATAGATAAATACCAAGGAGAGGACTCGACATGAATTATAATCAAAATCGCAAAATATCGCAAATCACTCCATCTACATTAATTGTAGGAATTGACATTGCCAAGGACAAACACGTGGCACGCGCCCAGGATGATCGAGGGTATGAATTTGGCAAAAGACTGGTCTTTGACAATCGAATACATGGTTTTCAACAGTTACTAGATTGGGTTTTCAGACTTCAGAAGGACAATGAAAAAACGAATGTCATTTTTGGGGCGGAGCCAACCGGGCATTTCTGGCTAGGCCTAGCCTATTATCTTATAGCCAAGGACAATGATTTTGTGCTGGTCAATCCCATGCACGTGAAGAAGTCCAAAGAGCTCGATGACAATTCCCCAACCAAGAACGACACAAAGGATGCGCGCGTTATCGCACAGCTTGTGAA
The DNA here is from genome assembly GCF_005887555.1 of Lentibacillus cibarius. Classification (NCBI taxonomy): domain Bacteria; kingdom Bacillati; phylum Bacillota; class Bacilli; order Caryophanales; family Bacillaceae; genus Lentibacillus; species Lentibacillus cibarius. The sequence continues at coordinate 233,883 of NZ_VCIA01000001.1, read as the reverse complement.
GGATGGTAGATACTCTGTACCGAACCTTCTCCAAGGCATTTATGCCGAATTAAGAGAAGGAATAAAATTAAGAGATCAACTAACCAAACAGCTTATGATCATTGAAGGACGCATTCAGAACAGCATTCAGCGATACTTCCCGGAGTTCGACGATGTCTTTAAAGAATGGGATGGAAAAACAGCCTTTTTCACATTACGTCACTTTCCATTTCCTTCTGATATTCGTGACATGACACCGGAAGAAGTATTAGCTCAATGGAAAACCGTCGTGAAAGCTGGGGTCGGAATTAAGAGAGCAAGAAATCTAGTTGATAAAGCCAACAAAAGCATTGGTATTGAAATTGGGTTGCGCTTTGCCAGGAAGGAATTAAACAGCCTTTTGGAGCAATATCGATTGTACCATGACCAGTTGGAAGAACTGGAACAGGAAATAGCGGATCTAATGGAAGATATACCAGGGGCTAAAGAAATGATAGCCATTAAAGGTCTTGGAGCAACGACAGTTGCCACCTTTTTCTCAGAAGTTGGGGATATCACGAAATACAAGCACCCCCAACAACTCGTAAATATGGCAGGACTGTCGTTACGGGAGCATAGTTCCGGCAAATTTAAAGGCCAAACGAAAATAACCAAACGTGGACGAAAGAAACTGCGAAAAGCCTTATATTTGGCTGTGCGGCCATTAGTCGCCAAAAACCCAACGTTTAAGGCGTTGCATTCGCATTACACAACCCGCCCTGATCGTCCATTGAAGAAACAGCAATCACTTATTGCGTTGTGTGGAAAGTTAGTACGTGTATTGTTCGCCATCGGACAAAAACAATGTGAATTTGATGGGAGTAAGTTATTACAGGGTATATCGCAAAGCGATTCATTACAGGCTGCTTAAGCTTTTTGAACAAGATGTATGAATAAATGTACTTGATTTCTGGAATCAACAAACACCAATAATGCAGAGTCGGAGCTTATTTATTCCATTCGGGCAAACGACCCAGTTAAGGAGCTTTTCCGACCTCCACCTTGTGGATACGCAGGACGAGGGAATGTATGGATTAAAATCCCGTGATACATGGGAGGGTGAGCGATCATAAGTAGTGTGGAGAAGTAAAGCATGGTTATACCTATTTTAACCAAATACTACCAGTTTAGTCGTTAGGATGGATTAGAGGATGTTAGAATCTTCAGTATTCTGAGCTATGCCCCCCTTCCCCCTGTAATACTCCTAAATTGGTGGTTGAGAAATTCTAAGAAAACAAGAGCATTTTGAAGATATTTTAATTATATAGAGGGAGGAAAAAACGTGGATGTAAACATTTTGGGAGTTGGTACATATTTACCTGGTAAGCCTGTTACAAATGCAGATATGGAAGAATTCTTATTCATCCGTGAAGATTGGATCGATGAATTAATTGGTACGAAAACACGTCATTTCGCAATTGATTTTTCTAAAAAACAAGTGACTTTTCAATTGGAGGATCTCTGTAAAGAGGCTGCCTCTCAAGCACTGGAACAGTCAGGGATAGAACCTGGGCAAATTGATTTGGTGGTAATGTCGACAGCAACACCAGACCATTTGATGCCTGCAACGGTTAATCTTGTTGCGGATCAGTTAGGTTTAAATGGCGTTCCGACATATGAAATACAGGCTGGTTGTTCGGGAGCGATACAAGGGATTGAAGTCGCCTATCGATTTTTAAAGAGTGGTGCCTTTTCAAATGCCCTTGTGATCGGTGGAGATGTCTGTAATAAATATATGGATTTAAACCGTGATTTTAAAAAACTGCGATCATCCGAACTGATTAACTATGCACTGTTTGGAGATGGTGCCGGGGCGGTTGTGTTATCAACACAGACCGATTGTGACGGAATTAAAATTCAAAATATAATAAATGAATTTGTTGGATTAGACCGAAAACCAGGTCAGGTCATGAATTGGTTTGGGTTCATTCCGGAAAATGTTTCTGACATGGGTAAAAGAGAGCAGCGTAAAAAATTTCAATCGGCAAAAGAAGATTACAAGGCTATCGAAGAACATGTTCCTGTAATGTCAAAAGAAGTAATAGACGGTCAGTTACAAGCTGAAGATTGGATTAAGGGGGAAGTTGATTATTTTTTGCCACCGCAACTTTCCGGAAATATGACAAATAAAATTGTAGAGGGACTTGAAATTGATCCTTTGAAAGCGATTAATTGCGTAGCCGAAACCGGAAACAATGGGAACGCCCTTCCCTACATCCAATTGCAGGCTTTATCGCAACAAATGAAATCAGGAGAGCGAGCAGTAGGTGCTGCCATTGAATCATCTAAATGGATTCAAACCGGAATTGCGCTAATTAAAGAGTAAGGGGGCTCTTAGATTGATGGATGAAAAAGAAATCATTGTTGCCCTAAAGCAAATGAAAAAAGAGAGTAAGCTAGGGAAGTCTTTGCCTCAAGTTATCCAATGGATGAACCAATTATCCTCAACTTCGTCTATCGAAAAAGCCGGATATATTCTTCGGGATATGTGTTATGAAGACTGGGCGGAAGCAGAAAAGATTGGCCTAACCCCAATAAAAATCGCGGTCATCGGTAATTTCACTTCGGACTCTATTGATCGATATTTGCGTGCTATGCTTATCCAAGAAGGGATATGGCAGGAATTCTATGTTGCTCCATATAACCAATATGTGTATGAACTTATTGATGAAAACAGCAATTTATTCCGTTTTCAACCAGACATCACGTTTTGCTTATTGGACGAAGTATTGGTCTTTGAAGAATGTCGGAAAGATGATTGGACAATAGCTGATGTTAAACAGAGCACCAAAAACAAGCTAAGGGAATTGAAGCAATTAATCGAAACATTTCAACGTTATTGCAATGGGGTGTTTGTGACAAATACTATACCTTTTCCCCAAGACCAACACGCATCGATTATTGACTATAAATCGAAAGCAAATTTAAGCAAAGAATGGCGGTTATTTGAAGCGAAATTATTAAAGCTTTCGGACCATTATAAACAAGTGGTCACACTGGATCTTAGCATATTAATGCAAGACATTTCTCTGTACCGTGATCCGAGGTTTATGCATTATGCCAGCATGAGTATGAGTGATGAAATGTTGGCTGCTATTGCCAAGGAGGGATTAAAGCTTTCCCGTTCGTTGTTAGGGTTGAACAAAAAATGTTTAGCACTGGATTTAGACGATACACTATGGGGAGGCATTGCCGGTGATGATGGTTTAAACGGTATTCAATTGGGGGGCACACCTCCAGGTAAAGCCTTTGTCGATTTTCAGAATAAATTAAAGATGTTGCAACGCCAAGGTGTTTTATTGGCGGTTAACAGTAAAAATGAAGCAAGCAATGTTCAAGAAATATTTGAAAAACACCCGGACATGGTTCTAAAACAAAACGATTTTGTCACCATTCATGCAAATTGGGACGCTAAGCATGAAAATCTAAAACGAATCGCATCTCAGTTAAATATTGGATTAGACAGTTTTGTGTTTGTCGATGATAATCCATTTGAACGCAACCTTATCAGAGAATTTTTGACAAATGTGGCGGTTCCCGAAATGCCAAAGGAACCATTTTATTATACAGGTACCCTATTGTCTCAAGGGTGGTTCAATTGTATTGAATTAACAAAAGAAGATTCCAATCGAACAGATAAGTATAAGCAAATTGTAAAGCGGAGAGAGTTCCAAAATTCTACTGCTTCGATTGAAGAATACTTGCATGGTTTGGATATTCACGTGTCCTTATTGAATCCGACAGAAGAAAATCTGCCACGTTTACACCAATTAAATATGAGGACAAACCAATTTAACTTGACGACTCGAAGATATACACAATCGGTCATCCAAGACAGCGCGGAACACGATGACTATTTCATATTTGGCTTCCAAGCAACGGACCGTTTTGGAGATAATGGGATTGTTGGCAGTGTTTACATTGAAAAGGTAAGAAATCATGATCGAGAAGAATGGTGGATTCGCAATTTTATCATGAGCTGTCGTGTGTTTTCACGAGGAATTGAAACATCTGTGTTGCAATGGATTCTACACCTTGCGAAAAAATCAGCTGTTTCAGCGGTGTATGGTGAGTATATCCCGTCAAAAAAGAATGGTTACGTACAAAATTTTTATCAAGATCATGGGTTTGAGATGGTCAGAAAAGAGCGGGATTACGTGATGTATTGTCACTCTTTAGATAATATTTCAGCAAAACCGGACTGGATTGCCTTACATCCAATGAAGGAGGTTTTAACCATATGAAAGCAGAAAACGAGTTAATCAAAATCGTTGCAGATGTCCTTGATCTGGAAATAGATGAAATTTCCCCAGACATGGGGCCGGAAACGTTAGAAGAATGGGATTCAGTGAATGCACTAAGAATCCTAACCAATATTGAAGTCGATTTAGGATTACGGTTGCCAATGGAAACCTTCATGAATGCGAAAACGATTGGACAAATTGCGCTAGCGATTAGAAGTAACGAATGAAGAACGTTATACGCTTTCCAAAGGCAAGAAGACATACCTATTATTTCTTAAGGCATGCAAAAGAGTTCAGCCCAGTTTATTGGACACTGAAATTGATTTTACAGCAGTCAAAAATGTACGACAGCACCAGTTACAAAAGAATGGGATGAAAATAAGCTATATTGCGTTTATCATTTATTCCATTTCCCGGATCCTTCAACAATATCCGGAAGCGAATTCTGCTGTCCGACATTCCCTATTTCCCAAAATCGCCTGGTATAACAAAATACAAGCAAAATTTACAATGGACAGTTATATTGACCAGACGCGTGTAGTGTTAAGTGGATTGATTCCGGAAGCAGATCAGTTAAATCTGAATGACATCCAGAAAAAAATCGGCTATTATCGTGACCATTCTTTTGAGGAAGTAGATGAATTCAAGCCTATTCGCAAGTTGCAATCATTACCGTTAGGGATAGGTCAATGGATTTATAATAAAACGATCAAAAATTTTTCAAAACGGGAAAAATTGCAAGGTACCTTTACAGTAACTTCGCTGGGTCACAAGCCGATCCAATCATTTTATCCGATCATATCTTCTACAACCTGTTTTGGAGTCGGTTCGATACAAAAAAAACCTATCGTCGTTGAAGACGATATACAAATACGGCCAATGATGACATTAAGTTTAGCTTTTGATCATCGAGCGATTGATGGTGCCATAGCAGCTGATATTTTAGCAGACGTAAAAAGCCATCTTGAAAATATTAGTAAGGGGTGATGTATATCTTTAGAAAAAGACCACGTTTTCCAAAAAACAATCAATATGATGTGATTGTGATAGGATCAGGAATTGGCGGACTCAGCTCAGCCGCTTATTTGGCACAACAGGGCTACTCTGTACTTGTGGTGGAACGTCATTACAGAGTCGGAGGTTATGCTCATGCGTTTAGGAGAAAAAAGTATTTTTTCGATTCCGCCGTTCGTATTGTCGCAGGTGCAGAGGAAGGCGGCTTATTAGATCAGCTGTTGGATAAAGCTGGTTTGGCAAATGAGTTATCATTTATTAAGCTTGACGATGTTTATACTGCATATTATCCAGATTTACATTTCACAGTACCGTCTCATGTGGAAGGGTTGATTGATAAATATGCAGAGCTATTTCCGCATGAAAGGGAGAATATCGAGACACTTGTTCGAGAAATGGAAGGGGTTTATTCGGCAACATCTGATTTGTTGCTTGCAGATAATCCTTTTAAATTTCTGTCAGACAAATATATTAGGAAATATAGCACGATGACATTTCATGACATGGTGTCCGGATTCTTAAAAGATCCAAAAGCAGTTTATACCTTCTCCACTCTATGGACGCATTATGGTGTTCCACCTACAGAGGGAAGTGCGATGTATTTCTCCTATGCTATCATGAATTACTTTAAAGATGGAATTTATTATTTGGAAGGCAGCTTTCAAAAGTTAGCGAACGCTTTTGTTGATCGGATTGAAGAATTAAATGGCGAGGTTTGCTTACGTAATGAGGTAAACAATATAGTTGTTGAAGATAAACAGGTGAAGGGCGTTGAATTACAGACAGGAGAGTATGTCCAGGCACCAATGATTGTATGTAATGGGGATATGCTCAAGATGATGAATGAGCTAGTTGGGGAAGAGCACTTCCCAAAACGTTATAAAAAGCGCATATCTCGGTTATCTCATTCCTTATCTGCCTTTGAAGTCTTTTTGGGCGTGGATTTACCTATGGAGCAATATGATGTAGGTCACGAGACCTTTATTTACGATGATTACAAATACGAAAAATTTGTTGAAAATCATCTCAATCTTGGGGAAATTGGACCAGAAGGGTTGCAAGGGATAGCGATTTCGTGCCCAACTTTGGCAGATCCGAGTTTAGCACCTGAAGGAAAACACACAGTAATCATTACAACGCTTGTCCCCTATGATATTGGGGAGAATTGGAAGGAAGTTAAACCCGATTATGAGGAAAAAATGATCCAAATGGCGGAGAGGGTTATCCCAAATCTATCTCAACATTTAGAATGGGTTGAATCAGCAACCCCATTGACGATGGAACGCTATACGAACAATAGCTTTGGATCCATTTATGGCTGGGAACAAAATGTTAACCAAATGTCATCGCGCCCACAACATGAAACCCCAATCGACGGGTTGTATCTGTCAGGACAATGGACGGATCCGGGGGGTAGTGTTGTTTCCGTTATTCTTTCTGGATATAAATTGTCTAAAAAAATTACATCTAAAACGATGCAAATGCAAACAACGTGATTTATATAGGAGGTGTCAACATGAGTATTGTCGATGTACGTTCCAAAGATATGGTTCGATATGTGGAACTCAACTATCCAGATAAAAAGAATGGATTTGACTTAAGAATGTCACAAGAGTTATTAGATGCCGTTCATCAGGTTAATGCGGATCCACATTGCAAAATCATTGTGTTTTCGAGTACAGCACGTGCCTATTTCTCGAGCGGACCTAATCCAAGTGATTTAGTAGAAATTGCTAACCAGAAGAATGGCCTTAATTTATTGGACGAAATTGTTTCCAATCTTAATGAGATTATTTCGGAAATCTACCACTCTACTAAAATCACCATAGCTTCCATTCACGGTTATGCCTATGGCGGTGGTTTGAATATAATGCTGCCTTGTGACTATCGCATAGCTGTGGAAAGAACAAAACTTATCGAGAATTTTCATTATATGGGGATGACTCCGGATTTGAGTGCGAGTTATTTTCTTCCACGTTTGATCGGTTATTCCAAAACGATGGAACTAATACTGACGGGAAGAATGTTTTCAGCAAAAGAAGCATGGGAATGGGGGCTCTTTCAGGAAGTAACAAAGACAAAAAAAGAAATGAAAGAGCGAGTGGAACAACTTTGTGAGCAAATTTTGAGCGGCGACATGGAGACCGTCGCACGAATGAAACAATTATTGAAGCATTCTAATTTATCTACATTCAACGAACAGATTAATTTTGAAAAAACAGCATTAATGGATTGTTTCCAAAATCCAAGGGTTCAGGAATATTTGTCTCAAGTGACGAAAAAATCATTAGTTACATAAATTTAGGAAAATAATGGAGGGATGAAGAGTGAAAACTGTAACGAAGAAAAAACCTCACGAATTGTTGAAACAGTCTCCGCCATTTTTATTTGTGGATCGGGTGGATGAAATAGATGATCAGCGTATTGTTTGTACAAAACATCTTTCATACAATGAACCATTTTTTGCGGGTCATTTCCCGGGAAACCCGATTGCTCCGGGTGTTTTATTGATTGAAATGGCTGCGCAAGCAAGTTTAATCATTGCCGGCGCCCTTGAGGACACGCAGCAACCACAGCTAGGGTATCTAGTGGAAACAAAAAAATTTCGCTTCTATAATCAAGCAATCCCTGGGGATACCTTGAAAATTGAGGTTGAATTAAAGGATTCTTTGGGAAATTACCGGACAGCTAAAGCCCGAATTACAGAAGGGGATAAAATGATAACTAAAGGTGAGCTTGTCTTTTATGTCCCAAAGGAGGGAGAAACACTTGACACAAAAAGTCAATAAACAAGTTTGTATTGCTGGAGGCGGACCGGCCGGTGTGTTATTAGGATTGTTACTAGCGAAACAAGGTGTCGGTGTTCTAGTAATGGAAAGACGGGAAACGTTTAAGCGAGAATTTCGTGGCGAAACAATTGCGGCAGGATCTGTCGCAATCTTGGATGAATTAGGCTTATTACAATCTTTAAAGCAAAATGGCTTTATAAAGGTCAAATGTATTGAAATGTATGAAAGAGAAAAATTATTGTTTAGAGCGGACTTTGAGTCTTTTAAACATAAACAAAAATTTGGAATCGATATTCCTCAACCTGTCGTTTTACAGAGCATTATAGATGAAGCGAGTCAATACCCGAATTTTGAGATCATGATGGGCACCGCATGTGTTGAACTGGTAGAGCAAAATGGCGAAATTGTTGGTGTGATTGGTAAACAGGGAAATGAATTGTTTGAGGTTCGCTCTGAGCTAGTAGTGGGGGCTGATGGACGACATAGTCAGCTGCGAAAAATGGCTGATATTAAAACAAAGGTAAAAACATTTGATCGCGATTTAGTTTGGTTTAAGTTACCAAAACCGAAAAACTGGAGCCAGTCAAACATGATCAAGGTCCATAAAAACAAGCACTTGATCATCTTGCCTACGTTTCCGGACATGCTCCGTGTAGGGACTTATATTCCGAGGGGTGGCTATCGTGAAACAAGGCAACAAGGTATAAAGGAATTTCGGGACATGGTGACGGAAATAGAGCCAGCTTTTAAAGAATTAATGGAGCAACATATTACTAGTTGGAAGGACCTTACAATGTTAGATATTTTTACAGCTTTTGCAAGGCAATGGTCTCGTAATGGATTGATTCTTATAGGGGATGCCGCTCATACGTTATCTCCAGTATTGGGACAAGGTGTAAATATTGCTATGCAAGATGCGGTAGAGTTATCGCCTTTCATTGTTAACCACCTGCAAAATAATCCAGGGAAAACAGTGCCAAGGGAGGCCTTAATTCCTTTTGAGAAGAAAAGAAAAAAAACTGTAAAATTTGTTCAAGATTTTCAAGAACGACAAGAAAAAATATTGGCAGCAAAATCTCAAATGGAAACCCTTGTACGACGTGTGAAAATGCGGGCGCTGCACCGGCTGCCTTGGAAAATGAAGGTCATGAGTAAATTACAGCATGGCATTAAGTACAATTAAGCAAAAGGATTTGAATCGTTAATGATAATTGGCATAGGACAGGACCTCGTTGAATTGAAAAGAATTGGCGACGGTTTCCGTAAAGGAAAGAAGGCTTTTTTAAACCATATATTATCAGAAAGTGAGCAGGAAATGTTATTTCAATTCAAAACAGAGAAAAGACAAGTTGAATGGTTAGCAGGACGTTTTTCAGCAAAGGAGGCATTTTCCAAGGCGATAGGTACCGGATTTGGTGGATCCATTCATCTTTATGATATTGAAGTGTATTCAGATAATTTAGGGAAACCCGAGATCAATTTTCCAACACAAATAAATAAACTTTTTCCCGGCGATCATACATGTCACGTTTCGATTACACATACGCAAACAACAGCTGGGGCTATGGTAATAGTGGAGAAAATATAGTGGGATAAGGAGATAACACCATGGTAAGAATTACTGTGAGACTTGAAGGATTGGCTATTTTTCTAATGGGAACTTACCTGTATTTTACTATGAGTGACAACGTATGGCTGTATTTATTATTGGCTTTATCTCCGGATATTTCAATGGTAGGATATTTGATTCACACACACATTGGTTACCAATTGTACAATGTATTCCACACATACGTAATCACAATCCTATTCTTATTATTAGGGGTGATTATGAATACAGACATCATTATAGAAATTGGGTTAATTTGGACTGCACATATCGGTATGGATCGGTTAGTGGGATTTGGTTTGAAGTATCCAACAGAATTCCATGACTCACATGTTCATCGCTTATAAATCGGAAAAAGGCATATGAACAATATAGGGCACACATTTTATTTATTTTTCAATTGTTTAGGTCTGTATTATTAAAAAACTCTTGATCTCACTTGAAGCGTTATTCATTAAGAACTAGATCGATAATATATACTCAAAATGCTCTCTTGAACAGAAGATACATTATGAATCATCTCAGCTTGATTTGTTTTTCATTACAGAGGAATAGAAAACAAACAATCAAGAGACATCAATTAAAGGTATGTCGTTTCTTAATATAGAACACAGAGATGAACAGGGAGGGTGTATATGCCAGAACAAGAGGTTTTCGATGTAACAATAATCGGTGGTGGCCCTACTGGTTTGTTTACAGCATTTTACGGTGGGATGCGCCAAATGAAAGTGAAAATTATTGAAAGTATGCCGCAATTGGGGGGGCAACTATCAGCATTATATCCTGAAAAATATATTTACGATGTTGCAGGATTTCCTAAAAATCCTGCTCAAGAGATAGTGGATGACTTAAAAGAACAGGCCTTGCAATTTAACCCTACTGTTGTTTTGAATCAATCCGTTCAACAGTTTTATAAATATGATGACGAAGTTTTTGAATTGATTACAGATAAAGAGACTCATTTAACGAAAACAATTATTATTACTGCTGGTGTTGGAGCTTTCCAGCCACGTCCATTGAAATTAGAAGATGCTAACTTGTATGAAGGAAAAAATCTTCATTACTTTGTCAATGATATCAATCAATTCGCGAATCAAAATGTATCTATTTGCGGAGGGGGGGATTCTGCTGTTGATTGGGCATTGATGCTTGAACCAATTGCCAAAAATGTTAACATTGTTCACCGACGGGATCACTTTCGGGCTCATGAACACAGTTTGAAACAATTAAAGCAGTCTAATGCTAGAATATGTACGCCGTATGCCCCTGCTAAATTAATTGGTGATGACCAAGGAATTCATCAAATGGTCATACAAAAGGTTAAAGGTGAAGAAACGAAGATTGTTAATCTCGATGCATTAATTGTCAACTATGGATTTGTGTCTTCACTTGGTCCGATTAAAAATTGGGGGCTTGAACTTGAAAAAAATTCTATTGTAGTAAATTCACGTATGCAAACAAATATCCCGGGTGTTTACGCCTGTGGGGATATTGTTACATATGATGGCAAAGTCAAGTTGATCGCTACGGGTTTTGGCGAAGCGCCGATTGCCATTAGTAGTGCTAAAAGTAGTATCGATCCAAAAGCACGTTTTCAACCAAAGCATAGCACTAATGTGTTTGCGTAATAAATCTCTGATTTGATTGAGGAGTGAATAAACATTGGCATTTATTATTACATCACCATGTATCGGTGAAAAATCAGGCGAATGTGTAGAGGTTTGTCCTGTCGATTGTATAGAGGAAGGGAAGGATATGTTCTATATCGACCCAGATATTTGTATCGATTGTGGAGCTTGTGAAGCGGTTTGCCCAGTTGATGCGATTTATATGGAAGACGAATTACCGGAAGAGGAAAGCAAATACATTGGATTAAACCGTCAATTTTTTGAAGGTCAGTCGGACTAACCATTAATTGGTTAGTCGACCTTTCACACCACCGTACGTACGGTTCCGTATTATGGTGGTTCAATATTTGAGTGTGCTTTATCGGAGAATTGGTTTAAATCTTTAAAGCCAACCTTTTCGAGAAATTTATTTGTAATGGTTCTATGAAGAATGTATCTATTGGCAATTCTCCAGTCTTCTTTACGAGCGTTGGCCTATTCTCATGCTTTTTGGTTTTGGGGCTCCAAGTTTCAGGAGACTGTTATATCTAGTTTAGACTTTTTTCCACCTTTTCCAGATTTCGTTTGGTAATTTGTTTGAGTTTCTTTTCGAAACTTCTTTTTGACTTAAAATGCGGGCGGAAGCCTGTTTGATTATGGACTGTGTGTAAACAACTCCAAAGCTTACGTTTTGTAGGCGTTCCTACTTTACTTTTCTCTTTGTTTATTGTTGTCCCCGGCTTTGTATTCAAGAAATTCTGTAATACTTTTCATGTGTTTATGGCAGAATAAAACTACATAATTCGGCAGCGTAAAAATACACAACTGCCATTATAAAAAAAGAGCCTTGCCAGTCATCCCAAAATCTATTAACCTCCTGCATGTAAAGTCCAATAAACATGGGGGAGGAATGAAAGGATGCTAGCAATGGCTCAAGTTAACTATATCAATTTTTTACGGGAGGAGGAAGGGCTATCCATCAATTCCCTGGCAAATCGGCTCGGCATTAATTGGCGAACCGCCAAGAAGTACGGGGATCGGGAGGATTGGAGTCCGGAAATCAAGAAACGAATCAAACGTTATCCGATTCTGGGCCCTTATTTGGATATTATCGAAGCTTGGCTGACGGAGGACCTGTCCCGGAAACGAAAACAGCGTCACACGAACATTCGTATTTACCAGCGTCTTCGTGATGAATGCGGTTATACCGGAGGAGTTCGCACCGTTACAGGCTACGTCTCCAAGCGAAAGAAGGCATTGGCCCAAGATGAGAAGAAAACCTACAGTGAGTTGATTCATCCCGGAGGTGAGGCCCAGGTAGACTTTGGCACTACGGAGGTTATTTACGATGGCAAATGGCTTCAGGTCAAATACCTCGTGATGTCCTTTCCATACAGTAACGGTGCTTTTTTGGTGGTGTTACCCAGAGAGAATATCACTTGTTTCCTGGAAGGGCTCAAGCAGCTTTTCACACTGGCAGGAGGCGTTCCGCGTAAATTATGGTTTGACAATCTATCGGCCGCAGTCGTGAAGATCAAAGGCCATGGCGAACGTGATTTAACCGAGATGTTCCAACGTTTCAAACTTCATTACCGGTTTGAGGCTGTCTTCTGTAATCCGAGGGCCGGCTATGAAAAGGGAAATGTGGAAAATAAAGTCGGAACAAGTAGGCGGAATTGGTTTGTGCCCATTCCCGTCATGACGTCTTGGAAACAGATTAATCAAGAGATGAGACAAAAAGCCGAGGAAGCGATGGAAAAGGAGCATTACAAACATAACCAATCTGTCCGTTCCCTGTGGGAAGAAGAACAAACGAAGCTTTTGGAGTTACCTCGGGATTCGTTTGAGGTTGTTTGCTTCGAAACAACGAAACTAGATAAATATGGCAAGATTCACTTGGATCAGGAGCGCCTTCAGGTTCCTGGAGGAAGCGCTCAGCAGCTTGTTTCACTCAAAATATATTGGGACCGTTTGGAAGTCCTGAATGAAACGTATGAAACATTGGCTACTCTCCCGCGTCCGTTCAGCCTGAAACAGCAGGAAATCGACTGGATGCAGGAATTAAAACAAGTGTTGCATAAGCCGAAGGCGGTTCCTTACACGATGGTTTACTCAGCACTCCCTGAAACGCTGAAGCGATACTTGAGTGTGACTGATCTTCCCCATCGAAAAAGGCGAATGGGGTGCCTCATTCAATGGCTGGGCGACGGATACCATGTGGATCAGATTACCATAGCCCTTGACCATATATCCACTGGACTTTGGGGCGAAGAAGGCATTGTCTATCAGGAATTGTATCGTACAATACGTCCGGAAGCACCGGACTATCTGGAGGAATCCTATACACCTTCCAATTTAAGGGATTACGAACCGGCTCTGGATGCGTATAACGCGCTCATGGGAGGTAGGTCATAATGGAGATGAACGAACGCATTCAGATTTACTGTAAAAAGCTGAAACTGGGACGTATCGGCGACATTTATGATCAAATCGAGGCCGAGACATATGAAGAGTTCCTTCTGCATTGTTTGGAAAAAGAGGTGCAGGCACAAGAACATAATAAAGTGCAGCGTTTAATCAAAAAGGCTGGCTTCAGCCAGCTGAAGACGTTGGAGGATTATGATGAGTCCTGGGCACCGGAACTTCCTTCAACGGTTACCATGGATGCCCTGAAGGACTTATTCTTCCTGGAAAACCAACAAAATGTCATGATGGTGGGTTCTGTGGGGACGGGAAAATCGCATCTGTCCACCGCATTAGGGGTTGAAGCGTGCCGGAGAGGAAAAGAGGTGAGATTTTATCGCGTAAACGACCTTGTTTCCAAGCTACTGGAAAAGCACCGTAACGGGACATTGCATCGATTTATGCAGGGATTCCGGAAAGCCGAATTGATCATCTTGGATGAACTCGGTTTTGTGCCCTTTCATAAAGACGGTTCTGAATTGCTTTTCAGCTTGATTGCCGAGTGTTATGAAAACATAAGCGTGATCGTTACCTCCAACTTGGAATTTGGGCAATGGAACACGATATTTGGCGATAAGCGTCTCACAGCGGCTATTATGGACCGGCTTGTACATCACGCTCATATCATCACCTTCGCAGGTGAGAGCTATCGACTAACAAATGCTTTGTCAAAAAGTAAAACACTTGAATAATCGGCTATCACGACGGACTATTCGAACCTTGAAAATATAATAAAAAGCGAAAGCTTCATTGAGGTGAATGGGCTGGCAAGGTTATGTAAAAATTACTGCCATTTTATGTACTTTTTACTTGCCAAACACAATTCGAGAACAGCAGTCATAACGTGATAAAAGATGAAACAGAGGGTTTTAATGATGTGGTGTTGGAGTTTGTGAAAAACTTGCAGGGTTGAATATTAATGGTAGTGGGATTAAAGAAAATCATAAAGTAAGATATGCACTGGAAAAAAACCCAAGAAAGTCATAGAGTGAGGAATCGGTCTTCCCGATGGGGTGGTGTAAAGCGTGGTGCTTGGGTTGAACAAATATGGTGTAAATGCAATCACGGGTTTGGACGCTTTTCGAGTCTGTGTCCGGAATTTATGCTCGATTGCTTAGTACTGTCTCATCTATTGGATAAAATGGAAGGGAACTCTCCCTTCCATTCATTTTTAATTCACTACTTATATTTCTTTTTATATGCCTTTGAATACTGATCAGCGGCAAAGATTGCGTCCGCAACTTCGTCAGCTGTGACGTTAAATCCATTGTGAATCGTTTCGCCGTCAACTATTGCAGCCTCAGCTACCTTCATAATATCTTCCCTTGTGGCATCTTTCAGCTTAATATCTTCCAGTGTAACCGGCAGATCCAAGCTGATATAAAATCCGATATATCTTTCCATTTCTTCGAGTGAATGTTTTTCCAGTGCTAATTGGGCCAATGTACCAAAAGCAACTTTTTCACCGTGTGTTAAGTGATGAATTTCGCCATCAAGTGCTGTGAATCCATTATGAATAGCATGAGCCGCAGCCAAACCACCACTTTCAAAGCCTAAACCACTAAGGAGCGTATTTGCCTCAATAATATCCTCAAGTGCCGGGGTTACGACTTTCGCTTTTGCGGATTCATATGCCAAATGACCATATCTAAATAAGGTTTCTTCACATTTTTCAGCAATCGCCTTGGCAGCTATAGTGGTTGTTCCTCCTGCCTGGTTACTTCCACCAAAATTAATTACTGCTCTTGCTTCAATCCATGTGGCCATTGCGTCTGCTATACCCGATGTCAACAGACGTGGAGGTGCTTCTGAAATAACATGTGAATCCAAAAGAATCAAATTTGGATTATGATTATAAAAACGATATGATTCAAAAACACCTTCGTCCGAATAAACCACCGACAATGCACTTGTTGGGGCATCAGCAGACGCAGCAGTTGGTACAATAACGGTATAAGCGTCCAGCTCGTCTGCTATCGCTTTTGATGTATCTAATGTTTTTCCTCCTCCAACACCAACAACAATCGTTGCTCCTGCACCCTTGGCTTCTTTAGAAATCCGCTTAATTTCTTCATTTGAAGCTTCACCATTAAACAGAATTTCTTCTGAGGCTATGTTTTTCTTTTTCAGTGCATCTACAACTTTATGTCCAGCAATATCCCATACGGTTTCATCAGCAATAACAACCGTTTGACTTCCAATATCCTTCAGGTAGTCCCCGATTTTCTCGATTGCATTTTTCCCTTGTACATACTTCGCGGGGCTGATAAAAATTCTTTCAGACATATTAAACATCCTTCCCTCATGGCAATTTAGCAGATTGTAAAACTTGACCAATATATATAATTCCCTAATATGTATATTTTAATGTAACGATATCTTATGGATAAACGGTGATTTCATGATAATCAAACGTATATCACACAGATTTCTAATCCTCCGCTTACCTCTTTTAGAGATAAAGTTCAGAGTTTTTATAGCATGGGCTATCGCCCATGTTCATTTCTATGAAGATGGGAATATGGAGGCCGAAATCCATCCAGTCGCGTTGGAGGATAATGCCCACATCAAGCGAAATCGCTCGTCCATGTCTTTCTCCAAGATGGCAGAAGGCAGGGATGGTGAATTAAGTGTATAAGTCATTTTATTCATTGGCTCATGAGCCCTTTACAAAAGAGATTAGTTCGTCGGAAGCTTTCGCTTCTTCGTCTTATCAAGAAACCCTTGCACGTTTGGATTACCTAAAAAAGATCAGAGGTATGGGGTTATTGGTGGGTGAACCTGGCGCAGGCAAGACATTCGCTTTAAGAGCCTTTCAAGCATTCTTAAACCGTTCTCTATATCATGTCGTTTATTTCCCCCTATCAACGGGGAGCGTCATGGACTTCTACCGGGGATTGGCCTATGGATTAGGTGAAGAACCCAAGTTTCGTAAAGAGAATTTATTTCGACAAATCCAAAACGGGATTGAACGGATGAGCGACTCGATGGAACTATGCATCAATAATCAATATTATCAAGTTGTCGTGATTTCAGATACGGATGCATATAGGAACTGGACAATCGAACTTAAGGTGTCGCCTTCAACTTACGGAAAACAGAGATCTATAAAGTCCATATTAATACAGCTGATTATAAACCATATGTGGTCCCTTTTTGAAGAGAAGGGGCCACATTCTAACACGTACCATCTGGAATAATTTGAAGAAGAAAATGAGATAATGTGCAAATCTGAAATAGCGTGAAAATATTTGCGGATTATTTCAGATTTTTGGCTGGATTAATGTGGAGATAGGAACCCGAAATAATGTGGTGATTCACGGAATGTCAAGGAAGAACTAAACTCTCTGAGAATGGAAGAGAAGTAGAATTGAAGTGGATCGGAATACTTTTTTTGATTACATTACAGAACTTGCTAATCAAAATAAATGAAGAGGGCCACTTAAGGCGAAAAGTCACTATTGATACAAATACGGCCGGAGATCAACTATTTGACCTCTTCGAACAACCAGCCAATGGTGCACCGAGGGAGGCGGGTCCCGCCAGCAGAACTTAGAAGTGATTGTCCGTGGTACGCTGGCTGTGCGGATGGAGGGGCTTAAAAGGCTAACTTTTGCCGAGTAGTAATTCATAAAGACGATTATAAAAACATGAAAGAATCCCCATGAAGTACTGAAACCTACTATCTTTATTCCTTGGAATCATGGGTACAAGCGATCGTTATAAGTATGGTTGTTCTAGTGATTTAATTTGGATAGGTAGTGCATGACCCTTTATTTTCGTTTAACAAAGTTTAAGACCTAATACAAATACAGTTCAACAACCGCTGACAACATGGTGTGCTAAGGGTTAATAATATTTTAATTCACCCCCAAAGCACCCCCAGAACACCCCCGAAATTTTGATAAACCTTAAAAGTGAGTGAAATTTATTTTTTGCCAAGTTCGGATGTGCCAACATTTTTGAAGTGAATTAAAACCGGCTAAAGCAATAGTACAGAAATTGAACAAGAAGTTCAACAGGTAACATCCAATGTAGTTAATATCGCGAAGCGTGTGAAAGCATTTATTAAAAATAATCGTAAGATCGTAAAGCTACCTGTAACGATGTTTAAACAGCTATATCAAAACATAGTGCCAAAAGGTTCTATCCCGTTTCAACTAAACTCATCTTCCATATTTATCTGCCGATTACAACAGTGGCTGCAACAAAACCAGGCGGTGTTGGAATGATGAAACTGACTGGAACAATTACAAGTATACTATACCGAAAAGATGATTTTTTAATTGCTATGTTGCGAACGAAAGAGCGGGATATAAAAATTAAGGGCAATATTTACGGGATGGAAAAGAACGAAGCATTAACGGTCCATGGTTCGATTGAAACACATCAAAAATATGGACAACAATTTATTGTAGATCAATGGGAACGTCCCTTACCACAAACGAGGAATCAGATGATAGCCTTTTTGTCTTCTCCGTTAGTTAAGGGTTGCGGTAAGAAGCAGGCTGAAGAAATAGTCAATGCTTTAGGGGAAAATGCATTGACGACTATCTCCAAGCAAGGCAAGTCTTGTTTACTGAACATTAAAGGGATAGGCAAGAGACGTTCCGCTAAAATTGCTGAAAGTGTCCGTTCGACGTTTGAAGCACAACAAATAGTGTCGCAACTGCTTGAATACGGTATTACAGCGAAGATGGCCCTGCGTGTGTATAAAGAATAGGGTTCTAATTCAGTTCACATTTTAAAAGAAAATCCCTATACACTTACCGAATTAAATCTTATTGGCTTTCTTAAAGCAGATGAAATTGCTAAACGTATAGGTACCATACCAACATCCGGGTATCGGATAGAGGCCTGTTTAAAATATGTCCTGCATAATTCATGCTTTCAATCCGGCCATACGTATATGGTGGAAGAACAGTTGCTGGAAGAGGCTACAAAAGCACTTAACCATAATGCTTATGGTGAGGATGCGATATCGGCCGAGGAATTGGAAAACAGTATTATGAATATGGACGGAAAATCTATTGTAATGGAAGATAAATGTGTATATCCGTCTTTTTTATATCATCACGAACAAAACCTGGCTTGGAAACTTTCCAGAATGAAGAGTGCACAAGATGGCATATCAACACCTTATTTAGAAAAGCAGATAGATAAATACCAAAAAAAACACGGGATAATTCTAGCTTCAGAGCAACGAAAGGCTATTCAAGAATTGTTGACTAGGCAATTACTCATTTTAACGGGTGGCCCCGGTACAGGAAAAACAACCGTCATTCGAACAATGATAAATATATATGAGCAATTGTTTTCCAACCATAGGATTCGTCTTGTTGCGCCTACAGGGAAAGCTAGCCGAAAATTGGCTGAAGTGACCGGGAAAGAAGCTTCAACCATTCATCGGCTTATTGGATATCGGCAGGGAGAGATCCCGGAATATCATCAGGATAATAAGCTACCTTGTGACTTACTTATTATTGATGAAATGTCCATGGTGGACGTTAGTTTAGCCAACAATCTAATGCAGGCACTGAACAAAAATACGAAAGTATTATTTGTGGGGGACACTGATCAGTTACCATCTGTAGGGCCTGGAAATGTTCTGCGCGATATGATTCAAGCCGGACTGCCAGCAATAAAGTTGACCGAGGTATTTCGCCAGGCACAAGAAAGTCAGATCATTAGAAATGCTCACCGTGTTAATCAGGGCAAGTTCATTGTCTTTGATAAAGAAAAAGATGACTTTTATTTTCTGGTTCAGCAATATCCAAAGAAGATTGCGGAGTTACTTGTGCGAGGTGCGAGTCGTTTTCATGAGTTAGGTTATGACTTATCAGATATTCTGGTTCTCAGTCCCATGAGGAAAGGTCCGGTCGGAACAGAAATATTAAATGGAATGCTTCGGGATAAACTTAATCCATCCGGTGCAACGAAACAAGAATGGACAATAGGTAAGAATCTTTTTCGTCTTGGGGACAAAGTTATTCAGATAAAAAATAACTATGATAAGCAAATCTTTAATGGCGATATGGGTGTCATTACCGGATTCAGGAAAACAACGGATGACGACGGGAACGCGATTGACGTTATGGTAGTTGACTATTTTGGTAAAGAGATCATATATACCAAAACAGAGACCAAAGAATTGAATCTGGGCTATGCGATTACGATTCATAAAGCACAGGGTGGTGAGGCACCGATTGTGCTTATCCCTGCTACGACAAGTCATTATATGATGCTCGCAAGAAACCTAATGTATACGGCTATGACACGTGCCAAAGAAAAAATGGTGGTCATTGGAACAGAAAAAGCCTTAAATACAGCTGTTGCAAATAACCAAATTATGAAACGCAACAGCCGACTCGCTGAACGAATAAATAAATATACGAATTCATATGAGCCCGCTCAACGAGAAGATGACATTTGGGAATATGGCAACGTTTGAATTAGAACGTTGCTTATTTCGGAAGGAAAACGATCATGAAAGAGAATTTGAGACAATCCCTCAGCGAGGCAGAAGGTAAAGCACGGTCATCCAGCCTGCAACAAGAGGTTGATTTAAGCGAGGTAACGCAGCAGGAAACAAAAGCTAATCAGCAAGGTTATGGAATTTATAAATTAAAGCAGAAAAACAAAGCCCTTTTTTGTCAGGCAATACAGGAAAATTTGGATATCGTCATCCAGAGTAAACATCTAACGAATAGCGAATTAGGATTATTGCTGTCTCTCATGCCACTAGTGCAATTTCATTCCAATGCCATTATTAACCGAGAAACCAATGAATTTATGAGTATATCGGAGATAGCACGCTATTTAAATCGAGAACGCACGGCTACAAGTAAGACGGTATCCCGACTTCTTGCTAAAGGAATGCTATTTGAATTTGTAAATGCGCAGGAGATAAAAGTGCATAAACGAAGTGTATCCCAACGTCCACTATTTATGAATCCGGAAATCATTTATGCAGGAGATCGCAACCGTATTAATGCTACATTGGCCAGATTGGTGATGGAATTTGATATATTAGAACGCAAAAAAGTGTATCTAGCCTGGAAACTATGGTTGAAGAATGGGCATGAATTCGGTCGATTATATCGGCGTAAAACGTATTTGCAATTCAAGCGACATGAATGAGTGTGATATAAAGCCACACCCTCGAATCTTGGTATGACGGGGGTTAAACGACGTTATACAGTCAAGCTGTGGTATCAAATCACACCTTGACATTTCCAACATCTTCACCTTGGGGGTGTGGCAAAAAAGCCACACATGTGTGGTCAAAAAACCACACCCTAAAATTCCTGTCATCGTTGTTATGACAGTAATGACGGCAAACAGGGTCGAGATTTCCTTTCTCACTCTTCTCTATACAGCTGTCATGATAAATGATGTGCTCTTGCTCAGACGGGTGTCATGGTCGTGCGAAAAATAAAAGCAGGATTAACGCTTTGAATAAATGATGTTAAAAGTATTTGGTAGCACAGGATGGGCTGAACCCAAAATACAACCCGGATGCTGCTGGCATTTCTATAACAGCATTCAGCCAAATATGGACTTTTTCGGGAGGTAAGATAATCAAGATGCGTATTAGTTTAATAGAATTAGAGAATGTCTTATGGTATACGCAGGATAAAAATGGATTAAATTTACAAGTCGGAACAGAGAAAGCCATACAAAGATTTTTGGAAGATAACTATGGAGAAGGAGAGAGGTACCATGAACCATTTCAAATCGGCTTATACAATTCAAATGTCGCAAGTTACACCATGTCCGAAATGTCATAGTAAAACATACTTATTGTTAGGCAAGATGTCCAATGACCCTGCTTTTTATATATGTTTCCACTGCAGCTGGGTTGGACAGTTAGGCGTTGGAGAAGTTGTTATGCCTAATAAGTAAATAGAATGAGGAATGATTATGGAGTGGAGGACACATCTGTTGTCTGGGTTAGCTGCAGGTTATGTTGTTACAGGAGACTGGCGGGCAGCTGTGGTAGGTGGGATAGCTGCTGTTATTTCAGATTTGGATGAGCCTAAATCGAAGTTTGGGAAAATGGTATTCCCGCTATCGCTTCTGATTAATAAAATGTTTGGTCATCGCACCGCGACACATTCGCTATTATTTGTCGTAGCAGTCGTCCTGGTATTGTATCCATTTACACGTGAGTGGGTATGGCTATCAGCAGGTTTTGGGGTGATAGCACATATAATAGGCGATATGCTTACCGGAAAGGTGCAATGTTTCTATCCAGCCCCCAAAGAAATTGGGCTGAACGTTACACAAAGGACGTTTTTTCTTATAGATCGTTGCACAGCACTGCTGTTACTGGTTTATTTAGGAAAAGAAATGATTACGACCATATAGGCTTAAAATGGCAATTAAGGAGAGTCTGATTTGACTGACTTCTATTTTACAGAAATGTATCGATAAAAAGGGCGGAGAAGACCTGACGATTAAAAATAAGCTTTTGAAAAGGAGAGAAAATTATGGAGCATGTCGCAGTTGATTTGGGTTATGGATATGTAAAAGCTATGTCGTCTTCTGGAAAACACGTTGTGTTTCCATCATTAGTAGGGAAAGGCTATCATCGAAATCTTACCAGTGTCATGGGGGAGGAACCGAATAATCTAAAAAATATGCATGTTTATTTTAAAGAAGAAGATTACTTTGTCGGTGACTTGGCCAATGAATCACGTTCTGTTTCCCGTATATTTGAACAGGAACGATTTACTCATGTTTATACGCAGGTATTATTAAATGTAGCTGTTCAGCTGGTTACAGATGATGAACATGTACAGGTTTCAACCGGGCTGCCACTGGATTTTTATCAGTCACAGGCAAAGGAATTTAGGCAGGCAATCTTAGGAATGCAACCGATTATGACGTGGGAAACCGGTCCGTTTAAAGGGCAGGAAAAACGCTTGAATATTGATCAGGCGATGGTTTTTCCGCAGGGCGCATCCGCCATTTTTGCAGCTCTCTTAAACCATGAAGGAAAATATACATTTCCGCATTTAATGGGGCAGGGAAATTTACTTGCCTTAGTGGATATTGGTTTCCGAACAACCGATTTTGTTGTGGTCGAAATGCAAAAAAACGGGTCTTTCGTACCGCATGCTAAGCTATCGGGGACGGTAGATGAAGGTGTTATTAATTTGCACCGAGACATTCGGCAAGTGTTTAAGGCTCAATCAGGAGGCGCTGATTTAAATGAGTTTCATATCAGTCGAATTTTAAATAACGAGTTTTTAACGTACAAAGGGAAACGCATCGATTTTGCGGAAGCCATTTATAAAAGCAAGGAATCAATAGCAACCAATATTGCCGACCGACTCAAAAGCGTATGGGCAGAAGAAAGCGATCTGTTCGACGCTATTTTTCTGGCAGGAGGCGGTGGTGAGTTGTTTGAATCATTTGCCCAGCCCCATTTTGATTATCGTTTAAAACGCATAACGGCAAGTCAGTTTGCCAATACCATCGGTTACCTGCGGCTCGGACGATCCATCACCAATCAAAAGCAGGACAAAAAGATGGGTTAGTGTATGCCGACGAATTGGAAAAAACGGTATAGTTTCCGTTTAACCAGTGATGATCAAGCCATTTATGACTATTTGGAACAACTACCTGCTAATCAGCGCAGTGAAGGTATACGCAAGTTGTTAAGTATTGCAGTAAATGGGCCTCAACAAGGATTAGAACAACAAAAGATGATTGATTCACTTAGGAAGGATATAGAAATCCTAAAAGACAACCAGCAAGAGATGCTGCGGAAGTTGGATAATAGTAACGAACCGAAAACAACTAGTCAGGAAACGCATTCCAATGAAGCGAATGAACAAACTATGTATGAAACAGCCAATGCTTTTCTTACGTCGTTTGGTTTTCAGGAAAGTGATTAAACGAATGTCGATGATCTCTGAAACAAAGAGGGTCAATAAAAGCAAACATAGACTGTAAGAAAAATAGATGAGAGACGTGCTCTGCAGCATTTGCAGGGTATTTTTTATGCCTTGAAAGGGGGAATGTGTCAAAATTTTATCTTTCAATTTAAGTGATGTCATGGGAGGGAGGTGAAACAATGATTCGTTTTTTTCTTGGTCTGCTGTTAGGTATATTTTTATTCTTAGTTGTCGGAAGTATCATTTTGGAAGAGTTTCCGGCTATTCAACCTCTATGGCAAGAGTTTAAAAAGGCCATTGTTCGTTTATACGATATGGCTCTTGTTCGTTACGGGGCTGTAACGACGTTTCTTATCATTATTGCCATTTTTATCGTATTTGGTTCCAGCAGGAAAATATAAAATGAATAAAAACAGAACAGGAGGGAGGTTAAATAGTTGAAAAACATTCAAAAGAAGAAAAAGAATAAAGAAAATATCAAGGCAGTAAAACGTTTTATGGAAAACATGAAAGTATTTTTTAGTGCAAAGCCCAAAAAAGAGAAACCAAAGCGTCCCAAAAGCTATCTTATGCGTAGGCTTGGCGCTCTTACATTTTGGATAGTATTTTCCTTCATGTTTTTAGTGGTGGCAGTGAACATAACGTCAAACACGAACTCTGCTGAAGAGGAACAAACCCGGCCGGATCTAACAATCAATCCTGCAACAAAGCCGGAAGCTATTCAATTTGCTAAAGACTTTGCAAAGAATTATTTCACCTGGAAACGTGATAGCTGGAAAGTCCGTGAAAAACGGCTTTCCAGCTTTTTAGCTGAAGGACTTGATAGGCAAGCAGGACTGGTTAAGGACGGCTTAAAATGGGATGCATCTATTCAACGTGTCAGGCTACAAACAGTAGAAAATATAACAGAAAACAAAGCGCATATTATTTTTGAAACAACGACAGAAATGAGCCGGAAAGTGCCCTTGAAAAAGCAAAAAAAGAAGGATAAGACAAAAACGAAAACCAAAAAGCTAACGAAGTTTTTTGCTGTCCCCATTACGTATAACGGAGCATCTTATGGCGTTTACGATTTACCATTTATTACAAATGTGGATGAAACAACGACGGTAACCGAAGATGCTAATAACTATCGGGAGGATTTAACGTCGGTGAAAACCGGTGAACAAGTAACCAATGTTAAACACTTTTTAGACACGTTCTTTGCCAGTTATGCCAAAGACTCAGAAGATCGATTGAGCTACATTTTGACAGATGAAAAGCATCAAAATGGATTGCAGGGTGAGCTGACTTTCAAGGAAGTAAAAAGCGCTGATGTATACGAAGGGAGAAAACAATCGCAGTTTATTGTAATTGCTGATGTAACGATGGAGGACCCGAAGACAAGCATTCAATTTGATACTGTATACAGGTTAGTTGTTTCCAAGAAGCAAGACCATTACGTTGTGTCAAATCTGAAAGCCGATCAAACAATTGAGGAACTAGGGTCCGAATAAAACAATGGGAAAGTGGGTGATGTATGGATGAGTTTCCAACCTTTGTTTAATTGGTTTACCGAAGAAATACAGTATGTGCTGTTTTTTATCATCATTGTTTTGTTAATGGTGGCTGTTTTTAAGCGTGCATGGTTGTTCGCAGTAGGCGTTCTCATAGCCGGTTCCATTATTGGCATCTTTGTGCTGAACCCGGACCTTATTTTGAGGTTATCTGAATGGTTTAGCAAAAAACTTAAAATTGGACCTTAATGACAATATCTAAGTCTAATGAAGGAGCAGCATTCTGTCAGTGCTGTTCCTTATTCAGTCAAAGGAGCGTTATATGAAAGATGAACAAAATAAGCGCATCCCATTGTATGTATTAAATAACTTTTTAAAATTTGATCGTAAAATTTATCAGCTGTTTGGCCTGAAATTGGGCAGACCTATTCCTTTTAAAGGACTGCTTTATTTGCTTGCATTTAGCATAGGAGAAATTATTTGGTTGGTAACTCCGGTTTTAGGTCAATTCATTCGGTGGATCCCCGATGGCATTCTGATTCTGTTACCTATTACGATGGCCTGGTTATTAACAGATGTCGGAACAGAAGGGCGGTCCCCGATATATTTTTTCCGTTCCTTTTTGCTCTATCATGTGCGGCAGATAGGCCGAAAAACATACGTACATGGACGAAAAATACCCAAAGAACGAACGCATATTTTCCATAGTTATTATACCTATGGTGTTAAGAAACATCGTTTTAAACCAACAAAACATCGTTACAAAGGGTTTGTCACCTTTAAGTGACTAAGAAAGGAGTTATTGCATGCTAACAAATATATTAGAATTTCCCATTAGGCATATTGAAAATAATCTGGTTTTTGCACACGATAATACCGTATGGGCCTATTATCGGATTGAAGGATTCAGTTACGATTTTTTGGATTTTGATGATAAAGTAAAACCTTTTCAGCAACAGTTAAGTTATTTATCGAATAATGGGCATGACCTGCACTTTGTCATTGACCCGACACCTAAAAATATTAGTGGTGTGGTGAATCAAACCTTAGAAGAAATGCAGCGATTGGATTATTCATTGAAAGAGAATGGAAAGCATTTTATGGAACAAGTCAATCAGCATTTAAACAAACAACGTTCTCAGAATGAGTCAGGTGAATACATCCATTACCTGGGTGTTCAATTAGACCCTTCCAAAAATAGATATGTATCGCCAAATACGGGAAACACACTAATTTATCAGTTTAAGAACTTTTTAGAGGGTCTGCGTTCACCAGTCTATCGGGCAGTCGGGTTAAATCCTTATGATATTCCTTTGGAAGTGATAGAGGCGTATCAGAAACAGGCAGAAGGTTTAATAACAAATATGGCTAACGGTTTTTCATCTATGGTAAAATCAGCCACAACAGGAGAACTTATTTATTTGGCAGAGAAAACCTATTCTGTTTCTCCTACGAATCAGGATGTGTCATATCGACAAGCGTTTGCATCGGGTGATAAAGTTAAGGGTGTAGATTCCAATAATATCCATCATGAAGCTGTCCGTCCAAAAGAAAATGCGTTTGTTGATCTGCAAAATGCGAATATTGATGAGATTGGCCCTAAAACATTGCTGCTAAGTAAAATACGAAATAATGACATTGAGGAGCTGTATACGCAGTATTTAGTCTGTAATGATATGAATGACGTCAGTAGTCACCCTGGCTTTGAATGGCTTTACCATGTGCAGTCTCGAATGCCTTTTCCGGTTACTATTTCCATACGGGCACATCATCAGCCCAATCGGTTAGTGCAAAAGAAATTGAGTAATGCACGATTAGAATACAAAGATCAAAGAAAAGAAGCTGCCAAAGGGCAAGACAGCATCGATCAAAGTGTCGTTGAATCGGAACAGGGTGCTGTGCAAATGGAAAACTACTTTAAGCAGACAGGGCAGCCGGGATATAATTGTTCCTTTGTATTTAAAGTCATTGCCAGAGACAAACGGACATTGCAAACACGGGTTGAGCAATTAACCGACGAATTATCCCGATTTGGGGTGAGTATTGTTTCGCCATATGGTGAACAACTTAATTTACTAATGGAAACCATACCGGGATCGAAACAATTTAATAACGATCTTCCTATGTACGTATCTCCAACGGTTTTGGCAGGTATGATGTTTGGTGCTACAACGAATATCGGGGATAACCGTGGCTTCTACATCGGCTATACACGTCAATTTCAAAAGCCTGTTTTTATTAAACCGGACCTTGCGGCCAAAGCGTATGAAAATGTCAATAATGTGTTTGACTCGATTTCGGTCATGGTAGCTGGGATGACCGGTAAAGGAAAGTCCTTGTTTATGAATCTATTTATTTATTTGGCTGCCATGACTGGTTCTCAGGGGTTAATTATTGATCCAAAGGGTGACCGTAAAAATTGGTCAAAAGGACTTCCTTATATTCCTGAAGAGTATATTTCTGTCTGGCAAATGGGAAAAGACGCAAAGGATGCTGGTTCGTTGGATCCTTTCCGAACAAGTACTGATTTGGAAGAAGGTAAAGATATCTGCATGGATATTTTGACACATCTTACAAATGTGGATATTGAAGATGATGCCTACACCATTTTAAGTGAAGCAATAGAACATGTAGCGAAACAGGAGGACCCTTGCATAGGGGCGGTCATAACGTATTTGCAAAATATTTATAACCAAGCAAACCTGAATCCTTCCCGTTTTAACGCTGTTGATAAATTAAAAGGCATGTTAGAAACATTGCGTCGTAATCAGCTTGCTAAGTTACTTTTTGGGGAAGTGGGACAGCAATATAAAGTACTGCATCCTGATGTCCCCATTCAAGTACTAATGGTACAGAATCTCAATTTGCCAAGTAAAACAACGAAAAAAATGCGGCCTCAACATAAAATATCTGAGGCAATTATGATTTCGCTTACAGCTTTCACGAAACAGTACATGTTTAATCAAGACCGTATGAGACATAAGTTTATTTTACAGGATGAAGCTAGCTCCATTGAACAAAGTGCTGTCGGCTCCGAGCTGATGGATTTCATTGTGCGTATGGGACGCTTCTATAATACAACGCTTATAAAAGGTTCACAAAATGCCTCGGATCACGGACAGGACGTGGCAAACATGGGCATGAAATTCAGTTTTGGGTTACGGAAAACAGAAGAAGCCCAGGAGATGTTAAATTATCTAAACCTGCCACAGACGCAGGAAAATATTGATGTACTAAAAAACCTTGGACGTGGTGATGCCCTGTTTCAGGATATC
Source organism: Lentibacillus cibarius (assembly GCF_005887555.1). Lineage (NCBI taxonomy): Bacteria > Bacillati > Bacillota > Bacilli > Caryophanales > Bacillaceae > Lentibacillus > Lentibacillus cibarius. The sequence goes on along the minus strand of NZ_VCIA01000001.1, from coordinate 205,463 downwards.
TTTGGACGTTCAGCGGTTATTCATATTAATCCGGTGTTCCGAGATTTATTAGATGCGTTTGATTCATCTACCGCAACGGAGGAAGAAAAACAAAGAGAGTTGATGCAAACGTCTTAAGAAACCGGTCATTTACTAAGTAAAGGAGTAGGTCTGATGCAAAAGAAAACACTATTTATGTTACTGATGATAGGTATGTTCTTATTTGTGGCTGCTTGTTCATCTGATAAAGAAGCCAGCCCGGATGATGAAAAAGGTGATACCGAAAGCGAGGAAAAGTCAGAGCGTGAAAAGGTATTTGAAGAAACGGATAAAATAGCCAAAAAGTTTTACAAGGCTGGTTTTGAATTAAATATTCCTGTTGCATATGACATGCTTTCGCCTAAAGGTAAAAAGAAGCTTGAAGGAAAAACTGCATTTGGAAGTTATAATACCAAAATCGTTAAGGATAATGGCAGTGAAATTTATGCAAGTGATTTAATCAAATCTGAGCAATATGAAAGATACAAGAAAGAATATCCTGATCAATTTAAAGAATTTGAAAAGCTTCATGACGAATATGAAATTAGAAGGTATGATTACACCTATAGCAAAGAATCAAAAGAGATTGTTTATTATGTTAAGCCATGGAGAAACTATGATTTTGAAAAAGGTGATTCTAATTTCATTAGCCTTAAACAGAATGAGAATGGGGAATGGAAGGTAAAAGCTTTTAAAGAGAGTATACCAGAAGAGGTTAGGAGCAAAAATTCTGGGACTATTTTACATGAGTATAAAAAGTATAACAAATCTAGTGAAGGTGAATATGGATTTGAAGATAAGAATTAACAATCTAATTTTGAGAGGAGGCTCTGCCTTGAAATAATCCCTTATTATAGGGATTATTTTTTATGGATAAATATGAATAAATATTGGAAACGCATAACTAAGTTAATTTTAGTTTTTCTCATTTTAAATATTGCAATGGGAACTACGCAGACTGTTTATGCAGAAGATAAAAATGAGAGTAGTCAAGAGCAATTAGGAGCTTTAAAAGATAATGGTAAGTCTTATTATCACTTAGATGCGGTGCCGGATGATTTTAATGAAGAAAAAAGTTTTGCAGATAAAGTAACAGATAAATTCTGGTTCCTAGACGTGAAAGATAAAGCAGGACAGAAAATGAATGAGTTTTTCAACTATCTTGTCAATGTTGCTTTTGATATGAACATCCTAATGACCAATTTCATGATTTCTTCCTTGGATTTTGCATACAATTTTAACTTTATCAATTTAATTATTGATAAACTGGACAGTATCATGCAGCAAATCACCGGTGTTACTGGCATTGGTAACTTTTCATCAAATGGTATATTTGGAAACCTAGCAAAGTTCGTAGCTGTGTTCACAGTAATTTATGCTATATTTCTAATGGTTTGGAAGCGATCGATGTTTTCATCTTTTGGAACCATTTTACAAACAGTCTTAGCATTAACCATAGCATTATTGTTGTTTACCAACTACTCCACGTTTTTATCTGGGCTGAATCAGGTTACTACTCAAGCCAGTTCGTTGATACTAGCGAGTGATTTTAATAAACAAAACCAGAACGGCTCTCAAAAAGTTGAAAATGCTGCACCAACCAATCTCAATGAAGAAAGTCTGAAACGAGAAATGAAAGATAACCTCTGGACGTTGTTTGTGGACCGTCCATATTTATACATGATGTACGGAGAAACAAATTTAAACAATATAGGAAACAACATTAGTAAAGAGGAAGCAATTAATCGTATTAACAAGATCCTTAAAAATGAACCAAATTCAGAATCACGTTACAAAGCAATATCTAATGAGATTAATAAAGGTAATAACTATTTATTATATGACAACATAAGCAAACGGTTATCTTTCACACCACTGTATTTAGCGATAAACGGAATCACATCGCTTCCAGTATACTTTTTAGCATTGGCTTTGTTGCTGTTTCAATTCTGGTTTATGTTAATCGCTATATTTGCTCCATTTGCTCTTTTATTTGGAGCCATGCCCGGCCAATTTAATGTGGTTAAACGGTACTTTATTGAACTAGGATTGCCATTGGTATTAAAAATTGTGGTGGCATTTTCAGCACTGATCATATTTGCGATTTCTGAATTACTATATCAGGCTGATTTTACGGCAACTCAATCTGGTAATCCGTTTATGGGATATATAGCCGCAGCCTTAATTCACTTCGTTTTATTCATGCTGTTATTCTTTCTACGCAAACGTATTAAAAATATCTTTGCAGCTGGATCTCAAGGTGTCCAAGAAATACGAGAAGGCGTGGGTGATTTCAGCAATCCACTGAAGAAAAGAACGCAGGGATTAGCAACAACTTACGGTGCAGCCATTGGGGGGGTTGCTACAGGTGGAACAGGAGCATTAGCTGGTGCGAATATAGGAAGTTCCGTTGGAAAAATGGCCACAGGTGAAGGCAGTGTTGGCGATGTGGCTAAAAGTGGTATGCAGGCGAAACGCTCTAAGCAATTAAGTTCACTGGAAAGAGAGGATGATTCTGAAGCTATAACGGGATTAGATAAACTGGCAACACATGAAAAACCATCAAGGAAAAATGTGAACGCCAATGCAACGGTTGATAAATTAGATACTCCCAATACTAGTGGTGAAACGGGAACTGACAACCAGGACAATGACCAAAATGATTCAATGCCAAGTTTGAATACCAATAGAAGTGAAAATGCCCCGATCAAGGAAGGCGGTACCATTTCCCCAGTAACGGAAGAGAAACCAGAAAAGAACCAAAGTGAAGCATCACTAGAAACTAATAAGGCGCATGACCAAACAAAGAACATGAACGAGGGGGTATCGGAGTCGTTATCATCGAGTACAAGCCAGTCCAATACATCTGTCATGAATAGTGACCAACTAAATGTTAATCAATCAAATGAATCATTTGGTGGTACGACAACGGGAGGTAATTTAGGAGCTAAAGATACGCTGTTTGATAAAGATAGTCCAAAAACAATCGATCACTCAACACCAGAAACGCAGCAACATGGTGAGCCGGTTAATACGCAAATGTCCAAACAGGATGATTTAGCGAATTTGGCTTCACTGGAAGAACACATTCCTCCGGTGGAAAATGAACAACAAACGGATGTTAATGATTACGCAGAATTAGAATGAAACAGGAGGTTCACGCGGTTATGGATGACAAAACAAAAAATATGATTATTTACAGCGTAATGGGTATTATCATTACGCTGTTTTTCATTTCTATCGTTATTGGTAACACCATGATGCAGGATGCGACAAAAGATAAATCAAAAAACGGTGATGTGTCTGCCCAAGCCGAGAAACGGACACATGATTATAAAAAGCAAAATAGCTCAGCGGAAGAGAACACAAAGGAACCAAATACTATACAAGAAAACCATGAGCAGAAGGAGATAATAACACCGGATCCAGATGCATTAAAAGAGCCGGAAGGTTTTTATCGTGAGCATTTTACCGATGAACAAATAAAGCAATCTAAAAAGGCAGCTAAACAATTTGCAACAAATTATTATGCCTTTAACGGCGATGATCCGATGCAGCACATTAAAGATGCTCGCCGATTTATGACAGATAAGATGTATGAAAAACTCAGTGTAAATACACCTAAACCAACGGCAGCCACATACAAAAAGAAGATAGTCTCCGCAGAGGTTTATGAGCCTTATGAACCAAGCGAAGATTATTTTGTTTGGAAAGTCCGAATCGCAGGTGATGTTTACAATAGCAAGGCTAATAAAACAAAAAGGGAAATAGTCGAATACACCCTTAAAATGAAACAGACAGAAAAAACATTCCAGGTCAGCAATTATATGTTGAATGTCTTAGATCATTAAGGATTACTGGTAGTTATGAGAGGAATTCTTAAACTAAGTATTGGCCTTGTTGTTGTCTTAATCATGCTCTTTTGTATTGTTTTGTTTGTGGGGGTATTATTTTTAGGCGTCTTTTTTGGTGATATAGGTTTTGAAGAGAAACATGACCAGAATGCAGGGACACCTTCAAAAATAGCTGAAAAAGAAATACCGGAACAGTTTATCCCTATGTATAAGAAAGCAGGGGAGAAATACGATGTGCCATGGTTGCTACTTGCGGCCATCCATCGTGTCGAAACCGTATTTTCCTCCGTTGATATGGTATCACCAGTCGGAGCGGAAGGGCATCTCCAATTCATGCCATGTAGTTGGTTGGGTTGGGACTATCCTTTTTGTAAAGGGTTAGGTGACGCAGAAATTCCTAAAGATATCAGAACAGATCCGGAACAGATTGATAAATACGGAGGATTTGGTGTAGATGCCAATGGTAATGGGGTGGCAAGTCCATGGGAAGAAAAAGACGCTATTTTTGCAGCAGCCAATCATTTGGAACCTTATATAGGGAAATCCGGTAATCTACAAAAAGCTATACGTGCTTATAATCATGCTGATTGGTATGTAGAGGATGTCATGCATTTTTATAATCTTTATAATGCTGGCTTTGTATCTAAAGAGGAAGCAAACGTGGAACTGAAGGGTGATAAGGCATGGATAGCTCCGGATACGAAAAACCTAACATCATCCTATGGGTATCGTATCATAGAGGGAGAAAGAAGTTTCCATGCAGGTATTGATATTGCGGATGGGCAAGATCGCGGTAAACCTATCACGGCTTTTGCTGAAGGGAAAGTTGTCTATTCGCAGTTTAACAACGGTGGCTTTGGTAATTTAGTCATCATTCAACATGGCAATGGGTTGCAAACATATTATGCGCACATGATGAAAACGGGTGTCTCAGCAGGAACAAAAGTAAGAGCAGGACAAATTATTGGACAAATTGGTACAACCGGGAATTCAACAGGTGCCCATCTTCATTTTGAAGTGCATCAGAAAAAGGACGATGGCACATATAAGACGGTGGATCCCATGCCATATGTAAACACGTTTTTAGAGAATGAATGACAGATAAACCTGTCAGACGTAATAAAAGGCTTATATGCACGATTAAACCAATATTTCATCATAATACGTCAGACAGCTTCCATGTTGCTTGTCTGACGTTATTATGTAGGCTTATCCCTTGTTAAGGCAGGTGTTTCAACAAATAGTGTCAGACAATCGACTTTTCGAATAAGAATCAAAAATAATATGTCCGACGTTGGCTGGAATGCACGCCTGAATATACAGGGTATACAACGTCAGACCAATAGAAAGGAGAACAAACATGCTACAGACACATTATATAAATGTCCTGAAGAGTTTGGAAATGTTAAAAGAAGAAACGCTGGAGCGATTAGTCGAATTGAATAATGATCAAATGGATACCGGGTGTTTTCCCGAGAATCCACTAGCTGCAAGCAAGCCTTTGGTTATTGATGGATATCCGGTTTTTCAATTCTCGTATGCAGGGATGTTGCCTTTGAACACGGATAATGACCGAAGTTACTTTGGAGCGATTCAAAGCTATTATCAGCAGGTTACATTTCAAGCCTATAACTATGCCAGCATAAACGCGCAGTTTGGCAAATCGACGCTTATTCTCCTGCATTATTTCAGGGATAATATTCGTCGGGACTTGGATAACAGCAACAGCAAATGCATTATTGATGCCATTCGTTACACGCGGTTGATTGCAGATGATAGTTGGAAAGAGTTATCTCTTTTCCAACAGGGGCATCCGGACAATAAGAATCATATTCAAGCCTATCTGGTGGAAGAACAAAACCTAGTTTCTTTCTTGGCGTATTTGCAGGAGCACCATAACGATTTAAAACACATACCAGAAGTCAGTAATCTAGACTACTACATTGAAAAATCTAAAGAAGAGGAGCAAGCAATTGCCATAGAGGACAGAGACAATATTTTTTGGTAGTTGCATTAATATTCTACCTGTCCAGAGCACGTTATAAATGGGTAGGACATAATCGAGTTCGAACACCTCCTGATATTCTACCCAAATGAAAATTGGAAATTCTACCTAATTGAAAATACTAGACTCCTTGTTTGGAGCCAATTTGCGGTACAGCAGAACGAACAGACTTATTCAATCAAAGGGAGAATAGTTTTGTTGAGGCATTTCGGAAGGACTGGAGAACTGGGGAGACAAAACAGCCCTGGTCCACGAACAACAAAGGCAGGTGATAAATTGGCTAAACCAACCAAAAAACAGGTCATCAAACGACTGCAACCGTTGGATGTAAACATACTCAAAACCTTATACGACTATCGCATACTCAGCACCCAGCAGATACAACAGCACCATAACCTAACGTGGCGCTATGCTTATAAGAAAATAAGCATTCTGCGCAACACCGGCTACATCATCAGCAAGCCAACCAAAGGCTACAATGCCAAACAGGCCAGACAGGGCAATCACCACCGCATCAGCGAGACTGGCATAGCCTGCTTGCGAAAGCAGGGCTATCCTGTTGAGCGTCGGGCCGACGACTTACGTGTCCGTACGTATCACGTCCCGTACCTGCTCACAACCAATGACATCTTTCTGCGATTACAACAGGCAGGATGGACGATTCATGACAGCCGGCATGTGAAACGAACCTTCAACTTAAACCGTGCCGACAATGTACAGGGTATCGTCACAAGTCCAAACGGAGCGGCACATGTCGTCTACACGTTCTTGCACGGCATATCTGCCAAAAACCTGGCCAAAACGGCACGAGAAATGGAAATGCACCGTACCGACGAACGCACCCAAGCCGGCGAACGTTATTTCGAGAACTATGCTCTATTCGCTAAAGGACAGGATAGCTTTATTCGGGTGATTGACCGTCTCATGGACAGCCGGGCTATGCTGCAGTGCAACAGCTTGAAAGTATTCCCACTGGGATTCGGCAAAAGCTATGTACCATTATTCGCAGATGACCAGGCTAGCTTGCATCAGTATGTAGAGCAAAATGAGAACCTGACATTTAAACCAGCAGTAAAGGAAAGCAATCACCCTAAAGGCTTTCATCATATGGTCCAGCACAACGGAGAGGAAAAATATTTCATCAACTTACTGGACACCGATATTGTGAAAATCAACCATGTATTAGCCTATCGTAAAGACCGTTATATGCGTAATGGACGAAAGGTGCTGATACTGACACACGCGGGCTTGCGCCCCATACATGAACGGTTGCTCAAACACATTCACCATGTGGAGTTTTTACCGATTGATCAGGATTTTCTAAATAAATGAACAATGAGATAAAGATGAAAAGCATATTTTAAAGGAGCGGGAGCGACAGCTTTTAGACGATTTATACGGCTTAACAAAACCAAGAATGACCCTAAAAGAAGCGGGTATACCTCACAACATAAAACAGGAACGTGTCCGTCAATTACGTCATAGGGCAGAAATAACAATAGTGAGAGATTTGATTAAGCAATTTAAAGAGCTAGCAAAATAGAAAAGATGACCTAACGCTTGGTGGAAAGCAACTTTCTGCCAGGCGTTTTTATATAACTCTAAAAGAGGTGATACTATCATTTTAATGCTCTATGCCGGCATTGTTTTTTGTATGGCAGTTACCGGCGTTATCCTTATGTTCCAGACGACCTTTATACCAGCCCCCTTGTTCCCACTCGGAATAGGGGGCATTCTTGTTATTCTTTTCTACGCTTGGAAATGGTGGAAAAAGATGCACAATCCAAAAGCAAGCCGGTTACTGATGCTTACCATGACATTATGGCTTGTCATGGCTTTAGGAAGTCTGGCTTATCAGTATTGGCAATGGGAGCAGATGGTTTCCAAAGCCTTTATGATGCGATTGGCCATCGTCTTTTTTGGAATGGCAGGCATATACGCCAATATCATGTATATACGGGCCGAAAAGGCTTACCGGCAAAAGCGTGGCAATCAACGTATTACCGAAAACCCCGAGAAAGGCTATAAAACCTATAAAAAACACTTTAAGCAGTCCAAGCGTAAAAACAGCGATGAACTGGTGACGGTATTGGGACACTCCATTGAACAGGATAACCTGCCAATCGTATGGAAAGGCAAAGACATGTTCACGCACATGCTGGTGGTTGGTGCAACACGTTCCGGTAAAACGGCCTCTGTCCTGGAGCCGATGATTTATCAATTATTACTGCAAAAGAAACAAGGAAAAAATCTAGGTTTATCCGTGGTGGAACCCAAAGGCGAATTTGCGGAAAAAGTAAAGGATTTCTGCGATGAAATGGCTATCCCCTATATTTATGTTGATCCCACCAGTCCTCATACGCAGAAATTTAATCCCATGGAAGGGAATGTGGAGGATGTGGTGGAAGGAACGGTTATTGTATTACGGGGGTTGTTCGGCAAACAGGATGCTTTCTTTGCCAACGTGCAGGAACTGGCCGCACGTAACGTAACACGCTTATTAAAAGAATTGAAGGGGGATGATACCGACTTAATGGAAGTACTGGAGACATTAAGGGACTTTACCTTATTACAACAGCGAACCAATGAACTGCGTATGCAACAAGGGGAAACCGATTTAATACACTCCATTGACAATGAGCTGTTAGGCAGTATGGCAGAAAAGTACAGGCAGTTTGTTATTGGGCTGCGGGCACAATTGGAAAACATCACGAGTAATGAGTTGCTTAAAAACATCATGACAGGTAAGAGCGACGTGGATGTGGACGCACACTTTGCTAATGATGGGGTGCTCATTGTCAATACAGCACTGGGTACACTCAAAAAAGCAGGTGATGCGTTTGGACAATTTCTCATTATGCATTTGCAAAACGGCACATTCCGCCGTCCAGGAACGGAAGACACCCGTAGTCCGCATTTCATGTTCATTGATGAGTATAAACGCTATATCAATCCGCAAGTGGAGATTTTTCTGTCGCTTGCAGCGTCCTATAAGGTTTCAGGCATTCTTGCCTCCCAGTCATTGGGCCAATGGAAGTGGAAGCAGGCGACATCAGCCCCCGTGCCATGAAACAAGCGATTATGACGAACTGTCGGAATAAACTATGCTTTAATGGTGTTGGTTTTCAGGATGCTCAGGAATTTGCCGATGAGTTCGGAAAAGATAAAATCATGATGCGTCAATCAACATATAAGCATCACGTGATAATGCCGACGGTCTTCCCGGACTCTTATCGAGATACAGAATCGGAAGAATACCGTTTTGATCCCACGGATATTATGGACAACTTACCGAAGTATAGCTTTATCCATAAAGTTATGTATGAAGCGGCGATGCAGAAACCGGCTCTGGCAAGAGGCAATCTTGTGCCATCAGATTGGAAGGAAAAACGGGAATGGGAAGATCATGGGTTAAAAGCGAAACTGCGACAAGTCGTTAATCAGGCGGAAGAAAAAACGGGGGCTGGACTGAAAAGGCCGTTCCAACGTCTTGCTAATGTAAAACAGAAACAAGCAGAGTCAACACCTAATCGGCCTGAACCGGTGGAAGATAACGACAAACATAGGTGCTCAGTGCCCCACGAACAAAAAACGGTTTCCGATGATGCCTCACAAAACGCGCTAGACGAAAACCATTTATCGTCCGGTCTCGTTGACCAAGACGTTTCGCAGTTACAACAAGAACCAGAGCCAATAGTCGAACCGCCAGTACAGGAACAGGAAACCGAACAAAAGAATACGTCGGCCAAACCGAACCAGCCCATTGGGCAGGCCGCAGATGATGGCTTTTGGGATTAACACGCTTTTCACAGGAAAAGGGTGTTTTTATATGCATTTAACAAGAGAAAGGAGCAGAACGACATGGACACTTATCCGTATCAACATGCAGAAGGAAGCCTGTTGTATCAGGAAGAAACGTATCATTTTCGCTTTAAGGGGGTGAGGGCCGCAACCATAGCATTGTATAACGTTCCGGGGGAACAGTACTATTTTGCTTGTACGATTGAGCCGAGCCATCAGCATTGGGTGTATCTTCCTGAAGCTTTGCGCTCGTTCACAAGTGCCGGCCATAACCAATTGGCAGAAGCGGGGGTAACATGGCCACGGGCATTATTTGAAACAAAAGAACAGGCACTGCAAACAGCGATAGAAATTATCGAGCAATTATTAACGAGGTATCAAAGCAGCTGGTAAGCAAGCCAAATGGCGCTACATTTAAAACAATTGGAAAAGGAGCGATTCATAATGACAGACGAATTTAACGACAACGTGATGATTGAGGGATTTGATCCATCGAAAATGGTAGAACAGGAACAGGATCATACGCTGGAGAACTGGAAAGAGATCTACGCGGCCTATCAAAACAGCAAAATCTTGTATGCACCTATTGCCGGAATTGAAAAAATCGGACAACCAGGGGAAGAAAAACACCCGTGTGCCGTCGTAAGGGTGGGATCCATTCGCGGTTTAATTCCACTGGAGTATACAGGCGCGCAGAATCTGCGCCAATTGCGCTCCATGACAGGACAAAACGTTGCTTTTATGGTGTTGAATTACGATCAGGACAATGAACTGTTTACAGCGTCACGTACGCAGGCACGGGAGAAACTTGCGGCCATTACCCTTCGGAAACTGCAAGTAGGGGATGTGACACCGGCGGTCATCCGTCATGTAGATGAAGGATATCTTTTAACAGATATCGGTGGTATTCATGTGGTTATCCCGATTGATGACATTCGCTATGGCTGGATTGATAATTTACATGACGAATTTCAGGAAGGTCAGGCCATCAAAGTTAAGGTAATGGCCATCGACGAAGAACAACAGCACGTAGACGTTAGCGCCAAAGCTCTGTTGCAGAACCCGTGGCCGGACTGTGTGAAACGCTATCAGAAAAATGGGGAGTATGTTGGTACCGTTTCCGGTGTACGGGAATACGGTGTCTTTGTTCGTTTGGAGCCGGGTGTTGATTCTCTGTCCAGCCATTTGAAGTTTCAAAATGTCCAGAAGGATGATCAGGTGCTGGTGCGAGTGGATAACGTTGATGTGGAAAAAGAACAAATTCGCACACGTATCACGTATGTATTGTAAGGAGGCTCAACATGGTCAGCCCATACTCTATCCAGCATGATTGGCACCTGCATTGGACTCGATTGCCATCCAATCTGAAAGAACCAAATTATATCAATGATGAATCACCGAAAGAATGTGCTGCATTGGATGCCATAGCCAAGGTTGGCATAATCGGGGGAGAACAACTCTTCCGATTATTCAACTTAGGCAAAAAGCGTTTAAGAAACATGGTGCGGGAACAGAAACTGGTACGGCATGAGTTGCGAAAAGGCAAACAACCGATACCGATTTATACACTCGGAAAGGCAGGAGCCAAAATCACGAGTTTTCCGCAATATGAACCGAATGATTGGGTGCGATTTCAGACCAAAGATGTATTACAAATGCTGATGTTCTTTGAATTATATGCTTTCTTCCCGGAAGCGCAAGTGGTTCCAGCCGCACATCCGTTTGTTGGGGCGATACAATTTAAGGGAAAGGTATTCTATGTTTATGTCATCCGAGAAGACACAAAGGATATACAGCTGTTTTTGAAGTGGAAGCAGCATGCAGTTCCTCAGCGTGTCATCATGGTAACCGAATCATGGAAACATGTGGCGTTCTGCAGCAACTATGCGGAAACGACAAAAATACGTATAACGACAGATCAGGAATTACAAAACAAACACCATGACATGTCGCAGCTTTTTTATTTCTTTGATAAACATGGAAACGTGGTGAAAGAGGTCTAAAGGATTATTAATTTGCTAAATATAGAAAAATTATCTCAAAAAGGCAATTGCATTTATTAGTCGTATTTGAAATAATCCTATTATAGGAAAATAATGAAATAAATGAATGGCATATGAACTGTTCAATTAACGGGCCAGATTGTTGAACAAGGTTCTTGATCTAAAGGGGGGTTGTAATTTTGCATAAGAAAAAAGCAAAGAATATATTGGGCGTGTTGTCAATATTAACTGTGTTAATAAATATCATTTTTTTCTTTATAGTAAGAGGTCCTGATATAAATTTTATTTCGGTAATAATCGTGTTTACAATACTTTCTATGCTTGGAATTATTTTTGCTATAATATCTAAAAAAATGTGGTTTGTTATAATAGGAATTCTGTTGAATAGCGCAGTGTTAGTATTTGCTTATTTTCTTTTACTCGGAGCAGTAGGAATTAGCGAACCATAAGAAATTATTCAAAAAGCGGGCGCACTTGCGGAATAAAGTACAGCGTCCAAATTGCCATTGTAGGGCGCTTTTCCCTAATAAGGGTTAGCGCCACAATCGCATAGCATATAAGGGCCAGTTTGTGAAATACTTCTTCAAAGAAAAATAGGAGGGGGATTTTATGGCACGTTGTACTAACTGTAATTACAAGTGGAAAGTTAAAGAGATTTTGTCGCTCGGATTTTCAAAGAATGGGAAGAATTGTCCTAATTGTGGTCATAGACAATACATTTCGATTGGAACACAAAAATTATTTACACTAGGGTATTTAAGTCTTATATTTGTTCCCTTTCTGCTTTTTCGTATTAAATTAAGTGATAAGGATGAACGACTTTTTGAATAATATCGATTGCATAAGTATTCCAGAAAAAGGCGCAAGAATGGAATAAGTATTGCTCCCTTTCTTGGATTATTGGAGGAGTTTTTAGGTGGATCTTACATGTTAAAATATTATTATTCTTTTTGGAGAGTTGGAGATGTAAATGAGAAATAACACTGCTACCGAATTATGGAATGACTATTCGCGGAGGAATTACTATGATCAGGCGTATCGCTATTATAATCATCATTGTTATCATCACTCTTGGGGCGGTTTTCTTTTTCACCCGTTCATTGAGCGATAAGACAAATGATAAACAAGCAGACCAACAACCAAAGAATCCATCATCGAGTCATGAGAATGAAGAGGTCCAGGAGCCTGAAGCAGCATTGGCCAATATATTTAACCTAGCCAAACAAGGAAAAATCCCGCAAAGCAATATCGTTGTCGGTGAAACGACCACCGATGCGGTGCAAAAAACTTGGGGGAAACCGGATAAGACCACGGATACGGATGTTGGTCGTTTTTTGAACTATCCGTCACATGACATTGATGTCGGTATTACAGACGGTATTGTGTCCGATATGCGTTCATCGCAGGATCAATTCACGTCGTTCGATTTTGAAACAATTAAATCATATAAAAAACTTGATGATACGCATTATTACCAGGATGATGATCACAATCAAATCATTCTTGTTTATGAACTTTCCAATGATTATGTCTTGAAATGGGTGTTCCCGAAGCGTTCCGGTGATGCTGATAACCCTGACGTGGATCATATTTCATTATCGAAGGAAATAAGCAGAGGCGATAAAGGCGTTCGTTCAGGTGATACAGACAACAATATGAGCCTTAATGAAAAAATCGGGCAAATGATTTTTAGCGGTGTCAATGGAACAAAAATGACGGCTGAGACAAGAAGTATCATTCAAAAGTATCATGTTGGAGGTGTCATTTTATATGGCGATAACATTACAAGCAAGACGCAAACCGTCAACTTTTTAAATGAGATGAAAACTGCGAATGCTGACAATCCTTACCCATTATTACTGGGGGTCGATGAAGAAGGCGGCAGTGTGACGCGAATGCCTGATGGGGTGAAAAGTTTGCCGTCAAGTCGTTCGATTGGGAAGATGAATGATCCAGATGTGGCCTTTCAAGCTGGTTCCATCCTCGGTGAGCAGATGAAAACACTCGGTTTCAATTTGGATTTTGCGCCTGTCCTTGATGTTAACAGTAATCCGGATAATCCTGTTATCGGCGATCGTTCGTTTGGCAACAATCTGAAAATCGTATCAAAGTTGGGTATCCAGACGATGAAAGGAATCCAAAGTGAAGGGATTATTTCAGTCATGAAGCATTTTCCCGGGCATGGGGATACCAGCAAGGATTCCCATTTAAAACTTCCTAAGGTCGATAAAAGCTACGGGGAACTGTCTAAATTGGAACTTGCTCCATTCAGGAAAGCCATTTCGAACGGTGCTGATGTCAGCATGGTTGCGCATATTCTGCTGCCAAAAATCGATGAAAATTATCCTGCCTCCATGTCAAAAAAGATAATCACGGGCATTTTGCGGGAGGATCTTGAGTTTGATGGTGTCGTAATCACCGATGACTTGACGATGGGCGCCATTACAAATCAATATAATGTCGCTGAGGCAGCCGTCCGGTCAGTGAAAGCAGGCGGAGATTTATTGCTTGTTGCCCATAATCCGGATTTGATTCCCACTGTATTTGATAAATTAAAAACTGCTGTTGAAAACGGGGAAATAAGCGAAGAAAGGATTAATGAAAGCGTTGAACGCATCACACACTTGAAAGAAAAGTACCAGCTTTCGGATGAAAAGACACCAAACCTCAATGTTCAATCGATTAATGAGGAAGTGGAAACCATTCGGGAAAAGGCGTACTGATTATCACGAAGGGTGTATACTCATTCGTTATATGAAGAGGCATTTAAACTTTGACAACGAACTGCGAAAGCCTTCAACGATATGAATTAGTGGGGGATTGCTTATTAAAGAAAAGGGCGCAAATCCGGAATAAAGGGGAGGCCCTTTTCTTCCGGATGTAGGCGCTTATTGAGAAGAAGAATTTAATCAATACCGTCTTGCTGAACAATTTAAGAAAGACCCTCCGACAACGAATAAATCACCCGATTAATTTCTTTTCGTACTTTTTTATAGTCTACTTTTTTCCATTCTTCAAGAGATGGTATGAAAGAAGGGTCTCCTGCTTGTTCAACTTTTTTCAATAGCAATAAGATCATGCCGCGATCCCGGTCTAGCAAATGCTCTTTAAAATCATGACTTTCAGGGTTCTTAATTTCTCTGATTTGCTGAAGCAATTCATCCGAATACGTATCTCTTTCAATTGCCCAGCCCTTCTCAGAGAAAACGAGAAAAGGTAGTCGGTAATCATATTCAATTTCCAGGTAATTATTTTTGATCATCCAGTCAATTTTCGCTTTGACTGTTTCAAGTTTTTCACTTTGAAAAGCACCATACACCGGGCAATCATCCAAATTTAATTCCAATACTCTTTTCTCTTTCGATCCTTTTAATATTTTTGCAAGTAAATTTCGCCCACCGGTCATGATTAAGGGATCCGCACCACGTAATATGGTTCGGATATCTGAGTCTGACAAGCGTTTAATATTTTTCGTATCTAACTGATAGCGGACACGTCGAACCCTACGAGACATCATATTCACCCTTTCTGTGAATACTTTAATATTATTATATACGATGTGGTATTTGGTTAAAAAGTGGTCAGACCTTGTTCAATCATCGGGCGCCTATCTGGAATAAAAATCGGTGTCCTATCGGAAACAGCTAATTTTCCTGAATAAAGAAAACCTCTTGAACGTTTTATGTCTGATCGAATATAAGATATAATAAGGGTACAACTAAATGGAGGTGTATGATATGTCTATTCCGGATAAAATTATCAAGGAAATTGACATGTTGAGTGATGGCGAAAGGCAAAAGGTACTCGATAAAATTAAAGAAAAATATATGTCTAGGGATGTTATTTTACTAGGTGAAAATTATGCCTGGTGGGATAATGAGGAGGATGACATCTACAATGAGCAGTAGGATGAAGCAGGGTGATGTTTGGTTGGCAGATGTCCTTTTTAAAGGGACTCGTCAAACTAAGCAGCGCCCTGTTATTATTGTCGGAAATGAATTGGCACTGGATGTGGATGCCATTATTGCTCCAGTCACCAGCCAACAGCCACGAAATCAATTTGATGTGGTTTTGGAGTATTGGAACGAGGCCGGGTTATTAAAACCATCTGTGGCTCGTACTTCAAAAATTATTTCTGTGCATGGATCTGAATTAAAACGGCATATAGGTGTATTACATAAGCATGATCTTGAACGAGTACTTCAAATGTGCAGGAAGTTATTTTAGCATTGTAACTTGTTTTATGCCATTAAAGGGCGCTTAGCCGGAACAAAAGCGTTCAATTATTTGCTATTTAGTTAAGTAAGTATACGCTGGGTTAATGGACAAAGGGAGAGACTAAAATGCAAGCAAAAGTTAATTTGTGGTCGTTTATGTCTTCAATAATTTGTGTAATTTTATTTCTGCTGGTATCTTTTTCTGGCTGGTTTGGAACCTCTATAATGGGCATTCATCCTCTGGCAATAGTCCTGACGATTACTTTATTAACATTTTGTCTAGTATTTTTGGGTTATCAGAGGTAAAGAACCTAAAAAGATTAGCAAGAAGTATATTTACAATAGTGTTAACGTTAAGTCTATCTGTTTTACTTGGCTATATATTACTTGTCGGAAATTTATTCAGCTAAAGGGCACACATCTGGAATAAAGGATAACGCCCAAATTGCCATTGTAGGTCCATTATGCAGAACAAGTAAGGGGGAAAGTTATTATGTCTAATAATAAAAAATATCCGTGGCGTTTTGCTATCGGAGGTTGGGGAGCATTTGTTGTGGCAGCTATTTTGTTCTTAATATTTGATTATGATTTATACCTAATGCTTGGACTTTTAACTGCAGCAATAATTTTAACGATTGGGAACGCTATTTATGTGTTTTACACAAAGCGGAAATCAAGGGCAGGGGAGAAATAAAGCTTTTGTTTTCAGACATCAACAAAACAGTATTTTAAGCAAACGGGCGCCTATCTGGAATAAAGGATAGCGCCTAATTTGCCATTGTAGGACCAGATTGTTAAATATAAGGGGGTGTGAATATATTTTTAAATACGTTTAAAGATAAAATTTATTGGATTCTTTTACTTCCATTTTTAACTATTCTAGTATTCCTTTCTATATTCATCGGTGATAGTAATACTAAAGCATTTTTAATTTTAGGATTTATTGATGTATCTCTTTTTTGGCTAACTTATTATCTTTGGAAATACTTCAGTAATAAAAAAAGGGGAAGTATTAAGGATGACAGTCACGTTTAGTTATTGCTTGTTAATGAATCGGGCGCAATTGTCGCATAGGCTTTGTGTTAGAATCGGAGCCATTATGTGGAAGAACAACTTTATCTTTAAGAGGATGATTAAAATTGTATAGAAAAAGTCTGCTGTTATTATTGACTGTATTTTTGCTGATTTTCTTAGGAGCTTGCAATAACAATAGTAACGGGAATGAAACAGATGATAATGTTATTGGTAACCCAACACCAGAGGATATTTTATCAGATGATAAAGATGTAGATATATTTTTAATGGATGGTACGGTCTATACAAATGCAGAGGATATCGAATGGGTAAATGAAGAAGAGCTCAATACGGGCGAAAAAGTCGGCGAAATTAAAAATCAAACCGACGATAATGGAGGATTTGATAACTTTACTGCTTCAAAATTACCTGCTGGAACCGAAATATATAAATCTGAGGAAAAGAATGGTCCAATTTACATTGTAAAATTAAATGGTAAAGAAATTCCATATATAGGTTTACTAGAAGGCTAACTAAACTACCGCAAACGGGCGCCATTCCGGAACAAAACCTGCTGCGCCTTCTATTGGTTTAAAGGACCATTTAATTAAATAGATCTTATTAAAAATTATTCGCATATATTGAGGGGTGTTAGATTGACAGATGTAACTGATACAAAGGAATTTGAAAATATTTTAAATAAAGTTGATAACCTTGCCTGCAAAAATGCTAGATCATTGTTAAAAATTATTTATGGCTTTGTTAACACTGCAATGACCGGGAACGGTGGAGATAATGTGAAGTTGGAAACTTTAGATAAGATATCAAAAATTTATAAAGACGTTCCAGACATGAAAAGCCTAATGGACGGAGACAATTCTGGGAAGTTCAATTAATCTGCGCCTATTTGAAATAAATAATGGTTATTCTTTAATCGGGCGCAGTTGGGGAATAAAGACCAGCTCCCAAATGCCATTGTAGTGCACGTTTATGTAACACGATAAGGTAGAAGGGAACAAGTGCCTGTCAGTTAGAGCATCGTTATTTGGTTCGTGTATAATACGGTTCATGAGCATACTGCTTAATAAAGTTATGGGCAGTCTGCTAGAATATATTCGAGAATGATAAAGGGAGGAAGTGCTATATGAGTCGACACATTGCAGTCCTTGTAACAGACATGGTAGAAGAAATTGAATTAACTGATCCTGTGAAAGCTTACAAAGAAGCTGGGCATACGGTAGATATTATCAGTAATGAAGCAAAAAAAACCATCAATGGCAAAAATGGGGACGAAATACAAGCAGATAGAGGTATAGATGAAGTAAATGCAAACGATTATGATGCATTACTCGTACCTGGCGGGTTTTCTCCTGACTTACTACGTATTAATCCGAAGAATAGTGAGTTTGCGAAAACATTTTTCCAAGATAATAAACCCATATTTTCAATTTGCCATGGTCCACAGTTTCTCGTTAATACAGACCAACTAAAAGGTAGAGAGCTAACAAGCTTTGTTTCCGTAAGAAAAGACTTGGAAAATGCAGGAGCAACTGTAAAAGATGAAGAAGTAATCGTAGATGGAAACCTTGTAACAAGCAGAACACCTGATGATCTTCCTGCATTCAATCGCGAATCTCTAAAGCTTTTAGAAAAATAATTCGTCGATCGTATAGGGGGGCTGTTAATCATGCAGCCTCTCTTTATTTTTTATTTGATAATAGATAAAGCGCTCATGCCCATCTGCCATGATCTTCCTCAAACGGGCGCCATTCTTGAATAAGGATTAGCGTGAGCATCATATATAAGGGTCATTTTATTGAATAAAATAATCCATATACGATGAAAATAAAAAGAGATTCAGATGAGGGGGAATTCTTCTTATGAATATTTGTACGGTTAAATAAAAGTTCACTGAATAAACTGGATAAGTAAAAAGGTAAATATCGAGGAATGGTAAAATTATATGAACAGAGACCCGAGAATAAACCATGCAACCGAATTAAAATAAACAATCGCAAAACTGTTAATGAGATATGTGTATTTGGTTAGAAATTAAAGTCTTTTTAATAGAAGGTTGGAAAAATCAATAGTATAATAAAATCATAGGAATTAATATTGATTATTCCTTCAATATAGTATTCTTATAACTATTTTCTACTAATTAAGCAGGAGGTAATATCCAATGAAAGCTGCAGTCTGGTATGGAAAAAAAGACTTACGGGTAGAGGAAATAGAACTAAAACAAACGAAAGATACCGATGTTAAAGTAAGGGTAGCTTGGGCAGGTATTTGTGGCAGTGATTTACATGAGTATGAAGAGGGACCGGTGTTTGTACCAAATGAAAAAGAGGATCCGTTAACTGGAGAAATCGCTCCGCTAACCATGGGGCATGAATTTGCGGGTGTTATTGAAGAAGTAGGTCCAAAGGTGACAAAATATAAAGTTGGCGATAGAGTAGCAATTAATCCAACAATCACTTATGGAAATAAGTCGGAAGACCTTGATCCTTATGATGGTTTCAGCTTTATCGGCCTTCACGGTGACGGTGGTTTTACTAAATATGCAAATGTACCAGAAGATAACGTTTATCTACTTCCAGAATCTTTAACACTACAGGATGGAGCTTTAGTAGAACCAACTGCGGTTGCCGTACAAGCTGTAAAAGAAGGGAAACTGCAGTTTGGTGATACGGTAGCTGTATTTGGTGCAGGTCCAATTGGTTTAGTGACAATTATTGCAGCTAAAGCTGCTGGTGCCAGCAAGATTATTGCTTTAGATTTGTCGGAAACTAGAATTGAAAAAGCAAAAGAATTAGGAGCAACCCATGTCGTTAACTCTAGCGAACAAGATGCTGTTACAGCAATCAAGGAAATTGTTCCAGATGGAGTAGATGTTTCCTTTGAAGTTGCCGGAGTAGCACCAACATTTAAACAAGCAATTGATGCAACAAGGGCACGTGGAACAATGGTTATTGTTTCTATATTTGCTAGGGAGATTGAATGGAATCCAATACAGCTTACAAATACAGGTGTAAAAGTTACATCAACAATCGCATATACACCTACTACATTCCAACAAACTGTAGATTTAATGGGAACAGGACAATTAAAACCACAGGGAATTATTACAGACCAAATTCAATTGGATGATATTGTTGAAAATGGATTCGAAGCATTGACAAACGATAAATCACAAGCAAAAATATTAGTGGAATTAAGTGGTGAGAAATAAAATGTATTATTTAACCCTGAGTAGCAGCTGTTACTTGGGGTTTTGTTATGACTGTCAGCTAGGTCCAGGTAGATAAATTAGCGAAGTGATATTGAACTCTTCTTTAAGAAGAATATTGACGATATTCTGCAATACCAGCTAATAGTAGAAGTGGATAATTCCATTATACCAGCCAATAGTTGTCAATACTTAAGTCTAAAAAAGTTTGAAAAAACATGTTACACTAAAAATTGAACATACCAAATAGCCTTACTGCTGAACCAGTAAGGTTTCAGAGTATTGTGAACTTTAATAGTTTCTTAGGATTGGTCTACAAAGACTTCCTGACGCTTGAACATGGCGTGAATCCAGTGAACGAGTTTATTGGCACAGGCAATCACAGCGACCCTGTGTGGCTTGCCCTCGTTTCTTTTGCGACTGTAAAAGGCTATCAGTTTCTTGTTTCGGTTTTTGGCAAGACCGCATTGCACAGCTGTGTAAAGGGCCTGACGCAATCGTGATGATCCTCTTTTGGTGATACGGTTGATGGAAGCTTTATACTTGCCTGACTCAAAAACACTTGGATCTAGTCCTGCATAAGCAGCCAGTTGTTTCGGGCGTTCGAACTGATTGATGCCCCCGATTTCGGAGATGATTGTGGCTGCAAGCTTATCTCCAATCCCGGGAATCGACTGGATCAATCCATGGTCTTCAAAAGACCGAGCAAGGGCATCTATTTCTCGTTTTAATTGGGATAGGTGCTCTTGATATTGAAAAAGCATCTGAATATACATCTGTAAGCTGACAATATGACCATGACAGACAGGATGCTGAAAGGGATTACGGTCTGCCGCAGCCTTTAATTGGGCTGCTTTATCCAAAAACCATGCGTCGGAACGTCTAGCCCCGAATTGACACATATCGTCGGCTAATGTTTGTTGAGAGACTTTTTGAATAGCCGAAGCAGTCGGATAATGCAGTAAGGTGTTCAACGATAACTTGCCACAAAGATCACTGAAGACATTATGATATTCCGGAAAAATATGATCGACTGCAGCTTGGAACTGCAATTTTATTTCAACATAGCTATCCGTTAAAGCACTGTGCTGTCTGGTTAATTGACGCAGATCCAGGTATTGCTCGGTTTTCTTCTGAAAGGCTTCCAGATCTTCTTTATAGTACAACTCACCTAGATGATACGCATCGACTTTGTCTGTTTTCACCTTACGCAGACCCGTTTTTTTGGCCTCATAAGAAACGACCGGATTGATGACATAATACGTGATAGCCTGATCCTCCAGAAATTGAAGCACAGGTTCATGATAGTGCCCGGTGGATTCGAAAATGACGGCCGGAGGCTGACCGGCAACCTGTTCCACTTCCTGATAAAACGTGTGAAGTCCTTGTAGATGGTGTTCAAATTTAAAGCTTTGCTTATACGTTTTTTTCCTTTGTAAAAAGGCTTGGACCTGGCTTTCTCCTTTGGCGACATCCAGGCCGATAACAGGATTCATAACTGATCACAACTCCTTAAGTAGATTCGCCGGTGCTCCCCTTACACGCCCTTGTAGTGTCATAGCTTCGCTTGTTATGCGGGATCGTGTCCCAACCAGCCTCAAACATGTTTCTACAAGGAAGGGGTGGACAGTATTACGGACGGGATCAGTGTCCCACGGGCGCACACGTCCTCCCCCGACTTCCTCAAGCATAAAACCTATAAAAAATAGGTCAACCAGTTCAATGACCGGCTGACCATATAATACGAACGGGCGCAAGAACGGAATAAGCCTCGTGTGCCCGTTGTTACTTCATCGGGCCATTTAATGGAATAAGAAATTAAGCTAAATAAAGGTATTTTAGGGTTTTAATAAAATATATAGACCTGATTATGAAAATCTTTTCTTGAATTAACCGTATACCAAATACAAATAAAATTATTTATGAGGTGAGTATTTAATGAGCGAAGTAACGAATGAAGAAATTTTAAAAGCTGTAAAAGAGTTGTCGGATAAGGTTGATAAGCTCGATGAAAAGAATGAAAAGCTAAATGAGAGTTACAATAATCTGCATCAGAAAGCTGAAAAATTAAAAGATGCTTTAACATTCAAATGGTAATAGAAATAAATCATATTTATGTGATTAAGTATATGTTTGTTCAGCGATCGGGCGCCATTCCGGAATAAGGCTTGGTGTCCAACCTTTGCGTTTTAATGGAACAATATAGGGTATAAGGAAAGAAGGGGCTAGTAAGTGTTTTTTAAAGTCAGCAAAGACCCGGAAGCAACTAGGAGACGGGCCGATATAGCATGCTGGGTTACTTTTATATTTTGGTGCGGATTCTTGATACTCAATTCAGCTTGGGAATTCTTTTTCGGTGGTCCCTTGATGTATAACTCGTTAATTCTTTTATGGAGTGGTTTAATAGTTTTTGCGATTACGGGATTTTCGGTAGCCATATATGATAAATCCAAACAAAAATAAAAAAACCGACCTTCGTATACTAATTAAAATTTCCGTAATACGAACGGGCGCAAGAGTTGAATCAGAAACTTTTGGTTGAACCAGATTATTGAGCAAGTGGGAAGAAGGGGAATGTGATGTTTAGTGCAAAGGCGAAAACCTTTACATACAGAAATGAACTATGTTGTCTTTGGAAAAGGAGAAGTACCTCTTTTGATCATACCGGGGTTGTGAGACGGAGTACAGGAAATCCTCAAAGGCTTTAGCTTTCATTTATCGATAATATGCTAAAAATACAGGGTGTATTTTTGCAGTCTGAAGAGCCACCTGCCAAAGGTTTAGCACCACAATCTAAAGTGGACCCCAATGTCAAGACACATATTTTATAAAAATAAGGTGGGTCATCACTTTTGTTCTTTCCCATCTTACAAACCCTGCCTTTCCTGGGTCAGGTTCTGTCAAGGGCGTCCTTTCCCTTGACGGAACCTGGCCCAGGAAAGATAATGGCCTAAAGATGGGATGAACAATAACCTATTGAAAATAGATGGAGCCCGGCACTTTATAATTTAACGACTGATGGGGCCGATCATAATTGTAAAGGTCCATATATTCCCTTATATTCTTTCTTGCTTCTCTTGGCGTGCCATAGTCTTTTAAATAGACCTCTTCGTATTTGAGGCTGCGCCAAAAGCGCTCGATCATGATATTATCCAATGCCCGGCCTCTGGCGTCCATGCTGATTTGCAGTGGATATTCTTTTAAAAGATCTATATACTTTGGACTGGTAAAATGACTGCCCTGGTCGCTGTTAAAGATGTCCGGCGTCCCTATCGTAAGAGCCCGTCGAACAGTGTCCAGAACGAAGTCGATCGCCAGCGTCTGATCCAGTTCCCAGCTGATGATAAAGCGCGAATACCAATCAATAATGGCCGTTAAATACATCCAGTTATTGTGCAGCCGAATGTACGTAATGTCAATGCTCCAAACCTGATCAGGACGGTTGATGGTCACGCCTTTCAATAAATAGGGATAAACACGGTGCTGCAGGTTGCGTTTGCTTAGATTGGGACCCGGATAAATGGCTTGTATCCCCATTTCACGCATATGGCGCTGGACTCTTTTGCGGTTGACGTTTAATAGTTCGGCAATCCTGCGGGAGCCAAAAAACGGATATTTGGTATAGATCTCATCAATCCGGTGTTTTATGGCAACCTCTTCCGGTGATGGCTGAACAGGCTTATAGTAAAGACTGGAGCGATTGATTCCCAGCAAATCAGCCTGCTGAGAGATGGGAAGTTCAGTTGCTTCCCAGTCCACCATCTCCATGCGTTCCCGTCTAGTCGTCGTGGATGCCAGATTTTTTTTTGATCCACGACAATTGCGTGGTTAATTTTCCGACTTCCGTATAGAGGTTTTCCAGTTTTTCTTCATAGTCGGCTTTCATTTTTTCCTGATCTTTATTTTGCTTGTTAAACATTTGCGGCATTTCTTGCAGGAAATGCGTTTTCCACTTATGAAGCTGGTTCACATGGATTCCGTTTTCCGAAGCAATTTGGCTCATCGGTTTTTCTTCCTTCAAAATTTCCAACACGATTTGTGATTTGAATTCGGGTGTATATTGTTTGCGTTTCATATACCTACCTTAACATCTCCCTTTTTCGTGTCTAGAATCTTGGGTCCATTATAATCCGTACTACAAGCATCGACGGTTTATATCATTATCATATCACACTCCTCCCTCAATTCTTCATCAAATCATTACACACAGTTAATACACAATTTACATTTAGGTGATATGTTTGATGTGTAATAGGAGGGAGGAAAAAATGACTATACGTGCATTGTTTATTGATATGGATGGAACATTGCTGACGTCATCAAATGAGATTTCACAGCGCAATGCGGAAACGATCAACAGATTAGCAAATCAGGGTGTTAAAGTGTTTCTGGCGACAGGACGTCAATATGAGATCACAGCACCTTACCATAGTCTGCTTGGCTTGAAAGCACCGATGATTTGCCTAAATGGCGCTTCCATTCATGATGGATTCACGGGAAGGGTTGTCCGGATGAACCCGGTTGTGCTGGATGAGGCGCATTTTCATCGTGTAACGAATGAAATCCCGTGCAATATCATTGTGCACACAACCGACGGTCTCTATTGCAACAAGACGTGCAAGGTGGTTGATGAGTGGACCAAGGAAGGTAAGGTTCCGCCAAGGTATATCGGCGACTTGCGGCATGTAGATTACCGGAACGTACTGAAATACAGTGTCAGGACAGGCTGCCATGGTTCGCATATGTCACATTTATTTCGTGATAAAGCGGATGTCATTAACTGGAAGGACGGGTTTGAGATAGTTGCCCCCGGTGTTTCCAAATGGGCTGCCATTCAAGTGCTTATTAGGGCGTTTGGCATTAATCCGGAAGAAACAGCAGCCATCGGTGACGGCCCAAACGATATTCAAATGCTGCGTTATGCCGGAATCAGCGCCGCAATGGCGAATGCTGGCCAAGAAGTGAAAGCGTCCGCAGATGTTACAACCGGTCATTATGAACAGGATGGTCTTGCTGAATTTATTGAACAATACCTCATTCAGTCATTTGCCGTCTAAGGTGTGACTGAACTAAAAAACGATAAACGTGAAGAAATCGTTTAGCAGATGATCATTTCCATATAGGTGGTCCTCTTTGTACAACCTCCAATCATTCTCCCCAAACCGAACCACATCAATCTAATCGTCATGATTTGAATGCTATATTGCTAATTATCATACCATTGGTATTAGATTCTCTGTTAAGCTAACGGGCGCCTCTCGATAAGTTCTGTTATAAACGTACTAGAGCGTGTAATACAGGAGGGGTTACTTAGCGGCTGATCCCAACTTCACAAGTGAGAATGGGAATGACAGAACCACGTTTCCGGAACCATCCCATCAATATTACTGCATGCGTCAAGGCTGACAGGTCTTGGGGTATGAAGCACAGGTGATTCGGCAGAACAAAGGCTGGAGTCACTCAAAATGAGAAGGTATGCCGCACGGATATGTCGCACGGCTGAAAACTGGATATGGTGAGAATTGACGTAATCTTAATATTTTGCTATTTTGGATTTATAGTTAATTTGTATTTTCGTCACCATTGAGTGAAGGTCGTCACCTCCTCATTTTTGAGGAAGATTCGGCATGAAGTATTCTTGTCTTTAGATTCCTTTGATAGTTTAGGAAAGAAAAGACTCGTGTACGTTTACACAAAAAACACACATGACGTGTGTTCATAATCAAGAAATTAAACAAGTGTATGGCGTTTGCTATACGCTTTTTCTATTGCTTATTAAAAGTCAGTTCATCTCATGCAGTTGAGATTTACTGGCTTTTTTTAATGGATAAAAATTCTCGTTAAGGAGGTGATTCCATGTTGTGATGAAAGCTATTGTCTAAAACATGAATCCAAAATTATTGACTAAAGGAGCGATAAAAATGGAAAAAGCAATTCAATTTACAGAAAAGGAAAAGTCGTTAATTTGGAGCCGGTTTATCCAGCCAGTTAATGGAAGTGATGAAGAAGCGCAGCACTTTATAGAAATGTGTGAGAACTTCGGGCTCAATCCATTACTGGGAGATGTGGTTTTCCAGCGATATGAAACCAAACGCGGGGCAAAAACCCAGTTTATTACAACACGGGATGGGCTTCTCCGTGTAGCCACACGTCAACCTGGTTATGTTGGTCCACCTAATGCCAACGTGGTCAAAGAAGGTGATGATTTTGAATTTCTTCCAAGTGAGGGAGACGTCAAACATAAATTTGGAACCAAACGGGGCAAGATTATTGGCGCCTATGCCATCATGAAGCACAAAAAGCACCATCCGGTTGCCGTGTTTGTGGACTTTGATGAGTACTACAATGCCAATAGCGGCAAAGTGAATTCCAAGTATGGGAACCCTAACGTATGGGATACGCTGCCGAGCGCCATGATTGTGAAAATCGCGGAAACGTTTGTGCTGCGCAGGCAGTTTCCTTTAGGTGGTTTATATACTCAGGAAGAAATGGGGCTGGAGGATAATCTGCAGGGAACCGACAATCGTTCAGGCCAACAGCCAAGTCAAACGCAAAAAGGTGAAAAAGAACAGCCAAAAGAAAACACACCATCTCATGAAGGAACACCTGCTGCTAAATCTGTTACCAGCCGGGAAATGATTGTGCAGTCCTATGCCGTTAAAACGAGTTCTTCCCATAAACAATATGGTCTGCTGACAGTGAAGCCAAAAGAACTAGATCAAACCGTCAACGTACTGGTTCGTGATAAAAACCTTATGGAGGCTTTAAAAGAAACCGCGGAAGGGGAAGTTCTGAATCTTGCTATCTATCAGGAAAACAGTTTTTACTTCCTGCACGATATACACACGCCTTCCTCGGAGGACAAGGAAGGGAGCGATCAGCAAGCGGAATCATCACCCGGTGAACAGCCATCGATGAACGCAGATCAATCCATTCATGATACGTACAGTACCATCATTCAAAATGTGACGACCGGCGAAAAGAACGGCGCTAAATTTGCGAAAATTGCCGGGGAAATCAACGGTGAATCAACGCTAATGATTGCGCGCGGAGAGAAAGAAGTGCAACAGGCTGAACAATTAGAACAAGGTGACCAGGTCACCCTTGCTTTGAAGAAAGAAAATGGCTTTTGGTTTTTAGTGGAAGTCATGGAAGACAACCAGCAGGCAGGGTGATGACCATGTTGCCAAGCATTCTTGATGTTGCACAAAAGTATGACCTTCAGTTCCAATCGAAATCGTTCGGAAAGAAAGAAAGTTTGGCCAAATGCCCCTTTTGCAAAGGGGATGCCAGCAAACGAAAGAAATTTTATCTTTCCCTGAATACACAAGACCAGGTGTACAAGTGCTGGTACTGCAAAAAATCGGGAGGCGTTCTTGACTTTGAAGTGCAATTAAGCGGTAAACCGTATCTGGAAATCAAGCAAAACTATTTCGGTACATGCCATCAATTATGTCATCCAGTCTACCAATTAACGCCGTATCAGCTGGAACGGATTGGCTGGAAGGACTATAAACGGCGCTCTTTTAAGCAATTTCAAATGCATAAAAAGCAAATCTTAAACGATTGGAAGCAATACACACATGAAAAATTAGCATTGCACTATGCGATTTTCCTCTGTATTGCCCATTTAGAAAATCAGCAAAAACGGCAACAAGAATTGCTTGTGTGGTTGATAGACAAATGTTGGCATGCCACGATTCCAAATATGTACAACCGTATTCAGGACGAATTTCTAAAAGAACCGAATAAGGCGCCCAAAACATGGGCTGTGGAAGGTACCATTTTGGGACGCCTTGCCTGGGGTACTTGTTTAGAAACGATTGATTTTGACATGGATACGCTTTTCGTCAATATCGTGTTTTTGCAGTACTTACGAAAAATAGAGCATAAAAAAGGACACGTTCCAAACCGGAATGTGTCCATATCAGAGGGTAATCTTGCTTGAATCAGAGTAGCAAGTAAGATGATAAAATTCAACAATAAAGGAGTTTTATACGATGAATAACACACAATTAATTGGACGCATGACAAAAGATGTAGACATGAAATACACGCAGAACGGAGTGGCCGTTGCTACCTTCACATTAGCGGTGAATCGTCCCTTCACCAATAAAAACGGAGACCGTGAAGCCGACTTCATTCGCTGTCAGGTGTGGCGCAAACTTGCGGAAAATACCGCACAGTTCTGTAAAAAAGGGTCACAGGTTGGTGTCACTGGTCGCATTCAAACACGTTCCTTTGAAGGACAGGATGGCAAGCCTGTGTTCATGACCGAAGTCGTTGGTGACCAAGTAGAATTTTTGGATACCAAAACTTCACAGGGAAAAGGCAGTTCATCTAATCAATCATCAGGGCAATCTAACCCGTTCCAGGGACAGGGGCAACCCGTTGAAGTGGATGATCAGGATTTGCCATTTTAAATACTTACGACTAGAGAGAGATGATTCGATTCATCTCTCTTTTTTAAATACATTTAGAAAGTGGGTGAGACGATGATTTTTTCCTTTAGTCGGTTAAACCTATATAAACAATGCCCGTATCGGTTTTATAACAAGTATGTACTTGAAAAAGACGAACCAATGACACAGCCACTTGCCTTAGGAAAAGCTGTGCACAAGGCAATTGAGGATAAAATCAATGGCATACCTCATCATGAAGCGGTATTAAACGGTTATGCAGAGGCTAATTTTTATGAAGAATTAACGCAGTCGGAAATAGATGATTTAGTGCTAAAAGCGCCAATCCATCAAGGTATGGGAGACACCGAAACGTATTTTAAGTTGAAGTTGGCAGACGAAGCCAATGCACCGCAGCTACAAGGGTTCATCGATTTGATTCAGCCCAGTGGCAGGATTACTGATTGGAAAACGAATCGTGTTCCTTATAAGACACTGGATAATCATCAGTTAGCCCTTTATGCTTGGGCAGTCAGTCAATTAAAAGGACTACAAAGTGTAGAAGGTAGTTATTATTTTTTACGTTTTTGTCAAGAACGAAGCCATGTATTCACACCAGAAGACATGGAACAAGCAAGGCAATGGGCATTAAATACTGCAAATGAGATATATGGTAGACTAGCTTTATTAAAAAGGCATCCCGATAATGCTGGAATGCTGTTTCCAGCCCATCCTTCAAAGTTATGCCGTCATTGCCCATTTGCTTGGGAATGTTTGAAAAGTAATAGTAATGTCTTAACATCGCATGGAGTGTAATCTGTGCGATGTTTTTTTGTGATAGATTAATAGTATTTTTCCCTGAATCGATGTACTGAATCAGGGTATTAGTGTAAACTTAACTCAAAAATGTATGTTAGTAGTTAGGGGAATAGCATATATGGAAGCCATATTACTAATTAGCTTTATAACGTTGGCAACGTTTACCTTGGTGAAGCAGCGCACAGCAATCAAACTTATCCCACTGGTTATGATTATTGGTTTTTCATTGATTGGCTGCTCAGCAGAAAACACTGAATCTGAAGAGCAAAAAGAAGAAACACAGACGGTCCAAACGGATAAATCGAACATGGATCAAGACACTGAAGCCGAAGAAACAAATGAAGCCCAATCCGAGACAGTCAATAGCAATGAAGATAGCGAAAGCTCAAATGAACAACAAAACAACAACCAGAAGAAAGAAACGAAGCAATCCAGTCGGGGAGCCCCAGATCGCGCTGAAAAGGCAACCATTAATCGGGTTGTGGACGGAGATACGATAGAAATCAAATATAAAGGATCCATTGAGGACGTTCGACTGCTTCTAGTTGATACACCTGAGACTGTTCATCCGTCAAAACCAGTACAGCCGTTTGGTCCGGAAGCATCGAATTTTGCCAAAGAGAAATTGGAACAAGGCGAAACAGTTTATATTGAATTTGATGGGCCGAAGCGTGATCATTACGACAGGTTGCTCGGTTATATTTGGGATGATGGCAAGAATCTTAATAAGCAGCTGCTAAGAAAGGGGCTGGCTCGATACGCCTATGTATATGACCCACCGTACACGCATCAGGAAGCGCTCCAAAAAGCGGAGGATTATGCTCGTAGCAATCAGCTAGGAATTTGGAGTATGGAGGGTTATGTCACATCGGACGGCTACGCCTCTCAATCGGAGGACTCAGGCGATACAGAAACGGAATCAACTTCACAGTCAGGAAGTTCTTCCTCAGGATATAATCCGAACGGACCTGATCGGGATTGTAGTGATTTTGATACACAAGCAGCTGCACAAGAATTTTATAAAAAAGCAGGCGGACCTGAGCAAGATCCACATCGTTTGGATGGATCTGACGGGGACGGGAAAGTGTGTGAATCGCTACCGTAATTTAAAAAATGGTCATACAAATAGCCACTTTTGTCATGTTTTTTACCAACGATTGTAACTCGATGTACCATTTATCACCATTGTATTTTCCAGTAGGTATCGTTAAGAAATCGGAATTCACAAAATAAGGGCCTTCGAGAGAACAAGCCTAATCCCTCCGTGTTTTTAGTGAGGAATTAGGCTTATGATTGTTCCGCAAACGCGCCCTTTTCTTGAACAATACCCGGAATTGGCGCAGAGAAGCAATAGGCTAATCTTTATTATTTTTTATTAATTCCTCACGTATCCTTTTTAGTTCCTCAGTCTGTTCAAGTATGTTGTTGTTAACCTTCCGTATTGCATCAAATACAAGAAAAATGCCAATAAAAATTAACACCAAAAACAATAAATACATTTCTGACCACCCTATGTTTAAGACCTTTTATTCCGCGAAAGCGCCCGTTAATGGAATACAATATTTCATTCTATTAAGGGTATTTCCAAGGCTCATTCGGTTTACTCACATAATTTTTAACTTTCAACTCCTTTGTAAATTCTTCGTCATGATTCAGAAGTAATGTTTCAATCTCTCCACCTGCATCTCGATATCTTGTTGAGTGAATGGAAAAGCTATGGGGGAGATGGATTTAATTAACATATCAGCTAAT
The DNA here is from genome assembly GCF_005887555.1 of Lentibacillus cibarius. Lineage (NCBI taxonomy): Bacteria > Bacillati > Bacillota > Bacilli > Caryophanales > Bacillaceae > Lentibacillus > Lentibacillus cibarius. The sequence goes on along the minus strand of NZ_VCIA01000001.1, from coordinate 174,352 downwards.
GAATAGTATCTATTCGTAAGTGAAAGAATATAATTAGTCTTTATAAAATAAGGGGATATCGTTATGATTACTGATGAGGAAATTCTTAAAAAAGCAGGAAACTTAAATGATTTAATCGAAACCCAATGGATTAATCAAATTTTTCTGTCTCCGAGTTGGATATTCCAAGTGGTTTTAATAATTTTTACGTATACCATATTTTTCTATCTTGTAGACAAAAAACGAATTACAGAAATACTTCTGTACGGTTCTTTAGTTGCAGTTGCATTTGCCGTATACGACTCCATCGGCGAACAATTAAATTACTGGGCAACCCTTGAAAATGTATTACCTTTCCAGCCAAACTTCTTTTTAGGCAACATTACTCTTATTCCTTTATATGCTATGTTGGTTTACCAATACAATTCCACTTGGCGAAGCTATTTAATTTGGATTACAATTTGGAGCGGACTGTTAGCCTTTGTATATTATAACTTGATATTAGATTATTTTAATATTTTTGTCTACATAAAGAAATTTTCTGCAACAATTGATTTCTTCCTTTTTCTAATCGTAGGTATTATTGTTCGGTGGATAGTGGTTTCTCTTTTGAAACTGGAGGAAAAAAGGAAAGTAAGATAAAGCAGCATTACAACACTAAACTGGAAAAGTCATGCACCATCACCATAAATGTTGGATGTCCAAAAGTGAGTGATCAAAGGGTAGTCGTGCTTATGAATCACAAATTCGATTTTCTTAATAAAAATGCCTGCCGTTCTTACATAATATGGCCCGTTTGCAGAAGATTGGTTTTATTTAAAATCAGTTAACACAGCTAAATTTAAATATATTCATACAATATTATATAATTACGATTATTGTCATGTAAGAGATCTTTTGTTCTCTATACACCTTGACCGTAGTCATTTAATTCGATATCATGAATATATATAGTATTTTAGTTCTTGTGTTACTCGTTTCGAGTAAAAGTCGTCACCCCTTCATATTCAAGAAGGAGATTCGGCACAATGGGTTTCTTGTTCGGATAGTCCATTGATTTTTTAGGAAAGGCTGAACGCAGGCATGTAATTTACTTGCCAAAAATATACACAACAAGTGTATCACCTCTAGTCATTAAAACAAGTATTGCGTAAAGCAATGCTTTTTTCATGCTAATAAAAAAGTCGATTGATCCCTTAGGGGATTAGTCGGCTTTTTTTATTATATAAAATTCTTACAAGGGAGGTATGAACATGTCACACGCATGGTTCAAAAAGCAGAAAAAGGTCTTCATCGCTTATGCCGATGAAACAAATGAGAACCAATTTTTGGTTCGGAAGGGAAAACAATATTTTCACTTATCCAGACGAAAAGAGATTAAGCGATTGAGCCAAGACGAGGCGTATCGTATCTTTCGGATGATCTCTGCCAAGGAAGTAACATTCCGTGGTATTGGTTCGTTTGAAAATATGCAGAAAAGGAGCGCTGTACAATGAGCAACGCAGTCAAAATGCAACATGGCCTGCAGTCACACGATGAAGCGGTTCAACTGGCTAACGACATTAACCGGACCGAAGCTGCTCTGAAGCAGATGAAGGATGAGTTAAAAGCCTACGTCAAAGAACAGGGCGGCGTGGATACCGGTGAAGAGGTCTGGGATTATTTTGAGTCCGTTTCGTGGCAGTTTGACAGCAGCCATTTAAAACAGGTTGCACGGGAAATGGCGATGGAAGGCACAGATCCCTGGTCAATGTTGTCGATATCGAAATCGAATATCAATAAACTGGGCTGGGATGAACAGCGTCTATCGCAATTAGGCACAAAAAAAGTGACGCAAAGGTTTACGTCACGTAAAAGAAATTAAATAAAATTTAAGTTAAGTTTAGTCTACTAAAAAATAAGCCTTCCATCAAGGCATAACAATCAGATGGCATGCAACACAGGTGCCATCTGGTGCCTGTGTTGCATGGAAAAGGAGATTACATGACGGTTATTCAAAAGGCTCGAGAGGCCGTAGCTAAATACGAATCCATTGGCAATCACGCTATTCTTCATACAACCGATATGCTATCAGTCGTTTTGGGACCGTTTGCCAATAAAGAAACGGTGCAGAAACTCAGCGAATATGCCTTACCGGAATTGGCTGACATGTTTGTTGAAGAAATGGAAGCAGAAGGATTAACGCGTAACCAAGCATTAACGCTCCATGCAGCTTTATTGCTGGGTAAACGTTATTCCCAAAGCAAAGCAGAACCCACAACAATGATTCGTTCACCTGAGAATGCAGCTGATTTTCTGATGGAAGAAATGCGGCAGTTAAAACAGGAACATTTTGTTGGGTTATTCTTAAATACGAAAAATGAGTTAATCCGCAAAAAGACGCTGTTTGTCGGTAGCTTGAACAGTTCGATTGTTCATCCGAGAGAATTATACCGGGAAGCAGTAAAATGTTCGGCTGCATCTGTCATTGTTGCCCATAATCACCCAAGTGGGTCACCGGAACCGTCCCAGGAAGATGGGCACATCACACGCAGACTGGCTGATTCCGGGAAAACCATTGGCATTGAATTATTAGACCATGTGGTGATTGGAGACCGGCAGTTTGTAAGCCTGAAAGAAAAAGGATTCATGTAAAAAGTGATAAGAGTTATAAAAGGCATTCTGAATGTCGATTCGGATGTCTTTTTATTAGAAATCAAAAGGAGTGGCTAAACATGCGTCAAACAAACGTGATGTGTGAAAAGTGCGGCGGTTATTTGCCGTTGGATAATGCCCTGTTCGATGAACATGAGGAAGTCTTTTTCTGTGAGGATGATTGCTTGTACGAATGGGCGGATGATCATTTTGAATCCATTGTTGAACAGTACAAATCGTTCCATGTTCATGCAGGTTAAAAAATTGGAAGGGGTTATGTCATGATAAACGAATGTTTCGTGGTTTTGACACCAGGTATAGAAAACTATATCCAGCAGGGTGTTCTGCCTTTTACAGATGTAGAGCATATGGTTAAAACAGCAGCAACGTTTGCAACGGAAAGCTACTTTATTGCGTTTCATGCAAATAAGGTTACCACGCTTGTAACTGATGGAAACGATCATGTTTTGAATGAACTATCGTTAACCATTCCGGAAAATATATGGTTCATTTTTGATGAATCCGAGGGTTCTATTATCTGTACGGGGTTATTGCCACATGAATATTAACGAGACCAAAATTCCGTCTAATCGTTAGGCGGAATTTTTCTGTCAAAAGGGGATAGATGCTGTTGAGATGCCAGCCAGAAAACCAAGAAAGGGAGCAAAAATACGATGGATAACCTTCAAAAGTTACAACAAATGCAGCAGGCGCTAAATGAAAAGTATATGGAGCGGGAAAAACAGGTTGAAGGCATGCTGATAGCGTTATTAGCCAAAGAGCATATGCTTATGGTAGGACCACCGGGAACAGCCAAAAGTGCGCTTTCCGAAGAATTATCAACCATGATAGACGGGTCAACTTATTTCCAGTGGTTGTTAACCAAGTACACCACCCCGGATGAAGTGTTCGGGGGCGTGATGCTGAAAGATATGGAAGAAGGGATTTATAAGCATAATACCGATGCCAAAATGCCGGAAGCTCATCTGGTATTCCTTGATGAAATCTTTAAGAGCAGTTCCGAGATACTAAATGCTTTATTAAAGGCTATTCATGAACGAACGTTCGAGAACGGACATGAACAAATGGCAATGCCATTAATGACGCTTGTCGGTGCTTCGAATGAGTACCCGGAAGACGATGAAGGATTAGAGGCTTTGTTTGACCGTTTCTTAATACGTTTTGATGTGGATACGATAAAAGACCATAGCAACTTCTTGAACATGCTCAAAGGAAACGAACAGCCAGTGACCATGCCATCAATGACACTGGAGGAACTGGAAAGTCTGCAATTTCTACGAGAAATGGTAGAAATTCCTCATGAGATTTATGAAAAAATAGCTGATATCTGGGTGGAACTGGGCGATGAAGGCATTCATCCATCCGATCGTCGTTTCCGAAAAGCGCATGCTGTGTTACAGGCAAAGGCTTTAATTGAACAGCGTCAAATCGTTGAACCGGAAGATCTGCTGTTTCTACAGCATGTTTTGTGGGAACATATTGATCAACGTGATACCGTAGCCACCGTTATTCGTCGCAACGCACAGGATGAGGTAGCCATGATGCAGGAATCGATTGATCGTGAAGCACAAGAAATTATGCAGGGACTAACCGATAATGACACTACTGATTATGTATTGGAAGCCAATCGTAAATTAAAAGCCTTAATGAAAGAAGTGCAGGAATTACAAGATAGACATCCTGAGCGCCAACAAGCGTTGGAGGCCATGGAAGCTAAATTAAAACAACATGCGGAACAGCTTACCGATTCGATATTGGAACCGGTGCAGGAACCGACATTATAAAATAAACGCAAAGTCAGGGCTGTGAGTCCTGGCTTTTTTTATAGGAGAAAGGAATGAAAAACCATGTTACCGAAAATAATGGATACAACTGAGTCAGTCATGAACACAGACCAATTTGATAAAAGACGTTTCGCAAAGCTTTATCAACAATCACAAGGGCTGCAAAACTTGAATCAAGAGAAAGTATTCCCCACCTATGAGGCATTGCTGGGAGATATCTGGGCTGGTTTGTATAAAACCTTACCACAGTTAAAGCCAATTGAGGATGTTTCCAAAACGTATCAAACGAATCACGCTTTCATGGAGCGTATCCTGCGTGATGAAAAATTTGAATCCTATCGGGCGTATACGAAGCTTGATGATTTAGCTTCAGCCATTGGGACGGTCCAATTTGGTAAACAAACACGAGACTGGTTGGAAAAACAGCGTGAACAGGATGAAGCGCTGGATAAGCATATGCAAGAAGTAAATGCTTTGCAGCGTCAGATCGAAAAACAAGAAAGGGACGATGGATCGGACAGAGTTAATCAACAACTTCAAACCGATGTCCAACAAAAGACCGAAGACCTTCATGATTATGTGGCCAATGCTTTAAAACAGGATCATCATGGATTCGATAAAGCCATGCAACAGGCCATGGAGGATACCCAAAATACCAAAGAGAGTGTTAAAGCTCTGGTTGGTGGTACGAAACCCGGTAGCGGAGAAGCCGAACTACGCAATATGCCTTTACGTGACCAACTTGCTTTAGCTGATCGTATTCAAAAGGATAAATCCATTCAAAAGATAACCGAATGGGCTGGACGGTTTAAACAGATAGCACGTAAAAAGCAGAAAAGCAACTATAAGAATTCGACCAGTCGAAATGGGGTGACTCTTGGTAACAATCCGGAACAGTTATTGCCGTCCGAGTTAGCCTTATATCGACATGAAGGAACCAAAGCAGAATTTCTACGTCGTTTTGCCAAACGTAAAATACGCCAACATGATACGAAAGGCAAAAAGGCATTAGGCAAAGGCCCGATTGTATTGTGTTTAGATCAGTCCGGCAGTATGAAGAACTTGGATAACCAAGCCAAAGGGTTTGCATTGGCTTTAATGAGTATCGCCAAAAAACAGAAGCGCGATTTTGCATTCATCCCTTTTTCCAGTCACGCAGAACGATACATTTATAAAAAAGGAAACATGTCGTCACAGGATATGGTGCGTCTATGTCAACATTTTCTTGGTGGCGGCACGAACTTTGAAGGTGCATTGCAGGAAGCAGAAGAGGCGATGCAAGAGAGTATCTTGAAAGATGCGGATATCATTTTTGTAACAGATGGGGAAGATAACCTTTCCGATTCATTTCGCCAAAAGTTTCAGGAGCATAAAAAGAAAAAGCGTTTTAACGTGATATCATTATTAGTCGGATCAAAAAGTGATACAGTAAAGCTCTTTTCCGATAAAGTCGTGGAGATTCAGGACTTTACGGATGAAGGAAGTTTTTCGGCATTTGAACTATAATCTGCAGAAAGACTCTAGAATGTGGTTCTAGGGTCTTTTTTATATTTAACAGGGATTAATTTGGAAAACCATTCCCCATAAAATAGCTAAGTTTGTTACAATGATAGAAGGTGTAATAAGGCTTTCATGGGTGGTGGCTCACTCCCCTGGAAAGGGGGTGATGCCTTATGACAGTATTCCAAACACTTTTGCTAATGATTGCATTTGCAACGTTAGTCGTGTCGATTATGTCAAACAAAAAATAACCACCCTATAAGCCTGGTAAGCAACTAGGTGGTTATCCTTGTTGCGAGCCGCCCCCTTGAAGGGCTGTTACACTCGACCGTTTGGTGTTAGTGCACCATTCGGTCTTTTTAGTATATGATTATCTACTGTTATTATACCTCATTTGGCTGTGTTTTCAAACACTTAGTGCTTTCTAAGATATAATTGGATGATTATTTATTGGTATGTTGCTGTAGCCAGGCATCAAACGCTTTAATTTTTTGCATTTCTTCATCCGTTAGGTGTTGTCGTACGTCCTCAATAATTTCCTGTTCTGTTATTTTTTTATCGTTTTCTTGGTCTTCTTGAGGAACATGATCATTATTTGTTGTCAGCTCTTGATGGAGGTAATACTCTTCGAATTCTAGCCATTCTTCCCAGTCAGCCCAAACCTTATCACGTTTTTTCTGTTCCAATTGTGCTCGTGTTTGAAACGGGATGATTTTTGCCACAGTCTCATTCCTTTGCCTCTAAAATATTACTTTCTTGTATAGAACACAATAACAAACTGTGTGCGGTTTATTCCATTTTAGCGGGATACTAATGTGATTATTTCATGATCCAACCAGTGCAATACAAACTTTTCTCGACTATATCACTTTTTGTTGAATTAAGGAAAACCCTTGTTTAAAAAAGAGGATTCTTAGTTAACTTTGCCGAATATTATAGTAATAAGGATAAACATTTATGTTAGAAAACTTAATAAAGCAAATGGGGGATGGTTCTGTGACAAAATTGTGCTGTGCCGAATGCGGTAATGTTGTTGAATATTATGAGGAAGTCTGTTTGGATGTCTTGAATTCAGTGATGCATAAAGATTGCTATGCATTGCAATATGCTTTGAAGGATTTCGGAACGTTTAGATATATCGTGGATAAATATGACTTTTTTGAAACTCTAAGATAACATTTTCTTACTACAGAAAAATTGGTGGCTGCCAATTTATTATAGCTATATTTATTATGAGAAAGAAAAGCATATATATTTATAAGGAGTTGTTAAGCGACCAAAAAGTTATTCCATTAACGGGCCATTTAGTTGAACAAATGGAAGTTCTACTATTTTTAAACAAAACAACAGAAAGGAGAATAATCAATGTCAGAGAACTACCCTTATTATTACAGGACTTGGTTTGTAGTATTTATGTTAATTTTATTTTTCCCAGCAGGGCTTATCCTTATGTGGAAAGGTAATAAATTTGGGATAACAGGTCGGATTATTATATCCGCCTTTGGACTATCACTGTTATATCCTTTTATACTAAGGGTTAAGAAACAAATATCGTCTTAAACAAAAGGGCGCTTATCAGGAACAGAGGTAGCGCCCTAGCTTGCGGAGATGGCCATTATTGAATAAGTATCATCCAAAGCTGTACGTTAATGGGACATGATGAACTTATTCCAAGATCATTAGTTGAAAGGAGTAACGAAATGAATCTATCTGTTTTACATGAAAAGATTGCAATTTTAAAAGGTAGCCCCGATAAGAACATCCCTTCATGGATTTTTGATAACAAAAAGTTTATTTCAGTTACATACACGGAAGAGGAACTGTCGGTTGTCTGTTTGGAAAATGTCATTCCAGATAATCATGAAATGGTTGTTGAAAAAGGTTGGAGATGCATTAAAGTTGATGGCCCCCTTGACTTTTCTCTCACTGGAGTCTTAACATCGCTGGCATCGCCACTTGCAGAAGCAAGTATTAGCATATTTGCAGTTTCGACTTACAACACTGATTACCTATTGATAAAGGAACATAGTTTAGAAAAGGCCCTAGAGGTATTAACAAAAGACGGCCACAATATCCGTGGAGAGTAATTTTTTCCTTATGCCAGAAACGGGCGCGTTTATTTAATAACAGCATTCAACACACTGGAGCCTTTAATTGAAGAAGGCTTATTAGACTAACGGATAGAATAGTTTAAGAAAGATATGATACCATTAACAAAAATAAGATATAGAAAAGAGAGAGAGAACAATGGGGAAAATGAGTTTCTTTACGGGAATTGGATTGATTGCATTAAGTGGTATTTTATTTACTTTGGAAAGGTTTATTGCTGTATTTCAATACGCCAGTGAAAGCTTTCCGGTAAAATTGAACGGAAGTGGTTCTTATCCTGGTGAACCAAGTATGCCAGGTGTCTTTGATAATTTCTTTGTTGGGTTATTATTAGTTATGGGAATTACTTTATTCGTATTTGGATTATTTAAAGTTATTACAAAGGCAAAGTAACTCTTCAACTATCGGGCGCCGGTCGACAAGTTCTGCTATAAACGTGTTCAAACGCGAAAGGCAGTAGATTATACAAGATTATTATCTAAACGTTACAACCGAGGATGGGAATGACGGAACCATGTTTCCCGAAACCATCCCATCAATACTCCTGCATGCGTCATAACTGACAGGTTATGGGGTCTGAAGTACAGGTAGATTCGGCAGAACGAAGGCTGGAGCCACTCCCAAGGAGAAGGTATGCTGACGGATATGCCGCATGGCTGAAAAACTGGATAAGGTGAGAATGGTTTCAGCGGAATGAAACTGACGAACAACTGAACATACGGGTCTAAAGATTGACTATAAGGAAATCTTATAGGTCATCTAACGATGACGTGAGTGGTGTGGAGTAAAAATGCGCCCTCTGAAACACGCTATGCCGAACAAAGGCGGTATCCAGCTCACAGGCTTACAGGGGAACACCTAAGTTCAGAAAGGAAAGCTAGGTTGTAAGGGACTTGGAAAACTAGGAACGTTGTAACAGGGGCTGTCACCCTAAACGGTTACTATAAGGCTTGTGCCGAAAGGTATTTATCCTTTTGAGGGTAGGGGCATGACTGATGAACCTCCTGTAATGGGAGTGGAGGAATAGCCCCAAGTCTAGCGAAATTGAAAGATTATTTTCCATTCGTGTATTGCACCGGTCGGGTAAGAACGTGGGAACATCACTCCGAAAGGAGAGGTGCCACAGTGCAAGCTTTACGATATTGGGATTACTACGAAATGACGGAGACATTTTCAGACTTGTACGATAAAAGCTTAAAACAACAACCCTTTTCTCATCTTTACGGCATTATCACATCAAGAGAAAATATTTTACTAGCTTATCGTACCATTAAATCGAATAAGGGTTCCAAAACACCTGGAACCGATGGGAATACTATCCATGACATGAAAAAGTGGCCTGAAACAAAACTAGTAATGGAAATTCGAAGGCAATTAGAAAATTATCGCCCAAAGAAAGTCAGACGGAAATGGGTAGATAAAGGCAATGGAAAGTGGAGACCTCTAGGTATTCCTTGTATCCTAGACCGCATTATCCAACAAAGTTTTAAACAGGTACTTGAACCAATCGCGGAAGCCAGATTCTATAAGCATAGTTATGGATTTAGGCCTCTCCGCTCGACGCACCATGCGATGGCAAGAATTCAACAACTTATTAATCTATCCCACTTTCACTTTGTGGTTGACGTTGATATTAAAAGTTTCTTTGACCATATTAACCATACGCTGCTTATAAAGCAACTGTGGAACATGGGGATTCAAGACCGGAAGGTATTAGCCTGCATTGACAAAATGCTGAAAGCTGAAATTGATGGGGAAGGCATACCTACAGGGGCGTACCCCAGGGCGGATTATTATCAACGTTATTGGCAAACATAGTGCTCAATGACCTTGACCAATGGGTTGCTGGACAATGGGAGACGTTTCCTCTTACTAATCCATATAGCTCAGATGATTCTGCAAGGCATGCCAAGAAACGAACGAACCTAAAAGAAGGATATCTCGTCCGCTACGCGGACGATTTTAAAATACTTTGTAAGGACGGCAAAACAGCTCAGAAATGGTACCACGCTGTAAGGCTTTACCTTAAAGACCGTTTGAAATTGGATATATCGCCGGAAAAATCACAAATCGTGAATCTTCGGAAACGGGAATCCGAATTTCTAGGCTTCACTATTCGTGCCAATAAAAAGCGTAAAAAGCGAGTCGCACGTACCGGTATTAAACCGGATAAAAAGCGTAAAATCAAGGAAGAAGCACGGAAGCTGATTCGCAGAATCAGGTCGTCGCCTTCGGCTCTTAATGCTTTGCGTTTTAACAGTTTTGTTCTGGGAATACATTATTATTTCAAAAGGGCTACTAAGGTCAATCTGGAGTTCTCACGTCTTGCCTATGACTTAAGAGCGTTCATATATAATCATCTCAGACCAGTAGGTAAATACGGCCGTCCGGCTAATCCACCGCCAACTTATAAAAAGCTGTATCACAGTAGCTTTAAAACATTTCAAATCGCTGGTGTATATTTATTCCCGCTAGCGGATGTTAAAACGGTTAACACCATGGGATTCAGTCCGGAAATGACTCCTTTTACAAAGAAGGCAGGGATAAAATACACAAAAAGTTGCGCCCGGATATCCAACGGGAAGTTGGTGAGTTGATGAAATCAACACTTCCGAACCGAAGCGTTGAATATTTGGATAATCGAATCAGCCGGTACAGCATGAAAATGGGTAAATGCGAAATTACAGGTATGGAGCTACCTGCTTCAGATGTCCATTGTCATCACTACCTGCCGCTAAATTTTGGAGGAAGTGATCAATTTAATAACCTTCGCATTATCCATGAAGACGTGCATCGATTGATTCATACTATGGATAAAGAGATGATTGATGAACTCAAAAGGAAATTTCAACTTACTAGCGGAATGATTCAAAAGGTCAATCGATTCCGCGAAAAGTGTAAGCTTGAATCCGTGTGAAAATCTCAAATATGAAGTAACGAGGAACTTATAATCGAGTAATTTTGGTAGATGGAACGCGGAGTGCGGGGAAACCTGCACGCTCTGTGTGGAGCAGGGGAAAAGCTGGAGATAACTTCAAAGGCTTACCTATTGCTGACTATTCTTGAAAAATCACATATCTTAAGACATCAATAACAGGAGGGGTAAAGTGGAAATCATAGGTACTGCCAATGTTGCGCTGATCATTTTTGTCTCCTTGGTTGGTTTCGTCACCTGGTTGGTTGTGCGATCTGTCAAAAGGGCAAAAAATGATCATAAGGGTTAGTGTAATATGTGTATTCGAGTATTAAGCAATACCAGCTAATAGCTGTCAACAATTCGGTCTAAAAAAGTTATAAAAAACATGTCAGACTAAAATTAAACAATCCAAATAGCCTTATTGTGAGGCCAATAAGGTTTTGAAAATTGGCAATAAATCAAACTCTATATTATTGATCTACAAAAACTTCTTGCCGTTTCAACATGGCATGAATCCAATGAATTAGTTTATTAGCACAAGCGATTACAGCGACTTTGTGTGGCTTACCCTCGTTTCGTTTGCGATCATAGAAGGCTATAAGCTTCTTGTTCCGATTTTTGGCGAGACCGCATTGTACAGCCGTATAAAGAGTCTGACGCAATCTTGATGACCCCCTTTTTGTGATTTTGTTGATGGAGGCCTTAAACTTCCCGGATTCAAAAACGGAAGGGTCTACACCCGCATAGGCAGCTAGTTGCTTGGGGTGTTCGAACTGATTCATTCCACCTGTTTCAGAGAGGATTGTTGCCGCAATCTTGCCTCCGATGCCGGGAATGGATTGGATCAATTCATAATCATAAAAGGATTCAGCCAGGGCGTCTATCTCTTTTTGTAACTTAGATAGGTGCTCCTGGTATTGAAAGAGCATTTGAATATACATCTGTATGCTGACAATATGACCATGACAGACTGGCTGTTGAAATGGATTGCGATCCGCCGCATCCTTTAATTGAGCAGCTTTGTTCCTAAACCATGCATCAGAACGTTTGGCTCCAAATTGACGCATTTCGGTGGCCAAGGTTTCCTGCGAGATCTTTTGAACATCCACAGAAGTCGGATAATGCAGTAAGGTGTTGAGCGACATCTTGCCATAAAGATCACTGAAAACACCATGATATTCCGGGAAAATCTGATCCAGAGCAGCCTGAAACTGAAGTTTGATTTCGACATAGCTGTCTGTTAAAGCACTATGTTGTCTGGTTAACTGCCGCAGATTTAAATACTGCTCTGTTTTTCTCTGGAAAACTTCCAAATCTTCTTTGTAGTACAGCTCCCCTAGATGGAAAGCATCAATTTTGTCCGTTTTCACTTTGCGTAGACTCGTTTTTCTGGCTTCATAGGAAACCACCGGATTGATTAAATAATACGTTACATCATGATTCTCAAGAAATTGAAGCACAGGCTCATGATAGTGTCCAGTAGATTCAAAGATTACAGCTGGTGTTTGGCCAGAAACCTGTTCCACTTCTTGATAAAATCGATAAAAAGCATGAAGTCCCTGTAGATCGTGAGCAAATTTAAAGCTCTGCTTATAAGTTTGTTTCCTTTTTAAAAAGGCTTGGACCTGGCTTTCGCCTTTAGCGATATCCAGACCAATAACAGGATCCATGAAAATCACAACTCCTTTAATAAATTCGCCGGTGCGCCCCTCTTTCACTTATAGTTTCATAGCTTCGTGTGTTATACGGGATCATGTCCCAACCAGCCTCAAACATGTTTCTATAAGGAAGGGGTGGACAGTATTACGGACGGGATCAGTGTCCCACGGGCGCGAGCGTCCTACCCCGGCTTCCCCAAGGATAAAACCTATTAAAATAGGTCAGCCAGTACAATGACTGACTAACCATATAATACGAACGGGCGCGATTGTTGAACAAACAAGTGAGGAAGCCAATCTCTAGATCAAAGGAAAAGAGGTTAGGCTTTATTTACACAATGTGAGTGCAAAATATCGCTCAAAAAAGGTGCAAAATAGCGATCAATCAAAGTGACATACAGATGATACATTGAAAGTTTTTCGTTACACAACATAATGTCATTTATGTTGTGTTTTTCTTATCATCTGATAGAATTATGAGTGTATAATCCAACATAATTTAGAAGGGAAAGAGAATTAGAGAACCCAACATAATTTAAGGAGGTGGGACACGTTGATAGAATCCTTTCATGCTTATTTACAGAATAAAGGTTTAAAGGAAAATTCCATAAAAGGATACCTCCAGTCAGTCAAAGGTTATTTGAAATGGTTTGATGAATCAAAAGACGTTTCATTTCAAAAACTTCACCGAGAAAATGTACTTGAGTATATTTCATTCTTGAAGACCGTTAAAAAATTAAATCCGAAAACAATCAACACAAAACTGAGTGGTTTAATAAAATTCAATCAATTTCTGATGGAAGAGTACCGCGTGCAAACTAAAGTAGTCATTGGAAAGAAAGACTTCGAAAGAGTGCAACAACAATATGCCTCTTTATCGACAGTAGAATATCATGATGTGGAGAAGTTTCGTCAGGTTATTTTGGATAACAATCATATGCGTTATTATGCTTTAGCTACGATATTTGCCTATGCGGGGTTAAGACTATCGGAAGCACTGGATTTGCATCTTCACGATGTTCATCTGGTGACGAGAGAAATTACGGTAAGAGAAGGAAAGGGGGATAAAACAAGAATTGTTTATATGAGCGAGAAGGTTCGCACTGCATTACAGTCCTGGTTAAAAGAAAGAAAGAACAACGGAGTAGATAGTGAATACTTATTTCCGAGTAATCGGAACCGGCGTCTTGATCGTACTGTTGTTAATACAGCATTTCAAAGATACGCCAAAGAAGTTGGCAAAAAAATCACCCCTCATGTGTTGAGGCACTTCTTTTGTTCCAATGCAATTGCCAAAGGCTTGAGTATTCATGAAGTGGCAAATCAGGCCGGTCATTCGAATATTCATACGACTTTGTTGTATACGAATCCAACTAAGACTGAAATGTTGGATAAAATGGATCAACTGTAACTTAAGGTTGGAAGTTGTTGGGTTATTTTTTAATCAAGTCCGTAAAAAGTAAGCCTCAAATAAATGTTCTTTGGTCCGAAGACATAAAGGGAGCTTTGGGCGTTAATCATTATTGCTCAGTTTGTTATTTATAAATGTAGTCATATGCTTCTTCTTTGGCTGAAGAGATTGGTATGACTTTGTGATTTGGTGAACTATTAAAGGCTGAAATTCGAATTCCCACGGAAAATGACTCTTTAATTCTGGTAATACGTAGCTTATGTAGTCATCGAGAAGTTTGCATTTGTGGTTTTCCTGCATATTCATAATAAATTTAATATGTAGTTTGTGTTTCACTTTATAGATGTCGTGAGAAATGATGTCAATTTTCTCAAATGCATCATTTAATCTTGTTTGAACTAGGTTCATGGAAAATTTATCCGTTTTAAAATATAAGGTTGTTTCACCAATTACTTGTATCATATTTATCACCCGATTAGATTATAGCATATTTGGCAGATATTGGTGTGATGGGTTCTGTTCAGATTACCAGGGTATCTTCGTATAGCTGCATTTAATTCATGAGTAAATTCATTCGCAGGAAACGCCTATGTTCCGTTAAAAGACGTAATTTTTTCAGAAGATGAAATAGATGAGAAATATTATTTTAGCCAAAAAGCAGTAGACGGAATGATGAAAGTAAAAAAAAGAATGAATAAGGGACGATCCCAAGACATAAATAAACCTTGTAATACCGTGGGTGCACATTTAGCAAAAGTAAGTCTTAACTACGATTTCCGTTGAAAATAAAGTCATCTGGAAAAGACTGAAACCTTTTGTAAGTGTTTTGCTATTGCTTTGGATAATAGCGGCGGAACCGCATTACCTACTTGTCGAAGCACAGACCCGGTATTAAAAATAAATAACCGTTATAGAAGATTCACACCACGTGAGGTTGCGAGGATTCAGTCATTTCCGGATACATTCACACTTACGGGTGCTGAAGGAACACAATATAAGGCATTGGGTAATGCAATCCCCCCCGTTTTAATGTGGTATGTTGCAAACGAACTTTCAAATGTGCTTCAAGACTTGCCAAAAGAAATTATAGCAAATGCTTAAGGATTGATATTTGACTTCCGTGAGGAAGTCATTTATTTTTTCTAAACACAACTTGGAAGCAAGAACTTGAAAGAACAAAGAAGGGGATACTGAAATAACCGAATTTTATAAGAAAATAGTGTGAACCGGCAGTTATTTCATCAAAAGAGTCCCCTATTTAATCAAATTCTCGTAGATTTTAGTCTTTCCTCCACCGAAACTGTTTGCTAATGTTTAAGCACAATGTTTCAGGAGGGCTTTTTTATGACGCAACTTATTCATGAGTTTGATGTTGATTTAGAAATGTACGAAACGTATACAGGGTGGGGGCTTGCTGCTTCCCTCCTTTAATTCTGTTTACAAAGATTATTTTATAATAAATTTAAAACTGTGGATAAGTCGGGCGTTCATTGTGGATAAATTAGTGATATGATATAATAATAGCTAAATAAGTCGAATTTAACTAAGGCATTTTAGTGAGGTGTATTAATGATATACATATATTGTGATGAAAGTTGTCACTTAGAAAACGATCTTTCAAATGTTATGGTTCTTGGTGGTATTTTAGTTCCAGAATTAACTAAACAAGCAGTCTTTGCTGATATCAGAAAAATAAAGGAAAAACATGATTTAAGTTCATGGTTCGAAATTAAATGGACGAAAGTATCACAATCAAAGTTAAACTTTTACAATGAACTTGTTGAATACTTCTTTAATAATCAATATTTGAGCTTTAGAGGCATCATTATGAAAGGTAAAAACCAATTGGACCATGAAAGATACGGGAATACTTACGATCAGTGGTACTATAAAATGTACTATTATTTATTAGACCCAATTATTTTTCCTGAGGAGAATTATAGAGTGTTTATAGACATTAAGGATACAAACGGTGGAAAAAAAGTAAACAAACTGCATGAAGTGCTAAGTAACAGTAAATATGATTTCAGCCAAGAGGTCATAAAAGATATTAATCAGATCCACTCACACGAATCTGAAATAATGCAACTGTGCGATCTTTTTATCGGAGCACTATCATACTATCATAGAGGATTTTACTTGTCGGGGAAAAACAAAGGAAAACAAGCACTAATAAGCAATATTATAAAATGGACAGATAGAAACTTAAATGAAAATACTCCAGTAAGAGAAGAAAAATTCAATTTGTTCAATTGGATGCCAAGGATGGTGTAGCAGACCCATATGTTTTCGGAAAAATTGCCTAATCCAATAATTTTGAATCCATCCTTTACCTTTAAAGAAAATGTTGAGTTACTTTATAGATTCTTTAAGGATAATATAATGAATCAACAAAAAAGGAATAAGCTTTTTGGTAATTATATCTATGTTGACTGCAATAAATGGATCTATCACAAAAACGAGTTATTTTGGCATTTGATTAGTCTACATGAAAATGAAAAGTTTAATATATTGCCATGCAACAACTGTTCATCAGGCACATTTTGCCCGGCAGTAAATTGTTTGAATTCAAACGAATCAGTTGAATTAACCAATGGCCAAAAAAGAAACATTTGCTTATACAGAGGGGTAAGGCTTCCGTGGGTAAATGAGATACTTAATCTAGCCAATAAAGATGATGAAAATATAATGCTGTGGAAAGAAGATATTGAAGGGAAAAGGCTTAATAAAAAAATTTATATAAGGTTTAAGCATCAAGGAGCAGATTATACTTTGGTGTTAGAAGAACGGTATAGAAAAGGAGTATTAAGAGATTATTACTTAATTACTGCATTTCCAACATTTTATGTGAATAAAAAATATACTTTTGACAAAAAGTATCAAGAATATATTGCTACTCTGGAATTAACTAAAAAATAAAAACCGGTAATCGCGATGCGAAAACCGGAGTCTCCTTCTACAACCTGGTAGATGAGCTGGTA
This sequence comes from Lentibacillus cibarius, assembly GCF_005887555.1. Classification (NCBI taxonomy): domain Bacteria; kingdom Bacillati; phylum Bacillota; class Bacilli; order Caryophanales; family Bacillaceae; genus Lentibacillus; species Lentibacillus cibarius. The sequence continues at coordinate 157,358 of NZ_VCIA01000001.1, read as the reverse complement.
AATATAAATTATCATTCTTTATGTCAGCTGTCAACTGCTACTATCCGTGTGGAAACAAATCTTAAGATGCTTGATCAATATCTCTATAAGTCAGAGTCATAAAAAATCCCCCTGCAACACAGGGGGATTGAAAGGGGAGACTATTCATATGTAACCTCTTGATTTACTAAGTTAATTAATTTGTAAATAACAATGGTCGAAAAGAACTTAAAATTTCAGTCTAATTTAGACCGTGAAGTTGTTGCATCTCATCTAAAAATATTAGATCAAGCTGAATATGTTAAAAACAATACTCAATGGGCTGATGACTCACTTCATTTCTATTTTTTTGATTATAAAGAAGCCAAGTTAGTACATTATATGGAGGATGTTATGGAGGAAAAACAGCTAGTCTCTTTTGCAATAATGAATGTAAATGATAGTAACAATCTTGATCAATTTGACCATTTTGTTCCATTTGTAAAAGAGGCTTTATTACGTTCGGGAGTAGAAACCATATCCTCGAATGAATTAAAAGCCAAAATAATAGAGCATTTTAAAATTGAGTTACCGATTAGTGTGATTAATACAATTCTTAAAAGAAAATTGTTGCCACAAAGATATATTATCACTCAACTTTCGCACCAATAAAATCGCAGTAAACTCAGGACATAGAGGAACTTGTAGCCTCTGACATATCATGATTGACAATGATGTTTATACATGAAAAAACACCTCAACGTTTGGTATAGTTGATTTAACCAGAATCACTACCAAAACAGAAGAGGTGCCTACTGCTATGATAGCTAAAAACAACCCAAATAATCAACTCCCAAAAGAAATAAAAGCAACGTTTAAAGAATTGAATGTGTTCAGACACCTGCGGAACGCAGGTATCACGAAATCGTTTGGTTTTTCATGTGCTTATATTTTCCAGCTCATTTTTTGTTTAATCTTTGAAAACAAAAATTGGTTTCGAGCGCTTGAAAGCAAACAATCCGGGGATATACCGGCCAAGGATACCGTTTATCGATTTCTCAATCAATCGACATTTAACTGGCGTCGTTTTCTGCTTTCACTGGCTTCTCAAACGATTGTGAAGGTGTCAAAGCTAACCCGACATGACCGTCCCAAAGTATTTATATTGGACGATTCATCCTATGATCGTAACCGAAGTAAAGACGTCGAGCTTTTAGCTCGCTGCTTTGATCATGCCTCGCAAAAAATGCGCTTCTATAAAGGATTCCGCATGTTGACCCTGGGCTGGTCTGATGGCTCGACATTTCTGCCTGTTGATTTTTCGTTATTGAGTTCGAAAAAAAGCCAAATCAACGGTATATCTGAAAACGTTGATAAACGGAGTTCCGGTTACAAACGTCGGAAAGAAGCTCTGCAAACAGCACCGGAACAAATTCCGGGGATGATTGCAGGGGCAATGAAAGCTGGCATTGATGCATCTTATGTGCTGATGGATTCATGGTTCACTCAGCAGCCCCTTATTAAGAATCTGACAGATCAGGGGTTGGATGTGATTGGCATGGTCAAAAAATTAAAGCAGCGTTACATTGTAGATGGCAAGCGCGTCAGCCTGGATCAATTGTATCGCTTGGCTAAGCCAAGCGCTGATAACAAGCGTATCCTGCGTTCCATTCATACGACACAGGCGAATGGTGTGCCTGTCAAAGTCGTTTTCGTCCGTAATCGAAATAAGAAAAGTGACTGGCTTGCGATCCTGAGCACGGATTGCACCTTGAGTGATCAGGAAATCATCCGAATTTACGGCATGCGTTGGGATATTGAAGTGTTCTTCAAAACAACAAAATCCCTTTTAAAACTTCAAAAAGAATTCCAAAGCCGTTCTTATGACGCTCTTATCAGTCACACAACAATTGTGTTTGCAAGGTATATAGTGCTTTCGTGGCAGAATCGCTGCAGCACAGATGACCGAACCTTGGGTGGCATGTTTTATGAATTATGTGAAGAAGTCCATGACCTCGATTGGGCTGTTGCCCTGCAACAGTTAATTGGGCTTCTTGAAGATACGCTGTCCAAAAGTAATAAGAAAATGAAACAACTTATCAAAAGTCAACTACAACAATGGCTAGCGGGCCTGCCCAATTATATCAAGGCATACCTGCCTGTTTTAACCTGCGAAAGTTGAGTTATCAAAAATGGGAATATATTAATACCTAATTACGATGAACTTAAGGATTCAAATTTTCAAGAAATAAAACAAAAAATGATGGGGAAACATGAAAAACTTATACAAGATATCATTAACTATGCCAACGAAAAATACAATAAAAAAATAAGTATTAGTGAAACCGAAAAGGCTTTAGAAGCATTTCTGGAAAAACATCAATTAGTTCTATTAGGCTCATCTTTGAACCCTTCCTCAATCCCGCCAGCAATTAGTACAGATGATAAAAAGGAAGGGCAAGAAATGTACATTATTTCTGATTTTATAAAGAATGCCCATGAATCACATTCGGTTTCATTTGAATATATAATTGATATAGTAAAAGGAACCATGTTGACCAACGCCCTTTTTTACAAAGAAGATATCGCAACATTAAATATGAAATTTAAAGGTACTGAGGTGTTTTTTGATTCAACATTTCTTATTTATGCTTTAGGATATGCCGGAAAGGCTCAACAAGAGCCATGTTTAGAACTTATTAATATGTTACGGTCTAATAATGCTATACTTAGGGTGTTCAGACATAATATAGAGGAAATGATAGGGATTTTAGAGTTTTGTAAGAATAATTTAACTAAAAAAGTTCATGATCCTCATGGAACAATAAATAACTTTCTGGACAAGGGGTATAGTTCCATTGACATTGATAGAATTATTTACGGTATTGAAAATGAACTTAAGGAAAAATTTCGTATTAAAGTAATTGAATGGGTTGATTACGATAATTATTCCCATGTAATTTCACACGAAGAATTACACGAACGTTTAGAAAAAAATATGACGTATCGAAATGAAGTTGCTAGAGAAAGGGACGTACACTCCGTTGCTGCAATTATGCGTTTAAGAAAAGGAGTTCAACCTCGACATATCGAGAAAAGTGGGGCAATATTTGTTACAAACAATTTTGCATTGGCCCGAAATGTAAAGGAACATTTTTTTGATGAGGAGGATCCCAAAAAAATACCCCCTGTCTTACACGATTCTATTCTTACGAATATAATGTGGTTAAAAAGTCCATCTGAAGCTCCAGATTTACCGAGAAAGAAACTTATCGCAGAAACATTTGCTGCCACACAACCACCAGAACATGTGTGGAGCAGATATTTGGAAGTAATTAATATTTATACTCGTACACATCAAATATCTGATGAGAGTTTTGTGTTTCTTCATTACTCACAAGCTGCAAGGGAATTGGTTATGGATATTACAATGGGTGATGAAGATATTATATCCACTGGAACCATTTCAGATATTTTAAACGAAAAAGCAAGGAGAGAGCAAAAGAAATTAGACGAATTAAGTAAATGTAAAGAACAGGAAATTAATGACTTAAAGAGGCAATTAAGGGATTCGAAAGAGCAAATGGCAACAACAACTGAATTACAAGAAAACAGGGTAAATTCACTTGCAAAGAAAAGAGCAAAAATAACATCTAATATAATATTCGTTTTCCTATCCATCATAATAGGTTTATCTATCTATCTGTCTAATTTTGATAAGATTAAAAATGAATACCCAATGCTTAGTAAAATTATTATTATTTGCTTAGTGGTAATCCCAACAATAATGAGTCTGTTTAACATAAATTTGCTGCCTTGCAAGAAAAAATTAAGCGATTACTTGGTACATAAATTTAAAGCGAATATAAATTATAAATACTTTAAAGGTGATTAAGGGTAAAGGGTTGGGTCCGTACTGTTTGACGTAATAAAAGAATATGCTAAATTACAAATTAGAAATTTGTTTGAATTAGAGTAACCGCCCTTAACGTTGATTAGTTAGCGTCAAATAAAATACACGTGGTAGCTGTGGTAGTCCATGCGATAATCTTCTTAGAAATTCATTCGGGAGGTTAAGCAATCACCCTAAAATACAAAAGAATTGAATGGAAAGCGAATACGACGCTCGGAAAGAGAGCAGGCAAACGATTGCCGAATAGTGCAGCAGTCGCCCATTTAATTGGCTATAAAATTTAACGACATCACAGTTGCTCAAAAATGGTCACTATTTTCTTATAAAAGTGTATTTTTTTATATTATGATATTGGGGAAGAAGATGCTAAAACTACTGGCATGAAGCATTTTGTAATGTTTTGTACAATTTAAAATAATCAAAGGTTAAAGGGGCGGCATGATGTAAACAAGTTTTCATAAATGATAAAGAGCCTTTAAAAGCGAGTGGCTTAATGAGGGGGGAATTGTTCGCCTCCTTCTTATTCTGAGGAAACATTGTTATACATTTATATTAGATGGTTAAACAAAAAGCGTACACAGACTTAATACCATGGTCGTTCCTTAATATCAGATTGCGTATTTATCAGATAGTTCTGCATAACCTCGCTTGTCATATCTTTCAATTGCTCCGAAGTGTATTCAGTCACACCGCATTCATTCCCTTTTCGCCATCTATATTTTACCACATCGCTGGTTTTGCCGATGTACCTTATTTCAGTGTGATATATTGTGATTAATTGCTTTTTAATCCCAAAATAGTCATTCCGCATGTGCTCGATGACAGCGTCTATTTTATTAAGATAAACATTAGCCGTCTTGAATTTAGCGAACTCTTTATAGTCATGCCGGAACACTTTGAGTGCAATCGGGAGTGCGATGTATTTCTCCATTACATTCATGGAATCACCTATCAGAACTTTTGTTCTTATTATAAGAGAAAGTGCCGTAGAAATCAAATAGATATTGGACAACATCTCTTAAATATAAGCAGCTCACTGTGAACACACTTCACACGATTAGCACGCACTCAGTGTGAGCATGACATTGGGTGCTTTCCATTCAACATAAGTAGGGACCTAGTGCCCGCTGGATGGTTGAAGAAATCACGGAATACCTAATCTTGATTGTCCCGACCCTTGTCAGCTAACTCTTCCAACACCAGATTACGTCGATTGTTATAAAAGATAGTGATCCACCATGATGACGGGTTCTTTAGCTCCTAACTCACGCGATTATCAAATTACTCTGCTTCAATGTTTCTTATTGATTGGTTGTATAGTGTATTGTTTATAACGCTGTGTAGTCGAGATTAAAAAGAAAAATCGTGTAGTTACCATCAATCAAGGTTGCTAACCAACGCTCGCAATTTTCAAAACAGTTTGACGTGTAAATAAATGTATAGTAATATATCTAATAATTATTGGAGAATGACAATTAATTAAATAAAATCTGGGAGGGTCTTACTAGATGAGTGTTAGCAGTAGTGAAAAATTAACAGAAGTAAAGGAAAACGTTATCGAGTGGAGAAGATATCTTCACATGAATCCGGAATTGTCATTTGAAGAAAAAGAAACGTCGCAGTTTGTTTATGACAAACTTTTATCATTTGAGGGTCTTGAGGTTTATCGCCCGACGGAAACTAGTGTGGTTGCGAGATTAATCGGAAATAAATCGGGGAAAATCCTAGGTTTGCGGGCCGATATGGATGCACTTCCTATCAATGAAGAAACAGAATTGGAATTTGCCTCAAAGAAACCAGGAGTTATGCATGCTTGTGGTCATGATGGTCATACTGCAATGCTTTTGGGGGCCGCTCAAATCCTGAGCCAAAGGAAGGATGAAATAAGGGGTGAAATTAAGTTTATTTTCCAACATGCTGAAGAATTACTTCCTGGTGGTGCTCAAGAAATGGTAAAAGCGGGTGTCGTCGATGACATTGACCATATTATTGGTCTCCACCTTATGTCTACGCTTCCTAAAGGGAAGATTGGCATCACCTATGGTCCCCTAACATCTAATACGGATATGTTTGATTTACGAGTTATTGGCAAAGGCGGGCACTCATCCCAACCTGAAAATTCGGTCGACCCTATTGCTATTAGCGCCCAAATTATTAATAACTTACAACATATTGTATCCAGAAATTTATCCCCATCCGATCAATTGGTCATATCTATAACTGAACTAAGCGCGGGTACTGCTAAAAATGTTATACCGGAATTTGTAGATATTGGAGCATCCGTTCGATCGTATAGCCTGGAAATCAGGGAAGAAGCTGTTCAATTAATAGAGCGTATTGTAAAAGGGATAACAGAAGCTCATGGCGCTTCTTATGAATACAATTATACGTATGGATATAGCTCTGTCATAAATGATGACAAACTAACTAAAATAGTTGAAGAATCGGTTGTTGAGGAATTTGGAAGTGATGCCGTTGAATATGGCGATGCCATAATGGGTGGAGAGGACTTTTCGGCATTCTCAGAAAAAGTACCTGGGTGTTTTATACCTGTTGGGGCTGGCAACGAAGAAGAAGGATTTAGCTATCCGCATCATCATCCTCGTTTTGGTATTGATGAGGACGCATTAGAAAATGGTCTTCGGATTTTAACTAGCTTGCCTAAAAAAATACTAAGTTAGGACTGTTTATTCAATTTATTATCCAAATCTAACATAGGTATTTATAAAAGGAGTAAGATAAAGTTTGTACTTACTCCTTTTATATTTTAAGAAATTGATAAGAAATTATTCTTAATTAAAGGAAGGTTGTATTATGCATCCAGTCGTAGCGGCCTTAGTTATTTTAGCTTTAATTACTGTAGGTGAAATTGTTTCTCTTAAGTCAAAAGCAAGGATACCAATGCTGCTTATTGTCATGTTAGGCTTACTCATTCTTTTTCAAACTAATATTGTTCCAGAAAGTATTATTGAAGCTTCCACATTTACCGTTGTAGGAACAGTTTTACAACCAGCGATTTTAGTGCATATGGGTACATTAATACCGATAAGTGTTATGAAGAAACAATACAAGGCTGTTCTTATAACCGCAATAGGATTGGTTTTTTCAGTCGCCACTATTTTACTTGTTATGCCTTTGTTCTTCGACTATGGTACTGCTGTGGCGGGAGCTGGTCCATTAACAGGTGGGTTAATCGCTTACCTAGTGACTGAAGAAGCACTGCAAGCAGCTGGACTGGCTTCCTTAGTTGCGATTCCAATCATAGTACTTTCTATACAAGGTTTAGTAGGCATGCCATTGACTTCACTATTACTACACCGTTATGGTTTAAAAATTCGTCGTTATATGGACGAAGGTAATTATCAAACAGCTGTAACCACTGAAGGCAATACCGGGATATCAAAAAATGTATTAGAAGAAGAGCCTGAGAAAAAAATGCTTATCCCAGAAAAATATTTAAATAGTAACTTTATTTTACTTTTCATGATATTTATAGGTGGAGCTATTTCAGTTGGGTTGGATAGCCTCACCGGGATTAACTATAGCCTTTATGGTTTAGTAATTGGTATATTTGGTTCCTATATCGGCTTTTATCCAAAAAATGTATTGGAACGTGCAAATGGATTTACAGTTGCAATGGTAGGGCTTATCGTAATTGTTTTAAGTGGGTTAGTTGGTTTATCGTTCTCCGATATTTTAAATATTCTTCCAGCTGTTGCTGCAATTATTGTTATAGGCACATTAGGACTTTCTATTGGCGGCTTTATTGGCTCTAAGATTTTTAAATGGGACCCTTTAAAGGGAATATCTGTAACTCTAACAGCAATGTATGGATTTCCTGGTGATTATTTAATTTCAAATGAAATCAGTCGTAGTATTGGGAGAAACAAAGAGGAAAGGGAAAAAATTCTAAATGATATATTAACCCCAATGCTTATTGGTGGGTTCACTTCTGTAACAGTAGGATCGGTTGTTATTGCTAGTCTGTTGGTAGAAACATTGTAGCTTTATACCTTAATTTGAAGGAATGAATTTTGAGACTGAAGATGTTTCATAAAAGTGTGAATTAGGATTTTAGGATAGGCACGGTGATTGTCAAATTTAAGGTTTTTTGTTAATAGAAAGCGAGAAGAAAAGTAGTCGTCTAATGGGCGGCATAATATAAATCCTTTTCTACAACCTTTATATGGCGCGATCTGGTGACCACAACATTATGCTGTGGTCACTGTTCGTGTGCCAGGTATGCACACATTCTTTAGGGTTCGAGTCCGAATCGTGAAGGCGGTAGTAGCGATTAGCTTATGACAAGGGTGCCTGGTTAACCAGAATCTCAAGGAAGTCAGCGGTAAACCTCTGCCTTTAGGACACGAACTCCATAGGAGACTTGGTGTACCTGGGCTAGTCTGCAAGCTAAGTCAAGGCCTTACTGCCAAAGGGTACCAATAGTAAGTGGCACTGGGGGTATGGAAGGGAGAACGTATGCTTACCCATGATGGTTCTGATAGGAGCACGGTCCACATACCGTAACCGTATCACGCTATTTAATTTTGAAAGTCTTATAAATTATTTGTCACTGACTTTGATTCCCATTAAAGCACTGTCAGCCGAACTCTGTCAAATGAAGGGGGTTAAACTACCTTCTTGATTAATTGAAAAATTTAGTTAATTCTATTGACCTGAATTAAAAAATTATTTAGAGTTAAATGTAATTTTATAAATTAGTTTAACAATGGTACTTTTCAGAAGGAGGCAGTCCACAATGAATTCGACACTTTACATTATTCCCGCAGTTTATCTGGTAGCGATGGTGGTTATGGGGATTATTGTATCGAAACGGCAGGAAACAAGGTCAGATTTTTATGTAGCATCGAATAAAATGAATAGCGGTATACTCTTCGCAACCATTTTTTCGACAGTAGTGGGTGCAAACACTTACATGGGATTTAGCGGTATGGTGTACGATGGTGGATTTTCAATCATGTGGATGCTGATTGCAGCCGGATCATCCTATTTTCTCCTTTTCTTCATTTCCGGGAAAATACGCCGCATAGCTCAAACTCACAATGTATTTACCTTGCCCGATTTAATGGAATTACGTTACTCCAGGCCAGTTGCATTATTGACAACTGCCTTTTCCCTTTTTTCACTGATAGGTGGAGCAGGAGGCAGTATTCTTGGCGTAGGAGTCATCCTGCATGCAATCTGGGGTTGAATACCACTGTAGCGATATTGATAACAGCTATAGTGACGATTGCATACACAACACTTGGTGGATTAATGGGTGTAGCACTGACTGATTGGATACAGTCCATCATTATGATTGTTGGGCTAATTCTTGTTGTTGCGCTCGGAATGTCCTCTTTGGTGCCTGACAGTGGCATTATTTCATCTTCATTCGAATTTACAGAAGTATTGTCACAAACGGTAGGAAACGACTTTTTAAGCTTTACTGAAGGGGTAACATTCATTATGGTATTGGCCTGGGTCATTACGTTTATGCCGCTGAATACCATTTCACAGACCCAAATTCAACGGGTGTACGCTGCTAAAAGTGAACAAAGCATTCAACGGGTTAGCCTGATTATGGTATTGTTTGTAGGTTTATTCTCCGCCTTTGCACTTGCACTCGTAGGCATTATTGGAAAAAATGTGATTCCTGAAATTGGTAACCCCGAAACTATCTTTCCCATGATGGCGATGGAAGTCATCAATCCGTTTATGGGTATGATTGTGGTAACCGGAATTTTGGGTGCATGTATGTCTACGGTTGACTCTAATTTGCTAGGAGCAGGTATTCATGTATCCAGGGACTTATATGAACGGCAGCGGAAAGCCCGTGGCAAAGTTATCCATGAAAGAGGCAGTATACTTGTTACAAGATGGACAATCGTGATTATTGGTTTACTGGGTACATTGGCTGCCATTTTAACACCGTCCATCATGGAATTAATATTGACTACATTAGGTGTATTTGCGGGGGGAACTTTTGCGCCTATATTATTCGGTCTGTACTGGAGACGTGCGAACGCTACAGGTGCTATGGCGGGAATCATCCTGGGTGGTTTGACTACCATCATTGCAGTGCTGATGCAAACATCGCTGGACCCTGTCATTTTTGGTATCATCTTCTCTATTGCCGGAACAGTAATTGGCAGCTTAAGTTCCAAGCCGGACTATGAAAAAGGAGATGTCTTTCAGTTTAAATCTGTTGCATCAAAGGATCTTAAGTTTCTTGGGATTGTCAGCATAATATTCATATTGTTCCTCTTTGGATTTATGAATTTGAATATGTGGCCATGGCTTATTTTAATAACACTGGTGGCACTGACATTAGGCGTTGTGCTGCTTATAGTCTATATCTTTCCTCAAAAAAATTAAAGGGAGTTCGATAACATGTTTGCGCAGGTGAATGGCATAAAGCTGTTTTTTGATATTGATGGTGCTGGTTACAGAGTCAATAAAGATGTACTGGAGGAAAAGCCTGTTTGCTTCATCCTGCATGGCGGACCTGGTGGAACACATGTGAATTTCAAACCATATTTAAATAAATTGACAACCGGAATGCAGCTGGTGTACATCGATAATCGTGGCAGTGGTTTTTCGGAAAAAGAGCCACAATCAATGTACACAATTGAAAATAATGTAGAAGATATTGAAGCATTGCGAAAGTATCTTGGTTTGGGGAAAATTTTACTGCTTGGCCACTCATATGGCGGGATGACGGCAATGCGTTATGCTGCAAGGTATCGAGAAAATCTGGTCGGGATGTTGCTTGTTACAACATCGCCGAGCTATCGATTTATTGAAAAGGCAAAGTCCTTTGTGGCTAGAAATGGAACGAAAGAACAACAGGAAATAGCGGATGTTTTGTGGGAAGGTGCTTTTACATCAGATGAACAGCTGGCGAAGTATTACGAGATAATGGCCCCATTATATTCCGTGGCCGATAAATCTTCCGAAAGCCCGGAACCAAGGCCGGAAACATTCCGGTCATATGAGGCACTGAATGAAGGGTTCGGCGGATTTTTGAGAGAATTTGATGTGACTGACGAGCTACACGATATTCAAGTTCCGACACTGGTCATTGCAGGAAGGCATGATTGGATTACACCCGTAAATGAGAACGAGTTAATAGCTGAAAAATTACCGGATAGTCAATTGGTTATATTCGAAAACAGCAGTCATAACGTGATAAAAGATGAAGCAGAGGGTTTTAATAATGTGGTGTTGGAGTTTGTGAAAAGCTTGCAGAGTTGAATATTAATGGTAGTAGGATTAAAGAAAATCATAAAGTAAGATATGCACTGGAAAAAAACCCAAGAAAGTCATAGAGTGAGGAATCGGTCTTCCCGATGGGGTGGTGTAAAGCATGGTGCTTGGGTTGAACAAATAAATGCAATCACGGGTCTGGACGCTTTTCGAGTCTGTGACCGGATTTTATGCTCGATTGCTTAGTTCTGTCTCATCTATTGGATGAATTGGAAGGGAACTCTCCCTTCCATTCATTTTTAATTCATCACTTATATTTCTTTTTATATGCCTTTGAATACTGATCAGCGGCAAAGATTGCGTCCGCAACTTCGTCAGCTGTGACGTTAAATCCATTGTGAATCGTTTCGCCGTCAACTATCGCAGCCTCAGCTACCTTCATAATATCTTCCCTTGTGGCATCTTTCAGCTTGATATCTTCCAGTGTAACCGGCAGATCCAGGCTGATATAAAATCCGATATATCTTTCCATTTCTTCGAGTGAATGTTTTTCCAGTGCTAATTGGGCCAATGTACCAAAAGCTACTTTTTCACCGTGTGTTAAGTGATGAATTTCGCCATCAAGTGCTGTGAATCCATTATGAATAGCATGAGCCGCAGCCAATCCACCACTTTCAAAGCCTAAACCACTAAGGAGCGTATTTGCCTCAATAATCTCCTCAAGTGCCGGGGTTACGACTTTCGCTTTTGCGGATTCATATGCCAAATGACCATATCTAAATAAGGTTTCTTCACATTTTTCAGCAATCGCCTTAGCAGCTATAGTAGTTGTTCCTCCTGCCTGGTTACTTCCACCAAAATTAATTACTGCTCTTGCTTCAATCCATGTGGCCATTGCGTCTGCTATACCCGATGTCAACAGACGTGGAGGTGCTTCTGAAATAACATGTGAATCCAAAAGAATCAAATTTGGATTATGGTTATAAAAACGATATGATTCAAAAACACCTTCGTCCGAATAAACCACCGACAATGCACTTGTTGGGGCATCAGCAGACGCAGCAGTTGGTACAATAACGGTATAAGCGTCCAGCTCGTCTGCTATCGCTTTTGATGTATCTAATGTTTTTCCTCCTCCAACACCAACAACAATCGTAGCCCCTGCACCCTTGGCTTCTTTAGAAATCCGCTTAATTTCTTCATTTGAAGCTTCACCATTAAACAGAATTTCTTCTGAGGCTATGTTTTTCTTTTTCAGTGCATCTACAACTTTATGTCCAGCAATATCCCATACGGTTTCATCAGCAATAACAACCGTTTGACTTCCAATATCCTTCAGGTAGCCCCCGATTTTCTCGATTGCATTTTTCCCTTGTACATACTTCGCGGGGCTGATAAAAATTCTTTCAGACATATTAAACATCCTTCCCTCATGGCAATTTAGCGGATTGTAAAACTTGACCAATATATATAATTCCCTAATATGTATATTTTAATGTAACGATATCTTATGGATAAACGGTGATTTCATGATAATCAAACGTATATCACACAGATTTCTAATCCTCCGCTTATCTCTTTTAGAGATAAAGTTCAGAGTTTTTATAGCATGGGCTATCGCCCATGTTCATTTCTATGAAGATGGGAATATGGAGGCCGAAATCCATCCAGTCGCGTTGAAGGATAATGCCCACATCAAGCGAAATCGCTCGTCCATGTCTTTCTCTAAGATGGCAGAAGGCAGGGATGGTGAATTAAGTGTATAAGTCATTTTATTCATTGGCTCATGAGCCCTTTACAAAAGAGATTAGTTCGTCGGAAGCTTTCGCTTCTTCGTCTTATCAAGAAACCCTTGCACGTTTGGATTACCTAAAAAAGATCAGAGGTATGGGGTTATTGGTGGGTGAACCTGGCGCAGGCAAGACATTCGCTTTAAGAGCCTTTCAAGCGTCTTTAAATCCATCTTTGTATCACGTCATTTATTTCCCTCTATGCAACGGGAAGTGTCATGGATTTTTACCGAGGATTGGCTTATGGATTGGGTGAGGAGCCCAAATTTCGTAAAGTAGACTTATTCCGACAAATTCAAAGTGGAATTGAACGGATGTTCAAGATTGACACATAACACCGTGTTCATTCTTGATGAAATGCATATGGAGAAAGACGCCTTTCTCAATGACCTCAGCGTTTTGTTTAATTTTCGGATTGAAGCATCGAATCCGTTTTTACTTATTCTTTCAGGATTACCGCATTTACGAACACGGCTAAAGTTGAATCAAAACCGCCGTTAGCGCAGCGACTAATCATGCGATATCAAATGGGGACATTAAGCAAAGAAGAGGTCTTACAGTATGTATCGTATCACCTCAAAGAAGCCGGAGCGAAAAAGCCCATCTTTGCTGACTCGGCCCTTGAGGCGATAGCATTACATTCTCAAGGTTGGCCACGCCTCATAAACACACTGGCGACAAACTGCCTTCTATTGGGCTATTAAATGAAGAAGGATAAAATTGACGGGGAAGTCGTCCGTTTGTCCGCCGAGGAGAGTGGCTTATGAAACGCAGTATTATGATGTTTGATAGCGCCTTTGGATGGGTCATCTGGATTAGACAGACTGCCTACCAGGTATTTTCAGGCGACTCGATGGAACTACGCATCAATAATCAATATTATCAAGTTGTAGTCATTTCAGATACGGATGCATATAGAAACTGGACAATCGAACTTGATGGCGTAGCCTTTAATTTACGGAAAACAGAAGTCTATAAAGTCCATATTAATACAGCTGATTATAAACCATATGTGGTCCCTTTTTGAAGAGAAGGGGCCACATTCTAACACGTACCATCTGGAATAATTTGAAGAAGAAAATGGGATAATGTGCAAATTTGAAATAGCGTGAAAATATTTGTGGATTATTTCAGATTTTTGGCTGGATTAATGTGGAGATAGGAACCCGAAATAACGTGGTGATTCACGGAAGTCAAGGAAGAACTGAACTCTCTGAGAATGGAAGAGAAGTAGAATTAGTGTATGAAGTGGATCGGAATACTTTTTTTGATTACATTACAGAACTTGCTAAGCAAAATAAATGAAGAGGGCCACTTAAGGCGAAAAGTCACTATTGATACAAATACGGCCGGAGATCAACTATTTGACCTCTTCGAACAACCAGCCAATGGTGCACCGAGGGGGGCGGGTCCCGCCAGCAGAACTTAGAAGTGATTGTCCGTGGTACGCTGGCTGTGCGGATGGAGGGGCTTAAAAGGCTAACTTTTGCCGGGTAGTAATTCATAAAGACGATTATAAAAACATGAAAGAATCCCCATGAAGTACTGAAACCTACTATCTTTATTCCTCGGAATCATAGGTACAAGCGATCGTTATAAGTATGGTTGTTCTAGTGATTTAATTTGGATAGGTAGTGCATGACCCTTTATTTTCGTTTAACAAAGTTTAAGACCTAATACAAATACAGTTCAACAACCGCTGACAACATGGTGTGCTAAGGGTTAATAATATTTTAATTCACCCCCAAAGCACCCCCAGAACACCCCCGAAATTTTGATAAACCTTAAAAGTGAGTGAAATTTATTTTTTGCCAAGTTCGGATGTGCCAACATTTTTGAAGTGAATTAAAACCGGCTAAAGCAATAGTACAGAATCCGTACTACTGTACACCTTTGGGAAATTTAGGATGGTTTTATTTAGAAATGGATTCGGTAAAGTGAACCTTAAAAACATATTTTCTCTTTAACACTGATGAAAATCAATGGAACATATTTAACGACACCGTAGTTGCTCAAGAATGGTCACTTTAAAATTACAAAAGTGTACTTTTTCATATCCTGTAATTTTGAAAAAAGATGCTAAAATTGCAGGAATAAAGCATTTTGTAAGGTTTTGTACAACTTAAAATAAGCCAATGTTAAAAGGATTGGTACAAAGTAATTTCTGTGCTAAGAAACTTTCCTTTAGATTCAAATTGGTGGATAGCCACCCTACTGTTATTTAAATGAAAACGGTCTATAAATATGCTGGATGTTTTAACAGCTAAATGGCCCTTATAATCAAACTCAAAAACATCTATGCTAATCTTGTGGTACTTCAGCATGTAGTCCGGCTAAAGACACAACGGGTTGCAAAGAAACAAACATTCACAAAGATAAGCGTTGCGGATTTTTGTGTTATTCGGGTGACTTTCTTATGATTATGATAAGTAATCGAAAAATGATCAGTCACATATGTTTGTTTTTTATTTGGGGAGTATTCATGAATTTATGAACGGCTTTAGATAATAAAAAAAGAAGGAATAATTAGCTGAAAGAATAAAATTGAAAAATGGGTGAAAAAAGCGACATATCAAGCTTTATAAAGGTTGTATTTACATAACATCACCTGTAGGACCTGTGAACAATATGATTCCGTTGCGGTTTCTTACCCAGCTTTTCAGTTTTTGTAATTGACTTGGAAAAAGAAAAAGTTCCTCAAGTGAAAGGTTATGTTCCTGTGGGAGGATCCGAACGGCAAGGCTTTCCGTGTCGTTTACCGGGAGCGTCGATAAACGAAGTGCGCAGCGGCTATTCGATAGTTCATGAATAATTGTCCCATTTTGTGGTTTGCGGACTTCACCTATATCCATTCCTGATGTAAACTTATAGTAAGTAAGCAGTAACTGGTATTGACTGATGGGAATTGTTTTATGGTGAATGCGCGCCCCAAGCACCCGAAAATGGATAGATGCATGATCTGTAAACGGGAAGAAATGAATATCCGAAGCTTTAGAGCTGACAGCATCCCGGAGAAGCTGTTCTGAGAATTTGAGAGCTGTGTCCAACGACTATCTCACCTCCTTTCTTAGACACTATATTCGACATGGTTTGCGTAAATCCTTCTTTTTTTATCATTTTATTTGAAAAATTTTTAAAGGTAGGGGAAGATTATGAAAACGATTTATTTAATTGGGTTTATGGGAAGTGGAAAAAGTACAGTCGGAAAGATGTTGGGTGAGCAGCTGGGTATTCCTTTTTTGGATACCGATCAAATGGTTGAGAGTGAATACGGACCAATCTCAGCAATATTTCGAGATAAAGGGGAGAAGGCTTTCCGTACGTATGAAACGGAAATGCTAAAGCGCATACCTGACAATAATCACATCGTTTCAACCGGCGGAGGTATTGTCGAACAGGAGCAAAATATAGCCTTCATGAACGGTAATGGCATCATTTTTCATTTGAATGCATCCATGAATGAGATTGCCTCTCGATTGGGAAATGACCCTAACAGGCCACTGTGGGGAACAAATTACGCGGAAAGAGTCCGTTTATATAACCGCCGGAAAGAATTATATATAGCGGCAGCAGACGTGACTATTTTAACCGATGGCAAAACGGCACAGAATATTACAGAAGAAATATCATCCCAGTTACGGTAATCGTAGCTGTGTATAAATGTGAAAATAGCAGTTAATAATAATGACACCACCATTCAAATGAAAGAGGGTGTTTTGTCATGTCTGTAAATGAATATGTGAAATACATGACGCAACAATTCACAAAATTTATTGATAGGTCACCGGATGAAAAGAGGTCACAAAAACCGGATTATACCGCTCAGCCCGTTTGCACAAACCGTTGGCTCGGATTATTGCCATTTGCATGGAAATTATTTTTAAATAAAGCAGACTAACAGGCTCCTGTCGAAAAAGGAGCCTGTTTTTAGATTATTTCAAGCTGTGTTTTCGGTTAGGTAAAATATACCTCCATTAATCACTTCAAAATGAATGTACGGGAAATAACGTTCTTTTATTTCTTTAACTTCCTTTTCAATTTCGCTTCCATCATGTTCCCCTTTGTAAAAATGCCGCAGTAAATTGATTTCCTCTTCCATT
Source organism: Lentibacillus cibarius (assembly GCF_005887555.1). Classification (NCBI taxonomy): domain Bacteria; kingdom Bacillati; phylum Bacillota; class Bacilli; order Caryophanales; family Bacillaceae; genus Lentibacillus; species Lentibacillus cibarius. Next base: position 140,388 of record NZ_VCIA01000001.1, on the reverse strand, counting down.
GTTTTCAAAGATGATTCCGCCCAGTCGTGTGGCTGGTTCTGAACATAATCTTCCAGCACGTTTTCGATACGTTTAAAACCACTTGGTAATTTTATGATTGGTGCAATGGTATAGCAATAATCGGAAATGGACATTTGCATTGATTTGTCCTGTAATTCTTCCATCATGTTTACTTTCATGGACCCATTCACAAGATGGAGCCCAATTGAAATCATTTCATCCATTTTTTGTTTTCCTTGATAACTGATTTTAATGTTAGTAATTAGCCAGGGGAATAAAGCTGTTTTTTGATTTGTGTCAATACGCTCAAACAGTTTCGTATACTTTTCGTTATCTTTTAAATGATTAAGGATTTGATGCAACCGCGGACTACCAAAATGAATCCATTCATGCTTGCCGTCTCGTTTTTCCGGGTCTGTAATCAGTGTTAGCTGCTTTGGATCACCCGGATAACCCATTTTTTTGATATAATGCCAGTAAAAAGGCCGGTTCATCAACGCACGGTCCATTTCTTCAGTCAGTTGAACGGTAAGCATACCTCCCTCATTGTGCAAAATGTCGCAATGATGTGCTGAGAAATACGACTCAAGAAAATGGTGTAAATCTTTAATTGCCATAGTGCTGTTCCTCCTGCATTGTTTCATCATGTGTCATTTTAATGACAGAGGACAAGTTGTTCAGTTTTATTTTTGCTTCTCCGGCTGATGCCGATTCGGAGAAAATAGACTGGATTTCAGATTCGATATCACTAATATTCAGTTCAGCAAGAATGCTGTCTAAGTTACCGATAACCTGTTCAAATAGATTTATCTTTTCGTACAGTAATGTCATAATATGCTCTTCAACTGTATCGCGGACAGCCACATTATATATATGCACATCTCTTTTTTGCCCGTATCGGTGAATTCTACCAATACGCTGCTCCAGACGCATTGGGTTCCATGGAAGATCATAATTGATCAGGTGGTTGCAGAATTGGAGATTGATTCCTTCTCCGCCGGCTTCAGTGGCAATCAGTACTTGTGCATGATTCTCAAACAGCTGCTTCATCCAATCTTTCTTTCCTTTATTAAATCCCCCTCGATATGGCACTGAGGTGATACCGTTTTCTTTTAGATACCACTGCAGGTAAAATTGTGTTGCCCGATATTCGGTAAATACAATGACCTTTTCGCCACCGGTTTTATTAATGAGTTCAACAACTTTTGCCGCCTTCGTGTGTTGAGGCAGTTGTTCAATCGCCTCTGTTACCGGCTTGATCCATTGTTCTTTTGTTTGATCTTCCGTCATCATTTTCTTAAGTGACAGGTAACAAGCTTCCCTGGAAGAGCAGAGCTCCCTTAACAACGTAATTTTTGAAAATGCGGGAAGCGTTTCTGTCATATTCTCCAGCTCGCTGTACACACTGTGTTCTTCGTCAGTAAAATCAATCCAAACGGTTTCGATATTTCGTTTAATATGATCGAATGTTGCAGTCTGCCGTGTGTTCCGGATCATCACTTTTTGGATTAGCTGTTTCAAATACCCATCCTGACCGAGTTTTTTGCGGTCTTTGCCGTATTGTTTCAAGAATGAATCATAATCTCCCAAGTGACCTGGTTTGAGGATGGACACAAGATTAAAGATTTCGACTAAACGATTTTGTACCGGTGTGGCTGTCAGTAGTAAACAGTATTTTTTCTTCAATGATTTAACAAATGCATAGTTTTTTGTTTTGTGGTTTTTGAGTTTATGCGCTTCATCTACTAGTAAAAAGTCATAATCCTGTTCAAGTATTTGTTCACGGTGTGGTGAGCGTTTTGCCGTATCCATCGATGTGATAATTACGTCATATTGATCCCACGGGTAAGTTTTTCTGAAGGTCACCGCCGGGATGAAGAATTTTTCGTTAAGTTCTTTTGCCCATTGATTGACCAATGATGCCGGAACAATGATAAGCGCTTTTTTTACAAGGCCGCGAAGCATATATTCTTTTAAAATCAGTCCGGCTTCAATCGTTTTCCCTAAACCGACTTCATCAGCCAGTATGGCGCGTCCATTCATATCCTCGAGGACTTGCTTAGCGCTGGAAAGTTGATGATCCATGAATTCCATATGCGGCAAATATTCGAGCGCTTTTAATCCATTAAAGGATGGAGACATAGTCGTCTGGGCGGCATGATAGTTCATCTGAAACAGATCCCATGCAGCAAATGGACCTTCCTGGTTAAGCCTTGTTTCCAATCCATGAATGAAATCTTTGTCGCGCTTTAAGTCTATTTGATTCATCGTATACTTCCTTTTTTTCATAAAAATGTGATTATCCCTATTTTTACAATGTTCCCTGTGATATAATACTTATGATTGCAGATACGTATATCATCCGTTACATAGTATAACCAAAAAAAACGAATATCATAATGCGAATGAATACAAGGGGAGAGCTTACTGTACGCAGTAACGCCGAAGGAGCAAACATATGTGAATCTCTCAGGCAAAAAGACTCTTGTAGGACGCACCTCTGGAGAGTGTTTACAAATTGTAAACCACCCACGAAGCAAGCGCTCTTTGTAATACGTAACTGGTTACAAAAGTGTGCAACTTTCTGGTTGAAGGACAGAGATTTCCCTGGCAACAGAGAAATCTCTATTTTTATGGAAAAAAACTTCCGAATGCGTTTTTTTATTTCAGTTGTCGGGACCAGATGCGGGATCTGTAACAAAATTAGTTTTTCTTGTTTTCACAGTTAGTCTGCAACTTATTATTGTTCTTTTAAAGGGAGTGGATGACATGAGTGAATTAAAGCGAACACCGATTTATCCGGAATATGAAAAATCGGGAGCAAAGACGGTTGATTTTGGTGGATGGGAGCTGCCTGTTCAGTTCAGTGGCATTAAGCAGGAGCACCATGCGACAAGAACAAAAGCAGGATTGTTTGATGTTTCCCACATGGGGGAAATTTTGGTGGAAGGTGAAGACAGCGAAGCATTCTTGCAGCGAGTGGTAACTAATGATGTTTCCCGAATGACCCCCAAGCGTGCCCAATACACGTTTATGTGTTATGAGGACGGCGGGACAGCAGACGATTTTATCATCTATATGCTTGATATTAATCAATACTTACTAGTTGTCAATGCGGCTAATACAGAAAGCGATTATGAATGGATAGTGAAGCAGAAAGGTCCGGACGAGAATGTTTCCATTAATAATGTATCATCTGCTTACGCCCAGATCGCACTACAGGGTCCATTGGCCGAAACAGTGCTCCAGAATTTGACTAGTACGGATTTGGGGGAGATAAAGTTTTTCCGTTTTGAAAACCCGGTATACTTCTCGGGAATTGACGCTGGAGCCATTGTATCCCGTACAGGATATACTGGAGAAGATGGTTTTGAAATATATCTCGATGCAACTAAAGGCCGAGAACTTTGGAACCTGATTCTGGATGCGGGCAAAGAATATGGCGTGGAACCGGCAGGACTTGGGGCAAGGGACACATTACGGTTTGAAGTGAATTTACCTTTGTATGGCCAAGAAATCTCCGAAACAATTAGCCCGGTTGAGGCAGGGATGGCCTTTGCTGTCAAAGTAAAAAAAGAAACAGATTTCATCGGGAAAGAAGCATTGAAAAAGCAGATTGATAATGGTCCATCGAGAAAGCTTGTCGGTATTGAAATGCTTGATAAAGGGATCCCACGTACAGGTTATCCCGTACTGGATGGCGATGATGAGATTGGCTTTGTAACTACCGGAACACAGTCACCGACATTGCAAAAAAACATCGGACTTGTACTTGTAGATAGAGATTATGCTGAACTAGGTACAGAACTATATATTCAGGTGCGCAAACGTAGATTAAAAGCTGTCGTTGTTGAAACACCATTTTATAAACGTGATAAATAAAGGGGAGGTTTTTGTATGGAATTTCGCTACTTACCAATGACTGAGACAGATAAGCGGGATATGCTTGATACCATTGGAGTTGATACAACGGAGACACTGTTCGCGGATATTCCTGAAAAAGTAAGGTTTAAAGGGGAATTAAACCTGAAAAAACCGGCAAATGAAGCATCGCTAAAAAAAGAATTGGCTAAAATGGCTGCAAAAAATGCCAACTTAAATGAATACAGTAGTTTTCTTGGCGCCGGGGTATATGACCATTTTATCCCGTCAGTTGTTGACCATGTTATCTCTCGATCCGAATTTTACACAGCCTATACACCATATCAGCCGGAAATTTCCCAAGGTGAACTTCAGGCCATTTTTGAGTTTCAGACCATGATATGTGAACTAACCGGAATGGAAGTGGCTAATTCTTCTGTGTATGATGGCGGGACAGCACTTGCAGAAGCAGTTACCTTGAGTGCCGGTCAGACAAAACGTAATAAAGTAATCGTTTCTAAAACTGTTCATCCAGAATCAAGAGCGGTTATTCACACGTATGCAAAAGGACAAAATCTTGAGATTATCGAAATTGATTACAAGGATGGCCAAACCAATCTTGAACAATTGCAAAATGAAATCGACGAAAACACTGCTGGGGTTGTTGTACAATACCCGAACTTTTTTGGACAAATGGAACCGTTACAGGAAATTAATACAATCATCCGCCAGCAAAAGAAGACGATGTTTATTACCTCCAGTAATCCGCTTGCATTAGGTTACTTGACTCCTCCGGGCGACTTTGGTGCGGACATCGTAGTCGGTGACACACAAGTGTTTGGCATTCCGTCACAATTTGGCGGACCACACTGCGGTTATTTCGCAACAACAGATAAACTAAAGCGCAAAGTTCCCGGACGTCTGGTCGGGCAGACAACGGACGAAGAAGGGGAACGCGGATATGTACTCACACTGCAGGCGAGAGAACAGCATATTAGAAGAGATAAAGCAACTTCCAATATCTGTTCCAATCAGGCACTAAATGCACTCGCCAGTTCAGTTGCTATGACCTCAATTGGAAAACATGGTCTAAAGAAGATGGCTGTTCTTAATATGCAAAAGGCACGCTATTTGAAACAGAGATTAGTGGAGGCAGGTATTCCGATTGCTTTTGACGGACCGATTTTTAATGAGTTGGTTGTAAAACTTCCGGAAAATGTCACTGATGTGAACGATCAACTAATAACCAGCGGAATCATTGGTGGATATGATTTGGAAAAGGCGTATCCGGAATTGCGAGGGCATATGCTAATCGCCGTTACGGAAATTCGTACAAAAGCAGAAATAGACACTTTTGTAAGAGAATTGGGGGATATTTATGGCAAATAAAGACTTTCCATTGATTTTTGAACGCGGTAGGGAAGGCAGAACAAGTTATAGTCTACCAGAGCTGGATGTACCGGAAACAGACTTGGACAGTGAATTTGATGATGCTTACATTCGCGCTGAAGCCCCGGATTTACCCGAGGTAAGCGAGCTGGAAATCATGCGACATTATACGGGGCTGTCCCAACGGAATTATGGGGTTGACTCAGGTTTCTATCCACTTGGGTCCTGTACAATGAAATATAATCCGAAAATTAACGAAGATGTGGCAAGGCTTGACGGCTTTAGTCAAATTCACCCATATCAAGACCCGAAAACCGTGCAGGGTGCAATGGAAATGATGTACGATTTGCAGACATCCTTGGCGGAGCTAACGGGTATGCATGAAGTTTCCCTGCAGCCAGCAGCAGGAGCACAGGGAGAATGGACTGGTTTGCTAATGATTAGGGCTTTTCATGAGGCTAATGGTGACTATAATCGGACGAAGGTTATTGTGCCGGATTCAGCTCATGGCACAAACCCGGCTTCCGTGACAGTAGCCGGTTTTGACGCTGTTACAGTTAAATCGAATGATCAGGGCCTGGTTGACCTGGATGATTTGAAGCGCGTTGTCAATGAGGAGACGGCTGCACTAATGCTGACCAACCCTAATACGCTTGGTCTGTTCGAAACCGAAATTCTTGAAATGGCTGAGATCGTGCATGGTGCAGGTGGAAGATTATATTATGATGGGGCCAATCTGAATGCCATCATGGGCTATGCAAGGCCTGGAGATATGGGCTTTGATGTCGTTCATTTGAATCTGCACAAGACGTTCACTGGTCCGCACGGCGGTGGAGGACCCGGTTCAGGTCCAGTTGGGGTCACAAGCGAACTTGCACCATACTTGCCAAAGCCACTGCTTGTCAAAAAAGACAATCAGTATATGTTTGATGATGATCGCCCTTCATCCATTGGCAGAGTAAAACCATATTATGGAAATTTCGGTATTAATTTGCGTGCCTATACCTATATTAGGACAATGGGGGCGGAAGGTCTTAAAAAAGTTAGTGAATATGCTGTGCTGAATGCAAATTACCTGATGCGCAGACTGGAAAAGGAATATGTCATGCCGTATCCGCAGCATTGTAAGCATGAATTCGTCATGTCTGGTAAAAACCAGAAAAAACTAGGTGTGCGCACGCTGGATATTGCCAAACGGCTGCTCGATTATGGCTACCATCCGCCGACAATCTATTTCCCGCTCAACGTAGAAGAGGCGATGATGACAGAACCGACGGAAACGGAATCAAAAGAAATGCTGGATAGCTTTATCGATGCGATGCTTGCTATTTCCGAGGAAGCACAAAACGATCCGGAAATTGTTCAAGAGGCGCCGCATCTTACACCAGTTAAAAGAATGGATGAAACGACAGCGGCCCGGAAGCCAATATTGCGCCACTCAAACTGATACAGATATACAAACTACGGCTATTTCCAAACAAAAACGATTGGACGGTAGAAAAATCCGCCCAATCGTTTTTAATTTTGTAAGGAATGGTTACCTAGCGGGTTGTCCTAGTCTATTGCCAGGAGGTCGGCTGGAATACTTTAGGATTTGTTATTTCACTTTTCCTGTCCATTTTTTAAAGCCGCCTTTAAGCTGATTTAAATCCTCATAACCCTTTTTATGAAGGAGTTGTGCTGCTCTTGCCGATCTTGAACCGCTCTGGCAATAAAGATAGACCGGTTTATCTTTACGAAGTTCGACAAGTCGCTGTTTCAATTGAGTTAATGGAATGTTCCGTGCGCCAAGTATGTGGCCTTTTTTAAATTCGTTCGGTTCTCGTACATCAATAAGCTGTGCCTTCCGGTAGCCTTCACGGAACTGATCTTCGGTTAAGGTCTTCAGAAAGCTTCTCTGTCTGAAAAACCGAAACATGCCAAAAGCTAGAAGTGCTACTGCTATTATAATTAAAAACTCCATTATTAATCCCCCGTCATTCTCATTACTATCTATTCTATTATATGGTGTATGCCTGCATTTTTCAAAGAATTTTTTTCGGTTGCAAATCACTGGTACCTCTAGATCATTTTAGACTGGTAGAAGTTACAATGACGAACCGTATGAAACGGAACAGCAGCATTGGCGAAAAACGCGGAATACCGTTGAAAACACTCGTACAATTCATATCCGAAAATCCTTTTAAAAATTGTTTTTTTCGTGATTAGCTTGCTTATGCTTTCGTTATCTTGATATAATTATTCCTTAGTGTGATTGACAAATGGCGTTATTTTTGTTCTTTTTTCTATATATTGTATTCACTAGAAAATAATTATACTACATATTGGCTTTTTTGGTAGAGTATGATACGTTAATAGTAACAGCATGGCGGAACTTCCATGCCGGACAATCATATAAAGGAGTGATCCCGTTATGTCGACCGCTGTCGAAAAGCAACTGACCATCGATGTGCAATCATTAAATGACGATATAAAGCTGTTTCCGCAAGTACATCCGATAACAGCAGATATGAAACGGACCCATAAAGGTGTTTCCAGGCTAGTTATGCTTGACCGATATGCATTCAAAGATACTAGTAAACAGACACTTAAAACCGGGGATTTCGTTGTTCTAACAGTGAAGCCCGACCCTAAATTCCCTGCGCGTGGGTTTGGATTTATTAAATCTATCGATTGGAGTAACAAGGAAGCATCCATTCAAATAGAGTCTGAGTTTTTATCAGTTCTTAACGATGAAGAGGAAGCTTCCACAGGGATTATCAGGCGTTCACTTGATGTGATTGATAAGCCGCTTGAAATTTATTATGAACAAATTGCCAAACGAAATGCAACAGGCTTGGCACAAGTCGAGTCAACGAAATCTAATCGGGATGAATGGTTTGAACAATTCAACAAGGAATTAAAGAGCATGAACTTTATTCCTGCTGGACGTGTTCTTTATGGTGCCGGATCTGATACAGATGTCACTTATTTCAACTGCTATGTGATGCCTTTCATCAGTGATTCCCGTGAAGGAATTTCGGATCATCGCAAGCAGGTAATGGAAATTATGTCAAGAGGTGGCGGTGTCGGCACCAATGGATCGACACTTAGACCACGGAATACATTGGCAAGAGGTGTGAACGGAAAATCATCAGGTTCCGTATCATGGCTTGATGATATTGCCAAATTGACACATCTCGTGGAGCAAGGTGGTTCAAGACGTGGTAAACAAGTGCCTCGTCTATAAAAAAACCCCGTGAATTGCTGGGAACTCTTTTATGACTTGCTGGCTACAACGTAACCGGAAACGGTAAACGTGAATGCGTAAAAACAGCAAGTGGACAAAGACAATCAGCAGCCAAGCTTCGTTTAGAAGAAGGTTCAACGGCCATCGAAAGCGCGTGAAAACGCAGCAAGTAGAGTAGGGATCAAGTGATTCCGAAGCGCGGGGACACATGGTATGACTAAGTGTGTAAGATATGGTCTGAACTTCGGAGTGATCCGGAGAGCTGGTGTAACGAACCAGTGTAACCAATTGGCACAAATGATTATGCTTGTTGATTCACATCCCGACATTCTTGAATTCATCATTTCAAAAATGCAGAATCCAAGAATTTTACGGTATCTAATTGAGAATACAGAAGATGAACATATAAAGAAATTGGCTCAGGAGAAGTTGAAATTCACACCTTTGACCGAGACCGAAACTGATTTGTATCAGGGTATCGTCAACTACCGGTCCATGCCAGGTCAAGGCGGTTTTACACAGGCCGCTATCCGTGAGGCGGAAGAAAAGCTGCTGACCGGTGGGACATATACGGTTCATAACCCTGAGTTCCTGACAGGAGCCAATATTTCCGTCTGTATAACGAAAGACTTTATGAAAGCCGTAGAGAATGACGATTACCATGAACTCCGCTTTCCGGATGTTGAAAATTACACGGAAGAAGAGATGCGTGCTTATAATGAAAAATGGCATGAAGTTGGGGATGTCCGTGAATGGGAAGCAATGGGGTATGGAGTTCGTGTCTATCGGCGGATAAAAGCGAAAGAATTATGGAATTTGATTAATATTTGTGCAACATATTCTGCCGAACCGGGTATTTTCTTTATTGATAATCCAATGAAATGACAAACGCACAGGCATATGGCGATCAGGTGGTGGCGACAAACCCGTGTGGAGAACAACCGCTTGCACCTTATTCCGTTTGCAACCTTGCAGCAGTTAACTTAGCGGAAATGGCGGATAAGAATACAAAAACGGTTGATTATGAGAAATTAAGACAAACGGTAAGGACCGGTGTGCGGATGCAGGATAACGTAATCGATGCAACCCCATACTTTCTGGAAGAAAATAAGAAGCAGGCACTTGGTGAACGGCGTGTAGGTCTTGGTGTCATGGGGCTGCATGATTTAATGATTTATTGTGAAACGAAATACGGATCAGCAGAAGGAAATAAACTCGCTGATAGCATTTTTGAAACAATAGCGACAACTGCATACCGTGAGTCCATTGAACTGGCCAAAGAGAAGGGTAGCTTTCCGTTCCTTGTAGGAGATACGGAACAGGAGACACAAGACTTAAGGGAAGCGTTTGTTAATACTGGCTACATGCAAAAAATGCCCGATGATATTAGGGAAGGTGTCCGTAAAAATGGAATCCGCAATTCACACTTGCTTACAGTGGCACCGACTGGAAGCACCGGTACAATGGCAGGAGTAAGTACTGGACTGGAACCATATTTTTCATTTTCCTATTACAGAAGCGGACGATTAGGAAAGTTTATCGAAGTCAAAGCTGATATAGTTCAGGAATACTTGGACAATCATCCTGAACAGGATCCTAATGATTTGCCTGACTGGTTTATATCGGCAATGGATCTTTCCCCGGAGGCACATGCGGATACGCAGTGTGTTATCCAGCACTGGGTGGATAGTTCTATTTCTAAAACGGTTAATGCACCAAAAGGTTATACGGTTGACCAAGTGGAGAGTGTCTACCGACGTTTATATCATGGTGGGGCCAAAGGTGGAACGGTATATGTCGATGGAAGCCGTGACACGCAGGTGCTAACACTTAAAGCGGAAGAAAATACAGCAAGCGAACAAACCGAACTTTTTGAAGATGAAAAGCCTAAAGTAGTACTGATGGATACCATCCAGGAATTGGACAAAACCAATGTCACCTTTGGATCTGAAGTTGGTGATACTTGTCCAGTGTGCAGGAGTGGGACTATTGAAGAAATTGGCGGATGCAATACTTGTACTAGCTGTGGTGCCCAGCTGAAATGTGGATTATAGGATGTAAAGGGGGAACCGGGACAGTAATTCATCGGTTCCTCTTTTTGTTTTTATCTAGGTAATTGTTGATTTGGATTGCTGTGGGCAACTGAGGTACCAAATTCGCCACGTCCAGTTCCGACATACAGGACGTCGCGTTCTTAGCCTGCAAGGGCGCTTGCGCCTTTGTTCTGCAATAACTTGTCTAAACCCCGCAAATCGTGTATGATTAGGATAGAAACAATGTTGCATTATCTAAAAATTATTCCTATGAATTGAGTGATACAATGCCTACTCCGAGCATGGAAGATTATATTGAATTGATTCACAATTTAATGGAATCAAAAGGATATGCCCGCGTGTCCGATATAGCAGAAGCATTAGAAGTTCACCCATCATCTGTTACGAAAATGGTACAAAAGCTTGATAAGGATGGGTATTTGAACTATGAGAAATACCGGGGATTTATTCTAACAGCTAAAGGCAAAAAACTTGGTGAACGGCTTGTTTACCGCCATGAACTGCTTGAGGAATTTCTTGAGGTTATCGGTGTGGACAGTGAAAAAATATATGGAGACGTCGAGGGTATTGAGCACCATCTCAGCTGGAATGCCATTGACAGAATAGGTGATCTTGTGCAGTATTTCAAAGAAGACAGCATCCGTGTTGAAAATCTGCGCCAGGCTATAGAAAAAAGTGACGTATAGCACTTGAAATAGCGATGGTTTGTTCTATTTTGCCGAATGCATGCCTATATATAAAGTAACAAGTGAAAAAACCTTGTTAAACTGGATTTCTATAAAGGGCGGCGGATGGCAAAATGAAAATTGATGGTGTGTTTTCCGGAGGCGGTGTGAAGGCATATGCCCTTCTAGGCGCCATACGTCAGATTTCCGCATATAATCATACGTTTGAACGGGTGGCAGGTTCATCAGCCGGTGCTATGATGGCCTCGCTTCTATCAGCTGGATTCAGCGCCGATGAATTAGAGCGGCTAATGCAGGAACTTGATGTGCAAGAGTTTCTTGATTCGCCAAAGTGGACGGATTTTATACCGTTTTCCAAATGGCTCAATCTCTATTTTCGGCTTGGCTTATATAAAGGGAAAAAACTAGAACATTGGATGTATAAACAATTGGCGAAAAAAGGCGTCTACACCTTTAGTGATTTACAACCGGGTTATTTAAAAGTAGTTGTCAGTGACATTTCACTTGGGAAATTGGTCGTTATACCAGATGATTTGGAGCGGGTATATGGTATAAACCCAAACGGCTTTCCAGTTGCTAAAGCAGTACGCATGAGTGCTGGTTTCCCATATTTTTTTATGCCAGAAAAAGTACGTGGAAGAAAAAAGCAAAAGAGTCTGATGGTTGATGGTGGATTATTAAGTAATTTTCCATTATGGGTGTTTGAAGATGGAAGAAAGCGATCCACACGCCCTGTGTTGGGTGTGAAGTTGAGCGGTTATCCTGCACAAGCTGAACCGCATGAGATTAGAAACGGCCTTGATATGTTTCATGCACTTTTTCGCACAATGTTGCATGCTCATGATGCCCGGTACGTCTCGAAGTCAGATGAACACCACATTATATTTATTCCAGTCAATCATGTCTCTGCTACCGACTTTACCCTTTCCGATAAATTAAAGGAACAGTTAATAAGCGTAGGTGAAGAGCAGGCTGATGCGTTCTTAAGACATTGGCCAAATTAAAACCGGCCCAGTTATCAGAAACTGGCCCGGTTTTTTCGTTTGGATTTATTGCCGTCGATTACTTTTAAGTGGGATGCACGTTTGTTCCGCTTCTTTTTTGTTCCAGCTTTCTGTGGACGTTGGGAAGCGGTATGGTTTGGGTTTGATTGTTTAGGGTTGTATTTCGATTTGGATTGTTTCACGGCCTGTCTATATTTTTTCGCGTCATTGGAAGAATTACCTCTCCGCAAAAAGAAAAAATAGATTAACGCAAAAAAAGCAACAGCAAAGCCAATCATCATCAGTACACTCATTAGAAAGGAAATGGTGTTAGTGAATAACTGTGCGATGACACCAATAATGGCAAGGCCGATAATTGCATAAGCCAGAAGGAAAGCCTTATTGCGAACCACTTGAAAATCCCCCTTTCGTTTAAGCAGTGCTTACTAATGTATATACCACTAATATGCTACTTTTATCAATTTCAGCAAAAGATTTTTAAATGAAACTACTACTAACATTATCTCCTGTTCATTTTAAAATATTCATATTGTATCTAATTTCTATTTTACTAAAAAATCCTCCTTTTCACTAATAATATTCATCAACAAATTAATTTAAAATACTATGATTGGATTTTCAGTCATTGGCAACAATAAAAATTGGAGGTGTTTTGAAATGGGAACAGAGGATAAGCAACTGGAACAGAATAAACAAGAGGAGCCATTAACTGTACTTTCCAGATCGTTGATTACAGGTTTTGTTGGTGGTATTGTTTTTGGCTTTTTGGGAATTGCCCTTTACTATTTTAATTTTTCAGAGGTGACACCGAAAAGCTACCTGCTGCGCTCATGGATCATAGCTGACTGGACGGACAGCTGGCTAGGAAACACACTGACAATCATCATTTTAGGGTTATTATCAATTGCGGTTGCGTTTATTTATTACATTTTCTTTAAGAAAATAGAAACATTTTTAATGGGGGGTGCTTACGGGCTCATTTTATGGGGAATTGTTTTTTATTTATTGCAACCAATTTTTCCGAACGTACCGTCTTTAGTTGACTTGAATGCCTATACCATTGTTTCGACTGTTTGTTTATATATATTATATGGCACGTTTATTGGTTATTCCATCTCGTATGATTACAATGAAGCAGTGCACCAATTAAAGGCTAAAGAGGAACGAAAATAACCGCACCACGAGTGTGCCATGACTTATTGCCCTGCAATGTTTTCAACCTTTATCATTATTCAAATGCTGTTGTTTGTGATAAAATATAGCAGTCTGCAACTATTCTGAATTGATAAAGGAATGAGTGCAATGAATCGTCTTTTGCTTCTTAATGGACCGAATATTAATCTGCTTGGTAAGCGGGAAAAAGAAGTTTACGGGGAATTCACACTACAGACAGTTGAGCATGAGCTGTCAGCACTGGTATGCGAATATGGGGGTGAACTGGATAGCTTCCAGTCCAATCATGAGGGGGAATTGATTGACTGTCTTCATCGGGCAAATGGGAAGTATGATGGCATTCTGTTTAACCCAGCCGCATACACCCACACAAGTGTCGCCCTGCGTGATGCCATTGCAGCGATTGATACACCTGTCATTGAAGTGCATATTTCAAACGTTCATCAGCGGGAAACGTTTCGCCACCAATCAATGCTGGCGGCCGTGTGTTATGGACAGATTGTCGGTTTTGGCAAGAACAGCTACCGACTGGCTGCACTGGCATTTTTGGAAAACAAATAGAAAGGGATGGTATAGTGGGGAAATTAAACAAACTACGTCAAAAGTTGGAAGAAGTGAATCTCGATGCTATTTTAATTACGAGTCCTGTAAACAGAAGGTATATGACCGGATTCACGGGTACTGCGGGTGCGGTCATTGTCAGTCACGACGATGCCCGGTTTATTACTGATTTTCGTTACATAGAACAGGCAGGAGAACAAGCAGACGGGTTTACGGTTGTCGAACATAAACAGTTAATTCACCAGGAAATCCGTGACCAATTAAACCAGATGAATGTGAAACGGCTCGGTTTTGAGAAAGACCATGTAACTTTCACTTCCTATGAACTGTATAAAGAGACATTTGACGCTGAATTGACCGGTGTGAGCGGAATGGTAGAAGCTTTACGTCTGTTTAAATCTAAGGATGAACTAAGTATTTTAAAGCAGGCGGCTCAAATAGCTGATGATGCATTTCAACATATTCAAGGTTATATCAAACCTGGTGCCAAAGAAATAGATATTGCTAATGAATTGGAATTTTTTATGCGGAAACAAGGTGCGGAATCGTCCAGCTTTGATATTATTGTTGCATCAGGCTATCGCGGTGCGCTTCCACATGGCGTTGCTTCTGATAAAGAAATTCAATCCGGTGAGCTAGTTACCATGGATTACGGCGCATTATTCAACGGTTATTGTTCAGACATTACGAGAACTGTTGCGGTAGGTGAAATTAGTACCGAATTAAATACAATCTATGATACTGTTCTAAAGGCCCAACTTCTTGGTGTTGACGGAGTTAAGCCGGGAATAACCGGAAAAGAAGCAGATGCACTGACAAGGGATTATATCAAGGAACAAGGCTATGGTGACTATTTCGGTCATTCTACAGGGCATGGACTTGGAATGGAAGTGCATGAGAGTCCAAGCCTGTCATTTCGTTCTGATAAAGAGCTCAAAGCCGGTATGGTTGTTACGGTTGAGCCAGGTATTTATGTTCCGAACGTTGGCGGCTGCCGCATTGAGGATGATATCGTTGTAACTGAATCTGGCAATGACCGGCTAACATCCGCACCGAAAGATCTCATTCAACTATAGCGTAACAGGAGGATTTTAAATGATTTCAGTAAATGATTTCAAGACCGGACTAACGATTGAAGTGGATAATGACATCTGGCAAGTAGTGGACTTCCAGCATGTTAAGCCTGGAAAAGGTGCTGCATTTGTCAGATCTAAACTTCGGAATCTGCGGAACGGCAATATCCAAGAAAAAACATTCCGCGCCGGCGAAAAAGTGAGCAAAGCACACATTGAGAACAGAAAGATGCAATATTTGTATGCATCCGGTGATACGCACGCATTTATGGATACACAAACATACGAACAACTGGAACTGCAAACAAGCCAAATTGAAAATGAACTAAATTTCATGAAGGAAAACATGGAGGTTTCGGTTACGACGTATGAAGGTGAAATCATCGGTGTTGAACTTCCTAAAAACGTGGAATTAACGGTGGCGGAAACAGAACCGGGAGTGAAAGGTGACACCGCAAGTGGGGGGACAAAGCCTGCCACGCTGGAAACCGGATACACGGTACAAGTTCCCTTCTTTGTGAATCAGGGAGATGAGTTAGTAATCAATACAACAGAAGGCAAATATGTATCAAGAGCATAACGGAAAAAGCGGTCCTCGGAAAGGGCCGTTTTTTTTCTGCTCTTTTTTTAATAAGAAGTGTGTTTAACCTGCCATATCCTCACCTCTAAAGGTAACGCCCCCTGCTTATCTAAACTAGCTATTCCTGTGTGATGGAACCATTGACTTAGGCACTTATTATTGGTGTCACACTCCTGTTTGTTTCACAATAATTCATTCTGCCCTGATATCTGATATTACGTATCTATTCTTTCTATTTTCTTAAAAACGTTAAGTCATATTTCATATCAACCAACATATATTTACTAATAAGCTATTGCAAAAGTGAGGACATGCCATGGAAGAAATACTTAGATTATTTCCCGAAAGAATGAAATGGGCTATACAAAAAAAGATTAGCAATCGCTGGGAGGCTATGCAGGAAATTCGTTTTCGGCTGCACCGGCCTGTGGAACTCGTTTTTGACGATCATGCTGAATGGCTTGAGCATCTACAGCCAACACGGAAGGACGGTACATTTGTATTAAACCAGCTTAGTGAGTTTTCACTATACCGTATGGAGGATGAACTACGTGAAGGTTATGTAACAATCGAGGGCGGTCACCGGGTCGGATTGTCAGGAAAAGTAAATACGTTACATGGACAAGTGAAAGCTATCCAAAACATTGCTTCCTTTAATATCCGGATTGCTAAGCAAAAAATTGGTTCCGCTAACTCGTTGATTCCATACCTTTACCGCCAGCATTATCTTAGCACGCTTCTCGTTGGTCCACCGCAAACCGGAAAGACAACACTGATTCGTGATATAGCACGGTTGATTGGAACGGGTTGGGGAAGTGTTGCGGCACGTAAAGTCGGTATCGTGGACGAGCGTTCGGAAATTGCCGGTTCAAAAAAAGGTATCCCGCAGCACGATTTGGGCGTGCGGACTGATGTGATGGATGCATGCCCCAAAGATGAAGGTATGATGATGATGATTCGCTCGATGTCTCCGGAGCTTCTTATTGTTGATGAAATCGGGAGTGCATCCGATGTCGCCGCATTAATGGAGGCGGTCAACGCCGGAGTCACTGTCATTTGTACCATTCATGGTGATTCGCTAGAGACACTGAAAAAGCGGCCATCACTTCAGCCGTTATTTGAACATGACGTATTCCGACGTTTTGTCGTACTGAACAGACAAAAAAAGCCCGGAGACATTCATCGCATTTATAATTCGGATGAAGAAAACCTATGGCGGAAATCGGGGTGCTTAACAGATGAAGTGGATTGGCGCACTTCTTTTTATAGGCACAACAACACTGATCGGGTTTGAGGTCAGCAGAAAACTTAATGAGCGTCCAAAACATATCCGGGAGATGAAGAATGCTTTGCAAATTCTGGAAGCAGAAATTTTATACAGTCAGCTGCCTTTACCAGAGGCTTTTGAAATCATAGCAAGGCAAATACCGGAACCACTGAGCACTTTTTTTCACGAGTTGCATGTTTCCATGCACGATGTGGGAACCGATTTGTATAGTGTCTGGGACCGTTGTGTCAATGAATTATTAGAAACATCATCACTATCCGATATTGAAGGGGAAATAGTGAAACAATTCGGCAGGACGCTCGGACAGCATGACTTTGCTCAGCAGCAAAAGCACATACATTTAACAATCAATCATTTGGACCGTCAGTTGGAAGAGGCAAGAGAAAATCAGTTTAAATACGGTAAAATGGCAAAAAGTTTAGGGGTATTATGTGGATTATTTGTCGTATTGCTGCTGATATAGAAGGGAAAGGAGCACACTGCTATGGCAATTGATGCATCCATACTATTTCAAATTGCAGGGATAGGAATTATTGTTGCACTCATTCACACGATTCTGAAACAAATGGGTAAAGAGGAAATCGCCCAATTTGCAACACTGGTAGGTTTCATTATCGTGATGGTTATCGTCATTGATGGTCTCTCGGACCTTTTTCAGCAGATAAAATCTGTATTCCTTTTCCAGGGGTAGTGATGAATGGATATTATACAAATCGTTATCATCGGTATTGTTACGAGCATTCTTTATATAATCCTGAAAGATATTAATGCTTCCTATGCCTTTTTATTAATTGTCATTACCGGAATCATGATTTTTCTCGTTGTTATTAAGCAAATCGGTACTATTTTTCAGCTGATTGAATCGCTGGGGACACGAGCAAATGTTGATGGGATGTACATGAAAACAATCCTAAAAATAATTGGCATTGCCTACATTGCCGAGTTAGGGGCCAACTTGACGAAGGATGCCGGACTCAGCTCTGTTGCAGCGAAGATCGAATTGGCCGGGAAAATATTCATCCTGCTATTGGCAATACCCATTATAAGTGCTGTGGCTGAAACTATCCTCCGTTTTGTCTCTTCCGTATAGGAAAGTCCTGGAAAGGGGTAATGTGCTCTGTGAAACAGACGAAGTGGATGATCGGCATTATTTTCCTTTTGCTGTCATTTCTCCTTGGACATTCAATTGTTTCCGCCGAGGAGGAGCAAGACGGACAAAATTCGGCTGATATCGAGAACCAGCTGTTAAATGATATTTCACTTGATGGGATTCAGTCATTCTGGGAAACGCTTGAAAGTGATTATGGGGGATATATACCAGAGCTTGAGAAAACAAGTGTGTATGCATTCATTAAGGACAATGGATCTTTTTCAATAAAAAATATATTGTGGGGACTTGTCGAGTTCATGCTACATGAACTAATCCAGAATGGGAAATTGCTCGGAAAGCTACTGGTGCTCACGTTGTTTTCTGTTATGCTGCAAACCATTCACACCGCCTTTGAAAGAAGTGCTGTCAGTAAAGTAGCGTACTATATTGTCTATATTGTCCTGATCTTTTTGGCATTGAATAGTTTTTACGTGGCTGTTTCCTATGCCAATGATGCGATAGATACGATGAAGAGCTTTATGATAGCACTGTTGCCGCTGATGCTGGGAATCATGGCAACCCTTGGTAACGTCATGACTGTATCGTTTTTCCATCCTGTCATTGTTTTTCTCATCAACATAAGCGGCGTACTCGTGTCCAAATTCATTTTGCCTTTATTGTTTTTAGCTGCCTTGTTGTTGATTGTAAGCAATTTAAATGAAAATTATAGTGTATCAAAGCTGGCGAACTTATTTAAACAGGTGGGCATGGGAACCCTTGGTATCTTTCTAACAATCTTCCTTGGGGTCATGTCTGTTCAAGGCGCCACCAGTGCTGTGCAAGACGGCGTGGCGATGAAAACAACCAAATTTATCACGGGCAACTTTATCCCTGTAGTTGGAAGGACTTTCACCGATGCAACGGATACTATTTTAAGCGCATCATTACTTTTGAAAAATGCAGTTGGCATCGCTGGTGTTCTTATCGTTATCCTTATCGCCATTTTCCCGGCTGTGAAAATTTTTGCTATTGCACTCATCTATAAACTGGCAGCGGCTATATTGCAGCCGATTGGTGATGGACCCGTCATTTCTGTTATGGACACCATAAGTAAATATATTGTGTTTGTTCTGGCGTCGTTACTTGCTGTAACATTAATGTTTTTCCTGGCCATCGTCATTCTCGTTGCCGCAAGCAATATAACGATTCTACTTCGTTAGGGGTGTGGGAATGGATATCTTAGTTGAGTGGGTCACACAGATCATTCTGTTTTTACTGTTAGCTTCTGTTGTCGATCTTTTGATTCCGGCAAATTCAATGAAGAAATATATTAAATTGACAGTTGGCTTGATTTTGATACTCATTTTTTTGAAACCGGTATTCTATTTATTTGATATGGATGTCCAGCAAGCCGTAAAAACGTCCTATACAGAAATGATGGATGAACAAACGAAAAAAAATAGCCTGGAAAATGCAACGAAAATGAAAAAAAATGAATTACAAGCTTCCCAGAATGCATATATTGTACAACAAACGGCTGTCCAACTAAAAGAATTGGGGAATGAGCCTCTTAAGAAAAACTATCAGCAGAAAATTACTGATATCGACCTCCAATTTTCAAAAGAGGTGGACCCTGCAGATGAAAACCTAAAAAAGAAGCTTACACAAATCATTGTCCATCTGCGGGAAATGCAAACAGAGGAAGTGGAAGGGGGAATGGCTGTTGTTGAAGATGTTGTAATTGATACGGACAAGCCGGTTTCAGATGAAAATGAAGTGGATACAGAAGGAATCAAAAATTTATTGCAAAATGTATGGGAAGTGGATAAGAAAAAAATAACCATTGCAAGGGGGGAGGGCCATCTTGAAAAAATACTTGCAAAAATTGTTTGGATTGTCAGGGGACACGGGCAAACCTTCCAAAAAAGCCGGATATATCCTTGTTATTGGTTTAATGGGACTGCTGCTGCTAATTTTGGGGAACGTATTCTCTTCCACAGCGAAAGAAGATCCGTCTATAAGCAAGGAAGTGCCGGAAAAGATGAAGGAGCAGACAGCGGATGAAACGCTGCTGAACAAATCTAAAACTTCCAGTTCCAGCGTTAAAGACATAGAGGCAAACTATGAGGAAGACCTACAGGAATTGCTAAATAAGATTCAAGGGGTATCAAAAGCGGAAGTCATGGTCAATTTGGATTCAACCAAAGTAAAAGTCTTTGAAAAAAATCTGATACAAAGTCAGCAATCAACAAAAGAGACGGATACGAATGGGGGCGAGAGAGAAATAGAAGAAAACTCTGATGAGACAGAAGTTGTACTAGTAAGGCAGGGGGATAAAGAGGTTCCACTTCTCGTCCAGACAAAAAAGCCGGATGTTAGGGGTGTGTTTGTAGTAGCAAAAGGGGTTAATCATGCAAGTGTGGAAAAATGGGTGATTGAAGCTGTTTCCCGGGTGCTTGATGTACCAACACATAGAGTATCTGTAATGCCAAAAAATTAGGAGGGTGTAACTATGTTAAAGAAACAGACTGTATGGCTTTTGACAATGTTAAGTTTGATGATTGTGCTGAGTGTCTATTATATTACATCGCCGAACGGTGGTGACCTTGCGTATCTACCGGAAGGGGAAGATTCTGCTGAAGAGACGGCATCGGATGCTGCTAAAAAAGAAGAAGATACCGACGCAAAAGATAAGGGTGCGCAAGTGGGCGACATATCTCAACTGGAAGAAGATCAGCTGTTTGCGACCATTCGCATGCAAATCCAAGATGAACGCAGTGCAGCAAGAGACCGTCTTGATGATGTTGTTGCCTCAAGCTCAGCAAGTGTGCAAGAAAAAAATGAAGCCAGGAATGAAATGAATAAATTGGACAAAATATCCAGTAAAGAAAGAATTTTGGAGGAATCAATCATATCATCAGCAGATTACAGTGATGTACTAATCCGACATGATGAGGATCGAGTACAGGTTTATGTAAAAGAATCAGAGAAGCTATCTAATTCAGAAGTAGTAAATATTATGCAAATGGTCAAAGATGAGTTTGGAGACATACCTGTAAGAGTCGATTATCAACCTACAGATAAATAATAGAATGTGGCTAACCGGGTGTGTTTTTCACCCGGTTTTCGTGTTTCGTGGTAATCCCTACACTTTTAAATTTCGAACATAAGACCAGCGAGGAGTAGCGGGGTTGCCAGGTGATAATATGTAAAGTACTTGGCACTTTTTCTGCGTGCGATATACCGCTTCCGTAGCCTAATTGAGATTTTGCTTATTTCACTCCACTTTACAGTATGATTCGCAAAAAATACTCGGGATTGCTATAATAGTTTCTGTAATAATTGGTTTGTTTTCTCGGCTAATTCCTTACTTCAGAAGTATATGGAAAAGGAACTGCTGATAATTAAATCATGATCAGTACATAGCTTGTTCTGCTTAGCCTGTTATTCTGGGTTGAAGTATGGAATGAAACTATCGTAAAATATTACGAGGAGTTATTAGTACCTGATATTATAACGTAATAAACAAAGGGGTGCCAGCAATGCTGACAGTACAGGAGATACGCGAATTAATAAAAGTAGTTGATGAATCAGCAATTGATGAATTTACTTATGAGACAAGTGGAGAAACAGTGACCATGAAAAAATCCGGCAGCAAGGCGGTGGCTGCTGTTCCTGATAACGGAGCACATACAGATCACCCCGTCGACCCGGTTAAAAACTCACAGCCTAACATTCAGGTTGAACAAACTGAAGTAAGTTCTTCAGATGAAAAACCTATCGTGGAAACGACGGCAGATTTTGACCATGAAATTGTTTCTCCTATGGTGGGAACATTTTATGCATCGCCAAATCCGGAAAGCGATTCATATGTAACAGTTGGTTCCAAGGTTGAAAAAGATACAGTAGTCTGTATTGTTGAAGCTATGAAACTGTTTAATGAAATTGAGGCTGAAACTACAGGTGAAATCACGGAAATTCTTGTGGAAGATGGGGAGCTGGTTGAATATGGA
This sequence comes from Lentibacillus cibarius, assembly GCF_005887555.1. Classification (NCBI taxonomy): domain Bacteria; kingdom Bacillati; phylum Bacillota; class Bacilli; order Caryophanales; family Bacillaceae; genus Lentibacillus; species Lentibacillus cibarius. The sequence continues at coordinate 118,387 of NZ_VCIA01000001.1, read as the reverse complement.
CAGCCGCTCTTCAGAGTGAAGAAAAAGTAAGGGGATGTCACGGGTGATCAATAAACTTCTGATTGCAAACAGGGGAGAAATAGCGATACGAATAATTCGCGCATGCAGAGAGATGAATATTGAGACTGTAGCTGTATACTCTGAAGCGGATAAAGACGCCTTGCATGTGCAAATGGCTGATGAAGCTTACTGCATTGGTCCAGCACCGAGCAAAGAGAGTTACTTGAATTTCACAAACATCATGAGTATTGCCACATTGACTGAAGTGGATGCCATCCATCCCGGTTATGGCTTCCTGGCTGAGAACGCCGACTTTGCAGAGATTTGCAAAGCGTGTAATATTACCTTTGTAGGTCCAACTGCTGATGCCATTCAAAAAATGGGTGTCAAAGATGTGGCACGGGAAACAATGAAAGCAGCAAATGTACCCACTGTGCCGGGATCTGAGGGTATTATTGAAAGTGAAGAGGAAGCCATTGACATTGCCGAAAAAATTGGCTATCCGGTCATTATTAAGGCGACAGCCGGTGGTGGAGGTAAAGGGATTCGCGTTGCTGAAACGGAAGATGAACTATTAAAAGGTATACGCCTGACACAAGAAGAGGCTGAAAAATCTTTTGGTAATCCTGGAGTCTATCTGGAAAAGTATATCGAGGATTTTCGGCATGTGGAAATCCAAGTATTAGCAGACAATTATGGCAATGTCCTTCATTTAGGTGAACGGGATTGCACCATTCAGCGTAGACTGCAAAAATTAGTCGAGGAAGCGCCATCACCTGCATTAACACCGGCAATCCGTGCAAAAATGGGTGAAGCGGCAGTAAAAGCTGCCAAGGCTGTTGATTACGTCGGTGCCGGAACGATCGAATTCATTTTTGATAGAAAAACTAAGTCATTTTACTTCATGGAAATGAATACGAGAATTCAGGTTGAACATCCTGTGACAGAGATGATTACCGGTATCGATTTAATTAAAGAACAGATAAAAGTAGCTGATAACGAGCAATTGTCATTCGGACAAGAGGATATCGAATTTAATGGTTGGGCAATCGAGTGTCGTATTAATGCAGAAAATCCATTCAAAAACTTCATGCCATCACCGGGAGAAATGACTATGTACCTTCCGCCAGGCGGTTTAGGAGTGCGGATTGAATCTGCCGCCTATCCGGGATATCGTATTCCCCCATTTTATGACTCAATGGTCGCCAAACTTATTTCTTACGGAGATGACCGCGAAGATGCTATTAGTAGAATGAAGCGGGCACTTGATGAATTTGTCGTTGAGGGTGTTGATACAACAATTGCCTTTCACCGTAAAATAATGGATCATCCTGTTTTTGTGGATGGTAGCTTTAATACGAGGTTCCTGAACGAAAATCCCATTTTAGAAAAGGATGAGTGAGATAATGAGTGAACAGCCACTATTAAATGTCGGTGATGATGAAAGTCTTGGCACGGTCGAGATTGCCCCGGAAGTAATCGAGGTCATAACAGGCATTGCGGCGTCTGAGGTGGACGGTGTCTCGGAAATGCGTGGTAACTTTGCAACCGGGGTTGTTGAACGTTTTGGAAAGAAGTCCCATGGAAAAGGGGTAAAAGTGGACCTCACCGAAAATGGAATCTTGATTGATTTGTTTGTTGTACTTAGTTTTGGTATTTCCATACCGAAAGTGGCACAAAAATTGCAAGAAAATATCCGTCATACATTAAAAACGATGACAGCATTAGAAATTGATGAGATAAATGTTCATGTCGTTGGTATTCAAATGGAACAGACAGAGAGCAATGAATGAATACTGTAGCGCAAGGCCAAAAGATTGCTTTTGGCCTTTGCTTATTTTCACCCCTTTGTTTCTGGCTTTTTCACAATCATTCGTGTTATGATTTCAAAGAGATAAGAATTTCAAAGGAGTTATTGATGATGAACCGGCATGCAGCAAGAGAAAAAGCATTCCAGATACTGTTTCAACTGGATATGAATGATAAACAGCCTGAACAGGCGATGAAAGATTACTTAGAATCACTGGAAATCGATCCATTTTTAAAAGACCTTGTAAAGGGTGTAGCTGAAAACAAACAGACCCTTGACGGTACAATTTCAGACCACCTGGAAAATTGGACCATCAGCCGGATTGCTTCAGTGGAACGAACGGTATTGCGCATCGCTATTTATGAAATTAATCAAAAGGAAGATGTTCCCGTTAATGTTTCCATTAATGAAGCAGTGGAGATCGCCAACTTATATGGAGATGAAAAGTCAGGTAAATTTGTTAATGGTGTACTTTCAAAAATTAAAGAATAACTAAATCAAACTAGCATAAAATGGGTGAATTGAATGAAGGGAGATGGAGACTTTGGCTGCTACCGAAATGAATGGGAAGGAACTATCACAAACAATCAGAGAGGAAATGAAGTCGGAAGTACTGCAATTGAAAGAGAATGGTATTATACCACACTTAACAGTTATCATCGTGGGTGATGATCCGGCTTCCCGATCTTACGTTAGGGGCAAAGAAAAAGCATCAAAGGAAACAGGCATTTCATCAGACATCATTGAATTACCATCATCAACAACAGAAAAAAACCTTCTGGAGAAAATAGAGGAACTTAATAACGATGAAACGGTTCATGGCATTTTAGTACAGCTACCACTTCCGGATCACATAAATGAACAGGAAGTTATCGAATCCATCAGTCCGACAAAAGACGTAGATGGTTTTCATCCGGTTAACGTCGGCAAAATGATGACGGGGAACAGTACTTTCCTTCCGTGCACACCATACGGTATATTAACAATGTTGAAAGCCTATGATGTCAGTATTGAGGGTAAGCATGCGGTTATTGTAGGAAGGAGCAATATTGTTGGAAAACCTGTAGGTCAGTTGCTATTAAATGAGAATGCAACCGTTACGTACTGCCATTCCAGAACGAAAAACCTAACAGACTTCACAAAAGAAGCGGATATTCTTATTTTGGCAATGGGAAGGCCGAATTCTATTCATGGTGAGCATGTGAAAGTTGGGGCTGTCATTGTCGATGTCGGGATAAATCGGATGGCGGATGGATCACTGACAGGAGATGCAGATTTCCCATCAGTAGCTGAAAAAGCATCACACATTACGCCTGTTCCACGTGGTGTAGGACCAATGACAATTACCATGCTGCTGAAAAATACAATCATGGCCGCCAAAGGAATGCCTGCAGTTGGAAAATAAATATTTAACCGTTACGGCTTTAACAAAATACATTAAAAGGAAATTTGAGACTGACCCGCATGTGAAAAACATCTGGTTAAAAGGGGAAATTTCCAATTTCAAACATCATAGCCGGGGTCACATGTATTTAACAATTAAAGATGATAACGCACGTATACAAGCAGTCATGTTCGCCGGCAACAACCGGCGTCTCAAGTTCAGACCGGAAAATGGTATGAATGTGCTTATTCGGGGCGAAGTTGGTGTGTTTGAACAGTTCGGCCAGTACCAATTGTACATACAGCAAATGGAACCAGACGGTCTTGGATCGCTTTATCTTGCGTTTGAACAGTTAAAGGAAAAATTACATAAAGAGGGTTACTTCGATGTGCAATATAAGCAGGAATTGCCAGCATTTCCACGTCATATCGGTGTGATTACATCCCCAACAGGGGCGGCTGTTCGTGATATCATTACAACACTTAAACGAAGATACCCCATTGCCCGAACAACAATAGTACCAGTGCTCGTTCAAGGACCGTATGCACCGCAGTCAATCGCCGATGCGCTAAAACGGGCTAACGAAAGTGGGCTGTTCGATGTTTTAATTGTCGGCAGGGGTGGCGGATCCATAGAGGAATTATGGAGTTTCAATGAAGCGGTAGTGGCCAAAGCTATTTTTCATTCATCCACCCCGGTTATCTCCGCTGTCGGGCATGAAACAGATAGCACTATTAGTGATTATGCAGCCGATGTACGCGCGCCAACCCCGACAGGTGCTGCTGAAATAGCTGTACCATCACAGGTTGAGCTTATCGATAAATTGAACAATGTGCAGCGGTATTTGACAAAAGTAATGAATCAATATACAGCTGATGCGAAACAGCATTTAAAACGGCTGAAACAGTCTTATGCATTTCGTTATCCAGAGCAACTGATGGTACAGAAAGAGCAGGAGCTGGATAAATATGTTGACCGTATTGACAAAATGTTTCATATGGAATGGCGACGCAAACATGAATCATTGGCACAAATGAATACACGGCTCGCTGCATCACATCCGAACCGGCAGATTGACCACGCCAGCCGGGAGTTTAATCAATATTACAAACAGCTTAACGATTTGATTAATAGCTGTATAGACAAAAATACAGATAGGCTGCAGGCAGCTATTGAGAAACTGTCACTTTTGAATCCGCTGGAGACGATGAAGCGTGGGTACGCCATTCTCTACGATCCATCAGGAGAACTGGTGAAGTCTGTTAACAATGTATTGGAAAAAGATCGTATAGCCGTTAAACTTGCAGACGGATCATTGGACTGTCAAGTACTGGCGGTAAAGGAGGAAAACAATGGAGCAGGAGAACAAGGAGAATAGCCTCTCTTTTGAAGAAGCTATGCTTGAGCTGGAAAAAATAGTAGAAAAGCTGGAAAAAGGTGACGTTCCATTGGAAAAGGCAATTACCTATTACCAGGAAGGAATGAAACTTTCAAAAGTTTGCAGTGATAAATTGACTGATGTTCAGAAAAAAATGACCCAAATTATGAATGATCAGGGCCAACTGGAAGCTTTTGATGTACAGGGGGATGAATAGTTGTGCAGGAGAGGCTGAACCAATTCATTAGTGAACAAAAAGTAGCCGTACAGCAGGAACTTAGGCAACATCTACATGGTCTGGACATTCCAGAACGGTTAAAAGCCTCGATGCTTTACTCGGTTGAAGCTGGCGGCAAACGGCTCAGGCCTGTTCTTTTGTTGGCAGCGTATCAAGCATACAGCAACGATACAAAACGAGCGCTGGCACCTGCAATAGCACTCGAGATGGTTCATACTTACTCTCTTATTCATGATGACCTGCCAGCAATGGATAATGATGATCTACGGCGTGGGCAACCGACAAATCATAAGATGTATGATGAAGCAACGGCGATTCTAGCCGGTGATGCTTTATTAACATATAGTTTTGAACTGATTGTAAACGACCCCCATTTAACAGATTCGCAGAAAGTTCGAACGATACAGTTGCTTTCTGAAGCGAGCGGTCCGAAAGGGATGGTCGCTGGGCAAATGCTTGACATGAAAGCTGAGCATAAAGCGTTAACGCTTGAAGAGCTGGAAACAATCCACACACTAAAAACCGGTGCACTGCTCCGTTTTGCCATCAGTACAGGGGCTTCGCTTGGCGGAGCTGAACCTGAACAAATTAACCACCTAGGACTATTCGCCTATCATCTCGGTTTAATTTTTCAGGTACAGGATGATATTCTCGATGTTTCCGGTGATCCGGATAAAATCGGGAAACCGGTAGGCAGCGATGAAGCGAATAACAAAAATACTTATCCTAAGTTACTCGGACTGGAAGGTGCAAAAGCGAAAAAAAACCATTATGTCCATAAAGCTAAGGAATCATTGTATCATGCTGGCGCAGCTTCATCTTATCTCGCATTGTTAACTGATTATTTCAGCAGCAGGGATTATTAATATCTATTAGTCATTTTGTACTTTTTATGTTATAATTAGCTTAGAAAAGGGATGGTGCAGTATTCTAGTCAGCCCTCCGCTCCTGAAGGCGGGCCTAAAAATCCGCTAAAGGGCACATCGATGAAGTTCCTTGTGCTGGCTTGAGGCGCCCAGCCTTGGGTCAGTGCTGGGAGTTAAGGTTTTCGGGCGATCCACAAAGGCATGTGGGCGTTGACCCGATTACCGCGGAGGCCCATATCTGTAGTGGTACCTAAGCCTAGGGATTGCTATGGAATGGGGTATGAACCTGCACAATAGGGTGAGGGAGCCTTATTTGCAGCGTAGCCTGCCTTGAGTGGTGGTGAGGGGATTAGAACACTAATAATCAATCCGGATGGCCATCGGTTTGGTTATTTATTTTCTATGAAATCATCACTGCAAAAGAGGCTAGGGAACGGTTAAAGGCTGCTGAGGAAAACTCCTAGACTGCTCATCGGACATTTAAAAGGGATTATAGTGCGGACTAAGTGGTAATCCAGTCCGGCTTTCGGCGACGGAGCCGAGATGGATTTAAAGGGAAACCGCCTTTATGGCAACATAGGGTATCCATCTGGGAAAACCTACTGGACCTAAGCCGCAGTTTTTACCTTTTAAATGACCATTCCTTTCATACATATAATTTTTAAATTTAGAGGTTAAAATGAAACTGCAAACAAAAAAATCACTGCGTTTCAGTGTTACAATTGCCGTTATCACGTTTGTGTTAGCGGCTATTTTTTCAGTGGTATCTGAATCGTTACTAAGTAATGTTATTTGGGTGTTTGGACTACTGATTGTTCTTCTTATCGTATGCATTGGTGTGTTATTTGACATGCTTGGTATTGCAGCCACGGCGGCCAGTGAAAAACCTTTCCATGCAATGGCAGCTGAAAAGGTTCACGGTGCAAAGGAATCTGTTAAAATCATTCGTAATGCCGATAAATTCGCCAGTTTTTGCAATGACGTGATTGGTGATATATCCGGTGTTGTCAGCGGTACCGCATCAGCAACTGTCGTGCTACAGGTTGCAACCATGTTTGAACAAGGTGACGGGTCCACGCTCCAGATTGTTCTATCCGCTATGCTCACTAGCCTAGTTGCGGCTTTGACAGTAGGCGGGAAAGCAGTTGGAAAATATGCTGCCATTAACGCATCGACAAACCTTATTTTTTTTGCTGGGAAGATTGTCGCATTTATGGAACAACGGCTAAAGATTAAATTATTTCCCAATGAAAACAACACAAGGAAAAATAAATAAATGATTGGAACACTCATTTTAAAAGGAAGAAAAGGGATAAGGAATGGGCAAAAAACGTTTAGATATATTATTGGTGGAACGAAATTTAATTACTACGAGGGAAAAAGCAAAGCGAGTCATCATGGCTGGGCTTGTCTTCTCTGAGCAGAACCGGCTTGATAAACCTGGTATGAAAGTAAGTGAGTCCATTCCGATTACGTTAAAAGGTAGAGATATCCCTTATGTTGGGCGAGGCGGTTTAAAGATGGAAAAAGCGATCCATCATTTTGCAATCTCACTAAATGAAAAGACCATGATTGACGTTGGGTCTTCTACTGGTGGATTTACGGATTGTGCGTTGCAAAATGGGGCATCGCTCAGTTATGCCATCGATGTCGGGTACAATCAATTGGCCTGGAAGTTGCGGAATGATGACCGTGTCATTGTAATGGAAAGAACGAATTTCCGGTATGTTACGCCGGACATGCTTGGCCATGGTCAGCCAGACATTGCGGCAATTGATGTTTCTTTTATTTCGCTAAAACTGATATTACCTGTGTTAAAACAGCTCCTGAAAGAGGGAAGCGACATTGTAGCGCTTATTAAGCCGCAGTTTGAGGCGGGGCGAGAACAAGTTGCAAAAAAGGGAGTTGTCCATGATGAAAACGTGCATTTACAGGTTTTGGAAAACGTGATAGGTTTTGCTCACTGGGAAGGTTACCAGTTACTGGATTTAACGTATTCACCGATAACCGGTGGTGATGGTAATATTGAATTTCTCGCCCATCTTGGCTGGGGAAAAAAGGCGGAAAGCAAAGATGTCGAATTAGTGGAAGTGGTCAAGGCAGCTCACCGTGAATTGAGAGAAAAGAATTAAACGCTGACGTATTCTGCGGATTCACGTTACCGGGAAAAGTGGACATCTGATTTTTAATGGAGGCTCTTATGAGTAAAATTCAGCGCCATATAAAAATACGAGAACTAATAACTGAAAAAGAGATTGAAACCCAGGATGAACTTGCCGATGAGCTTAAATCTGCAGGATATGATGTAACGCAGGCGACCGTCTCACGGGACATAAAAGAAATGCACCTTGTAAAAGTACTATCTCTAAACGGGAATCATAAATACAGTCTGCCTGCGGATAATCGCTTCAATCCACTGGACAAATTAAAGCGGTTAATAAATGATGCATTTGTAAAAATGGAACACACAAGTCATTTTATTGTATTAAAAACTCTTCCTGGTAATGCACATGCAATCGGCGCTCTTATTGATAACCTGGAATGGGATGAAATCATGGGAACGATATGTGGTGATGATACATGTTTAATCATCTGTAGGACGGAAGATGACCCAGCCGTTATCCAAGACCGTTTCCTGCATATGTTGTAGGGGTGAGGTATGTGCTGACAGAATTATCAATACAAGATTTTGCTATTATTGATCAAGTTGACATCACGTTCGATGATGGCCTAACTGTTTTAACCGGTGAAACAGGTGCCGGTAAATCCATTATTATTGATGCCATTCAGCTACTGGCCGGTGGAAGAGGTTCAGTTGAATACGTGCGGCATGGGACAAGTAAAGCTAGGATAGAAGGACTTTTTATATTAGGATCCGATAATAGAGAATTGTATGATATTGCCGACAAATATGGAATTGACATTCAGGATAGCATGATTGTATTAAACCGAACGATTACTTCAAGCGGAAAAAGTATCTGCAGAGTGAACGGTAAACTAGTCACACTAGCCATTTTAAGGGAATTTGGACAACGGTTAATCGATATACATAGTCAGCATGAAACACAATCATTAATGGATCCTAACAACCATATCCGGCTCCTTGATTTGTACAGTGAGAAACAAATAGAGAAAACAAAAATCGAATACACTCGCTTATACGAAAAATATTTATCATTGCAAAAACGATATAAGGAGTTAAGTGCTAATGAGCAGGAAATGACACAACGACTTGACTTGCTCAAATTTCAGCAAAGTGAAATTGAACAGGCAAACCTTGTCCCGGGTGAAGATGTGCAGCTTGAAGAGGAGCGCAGTCAGCTAACTAATTTCGAGCGAATTTATACCGCATTACAGGATGCCTATAATGCACTTTACGGTGAACAAAAAGGAACTGAGTGGTTGAATATAGCAAGCCAGTCCCTTCAGAGCGGCAGTGAATATGATTCCTTTATAGCTGAAAAAGCAGAAGAATTATCCAATCATTATTTCCTGGTTGAGGAATTAATGTACGAGCTGCGCAATTATGTTGATTCTCTTCAATATGATCCGGAACGGCTTAATGAAATTGAATCAAGACTGTATGAAATCGATTGCCTGAAAAAGAAATATGGTGCTTCAGTGAATGATATACTGGAATATCTGGGTGAAATTGAGGAAGAAATGGAGCAACTTACAAACAAAGATACACACTTAGCAAAACTTGAAGAACAAATTTATCAAACGTATCAGGACGCTTATCTCGAAGCCAAAGAACTGCATGTATTGCGTCAAGAAGCCGCTCGCGCTTTGACAAACGATATACACGCTGAACTTGCCGATCTTTATTTAGAAAAAGCCTCCTTTTCGACCTCTTTTGATTCGAAAACTGCATCTGGGCGGGAAGGAGATCCAAAGCTACACCGGGACGGATTTGATTACGTTCAGTTCCTTATTTCCGCTAATCCCGGAGAGCCAATGAAACAGCTGAGTAAAGTAGCTTCCGGCGGTGAATTGTCCAGAATTATGCTTGCTATTAAAAAACTGTTTGCTAAACATCAAGGTATAACCAGTGTCATCTTTGATGAAGTGGACACTGGTGTAAGTGGGCGGGTTGCACAAGCAATTGCCGAAAAAATTCAGCAAATTTCCAGGCAATCACAAGTACTATGTATTACCCATTTACCTCAAGTGGCGGCAATGGCAGATATTCATAAGCTTATTCAGAAATACGAAAAAAATGACAGAACCGCAACAGTTGTGGAAGAATTGAGCGAAAACGAAAAAATTGACGAATTAAGCCGGATGATCACAGGGACGAAGTTGACGGAGACGGCGAAAGATCATGCTAGAGAAATGCTGGAAATGGCCTCCAGTTATAAACAAATGTAATCATAATATTTATTCATAATGAAAAGCTGGTATTTTTTAAAAAGGAAAAGATACACTGCTTTTCTTTTTTTTCACCAGTTTAAAATAAGATCGGTTCGGTCAAATTAGAAGTACAAAGAAAAATTAATGGTATGGGGTTGGCCGAGGAGAGTGAATTGGGTGAAGAAATATAGCAAAATACGCATATTTACAGGCATTCTGCTTTTGACGGCCGTATTGGTACTTCCTTTTCTAAAACCAGTCCAGCAATATCTTTCCATTCCAAATCAAGCTGTCGCACTTAACAACAGTGCCTCATCATTGGATATGCCTGTACTTGGTAAAAATGTAACTATTGATTCCTCTGGGGAAAGTATTCAAGCCGTGGATTCGTCAGTATTTTATCCAAAAAAACAGGGGAATAGTCAGCTTATGTATGAAGCGGCCGGACTCCCGCTCAAAAAAGTGGATGTCTCCGTTCTTGAGGACATACGTGTTATCCCAGGCGGACAATCGATTGGTGTTCAGCTTCATACACTTGGCGTTCTCGTTGTCGGGCATCATCAGGTAAAAAGTGACAACGGAATGGTATCCCCCGGGGAAAAAGCAGATATCCAAGTGGGTGATGTCATTTTGAAAATAAATGATGAAGAAATAAAGAAAATGGAAGAAGTCAAACCGTTTGTAGAAAAGGCGGGGAAGGAAAACGAAGCATTGTCATTAACAATTAAGCGGGACAATGAGACCATTGAAACAACATTAAATCCTGTAAAAAATAAAAAAGAAGACGAATATCGTATTGGTTTGTATATACGTGATTCCGCTGCGGGAATAGGAACAATGACTTTTTATGATCCGGAAACAAAAAATTATGGAGCGCTTGGTCATGTCATTTCCGATATGGATACACAAAAACCAATTGAAATCCATAATGGATCCGTAGTACGTTCCAAAGTAACCTCAATTGAAAAAGGGAATAATGGAACTCCTGGTGAAAAACAGGCGAAATTCTCCGTAAAAGATAAAAAAATCGGTAGCATTACTAAAAACAGTCCTTTCGGTATTTTCGGGAAATTAAATAAAAAAATAAAGAATGGCAAATATGATAAACCAATGCCAATAGCGTTGCCCCATGAAGTAAAAGAGGGGCCGGCCAAGATTTTAACGGTTCTTGATGGAGAAGAAGTGGAAGCTTTTGATGTGAAGATTGTCAGCAGCGTTCCACAAAAATTCCCTGCCAAAAAAGGAATGGTAGTTAAAATAACAGACGAGGAACTTTTAAATAAAACAGGGGGAATCGTTCAAGGAATGAGTGGTAGCCCGATTATTCAGGGTGATAAAATCATTGGTGCAGTAACACATGTTTTCGTCAATGATCCGACAAGCGGTTACGGTGTCCACATTGAGTGGATGCTGCAGGAAGCGGGAATAAAAGTTAAAGAACAGTCTAAACAAGAAGCCAGCTAACTATATGCTTGCTATAGGATATGTATTATTATCTTATAGCAAGTTTTTTTCATGCTCAAAATATTTTTCGACAAACTTTGTCAAAAATGATCGAAGCATATCGATATTTAAATTAAAACGGAGAAAATTAGAGCAAGACCAAAAAAATACAAAGTTTTTTAAATAAAAAAAGGATATTTGGAACTTATGTCGAATATGTTACGTGGAGAAAGCTCGAATTAAAGGAGGAACTACACGTGGAAAAGATTTCAGTTTGTTTAGTTGATGACAATAGGGAACTCATCCAGTTAATGGAAGAATACTTTGAGGATCAAGCAGATATTGACGTTGTAGGAATTGCTCACAATGGTCGAGAGTGTTTGGAAATGCTCGAGGGGACAGAACCTGATGTTCTTATTTTGGATATTATCATGCCTCATATTGATGGGCTAGGTGTTTTAAATACTATTCGGGGAAGTCAAAACAATAATGATGTGAACGTTATTATGCTGACGGCGTTTGGTCAGGAAGAAGTCATGAAAAAAGCGGTTGATCTAGGCGCTTCCTATTTTATTTTAAAGCCATTTGAGCTAGACAATCTAGCCGATCAGATTCGTCAGGTACACGGAGAGGGCACGAACATCTTAAACCAGCCGGCAACAAAAAAACCGGTAAATAAGGAGCGAAAGAAGAAGGACTTGGAAGCAAGTATAACAAATATTATTCATGAAATTGGTGTACCAGCACATATTAAAGGATATATGTACTTAAGAGAAGCAATTACAATGGTTTATAATGACATTGAGTTGCTAGGTTCCATTACAAAGGTGCTTTATCCGGATATAGCAAAAAAATACAACACGACTTCATCTCGTGTTGAGCGTGCTATCCGTCATGCTATTGAGGTTGCCTGGAGCCGCGGAAACATTGAATCCATTTCAGCTTTGTTTGGCTATACAGTCAATATTTCAAAAGCAAAACCGACTAACTCAGAGTTCATTGCCATGGTGGCCGACCGGCTGCGGTTGGAACATAAAGCCAGTTAATAAGAAATAAAAACTGTATGTGACGAACACATACAGTTTTTATTTAACCAAAATACGTTCGGTATAAGGATTGGATAGCTTGGTGTAATTTATCTGCTTTAATACCAAACATCATTGATACTTCAGATGACCCTTGATTGATCATCTCTATATTTACATTCGCCTCTGATAAGGCTGCAGCCGCTTTATTAGCAATCCCTATCGTGTTCTTCATACCTTCTCCAACGACCATAATCATCGCGAAATTGTGATCAATGGATATCATATCTGGACTCAGTTCACTTTTAATCCGTCTGATTAAAGTATCCTCTTTGTTTGGCGTAAGCTGTGTCTCGCGAATAATAACGGACATTTCATCAATTCCGGAGGGCGCATGTTCAAATGAAACATCTTCTTCCTCCAGTATTTGTAGTAACCTTCTTCCGAATCCGACTTCGCGGTTCATTAGATATTTACTGATGTACAAACTTGCAAATCCTGTGTCACTTGCAATGCCAACCACACACTTTTCCTGTGGTTTTTTATCAGCTACTATCATTGTTCCAGGTGCTTTAGGATTACCGGTGTTTTTTATACAAACAGGTATTTTTTCCTCGAATGCCGGGATAAGTGCCTCATCATGAAAGACAGAAAAGCCTGCATATGATAGCTCACGCATTTCTCTATATGTTAAAGTACGTATTTCTTTTGGATTTTGAACGATTGTTGGATTTACAGTATAAACCGAATTTACATCTGTGAAATTTTCGTATAAATCAGCCTTAACCCCCGCAGCAACAATGGACCCGGTTATGTCAGAACCACCTCTTGGAAATGTCATTAGCTGTCCATTTTTCGTATATCCAAAGAAACCGGGTATAACAATAATACCATCTTCTTCACGCAAATCAGCCAGCAATGATAAACTTTCCGGCAAAATTTTTGCCTTACCTGGTTCATTGCTGACAATAATCCCCGCATCTTTTGGATTCACATATTTAGCTTGGAAACCTGATATTTCCAAATATGCACTGATTAGTTTAGCTGAGCTGTCTTCACCGACGGCTTTTAGAGCATCCATTTTCATATGTTCAGGCAGATTGCTTGAAAGTATTTCTTTTATCGTTTGTTCAATTTCCTCCACAACGGATTTAGGAATTTGTAGTTCTTCTGAAATAGCAAAAAAGCGGTTTGAGATTTTTTCCATCCATTCATCGACTGGTTCATTCGCAAAGGCTGCATTGCCTAATGCAATTAATAGGTCAGTTACTTTAGAATCTGCCTCGAAACGTTTTCCTGGTGCTGAAACAACAATGATTTTTCGATCTGGATCACTTGTGATGATTGACTTGATTTTTTTGATTTGTTCCCCGCTTGCTGCGGAAGTTCCTCCAAATTTTGCCACTTTCATAAACATCGCTCCATAACTTTGATTGAATAAAATAACAGTTGAGTTATTATTATTTTCGTTTTCTTTTCCCATTTTCCTTTTTTTTCTTCAAATTTTTCCTGTCCCGGCGAACGATAAAACCGCCAATAAATGCAAGACCTGCAAGGAAGAACAGGAATCCGGCGGCAAATTGGATACCGGCATGTACAAATATTGGGCTGAATTCGTTAAAGAGTGTGTCACGCATAAGTTTAATTCCAAGCGCTGACAATAGGCCGGGTAATAACAGCAGTAGCACTGCAATAAAACGAGCCATGTCTTTTCTCCTTTGGTGTTGAATATCTTTTAATTATAGCAAATTGTACAAAAAATAGAAACAGATTTAATGCATCTTATAGCTGTGCAATCTCGGAAAAAAGATGGTTTTAAAAGCTTCTAAAGATATCATTTGTTTTCAACAATATAATAACGTATACTTAAACTGTGCAAATTATTGCAGGGGTGGGGATGCACATGAAGCGCGTAATCATAGTTGGTGCTGGTAAAGGTGGTAGCGCATTATTAGAAATACTTGCTAAAACGGACCGTATGAAAATTACTGGTGTAATCGATAAAAATCCTAATGCTATAGGTTTGAAAAAAGCATTGGAAAAGAGCATTCCCACCGGGGAGAATTATAATGATTGGATAAATGGCGATATTGATATTATCATCGAGGCTACAGGTGATGAGGCTGTACTTGACGAGTTACTCGACAAAAGAAGCAAAAAGACCGTTGTCATTCCGGGAAGCGTTGCATATATCATTTCCGAGCTGATGGAAGAAAAAGAAACGTTATTGGAACAGTTGGAATTGCAGGCAAACAACCAAGAACTGATTCTTAACAATATTCATGACGGAATGATTGTTATCAACGGGGATGAGACCGTGCAGTTTGCCAATAAAAGTGCGGAACGGATTCTCGGTCTTTCGAGGGATCAATTAAAAGGCCGGGATATTAAACATGTTATTTCCGGCTCAAGGCTTCCTCATGTCTTGCATACCCGTAGGAAGGAAGTAAATCAGAAGCTTGTCCTGGAAAATGCCAAAAAAGTGATTACAACCCGTATACCCATGATTAATGATCAAGAAAGACTGCTTGGTGCTTTTGCTGTGTTTAAAGATATTACAGAGGTCATGAATCTTGCTGAAGAAAACACCGACCTAAAAGAAATTAAAACAATGCTTGAAGCCATTATCCATTCTTCAGATGAAGCCATATCCGTTGTGGACGAAAAGGGAAATGGCATGATGATCAACCCCGCCTATACGCGTATCACTGGCCTAAAAGAATCAGACATTATAGGAAACCCTGCAAGTGTTGATATTTATGAAGGGGAAAGCATGCACATGAAAGTGCTGCAGACACGGCGAGCTGTCCGTGGCGTACGGATGAAGGTCGGTCCTGCTAAAAAAGATGTGATCGTGAATGTTGCGCCGATTATTGTTGATGGAAAAATAAAAGGCAGTGTCGGTATTCTTCATGATGTATCGGAAATTCGGACGTTGACAAATGAACTTAAGCGGGCAAGGCAAATCATCCGCAACCTCGAGGCAAAATATTCATTTAACGATATTGTCGGCCCGTCACCTGAAATGAAAATTGCACTTGAACAGGCTAAAGTAGGTGCAAGAACACCAGCTACAGTACTACTCAGGGGTGAATCCGGAACGGGGAAAGAGTTGTTTGCCCATGCCATTCATAATGAAAGTGACCGAAAGCACAACAAATTCATTCGCGTCAACTGTGCTGCTATTGCAGAAAATATACTCGAAAGCGAATTGTTCGGCTATGAAGAGGGTGCATTTACAGGAGCGAAACGGGGCGGAAAAAAGGGATTGTTTGAAGAGGCCAACTCAGGAAGCATTTTCCTCGACGAAATCGGCGAACTGTCACATCATATGCAGGCAAAGCTGCTTCGTGTCCTTCAGGAAAATGAGATCATCCGTGTCGGGTCTGTCAGTCCAATATCTATTGATGTACGGGTGATTGCCGCAACGAATGTCAATCTTGAGAAAGCAATTATGACTAAAGCATTCCGTGAGGATCTTTATTACCGGCTGAATCGCCTGCCGGTTTATATTCCATCGCTTAATGAACGTATAGATGACCTGCCTGAATTGGCAATATACCTTATCCAAAAACTTAACCAGGATTATGGACGGAATATAAAAACCATTGAAGAGGCGGCTTGTACCTATTTACAAAGCTATCATTGGCCGGGGAACGTCAGAGAATTGGAAAATGTGATTGGGCGCGCCATGATCTATATGGACATGAATGAAGAAGTAATCAAAAAAGAACACATCCCTAATCTGCATCCAACTGCTAATCATAAAAAAGCGGAATCTAGCGGGGTGCTTACTGACAGCCGTTCGTTAAAAGCCGCTATGGAACAGTATGAAGAAATATATATCCGTACTGTTTTAGAGCAAAATGATTATAATAAAACGCAAACTGCCAATGAATTAAATATATCAATTCGAAATCTGTACTATAAACTTGAAAAACACGGCATTGACAAAAATGGCATGCAAGATTTTTCTTGATTGCAATTTATTGCACGCAACAAATCTTACCGTAAAAGCGCTTACAAAACATAATGGGTTGGCACGATTTTTGCTATATAATTCATAGGAGGGTAGGAGAACTTGAATGAATACTTTGTCAGAGTTAAAGCAACAGGCAATATATACAAAGGATAAGGTCGTTGCAGTAGCTGGCGCTGCCGATGAACAAGTTTTAGCAGCAGTGAAGCAAGCAGTGGATGAAACAATGTGTTCCTTCCATTTGTTCGGGTGTGCAAGTGAAATAGCTTCTATTGCTGAAGTAATTAGCCTTGACTTAACATCGGAATCAATCGCAATAACGCATACAGAGGTTCCTGCAGCTGCAGCAGTGAAGGATGTCCATAACCGGGAAGCCGACATCTTGATGAAGGGAAACATTCCGACGAAAAATGTGTTGAAAGCTGTACTAGATAAAACCAATGGACTGCGAGGAAGTAAAGTTCTGTCGCACGTTGCACTGTTTGAAATTCCGAATCAGGATCGGCTTATTTTTCTGACGGATGCAGCGATGAATATAGCGCCGGGTTTAGAAGAAAAAGTTGAAATCATTAAGAACGCGGTGCGTGTGGCACATGGTGTTGGCATTTCGGATCCTAAAACGGCTGTACTTGCCGCAGTTGAAGAAATTAATCCCGCAATGCAAGCTACATTGGATGCAGCAGCACTTACACAGATGCAAAAACGTGCACAAATCAGCGGTTGCACCATTGATGGACCGCTGGCATTTGATAATGCGGTTTCTGCTGAAGCTGCTGCCCAAAAAGGAATTAAGTCCGATGTCGCGGGAAATGCTGATATACTGGTAGTACCTTCAATTGAAGCGGGCAATGTTCTGTATAAATCTTTTATGTATTTTTCGGGAGCACAGGCTGCTGCCGTTATTAGTGGTGCAACCGCTCCAATTGTATTAACGTCACGAGCGGATTCCAGTGCTAGCAAATTAAATTCTCTTGCAATGGCACTCGTTTCCGAAAAAACTTTTCAGGGGGTTTAACTAATGGAAATATTTCCGTATATGGAAGAAAGTGATTATGAACAGTTAGTATTTTGTCAAGACAAAAATTCCGGGCTGAAAGCAATTATTGCGATACATGATACAACGCTAGGTCCGGCTTTGGGCGGAACAAGAATGTGGTCCTACGATTCAGAAGCTGACGCTATAGAAGATGCGCTTCGTCTGGCAAGAGGTATGACATACAAAAATGCAGCAGCGGGTTTAAATCTCGGTGGAGGCAAGGCAGTTATTATTGGTGACCCAAAAAAAGACAAAAATCCGGAGATGTTTCGCGCTTTCGGACGATATATACAAAGTCTTAACGGACGATATATAACTGCAGAAGATGTAGGTACAACTGTCGGCGATATGGATTTGATTTATATGGAAACAGATTTTGTTACAGGAACTTCAGCGGAATTCGGCTCATCCGGTAATCCATCACCTGTTACAGGCTATGGACTATACAAGGGCATGAAGGCTGCAGCAAACGAAGCATTCGGTAGTGATTCTCTTGAGGGTAAGACTGTTGCAGTGCAAGGTGTCGGTAATGTTGCTTATACATTATGTGAACATTTGTACGCGGAAGGTGCTAACTTAATTGTCACTGATATCAATAAAGAAGCAATCAAACGTGCTGAAGATGCGTTCGGTGCCAAAGCGGTTGCCCCGGATGATATTTACAGCGCTGAATGTGACATTTTTGCCCCGTGTGCGTTGGGTGCTGCAATTAATGATGAAACTATTCCGCAGCTAAAAGCAAAAGTAATTGCAGGTTCTGCCAACAATCAATTGAAATCAGATAAACACGGAGAACTCCTTCACGAGAAAGGAATCGTTTACGCACCAGATTATGTCATCAACTCAGGTGGCGTTATCAATGTCTCTGATGAGTTGAACGGTTATAATAAGGATAGGGCGATGAAGAAAGTGGACACGATTTACGATAATTTGTCAAAAGTCTTTGCGATTTCCAGACGCGATAATATACCTGCCAATATTGCAGCAGACCGGATGGCAGAGGAGCGTATTCAATCATTAAAGGCATCTCGCGGTCAATTTTTATTGAATGGTCATCATACATTGAGTAGACGATAAGCCATGCTACAACACGGAGGTAAATTAAAGTGTCACAGTATCAGCCTAACCGAATATTAGTAATTAACCCAGGATCAACGTCAACCAAATTTGGTGTGTTCGATGATGGAAAATGCATTCTGGAAAAGACTATCCGACATTCCACCGTTGAACTAGCATCATTTAAGCATATAATAGAACAATTCGCATTCCGAAAACAGGTCATTTTGCAGCAGCTTGACATAGAAGGTATTAATGTTTCCAAATTAAGTGCTGTCTGTGGGCGTGGTGGACTGCTCCGTCCCATTGAAGGCGGCACGTATGAAGTCAACGAAACGATGCTTACGGATTTGCGAAATGGTTATAATGGAGACCATGCGTCGAATCTGGGTGGCATCATTGCCCATGAAATTGCCAATGGATTGAATATACAGGCATTTATTGTTGATCCAGTCGTCGTTGATGAGCTACAGGACATTGCAAGGGTCTCTGGTGTTCCTGAACTTCCGCGAAAAAGTATTTTTCATGCGTTGAATCAGAAAGCAGCAGCACGTAAAGCTGCTGAAGAAATGAATATACCGTATGCAGAAGCCAATTTGATAGTTGCTCATATGGGCGGAGGGATTACAGTAGGTGTCCATCACAATGGGAGAGTTATTGATGTAAATAACGGGTTGCACGGTGACGGTCCATTTTCCCCAGAGCGGGCCGGGACCGTGCCTGCTGGTGACCTCGTGTCCATGTGTTTTTCTGGGCAGTATTATCTGGATGAAATCATGAAAAAAATAGTCGGCCAGGGAGGTTTGGTAGCCTACTTGCATACCAATGACGCTAAAGAAGTGGAAGAACGAATTGAAAATGGGGATGATGAGGCAAGCTTCATCTATGATGCCATGGCTTATCAAATTGCTAAAGAGATTGGGGCGGCAAGTACAGTACTGAACGGAAACGTCGATGCGATCGTTTTGACTGGCGGTCTGGCGTATGGGAAGATGTTTACTGATATGATTGTTGACCGGGTTAATTGGATTGCTGATACGCTTATTTATCCTGGAGAAAATGAACTCCAGACATTGTACGAAGGTGCACAGCGAGTTTTACAAGGAAAAGAAACAGCAAAAGTATATCCATCTAATCAAGATAGAGAGGAGCATTCGTTACATGGCGAAAGATTATGATTTAGTTGTCCTTGGCGGAGGGACAGGTGGTTATGTGGCAGCAATCCGGGCATCTCAGCTTGGTATGCAAGTCGCTGTTGTCGAAAAAGACGAACTCGGCGGTACCTGTCTACATCGCGGTTGCATTCCGTCCAAGGCGCTGCTCCGAAGTGCGGAAGTGTTCAGACAGACGAAAGAAGCGGCTACATATGGTGTAGATACTGGAGAACCAACCCTTAATTTTGCAAATGTACAGAAACGTAAAAATCGTATCGTTCAGACACTTCATCAAGGTGTGCAAGGGCTAATGAAAAAAGGAAAAATTGACGTTTTTAAAGGATTTGGGCGGATTCTTGGTCCTAGTATATTCTCACCCATGCCAGGCCTATTTCCATTGAATATGACAACGGTGATGAAAACACGATGATTGTACCAAAGCATGTACTGATTTCCACCGGCTCCCATCCTAAATCGCTTCCCGGCCTTGAAATTGACGGGGAAAATGTCATGAGCTCTGATGAGGCATTACATATGGAGAAGCTTCCCGACTCCATGATTATTATAGGCGGCGGTGTCATTGGGGTTGAGTGGGCTTCCATGCTGGCTGATTTCGGGGTTGACGTAACTGTTATCGAGTATCTTGAGCGTATTTTACCGACAGAAGATGAGGAAGTAGCGGTTGAAATGGAAAAACATTTATCCAAGAAAGGTGTCCAGTTTGTTAAGGGTGCGAAAGTGCTGCCTGAAACATTGCAAAAAGGTAAGGGCATTGCCGTTGAGGCGGAAACAAGCAATGGAAAAGAAACATTTTCGGCTGATAAAATGCTCGTTTCAGTTGGACGCGCTGCTAACACTTCCAATATCGGGCTGCATAATACAGACATTGCTGTTGAAAATGGATTTATCCGGACAAATAACTATTATCAGACGAAAGAGGCACACATATATGCTATTGGTGATGTGATTGGTGGTATGCAGCTTGCCCATGTAGCTTCACACGAAGGTATTGCCGCGGTGGAACATATGGCCGGGAACAATCCATTTCCACTGGAATATGGCAATATCCCAAGCTGCATTTATTCTAATCCGGAATCCGCAAGTGTTGGCCTGACAGAGAATCAGGCAGTGGAAACAGGATTTGACATTAAAATCGGTAAATTTCCTTTCCAAGCAGTTGGTAAGGCATTGGTAGATGGAGAATCGAACGGCTTCGTCAAAGTAATTGCTGACAAAAAAACGGATGATGTTCTAGGTGTCCATATGATTGGTCCACATGTTACCGATATGATCTCAGAGGCCGGATTGGCTAAGGTACTCGATGCAACACCTTGGGAAGTAGCGCATAATATCCACCCACATCCGTCACTTTCAGAAGTGATGGGAGAAGCAGCACTGGCTGTTGATGGCAAACAAATACATGGTTAGCAATCTGTTTTTCGAGATAACAGGAATTGTATTTCAATCCATTGAAGGAGAGAATAATGTATGGTAAAAAATCGTCATGAATCATTAGGACTGACTGATGAACATGTGCTGGACATGTACAAACACATGCTGTTGGCTCGAAAGCTGGACGAACGGATGTGGCTGCTGAACAGAGCAGGAAAAATACCGTTTGTCATATCCTGTCAGGGGCAAGAAGCATCGCAAATTGGTGCATCATTTGCGCTTGATCGCACCAAGGATTATACTTCACCATATTACCGGGATCTAGGAGTTGTGCTAGCATTCGGAATGACGGCAAAGGAACTGATGCTATCGGCCTTTGCCAAAGCGGAAGATCCCAATTCCGGTGGGCGTCAGATGCCAAGTCATTTCGGACAGAAGAAAAATAGAATTCTGACACAGTCGTCACCGGTAACAACACAGATTCCACATGCAGTAGGAGTAGCACTGGCTGCAAAAATGGAAAAGGAAGATACTGTCTCGTTTGTAACATTAGGTGAAGGTTCATCTAATCAAGGAGATTTTCATGAGGGACTGAATTTCGCGGGTGTCCACAAGCTACCGGTTATAACAATGGTGGAAAACAATCAATACGCTATTTCCGTGCCTTTTGATAAGCAAGTTGCCAGCGAAAATGTTTCTAAACGTGCAGAAAGCTATGGTATGCCGGGAGTTACCGTTGATGGGAATGATCCACTTGCCGTTTATAAAGAAGTCAAAAAAGCTAGAGAACGAGCCATCGATGGTGAAGGGCCAACACTGATTGAAGCTGTTGCTTATCGATTCACTGCCCACTCAAGTGATGACGATGACCGTCAGTACCGGGAAAGTTCGGAAGTTAATGAGGCGAAGAAAAATGACGCTCTTATTACTTTTGCAGCTTATTTGAAAGAGATAGGTGTCTTGACGGAGGAAGTAGAAAACGAATTGCGTTCAGATATTGAAAAAATCGTCAATGAGGCTACCGACTATGCCGAAAATGCGCCATATCCGGAGCCGGAATCAGCACTCAAGTATGTATATGAAGAATAAGGGAGGGAAGCGAAAATGCCAGTTCAATCGTATATTCAAGCAATCACAACTGCTTTAAGGGAAGAAATGCAGCGTGATGAGAAAGTATTTATTTTAGGTGAAGATGTGGGCAAAAAAGGTGGCGTATTCGGAACCACCAAAGGTCTCTATGACGAATTCGGGGAATATCGTGTGCTGGACACACCACTTGCCGAATCAGCAATAGCAGGTGTCGGAATAGGTGCAGCCATGTATGGCATGCGTCCGGTAGCGGAAATGCAGTTTGCTGATTTTATTATGCCGGCTGTGAACCAAATTGTTTCGGAAGCTGCAAAAATTCGCTACCGCTCCAATAATGACTGGGATGCACCCATTACAATAAGAGCACCATATGGCGGTGGTGTACACGGGGCACTATACCATTCACAGTCGGTTGAGGCAGTATTTGCGAATCAGCCGGGACTTAAAATCGTCATGCCGTCTACTCCATACGATGCAAAAGGTTTATTGAAAGCCTCCATCCGTGATAATGATCCTGTACTCTTTTTTGAACATAAGCGGGCCTATCGTCTTTTAAAGGAAGAAGTTCCGGGAGATGATTATGTTCTTCCCATCGGAAAAGCGGACATTAAGCGGGAAGGTTCTGACGTTACCGTAATCACATACGGTTTAAGCGTCCATTTTGCATTGCAGGCAGCTGAAAAACTGGAAGAAGAGGGCATCAGTACCCACATTCTTGATTTAAGGACTGTTTATCCGCTTGATAAGGAGTCCATCATTGAGGCAGCAGGAAAAACCGGAAAAGTCCTATTGATTACCGAGGATAATAAAGAGGGAAGCATTATCGGAGAAGTAGCGGCAATTATCGCTGAGAACTGTCTATTTGATCTGGATGCCCCTATACAACGCCTTGCCGGACCGGATATTCCTGCCATGCCATTTTCACCAACCATGGAGAAATTCTTCATGATGAACCCGGAAAAAGTTGAAACAGCCATCCGTGACATGGCGGAATTTTAAATGCTGACATTGCTACAAACGATGTGCTAAAAGGAGGGTTACATATGGCAACAGAAAAAATCAATATGCCCCAGCTCGGTGAAAGTGTAACAGAGGGAACGATAAATTCATGGCTAGTCGGCGAGGGTGATAAAGTAAATAAATATGATCCGATTGCAGAGGTCATGACAGATAAAGTAAACGCGGAGGTCCCATCATCATTTACAGGTGTCATTAGCGAGCTCGTCGCACAGGTTGGGGATACTGTCCGGGTCGGTGACCTTATTTGTTACATCGATGTCGAAGAGGAACGTAGTACAGGCGAGAGTGAACAAGTTAATGATAATACAGAAGGACAGGTTGAGCCCGCTACGGAAGCTGCAGAGAATGACACATCGATGAAAAAGCGTTATTCTCCAGCTGTGTTAAAGCTGGCGCAGGAAAATGGTATCGAGCTTGGGCAGGTCGAAGGAACAGGACGTGGCGGCCGTATAACGAGAAAAGATATAGAACAATTAATTGCTTCGGGTACACAAGCGAAAACAGAGAAGACAACAGAAAAAGTATTAGCAACGACATCACATAAGCCAGATGCATCAACAGCTTTAGGACAAGACACGCCGTCGCAACAGATAACCAATTCCGGTGACATTGAAATACCGGTAACCGGTGTAAGAAAAACGATTGCGCAGAACATGGTCCGCTCGACCCAGGAAATTCCACATGCGTGGATGGCAGTTGAGGTCGATGTAACCGATCTTGTGACTTATCGCAATCAGATGAAAGAATCATTTAAAGAAAAAGAAGGGTTCAACCTTACATTCTTTGCCTTTTTTGTAAAGGCCGTTGCACAGGCATTGAAGGAATATCCACAATTGAACAGCACATGGGCCGGAGATAAGATTATCCAGCATAGGGATATTAACCTGTCGATTGCTGTAGCCAAGGACCAGGAATTATTTGTCCCTGTCATCAAAAATGCGGATGAAAAAAGCATTAAAGGGATAGCTAGAGACATCCACGAATTGGCAACAAGGGCTCGCTCCGGAAAACTGACTGCTGATGATATGCAAGGCGGAACTTTCACTGTTAATAATACCGGTGCATTCGGGTCTGTACAGTCCATGGGGGTAATCAATCATCCACAGGCAGCGATACTACAGGTGGAATCCATTGTTAAGCGACCGGTTATTATCGATGACATGTTTGCAGCACGTGACATGGTTAATCTCTGCCTGTCACTTGATCACCGGGTATTGGATGGACTCGTCGTCGGGCAGTTCCTAGCAAAGGTCAAAGAAATTCTAGAAAACATTAATAAAGATACAACTAGTATCTATTAAAAACTACCGGTTACAAGGTGATTCCGACTTTTCCAGTTCATACCCTATGGATGCAGTATTCAACTATCATATATACTGACTGGTAAGTTGTCTGCATTGAAAAGATACTTAAAAATTGATAAGCTAAAAATATGAACCTAAATTTAACCTCTGATAAGGAGATGACTATTTATATGGATTTTGATCTGTTTATGAAAGACGTAGTAGACGCTGCCCGCAGTGATGTTAAGGAAGCAGGCTATGAAGAACTGACGACGCCTGAATCCGTTGACGAGGCCTTAAGCCGTGAAGGATCGACATTGGTTATGATTAACTCAACATGCGGCTGTGCCGGAGGTGTTGCACGTCCTGCAGCAGCTAACGCCATTCACTATGATAAGCGTCCCGATCACCTAGTCACTGTTTTTGCGGGACAAGACCGAGAAGCAACAGATAAGGCACGAGAATACTTTGAAGGGTACCCACCGTCATCCCCATCTTTTGCTTTCCTTAAGGATGGTAAAATTGTCACGATGCTTGAGCGTTCTGACATCGAAGGCTACAGTGCAATGGAAGTAGTCGGCAAACTACAAAAAGTGTTTGATGAACACTGTGAAGAAATTTAACATCTTCCGGTAAACAACCGGTCGAAAGCGAGGCTGTCTCAAGAAGTACGGGAACAGCCTCATTTTCATCACGGTAGGATGTACAGTTATAGGGAGCGGAAAGAGGTCTTATTAGATTAATTGTTAATAAGGAGATATCATTGTGCGAATCGGCTACCGGACGATTAAAACTGCAATAGGCACCCCGATTTCCATTTCGGTTGCACAACTTCTAGGGGTGAGCAATTTCGTTTCCGCAGGGATTTTGACTATTTTATGTATTCAGCCTTCCCGGAAACGTTCTGTTTTGAGTGCGTGGCACCGTTTTCTTGCTTGTGTCACTGCTTCATTGTTTTCTATTATCTTCTTTGAACTGATTGGTTATCATCCAATCGTTGTAGGTATTATGTTGCTTTTTTTCATACCTACGACGGTACTACTGAAAGTGACTCCCGGTATTGCGACAAGTTCGGTTATTATTTTAAATTTATATGGTGCGGAAGGTATCTCTCGTTCTTTTCTGTTTGACCAGTTTTTATTAATTATTGTCGGAATTGGAACAGGGCTTTTAGTTAATTTATATATGCCTAGTCTAGATAAACAGCTTAAACAGAAACAAACCGAACTGGAACGCAACTTTCAGCTCATTTTACGAGAAATCGCTTTATACATACGTAATAAAAATGAGGATTGGGACGGAAAGGAACTGACAAAGAGTGAGGAACTGATACAAGAAGCTATGAATTTGGTATCTCTTGATAAGGAAAATCATTTGCTAAGAACTGAGCATCCATATCACGATTATTTCGTTATGCGGAGTAAACAATTTGAATGTCTGCAAAAAATGTTGCCACTTGTCAGCAGATTACCTAAAACAGATGCCATCTCAGTACAGGTCGCTGATTTCTTTGACAAGCTATCAGATGCTGTACATCCCGGCAATACAGCTATCCTTTATTTAGATGAATTGAGTAAACTGCGCAACACTTTTGATCAGGAAGAGCTACCGGAAACACGCGAGGCATTCATAACACGAGCAAATTTATTTCGGCTGCTTCACGAGATTGAAGACTATTTACTGTTGAAGGAAAAGTTTAAACAAAGTGATGTATCTGCTCGAATCCGGGTAAAAAAAAGACCGGAATAGCCGATCCCAGCCTTTTAGCTATATAAATATGAAAGTCAGTATATATTCCGGAATTTAATGAATGGTGGTACCAGTAAGCCCAGTTTATATAAACATAGACAACCCCATGGTCATGGAAGATAACACCATTGCAATAATCATAATGTAGACGATAAGTGTCATTCGTCGTTCACGTTTTGACTTTTTACGGGGAGCTTGTGCTTTTGCTGCTTTTTTAGCCATTCCCATTCCTCCTCATTTCTTATTCTATAATTGTATTTTATCGTTAAATAGCGAATAGGACAAGTGAGTAAAAGTATAAAATAGTTAAATTAAATAACGCGGAAATCAATTTCATACAAAGATTCAACATGCTCATATTTAGAGGAGAACGACAAAATAATCACATATTCAGTTATGATGAAATGAATAACTATATAGCTAGCCCAGGAGGATTAGACAATGCTTTCAATTAACAAAGATCGATTAATAGAAGAATTTTTTGAACTTGTCCAAATTGATTCAGAAACAGGTTACGAGGCAGAAATTGCTGACACTTTAACTAAAAAGTTTACAGAACTTGGACTGGATGTAGCAGAAGATAATGCGAAAGAGCAAACAGGGCATGGTGCAGGTAATTTAATTGGTACGCTTAAGGGCAATAAAGAAGGGGTCGACCCAATTTATTTCACATCACATATGGATACGGTCGTGCCCGGCAAGGGAATCACCCCTTCCATAAAAGATGGTTATATCGAGTCAGACGGGACGACAATCCTTGGTGCGGACGATAAAGCTGGTTTAGCCGCTATGTTAGAAACCATTCGGACACTGAATGAAAATGATGTGGAACATGGTGACATTCAATTTGTCATTACTGTTGGGGAAGAATCCGGGTTGGTTGGAGCGAAAGCGTTGGATGAATCAGTACTTCATGCGAAATATGGTTATGCCATCGACAGTAATGGCGCTGTAGGTGACATTATTGTAGCGGCGCCAACCCAGGCTAAATTGAATGCCGTTATGAAAGGGAAAACGGCACATGCCGGACTCGCACCTGAAAAAGGTGTTTCAGCTATTACACTCGCAGCCAAAGCCATATCCAAGATGCCATTAGGCCGGATTGACGAAGAAACAACCGCCAATATCGGCCGATTTGAAGGCGGAAAGCAAACAAACATTGTTGCCGATCATGTTGAGATATTAGCTGAAGCCAGATCATTAAACCCGGACAAAATGGAAAAACAAGTTGCTGAAATGAAACAGGCCTTTGAAGATGTTGCGGCAAACTATGGCGGCAATGCAGAAGTGGATGTAAAAATTATGTATCCCGGGTTTAAACGGAATAAAGGCGAAAAAGTGGTAGAAGTTGCCCGGAATGCTGCAAAAGCGATAGGTCGCAACAGCACTTTGCAGGCGAGCGGTGGCGGAAGTGATGCGAACGTTATTTCGGGTTTAGGCATTCCTACCGTCAACTTGGCTGTCGGTTATGAGGACATCCATACAACCAATGAACGGATTCCAGTAGAGGAGCTGGTAAAAATCACAGAACTCGTCACAGCAATTGTACAGGAAGCAGCAAACGAATAGCGTTTTCCACGTGTGTCGAAGCCATACCGATATAACGCGTAAGGAAATAATAAAATTGAACTACTAAAATTTGTTTCGCCTCGTGTTATTGCTGAATACTACTATCAAAAAAGAGCGGTCTTCGTTTCAATACGAGGAACGCTCTTTTCCTATCATCACGGCTTTCGGAATGGTATACCCGTTTTTGCGCTATTTACTTTCAATAATAGTCTGGTAAAAGTCATAGGCAAGCTCGGTCTCAGAAAAAATCGCTTTGGCTTCATCAGCCAGTTGGGCATCATCACCATCCTGATAGCGCGATGAAATATGGGTTAGCACTAGTTTCTTTGCACCACTGTCTCTGGCTAATGTTGCTGCCTGCTGTGTTGTTGAATGGAAGTAATCTGTCGCGAGTGCCGCCCGATCCGTGCCAAAGGTAGCCTCATGCACCAATACATCGGCATTTTCAGCGAGTGGACGCGCTGCTTCTGTTGCCCGTGTATCACCAAGAATGGTAATGACTCGTCCTTGTTTATCCGGGCCAATGTACTGTCTGCGGTGAATGACGCGACCATCCGATAATTGGACAGTTTCATTTTCCTTAATTTGCTGATAGACCGGTCCCGGCTCAACCCCATCTTTCTTCAATTTGTCAACGAGCAGTCTGCCTGGGCGGTCTTTTTCGATTATTCGAAAGCCAAAGCTTGGAATACCGTGATCGAGCTGTTTGCATGTGACCATAAACTGGTCATCATCCAACAGTTGTCCCTCCTTGAATTCCACGATGGAAAGGGGATAGGTGAGTGTCGTTCCGCTTACTGCCATGCTTGTTTCAATATAGTTTTTAATTCCTTCAGGCCCATAGACGGTTAAACGGTCTTCTCCTCCCTGAAAAGAACGGCTACTTAATAACCCCGGTAATCCAAAAATATGATCTCCATGCATATGCGTAATGAAGATTTTTGTGATTTTACGTGGTTTGATGTTCGTACGTAAAATTTGGTGCTGGGTTGCTTCCCCGCAGTCAAACAACCAGATGCTGTTTTGTTCTTGCAGTAGTTTAAGTGCTATGGCGGATACATTCCGCTCTTTGGATGGCACACCTGAACCGGTGCCAAGAAAGACGAGTTCCATATTATCGCCAACCTCGCTCATATTGTTTCGGTGCGTCTAATTGATCACCTAGTTCATCAGCTGCTACTTTCGGCCAATACGGATTCCTCAACAGCGCGCGGCCGATAAACACAAGATCTGCCCGGTTATTTTGTAAGATTTCTTCCGCTTGCAGCCCTGACGTTATCAGTCCAACAGCACCAGTGGCAATGGCTGCATTTTGTTTGATGGTTTCACACCGCTTCACTTGATAACCCGGATACGGTTTGATAGAAGCTGGTACAACGCCACCCGAGCTACAGTCAATCAGGTCAATACCCTGTTGTTTCATCTGTTCAGCAAAATAAATGATGTCTCCCATTGTGTTCCCATGTTCATCATATTCATCAGTAGACACACGTACGAATAGCGGCCCATCCCAGGCGGTTTGAATTGCATCGATCACCTGCGATAGAAAGCGGTAACGATTTTCTTTGCTTCCACCGTATTCGTCTGTGCGTTTATTGGTCAGCGGAGATAGAAATTGATTGATTAAATAGCCATGCGCACCGTGAATTTCGATTATGTCAAAATTAGCTTTTTTGGCACGTCTAGTCGCCTCTTTGAACGCGTCAATCGTTCGTTTGATATCTGTAATTGTCATTTCGGTCGGTGTTTTTGATGATTCATTGAATGCAAGTGCTGACGGTGCATAGATTGCCGAGTCGAGCTGTGCTTTCCGGCCTGCGTGGGCCAGTTGAATTCCTGCCTTCGAACCATAGCTGTGAATCTGTTCATTTAACTTGTTCAATCCTTCTATATGCTCGTCACTCCATATACCTAAATCTTCGTGTGAAATTCGTCCTTCCGGTAGAACAGCGGCTGCCTCGGTCATAACAAGACCGGCTTGACCGACCGCCCGGGAAATATAATGTGTTTCGTGGAAAGGAGTCATTTTTCCGTCCTGTTTCATGCAGGAATACATGCACATTGGTGACATGACGATACGATTTTTTAACTGAACATGGTTAAATTCAATTGGTGTAAATAGTTTGCTCATTATGATTCCTCCTGATTTATCTCGCATTCCGGTTGTTAAATTGTCGACGGGATTGCACGGCTGCTTCTGGGTAATCGGTGAAAATTGCGTCACACCCCATCGAGAAACAACGGACCATGTGGTTTAGTTCATTAACGGTAAATACACGTACTGCCAATTGTTTCTGATGGATACGGTCAACAAGCCGCTGACGGAGATGACGATATTTTATATGTACAGCTGATGCTTCTAAATCCAATGCATAGGTTATCAATTTTTTATGTTTAAAACGTCTTGAAATTAATAAGGCAGTTTCAGTGTCTGTTTCAGCTTTTTTTAGCCGCATCATGCTGTTAGGATTGAATGTTGACAGTATGCTGCGATGTAACAACCCATAATGTGCTAATCTGTTATAGATAATTGTTTCCAAGTTCGTATAGTCTATTTTATTATTTTTTAGTTCAATATTTAAATATAAGGCCTTGTGGCGGATCCATGTAAGAAACTCATCCAGTGACAGGATCTTGGAATCAGCAAATGCTGAAGAAAACCAGGAACCTGCGTCTAGTTGTTTCAATTGCTTGAGTGAATAATCTTTTATGTATCCGGCGCCATTTGTCGTTCGGTTGACTTGTTCATCGTGCATTAATACAGGGATATTGTCTTTTGTCAGATGAACATCGGTTTCTATTCCATCAGCACCTTGTCGATACGCAAGCTCAAAGGCGGCCATGGTATTTTCCGGTGCATGCCCGCTTGCACCTCGATGCGCAAAAATGTTGGTTGGCAATTTATTCACCTCTTGTTTGATTGTGTGTTATTTTTTAAGAGAAGTCAATTTAATTGCGCAGTCCGGATAATGATTTCCAGTGAATTGAAACTGATATGATATAATAGAAGCAATATGATTAAAAAGGGATGTCGTTTGATGTCACAATGGTACCCCAAAAAAGGCAGGGTCATTTTTCATGTTGATATGAATTCGTTCTATGCATCGGTAGAAATGGCCTATAATCCAAAACTAAAAGGAAAACCGTTGGCGATTGCCGGAAATCCAGAGGAACGTAAAGGCATTATTGTTACAAGCAGCTATAAAGCGAGAGCGAAAGGGGTTCGGACAACGATGCAGTTGTGGGAGGCGCGAAGATTGTGCCCGGATCTGACAGTTCTTCGCCCTAATTTTGACCGGTACCGAACTGCTTCCAAAGAAATGTTTCAAATGCTTGCGGCAATCACTACATGCGTTCAGCCGGTGTCTATTGATGAGGGATATATGGATATAACCGGTACCGAAGAGCATGGTAGTCCTATCGAAATTGCTGAAAACCTGCAGCAACAAATCAAAAACGAACTGGACCTTCCATGTAGCATTGGTATTGCCCCCAATAAATTTCTGGCAAAGATGGCTTCTGACATGAAAAAACCGATGGGGATCACCATTTTGCGGAAACGGGATATCCGTGAAAAGCTTTGGCCACTGCCGATTGAGGAAATGTACGGTGTCGGCGAGAAAACGGCTGCCAAAATGCGCGCAATCGATATCCAAACAATCGGCGACCTCGCGAATGGTGATGGTTACCAGCTTAAACAGCTATTTGGAATTAATGGCGAACGGCTGAAAAATCGGGCAAATGGAATGGACGAGCGACCTGTCGACCCGGATGCCGTACATGAATTTAAAAGTATCGGCAGTTCACAGACTTTGCCCACAGATACGGTTGATGAAGACGAAATTCGACAACTGATGAATTTGCTCGCTGACAATGTGGAACGAAGGATGAAAAGAAAACAAGCAGTGGGGCGCAGCATTCAGATTATGATTAGGTATTATGATCGAACAACAGTAACTCGTAGTAAAAAACTGCATGATTATATTGATAAAAAAGAGGATATCCTTTATGCAGCTAACGAGCTTTTTCAAAAGCACTGGAATACCGAACCAATCCGGCTCCTTGGCATAACTGTTCAAGATGTGGATGAGAAGCAAAATATCGCTAAACAGTTAGACTTGTTTACGTATGAAAAGGAAGCGGAGAAGGAGAAGCTTTATACCACTATAGATCAATTAACACAAAAGTACGGAAAAAACACCTTTAAACAACTACAAAATGATACCGATGACGATTTGCGGACAAGTTTTCAAAAGGATTTCTTGGATGATTATAAAAAGTAGGCACGTACAACAGCTAGAGTTGTACGTGCTTTTCTTTTTCGGTACTCACCAGAAAATAAAGTTAATATGACATTTCTAAAAATTTTATATAATTTTAAAACAGGTATTGTATAATTATTCTTTATTATGTATAATGATACACAATCATTTTAAGTGAAAAGGCGGGTGATGCTATTGAAGGCATGTGTCATTGGGGCAAACGGTTATGGGGGGATTGAACTTATTCGTCTTCTCTATAGCCATCCAAAGGTAACGATTGACGTACTTGTTTCCCATTCAACACAGGGGCAAGCAATTACTGCGCAGTATCCGCAATTACAAAATATAGTGGAATTGCCATTGGAAAAATTGGATGTAAATGAAATATTGGATCGTGTGGATGTTGTATTTTTTGCGACACCATCCGGCATAACAAAGGATATTGCCCCAGCGTTTATCGAGGCTGGCTTACCGTGTATTGATCTTTCCGGTGATTTCAGGTTAAAAGATGGTGATGTATACAGCGAGTGGTATAAAAACACACCTGCCCAGCAGCAGTTCCTTGACCACGCTGTCTATGGACTTGCCGAACTATACCGAGGTGATATTCAGCAGGCAGCATTTATCGCTAATCCCGGATGTTATCCTACTGCCGCGTTGCTCGGGATTATTCCCGCCATAAAACTCGGTGTAATCGATGAGAGCCGGACCATTATTATTGATGGTAAGACCGGTGTCTCCGGTGCGGGCCGGAAGCCTGCACTAGGGACCATTTTTTCAGAGATAAACGAGAATACAAAAGCGTATAAAGTTGGTACACACCAGCATATACCGGAAATGGAACAAGTATTATCCGACATAAATAACCAGCAGGTGACGATTTTATTCAATGCACATTTAGTTCCAATGACCAGAGGAATCTTATGTACTATTTATATACCCATAAATGACAATCTAACTGATACGGATTTTACTGAACTTTATAAAGAGACATATCGGGATGATTACTTTATTCGGGTTAGACCTGAAAAAACATGGCCTGCAACAAAAGAAGTTTACGGAACAAACTTTTGTGATATTGGTGTCGGATTTGACCAGCGTACCAATACCCTTACTGTCGTATCCGTAATCGACAACCTTGTTAAGGGTGCTGCCGGTCAAGCGGTACAAAATCTTAATCTAGTAAACCATTGGGATGAGAAATTGGGACTTGACACGATTCCAACATACCCATAAAGGAGGAAAGAATGGAAACATATACAGAAGTAACGGATGTAGGGATTGAACCAAAGGAAGGTGGGCTCACTTCGGCCAAAGGGTTTCACGCAGGGGGGGTTCATTGTGGGTTCAAGCGGAAACGGCCGGATTTAGGGTGGATTTATTCGGACGCACCGGCTAATACAGCAGCTGTTTATACGACAAATCAATTTCAAGCAGCACCACTCCAGGTTACCAAAGAAAGTATTGCACAGGAAAAACGGATTCAAGGTGTGCTTATTAATTCCGCCGTTGCTAATGCATGTACAGGTGAGGAAGGTTTGCAAAATGCATATCAAATGCGGCGCTGGTTCGCGGAAAAACTGGGGATTCAACCACATTTGGTTGCCGTCAATTCAACAGGAGTTATTGGTGAGCAACTGCCGATGGATACATTAGCTGCCGGAATTGAACAGATTAATCTTCATGATACCGATGAGAAAAATTTTGAACGAGCAATTTTAACAACGGATACGTTCACAAAAAATGTCTGTGTACAGGTGCAAATAGGCGAGGAGCAAATAACCATTGGCGGTTCTGCCAAAGGTTCCGGAATGATTGAACCAAACATGGCAACGATGCTGGCATTCTTAACGACCGATGCAGCTATTGAACAGGAAAGTCTTGATGCGGCTCTGAAAACCGCTGTAAACAAGACGTTTAATTGCATTACCGTAGATGGGGATACAAGTACAAATGATACAGTGATGGTAATGGCCAATGGTATGGCAACGAATACACCTATTACATCAAGAGATCTAAACCAATGTCGAGTATTTACTGAAGCATTAACATATGTGTGTCGGGAGCTAGCCAAACAAATAGCGAGAGATGGTGAAGGTGCAACAAAATTAATTGAAGTAAATGTAACAGGAGCACAGCTGCAAAGCGATGCCCGTGCAATCGGCAAAGCTATTGTTGGTTCCAGCCTTGTAAAAACTGCCATTTATGGATCAGATCCAAATTGGGGAAGAATTATCTGTGCCATCGGCTATAGTGGAGTTGCCCTTGATACGTGTAATTTGGAAGTCGCAATAGGTGATGTGAAAGTTGTGGAAAACGGGATGCCAGCAGCCTTCGCGGATGGAGTTGTTACTGAATACTTACGGTATAACGAACAAATCGTTATCACTGTAAACCTCCATAGCGGAACACAATCAGCCAGCGCATGGGGATGTGACTTATCTTATGATTACGTAAAAATTAACGCATCGTACCGAACTTAACGAGGGGGGAGAGTTGCTTGTCGTATATCGTGATTAAATGTGGTGGCAGTGTGTTAGATAAACTCCCGGATACGTTTTATAAAAATATCGTTGAATTGATGGAACAATATCACTTAAAGCCGATTGTCGTTCATGGCGGCGGACCGGTGGTATCCAATTTGTTGCAAACATTAGATGTTCAAACGACTTTTGTTAACGGAATGCGGGTAACAACAGAAGAGATTTTAGATGTTGTGGAAATGGGTTTATCAGGAATCGTGAATAAAAAAATTGTCCGTGAAATTACTGCCCAAAATGGCAGAGCAATCGGGTTAAGTGGTGTAGATAATATGACATTAGAAGCCGAACCATTGGCATCTAATCAGAAGCTGGGCTATGTAGGTCAAGTTGCTTCCGTGCATTTAACTGGACTGAACGCCTTGCTTGACAAAGGAATTATCCCTGTTCTTTCCCCACTGGCAGTTGATCAGCAGGGCCAGCGCTGGAATATTAATGCAGACCTTGCTGCAGCGGCAGTAGCAACAACCATGCAAGCGTCCTTGTACATGATAACTGATGTAGACGGCGTACTTCATCAGGATACACTTGTGCCGAAGCTGTCAGCAAAGGAAGCAGAAGAAATGATTGATAGTGGTGCCATATACGGAGGTATGATTCCTAAAGTACAAGCAGCCTTGAACAGTATTGAAGCAGGAGTGCGGAAAGTCGTTATTCTTAACGGTGCCGAGAAAAATAGTTTAATGGACTTTTTTATAGAAGAGAAAACAGGTACGGTATTTGAATCCGTTCAACGGAGAAATAAGCAAACCGTAGCAGAGGAGGCTTCCAATTGACAAATTCAACAGAGACATCTGCCATTATGCAGACGTATAACCGTTTTCCTGTAACCGTTATAAAAGGGAAAGGGAGTTACGTTTGGGACGACGTTGGCAATGTTTATTTAGATTTCACATCTGGTATTGCCACATGCAACCTTGGTCATGTGCCGGATACAGTAAAAGAAGCGGTATCAAATCAATTAGAACAACTTTGGCATTGTTCCAACCTATACCATATTCCGTCACAGGAGACATTGGCAAATTTGCTGACAGCTTATAGCTGTTTTGATCAAGTATTCTTTTGCAACAGTGGCGCAGAGGCAAATGAAGCCGCCATTAAGTTAATACGTTCGTATAACACAACAAATAAAAACATCGTTACATTTGAAAAATCTTTTCACGGCAGAACAATGGGTACAGCCAGTGCGACAGGGCAGGAAAAAATTCAAAAAGGATTTGAACCATTGTTATCCGGTTTCACTCATTTGACATACAACGATTACGAGTCGCTTACTTTTCTGGCTAACAACCCGCCGGCTGCTGTCATGCTTGAACTTGTTCAAGGGGAAGGTGGTGTTATCCCCGCCGAACAGGCTTGGATTAACGAACTTGTCCGTATCTGCAGGGAAAAGGGCATTCTCATTGCTGTAGACGAGGTACAAACAGGTCTCGGTCGAACGGGTTCTTTATTCGCCTATGAGGATTACGGGTTTGAACCGGATATACTCACAACAGCCAAAGGTTTGGGATCCGGCTTTCCGATCGGGTCCATGCTTGCAAAAACAAATGTTGCTAAAGCTTTCGGCCCTGGAAGTCATGCAAGTACATTTGGCGGCAATCCGCTGGCAACGACTGCTGGTGTGGCAACTATGAAACAGCTGACGTCACCGTCCCTTTTGGAAAATGTAAACAGACAAAGTGACATTCTTTTCAGTAAACTGACAGAACTAAAAGAGGCGTATCCGCAAATCAAAACAATTAGAGGAAAAGGGCTGTTGGTCGGTATAGAATTAACCGATGGGGCCGGGGAAATAGTGAAAGAAGCGATCAATCAAAAACTCTTAATTTTAACAGCTGGGGCCAACGTCCTTCGCATATTGCCTCCACTTACCGTAACAACAACGGAATTGGATAAATTTATTGATAAACTGCAACAAGTACTTGAAGCCGTCTATGGCTCATATAGTAAATAGGATGAAAACGATACGTTGTACCAACACACAGATGGGAGGTAAAGCATGAATAACGTATCAAAGGTTCTTGTAATTGGCTCCGGCCCAATTGTAATCGGTCAGGCTGCAGAATTTGATTATGCAGGTGCGCAGGCTTGTTTAGCGCTTAAGGAAGAGGGTATTGAAGTTGTCCTGTTAAACAACAACCCTGCAACAATTATGACTGACAAAGCCGTAGCAGATTCCATTTATATGGAACCGATGACAGTGGCAACGATAGAAAAGATTTTTAGTGAAGAACAACCTGACGGAATGATAGGCACCCTTGGCGGCCAAACAGGATTGAACCTGACCATGGAAGTGTATCAGTCAGGACTACTGGAAAAGCATGGTGTGAAGCTTTTGGGATCATCTGTTGAATCGATTCAGCAAGGAGAAGACCGTGAAAAGTTTCGTGCGCTCATGCATGACCTCTTAGAACCGGTACCGGAATCTTATACAGTTACGTCAGTAGAAAAAGCCATTGAGTATGCGGATATCATTGGCTATCCGGTTATTGTCCGGCCTGCTTATACATTGGGTGGTTCAGGTGGTGGCTTTGCCAGTGATGAACATGCACTAAGAGAAGTAGCTTCCAACGGTCTACAGTCAAGTTCCATTCATCAGATTTTAGTTGAAAAAAGCATTAAGGGCTGGAAAGAAGTTGAGTTTGAAGTTATTCGGGATAAAAGTGATACGTGTGTCATTGTTTGCGGTATGGAAAACGTTGACCCTGTTGGTGTACATACGGGTGATTCTGTTGTTACGGCACCAGTTCAAACACTGTCACAAACACAGAATAAGCTGTTGTGTGATGCAGCCGTAAAAATTATCCGTAATTTAGGGATTGTAGGGGCTTGTAACATACAATTTGCCATGTCACCATCAACAAATGATTATTATGTAATTGAGGTAAATCCGCGTGTTAGCCGATCTTCCGCGTTAGCTTCCAAAGCAACCGGCTGTCCGATTGCTTTGCTAGCGACGAAATGTGCACTTAATAGTCATTTGAAAGATTATTTTCCTGTCCAGGATAAAGCTGTCTATATGCCTGAAATTGACTATACGGTCGTGAAAATACCGCGCTTTTCTTTCGATAAATTTCCTGAAGTAAACCGGACATTGGGTACCCAAATGAAGGCAACAGGGGAAACGATGGCAATTGACCGTTCATTTGCTGCAGCTTTAAACAAGGCCATTCGTTCATTAGATTGTAACATGTACAGCTTCCGGCATTCTATGGTAGGTGATTTGGAAGAAACAGCGTTGTTTGAACACATGCAAGCACCAACTGACCTAAGACTATTCGCAGTTGCTGAGGCACTTCGCCGAGGAAAAACAATACAAGAACTCGAAGAAATGACAGCAATCAGCACGTTCTTTCTGGAGAATATTAATCACATTGTGGAAATGGAGGAACAGCTGACAACCATGTCTCTGCAATCTATTTCACAAGAAATGATGATACAAGCGAAAGAACTGCAAATCAGTGATACAGCGTTGGCTGCATGTTTACAGACAACTGAAAGTGCAATTAGAGAAAAACGAAACAGTATGGGACTAACCCCTGCGTATCAAACGGTTATAACTGAAAATCATTTACCATACTACTATTCCACATGGCAAGGAGACCTTTATACGAAATCACAGCCTAACGAGAAGGATAAAGTGCTTATTATAGGCTCGGGACCAATTCGCATCGGGCAAGGAA
Organism: Lentibacillus cibarius; assembly: GCF_005887555.1. Lineage (NCBI taxonomy): Bacteria > Bacillati > Bacillota > Bacilli > Caryophanales > Bacillaceae > Lentibacillus > Lentibacillus cibarius. Next base: position 80,078 of record NZ_VCIA01000001.1, on the reverse strand, counting down.
TGGAGTTTGATTATAGTTGTGTCCATGCCGCGTATGCTTTAAAAAAGGCGGGGTATACAACCGTGATAATCAATAATAATCCGGAAACGGTAAGTACAGATAGTTCTGTGGCGGACCACCTCTATTTTGAACCATTAACAGCTGAAGATGTTTTATCCGTTATTCAATATGAGAATATATCCGGTGCGCTGATTCAATTTGGCGGCCAAACAGCACTTGATCTTGCCGAAGAATTAGCAGAAGCAGGTGTATATATTTATGGAACACCGATTGATACCGTAAATCAGTTGGAAGATCGCAATCTATTTTACAAAATACTACACCAATTGAACATTCCGCATATTCAGGGAGAAATGGCTTATCGTATGGATGATATAAAGTTGCGTGCTGAAAAAATTGGGTACCCTGTGCTTGTAAGGCCTTCCTATGTTATTGGTGGGGAGTTAATGCAGATTATTTACCATGAACATGCCTTGGATTCCTACCTCCAAGAAATAAAACAGCTGAATGAACGAAGCTGGCCGATTTTGATTGATAAATATATTCAAGGCCTTGAGGTGGAATTGGACTGTGTCAGTGACGGGCAAAACATTATGGTCCCTGCTATAATGGAGCACATTGAACGGGCAGGAGTACATTCCGGCGATAGTATTGCTGTTATGCCTCCTGTTCATTTAACCGTAAGGCAACAGGAAAAATTGCTGGATTACACAAAAGCCATTTGCCAAAAAACAAACATTGTCGGTATGATAAATATTCAATTTGTTGTCAGTGATGATACCGTTTATGTGTTAGAAGTAAATCCACGTGCTTCCAGAACAGTTCCAATGGTCAGCAAACTTACGGATACAGCTATGGTCGATAATGCTGTCCATGTACAACTTGGTATGATGCTTGGAAAGGATGTATTGCCTGAAACACTTGGATACTATGCAGTAAAAGCACCAGTCTTTTCTTCGGCTCAGATGGAAGGGATGGATCCATTATTAGGTCCTGTTATGAAATCAACAGGGGAAATACTTGGACTAGATACAAGCTATGAAAAAGCGCTTGCTAAAGCAACGGGTATACCTTCCCTTACACTGGAGACAAACCCATCGAAAACCGGTCTTTTCTGTTCTATTGCTGACAGAGAAAAAATCTTAGCCGCCCCATTGCTGGAAAAACTGGCTGCGCGATTTCATTTATTGGCAACACCCGGAACAAGTTCTTATCTGCGAGCATGCGGAATCGAAAACGAAACGGTGGCTAACAGCCCGGAAGCGTTGCACACGCTATTTCACGAACGGTCACTTGCAGGTGCGGTGATTATTCCATCAGGTGTACAGCAGAAAAAAAGTGGCGATGTGGCCAGAAAATTGGCAACGAACAACCAAGTAGCGTTATTTACCTGTATCGACACATTAAAAACAGTAATGGAATGTTGGCAAGCTGATGATGATTTTTCTGTTGCCACTTTACAACAGTACTATAAAAAACGCCTTACAAGTGTTTCCGTGTAAAAAAGCGTAGTTAGAGACCGCCCACCTTTTGCTATACTTTTTTAACGATTAGTTACGTTGAACTATGAGGACAAAATATTTAATTGACATTTTAAAATCTTCGTGATAAATTTAATTCATAACTTAATAATTTTGCGATTTCCACTAGGGGTGCCTTTCTAAAAGGCTGAGATCAAAGTGCTTGACTTTGGGACTCTTTGAACTTGACACGGTTAATACCGGCGCAGGGAAGTGGTGGGACGAGGTCGTTTATCTATTAAATTACCGAGCTAACCACTTTCCGGATTGATACAGGAAAGTGGTTTTTTGTGTTTAGCTGAACGTCCGAAAGGGAGGGGTTGCGATTAAAGAGCTTCATGTGATTTCGACCGGGCAACAGACTAGAGCGCAATTTGTGTCGATTATAAAGGATATACATCCATATATAGACTTCGTTCATCTCCGCGAACCTTCGTGGACAGATAATGAAATGATAGAAGCAATTGATTTACTTATTGAAGAAGGTGTTCCCCGTAACAAACTCGTTGTGAACACTCGTGTTAATGTAGCACACGTGATGAAAACATATGGAATTCAGCTTACCAATGAAAGCATGGACGTAACGGAGGTAAAAAAATTCTATCGTCACTTGCGCGTTGGCTGTTCGGTTCATTCAGTTAAGGAAGCTATTGATGCCGCCGGTCATGGTGCAGATTATCTCATTTATGGGCATATCTTTGAAACCGGTTCAAAACCAGGAATAGCACCTAGAGGGGTGAAACAACTGGAGGAAGTTACCCATAACACAACGGCACCCGTTATTGCCATTGGCGGAATAACGCCCGAAAATGCTCAACTTGTTTTGCAAAGTGGTGCCAGTGGTATTGCGGTTTTGTCAGGAATTTTGCTGGCGCGAGATCCACTGAAAGCTGTGAAGAAATATCAAGAATGTCTAGCAGGGGGAATAAAATGAAACAGCATTATGACGCAATTATCGTTGGCGGGGGAGTGATGGGAAGTTCCATTGCATATCAACTAAGTAAACGAAACATGCAAGTGCTGATCATTGAAAAAGATGGGATGGCGAAAAAGGCCTCCAGCGCGGCAGCAGGAATGTTAGGTGCGCAGTCAGAACTGGAAGGTGATCATCAGCTTTTTCCATTGGCCCAACAAAGCAGGGCGATGTTTCCGGTGGTAGCTGAGGAACTAAAATCCCTCTCCGGCATAGATATCGAACTCAAACAAACCGGTATTTTAAAAGTGGCCCAAACAGAAGATGAACTTACCCATTTAAAATCTGTTGCAGCACTACAGCGATCGATGGGGCAAGAGGCGGAATGGTTATCGGCAGAAAAAATAAGGATGAAAGAACCGGAACTTTCTGCTGCTGCCTTAGGTGGTTTCTATATACCGAATGACGGACAGGTTTCTGCGCCGCTATTGTCTAAAGCTTTTGCTCAATCGGCCGCTGTTTTAGGTACAGATATGCTGGAATATACGAAAGTCGACAGTTTTATACGGAAAGATAATCGTATTATTGGGGTCAAAACTACTGCCGGTACCTATTATGCCGAGGAAATAGTTGTTGCAGGTGGAGCATGGAGCAGCCACATCCTCCAAAAAGCCGGTGAATCACTAGATGTTTATCCTGTGAAAGGGGAATGTTTTGCAGTTCAGCATGATCAGCAAATGATATCCTCTAGTATCTTTCTGACAAATGGTTACATTGTACCAAAGTCTGGAGGAAGGTTGATCATTGGCGCCACACAAAAGCCCGGTGATTTCGATCAAACTGTACATTTGCATGGCTTGTCAGGCCTGATAGCAAATGCTACAAACATGATTCCGGCGTTGAAGGAGGCCAAATGGGAAAATGCTTGGGCAGGTATCCGACCGCAAACAGGTGACGACTTACCTTACATTGGTAGGTGCCCTCATGTAAATGGCTTATCTGTTGCAGCCGGCCATTTTCGGAATGGGATTCTGCTTAGTCCGATTACAGGTATACTTGTAGCTGACTTATTAGAAGGCAAACCAGTTGATGATACGTTTGCGATTGACCGTAAGCTTTTGGAGGAGGTGAACTCGTGAAGCTAAACGTAAATGGCAATGAGATACATGTGCCGGAAACAGTGAAAACGATTGAAGATGTCAAGCTGCATTTGAATATCACGAATCCCGGTGTCATTGTGGAACATAATGGCGATATCTTAGAAAAATCTACTCACGTTGATAAGCAAATAACAGACGGTGACAAAATTGAGTTCGTACAATTTGTAGGAGGCGGTTGAGATGTTAACTATTGGAGATAAACAATTTCATTCAAGACTATTTTTAGGTACAGGAAAATATCCGGATTTCGATACACAAAAAGAGGCAGTGGATGTCTCGGAAACAGAAGTACTGACTTTTTCGGTACGACGGATGAACATTTTTGAGCCATCACAGCCAAACTTTTTGGAGAAACTTGACGTGGAAAAGTACAGCCTGCTTCCAAATACAGCGGGAGCGAAAACGGCTGAGGAAGCTGTTCGTACGGCAAAGCTGGCGAAAGCGTCCGGTCTTTGTGACATGATTAAAGTGGAAGTAATCGGCTGTGACAAGACGTTGCTTCCCGATCCTGTTGAAACATTAAAAGCAACAGAAGAACTGGTAAAGGAAGGGTTTACAGTCTTGCCATACACGTCGGATGATGTTGTGCTCGCCCAACGGCTTGCCGATGCCGGTGCACACGCGATTATGCCCGGTGCATCACCGATTGGCTCTGGTCAAGGTATTATTAATCCTCTTAATTTAAGCTTAATTATTGAGCAAGCAACTGTTCCTATTATTGTTGATGCCGGAATAGGTTCCCCTAATGATGTAACGGCGGCAATGGAGCTCGGTGCTGACGGTATATTGTTGAACACAGCGGTTTCTGCTGCAGCACACCCTGTTAAAATGGCTGAAGCGATGAAGCTGGCTGTTCGAGCGGGACGGCTTGGCTATGAGGCAGGGCGTATTCCGAAAAAACGATACGCAACTGCCAGCAGTCCAATGGAAGGAATCAGTGTATAATGCAGGAACGCTATTCCAGACAGATGTTATTTTCCGGCATTGGCGAGGAAGGTCAAGCACTGCTGCAAAATAAGCACGTATTAGTTATTGGTGCGGGGGCGCTCGGTACCGGAAATGCGGAAATATTGGTCCGGTCCGGCGTTGGCACTATTACTATAGCAGATCGTGATTATGTCGAATGGAGCAACCTGCAACGCCAGCAATTATACACCGAGGAAGACGCCAGAAATCATATGCCTAAAGCAATTGCTGCAAAAAAACGGTTGGAAACAATCAATTCCGACGTGAAAATTAACGCACACATTGTTGATATTACACCTTTAGAAATGGAACAATTTGTTCATGGGATCGATTTAATCATCGATGCTACTGACAATTTTGACATTCGTATGATTATGAATGATATATCGCAGAAATATGCAATTCCATGGATTTACGGTTCAATTGTTGCCAGTTACGGCGTCAGTTTTACCGTTATTCCGGGAACATCACCATGCCTGCATTGTCTGATGGAAGATGTTCCTATTGGTGGCATGACCTGTGATACGGGAGGGGTGATTTCTCCGGTTGTACAGTTAGTCGTTGCCCATCAAACGGCTGAAGCACTTAAGATATTAACAGAAAACTGGGAATACGTACGCCGTGAATTAATTTCCTTTGATCTATGGACAAACCAGCACGCATCAATCAACGTTTCTAAAGTAAAAAAGGCAGCATGTTCATCATGCGGATCCGAGGCGACTTATCCATTCTTGACGTATGACAATAAAATGAAGACTGCAGTCCTTTGCGGCCGGGATACCGTGCAAATTCGGCCGGCAGCAAACGAACAAAGGGATTTGGAGACTGTTGCCGCATCCTTATCCAAACTTGGCAAAGTAGAACAGAATGACTTTTTATTGCAATTTAAGACCGGTGAGAATCGCATGGTGATGTTTAAGGATGGTCGTGTACTTGTGCATGGGACAAATGATGAAGTAAAGGCAAAATCACTCTATCACAAATATCTCGCCTAGAGACGTGTGGAACGAATATGAATGAGATGACTTTGGTTGTATTATTCTATGCCACAACACAATTGCTGACATTGCGCCAAGGGCTTCCCTTAGAAATAAAACACTTCCCTTTGGATATCATTGTCCAAAGGGTGTTTTCATGATAAAAATACTGATTTTGTAAGAATGATAGATAAAGATGAGCTGGAAAAATAAGATGAACGTCAATTTTTTGTGAGGTGGAGTTAATTGACGATTGGTATCATGCTTGATGCCCACCTATTTTTGCGCTTCGGTCGATAGTAACTCCCGCTTTTGTATAGCTTGTAGCACGTAAAATGGCAGTGGATCCGTATGTTGCACGAATGTTATCCATCACGTAGCCGATAGCTTTTTTTCCGGCAGTGTCTTCAAATAAACTCAATTGCGCATCACCATAGTCGTCATGCAGATTGCCCAATGTTACATAAACATGTCTTATATCACTTGTTCCGTCATAAAATTCACCAAACAGCTCCATACAAACATGATACATGTCCATGGTACTATTGGTTGGCAGCGGAATGGACCTCGATCGGCTAAACCCGCCTCCTGACGTCTTGGAATAAGCTATACCAAGATGAATGGTTCGGCCGGCTTTATTTGCTGTTCGTGCTCTTCTGCATACTTCTTCACACAAATCGAGCATACAGACAGCTACTTCATCGTTGGAGTAATCACGCAATAACGAGATGCCATGACCAAATCCTTTTTGTTCTGTTTTTGTAAAGTTGCCGAGGACAGGACTTAAGTCAACCCCCCAGGCATGCCAATATAACTGTTCCCCCATAATCCCAAACCGTTTTGTTAATTGCTTAAACGGAAAACGAGCGAGCTGTCCGAGCGTAATAATCCCCATCCGGTTTAGATTGCGCTGCATTTGCCGGCCGATTCCCCAAATATCCTGCACTGGATGTGGCCATAGTTTTTCCCGGACATCTTCATACGTGCATGCTGCTATGCCCTCTTTTTTGGCGTATAGGTCCATCACCACTTTAGCAAGGAATTTATTGTCACCTATTCCGATTGAACAGGTGATGCCGAAATTTTCCAGGATATCGCGTTTGATGGAAGCGGCAACTTGCCACCGGCTGCCAAATAATTTCTCCATTCCGTTCACCGTTACCCAGACCTCATCAACCGAATACGGATGAATCGCTTCTTTCGGGACATACTGGTTAAGCAGTTTGGTGATTTCTATGGACACTGCTAAATAGTCTGCCATGTGTGCCGGTGCAATGACAATGTCAGGGTCATTAGGCAGTTCAAAAAAGCGACTGACATTACTGATGCCGTGCTTTTTCTTTAATGCCGGAGAGGCGGCCAGGACGATGCTCCCCGGCCTGTTCACGTCACCGACGACAGCCAGCTGGGCAGTCATTGGATCCAACCCTCGTTTCACGGCTTCGACACTCGCATAAAAGGAGCGCATATCAATACACAGGATATCATTCCGCGGGTAGTTGGCATAATCCATTGTTCACACCTCAATACTAAGAACATTTGTTCCTATTATTATATGCCCTTTATGAACTATTATCAATGGAAATTTGTCCCGCATAACTGGCCAAAGCGCTCACTGAAATGGGATGGCTTTTATATAATTCATGCCACTTTTTTAATCTGACAACCAATGATTATAAAGAAGGAAACTATCGGTGGTTGGTATACTTAACAGGTTTAGTCATTTCCTGTATTTCCCTATATATTTCATCACTTAGTACGGCAGGATCAAATTGTGTATTTTCCGTCACTTGCTCCATAGAACTTGCGCCAAACACGGCACTGGCAACCGCGGGATGCTTCAGTACATACGTTAATGCAAGCGCATTTAGTGACTCATCACCGGCAAGTTGTTCAAGTTTTTGCTGAATGGTTTTCAGTTCAGCATGCGAATAATCAAGAAAACCATCTTTTCCTTTTTTAGCAATTTGTTCATTTGCGCGATTACTGAGCATGCCTTTTGCCAGCGGACCACGCGTTAAAACACTGATTTGATTGTCGTGCAAAAGATCCAATATTTCTTCCTCAGGACGGCGGTCAAGCATATTATATTGCATCATAACCGCATCCATATGAGAACGTTGCACATATTCGCGAATGACATTTGGCCGGATGGAGGAGATGCCGTACGCCCGAATGAGCCCTTCCGATTTTAGGCTTTCAAATGCTTCGATGGTTTCATCGATCGGGTCGTCAATTGTTCCGCCATGGAGCATATAAAAATCGATATAATCCGTCCCCAAACGGTGCAGACTATCCTTGATACCTTGTTCAATATGTTCTTTGGATGGATCCCAGAACCAGTCCTGTTGATCTCTATCAAAATGGTTACCAACTTTTGTTGTTAAAATGATCTGATCCCGTTTATCCTTTATCGCACTGCCGACAATTTCTTCATTTCGGCCGAAACTATACAAATCCGCTGTATCCAAATGATTGATGCCAGCATCCAATGCACGGTCAATGATTGCTTTTGCCTGGTTGCTGTCCGTTCCAAGCGACATACAGCCGAGTGTCAGCTCAGAAACATATAAATCCGATTGTCCTAGCTGATTCTTTTTCATCTTATGAACCTCCCATTCGTTATCCTTTCATTCCATTGTAAAAGAGGGGCCGGTACAAGTACAATGTTTTACGGTGTGCTACAATAGAAGAAGGATTCTGCTATTAAAGGGGGAAACAGATATGAAGGAATTTGAAGAAAAAACCATTCGCACAGAACATATATATGACGGTAAAATTGTCAAACTGCAGGTAGATGACGTGAGGCTGCCAGACGGGAAAACATCCAAGCGAGAACTTATCAGACATGCCGGGGCGGTAGGGGTTATCCCAATTACAAAAGATAATAAGATTGTTCTTGTGAGACAATACCGAAAACCGCTGGAGAAATCGCTAGTAGAGATACCGGCCGGAAAACTGGAAGACGGCGAAGATCCACGAGTGACAGCATTGCGTGAACTGGAAGAGGAAACAGGGTATAGGGCAGATTCCTTGCAGTTTGTGACGTCGTTTTATACCTCGCCCGGATTTGCTGATGAGGTGATGTACCTTTATTTGACGAAGAACATAGAATCGGTGGATGACGCCGCGGCAGCTGATGAGGATGAATTTGTCGAGCGAGTGGAACTAACGCTAGAAGAAGCAAAGCAATATGTGAATGAACGAAAGATTCATGATGCGAAAACCAATTACGCCATACTATACCTGGAATCGTTAGAAAGGATGTAGTTCGATGCTGCAATCGTTTTTTGCCGATATGCATATTCACATTGGACGTGATATGTATAATCACCCGGTAAAAATAACCGGAGCTAAAACCTTAACACTGACAAATGTTCTGAAAGAGGCAAGCCGGAATAAAGGGATTCATCTCGTTGGCGTGATTGACAGTCATGCCCCAGCTGTGCAGCAGGAAATCAAAGAACTTATCAAGTCCGGGCACGCCTATGAACTCAATGACGGGGGTATCCGTTTTGAAAATGTAACATTACTACTCGGTTCGGAAATCGAAATTTATGATGAACATTGTTGGGGCCCCATCCACGTTCTCTGCTTTCTTCCAACATTGGATCAAATGGAAAAGTTCTCAGCATGGCTGACAACGAAAATGAAAAACATTACGCTAAGTTCCCAGCGCTATTATGGAACCGCCAAAGATTTGCAGTACAAAGTAAAGGAGCTTTCAGGCATTTTCATTCCTGCACATGTTTTCACACCTTTTAAAAGTATGTATGGAAAAGGTGTCGATCGGTCAATGACAGAAGTGTTCGACCCGGATTTGCTGGACGCAATTGAATTGGGGCTCAGCTCGGATACAGCAATGGCCGATCAAATAAGTGAACTGCATGACTTTACCTTTCTGTCCAATTCAGATGCTCATTCGCTTCCGAAGATAGCAAGAGAATACCAGGAATTAATCATGGCTGAGGCCTCGTTTAAAGAATTTAACTGGGCGCTGCATCAGGTGCATGACCGTGGGATAAAGCGCAATTTCGGCATGAATCCCCATCTGGGAAAATACTACACAACTGTTTGCAGCCAATGTCTGAAACCCCTTGCCGCCAGTGCCTTGGAATGTCATAATTGTGGTTCGAAAAAAATTGTAAAAGGCGTGTTCGACCGTATCAAAGAGCTGCAGGATGCTGATTCCGTAAAAACGAACCGCCCGCCTTATTTATACCAGGTTCCTTTAGAATATTTGCCGTCACTCGGCCCTAAGACGTTTACAAAATTACTGGAGCATTTTCAAACGGAAATGAATGTGATCCATCATGTCCCATTTCATGAACTGCATAAGGTCGTACCGGAAAAACTAGCAACATCCATCATCGATATGAGAGAAGGGAAATTGGCTATTAAAGCCGGTGGTGGTGGAAAATATGGAAGTGTTTCAACTTATTGATATCATTTGAATAAAGGCGCTGGATCCGGACGTGGCTTAACTTCGCCAGTGAAAATTGTATCGCTTCATTTTATATTTTCTTATCTTTTTTTAAAAAACATTTGGTATGTTTATTTGGGATTCTTCATAGATTCTAGTAGAGGATGTTCACAAAAGGACACCGGAAAAAACAGGGCAATGGAGGATTCCAATGTACAATAAACGGACGCTTCTAGTAGACCACGTAAAAGAGCACGCAACCATTTATATTTTTATGATAATCCTGTTTTTGACAGGGATTATTTTTGGTGCAATCATTGTAAACAGTATGAACTTTATCCAGAAGCAGGACCTGTTTTTTTATCTTGAACGCTTTTTTGGTGATATAGCTGCTGACGAACAAGCTGGAAATAATGCCATATTAAAAGACAGTTTTTTTTATCATGTGAAATATTTATTTATATTGTTTGTTTTGGGTTTATCAGTTATCGGGCTGCCGGTGGTCTGGGTTTTGCTGTTTCTGAAGGGGATGATTGTTGGTTTTTCGGTTGGTTTTATCGTTAATCAACTGGGAATGAAGGGGCTATTTCTGGCTTCGATATCCATTGCACCGCAAAACATTCTTGTAATCCCGGTATATATCGCTGCAGGTAGTTTGTCGATGATATTCTCCCTAACTCTATTGAACAAGCTTTTTTCCCGGAAGTTCTCCCGACCGGTATTACAGCCGTTTGGTAAGTATGTAATGGCATTTGTCTCCCTAATCGTCGTTTCATTAGCCGCCGCAGTGTTGGAAGCCTATATTGCAAATGAAGGTATGGAATTGATCATAAAATCCTTTTATAGTCAACAATGATTATTATATAATAATAATTCCACATAACAATTTATAATAATTATACTTTGACACAATTTGTATCTGTACCTATAATGAAAGTGGGGATATAGGGGATATATTAGGGAGGAGACTTGCCATGGAACATCGGTTGGAACAGATAAAAAAGCAGCTCCATGCTCAAAGCTACAAACTTACACCGCAGCGCGAGGCAACGGTTAGAGTATTGCTTGAACGTGAAGAAGATCACCTTAGTGCTGAGGATGTATACTTGCTCGTTAAAGAAAAAGCTCCCGAAATAGGGCTGGCCACTGTTTACCGGACCCTTGAATTGTTGTCGGAATTGAAAATTGTTGATAAGATAAATTTTGGTGACAGTGTGTCACGTTACGACTTGCGAAAAGAAGGGGCGGAGCATTTTCATCACCATCTCGTTTGCATCGAATGCGGGTCTGTTGAGGAAATTGAAGAAGATCTTTTAGAAGAAGTTGAACGTATCGTCGAAAAGGACTGGCGTTTTCAAGTGAAAGATCACCGGCTCACTTTTCATGGCATTTGTAAACAATGTCAGGAAGCAGTAGTCGAGTCAACGAAATAATTGATATTCATATGGGACTGCCTTTTTTCTGAATGAGAAGAAAGGCTTTTTGTTTTTTGACGGTAAGAAACCATTACTTAGCGCATTTTCAAGGTTCGGACAATCACAATCAGTGAATTTAAGGTAATCATCTTCGCTTAGAAAGCTCATCGCTGGCTGATTCTTCTTTATTTACTTTTATAGAGAAATGGTTTATTTTAAGGATAGGGTAGCTTATAAGTTTTTCTAAATATGTATATTGTCCTCCTTTTTTGGCATAGATTTAATAATAGAAAGCCAAAAAAGAGGTGATGGAAGATGAAGCAGGCGCTGTGGGATACGTTGAAAGTTTTTGTCATCTTTATCGTTTGCACATGTCTGTTCTATGCAGGTCTGCGTTACATACATGCTGAATATGAACAATATCATCGATACGATCCGCCTGAGGGTCCTTCGGTGAAAGTGTTCAATACTGATGCTGATAAGAGTTTAATAGACCGCTTGAATTTATTTTTTCAGTTGGGGGAGTAGTGATCATGCTCAAGCCCGCTTTTGACGAATTCATGCATTACCTACAGGTGGAGAAGGGCGTTTCAGAGAACACATTAAAGTCATATGAGAGAGATTTGAAAAAATATTTGTTGTATATTGAAAAGAGGGTCCAGAAGTCAGCATGGAACGATATTGACCGGACTGATATTACCAGTTTTTTATATAAACTGAAGGATGACGGGAAATCATCTGCTACCATTGCACGGACTATTTCATCCATCCGTTCGTTTCACCGGTTTCTTGTCAGGGAACAGATAACCAATCACGATGCAACGATACATATTGAAACACCGAAAAAAGAAAGAAAGCTACCTGGGATTCTGTCTAATCAGGATGTGGATACGCTACTAGCAATTAGCGGGAATACACCTCTAGAGATGCGCAATAAAGCAATGCTTGAATTGCTTTATGCGACAGGGCTTAGAGTGAGTGAACTGGTCTCGTTAAAGGTGAGTGACCTACATTTGACCATGGGGTTTGTTCGTTGTCTTGGTAAAGGATCAAAAGAGCGAATTGTCCCCCTTGGAGACGTTGCCAGAAAAGCTGTTGACGATTATTTACGGTTTTCCAGAACAAGCCTTGTAAAACGGAATGAGGATCAGTATGCATTGTTCGTCAATCAGCACGGACGACCACTATCACGACAAGGCTTCTGGAAAATTCTCAAAAAGCTCGCTCGCGATGTCGGGATAAAGAAAGAAATTACGCCGCATACATTGCGACATTCGTTCGCGACACATTTATTGGAGAATGGTGCAGATTTGCGTTCTGTTCAAGAAATGTTAGGGCATGCTGATATTTCAACAACGCAGATTTATACACATGTAACAAAAGCCCGTTTGAAGGATATTTATCGGGAACATCATCCGCGAGCATAATTTTTTCAACACAGTTGTCAGACATCATACAACAAAATGGTGAAACATATTAAAAAGCAAAAAAGGGTAAAACAAAACTAAGGAGGTATATGTGATATGCAAAATTTCAAGCGTGTATTTCTTATTGTATTGGACTCAGTCGGTATTGGGGAGGCACCGGATGCTAAAGCTTTTGGAGATGAGGGTGCCGATACACTCGGACACATTGCCGAACGAATGGATGGTCTTAACATGCCTAACATGGCAAAACTGGGACTAAGTAATATTAGAGAGATTAAAGGTATTGAAAAAGCAACATCCCCAATGGCTCATTTCACGAAAATGCAAGAGGCATCTAATGGGAAGGACACCATGACTGGCCATTGGGAAATTATGGGGTTGCATATCCAACAACCATTTCGAACATTCCCAGACGGATTTCCAGATGAATTGATCAAAGAACTGGAGACAAAAACGGGAAGAAAAATTATTGCTAATAAACCGGCATCAGGCACTGCTATCATTGAAGAATTAGGTAAGGAGCATATGGACACAGGATCATTAATCGTTTATACATCGGCGGATTCTGTTCTACAGGTTGCCGCTCATGAAGAGGTGGTTCCACTTGATGAATTATATTCCATCTGTGAAACCGCCCGTGAACTGACAAAGGATGAAAAATATATGGTTGGTCGTGTGATTGCACGTCCGTTCATTGGGGAGCCAGGCAATTTCGAGCGCACACCGAACCGTCATGACTATGCGCTGAAGCCATTTGGTCGCACCGTGATGAATGAACTGAAAGATAATGATTTTGATGTTGTTGCCTTGGGGAAGATTTCAGACATTTATGATGGTGAAGGTATTACAGAAGCCATTCGCACAGCAGATAATAATGATGGAATGACAAAATTTATTGAATCCATGTCTAAAGATTTCACTGGATTAAACTTTCTCAATCTGGTCGATTTTGATGCTAAGTATGGCCATCGACGCGATCCTGAAGGGTATGGACAGGCTTTGGAAGCTTTTGATGCCAGACTTCCAGAAGTAATGGACAAATTGAATGAAGATGACCTGTTGATTATTACAGCTGATCACGGCAATGATCCTATTCATCATGGGACAGATCACACAAGGGAGTATGTGCCGCTGCTCATCCATCATCCTGGTATGGAATCAGGAAAAGAACTGCCAATTAGGGAGACATTTGCTGATATCGGTGCTACCGTCGCAGACAATTTCAACATTAAATTGCCAGAGCACGGAAAAAGCTTTTTGAATAAAATTAAATAAAAAGGTGGGCTTTGTATGGATCAAAAAGCAATCAACGAAGCAGCGACATATGTCAGGGAAAGGTTCTCCGACATTCCTACAATCGGACTCATATTGGGATCCGGTCTTGGTGTGTTAGCCGATAAGATAGACCATTCGACCACCATTCCATATAAAGACATACCGCATTTTCCCGAATCTACTGTTGCAGGGCATAAGGGACAGCTTGTAGCAGGAAATTTAGAAGGGATGCAGGTAATTGCAATGCAGGGGCGTTTTCATTATTACGAAGGATATTCCATGAAGCAGGTGACGTTTCCTGTACGTGTCATGAAAGCACTGGGAATTGATTCGATTGTTATTACTAATGCGGCTGGTGGTATTAATAAATTGTTTAGCCCAGGTGACTTAATGCTTATAACAGATCATATTAACAATATGGGTGACAATCCACTGATCGGACCGAATGATGAAACGATGGGCGAACGTTTTCCAGACGTGTCACAGTGTATAATAGACCGCTTCTAAGACATGCAAAGGATTGTGCAGCAAAACTAGGCATAACCATTCAGGAAGGTGTTTATATCGGGAATACCGGTCCGGCATATGAAACACCGGCAGAGGTCAGAATGCTCCGGACCCTGGGCGGGGATGCAGTTGGCATGTCTACTGTTCCCGAGGTGATAACGGCTGCCCATGCTGGCTTACGTGTCCTTGGCATTTCATGTATAGCAAATATGGCTGCCGGGATGCTTGACCAGCCGCTTACGCATTCAGAAGTGATGGAAACAACTGAAAAAGTACGCGATGATTTTCTGCGGTTTATCAGTGAAATCATTCGTACATTCCCAAAATAAAAATGCAGGTGATAATTATGAGAATGTATGATCTCATCGAAAAAAAACGTGATGGAAAAGAATTGTCTAAAGACGAAATTCATTTTTTTATTGATGGTTATACAAATGGCGACATCCCGGACTACCAGGTGAGTGCGCTGCTAATGGCTACTTTTTTTCGGGATATGACCGAAGCCGAACGTGCGGAATTGACTGCTTCAATGGTGGCTTCTGGTGAACAGATAGACCTCTCGGCGATTTCCGGTGTGAAGGTGGATAAACATTCAACAGGCGGAGTAGGGGATACGACAACGCTTATCCTAGCACCGCTTGTTGCTTCGGTGGGAGTCCCGGTTGCTAAGATGAGTGGACGTGGACTTGGCCATACCGGTGGAACGATTGATAAGTTGGAGGCAATTCCAGGTTTTCATGTTGAGCTAAGCAATGATGAATTCATCGACTCGGTCAATAAAAATAAAGTTGCCGTAGTCGGACAGACAGGTAATTTAACACCGGCAGACAAAAAGTTATACAGTTTGCGAGATGTTACTGCTACGGTTAATTCTATCCCGCTTATTGCCAGTTCCATTATGAGCAAAAAGATAGCTTCCGGCGCGGATGCAATTGTCCTTGATGTTAAAACAGGCGCTGGTGCATTCATGAAAGACTATCACGATGCAAAAGCATTGGCTGAAGCGATGGTATCTATAGGCAATCATGTTGGCAGAGATACCTTGGCGATCATTTCTGATATGAACCAGCCACTGGGAAAAGCAATCGGAAATGCGCTGGAAGTAAAAGAAGCGATTGACACATTACAAGGTAATGGCCCAAGTGATTTGACAGCGTTATGCCTTGAACTCGGCAGCCATATGACCGTTTTAGCTGGTAAGGCCGATACAGTCGAAGAGGCGAAGAAACGTTTGACCGAAAATCTCAATAATGGAAAAGCGCTGGAGCGATTTAAAACCTTTGTGGAATCGCAGGGCGGCGATTCCCGTGTTATTGATCATCCCGAATTATTACCACAAGCGACACATAAAATTGAGCTGCCTGCCACGAAGTCCGGAACCGTTTCGGAAATCATTGCCGACAATATTGGAACCGCGGCAATGATGCTTGGCGCTGGCAGGTCTACGAAGAATTCGGAAATTGATCTTTCTGTTGGAATAGTTCTGCATAAAAAAATCGGTGATACTGTAAATGAAGGAGAGCCGCTGGTAACTATCCATACCAACGATTCTTCCATTGATACTATCAAAGAAAAATTGTATGCCAGCATCAACGTATCGGACCATGCAGTTGAGGCACCGCCGCTCATTCATAGTACTGTCAGATAAGCAAAATTTTTTATAGCTGTTAACTGTATAAAAAGCACACTTTATGAAGTGTGCTTTTTTTTTGCTGGTTGCGCCAAAACGGTATAAAACCACCCTCAAATGGCAATCCTAGAATTATATTACATATTGGAGGGTGGAAAATGAAAAAGTTTGTCTTACTGACTGGCGTTTTGCTTTTAAGTTTATTAATGCCAGCTGCCTCTATATTTGCCGCAGAGGACGATCAAGGTAATAACAAGGATGAGGGACTTAATCTAGCCCCAGATGCCAAATCAGCCATCTTGATGGAGCGAGATACAGGAAAAGTACTATACGAAAAGAACACCGAAGAGAAACTTGCCCCTGCAAGCATGACAAAAATCATGACACTTTTATTGATTATGGAAGCCCTTGAAGATGGTGAAATCAAAAAAGACGAAACGGTACGTGTAAGTGAACAAGCTGCATCTATGGGAGGTTCGCAGATTTTTCTTGAACAAGGAGAGGAAATGACCGTTGACGACCTTCTTAAAGGGATAGCGATTGCCTCCGCTAATGATGCCAGTGTTGCCATGGCAGAACGAATTGCCGGAAGCGAAAAAGCGTTTGTAAAAAAAATGAACAAAAAAGTAAAAGCATTGGGATTAAAAAATACACAATTCCAGAATTCTACCGGTCTGCCTGCAAAAAACCATTATAGCACCGCACATGATATGGCTGTCATGGCTAAAGAACTTTTGACATACGAATCGGTGACAGACTATACTTCAGTTTATGAGGAATATTTGCGAAAAGGTACGGAGGATGAATTCTGGTTAGTTAACACAAACAAACTGGTGAAATTTTATCCAGGTGTTGATGGTCTGAAAACTGGTTATACAAATGAAGCAAAGTACTGCTTGACTGCAACTGCCGAAAAAAATGACATGCGTATGATTACAGTAGTCATGGGTGCGGATACAACGAAAAAACGAAATGCAACGGTTAGCAAGATGCTTGATTATGCATTTAATCACTATGAGACTAAAAATTTATATAAAAAAGGACAAACGATAACGACGATGGAATTCCTGAAAGCAGAAGAGCAAACAGTTGATGTCGCCGTATCTGAATCAGTCAGCACGATTCATAAAAAAGGGGAGCCGGAGAAAGACGTGAATGCATCCGTGAAAATGGAAACCGATTTGGTATTGCCTATTAATAAAGGGGAGCAAGTTGGTGAACTGGTTGTAAAAAGGCAGGGGAAAACAGTATCTGTGACACCACTAGTCGTTAAACAGGATGTTATGAAAGCATCGTATCTCACACTTTTGAAGCGAACCGTGAAAAACATAGTGGAATAACGCGTATTCAGGCGAATTTCTTCTTCTTTTGTCGAGGGGCAGGAATTATCCCTGCCTGCCTTGAATAAATAAGTACAATGAAATTAAGGAGGAACTGGAATGAGTCTGTCTACTTCATTTGATGTGAAACAAGATGTATTAATTGTCCGCATGTCCGGTGAGTTGGACCACCATGAATCAGAAACATTGCGGAACGATTGGAAAGAAATGATGTATGCAAACGACATCAGACATGTAGTCTTGAATCTTGAAGACGTTTCGTTCATGGATAGCTCCGGACTTGGGGTTGTCCTTGGCAGATATAAGGAAGTGTTGCAGCTTGGAGGAGAAATGGTGGTATGTTCTGTATCAGCACCTGTTCACCGGCTGTTTGATATGAGTGGCATGTTTAAAATTGTCCGTTTGGAGGAGAACGAGGAACATGCGTTATCTACGTTGGGGGTGGCTTCATGAAAAATGAAATGTATGTAGAATTCTCGAGTGTTAGTGAAAACGAGGCATTTGCAAGGGTGACAGTCGGATCGTTTGTAGCCCAGCTGGATCCGACGATGGATGAGCTTACAGAAATTAAAACCGTTGTCTCGGAAGCGGTGACGAACGCAATCATCCACGGCTATAATAATGAACCAGGCCATTATGTTTCCATTTCTTGTGTATTGGATGAAAATGAGGTGGAAATAATTATTAAGGATGAGGGAATCGGTATTGGAAATGTGGATGAAGCCAGACAGCCACTATACACGTCAAAGCCCGAATTGGAACGATCCGGAATGGGATTTACGATCATCGAAAACTTCATGGATAATCTGGAAATCATATCACTACCTGACAATGGCACAACTGTCCATATGAAAAAACAATTATCAAAAAAAACGGTTTCTAAATAGGGATGCCTATGGATGTAAACGTTAAACAAGATAACAATCAGGAGTCGTTGACGGATGAACAGGTAAAAACGTATATCCATAAAAGTCAGCAAGGCGATATGGAAGCACGCAACATTCTTGTTGAAAAGAATGTCAGGCTTGTCTGGTCAGTTGTGCAACGCTTTATTAACCGGGGATACGATCCGGATGATCTATTTCAAATCGGCAGTATTGGATTAATTAAATCTATTGATAAATTCGACTTGTCCTACGATGTCCGGTTTTCTACATATGCTGTTCCGATGATTATCGGGGAGATACAGCGGTTTATACGGGATGACGGCAGTGTCAAAGTTAGTCGCTCCCTTAAAGAAACAGGGAATCGAATCCGTAAAAAACGGGATGAATTAACCAAAACATTGGGACGATCACCGACGGTACTTGAAATCGCAGAATCACTGCATATCACAACCGAGGAAGTCGTTCATGCTGAAGAAGCAGCCAAATCACCGCATTCCATTCATGAAACTGTATTTGAAAATGACGGTGACCCAATTACATTGCTTGATCAGATTGCCGATGATGATAAAACGTGGTTCGATAAACTCTCATTACAGGAAGCGATTAGGGAATTGAATGAACGGGAGCGATTAATCCTTTATCTCCGGTATTATAAAGACAAAACACAGGCGGAAGTGGCAGAGCGCCTAGGAATTTCCCAAGTGCAGGTATCAAGACTTGAGAAGAAAATTTTAGACGAAATAAAAGTGTATATGAATTGATAATGAAAGGCTGTTCCAATTTTATTGGAACAGCCTTTCTCTGACTAGAGGTGTTCATTCCCATTCGATGGACCGGATTGCTGCCATTGCTGACTACCGTGAAACAGGCGATTATTTTGCGCTGTTTACTTTTAATGCATTTTGCTGATGTTCCTGAATGATTTCAGCAAGTGCCTCTGACGAATTCTTAAGTTCACTTCGAGTGTTGTCCACACCGCCAAATTCAACTAACACCGATCGTTTGGAAATATCCTGGTTATAAATACCATTCCCCTCAGATTTGCTTTTTTTATAAATCCCCTTGCTGAGACCAGGGTATTTTTCATTAATCATGCCATTCATTTTATTAGCAAATGCTAAGTTCTGTTCGTAGTTTTTGTGACCGGTGCCTACAATGAAATAAAGCTTAGCATATTTCTTTCCATTAATCGTTGCTGTGGTTGCATCTTTGCGCTGAGCATCTCGGTGAACATCAATAAAATAATCGATTTTCTCGTTGGAAGCTGTTACTTCTTGCAGTGTCTGTCGGGAAAATTTGTAGGAATCGTTGTAATTCCAGCCCCGTTCGTGCAGGCTCGCTGTAACATTGGTCTTGTCATGGATCGCCGTCACTCCTCTCTTTTTCAACTGCTTAGTCAGCATAGATCCTACTTGCACAATATTTTCATTATTATTTATGCTTGAGGCATTGCTTGGTTTTTTATTCGTATCGTTCATTAACGGCAAAAAAGCTTCCCAAGCGTGCGTGTGATAAATGAATACATTGGCATTTTTTTTCGCCTGTATATTTTCATCCTGTTCAGGTTGATTTTCCTTTGCTTCTTCCTCAAGCAATTTCTCAAAATCGGGAGGGGGTGACTCGATTGCCATAGCTGTACCTGATCCTATTCCTCCCATTCGTGCGCCATTTGAAATCGCGTTCATTCCAGGTAGTTCCACCCCGAGTAAACTTGTAAAATTATTCGGTGTTATCCCAGATGTGAATTCAAAGAATAGTGTTGATGGATCCGGCATGTCGATATCATTTTCTTTTAAATTATTCCCTAGTTGTGGTACCTCTGAACTCATCATCAGTAATAAAGACTCCGAGATGAGCGCAGATTCTGTCAGTTGGCTGACAATTGAAAAATGAAAAAAGCGATTTTGGCTTTTTGACAGTGAAATAAATGATATAAGTAAAAATATGATAATGATGCCTGCTAAATATACAAGAATATGGTTTTTTAATTTATGCTCCATTCAATAATCAACCTTTCCAACAGATTAATCACTTATGTATGCTGATTTTTCTTTTGTAAGAATGTCTGATGTGGCTCCGTAATAATGCTCTAAAAATGAAGAGGTACCGACCACTTTCACGCCTCGAACCAACTATGAAACATTTCCCTCTATTAATGACCTTAGTAAGAAGTTATGAAAAAGATATTTTTAATAGAACGGCAAATTTAAATTTCACACTACTTGAACAACAAAAGGTTAGTTCTGACTTAAATCAGTACTTTTTCTCTGTGATAATTATTCCGATTTCAGTAAACACTATATAAACGAATGAATACCAAAGGAATGATTGCTGTATGTCACACATCGTTTATGTACGAATGAAAAAAAACGTAGAGCTTGCGTACTCGCAAAATGTGAAGCTCAAAGACATCGCTTATATTTCTGCAGGCATCCAATGGAAAGATAAACTAGAGGCAACACCGATATATAAAATTTCTAAAAAGGATCACAATGTTGTAGTTGTTGACAGTTTTTTAGTAATTGATCATCTGAACAGACAATATAGTGATCTAGAGTTTCAACTTATTGGACCAGCACAAACCATTATTCGTATTAAAGATTATAAAAAGCCAACCAATATTCTAATCGTATCGGCAGTTTGGCTGCTGCTTTTCATTGGTACTGCGATGACTATCATGAATTTTCATTATGATGTCAGTATGCAGGAAGTACAGCAAAAGCTGCACTACTTACTGACAGGGGATGAAAGTGACTATCCGTTATGGATTCAAATCCCTTATTCGCTTGGTCTTGGTGTCGGTATGCTTCTATTTTTTAATCACTGGTTTACTAAACGTTTTAACGATGAGCCGAGCCCTCTAGAAGTGGAAATATTTAACTATCAGCAAGACCTAGATACTTATCTCACGCATTATGAGAATAACCTGAATGATGCTAAGCGTATGGATTAGCCTGCTGGAAGCAATCATTGGGTTCGCTGCTGGTATTGCTGTAGGAGGCGGTTTTGTTGCATTTTTGACACTTTTAGGGGTTATTCCACGGTTGATTCAACTAAGCAAGTCAGATACATTCATCAAATCGTATATTGCAAGTGTCATCATTGGATCGCAGTTAGGCATTTATATGTCATTTGCGGATATAACATGGGATTTTCCGGTGATTTTATTAATTTTATGGGGGTTATTTCATGGCATCTTTAACGGTATGCTTGCGGCCGCATTGACAGAGGTGCTCAATGTATTCCCGATATTAGCAAAGCGAATAAGGATGGATGATAAGCTGCTTTGGCTTTTGATGGCAATTGTATTTGGTAAAGTGGCGGGATCGCTTTTTCAATGGATTATTTTTGTTAAGTGAATTTTCGCCAGTATTGTCCCCGTTTTTACTGTGTTTGCTATGTTACGCAATAAGGATGGAGTCAGTTTTTAATAAGTGGAGGGTTATGCATGAAGCAAGATACAACTAAAAGCCCTATTTATGCAAAGATTGAAAAAAACGACGATTATATGAAAGATAATATTGGGGTTGGAACTTCATTTGATCTTGGATTCCGTGAATTGAGTATTTTAAAAAGAAAAGTGCACCTGTATTACCTGACAGGTCTCTGTGACAGTTCTGTTGTATTGCATATCATTCGGCAACTTGTAAAAATTAACGATGACGAAAGTAATACAAAAAAACTGCCTGAGATTATTGAAAATCGTATTATCTTCATGCAAGTGAATAAAACCGAATCGCTTGATGAAGCAGTCGACCAAATGTTGTCCGGGTTGATTGTCATATTTGTAGATGGAATCAAATATGCGTTTATTGCTGATACCCGTAATTATCCAGGTCGGACCCCACAGGAACCTGATACAGAGCATGTTGTTCGGGGCTCACGAGATGGATTTACAGAAAATATCATTGAAAATACTGCCCTAACGCGAAGAAGAATCCGCGATGCACGTCTGCGTCATGAAATGTTAAAGGTGGGTGAGAGATCCAAAACAGATGTCTGTCTTTGTTATATTAAAGATATAGCTAACGAAGGACTAGTAAATGAAGTAAAAGATAGGATTAACCAAATTGAAGTAGATGGTATTCCAATGGCTGATAAGACGCTGGAAGAATTCATCCTTAATGAGAAATGGAAAGCATATCCTAGAGTTCGCTACACCGAAAGACCTGATATAGCATCTAACCATCTAATGGAAGGTCATGTTCTTGTAATTGTGGATACTTCACCAAGTGTCATGATATTGCCGACAACATTTTTCGACCATGTACAGCATGCTGAAGAATTTCGTGAAACATCAGTTCTTGGGACATTTATTCGATGGATAAGGTTTCTTGCGATTATGATATCCATTTTTCTTTTACCCATATGGCTTTTATTTGCACTGGAACCGACTTTGCTTCCAGGTGAACTTACATTTATTGGGCCAAAAGACGAAGGGACGATACCGATTGCCTTACAGTTAATTATCGCCGATATTGGTTTGGAGTTTTTACGAATGGCCGCCATCCATACACCAACACCTTTATCAACTGCCATGGGATTAATTGCTGCAGTGCTGATTGGTCAAATTGCTATTGACGTCGGCCTGTTCGGACCAGAAGTTATTTTATATGTGTCCGTAAGTGCAATCGGCATATATGTGACACCAAGTTATGAATTGGGCGTTGCCAATAAAATAAGCCGATTTGGTCTGGTCATCATAACCGGCCTGTTCGGTATGATTGGGTTCACCATTGCAACAACTATTTATATCCTGCTGCTTGTCCGTATGCAATCAATTAAGGCACCATATATGTGGCCGTTGTTACCGTTTGACCCAAGAGGAATGTATGAACTCCTCTTTCGTGTTCCAAAACCGTATTCAAATCGACGCCCGGGTGTTGTTCATCCAAGGAACGATTTCTCACAGCCAAAAACAACCGGTAAATGAAACTAAGTCATATTGCTCAGCATAGGGAGGAAGAATATTCCGCGAACAGGGGATTCTTTCTCCCTTTCATTTTTTGTCTTCTTATGGTAAGGTGTTTTTACACTTGACGATGCAAAACATGTCAAAGGATGACACATCACATAATCATCATACACACTGAAGCGTAGATAATACTTGTTTTTAATCACCTTAATAAAGTCCGGGACTGAATGGAGGGATAGAAATGATAACGGATAATCATCCATTCAAAATAAATAGTGCAGGGCATCTCGAGGCAAGTGGTGTCGATTTGGTACAACTAGCCGAAACATATGGTACACCTTTATATGTTTATGATGTTGCCATCATACGAGAAAATTGCCGTAAATTCGTTCGCACGTTTGAAAGTTTAGGAGTTCGTGCACAAGTTGCCTATGCAAGCAAGGCTTTTTCTACCATCGCTATGCTGCAGGTCATGAACCAAGAGGGAATGAGCCTCGACGTCGTGTCACAAGGCGAATTGTATACAGCATTGCAGGCGGAGTTTCCTGTCAATAAAATCCATATGCATGGCAATAATAAAAGCCTGGAAGAATTAACTATGGCCATTGAACATGACATAGGGTGTATTGTCGTTGATAACTTTCACGAAATTGAACTAATCGAACGAATTCTTCGTGATAAAAATAAAACCATTGATGTGCTAATGCGCGTGACCCCAGGGATTGAATCGAATACACATCGGTATATTATGACGGGCAATGAAGACTCTAAGTTTGGTTTTAACCTTAGCAATGGACAAGCAGATCAGGCATTTTTGCGTTTGCGTAACAACCCAAACATTCATTTTAAAGGACTGCACGCCCATATAGGATCGCAACTGTTTGAAACTGAAGGGATGCTGCTTACAGCTGAACTGCTATTCAAGAAATTGGATTGCTGGCATACTGATTATGGGTTTATCCCTGACGTACTAAATCTCGGGGGTGGCTTTGGCATCCGTTATACAAGAGAAGATGAACCACTCCCTTATCCAGAATTTGTGAAAGAACTGACATCCGCTGTAAAAGAACATGCTTCTTCCATCGGTATTCCAATGCCAGAAATATGGATAGAACCAGGGCGTGCAATCGCCGGGAATGCCGGATTAACGTTATATACGGTCGGTTCGATTAAAGAAGTTCCCGGTGTTCGAAACTATATCGCAGTAGATGGTGGTATGACGGATAATTTGCGACCTGCACTTTATCAAGCGACATATGAAGGTGTGCTGGCAAATAAAGCATCAGCTACTGCTTCAGATACTGTTTCTGTTGCTGGAAAATGCTGTGAATCAGGCGATATGCTCATATGGGATTTGCCTCTGCCTGACGTTGATGAAAATGATATTTTGGCCGTCTTTTCAACAGGAGCTTACGGTTATGCTATGGCAAATAATTACAATCGTTTTCCGAAACCGGCAGTTGTATTTGCAGAAAATGGAAGTGCGCAATTAGTCGTTAGAAGAGAAACGTATCATGATATGGTGAAAAATGATATCTCGTATGAATAATCATATTGTTTTCTTTAAACATGTCGGATAAAATAAAATAAGAACGACTGCTTGGCTTGCAAGATTGTAGCTTGGGCAGTGATGTATAAAGGAGATGGAAGAATGGACAAGACAGGATACATATTGATGGAAAACGGTAATAAGATTTCTTTTAAACTTTTTCCGAATGAAGCACCGAATACCGTTGCCAACTTCGAGAAACTGGCCAACAATAACTTCTACGACGGGCTCACATTCCACCGTGTTATTGACGGGTTTGTAAGCCAAGGAGGTTGCCCAAACGGAAATGGTACCGGATCAGCTGGCTATACAATAAAATGTGAAACGGAAGGTAATCCGCATCACCATGTTGAAGGGTCGCTGTCAATGGCCCATGCAGGGAAGGATACTGGAAGTTGTCAGTTTTTTATCGTTCATGAACAACAGCCACATCTGGATGGCGTTCATACCGTTTTTGGGCAGGTCACTTCCGGGATTGAATATGCGAAAGCAATGAAAAATGGTGACGTCATGAAAGAAGTAAAGGTCTTTTCCGAATAAAGATTAGCTATGGTTATCGTTCTATTGCTTTACCTTGTGTTTATCGCCGGTCCTATCGGTACAATTACGCATGAGCTTGGTCACGCATTTGGTGCTAAATGGGTCGGAGCCAACAAAATTGTTCTTTCAATTGGTTCAGGTAAAGTTATTCACCATAGCGAATGGAATAATATGTCCATTTACATTCATACGCTTTTCTTTTTAGGCGGCATGACTTATAGTGAAACAACAGTACCATATCACCGGAAAGAAGTGATTTTGATAGCGCTCGCCGGCCCGTTGCTTAGTGCTCTGGCAGCCGCCTTATGTTTTGTATTCTACTTGTTTTATCCGGGCGATTATATGATGCTTCTGATACTATTGCATTTATGGATTGCTTTTATTAATTTCATTCCATTTCATTTTAGAGGAAAACAATCGGATGGATATACGATTTATAAAGCAATCGCCTTTAAATAAAAGCACCGTTTGCTTAATGGAAGACTGGTAATGCTTGTTAAAGCGTAAATCGAATACAAGTGAACGCAAAAAATTCCAGTTAATTAATATTTATTTCATGCTTAAAATCGTATTCGTTTAGATTTGTTTTTTTAGGAAAAGAGCCGCTCCACTTAGGATTCTAATTGCTTACGATGTTTGATAACAGTTAAATTATTTTGCTCTTAGTGGCTGGCAAGTCATTTCATAATGAGGGATATGTATGTTAATACGTTACAAGAAGAATAACGAAAAAATTGCAATGGGTTTGCTGTCTTTTATGCCTGAAGAAAAGGATGTTAAAAAACTGCAGCAGACAATCAAAGAATACGAGACCAATGATAACTGGCACCTTTTTCTCTGGAAGGAAGAGGATGTAATAGGAGCAATTGGTATCAGGATTGAGGATGATATTAACGCTGTCATCCAGCATATATCGGTCAATCCTTCCCATCGCAATTCGGGAGTCGGCAAAAAGATGGTGAACGAAGTACATGATATGTATGGGGATAAATATGCAGTCTGTGCCGACGATTTGACACAGCAATTTTATAATAAGTGTAGTGACACCGAGCAGCAAAATGATAAAAATGACTAAACGAAAGCCAGCTCTTTAGAAAAGCTGGCTTTCGTCTGTGATGCGTGCAGATGAATTTGTACCGTTAGTTACATCCAAGCAGCGCCGACGATAATCAGGAGAATGAACAATACAACGATCAGCGAAAATCCTCCGCCATAATTGTAACCCATAGTGATATTCCTCCTTTTTTGCTTAACGGATAAATGTTTTTTTGGCCAACATTTATCTTACATTAATAACCTATGAAATTATCTGCTATGTTGTATAGGCGATTACGCTAAATCACTCATATTTCAATTGTTTATGAAAGGAGGCGGGTTGTGGATCAATCATATCGTGTTAAGTTGGACACATTCGAAGGGCCTTTAGATCTTTTGCTGCATTTGGTCAATCAGTACGAAATAGATATTTATGATATTCCTGTTGCACAAATAACAGAACAGTATATGCATTATATACATACCATGCAACAGCTTGAGCTGAATATAGCGAGTGAATATCTCGTTATGGCTGCAACATTACTGGAAATCAAAAGTCAAATGCTCCTTCCGAAACAGGAAATAGAAGACCCTGATGAAGAATATATGGAAGACCCTCGCGAGGAATTGATGCAGCGTCTAGTTGAGTATCGCAAATATAAAGAAGCTGCACAACAACTGAAAGAAAAAGAAGCAGAATCCAGGCAAACGTTTATGAGACCACCTACTGCCTTTTTGCATGCAGAAATAACCCGTCCGGAGCAAAAAGGGGATATTTCCATATATGATATGCTGGATGCACTAAAGCGAATGACTGAGCGACATAAATGGACTGAACCACTGGAAACAAAAGTTAAAAGTGGGGATATACCGCTTGAGAAGCGAATGACGGAAGTGCTCAATACAGTAAAACAAAGCAGGAATGGTATAGCGTTTGAACAACTGTTTGCGTATCCATCGCGATCTCATATCGTTGTTACATTTATCGCCATTTTGGAATTGATGAAAAACAATGAAGTTACCTGCCGCCAAGAAAAGCACTTTGGTGAATTATATGTTTTCAATAACTTGGGGGAATAATCGTGGAAATGAATGCATTAAAAGCTATAACAGAGGGGTTACTGTTTGCTAGTGGAGACGAAGGGGTAACTGTCAGCCAGCTTGCACGTATTCTTGATATAACGAACGAAGCGGTTGAACATGTGCTGGAAGAATTGGAATATGATTATGGAAATACGGACCGAGGTATACTGCTGATGCGGTCACACAATGGAGTCCATCTGACAACGAAGCCGGAGTACAGCTCGTATTTCAAAAAACTCCTCGAAACAGCACAATCTTCAAAAATGTCACAAGCAGCCTTGGAGACATTAGCTATTATAGCTTATCAGCAGCCTATTACCAGGACGGAAATCGAGGAAATACGTGGGGTGAAAAGTGATCGGCCAATACAGACATTAATGAACAGATCACTGATTGAGGAGGCAGGTCGAAAAGAAGGCGTTGGACGGCCAATCTTATTCGCCACATCAAAGGAATTTCTTACATATTTTGGTTTAACGTCACTGGATGAGCTGCCACCCCTTCCGGAAGATTTCAGTGAACAGGAGTTTGAACGAGAGGCTAATCTGTTTTTTGAGAATTTTCACGAACCAGTTGATGAGTAACAACTACACATACAATTTTCCGAATCCTTACTAGATGTAAGGATTTTTTGTTTACAGATAGGCTGTCCAATTTCAGTCATATGTTCCTGTCTAGTAAGCATAAACTGTACAGATACCACATCTGCAGGAGGAGAAGTTATGCGTGGATATGCAGTTTTAATGATTGTTTTTTTTCTTGTTAGTACCTTGATATCGCCGTCTGTCGGACAAGCGAAGCCCGGGATATCGGCGAATAATGCCGTCTTGATGGAACAGTCCTCGGGGAGAGTACTATATGATAAGCAAGCACATGAACAGCGGTCGATTGCAAGCATTACGAAGATCATGACCGCAATCATTGCCATCGAGTCGGGGAAGTTGGATGAGACGGTGACTGTCAGCAATCGAGCAGTCCATGCGATTGGATCATCTATATACTTAGAAAAAGGAGAAAAAATCAAGCTGAAAGATCTTGTGTACGGATTAATGCTTCGTTCCGGAAATGACGCGGCCGTTGCTATTAGTGAGTATGTCGGCGGAAGTGTAGAGGGATTCGTCCATTTGATGAACAAAAAAGCAAGTTGGATCGGTATGACAAACTCCTCATTCGCTAACCCACATGGCCTTGATGCCGACAATCATTATTCCACCGCGTATGATATGGCATTATTGATGCGCTATGCAATGGATAATAATGTTTTCAGACAGGTGACGCAAACAAAGGTTTATAAATCAGATGACCAAAAATATGTCTGGCGTAACAAACATAAATTACTGACGTCACGCTACCAATACACCATAGGAGGGAAAACCGGCTACACAAGTACGGCTGGTAGAACATTGGTGACAGCTGCAAAAAAAGACGATATGGAGCTGATTGCTGTAACATTAAACGCTTCCGCTGATTGGAATGACCATATTGGAATGTTTGAATGGGGGTTTGAAAACTATGATATGACAACAATTTCCGAAAAGGGGTTATCCAGGTATAACATCGAGAGTACCGGCAATCAAGTCACCGGTTATTTACAACAAAACGTAAACGTTCCACTTACAAAAGATGAACAGCTACAAATAGATAAAAAGTCATTTATATTAAAAGGTTCCCAGCGTTCGGGGGAAGATGTAATAGGTAAAACGGTATTTTTTTCAGGTAGCATTCCGATTGCTGAAACACCTATATACGCCAAACGTGAACGCAAAACCGATTTCCTTGATCACGTCGTATCCATATATAGGCAAATAGCTAGGGTTGATATCAATGGTTAATATCATATGGGCTGCAATGGCAATTATCGGCATCGTTTATGCGATGTTTAATGGAACGATGGACAAGGTTAATGAAGCATTGTTTGAAAGTGCTGAAGAGGCTGTGACTTTATCAATTGGGTTGATCAGTATATTGGTTTTTTGGCTTGGAATGATGAAAGTTGCTGAAAAGGCTGGTATCCTTACATTTCTGTCTAAATTGTTCAGGCCGATTATTATCAGGTTATTTCCCGATATACCAAAAGACCATCCGGCGATTGGCTATATTCTATCAAACATTACAGCCAATATATTTGGTCTAGGCAATGCTGCAACCCCAATGGGCATTAAAGCGATGGAGCAAATGAAAGAATTGAGCGGTTCGGATGAAGCTTCCAGGTCCATGATTACATTTTTGGCATTAAATACGTCAAGTTTAACCATTATACCAACGACAGTCATATCAATCCGGATGCAGTATGATTCGGTTTCCCCCACTGAAATCGTTGGTACAACAATCATTGCAACGCTCATATCTTCTGTTAGCGCGCTGTTGATTGACCGTT
Organism: Lentibacillus cibarius; assembly: GCF_005887555.1. Taxonomy (NCBI): domain Bacteria; kingdom Bacillati; phylum Bacillota; class Bacilli; order Caryophanales; family Bacillaceae; genus Lentibacillus; species Lentibacillus cibarius. Next base: position 50,139 of record NZ_VCIA01000001.1, on the reverse strand, counting down.
TCTTTTATTATAGAAGTCTTAGGAGGAAATGATTTATGGGTATAATAACAACAATCAGCACCTGGCTAATCCCCTGTTTCATCGCGATTGTCCTTATTGTATCAACATGGAAACGTGTTCCTGCTTATGAAGTGTTTGTTGAAGGGGGGAAAGATGGTGTCAGAATGGCATTCTCTTTACTCCCCTTTTTAGTGGGGATGATCGTTGCTATATCCATTTTACGAAGTTCCGGTGCCCTTGAGGCGTTTATTCAGCTTATTTCTCCGTTGCTGGTAAGCATCGGGGTACCACCGGAAATCATTCCGCTAGCGCTCGTCAGACCCATTTCAGGAACAGCTGCATTAGGAATGACCACCGAATTAATTGGTACACACGGCCCTGATTCGTTTATTGGCAGACTTGCCTCAACCATGCAGGGAAGCACCGATACAACACTGTATATATTAACTGTCTACTTCGGTGCAATCGGCATACGAAAAATGCATTATGCATTAAAAGTTGGACTACTTGCCGATCTTGTTGGTATAATTGCTTCTATAGTTGTAGTTACGTTATTATTTGGATAAACCTTGCAACTGGCGTTAACTATATAGTTAACGCTATTATTATGGTAACAATAAGGGAAAACGGTGATATAATGACAAACACGAAAGAACGGCTACAAAAAGTGATTGCCCAAAGCGGTGTGACGTCCAGAAGGAAAGCGGAAAAGCTAATTGTAGACGGTAAAGTGAAGGTTAACGGGAAAGTGATAACGGAATTGGGAACAAAAGTGTCTGCTCAAGATAAGATTGAGGTAAATGGCGTTCGACTGGAAAAGGAGGAACCCGTTTATTATCTTTTTTATAAACCTAGGGAAGTTATTTCAAGCTTGAAAGATGATAAAGGAAGGACAGTAGTAACCGATTATCTTGGTGATATCCCAGAACGTATATACCCCATCGGTAGGCTTGACTACGACACTTCAGGTATCCTTCTGCTGACAAATGATGGAGCGTTCGCTAACCAATTAATGCACCCGAGATATGAGATTGATAAAATATATGTGGCCAAAGTTAAAGGGATTCCAACCAAGAAAGAGCTTCAAGAACTAAAAAAAGGTATTCATTCCAATAATGAGCTATTAAAAGCGGTCAAATACAAAGTACTTGAAACTGATAAGAGAAAAAATGCCACAATATTGGAGATCACACTACATGAAGGAAAGAATAGACATATCCGTCGAATGATGGAGGAACTTGGCTACCCGGTTATGAAGCTGAAACGGGAAAAGTATGGCATCCTCGATTTGCAAGGGTTGCATCCCGGTAACTTTCGTCGTCTTACACCGCATGAAGTGAAAAAAATGCGTCATTCAGCTACCAATGAAAATTGTTGAATAATAGTCAAAATTGCCGTAGCAGTTCAATGATACAATAACGTCGGAGGTGAATGACCATGAGTGTTGAAAAGGCAAAAGCTGCAAAGAAAAACAAAAAACGAAACCGGTTGATTTTCCGGACAATTATTTTAGCCCTATTGCTTGTTGCGGTCATATATGCGTTAGTATCGAATTTTAATAAAGATAAAACAGACATCAGTGTTGGCTCACAAGCACCTGATTTCAAATTAGAACAAATCAATGATAATAATGATCTAGAAAACGTAAAACTGAGTGATTATGAGGGTAAAGGTGTTATGCTCAATTTTTGGGGAACATGGTGTGATCCTTGTAAAAAGGAAATGCCCTATATGCAGTCCCTCTATCCCGAATATAAGAAAAAAGGTGTCGAAATCATAGCAGTCAATCTTGATACGACAAAGCTTGTTGTGGATAAATTTATCAATAAGTTCGATTTAACATTCCCTGTTCCATATGACTCCAACAAAGAGGTGCGGGACAGTTATCAAGTTGGAAACATTCCAAGCACGTTTTTTATTAATCCTGACGGGGAAATAGTAGAAATGGTTGAAGGCGGAATGACGCTGAACAAAATAGAGGGCTATTTGCAACAGATACTGCCTGAACAGTAAATGAATGCACCAATTGCGAGGGATACGAATGAATAAAATAAAATGTGAGTGCGGCCATGTCAATCCAGAGGGAACGGTCCTTTGCGAAGCATGTGGTAAACCGGTTGAAGGCAACCAGCATATTGATGGAAATGACCAACGGAAACTTCTTAATATGCGGTATGATGGCAGTGCACGCCGATCGCAAACTTACAATAAATCAATTGTTGATAAAATATGGAATTTCTTTTCTTCCGTTAAAGTCGGGGTGTGGCTGATTGTTTTGGCTTTAATTGCATCGGCGATAGGGACCATTTTCCCGCAAGAACAATACATACCGGCGGATGCGACGTCCCGCGCTCCATCTGTTTTTTATGAAGCACAATATGGAACAATAGGGCAAATATACTATCAACTGGGCTTTCATAACCTGTATGGATCTTGGTGGTACATGCTCTTGATTGCACTCATCGGCGTTTCACTAGTTATTTGTAGTATTGATCGCTTTGTTCCGCTGTATAAAGCTCTAAGAATGCAGAAACCGAAGCGTCATACTACATTCCTCAAAAGGCAGCGCCTATTCAGTGAAACGGAACAAGTATCAGCCGATGAAAAAGAGAAGTTGGTTTCCGGATTGAAAAAGCAACGTTATAAAGTGTGGGAAGAAAACGGACACGTACTTGCTGAGAAGGGACGTTTTTCCCGTTGGGGTCCTTACGTCAATCATATCGGTCTTATTCTTGTCCTCATTGCAGCATTATTACGTATGACGACATTTATGTATATTGATGATTATGTTTGGGTAAGGGAAGGTGAACAAACCGTCATACCTGGCACTGAAGGGGAGTATTACATTAAGAATAAAGATTTTATTCTGGAAACTTATGACGAAAATGACGAACGGTTTAAAGAAGCAATAAATAAACAAGGTAACGTCGCTAAAAATTACCAGACCAATGCAATCATTTATAAGAAAAAAGGCGACAATGTCGCAGGTGCCGATCCGGAGTTGGAAAAAGTGACGGAAGAAAAAATTCGCATGAATCATCCGTTAAAGTTTGACGGATATACACTATATCAAGCCGGTTATCAACAAAATGAATTTAAAAGTATGACCTTTAAAGTCCATGAAACCGACGACCCTAAGGAAACATCGCTCGGTTCATTTACCATCGACTTGACCGAGCCAAAAGATAAATACCAATTGGATGATGGCTTCAGTGTCGATGTCACTCAATATTATCCGGACTATGAACTAGAAGAAGATGAACCGGCATCTGAAACACCTTATCCGAGAAACCCGGCATTTGTTTTTACTGTCCATCCTCCAGAGAATGAAGAACCAGAAACGAGTTTCGTCGGCATTGGTAAAAACATCGATGCTACGGGGGAAAATGACTACAAATTGGGGATAGAAAACTTTGACACACGATATGTAAGTGGGTTAACTGTCAGACGTGATTACACATTGCCACTTTTTATCATTGGGGCAGCCATTTTTATGATAGGTGTCATTCAAGGCATGTACTGGCAGCATCGCAGAATCTGGTTGCATCCAAAGGAAGAAGGCATCATGGTTGCAGGTCATACAAATAAGAACTGGTTCGGCTTGAAAAAAGATATAGAACAAGTTATAGCCGATACCAATGTGAACATGGTTGATGACCAACTGGAAACGGATTAAACCGACTAAGTGTACTTGAAGGAGGATATATATGGATTCACTAATCAACGTCAGTAGTACCATGCTGTATACGGCGTTCATCCTTTATTTGATTGCCACCTTTTTCTTTGGTGCCACAATAAGAGATAAAAACAAAGGCTCTCACAAAGGGATTGGCGTAAGCGGAAAAATCGGGATTACGATCACAATTATTGGATTTCTAGCGCAGATTGTCTACTTCATTACAAGATGGATCGCAAGTAAGCATGCTCCTGTCAGTAATTTATTTGAATTTATGACATTTTTCGGCATGGCGCTTGTTTTTGCGTTCATCATCCTTTATTTTATTTATAAATTGAATATTTTAGGATTATTTGCATTACCAATAGCAATCATTGTTATCGCGTATGCAAGTATGTTTCCAACAGAAATTGCACCACTTGTCCCTTCGCTGCAGAGTAACTGGCTGTACATTCACGTAACAACTGTTTCGCTGGGTGAAGCCATTCTATCAATCAGTTTTGTAGCAGGACTGATTTACTTAATCAGACAGATTGATCAGTCCGTCAGCAGTAAGCGGACAACATGGCTAGAGGTTGTTTTGCTTTCCTTGTTTATTTTTGCTGGATTTAGTATTATTTCTACTTCGTTTAATTTGTCAGGATATTCGGCGGAATTTGAGTACAATTTTAACGGTCAAACGGTAACGACCGACTATCATCTACCACCGATAGCCGGACCAAATGAAGGTAACTTGATAACAGGGGACAGAATGAATCCGTTGTTTGAGGCACCGGGTTGGATGAAAGGCGTCAATGCGGCCAGAAAGTTTAACACCGTTATTTGGTCAATATTAACTGGACTGATATTATACGGTTTAGCACGACTGATTCTTCGCAAACGCGTTGGAGCTTTTATTCAGCCATTTCTGCGCAAGGTAAAGCCGGACATGCTTGATGAAGTATCCTATAGGGCAGTTGCCATCGGTTTTCCGGTGTTTACACTAGGCGGTCTGATTTTCGCAGCTATTTGGGCTCAAAAGGCATGGGATCGTTTTTGGGGTTGGGATCCTAAAGAAGTGTGGGCATTGGTTACATTTCTTTTTTATGCGGCATTTTTACACTTGCGCCTTTCAAGAGGGTGGCATGGTGAAAAATCAGCATGGCTTGCCGTAGGAGGATTTGCAATCATTATGTTTAATTTGGTTGCTGTTAACCTTGTGTTAGCAGGCCTTCATTCGTACGCATGAAACATGAGTGTGGGTGTTATATTTTGAAATAGTAGGGGGATTTGCATGGAGAAGAATGCTAAGATTTTGGTTGTCGACGATGAAGACAGGATTCGTCGGCTGGTAAAAATGTATTTAGAAAAAGAAGATTTTATTGTAGAAGAAGCCGAAAATGGTAAGGAAGCATTGGAACTTGCGTTGGATAATGATTATGATGTCATTTTACTTGATATTATGATGCCGGAAATGGATGGCATTGAGGTTACAAAGAAATTACGCAATGAAAAAAATACACCAATTATTATGCTTACGGCCAAAGGGGAAGAATCCAATCGTGTGGAAGGCCTTGAAGTTGGAAGTGATGATTACATTGTAAAACCTTTCAGTCCGAGAGAAGTTGTGCTGCGAGTCAAGGCGATTCTTAGACGAGTCTCTTCTCACGATTATAATGAGGCGGAGACACCGACAAAAAATCTTATTGTGTTCCCTCATCTGACCATTGATTATGATGCACATCGTGTGACGGCAGATGGAGAAGAAGTGAGTCTTACACCAAAAGAATACGAACTTCTATGTTTTATGGCTGAGGTACCTGACAAAGTATTTAGTAGGGAAGTATTGCTTAAAGAAGTTTGGGAGTATGAATTCTTTGGGGATTTACGCACAGTTGACACGCATGTAAAACGCCTCCGCGAAAAACTTACAAAAGTATCCAAGGATGCTGCCAATATGATTGTTACGGTTTGGGGTGTCGGTTACAAATTTGAGGTGGATGATACGTGATGTTTTGGCGCAGTGTTGTAGGTAAACTAGCAATAACCATCTTATTGCTAGTTTCTTTTGTTCTGTTCATCTTAACTATATTATTATTGGAGTTTTTCGAGGATTATCATGTCGAACAGGCGGAAAAGGATATGATGCAAACCGCACAGAAGGTATCCAGGATGATCGAGCAGTATGAAGATCATGATCTTGCCCTGGAAAACGCTTCATTAGTCAAAGACCCGCTCAGTCGAGTTGCTGTTATTTCCGGTGATGGTGCGTTCTGGACCTCAGAAAGTGCGGACAGCGATTTAAACGATCTGAATGCTAAATGGCTGCGTAATGACGAAGAACTGAAGAACGTTTTTGCAAAAGGGGAAAAGGTGAAAAAACAAACCCTTCTTCCTGATACAAATATTGAGGCTTTGGTTGTCGGTAAACCAATCAATCAAAATGGTGCCGTGTTTGTTTACCAATCATTAGATATCGTTAATCAAACCAAGGCTGAAACAACAAAAATTATTTTGCTTGCTGCCGGGATTGCCATTATACTTACAACAATATTTGCTTTTTTCCTATCGACGAGGATTACATCGCCGTTAATTAAAATGCGGGAAGCAGCGATTGACCTTACTAGAGGGGAGTTCAACACGAAGGTACCCATCCTTACCCATGATGAAATCGGTGAATTGGCAATGGCGTTTAACCGGATGGGTAGACAGCTGAAATTTCATATTAATGCCTTAAGGCAGGAAAAGGAGCAATTTTCCGGTATTGTCACTTCCATGGCCGATGGGGTTATAACCCTTAACCGAAATGGTGACATGCTGATTACGAACCGTCCCGCTGAAATGTTCATTGAGAACTTATACTATGAAAATGACCTTACAAACACAAAAGACAATTCCAAAGCTCCAGAACCTTTAAACACGCTACTTCAAAGTGTTATTCAAGATGAAAAGGAAGCGATTCAGGAAATTACCACACAAGGGCGTACATGGGTGATGATTATGACCCCGCTTTATGATCAATCTTATATCCGAGGTGCCGTCGCGGTGCTTCGAGACATGACAGAGGAAAGACGATCAGATAAACTGCGGGAGGATTTTATAGCTAACGTCTCGCATGAACTGCGTACACCTATATCGATGTTACAAGGGTACAGTGAAGCAATCGTTGATGGTGTTGCTGAATCGAAAGAAGAGAAAAACGAACTGGCACAAATCATTCACGATGAATCCATGCGAATGGGCCGTCTTGTCAATGAACTGCTCGACCTGGCGCGTATGGAAGCGGGGCATAATCAATTGAACAAGGAAATGATTGATGCCAGCGCCTATACAAATCGGATCTTGAAAAAATTTAAAGGTCCGGCAGAAGAGAATAATGTTACACTACACTTGGAAAAACACTTGGAGGAAGGAACTATTGCCTTTGACCCGGATCGCATGGAACAAGTCTTCACCAATTTGATTGATAATGCTATCAGGCATACCGGAGAAAATGGTTTTGTAAATGTTACTATTGAAAGTACTGCATCCAACTTTTATGTGTCAATTGAAGACAACGGGGCCGGCATACCGGAAGATGACATACCGTTTGTCTTTGAACGGTTCTACAAGGCGGATAAGTCCCGGACTAGAAATAGGAAGAAGAAGGGTACGGGGCTCGGACTTGCTATTGCAAAAAATATTGTAGAAGCCCATGGTGGCACTATAAACGTTAAAAGCAGAATGAACGAAGGAACAACCTTTGAATTCAACATACCAGTAGAATGAATAGGAGGAATTGGACATGAACAAATGGTTGTTACACATTGCAACATTACTATTCATTGCAGTTTTTGCTGTAGGGTGTAGTGCTGATGAAGCTGAACAGTCCCAGAGTGACAACCAAACTCAACAAACAGAGGAAAATGGAGATATGGAAGAACAGAATGAAGATATCGTTCGAATTACCATATCTAAGGATCATCAGCAGGAATATATAAATGAAAAAGAGATTGAAATTGAAAAAGGCGCGGTTTTGATGGATGTCCTGAAAGAAAATTTCTATGTTAAAACGGCTCCGGATGGTCAAATAACGTCCATTGAACGTGTGGCACCAAAAGAAGACGAGGAAAAAGTTTGGACATTCACTGTAAATGATGAAGTGCCAAATGTTGATGCTACAGCATACGAATTATCACCAGGTGACCAAGTGAGTTTCGATTTACATGCACAGTAATCAACAGCTGAACACTTATTAACCGATACTCCTTGACTTGACGGATACGCTTACTATTGTCTGCTTTAAAGATATGCCCATAATGGGTTTTACTGAAAAATACCAATTTAAACAGATTGGTATTTTTCAGTTTATATAGTAAGTCATTGTAACGTTATAGTAGATTCAGTCGTCAATTAATATGAACGGGGGGTTTGAATGGAATCTACTTTTGCGTACTTCTATGAAAATTATCATGATGATTTATACCAATTTATTTTTTATATGGTCAAAGACAAAGAAACGTGTGAAGACCTCGTTCAGGAAGTCTATATTAAAGTAATGAACTCATATGATTCCTTTAAAGGCGATAGTAGTCCGAAAACATGGCTTTTTTCGATTGCCCGGCATATAACAATTGACTATTTTCGTAAACAAAAACGGAAGCGCAAACGTATTTCTCAGTTGTTTGACTGGAGTGAGAAAGGTGAATTAATCCACGATCAACATCCGCTTCCCGAGGAAATTGCCGTGCAAAATGAAATGATCCAAACTGTTTACCGTTATTTGAATAAATGTACACCAGATCAACGAAGTGTGCTCATTCTACGTTATATTCAGTCCTTCTCGATACAAGAGACTGCCGAAGTATTGAATTTCAGTATTAGTAAAGTGAAAACGACCCAACACCGTGGACTTAAGCAATTGCGAAAATACATTAATCTACAGCAGCAAGAGGGAGGAGATGCATTGTGAAACGATCAGGCGAAAACGAAAAGCAGATCAAAGACGCATTAAAACAAATGCCGAAAATAGAAAGCAATGTTGATAAAGATACATTGTTCCAACGTGTCTCCTCAGAAATCAACGGTCCGGCGGGATTAAGAAAACACAAACGATTTGCTTTTATACCTGTCATTTCTACTATAATGGCCATTGGGTTAGTTCTTTTACTCATTCCGACAATAAATAATTCAATGATTCAAAATACCAATGACAGTTCTGCTGATCAAGCAATGGATAATCATTCTTCGCTTGAAAGATCCGGGCATGATGAAGAATCTAGCAATGACGCACATATAATGCAAGATAAAAAATCATTTGATGCAGCCAACAATGAAGCGGGGATGATGAATAAAGAATCAGATTCACTTATCGTCCAACCTTCTGATGGGGACAAAATGGTCATTCATGGTGCCGTTGGAGATTTACAAGGGCAATATATTATACCGATATCGCTTGTAGTTCCGGAATCATCGAATCGAATGACATATATAAATAAATTGGACAGTTATTTGCAAGAAAGTAAGTGGGGCGTTAATAACTACATGTTTAGCGATATAACTTTCCGTATCGACGATGACAATCATCAGGTGAACGTCAAACTTCCGAAAGATTTTTCTTTACAAGGTTCTTTAAACGCAGCCATGTTTGAGGATCAATTGGCTGTTATGTTTCGTCCATATGGTATAAACAAGGCTGTTTTCAAAAAGCAAGTAAACCTTGGCAAAATTGGAAAAGTCAAACAGTTACCTTTACGTTCAAAGAAGGTAATCTACAAAAAGTACCACGCAGCAGAGAACAAAAGAAAATTTCTTGCGCAGATTCCAATTAACGAACAGGCTGATTTTAGCCAAGCTTTAGCGGAGATGAAAAAAGACGAAGAACCGTTTAATATTTATGAAACAATCCCAAAACAAGCCAATTTATCAGTAGAAACGAATGGTTCGCGGCTCGAAATTGCATTCTCCAATGGGGATAGAATAATTGCCGATCAGAAAGTAATTACAATGATTGATGCAATTTTAATGACGGCTAAAAATTTCGGTTATAAGGAAGTATTATTTTCAAACACAGGGAACGATACAGTTGGACCGTATGACTTAACAAAACCAATCAACGTTCCACTTGGTGCCAATCCTGTCACTCCAGATTCATAAAATCAGTTAAAACGTTCTTAGCGGCAGTGCTCCACTAAGAACGTTTTTCTTTTGACTTTTCAAACAAAAGTGATTATTATTTATATGGAAATAAAAATTCTATTCAACTAGGAACCATCATTTAAGAACAATTGCCCCATAACCGTTCGTCATTCATCCTCAAACTTTAGTGGATCGCCATCAAATGGACAATCAGCAATCTTTATCGAGTCTGTCGGACACCCTTCGTATGCATCCAGTGCATCATCTTCCAAGTTCTCGGGAATTTTGGCCGTCCCCTGATTATCATCAAGAATATGAAAGGCAAGTGCCTCGTCGTTATAATCATACAACTCAGGTGCAGTAACCCCACATGCCCCGCACGCTATACATGTTTCTTGATCGACGATTGTAAATCTAGGCATATCACTCATCCCTTTGCTATATATCCGGCAATAGTCGGATTATCTGTTTGTAGACTGAGGTCGTAATTCAAAACCACAACATGCAGCCGGAACCACAAATACTGCCTCGTAAACTCATTTTTAGTTTAATTATCTATATCTTTATTGTAAAACGGTATTTCGGACATTTCAACTGGTGCGTAACGTGTTAAGATAAAGTAGAATGTGTTGTATGTAAAATTAATGTTGTATTTAAAGGGGGGGATGCCATGCTTTTTGATTATATTATTTTAACAAGCTGCTCCCGATTTCAGAAGGGGAGAAGCATCGCTGCCATTTATCACTTGCTGAAAGGAAAGCGGTCCATTCAAACGCTGCAAGATGCTCGTCTTTATCAATTGGAACATTTTTTCGGTGTGTATCCGACCCTTCGGAAGCAAGACTTTGATCAACGCATACATAAGCTTTGCACGAATAATTATCTTCTGCTGATCAACAAAACGGCCGTATCGCCGTCTAAAGCTGCTTACGAATGGATGAACGACCAAGTGGAAAAGCTGCCGATTCAGTATTTCAATGGAAGTAAGTTCCATCGCTTAGCCCCTGTATTTTTCGAGCGTTTATTGCTACTTATTCAGACACTCACAAACAGTAAAATGGGCAATTTGAACTTTATCCCAGTTGTTGATAAACCAGTCGTAACCGGTTGGGTGAAACAACAATTTTATCAGTGCCGGAATGACTTAGATACGTTTCTCAGCAATCTGTATGATGAACTGCACGCGCTACTCCAGCAATTCTCTGAACTTGAGGCATCTGTTTTCACCGACAGTCTGACTGGTTATCAGCAGTACGGGCTAAGTAGTTTTCAAATCAGTGAAGATTATGGTCTAGATAAACTAGATGTTCCGCTATTAAAAACAGCCATCACTCACCGTATGTTGACCATCATTGGACAGAATCAGGAAACCTGCCCACTTCTGGCACATATCATGAAGGAGCTTCCGAAAGAATCGGAGTTATCTAACTCAGCGGAGAAAACAAAAAACTTACTGGACAACCAATACACGGCTGAAGAGATTGCAACAATCCGAAAGCTAAAATTGAATACCATTTATGATCATTTAGTTGAAATTGCCCTGTACGATGTCCATTTCCCCCTTAGTCAGTATGTAACGCCTGCCGAACAAGCGGAAATCAAAAAAGCCGTACAGAGCACATTGACGTATAAGCTAAAAGATATTAAACAAGAAGTAAACGAATCAATCAGTTATTTTCAAATCCGGCTCGTCTTGGCGGTGGAAAGACTTTCGTGAGTAATCTTATCTTGTTACACAATGGATGAAGAATAAGATGAACAACTATGAAGGAGGGGGACAGATAATGGAAGTGGATAAACATAAGTTAAAAGAGCAGCTACGGGAACAATTTAATCTAGAATCATTCCGGCCAGGACAAGCCGAAATTATCAAAGATGCCCTTTCCGGAAATGATGTATTGGGAATACTTCCTACTGGATCCGGAAAATCATTATGCTACCAATTGCCCGCGACGTTTCTTGGGGGAATGACAATTGTGGTTTCACCACTAATTTCATTAATGGAAGACCAGGTCAGACAGCTAAAAGCGACAGGATTCAAAGCAGTGGCTGCCTTGAACAGTTTTATGAATGTACCGGAAAAAAAACGTGTGCTTCGGGAATTAAATCAATTCAAATTAATTTATTTATCACCGGAACTTTTGCAGTACGATGAGATTTTTCAGCGATTAAAACAGATTTCTATTCGGCTCTTCGTTATTGATGAGGCACATTGCATATCACAATGGGGGCATGAGTTTAGACCAGATTATTTGCGTCTTGGGACAGTTTTAAAATCATTGGGTAATCCCGCTGTCATGGCATTGAGTGCTACAGCGACACCGGAAGTTCAGGACGATATTATTAAATCGTTGAATAGACCTGCCATGAAAAAACATATATACCCGATGGACCGGGACAATATCACGTTTACGGTAAAGGAAGTAAATAGTGATAAAGAAAAACAGAACATCCTTGTCAGTTTATTAAAGCGATATCGTGTCCCAACGCTCATTTATTTTTCCAGCAAACGAAAAACAGAGGAGACTGCTGCACTCCTCACTGAACATGTCCCCTCGCATCGGATTGCATTTTACCATGGAGATATGGATCAAATGGACAGGATAACGATTCAGCAGCAATTTATGAATGACCAACTCGACGTTATTTGCTGCACAAGTGCATTCGGGATGGGGATCAATAAGCACAATATACGTTTGATTGTCCACTTTCACTTCCCACTGCAGATCGAGTCCTACATTCAGGAAATTGGCAGAGCAGGACGTGACGGTAAATCGAGTGTAAGTTTACTCTTATATAGCCCGGCTGATAAAGTAATTCCAAACTCCATCATCGAAAATGAATTGCCTGGGCAGGAAGCGTTGTACAGCATTGCCGGCAAGCTGAAACAATTGGATGCGCTGCCGCCAATGGAAGAGCTGTTGCCAATGTTGGAGTTAAATGAAATTCAATGGCGATTCTTACGCTACCAAATGGAAGAAAATGGTATGATCAGGAATAATACAATTGTTTATCATCAGGACCACTGGAAACACACATTATCGGAAATTAGTAAATTTATCGATAAACGCTCATCATTGAAAATCCGGAAATTATATGAAGTGACTAGCTGGATACAAACAGATAACTGTTTGCGCCAAAAGCTTTATAAAGGATTTCAAAGTACACTTAAACCACCATTATTCGCATGCTGCAGCAACTGCGGGTTTTCCTTTACAAATTGGACACCCGAACAGACGAAAGAAAGTCAACCAGTGCCATCATGGGAATTAAAATTAAAAAATATATTCTTACCCGGGGATGAATATGCAGAAACAGAGTGAACTAATCAAGCAACTATCCGATAAAGAATTACTTATTCAACTGTTTTTCACTCAATTGTTATTATTGGGTACAAGTATTGTACTGAGCCTTCTATTCTTTGATAAGATGGTAATGTGGATTGACTTATTTCGAATAGATATAAATGAAATTATTTATTATGGTATATTAACTGGATGCGTGATTGTTTTCGCTGATTTGCTTCTAATGTATGTGTTTCCAAAGAAATACTATGATGACGGTGGTATAAATGAAAGGATCTTTAAAAATCGCTCGGTGGCGGGGATTTTTTTGATTGCTTTGTCAGTGGCCATCAGTGAAGAACTGTTATTCCGCGGGGTGATCCAGACTGTATTCGGTTATATTACCGCAAGCTGTTTGTTTGCATTGATTCATGTTCGTTATTTTAAAAAACCCGTATTGTTCATTTCTGTCCTGATTGTGAGCTTTTATATCGGATATATATTTGTTATTACGGAAAACTTGGCTGTAACCATTATGGCACATTTCACTGTTGATTTTATTTTAGGAATGATTATTCGTTTTCAAAAGTGGGGTGGGGTTAGTGACTAAAGAAACAAAGGAATACGACGACCAAGCTAAAGATTTAAGAGAACTGCTTCAAGAAGTAGAAAGCGCAGAAATTCAAGATGACCACAGTGAATCTGAAAACGCCAATAATCTTAGCAATGACGAGGAAGACGAGGATGTGAATGATACGAAAAAACAAGAACAAGGGGAGGGGTATGTTAATATACTGGATCTACCACCGCGTAAAGAGGTACACACCGAGAACAAAAAAGGCATTAGATTTAAAATGAACAGCATCACCATTCGTCTACTAACAGTCATCATCATTATAGTTGTGTTAATAGGAGGGGCTTTGTTTCTGTGGGGAGAAGAGCTTGTGGAGTTCATTAAAAGTATGTAGCGAATAGAGGTGCAACTAATAGGCACCTCTATTCCGTTTAGGTTAGGCGGCATACCACCAAGGGAGATTCCCATAATAACAGCCTTATTTTCTGTGCCAAAAACGTTGTTGAGCGATGGCAGAAACAAAGTCATCGCCAAAATTAGGATTGTTTGCTGCAAATACGACACCAGCTAGATTATTATCTTTTGACGCCTGGATATAACATTGTCCAGTCGTTGCCACACCAATCGGTTTATAATGTCTGTATGCTTCATTTACAAAATGCATGATGTTTTGCTCAAATTTTGCTTCACCTTCACTTCTTCCTCCAACAACATAGAGCGAGTCAAACAGAACTGGGTAGGTTGAAGTAAATATCTTATTGGCTTCCAGTTTCGCACCATCTGCTCCTGTGATTGTACCTAGTTTTTCACTGATAATATCGACGAAAACGCCGCAATGCCGTAACGTATCAAGCACACTACATACTTCACGTCCATCAAACCCATTACCAATTAACACGGCAACTTTCTGGGTATAAGCATAATGTGGCGTATTCTCCATGTTAAGTGCTGGAGAACTAGCAGATACAGGAACATTTCCCCCGCTTGGTGGATTGACGTCAATGTTGTCCGCGATGACCGTTGCCATCTCCTTGTCTACATTCGCAAACATATCAACAACTTGCTGTCTGACCGATTTACTTTGTACATATCCTAGGTGAAAGTTGAACGTCTCCACAATATTTTGTTTTTCCACAGGTGGCATACTGTTCCAAAAAAGTCTAGATTGTGAAAAGAAATCATAAAACGATTCGCTTGGGCGTTCTCTCGTTTTGTACCCCGCTACTTCCTCGGGGTAGTGTGCGTACCCACCTTTTTCGGGAGGTGTCTCTGACGGTGTATTATTAGCTAAAGAGTTTTCATGATAGTGAACGGAATCAACATCAATACGATGTCTCACATCACTTTGTCGCTGGTTAAAATTTCTTTCAACGATTGGTTGGTTGACTGGTATATCATTAATATTACCTGTTCCTAATCGGTGATAATCCGTATCTCTGTAGGCAAACGATCTGCCCTGCAAGACGGGATCATTGGTAAAGTCAATTCCCGGAACAACCGTTGATGGATCGAATGAAGATTGTTCTTCCTCTGAAAAGAAGTTATCCACCGGTCGATTTAGTGTCATCTTACCAATAATTTCAACAGGAACGACTTCCTCCGGCCATAATTTTGTATCATCTAAAATATCAAAATCATATTTACATTCATCTTCTTCAGGAATTAACTGTACACCTAACTCATATTCTGGATAAGCACCACGTTCAATCGCCTCATATAAATCTCGTCGATGAAAATCCGGATCGACCCCTCCAATGATATTTGCCTCATCGAGCAATAAAGAATGGACACCAAGAACAGGTTTCCAAACAAACCGGACGAAGGTCGATTTCCCATGTTCGTTGATAAACCGAAATGTATTAACCGGCCAAGCTTCCATCATTCGCCAGCTTCTCGGGCGACCTCGGCTGGACATTAGCCACATAATAAAATGGGCGATTTCCTGATTGTTGGCAATATAATCCCAGGCATTATCGTGCGCAATAGTGGCTTGTGGAACATCGGTACGTGGATTCGGTTTAACCGCGTGCACAAAATCCGGGAATTTCATCGCATCCATAACAGAAAAGACGGCAAACGAGAGCGCCAGCATATCATAATTGCCTTCTTGCGTGTAAAACTTGGTTGCAAATCCGCGTATATCGACGGCAGTATCCTTGGAGCCTTTATTTCCAATAAAAGTAGAAAAACGGACAAATACAGGTGTCTTGCAGCCTGGTTCTTGCAAAAAGTGAGCTTTTGTAACATGGCGCATGGATTTGTATAATTCAAATTCCCCATACACTCCATCACCTCTGGCATGAACCACTTTTTCCGGAATTCGTTCCCGATTAAAATGCGACTGTTTTTTATAAAAATGGAAGTCCTGAAATAATGTAGGGCCACGTCTACCTGCCCGTAATGACCACCTATCATTCGAAATTTTTAGCCCGGCATCACTTGTTAAATCCTTGCCCGGACCTGTGTTGGCTTCCCGGTATTGTTCCAGTTGCTCATCTTTCTCATTCTTCCCGGTTTTCTTGTAGTATCTTGATGAATCATCCATGTAATCACCCATCCTATCATTGAATTTTGAACACAATACAACTCTATGCCGGTGTAAATTTGTCCTATTCAGGTTTAATTGGAAATCTTTCATTTCATCGTTATCATTTGTATAATGGTACTCTAGGGTTGAAAAAAGTAATGATAAGAGCCCAATCACTATACATAATCACAATTATCATGTTCAACAATTGCTTCAGTAGCATATAGTATAGTAAACGGAAGATGCTACTGTGACACGCAATTGTTACAGAGAGTGGATTTACACTTAACGTAAAAAAGGGGGATGCTTTATGCGTATGGAGCGGGTATCCAACAACCAATTCACGATATTTCTTACGTTTGATGATTTGATCGACCGTGGTTTTACAAAAGAAGACTTGTGGTATGACGTTGCCAATGTTCGAAATTTATTCAGTGATATGATGTATGAAGCTAGTACAGAATTAGGATTTGAATTGGAGGGTGTATTACTGGTTCAGGTTCAGCTCATGCAGGCACAAGGGATGCATGTTGTTGTAACCCAAAAAAAGGAGCAGACAGAATGGGATGATGACTTTGTTGAAATGAAAGTAACACTGGACGAGAGCCGTGAATTAATCTTTTCATTCAATGAATTTGAAGATATCATTCAGGTAGCTTCCTATCTAAATGCATTACCGATAACAGGTGGGCAAATATATCATATGGATCATCGCTATTATATGTTATTGCAAGAAGAGGAACTGCTGCAAAAGGACAGGGAAGATGTGATAGCCATTATGTCGGAGTTTGCTTCCCCAAGCATCATTACCTCCCACAGGCTAAAAGAATACGGGAAAGTCATTATGAATTCGTCTGCTGTCATAGAAATAATGAATACGTTTTATGCGTAGGAAATAATTGCGTTAACACAAATGTCCGCAACCGCTTTCATTGCTCGATTAAAACCTGTCACAAAATCGATCTATTTTATTGCATATTTATGATGAAGGTGTATACTAATCTCTGAGTACAGCTATAATTAATTATTTTTCGATTATCTAGGAGGTAAATTCATGGTAGCCGATAACACAGCAGATTCTGCCAAGGAAAAAAATGAAAGTATGGACGTGTTGGATTCCACACGGACTGTTATCAGGAATGCATTGGAGAAGTTGGGTTACCCTGATGAGGTATTTGAATTATTGAAAGATCCAGTCCGGCTGATGACAGTGCGCATCCCGGACGGATGGACGATGACTCTATCAAGATTTTTACTGGCTATCGCGCACAACACAATGATGCTGTAGGGCCAACAAAAGGCGGGGTTAGATTTCACCCGAATGTTACAGAAAAAGAAGTAAAAGCTTTATCCATATGGATGAGTTTAAAAGCTGGAATTGTCGATTTGCCGTATGGAGGCGGAAAAGGTGGAATCATTTGCGATCCGCGCGAAATGTCATTCCGTGAGCTGGAAGGCCTTAGCCGCGGTTACGTTCGCGCAATCAGCCAAATTGTTGGCCCGAATAAAGATATCCCCGCGCCGGATGTATTTACCAACTCGCAAATTATGGCATGGATGATGGATGAATACAGCCGAATCGATGAGTTTAACAATCCCGGCTTCATTACTGGTAAACCAATTGTTCTCGGTGGATCACATGGTAGAGAATCTGCAACTGCAAAAGGAGTTACAATTTGCATTAACGAAGCTGCCAAGAAAAAGGGCATTGATGTTAAAGGAGCAAGAATCGTTGTACAAGGTTTCGGAAACGCCGGAAGCTTCCTTGCTAAATTCTTGTATGACGCCGGTGCCAAAGTGGTAGGTATTTCTGATGCTTATGGGGCACTTCATGATCCTGATGGACTTGATATAGACTATTTACTTGACCGAAGAGATAGTTTCGGAACGGTGACGAACCTGTTCAATAACACAATATCAAATGAGGATCTGCTGGAACTGGACTGCGATATTCTTGTTCCCGCCGCAGTTGAGAACCAAATTACTGAACAAAATGCAAACAACATTAAAGCTGGTATTGTGGTTGAAGCGGCAAATGGGCCAACCACACTGGAAGCGACCAAAATATTGTCTGAGCGTGGTATTTTACTTGTTCCCGATGTGCTTGCATCTTCGGGTGGTGTAACTGTATCCTACTTTGAATGGGTTCAGAACAATCAAGGATATTACTGGTCGGCTGAAGAAATTGATGAAAAGCTTCATGAAATCCTTATAAAAGCTTTCAACAACATTTATAATACCGCGGAAACGAGACATGTCGATATGCGTTTAGCAGCATATATGGTCGGTGTCCGAAAAACGGCTGAAGCTGCACGGTTCCGTGGATGGGTATAAACGTAGGTAGGTTATAAAATGAAACCACCAATTAAAGGGGTGGTTTGCATTGGTTACTACTTGCTTCCCCACGTTTCCGAAGCGGAATGTTCGCGCCTGTTAAAGCAGGCGAACACGAAGAACAAATCAAAATATATGACGAAAAAACTCTTATCATGTATAGTAGGATAGGAGTTTTTTCAGTTATATAACTGCAGAAAAGTATAGAATGTTGATTGCCTTACAATAAAGATTTTCTAAAAATTGTATTATTAAAAAAGAACCACTGCAAGCAAAGCTTTTTGTCCAAACTAAATAAGAAGCTAAATTATTTAATAAGGAAGTGCGTACGATGCAAAAAGAACATACCATTATCGTAGGCGGCGGCCCTTGTGGAATGGCCTGTGCTATCGAACTTCAGAACCGTGGCGCCGCCCCCTTAATCATCGAGAAAGAGAATGTGGTCAATACCCTTTATAACTTTCCAACCCATCAGACGTTTTTCAGTTCAAGTGATAAGCTAGAAATTGGCGGAATTCCTTTTATTACCGAGAGACAAAAACCTGTCCGCAATCAAGCGCTGGCGTACTATCGTTCTATTGCTAGCCGCGAAAACTTACGAGTAAACGCATATGAAAAGGTGGAAGGTATTACAAAAGTGCAAAACGGCTTTCACATTAAAACTGTGAAAAAACATGGTGAAGAAAAAGAATATGCTGCCAAACAGGTTATCCTTGCCACTGGTTATTATGATCAGCCGAACAAAATGAACATTCCAGGAGAGTCACTTCCAAAGGTCATGCATTATTTTAAGGAAGCACACCCGTACTTCAACAAAAATGTTGTTGTTATCGGAGGCAAAAATTCCGCTGTTGACACGACGCTGGAACTTAATAAAGCCGGAGCCCATATTACAGTGCTGTATCGTGGAGAAGAATATTCCAAAAGTATTAAGCCATGGATATTGCCGGAATTTGAGTCATTAGTCCGAAAAGGGATTGTTCACATGGAATTCAATGCAAATGTAGAGCAAATTACAACTGATAAAGTAATCTATACCACCAATGAGGGAACAAAAGAGGTGGAAAATGATTTTGTATTTGCTATGACCGGATATAAACCCGACCATCATTTTCTGGAACAAGTTGGTATTATCATCGATGAACAATCCGGAAAGCCGTTCTTTAACACTGAAACAATGGAGACAAATGTTGACGATATATACGTAGCGGGCGTTGTAGCAGCAGGGTATAACAATAACGAAATTTTTATTGAAAACGGACGCTATCATGGCGGGAAGATTGCTAAAGCAATTACGGAAAAACAGGTAACCGGTCAAAAATAAGATACAAAGAAAACAGGAGAGAACTAGGCCTACAGCTGAATCTCTCCTGTTTTCTCTTTGATGTAGAAAGTACCCGATTATCAGAAAACCCGTTCAAACATTTTTCTTAATTTTTCCATTTCAACTGTTTGTTCTAATGCAATCAGCAGCTTAAGTCGTGCTTTTGGTCCAGTTAAACTATTCGCAAAAATGATACCCAGTTTCTTAAGCTCTCTTCCGCCCCCTTCATACCCGTAAGTCGGTTGGACAACTCCCTGGTAGCACCTTGACACCAGTATTACAGGGATGTCGTGATTAATAAACTGTTTTAATGAAGTAATCGTGTCTTTTGGCAGATTTCCTTCACCAAGCCCCTCAATTACGAGTCCATCCGGTGCAGCCTGTTTTACCGTATCAAGAATTTGCTTATTCATACCCGCATACGCCTTTAGTAAAAATACATTTTTTGTAATTTGGTTTACCGGATACGTATGCCGTTCGAGAATGGTATGGTGAAAGATGATTGTTTCTTTCGTAATAATACCAATGGGACCATTTTGCGGGCTCTGGAACGTTGCCACATTACTGGTAGACGTTTTTGTTACACTTCTCGCCGTATGTATTTCATCGTTCATAACAACCAATATACCTTTATCCCATGCGCTGTCACTTGTTGCCGTTCGAAGTGAACTGATTAGGTTATATAAGGCGTCAGAGCCTATTTCATTGGTAGATCGCATTGCCCCTGTTATGACAACGGGCTTTTGTAAATCCAATACCAAATCAAGAAAATAAGCCGTTTCCTCAAGTGTATCGGTTCCATGTGTGATTACGAAGCCATCATAATCATTGGATAGTTCCTTTACTTTATTAGCCAAGTGCAGCATATGACTTGGTGTTATATGTGGCGAGGGAAGTGAAAACGGGATAAATTCATCTACATTCGCTAAAGACGTAAAGTAGTAAGTCAAATCTGTCAACGGATGTGTATCTGTCGTAGTCACTTCACCCGTTTGTTTGTTTTCAACCATTGAAATTGTTCCTCCGGTATGTATAAGTGCAATATGCTTCAAAATTTCCACCTCTGTATGTCTATTTTCATTCACCTTTCTCCATAACTATAACATAAAGTGAATTTCAATCAGTTTTTATTCCGCCATTTACATGCCATAAAGTAACTAGCTTTGTATTAAATTGTACAGAGACTTTTCTATTGACGGCCTTCTGATGAATAAAAAAGATGTTTCGTAAAAAAATACAAGCAGAATGATATTCGATTATCAGGAGGAAATAAGATGACTTATAAAAAGATATGCTTGTTTATGATGATATGTTTACTTGCAATAGGTTTGCAGCCGTCCCTTTCTCCAAAACAGGTAGGTGCTTTCTCATCCCAAGTTATACAGCACGGAACAACCGGCGAAGATGTGATTGAATTGCAAGCACGATTGCAGTATAACGGTTTTTATAAAGGGGATATTGATGGTGTTTTCGGATGGGGAACCTATTGGGCACTACGGAACTTTCAAGAAGAATTCGGCCTCGACGTTGATGGACTCGCGGGATCTAAAACGAAGCAGAAACTGGTTGATGCCACCGAATATGATAAAGGCTATGTTAAAGAGCAAATCAAAAAAGGGAAAAAATTTACGCATTACGGTGGTGTAGATAAAACTAAACAGTCAAAATCAAATCAGGATACTGGCGGTAATGAGGATGTTAATGTAGAACCTACCGCTGCAAACGTGCCTCAGGGATATTCCAAAAATGATATTCAATTGATGTCGAATGCAGTCCATGGTGAATCTAGAGGGGAACCCTACGTAGGTCAAGTGGCTGTTGCCGCTGTTATTTTAAATCGTGTTGAGAGTCCCACGTTTCCCAATACTGTTTCTGGAGTGATCTTTGAGCCAAGGGCATTTACTGCAGTGGCTGATGGACAAATTTGGCTCAAGCCAAACGAGACATCACGCAAGGCAGTACTTGATGCCATTAACGGATGGGATCCATCAGGCAATGCTTTGTATTATTTTAACCCGGATACAGCAACTTCGGACTGGATTTGGTCCAGACCACAAATAAAAAAAATCGGGAAACATATCTACGCCAAATAGGAAGGAGTAATCAGCATGCTACGTTGGATATTGATAGGGGTTCTTACAATTGGTGTTGCAGGCACCGCATTTTGGGGCTATCAGGAGCACCAAGAGAAAAACGCTATTTTAATACAGGCGGAAAACAATTATCAGCGAGCTTTCCATGAATTGTCCTATCATATGGATCTGCTGAATGACAAAATAGGTACGGCACTGGCTATGAACTCCAAGGAAAGTCTTTCACCGCAGATGATTGAAATTTGGAGACTCACTTCAGAGGCAGTATCAAACGTCGGGCAGCTTCCCTTGACATTAATGCCGTTCAACAAAACAGAGGAGTTTCTTTCTAAAATAGGCGACTTCACATATCGAACAGCAGTCAGGGATTTAAACAACAAGCCGTTGAATGAAAAGGAAGAATCAACGCTGAGAAGTCTTTACAAACAATCCGGCGATTTGAAAGATGAATTGCGAAAGGTTCAAAACACTGTGTTAGATGAAGATCTTCGGTGGATGGATGTTCAATTAGCCCTTGCAACACAGGACGAACAATCGGATAACACCATTGTTGATGGTTTTAAAACGGTTGAAAAGAAAGTGGAAGGGTTTGCTGAGAGCAACGTTGATTCCGCACTTACTGGCACTTCCGCCGAAGAACATCAATATGAAAATTTAGATGGAGAAAAGATTAATAAAAAAGAAGCAGTCAAAAAGGGGAAAGCGCTATTGAATGTTAAAAATAAAAATAATTTAACAGTCACCAATAGCGGTAAAGGTGCCGATTTGCCAATATACAGTATTTCCTATCAAAATGGGAATAAAAGTGGTTACCTCGACATGTCGCAAAAAGGGGGACACCCGCTCACATTGTTAGTAAACCGAGGTGTTAGCGAACAAAAAATAAGTTTGAATCAAGGATTGGAAAAAGCAAAACAATATCTGGAACAATATAATTTTGATAATATGACGTTATTTCAAAGCAATCAGTTTGATAATGTAGGCGTTTACTCATTCCTTTACAACCAGGATGGTATACGAGTGTATTCTGATGCGATTGAAGTGAAGGTTGCCCTTGATCATGGTGATCTACTTGGTCTGACCGCTAGGAACTATTTTATGAACCATAAAAAACGTAATATACCTAATCCTGAGTTAACCTCTGAAGAAGCTAAGGATAAAGTGAACCCAAATGTAAACATCAACGAAGAACATATGGCGATCATTGACAATGATGTTGGTGACGAGGTACTGGTATACGAGTTTCTAGGTGTACTCGGAAATGAAACATATCGCATTTTCATCAATGCGATGGATGGTACAGAAGAAAAAGTGGAAAAACTTGATGGCACGGAAATTAACTTCGCGTCTATTACCAAGGGAAGATTCATGTCTTCCCTTTTTAGTGTATAAGAGCAAATGTGCAAGCGTCCTTACCGACTAAAGCCGTTATGTCTTGTGTCACGCCGCCACTAGTATGTTCTGTACGTCGGAGCTGGACATGGCTTTACTTTGCCAGTAAAAATTGATCACTTATTTCACCCTCCTATCCAAAGAAAAAGACGGCGAACAGCTATTTCTTCATGGCACTGTGTTATTAGGGTTAGTTCATACGGCTCCCTTCTAAGCTGGGCGAAGTGCTTGCGCTTTGATCATTTTGTTGTAATAATATGTTTAAAGGGAGCATAGGGGGAGGCTTTTAATGAAAATCGGTATGGCGCTAAGCTTGGAAGTTAGCGACCCTGACAGTGGTGAAGTCAGTAAATATCGTAGCAAAATTATTGACCAAAATAAGCAATATTTGTTTATAAACCTGCCGATTGATACGCATACAGACAAAACAACTTTCTTCCGGGAAGGAACCCAATTCACTGCTGTCTATATCGGTGATGGTCAATCGGTTCATATGTTTAAGACACAGGCTGCGGGAACATACAGGCTGGATAATATCCCGGCACTGGCAATACAACTGCCTGATGCCGAGCAAATCAAAACAATCCAGCGACGCCGGTTCGTCCGCGTCAAAACTGCTGTGGATGTGGCGGTGCACGGAAAAAATCTTGGTTTCACTACGGTAACACAGGATATTAGTGCCGGCGGGTTATCAATTGTTCTGCCGACTGGAATTAATGTAAAGGAAAAAGAAATATTAACTGTCTGGTTAGTATTAATAATGCGTACAGGGGAGTATCAATATATTCAAGCAGCTGCTGAGGTGGTCCGCATAAACCATGAAAAAAATGGAAGTAGGATCTCACTTAAATTCAAAGAAATTACAAACGCGGCGCAGCAAAAAATCATCCGCTTTTGCTTCGATGAACAGCTGAAAACCAGGAGAAAAGAATTATCGTAAGGAACAATACGAGTAGAACTTTTTTTCTTATGTATGTTATCATCTATATTGAGGGGATACATACTAGGTGGCGAACAAGAAGGTAACTTAGGATTTGAGGGAAGCAAATGACAGAAATGGGAACAAATGCAATAGCAGTAGCAATTGACGGTCCGGCAGCTGCCGGGAAAAGTACCGTTGCCAAAATCGTAGCAAACGAACTAGCCTATATTTATATTGATACAGGTGCTATGTACCGTGCCTTGACATTGAAAGTGCTTAGGAAACAAATTCCTTTGGATGAAGACAAGGCCATCACCAATTTACTTGCTGACACGGACATTCAGCTGAAGCAGTCGGATAGTACACAGCATGTTCTCATGGACGGGGAAGATGTAACTTCAGTCATTCGATCGGAACATGTGACGAACAATGTATCTTATGTCGCGAAACATGCAATTGTTCGCGAAGAAATGGTCAATCGGCAGCGGGAATTAGCCAGGAAACGTGGTGTTGTCATGGACGGACGTGACATTGGAACACATGTCATTCCAGACGCAGAAGTTAAGATCTTTCTGAAAGCTACCGTTGAGGAACGTGCTAGAAGGCGATATGAGGAAAATATGCAAAAAGGATTTGCTGCAGATTTGGAAAAACTAAAAGAAGAGATTGAACAAAGGGACCGGATTGATTCAAAGAGGGAAGTTGCCCCATTGGTTCAAGCCAATGACGCCATAGAACTAGATACAACTGATTTGTCCATCAATGATGTTGCTGCAGCTATCCTTGAAAAGGTCAATAAAGTGCTGAAAAACAGGGGGGGTTGATAATGAGCCTTTATACTGCCGCCAAAACAATTTTATCAGCTATTTTTTATCCTTTATATCGCATTCGCGTTATAGGAAAAGAAAATGTCCCAAAGCATGGCCCTGTTATCATTTGTTCCAACCATATTTCAAATTTTGACCCCCCTGTTGTCGGAATAACATCACCAAGGGATATTTATTTCATGGCAAAAGGGGAACTTTTTGAACATGTCTTTTTGCGGAAACTGCTTCGTGCAATACATGCATTCCCGGTTAAAAGAGGGATGAAAGATCGTAATGCATTGCGCCAAGGATTGCAAATACTTGAAGATGGAAAAACATTAGGACTTTTCCCGGAAGGTACCCGGAGCAAAACTGGGACACTAGGAAAGCCAATGGCAGGCGCAGGCTTCTTTGCATTGCGGTCAAATGCAGCCATCGTTCCATGTGCCATAATTGGCCCCTACAAACCCGGGAAAAAACTAACCGTTATTTACGGCGAACCAATGGACATGGAAGCACACCGATCCGCCAAGACTAACGCAAAAGATGCAGCAGATGCAATTATGGCTGAAATCGGAAAGCTGATTGAAAATTATAATCCCCAGCATGCATCTCTTGACAAATAATTATAAATATTAGAAGTTATAAAAAAGGATTTTTTTAGTTTTGTTGTTTGTATTTTAAGGAGGGCGAATGTATGAGTGAATCCAGTAACGAAATGCCACAATTGAATATAGGTGATATTGTGACAGGAACTGTTGTAAAGGTGGAAGAAAAACAAGTTCTTGTTAATATCGGCTATAAGACGGAGGGGATTATTCCCATCAGTGAATTGTCCAGCCTCCATATTGAGAAAGCCAGTGACCTTGTACAGGAGGATGACACACTGGAGTTGTATGTTAAGAGAATGGAAGACGATGAAGTCATCTTGTCCAAAAAAGCGGTAGATGCGGAAAAAGCATGGGAGTCATTGGAAGAAAAGTATCGTACTGGTGATGTTTTTGAGACTGAAATCAAGGAAATTGTAAAAGGTGGACTTGTTGCTGATGTGGGTGTACGCGGGTTCATGCCTGCTTCACTAGTGGAAACGTACTATGTAGATGATTTTTCCGACTATATTAATCAACCCATACGTGTTAAAATTGTCGATCTGGACCGGGAGCAAAATCGTGTAATCCTCTCCCATAAAGATGTTGTACAGGATGAGCTGAATGAGAAAAAACATGAAGTACTCCAGTCATTGGAAGAAGGGCAAGTTCTCGAAGGGGTAGTGGAGCGCTTGACCAACTTTGGTGTGTTCGTGAACCTTGGCGGTATTGATGGACTTGTACATATATCCCAGCTAGCACATGAACATGTTGAAAAAGCTTCGGATGTAGTCGCTGAAGGTGATACGATAAAAGTGGAAGTATTGTCAGTTGACAAGGATAATGAGCGTATTTCGCTATCTCACAAGAAAACATTACCTGGTCCATGGGCAAATATTGAAGACCGTGTAACGCAGGGGGATGTACTTGAAGGTACTGTTAAACGTCTTGTGAACTTTGGTGCTTTTGTGGAAGTATTCCCAGGTGTTGAAGGGTTAGTGCACATATCCCAAATAGCTAATCGACATATTGGGACACCGCAAGAAGTGCTTGAAGTAGGCCAACAGGTAAAAGTGAAAGTGTTGGATGTCAGTGAAAAGGATGAACGAATATCGTTAAGCATCAAGGAGTTGCAGCAGGAACAAGAGGCTAGCGAAGTCAAACAGTATGAAAAAGATGAAGATCAATCAGGTTTCCAGCTTGGTGATTTCATTGGAGATAAGTTAAATAAATATAAATAAATGAAATCCTGCCTTACCGGGGCTATTCTACCCGAAAAACTGGGCTCTTTTCAGTATGGAAAGAGCCCTTTTAACGTTTAAAACATCATAAAGCCTGTCATACTGGTAGTGGCAGGTGTTTTTTATGAGTAATGGACTTATTTTTTATTGGTTAGCATGGATACTTTGGATTATCATCACTTTTTTTATGGAAAGTGCAAAACAGCGCACGTTTCTTGCTTCCTGGATAATGGTATTGATTCTCCTTTCTAATACTTATATAACCATTGGTGAATTCAGTTTTTCGGCTAGTTATTTTGTTTTATTTGCTGTGACTATCTGTTTGCACGCCAGGATTTCACGGACTATGCACCATGTTTTCATTTCATTTACTATCATGATCGGATACACTGGCATGTTTATTTGGGGATTTTCCACACCTCTGGGACATTTTCTTCCCCAGCTTGAAGTGACTGTATGTCTTCTTGTTCTGCTAGCAACACTACTTGCTAAAGGTTTTTGGAATAAACTTATCACCTGTCTGACTGGTATATCAGGAGGAGAATGGCTTTACAGTTTCATCCTTAACGGATATTCATTCCAAGATATCATCGGGGACATGCGTTTTTTTGATATTGTTTTTTTACTAACAGCTGCCCTTACACTTCAGGATTTACTTTTAAAACTAAAATTAAAGTTCAAAAACATGGTTTTTAAAGCATCATCAAAGCCAAAAGCATTGGTTAAAAAGAAAGCACAATAAGAAATTTTTATACTATAATTGTGCTTACGTAGTTATTTTGCTAGAATAATTACCTAGTATTGACATAGAGAAGCGGAAAGGATGTCCCTTCATGAGGAAATCTGTTGTAGCAATTGTAGGAAGACCAAATGTAGGTAAATCAACTATTTTTAACAGGCTTGTCGGGGAGCGGATATCCATTGTGGAGGATACGCCGGGTGTGACACGCGACCGGATTTATGCCGAAGCTGAATGGCTAACGACAACGTTTAACTTAATTGATACTGGCGGAATTGAAATGAGTGATGAACCACTCCTTGTACAGATGCGCCACCAAGCTGAAATTGCCATTGATGAGGCGGACGTTATCATCTTCATGGTCAATGGTCAAGAAGGAATAACAGCAGCAGATGATGAGGTTGCTAAAATTCTGTATAAATCAAATAAACCAGTTGTTCTTGGTGTGAATAAAATCGATAATCCGGAAATGCGCGAGACAATATACGACTACTATACACTGGGTTTTGGCGAACCACACCCGATATCGGGCGCTCATGGTCTCGGACTTGGTGACTTACTTGACACCGTTGTTGGATACTTCCCTGAACAGCAAGATGAAGTCCAGGACGAAGACACCATTTATTTCAGCGTAATTGGGCGACCGAATGTTGGAAAATCCTCGCTTGTTAATGCATTGCTGAATGAAGAGCGGGTCATTGTTAGTGATGTGGAGGGAACAACCAGAGAAGCTATTGACACTAGACTGCGTAATGATGGCCAGGATTTTGTCATTATTGATACGGCTGGCATGCGCAAACGCGGCAAAGTTTATGAAGCGGCTGAAAAATATAGTGTCCTTCGTGCATTGAAGGCAATTGAACGATCAGATGTAGTTTTAACGCTTATTGATGCGGAAACAGGTATACGGGAACAAGACAAAAAAATTGCCGGCTATGCACATGAAGCCGGTAAAGCAATTATCATGGTCGTCAACAAATGGGACACTGTTGATAAGGATGAAAAGACCATGAAAGAATTTGAGGAAAAAGTCCGTTCTCATTTTCAGTATCTCGATTATGCTCCGATTGTTTTTCTATCAGCAAAAACGAAAAAACGGTTGCATACCTTGATACCAGCGTTAAAAACTGCCAGCGAGAATCATGCTAAACGAGTTCCAACCAATGTTCTGAACGATGTGATTATGGATTCTTTGGCATTAAATCCGACACCAACCGTGAAAGGGAAACGGCTGAAGGTGCTTTATGCAACACAGGTGGCTGTTAAACCGCCGACATTTGTCATATTTGTCAACGATCCTGCGTTAATGCACTTTTCTTATAAACGCTTTTTGGAAAACAGGATTAGAGAGGCTTTTGGCTTTGTCGGGTCACCAATTAACATTTTTGCACGAAAACGCGCTTAAGGGGGAGTATCATTGCAAAAAGTAGCTGTTTTAGGTGCCGGTAGTTGGGGCACCGCATTAAGTATTGTTTTAGCCGATAATGGACATGATGTGCGGCTATGGACACATCGCAAACAGCAAGCTGACGAAATAAACACAACTAATACGAATAAGCGTTATTTACAAGTGAATTTGCCGCAACAAATTCAGGCATTTGATGAACTTGAAAAGGCGATTGATGATGTATCGGCAATCGTAATCGTTGTACCAACAAAAGCAATCCGTGAAGTTTGTAGTGAACTGAATGAAAAACTTCGCCATCAGCCGACGCTTATCCATGCAACAAAGGGTATTGAACCGGAGTCGCTCAAACGTGTATCTCAGTTGATTAGCGAGGAAATGAGTACATATAATTATGAAGATATTGTTGTACTGTCCGGTCCAAGCCATGCCGAAGAAGTCGGTAAACGCCTGCCAACAACCGTCACTGTGTCTTCTGTTAATGAACAGAATGCTACGTTCACCCAAGACTTGTTTATTAATGAATCGTTCCGTGTTTATACAAGTACGGATATGGTCGGTATTGAACTTGGTGGTGCGCTAAAAAACATCATTGCACTTGGAGCAGGCATTTCTGATGGGCTTGGTTATGGTGACAACGCAAAGGCAGCACTTATAACCAGAGGACTTGCTGAAATAACTCGGCTAGGGGTATCTCTTGGTGCCAGCCCACTAACCTTTTTGGGTCTTCCGGGGGTCGGCGATCTGATTGTTACTTGTACAAGCTCACATAGTCGCAACTGGCGTGCAGGTAATCTTTTGGGTAAAGGGCACAAGCTTGATGACGTACTAGAGCAGATGGGGATGGCCGTTGAGGGCGTCCGTACAACAAAGGCGGCAAATCAGTTTGCACGTGAGCAGCAAATTGAAATGCCGATAACAAATGGATTGCATCAAGTTCTTTTTAATGATAAAAAACCAAGAGATGTGGTCGATCAATTGATGAACCGAAGTAAACGTGAGGAAATGGACGATTTAGCTGCATTTATACGAACTGATTTTCGTGACTGACACGTCATCGCCTGCTATGCATACAATATGTTGAAATGACTATGCAAGGAGGCGAACAAATGAGTAACAGTCAGGATAATCTTTTTGGCAAGGTACAGGAGCAGTCTAATATAAATACAAACGACATTTATAAAGTTGCAAACTCTGTCAAAAATGCTGATTTCTCAGATGAACAGACGGTAAGGGAACTTGTTCAGCATTTAGCGCAAATGGCCGATAAACCAATATCAAAAGCGAAGGAAGACAGGATTGTAGAAACGATCACGAATAATAATATGCCCGTGGATATGCAGACATTAAATAAAATGTTTAAAAAATAGTTCAAACTGGGCAAGTGAGGATACACTGTTTAGTATGCTTGCATAAACTAAAACGCACAAGCATTCATGGATAGAGTTGCTGTGGGTATTATTTAGTCATTCCGGGATGAAGTCAGCCCCCTTCTCCCGGGAATTTTTTTGTCACGTCGAAAATGTATGATGGACAAATGAAATAAATCTTAGGTACGCTTTAAACAAGGGAAGGCCCGGATTTTTAATGTCTATTCATCTTGCTTATGTTATAATACTCGTTGTTTACAGTTATGCATTGGAGTGAATGTGATGTCTGAAGGAATGCTGAATATGTGGGTTTCGTTTATTGGCATGGGACTGCTGCTATTAGCCATGGGGCTTATCTTACTAAGCAGGTATAAACTAAAAGGGTGGCTAGCCGGGATTGTATCTCTTATAGCCTATCTATCAT
Source organism: Lentibacillus cibarius (assembly GCF_005887555.1). NCBI lineage: Bacteria > Bacillati > Bacillota > Bacilli > Caryophanales > Bacillaceae > Lentibacillus > Lentibacillus cibarius. Next base: position 19,345 of record NZ_VCIA01000001.1, on the reverse strand, counting down.
TACTGCTTGGTGCTGTCATCATTATATATATTGTATTTAGCGGACCAACACGGTAGGAGGTTACACATGTTTATCCATACATACAAGCGGCTTTTTTGTTTGTTTTTTATAGTTTTTTTATTAAGCGGATGCCTTTACCCAGAACAAGAACTTTCTAAAAACAGCGTACCGAATGAAGCACAGCTTGAAAAAGTACAAACTGCTGTCGATCAATACAGTAAAGAAACTGAAGGGCTTTTGCCAATTAAAACGAAACCGAACGATACGCCGATATTTCGGAAACACTTAATTGATTTCCAGCCATTGAAAGAGCGAAACCTGTTATCGGAAGTACCCGGAACCGCCTATGAAAATGGTGGTATATATCAATATACAATCATAACACCTGATGAGAATCCACGGGTGAAATTGATTGATCTGCGCATTGCGGATGCGATTAGACAAATAACATTAAAACTACAAATATACCGTGATGAGAATATTTACCCACCATTTGGAAACGAAATTTCAGACGGGGTTTTCCAGCTAGATTATAAAAAAATGGGACTAGATAAACGGCCGCAAGTGAAAAGCCCCTATTCTGGAGAAAATCTCCCTATAGTGATGAATACAGAGGGAAAACTGTATGTAGATTACCGTATTGATTTAAATCAAGCACTTAAGAAATATGAGCATGATTATCAAAAAGGAGACGATATTCGTTATCTGCTTGCTGAAAATACGCCTTTCGTTCCTGCTTATTCCTTACCATACACCATTCAAGATGGTGAACCGGTATTCCAGGTCTCTGTAAAAAATAAATAATCATAATTAATCCCTTCTGACATATATTGTGTTGCAAGGGATTTTTGTTTTTAAAAATTTATTCATCTTTTTTGATTCTTTTAGCCCTTATTAGGTCATATTTCATTAGGACAACATCATAGACTTGTAATGTCAATAAATTGCAGGCTCTTTATGATTATGGAAAAGGAGATCGGAGGGGATCACTTGGAGAGAGTTGATGTTTTCAAAGATATTTCGAAACGGACGAATGGAGATATTTACCTTGGGATTGTAGGTGCTGTCCGGACCGGGAAATCAACATTTATTAAACGTTTTATGGAATTGGGTATACTGCCGAATATATCTGATGAAAGTGAACGTGACAGGGCGCAAGATGAATTACCACAAAGTGCTGCCGGAAGGACGATTATGACAACCGAACCAAAATTCATTCCCAATCAGGCAGTTTCTGTCCATGTTGATGAAGGTCTTGATGTGAATGTTCGACTGGTTGATTGTGTTGGTTATGCAGTAGAAGGGGCGAAAGGATTTGAAGATGAGAATGGCCCTAGAATGATCAATACACCATGGTATGAAGAACCTATTCCATTTCACGATGCAGCTGAGATCGGTACTAGAAAGGTCATTCAGGAACATTCCACAATTGGTGTTGTCATCACAACAGATGGCTCGTTCGGAGATATTGAGCGTTCCGATTACGAGGATCCGGAAGAGAAAATTGTTGAGGAAATGAAGGAAGTTGGCAAACCTTTCATCATGGTTGTTAATTCTGCACGGCCAAGCAGTCATGAAACAGAATTATTACGCCAGGAACTCTCGGAAAAATATGATATACCAGTACTGGCAATGAGCATTGAATCCATGTCAGAACATGATGTTTATAATGTGATGCGCGAAGCATTATATGAATTCCCAGTATTGGAAGTCAATGTGAATCTGCCAAGCTGGGTAATGGTGCTGCATGATGAGCACTGGCTTCGCAAGGACTATCAGGAAGCTATCCAGACAACCGTGAAAAACATCCGGAGACTTAGGGATGTAGATAGCATTGTTGAGGATTTCTCCGGATACGAGCACATTGACAATGCCAACCTTGCAGGAATCGAAATGGGCGAAGGGATAGCCGAAATTGACCTGCATGCCCCAGACTATCTGTATGACGAGGTTCTGAAAGAAATTGTCGGGGAAGAAATACGCGGCAAAGAACATTTACTTGAATTGATGCAAGATTTTGCACATGCAAAACGAGAATATGACCAAGTTGCTAGTGCATTGCAAATGGTAAAACAAACTGGATATGGTATCGCGGCACCACAATTAGAGGATATGGAACTGGATGAACCGGAGATTATCCGTCAGGGCTCCAGATTTGGCGTCCGACTAAAAGCGATAGCTCCATCTATTCATATGATTAAGGTTGATGTTGAATCAGAATTTGCACCTATTATTGGCACCGAAAAACAAAGCGAGGAACTGGTCAGATACTTGATGCAAGACTTTGAAGAAGATCCACTGTCCATTTGGGAGTCTGATATATTCGGAAGATCCTTGAGCTCTATCGTTCGGGAAGGCATACAGGCGAAGATTTCACTCATGCCGGAAAATGCAAGGTATAAATTAAAAGATACGCTTGAACGAATTATTAATGAAGGTTCCGGCGGGTTAATAGCAATTATTTTATAGCAGCTATACATAGTTGCTATTTTTTTTAGCTAAAAAGTTTTTCGGATATAGGCAGGATTCACCAATTTTATGTCGTATATCTTTAGTATAAGCAGTATAGAGCGGATTCGGCTGTTGAACGCCTTATATCCCATAAAAATTCAATAGCAGCGTGGATTAGCGAAAAATTGCGCTTGAACAAGAATAATTATGGGCAAATTCAGGGCTTATTGTTGAATTTTGCTCTAAACTCGTTTAATATAAGCCTTGTCATCATTGATTTTGATGGCTTCAGGTATAAAAATGGACAAAATGGGAACGAATGATTGTATAACTGCAAAATGTTCCTATGTCGTTTTGAATCTTCTTGGGAGGAGGTGAATGTCATGAATAAAACAGACTTGATTGATGCTGTTGCAGAAAAAAGCGATCTTTCTAAGAAGGATGCTACAAAAGCTGTAGATGCGGTTTTTGAATCTGTCATGGATTCACTTAAAAAAGGTGAAAAAGTTCAATTAATAGGATTCGGCAACTTTGAAGTGCGCGAACGTTCAGAACGGAAAGGTCGTAATCCACAGACAGGGGAAGAAATTAAAATTCCTGCAAGTAAAGTTCCTGCATTCAAACCAGGAAAAGCCCTTAAAGAAAGTGTACAGTAATTTTTCCTTACATAGGGCAGAAGGGCACGCATAGACGTGCTCTTTTTTATAACTTTTAAGATGAATTTCTCAACAGTCGTTTACTGTAACCGCCATTCATTTTTAAGAACGACCTTGATCCACTTAAGCTGTTGCGAGGAACATGATTAAAACGGTCCAGGAGTGTTAATATGGAAAGCAATGACTTTTTTGTTATTAAAGCACTGGAAGATGGTGTGAATGTAATCGGGTTAACAAGGGGGACAGATACGCGCTTCCACCATTCAGAAAAATTGGATGAGAATGAAGTGATGATTGCACAGTTCACAGAGCATACCTCTGCTGTAAAAGTTAGAGGTAAAGCTGTCATCCAAACGAGCCACGGAGAGATGTATAACGACTAGTTATAAACTGCTGTGCCCCTTCTTCACTTTTGCTCATTTTTTGTTATGGAACACTCCTGAAGTATGCTATAATAGCTATATGATTTGGAGTCAATGGAAGGGTGCAGGTGGTTGTTTTGCAAACATCCAGTATGGAATTAAACAATCTAAAAGTGCTAATTAATGAGAAAATACATAATTCATTAATCGAAAAATATGTACAAGTTCCTTATTTGAATGATGATAAATTATATATGTTAACATTAGTTCTTAATAATACAGCGTTGCCGGATGAAAAAAAGAAGAATTACATCACGGCCGCCATGCTTGTCCAGATGGCATTAGATATACATGACGCTGTCCCTGAAACAAATGATTGTCTGCAAACGGATGATGAAGTAAAGTCGAAGCAATTATCCGTTTTGGCAGGAGATTATTATAGTAGCTTATATTATTTGCTTCTTTCGGAAGTAGAAGAAGTTGAACTAATTAGAGTTCTTGCGACTGCTATTAAAGAAATTAATGAGGGTAAGATGGAATTACACTATAAAATGAATGAAGACTCATTTTATATATCGATGCAACTTATTAAAAAAGTAGAATCACTTTTAATTATACGGGTTGCAGAATTTACCGGCGAAAAAATGATTCGCGATATCGCCGCTGAATGGCTGACGATTAGAAAGCTTTCCACCGCACGAAAACCTTCAGATAGTGGCGTCAAAGAGGTACCTCTAGATATTTGGGATGAACACATCGCCAGTAAGGACCGTCAAACCATTGAAACATTCCTTAATAGGGAATTAAGATCCATTAACCATCATTTGGTTCGGTTTCCGTCCCGTCTTGCCGGGCTAAGTACAGAATTAAAAGAGACACTGAATGAATCACTTGCCAATAGTAGATCGATTGCGGAAGAAGGGTAATAGCCATGCAGCAACCATCAAAAGAAGAACGAGTACATGATGTTTTTGAGAAAATATATGACCGCTATGACTCCATGAACGCAATTATTTCTTTTCAGCGACACAAAGCTTGGAGAAAAGACGTCATGAAGCAGATGAATGTCCAAAAAGGAGCCAAGGCATTGGATGTATGCTGTGGAACAGGGGATTGGTCAATTTCTTTGGCGGAAGCTGCAGGGAATTCCGGAGCAGTAATTGGACTGGACTTTAGTGACAACATGTTGTCTGTCGCTAGAGAAAAAAATCGGAATTTAGAATACAAACAGCTATCTTTCATTCAAGGAAATGCCATGGAACTACCATTTGAAAGCAATTCATTCGATTATGTTACCATCGGATTTGGGTTGCGCAATGTCCCTGACTATATGAGAGTGCTGAAAGAAATGTACCGGGTCGTTAAACCTGGTGGAAAAGTGGTATGCTTGGAAACCTCACAACCAACTATGATTGGTTTTCGCCAGGGGTATTATCTTTATTTCCGGTTTATTATGCCATTATTGGGAAAGTTATTCGCAAAAAGTTATCAGGAGTACGCATGGTTGTATGAATCTGCTAAGAATTTTCCTGATAAAAAGAAACTTAAACAAATGTTTTACAGAGCAGGCTTTAATTATGTTAAGGTGAAACACTATACAGGAGGAGTAGCCGCCATGCATATGGGAATAAAGAAAGAAAGCGGCAATCTTTAACGGTGCAGATTAATATGTGCCAAGTGATGGCCTTCTTGCCTGCGGTATCGTTCAAGCTGGATAAAAAAGGTGACATGCATGAAGTTGACGAAAACATATGGGCACTTAAAAAAAGAATTGGATATGATTGAATATGCTCTGGCCGATGCGATTCAGGCCGAACATGATACTTTGCGCGAAACTTCCACACAGTTGCTAAAGGCAGGGGGAAAACGTATCCGCCCTGTTTTTGTCTTGTTGTGCGGACAACTCGGGGAATATAACGCCGAGCGTGTTACAACGGTTGCTGTATCGTTAGAACTGATACATATGGCATCACTCGTTCATGATGATGTGATTGATGATGCAGCTTTGCGTCGAGGTGAACCCACTATCAAACAATTGTATGGCAACCGCACCGCGATGTATACTGGTGATTTTATTCTGGCCAGAGCATTAGAGAATATCACCAAACTGAAAAATCCGTCTGCCCATCGCATTCTTTCCGGGACGATGGTGCAAGTGGCTAAAGGTGAAATTGAACAAATCAGGGATAAATATAACTGGAATCAAAACTTACGGGATTATTTACGAAGAATCAAAAGAAAAACTGCATTGCTTATCGCGGCAAGCTGTAAACTCGGCGCTATTGCTTCTAATGTAGACGAAAAGCGAGCTGCTAAGTTGTTTTGGTATGGCTATTACATCGGGATGTCATACCAGATTATTGATGACATTCTTGATTTTACTGCATCGGAAAGGGAACTCGGTAAACCTGCAGGTAATGATTTATTACAAGGAAATGTCACGTTGCCGGTACTTTTGGCAATGCAAGACCCTTCATTTGAACGACAACTTCGTGAAACGTTTGCAGATCCGGAGCTGGTTACTAGAACATCCATGGACAACCTACTTGACTCATTGAAGCAAACAGATGCTATTGCGGCATCCTATCGAATCAGTAATCAATATTTGCAAAAAGCACTTAAACAGTTAGATGATATTCCACATAACAAAGCAAAGCATACGTTGCAGAGCATTGCCAAATATATTGGCAAAAGACGTTCATAAGTATATTGTTATTGTGTACGAAGTCTGGTAAAATTCTTATCGGTTGTCTTTAGTAAAATACATATGAAAAAGAGGTGCAGAAAATGGAACAGACATTTTTAATGGTTAAACCGGATGGCGTTCAGCGTAATTTGGTCGGTGAAATCGTAAGCCGGTTTGAGCGTAAAGGTTTTAAACTTGCTGGTGCTAAGCTTATGCAAATTTCTGAGGAGACAGCAAAAACACACTATGGAGAGCATGAAGATAAGCCTTTTTTTGGGGAACTAGTGGAATTCATCACATCCGGACCTGTTTTTGCGATGGTATGGGAAGGTGAAAACATCATCTCGACAGCCCGCGACATGATGGGCAAAACCAATCCGCTTGAAGCGGCTCCGGGAACAATCCGTGGTGACTATGGAATGACAGTAGGGAAGAACATCATCCATGGATCTGACTCGCCTGAAAGTGCTGAAAGGGAAATTAACCTTTTCTTCCAGGATAGTGAAATTAAAACATATTCAAAACAGGATAGTGAGTGGATTTATTAAATTTAAAGCCTCCGTTTTTTAACGGAGGTTTTGTATAAAACGGGCTTTTAAAACTTGGTATGGTATCCCATTAAACGTTGAAATGGATCCATTGACTGTACTGATAAATAGAATTAGTTTAAAAGAGGCGTTCATGCATGACAGATGACTATATCGAATTTATCAACAATGTAAAAAAAAGACTTAGCATAGATTTGACAATGTATAAACAGACACAAATGAAACGACGACTTGTATCATTGCGGGACAAGAGAGGTTATCCAACGTTTCGTCAATATTTTTGCGCAATGAAACGGGATAATTTGCTGCTGAATGAATTTTTGGATCATATGACAATCAATGTATCCGAGTTTTTCAGGAATCCTGACCGGTGGGAAGTACTAAAAACGTCTATTTTGCCGCAGCTTGGTGCATTGTCTAACAAACTTAAGATATGGAGTGCCGCCTGCTCCACGGGGGAGGAGCCATATAGTACGGCAATCATGTTAAAGGAGTTTTTTCCTAATTATGATTTTCATATTCTGGCTACCGACATCGACCGTAGCGCCCTTGAAAAGGCCAGGCAGGGTGTATATACGGAACGGTCGGTAAAAGGAATACCAGATAAACTGATTTACAAATATTTCAAACAGGATGAAAACTTATATTCAGTTGATCAATCAGTCAAACAACATGTTGCCTTCAAAAAACACGATTTGCTCGCCGATACATACCCATCAAATGTTGATTTAATCATATGTAGAAATGTACTGATTTATTTTACAGATGATGCGAAGGCAGCTATTTATACCAAATTTTCACACTCATTAAATCAACATGGAGTGATTTTTATCGGCAGCACCGAACAAATATTCAAACCCGATAACTACGGACTCCGCTTGCTTGATACATTTTTTTATCAGCGTATGACGTAAATCTTAGTATAATTTAATATAGAAACAGTTCATCTGTACGTTTGTTTAAGGACAAACGTATTTTTCTTACCTTCAGAAGATACAGCAAATTTTAACGAAATCCACCAAAAACTTGCTAAAATATGATATAGTAATACAAAATTCCGTTAAGGAGGAAAACATATGCGTTACTTGACAGCCGGTGAATCCCACGGTAAACAGCTGACTACGATTATTGAAGGGCTTCCCGCTAACATGCCACTTCTTCAGGAAGATATCAATCAGTCATTAATCAGGAGACAGCAAGGGCATGGACGCGGCAAACGAATGCAAATAGAAAAAGATATGGCCGATATCACAAGCGGGGTGCGCCATGGTTACACGCTCGGGTCACCGATATCGCTTGTTATACATAACGATGATTTCAAACATTGGATTGATATCATGGGGGAAGATCCCATTGAAACGAATAAAAAACTACGGCGAACAGTGTCACGGCCGAGACCCGGACACGCTGATTTGAATGGTGCACTAAAATATGGTCACCGTGATATGCGCAACGTCCTTGAACGTTCATCGGCAAGGGAGACAGCGGCACGGGTGGCGGCAGGAGCAGTTGCCAAAACACTTCTTAATCATTTAGGCATTACTGTCTCGGGGTATGTTAAAGAAATAGCAGGAATCACGGCAAAAGAAAATAGTTCCTTATCCATTGCTGATAGACAGCGTATTTCCGAGGAATCTCCAGTCCGGACACTCGATAAAGATGTAGAGCAACAAATGATGGATGCCATCGATCAAGCTAAAAAGGATGGAGATTCCATTGGTGGCGTTATCGAAGTGTATGTAGAAGGTATGCCCGCTGGTATCGGATCATACGTTCATTATGATCGAAAATTGGATGGCAGAATAGCCGGCAGCGTCATGAGCATTAATGCATTTAAAGGTGTTGAATTTGGTTTGGGGTTTGAAGCGGCCCGAAAAAACGGCAGCCAAGTTCATGACGAAATTGCCTGGGACGAGGAAGATGGCTATTATCGAAAAACTAATCGTCTCGGAGGTTTCGAGGGTGGTATGACAACAGGTATGCCATTGGTCATCAAAGGTGTTATGAAACCAATTCCAACTCTCTACAAACCGCTGCAAAGTGTGGATATCGAGACAAAAGAACCATTCAACGCAAGTATTGAACGATCTGATTCCTGCGCTGTCCCTGCAGCTTCAGTAGTCATGGAGCACGTGGTGGCTTTTGAGCTGGCAAAGGCAATTACAGAACAATTTCCACATGACCAGTTTCCGAAGTTACAACAAGCTATCGATGATTACCGTGAAGAAATCAGGTGCTTTTAATGGATACGCTTCACGTGAACGCAGACACAAAAACATATCCTGTGTACATCGGAGAAGATCTTCGTCATGATGTGAATCGCTTTTTATCAAAAACATACACGGCAATTTTAATTATTACCGATGATTGTGTCGGCAGTCATTATTTGCAAGATGTCAAACAGGCCCTTGCACATGACCGGGTGTTTACCCACACGATTCCTGCAGGCGAGAAAGCTAAAAGCATCGATATATTTTATCAATTGCAAACAAAGGCAATTACATGCGGACTCGACAGGCGATCACTAATCCTCGCACTTGGCGGTGGTGTTGTTGGAGATGCAGCGGGTTTCGTCGCTGCAACATTCATGCGGGGCATTGATTTTGTGCAAATGCCAACAACTATACTTGCCCACGACAGCAGTGTCGGTGGAAAAGTTGCGATTAATCACGAACAAGGGAAGAACCTGATTGGCAGTTTTTATCCACCTGATGCGGTTATTTATGATATAAACACTCTGCATACATTAAGCAATAAGGAAGTGCGTTCGGGCTATGCAGAAATAATTAAAGAGGCACTGCTAGGTGATGCGGACTTTTTTCACGAATTAATAAATCAGCGCCTGGCTTCACTTACCAATCGCCAGCTTACCGATCATATAAGAAAAGGAATCAATATAAAAGCATCCATCGTTGAACAGGATGAACGCGAGTCTAACATTCGTAAATTTCTAAATCTTGGACATACATTGGGTCATGCGCTGGAGTCCTTGCTCGGTTATGGAAAGTGGACACATGGAGAACTAGTTGCGGTTGGATTATTATTTGCAATACGGGTAAGTGAAAAAAACTTTGCCACAAATCTCCCGTTTGACGAGTTATATACTTGGCTAAAAAATAATGGGTATCCGCTAGCATTACCTGTTATTGATCCCGGTGATATCCTTTCAAAAATGAAACTGGATAAAAAGGCATTTAATTCTGAAGTACAGATGGTTCTTTTACAAGCTGTTGGGCAGCCGTCAATGGCTGAAGTGGATGATTGCGCGTTACTTGATTATCTGGAATCTTTTTTCGAGGAATTGACACATAGAAATTAATAGATGGGGGAGTAGAAATGAAAAATAAAAAAGTACTTGATGGAATGACACCATACAAACCCGGAAAACAGATAGAAGAAGTGAAGGAGGAATACGGTCTTAGCCGGATTGTGAAGCTTGCATCAAATGAAAATCCATTTGGTCATTCTGAACAAGTGAATACAACCATCTCCCACATGCTCGAACATCACATTTATCCGGATGGATACGCAACAGAACTGCGACGTACAGCTGCAGCAAATTTAAATGTTAAAGAAGAACAGCTAATATTTGGCAGTGGAACAGATGAAATTATTCAAATAATCGGCCGTGCATTTCTGTATCCTGGTGTGAACACAGTCATGGCGGCACCGACATTTCCTCAGTACAAACACAGCGCACGTATTGAAGGCGCTGAGGTGAAGGAAATTCCGACAGTCAACGGTTGCCATGACCTATCAGGTATACTTTCTGCCATTGATGACAGGACAAGTGTTGTATGGCTTTGTTCACCGAATAATCCAACAGGGTGCGTGATTTCAAAAGACGATTTTTATGCATTTATGGACAAATGCCCGGAAAATGTTTTGGTTGTGCTTGATGAGGCTTACTATGAATATGTGAGTGCCGAGTGGAACCTGCGTGTACTGGATCATTTGGAACAATACGAAAATTTGATGGTGCTGCGTACATTCTCCAAGGCTTATGGACTTGCCGGATTAAGAGTCGGGTATGGTATTGCATCAGAAACATTGATTCGAAAACTAGATGTTGTCAGAGGACCATTCAACGTATCGACTATAGCGCAAAAAGCAGCTTTAAAAGCAATGGAAGATGATGCCTTTCTTGAACAAGCCATAACCAGAATTCATGCTATTAAACAATCGTTTGAACATTTTTTGGACTCCATTGGCTGGCATTACTTTGAATCACACACCAATTTTCTGCTGATATCGACACCGATAAGCGGAGAACGTGTATTTCAATATTTACTGGAAAATGGATTTATCGTCAAAGCCGGCGAAGGACTTGGCGCTCCCAATACAATTCGGGTAACAATTGGAACAGAAACAGATATGCAGCAACTGCAGAAAGTGTTGTATCAGTTACATCTTAAACTGGATAAGGAGCAATCAATGTGAACAGAACCATATTTGTGATTGGATTAGGGCTGATTGGTGGATCGTTAGCCAAGTGCCTTTCCCAATCTAATAAAAATCGTGTTATAGGATATGATATTGACCGAAAAACAATTGAATTTGCCCGGATAAACGGCATCATTCACGATGTTAGTACGGATATAGTGATGACAGCTAAAGAAGCCGACATTATTATCCTGGGCACACCAATAACCGAAACGATTGAGATGATGCACACACTGGATACCATTACATATGATCATGATGTTATTCTCAGCGACGTATCATCTGTCAAAAAGCCGATTATTGATGCGGCGAATCGTTTACAAAATAGCAAGATACAATTTGTAGGCGGGCACCCGATGGCTGGTTCCCACAAAAAGGGAATTACCGCGGCAAAAGGGCACCTGTTTGAAAATGCCATCTATGTACTAGCACCATCAAAAAGCTGCCAGTCATCAGCTGTCGAACTGCTTCAGGAAGTACTGAAGGATACAAAAAGTAATGTTGTTCGCCTGGGGGCAAATGAGCACGATGAGATGACCGGTGTCATTTCACATTTCCCGCACTTGATAGCTTCGGCACTCGTTCAACAGGCGAAGAAATGGCAGGATACGCACGAATTTATTCCTAAACTAGCTGCAGGGGGATTCCGTGATGTAACACGTATCGCTTCCAGTAGTCCGGAACTCTGGCAGGATATTCTTTATCATAATAAACAAAAAATGATACAGCTGATTGACGATTGGACAGCGGAAATGACGGCCCTAAAACAGATGCTGCATGAGAATGAAAAAGAACAGCTGACATCCTACTTAGAGCAGGCAAAAGATTACCGTGATGGGCTCGGTGCTAAGAAAAAAGGGGCTATTCCTGCATTTTACGATTTATATGTGGATATACGCGACCAGACAGGAGCCATTGCATCAGTTGCTAATCTATTAGCAGAAGAAAGTGTAAGCATCACCAACATTCAGATCCTCGAAATCCGTGAGGGGATAATGGGTGCTTTACGACTGACCGTATCGACAAAAGAGGAGCAACAAAAAAGCTATCAGGTACTACAAGAAAAAGGATATGATTTAATGCTAGAAGAGTAATAGGTAAAGGAAGGGAACAAAATGAAAGAATTGACACTGGCACCCGCACAGTCTCCGATATCTGGGAAACTACAGATTCCCGGGGATAAGTCCATCTCTCATCGGGCTATCATATTAGGTTCATTGGCAACTGGTATAACAACCGTTACGGATTTTTTAAGAAGTGAAGATACTAGACGCACGGTAGAAGCTTTTCGACAGCTTGGTGTGAAGATTGAGGAAAATGACAGCTTACTTAAGATTTATGGCAATGGCCCTACAACCCTAAACGAGCCGTCCAGTCCAATTTATTTTGGAAATTCAGGGACAACTGCCAGATTAATGTTGGGGGTTTTGGCTGGTTTGCCAATTTTCACTTCAGTATACGGTGATCCCCATTTAACGCAGCGGCCAATGGATCGTGTGGTAGGACCGCTTTCTGAGATGGGTGGGAAATTCGACGGACGAAATAACGGTAATTACTTACCACTTGCAGTAAGAGGCGGCAATCTTAAAGGCATTCATTACAAGCTTCCAGTTAAAAGCGCACAGGTGAAATCAGCCGTGTTGCTGGGCGGGTTATTTGCAGAAGGAACGACCGAGGTGATTGAGGAAACACCTTCACGAAACCACACGGAAAATATGCTCCAAGCATTCGGTGCGGATATAGCTGATAATGATGGTCATATACGAATTACAAATGAACGGGCTTTAATAGCAACAGATGTGGTCGTGCCTGGTGATATTTCTTCAGCAGCGTTCTTTATGGCTGCTGCAGCAATCGTGCCAGAAAGCAAGCTAACATTGCTTCGCGTCGGTCTCAATCATAGTCGGACAGGAATTATTGATGTCTTATCTGAAATGGGAGCACAAATCAGCATTACCAATCAACAGACAGTCGGTGGGGAAACATTCGGGGACATTACGGTTGTCCACCGTCCTTTAAATGGGGTTGTGATTGAGGGGGATATTATCCCGAGGTTAATTGATGAGCTTCCGGTTTTAGCCCTTGTCGCTACGCAAGCCAAAGGAAATACTGTCATCCGTGATGCTGAAGAACTTCGATTGAAGGAAACTGACCGTATTGCAGCCACAGTAGAAGAACTGACCAGCATTGGTGCAAAGGTCGAAGGAACTGATGACGGCATGGTTATTAAAGGCAGTTCAGTTTTAACCGGGGGTCAGACAAAAGCATACAATGACCACCGTATTGCCATGATGCTTGCAGTGGCTTCGTTAATTGCCGAACAGAATGTGGTTATTGATGATGTATCTTCAATCGACATTTCCTATCCCAATTTCTTTCGGGATTTGCGCAAAATAATTAGTAATCATTCAACTTTCGCAACCTGAAAGATGAACACATAAGGCTTGAAAGAATGAAGAAAGTTAGACATATACTACGCTAGTTGACTTTTTGGATGTATGATTCGTTGTTTATCATCACATTTGATATATAATGCGACATAATTTTGTATGAGTGTTAAACCGCCGCTGCGGAAATACACTACGCTTTCCGCGGGTGACCCGTGAGCCTCCTCGGACATCCGGTGTGCTCGTCGTGTTGTAAGTGGTTTCAGTGGAGCAGCACTCCTCGCAACTCGTAGCGTACTCGGTGGATGTATCGCTCGTTCCTGTGGGGTCTCACTTTCGCCACTGTTCCCGCAGGAGTCTCCGTGTATTTCCTCCGCTTGTGCTTAACTACATTTATACATAATTAAATCACAAAGAATAATGAACTACTATTTTGATGGTTGATTGGAGTGGAGGCCAGTCGACTCCTGCGGGAAAAGCAACAGCTGAAGATCCCGCAGGAAGCGGTTTTCTTCCGAGGAAGCTGAAGCGTTGCCCGCGGAAAGCGACTGGCTGGAACGGAAATCAACCTAGCACTTACGTCGCATTATATATCTTTTGTGTATTAGAATAACTCGGCATTCGCCTCGACTTATAGCGATGCCGAAGTTTTTATTATAAGGTCATCCATATTTTATACTTTTTGACGTCATTAAAAAGGATCTGCCCATCCAGGCAGATTCTTTTCTGATTGAATAAAAAAATTGTATTCTGTATGATGAAAAGATAAATGAGTACGACAGCGGAAAGGATGTACCTGATGGATACAACCATAATGGAAGCAGTTAATTTAATGGAAACAAAACAAACCGAAAAAGCTATTTCACTTCTTGAAGATTATTTACCAAAAGCTGATGATGAAGAGAAATTCACCATTGCTGAACTGTACGTGCAGTGGGGATTTTTAACCGATGCGGCTGATGTTCTAGATGAATTGATGCATCGTTTTCCTAAAGAAAGTGAAATAAAAATTATGCTAGCAGATGTATATATTGATCTGGATAATGATGAAGAAGCCATCAATCTGCTGGATGAGATAGATGAAGATGATCCGGCATATGTACAAACATTATTACAATTAGCCGATTTGTATCACGCACAAGGCCTATTTGAAGTTGCCGAGCAAAAACTACTGAGTGCCAAACATCATGAACCAAATGAACCAATTATTGACTTTGCTCTTGGGGAACTCCTGTTTTCAAATGGAGAGTTTCGCCAAGCCATCACGTATTATGAAAAGGTACTGCCCATTACAAAAGAAATCAACAATGTATCTGTCAATGACCGGCTAGCTGAAGCGTACGCCGCATCCGGTGACTATGAAGTTGCGCTTGATATTTACCAGGATATTGACAGCGAGGATCCAGATACGCTCTTCAAGTACGGGTTCACTGCATTACATGCGGGACGTCGAGATATCGCCATCAAAGCATGGAAACATGTGATCGAGCAGGACATGTATTATCACACGGCTTATTATCAATTGGCAAAAGCTTATGAATCAGAAGAAATGCCTCAGGAAGCATATGACACTGCCTTAAAAGGTATCCAAGTGGATGAATTTAATAAAGAACTATATTTTTTCGCGGGTTCGATGGCTCACCAGTTGAACAACGATAATGAAAGCGAAAAGTGGGTGCGTGAAGCCATTACACTTGATCCTGATTATAAAGAGGCGGTGCTATTTTTAGTTGAACTGCTGAAGCAGCAAGATAAAACAGAAGACATTATCGAACTGTTAACAGAAATCAGCAACACAGGAGCCAAAGATCCACTGTATGAGTGGGAACTTGCACGTGCCTATAATGAAACGGAATCTTATAACAATGCATTAAAACACTACCAAGAAGCATATAATAGCTTAAACCAAGATAGTGATTTTCTAAAAGAATACGGCTACTTCTTAACCGAAGAAGGGAGGATTGACAACGCCATTCAATTGTTTGAGGAGTACTTGCGCATACAGCCACTTGATGCGGATATTGAAGAATATGTGTCCCGATTGAAACAGACACGAGAAACATAGCCATT
Organism: Lentibacillus cibarius; assembly: GCF_005887555.1. Taxonomy (NCBI): domain Bacteria; kingdom Bacillati; phylum Bacillota; class Bacilli; order Caryophanales; family Bacillaceae; genus Lentibacillus; species Lentibacillus cibarius. Next base: position 3,742 of record NZ_VCIA01000001.1, on the reverse strand, counting down.
AAATGGATATTGAGGGAGGTTATCCTTGTAAATGCAGACTCCTGTTTCCGTGCAAGACAAAAAAAGTTTCATTCAATGGTTCTTGAACCATTATCAGTTAAAAAAACGGGAAAGTGTATGGATCCTGAACTATATAATTAACCACAAAAATCTGCTTAAAAACATACATTTCGTTCGTGAGGCGAAATACTGCCCAAGAGGCTTAATTATGTCCAGCCATTGCTCGGAAGAAGTTCCGTTCCGCTTTTATAAAAAACAACTCGTTACAACGGACGCTGAAAAATCCTTTCATGATATTCGCATGAACCAGAACGAGCCATTATATATTCAATTGAATTTCAATAAATCACACCAGAACAGTTACTATGCAGCGGTTCTTGTTGAAAATCCGTTTATACCGGACGATTATTTTATTACCAAGCACGACAGGGACGCGGCAAAAAAGATATTGGATCTGACTGTACATGAATATCAGCGCACAGCACTAAAGAGAAAAATAGATCGTGCGCTTGATGAAGGGGATCGACAAACTTTTTTTGAGCTTGTTGAACAGCTAAACGGAATTGACCGTGAGAAATTAAATCAACCTAATTCTTAAATGAATAGGTTGATTTTTTTTTGTGTACTTAGGATAATAAACTTGGCACAATAATTTCTTGTTTTTTAAAGAATAAACAGAAGGGCAGGAAGTATACTATGAAATGGATAAAAAAAGACTTGCAGCAATTTGTCAAAGCGAAAGAATATGTAGACACCGCAATTGTTCCGCTGCTTTCTTTTCAATTATCAGATGATGCAAAACTCGAAAGGGACGCATTCCAATCAGAGGCACAGTCAGTATTTTTGCGCGAACTAGAAAAAGAACTTACCGGAAGGGTGATGCTGACACCTGATTACCGTTATTTAAAATCTGCAGACAAAGATGCTGAATTGAACCGGCTTCAATCATGGGTTGGAGATGTACAAGCACAACCGTTCCGCCATGTTTTTTTTATAACATCTGATTCAAGCTGGAAAAAAAGTGAACAAGAACTGCCCGGGACCTTAATTTGGCTACCTATAACAGCAGGTGATACAGCAAACCCAGAGAATATGCAGCCTATTATCCGGGAACATGTGCAACAGGTCAGTGAACTGATCAGAAGTTACTGGAAAGATGATCAGAAAGCGTAAGCAGTTTAGTCGCAAAGAATCGGATGCGGCTTCTATCCTGATTAATTCTTAAAGATTTCATTGGGAGAACAAGGGATTTATATTGACCCGTCATACAGTTTGCGCTATCATGGTATTGTCCTAGTAAACTGATTTAATAAACTTGTCCGTGAAAAATGTATAGAGGGGGGAAAAATCATGAGCGAAGACAAACAACCAGTATCCCGTCGTCAATTTCTAAACTATACGCTTACAGGTGTGGGTGGTTTTATGGCAGCTGGCCTAGTGGTGTCACCGATCCGTATGGCAATTGACCCGGTGCTTCAAGAATCGACAGCATCAGGTGATTACACAAATGTTAAACTTGCTGTAGAAGATATCACAGAAGAGCCACAGCGTGTCGATTGGGAAATTCAACAGGTGGATGGCTGGTACGAATCCAAAGTGACTAAATCTGCATGGGTTTATAAAGATGAAAATGGTGATATAGTTGCACTTTCCCCGATTTGCAAACACTTGGGTTGTATTGTTTCTTGGGCAGGCAGCGAAGACTATCCGAACCAGTTTTACTGCCCGTGTCATGACGGACGCTATTATAAGAATGGTGTAAACGTTCCAAACACACCACCGACGGCACCATTGGACGTATATGATCACAAAATTGAGAATGGGATGTTATTCCTTGGTAAAGCACAGTCGAGAGAGGAGGCGTAATAGAAGATGCTGCAAAAGTTATACGACTGGATAGACGAGCGCGTGGACATTACGCCTATATGGCGTGATATAGCGGACCATGAAGTCCCTGAACATGTTAATCCGGCCCATCATTTCTCTGCTTTTGTTTATTGCTTTGGGGGATTGACATTTTTCGTAGTAGTCATTCAGATATTATCAGGTATGTTTTTAACCATGTATTATGTACCTGACATTGAAAATGCATGGCGTTCTGTTTATTATCTGCAAACAGAAGTCGCACATGGTCAGATCGTTCGTGGCATGCACCACTGGGGAGCCAGTGTTGTTATTGTAATGCTCTTGCTACATACATTGCGGGTGTTTTTCCAGGGCGCATATAAAAAGCCGCGTGAACTGAACTGGATTGTTGGAGTCCTCTTGTTCTTTACCATTCTGGGATTAGGTTTCACAGGCTATTTGCTACCATGGGATAATAAAGCATATTTCGCAACAGAAGTCGGATTGAATATTGCGGAAGATGTCCCTATCATTGGTGAACAAATTAAAGTATTGCTGGCTGGAGACGCAGATATCGTCGGCGCTCAAACGCTTGCACGGTTCTTTGCGATTCATGTTTTCTTCCTGCCTGCAGCATTGTTTGCCTTGCTGGGAGTACACTTCATACTAATCCGAAGACAAGGAATTTCCGGACCATTGTAAACAAAGGAGGTTAAGCTGTGCATAAGGGTAAAGGAATGAAGTTCGTCGGGGATTCTCGTATCTCCTCAGAACGAAAATCGAGTATACCAAAAGACTATTCAGAATATCCCGGAAGAACAGAGGCATTCTGGCCCAACTTTCTATTAAAGGAATGGCTGGCGGGGTCTGTGTTTTTAGTCGGCTTTTTATGTTTGACAATTGCCCATCCATCGCCTTTGGAAGGTATGGCCGATCCAACTGCCGCCGGCTATATTCCATTGCCGGACTGGTATTTTCTGTTCCTGTACGAGTTACTGAAATATAATTTTGCCAGTGGCCCTTATATTTTATTCGGTATCCTGATTATACCTGGACTAGCATTTGGCGGGTTGCTGTTAGCACCCTTCCTTGATAAGGGACCGGGAAGACGGCCGCATCAGCGCCCAATTGCAGTTGGCATGATGCTTTTGGCGTTGACATCTACCATTTGGCTTACCTATAAATCAGCTTCACATGTGGACTGGGAACAGCGTGCGGAAGCGAATAAGCCTGTCCCACCATCCGAAGAAGTAAACATTGATAAGGATTCAGATGGGTATGCCGTATATGAGAGTAACTGTATGAGCTGTCACGGTGAGGATATGCAGGGTACTGCAGGACCAGCACTGATTGGTATTGACAAATCTGCAGACGAAATTGCTACAATTGCTCGAGAAGGAATAGGGTCCATGCCAGCAGACCAATTTACCGGATCGGATGAAGAGCTACAGAAACTGGCAGATTTCATCGTATCCGTTAATGAAAAGTAAAAAAACGTGTTTTCCTTAAAACACCTTTGCCAAGACAGTTGGTGAAGGTGTTTTTTCATAAGTCAGACAGGTATTTAGTAGGCATGAGCATTTTGAATAGACGCTTTCTGTCATGCTTAAAAGAAGGGATATTAGACATGATACGATACATACTAACAAATAGACGTTTTTTACTAATCCTATTTATAATCAACTTATTAGGTACTGCTTATGGCTATTATTGGTACCGATTCCAACTTTACGATACACCTAGAATTTTTTTACTGTTTGTTCCGGATAGTCCCACAGCTAGTTTGTTTTTTACGGTCTTTTTGCTATTTTTTCTATTTAATCGGAACGTACCGTATATTGAAGCACTTGCTGTCATAACGTTATTCAAGTATGGAATTTGGGCGGTTGTGATGAAT